>CAVWMH010000018.1:0-8513 GCA_963756075.1 Candidatus Dormiibacterota bacterium | reverse complement strand
ACAGCCCTGCTGGTCCGCCGCCCTTGAACGGCTGCGCGATCTTGCCGAAGAACGGTAGGGGCTCAAGCGCTTTTGCGGCGGCCGTGACTCCGCGCGATTGCCACGGCACGACAAGGCCCCGGCCGACTATCGGCCGGGGCTTGCGTGTTGCTCCGGGAACGGCGGCCCGTCGCACTCGTCAGGCTTCGGACCTACGGTGCGACCCGGTGGCTCTCCCGTTCAGGGCAACGCGATCGTGTTGAAAACACCCCACGGGGTGACCGCACCCGCGCCGTTGATGCTCTGCGTCCCGGCAATGCCCGGTATGTAGGCGTCCTGGATGAACAGGTAGAGGGGCTTGCCGTTGTAGGTCACCTGACGGGTGCCGTCCGGCCGCACGACGACTCCGAGCGCGTGCGGATCGGCGCCCTCCCAGGCCTCAGGCCGCCCGGAGGTGAGGAGCGGAGGCCAGATCAGGGCACAGTAGCTCTGGCAGGCCTGGCCATGGTTCTTGCTCAAGGTGTAGACGGGGAAGCGCCCATGCGGCAGAAGAGAAAAGTCGTTGTCCATCGATGCCGCCAGCACCTCGTTGCCGCTGACCGTCTCGACCCGCATCTGAATCCGGCCAGGCGCGGGATGGCCTCGACCTGGCTGCACCAGGTACCAGGTGCCGGTGGGGCTGGTCACCGGGTCGAACAGGTTGGCCCCGTCCGTTTGCGCCGGCGTCTCGTCCAGGAAGAACCGGTACAGCGGCAGACCGGCGTAGGTCACCTGCTGCACGCTTACGCCAGAGAGCACGTCAGCGCGGGTCACCGTCCCGAGGAGTTTGCTGTTGACTCCAGGCCCGGCGATGGGAGCACCGTTGGTCAGGAGCGCCGGCCAGAGGACGGTGTCGCACGGCTGCCCGATGGGGTTTGCGCCGTTGCTGCAGGCAAATGCCGCAAGACCAAACGTCAGCGAATGGAGCTTGTCGGACGTGAGCAGGTACAGAGAGCAACCGGCGTTGGCGCCTGAGCCGATGCTCAACACCTTCCCAAATTCTGTCCATTTCGTCGACACGGTCGCAGGGCCGGTGGGTGCGCTGGTGATGGGGGTCGTGCAAGAAACAGCACTAGCCTGCGCGCTCACGGATGAGCTGAACTGAGGGGCCGCAGCAAGAAGGCCCAATGTGACAACGGAGGCTGTGGCACTGCGTGCAACAACCCTTCGGAACCGGGGAGACGACATCATGTTGACCTCCAGTCTTCTTCGTATGCTCGGTCACCCGAGCCGTAGTGATCAACTCTCCCGCGCGCCAACGGGAAGAGACATCGACCATTCGGTTGATTTATCGGCGACGGTGCGGGCGGAGCCGCCGGCCCACGCTGACGTCCAGCGCATCACGCCAGCTCATTTGTAGAAGTACGGATCGAGGACGCTCACCTGCGTGATCTGGTCAAGCGGCAGGGAGTTGCGGTCGGCGGTCTTGCGGATCGCCTCCGGACTCGGCGCGTCATAGATGCAGAACGTCTTCCTCTTGTCGTCGCTGACATAGGAGTGAACCCAGGTGACACCCTCATCGGCGTTGCGATCGACCACGGCCAGGCAGGTCGCAGCCCCCTGCGCATCGACAGGGATATTGAGTCCATCAGGAAATGTCCGTTCCACCACGTATCGCGGCATGTGCGTTCCTCCTTGTGCTGTTCTCGCGAGCGCGAGTACCTGCAGCGAGACTAGGAGCGGCTCTGCCGAGGGCGAATCGGGAGGAGTACCCAGATTCGAGCGCGCGGTTACCTATCTTCGGCCCGATGAGTTTTCACCCAACCAGAGGTCAACACTGGCATGACGACACACACACTCGACACCGCCGGGGCCGGCATCGTCTACGACGTCCACGGCCCCCTGCCCACCGCTGACGGACGACCACCTCTCGTCATGATCGCCCAGCCCATGGACGCCAGCGGCTTCACGACGTTGGCGTCGCACTTCTCTGACCGCACCGTGGTCACCTATGACCCGCGTGGCCTCGGTCGCAGCATCCGGAAGGACGGCCGGGTTGACAACACGCCCGCTGTCCAGGCAGACGATGTGCATGCCGTCATCGATGCCCTCGGCGTCGGACCCGTCGAGATGTTCGCGAGCAGCGGTGGCGCGATCACCGCCCTCGCGCTGGTGGCGGCGTACCCGGACGACGTGACCACTCTGGTGGCGCATGAGCCGCCCCTGCTCGCGCTGCTTCCGGACGCGGAGGCCGCCATGCGCGCACGAGCAGGGGTTCGCGACGCGTACGAGGCCAAGGGGTTTGGTGCCGGAATGGCGGCGTTCATCGCCATGACGTCTTGGCAGGGTGAGTTCGACGACGACTTCTTCGCTCGGTCTGCTCCGGATCCCGCCCAGTTCGGGATGCCGAGCGCGGACGACGGCGTTCGTGGCGACCCGCTCCTTTCCGACCGGTCGTGGGCGGTCAGCGGTTACCGGCCCGACTTCGGCGCCGTGGCCGCAGCGCCGACTCGCGTGGTGATCGCGGTCGGCGAGGAGTTGATGGGCACGGTCACGTGGCGCACGTCGCTCGTCACCTCCGATCTCCTTGGCCAGGAGGCCACCGTCTTTCCAAGCCACCACGGCGGCTTCATGGGCGGCGAGCTCGGATATCCCGGCCAACCTGAAGCGTTCGCGCGCAAACTACACCAGGTCCTCGATGAGGACGCATGAATCTCGCCGACGGTAGGCGAAAGAATCCAACCCGGCGCCCAGGATCACAAATTGGACACCGTCGAAGGAGAGTGAACATGACCGAGATCGACGAGGACGCGGTCGACATCCCGGAGCCCGAGCGTGCGATACCCGTGGGTGTATCCGACAAGTCATCAATGGATCCTGGAGGGGATACGCCTCCTCCCCCGCCCGGCGAACCAGGTTTCGGAGAGGATCCTGCTTACGATCCCGGAGGGATGGGACGCCAACCCGACGTGGTCGAGGACGACGAGACTCACCGCTGACCCCGCGACAGTCCGGTCAGGCGTTACGACCTCGCAGCCTTTAGAACGGATTGCGTGCGCAGCGTTGGCAGTACGCAATCAATCGAACGGCGCCTTGCTCTCGTTCACGCACATCACCGCCGGACCTTCCCACAAATCCGAAATGCTCGAGCTCAGCGCCGCACCGGACGCATCTGGCGTCGCCACCGGTCCATTGATATACGAAGGGCTGCCCACCGATATGGACGGTCCACTGGGGCCACGGTCGAAACTGGGTTGCCGGGACCATGCGACGCGCGGGGTTGGCAGGAATCGCTCCGAGTGCAAGGCTGTTGTCGCGAACCTCCGCAACCTCTATCTGGCCCGTGTCGGCATCGCCACGTACCGCTATAACTTCAATCGCCGAGCCCTCGACGCGGCCGGCGACAGTGGATTCGAGGTCTTTCAGAGTCATGGGCAAAGCGAGGAATTCTGTCAGCGATTCGGAGGTGCGGCACTCACGTCGACCAATGCCGACCGCGAGTCCTCCTCCAGAGCGAGATCCCCCAGGGTGACGATCCCGACCAGGCGGCCTTTTTCAACAACAGGCATGCGTCGGATCGCCTTCGAACGCATCACACCTATGACCTCGCGCACGGTGGTGTCGGGAGAAGCCATCGCCAGGTCATCACCGCTGAGGATTTCCGTGATCAGCGTTGTCCATGGATCGCGGCGCGCCGCAATGCCACGAACCACGATGTCCCTGTCCGTCAAAATGCCGACAACCTTATCCCCGCCGTGAGTAATCACCACCACTCCGATGTCACGGTCCGCCATGGCCGCCGCCGCATCACTAACCTTGGATGAGGCGGGAAGCGTCGTTGGGTCGGGGGTCATCACTTCGCGGACTGTCTTCTCCATGTTGAGCTCCTCGGGAATGAACGATCGGGCTTCGGCCATCGCCCTTAGCCTAGTACTCGGTACCGGCCGACACGCCCCGTAGGCGCCGCGTGACGGCACCGGCCGAACCTCCCCCTTAGTTCTGTCAGAGCCGGAGGAGGTTTACGACGATCGCCTCTTGTGTTGTGCGGGCAAGGACGACGACCGCCTCCTCATCGCGAGAAGGGTTTTCCTCCCGGTGGGCGACAAATGGCGGGACATACACGTAGTCGCCAGGGCCGGCCTCGATTCGGGTCTCGACGTTGTTGTCCAAGAACACAAACACGGGGTGACCGGACACCACATAGATGCCGGTCTCGGACTCACCGTGGTGGTGGTCCTCGGAGCGCGACCCCGGCGACACGTGGGCTTGACCCATCCAGATCCTCTCGGAGCCGCACAGATCCGCCGAGATTCCCGCCAGTCGTCGCATCCCCGAGCTTTGCGCAGTCCAGGCTGAGAGGCTGGTCTTCGGCGTGTGGTGCAGCTTTGCGCGCCGCTCGAAACTCATGTCGCTGCCCTCGAATTGCCTGTCCAATACATGCGCAGGCTACCCCTCGCTCACCACGTAGGCGCGCACCGGAAAGGTTGCGCCGCCGACCCATGCGATCGGGACCGCATGAAGGCGCCCGCCGCATGTGATCGAAGCGAGATTGGTCATGTGCTCACAAATCGGAATGCCCGCACCGAGGAGGATCGTGTGAGCCGGTCGCGCCAGGTCGCCGATGTCATCGATGTTCAGCGAGTCGATCCCGACGAATGCGAACTCCGGCACCGACCAAGGCATCGCACGCATCGGCCGTCAAGAACGGGTTGGCGGTGAAGTACGCGTCGGAGCCCCAGTGACGCGAGAAATCTGTACGGACGAGGAGCGCCTTGCCGTGTAGGTCCCCCGTCGGTAGAGCATCAGCGTCAATCGCTCGCTCGACACCCGTGGCATCGGCAATGACCACCGAGAGGTCTGCGACGTGCGAGAGTGACAAGCCGGCAAGGTCCACGCCCTCACGAAACCGGTGCCGCGGCGAATCGACGTACGTCCCAGTGTTCCCACACAAGTGCAGGGAGGCGATCAGGAATTCCGACTTACCGTCATATCTCGAGGCGTCGTAATCGTTGAGGACCTCGACTCGCGGGGTGGGCAGCGGCCGGTAGGTCTCCATGCCCTCCACCACAGGGTGGCTGAGATCGATGAGCAGGGCCGTTGCTGTGCCTCCAATTTTTCCCGCCCGCGCGTGTCTTGGCGCGATAGTACGCATCATGGACATCGAAGCCTTCTCATTCGGCTCCATCCAGATCGACGGTCGGACGTACGCCCATGACGTGGTTATCGATCGAGGCCAGATCCGGGAGCGCCGGAAGGGCACATCGAAGCGCTACCGCGCCGGCTATGGGCACACGCCGCTCTCAGCCGCGGAGAAGATCCCCTGGCGCTGCCGTCGTCTGGTCATCGGCACCGGCGCCGCCGGCGCCCTGCCGGTTATGGACGCGGTCAAGGATGAGGCTCGTCGCCGCGACATCGAGCTGGTGATCGTGCCGACCAGCCGGGCGATCGATCTTCTCGCCACTGACGCTACAGACACCAACGCCATTCTTCACGTCACCTGCTGATCCCAGTCCCGTTTTCGATTGGTCCCACCGCCATCCGTCTGGCACGTGTCTCAGGGCATCGTGCGAGGCCGCGAGGGCGATGAGCAGGATGCTCACCGCCCATCGAGCACCCGAAGGCGACGCTGGTACTCGTCGGTGTCGATCTCGCCGCGCGCGAATCGCTCGCGCAGCACCGCAGCGGCGTCCGGCGTGGTGCCATGGCCACCCTTCCACCAGAGGCGACCGCGCCAGAGGAAGAGGCCGATCGCGGTGAGCCACAGGGCGCCGAAGACCAACGGAAAGATCCACCAAAAGCCAAAGCCGCCGCCGACCCAGTATCCGGGCATGTCGCGTTCCTCCGATGTGCGTATTGGATGACAACAGCAACATCGTCGGACGCGCGTTGTGGTCCTGTCGTCCGTCCGGAAGCGACACTTTCGGCTACGTCCTGGTGCGTAGCCGCGTTGACGACGTGCCTACGCCAGCGCTTGCCCCGGTGACACGAGGCCGGTTTCGTAGGCGAACACCACGAGCTGTGCACGATCTCTTGCGCCGAGTTTCTGCATGGATCGAGACACATGGGTACGCGCCGTCGCCGGGCTGATCACGAGCCTCTCGGCAATCTCGTCATTGGAGAGCCCGCAGCCGGCGAGCGCTACCACTTCACGCTCACGCTCGGTGAGGTCGGCCAGCAGCTTCGTCCGCGGTGCGATGGGTGCCGGGCGGGCGCTGAAGGCCTCGATGACGCGCCGCGTCACGGCCGGCGACAGGAGCGAGTCTCCCGCTGCCACGACGCGAATGGCACGCAGCAGCTCTGTCGGCTCCGCATCTTTGAGAAGAAACCCCCCGGCTCCCGCGCGAAGAGCTTCGAACACGTACTCGTCGATTTCGAAGGTGGTGAGAACGAGCACGCGGACACCCGACAGCTGCGGGTCGGTAGCGATCAGACGCGTCGCCTCCAATCCATCAAGGACCGGCATTCGAATGTCCATCACCACCACATCGGGTCGCAGCTCACGCACAACGCGCAACGCTTCCTGGCCGTCAGCGGCCTCACCCACCACCTCGATGTCGGGCTCTGCGTCTGCGAGCGCTCGCAGCCCGACCCGGATCAACGCCTGGTCGTCGGCGAGCACCACCCGGACGCTCACCGTCCCCCCAGCGGCAGCGATGCCCATACCCGGAATCCGCCCTCGGGACGCCTGCCCGCGGAGAACGCGCCGGCCAGGGCAGCGGCGCGCTCGCGCATGCCCTGGAGGCCGCCCCCTTCACGAGGCGGCTCACTCACCCCGATGCCATCGTCGACGATCTCCAGCTCCAGCCGGTCAGGCTCGAGCACCGCGCGCACGCTCGCCCTCGTGCCGGTGCCCGCGTGCCGGGCAACGTTGGTCAGCGACTCCTGCACGATTCGGTAGGCGGCGGTCGAGACAATCTCTGGAACTTCGTCACCGCGCTGCGGAAGATCGAGATCGATCTGCAGCCCCGCATCGCGCATCTGCGCAGCCAGCGCCGGCACCGCCGAAAGTCCCGGTGTCGGCCTGCGATCCGCAACCGCGAGGCCATCTCCTCGGAGCGCGGCGAGCTCACTGCGCAGCTCGGTCAGGGCTTGCTTGCTCACGCCGCGGATGGCGCTGACGGCTTTGCGCGCCTCCTCTGGCCGGCTCGCGAGGAGGTGCTCAGCGACGCCGGCCTGCAGGCTGATGACCGCCAGGCTGTGGCCGATGACATCGTGCATCTCGCGTGCGATCCGCAATCTCTCTTCAACCATGCGCCGGCGTGCTTCCTCTTCGCGGCTGCGCTGCGTCCACTCCGCCCGCGCCCGCGATTCCCTGAGAAAGCGCCGCCGCGCGTCGAGAGCAATCCCCGCGAGCGCAGCGACGCACACCCAGACACCGGCAAAGAGCGACACTGGCCACGACCACCCGTACACGGCGCCGTGGACTGCGGACAGCACGCCAGCGCCCCCGAGCGTCGACACGATCCAGATTGGCAGCGATCTCGTCGCCCCCAGAACGATAACCAGCCCGAGAAATGGCGCCAGCAGAATCGGCCCTGGTGGATCGCCAACCAGAAGGTAGGTGCCCGTGCAGGCGAGCGAGCCTGCGTACGCGAGCCGCGGCCACCGTCGCCGCAGCGCCAACGCCATCGCCGCCCCCACGAGCAGCACGTAGCCGCCGACCCCGATCCGGTGCGCGTCACCGATGGCGCGCTGCTGAGCCGTACTCGCCGCCACCAGGAACCCCGTCAGGAACAGCGCAGGGATCAGGTCGGCCACCAGAGGCGCACGTCGCGCCATTTCGGCCCAGAGTGCGCGTGGCGTTGCGGATGCGACGAACTCCCCAGTCTGGGACGCTCCGGATCGTGGGAGGTTGCTCATGACTCGGTCATGCACCACACCCTAACCGCCGGTGACGGCGTCGTCATCCGCCCGAGCGCGGCTGTCGACGTACGCCACCCGGCGTATTGGCCGTACGCCCACCGGCGCCGCCAACCGGGCAGGCCATCAGGCCCCGTCCCGGACGACGGGACCTGATGGCCCAGGAGAGCCGTCGGACGACGGAGGACCTGTCGGGAGTAGCTGTTCAGGTCCAGCGCGCAGCAACGGCGCGTGCCGCGGTGGCCGAGGTGGCCGTTGGACCTGCACCGGCGGTGCTCATCACAGACCTCTCGTCCCAGGAGCAGATCCACACTCTGGCTGAGGATATGCACGAGCGCTACGAGCACATCGACGTTCTGATCAACAACGCAGGGGCCTCGTTCTCGTCGCGCGACGTCACGGTCGACGGGATCGAGCGAACGCTTGCGGTCAACCACCTGGCGCCCTTTCTACTGACGCGGCTGTTGGTGGACCTGCTTGAGCGCGCTCAAGCCGGGCGCATCGTCGTGGTGTCGTCGGAGACGCACAGCCGCAACGTCGATTTCGACAACCTTCAGGGCGAGAAACGCTACAACTTCTTCGCCGCCTACACGCGGTCCAAGCTGGCCAACATTCTCTTCGCGTACGAGCTGGCGCGCCGCCTCGAGGGCACTCCGGTGACGGTGAATGCGCTCAGCCCGGGCCCGACCAAGTCA
>CAVWMH010000017.1:0-3926 GCA_963756075.1 Candidatus Dormiibacterota bacterium | reverse complement strand
ATCCGGGTGCGCTGCGGGGTTGGATGTTATTGTCGGAAGTGGCTATAACATGCCGGGACCATATATGTTTCGAAGCGTAGACACCAAGGGGCGTTCGTACCGGCTCGCTGCACAGGAGTGAAGCTGCTGCACCCCTCACGTCGTCAGCGAGCAACTTCGCCTTAGCGGCAGCCGGATGTATGTGTCGCCTTGCAGCTGTTGCCGTCGACCACCGAGATAGTGCCGGTGGGCTAGCAGCCGCGGCGTCCTCACGGCTTGGGTCGATGGGGTCTCGACCACCTTTCGCGAGGTGAAGGCTCGCGATCGAGGAAGCGCTCCTCCGGGCCGGGAGTCACAACGCACCCTGGCAGAACGGGGTGCTTGCCGGCCTTCGCCGTGTGAAGGCGAGGCTCCCTTACAGTTCTGAGAGTGACCACATCACCAATCTGGAGCTACGGCAGGTTCGTGCTCGGTTGCGGCACGTTCGGCGGGATTGGCGGGAGCCCGAAACTCGTGGGTCGTGGTCTGGACGAGCTGTCGGCGTTCGCAACGATGGACGAAGCAGTTGGTTTGGGCATCACACTGTTCGACACTGCGGAGCGTTACGCCGGCGGTGCGAGCGAGATCATGATCGGCCGATGGCTGGCCGAGCGCGACTCCGCCGTCACCGACCGAGTTCGTCTCGCTACCAAGGTTGCCCCGCCGTACGTCGACGGGTCGAGCGGCCGCTTCGACGCCGCCTTTCTCGAAGAGAGGTTCTCGGGCAGCCTTCAACGACTTGGCGTCGACACTGTCGAGTTCCTCCTCACCCATGCGCCCGACGACGCCACACCGATCGAGGTGACTTCTCGAGGGGCTCGAGACGATTCGCGCCAGTGGCCGCTGCCGTTACGTGGGCGCGTCCAACGTTGATGCGGGCCAGCTCACGACCGCCCTCGACGCGGCCGAACGACTCGGCATCAGCGGCTATCAAGTCGTGCAGAACGCCTACAGCCTGCTGGGACCCCAAGACAACCGAGCCGTGCGGTCCATCTGCGCCGAGCGCGGTCTGGCGTTCACGCCGTTCTCGCCCCTGGCCGGCGGTGCACTCACCGGGAAGTACGAACGTCACGTCACCCCACCCCCAGACTCCCGTATGGCGCTGCGCCCTGACGGGGTTGATGAGCTGCTAACCCCCGCCGTGTACGATGCGATCGATCAACTCCGCTCTGACGCGGAGCGCCGACACGGAGTCGAATGCGGTGCCCTCGCTCTCGCATGGCTGTTGCACCATCGCGAGGTGACCGCTGTTGTCACCGGTCCTGCCCGTAGATCGCCACACCTGGAACTGGCCGCGCGGGCCCTTGAAGTCGTGCTGTCGGATAGGGACTTCGCCGAGATCGAATCCTGGTTCGCGTCGGCCGCTGCCAGCAAATAGCCGAACGCGCTCGAGGCACGGTCAGCCGGTGGATTGCACCCCCGGTGAGCAGGATGATCACGCCGATGCGCTCTTCCGTTGGCGCCACGTATCGGGATCAGGAGAGGCACATGACTCCAGCGCGAAATCGTGTGACGCCGATGGGTGACATCGCGGCTATCCCACTTCGCGGTGCCTGGACGGGCAATCGCGGCATCCTCCATTCCGGTCATGAGATTGTCCGCTTCCACGCGAGCGACCTTTGGATCACCTGCGCGCTCGACTTTCGGGGACGCCGGCATCAGCAATGGCAGCCGGGTCACTACACGTTCCTGTACTTCCACGACGAGGCTGTCTCATTCGCGGCCGGACATCGCCCGTGCGCGGAGTGCCGGCGCGACAGCTATGACGCCTATCGCGCGGCCTGGGCTGAGGGCCTTGGAGTTCGACGAGCCGTCAGCGAAACAGATGAACCGGCGGCTGCATGGCGAGCGGATCGTCGCGGGGACGCACCGCCGGCGTCTTCACCAGATGTCTTGGACAGATCTGCCTGACGGAGCCTTCGTCGTGCTCGGTGCATCACCCGCCGTGGTCCTCGGCGATCGCCTGGCGGAGTGGACAGTCCAGGGATACGGAGGTGGAGTTGCGCGTCCGATGCGTGGGAGAGCCGACGTCATCACACCACCCTCGACGGTCGCCGTGCTGCGCGCCGGCTATCCAGTCCAGATCGATGTCTCCGCGTATCAGTGAGCCGCGCCCGGGGTCCTACGCCGCGACCGTCATCTCGCGAGTTCGCGCGATTCCCCGTGGGCTGGTCTGCACGTATGGCGACATCGATCCGCACGCGCCGCGAGCTGTCGGGCGCGTCCTCGCAATGGATTACGCGGACGTCCCGTGGCATAGGGTCGTTCGTGCAGATGGCACTGCCGCGATGGGATTGCCGCAACTCGACCGGCTTCGTGCCGAGGGAGTGTCGGTGCGCGGTGATCGCGTTGATTTCGCCGCGGCGCGAGCGAGATGGGACGAGTACCGTGCGGTCAAGCCGCGCGCCCGGCGTCGTGTCGGCGGGGCGTGATGCGTCCTGCCCGGGCACAGCGACCGTGGCGGAGATGAACAAAGTAGACCGTGGTGACTGCGATGACGAAGACGTGGACGAGGCCGCCGCGGGACCGAGTAGCCTGGCTCGAGCATTCGGCCGCGCCTGCGGTGTTATTGCCAGAGATGGCTCTAACCTGCCCAGGCGACCACATTGTCCGTGGCATGTACGAACAGGTGTTTGGTATAATCTGTCTATGGAAGCGTTCGCGATCCCGGCTGCGCGAGACCGTCTCGAGGACGCCGTCGATGGACTGGTTGGCGAGTCGATCGATGAGTTCTCGACCCACGCGCTCGGCGAGGATCTGGTCGACATCCGGCGGGCGATTGATCGCCTCGAAGCCGAGTTCCTCCGGCGCCTGCACCGCTTCGATCGCGCTCATGGAGCGGTGGCGGCCGGCGGGGTGAGCACGGTGTCCTGGGTGCGAGCCTGCTGCGGCATGACCGTGAAGGCGGCCGCGTACCGGGTCCACCTGGCCCGGACCCTGGGTCAGCTGCCGGCGACGCTCGACAGCGCCCGGGCCGGGCGCGCCTCCTTCAGCAACGTGACCATGATCGCCCACCTCGCCGAGGACGTCGGGGTGGAGCAGCTGGCCCCGTTCGAGTCCATCCTGGTGGGCGCCGCGGAGACGCTCGAGCCCGGTGCCATGCGCACCCTCACCCAGGCCACCCGGCTGCGGCTCGATCCCGACGGCGTGCTCGCCGACGACAACCACGCCCACGAGCGCCGCTGGTTCGAGTGCGACCAGACCTATGGCGGGGTGTTCGTGCTGCGTGGCGAGCTCGATGCCGAAGGCGGCGCGCTGCTCAAGACCGCGATCGATGCGCTCAGTCACGGGATGCGCCGTGGCGAGACCCGGTCCGGGTCGCAGCGCCGGGCCGACGCGCTCGTCGACCTGGCCGCCCTCCAGCTGCGCTGCGGTGAGCACCGCGACGTGCACGGGCAGCGGCCCCATCTCACGGTGACGGTGCACGCGGACACGCTGCGCACTGGTTCGGATGCTGAGCCGGCCGAGTTGCGTGGGGTGGGGCCGATCCACCCGGAGACCGCGCGTCGCATCGCCTGTGACGCGGTGCGGACGGTGGTGACGGTTGCGCCGCCTGCTGACGGTGCAGCCTTGACGGCGCCAAGCACGAGTGCAATGCCGCTTTCGGTCGGACGGGCTACACGCATCATCCCGGCACACATCCGCACCGCGCTCCGGTTGCGCGACGATGGCTGCCGTTTTCCGGGATGCGACCGACCGCCCGCGTGGACCGACGGCCACCACATCATCCACTGGTCGGACGGCGGTCCCACCGAGCTCGACAACCTGGTCTCGCTGTGCCGGCCGCACCACCGTGCCGTGCACGAGCAGGGGTGGCGCATCCGTATCGCTGACGGACGTGGCCGTCGTCGACCCGCCGCCCTGACGAAAAGGCAGCGCGATCCGGCGAAAGGGCACGAGCGTTGTTG
>CAVWMH010000016.1:0-4078 GCA_963756075.1 Candidatus Dormiibacterota bacterium | reverse complement strand
CCGCGTTTTGAGCCGGCATCGGGACCGTTGCGCGGAGCGTTGTTCCGCCACCTGGCGTCGACTCGATCTGCAGCGTCCCACCGAGGGCGTCGAGCCGGTCCTCCATGTTCGTCAAACCGGCACCACGCGTCACCTTGGGCACGTCGAAGCCGCATCCATCGTCGGTGATCTCGACACGCACCTGTCCGCCGTCTTCACGAAGGCGCACCTCGACGGCTGACGCCGCAGCATACTTCTGCACGTTCTGCAGCGCTTCCAGCGTGCAAAAGTAGAGAGCGGCTTCGATCTCCTGCGAGTGGCGCCCAACGCCATCGGCGTCGACGTGCACGGGCACCGTTGCCTTACCGGCTTGCGAGCGCAGTGCCGCGGCCAGGCCTTTGTCCGCAAGCAGCGGCGGATAGATGCCGCGGGCGAGGTCGCGCAGAGTCTCGAGAGCCTCATCGGCGTCATGCTTGAGGTCGACGATGGTGGCGCCCGCTCTGGCTGGATCGCGGGTCAAGAGCATCTCGACGAGGCCCAACTTCACCTTGATGGCCACCAGGTGCTGCTGCGCGCCGTCGTGCAGGTTGCGCTCCAGCCGGCGCCGTGCGTTGTCCTGTGCTGCCACCAACCGCTGCCTCGACGCGCGCAGATCCTCGAGTTGCGCCTGGAGGTCGGCGGTCAGGCGCACGTTCCTGAGCATCAGCCCCGCTTGATGAGCGAGGTCGGAGAGCAGCTTGTCCTCGATGGGGGTGAGCGACTCGCGCGCTCGCTTGGTCACGCTCAGCGCGCCGAGGAGCTCGTTCTGCTGTCGCACCTCCACGACGCGGTCCGTGTTCGGCAGCGTGCGCACGGTGCCATTCATGATCTCGACAGGCTCGATGCCGGCGTCCGCGGGCCACGACGCTGCGGCACGCAACACGATGCCGGTGCGAAGCCAGACAACCGCGTGCTGCGCACCGGTGCCCTCTGCGAGCACACGCGCCATGCGCGGGAGCACATCGTCGACCGCATAGCTCTCGGCCACGCGCTCAGAGAACTGCGACAACACCTCATAGGGTGTTGCCCGCTGGCCGTAGACGAGCCGGTTGGCGACCTTTTGCAGCCACTGCCGAGCCGGTTGGAAGCCGACGGCCACGATCGCCGTCGCGAGGATGGACAGGCCGAGATTCGGCTTGCCTCCGCCTCCGATGAGCGCACCGATACCCACGGCGATCCCGACATAGACAGCCGTGATGAACAGTGCGAGGGCGCCGTAGACAAGCGTGCGGCTGATGACGACGTCGATGTCATACAACCGGTGCTTGAAAATGGCGATCCCAGCAGCGACCGGAACCGCCACGCCGAATCCCAGAGCAATGACGCCGTCACCGACCCATGTGGGGAATGTCGGGATGAAGAACGACGGG
The DNA here is from genome assembly GCA_963756075.1 of Candidatus Dormiibacterota bacterium. Classification (GTDB taxonomy): domain Bacteria; phylum Chloroflexota; class Dormibacteria; order Aeolococcales; family Aeolococcaceae; genus Palsa-851. The sequence goes on along the minus strand of CAVWMH010000016.1, from coordinate 2,690 downwards.
ATTATCAGCGGCATGTAGGCGGCCGCGCTCACGATGACCGCATAGGCGATCCACTTCAGCTGCTGCCGTTCGTCACCCCGCGCACGGCGCATGCGAACCAGCGGTGCAGCCGCCGCAATCACCAGGATCGCCAGGCCAGGAAGCCAGAGAAATCCGATCGCACTCAGCACTGTTCCAAGGACGCCGCCTCCCGATATGCCGATCGGATTGGCCGGTGATGCGACGGTCAGCGTTGTCGCGAGTTGGCCGGGCGCGAGTGCGCCGCCGGGGATGGCGAGCACGACTGTGCCGACGATGGCGGTCACCGCAACCGGCCTCCATCTCCGCGAAGGAAGGTGCCCGTCAGGGAACAACAGCAGCAGCAGTGTCAGAGCACCGGCGGGAAACACCAGTGTCACCTCCCAGCTGGCCAGCCACAGTGCCCAGATCCCGCCGGCGAGCCCAGGGTGGGTCACCAGTGCGATGAGCGCGTATCCCCCGGCCACCCCTTGAGCTCCCCCCACCACGGCGATGAAGATGAACAGCCACCCGGTGGGATTGCGTGGCTGGCGAGATGCGACGAGCGCGCCAAGAACTCCGGAACCGATCGGGATGACCACCGAAGGAAGATCGAGATCCGGGATGCTGTGGAACGACGCCCAGTTGATGATGCCGAACGTGCCGGACGCCAAACCCATGCTGACCCCGAGCGCGCCCAAGGCCACGGCGAGTGCCCGGACGCGCGCCGATGTCTTGCTCTGCTGGCTCATCCCTTCCCAGCCTATCAACGCCTCAGGCGAGGGTCGCGGGTGCCACCATCCGAACAACGAGGGGTGGTGCCCACCCAGCGTCCCTGAGCGTGACTGAAGCCAAAACTTCGCGTGCGATCGGCGCATGATGGTCAGTGCATCCAGCGAACGGCGCGAGGGCGGCGTGTTTCGAGGGGGCTCGATGATCAATCAACCGGTTCGTGACCCTCCTCCTCTGCCGGCGTTCCACCTGGTGTGTCCACGTCGAACCAACCAGACTTGAGCCGCCACACGAGCGCCTCAGGAGCAAAGCGGTGACCACTCGGGCGACGCTGTGACCGCTAAAGAGGTGATCGGACGAATCGCCCTATGGAGTTGCGTCGCAACTACGGGTGCGCTGGCAGGATGTGGATCTCTCGCTGCGGGCTCTCATCAGGGTCTAGGCCCCGAGCAACCGTCCATTTCACAGTCGCCGGCACCCGTGGCGACAAAACCTCCTGCAGGGTACGTACCGACCTTCGCACCGTGCGCGCCCATCGTCCTTCCGACAATGGGGATCAACAACAGCCCCGTTCAAGTCGGTCCCGGATCGTGGGACGACTTCGTCACCGCCAACCAATGGACGGGTCCGGTGGGATCATCGCGCAGCGAATCCTATGTGGTGTGGGCAGGAGCGACTGGAGACGCCGCCGTGCCGCCGGGTGTTCCGGCTGTGGCGGTGGATATCCGGACCGTCGGCTCAGATGGCTGCTCGACTCAGACCACCGCCATAGGGGTCTTCACCGATGGTCCGGCCCGGGGTCCCTTGGAAATAACCTCGGTACGAGACGGATTGGTATATCTGAGCGCGCGATCAGGTTCGCCCGTCGCCTTCAGCCTTTTGACGCATCGATATACCCCCGTCTGACCCGGCACTCCGCTGACCTTGCTCGTCTTTACGAAGGCCTGGGTCCGGCGGTATTGTGGCTCCCCCAGTCTGCACGAGGAGGAGAGCGGTGCTTGAAGGTGTCACGGTTCACACGACGTTGCCGGCCATCGACATGGAGCGGGCAGCAAAGTTCTACACCGAGAAGGTCGGGGCGGTTCCTGGCGAATCCGGCGAGGGCGGAGCGTTCTTCCTGCTCGGCAACTCCTCGTTCAGCATCTATCCGACACCGAATCCCAACCGAGGCGGCCACACGCAGATGGGTCTGCGCGTGCCCGATGCGCGGGCGGCGGTTGCGGACTTGCGGTCACGCGGCGTCGTCTTCGAGGAGTACGACTTTCCGGGCCTGAAGACCGTCGACGGCATCGCGGATATCGGCAGCGGATCGGCCGCGTGGTTCAAGGACACCGAAGGCAACACCATCGGGGTCGTGCAGCTCGCCTTCTAGCCCTCGCGGCTGAGCCGATACCATCCGCTTGGTGCCGGCTCAGCCCACCCTAGATCAGCTGGACGCGACCGCCTGTCGAGCCAGGCCGGCGATGTCGGCGCCGGTGTTCGCATGGCCGGCGATTCCCCAGCCGCCATCGGGCGACTCGACGATGCGGCCTCCTTGAACGGCGAGGCGTATCCCGTTCGCACGGTCGCGATCACCGCCATGGGTACGTGGTCCAGGCGCCGGGCGATGAACGTGAGCACGCCAAGGCTCGGCCGATCGAGCCATTGCGCATCATCAACGAGCAGCACCACTGGATTGGCATCCGCAGTGTCGCTGACGAGTCGGAATGCCGCCATCGCCACTCGAAACGGGTCAGGTTCGACGCCACTCGCTACTCCGAACGCGGCCTCAAGCGCCATACGCTGCGCATCAGCCAGGAGCTCGATTCCGCGCATGACAGGGAAGAGGGGTTGATGCGGTCCAGCGAACCCCGGCCGTCTCGAGCACAATCGAGCCCACTGACAGCGCTTGCTCACGCACATGACTGAGTAGCGCCGACTCCCCGATGCCGGCTTCGCCAGCCCGTTTAGTCCCTACTTCC
>CAVWMH010000015.1:0-28461 GCA_963756075.1 Candidatus Dormiibacterota bacterium | reverse complement strand
CCGAGGCTGCTGGTCTGCCTGCCGTGGTGGTGCTGGACGCACTGGGATCGGGCGACCGCGGTCTCGATGCAGCGGAGGCGGCAGCGAGACTCGCTGCCCACGGAGCCAATGTGCTTAGAGAACACCGGGTCACCCCCACCGGCGTTCTGCTCCGTCAGTTCCGAAACCCCCTCCTGCTGCTGTTGCTCGGGTGTGCAGCTGTTTCCGGGTTCACCGGCGATCCGACAGACGCGATCATCATCGCCGCCATCGTCGCGGTGAGCGTGTTCTTGAGCTTTCTCAACGAGTACCGGGCGGAAAGCGCTGTGGAGGCGCTCCACCGGGAAATCCATCACCGCGCGCTGGTGCGTCGTGATGGGCTGGACCAGTTCGTCGACACTGCCACGCTGGTTCCGGGTGACGTCGTGAGCCTGAGCGTCGGGAACATCGTCCCAGCCGATATGCGCCTCCTCGAGGTCGACTCCGTGGAGTGCGACGAAGCGGTGCTCACCGGGGAGTCGCTTCCCGTTGCCAAGACCGCCGACCCTCAACCGGATGCCGCCGGTGTCGATCTCGCCTCGTGCATCTTCATGGGGACGATCGTCCACGAGGGCGCGGCGCGCGGTGTGGTCGTCGCAACCGGTCTGAGCACGGAATTCGGAGGCATTGCTTCCGGCCTCGCTGAGCACGCCACCGCTTCCGCCTTCCAGCAGGGGCTGAGCCGTTTCTCAAGGCTGCTGGTGCGCGTTGCGGGCGTGCTCACGCTGACGATCTTCGTGTTCAACGTCGCCTTTCACAAGCCGCTCCTGGACGCGCTGCTCTTCTCACTGGCCATCGCGGTGGGTATCACCCCGGAGTTGATGCCGGCGATCGTGACCGTCGGTCTGTCAAGCGGCTCACGCGCGCTCGCGCGACGGAGGGTCCTGGTGAAGCGGCTCGTCGCCATCGAGGACCTCGGCAACATCGAGATCCTCTTCACCGACAAGACGGGGACCCTGACCGAAGGTGCGATCACCTTCGACCGCAGCCTCGCGGCGGACGGGCAACCGCTGAATACGCCGTTCCTGCTGGTCTCGTCTGCAACGAGTCGATCGCCGGGACGGGCGGACCGGTCGGCGGCAACGCTCTCGACCAGGCACTCTGGACGAGCCCGCGGAGCGCGGAACTCGCCCGCCGCCCTGGCGGACCCGCCACATTTCAGCGGCTGGGGCGAATCCCCTTCGATCACGAGCGGCAGCTGGCGTCGGTGCTCGTGAAGTCCCCGGATGGCCCATTGCTGGTCACCAAGGGCGCTCCGGAATCGGTGCTTGCTCGATGCACGTCGGTGTCCCCGCTCGCGGCAGCGACGCTTGACGGCCTCTTCGCCGAAGGAGCTCGGGTCGTGGCGGTGGCGACTCGAGCCGCGTCGGCCACCGCAAAGCTGACTGCGGGAGACGAGCGGGACCTGAGCCTGGTGGGGTTTCTGACGTTTGTCGACCGGCCCAAGGTCGACGCCGGCGAGGCGATCTCCCGGCTCCACCGGCTCGGCATCGAGGTGAAGATCATCACCGGCGACAACGGAACCGTCGCCGCGACCGTCTGCCGGCAGATCGGTGTGGATCCGGGGACGGTCGTGACGGGCTCGGAGATCGATGCTATGAGCGACGATGCGCTGACGCGAGCGATCTCGATAACCCGGGTCTTCGCTCGAGTCAGCCCAGATCAGAAGTCCCGGATCATCAAGGTGACCCGGCGAACCGGTGTCGACGTCGCGTTCCTCGGGGACGGGGTCAACGACGCCGTCGCCCTTCACCACGCCGATGTCGGCATCTCCGTCGATTCAGCGACCGACGTCGCCAAGGACGCGGCTGACATCGTCCTCCTTGACAAGGATCTCGGTGTGCTCGCCGATGGCGTCGTCGAGGGCCGGCGCGTCTTCGCCAACACCATCAAGTACGTGCTCATGGCAACCTCATCGAACTTCGGGAACATGTTCAGTGCCGCCGTTGCGTCGGTGTTCCTGTCCTTCCTGCCGATGCTGCCCTCGCAGATCCTGCTGAACAACCTCCTCTACAACGCCGGGCAGCTTGCCATCCCGACGGACGCGGTCGACTCCGAGACACTCGCGCGTCCGGCTGCCTGGGACATCGCGTTTGTTCGCAGGTTCATGATCGTCTTCGGACCCGTGAGCTCGGTGTTCGACTTTCTCACGTTCTTCGTCATGCTGGACCTGCTCAACGCGAACCACAGTGAATTCCGCACCGGGTGGTTCGTGGAGTCGCTCGCGACTCAGACGCTGGTCATCTACGTCATCAGAACGCGGCGGGTGCCATTCGTGCGCAGCCGCCCGAGCCTGGCGATGCTCATCGTCCCGCCGTCCTGTGCTCTGGTCGGCGCGATTGTCCCGTTCACTCCGATCGCCCATATTCTCGGGTTCTCACCGCTGCCGGCCGAGTTCTTCCTGATCCTCGTCGCGATGATCGTGACGTATCTTGCACTTGTGGAATGCGTCAAGGTTGTCTTCTATGCCGCCCATCCTCGGGCGTTCGTCAAACCGCCGACGACGCATCCTGTGCGCCTGGCCCGGCGCATCGCTCGGCGTGTGAGCCATTTCACACGCCATGGGTTCGCACCCTGATGGCACAAAAGGGTGCCATGCGCGCGCGGCGTACCTTCAGGATCGCAGCCGACGGCGCTTACGAAACCAGCCGGCGCGGGCTGGATGTGCTCGAGGCGCCGGTGCTCAACAAGGGGTCCGCGTTCACGCTCGAGGAACGCACTCAGCTTGGCCTGCACGGACTGCTGCCGACCGCGGTGACCACGATCGATCTGCAGGCTGAGCGTTCCTACGCGCAGTATCGTCATCAGGGCGAGCGATCTTGCCAAACACCTCTTCCTTAACTCGCTCCACGACCGCAACGAGGTGCTGTACTACCGGGTGCTCAGCGAGCATCTCGCCGAGATGCTTCCGATCGTCTACACGCCCACGGTGGGGGAGGCCATCGAACGCTACAGCAAGGAATTCCAGCGCCCGCGAGGTGTTTACCTGTGTGTTGACGATGCAGACGGCATCGACGTCGCCTTCGAAAATTTTGGCGCCGGCGCCGACGACATCGACCTGATTGTCGCCACGGACGCCGAGCAGATTCTCGGTATCGGCGACTGGGGAGTGGGAGGCATCGCCATCTCCGTCGGCAAGCTCGCGGTGTACACGGCCGCGGCCGGGATCGACCCCATCCGGGTGATCCCGGTCATGCTGGACGTTGGCACTGATCGCGAGGAGTTGCTCGCCTACGCTGCGTATATGGGCGCCAGGCACCGGCGCGTGCGCGGTGACGCCTACGACGAGTTCATCGACCGCTTTGTGCAGTCCGCGACATCTCGCTTCCCCAACGCGATCCTTCACTGGGAGGACTTCGGGGCGAGCAATGCGCGGCGGATTCTCGAGCATTATCGCGATCGGACGTGCACGTTCAACGACGATATGCAGGGAACCGCCGCCGTGGTGCTCGGTGGTGTCATCGCGGCGGTGCGGGCCGCGGAGAGCGCACTCGCGGAGCAACGCGTGGTGATCTTTGGCGCGGGAACGGCCGGGATCGGCATCGCTGACTTCATCTGCAGCGCCATGGTGCGCGACGGCGTGACACCTGGTGACGCCAAGAGCCGGCTCTGGTGTCTCGGCAGCCACGGTCTGCTCGTGGAAGGCATGGAGATGCGCGACTTCCAGCGTGCGTATGCTCGCCGTGAAGATGAGGCCCGCACCTGGCATCGTGACGGAGACGACATCGGCTTGCTTGAGGTGGTGCGGGCGGTGCGGCCCACGGTGCTGATCGGATGCGCCGCCCAACCACGCTCATTTACCGAGGCCGTGGTTCGCGAGATGGCTGCGCACACTGAGCGTCCGATCATCTTCGCGCTGTCGAATCCGACATCGCTGTCCGAGGCGGTTCCGTCGGACCTGATCGCGTGGAGCGACGGTCGCGCCCTGGTCGCAACCGGGAGTCCGTTCCCACCAGCCGAGCACGCGGGCGTGACCTACGTGATCGGTCAGGCGAACAACGCGCTGGTCTTTCCAGGGCTCGGGCTCGGGACCGTCGTTGCCCGAGCGCGAGTGGTCAGTGACGGGATGCTGCTTGCGGCGGCCGACACGGTGGCGGAGTCGGTGGACGCGTCGCGGCCGGGGTCATCCGTCATGCCGGCGGTGGAGGAGGTGCGGGCGGTGTCGTTGCGGGTCGCGGCCGCGGTGGCGCGAGCAGCCGAGGCTGAGGGCCTGGCTCGGGCCGACGTGAGCGACGCCGCGGCCAAGGTCCGGAGCGCGATGTGGGAGCCGGCCTATCGCGTCGTGCGCTCGCTCACCGCGGATGACGGCGGAGTCGCGAGAAGGTAGTCGCGCACGAGGCGGGCGGCGCGCTCGGTGCTGCGCGCGACCTCCAGCGTGAGCCCCTCACCCCATCCGAGATCTTCCGGCTCGATGCCGACGAGTCGCAGGCGGGCGGGCAAGCGACCGACAGCGTCGCCGAGCGCGATCGCCTCGAGCACGCCCAGGCTGTGCGACCCATGTTCCTGATGGGTGGTAGCTGACGCGCCTGTCCATCCCTTCCACTCGACCGCGGCGACGGTCCCAGGAGGATCACCACGGCGCACCGCCTCGACGACAACGGCCAGCTCGACATCGGTCCAGGAATCGATGAGCCGGGTGGGTTCGCCGTCACTTTCCATCAGGAGCACAGACGTCGGAACAATGTCGCTCAACATCTCGATGACTCGGAGAGCGGCACCGTCGTCTCGACGGAAGCGGTTGCCGATCCCGATGACAACCGTCGGACCGCTCACCCGCGATCCACGCTGAGATCGAGGAAGTGAGTCGCGCAGGAGATGCAGGGGTCGTAATTGCGAATCGCCTGCTCGCACTGCCGGGTCAGCTCGGCGTCATCGAGATCGAGACGATCCTGGACGAACTGCCGGAGACTGTGTTCGATCGATGGCTGATTCTGTGAGGTCGGCGGCACGATGACGGCATCACTGATGATGCCGTGGGCGTCGATGGTGTAGCGATGGTAGAGGGATCCTCGCGGTGCCTCAGTGCATCCATGGCCCGTACCAGCTTGCGCGAGTATCTCGGCATGTGATGTGGCGGGAGGCTCGTACGCCGCAATGATGCGCAGCGCTTCGTCGCAGGCGAAGACCACCTCGAGGGCGCGGACGATGATGCTCTGAAACGGGTTGCGACAGCTGCCTGCGACACCAACGTCTGCCGCCACCTGTTTGACGAGCGGGGGCAGCACACCGAAGTTGAGGTTGTAGCGAGCCAGCGGTCCGAGCGTGTACAAGCCGCCTGTCCGAGCGTGCCCCTGGAGCGCCGTGGAGTGCGCCACGTGTTCCTCGGTGAAATGGTCGGGAAAGTCCGCGACCGCGATATCGAGACCCGCAGTCGAGGCGATACGCCCTTCGAGGATTGGATATTCGTCGTCGTGGCGCAACGAGACGAGGTCCCCCTCGAGCGCAACGTCGGGAAACTCGAATCCTGCAACCCAGCGTGCCGTGGCGATCGCCGCATCCCGTGCCCAGCTGAGACGCTCGGTGAGCGCTTCCAGCTCAGCGACCAACGGTGCCTTGTAGAAACCGCCGACGCGGACGTTCACCGGGTGGATCGCGCGGCCGCCGAGGACATTGAGGATGTCGTTGCCGATCTTCTTGAGCTTGAGCCCGCGCTCGACGATGTCGCGATGGTCCCGGGCGAGGTCGATCGAGCTCGCGTACCCGAGGAAATCCGGCGCATGGAGCAGATAGATGTGGAGCGTGTGGCTCTCGATCCATTCGCCGCAGTAGAGCAGGCGGCGCAGCGCCCGGACCGTGTCGTCGACCACGACCCCGCAGGCGCTCTCGATCGCCTGGCAGGCGCTCATCTGATATGCCACCGGGCAGATCCCACAGATTCGAGCGGTGATATCTGGTAGTTCCGTGTACGAGCGTCCCCGAAGGAAGGCTTCAAAGAACCGCGGAGGCTCGAAGATGCGCAGCTCGACGTCATGGACAACCCCGTCACGCACGACCACGTGCATGCTGCCCTCGCCCTCGACGCGAGCAAGCGACGCGACCGACAGCGTGCGAGATGCCCCGTTGGTGTGGGTCACGGCTTGATCATCCCGGCCTCGGCGCTCGTGCTGGCATCGCGAAATGCCGGGGCGTCGGCGTTGAAAGTTCGAAAGACCCGAACCAGGTCGAAGCCGGACATACCGCTCGTCCCCAGCGCGTCGACGAACCCCGGAACATTGGTCGTGTCAGCGGGCCCGAAGCACCCATAGCACCCGCGATCATAGGTGGGGCAGATCGCGCCGCACCCCGCGTGGGTCACCGGCCCGAGGCAGGGAATGCCTTTGGATACCATCACGCAGATCGTGCCGCGCCGTTTGCACTCCACACAGACGGAGTGTGAGGCGATCTGAGGACGCCGCCCGTGCAGGAACGCGGTGATCACCTCGAGCAACTGGTGCTTGTCGATGGGGCATCCGTGAAGCTCAAAGTCAACGTCGATGTGCGCGGATGGTGGGGTCGAGTGCTCGAGTGTGCGGATGTACTCCGGGTGCGCATAGACGGCGGACGTGAACTCGCGAACGTCGGCGAAATTCCGGAGTGCCTGGATCCCGCCGGCCGTCGCGCAGGCACCGATGGAGATCACACGGGTGCTGAGGCGCCGAACCTCGCGAATGCGCTCGATGTCGTCGGCGGTCGTGATCGAACCCTCCACGATCGAGAGGTCATACGGTCCCGCGAGGACGGCGCGCGACGCCTCGAGGAAGTAGGCGATCTCAATCTGACCCGCCACCGTCAGCAACTCGTCCTCGCAGTCCAGGAGGGTGAGCTGACACCCATCGCACGATGAGAACTTCCAGACCGCGAGCGTCGGCTTCTTGACGGTGCTCATCGCTGCCGCACCGCGAGCAGCGGTTCGACGCGATCCCAGGTCAACACCGGACCGTCCGCGCACACGAACACCGATCCCAACTGGCAGTGTCCGCATTGCGCAATCGCGCACTGCATATTCCGTTCCATGGACACACGGATTCCCGAGGGCGGCATGCCGCGTTCCATGAGCGCGAGGGCGGTGAATCGCATCATCACCTCAGGACCGCAGATCATCGCGATGCCTGCGGGATCACAATGGATGCGCGGAAGCACGGTCGTGACCACGCCGACGGTGCCCCGCCAGCCAGGGGTCGCACGGTCGACGGTGACATGGACGGAGAGGTCGTCGCGCGCTCGCCAGGCGTCGACCTCCTCTTTGAAGGCGAGTTCCTCGGGCGTGCGCGTGCCGATCACCACCTCCACCTCGCCGAAGCGATCTCGCTGTGCGATGACCTGGGTGATGACCGAACGAAGCGGCGCGAGACCGATCCCGCCGGCGACGATCACCAGGTCACGCCCGGCCGCACTCTCGACGCCCCAGTCGGACCCGAAGGGACCGCGCAGGCCGAGGCTGTCGCCCGGCTGCAGCTCGCACAAAGCGCGCGAGACCGCGCCGACGTTGCGCACCGTATGGGCGATCGGTCCGTCCGCGACCGGGTTCGCGCTGATGGAGATCGCCACCTCGCCCACGGCGTAGGCGTAGAGCATGTTGAACTGGCCGGCGGCGTAGCGCAGTCGAGAGCCGTCGGCAGCCTCGAGGAGGAGGGTCACCGCGTCCGAGGTCTCCTGGCGGCGCCCGACAACCAGATGGCTCACCGGCGTCATCGGGGCGCGCGCCCGCGCTTCAGCGTGGTGTCGGAGCGCCATAGACATCCAGGATGCGGAGGCGAGCGGCGTGGAGCCGGTCGCCGAGGATTCCGGCGACGCGCTGCGCGAGGTCAAAGCCGAGCCTGGGGTCGTCCGCACACTTGCCGCGGAGGCAGACGGCGTCGAACACCACCGCGTGGACCTCGTCGAGCGCGTCGGCATCGAAATGCCAACGGTACGGGGGAAACAGCCATGCCCACCCGAGGACGTCGCCCGCGTGGAGCGTGTCGAGGGTTTGCATGCCCCTCCCTGGTGTGGTGACTCCGATTGCAACCCTGCCGGTACGCAAAGCCCAGAACGCGTCGGCGTTCCCTCCCTCGCGGATGATCGTTGCGCCCGCGGGGATCACAACATTGCGAGCGCATCCCGTCAACACCTCGAGATGGTCCGGCGCCATTCCGGCAAAGAATCGATGTGCTGTCAGCTCGTCGGCGATGCTCTTCACGTTGCCTTCGCTGTACGAGCGCCGTCGCTCGATCGGATCGCCGCCGCCTCCTCGGTGATGTCGATGCCGACCGGGCACCAGGCGATGCATCGACCGCATCCCACACAGCCCGAGGTCTCGAACTGATCCCACCATGTGCCCAGCTTGTGGGTCATCCACTGGCGGTAGCGGCTGCGCACGGTGGCTCGGACCGGGCCGCCGTGAATGTACGAAAAGTCGCGTGAGAAGCAGGATGCCCATTCGCGCACTCGCTCGCTCGTCGCCCCGTCCGGTGACTGAGCCTCGACATCGTCACTGCAGAAGCAGGTTGGGCAGGCGAGGGTGCAGTTCCCGCAGCTCAGGCAGCGCGCTGCGACATCGTCCCAGCGTGGGTGTTCGAGATTGCGCTGGAGCAACTCGGGCAGACCGCGCGTGTCCATGGTGCGGCCCATTCGCTGCGCGGATTCGTCGGTCACCGCCGCGGCCGCCTCGATGTCCTCTTCGGTCGCCAGGTGCGTCGGCAGTGCGTCGATCAACTCCTGCCCAGCCGATGTTCCCGCCTCGATGACGTAGCGCGGCTCCGCCATATCGAGGAGCTCCGTGATCGCCACGTCGAAACCCTCACGCACGCGAGGGCCGGTCCCCATGGAGGTGCAGAAGCAGACCTCCGAGGGCGACCCGCAGTGCACCGCGATGACGAACAGATTCTGCCGGCGCGCCGAGTAGGTGGGGTCCGGGTGCGAGCTGGCGGCGAACACCCGATCCTGGACGAGGATGGCCGCCAGCTCGCACCCCCGCACACCAAGGAAGGCAAATCGAGGCGGCGGAGCCGCGGTCTCGTCGAACACCAGGGCTCCGTGCTCATCGCGTCGAGCTTTCCAGAGCGTCGTGGTCGGTGGAAAGAGGTATCGCTTCCACGAAGAGGGCGCGGTGGCAAATCCGAAGTGGGCGGCATCCTCACGCCCTCGCAGACGATAGCGCCCGGGTGACTGTTCATCGCCGACGCCGCGCGGCAGCTGAGCAGCACTCGTCACCGGTGCGTACTCGATCGCGCCGTTGTGGACCGTCGGCGCAATCACAGTGTAGCCCCGCTCGCGCAAACCGCCGATGAGGGCTTCCAGGCCATCCTCATCGAGGACGCGAGTTGCTCCAGCAGACACCGCCATGGCGGCTATTCTGACCACGTGCCGGTGTCGAGACGAGGGGACACGGTCATGGCACGTCGAGGACGTTTGGCCCTGGTTCGGTCAACGTGGGCCGGCTAGGCTGGACCCATGCTCTTCCAGGTACGCATCCACGGCCGTGGCGGCCAGGGCGTGGTCACGGCGGCCGAGCTGCTCTCTGTCGCTGCGTTCCGCGAAGGAAGGCGCGCCCAGGCCTTCCCCAGCTTCGGCTCGGAGCGGACCGGAGCCCCCGTGGTCGCGTTCTGCCGCATCTCTGACCACGAGATCCGTGCGCACGAGCCGATCGCGAGCCCGGATGCGCTGATCATTCAGGACCCGACCCTGCTGCACCAGGTCGACCTCTTCAGTGGCCTGCAGGAAGCGGGCTTCCTGCTCATCAACTCCAGCCACAGCCTTTCTGAGCTGGGGCTCGGCGATCTCGCGGCGAGAGTGCGTCCTGAACTCGTGGTGGCGGTGCCGGCGACCGAGATCGCCCGTGAGACGGTGGGGCGGCCCATCGCGAACGCGGTGCTGCTGGGCGGCTTCGCCGCCCTCACCGGCGTGATCTCACTCGCATCGGTGATAGCTGCCATACGTGACCGATTCTCGGGGGCTCTCGCCGAGGGCAATGTCTCCGGCGCTGAACGTGCCTACGAATTCGTGCGTCAGCACATCGCGGAGGTCGCCGGTGCTCAAACAGGTTGAGGGTTCGCGTGCGGTCGCCGAGGCAGTCGCCCTGTCGAGGCCCGAGGTGATCTGTGCCTATCCCATCTCACCGCAGACGCACATCGTCGAGGCGCTCTCGACACTCGTGAAGAGCGGACGGCTGACTCCGTGTGAGTTCATCAACGTGGAGTTGGAGTTCGCCGCCATGTCGGTCGCCATCGGCGCCTCCGCCACCGGGGCACGTGCCTATACCGCGACCGCGAGCCAGGGCCTGCTCTTCATGGTCGAGGCGATCTACAACGCGTCAGGACTGGGATTGCCGATCGTCATGACTGTCGCCAACCGCGCCATCGGCGCACCGATCAACATCTGGAACGACCACTCGGACTCGATGTCGCAACGCGATTCGGGCTGGATCCAGCTCTACGCTGAGAGCAATCAGGAAGCGGTTGACATGCACATTCAGGCGTTCCGGCTCGCCGAGGAACTCTCGGTCCCGGTGATGGTGTGCATGGACGGCTTCATCCTCACCCACGCGGTCGAGCAGGTGGATCTCCCCACTCAGGAACAGGTCGACGCGTTCCTCCCACGGTTCGAGCCTCGCCAGGTCCTCGACCCCGACGATCCGGTCTCGATCGGCGCCATGGTCGGGCCCGAGGCCTTCACGGAGGTGCGCTACCTCGCGCATGTGACCCAGATGCAGGCGCTCGATCTCATTCCCGAGATCAGCCGGACATTCGAGGGCGCCTTCGGGCGAGCATCCGGAGGTTTGGTTCGGCCCTATCGGACCGACGACGCCGAGACCATCGTCGTGGCACTCGGGTCGGTGCTGGGGACGATCAAGGACACGGTCGATGTGTTGCGTTCCGAGGGCGAGCGCATCGGCGTCCTCGGGATCACGACGTTCCGGCCCTGGCCCAGCGAGGAGGTGCGCCGTGCGCTGCTCGGTGCAAAACGCGTCGTCGTCATCGAGAAGGCGCTCGCCGTGGGGATCGGTGGCATCGTTTCGCTGGACGTGCGGGTTGCCTTGTCAGGCCTCGATCAAGAGGTGCACACCGTCATAGCCGGCCTCGGTGGGCGGCCGATCACCACGACGTCGCTCCACCTGCTGTTGCGGCGTGCGGCGGAGCTGCCCGAGCTCACCTTCCTCGATCTCGACCGCGGTCTGGTCGACCGAGAGCTCGCCCGTCGCGGCGCCACGCGGAAGTCGGGTCCACACGCGGAGAATCTGCTGCGTGACCTCGGCGCCGTTGCCGCAGGTCCGGTCTGAGGAGGCGCGATATGCCTTTTCAGCCGATCAAGTTCTACCAGGCAGGCAGCTTCGTCGCCGGCAACCGCCTGCTCGACCCGGAGCAGCGCTCGGTGCAGTCCGACCCTGAGCGCTCAAACACCCTGACGTCGGGGCATCGTGCCTGCCAGGGTTGTGGCGAGGCACTCGGGGCGCGGTACGCGCTCGACGCCGCGATGCGCGCGACGAACCATCGCCTCATCGCCGCCAACGCGACGGGATGCCTCGAGGTGTTCTCCACGCCATACCCCGAGTCGTCCTGGCAGCTGCCGTGGATGCATTCGCTGTTTGGCAACGCTCCCGCGGTCGCCACCGGCATCGCCGCCGCGCTTCGGGTGAAGGGACGCCACGACGTTCGCGTCGTCGGTCAGGCAGGCGACGGGGGCACGGTGGACATCGGGCTCGGTTGCCTGTCGGGGATGTTCGAGCGCAACGACGATGTCCTCTTCATCTGTTACGACAACGAGGCATACATGAACACGGGCGTGCAGCGGTCCGGCGCGACACCGGCGGCCGCTCGCACGGCCACCACCGAGGCGATCGGGCCGGAGCCGGGCAATCGCTTCGGCCAGGGGAAGAACGTGCCTCGGATCGCGATGGCGCACGAGATCCCCTATGTCGCCACGGCCACGGTCGCCGACCTCCGGGACATCGAGTACAAGGTCGAACGCGCCATGACGCTGCACGGCGCCCGCTATTTGCACATCCTCGTCACCTGCCCACTCGGCTGGGGATGCGACTCCGCCGACACCATCCGCGTCGCTCGTCTGGCCACGCAGAGCGGGCTTTTTCCGGTGTTCGAGGCCGAGCACGGGGAGGTCACCGCTGTGACCAAGATCCGCCGGCAGGTGCCGGTGGAGGAGTACCTGAAGCTCCAGAAACGCTATGCACACCTCTTCGGGGCGTCGGCACGGCCCGACATCGTCGCGCATCTGCAGGCGCAGGCCGACCACAACATCGCCCGATACGGCCTCCTCGACGGCGAGCCGGTGGGAGCGCCCTGATGGACAAGCCGTTCGCAATCACCCTGAACGTCGGGTCGAGCCTGGCAAACAAGACGGGCTCGTGGCGCACCGAGCGGGCGGTGTACGTGCACCGGCTGCCTCCCTGCGCCAATGCCTGCCCGGCAGGAGAGAACGTGCAGCAATGGCTGTACCAGGCCGAGGGACCGAACTACGAGGCGGCGTGGCGACAGATCATGGAGGACAACCCGCTGCCTGCGGTCATGGGGCGGGTGTGCTACCACCCGTGTGAGGCGGCCTGCAATCGCGCTGAGCTCGACCAGACGGTCGGGATCAATTCCGTCGAGCGCTTTCTCGGGGACGAGGCGATCAAGCAGGGCTGGACGGTCGGTATCGACGTCGCACCGACCGGCAAGCGAGTCCTCGTCGTCGGCGCCGGCCCATCCGGGTTGTCTGCCGCGTACCACCTGACCCGCCTCGGTCACTCGGTGACCGTTATCGACTCCGGCTCTGCCGCCGGCGGCATGATGCGTTTCGGGATCCCGAAGTACCGGCTGCCTCGCGATGTTCTCGACGCCGAGGTGCAGCGCATCCTCGACATGGGGGTCGAGCTCCAGCTCAGCCACAGGGTGAGCGATCTGCTCGCCACCATGCGCGACGGTGGTTTTGACGCCGTCTTCCTGGCGATCGGCGCTCACATCGGGAAACGGGCGTACATACCCGCCGGTGACTCTGCCCACATTCTCGACGCAGTGTCGTTGCTGCGCAGCATGGAGGGCCAGCAGGCGCCCATGCTCGGTCGGCGTGTAGTCGTATACGGCGGTGGCAATACCGCCATGGACGCGGCGCGCACCGCCAAACGGCTCGGCGCAACGGACGCCGTCGTCGTCTACCGGCGAACGCGCGAGCGTATGCCGGCGCACGACTTCGAGGTCGAGGAGGCGCTCGACGAGGGCGTGACCATGAAGTGGCTCTCGACCATCACCCAGGCCGACGGCGGCACGTTGCGGCTCGAGAAGATGGAGCTCGACGCGGCCGGCTTTCCACAGCCGACCGGGAAGTTCGAGGAACTCGAGGCGGATTCCCTCGTGCTCGCGCTTGGTCAGGAGTCCGACCTGTCTCTGCTCGACGGTGTCGCGGGCATCGAGGTCGACGACCATGTCGTCAGGGTCGGCACCAACATGATGACCGGGCACGCCGGGATCTTCGCCGGCGGAGACATGGTGCCGGCGGAACGAACTGTCACCGTCGGGATCGGGCATGGCAAGAAGGCTGCGCGGCACATCGACGCATGGCTTCGCGGCACCCAACATGTCCCGCCACCCAAACACGAGCTGGCGACGTTCGACAAGCTCAATCCCTGGTACTACAGCGACGCTCCTGCGACCGTCCGTCCCCAGCTCGACGCGGCACGACGCCGCTCGACGTTTGATGAGGTGATCGGTGGGCTCGATGAGTCCAATGCACTGTTCGAAGCGCGCCGCTGCCTGTCATGCGGCAACTGCTTCGCGTGCGATAACTGTTACGGCGTGTGTCCCGACAATGCCGTGATGAAGCTCGAACCCGGCGTGGCATACGGCTACGCGATCGATCTCGATTACTGCAAGGGCTGTGGCATGTGCGTCGAAGAGTGCCCGTGCGGAGCGTTGGAGATGGCGCCCGAGACGATTTGATGAAGGCCGGGGATGCAGCAATGTCCGAATACCTTCGAGACCGAGGCCCTTCGACACTGGGCATGCCGCCCGTGATCGTCGATCATGACGGCATGTGCATCAGTTTGGGCGTCAGCAGCATGCATCACATGCCGCTGTGCATAGGGAGGTGACGCGGAAATGACCGTTCGAGTCGGAATCAATGGCTTTGGTCGGATTGGACGCAACGTCTTGCGCGCCGCCAGCGAGCGCTCCAGGGAAATCGTTGTCGTCGCGGTCAACGACATCACGACACCCGAGTCCCTGGCGCACCTGCTCAAATACGACAGCGTCTTCGGCCGTTTCCCGGGGACAGTCGTCGCTGGTGGTGACAGCATCACCGTGGATGGCCACCCCATCAAGGTGCTCACCGAGCGGGATCCACGCGCGTTGCCGTGGCGAGATCTCGGCGTTGACGTCGTCGTCGAGTTCGACGGGCCATTTCAATGACGGACCATCGGCTCGCGCGCATGTCGAAGCCGGAGCGCGCAAGGTGGTGATCACCGCGCCGGCCAAGAATGAGGACGTCACGATCTGCATGGGTGTCAATGACTCGACCTACAACCCTGCCGGGCATCACATCATCTCGAACGCCTCGTGTACCACGAACTGCCTAGCTCCGGTGGCCAAGGTGCTCAACGACTCCTTCGGCATCGAGACCGGCTTCATGACCACCGTGCACGCCTACACGAAGGATCAAGTGATTCTCGACGCTCCCCACAAGGATCAACGCCGAGGCCGCGCCGCCGGGCTCTCGATCATCCCCACCACGACCGGTGCTGCGAAGGCAGTGTCGCTCGTGCTCCCGGAGCTGAAGGGCAGGTTCCACGGCATGGCCCTCCGGGTCCCAACCCCGGATGTCAGTCTGGTGGATCTGACCGCGACGCTGACGAGAACGGCAAGCGTCGATGATGTGAACGACGCGATGCGAGCGGCCGCCACCGGAGCGCTCAAAGGGATCCTCGCTGTCAGCGAAGAGCAACTCGTGTCAGTTGATTTCCTGCACGACTCACACTCGTCCATCCTGGACGCCCCCCTGACCATGGTGCTCGGCGACCACACCGTGAAGGTCATCGCCTGGTACGACAACGAATGGGGCTACTCGTGCCGAGTCATCGACCTGATCGAGCTGATCGCCTCGAAGCTCTAGCAACGTCCTGCAACCCTCGCCCCACCAGTCGTTCTGCCGAAAGACCCGACCACATGATGGCGAATGACCCTGGCGGCCTGATGCCTTGCTTGCTGTGATGGTCACATGAACGCACATGCTGTCGCTCCGCCCGACATTGAGGTGGGCACTGTCGTGATGAATCGCCGCTGGAGCGATGCGTGGGAGAGCATCCTGGTGGCCACCGATGGATCTGCCGACGCCCATGCGGCGCTGCGTGCGGCTGCTGATCTCGCGATCCGCTCCCGTGCGACTCTGACCCTTGTCACCGCGTACAACTTTCCCGCATACGCCCTCTATGCATTTCCGGCCCCCGTGGGCGTCACGGACCGGTCGCCGTATGAGACGGCGGCATTCGCGATGCTCGAGGCCGAACGCGCGACGGTCGCTGCGCTTGGAGCCGATGTCAGCGACGTGTATGCCGGCATGGGAGCGATCGACGACGTGATCCTGCGGGTGGCAGAACAGATCGATGCCGACCTCATCGTCGTGGGGAACCGCGAGCTCCACGGATTCAAACTGCTGGTGGGCGGGAGCACGTCCGCGGGAGTTGTGCACGGTGCCCACTGCCCGGTGCTGATCGTGCGCGGCGAGGAGCGATCCTGGCCACCGCGGAGCGTGGTTGTCGGTTTCGACCATTCGCCGGGATCCCGCCGAGCTGCGCAGGCTGCAATGACGATCACGCAGCTGTATCCGGACGCGGCCATGACGCTGATGCAGGTGCTCGCGGACACGGCGGTCCATCCGAACGCGGTCCTTCGCACACCCGAGCGTGTCGAAACCGAACATGCGAGCCTCGATCGAGAGGCAGCGCCGCTCGCCCGGCGCATCGGCCGTCCGGTCGGCACCGTCCTCGCCGTCGGCGATCCCGCCGACATGCTGACCAAACGTAGCGACACCGCAGCAACGCCCGACCTCGTCGTGGTCGGCACCCGCGGGCTCGGCAGCGTTCGGCGCCTTGTGCTCGGGAGCGTTTCGACAAGGATCCTGCACTCAGGCCACAGCCCGCTCCTGGTGATACCCGAGGACAGAACGCCGGAATCCTCGTAGCATCGTCGATCCGGGAGCTGTGAGACGAAGGGCACATCAGCCGGTGACATTCGGCTCTGTTATCTGCCTTCTGACACTCCTAGCGTGATGAGTAGGTCGATAACCCCTGAACCGGAGGTATGGCTATGACACTCACGATGGAACCCGTCCTCGTAGAGGCAAAGCCGTTAGACAGCAAGGTGTACACGCCGCCCGGTCAACCTGGCAGCGTGGTCGATGTCAAGGCCCGCTACGACAACTTTATCGGCGGACGCTGGGTGGCCCCTATCGCCGGCAGGTACATGCCAGACATCAGCCCAGTCAACGGCAAGGTATTCTGCGAAGTGGCGAAATCGACAGCCGAGGACGTTGAGCTCGCGCTCGACGCCGCGCACGCTGCGAAGGACGCTTGGGGCGCAACCTCGCTCGCAGAGCGGGCTGCCGTGCTGAACCGCATCGCCGATGCCATCGAGGCCAACCTCGAGATGCTGGCGGTGGCGGAGAGCTGGGAGAACGGCAAGCCGGTGCGCGAGACTTCTCAATGCGGACCTGCCGCTCGCAGTTGATCACTTCCGGTACTTCGCCGGCGCGACACGTTCCCTGGAAGGTCGTAGCACAGAGATCGACAAGGACACAGTCGCGTACCACTTCCACGAACCACTCGGCGTGGTCGGGCAGATCATTCCGTTCAACTTCCCGCTGCTGATGGCCGCGTGGAAGATCGCTCCCGCACTGGCGGCAGGAAACTGCACGGTGCTCAAGCCGGCATCCCCGACGCCCTGGTCGATTCTCAAGCTCGCCGAGGTCATCGAGAAGATCGTGCCCGCGGGCGTGATCAACATCGTGACCGGCCCCGGTGGCGAGATCGGCAAGGCGCTCGCATCCAGCCCGCGCATCGCGAAGATCGGCTTCACCGGTGAGACGGTCACCGGCCGGTTGATCATGCAGTACGCCGCACAGAATCTCATCCCCTCGACTGTCGAATTGGGCGGCAAGTCGCCAAATATCTTCTTCGACGACGTGATGGCTGCGGATGACGATTTCCTCGACAAGGCCATCGAGGGCCTGGTTCTCTACGCCTTCAACAAGGGCGAAGTCTGCACCTGCCCGTCACGTGCGTTGATCCAGGAGTTGATCTACGACCGATTCATGGAGCGCTGCCTGGCTCGCATCAACGCGATCAAGCAGGGCAACCCGCTCGACGTGAGCACGATGGTCGGCGCGCAGAACTCCGCGCAGCAACTCGAGAAGATCGAATCCTACGTGAAGATCGGACGTGAGGAAGGCGCGAAGTGCCTGATTGGCGGTGCACGCGCGAGCGTCGATGCTGAACTCGCGAATGGGTACTACTTCCAGCCAACGGTTCTGGAAGGCAACAACAAGATGCGTGTTTTCCAGGAGGAGATCTTCGGCCCAGTCCTTGCCGTGACAACCTTCAAGGACGAAGCCGAGGCCATCGCGCTCGCCAACGACACCCTGTACGGCCTTGGAGCCGGCGTGTGGACGCGCGATGGAAGCCGAGCCTACCGCATGGGACGCGCCATCAAGGCCGGCAGGGTCTGGACCAACTGCTACCACCTGTATCCGGCGGGTGCCGCATTCGGCGGATACAAGATCTCAGGTGTCGGTCGCGAGAATCACCAGATGATGTTGGAGCACTACTCGCAGACCAAGAACCTTCTGGTCAGCTACAGCGCCAAGGCGTTGGGCTTCTTCTAGAAGCAGAGCCGAGACCGGCATGAGCGATCACACCTCCGCGGCGCTCGCAACCGCGCGTGTGATCGCCACGCCGGCGGCGTTACAAGCGATTCGTCGTCTCGTGGTCGAGCGAGGACCGATCATCTTCTTTCAGTCGGGGGGCTGCTGTGATGGCAGCCTCCCGATCTGTTTCGATCTCGGCGAATTCGTGCTGAGTGACCATGACATCTTGCTCGGCGATGTCGGTGGCTGCCCCTTCTACATCGACCACCGTCAATTCGACGCCTGGAAGCACACGCAGCTCATTCTCGATGTGAGCGACGGCCTTCCCGAAGGCTTCTCGCTACCAGCCGGGGCGGACGAGCATTTCGTTACGCACTCTCGCCTCTATCGTCGCGAGCCTGTTCCCTTCGCTTGTCGGGAGTTCGGCGCCGAACGTCACCAGAACCGCAGGGTGGAGGAGGGGTAACTACTCCCTGAGAAGAGATGGCGTTGGGCCCTGTTGCATCAACAGGGGCATCACTGCTGCGGCATGCGTCCGCGTTCTCGCATAGATCGGCGCAGGCTACGTCCGAGAGGCTGCCGTCTGGCTTCCTATGTGACTTCGGTCCCTAAGCCCATCTGTCATAGGTCCCGGAATCCCACACCCTGTTGCTCTGGCGCAAGCCCCGCAACTCGGCAACGATGTCTTTGCACTGCGCCGGAGTGCGCACCCATTGTGAAGCACCTCATCAACGGAGAACGCGCATGCCACCCTTGGTCGACGCCGCATCACGAGAGGCCGCGCTACGTTTCCCCCCCGAACAGGCGCGCCTCGAATGGATCGACGTGGCCTCGGCGTCTCTCGACGTGTTAGTCGACGGATCCGCTGGCACACCGTGACGACCGCCCGCGGTACCAAACATGGTTGAGGCCACCGCTCTCTCAAGCCTCGGCAAGCACCACGGGGCTCGCGGATCGGGTAATCGCATTACCAACTCAAGCGCGCAGATCGGGTTGCTCGGCTTCGCATCAGCATCAGCGATCGGCTTCGCTGCTGCAATCGTCGCGGCGCCATACGCCAGGCCGCACTTGACCATGGCGGGGGCAATCGTCGCAGGCGTCACGGCGGCGATCGCGATCCCTGTCTCGCGCTGGCCGCGTCTCGCGCCTCTGGTCGTCGTGACGCTCCTCTACTACGCTGCGTTGGCGCTCCTTGTTCTCGGTGATGGCGGCCACAACGAGGGGCTTCTCGCGTTGGTCGCTATCCCCGTCGTCGCAAGTGCGTTGTACGGTCGGCCGAGCCTGACCATCACCGCCATCGTCGCAGCCACCGCGACCCTGGGCTGCGATGGACTCGTCAACCGGCTCAGCATCCCCGACTACGCGCAACTCCTCGTCGTATGGCCGATCACCGGAATGGGGATTGCGTACGCAACCTATCAATTGCGCTCCCGACTCGAACAGACGGTGAACGAGCGTTCAGAAACCATTCAGCACGATGCGGTGCTGGCGTTGATCGCTGATGAAATGTACGCCACACTCGACAAAGACGAAGTCCTCCGGCTCGGGGTCCAGAGCGCTGCCCGCCTCACCGATCTGGCGGGTCAACCCAAGTCGAAGGCAGGCTTCTTCCTCGTTGACGGCGATCGAGCGACTCTGGTCGCCTCATACGATCCAGATCTGGGCGGCGCTGCCCCTTCCGACGAGCGAATCGGTCACCTGAGCGTCTCGCTCCTGAGCGCGGTCCAGTTGCATCAGGCGGCTGCGAGTCATGAGGATCGTCTCTTCTTTCTTGATCACAATACCTACGCGCCGCCGGAAATAGCGGCGATGCTCGCCGAACTCGATGTTGAGACCGCGATCGTGCAACTGGTCCGCGTCGGAGACGATGCCAGCGGGCTCCTCGCCGTCTTCAAGAGCGATGTATCGGCGCCGGGATACACCCACGCGCAAGGCGAGTGGCTCCGAGCGTTAACGCCGCTCTTCGAGCTTGCGCTCTCGAGAGCATTGGTCTTTGAGTCAGCGGCGACCATCGACGACTTGACGGGCATCGCCAATCGCCGCGAGTTCGATCGCCGGTTGGCGAGTACACCTCGGCGCGCTGAATACTCGCTCCTCGCCATCGATATCGACAAGCTCAAGGTGATGAACGACACATTCGGGCACAAGGCGGGGGATGAGCTGCTTCAGGCTGTGGCTGGAGCGTTGCGACGATCGGTGCGCCGCGGGGACGTGGCCGCGAGGGTGGGCGGTGATGAGTTTTCGATCCTCCTGTCCGACGCCGATCCCCATCATGCCGAGGTGGTTACCGACCGGATCTTTGCCGAGTTGGCACGTAGCACGGTGCACGACCAACTGCCCAGCGTCAGCATCGGAATCGCCGGCTTCGACAGCGGCGAGGACGCCGCGGCGCGGATCGCGGCCGCGGACCAGGCCCTGTACGAGGCAAAAGCCGCCGGTGGGAATCGCGCCGTTCATGCTGTGAGAATCCAGAGCTAGACCGTGGCCCCCTCGGTTGGCGATGTGTGACCAACGGCACTGGTGGGTCATCGTGTGGAAGTCGATCATGGAACCGTGCAGTCAGCGGTGCCGGTGAATTGACCGAGCGATCGCAAAGGAGGTTGGCCATGACTCCCGTAACAGATTCGACCCCCCGGGGAGCACTGGGTACTGAAGCGGCGTTGCTCCAATCGCGAGTGCACGAGATCCGTGGAATGGTCCGTAGACTGCCTGACCTCTCCGAGACAAGCGTGGTCGACGCCGTTACCCGGCTTCGTCCATTTATCAACTACCTAGCAGCGCATGGTCGCGCAGAGGAGCACATCCTCTATCCGTACGCAACGAGCGCCGGCGGGACCGGTTTGACTTCACTTCGCAATGACCATATGCGGCTCGAGAGGCTCGCCACGGCGATTGCCGCATGGACCACGGCCATGGGTCGAGCGAAGCTGGCTCTGCTCCTCGCAGCGTTTTGCGACACCGCGGAGGCGCACCTTGCCCTTGAGGCCGAACGCTGCCTCTCTGTCGTGCACGAGCACAGTTCAGCCAGGGCGGAGCGTTATCTGTACGGGGAGATCGAGATCGAGACCTTCGAAACGGCTCGTGAGTGATCAAGAAGACGAATAATAGCTCCCCTCGGCGCGCGCGCTGGGGTCCTGGGCTCGACCAGGATGCGTCCGCCGGGGCTGAGAGGGACCAAGGCATGTTCACCAAGATCCTTGTTGCTCTTGACCGCTCCACTCATGCGCGGGCGGCTCTCACAGAGGCGGTGGACATCGCGCGAACCCAGAACGCAACGTTGACCATCCTCACCGCGTACTCGACGTATTTGGCGTGGCCGGGGGTGGGCCTCGGCGGGCTCAGCCAATCCATCTACGACGAAGTGATCGCGGCGTCGCGCGCAGCAGGTCAGGCGGTGCTCGACGACGTCGTCAAGCAGCTTCCGGGTGAGGTGAAGGCCACCACGCGCCTCGTCAACTCCCCCGCTGCCGAAGCGATTCTTGATGAGTGCAACGAAGGTGGTTATGACCTTGTGGTCCTGGGTTCGCGAGGCCTTGGGGATGTCGGCTCCCTCTTCCTGGGGAGCGTGAGCCACCGCGTCTTGCACAGCAGCCGGATCCCGGTGCTGATCGTGACCGCGCGAGCCGCCGGCTGACCACGGAGCGCGGCTAGCGCCGAAGCTCGTCGATATGCGAGGACCTTCGACTCGTCAGCTCGCGGGGATGCGCCGGCCCGTCACCTCATCCATTGAGATCTCCACCCAATGTGCGGTGGAACGCGTTGCCCAGGAATGCAGCGGTCCGCGTCGAAGTTCGTCCAAACGGCTCTCGTCGGTGATCTCGTGAGCGGTCCCACTGACGACGACGCTCCAGCCGGCGTGGTAGAGCGGGCGGCTGTCGTCGACTTCGAAGACGACGGCAGCGCCACCACCGATCGCACCTAATTTCGTGCCCGGCTCGGTGCAGAAAACGATGGAGGTATCGTCGGCGAGATAGTTGACGGGGAGGACCATCGGCCGTCCATCGACGACGAAGCCGATTCTTCCCACGAAGGCATGGAGCTGAAGAAGTTCGACGGCCTCGGCTCGTTCCAGCTCCTGAACCCTCGTCTGAGGGTGGCTTTCCACTCGGTCTCCTCTTAGGTCCAGTCGCTCTTGTCGCGCTTCTTGAGGCTTCGCCGGGCCATGAACGCGGCGGCCTCCGCACGCCGCGACAACCCCAGCTTCATGAGGATGTTGGATACGTAGTTCTTTACGGTTTTCTCAGCGAGGAATACCTTCTCAGCGATCTGACGGTTGGTCATCCCTTCGGCGACCAGGTCGAGAATCTTTCGCTCCTGCGAGGTCAGATCGGCGATGCCCTCATCGAGCTGCGCTCCGTCTCCGCGAAGTCGAGCCAGTACGCGCGCCGTTACCGTGGGGTCGAGCAATGATTCGCCTCGGGCCACCTGGCGGATGGCGCCAACCAGGTCACCTCCTCGGACCTGCTTGAGAACGAATCCAGCCGCGCCGGCCATGATCGAGCTGAAGAGCGCCTCGTCGTCGGAGTGGGCCGTCAGCATCAACACCTTCGTGTCGGGAAACGCGGATCTGATCTCACGACACGCCTCGATGCCGGATCGACCCGGAAGACGGACGTCCATGATCACGACATCAGGGCGACTCGAACTCGACCGCCTTGAGTGCGGCGTCGGCATCGGCAGCCTCGGCGACGACGGTGATACCCCCGACACCGTCGAGGATGCTGATCAGTCCGCGGCGTACCAGTTCGTGATCGTCGCAGAGCATGACACGGATGGCGGGCTCGTCAGGCACGTCTGCACTCTATCAGCGCGCCGGGGAAGTGACCGGTCAACAGGCCCCCGAATTCATGACCTTTTCCCCTGGCCACCGAACGCGGCCTGCCTCAGGATCAATGCATCGGGAACCTATGAACACAATGCTCCTCCACGACTTCGCCTACGTACCCGTGTCAGCCGAACAGGTCTGCGACCGCATCCTGGCCGACGACCACGGCTGGCTGTCGCCATTGGCCGCCGAGGCCATGGGCGATGGTGAGGCGCTCCGGCTGCGGGTCGGCCCGCTGCGCGGGCTTCCGATGCTCAGCAAGACCGTCAGCCTGGAGGTTGGGGCGCCGCTGCGGCGGGGCGACGTGACCATCGTGCCGCTCACCTGGAAGGCGACGGCCACTCCCGGACTCTTTCCCGTCCTCAGCGCAGACCTCGAGATCGCGCCACTGGATCCCGACCTCACCCAGCTGACCATTCAAGGCCGGTACGAGCCGCCGCTCGGAGCCCTCGGACGACGAATCGATAGGCTCCTCATGCACCGCGTCGCTGAGGCGAGCGTCAGGGCGTTTCTCAACCGGCTTGTATCCAGTCTCGCGGGCGCCGATGTTGGCACCGCGCCCGTGGCGATCGGTCACCGGGCAACGCCTTCAACGTTCATTGCGTGACAGCCCGATAGGGAAGGCCGGCGCCCGGTCGTAGAGGCCATAAGCGGGGCTATGATCCGGCTGCAATGGGACTCAGCGGCAGCCGCGCCGAGCGCCTCCTCGACACCGGGCTCGCCCTGGCCGCCGAGCTGTCCCTTCCCGCTCTGCTCCAGCGCATCGTCGATCTCGCCGTCGAGCTGACCGGTGCTCGGTACGGAGCCGTGGGCGTGTTGGCGCCGGACGGAGTGGAACTCAGCGACTTCATCACCAGCGGGCTGAGCGAACAGCGAGCGCACCGCGATCGGCGACCTCCCCCGCGGACGTGGGATCCTCGGCGTCGCTCATTCGTGAGCCGACGGTACTGCGACTCCAGGACATCGGTCAGGATCCGCGCTCAGCCGGCTTTCCACTGAATCATCCGCCGATGCACTCGTTTCTGGGCGCACCGATCCGCGCCCATGGACGTGTGTTCGGCAACATCTACCTCACTGATAAGCAGGGCGCAGCGGAATTCACCGACGATGACGAGGCGGCCATCGCTGATCCTTGCGACCCAGGCCGGCGTGGCGATCGCCAACGCGCAGTTGTATGACGAGCTGCAACTTCGCGAACGCTGGGTGGATTCGGTTCGCGAGGTGGCGACGACGCTGCTCGCCGGCGACACGGCGCGTACTGCGCTGCAGTTGGTGGCCCACCACGCTCGCGAGCTCGGGAACGCCGACATGGCCACCATCAGTGTTCCCGAAGGGGAGGGGCTGCGCATCATCATCGCCGATGGCGCAGGCGCCGACGAGCTCCTCGATGTCGAGGTGCCGCTTTCCGGTTCGCTGTCGGCCGAGGTGATTCGCACCGAACGGACAATGGTCGTTGCCGACGCGAACCGCTCGCCATTGTCGCAACCGATGGTCAGCATAGCCGGCGTGGGACCCATGATCCTGGTGCCACTCGCCCTGCGCACGAGCACCGCCGGAGTGCTGGCCGTCGGTCGTACCGCCGGGCGTCCCCGATTCACTGGCGGCCGACATCCCACTTCTGGAAAGCTTTGCCGAGCAGGCCAGCCTGGCGCTCGAGTACGCACGCGCCATCTCGGAGTTGTCGCGTCTCGGCATGATCGAGGACAGGGAACGTATTGCTCGCGACCTGCATGACGGCGTCATTCAGTCGTTGTTCGCTGTGGGCATCGGACTGCAGGGAACGGCCGCGGTCGTCGGCGACGTGCGGCTCGCCGACCGTATCCAGCAATTCGTCACCGAGATCGACCGCGTCATCGGCGACGTGCGCAGTTACATCTTCGGATTACGTCCGACGTCGCTGAGCGCCGGCAACCTCACCAACACGCTGGAACAGATTGCACACGAGACCGAGGAGCGCACCGGAGTCACTGTGATCGTCGACGTGGACGGATCCCTGGAGGCACGGCTCGATCACGGCTCAGCCGAGGTGATACACATCGTTCGAGAGGCCCTCTCGAATGTCGGGCGTCACGCGGCAGCGACGACCTGCCGGGTGTCACTGCGCCGCGACGGCCCGTCGGCCGTGATCGAGGTTGATGACGATGGTCGGGGGTTCGACCGCGAGTCCACGTCGAGCGGGCTCGGCATGGGCAACCTCGCAGAGCGTGCCGCCGCCATCGGCGGAACGCTCGAGGTGGATTCCGAACCTGGTCGAGGCACAACTGTGCGTGTCACAGTCCCGCTCTGAACCTGCATCCCGAAAACACCTTGAATCGCGAAGCGTTCCCCCCCGACTACCCGGCCTCATGGGCGCTCGACGCGGTGCTCGCGGACGGCGGCGCGGTGCACATCCGGCCCATCCGCCCGGACGACGCGGCAGCTCACCGCGCCTTCTTCGCGAGCCTATCCGAGCGGAGCGTGTACTTCCGGTTCTTCGGACCGAGATCGGAGTTGAGCGATCGCGAGGTCACTCACTTCACGACCGTGGACTACCACGACCGCATGGCGTTCGTCGCATTTCTGCGTGAAGACATGATCGCCGTCGGTCGCTTCGACCGTCTCGTGGGCGACGAGGCCGAGGTCGCGTTTGCCGTCGCCGACGAACACCAGGGCCGCGGGCTGGCAACGCTGCTCCTCGAGTACCTTGCGACCTACGCGGCGACCAACGGCATCACCCGCTTCAGTGCCGACACGCTCATCGACAACCGGCAGATGCTCGAGGTCTTTCAGGCCGCGGGCTTCCGCCGCGAGAGCCGATCCATCGAGTACGGGGTCGTGCATCTCGTCTTCGATATCGAACCGACCGGCGACTCGCTCGCCGCAAGCGAGCGACGCGCATGGACCGCGGGCGTGCACAGTATCGCGAGAATCCTGGAACCGCGATCCGTCGCGGTCATCGGTGCGGGGCGTAATCCCCACGGCATCGGGCACTCGGTTGTCCGCAACCTCGTCGACGGCGGCTTCAAAGGGGCGGTGTACCCGGTCAATCCGAACGCCGGGACGCTGCTCGGCCTCACCTGCGCACCGGACGTCGAAGCGATCGAGGGTCCGGTCGATCTCGCGGTCCTGGCCGTTCCGGCCGCGCAATGCATCGACGCCGTCGACGCCTGTGGACGCAAGGGCGTCAAAGGGCTGGTGGTTATCTCCTCGGGCTTCGCGGAGGTCGGCGGCGACGGCGTGGAGATGCAGCGCGAATTGCTCCTGCGCGCCCACCGAGGCGGAATGCGCGTGGTGGGGCCGAACTGTTTCGGAGTGATCAACACCGCACCGGACGTCTCCCTCAACGCCACGTTCGCCTCCCGCTCGCCGGTCCACGGTGGCATCGCGTTCGCCTCGCAGTCGGGCGCACTGGGTATCGCCGTCCTGGAGCAGTCGCTCACCTCGGGTCTTGGCCTCTCGAGCTTCGTCAGCATGGGCAACAAGTCCGATGTGAGCAGCAATGATCTGCTCAGGTACTGGCAGCAGGATGGCCAGACCCGAGCGATCCTTCTCTATCTTGAATCCTTCGGCAATCCCCGAGCGTTTGCGCGGGTGGCGCCGCTGGTATCGCGGACCACGCCGATCGTCGTCGTCAAGTCGGGTCGCAGCTCTGCCGGAACCCGGGCGGCCGCCTCGCACACGGCGGCACTCGCCAGCCCGGACACCGTGGTCGACGCACTCTTCCAGCAAGCGGGCGTGATCCGTGTCGACACTCTCGAGGAGCTGCTGGATTGCGGGCACCTGCTTGCGAATCAGCCCGCGCTGGCCGGCCACCGGCTCGCCATTATCGGCAACGCCGGTGGTGCCGCAGTTCTTGCCGCCGACGCCTGCGAGGCCGCCGGGCTCAGCGTTCCCGAATTCGATGCCCCAACCCAGGCCGCAATTCGCGATATCGCTGGACCGAATGCGGGGGTCAGCAACCCCGTTGATCTTGGTGCCGGCGCAACGCCCCAGCTCTTCGAGGATGCGCTGCGAAGGGCACTCGGGTCCACATCAATCGATGGAGCTGTCGTGATCCTCGCCCCTGTGGTCACCGCAGACGCGGAAGACGTCGCCCGAGCGGTCGTGGGGATCGATTCCGGCGACCGCCCGATCGTGTTCGTGCACCTCGGCGACAGCGTGGCCCCAGCCGCGCTCAGCGATGGTGCGCGGAAGATCCCGTCATACGCCTTCCCCGAGCGCGCCGTCCGGGCACTCGGACGCATCGCCCACCATTCCACCTGGAAGAGCCGCCCGGTGGGTGCGGTAGCACAGCTCGACGGCATCGACATCGACGTGGCACGTTCACTCGTCAAGGAGTACCTCGCCGCCAACAGCGAGGGCGGATGGTTGTCGCCCGAGGATGCGGTCGCGATGCTCCGCGCCTTCGGTATCAAGACCGCGGACGAGGTGGCGGTTTCCTCCGCGTCCGAAGCGGCTACTGCCGCGCTGCAACTCGGAGGTCCCGTTGCCCTCAAGGCGATGGGCAGAACAATCCTGCACAAATCGGATGTGGGCGGCGTTCGCCTCGACCTGGCCTCGGCGGAGGAGGTCACCACGGCGTTTGCGGCCATGGCAAACACCCTTGGGGACGCCATGGAGGGTGCGATCGTGCAACCCATGCTGCACGGTGTCGAGCTGATCACCGGGGTCATCAGCGACCCGCTCTTCGGACCCGTCGTGATGTTCGGAAGCGGCGGCACCGCGGTCGAGCTCTTCGGCGATCGTGTCCTGCGCATCCTGCCCTTGACCGATCAGGACGCCCACGAGATGGTGCGCTCGATTCGCGGCGCTCCGCTGCTGTTCGGCCATCGAGGCGCTCCGCCGTGCGACGTCGCGGCGGTGGAGGACGTGCTCCTCCGCGTTGCCCAGTTCGCCGACGAGGTCCCGCAGCTCGCCGAGATGGACCTCAACCCTCTCATCGCCTCTCCAGCCGGGGCTGTAGCGGTTGACGTACGCATCCGGCTGGCGCCCTGGCGACGCCACGCCGAGACCGAGGTTCGCCGCTTGCGCTGAGAGGCGGGACGGGTCGCATGTCACTGCTCCAGCAGGGACTGACGGCCCGGGCCAGGGGGATTCCAACCCGCAAATGTCATGGCTTGCGGCTCTGTTCCCGGCACACCCCTCGGGTCGAGCATGTGTCACGGGCCACATCGACCCGGGACAACAAAACAAAGGGACACGGCCATGACAAATGGACTTCGTTGGAGGATCTTCGTTCTACAGGTCGGACTGATCGGCATCCTCGCGTTCGTGAGTGGATTCGCCTTCTGGGCGAGCAGCTTCGCGACGTCGACCGTGCACGATCAGCTCGCCGCGCAGCAGATCTACTTCCCGGCTGCCGGCTCGCAGGCGATCACCTCTCTGCCCAAGGCCGATGCTACGGCCGTGACCCAGTACGCGGGCCAGGAGTTGCTCACCGGCCAGCAGGCTCAGGTCTACGCCAACAACTTCATCCTCGTCCATCTCAACGAGATCGCCAACGGCAAGACCTACGCTCAGCTGAGCACCGCGTCGATGGCGGCTCCGAACGACACCAAGCTCGCCGGTCAGGTGGCGACCATCTTCAAGGGCACGACGCTCCGCAGCATGTTGCTCAACGCATACGGCTGGTCTGAGATCGGTATGTTCGCCGGCTACGCGGCCATCGGACTTGCCATTGCAGCGGTCGTCGTCCTCGGCGCTTTCCTCTTCGAGATCGTCCGCTGGCGCGAGACCGCCAACGCGGGACAAGCCAGCCGCCCTGCAGCGCAGTCAACGCCGGTCCGGCAGCACGCGTAAAGGGACAACCCTCCGGACATCGGTCCCCTTGTGAC
>CAVWMH010000014.1:0-34519 GCA_963756075.1 Candidatus Dormiibacterota bacterium | reverse complement strand
CGTGACAGCGCTTCGCTCGGGCACACTCACGGGGGGAGATGGCGTCGCAGCGTTCGAGCATGCGCTCGAGGCGCAATGCAACGTCGACCACGCGGTTGCGGTTGCCAACGGCAGTGTCGCTCTCGATCTCGCGGTCGCAGCGCTCGGCGTCGGTCCCGGAGACGAGGTCGTGACCACTCCACTGACGTTCGTGGCAACCGCGAATGCCGTGCTGCGCCTGGGTGCGACGCCCGTCTTCGCGGACATAGGCGACGATCGCTGCCTCGACCCCGCGTCGGCTGCGCGCGCGGTCACCCCGCGCACCAAGGCGGTGATCACAGTGGATTATTCGGGTCTTCCGGCCGATGTGCCCGAGCTGCGAGCCGCACTTCCTCGTCACCTGCCGATCATCGCGGACGGCGCACATTCGCTCGGTGGGTCGCTCAACGGCCATCCCCGTGGGATCCCTTGCCGACATCACGACACTGAGCTTCCACCCGGTGAAGCAGATCACCACCGGTGAGGGTGGCGCGTGCCTTATGACGGACCCGGCGCTGGCGGACACCATCCGCAAACGGCGCAACCATGGCATGACCAGCACGGCCGATGAGCGCACCGGTGCGCTCTGGAAGTACGACGTCACCACACTCGGCGACAACTGCCGGATCACGGGCATGCAGGCAGCCCTCGGCACGTCGCAACTGCAACGTCTCGACGCGATCATCGCTGAGCGCAGCGAGTCGCCGATCGTTACGACGTCCTGCTAGCCGATATCATTGGGGTGGGTGTCCCTCCGCGACCCGCGGGGCGCCGGAGCGCCTGGCACCTGTACGTGATCGAGATCGATTGCAACTCGTTTGGTTGTGAACGCGATGAGGTTATCGACGCGCTCCGCGCAGAGGGAATGGAGCGACGTTGCACTACCCGGCCGTACACCTCCTGCTCTCTATCGCGAGCGCGGCGGTAGTCCCGGAATGGCGCCACGAGCCGAAAGAATGTGCGAGCGCTTCGTAGTTCTTCCCGCTGTATCCCGCGATGACCGTCTCCGACCAGGACGATGTCGTCCTCGCCCTGCAGCGGATCCACGCTTGGGCTGCGGCGCGCGCGGCTCCGTCGTGACACCGAGAGCGCTGCTCGCCGCGGACTGCGGAAGCGGCGTCGAACTCGGCCACCTCGAGCGCATGCTTGCCCTCGGCAACTCGCTCAGATCCGACCTGGAGGTTTCCATCCTCGTGCCCCTGGGAGACGGGCCACTCCAGCGGCGCGTCGCCGAGCGGGGACATCGAGTCATTGACACTCCGGGACATACGGCAGAACGTGTCTATGCGGCGGCCGCCGCCTTACCATCGTTCGACGTGGTCGTCCTCGATGGGTACGTGTTCGACGTCGAATTGCAGCACCGCCTCCGCGAGCGAGCGCCGTTGACCGTGGTCGACGACCTCGGCCTTCCAACCGATTGCGACCTTGCGGTCAACCCGTCGGCAGGCGGGGAAGGGCGGTGGCCCGCCGGGGCGGCTGCCTTCCTCGGAGGCGCGGCGTACTCCCCGATACGCGCGCTCTTTGTCGATGCGCGCGAACGTGCTCTCCGCGATGGTCACGACCCACGCACCGTGCTCGTGAGCACCGGCGCCACCGACGTTGGCGGCATCGGCAGCCAGGTGAGCCTGGAGGTGCTGGATCACGACACGACAGTCGAGGTCATCCGGGTAGTCGGCCCCGATGCCCTCGCCAGCGCGCTGGGCCCGCGGCCGCGTGAACGCCTGCTCATCTCTCCTCCGGACCTCGCCGCGGTGCTCGCAACCGCGACCGTGTATGTGGGTGCCGCTGGGACCACTGCCCTTCAGGCCGCGTGTGTCGGCACTCCCGCCGTGATCACTGCCGTGGTCGAAAATCAGCAGGCCCAGGCGGCTGCACTCGCGGCAGCCGGCTGCGCGGTCGTGGCCAGCGCGGCCGAGCTTGCCGCGAGGTGCCTGACGCTCCTGGATGACCCCATCCGTCGCGGAGCGATGTCGGCCAGCGGCCGGATACTCGTCGATGGACGCGGGGCCGCGAGGGTCGCCGGCGGCGTGCGCCGGCTGGTGACCGCGCGGGCAGCGTGATGACCACGCTCGCCGTGATCCAGGCGCGCTCCGGATCGACACGATTCCCGCGCAAAGTCCTCGCTCTGCTCCAGGGTCGCCCCGTGCTGACGCACGTCATCGAGCGAATCGCGAGGGCCACGCTCCTTGACGGGGTCGTCGTCGCCACAACCGATGGCGCACGGGATGATGAGATCGCTTCGCTTGCATTGGCGTCAGGCGCGTACGTCACCCGCGGACCCGAAGACGACGTTCTGACGCGTTACCTGTTTGCCACCCGCGAGCACGGCGCCGACGTGATCGTCCGGGTCACCGCCGATTGCCCGCTCGTGGACCCGACCATCGTCGACCTTGTGATACGCGCCCGTGCCGAGGAGCACGCCGATTACGCGAGCAACGTGGCACCTGCGACCTACCCGGACGGCTACGACGTCGAGGCGCTGACAGCCGAATGTCTCTTGCGCGTCGATAGGGAAGCGACCCTGGCGTACGAGCGCGAGCATGTCACCGTCCGAGTGCGTGAGCACCTCGGCGACTATCGAACGGCGCGGGTCCTCAATGATCGTGATCTCTCGTGGATGCGCCTGACCGTTGACCTCCCCGAGGATCTGGATCGGATTGCACGGCTGCTGGCGACGCTTCCCGTGACGCCGCCGCCCGGACTCGCGGCAGTGGTCGCAGCATACGAGCGCGATCCGGCACTGCATGCCGGTCCACTGCCCCCGCGGAACCAGCGGTGGCATGCGCAGCGTGACGCCGCGCGCGGGACGCCGCCGACGGGCGAATCGCGTCCGGTATGACGGTGTGCTTTACAGCTTATTGGCGTTGGTAACCTATGCGGAAGCGCTGACCGCCCCGTTGTGGCTCGGACCGCGGTAGCCCGTCGCGAGGATGCCGAAGCTGTTCCGAAGCCGCAGGCGAGTGCCAATCCACTGCACCGCTGCTGACTGATTAGACCAGTACGGCACGACCTGCACGTCCCCAAATTTCGTCAACAATAGATCGCGTATGGCACGTTCATCCACGCCGTTGCGCACAACGTGGAACTCGACCATGTCGGACGGGTTGTTCTCGTCCAGGGTTCCTCGTGTGCGACGCACCACGGAGCCAACGCCGCGTTTCCAGTTGCCTCGTGGCAGCCGCCAAACGTAGTATCCAACTCTGTAAAGGCCGCGGCTCACCTTGCTCTGGCGCGGATACCAGATCGGGTCCTGCAGACTTTAACAGCGCTCCGCCCGGCACCAGACGGCTGCTCGCTTGCGTGAGGGCCGCCAGATAGTCGGGAATATGGTGCAGGATTAAGACGCACAGAGTGAGCGAGAAGCCGCTTCCAACCTCTGAAAGCGTGCCGTCCGGGTCGAATACACCTGTGAAGTTGGCGTTCGCACCGAACTTCTCCGCGAGCCGCGCAAGCGATGGTCGGGACATCTCGACAGCGGTAACCTGACATCCAGCCGCCAGTGCAGGCTCAGTGAATCCGCCATGTCCGGCGCCGATTTCCAGGACGGACAAGGGCAGGCCAGCAGCTTTCAAGTCCCTCAACGTCTGGCGCAATATGCCAACCAGTCGATCGTATAGGGCGTGGTGCGCGAGATGCGGGCTCTCGGCGCGATAGTCTCTCTCTGCCGAGTAGACAGATTCCTGTTTCTGTTGCATGACGCCCTCCTACGGACCCAGTAGAGCGCCAAATGATAGGCGTTGCAACGTGGCGCTGGATTCACGGCGCGCCTTCCTGGTCACGGGGCGAAGGGTCAAGCCGCGCGTGGTCCCCCCTTTCGCCTCGGCAAGTACACCACGTCGGCGCTTGAAGGTAGCATCCGCACCCGTGTCAGCACCGCCTCTGATGGCCCTCACCGGGCGGCTCGTGAGCCTGCGCCCGATATCGCTGGACGACTGCACCGAGCGCTATGTCAACTGGCTGCGTGATCCCGAGGTCAACCAGTTCCTGGAGACGCGGTGGCTCGAGCAAACGCTCGAGAGCGTCAGGGCATTTGTGATCGCAGTCGACCGAGATCCCGCGTCGCATCTGATGGCAGTCACGGACGCTGAATCAGATCGCCACATAGGGAACATCAAGATCGGACCGATCAGGGACCATCACAACTACGCCGACCTCAGTTATTTCATCGGGGATCGTGACTTCTGGGGGCGCGGGTACGCGACCGAGGCAATCCAGCTGGCGATCCGCCTGGGATTCGAACGCCTCGGACTCCACCGTCTTCAGGCGGGCATCTACGCCAGCAACGCCGGCAGCGCGCGCGCTTTGGAGAAGGCAGGATTCGTCCGCGACGCGGTCCTGCACAAGCAGGTGCTCGGACCGTCAGGGTGGGAGGATCACGTCTGGTACCGGGTGCTCAGGGAGGAGTGGGAGACTTCCTGACTCCGCGGAGCACGCTCATGGGCGCCGAAACACTTCGCCGGGAGGTGCTCCGCGAAGCATCCGCGCAACCTCGCCGTGGTGGTACGCATCGCCGACAACGGCAAGCGCCGCATCGAACGCCGCGATGGTCGCGTCGACAGCGTTCGCGTCGTGGGCCGCCGATATGAAGTTGGCGTTGCCCATGAGAATGCCGCGATCGAGACACTCCTGCCAGATGGCACCCTTGAGGAGATTGGCATCAATGTTGATGTCCGCATCGAACTGCAATACACGCCGGGGGGCGAGCCCGACCATGCGAACGGGCAGCTCGTGGCGCGCCGCAAGCATGTTGAAGGCGCTCTGCAATCGGCCACCCTCATGCCAGAGGTGCTCGCACACTCCCCCGCCCTGAATGCGCGCGAGCGTCGCGGACGCGGCCGCCAGCGACACTGCGTCGCCACCGAATGTGCTCGAGATGAAGGTCGTGGTGGCGATCTGTTCCATGATGTCCGATCGTCCGACGACCGCCGCGAGTGGATAGCCGTTGGCGATCCCCTTACCGAACGCCGCGAGGTCTGGTGTGACTCCGAAATACTCCTGAGCCCCGCCCGGCGCGAGCCGGAAGCCGGTGATGATCTCGTCGTAGATCAGCAGTGATCCATGGCGATGCGCAAGATCGCGGACAGCCTCGAGAAATCCGACGACCGGATCCTCGACACCGATCGGCTCCATGACGACCGCCGCAACCTCACCGGGGTGGTCGTCAAGGATGCACTCCAGGGAGCTGATGTCGTTGTATGCCCATTGGTGCGTCAGCGCTCGCGATGAGGATGGGATGCCCGCATTCCGCGAGCTGTGCCCGATGCACCAATCGTGCCAGCCGTGATACCCGCACTGGGCGACGTGATCGCGTCCGGTGTATGCGCGCGCTAGGCGCACCGCCGCGGTCGTCGCCTCCGAGCCCGTCTTGAGAAAGCGAACCGCGTCCGCAGCAGGAATCATTGCCACCAGACGCTCGGCTACCTCGACCTCGAGCGGGTTGCACAGCGAGAAGACGGGGCCGCGATCAACCTGGGCGTGGACCGCGGCATTGACCCCCGGGTCGTTGTAACCGAGGATGATCGGCCCCAGGGCAAGGGGGTAGTCGATCCACTCGCGCCCTTCGCGGTCGCGCACGCGGCACCCGTCGCCACTCTCCAGGAATACCGGGTACACACCCTCCACGAACTGATCCGGACCCTTGCTGTAGGTTTGAGCGACCCCCGGGAGAACGCGACGCGCACGATCGAGTAGCGTGTCAGTTGCAGCGTTGGTCATCGTTTCTCCTGTTTTGTTCCACCGTCCTCGAGCACCTGCAGTGCCACGGCGGTCGTTGCCGCCGCCGCGGCGGCGGGGTTCACTTCGTTGTGACCCGTCGCGACACACCTGAGAAAGTGCCGCATCTCCTCGACATACATCGTGTTTCTGTCGCGGTCCAGTTCAGCGATCTCGAACGGCGGTTCACCAGGTTCGCGGGTCACCGTGACCGTACCGTCCGCGACGTCCCATATCAAGGTACCGTCAGCGCCCACGAGTGTGCACGTTCGCGTATAGGCCCGCCGCAGGTAGTCGACGTGGATCTGCGAGATACACCCGTTCACATGTCGGAGCTGAATGTCTGCCGCATCGTCCACCTCGATGCCCAGCGAACCGCTCGCGGTCCAGAGGCCAGCGACAAGGGTTACCGGACCGGCGAGGTCGAGCACGTAGTCGAGCTCATGGATTCCCGCGTCGAGGACGATACCCCCGCCTGTCGCGCGCCTGGCCCCGTAGCCGGCCTTGTAATCGTCACCCGGACGCCACGCGGGGAGATACCAGCCGAAGTCCGCGACGATGCTGATGAGCCGGCCGATGCGGGCAAGATGCGAACGCATGGACCGGTAGCCCTCGGTGAAGCGCAGGTTGCAGGCGACCATCGTGATCCGATCACTTGCACCCGCGGACGCTACGGCGCGCGCAAGTCCCTCGCGCGTAGCCGCGAGTGGCTTCTCGACGAACGTGTGCATCCCCCGCGCGAGGCACCATTCGAGGTCTGCCGGGTGTTGCATCGTTGGTGTCGCGACAATCGCAATGTCGGCGGACGCTTCGTTTCGATCAGTGATGAGCGCGCCCAACTCGACGGCGACTGTCCGAGCACGGTCCGCCACAGGGTCGCTGACAACCACCTCGACATCGAGCGACGCGAGATTGCGCGCATGCCGAGCTCCGATCGACCCGCAGCCGAGCACCAGAGCCCTCATGAACGGGACACTGCCTAGTCGTCCCCCAATTCGAGGACCACGAATCCGTCCTGGCTGACCGCGCGGCGCTTGAACCCAACTCGCTCAAACACGTGTATCGATGCGGTGTTCTCGGGGTGCGTCGCGGCTCTCATGGTGGTGGCAAGATGTTGCCGTTCGACCTCGGTGAGCGCGAGCCGGAGCATTGCCTGACCGAGGCCGCGTCCGCGCGCCGTAGCGGCGACCGCGATCGAGAACACCCCTGTATCGCCGTCGACATCCACGCGCACCTGTCCCACCGGACTGGCGTCCTCCTCTGCTACCCAGAGGCGGGTGCGCGGATCGGCGAGTGCCGCCGCGAACCAGCGAGCGTGCTCGGGCTCCGATACCGGACGCGCACTGGTGCTGAAGCGGACGACATCGGCGTCGTTTCGCAGCGCTCTGATCAAAGCGACGTCATCCTCGCGTGCCGTGCGCAACGTCACGTGAGGTCGTTTGCGCTCGACGGTCAACGAACCAGGTCGTCCCACTGGAGCACCTCGTCCTCGGCCACCGCGCGCGCAAGGTGACGCCCGACCACCTGGTCGATGTCGTGGACGGGGATGCCGAACCCCGGCCGCTTGATCGCAAGGTCATCGCGCGTGAGCGCTGCGCCGGCGGCGACAGCGCGGCTGGCGACGAGACTGCGACGCCCGAGCCGGAACATCTCGGCCTCGGCCTCGGTGACACGCTTGACGCTCGATCCAAGTGATGCCTCGGTCTCGCGGATCGCCTTGACCATGCCCGCGAGCTCGTCGGGCTCGAGCGCGAAGGGGTGGTCCGGACCCTCCTGGTTCCGGCTCAACGTGAAGTGCTTCTCCACAGCGCAGGCGCCCAGGGCGACGGCGACGACATCAGCGCTGTGACCCGGGGTGTGGTCGGACCAGCCGATCGGGATCTGGAACGCCGACTGAAGGGTGGCAATGGCGCGCAGGTTGAGGTCGTCGAATCGCGGCGGGTAATTCACCGCACAGTGCATCAATAGGAGGTCGCGGGCACCGGCAGCGGCAGCGGTGTCGAGGGCGCGCTCGATGTCGCCGAGCGACGCCATGCCTGTGGAGATGAGCAGCGGTTTGCCGGATCGGGCCGCGCGCTCGATCAGCGGCAGGTGATTGACCTCGTATGACGCGATCTTGAATGCCGGGACACCGAGCCCTTCCAGCAGGTCGACAGCCTCCTCCTGGAACGGCGTCGAAAAGAAGGCAATGCCCGCCTTGCTCGCATGGGCCGCCAGGTCCGCGTGCCACTCCCACGGAATCTCAACGCGCTTGATCAGCTCCCACACCGACTCGCGCTCACCGACAAGTCCCTGGTCCTTGAGGTAGCGCATGTCCGGTGTGCGCCGTGAGTAGAGCCCCTCCGCTGTGTACGTCTGGAACTTGACGGCGTCGGCGCCCGCCTCGGCCGCGACGTCGATGAGCCGGAGTGCGGTATCGAGATCGCGATTGTGATTGGAGCCGGCTTCAGCGATGACGTAGCACGGGTGACCAGGCCCCACAGGCCGGTCGCCGATCTGGAATTCCCGATTGCCGTAGGTGTGGGCGCTCACGAGTGGAGATCATAGGGAGCGGTGGCAGCAACCCACGGCAGATTCCTGCGGGTACCCTTGGGCCGATGACGACGGAGCCGCCCGGGCAGCCTCGCGCCGGTGCCACCACCTCGCCGCGCCCCGTCAGCGCAATCGGTGTCGTGATCCCGGCTTTCAACTCGGCCCGGACGCTGGGTGCTGCTCTGGCATCGGTGGCGGCGCAGACGCTCGCGCCGGCAATAGTGGTCGTGGGCGACGATCACTCCGATGACGAGACGCCGGCCCTCGCACGCAGCTGGCAGGCAATGCTGCCGGTCGAAGTCGCCCGCCTCGAGCGAAACTCCGGCCCGGCGGCTGCGCGCCGCGCGGCTATCGCCCGCATCGAATCACCGTTGATCGCACTGCTCGATGCTGACGACGTGTGGCTCCCCGATCACCTTGCGTCGCTTGCCGCGCTCCACGCGCAAACCGGCGGGATCGTTTGCGCGGATGCGCTGCGGTGGCATCCTGGCGAGGGTGTGCGCGGCGCGACCCAACGGGATCACTTCCCGATTCCGGCACCCGATCACCAGGTGCTGGAGATCCTTCGGCACAACTTCGTCTCGATCGGGGCGCTGTTTCCGCACGCGGCCTACGACGACGCGGGGGGGTTTCGTGACGGGGTCTCCGGCGCGGAGGACTGGGATCTGTGGATCCGGATGATCAGGGCCAGCCTGAGGGTGCACGGTGTCGGGGCGCCAACGCTGCTGTACCGCGTGGAGTCCAGCGGTCTGAGCCATCGCACCGACATCTTTGACACATACGCGCGCGTCCTCGAACGGGCTGTGAAAGAGGCGGGCAACGATCAGCAGCGGGCGGTGGCACGCGAAGCCCTCAACTGGATGAAACGGCGGCGGGCGCTGGCGGCCGCGTAC
This sequence comes from Candidatus Dormiibacterota bacterium, assembly GCA_963756075.1. Classification (GTDB taxonomy): domain Bacteria; phylum Chloroflexota; class Dormibacteria; order Aeolococcales; family Aeolococcaceae; genus Palsa-851. The sequence goes on along the minus strand of CAVWMH010000014.1, from coordinate 25,364 downwards.
GCGTATGCACGCGCCGACCGGCCCTGGAAGGCGCGGAGCGCGGCGCTCGCCTGCCTGTCCGGATCCCCTCGCTCGGTCCTGGAGGCGGCTCTCATCGTGGCGTCGCCCCCGCTGGCTGTCCGGATGGGCGATGTGGCTCGCCGCCGACGGTGGTGACCGAGGAGGGGCTGCCAGTCGAGGCCGGTGTACCGGATCCCCTGGAGAGCCTGGGTTTACGGAGGATTCTCCGATCCGCATCAGGGCTCTCCGGCGCATCGCTCATCGGCTCGGTGCTCGCTGTCGGGGCCGGATTTCTCGCCGCGCACTGGCTCGGCCCCGCGCGATACGGCGACGCCCAGTTCGTTCTGCTTCTCTACCTCTACGCAACCCTGATGCGCAGCGGCGTGTTCGAGGGTTCCGTCCGCTCGGTGATCGACCACCTGGCGCGCGGTGAGGAGAAGGAGGCGCGCGAGGCGCAGAACGTCGGCGTGTCGTTCGAATTGGTCGTGTCGGCACTCCCTGGCGTCGCCCTCACGTTTATCGGCCTGTTCGTTGCTCCGGGAGCGGTCCAGCTCGGGTTGTTCCTCGCTCCCGTCGCGGTCATCGCGTCGAGCGGGAGCACGTTCCTGTCAACTCTGTGGTCAGCTCGCTCGCGATTCGACGTGGTCGGCAAGGTTGCTGTCGCGCAAGCCGTCCTCGGCCCAATCCTCGTCGTGGGATTCGTGGCAGCGGTGGGCACGCCTGGCCTGTTCATCGCGCCGGCGGTCAACTCCCTGATCACCGCAACCCTGTACTTCTTCTTTCGTCCTCGCTTGGGCCTCGCTCCGTCATTCGACCCCGCCGCGGCGCGCTCCTTCCTGCGTGTCGGGTTCCCGCTCGGCGTGCTCGCCGAGGTTTACTGGGCCTATCGACTGGTCGGCAGCTCGTCAGTCGCCATTGCGTCTTCGTCCGCCGTGCTGGGAATCTACACATTCGCCGCAGCACCCGTGGCAGTCGCCACCAGCGCGATCGGCGGCATTCAAGCGGTGCTCCTGCCCACGATATGGCGGGAGCTCAGTCGCGGTGCCTCCGGCCCGCTTTGGGCTCGTCACGCTGAACGGATCACGATCGCAATGGCCGTGATCGCAGCTGGTGCCGCCGGCCTGGGTCAGGCCGGGTTTGCTGCCAATCGTGGTGGCGTTTCTGCCGAGTTTCAGAGGCTCCATCAGACTCTTTGACATCCTTGCGTTGACCATCCTGCTCCTTCCGATCGCCACAGTGCCATCGTTGACGCTCGACTCAAAAAGGGTCAACCGGCAGAAGCGCCACCTCGCCATATGGCTCGTCGCTCTTTTGGTCAACATCGTCGCCAACGCGCTGGTGCTGCGCGCAGGGTGGGGTGCTCAGGCTATCGCCATCAATGACGTGTGGGTCCAGTTCCTCGTGGTGGTGGTGATCTTCGAGACAGCCGCCGCTCACATCTGGGGTCAGGCCCGCCGGGGAAGGACAGTCCTCTACGGGAAGATGGTATGCGTCATCGCGGTGGCCGTCCTCGTGACCATCGTCCTCGATCGAGGCGCTCAGGGCTTGCAACCCGACCGCCTTGACATCGCCGCGCTCCTTCTCCGTTGCGGGATCACCGGCGCGGTCTGGGCGGGGGTGGCCGCGCTTCTCCTGCTTCCGCGCGGTGGCGCCGGCCGGGTCAGCCCAGCAGGCTGAAGAACGACATCAGCGAGTGCACGGTCGGGTCGTAGGTGTCGGGCGACCGATCGACTTCAACCAGGGCGCCGATCTCAACGTTATTCCAGATGGCCGCGCCGACCAGAATCATGAGGAGGAGCGAAGCATCGATCGTGAACGTTACGCGCGCACGGTCACCTTCGTCGCTGCCCTGCTCCTCATCGAGAGCAAACCTATAGGTGAATTCCTTGCCAGGTACGCCGGAAGACGGCCGTACACGGATTTCGACCAGCGTACGCGGAAAGATCTCGCGTTGCACTTGGGCGCGCCACTGATTCGCCCTGGCGCGGCTCAGCAGCCGTGGCCAGGGCAGGCGGAAATCGGCCGGGACCTGCACGAGCATCCTGTGCGAGCTGCCGATCCGCAAGCGTCAGTGCGTAGTTCAGACGTTCGTCCGCTGTGAACTCCGCTCGCGCCGGAGTGGAACGCGAAACCTCGCCACCGTCAGTGTCCAACGCGTCGGCCCGGTCCGAGAGGCCGCAAGAGTGCAGTCCGCCGGAGGGCGTGCCTCCCACGCGTTGCGCAGCTGCGCCGGCGTCGCCTGGTGGAGCCAGCGATTCTATGGCGCCAGACGGGCGCCCATCACGTACGATCCGGCAGCCGGGATAACAAAGCGCGCGCGGATGATCGCCGCAAGGTCCATGAAAAGATCCACTTTCTGCTCGCGGAGTCTGCGGGTTCGCTCATCCTTTTCTTCGTCTGAATACGCGAACGCATGCGGATAGAGACTGGCGCCTGAGTAGGGGAGGATCGCCACGTCCGGGCGCCCGAACTGCGCGACAACCTCTTGCGCCGCTTGCAGCGTGATGGGATTGTCAACAACGTTGAACAACGTCGTCCCGTCACCGTCGCGGACGACCAGGGACGTGTCAATCGCGTAGTTAACTTCGTCCTCATATCCTCCACCGGCCGTGGCGAACTGATTGAGAATGGTGACCTCAACTCCGTCGATCTCCGTCGGCTCACCCAGTTCAAGTTCGACGATTCGGGTGAAGCCCAGTTGCGACACGGAACGATGCAGGTGGCGATGTTGAAGACGCCCGATGAGGATGGGAGTGTCGGGTGGGTACTGTCGAAGCGTCTGCGGATCAAGGTGATCCGGGTGCAGGTGGCTGATATAGATCCAGTCAGGACGGAGCGACGCGTATCGCTCGAGTAGGTCATCAGACACCGGCGGATAGTTGAACCAGCTGCCGTAATACGCTCCGCCGCTGACCCAAGGATCGGTGACGAGAACGCGCCCGTCGCGGAGCGTCAGCACGAACCCCGCGTTCGAAATGAACTCGGCTCTCATGTGCGGCAACTCGCATACGCGATGAGGTCCCTTCCAACGCCTGCCCTGGCACAGCCGCGCCGGAATTCAGTAAGGCTGTCGAGACTTGACCGCGCAAGCATCAGTTCGAACGCGACGGCAGCGAGATGACAGTTACGACCAAGGCTTGTGTCCTTTTCGTAATTGCTGTTCGGGTTGAGCAGGAAGACGTCGATAGGGAACGCGGCGAGGAGGTCAACGACCTGCCATCCCTGGCTGGTCAGGAGGCTCGTCAGGCTCTCCGCCGTGAAGTAGCTCAGGTGGTCAGGGTATCGCACCCAATACCGCTCGGCTGCCATCCCGCGACGCACGATCTCCTGCTGCAGCACCGAGCCATCATTGGGAACCACGAAACGACAGATGCCATCGTCGGTCAGGAGGCCGACCAACTTGGCGGCCAGCGTCACGGGATCGATGACATGCTCGAGAACGTGGTTACACACCACGAGTTCAAAGCGTTGATTGGCGTCAAGCATTTCGTCGATATGCTCGAATACATCGGCGACATCAACGACGTCGCGTAGCTCCGGATTGTGCATCTCGATACCGTCGATTGTCACGTCGACGCCGCGGACTTGCCAGCCGAGGTCGCGGAGCCCCTTGAGGATGAAGCCTTCGCCGCAACCGGCTTCGTAGGCGCGTCCAGGCCGGAGTCGCGAATGGGCGAGCATCTCGGGCACGGCCAGTGCCGTGTGTTCGATCTCCTCTGCGGAATAGCTGCGGCTGTACTGCGGACGCTCTCCCTTCCCCATGAAATACCGGTCACGGTAGTAGGCTTCCAGCGCCGCGCTGGTGGGCTTGGGGTTCACCTCGAGGTAGCCAAGTGGCGTGCGGGTTAGTTCGACCCGTTGGGCGGTCAACGACGCCGAGTCGCTAGATCCCATCTCTGGTTCGTCGCCTCCGTGAGTCACACCGAGTCATTTTGTGCAGTGTAGAGGAGGCGCATCCCCGGAACGTGGTGAGCACCGTCCCGCGAAGAGGGCACTGGGACTATGCGCGATACTCTCCGGATGCCGCGTCGTGCGATCGCGCCTTTCACCTTTGTCCTCGCGGTGGTCCTGGCGATCTGGATCGTCTCGGGCGTAAGTCAGGGCGACATCGCCAAGTTCGTTGGCTACGAGATCGGGTTTGTGCTGCTCCCAGGAGGAGCACTGCTCTGGGCGCTGAGGGGATGGCGCCACGGGTTACTGGTCACCATCGCGCTCGGCTGGCCTCTGGGGCAGACGTTGGAGATACTCGCTTTCAGCGCGACTGCGGCGCTCGGCGCGAGAACTCTGTTCGCCCTCTACCCCATCGTGGTGATCATCCCGTGCGGCCTGGTCGTATGGCGACGGGCCAACGCCTCGCCGCACGACGCGGCCGGGGAACCGATGTCGAACCGAGTGATGTGGACCGCTGCTGGAGCGCTCGCGATTGGTGTCGTCTATCTTGCGCTGTCATTTCTTCCTCAGGTTCCACTTCCCTCGACATCACATTCCGTTTCGTACTACGTCGACTTCCCGTTTTTCATCGGCAATATCGCGGAGGTGAGGAACCACTGGCCGGCGACCAGCGCCGGCCTTTCGGGTGTTCCGCTGCACTACGAGTGGTTCGTCTTCGACCACATGGCGGCGATCAATCAAGTGACCGGGATCAGCATTCCAACCATCGGGTTCAGGCTGAACGTCTTTCCCACCATCCTCGTCTTCGGATGCCAGCTCTTTGTCGTGGGTCGGTTTCTCGGCCAGGCAGCGTGGACCGGCGCGCTCGCGATCGTGGTGGCGTTCTTGCTCGGAGCACTCGACCTCACCGCAGATCTGAACCAAGCCAGCCCGTTCTTCGATCAGTTCAACTTCCATCTGTGGGCAAGCTGGACGTTTCCGTTTGGGCTGACGTTTTTCATGCCACTCCTCTACCTGATCGCCGAACGGTTACACGGAGCGGCTTGGCGTGGGCGCGGCGTCCTCGGGTCGTGGGCCGTCATCGCCTTGATCATGGTCGGGGCCTCTGGCGCCAAGGCGACCGTCCTTCCGGTCGTTGTCGCGGGGTTGGGGCTCTACGCGCTGTGTGAGCTCGTCCTCCGTCGCGCTGTGCCGGTCACGGCGCTGTCCGCTCTTGCGCTCGCCGCGGCGGTCTTCGCCATCACCTTCCTCATCGTGTACGGCCGGGGTATTCCGGGAACCACGATCCAGCCCTTCGTCGCCTTGAGCTATGCCGTGCCCATGATCGCTGCCTCAAACATCTCGAGCCACGCTGCGCACGCCTTCGCCGCGCCCATCGCGTATACCGCAAGCCTTGCCGGCATCATGTTGCCACTCGCTGGAGCGCTCTATCTCCTCAGCCCTCGGCATCGAGACGCGATTCGCAAACTGCGATTCTGCCTCTGCGTATTCGCCGCTGGGGCCGTGATCGCCAACGTGGTCCATCAGGTTGGATTCAGCGAGCTGTATTTTCTGGACATCGCCTACCCAGCCGCGGCTATTGTCGCGGCCGAGGGTCTTCGTCGTGCAGGAATGGATCTGGGGAAAGCAATTCCGTTGTCCGTGCGGGCAGCTGGGACTGCTCTCGCTAGTTGGATCGTGCTGATCATCGTCATCGTCGTCGTGACGGCGCCGACGATCGCGCACCCGGTGGGCCTGCTCGTACGGTACGCTGCGCTCGGATTACTCGCGGTCATCTTTGTGGCGGTCTGCGGGGCGCTCGCGGCTCATCGTGCAGCCGTCTCCGGCGTTCTGGCAATCGGCCTCATTCCTTTGCTCGCCGCCAGCGCGCTGACATCACCGATCCAGCTGACGGCGACCGTCGACAGAGTCCTGACAGGTAAATCGATCACCGTGACCCAACCCGATCCGCAAACAGTGCGCGGCCTTACGCCAGGGCTCGTCCTTGCCCTCAATTGGTTGCGGTACAACACACCGATGAACGCGATCTTCGCGGTGAGCAACCATTGGATCGACCCGACGGAGACCGATGGACGGTATTACTACTATTCGGCCTTCTCGGAGCGCCAAGTGTTCGTGGAACCGTACACGCCGGACGACTACGGGCTCGACAACCCGCCCCTGACGCCGGGTTTCGAGGCGTTCCTGCGCCGCGTGATGTTGAACGACGAGGTCTTTGACCACGCGGATATAGCAGCATTGCGTATCTTAACGACGCAGTATCTTGTCCGCTTTCTGCTCATTGATCGCGTCCACCACAACGCTGACCCTGCGTTGTTGCAATTGGGCAGAATCGTGTTCAGCGATCCGGACGCAACGATCCTGGCGGTAACCTGAGGGTTGTCGCTATACTCTGTCGTGACCAAGCTGCGACCCGCGTATAGGGATGCCGGGGTGCACGCCCCTCAGCGACCTGGTTCGGGGACCACGTGGTTTGGGTGAGGGGAACGGAACATGATCACTGGCATCCACTTCACAGGAGGACCCCGGTGAGCTCCACGTCGGTTCCGATCGCCTCGCTGTCGATCGTTCTGCCGGCGTACAACGAGGAAGCCAATATTCGCGCGGCCATCGAAGCCGCACAGGCCGCTGCAGACGACTTGCAGCAGCCCTACGAGATCATCGTTGTCGACGACGGCAGTGCGGACGGGACGGCGGCTTGCGTCACCTCAATCAGCGCGGCGGATACGCGGGTTCGGCTGGTGTCGTTTCCGGAGAACCGCGGCTACGGCGCCGCCCTTCGCGCAGGGTTCCGAGCAGCCCGCGGGGATCTCATCTTCTACACGGATGCCGATCTTCAGTTTGATGTCCGAGAGCTTCGTTACTTCCTTCCACTCATGAACACTGCCGACGTTGCGCTGGGGTTCCGCGTCTATCGTTATGACGCGGTCCTTCGCTGCATTCTCTCCTGGATGTACAACCGCATGGTGGGCGTCCTCTTCCGCGTCAGGGTCCGGGATGTCGATTGCTCGTTCAAACTCATGCGGCGCGAGGTGCTCGAGCGCATCGATCTCGAGACCACCGATTTCTTCATCGACACAGAGTTGGTGGCCAAAGCGCGCAAGTGGAATTTCAGAATCGTGGAAAAGGGGGTTCGACACTACCCCCGTATGGCCGGACAGAGCACGGTGAGACCCGGCGATATACCACGGACCCTGCGAACCGTCGGGAGGATGTGGGCTCGGCTGTATGTGCGGCTGCCATCGAAGACGCACGATCGAGAGCCTGTCTGCCCTCACGACCACGATCCGATTCCGGCTCATGCCGTCGACATCCAGGGTCACGACCTGCGCACCTCGGCTGAACGCCCGGCGGAGGCGAATCATGCGAACTGAGTTCTATGACGAGTACGTCGAGGTCGAGGACTTGCATTGGTGGTTCCGCGGACGCAACGTCATCCTACCCACCCTGCTGCGCCAGTATCTCCGACCGCCCGTCAGGATCCTCGACGTCGGCTCGGGAGGAGGAATGATCGCGAGCTCGCTGCTGGAATTCGGTAGCGTCACCGTCTGCGATGTTGATCCGCGTTGCGAGGCGGCGGTGCAAAGACGCGGAGGTCTGGCGTTCCGGTACGGACGAGCCGAGGCGATACCGTTCGAGGATCGGAGCTTTGACCTCGTGACTGCATTCGACGTGATCGAACATATCAACGATGATCGACTGGCATTGCGCGAGTTTGTTCGTGTCGTCCGGCCGGGCGGCGGAGTCGCTATCGCCGTCCCCGCGTATCAGTGGATGTGGGGCCGCCAGGATGAGGTCAGTGGCCACTACCGCCGCTATAATCGGCAACTTCTCCGCGAACGGATCGAGGGCGCCGGGTTACGCATCCAGCGGTTGACCGCCTTCAATACGCTGCTCTTTCTCCCTGCCGCCGCAATCCGGCTGTTCCGCGGCCGGGTTCATCCTGAAACATCAGGTCACGCCGACGGTCCAATGAAATCAGACTTCTCCATGACGCCTCCCGGCCTCGTGAACAATGCCCTTGCCACCATGTTCGCTGCGGAGCGGATGCCGCTCCGCATGATCGATCTCCCCTTCGGCATCTCGCTGTTCGCGTTTGCGCGGAAGCCGGGCACGAGCGTCTAACCGGATCAACGCTGCCGCAGAGCTGGCGAGTCGCCACTGTGTGCCAGCCTGGCATACAGATCTCGGTGCGATTCAAGCATCCGCTCCATGGTGAATCGCTGTTCGAAGCGTGCCAGTGCAGCCTGCCGCATTCGACTCGCCAGGGCGGGATCGCTCAGGATCCGTGTGATCGCGGTGGTCAGGACCGCTGGGTCCCGGGGTGGCACGAGGAATCCGGTCACGTCATCGATGACCGCCTCAGGCATGCCGCCGACGTCTGTCGCCACGACCGGCACACCCTGGCTCATGGCCTCGAGCACCACGAGCGGAAGGCCCTCGATCTCTGAGGCCAGGACGAAGACATCGGCCGCCCGGAGCAGGTCCCAGGGCTCCTTGAAGGATCCGGGGAAGATCACGCTTTCGGCGACCCGGCTCGCGACCGCGCGCTCGCGCAGCGCAGGCAGCTCCGGCCCGTCTCCTGCGAGGACCGCCCGTATTCCCGGGAACCGTTCGGCGAGCACAGGCATCGCATCAACGATGACGGCCTGCCCTTTTGTGGAAGTGAAGTTCGCAAGGCACACGATGACGGGATCTTTGGCGGGAAGGCCGAGGCGCACGCGCGCGCCGGGATCGACGGCATACGTGATCGACCGCGCTCCCCACGGGATGATCTCCATGGTCTCACGCGGAAAGTCGCGAGCCACCATGGCCGCGGCGGGGCGCTCGGCGGGCACGACGACGGCGTCGAGGCAGCTGGCCAGCCGGCGATCAACCCGACGTTCCACCGGCTTCAGGATGGTCCGCGGCATCGCGGTGCTGCAGACAGTCATAACCGAGTGTCTGGCCGACCTCCGCCCTGCGAGGACCGCGGCCAGCGCGCTTGTGGCTCCCGGATAGCCCCCGTTGATCGCGTGGAGGATGTCGAGGTCATACGGTTTGAATGCCGCTTCAAGCCGGGGACGGTTCAGCGGGAGGCTCGCATACCGCAGCGCATCGTGCCCAAGTCGCAGCCCCGAAGGAGGGAGGCGCAACGCAAGCGCGAGGCTGCGGATCCGCGAAGGAGTTCGACTCCGTGCCGAAGCTCGGCGGCGAACGGTCGGAGAGTTCGCTGGATCTCTCAGCCGGAAACGCGGTTGCGGGCTCGACTATCCTCACAACGTGCAATTGCAGATCCCGCCGCTCCCGAATGCCCAGGAAATCGATGAACTCCCGCCAGGGGGGAACGAAAACGTGGACCTCGAAGGTCCCCGGGTCGAGCCACCGCACGACGTCTCGAACGTACGTCTCGGCTCCGCCGATGCGCGATGCATGGCTGTAGAAGCCGATCCGGATCCTCGCAGAGCCGTCGGCGCGGCGGTTAGCGCCGGTCACTCTGGAGTCCTCATCAGCGGTCATGATGTCAAGTCGCCCGTGCCGGCCGGTTGTATCGAATGATCCTCGATCTCGGCTGTGGCTCGAAGAAGCGTCCCGGTTCCATAGGCGTAGACATCAACCCCGCGTCCGGCGCCGACGTGATTCACGACCTTGATGTTCTCCCCTATCCGTTCGAATCATCGACCGCCGATGAGATCTACCTCGACAACGTGCTCGAGCATCTCGCCAACGTTGTCGCCGCCTTGGAGGAGGTTCACCGGATCGGCAAGCCTGGCGGCCTTGTGCGGATCGACGTGCCATATTTCCGCTCTCGCTGGGCCGCTGTCGATCCGACTCACCGCCACGCGTTCGCGGTGGATTCGCTTGGATACTTCGATCCAGCGCATGTGTTCTTCAGCCAATATCGTTATTCCACCGCGCGCTTCTCGGTTGAGCGTGTGATCTTCAACGAGCGGTTCCCGTCCACGGGTGTGCGCGGCCTCCTGGCTCGAGCCGCGAATCGCTGGCCGGAACGCTATGAGCAGCACCTCTCGCCGATCTTCCCGCTCGACGAATTGACATTCATGCTTCGCGTGATCAAACAAGAGCCAGGTTCTGCTCGGGGAGCACCCAAAGGTTCGGATCCGCATCAAGAAACCCCCTGATCAGCTCGAGGGCCTCCTCCTCGGTGTCACACGCCCGCAGCACCTGCGCAAACTGGGCGGCGGCCAGCGGCCGCACCGCGAAGAAGCGAGGGAACGTCAATGCCAGGATGGGTTTACCGAGATGGACGCTCTCGTAAACTGCGGTGCTCGGGAAGTCGGTGAAGACCCGATTGACCTCGCTGACCATCCTGGTGAATGGCCGCGCTTCGTATGCGACATTGCGAATCTCGCGCTCTGCGATGATCGCAGGAATTGGGTCGACTGCCTGATCGGTGGACGGGAGTCCCTTCCAGATGAAGCGAAGATCTGGCCTGCTGGTCATCAGATCAAGAATGCGCAAGTGCCACCGGTGAGCCCACGCGTCGTCAAAGTTGTATCCACCGACGTGCCTGAGCTCACCGAAGAGATATGCCGGTACGTAGCAGATCGTACCGGCACCGAGCACCCCGCCGTGCGACCGGGCGCTCTCCCGAAGCGCTGTGATTCGAGGAGCGTAATACGTGACTCGAGGTGCATCGACACCCAGCCGGGCCGCGGCGGCGGTGAGCTCCTCCCCCATCGTCGGATCGCTCGCTGCCAGCTCGTCGAAGTTCGCAGTTTCCGTGACCAACCAAGACCCGTACGGCAATAGGTGATCTCCGTGTTGCACGAGGACCCGCGGAACATGTGCGGCTCGCGCGGCGATGAGGCACGCAAACTCTGGCAGTGAAGTCGGATTTGCTGCGGCAACCCGCTCGACGCCGAAACGCGAGAACTCACGCAGTGCCCGACGCGCGGCGACACCAACACTTACGCAGATCCCATGGAGATACACCGCCAACCGGCTCTCGAGGATCCTGGCGGCACCGGGAACGCCTGCCCAGTCGTCGACTTCGTCAAGCAGCGCCGTCAGTGCTGGAGCAAGCCCGCTGACCGGACGCACCGTCAGATCGATGCGCCGGCCGGGACTGTGACGCGGAGGGACTCTGGGATCGACTATGCGAAAAGACTTGTTGCCGCGCGTGATGAAGACGGTGTCGCGTCCCGCAGCCCGCTCGTCGGCGGCGAATTGGTCTGCGCCATATCCCGCGTACCACAGCATCAGTGTCGTCGATCGTTGAGCGCGGGTTGGCAGATGGCCCAAGTACGCCCGACGATATGGTCCCAGCGAGCGCGAGAGTTCGCGCCGCGCCCGAGCCATCAGCGGCTGGGCCTGCCCGCCCAGCGCGGCCTGGCCGTCGACTGAGCGAGCGGAGTATGGAAGCGATCGTGACGCGGCGATCAACTCAAGGAGTCGGCCGGCCAGCGGTACGTCGCCGAGACCCGGCTGGAACTGCAGGTGCGCGTTGTGATATCCGGTGGACTCCACAGGACCGGTCTTGCCGACATAGGTGATCGACACGGGCGCGAGCCGGTCGATGGCGCCGGCAAGCATCCGCGCGGTTACGACAACTGAGTTCGACCGCCGGCACGATCAGCTGCGCGCACAGCCGAGCGACGCCATTGAGCTGACAAGCAGTGTCAAGACGGTTGAGCCAGTCCATCTGCCATCTCTGGTAGGGATCGGGACGCCGGCAGATTTCGGGGCGAGGCGTGAGGTCGTCGAGCACCTTCGCCGAAAGTTCACCTCGCCGGCAGGCCTCGATGGCTGTCGCGGTAAGTGCGACCAGAGTCCCCGGATCAGTGAGCGGGAAATCGCCAGCGTCATGAACGAAGATGGCGTGACCGGCCATTGAGTCGCATCCTACCCCGAAAAGCACGAGGCGCAGTCGGACCCCATCGCCCGCCCGGACCGAAAGGGAAACGGTCTCACCAGAAGCATTCACCGTGATGTAATGGACGCGACGTGCGCATTCACTATCACACGGACAACTACTGGTTCAGCGGTAGCGAGTTCGACTCTCCTCGTTCTCCTGGCCGCGGCGTTCGACCAGCCTTCGGTGCAAGCCGTGTTCACGTACCGCGCGTGGCCAGAATACGAGCAAAGCCTGCGGGCCAAGTTGGACCCACGAGTGCAGAGCACGCGGCTGCGGCTGCCGGACCCTGCCAACCTGAAGGTCGCGCTCTCCCGCGGCCGCTCTCGTCGGACATCGCGCCTGATTCGCGGCGGCATATCGCTGCTTCCGGTCAGACAAGCCTGTCTCATCTGGGACGTCGGACGCATGTATACCGAGTTGCGCCGCAGCGACCCTGATCTTGTGCACATCAATAATGGCGGATTCCCGGGTGCGATCTCATGTAATGCGACCGCGATTGCGGCTCATCTCGCGGGGATTCCCGTGCTCTATGTCGTCAACAATCTTGCGTACCCGTACCGGACGCCCGGAAGAGTGGTTGACTTTCCCTTCGACCGCCTGGTGGTCCGATCGGTCAGCATGTTTGTCACCGGCTCGGCCGAGGCCGGAACAAGGTTGCAGAACGTACTTCGCGTCAATCCAGGCCGCCGGCGGGTGATTCCGAATGCTGTGGTGAGTCGACATCCTCGAGCGTCCGAGGAGGACACGAGAGTGTCATTGGGGGTCGGCTCCGAGGCTCGCATAGCGCTCGTTGTTGCACGCCTCGAAGCGCGCAAGGGCCATCGTTACGTTCTGCAGGCGCTCGCGCAGCTGCCGCCTCAGTTCGATGACGTCGTGCTAGTGCTCGCGGGCGACGGTCCGGAACGCGCGGCGCTCGAACATCTGGCGGCGACTTTACGGCTATCCGACCGGGTACGTTTCCTGGGCGAGCATTCCGACCCGTGGTCGTTATATGCCGTGGCGAACGTCGTGGTCCTTCCATCCGTCGGTCACGAGGACTTTCCAATCGTCATCCTCGAGGCTATGGCGGCCGCACGTCCCGTCGTCGCAAGTCGCGTCGCGGGGATCCCCGATCAGGTCGTCGACGGTGTCACCGGAAGCCTTGTCGCCCCCGGTGATCCGACCGCGCTCGCCGCTGCCGTCGCCGGCGTCCTCGGCACGCCCGGACAGGTTGAGCAGATGGGCACGGCAGGGCGGCACAGATACGAGACCCACTTCGCCGCGCAGCGCGTCGTCGAGGAGTATTGGCAGACGTACGCGACACTGATTTCGAGGCACGCGCCCAAGCCCCGCCGATCACCGAGAACCGCGTGACAGCGCACGTTGGCTTGTCCTCCCACGGTAGGCCGTCTACGCTTCCACGCTGATTCGTTACATGCATAAGAACAGCATCCTGGTCTTTCGCAAGCACCTCCTTCGCTTCTTCACCGATGGCGCGCAGGTACTGGAGCTCGGCCCGGATGGGAATCCGTCCTCGTACCGTCGAGAGGTCACCGCGGATGTCACATGGTCCACCGCGGACCTGGCGTCACAGGTGGACGACCATGGTGGGCTCCTGTGGGGTACCGGCCGCGGCAGTGAATTGACGTACCGGATGACGACCGACTACAAGATCGAGGCACCCGACGGAACATTCGACATCGTCGTCTCCGGCCAGGTGATCGAGCACGTCCGCAAGCCGTGGCTCTGGATCCCCGAGCTTGCGCGGGTCTGCAAGCCCGGCGGCGTGGTGTTGACCGTGAACCCGGTAAGCTGGCCGTACCACGAGGCGCCGATCGACTGCTGGCGCATCTACCCGGAGGGCATGCGCTCGCTCTGTGAGGATGCAGGGCTCACCGTTGAGCTGTCGCTGTTCGAGTGCCTGGAGCCACGACCGCGTGCATGGTATCCGGGGAAGTCATACGACGCGGGACGGGGCCCTCGAGGCAGAGTACTCAACCGCGTCAAGGCGATTACCGGATACCCGCTGACGATTGCATTCGACACAGTTACCGTCGCGCGCAAGCCTGTTATAGATGCAGCGACCGCAGGTCAGTAACGCGCCATCAACCAGCGGTTGTGGCAGCCCCTCGGGTTCGTGCCGCCTTCGGCTATCCTCATCCGGTGTCTGTACTTACGCGCCTCGCGCAGTCATCCGTCGGCAAGCGGCTTCGACCGTGGCTTGAGGATGGTGCGATCAGGCAGATGGCGCTCACCGTACTGATCAAGCGCAGTGGCAACTTTGAGCGAGTCACGTGGCTGGGGAAGCCGATCTGGCAGAACGTCACCGACGCCTGGTTGCTCCAGGAGTCGATCGTCGATGGCGACGTCGACTTCATCGTGGAATGCGGGACGAACCGCGGCGGGTCTGCGTACTACATGGCCTCGATCTTCGATCTACTGGGGCGAGGAAAGGTCCTCACGATCGATGTCGAGAAGCTGAGCACCATCGAGCATCCCCGCGTGGAGTTCCTGGTTGGAAGCTCCACCGATCCGTCTGTTGTGCAGCGCGTACGCGAACGCATTGAGGCGGCGAAACCCAATCACGTGCTGGTCATTCTGGACAGCGACCACTCACGAGCACACGTTGAGCGCGAGATGCAACTCTACGCCGACTTCGTGAAGGTGGGAGACTACATGCACGTCCAGGATGGTTGCATCGATCAACTCTGGTTATTTCGACAGTCCCGGCCCGGCCCGCTGCGTGCGATCGAGAGTTTCCTGAGCAAAGACACCCGCTTTGTCGTCGACGGGGAGCGGTCGAAACGCTATCTGGTTGGTCATAGCCCTAAGGGCTGGCTTCGTCGAGTGCGCTAAGAACGGCGCGGCCACCAATCGATGGTGCGTTGCAGGGCGTCACTCAGAGGAACCACCGCCATCCACTGCAGCTCGCGTTGCGCCACCGACACGTCTGGGCACCGGCGCTTTGGATCGTCAACTGGAAGGGCACGGAGCTCGATGCGCGAGGAGCTTCGGCAAAGGTCGCGGACCAGTTCGGCCAGTCCCATCATCGTGATCTCGTGCGGGTTGCCGAGGTTGACCGGCAGGCTGTACTCGGAGTGCAGCAGTCGAACCATCCCATCGATGAGGTCATCGACATAACAGAGGCTGCGGGTTTGTGACCCGTCCCCGTACACGGTGATGGGGTCGCCGGCGAGCGCTTGAGTGATGTATTGCGGGACGGCGCGGCCATCGTGCTCACGCATGCGTGGTCCGAAGGTGTTGAAGATGCGCGCGATGCGCACGTCCACACCGCGCGCGTTCTTGAACGCCATCGTAAACGCCTCGGAGGCCCGTTTCGACTCGTCATAGACGCTGCGTGGACCGATCGGGTTGACGTTGCCCCAATAGGTCTCTGGCTGCGGGTGGACGGTCGGATCACCGTACACCTCACTAGTCGAGGCGAGCAGGAATCTGGCTCCCTTCTCTTCGGCAAGGCGAAGGGCGTTCATGGTGCCGAGAGTGCCGACTTCCAGGGTCTCGAGCGGATATCGCAAGTAATCGACCGGCGACGCGAGCGATGCGAAGTGCAGGATCGCGTCGACAGGGCCGTTGACGCTCCACGCGCCGGAGACGTCATCGGTGCACAGCGTGAAGCGCGGATTGCCTTCGAGGTGGCTGACGTTGCGCGTGCTCCCGGTGATCAGATTGTCGACGCAGATCACCTCTGCTCCGTCGGCGATCAGCCGGTCGGCTAAGTGTGACCCGAGGAATCCCGCGCCGCCTGTGACGACGACGCGCGAAGGGGCCCAGGTCATGGCACCGCGACAAGCTCCGCTGGTGGCCTGGCGCCCGACTTTGCCCCTTTGGCCGGCCTCGGTTTGCGAATCGGTCTGCCCACGCCGATGTACGTGAACCCGAGGTCGACGAGTTTATCCACAGGAAGGCAGTTACGTCCGTCGACCACCAGATGCCTGCGCACCAGCATGGCCGCCCGAGCCCAGTCGAGACCGACGTACTCCGGCCACTCCGTGACCACCACCACCGCGTCCGCCCCGGTGATGCACACAAACGGATCGTCCACGAGCTCCGTCCGGGGAAGCAGGGGGCGAGCGTTCTCCATCGCGACCGGGTCGGTAGCCACCACAAAAGCGCCGAGGTCCTCGAGGTGGCGGATGACATCGATCGAAGCGGCCTGACGGACATCGTCGGTCCCGGGTTTGAACGAGAGACCCAGCACGGCGATGCGTCGTTTGGCGAGCTTGCCGTTGAGCGCGCGCTGGATCTTGGCGACGAAGCGGCTGCGAGCCTGCTGATTTACCTCGACCGCCGCGCGGAGGAGCTGGAAGTTCTGCCCGTGATAGCTCGCCGCCTGGTCCAGCGCTCGCACGTCTTTGGGGAAGCACGAGCCACCGAATCCGAGACCCGCACCGAGGAAGGCACGGCCGATGCGCTCGTCGGTGCCGATGCCGTCCGCCACCGAGCTGACATCAGCGCCAGTGAACTCGCAGAGCTGGGCCATCTCGTTGATGAACGAGATCTTCAAAGCCAGAAAGGCATTCACCCCGTACTTGATCAGCTCGGCGCTGGTCGGGTCGGTGATGCGGATCGGGGCGTCGAGATGGCCGAACAGTCGAGCCACTCGCTCGCACGCATCGTGATCCTCGCCACCGATGACCACCTGGGGCGGTTGCCGGAAGTCCCGCACGGCACTGCCCTCGGCCAGGAACTCCGGACAGACCGCAATGGGCACCGTGCGCCCGTTGCGCCGGCACAAGGACTGCAGCGAGGCCGTGGTTCCCGGCGGGACCGTGCTCTTAATCACGATCACGGTTTCGGGACCGGCGTGCTGGACCGCCTCGCTCAAGGCGGAGCGCACCTGGGTGAGATCCGCTCTGCCGTCGCTGAGGGGCGGCGTACCCACAGCGAGCATGATGATCTGGGCTCCGTCCATCGCGGTCGCGGCATCCTCGTGGAGCTCAAGCTGCCCGTTGCCGATGACCTTGGCGAGGAGCTCGTCGAGCAAGGGCTCGTGGATCGGCGCCTCGCCGCGTCGCAGCATCGCGAGCCGGGAGGCATTGATGTCGAGCAGACGGACATCCACACCCGCGTCGGCGAGGCAGGCTGCGGTGACCAGGCCCACGTAGCCCGCACCCACCATGCAGAGCGGATTCGGTCGATCGGTCACCGCGTTTGAAATCCTTCGTGCCACAGGGCGAACAATACGGCTCAGGGACGCGGTCGCTGCGCAGGCGGCGATCCGGCAGGGATCCTCGGAGGCGAACCACCACCCGTGGGAACGCCTCTGGCAGCCTCGAATATCCCCGACCAGAAGCCCAGCCCCCAGGCTACGTGCATCACCGCGAACGTCGCGGGGATCCGCACGCGGACCGCCATCGGGTCAGTGCGCCCCGCCAGCTGCCCGGCGACAATGCAGGCGGTGGCATATACGGCGAACCCGGTGAGGCTCAGGCGCCGTCCGCGCCGGGTGGGAGCGAGAGCGATCATGGCCGGGATGGCCGCGACGAGCGCTGGAGCGGCGAGGTGGTGTGCGCGGATCACCCCGGGGCTGGCCCGAGCGACCCGGACCTTGCCTCGGCCGTAGCGGAAATACTGGCGGAACAGCGGCATCAGCCCGTCGCGGACGTGGTAACGCGTGCGAATGTCCGGCGCGTAGAGGATCCGGCCGCCGCTGGATCGGATCCGGTGATTGAGCTCGTAGTCCTCGTGAGGCGGGTAGGCCTCGTCGAACAGTCCAACTCGCTCGAACGCGCTTCGCTGAAACGTGCCGAGAAAGACGGTGGGCATCTCCTGCCCACGGTCGGAGTAACGAAAGCCCGCGCCGCCCACCCCGAACGGCGAGCCCATCGCCCGGGCGATCGCGCGACCCGAGACCCCGTCGCCGGTCGCGTCCTGGAGCCCGCCGACGTTGTCGGCGCCGCTCGACCGCAGGAGTTCCACTGAGCGGCGCAGATGGTTCGTGCCCCATTCGGCATGTCCATCCTGCCTGGCGATGATCGAGCCCCGGCTGGCCAGGATGCCGAGGTTGAGCCCCGCCGCCTGGAGCCGCCCTGGATTGTCGATGAGGCGCACGTTGGCGTTGCGCCGGGTAATCGCCTCGACGATCGCCCGCGTACCGTCGGTCGAGCAGCCGTCGGCGACGATGACCTCGTATCGTTCGGCCGGATAGTCCTGTTGCAGGACCGACTCGAGGCACGCCTCGATGTGGCGCGCTTCGTCGAACACGGGAATGACCACGCTGACAAAGGGGAGATCGGCGATTGGTGTGTCACTCATCGAGGGACATGATCTCAGCGCACGGTAAACCGTTAGGCTTGTTTTGATGATCGCCCAGGACGTTCCGGGCGCCACAGTTGCGGCCGGCCGGCGGGGAATCCTCGCTTCTGAACGGAAATTGCTCCTCGCTGCAGGCGACTCTGTGCTTGTGGCGGCCTCGCTGATTATCGCGTTCAATCTCCGCTCCGGGCCAATCCAGCACGCCGGGCTGACCATCCCGTGGGCCGGGGTGGCGATCGCGACCGGCCTGTGGCTTGCCGCGGCACTCATGGTCGACGCGTACGACCTCCACGAGGCTGTGAGTGTCCGCGGTATCTTCCGGGTCGTCGCGATTACCGTGACGCTTGAGACGATCGCTCTGCTTGTCGTGTTCTTCGCAGTGCCCTACGGCGTCACGAGGCCGACGATCCTCATCTGGGTTCCGGTCGCCGCCATCACCGTACTCTGCTGGCGGCTGTTCTATCGCCGCGTATTTGCGCGGGCAATCTTTGCCGGGCGGATTCTGCTGGTGGCCGACGCCGACATCATCGATCGCGTGTCGTCCGAGGTCGACGTCCAGATGGCCGGGCTTTACCGGGTGGTCGGGACGATTCACCCGGCGGACCCCGACGCAGCAGCCCGTCTCGCCAACACCGCGGCGATTCGCGATGCCGATCAGATCGTGCTCGGCGCCGAGGAGGATCTCCCCACCGACCTGTTCCAGGGGTTGGTCGAGTGCTATGACCGTGGGCTGGTGGTGCGTTCGTTCGCCGATGTCTACGAAGAGTTGACCGGTCGGTTGCTTGTCGAGCAACTCCGTCAAACGTGGTTGCTCTCCCTGCAACAGCGCGGCGAGACCTCGCGCCTGTACGCGCTCTTCAAACGAGTAGCCGACATCGTCGCCGGCCTCATCGGCCTGGTGCTCCTGGGGATCCTGCTTCCCTTCATCTGGGTGGCGATGAAGATCGACGATCGCGGACCCATCTTTCACCGTCAGATTCGCGTCGGCCACTTCGGCAAGCACTTCGAGATCGTGAAACTCCGCACGATGCGCGGTCACGGTCGCGAGGAATTGCACTGGACAGCAGAGGACGATGCGCGCATCACGAGAGTCGGTGCGGTGCTCCGACGCCTGCACCTCGATGAGCTGCCGCAGGCGTGGAACATCCTGCGAGGCGAAATGAGCGTCGTCGGGCCGCGGCCCGAGCAGCCGCAATACGTCGAAACACTCCGCGAGAGTATCCCGTACTACAACACAAGGCTCTCGGTGCGACCTGGCCTCACCGGTTGGGCTCAGGTGAACTACGGGTACGCCGGCGATGTCGGTGGATCAACCATCAAGCTCTCGTACGACCTCTACTACATCAAGCGACAGTCGATCGCTCTCGACTTGCTCATCATGGCGCGCACGGTCTTTGCGGTAGCCACGCTCAAAGGTCGCTGAGCTCGATCCGGCGTGCCGTTCCAGGACTTCGCGCAAACCCTTCCAGGGGTGATGGCGGTCGCCTTCCTCCCCGGCTTCGCGCTTGCCACGCTGCTTGCTCCGACCTGGCGTGCATGGCAGCGGCTCGCGTTGGCACCCGGACTGTCCGCGGGGTTCATCGGCATCTATGGACTAGTGCTGCACGATGTTCATATCCCGTTCGAAGCGGTCACCGTGTTTCCGGGGCTGGTGGTGCTCGGCATCGCTGCGGTCTTTCGGTGGCGGCGTACCGAGGTCGCACCCGTTACGGAACAGCCATGGTGGCTGCCGATCCCAGCGTTGATCGTCGGCTTGACCAGCGCCGCCGTGTTTGCGTGGGCGTTGCACGAACAGGTGCTGCCACCGGACTGGGATTCGCCCGCTCACGCAGGGGTCGTCAACGCGATCGTGCGGACGCACGACGTGCTGCCGCTGTTTCCGATCCCGCTCCAGGGATCTGACTTCATTCGAGCGCGACCTGGTTTCGAGGCGACGGCCGCCGTGGTGTCGTGGCTCGGAGCGCCGTACCCCGCTAGTGCGATGGCACCGATCATCACAGCGACCCTCGTGGTGCTCCCGCTCGCGCTCACCTTGTTGACCCTCGAAGCCACCGGGTCGATTGCGCTCGCAGCGGTCGTGCCCTTCTTCGCAATCGGGCTCATCTTCCCAGGAGGTCAGGCGATCATCGGGCGTTTTCCTGAGATCGTCGACCAGACACTTATCGTTCCTCTCATCGTCGCCGCACTGCGTGTGATTCGCGGACGAGGTACGAGGGACAACGCGGTGCTTCTCGGCGCGATCACGGCTTCGATCTGGGTGATCCACGGACTGGAGGCGATCACCGCACTCGTGGTCGCATGCGGGTTGCTGGCGGCGGCCGTCGTGAAAGCCGCGCGAGCGTCGCCGCGAAACTGTGTTATCCGGCTGGGGATCGCGCTCGGCGCTGCACTCGTCGGCGCCGCGATCGTGACCGTGGTCACGCGTATCCCCCACGTCCCGCCGCTCACTCGAACCCAGCCGCCACAGTTCGTCCTGGCGACCGCGCATATGGCGCTGAAACCGCACCACATCCTTGCGCTGATCGCGCAGACCGATCTGCTCGGGCCCGCGGCTCTGGCTCTCTACTGGGTGGGAGCGATCGCGATGCTCATCCGGCGCAGGATGCTGTGGGTGCTGGTCGCACAGGTTCTGCTCTTTCTCATCATGGCGGACGACCTGTACCTCCATTACCTCCATCGCATCTGGAATGCCATCTATCCCTGGGGTGACACCGACCGGGTCCTCGGCATTCAGTACTTCCTGATTCCCCTGGTGCTGGCGTTTGGTCTGTTTGCGATTGGCGATCTGATGCGATCGTTGTCGCGGACGCGGCGGCTGTGGGTGGGCGTGTCCGCCGGCATTGTGGTAGCCGTAGCGATTGCCTTCCTCGCACGCCGTCCGCTCGAAGATGCCTGGTTGAACTTCTGGGAGCCGAACTCCGTCGTCCTGTATCCGCTCGGACTGTTCAATCAGATGGCCGTCTTTCGCCAGTGGTTTCGGGTCCTCGCCGTGGTAGCAGTTGTGATGTTCATCGCCTGGATCGCTGCGATCCGCCGGCTGACCATTCCAGATGTGATTCGCGACAGGATCGGGTCCGTGGCGCAGAAGCTCGATGGCGCAGGCGCGGCGCTGGGGGTGCTGGCCCTAGTTGCCGTCGTGGTGGGTGCGGCAACCGAACTCGGCACCTACAGGTATGAGATCGCGACGCGTTCGCTCGTGACCCCTGCGGATTTGAGCGTCCTGTTGTCGATGTCGAGAACACTCCCCAAAGGCAGCCTCGTGCTGACCAATGGGGGCGACGACGCCGGCATGTGGATGGCAGGGCTCACCGACCTCAACCCCCTCGTTCCCAACGGCTACTCGTTCGGAGAGCTGGACGTTCCGCTTGAGACTGCTCTTGAGAATGCGTGCACCGACCCCGCCGGCGCCGAGGCCGCGGCAGCGCAGGCGGACGCCGTCTTCGTCGGCTCATTGCGCATCGCCGCGCCCCTGTACGCCTGGAACGTCAACTGCATCGCCAGCCTTCCCAACCTTCGACTCATCGCCTCGGCTCCCTGGGGCGGCACCAAGGCGGCCGGGTTCACCGTCATCAAATAGCCTGGCCACACCACCTGTCAGGCCGTCGAAGCGCGGCGAACGCGGCGCCGCGATCGTCGCAGCGGAGTGACCTGATTGCCTCGACGCCGTCGCGTGACCATCCAGATGCAGGCGCAGGCGCTACTTTGCGGCTCGTGGCTCGTTCCAGCTGCCTTCCGCCAGGCATTTCGGCAGTCGTTCCGGTCTATCGGTCTGAGGCAACGCTGCCCAAGCTGATTCCGCGCCTGACGGCGGCGCTGGAGCTTCTGGGCGCTGCTCACGAGATCATCCTGGTCGTCGACGGCAGCCCGGACCAAAGTTGGGACGTGGTTGCCGGTGCTGCCCAGGCCGACGGACGAATCCGCGGCTTTCGGCTGATGCGCAACTTCGGCCAACACAATGCGCTCCTGGTTGGCATCCGCGAAGCCCGCTACGACCGCATCGTGACCCTCGACGATGATCTCCAGAACCCACCAGAGGAGATCGCCCAACTGATCGAGCAACTCACCGATGACGTCGATGTCGTCTACGGGACACCCTCGTCAGAGCAGCACGGCATCTGGCGATCGACGGCGTCGCGAGTCACGAAGTTCGCGCTCGAGGAGGCAATGGGCGCGACCGCCGCAGCAGCGTCAGCGCGTTCCGGGCCTTCCGCACAGATCTGCGCCGCGCATTCGAGCGCTATCAGAGCCCCGACATCTCGATCGACGTGCTCCTCACCTGGGCAACGTCGCGTTTCGCAGCTGTGGCTGTGAAACATGAACCGCGTGCTGACGGCCGCTCGAACTACACGTTCGGACGGCTGGTGCACCACGCGCTCAACATGATGACGGGATTCACCACGCGGCCTCTGCGCATCGCCAGCCTCATCGGTTTTCTCTTCACGATCTTCGGCGTGGTGATCTTCATTGTCGTCGTGATCCGCAACCTCGTCGAAGGAGACCCCGTCCCGGGCTTCCCGTTTCTGGCCTCGATCATCGCGATCTTCTCTGGCGTGCAACTCGTGATCCTCGGCATCATGGGTGAATACGTGGCGCGCATGCACCTTCGTCTCCTGGAGCGACCGACGTACGTTGTCGCCGAGACGACCGCAACGGAACACACACAACCGTGAGCGATCCGCCGCTCCGGATTCCCTTCAATCGACCGACGCATAGAGTCGTCGACGAATACGCCGCGCAGGCACTCCGCAGCGGACACCTCTCAGGTGACGGCGACTTCACCGGGCGCTGTCACGAGCTGTTGAGTGAGCTTCTCGGTGGCTCGACGGTGTTGCTCACAACATCGTGCACGCATGCCCTCGAGCTGATCGCGCTCCTGCTCGAGATCGCGCCGGGGGACGAGGTCATCCTTCCGTCGTTCACCTTCTCGTCGACCGTCAACGCATTCGTGCTCCGCGGGGCCACGCCCGTATTCATCGACATCCGGCCCGATACGCTCAACCTCGATGAAGGGAGGCTCGAGGCACTGATCACCGACCGAACTCGCGCGATTGTCCCAGTCCACTACGCGGGGGTCGGCTGCGAGATGCGCCCCATCCTTGACATCGCAGCGGCGCACAACATCGCCGTGGTCGAGGACAACGCGCACGGACTCTTCGGACAGTACCGCGACCAGTCGCTTGGCACCATGGGCGTGATGGCCGCGCAGAGCTTTCACGAGACGAAGAACTTCTCCTCCGGCGAGGGCGGCGCGATCGTGATCAACGATCCGTCGTACGTCGAACGTGCCGAGATCATCCGCGAGAAGGGCACAAATCGGCGCAAGTTCTTCCGTGGTCTGGTCGACAAGTACACGTGGGTGGACGTCGGCTCGAGCTTCCTGCCGTCGGACCTGCTGGCTGCCATCCTCCTTGCGCAGCTTGAAGAGCGCCAATGGGTGTGGGAGCGCCGGCGCGACATCTGGCATCGGTACGCGGACGAGCTCGCAGACTGGGCGGCGTCGAACGACGTGCAGATGCCGTTTGTCCCGGAACACTGCCGGACGCCATACCATCTCTTCCACATGCTGCTCCCGAATGCCGAGACGCGCGACGCGCTGATCAAGCACCTGAGAGCCGACGGCATCCTCGCGGTGTTTCACTATCAGCCGCTCCATCTGTCACCCTTCGGCCGGCGCCTGCAGCCGGTTTCGGACTGCCCGGTGACCGAGGATGTGAGCGCACGGCTTCTCCGTCTCCCGTTCTACACGAACATGGAGCCGGCGGACACTGAGGCTGTGATCCGCTCGGTTCGCGCATTCACGGTGACGCGGTGACGACGGTGATGCGCACCGAGCAGGTGATCCTCAGCGCGATCGAGCCGGAGGATGTTCCAGCCATCGTTCGGTGGCGCAACATGCCCGAGGTGTTTCAAGGCTTCATCGAGTACGAGCCGCTGAGCACGACACACAGTCGGCGTTCCTCGCGAGCCTCGCACCCAAGGGCACGCGCCGGCTCTGGATGATCAACGCGGTGACGCGACTCGGGCAGCACCTACGACAAGACAGTCCGAGCGGCTGACAATGCGATCCCGGTGGGCACCGTGGGGATCATGGACATCGACTGGCGCAACCGTCGATGCGAGTTCGGTCCGATCTTCATCGGGGAACTGCAGTATCGCGGCCGCGGGATCGCGCTCGCCGCCGAGAAGCTCGTGCTCGACTACTGCTTCAACCACATGGGGATGCACAAGGTGATCGCGCACGTCCCGGAGAGCAACGCCGCGGTGATCAAGTTGCACGAGGCGGCCGGGTTCCGACGCGACATCCTGCTGCGGGACCACATCCTTCGCGACGGCACGTTCGAGGGTCTGCACCTGCTCTCCTGCCTCGCCGACGAGTTTCGGGACCGATTCCCGGCGGGCGCCGCGACACTCCCCTGATTCACTTCCGAGAGGGCGCTGAGCTCCTCCGGGCGTCGACTCCTTGTGAAGGACTCGGCTCACCTAGGTCGTTGCGCGATGGCGGCAAGCGATGTGCCGAACGGAAGACGCCAGCGCCGGCTCACGACGGGCGCCTCACCGCGGAGCAGGGCATACGCGAGACTGTTGATGCCCGGGACGATCCGGAACTCGGAGTCGAGCAGTGCGCCCATGTCGCGGTGCTCGCTCTTCAGAAGGCGCCGGCGTAACCACATCGGTGGGAACAGCAGGCTCATGAAGTACGTGATGTACTCGACCTGATAGCCCGACGCCCGCAGAGCTCGAGAGAGCGTTTGCATCGAGTAGCGCCGATGGTGGCCCGACGCAACGTCGAACGGACTCCAGAGAGTTTGGTGCGCCGGGACTGTGACGATCAGGCGACCCCCCGGGAGCACCCGCTCCCGCATCTGCCTGAGGACCTGCGCCTCGTCGGCGATGTGTTCGAGAACATCGAATGCGGCGATGACGTCGTACCTGGCACTGGAGTCCAAGTCGGAGAGGTATCCATTCGTGACCTGAAGCCCCGTGCGGGCCCGTGCCACGTACGCCGCCTCGACGCTCAGCTCGAGGCCCTCGACCTCGCCACGGCCTGCGGCGATGCGTTTCAGTACGCGAAGGACATTACCGCTGCCACACCCAACCTCGAGGATGTGAAAGCCATCCGGAAGATTGTGGATCGGCCCGTACGCCAGAGCGGCAAGTGTCTGGTTCCGGGCCCGGAACCAGAAGTGCCGGTCTTCCGCCGCCAGCAGTCGCTGAATCCCGTCGGCGTCGAACGCCGACCAGTGAGACTCTCGGCAGGGAAGCGATCCGCGGGGTCAGCAGTGTCGCGATCGGTCGTCACGCCGCGGGCGTTGCTTTCGGCGCCGGAGTCGGAGGAAGCATCGGAGGCAATCCCTCGAGC
>CAVWMH010000013.1:0-66995 GCA_963756075.1 Candidatus Dormiibacterota bacterium | reverse complement strand
CGCGAGACGGCGCAGGCGGCGCTGGATGACCGTGAAGTTGGTGAGCATGCCGCCCATCCAGCGGTGGGTGACGTAGGCCTGGCCGGTGTTCCGGCAGACCTCCTCGATGACGTCCTGGGCCTGCTTCTTGGTGCCGACGAAGAGGACCTTCTGGCCACTCCCGACGATATCCCTGAGGTACTCGCAGGCGACGTCGAGCTGCTTCTGGGTCTGCTCGAGGTCGATGATGTGGATGCCGTTGCGCGCCGTGAAGATGTACGGGCGCATCCGGGGATTCCACCGGCTGGTCTGGTGGCCGAAGTGCACTCCGGCTTCCAGCAGTTGGCGCAGTGTTACTGCCGGCATGGGCGGTCGCTCCTGTTGGGGTGGTGTGGTGCCTCCGTCCGGGGTGAACCGCGGCGGCGACCCGGGGGCACCGGGCACCCGCCGGCCGCGTGAAACCGGACGTGTGAGATGACCGGAGTGTACCAGCCCGGCCCGCTCCCTACACCCGCGCGAGCCGGCTCAGAGGACGTAGCGGCGGAGGTCCTGGTTCAGCACCAGGTCGCCGAGCCGCTCACCGACGTAGGCGGCGTCGATGACGACCGTCGTCCCGGCAAGCTCCTCCGCGCCGAAGGACACGTCCTCGAGCACCTTTTCCATGATCGTGAACAGCCGGCGCGCACCGAGATTCTCGTCCTCCTCGTTGACGCGGTACGCCTGAGCCGCAAGCTCGCGAATCCCGTCCTCGGTGAAATCGAGGGTCACGTGCTCGGTGCCGAGCAGCGCCGCGTACTGCCTGGTCAGCGCGTTGCCGGGCTCGGTGAGGATGCGGACGAGATCATCCTCGCTGAGCGGCTTCAATTCGACGCGGATCGGAAACCGACCCTGGAACTCCGGGATGAGGTCGCTCGGCCGGGCGGCCGTGAAGGCGCCCGCCGCCACGAAGAGGACGTGGTCGGTTCGCACCGGTCCGTATCGGGTGTGCACCGTCGAGCCTTCGAGGATCGGCAACAGGTCGCGCTGCACGCCTTCGCCGCTCACGTCAGGCCCGCGATCCGATGCGGGGCCGCAGATCTTGTCGACCTCATCGATGAACACAACGCCGGAGTCCTCGACGAGGCGGATCGCGTCGTCGTAGACCCGGTCCATGTCGATGAGGCGGTCGGTCTCCTCATCCACGAGCACGTCGCGAGCCTCGGCCACGGTCATCAGCTTCTTGCGCTTGCGCGGCGGGGCGAGCTGGGAGAAGAAGTCCGACAGGGACACGCCGACCTCCTCGAGCCCGGTGCCGGTGAATCCTTCGAACGCCGGCTGAAAGGGCTCCTCGACCTCGATGTCGACGGTCGCATCCTCCAGCGTCCCCGCGGCGAGACGGCGTGCGAGCCGGCGGCGCCGGGTGCGGGCGCGGCGGGCGTCGGCCGCCAGCTGTTCGGGGCTCGGCGGCGCCGCGCCCTCGTTGGTTCGTGCAGATGCGGCGCGCTGGCGCTCGGCGGCCTCATGGAGGGTCTCGACGAGCCGTGCGTCGGCGAGGACACGCGCCCGCGCCTCGACCTCGGCGATGCGGTCCTCGTGGAGCTCGGTGATGGTCTGCTCGAGCAGATCCCGAAGGATCGACTCAACGTCACGGCCGACATACCCGACTTCGGTGAACTTGGTCGCCTCGACCTTGATGAAGGGCGACTCCGTCAATCGCGCCACCCTCCTCGCGATCTCTGTCTTGCCGACGCCCGTCGGGCCGATCATGAGGATGTTCTTGGGCAGCACCTCGTTGCGCATGTCCTCCGGCAACATGCGCCGGCGCACCCGGTTGCGCAGCGCGATCGCGACTGATCGCTTCGCTTCGTGCTGACCGATGATGTACTCGTCGAGCCGTCGCACCACCTCGGCGGGGCGGAGCGTCTCCCCCGCGACCGCTTCGATCAGATCGTGGGGCGCGCTGCCGTCGCGCTCCTCGGGGCCGGGATTGACGGCCGCGGCGCTGGTCACGCGGGAACGGGCGCGGCCGGCGCCGGCGTGGCCAGCTCGAGGGTTTCCACGGTGATGTTGTCGTTGGTGTAGATGCAGAGCCGTGCTGCGATGAGCAGCGCGCGGCGGGCAATGTCCTCGGCATCGAGGTCGGTGCTCTCCAGCAGTGCCGCTGCGGCCGCATGCGCGTAGGGCCCGCCGCTACCGATCGCGACCACACCGTCGCCGTCGTCGGGTTCGATGACCTCGCCGTCGCCGCTGAGCAGGAGAATCCGGTTGGCGTCAGCAACAATGAGCATCGCCTCGAGGCGGCGGAGGTACTTGTCGGTGCGCCATTCCTTGCTCAGCCCGATGGCGGCGCGCACCAGATTGCCCTGGTGCTTGTCGAGGTGTTGCTCGAACTTGTCGAACAACGTGAGTGCGTCGGCGACCGCGCCTGCGAAACCGCAGACCACCTGACCGTGGAAGAGCCGCCGCACCTTCGAGGCGCGCGCCTTCATCACGATGTCGCCGACGGTCACCTGGCCGTCGCCTGCAACCGCCACCCTTCCCCGGCGCTGCACGGCCACGACGGTCGTCGCGTGCGCGCCGGTCATCCGACGGCGACCTTCGGGGGTCGGTACTTGCAGGCGGGATACCCGGAGCAGCTCACGAACGGACCGTACCTGCCCTTGCGGGTTACGAGCGCCTTGCCGCACTCGGGACAGTCCTCGCCGGTCGGCTCCGGTGCCGGGCCCGCCGCCCGGGTTCCGGGCGCGCCGGGTTGGATGTATTTGCAGTCGGGGTAACCGGTGCAGCCGACGAAGGTGCCACGCCTGCCGCTGCGGCGACGAAGCGGTTTGCCGCATTGCGGGCAGACCCCGAGCTCCTCGGGCTCCGCACCCTCGCCCTCGGCTGCGGCCGGCGCTCGATCGTCCTTGATGTAGGTGCAGCTCGGGTATCCGGAGCAGCCGACGAACGGTCCGCGCCTGCCCTGGCGGGTCACCAGCGGCTTCCCACAGCGCGGGCACATCTCCCCCGTGGCGAGCGCCTCGGCGGTCTTGCGGTCCTTGATGTACTTGCAGTCGGGGAAGCGGGAACACCCCACGAACTCGCCGAACTTCCCTTCGCGCACCACCAGACGCCCGATCTCGCACTCGGGGCACTCCTCACCGGTCTCGCGCGCCGGGACGCGGACGCGCTCCATCGAGCGCTCCGCGCGTTCGAGGGTTGCCGCGAACGGCTCGTACCACTCACGGACGGTCGGCTCGTAGGCGCGAGTGCCCTCCTCCACGGAATCGAGCCGTTTCTCGAGGTCCGCGGTGAAGGCGACGTCGACGATGTCGGGGAAGTTCTGGCGGAGAACGGCATCAACTGTCTTGCCGAGCTCGGTCGGATGCAGGCGCCGCTCGAGCTGGCGAACGTACTGCCGCTCCTGGATGACCTCGATGGTGGCGGCGTAGGTCGACGGGCGACCGATGCCGCGCTCCTCGAGCTCCTTGATCAGGGTCGCCTCGGTGTACCTGGGCGGCGGCTGGGTGAAGTGCTGCTCGGCGGCGATCTCGAGGCACGTGAGCTCCTCGCGCTCCGCGAGCGCCGGCAGTGTCGTGTCCTTGTCCTTGTCCTCGTCGCGCTTCCAGACCTTCTGGAATCCCTCGAAGGTGATCAGCGATCCGGACGCCCGGAACACGTAATCGGCCGCATCGATCATCGCCGTGGTGTTGAGATACTTCGCGGGACTCATCTGGCTCGCGACGAAGCGGCGCCAGATCAGGTCATACACCTTCAACTGTCCGGGGGACAGGCTCGCACCGATCGAGTCCGGGGTCCGGTTCACGTCGGTCGGCCGGATTGCCTCGTGCGCGTCCTGGACATTGACGGCGGCCTTGCGGCGGACGGCCCCGCTGCCCACGTACTCGTTGCCGAACGCCGTCGTGATGTGCCTGGCCGCCTCGTCACGGGCGGCGTCGCTGATGCGGATCGAGTTCGTGCGCATGTAGGTGATCAGGCCGGTCGACCCGGCGCTGCCGAGCTCGACGCCTTCGTACAGCTCCTGGGCGATGCTCATCGTCCGTTTCGGCGACATGCGCAACCGGGAGCTGGCGTCCTGTTGCAGGGTGCTCGTCGTGTGTGGCGGGAGCGGACGTCGCGTCGTCTCCTTGACGTCGATGGAGCGGACAACAAACGCGGGGGTCCGTTCGGTGACGGCGCCCTTGGCGTCGAGACCGAGCGCGGCGATGACCTCGGCGGCCTCGGCCTCGGTGCCGAGCTCCAGCTTCTCGCGCTCCGCCGCGTCGGCGTCGCCGCGCCTGCCGACCAGGCGCGCGCTGAACGGGTTGCTGCCATCTTTGGCAAGAAGAGCGTCGATGGTCCACGATTCGACCGGGACGAATGCGTCGATCTCGGTCTCGCGATCGACGACCAGACGCACCGCGACGGATTGCACACGTCCCGCAGAGAGCCCCGCGCGCACCTTGCGCCAGAGCAGCGGCGAGAGCCGGTACCCCACCAGGCGGTCGATCACCCGGCGGGCCTCCTGGGCGGACACGAGCGAACGATCGATCTTGCGCGGATGCGCGAGCGCCGCGTCGACAGCCAGCTTGGTGATCTCGTGGAAGACGATGCGGTCGGGATTGCTCAGGCCGAGCGCCTCCGCGAGGTGCCAGGCGATCGCCTCGCCCTCGCGATCGGGGTCCGCCGCCAGCAGGGTTGACGACGCCTTCTTGACGGCGGCGCGGAGATCGCGAATCTGCTTCTCCTTGCCCTTGATGAGCTCGTACTGCGGGGTGAACCCTGCGTCGACGTCGACACCGATCTTCGACTTCGGCAGATCACGGACGTGCCCCATCGAGGCGAGCACGATGTACTCGGACCCGAGAAAACGGGCGAGCGTTCGCGCCTTGCTCGGCGACTCGACGATGATCAGACGGGACACTTTCTGGACTTCCTAATGGGGCTCTGGCGCCGGTTACACGGTACGGGCAACGAGGCCTCCGGGCAGGGACATTACGGCTCCGGCAAGCTCCAGCGCACCCAGCCGGCTGGCGACGAGCGCCGGCGACAGCCCGAGCGCGACCCCGACCTGATCCGGGTGGACCGGTTGCGTTCCCATGCGTGCCAGTATCTCCCGCAGCGGTGGGCTGAAACGCTCGAGCCCGCCGCCGTCGCCTGCCGGCAGGGTGCCGAAGGCGCTTTCCGGGGCCGCCTGGCGCAGCTCGGGCACGGCCTCGAGGAGATCGCCGATCCCCAGGAACGGCCGGACCCCGTCGCGGAGCAGGAGGTTGGTACCGCTGCTTTGCCGGGATCGGATCGAGCCGGGCACGGCGAGCACCTCGCGCCCGAGGTCGGCCGCCCAGCGCGCCGTGCTCAGGGCGCCGCTGCGTTCGGTCGCCTCGACGACCACGACGGCACTGGCGAGGGCGGCGATGATGCGGTTGCGCTTCGGGAAGTTGTGCTTGAACGGCGGTGTTCCCTCG
Source organism: Candidatus Dormiibacterota bacterium (assembly GCA_963756075.1). Taxonomy (GTDB): domain Bacteria; phylum Chloroflexota; class Dormibacteria; order Aeolococcales; family Aeolococcaceae; genus Palsa-851. Next base: position 61,593 of record CAVWMH010000013.1, on the reverse strand, counting down.
GTCTCCTCGGTGATCAGGGAGCCGGCTGCGATGATCTGCGAGCGCAGCTCCGCGTGCCGCGGCGGATAGCAGACATCGATCCCGCAGCCGAGTACGGCAACAGTCGTGCCGCCTGCCTCGAGCGCACCGCGGTGCGCTGCGCCATCGATGCCGAGCGCCATCCCGCTGATCACCTGGATGTTGGCGGCGCCCAGCTCACCTCCGATCGATCGGGCGATCTCGACGCCGCTGAAGGTCGCTCGCCGCGAGCCGACGATCGCAACGCACGGTGTTGCGGGGGCGACCGCGCCGAGCTGCCAGAAACCGTGGGGAGCGGCCTCGAGGTGGGCTAGACGGACAGGCCAATCGGGCGACGACGGATCAACCCAGCGTGGCTCGATCACCCGGCCATCTCGATGCGATAGTGGAGGGCCTCGGACAGCGCGTCCTCCCCCACCCGCTCCTCGCCTGCGAGATCGGAGATCGTTCGAGCCACCCTGAGCACGCGAAAAAAGCCTCGAGCGCTCAGGTGAAGGCGTTCCCCCGAGAGCGCCAGCAAGCGCCGGGCCGGCGCGGTGGAACGCGCCGCCGCGAGGATTTCGCGCCCGCTCATTGCCGCGTTGCCGCGGCCGGCGCGGTCGCCCTGACGGGAGCGAGCGGCCTCGACCCGGGCCCGCACGATCCACGACGGCTCCTCATCCGCACCGTCGAAGATGTCTCGATACTCCTGGCGCGGCACCGAGACGACCAGGTCGATGCGGTCCTTGATGGGACCGCTGATCTTGCTCGAATAGGCGCTGAGCTGCCGGGCGTCGCACGTGCAGCCCTGGGCATCGCCGAGGTGCCCGCACGGGCAGGGGTTGGAGGCACCGATGAGCATGAAGTCGGCTGGGTACGAGACCGCCGATCGAGCCCGAGCGACCGTCACCGAGTGCTCCTCGAGGGGCTGACGGAGCGCCTCGAGATGCTGACGTGAGAATTCGCAGAGCTCGTCAAGAAAGAGGACTCCGCGATGCGCGAGGCTGATCTCGCCCGGTTGGGCAAGCCCGGTTCCACCGCCGACGAGGCCCGCTCGGGAGATGCTGTGATGCGGCGCGCGAAAGGGTGGCCGGAGCGTGGTCGGCGGGCGCTCGCGCAAGGTGCCGCGGAGCGAATAGATCGCCGCCACCTCGAGCGCGGCGTCCGAATTCAGGTCGGGGAGCAGCGAAGGCAACGTCCGGGCGAGCATCGTCTTCCCTGCGCCGGGCGGTCCGGTCATGAGCAGGTTGTGGCCACCCGCCGCCGCGATCTCGAGTGCTCGTTTCGCCTGGCCCTGACCGCGGACGGCTGCGAGGTCGGCCTCCAGCGTCGCGACGGGCGGCGACGCGTCCCGAACGGCGGCGACCAGTGATCCATCGCCGCGGAGGTACTCGACGCAGGCCTGCAGCGACGCGGCGCCCAACACCTCGATGCCGTCCGCGAGCGTCGCTTCCGGGGCGTTCTCGATCGGGACGATGAGCCGTCGGATGCCGGCGGCGGCGAGACATCGGGCCATCGGGAGGACGCCGGTGACAGGGCGTACCGACGCGTCGAGCGCGAGCTCGCCCAGAAAGGCGAGGCCGTCCAGACGGATCGATGCGTCCTCCGCGCGAAGAATCGCGATCGCTATCGCGAGGTCGAACCCCGTCCCCTCTTTCGGCAGCTCGGCCGGAGCGAGGTTGACGGTGACCCGTCGCTGCGGGAACTTATAGCCGGCGTTGCGGATCGCCGGCTTCACCCGCTCCCGTGCCTCCTGGATCGCCCGGTCGGTGAGGCCGACTATGGTGAATCCCGGCAGCCCGTTGGCGATGTCCGCCTCTACTGTCACGGGCACCCCGGCGAGGCCTCTGGTCGCGCAGCTTATAGCGCATGCAATCACACAAAACAGTGTAACAGAAGCTGGGTGTCGGCCCCTACGGGGGATCGCCGTCCAGGACGGCCGCGGCGATCCTGCCGACGCGTTCAGGGTCGGCGATCGCGTCGATCGCCAGGATCTTGCCCCCGGCGACCGTGAAGCCCATCACGACGAAGGGACGTCCACCCACGACGACCACCACGCCGGCAGCGCCGTTCACCAGAGCGGGCCGAACCACTGACCCAGGAATGGGGCGAGCCTGGCGGGCGACGGCATCGGCCCCCCGAACCACGCTTGGCAGCGCAGGACGCCCTGGGCCCCAGTCGGCGCGGAGCACGACGTCCGGATCGAGCAAGGCGACGAGCGCAGTGAAGTCGCCGCCGCGCGCGGCCGAGAAGAACGCGTTGACCACGCTCCGCTGCCGGGCCAGGTCCGGATCCGGCGTCGGGATGTCGGCGCCCTTCACGCGCCGCCGTGCCCGGCTGGCGAGCTGCCTCGCCGCCGCCGGGTTTCGACCGACCATCGGGGCGATCTCATCGAAGGGCAGCTGGAACATGTCGTGAAGCACGAACGCCAGCCGTTCGGCCGGAGCCAGCGTGTCGAGCACAACCAGGAGCGCGAGGCCAACCGAGTCAGCGAGCACCGCCTCGTCCTCCGGCTGGAGCTCGCCATCCGGAATGATGATGGGGTCGGGCAGATGCACGCCGAAGAACTCCTCGCGGCGGGTGTTGCGGGAGCGCAGCATGTTCAGGCACACGCGGGCGACGACTGTCGTCAACCAGGCGCCGAGGTTCTCGACGTCGTCTGCCCCTGATCGATTGAGACGAAGCCAGGTGTCCTGGACGGCGTCGTCTGCCTCCGTGAGCGAGCCGAGCATGCGGTACGCCACCGACCGCAGACGGCCCCGATGCGTCTCGAACCGCTCGGTCAGCCAGTCGCGCTCGTCCATCCGTCACAGTCCTCTGTCGATGCTTGTTCTCCAGATAGACCCGCGCCGCCCCCTGAATGTGACCAGTTGGTCGCCCGTTTGGACGTCGTCAGCCCGCCTCGCATCCCCGGCGCGACCCCGCGCAGCGCACGCCGCGCCGCGCAGGGCCACCTTCCGGATTCAGATCACTGGTGTCCCGTGGCGTCGAGGGACTGCCCGGTCTCGAGCAGCGTCTTGAGACCGCTGAGCACCCAATTCCAGCCGCCGCCGGCGCCCTCGTCCTCCATGCCGCCAGACATGAGCACCGCGAGCACGGGAGCGCCCTCGAGCTCGTGCGTCAGGGTCACCCTGGTCACGCCGTTCTTGCGCTCCTCGATCTCGTACGTGAGCCGCGTGAAGCCCTGGGCCTCCATGGTGGGATCCATCACCATGCGGAACGTCTGCACCAGCTTGTGGGGCGGATCGACTTCCAGGACCTGCCCGTCCACAGCCACCTCGGGCGCGCCCATGGACCGCATCCCTTCGCTGCTGTAGCCCGTGTAGGTGCCACCGGGACGGAGATCGAAGTCGACGCGGCCACAGTAGCCGTACCGCTCAGTCCATTCCGGCTTGGTGATCGCGTCCCAGATCGCCTGGGGTGTCGTCTTGATGTACACCCGGTAGACCTGGGTGGTGCCGATCGCAGTCGCTGTCGTGGTCATGCCATGTCCTCCAGCTCGTTCTTGAGGTTGATGAGCGCCGACGCGTAGCGCTCGCGGTACTTGCCGATCCACCGGTCGTGGAGCAGCTGAATCGGGACCGGGTTGAGGAAGTGCAACTTCTCCCTGCCCGAACGGCGCGCAACGACGAGCCCCGCGTCCTCCAGAACCCTCAGGTGTTTCATCACGCCGAATCGCGTCATCTCCAGCTCGCCCTCGAGCTCGGTCAGCGTGCGGCCGTCACGCTGGAAGAGCAGGTCGAGCAGGAAGCGCCGCGTCGGGTCGGCGAGTGCTTTGAACACGAGGTCGTCGTCATTCACCGTCGCAGGATACGTGACCATTTGGTCACATGTCAAGCGGGGACCAGGCGCTGGTTCAGAGCCGGCTCTGATCTGGCGGACCGAGCGTCTGGCCTGTCTCGACAAACGTCTTCAATCCGCTGAGCACCCAGTTCCAGCCACCGCCTCCCCCCTCATCCTCCAGCGCGCCCGACATCAGCAGCGCCACCGTCGGAGCCCCGCTGAGCTCGTGCGTCAGCGTCACCCGGGTCACGCCGAACCGCCCGCCGTCGATGTCCCAGGCGACGCGTGTGAACCCCTCCGACGCCAGCTCCGGGCTGACCAGCATCCGCCACGTGTGGACAAACCGCCTCGGCGGATCGACTTCGAGAACGACCCCATCCATGACCGCGTTCGGAACCCCCAGACGGCGCATGTCCTCGCTCGGAAACCCGATATAGGCAGCGCCGGGGCAGAGTTCGTACGCGCAGCGGACCCTGTAGCCGTAACGCTCGGTCAGATCCGGGTTGACGATCGCTTCCCAGACGGCCTCGGGCGAGGCATGGATATACATGCGGTAGACGTGTGTGATCGGGTCACAGCCAGACGCCATCGCCCTTCTCCCAGTCGTCCACTCCATCGCGGGATGAGATGACTCGCATCCCGCGGCGCGAGCTTATGCGATTACCCCTCGGGGCGTCAGGCGGGGCTCACTCGTCCTGGACTGCGTCCCTGATGTGCTCGGTCTTGGTCACGGTCATCGCCCCGTCCATCATCAGGCCGATCACGTCGATGCGGCACGGCTGCTTCTGGCGGTGCGTCTGCGCGCGATAGAGCTCGAGGAGCATGCGAAGCTTCCGGCGTTTGCGCTCGTCGACCGCCTCCTCCGGCGTCCCGAACCCGGTTCCGCGACGGGCTTTCACCTCGACGAGCACCAGCGTGTCGCCGTCCTCGGCAACGATGTCGATCTGTCCGAGGCGGCTTCGCCAATCGCGAGCGAGGATCCGGAAGCCCTGTTCCTTGAGGTGCGCCAGCGCGGCGACTTCCCCGGCGTGTCCGACCCGATCCTTGAGGGGCCGCCCCGGCGGCAGTTGTTCGGGGGTTCGCGACCCCCGGCTACGCTCCGCCGTCGCTCTCCGAAGATGCGGCGGCACCCTCGGCTTCGTCTGCCTCTGCAGTCATGTCGGCCGTCTCGGTGCCGGCGATCTCCGGCTCATCCGGTTCGTCGAGCACCTCGTCCGGCTCGACCTCCGCTTCCGCCAGCGCATCGGGCTCAGGGCGAAGCAGCGTCATCTCGGGGCCACCGATGGGCTGACGCCGCTCGCGGATGCGGGCGTGGCGGCCGACCTTCTCGCGCAGGTAGAAGAGCTTTGCCCTGCGTACCTGGCCATGGCGAAGCACTTCGATCCTGTCGATGCGAGGAGCGTGCACCAGGAAGGTGCGCTCGACACCGACGCCGTGCGCAATGCGGCGGACAGTGAAGCTCGTCGCCAACCCGACCTTGCCCTTGAGGGCGATCACGACGCCCTCGAAGACCTGGATGCGCTCGCGGGTTCCTTCAACGACCTTGACGTGCACACGCACGGTATCGCCTGAGCGCAGGACGGGGACTTGCTGTTTTTCCTGCTCGCGCTTGAGCAGATCGATGACGTTCACGTTGTTCCTCCGGGCCTTGGGGCAGACCGTATCAGATCGGGGCGACGCAGCCCGGTCCGTTGCGTGGTTTCCTTGCGACGCCATGCGGCGATGGCTGCGTGGTTCCCTTCGCGCAGGACTGCGGGGACGGGTCGTCCCTCAAACTCGGCGGGACGCGTGTACAACGGTGCCTCGAAACCGCCCTCGGCACCGTCGGAAAATGTTTCCTCACCAAGCGATTCGGGAGAACCGACAACGCCGGGCACCAGGCGCGCCGTCGCCTCGATGACTGCCATGGCCGCGACCTCGCCGCCGCTCAGCACGTAGTCACCGACCGACAGCTCCTCGCCGATCTCATCGCGCGCACGCTGGTCCACACCCTGGTAGCGGCCGCAGACGAGGAGGATGGAGCGCTCCCCGGCGAGCTCGCGCGCGACGCCCTGATCGAACTGCCGACCCTGGGGTGAGAGCAGGATGCACCGTGTCTCGGGTTCGGTCTCGCGCAGCGCGCGCACCGCGCGGATCACCGGTTCGGGCTTGAAGACCATCCCGGCGCCGCCGCCGAAGGGCACGTCGTCCACCTGACGGTGCCGGCCTTCGGTGTACGCGCGCAGGTCGCGGACGTGCAGCTCGACATCTCCTGCCGCGAGCGCGCGTCCGACGACACCCACAGCGAGCGGTCCGGGGAACACCTCGGGAAAGATCGTGAGCACGTGGAAGCGGATCACACGGTCTCCTCGGTCCACGGCGTCACGGTGATCGTGCCCGCCGCGACGTCGATGGATTTCACGAAATCGCGCGCCATCGGCAGCCGGTGGACGTCGGTGTCGTTGCGGATGACCAGGACGTCGTTGCCCACGCCCGCTTCGACATCGTCGACGACGCCGACAGCGGTGCCGGTCGTGTCGAGCACGCGCAGTCCAACGAGTTGCCACACGAACCACTCGTCCTTCGCCAGCGGACGGGCCGCGTCAACGTCGACGCAGAGGTAGAGACCGCGCAGCAACGCCGCGTCGGACGCGGACGTGATCTCGTCGAAGCCAAGCAGCACCGCGTTCCCGGCGCCGGGCCGCGACGTGCGCACGGTGAGTGCCCTCGACCCGTCCTCGGTCTCGAGCCTGGTGCCGGGCGTGAAGCGGCTCGGGTCACCGCCGATCGGCTCAGCCCGCACCTCGCCGCGAACACCATGCGCGCGAAGGACCTGCGCGGCGCGCAGCTTGGCGGGCGAGAGCGGACGGCCGGCGGTCACCGCAGGTCTTTCAACTCCACCTGCACGCGCTGATGGTGCCGCAAACCGGCGGCGCGAACCACGGCCCGGACCGCCTCGATGTTGCGACCGGTCTTGCCGATGAGCTTGCCCATGTCCTCCTCAGCGACGTGCAGGGTGACGATGGTGCTCCGGCCCCTGGGACGCGAGTCCACTGTCACCGATGTTGGATTCGAGACGATTCGCTCGGCGATGAATCGTGTGAGATCGGCGTAATCGGTCATTCGGCTGGCTCCGCGGCGGCGGCGGGGCCTGTCGCCGCGGGGGCCCCTCCCCGACGCACTTGTGGCGCGTCAGGGCTCCCCCCGCGGCGCCACCCGCCTCGTCCGAGGTGGCTGGGACCGATTCCGCCGATGGCTCATCAGTCGCCGGCTCATTTACGGCTGGGGGATCAGCTGCAACGTCGGTGGCGTCTGCGGTGTCTGCGGTGTCAGTGTCAACTTTGGCCGCAACTGCGGCTGCTGCCGGCTCGGGGGTTTCGGGTCGGGGCGTGATCTTGAAGGGACGCGCGGCGAGGATGCCTTCCTTGACGAGGAGCTGACGCGCGCTGTCGCTCGGGCGCGCACCGCGACGCAACCAGAGTTGCACGCGATCGGCGTCGATGCTCACCACCGCCGGGTTGGGGAGCGGATCGTAGAAGCCGATCGAACTCGATGAACCTGCCGTCGCGCGGGCTGCGCGAATCCGCGACCACCAGCCGGTACACCGGACGCTTGGTGGTGCCCATTCGCTTCAACCTGATCTTGACCAATGTCGTGCTCCTTTCAGAAACCTGCTTGACCGAGTTGTGTTGGATCGATGTTCTTGAGCTGCCTGAGCATTCGAGCCTTGCCGCGGACACCCTTGGTGCCCTTGCCACCGAGGCTCTTGAACATGCCCTGCATCTGCTCGAAACCCTTGAGCAGGCGGTTGACGTCGGCGATCGTCGTCCCGCTGCCGGCGGCGATGCGCTTGCGACGTGAGCCCTTGATGAGCTCGGGGTGACGGCGCTCCTGCACGGTCATGGACAGGACGATCGCCTCCATGCGGCCGAGGTCCTGCTCCGAGGGCATCGCCGCGCCGGCCTGCTGCACGAGCTTGCGGCCGCCCGGCAGCATCCCGAGGACGCCTTCGAGCGAGCCCATGCCGCGCAGCTGTCGCAGCTGCGCGAGCCAGTCGTCCATGGTCAGACGGCCGGCGAAGGAACGCTCGACCATCTCCTCGGCGTTCTTCTGGTCGAACTGCTCCTGAGCGCGCTCCACCAGCGTCAGGACGTCGCCCATGCCGAGGATCCGCGATGCCATCCGGTCGGGCGCGAATGGCTCGAGGTCGGAGACCTTCTCCCCGGTGCCGCAGTACATGATCGGCTTGCCGATGGTCTCGCGCATCGACAATGCGGCGCCGCCGCGCGCGTCGCCGTCGAGCTTGGTGAGGATCACGCCGTCGACCTGGATGGCGTCGTCGAACCCCTTCGCAACGTTCACCGCCTCCTGGCCGGTCATCGCGTCGACGGCGAGGATGACTTCGTGCACGGTGGTCGCCTTGCGGATGTCGCGCAGCTCTTCCAGGAGCGGCTCGTCGATCTGCAGCCGGCCGGCGGTGTCGAGAATCACCACGTCACAGTTGAGCCTCGTGGCTTCGGCAACGCCGCGCGCGCAGAGCTGCGCGACCTTCAGCTTGCCGTCGGGGACGGTCACCGGGATCTGGTTGTCGAGCCCGAGCTTCTGAAGCTGCTGAACCGCCGCCGGGCGCGTGATGTCGGCCGCGACCAGCATGGGGCGATGGCCGTCGCGACGGACGGCGAGGCCGAGCTTGGCCGCGGTGGTGGTCTTACCGGAGCCCTGGAGGCCGACCAACATGATCACGGTCGGCGGGTGCGGCTGGTACCGGATCTTGCGTTGCTCACCACCGAGCAGAGCGACCAGCTCGTCGTTGACGATCTTCACGATCTGCTGCCCGGGGGTCAGCAACTCGAGGACGTCGCTGCCGATCGCGCGCTCGCGAATGCGGTCGACGAAGGCGCGCGCAACGCGGAAGTTGACATCGGCCTCGAGGAGGGCCACGCGTACCTCACGAAGGCCGACCTCGACGTCCTCCTTGGTGAGGCGCCCGCGTCCGGAGAAGCGGCGCAGCGCCGCGGCGAGCCGATCGCTGAGTGCTTCGAACATCGTCAGGCACTCACCGGCGTGGTGGCGAGACGGGCTCGCAATCCGGCCTCGATGCGATCACGGCGGTCGAGCTCGGCCGCGTGGCCAAGTCGCGCCTCAAAGTGCTCGAGCTGCGCCAGCGCCCGGCGCACCAGGTCGTGGGCGCCGCTGCGGGTGCAGGCGAAGTGCTCGGCGAGCTCGGTGAACGACCAGTCCTCATGGAGGTGCAGGCGGCACGCGTCCCGCTGGTGCTCGGTGAGCATGGCGCCGTAGACGTCAAGGAGCCGCTCCTGCCAGACGCGCGAGGAGAGCGGTTGGGGGGCGGCCGATCGATCTGTCAAGGGCAAGACCTTGACATGCTACCGGATCTGCTGGAATCTGCAGCCTGGACGCGGCGAAGCCGGCGACCGAGCGCGTGGTGCTTGACCACGGCGCGCCCCGCCGCCGGCTCCTGACCCGCAGTCGCTCACGCGGCCGCAGCCTCCCCGACACGAGGAGCCGTGTCTGCCGCCGCCACCCGCTTGCGGGCGGGGATCCACGCTGCAGCGACAGCTCCTGCCGCAACCACGACACCACCGACAATGACCGCCGGCGCCAGGCCTGCGACAAAATTGGAGCCGGAGGTGTACCCGCCCCAGTGGGCGAAGATCGACGCGAGCACGGTGACGCCGAGCACGCCGCCGAGCTCGCGAATGGCGTTGTTCGCGCCGGACGCTTTGCCTTCCTCACGCGAGGTCACCGAGCTGAGCACGACATTCGCGACCGGTGCGAAGAACATGCCCATGCCGACGCCACTGAGGATGAACGGCACGATGAACGCCGAGTACGGCACCGTCGGTGTGACGACCAGGCCGATCCAGATCAGCCCTGTGGCCTGGAGTGCGAGGCCGATCGCCATCAGCGTGCGACCGTTGATACGGTCCGAGAGCGCACCGGCGGTGGGCGCCACGAGTATCGGCATCGCCGTCCAGGGAAGGATGCGCAACCCGGCATCCAGCGGGGAAAGTCCCTGCACGGTCTGGAAGAACTGGGCAAGCAGGAACACGCTGCCGAACATGCCGAAGAACATGAACAGTGAGGCGAGATTGGCGCCTGTGAACGTCCTGTTGTTGAAGTAGCGGATCGGGAGCATCGGCGCGCGCGAGCGGAGCTCGTAAAGGACGAACACCACCACCAGCGCGATGCCGACGGCCAGGGTCCCGAGGATCTCCGGGCTCGTCCATCCCTGCTGGTTGGCGCGAACCAGGCCCCACACGATCGCGAAGAGTTCCGCCGCTGGCTATCACCAGTCCGCCGAGGTCGAGATGGCTGTCCGCGCCGCGAGTTCTCACTGAGCCGGATCCGCGCGAGCGGCGCGAGCAACAGGCCGATCGGCACGTTCACCCAGAAGATCCAGTGCCATGAGATGCCCTGCACGATGGCGCCGCCGACGATCGGTCCGACCGCGACTGCGAGGCCACCGATGCCTCCCCACGCGCCGAGTGCGACCCCGCGCCGGTTCGCAGGGACTGCGGCGCTCAGGATGGTTAGGGTCAAAGGTGTCACCATCGCAGCGCCGGCACCCTGCACGGCACGCGCGACGATGAGCATCGTCGGGCTCTGCGCAAGCGCGGACGCGGCCGAACCGAGCGTGAAGATTGCGAGGCCGATCGAGAAGATGCGGCGCCTGCCGAACCGATCACCGAGCGCGGCACCGGTGAGCAGGAGAACGGCGAACGTCAGCGTGTACGCGTTGATCGTCCACTCGAGTTGCTGCAGGTTCGCATTGAGGTCGTGCCGGATCACGGGCAGTGCCGTGGTCACAACCAGGTTGTCGAGGGTGACCATGAATAACGCGAGCGAGGTGATCGCGAATGTCCAGATGACCTGGGACCGTCGAGCCATGATGCCGTACCTCCTTTGCCTGTTTGATGTCTAACTGGTTCTAGTGATTACTCACTCACTTAGAAGGACAAAAAAAATCGCGGGGCTACATGCCCAGCTTCGTGTTCATCGCGCATCCCTCGATGAGCCGCAGCGCCCAGGCTTGCGGCTCCGCCATCTGGCCCATCATCGCCAGGACGTTGAGCAGCATCCCCTGGGCGAAGAAGGTGCTCAACCGGGGTGAGTCGACGCCGGTCAGACGCTCCGCCAGGCGCACCAGATCGCCGAATCCCTCGGCGACGACGGTGCGAATCGCGGGGTCGTCGCACGCGGCATATGACTGCAGCTGGGCGCGCAACTTGAGCGGGCTCCGCCGGATCTCCTCGATGTACGCCTCGCCGATCGCCGTGAGCGCCTGCTCACCCGTGTGGCCGGTTGCAGCGTTGCGAAAGAGCGACTCCGTGTCCTCGAAGCAGCGCTTCACCGTGGCGATGATCAGCTCGCGCTTGGTGCCGAAGAGGCGGAACAGGTATGGCTGCGAGATGCCGGCCATCCGAGCGATCACGTCGGTCGAGGCACCCTCGTAGCCGCGCTCCGCAAACACGGTCACGGCCGCTTCGAGGATCTGCTCGCGGCGCTCGGGGGCGGTGAGACGTTCGCTGGTGGCTGTCGGGGTCACGAGTTCGATATGGTAGTGAGTACTCACCACCATGTCAAGCGGCGGAGCCGAAGATCGCGTCCAGGTAGGCGGCGGGGTCGAAAACATTGAGATCGTCAAGACCCTCGCCGAGGCCGACGAGCTTGACCGGAACCTTGAGCTGCTCCTCCACCGCCAGCAGCGTCCCACCGCGTGCGCTGCCGTCGAGCTTGGTGATCACCAGCCCGGTCAGACCGGCGGTCTCGTTGAAGGCGAGCGCCTGCCGCATCGCGTTCATGCCCGTCGTCGCGTCGACGACGAGCAGCACCTCCTGGGGCCCTTCGGGGATCAGGCGCTCAACCACCCGGCGGATCTTGCCCAGCTCCGCCATGAGGTTCACCTTGGTGTGCAGCCGGCCCGCCGTATCAACAAGCACCACGTCGGCACGCCGAGCCTGCGCGGCCTGGATGGCGTCGAACACCACCGCCCCGGGGTCGGCGCCCGGCTGGTGCGCCACCAGATCGGTGCCGGAGCGGTCCGCCCAGACGCGCATCTGGTCGATTGCGGCGGCTCGATACGTGTCGGCGGCGGCGATCAGCGACGATCGGCCCTCCTCCTGCAGGCGGTACGCGAGCTTGCCGATGGTGGTGGTCTTGCCACTCCCGTTGACGCCGACCACGAGGACCACGCTCGGCACGGCGCTCAGATTGAGGGATCGGTCATACGTGCTCATCACCGCGAGGATCTCCGCCTTCAGCGCCGAGATCGCCGCAGCGCCGTCCTCGAGCTTCTCGCGCCGGGCGCGGTGGCGGAGCGCGGTCGCGAGGCGCTCGGCGAGCTCGACGCCGCAATCGGCGGCGATGAGCACCTCGGTCAGCTCGTCATAGAAGGCGTCATCGAGCTTGCGCCCGGGGGCCGCGAGCCCCTGCATGTCCGCTCGCATCGCGGTCGAGGCCTTGTCCATCCGGCCGGAGACCCGTCGCCACCAGGCGCCTCTCCGTACCGGTGCGACCACCTCGTCAGGCATCGCGTCGCTCCTGAATCGGCCCGGTCACCCCGCCACCCGGGTGAGTGCGGGCGTCGATGTCGCGACCGCTTTCGCCTCGTCGAACCGAACCCCGATGACCGAGCTCGTTCCGTCCGAGTCGATGGTCACGCCCCAGAGCGCATCGGCAGCCGCCATGGTGATGTGGTTGTGAGTCACCACGAGGAACTGCTGGCCGGCCCCGAGCCGCCGGAGCAGCCTGGTGAACCGCAGCACGTTGCTGTCGTCGAGGGCGGCGTCGACCTCGTCGAAGACGTAGAACGGGCTGGGATTCACCTGTTGAAGGGCCAGCACCACGGCCAGGGCGGTGAGGGCTCGTTCGCCGCCGCTGAGCAGGCGGAGCGGAGTCTGACGCTTGCCGGGCGGCTGGGCGAGGATCTCGACACCGGGGCGACGCTCGGCCGGAGGTGACTCGGTGTCGTCGAGATCGAGCGCCACCGGCTCCGGCTCCTCGAGGCGGAGTGTCGCCCTGCCCCCTGGGAACAGCTCGGCGTAGAGCTCCTGGAAATGGAATGACACCGCTCCGAACACCGTGTCGAATCGCTTCTCGATCTCGCGTTCCAGCTGGCGTGCCATCGCGCGCAGTGAGGAGCCGGCTCGGGCGAGGTCATCGCGCTGTGCGGCGATGATGACGACCCGGGCATTGAGCGCCTCGTGCTGCTCGGGCGCGAGGGCGTTGACTGCGCCGAGCGCGGCAACCCGGCGTTCGAGGCGCACGATCTCGCGCTCGGCGCGCTCAGCCGCCGCCGGGTCAAGCTCGGTGGAATCGTCGTCGCTCAGGTCGCGAACCGCGTCCGCGTGCTCGGCGACCACGGCTTCGCAACCGCTGACCTCCTGCTCCGCGGCCTGAAGCTCGTCGGCGGCTCGGGCCACTGCCACGGCGACCTCCGCGTGCTCGGTCTCGAGCGCATGCACGCCGCGCTCCAACTCAGGGATAGGCAGCGCGACGAGGTCGTGATCCTGCTGGGCGGTCAATTGTTCGAGGGCGGCGCGCGCGGCCTCGCCTCGGCCCTGGAGCCCATGCACGATTGCGGCCAGCGCTTCATCCTCCGCGACGAGCCGCCGGGTCTCGGCCGCCGCGAGCCGCGAGCGCGCAGCGTGGAGCGCCCGGCGGGCGGCCTCGCGCCGCTCCTCGATGTGCGCGCCTTCGGCCTTGGCTCTGGAGAGCACGAGCTCCGCATCCTCGGCCGCGACCCTCGCGGTCTCTGCTGCGGCGCGAACCTGGCGGGTGTGGGTCTCGATGGCGCCGGCGGCCGCCTCCAGCCCGGCATGGCGCTCGCCCGCCGCGGCCACATGACGCTCGGCGTCGGCCTGCGCTTCCATGGCCGCGTTCGCCTCGGCTCGTCGGGTGATCAGGGTTGCGGCTGCACGCTCCGCCTGCGCCATCGCCGCGTCGAGGCCCTGCTCGGCGCCCGCGGCAAGCGCGGCGGCTGACGCCTCCGCCGCCCGTGCGGCCCGATCCGCATCCACCGCGACCGAGAGCGCCTGGTCGAGGTCGTTGAGGCGATCGCGGGCATTGGCCGCCGCCACAACCGCCGAAGCTTCGTGGTGTTCGGCGCGCGTCGCCGCCGCCGATGCGGCTTGCTCGGCGCGTGCCAGTTCGATGGTGTCGACGGCGCGGCCGCCCCTGAGGCCGGACGGCGTGACCACCGTCCCGTCGCGGAGCACGGTGATCGACGCACCCCGCGCGAAGGCGTCGTTGGCAGATTCGATCGTCGGGACGATCCAGACGCCCCGAAGCAGATGGGTCACCGCCCCACGGGCTGCGGGTGTCGCTTCGACAGCGCTCGAGAGGAGGATGTACGGCTCGGGGGCCGGAGCTTCGGTCACCGGATCGAGGTTGGCCTGGAGAAGACGCTCGCGCGGTCCTGCTCGATCAAGGTGCGCGGCAGCAACGGCGAGGTCATCGACGAGCCATGCGCCGAGGTTCTCCTCGAGCGCGGCCGCAACGGCGCCGGCGAGGGTGTCGTCGTCGATGCGCACACAGTCGACCAGGCGGCGAGCCTGCAGGGCGCCGGCGGCCACGGCGCGAGCGACCCCGCCGTCGGCAGTGCTGCCGCTCAGCCGTCCGCGGGCCTCGGCGAGTGTCGCCAGCGCGCGACGCGCGTCGGCCGCCGCGGAGGCGACGGCATGATCGGCCGCGTTGACCGCCTCCCACGCGATGTCGACGGCGCCGCGCGCTTCACCGAGCCTGCCGGCCGCCTGGCGAGCCCGAGCAGCGGCGTCGGTCGCCTCGGTGACCCGAGCCGCCAGTGCTGCCCGGAGGTCGACGATGTGAGCCGCGGCGGTCTCGGATTCGAGGACGAGCGCATTGACGGCCGACGTGGCCAGCTCGGCGCGCGCCGCTGCCGCGCCAAACGCCGCCGACGCAGTGGCTCGCTCACCGTCGGCCCCTGCGAGTGCCGCGGCCGCCTCGGCGAACCGCTGCTCCTCGATCTCAGCTTCGGCAGCGGCCTCGGTCGCGGCCAGGCGCAGCCGGTCGGCCTCGCGTTCGAGCACCTCCCAGGTGTGCTGCTCGTCGCCACCCTCGACGTCGGCGAGCGCCGCGGCAGCTGCCGCGACCTCGGGGACGATCGAATCGATGTCGGCGACGGCGACACCGCGCTGCGCAACCGCGGAGCGGAGCCGGTCAGCGAATCGTCGCTGGAGACCCTCACCACGCTCCACCTGAATTCGAGCTTCCTCAAGTCGCCGGGCGGCGGCGTCACGAGCGGCGCGCGCCTCGTCAAGGCGGCGACGGGCAACCTCCGACCGGTGGGAGAACGCGGCGTCGGCCTCGGCGGCCGCTTCGCAGCGTCCAAGCGCGTGCTCCAGACGCCGCCGAGCGAGCTTGAGGCTGGCCCTGGCCGCGCGCCATTCCTCGTGTGCCAGGCTGCCACGCAGCTCGGTCAGCCGCACGCTCATGGAGCGCAACTCGTTGGCCGCAACCGACTGCTCGCTCAGCTCGGCGAGCCGGGGCGACGCGTCCTCGAGCAGGTCGGTCAGACGTCGAACGATCGCATCGGCGCCGTCCAGCCGGTGCGATGCCTCCTCGCAAGCAGCGCGCAACGCGCGCACGCCGGCGGCCTGCTCGACCAGCGTGCGGCGCTGCGCGGGCGTCGCCTCGATGATGCCGTCGATATCGTTCTGCACCACGACCGCGTAGCCGTTCTGGGTGAGGCCCGTGCCGCCGAGCAGCCGCTCGAGATCGCGCAATCGAGCGTGGTCGCCGTTGATCCGGAACTCGGTGTCGCGATCCCCGCGGGCGACACGCCGGCTCACTGAGACCTCGGGGTCCTCGGACAGGAGCGTGCCTTCCTCGTTGTCGATGACCAGCTCGACCTGGGCGAGCCCCATCCGCTGCCGGTCGCCTCCGCCGGCGTAGATGACCTCGTCCATACGCTGTCCGCGCAGCTCGCGGGCATTGGTCTCGCCAAGTGCCCAGCGCACTGCATCGACGAGGTTGCTCTTGCCGCTGCCGTTCGGCCCGACGATGGCGGTGATGCCCGGGTCAAAGAGCACCTCGCTGCGTGTCGCGAAGGTCTTGAACCCGGACAGGGTGATCCGCCGGAGCCTCATCGGGGCGATTGTCCACGCGCGGAGCGCGGCACGTCAACATCTTGGGCCGCGACGATCTCAGGGCCCCAAGATCTGGTGGTCACTCCGTGACCGGCGGTGTGCTCCCACCGCCGCGGCCTCGACCACCGCGACGCCCGCGGCGCCGGCGCGGGGCTGGAGCCGCGGCTTCGGGTGGCGGCGGCGGGGCAGGCTGGCGCCCGACCAGGGCCTCTGCGGCGTGACGCAACGCCGACAGCAGGCTCCGGCTCCGTTTCGGCGACGACACCTCGGCCGTGGTGGTTGGCGAATCCGGGGCGCGCGATCCGGAGCGCCCGCGGCGCCGCCGAGGCGTGGCGCTCCGATCGGCAGCCACCTCGGCGACCCGGCGGCGAACCCGGGCGGGCTCCGACGCCACAGTCTTGGCGGCGTCGCGCGCCGCACCCACCGCCGCGGCCGCACCGCCGCGGCCGGTCTTGGTCAGCTTGTCGAGCGCGTCGTGCGCCGCCGCCTGTTCGGCCGCCTGCTTGGTGGGTCCGCGTCCGGTCCCGCCGACGCGCTCGCCGAGCAGGACCTCCGCGGTGTACTCACGCTTGTGCCCGGGTCCGCCGGTGGCGATGACGCGGTAGTGCGGCGTGTCGCCGGTGCGGTCCTGGGAGGCCTGCTGCAGCTGTCCCTTGAAGTTCTCGTCGCTCCACTCGGCGAGGTCGCCGATGTTCTGCAGGAAGACCTTGGTCGCGGCGCGGTACCCCTGGTCGAGGAAGATCGCGCCGATCATCGCTTCGAAGGCGTTGGCGAGCAGCGAGGGGAGCTTGCGCGCCCCGGTCTTGACGGCACCCCGCCCCATGAGCAGCGTCTCGCCGAGCTCGAGTCGCTCGCCGAGCCGAGCCAGTGACGTGGTGTTGACCAGCGCAGCGCGCAGCTGGGTCAGCTGGCCTTCGTCGTACGTGGGGAAGCGCCGGAAGAGATATTCGCCGACCACGAGCTCGAGGACGGCGTCGCCGAGATACTCGAGGCGCTCATTGTCGTGCCCCGGCCCGGCGGGCTCGCCGTGCTCGTTGTTCCATGAGGCGTGCGTCATCGCCTCGCGAAGCAACTCCTGCTTGCGGAACTGGATGCCGATGCGCTTCTGGAGGTCGCGCAGCCGCTCGAGCTCCGCCTCTCCGAGCGGCGACGCCGTCTGCTTCGGCGCCGGGGGAGCCGGGACAGATCGCGGTGCGGGTGCCGGTACCGGAGCCGGCACTGGCGCAGGCGCAGGTGCGGGTGCGGGTGCGGGTGCGGGTGCTGGTGCCGGTGCCGGTGCCGGCGAGGCTAGGTTGTCGCTCCCACCTTCTCCTGGATGTAGTCCCAGGCCTGGCCCACCGTCCCGATCTTCTCCGCGTCCTCGTCGGAGATCTCCATCTGGTACTCCTCCTCGAACGCCATGATCAGCTCGACCAGGTCGAGCGAGTCCGCGTTCAGGTCCTCCACGAACGACGCTTCCGGGGTCACCTGCTCGGTCTCCACGCCGAGTTGATCGGCGACGATCGCCTTGAACCGGTCGAAGGTTAGATCTGGCATCAGCGGTTCCTTGTGATTGTGTGGTTGCGGGGGGTGCCGCATCAGTCTGGGGCGAAACGATAGCGTCAGAGACGGGTGGTCGCCACGCGAACGGCCCCGAAGCGCCGTCGATGATGTGCTCTGGCGGGTCGTCGGCGTTGGTCGGTGTGCCGTTCTCGCTCACGCCGCGAGCCCGCCGTCGACATGGAGCACATGTCCGGTGATGTACCCGGACTCTGGCAGGACGAGGAAGGCGATCGCTGCCGCGACCTCGTCGGAGGTGCCCATCCTGCCCTTGGGGATTGCCGCGATCGCTGCGGCTTTGACGGTGTCGCCGAGGGAGGTGGTCATCTCGGTCTCGATGAAACCCGGGGCCACCGCGTTGACGGTGATGTCCCTGCTCGCCACCTCGCGCGCCAGCGACTTGGTCAGCCCGATCAGCCCGGCCTTCGCGGCTGAGTAGTTCGACTGGCCGGCGTTGCCGATCACACCGGAGATGCTCGACACGTTGACGATGCGTCCGAATCGCTGGCGCAGCATGGGACGGAGCGCGGCACGGCAGATGTGAAATGCGGCCGTCAGGTCGATGGCGATCACGGCATCCCAGTCGTCGTCGGTGAGGCGCATCGCCAGGTTGTCGCGAGCGATCCCGGCGTTGTTGACGACGATGTCGATGCCCCCGAGCGCCTCGACGGTCTGTTCCACGAGTCCCGCGGCGGCCTTGGGATCGGCGAGATCGGCGCCCACCGCCACCGCCGTCGCGTTGTGGTCGGCGCGCAGCGACGCCACCACCGCTTCGGCGCTGTCGGGATGTGCCGAGTACCCCACCGCCACCGACGCTCCCGCTCTCGCGAGCGCTATCGCGGTTGCTCTGCCGATGCCGCGCGACGCGCCGGTCACCAGGGCACGCCTGCCTTCGAGGGCGCGCGCTTCGCTCATCGCGCGACCGCCGCGACATCGAGATGCGCCGCTGCGTCCGACGTGCTCACCGCCAGCGCGCGAACGTCCGGCGCGATACGTCGCGCGAGCCCGCTGAGCACGGCGCCGGGTCCGACCTCGACGAGCATCTCGGCGCCGAGGTCCACCAGCCGGTGAACGCATTCGATCCATCGCACCGGCGACGTGAGCTGCGCACGAAGACGATCGCGCAGCGCGGCTGCTGAGTGCACGTCCGACGCATCGACGTTGCACACGACAGGTGGATTCGGGTCCGCGAGCACCACGCCACCCAGCGCGACGTCGAACCGCGACGCCGCAGCGGTCATCAATGGCGAATGGAACGCACCGCTGACGTTGAGCGGGATCGCACGTCGTGCTCCACGTGTGAGTGCGAGCTTCGAGGCGGCGTCGACGCCGCCGATCGAACCGCTGATGACCAGCTGTCCGGGGGCGTTGAGGTTGGCCACGACCACGATCTCACCGGTCTCCCGCTGCGTTTCGTCGCACACCGCGATCGCAGCGTCGACGTCGATGCCGATCAAGGCGCACATCGTTCCGTCACGCATCGCCGCCATCGCCTTGCCGCGCTCGATGACAAGGCGCATCGCGTCAGCGGGTTGCAGCGCATGGCCGGCAACGGCTGCCGCGTACTCGCCGACGCTGTGGCCCGCAACCGCGACCACATCGAGGTCGCCGGGCAGCGTGCTGCGCAGGGCGCATTCAACGAAGAGCAGCGCGGGTTGCGCGATTTCCGTGGGACGGAGCTGCTCGTCGTTGCCGGAGAGTGCCGCGCGCAGATCGAGACCGGACGATTGCGCCGCTTCGAGCATGTCGACGGCGATGGGGAGATCGATCAACCCATCCGCCATACCGGCGGTCTGGCTGCCCTGTCCGGGAAAGCAGAGTGCTACTCGGGCCAACAGGACCGGATGGTTACTCGGTGACGACCACTTCGCGGCCGCGATAGTAGCCGCAGTTCGGGCAGACGCGGTGCGGGATTCGCGGCTGGCGGCAGCGCGGGCAGGGCGAAAGTGTCGGCATTTCGAGGGCGTGGTGCGAGCGCCGAAAGTCGCGGCGGCGCTTTGAGATCTTTTGCTTGGGAAGCGGCATGCTCGATTCTCCGGGGACGGCGCGCACGCATTGCGGCGCGGCCAATGGATGCGGCCAGTATAGCCGTGTGTCGTATGCGGGCGACCCGAGACGCTACTCGCGCTCCCGGCGTTTCCGGCGCGATCCACCTTCTGACGGCAACGCGTCGATGCCCTTTCTGACGGTGGTCGCTGCCCGCATCAACTGGTCCTCGAGTTGGAGCATGACCTCGCGGGCGTAGGCATCCGCCTCGCTGCAGGTCTTGGCAGCGCGCTCCTCAGCCTCGGCGAGCACGGTTGCGGCGTGCTCGCGGGCCTGTTCGGCGATGGCGTGGTCGCCGACCATGACCGCGGCCCGTGCCGTCGCCTCATCGACGATGCGCGCGACCTCGGTCTCAGCGCGGGTAAGGATCCGCTCCGCCTCCTGCTCGGCTTCGACGAGCACGCGGCGTTGGTCTTCGAGAAGGTGTCGCGCCTGCATCAGCTCGTCGGGCAGCCCGAGCCTGGTTCGATCGATCAACTCGAGGAGCTCGTCCTCGTTGACGACCACGCCGGCGGTGAAAGGCACGCGCCGGCCGGTGCTCACCAACTCCTCGAGCTGATCGACCAGGTCGATGACGGTCGGTTCGAGATTCTCGGGCGAATCGCTCATGGGTTGTGCGCCTCGTGCTCGCGCTGTTCCGCGAACCGCTTCTGCATCGCCTCGACACTCACCGGTGGCGCCATCTCGGTGACGTTGCCGCCGAGGTGACACACCTCCTTGATCAACGACGAGGAGATGAACACATTGGAGAACGAGGTCATGAGGAACACGGTGTTCACGGCCGGGTTGAGACGGCGATTCATCAACGCCATCTGGAACTCCGACTCGAAATCGCTGATGACGCGCAGTCCACGAACGATCGCGATCGCGCCCGTGCCCGCCGCAAAGTCGACGGTGAGCCCGTCGAAGGTGGTCACCTCGATGCGCGGCCTTGACTCGAGGCACGACCGGATCATCTCGACGCGTTCGGCCGCGGTGAACAGCGGCGTCTTTCCCGGATTCTCCAGCACTCCGACCACCACCCTGTCGAAGATCGCGGCGGCGCGATCCAGGATGTCGAGGTGCCCGAACGTCACGGGATCAAAGCTGCCCGGGTACACCGCGATGCGCTCGCTCACGCTGTTCCGTCCGATGGTGCAGCGGTTCGCTGCAGGAAGCTGATGGTGGTCAGGCCGTAACGCGCCTCGCGGAACCGGGTGAGCGCGCCGATCTGCTCGGGGATTTCGCGGGCGCGGTGATGTTCGCACACGACAAGACGCGGCGGAGCCGCGCCGAGCAACTCGAGCACGCGCTCGAGCTCGGGGTCCTGGTATGGCGCATCGACGTAGCAGAGATCGGCCGCCTCGGTCTGTTCCCGAGCGCCGCGAAGCCAGCGCGGAACGTCAGCGCCGACCAGGCTGATTCGATCGCGGCACCCGAAGCGTTCGGCGGTCGTGGCGATCAACGTGAGCGCTTCGCGGTGGCGCTCGACAAACGTGACCGTGGCCGCTCCTCGGGACAGCGCCTCGAAGCCGACGGTTCCAGCACCGGCGTAGAGGTCGAGCACGCGCGCGCCCACCACCTGGTTCCCGAGGATGTCGTAGAGGGACTGGCGGACCATCGCCCGCGTCGGTCGCACCTCGCGACCGGACGGCGTGCTGACCACCCTCCCCCGCCATTCGCCAGCGGTGATGCGGGTCTGTGCCGCATGGCGCGGTCCGGTCTTCAGACGCGGTGGCATGAAGCGGCGGCGAGCACGTCAGTCGATGTCGAAGACCGCGCGGTAGCCGTTCATCGCGTCCGACAGCGGCTTCCATGCGGTGAGATCGGCGTCGTGGTCAAGCCACGCGAGCGCCGCCTGCTTGGTGCGCCGTCCGAGCGCCACGTCGAGCAGATCCGCGGCCAGCATCTCGGGCAGCCCGTGCTGGCGCAGCCCCACCAGCTGCCCGGGTCCGCGCAGCTGGAGGTCGCGCTCGGCAAGCTCGAAACCGCTGTCGGTGGCGGCCACCGCGGCAAGGCGCTCCGAGCCCTCCTCGTCGATGCCGCCTTCGAAGAGCAGGCAGTACGACTGGTGCTGATCTCGCCCCACCCGGCCCCGAAACTGGTGGAGCTGGGCAAGTCCGAATCGCTCCGCGCCTTCGATGACCATGATGGTGGCGTTGGGGACGTCGACCCCGACCTCGACCACGCTCGTGGCCACCAGCACGTCGGCGTCACCGCGGACGAAGCGATCCATCCGCTCGGCCTTCTCGCGCGCCGGCATGCGTCCGTGGAGCAGCTCGACGCGCAGATCGGGGAAGACCGTGGTGCTCAGGCGCTCGTACTCGGCGGTCGCGCTGCGGGCGCCCAGCTTGTCCGATTCCTCGATGAGCGGACAGATGACGAACGCCTGGCGCCCCTTGTGCACCTCGGTCCGCACGAACTCGTAGGCGGCCGAACGCTGCTCCGGTGGGACGACGCGTGTCTCGACGGGCTGGCGTCCGGGCGGCATCTCGCGCAGCTCGCTGAGGTCGACATCTCCGTACAGCGTGTTCGACAGCGAGCGCGGGATCGGCGTCGCGGTCATGGCGAGGTAGTTGGGCATCGCTCCCGACGTCTGGCGAAGGCGGCGCCGTTGCGCGACTCCGAAACGATGCTGCTCGTCCACCACGACGAGGCCGAGGTGGTTCATGGCCACGTCATCCTCGATGAGCGCGTG
Organism: Candidatus Dormiibacterota bacterium; assembly: GCA_963756075.1. Taxonomy (GTDB): domain Bacteria; phylum Chloroflexota; class Dormibacteria; order Aeolococcales; family Aeolococcaceae; genus Palsa-851. The sequence goes on along the minus strand of CAVWMH010000013.1, from coordinate 39,444 downwards.
CGTGCCGACGATCAGCGAGTCGTGGCCGCCCGCGAGGCCGGCCAGGATCTCTCGGCGCGCTGCCGCCGAGGTGCTGCCCACGAGTAGCCGCGGCGGGAGGCCGTGCCCGGCCAGGAGCTTGTCGAGGGTCGCGTGGTGCTGTCGCGCGAGGATCTCGGTCGGCGCCATCACCGCCGTTTGAAAGCCGGCGTGATGGGTCATGAGCGCGGCGAGGGCGGCGACCACGGTCTTGCCGCTCCCCACGTCACCCTGGAGCAGCCGGTTCATCGGGCCGGGGGCGGCAAGGTCGGTGAGAATCTCGTGCCCGGCGATGCGCTGTCCGTCGGTGAGCTTGAAGGGCAGGGTCGCGACGAATCGCCTCGCCAGCTCGATGTCGTAGGCGACGATCACGCCTGGTCCGCTCAGGCGCCGCCGGCGCGCGCGCTCAGCCGCGACATTCAGCAGGAAGAGCTCTTCGAAGGCGATGCGCTCGCGAGCGCGCGCAGCCGTCGCGAGGCTGTCCGGCACGTGAACCTGATACAGCGCCTCGGCGATCGGCATCAGCCCTTCGGACTCGCGGATCGACGGGGGCAGACGGTCGGGGACCTGCGTCGTGAACCCGAGCAACGGCTCGATGCGCGTGCGCAGGAAGCGAGAGGTGATGCCCTGGGTCTCGGGATAGACCGGTGCGAGCGTTCCCACATGGCGCTGGTCGGGTCCGGCGCGCTCGAAGACCGGGCTGCGAAAGGTGAATCCGGTTCTCGAGATTTCGACCTTGCCGCTGACCATGATCTCCATCCCGGGTTGCAACTGGCGTACCAGGAACGGCTGGTTGAACCACACGGCGGTTGCCACTGCTCCGTCATCCTCGAGCGTCGCCTCGACAAGGACCATCTTCTTGTACGGGCTCCGTCTCGAGCTCACGTTGCGAACCCGCACGTGGGACGTCTGCACGATTCCGGGCTGGAGCTCTCGCAGGGGGACCGTCGCTCGCGTGTCCTCGTACCGACGCGGCAGGTGGAACAGCAGGTCGCGGACCGTGATGAGCCCGAGCTTCTCGAGCCGCTGCGCCTGACGCGGGCCGATGCCCGTGACGCGTTGCAGCGGGAGGTCGAGGTCGAGTGGCACATGCCCGGCGGTCACGAGCGAAACGACTTGCGAGCTCACAACTGCTCCATCGTGGCAGGCCAGCCCGATTAGTCCGCGCCGAGACAGGCGACTCCAAGACCGCCGGGACCGCTGTATGCGCCGACGACCGGACCGATCCGTCCGAGGATCGCGGTGACGTTCGAGACGGCCGTGCTCAAGCGCTGCTCCAGGTCGATCATCGACTCGGCCGCGGCCGCGTGGAACTCGGCCAGGCTGCGCAGTGGCGCGCAGCCACGAACCTGCTCGACGATCATCTCGATGCCCTTGGACCGGCTGCGCGGCCTCGCCAGCGGCACCACCTCGCCGTCGCGCACGGCGATCAGCGGTTTGACGTTGAGCAGGCTGCCGACAAAGGCCTGGGCCCGTCCGATCCGGCCACCCCGGTGGAGATACGCGAGGGTGTCGAGCAGCACCAGGATCGTGACCTTGCTCCGCCGCCCGGCCGCCTTCTCGGCGACGACGGCGGCGCTGTCCCCTGCCTTGATGTCGTCGAGCGCGGCGCGGACGAGGAGCTGCAGGCCGCCGCTCACACTCTCGGTGTCGACCAGGTGGATGCGACCGGGGTCGAAGTCCTTCGCCGCGAGTGTCGCCGACTGCAGCGTGCCGCTCAGCTTTGCGGAGATGTGCAACCCGACGACCTGGTCTTCCGGGTTGGACAGCAACGTTGTGTACAGCGCCGCGAAGACATCCGGTGATGGCTGCGATGTCGTCGGGTGGACATCGGTGCGCGCGAGTTTCGAATAGAACTGATCGGCGTCGATGTCGACGCCGTCGCGGTACTGCTCCTCGCCGAAGCGCACGATCAGGGGCACGATGTGCACCCCCAACGCCTGCGCGTCCGACGGCGAGATGTCGGACGTGCTGTCGGTGACGAGGTGGATCACGCTACTCGAGCGAGAGCACGTATGGGTAGTGCTCCTGTCCCCCTGCCTGCAGCTCGAATTCCGTCTCGGGATGGGTTGCGCGCAGGCTGCTCACCAGCGCGTCCGCGTCCTCGACGCTCACCTCGTCGCCTCGGTACACGGTGACCAGTTCCGGTTTGACCGCCTGCGATTTCAGCACGGCTTCGATGACTTCAAGGTAGTCGCTGCCCACCTCGGTGATCGCGTCGTCGACCACGGCGATCACATCGCCGAGCTTGATGTCGTGGCCGTTGACGCTGGTGTCGCGCACCGCGTGGGTCACCTCCACCGCTCGCACCGTCGCAATCGCCGCGAGCATTCGCTCCGCGTTCTGGTCGAGGCTTGCAGCCGGGTCGAACGCGAGCAGCGCGCTGATCCCCTGGGGGAGATTTCGGGTCGGGACCACGCGCACCTCGCAGCCCTCTGCAAGGGGGTTCACCTGCTCGGCGGTGAGGATCACGTTGCCGTTGTTGGGGAGGAGGATCACGTGCTCGGCATTCACCGCACGCACGGCGTTGAGCAGATCCTCAATCGATGGGTTCATGGTCTGGCCACCGCTCACAACGATGTCGGCGCCCAGGCTCCCCATGATTTCGCGGAACCCGACGCCCGGCGCCACGCTGGCGACGCCGATCGGCTTCGGGGCCGCCTGCGGGCGCTCCCGAGTCGCCGTTCCCATCGCCTCCGCCTCGGCCTCGCTCGGCGTCGGCGCGCGCGAGCACGTCGTGGTGCTGAGCGGACATGTCCTCGACCTTGAGCTTGCTCATCCGCCCGCGCGATGACGCCGCGGCGATGACGCCGGCAGGATCGCCGGTGTGGATGTGCACCCGCACCAGCTCCGGGTCGCCGACCACAAGCGCGGACTCGCCGAGCGCGGAGAGCTCGCTGCGGATTGCCTCGACGTCGAGGCCGGGGCCGTTGATCAGGAACTCGGTGCAGTACCCCCAGCCCTGTTCGCGTGGGGCCACTGCTGCCGCTCCACGACGCTCCATCTGCGACCCCGTTGCCTCCATGTCGCCGGGCTTCGGAGGCAGGCGCAGCGCCGGCTCGCCGGACCGCCGAAGCACTGCCGGCGCCGGAGCTGCGGGTTGCGTGTCGCCGACCGCCCGCGCGAATCCTTCGAGGATCACCGCCAGCCCGAACCCGCCGGCGTCGACGACGTTGGCGTCACGGAGGACCTGCAGCTGATTGGTGGTGCGCTCCACGGCCGCGTGGGCCTCGGTGACCACACGATCGAGGACGACGCGGATGTCGTCCGTGGTGGCGGAGGCGGCGGCTGCGGCGGAGGCCGCGTCCCGGACGACCGTCAGGATGGTCCCCTCGGTCGGCTTCATCACCGCCCGGTAGGCGACAGCCGACCCTTCGGTGATCGCGTGGGCGACACCGCTTGCGTCGAGGTGGGAGCGCTGGGCCGCTCCCTGGGCGAAGCCGCGGAGGATCTGCGACAGGATCACGCCGCTGTTCCCTCGAGCGCCCATGAGCGAGCCGTGTGCCGCGGCGGCAAGCACCGAGTTGGCCGCCGCGAGCGTGGGGGCGTGCCGCGCCTCCTCCACCGCCGAGCGCAGCGTCAGGTACATGTTCGAGCCCGTATCGCCGTCGGGGACCGGGAACACGTTGAGGTCGTTGATCTCCTGCTGGTTGGCCTCCAGCCACGAGAGCGCGGCGGTGAGCCCGGCGAGCACCTGCTCGCCACCGATCTCGCGAAGCGGCTCCCGGAGCACGGACAGCTCCGGCGCCGGCTTAGTGGCGGACACCGTCGATATCCGCGTGAATGCCCTGGACGTTCACGTTCACGGCGACCACCGGCAGCCCCAGGGTCTTCTCCACCGAGTAGCTCACCGCGCTCATGAGGTTGTGGGCCACCTCGCTGATGCGGGTCCCGTATTCGACGATGACGTAGAGCTCGATCACCAGCCCGTCGGGGGTGACCTGGATCTCGACGCCGCGGTGGACGTTTTCGCGGTTCAGCCGCTCGGCGATACCGTCACGAAGGCCTCGGGCTGCCATGCCGACGATGCCGTAGCACTCGTTGGCGGCATGGCCGACGATCGACGCCACCACCCGGGGCGAGACCTCGATCCTGCCCAGTGAGGCGGTGCGCGACAGAGCGTCGGACGCCCGGACCTTGCCTTTCACGTATCTCCGTAAGCCCGGTTGGGGGCCTGTGGTATCCTCGGCGACCGGCCACCGGTTCCTTCCGGAGGCCGCCGGGCGCCGCCGCCGTGGCTGCGGCCGAATTCTAGTACGCCAGAGCGGGCGCGTCTCAGATGCGCGTTCCGACCCACGAGAGACATGATGTCCCAGCGCTGCGATATCTGCGGGAAGGGCCCGATGACCGGGAACAACGTGAGCCATTCCAAGGTGCATACCAAGCGCCGCTTCCTGCCCAACCTCCACGTCACCCACCTGGCGGTCAAGGGGAAGGAAGTGCGGGCCAAGGTCTGCACCCGCTGTCTGCGCACTCAGGCGAAGCCGGCCCGAAGCTAGCTTTCCTCGGTCGCGATCAGGTAGGATTGCTCCGTTAGCGGCGTTTTGGGAGGGTGACGTGCTCAGGGTGAGAGGGGTCGTGCTCGGGGGAGTGTGCGTCGCGCTGCTCGCGGGCAGCTACAGCGGTGTTGTGGCGCCGCTCCGGGCGGCTGCGGCCGGGCCGCCTGCGGTGACCGCGGCGACGCCGTCCGACGGACCTTCGGCGGGCGGGACGCCCATTGTCATCGCTGGATCAGGGTTCACCGGCGCCACCGACGTGCTGATCGGCACGAGTGATCGATCCCTGTCCGGCGACGCCGAGCTGCTTCCACAAGTGAGCGACACCGAAATCGACCTGACCACCCCATCGGGTGCGGCGGGAACCTCCGACGTCCAGGTGATGGCCGGAGGTGTGACCAGTACGGCGAATCCTCCGGCGGACTACTACACGTACCTTGACCAGCCCACCGTCACGAACGTCGCCAGCCCGCAGAACCAGGCCGCCACGGGTATCGCCGTCACCGGGAGCGGTTTCTCGATTCCTGGACGCCGGCGACGAGCGCGGTCTCCGAGGTGGATCTGGTCCCCACATTCACGGGACCGACGGTGGCGCTGACGACCCAGTGCTCGAGCGGTGGCCAGCCCGACTGCTTCGGCTTCACCAGCGACACGAAGTGCCCATCGATCTGCCCGCATCCGCCATCCTCCGGGCGATGACACCGAGTCGTCACCCCGCGGCGGGACCTCCAAACCACGTCCAACGACATCCTGATCGTGCAGCAGGCGGCGCCAACGGTCACGTCGGTGAGCCCGAGTTCAGGTCCGGAGAGCGGTGGAGCGCCGGCCGTCACGATCCACGGCACGGATTTCAAGGGCTCCGGATTCACGACCACGACCTCGGGCGTGTCATTTGGGGGCAACCCCGCCACGTCCGTCACGGTGAACAGCGCGTCATCCATCACCGCGACGCCTCCGGCGGGGACCGGCCAGGTGGATGTCACAGTCACGACCAAATCGACCGACGGAACCTCGACACAGACAAGCGCGACCGGCGCCGCCGACACGTATGCCTACGCGCCAGTTCCATCCGTCAGCAATGTCGTTCCCGGAACGGGGCCGATCGCAGGTGGCAACACCGTGGTGCTCACCGGCACCGGCTTCATGTCGAGCTACGGACCCGGCGCGAACTACAGCGCGACCGACGTCATCATCGACACGACCGACGCGTACGACGCCCGTGCGTGGTCGCCGACAAGCCCCTGCTTCGCTATCGACCAACTCGACGCACATCACCGTTCAGGGCATGCCTGCGCACGCCGCGGGCACGGTTGACGTCACCGTGTCGACGCCGGGTGGCACAGCACCCAGCACCAGGCGATCAGTACACGTACGCGGCGCTTCCCACCGTCACCGGTGTCTCGCCAGGCGCCGGGTCGCCGGCGGCGGCGAACGCCGTCGTCATCACGGGCACCGGCTTCACCGGCGCGACGGATGTGTTCGTGGGCACCAAGGACATCAGCATGTCGCCCTGCCCTGGGTCTCCGACGTCGCCTTGCTTCACAGTCGACAGCGCGACGCAGATCACGGTTCAGGATCTCCCTGCCCATGCCGCCGCAAGGTCGACGTAACGGTGCAGACGCTCGCTGGTACTAGCGCGACTTCCCCGGCAGACCAGTACACCTACGTGTCGGCTCCGACCGTCACCGGTGTTTCTCCGGTATTCGGTCCGCTCGTGGGCGGCAACACCGTCACTATCGATGGATCAGGATTCGACCCGGCTGGCGTGGCGGCCACGCAGGTGTCTGTCGGCGGCACCAACATCGGCACCGTATGCTCGGGGACACCGACCTCCCCGTGTTTCAGCGTGGTGAGCTACAATCAGATCACCGTCGAGGATTTTCCCGGCGGCGTGGCTGGGAGCGTTGACATCACTGTGACCGCCGTTGGCGGCACAAGCGCCACGAGCGGAGCGGACACCTACACGTACGTGCCACCCCCAGCCGTTACGAGCGTCGCGCCTGCCACGGGTCCGACCGGAGGCGGGAACGCGATCGTCGTGACGGGCACAACCTTCGATTCCGGTGGCCAGTTCACCACCACGAGCGTCCAGGTCGGCCCGCACAACGTCACGCTGTCGCCATGTCCGGTTACACCTACGGCCGCGTGCTTCACGGTCAACAGCGCTGCCCAGCTCACCCTCGAGGACGTCCCCGCGCATGCAGTGTGGGCCTGTCGACGATCGCGGTGACCACGCCTGAAGGCACGAGCCGATTTCACAGCCGGCGGACCAGTACACATACGAACCGATCCCCGCTGTGACCGGAATCCCGCCGAATGCCGGTGTTGTCGCGGGCGGCAACACCGTGATCCTCGACCGGGACGTTGTTCTCCGGCGCGACCGTCGTGTCCGTTGGCGGCACCAACATCACCGCGGCGCCATGTCCGGTATCGCCAACCGCGCCGTGCTTCACCGTCGAACAGCGCCACGCAGATCACCATCATGGATTTCCCATCAGGATCCGCGGGTACTGTGGATATCACGGTGATGACGTCCGGCGGGACGAGCCCGACATCGGCCGCCGACGTCTACGCCTACGCACCGATTCCGACCATCACCAAGGTGGCGCCGAATCACGGATCGACCAGCGGTGGCACCTCGGTGACCGTCACCGGGACAGGCTTCGAACCGACGGGGACGAATCGCAACTTCACCACCACATCGGTAACGGTCGGGACGACCGCGATCACGGTGCAGCCTGCCCCGGAGCACCGACCGCCCCCTGCTACAACGTGAACTCGTCGACCCAACTCTTCATCGAGGACTTTCCGGCGGAGTTCGGGGACCGTGAACATCACGGTGACCACCGTCGGTGGCACCAGTGCGGTGACCACGACTCGACCAGTATTTCTACGGCGCCACCTTCCCCACGGTGACCTTCCTCTCGCAGAGATATGGCGCGCAGAAGGGCGGCGCCGTCCTGACCATCACTGGGACCAACTTTTCCAGCACCGGCGGTATCACTGTCTCCGATGTCTTCTTCGGCAGCACCGACGTTCCGGCCAGTAACACATTTCCGTGCTCAGGCAACCCGGCAGGATGCTTCACGGTTGTCGGTCCGAGTCAGATCACCGTGTACACACCCGTCGCGAACACCACAGGCGCCGTCAACGTGACCGTGCAGACGAGCATCGGCACGAGCGGCCTCAGCGCCGGTGATCAGTACACGTATGTACCGCCCGGCGCTTACACCGCGCTGTCCCCCTTCCGGGTCTGCGACACACGGGCATCGAGAACGCCTGATGAGTGCACCGGGAGGACGCTCGGCGGTGGGAGGGAACGATCACGGTCCAGGTGACCGGCGTTGCGGGACCGAACGCTCAGATGGTGCCATCCGGAGCGCAGGCAGTCGTCGTGAACCTCACCGCCATCAACCACAGCGCGGCGCCACCGTACGTCACCGCATTCCGCAGCGGGCACAGTTCCGTCGCGTCGAACATCAACATCACCCGGATGCCGTGAATCGAACCTTGCGATCGTCCAGTTGAGCACCCCGGTGGCAGATCACGTTGTACAACGCCGCCGGCAAGCGTCGATGTGATCGTCGACGTCCAGGGGTACTTCGCGGCTCCGGGCACGGGATCGCCGCCGCCAGGCGAGTTCCACAGCATCCCGCCGTTGCGGATCTGCGATTCGCGCGGGGATCAACGGCAACACCACGGTCCGCGCGACCGCGACCGGTAAGCCCGCTTCGCCGTGGGCCTGTGGCGGCGACGCTCTGGTGTCCTCGCCCGGTGCCAGGCCGCCATCCCGACCGACGGGACGCCGCAGCCGCGGTATTCAACCTCACCGCGACCGCCGGGACCGCCCCGACGACCTTTCTGTCAGTGGCAGTGCCGACGGGGAGCGACGCCTGCCCCACCAGCGCGCCGTCCTTCTCGAACCTCAATCCGACACGGGGTATCAGCCTGCCCAACCGGGTGATCTCGAACCTCGGGCCCCCCAGGACATCTGCCTCTACAACGCGCTTGGGAGCATCAACTTCGTCATCGACGTGAGCGGCTGGTTCGGGACGGCGACCGCGCCCGCCGGCGCGTTCTTCTACTCGGTTCCACCGACGCGGATCTGTGACACGCGCCATCGGCCGGCACACGGTGCCAGAACCAGCCACTTGAGCACGAACGTGAGCGAGCTGATTCATGTCGCAGGGATCGTCGCGGTCCCCGCGAGCCTTCGCACGCAACGGCGAACACGCCGGTCTGCCGTGGTTGCCAACCTCACCGCCGTCGCGGGCAATGCCGCAACGTATTTCACGCTGTATCCAAGCGACGCAAACCCGAAGCCCACCGCGTCCGACCTCAATCCAAGCGCAGGTGAGGTGATCGCCAACCTGGCGATCACCAGTCTCGCGCAGACCGGCGCATCCACGGTCGGGAACGCGAACCTCTACAACGCGGTCGGCTCGATCAACGCGGTCCTGGACGTCGCCGGCTGGTTCCAGTAGGCAGCACCTGCGGGCGGCGGATCGCCGGCCTCACCACGAAGCGCCGCTGCGAGGATCTCGAGGCCGTCGACGATTCGCGGACCGGGGCGGCTGAAGTACGAGGACCCGTCGACGGCCAGCACTCGCCGCGAGCGCGCGCATTCGAGATCATCGAATCCCGGTCGCGACGCAACCTCGGTCATCAGGTCGATCGTCGTGGCGAGGTCGTAACCGCAGGGCATGACCATCATGACCTCCGGCTGGGATTCGAGCACCTCGTCCCACGAGACGTAGCGAGACGGCACGCCCTCATCGCCGAGGACGTCGACGCCACCAGCGAGACGCACCATCTCGGGTACCCAGTGGCCTCCGACCATGAGTGGGTCGGTCCACTCGATACAGACAACGCGCGGCCGCGGTTCCGGCCGGGCGCGGGCGCCGATCTCGGTGATACGATCCCGCATCGTCGCAGCGGTCGCTCTCGCGTTCTCGTCGAGCCCCAGTGCGGTGCCAACCTCCTCGACGGATGCGCAGATCTCCTCCACCGAGCGCGGTTCCAGCGAGAGAACCGGCACGTCGCCGGGCAGGCGCCGCACCGCGCGTCTGACTTCGCTGTATGCGACGGCGCAGACATCGCACAGCTCCTGGGTGACGATGAGATCGGGTTGGAGCCGCGCCAACTCGGCCTCGTCGAGCCGGTAGATGCTCGACCCCGCGTGACGCGCCGCGTGGATATGGCGATCGATCTCACCAGGAGCGGCGCCGTCGGTGTTCAGCTCGCTCGCAGTGACCGTCGGGAGGCCGCGGGCGCCGAGTGGGTGGTCGCACTCATGGGTGACGCCGACCACTCGGTCACCCGCGCCGATCGCGAAGAGAATCTCGGTTGCGCTGGGCAGCAGCGAGACGACCCGTGTCGCCGGGCTCATGAGGCAGCGCGACGCTTGGCCGTACGCGGCCGGCGCAAGTCGCGAAGCAACGACACCATTTCCACCGCGGCGACGGCTGCGTCGGCCCCCTTGTTGCCATGCTGGCCGCCGGCTCGATCGGTTGCCTGTTCGATGGAGTCCACCGTGAGCACGCCGAAGGTCGCAGGGACGCCCGTGGTCGCATGCACCGACGCGATCCCGCGCGCTGCCTCACCCGCGACGTAGTCGAAATGCGGGGTATCGCCGCGAATCACGGCGCCGAGGCAGACCACCGCGTCGACGCCGCCGAGCTGCGCCAGCTCGCGCGCGGCGATCGGGATCTCGAACGCCCCGGGCACCCACACCACCTCGATGTCACCCGGCGCCCACCCCGTGGTGGCGGAGCGCCTCGACGGCTCCGTCAAGCAGCTGGGTCGAGATGATGCTGTTGAAGCGCGAGACCACGATGCCGAAGCGCATCCCGGTGGCGTCGAGACCCCCGGTGTGGATGCGTGCGCCCTCGATGGGCGCGCCGGCCGATCCGGCATCGGCGTCATAGCGAATCGACGGCATCATCGAAATCCAGGCTGTGGCCGAGCTTCTCCTGCTTGACGCGAAGGTAGCGCTCGTTGTGCGCGTTCGCCGGGATCACCAACGGGACCTGGTCGGTTACCTCGAGGCCGTAACCGCTCAGGCCGTAGTACTTCCTCGGGTTGTTGGTCAACACCACCATCCGCTTGACGCCGATGTCGGAGAGGATCTGCGTGCCGATCCCGTAATCGCGCTTGTCGACCGGCAATCCGAGCCGCAGGTTCGCCTCCACCGTGTCGAGCCCGCGATCCTGCAGCGAATACGCGCGCAGCTTGTCCATCAGCCCGATCCCGCGGCCCTCCTGGCGCAGGTACACGAGGACTCCGCGACCCGCATCGGCGATCATCGCCATCGCCTTGTGCAACTGCGCCTGACAGTCGCAGCGCTGCGAGCCGAAAACGTCACCGGTGAGGCATTCGCTGTGCACCCGCACGAGGACGGGCTCGTCGCCCCGCACGTCGCCCCAGACGAGCGCCACGTGGGTCGCGTGGGTGATCACGTCCTCATACGCGTGCGCGACGACGGTGCCGTATTCCGTGGGCAGCGTGGTGGTCGCGCCGCGCTCGACGAGCCGCTCGTTGCGCCGCCGGTAGGCGATGATGTCGTCGACGGTCACGATCCTGATGGAGTGCTCGGCCGCGAAAACGTCGAGGTCGGGGCGCCGGGCCATGCGGCCGTCGTGGCGCATCACCTCGCAGATGACGCCGGCGGGAAAGCGCCCGGCGAGCTTGCACAGGTCGACGATCGCCTCGGTCTGGCCGGCACGTTCGAGCACGCCACCCACCGCCGCTCGCAGCGGAAATGTGTGACCCGGCTTGGCGAAGTCACTCGGCTTGGCGTGCTCGTCGCAGAGCAGACGGATGGTTGTGGCGCGATCGAAAGCGCTGATGCCGGTGGTCACACCATGGCCGATCGCCTCGACGGTGACCGTGAACGCGGTACCGAACCGCGACGTGTTGTCGTCGACCATGGCGGTGACGCCCAGCTCGTCGAGGCGCCAGCCCTCCAGCGGCACGCAGATGAGCCCCCGCCCGTACGTTGCCATGAAGTTGACCGCCTCGGGCGTGATGCGGTCGGCGGCGATCGCGAGATCGCCTTCATTCTCGCGGTCCTCGTCATCGACGATGATCACGAACTTGCCGGCGCGGATATCCGCGATCGCGTCCTCGACGCTCGCAAGGCTCATCGGGCTCATCCCTCGCGCGCGAGCGTGGTGAACACGCCGGCAGCCTCACGTGCTTCGAGCGTGCGCGCGACGTAGCGCGCGATCAGGTCGACCTCGAGGTTGACCGCCGTCCCGACTCTCCATGCGCCGGCGACGGTGGCGGCGAGCGTCACGGGAATGAGCGACACGGTGAACGCCCCTTCGAACACGTCGACGACCGTGAGGCTGATGCCATCCACGGCGATGGAGCCCTTCTCCGCGATGAGATCGATGAGATCCTCGGGCGTCGCGATGGTCACCCAGCGGGCGTTCGCGTCCTCGCGGAGCGCGGTGACGATGCCGGTTCCGTCGACATGTCCGGAGACCATGTGGCCACCCACCCGGTCGCCGAAACGAAGCGCCCGCTCCAGGTTCACGGTGGCGCCGCCGGTGAGTGCACCCAGCGTGGTGCGGTGCAGCGTCTCCGGCATGACGTCGGCCGTGAACGCATCGTCGGACGCGGACGACACCGTCAAACAAACGCCGTTGACGGCGATGCTCTCGCCGGTCTCGAGCCGCCCCAACGCTGTCTCCGGCACGATCTCGATCCGTCCGGGCGCCTGCGCCCGCACGGTGCCGAGGGTCTCGATGATCCCGCTGAACACTCTGGCTACTCCTCGATCTCAGCGTACACAGTATCCGGTCACCACGAGATCCGGACCGGCTCTCTCCACTGAGACATCCCGGAGCAGCGCGGACGCCGCGAGGCTCGAGACGCCGGCACCGCCGACCGCTCCGGGTGCCGTAGCTCCGCCGATGATCCTCGGCGCCAGCATGGCGACGACCTTGTCGACGATGCCCGCGTCGAAGGCACTCCCGAGCACGCCTGCCCCGCCTTCGATGAGCACGCTCACGACGTCGCGGGACCCCAGCAACTCCATGAGGGCGTCGAGGTCGACGCCGCCCCGTCCCTGATCAACGACTTCGACCCGCACGCCGGCCGCGCGCAACCGGGCCACGCTGTCGGAATCTGCCCGGGAGGTGGTCGCGACGAGCGCGGCGCCCGCTCCGGGCTGAAGCAGGCGCGCATCAACGGGGATGCGGAGTGCGCTGTCGACGACCACACGCAGCGGCGAGCGCCCGCCTTCGAAGCGGGTGGTCAGCGCTGGGTCATCGGCGAGCACGGTGTTGACGCCCACCAGAACGGCATCGTGGACGTGCCGGAGGCGATGTGCGAGGGCGCGGGACTCCTCCGACGTGATCCAGCGGGATTCACCGCCGGCGGTCGCGATCCTGCCATCGAGCGACGCGGCGAACTTGGCGGTGACAAAGGGGAGTCCGGTGGAGATGTGCTTGACGTAGAACTCGTTGAGCCGCTCCGACTCGGCTTCGCGCACGCCCACCTCGACAACGATCCCGGCGCTGCGAAGCGCGTCGATGCCACCGCCGGCGACCCGCGGGTTTGGGTCGCTCATGGCAACAACCACACGGCGAGGGGCGGCGGCAACGAGTGCCTCGACACAGGGTGGGGTGCGTCCGTGGTGCGCACAGGGCTCGAGGGTGACGTACACATCTGCGCCGCGTGCGCGATCACCGGCGACGGTGAGCGCCTCGATCTCGGCGTGCGGGTCGCCGGCCCTTCGGTGGAACCCGGTGGCGATCACCTCACCCCCGCGTGCGATGACGCACCCGACCATCGGATTGGGACTGGTGGCGAAATCGGCCGACCTGGCAGCGGCAAGGGCGGCGTCCATCAGCGCCTCGTCGGCGCCGGATGCCACGGTCACGCGCGAGCCGGCACCCGAGGCGGTGAGAGCGTGCCGTCCGGGCGAAGAATCCGGCGTGCCTCGAGGTCCGCTCGGAGCTGACCGCACGCCGCATCCGCGTCGCCACCACGGGTGTCGCGAACCGTGACCCGCGCGCCGCGGAGCGCGCCGAGAAAGCGGCGGGCCACCGCCGGCTCCGGAGGCCCCCACGGACTGCCCTCGATGCGGTTCATGGGAATGACGTTGACGTGCGCCTGGGCACGGCGGGCGAGGTCGCGGAGCCCTTCTGCCTGCTCGACGGAATCATTGACGCCGCCGATCAGACACCACTCGAAGCTGATCCGCCGTCCGCTCTGCTCCGCGTAGCGAGACGCCGTTCCCAACACCGTCCCGAGCGGGTACGTGCGGTTGATCGGCACCAGGCGGTCGCGCAGCTCGTCGGTGGCCGCGTGCAGCGAGACCGCCAGGGTGACCGGCATGCCGGAGGCGGCGAGCTGCTCGATGCCGGGCACCACGCCACTCGTCGAGACGGTGATCCGCCGGGCGCTGATCCCCGCGTCCCGGGTGAGCACCCGCAGGGACTCGAGGGTGGCGGCAGGGTTCGCCAGCGGCTCCCCCATGCCCATGTAGACAACGTGGGTCACCGGCCCGAGGCCACGCACGTGCAGTGCGCTTCCCGCGGCGCGGACCTGGTCCACGATCTCCGCGGCCGTGCAGTTGCGCCGCAATCCCATGTGGCCGGTGGCGCAGAACGGGCAGCCGACCGCGCACCCCACCTGGCTGCTGACGCAGACGGTGGACCGGCGGCGCGAGCCGGCGCCAGCCGGTGTTTCCATCGCCACGGTCTCGATCGTCTGGCCGTCCCCCAGCCGGCAGAGGAGCTTGATCGTCTCCCCGGAGTCGGCGAGCATCTCGGTGTCGACGGCAACGCTCGAGAACTCGAATTCGGCGGCCAGCGCGCGCCGAAGTGCCGCGGGGAGCTGGAGCATCCCGTCGAAGTGGCCCACGAACGGCTGCCAGATCGCGTCCTGGAGCTGGCGCGCACGCCAGGCCGGCTCGCCGTGGCGCGTGAGCGCGTCGACCAGGGCGGAATCGCCGGCGGTGCTGAGGGCTGTGGTGGGCATCAGTTCATGGTACGGGCGAGCACGCCGGCGGCAGCCGACCACGTAGGCTGCCGCAGATGAACGGGGTCCTCGGCGCCTTCATCGGTGTGCCCGCGACGATGCTGGTCGCGGGCGGACTCGGCATCGTCGGGCTTGCGATCTACACCCGGGTCATCGGCACTCGCCGAGGCAAGCGGCCGATCCACTGGGGACACATGACGCTCGGGCTGGTGATGTTCGCGCTCGGGGTCCTGCTCGTCTGGGTGGAGGTGATCACCGTCGGAGCTGGCTAGCGCTCGCTCACCGGTGGCCGATCAGGGCAAGGAACTCGTTTCGCGACTTGTCGTCGTCGCGGAAGCACCCGGTGAGTGACGAGGTGACCGCCGAGCTGTTCTGCTTCTCGACACCGCGCATCGCCATGCACAGGTGGACCGCCTCGATGACAACGCCGACCCCCTGCGGCTCGAGGACGGACTGGAGCGCTTCGGCGATCTGGGTGGTGAGCCGCTCCTGGACCTGCAGGCGACGGGCGAACATGTCGACGATCCGTGGGATCTTGCTGAGCCCGAGGATGCGTCCGTCGGGGACGTAGGCCACGTGCGCCTTGCCGAAAAAAGGCAGGAGGTGATGCTCGCAGAGGCTGTAGACGTCGATATCCCGGACCACCAGCATCTCCGAGTACTGCTCGTCGAAGATTGCGCCGTTGACGAGCGCATCCAGGTTCTTCGCGTAGCCGCTCAGCAGATAGCGGAGGCTGCCGGCCACCCGCGCCGGCGTCTGGGTCAAGCCGGCCCGGCCGGGATCCTCGCCCAGCTCCGTCAGCAGGGTGTGCACCAGCGGCGCTATCGGGTCGGTGCTCTCGTGGGGTGCGCTCACTGCCTAGGGATGATGACGATCCCGACCCTTAGAGGCGCGACGCCCTCGCCGGCGCGTCGGATTGGGACACCGAATAGAGCAGCAGCAACGCCGGGATGAGCAGTGCCGACCCGATCGACAAGGACACGACCAGCGGAAGCAGGGTCGGCTCCTGGGCGGCGGCCGCGCTCACGGTGATCACCCCGGCGAGAACGTCCGGATACTGCGCCACGCCCCACGCCCAGAGGACGGCGACGACCGCGAGGGCGGCAGTCGCGCGTACCGCCACGTACCGCCGGAGCAGCAGCAGCGCCAGCGACAACGCACCGAACAGGACGCTGGCAACCACGAGGGGAAGGCCCCGCTGGGTGAGGCCGCTGAAGAGCCGAGGCGCGTCCGCGTGGAGGATCCCGATGCCCGCGATCGCGGTCAGCCCTGTGATGACTCCC
The DNA here is from genome assembly GCA_963756075.1 of Candidatus Dormiibacterota bacterium. GTDB lineage: Bacteria > Chloroflexota > Dormibacteria > Aeolococcales > Aeolococcaceae > Palsa-851. Next base: position 23,654 of record CAVWMH010000013.1, on the reverse strand, counting down.
ATGACGACGGCCCGACGGCGAAAGTACTGCGTGAGCTCCGCTTCGCCGTGCCGCTCGCAGTCGCGTGTCAGGTATACGGCAGCGAGATAGGCGGAGACCTCGACGGCGAGGAGGCCGCCGAGCAGCGACGTCGGGTTGAGCCAGCTGGTGATCACGTCGCCTCGCGCGATCCCGACGGGGACGCGTCCGGAAGCGATGGCTCCGGCGACCGTCCCGAGAAAGAAGGGAGTCACCACAGACGACGCGGCGAAGGCGATACCGAATGCCCGCTGGAGTGACAGCTCGGACACCGCGCCACGGAACGCGAACGCGGAACCTCGGAGGATCACTCCGAACGCGACGGCGGTGAGCGGGACATACAGTGTCGAAGCGATCGCCGAAAAGACTGTCGGAAACCCGGTCCAGGTGACCACGAGGGCAAAGATCAGCCAGACGTGGTTGGCCTCCCAGACCGGACCGATCGACTTCTGCGATGCGGCGGCGCTTCGCGATGCCCAGCGTCCGCGGAGCCGGCGAGCAGATCCCAGAACCCCGCTCCGAAGTCGGCACCGGCGAGCAATACGTAGGCGGTGATGCCACCCCACAGGAACCCCAGCACCACGTTGGCGAGCGCGCTGCCGCTCACGGGTTGGCCTTGCTGAGGCGGCGCAGCACGAACAGGGTGATGGCGCTCAATCCCGTGTACACGATCACCAGAGCGACCAGACCCCAGTACAGCCCAGGCGCCGGGTTGACCGCGTCCGAAGTGCGCATCACGTTGTAGACGATCCAGGGTTGCCGCCCCACCTCGGTGGTGATCCACCCGCACTCCATCGCCACGACCGCGCCCGGCCCTGCGACAAGCGCGGCGCGCAGGAACCATCGGGAGGCGGGAGGGCCGCGCCGCCGGATCCAGCGGACCAGCAGCCAGACCCCGAGACCGAGGAGGAGAAACCCGATGCCAACCATCGTGTCGAAGGCGAGGTGGATGAGAGCGACCGCCTCGGGTCGGTCGGCGGCCGGGACGCTGTCGAGACCGGCGATTGATGCATTCGGGTCACCCTTCGCGAGAAAGGCGAGCACGTGGGGCAGCACGATGGCGAAGCGGAGCTCGCCGCCGATGAACAGACCGCCAATGTGCTCACCCGCTCCAACTTCGGTGTGCGCGAGTCCCTCCATCGCGGCCAGCTTCACGGGCTGGTTGTCGGCAACTTCGCGTGCCGCGATGTCGCCGACCACGATCTGCGCCGGCGTGATCACGGTGGCGATGATCAGGGGGAGCAGCAACCCGACTCTGTGGTACCGGTCGTTCCGCCCTCGTAGCAGGGCGGCCGCGTAGACGCTGGCGACGAGAAACCCCGTGACCATGAACGCGGCCAGGATCATGTGCACCGTCTGCACCGGTGTCGCCGGGTTGAACATCGCGACCAGCGGCTGCGGATCGGTGACGCGACCGTCGACCAGGGTGAAGCCTTGCGGGTCGTTCATCCACGCGTTGGCGGTCACGACAAAGAAGGCGGATGCGACGCCCGCGATCGCGATGGGGATGCCACTGGCGAGGTGCCGCATCGGCGGCAGCCGATCCCAGGTGTGCAGGTAGATCCCGAGGAAGATCGCCTCGATGAAGAAGGCGAATCCCTCCAGCGCGAACGGGAGCCCGAAGACCGCGCCGAACTCGCCCATCAGCCGGGGCCAGAGTAGCCCCATCTCGAAGGAGAGGATCGTCCCGGAGACTGCGCCGACCGCGAACAGGACGCCGGCGACCTTCGCCCAGATGCGTGCCAGACGTGCGGCGTCGGCGTCGCCGCGGATGCCGCGCCACTCCGCGAGGAGGATCAGCACCGGGAAACCCACGCCCAGGCAGGCAAAGATGATGTGCCAGCCGAGCGACAGTCCCATCTGGGCACGTGCGGCCCCCAGATTGGAAGCCGCGTCTCCAATCACGCTCACCGCAGCTCCCCCGCGCGTGCAAGCACGGCCGATAGGTTAGCGCGTTGTTCCTGGGGCTCCGACCCCACGCTCCCCCGCCGTCGATCGGTGATCCGGTACCGGGCTGGTAGGCTCGAAGGGATGGTGGGCAATGACTGAGAGGGCGATTCCTCCGACTGCGCGAGAGCGCGCAGCGTTCGATGCTGCGACCACGGGATCACCGAAGGACTTCGTCACGACGTGTCGCGCAGCGGGCCTCGACCCGCAGCAGATGCTCGACAGCTTCCAGGCTGCGCCATGGCGCTGGCTGTTCTTCTTTCCGCCGGGAGATCCCATCAACGACGAGGTGCGGCATCGGCCATTCCAGCCTGCGATGCAGCAACGCCTGGACGCCGTTCGTGAGTACGTCGATGCGTCGTGGTGGCGCCGGGTCTTTGGCAGTCGTGACGCGTTCGATGTGGCAGCACGACAGCCGTACGCGAGGACTCGTCAGCCCGATCGTTGAACGACGTCATGCGCGTTTGGCGTCGCGCCTGCGGATCTGGTCAGGAGAACGCCCGCAGCCGTCCCCATAACATTTGCAGTGGTGCGTTCAGCCTGCAGTAGGTGACCGGGCTCCCCTGCTCGAGGTTCACGACGTGGTACGGGACGGTGAGGTGCGAAACGATCGTCGCTGAACTGCACATCCAGCCGACATCGGATGGCGCATAGCCAACCATGAGCGCATCAGTCGCGCCAAGGTGCGGTGGAAGCCAGTAGTAGTCGCTCAGCTGAGGACTGTAGCTTGCCGGAAGGAGCCTTGAATCGCCGTAGATCTGCAGCGCTCCGACAACGCCGTAGTCCGACGAGACGATGACCGTCGTGGCCCGTTCTGACGGAGAGAGCGCGGCATACACCGCTGTCATCTGACCGGTGATCGACACCCAGCCGACCGTGGATGCGAAGTCCGTGTTCTGGGTATCGAGGCCGGTTGCGTGCAATCGGTCGGCGGGCGTGATCGGGACGGTGATCTTCAGGAGGGCGATGCCATCCAGAACACTCGCAACAACGACCGCAGCGATCAGAGTTCGAGCGCAGAGTTCGGCGCTCGACACGCGAGAGGGCGAGCAGCCCTGCAGCCATGACGATGGCGATGGTGGGCGAAGGGTAGTAGAACTTGCCGACGAAGAGATAGACGACCATCGGAGTCGCACAGGCGATGCCGATGGCGCGCAGAGCGGGGTTGCGGAAGAGCGAGACGAAGCCGGCGACCCAGACCGGGGCGAGTAGGAAGAGAAGCACGAGAAACAGCAGCAGGAAATCGAAAACGCCTCCTCCCGAACGGATATCCCCTTGGTGGTTGAGGACGTAGGTCACGGTTGGAAAGCCATTTGCGATCTGCCAGACGACGTTCGGCAGCCAGATCAGCAGCATCAGCGCTCCGCCGATCCACGGATACCGAGTCCGCAGGTCCCGTCGCAGTGACGGCGTGAGGAGCACCGCAATGACGATGCCGAGCACGAGTGGCAGGATGAGGTACTTGATCTCGAGGCCGATGCCCAGGGTGATGCCCATCAGGATCCAGTTGCGAGGCTTGTGATCGATGATGAGACCGAGAAACCAGTAGAGCGAGAGCATCCATGCCCACTGATCGAAGATCACCGTCTGGAAGAGCCAGGTGCCGAGGACCAGCGGCGCCGTGATAGCGATCAGCAGGGCAAGCGCCTGAAGTCGCAATGAGCCGCCGAGCTTGCGCACGTACGCACCCCAGAGCATGACGTTGACCCCGCCCACCAGGGCCGGCAGTACGCGCAGGGTCCACGGAGTGGTCCCGAGAAGGCCGGTCTCGAGGCGCGCCAGCAAGGGAACGATGGGCGGGTAATCGACATAACCCAGCGCAAGGTGCCGCCCGCTGGCCAGGTAATAGAGCTCGTCGATATGAAATCCGAGGGTGCCGTCAGTCGCGAGGTGAATCGCGATGATGCAGGCAGCGGCGCCCCCATAGATCAGGGGCGCTGCGCCTCGAGGTGAGTGCCGGCTCTCCATCCTCGCTGGATTGTGAACTCCGTGGCCGGGCATGACCATCGGCCTCGCGCCCCTCTCCGGGCTGCGGAAGTGGGATGCTGCGCGGTGCCGTGCCCATGGGCCCCAAGACGGGAGTGGAACGATGACCTTCAAAGACTTCTGCATCGTCGTCAGCTTCACGCTGTTCCTGGTCGCAGGAGTGGTCGAATTGACAACCAACTCGGTCCTGTCCAAGACGGCAGTCGCACTGGCACTTTTTGCGATCGGCTTCTACGTGCTCTCGCGGATAGGGCCGATCTCGTTCCCCACCACCAAGGGACCGCCGCCGCCTGCGTGAGGCAACTCGTCGCCGGGCTGATCTACCGACCGGTCAGCGCCAGCAGCTTGGCCTGGGTCGTTTCGCCGGAGGGAGCCGTCTCCGGCCCGAACACCCCTGCGGACCTCCACTCTTCGGCGCTGCCCTTCAGGTCTGCGTAAGAGAGGTCGACGAGCTCGGGGTCGAGAGCGTCGTCGGCGCCGATACCGCGCGCAAGGTCCCATGTGTGGATCACGCTGTCGATCGTCATCTGCTGCACGTATGCCCTGGCGGGCACGTCACCGAATGACAGGTGGGTCGTGGCCTCCAGCGCTCCCGGCGCGTCGATGGCCGCGAGCGCGGCGTTTCGAGCGTGTACCACCGTTTGCAGCGGATCGTCCCCGAGCACGTCGCCGTCGAGACGGTCGCCGACATCCGCAATGGTCTTACCGGCCAGCATCTCCGGTACCCATATGTATTCACCCGCCACGTGGTTCACGAGCGTCCGCACGTCCCACTCGGTGCACGGCGTGGGATCGGACCACTGCTCCGGGCCGATCTTGCGAGCTCGTTCCACGAAACCCTCGCTGGCACGCCTGAACGCTGTCCCCTCATCGATCCCCATGGTGTCCTCCTCGGTATGGCTGGTGAATCGCCGATCCTGCGAGTTGCTCGACCTCGGCCGTCGCTTGCTCGCCACCGCCGAGCGTGGCGATCTCCGCGGCGAAGTGACGGGCCGCCTCGCGCGCCGACGTATCCGATATCACGGCGCGCACGGCGGTTGCGATCTCCCCTGCGCTTGACTCCGGCCGCGACGACTCGGCCAACGCCGGACGCCGCCACTCGAGCCGCATTGAAGTGCTGGTCGCGACCTTGCGGAATGCAGATCAGGGGAACGCCCGCGGCCAGAGCGGAGGTGATCGTGCTCAGGCCTCCGTGACAGACCACCGCCGCCATGTGGGGCAGGACCATGTCGTGCGCAATGAAATCGCGCACGGTGACGTTGGTCGGAACGGGCACCGCATCGATCGGGATGACTCCGCCGAGCGTCAACAGGACGCGCACCGGCAGCGATTCCACAGCTTCGAGCATGGTCGGCAATGCTTCAGTCTGTCGCTGGAGTGTCGTGCTCAGACTGAGCAGTATCCACGGATCGCCGGACCTGGTGATCATCTCGAGATCTGGTGACCGTCGCCCGTTTTCTCTCCCCGACTCCGGACGGATGATCGGTCCGACGTAGGACGTGTTCGGCGGCACCGCGACGGCGGCATCAAATCCAGGCGGCACCAGCGCAAGGACGCGGTCCGTGGTCGCGACAAGGTCAAGCACGCTCGCGCCCATGACCTGGTCTCCCCAGCCCAAGGCATACTCAGAATAGAGAACGTGGACGAGGACGGCCGTCGGCAGCCCCAGCTGCCGTGCGGCCGAGAAACCGGCCCCCATCATGCAGTCCAAAACCAACACGTCGGGCGCGAATGCTTTGGCGGCTTCAAGGATGTCGTCTCGCGTGGCTGTCCCGTGGAGACGCGGCGCTACGCGGTCCCAAGCGTCGTCCATGCTGAGGCTCTCCGGCCATGGGGCCATCGATGCGTATGTCGTGAACTCGAGGCCGGATTCGCGGCTGCGCGTCGCCAGCGATTCCCATCCGAGCATGCGCACGCGGTGACCTCTGCGGGCCAGCCGCATGCCAAGATTGAACGCCGGCGGGGTGTTGCCGCCGCCGTCCCACGTGGCGATCAGAAACTTGCGGCGATCGCTCATTTCGCCGGCGTGACATTCTGGTTGCGGTTGAAGAGATTGGCGGAGTCATATTCACGCTTCAACCGAGCCAGTCGCAGGTACAGCTCATCGCCATAAGCGTTGCGGGCTTCGCCGTCATCCGCGTCGGGAAGGAAGTTCACATACGACCCATCCTCAGAGAGTGGCGCCAGCGCAGCCGAGAGCTCGCGATTCGCAGCGACGTGCATCGCATCCTCCCCGGGGTCCACCCAGGTCGATACCACGTTGTACGTGTAACCCGCGTCGCGCCCGCTGAACGCGGTCGCGTCCGCGGCCACCCTGCCGACCGCTCCCCCCATTTGATGCAGATGGATCGCCGACATCGGCGAGGGCATGCGGGCGCCGTGCTCGAGCGCCACGTCGATAAGCTCGTCGTCGAGATCGGACGCAAAGCCTCCGCGGAAGTAGTTGCGCAGCCCTTGTGGCGCGCCGGCATCGAGCATGCCCTGCAACGCGGGATATGGCATCGGCCCGAAGAGGTCGACGGACGGACCGAGTTGCCGCAGCGGCTCGATGGCAGATTGCCCGGCATCGAGATCGCCACACCAGCACCCGACAATTGCAACAGCCTTGTGGCCGACGAGGTCGGCTGGGACGAACGGCTCGGGCGGTGCCGTCATGATCGCGGCGAGCATCGTCGCCTCGTCGGGCGCGTTGGCGGCCCATTCACGGAATGCCTGCAGCACCCGCTTGCCACTGTCGAGTGGAAAGAGCATCAGCCCGCCAAGCACGGTCGATACGGGGTGAAGCGCGAAGACGAACCTCGCCACCACGCCGAAGTTGCCACCACCACCGCGAAGCCCCCATAGCAGCCCGGCGTGCTCGGCTTCGCTCACCCGGATGACCGCACCATCGGCGGTCACGACGTCCGCCGCCACCAGGTTGTCGCACGCCAGCCCGTACTTGCGTTGCAGCCAGCCGATGCCACCCCCGAGCGTCAGCCCTGCGACGCCGGTGCTCGAGATCAACCCGCCGGTGCTGGCCAGTCCGTGCGCGGCGGTGGCCGAATCGAAGTCAGCCCACGTCGCGCCGGGTTCGACGGTTGCGGTGCGGAGGGTGGCATCCACGGTGACGCCCCGCATGTGCGAAAGGTCGATAACGACACCGCCATCGCATGTGCTGAGGCCGGCCACGCTGTGGCCCCCGGCGCGTACCGCAAACGCGCACCCCGCGTTGCGGACGAGATTCACGGCGGCGACGATGTCGTCGGTCGAATGGCACTGCGCTATCAGCGCAGGCCGGGCGTCGACGGTGCCGTTCCACACCGCGCGGGCGCCCTCGTATGCGGCGTCGCTGGGCGTGACGACGGTGCCGGCGAAGCCGTCTCGAAACGAAGTAGCGAGCAGATCCGTGTTGAAGTTGGTCATGGAAACCCTCGTGGTTGGCGGGACCACCAGATGCTGAATCGTCGTTCGTCCCCTCGCTATGTCGCAGGATCACGGGGCGCGTGTGATTCGGCGGCACACTCTTGCCGCGCTAGAGACCGGTTAGGTTATCTCGATCCGCCGGTCGCGTCGTGCCTCGCGCGGCCAGTCGTTTGCCACGAATCGCCGGAGTCGCTCCTCGTCGACAAGGACGTACCTTCCGTCCTCCTGGCGAATCGCGCCATCGCTGACCAGCGCCGCAAGTGCGCGGTTAACGTTCTCACGGCTCACACCGATCATTCCCGCGAGTGTCGACTGCGAGATCTTCGGTGTCACGGCGCGTCCGGTGATCGGCGCGGGGCTGGAATCGACGAGCTCGAGCAGGCGAAGTACAAGACGTTCGGTGAGCGGCCGGGTGGCAAGCGAGGAGATCACCAGGGACTGCCACCGCGAATTGGATGCGAGGCGTTCCAGGGCGCGATCCTTCAGGATCGTGTGCTCCTCCATGAAGGGAGCCAGCGCGCGACGCTCGAGTCGAAGGACGGTGGACGGCAGAAGGGCAACCACCGCAACGATGCGAATGCGTTCAGCGGCGAAGTATCCGGGCTCGCCAAGAGTTCATGCCCGGCCCATGCAGAGAATGGATCACCTCGTCGCCGTCCGCGTCGACGATGTAGCCCTTGCACTCGCCTGACATCATCACGAAGAGCTCGTCTGCGGGGTCGCCGATCTGGCAGAGGTGCTCACCGCGAACGAGCTCCCTCGCTTTGGTGACGGCGGCAAGCGGTTCGATCTGATCGCGGGTCATCCCCTCGAACAGGTACGAGCGTGAGAGACCGGCGAGAATGTCGTGATCCTGGCGCACGGGCGATAGTGTGCAACAGCAAATGGCGGTGATCTGGCGAGAGACCGATCGATCACCCGAAGCATTGACGTTCGACGCATTTGGCGCGGATGTAACCGTTGATGACGTGTTCCCGTTGAATGGGCAGGAGCCATGAACCTCACCACTGCCATCGGCACCGCCATCGCAGCCATTGGTCTCGCAGCGTGTGGATCGAGTCCCGCCACAGGGACTGCGCGCTCAACGGCAACGCCGATGCCGACTCCATCACCCACTCCCGCGCCTGCTCCGCCGCTGGTAGTGACCGCAGTGGGGACCGGGACGGCGGTGCAGCTGACCCTCGTCGGTGAGGACGGCACCGTCGCCGCCACTGTCGACGATCCCGGAGGAGCCGACGGCGACTCGTACTTCGTGGGATCCGACCATGTCTACTTCATCGACGGCACCAGCGTGAAGGCGATCGGACGCGACGGCACCATCACCGACGCCGGCCAGGTGCCGCAGGTGAGCACCACGGTCACCGCGTTCGATCTGCAGCACTTCACCTCGTTCGCCGTATCCCCCGACGAGACAACCCTCGTATTCGGCCTCCCGCTTGCCATCGCCGGCGACAACGGCGCGACCACCGACCACTCACAGCTCTGGACCGAGCCTCTGGGCGGCACCGCCGCATCCGCGACCATGGTCTACGACGACGCCAACAACGTCGACAACGGCGGCGAGGTCCTGATGCCGTTCGCGTGGAGCAACACCGGCATCTCGGTTTCGGAGAGGCCCAAGGGGCTTGGCGGAGCGGGACCGTTTCTCAGCTACGTTGGCTTCAACCCAGCCACGTTTGATCCAACCACGCGGGCGCTCACGTCACTCCGGGACTGCTCCGTGTCCACCGCACCCGGCGGGGTGTGCGTCACGCAGGACGGCTCGAGCCTGAAGGTTGTGCGCAGCTCAGGCACCGAGACGCTGACCATGCAACCTGCAAACGCAACGGCCTACGGTGCCGTGACGGCGTCCGGCGACGGACGCTACCTGGCGTATGGCGCGTACGTGGGGGACTTCGGTTCCGGTCATTACGTGACCACGGTCGTGGATCTGAGCACCGACGCCACGGGCTCCACCTTGCAGGATTTCGCGCCGAAGGAGTGGCTCGCCGACGATCGACTTGTCGTGACGGAGGACGACTTTCAGCCGAGGGCGACCTGGTTGCTCTCGACGGGATTCACGAGCCCCAGCAAGATCTCACCCAATCCGCCGGTCGGCGCCCTGGGCTAGCCGGCGCAGCCGCGGCTCGCCGATGGCCAAGCAAGCGATTGGTGTAGACGCGGATGACCGGGTGGTGCCGAGGAAGGGACTCGAACCCTTACAAGGTTGCCCTCACTAGCCCCTCAAGCTAGCGTGTCTACCAATTCCACCACCTCGGCACGGCGGCCGGCACGGCCCGGAGGAGCGCACGGCCCAGCCATTCTACAGGCGGACGGCGCCATGACCCGGGGGTTGACTGATGCCGAGTTGGCTGGTGTGGCATGCTGGGCGGAGCAGCGCTGTGAGGAAGGTCATGCGACGCCACGTCGAACAGATCTGGGGCCGGGCTTCGCGCCAGGGGCGCAGGCTCGAGCGGCAGCTTCGCGGCGCGCACGGAGGCAATCGCGCCTATGCGTGGGGACTGCCTGCCGCGGCGCTTTTCCTGTGTTTCACGATCCTCGTGGTTGCTGGCGCCATGAGCGGGGTCTCGGCCGCCGAGTTCTTCCCGATTGCGATTTTCGAGGGCGTTGTGATCGCGGGGCTGTTCGTCGCCTGCATGATGCCGGCCACGTCGCCTCCGGAGGATCGCGGCGATCGGGGACCCGACCCGGAGCCGGACCCCACCCCGCCACCGATGGACCCGAGCATCTGGGTGCGCTTGCTCGCTGATTCCAATGTGGACGGTCAGCCGGCCGGCGATCTTGAGGAGCGAACCTCGCGCGAGCTCACCGGCGCGGCGCGCTGACGGAGCTGTCTCCGGCTTCGGTATCGATCGCGTGTTACCCTCGCCGGTCGAATGCGGCGGGTATTGACTCGGCTTCTGTTCTCCTTCGTCATCGCGGTGACCGCGGTGCTCATCCTTGCAGTGGCGATCGCCAAACTCGTGAGCCTCATACGTGGGCCGCATGAGGCTGCGGCGGATCTGGAATCGGCGATCGGCGGATACTGGCCGCTGATCCTCGTCGCGATCGTGGTGGCCACCATCGGGCTGTCCACTCTCGGGCGCGGCAAGGTCGACGCCTGAGCGGTCACATCAGTTGTTCGAGGCCTCGTTGAGCAACGAAGTGAAGGCGTCGACGATCACCCGCCAGTGATCCGGATCTTCTTGGGGATCAGGTGCCGCAGGTCGCGTCGCCGCTGATCGTGATGGTGTGTCCTGCGCCTCCGGCGCCAGTCTGGGTCAGCACGGCGTGGTTCCAGTGCACGTGGCCGCCGCTCACGGTGTAGAGGCCCGGGGCGGACGATGTGAAGAAGAAGCCTGCCGAGGTGGTCGAGAAGGATCCGAAGTAGACCTCGCCGCTCCCCCCACCGATCTCAACAGCCGCGGGCGTCGAGCCGATGTGTGTGAGCCCGTTGATCAGCGCAAAGGCGGCTCCGGCGGGGCAGTTGACCAGCATCGAGGTCAACGCGCCGCTGATGGCGCCGGCGGTGCTGTTCCCGCCGATGGTGATGCTCCCGCTCCCGGGGGTCTTCGTGCCGCAGGACACAGATCCCGAGATCGCGGTGACAGCGCCGATGGTGCCCGGGTTCTGGCCAGACGGTGTGGTGTCGGTCAGCTGGGCGTTGAAGTGCGCGCCCTTGGTCGCGTCGAAATTGGTGACGCCTGATCCGGAAAAGTTTCGCTGCGTGTACGTCGATCCCGAGCCGGTACCAACGCGTAGGAAGACCTTGCTCGAGGTGAGGGTGATGTAGCCGCCCATTGTTCTGTCGGCGGTCGCGACCTGCAGAAGGATCTCCGGGCCATTGAGCGAGGGGAAGGAGCAGGTCACCGCGGAAGGCGCCACGGTGGTCACCAGGTGCACGGCCCCCGTCTCTGTGAACTGACCGCCGGCGGGCGGGACTGGGGTCGGCGCCGGCGAGGGCGTCGTCCCGGCGCCGGAGGTGCTGCCGCAGGCCGACAGTGCAAGTGCGATGGCGGCGACGATGACCGGTGCCCGTCGTCGGAGAGGGTGAATCGAAGGCAGGCGCGAGGAGAGGTCCATGCGCGGGCATGATCCTCTCAACAGGCGCGCGAGAACGCGCCGTCGGCGAACGTTAGCCGCGATGTGACATAGCGGCTCGCGGCTCCATGCCACCGGGGGCCTGCTACCGGCTGGCAGCGATGTGTCCCGGCAGCCCGTGGACCTGAACGATCTCAACGCTGCCGTTCGCGTCCACGCGGTACGAGCTTCCCGGTGAGCCACCCACCGGCACGAAGAATTGCTGCGGAGCCACGTCCGGTAGCCCTATGTCAATCACGGGGGCGTGTCGAGGAGCGGTCGCTGCTTGTGGGGCCGGCCGGAGCAGCACGATGCCTGCCGTCACCGCCACACAGGCGGCGACGATCCCAAACAGGAGGCGGCGCGCAACCGCAGGAGTCACCCCACCAGTATGCATGCGACCCGATTGGGCCACGATGCCCGGCGACCGGCCAACCGACGCTGAGAGGTCAAACCGAGACGACCACCTCGCCGTCGTGCCACTCCGGATCGGACTCCAGGAGCTCGCGAATCCGGTGGTAGTTGCCGGTCGTCTCCGGCGATGCGCTGTTGGATGTGTACGCCTCGCGGCTGTCGAAGACACCCGCGACCCAATACTCGCGCGGGTCCGCGTCGGCGTGATACACGGTGACTGCGCGCGAACCCGGATAAGGGTGCGCGGATATCTCGGCGATGAGTGCTTCGAGCTCACTCTGTTTGCCTTCCTTCACGCGCCAGCGCGAGACCGATCCGTACATTGGCGTCCTCCTTCGACGTTGCTGGGCGGCGAGTATAGATTCGGCGTCCAGGCGTTCGCTGAGGAGGTCGCCGCAGCGGCTTCTCAGTGCGGGGTAAGGCGAACGGTGGCGACGAACCCTGCGTAATCGGATGGCGGATTGACCGGTCCGACGGTGGCGATGATGTAGACGACTGCACCTGCTCGGACGATCCTGCACTTGATGTAGCCGATCGTCGCGGAGATCACCCCTTCGATCGACTTGTATCCCCGGAACGTTCCTGAGGTATCCGACACCACCGTGCCGGAGAACCCGGTTGCCAAGCTGCTGAGGGCCGCGGTCAGATCGAAGGTGGAAGCCGGTTTGATGAGCAGCACTGCAACGAGTTGATCGACGTCGAAGCTGGCGTACTCGGCGTACAGATATGGAAGGTTGCCTTCGGGAGAGGCTTCCGTGGTGGCCGTGTACTTCGGCTGGCCGGCGAATGTGGCCGACCAGCGCCGCTGGGGGTCGGTGAAGTGGACGGCGCCGGTCGTCTTCGCCGGAGCCGGCGCGGGTGTGGGCACGGCGATGAAACTTGTCGGGCGAACGATCGAGAAGGTGCTCCCCCAATGGTCAAAGGTGAGGGTGCCGGCCGGGGCTGCACCGGTGCTCCCCAGCGTGCCGCTCGGCGAGCAGGTAGCGGTCGATACAAGGAGGCCCTTCGAGCCGGCGACGCTCAGCCGCATGGGATATGGCGCGCCGGCGTTGGCAACCTCAACGATGGTGTCGCCACCGGTGACCGCAACCACTGAGGCGCCGTTGTACGTGGCCGTTGCCTTCGTGAGCTTGGTGGCCGTGGCCGAACTGTCGAGGCAGTCGGCGAATTTCGTGGTGTTCGCGAAACTGTCCAGACCCGTCTCGAGGCCGGATGCCGACGTTGTTGGGAGCTCGGCCCATCGGCTCCCGATGAGCTGACCTGCCGCCGCACCGGCGAACTGGGTGAAGAAGCCTTGCCCTGAGATGTAGGAGGCGCCGTCGACGATGAGGATCTGCGCGGTGGCGCCCTGGTACGTGAGCGACCCCGCAATGGTTCCGGGGTCCTGGACGCGAAGGTCAATACCGAGCGTGGAGGATCCACTGGTGATCGTGCCTGACATGTGGAACGAGTGAAGGCTCCGAATGGCGGCCGCAGCGTCGTGGATCACCTGCACCGGCGATTTGCTGCTCTCAACCGGCGGCCCGCCGGACGCGCCGGCGCTGCCGCACGCCGAAGCCAGCGTGGCACTGAGGAGTGCGGCGATCACAATCCCCATCCGGCGATGCTCGAGGTGGCTCGAGGTCCCCGGCATGGCAACTCCTCCGATTGACTGGACACGCATGGTCGGCAATCCACATTCGCATGAAGATCGGCCCGCCACGACCCGTGTCGCCCGTCTGTAACCCAAGGTCGACAGGTTCAGAAGATCCCGGTCGGGTGTAGGCCGCGGCGCGACTTAGATCTTGGCGTCGTACTCGACGACGGTCGTGGCTGTGCGCACCTGAAGATACGCGGGCTGGCCGGGGGGAACGCCATGCCCCGTATCCATTGGAAACGTCTGCGACTTGCCCGAGAGTTTCCGCGTGTAGGACTTCCCCCCGACGGTCCATGTCATGGTCGCGCCGGCCGACACCCTGCTCAGGGCGGACAGCGGGCCCGTCGTGCTGCCGGCGAACGAGAAGAAGCCGCCGCCGCCACCGGTCAGGTTCCAGTAGCACACCTGGACTCCGATCGGCACGTAGGTGAGCTGGTCGCCGCAGGAACCGTCGAGCGGCACGTTGATGCCGACGGAGCTGATGGTGAGCTGTCCTACAGGCTTCGCCGTTGGCGTCGGGGCGGGAGTGGGGGTCGCTGTCGGAGTCGCAACCGCAGTAGGGGTCGGCGTGGATGGCGTGGGCGTCGCCAGCGGAATCGCGGCAGTGGGCGTCGCTGTCGGTGGCGTCGCTGATGCGCCGCACGCCGCGACGAATGCGGCGAGGAACGCTGCAAGCCAGAGTGATGTTCGGCGAAAGGAGCCAACGGCTGCGGACATCGTGTCGGGAAAACGTGTGGCTCGACGGTCGGTTACGTCGCGCCCATCAGTGCGCCTTCTCTGCAGCCGGCGCCGGAATCGAGTCGTATTTCCCCGCGAGCGCGGCGCGGATCTCATCGCTGGAACGTTCCGCGGCGAGACCCTGCCCCAGTTCCACGAAGAACCCCTCCAGGCCAGAGGGGTGTGTGATCAGCAGCGCTTTCGATCCGGGCTCGATGGTGAACCCGTGCCGAGTGCCGCGCGGAACCCAGACCAGCGCCCCCGCTTCCGCCACTCGGTTTGACTGATCGAGAGTGAAGCTGAACCGTCCCGCGAGGACATAGAAGATCTCGTCGTGATCCCGGTGGATGTGAGGGGGTGGCACGGCCGGGCCGTGGTACTCGATGACCTCGAAGGCTCCGCCCGTGTCTGCAGCCGACGCGCGCAATGTGCCGATGAACGGCAGCTCGCGCCCAAACGACGGCGGCAGGACATCCGCTTTGGGTGTGAGGTCCGGTGCGCTCATCGCGACGAGTATGAGCAGTCTTCCCCGTCTTGGACTAGGCAGAGAGGCGCGCCAGCACTGCCGCTCGCCGCTCCACTACGAGATCCTGCGGCGGTAAATGACCATGGCGAAGACGTACGCGACGATGAGGATGCCGACACACCAGCCAAGGGCGATCCAGATGTCGGTGCCCACCTGGTGCTGTGTGAACAGGTCGCGGATCGCGTTGACGATGGACGTCACCGGCTGGTGCTCGGCGAATGCGCGCACCGGACCGGGCATGGTGTTGGTGGGCACGAAAGCCGAGCTGATGAACGGCAGGAAGATGAGCGGGTAGGCGAACGCGCTCGCGCCGTCCGCGGACTTCGCAGAGAGACCAGGGATTACGGCGATCCACGTCAATGAAAGGATGAACAGCATCAGGATGCCGGCGATCGCGAGCCACGCGAGTACTCCCGCTCCCGAGCGGAAGCCCATGAGGAGGGCGACGAGCACGACGACCACAAGCGAGATCAGATTGGCGACCAGCGAGGTGAGCACGTGCGCCCATAGCACAGACGACCGTGCGATCGGCATGGACTGGAATCGCTCGAAGATGCCGCTCTTCATGTCCAGGAAGAGCCGGAATGCGGTGTAGGAGATCCCCGAGGCAATCGTGATGAGCAGAATGCCTGGCAGCAGGTAGTTCACGTACGAGCCCGACCCTGACTTGATCGCGCCGCCGAACACGTAGACGAACAACAGCATGAAGGCGATCGGCATGATCGCGGTTGTGATGATGGTGTCCAGGCTGCGCGTGATGTGGCGCAGTGATCGGGCTGTCAGGACGGCGGTGTCGCCGACGAAATGGTTGGTCATCGTTGTTCCTCTCGCGTTGGTGCCAACATTGCAATCGTCGCCTCGTTGTCGTTGTCACCGACGATGGCGAAGAAGACGTCCTCGAGGGTCGGCTGCTTCTCGACGTACTCGACCTTGGCGGGGGGAAGCAGTTGCTTGAGCTCGGCCAGCGTGCCGTCCACGATGATCCGACCGCCGTGGAGGATCGCGATCCGGTCGGCGAGTTGCTCGGCCTCGTCCAGATACTGCGTTGTGAGCAGCACGGTCGTTCCCTGCTCGGCGAGTTCCTTGACGGCCTGCCACACCTCGAGGCGCCCCTGGGGGTCGAGCCCGGCCGTCGGCTCGTCGAGGAAGATGACCTGCGGGTTCCCGATGAGGCTCATGGCGATGTCGAGGCGGCGGCGCATGCCACCCGAATACGTCGATACCTTCCGATCCGCCGCGTCGGTCAACGAGAAGCGCTCGAGCAGCGCATGCGCGATCGTGCCCGGATCCTCGAGGTGCCGCAACCGGGCGATCAGCACGAGGTTCTCCCGTCCGGTGAGGATTTCGTCGACCGCCGCAAACTGTCCGGTGAGGCTGATGGACTCCCGCACGTCCGCAGACTGTGTAGCGACATCGAATCCGTTCACGCTGGCAATCCCCGCGTCGGCCTTGAGCAGCGTCGACAGGATCTTCACGATCGTCGTCTTGCCCGCGCCGTTCGAGCCGAGCAGGGCGAATATGGTCCCCCGCGCCACGTCGAAGTCCACGCCGCGGAGCACCTGCAGCGTCTTGTACGACTTCTCCAGGCCCTGCACGTGGATCGCCTGAACCGCCTGTGCTGTCATCGGGATATCCCTGCGATTCCGGGGTCTTCTCCCTCGGCGCGCTCGATGGCGCTGATCAGCCGCTCCCGCTCGCGGATTCTCCACTGCCCGTCCGGGTAGTTGCGAACGAACGCCTCGAGGAACTCCACGGGGTCAGCCCCGACGATCTCGCGGATCGGGGTTCGGTTCGCGGCGCTCTGCTCGAACAGGTCGAGCAGGTCCTCGAACATTGAAGCCGCGCGGGCGCCGTCTCCCCCCGGCCCGCAGTACATCAGGTACCGCTCAAGGGCCTCGACCGCCGTCCGATAGCTCGCGGGAAGCTCTCGCGTGCGCGACTTGTGCTGCCGCCACTGCCGCTTCTCGCCGACCACCTTTGCGATGAATTTGTTCATCTACCTCCTCCATGGAGCTGTTCGAGCCGTTCGGTGAGGAAGCTCCACGTCCTCCAGAACTCTTCGAGGTAGTCCCGTCCCTGGGCGTTGAGCGAATACACCTTGCGTGGCGGCCCCTTCTCCGACGCGATCTTCTCCACGTCGACGAATCCCTTGAGCTCGAACCTGACGAGCAGGGCGTAGACGGTGCCTTCGGCGATATCGGAAAAGCCCTGCTTCCGCAGCCGTGAGGTGATCTCATAGCCGTACGCCGGCCGCACGGACAGGATCGCGAGGACGATGCCCTCCAGCGTGCCCTTGAGCATCTCCGTCATCTGCCTACCCACGGAACCTCCTCGGACTACTCGGCGCTACTGACTACTAGTACATAGTAACACTGAATAGCGAGGGCGCAAGCCCTGACTTGTTCGTCGATCCCAGCCTGTTGATCAGGCAAGCGGTCCGCGCGCCTACGAATGTGGCCGATCGTCGGTCGCGCCTGCCCGAGACCGCAACGAGGCCTCATACACATCCAGCGCGCGGCTGATCTGGCGCTCCTTCGCGGCAGGGATGATCTCGACCAGCGCGACGACGACCACGCCGCTCCACAACGCCCAGCCGAGCGTATAGAGCAGATCCGCCAGGACCCCGATCGGCTCCCCCGTGACTGACGCCTTGAGCAAGAATCCGCTGACGTGGGCGACCAGGCCGATCGCAAGGCCAGTCCACAGCATCCCGTTTCGGATGCGCCGCTCGGTGACACTCCGCCGCAGGTCGGTCACGTGGGTGCCAATCCACGCCAGCTCATCGTCGCTGAACGTGCGACCGCTCTCGGGAGCCCGCACTCCGGTCATGGTCAAAACCCCCTGATAGCTCAAATCGGGCCGAGCGCTCCGCGCCCTAGCTCGACCCGCGAATTGCTCGGCGTGACGCCTGTATCGCTTGAAGATATGCCGCCCAGGCCGCCTGGGGCGGCCGGCCGGGTGAAGGCGACCTAGGCCGCCATAAGCGATCTTGCCGACGGCAGTCGCGTGACCGCGAAGGAGAGTAGAAGCATGACTGCCGCCGCACCCGCACCGATCAGAGCGCATTGCCACGGGGTGAATGTGGACTGGAGTACGAGGATATTGGGATTGGCACACCGCATGTAGGGAGGGCAGTCTTGAAGCGACTGGAGTTGCGCAGCCCAGACCCCAACGGCAACCCCGACGGGGGCGGACGCCACCCGACAGGCAAGCGCGAGGGTGCGGCTCATTCCAGTCATGCTATCGCGCCGCGTTGTCTCCTGAATGACCGTCTACTACGCGGCGCTAGGATCCTCGAATGAGGCGCATCGTCGCGAACGGGCTGCTTTTGGCTGCGCTGCCAGTGGGAGTCGGGGTTGGCCTGTGGTTGGCGCTCCTGACGTACCTACCTTACTGTCCAGTCAGAGGCTTGGGAACGGCGGATCTCTGCGCAACCCGGTCCAGCTTCGACCCGAGACTGTGCGTCTTGTGCGGTGCAGCCGCAGCGGTTTTGGTGCTGCTGATCTCCATCGTCGTACGCCCCCGCGCCTCAAGAGTCGGGATCTTTGATTTGGGCGCAGCAGCAGTTGGAATCGGGGTTGGCCTCTGGGCATCGCTGATGGTCTACGTCTACCCAACGTGTGGGCCGCGCGAGCTGTGCGTCACCTTCCTCGCCCAGCGCTTCGCAGTGTGGCAGAGCGCCCTGATCGGTGCAGCGGTAACGGCGGCCATCCTGGTGCTTGGCGCAGCCGTAGACACGGACTTCCGCCGCGTCAACTTCCGCGCCGCCCGAAGCATGCAGCGCTGGCTGTTCAAAGACCTATCAGATACCGCTTCTACCAGCGCCCCAGGTTCCGACACCGGATAGGGGGTTCACCTGGCGTCAGGCTGTCATCGAAGTGGCCGTGGTGGGCCTTCGGTCAGACGAGCGGGTCGGGCAGGATCTCGCGGACATCTTGAGCACAGCGACAGGCGACAGCGAACTTGGCAGCCCACTTCAACGCCTCTTCGCGTGATGGCACATCGACGATCGAGAAGCCGCCGAGGTACTGCTTGCTCTCTGAGTACGTGCTGTCGGTGACCGACCCGTCGGTGCCGACCACGCTCGCCTCCTCGAGGGCTGTCAGCCCGCCGCCGAACACCCACACGCCAGCAACCTGGGCCTCGTGCATCACCGAGTGCGCAGCGTCGGTCACGTCGGGCAGCTCCTCCTCCGGGAAGGTCATCGTGCCATCATCGAACGAGATCAGGTACCGCGTCATCTGACAACTCCTCGATTATCCACTCCAGCTGCGAATACCAATGCTAGGTGTCTGTCAAGAGAACAAAAGAGAGATACCCGGCAAGCGTCCTGGGACTTAGCGCCGTGCTATCTGGGCTGCGCAATCTCGAGTGTCGCGAGCGTAGAGCTCCGAGTTATCTACTGTCTTTGGACTGGCTGGTTCCTTGCGGATCCGCGTCACCGCCACACTGTGAATGAACCCGGCTTGGGCTCATCCGCCGATGGCAAGGGCGAGAACGGTATTGACCGCAATCTCGAACGGGCGGGTACTCCGTTGCACCTGGGCGAGTAGAAGTCCGCCCTGGAGTGTGGCCAGCAGAGTAGTGGCGAGGTCGTCCGGGTCGATCGCCGGACGGGAGCTTTCTGTCGGCATGAAGGGATCTGAGTCCATCGCCGATGGCGGCTGCCCACCGATCGAACCCTGCCGCGATGAGCCCTCGGGCCTCGGGGTCACACTCGGCGAGTTGACCACCGAGCGAGCCGAGTGGGCACCCCCCCTTTGCCTTAGTGCGCTTCGCTTCGCTGATCACCATCTTCCGCCAGGCTTCGACTCCGTTCGCGCTGCGAAGCAACCGCCCCTGGTTATTGACGATGGCGTCGGCTTGGTAATCGATGACCGCCTGCACGAGTTCGTTCTTGTCGGGAAAGTAGTGGTACATCTGAGAGCCGCTGACTTCCGCCGCCACCTTGACGTCTTCCAAGGTGGTGTCAGCCACCCCGCGCTCATGGATCAGGGCGGCGGCCTCCTCCACTATTCGTGCCCGGGTGCGTGCTCCCTTGGGGGTGAGCTTCGGGCGGTCACTCGTCTCGTTGACCATGCACCAATGTTAGCAGTATTTTGAGTTTGACAACCCAGTCCTGACCTGTCAGAGTGGGTCGCGCAACCCATTTTGTAACGACAGGAGGCACATCGCATGACTGACCTGAAGGGCAAGACCGCTCTGGTTACGGGCTCGACGAGCGGGATCGGCAAGGCGACGGCCATCGCCTTGGCCGCCCGCGGTGCTCACGTACTGGTAGTCGGTCGCAACGAACAACGAGCCAAAGACGTGGTGGCCGAGATCGAAGGCAGCGGAGGCAGCGCAACGTTCCGACTCACCACGTTGAGCGATCTGAAATCAGCCCAGGACCTGGCCGAATGGGCCATTGAGGCAGGCGACGGTCATGTCGATATCGTCATCAACAACGCTGGCGTTGCCTTGCTCGGACCAAGCAACGCAGCCACCGAAGCGGACTTCGACGAGAGCTTTGCAGTCAACGTCAAGGTTCCGTTCTTCCTCGTTGCGTCACTGGCGCCAGCCATGGCCGAACGCGGATGGGGTTCGATCGTCAACGTCTCCACGATGGTCGCCAGCTTTGGACAGGCCGGCATGGCTTTGTATGGCGCCAGTCGAGCGGCTCTCGAACTGTTGACGAAGGCCTGGGCTGCCGAATACGGCCCGCGTGGTGTTCGGGTCAACGCCGTTGCCCCCGGCCCGACACGGACCCGCACGATGGAAGCAGTCCCTGAAGAGATGGTGAATCAGCTCGCAGCACAAGCACCAGCAGGTCGCGTAGCTCAGCCCGAGGAACTTGCTGCGGCGATCGTCTTCCTCGCCAGTGATGATGCCAGCTTCGTCCACGGCGTCACTCTTGCAGTCGATGGAGGCCGAGTAGCGACGTAACCCTTGTCGGCCGTGACGTTTCAGAGTGAAGACCTAGAACACAGATCACAACTAACAACTGAGGAATATCCACATGAGCGCATACGTAATTGTCGAATTCACGGTCAAGGACCCGGATGTTTATCGTGAGAAATACAGCCGCAACGCTGGACAGACGGCCAAAGAGCACGGAGGCGAGGTTCTCGCCAACAGTAACTGGGAGATCCTGCACGGCGATGGCTCGCTCACTTCAGGGGCACTCATGCGGTTTCCGGACCATGAGGGGGTCGTCAGTTGGTACAACTCGCCTGAATATCAGCAGCTGATCGAAGTCCGAAGTGTCGCGATGGATGCCCGTTTCAGCTTGCTCGACGGCCTCCCTACGCGCACAGAAGATGAGAGCACATCCCAATGAGCGCACTCCCACGAAGGACGGTACTCATCACCGGCGCCAACGCCGGGATCGGCAAGGATGTGGCCCGGCAACTGGCGTTTCGTATCACTTAATGACGCTTTTTGCGCAATCCTGCCCCGACTGTTTTGCACAAACGCCCAGCTATAAAAACAAAAGAGAGATACCCGGCAACGACCTACTCTCCCACCCCGTTGCCAGGGCAGTACCATCGGCGCTGGTGGGCTTAACTGCTGTGTTCGGGATGGGAACAGGTGTTTCCCCACCGCTATGATCACCGGATATCTCTCTCATGACGAGTGAGAATGCGAGTCTGGTCCACGGAAGCGCATGCGCTGTCCGTCGGAGAATCCTACTGCGCTGCTCGAGCGCTATTGCCAGGCGTTGCACTTTCCTGCGGCGCCACCATTGGCGCCATCCCACTAGTCGCTGAAAAGTGGGATAGGAGGTCAAGCCCTCGACCGATTAGTACCGCTCAGCTCAAAGAGTCACCTCTCTTACACCCGCGGCCTATCAACCAGATGGTCTCTCTGGGGTCTTACCCGGTTATCCGGTGGGAGATCTTATCTTGGAGTGGGCTTCGCACTTAGATGCTTTCAGCGCTTATCCCATCCGGACATGGCTACCCAGCGATGCTCTTGGCAGAACAACTGGTGCACTAGCGGTCCGTCCAACCCGGTCCTCTCGTACTAAGGTCAGCTCTCCTCAAATCTCCTGCGCCCACAGCGGATACGATCCGAACTGTCTCACGACGTTCTAAACCCAGCTCGCGTACCGCTTTAATGGGCGAACAGCCCAACCCTTGGGACCTACTCCAGCCCCAGGATGCGACGAGCCGACATCGAGGTGCCAAACCTTGCCGTCGATGTGAACTCTTGGGCAAGATCAGCCTGTTATCCCCGGGGTAGCTTTTATCCGTTGAGCGACGACCTTTCCATTCAGAGTCGTCGGATCACTATGCCCGACTTTCGTCCCTGCTCGGCTTGTCGGCCTCACAGTCAAGCTCCCTTACGCCATTACACGCCAAGGCCTGATTTCCATCCAGGCTGAGGGAACCTTTGGGCGCCTCCGTTACCGTTTGGGAGGCGACCGCCCCAGTCAAACTACCCGCCTGCCACGGTCCCGACACCGGATAACGGCGCCGGTTAGAAATAAAATCCAGCAAGGCTGGTATTCCAAGGTTGACTCCACCGAACCTAGCGGCCCGACTTCACAGTCTCCCAGCTATCCTCTACATGCTGGACCCCATTTCAGTGGCAAGTTATAGTAAAGCTCCACGGGGTCTTTCCGTCCTGCTGCGGGTAACCTGTATCTTCACAGGTACTTCAGTTTCGCCGAGTACGTGGCCGAGACAGCGCCCATCTCGTTACGCCATTCGTGCGGGTCGGAACTTCATGTCTTCCCTCCATTACTGGAGGCACTGACTATAACTTCAAAGTCTCGTCTGACTTTGCCGGCGTATTGGCTGCCACAAGGATTGCACCACCGATGTGATGCGGGTGACAACCTTCGGCACGTTGCCTCAGTCGATACAGGGTCAATCCAACTCGCGTTGGACGACTTCCCTCGGTATCACCCTCGCACAGCCGCACGCTGTCGTTCGGGCTTCACCGATATTAGCCGGTACGGGCTCGTATTCACTTACCCGACAAGGAATTTCGCTTAGGCCTTACCCAAACCTCTCGGCTCGAGCGAGAGTGCACTAGCGGTGCGCTCCCCTGCATGTCGCCATGCAGATGGGACCATATCTTCAGTTCGCGTGAACTGTCCGGCGTATGGTCTCTGAGGATTCTGCTCTTATGGAGCAGCCTTTCCTGCTGATTGTCCGCACCCGACGCATTGTCACTGCACGACGCAGTAGCGCGGGATTCTCGGGTTTTCCAGCATATAGCCAGATTTTACTAAGGCAGTTACTTTCCTACCTTAGGACCGTTCATCGTTGTTGCTCCTCCAGGCAAGTGACCTGGAGTGGCCGGACTGGTCACCGGCTCTCATGGTCGCCCATGAGATCGGACTATCTCATCCCTTCAATCTGAAGGGTTCGGCGTATAGTCTCTGAGGATTCTCTCCATGGTGTATCGGCGTTTGCCGCCACCGTTGAGCGACTCTCGAATCTCGAGAATCTCCCGACACGCTATGTCGGTGAGTGGCGACTGAGCCAATATCGATACCGCCTCCGCGAACAGCTCAAAGTCAGTTTGCTTTCTCCCCACCAGTGGGAACCGGCGGAAGAATGGAACGACTGCGGCCTGGATGTCTCCGAGGTTGTTCACCTCGAAGTACCAGCCATCGTTCCCAGCTATGCGCATCGTTCCGCACCCGAGCGTCTTACGAAAGAGCTCGAGCGGGGCGACGTCATTCTGGGAGACATTGAATGCTGCGGAAACCTTCCATCCACATCGATAGTCGGCGCGGCGCCGACAGACGATCATGAAGCTTCCTTCCCCGAGGGCGAAGCCCGCAAGGAAGTTGCCTAGATCTGATGGGATGGTTGCGATGGAGAGCCTTTCCTGCTGATTGCCCGCACCCGTTGCATTGTCAGAGTCGACTCAGTCCATAAGGACCAGTGCGGCGTCTAGCACGGGATACTGCACCTTTTCAAGGACGGGTATTCCAGCATATAGCCGAATTTT
>CAVWMH010000012.1:0-16311 GCA_963756075.1 Candidatus Dormiibacterota bacterium | reverse complement strand
GCATATCAGATGAGTGCCTGCCAGGCGATCGAGAGCGCCTGCGGGGTGGTGGTCCACGACACGGTCCGGGCGCTGCGCCGCCTGCTCTACTGCGGCGAATGGATCGAGAGCCACACGCTCCACATCTATCTGCTCCATGCGCCGGATTTCCTCGGGTACGCGAGCTCGATCGACCTCGCCCGGGACCATCGCGACATCATCGAGCGCGGGCTCAAGCTCAAGAAGATCGGCAACGACATCCTCAATGTCCTCGGCGGCCGCGCGATCCACCCGGTGAACGTCCGCGTCGGCGGTTTCTACAAGGCGCCGTTGGTCGCTGAGCTGGAAGCGCTCACCGAGCGTCTCAGCTGGGCACGGGATGCGGCGATCGCCACGGCGCGCTGGGTTGCAGGATTCGAGTTTCCCGACGTTGCGCTCGAGGGGGACCTCGTCTCGTTGCGCCACGACGACGAATATCCAATCCTCGAAGGGCGTATCGCCTCGACTGCGGGTCTCGATATCGCGGTCGCGGACTTTCCCGACCATTTCACCGAGGAACATGTGGCGCACTCCACGGCGCTCCAGGGGCACGCTCGGACAGGCGGCTTGTACACGCTCGGACCGCTGGCTCGCTACAACCTCAACTTCGGTGTGCTGCCCCCGCTCGTCAAACAGGTGGCGGCAGACGTTGGTGTCGCAGGCAGCTGTCGCAACCCGTTTCAGAGCATCATCGTCCGCGCCCTCGAGGTGGTCTTCGCCTGCGACGAAGCGCTGCGCATCATTGCGGCGTACGAGCCTCCCGCCACATCACATGCCGAGATACTCGCGCAAGCTGGTACGGGCCATGGATGCACTGAGGCACCGCGAGGATCCCTCTACCATCGCTACACCATCGACGCCCACGGCATCATCGGTGATGCCGTCATCGTGCCGCCGACCTCACAGAATCAGCCGTCGATCGAACACAGTCTCCGGCAGTTCGTTCAGGATCGTCTCGATCTCGATGACGCCGAGCTGACCAGGCAGTGCGAGCAGGCGATTCGCAATTACGACCCCTGCATCTCCTGCGCGACTCACTTCCTCGATCTCAGCGTGGATCGCGGGTGAGCGGTCCGACGGTTGTCATCGGGATCGGCAACCGCTTCCGTCGAGACGACGGTGCCGCTCTCCGAGTCATCGAGATGTTGAGCGACCTTGCTCCGACGTCTGTGCTCCTGATGGAAAGTGACGGCGAACCCACCCGGCTCATCGATTCCTGGACGGATGTCGAGCTGGCCGTTGTCGTCGAGACGGTGCGCCGTGGTGATCCTCCTGGGAC
The DNA here is from genome assembly GCA_963756075.1 of Candidatus Dormiibacterota bacterium. Classification (GTDB taxonomy): domain Bacteria; phylum Chloroflexota; class Dormibacteria; order Aeolococcales; family Aeolococcaceae; genus Palsa-851. The sequence continues at coordinate 15,014 of CAVWMH010000012.1, read as the reverse complement.
CGTCGCCGCGGTCGAGTGGGAGAGATGGACAGGCGCGTCAGCTACCACCCATCAGGAACATGGGTCGCACAGCCTGGGCGTGCTCGAGGCGATCGCGCTCGGCGACGCTGTCGGTCGCTTGCCCACCCGCCTGCGACTCATCGGCATCGAGCCGGAAGATCTCGGATGGGGTGAGGGGCTCACGCTGGAGGTCGCGCGCAGCACCGAGCGCGCCGCCCGCCTCGTGCGCGACTACCTTCTCGCGACTCCGCCGTCATCCGCGGTGAGCGAGCGCACGACGCGATAGGCCGGCTCCCACATCGCGCTCCGGACCTTGGCCGCGGCGTCGCTCACGTCGGCCCGAGCCAGGCCCTCAGCCTCGGCTGCTCGCGCCACCGCGGCCGCGACCCGCAACGACACCGCTCGCACCTCCTCCACCGCCGGCATGACGGATGACCCCGGCCGCGACGCGTCCACCGACTCCGCCACCGTGTCGGCCGCCGCAAGCAGCATCCCGTCACTGACCACTCGCGCTCGGGCAACGACGGTCCCGAGCCCAAGCCCTGGAAAGACCAGCGCGTTGTTCGCCTGACCGATCACGTAGGTCACGCCCGCGTGCTCGACCGGTGGGAACGGACTTCCGGTTGCGACCAGGGCACGACCGTCGCTCCACGTGATCAGGTCCGACGGAGCCGCCTCGGACAGCGATGTCGGATTCGACAGCGCGAAGATGATGGGACGCGCAGTGTGCGCAGCCATCTCGCGAACCACCGCCTCGGTAAATGAGCGTGGTTGGGCGGCGCATCCGATCAGCACCGTGGGCTGCACCGCCCGCACCACCTCAAGCAAGCCGATGTCGTCTCCGTCACGATGCCAGGTGCGGGCCTCATCTTCACGGCGAGCATACGCACGCTGGAAGTCGCGCATCCCCATGCCTTCCACGAGCAGACCGTGGCTGCCGAGACACCAGAGCCGGCTCTTGGCGTCACCAGGTGTCACGCCGTCGCGCACCATGGCGCTGCAGATGAAGTCAGCGATGCCGATCCCGGCCGTCCCCGCGCCAAAGATCACCACGCGTTGCTCCGCGAGTGCGCTCTCTGCGGCCCGCACTGCCGCGATGACACCGCCGAGCACCACGGCGGCGGTTCCCTGCATATCGTCGTTGAACGTGCACGTCCGATCGCGATAACGCTCGAGAATCCGCCGCGCATTGCTCGCCCCGAAGTCCTCCCAGTGAATGATCGCGTTGGGGAAGCGAGATGTCGCGGACTGCACAAAGCGGTCGATGAACTCGTCGTAGGCGTCACCGCGCACGCGCCGGTGCCTGGCGCCCATGTACGCAGCGTAGGCGAGCAACTCCTCGCGATCAGTGCCGACGTCCAGCATGACCGGGATCACCCGGATGGGGTCGATCCCGGCCGCGGCCGTGTACACCGCGAGCTTGCCGACGGAGATGGCGATGCCTCCCACTCCCCAGTCGCCGATACCGAGAATCTGCTCGGCGTCCGTGGCGACAATCAGGTCGATGTCGTCGGCGCCGGCGCCAAAATTTTCGAAGGCGACGTCGATGCCGTCTGCATCGTCAACACACAGGTAAACACCCCGCGGGCGTTGGAATTCCTTGCTGTAGCGTTCGATCGCCTCCCCCACCGTGGGCGTGTACACGATCGGAAGCATCTCGGCGAGATGCTCGCTGAGCACCCGGTAGTACAGCACCTCGTTGCGGTCGTGGAGCGAGTCGAGAAAGAGGTGTTTGGCAAGATCGCTCGCCCTGATGACGATACTGCTCGTAGGAACGCTCAGCCTGCAGATCGATCGTGGTCACCGCGGTCGGCAGCAGTCCGTGCAGGCCAAGCTGCGTGCGCTCCTCGAGCGTGAACGCCGACCCCTTGTTGAGCACCGGCGCCTCAAGAACATCCAGCCCGCGCCGGCTGGTTTCGTACGCGCCATCGGCTGCGATCCTGAACGTGCGCCGCGCGTGCATCGCACCCTGTTGTGCCATCAGGGAGCGATCCCGTGGCGAGTGAAATGGCTCATACGCCGAGCGATGCGCCGGGTCAGTCGCACAGGATGCGTCGTCGGCGGTTTGACGAACGCCCGAGGATGTGCGGCATAGAAGACGACCTTGACGCATTCCACGAGGGCAAGATACGTCACGATCATCGCAACGAGGATCAGGAAGAACTCGGCCGGCAGCGGCGAGAACCCGAGAATATGGGCGATCGGAGTGAACGGGACAATCGCGCCGACAACCGCACAGAGCGGCGGAACGATGAGCATCGCCAGGCTCGGACGGCTGCGCACGAATGGGACCCGCCGCGTTCGGATCACGTAGATGACAAGGGTCTGCGTGGCGAGCGATTCCACGAACCACCCCGTACGGAATTCACTGTGGTTGGCGTTGAGCAGATCCAGCATGACAAAGAACGTGAGAAAGTCGAACACAGAGCTCACCGGTCCGAATACGATCATGAACCGGCGAACGAACGCGATGTCCCAGGCGGCCGGGCGCGCGAGTGTCTCGGAGTCGACCGCGTCCGTGGGGATGGCAAGCTGCCCGGCGTTGTACAGGAGGTTGTTGAGGAGGATCTGTGAGGGCAGCATGGGCAGGAAGGAGAGGAACACCGAAGCGACCGCGGCACTGAACATGTTCCCGAAGTTCGACGACGTCGCCATGAGTACGTACTTGATCGTGTTGGCGAAGACGCGACGGCCCTCGACGACGCCGTCGGCAAGCACGCCGAGGTCCTTGTCGAGGAGCACGATGTCGGCCGCGTCCTTGGCGACGTCGGTCGCCGAGTTCGACGGAGATCCCGACATCGGCGTGGTGGAGGGCGACTGCGTCGTTGACTCCGTCACCGAGGAACGCGACGTCGACGCCGGTTCGCCGTGTCACCTTGATGATCCGCGACTTCTGATCCGGGCTGACTCGGGCGAAGACCCGAGTCCTCGTGATCGCCCGCATCAGCGACTCGTCGTCCATGGCGTCGATCTCCGCGCCGGTGACCACCGTTCCAGGATCGACACCGATCTGCCGGCACACAGTCGCGGCGACGGTGCCGTTGTCTCCGGTGATGATCTTGACCTCGATGCCGAGCCCGTGCAGCCGGGAGATCGCCTCGCCGGCATCGGCCTTGGGCCGGTCGACAAACGTCAGAAACCCAACCAGAGTCAGGTCCCGCTCGTCGCCTGCAGTGAGCTTTGCGGTGGCGGACGTAGCTCGAGTTGCCACTGCCACGACCCGAGCTCCTTCCGCGAACAGGCCGTCGAGCGTCGCTTCCGCGACCGGGGACACTGAGGTGCAGCGAGCCAGCACCGACTCTGGAGCGCCCTTGGTGACCAGCAACGGCCCGTCCGGGGAGTTCCACCAGCACCGACGCCAGCTGCCGCTCGTGGTCGAAGGGGATGCGCCCCAGGCGCCGGTATGTGGCGGGTCTGCCCGGGAGACGGGCGAGCTCTTCGCTCCGCGGGCTCGTCCAGAGCGCCTGGTCAAGAGCGTTGCCGCCGACCGGTCCACTGGTCCCGGCGATCGACTCGTTGCAGACAAGACCAAAAAGGAACGGTGTGTTCAACGGTTGCCCGTCCGCCGCGAGGCTGCGGTCAAAGGTGATCGCACCTTCGGTCAGTGTGCCGGTCTTGTCGGTGAAGAGGATCTGGATGTTGCCGAGGTCTTCGATGGCGACGAGCCGCTTCACCAGGACTCTCCGGCGGGCGAGCGCGCGCGAGCCGCTTGACAGACCCACGGTCACGATCGCCGGCATCAACTCCGGCGTGATGCCCACTGCGATGGCCAGTGAGAAGAGCAGCGCATCCAGGAGCGGCTTGTGGAATGCGACGTTGAACACGAAGATCGTGAGTGTGAGCACAGCCGCAACGCGCACCAGCAGCGTTGAGAAACGACTCAGACCCTGCTGGAAGGCGGAAGCGTTCGCGTGCTCGGTGAGGCCGGAAGCAATGCCTCCGAACACCGTCGTCGGGCCGGTTGCGACGACCACTCCGCGCGCCGCCCCCTCATGCACGATCGTCCCCATGAAGACGCACGAGGCGAGATCCACACCGGCGGCATCCGGCTGAGGCTCGGCTGTCTTGGCAACCGGCAGCGACTCCCCGGTGAGCACCGCTTCGTCGCACTCGAGGGAGTCGACCTCGAGCAGCCGCATATCGGCCGGGACGATATTGCCGACGCTCAGGCTGACAACGTCACCCGGTACCAGCGTGACCGTGTCGACGAGCTGGTCCAGCCCATCGCGCCGGACGAGGGCACGGTGATGGATCTCCCGGTGCAGCGCCTCCACAGCGCTTTCCGCCCGATACTCGTTGACAAAGCTCAAGAGCACGCTCACCGCGACGATGGCGGCGATGATGACCGCGTCGGTCGGATCACCCGTGAACCCGGAAACGGCCGCGCAGCCGAGCAACAGGAGTAGGAGCGGATTGCGGAATTGACGGAGCAGAACGCCGGTGGCGGTGACGCGGTGCTCTCTAAGGACGTTGGCGCCTCGGGCCTCGAGCCTCACCGCTGCCTCCGCTGCACCGAGACCTTGGTCACCCGAGCCCAGTGCGTCCAGTACCGCCGCGGAGGGCAGACGTGCAGCCTCGGAGAGATTTATGCCATCGACGGAGAAGCCGACAGCCGTGGGGTCAGGACGAACAGGACCTAACGACATCGTGCAGTGATCGCGAGGCTGAACGGGGCGCCGGCACGGGCCGCACGGCTCGTTGCGATGTCAGATGCGAAGGTCACCGGCTTGGGCCGGCGTCGGGGGAACGAGCAGCAACGGCACGCGGGTGTGATGGATCACTGATCGTGAGACGCTGAATTGGGGCACTCGGTGGAGCGCGCTGCTCCCGCGAGCGCCGATCGCCAGCAGCGCCGATTCGGTGAGCGATGTACATGCTTCGCGCAGCGCCCTGGCAACGTCCGTTGTCCTGACAACTCTGGTCGTGAAGGTGGTGCCGTCTACAGCACGAGATGCTGCCTCGAGGGCTCGCTCAGGGTCACCTGTTCCCGCCTCACCATCGAGCGGTGCGGTGTTGACCGCCACAAGCGTGACGTCCGCGCCGGACAGAGCTGCCATCCAGCCCGCAAGCGATGCCGCGCGCATCGCCTCGGGAGATCCGTCGCATCCAACGACGATGTGACGCGGTGGCCATGCGCTGCCATCCTCACGGGCGAGCAGGACGGGTCGATATGAGTGATGCACCACGTCCTCGGAAACCCGGTACGTGAAGAGCTCCTCCACGATGCCGAGCCGGCGTCCCCCCACCACGATGAGCCCCGCACCCACGGCCGCCGCACACGCAAGAATGCCATGAGCCCGCGATCCGATGGGCGTGTGGACAGCGGCGACTGGACAGCCCAGCGTTTCCTTGATCAGGTGGGCCTCCGACGTCGCCACCCCCACCGCGATCCCCTCATCGACGCCTGGCGCGCCGCTCATCGCGGACGCCGGCGACCAGACGTGGACAACGTGCAAGGCCGCACCTGACTCGCGCGCCAGGTTCGCGGCCGCCGCCCGCGCAATTCAACTCGCTGAGGTGCCATCGGTCGCAAACAGGATGGTGGTCGGCGCAGCCTCAATATCCGTCACCGTTCAGGTCCTTCGGCATGACAGGTGAACGCCGTTCGGCGGTGGATGACCGGCCACGCGCCGAGCGTAGTCGGTTCGGGCCTTCGTGGGGCGGCCGGGGCCTCAGCCACGGCGAGCCCAACGCAGGCGAAGCGTGTCCTCGCGTTCGTTCTGCTCCAGCCGTTCGCGGCTCGCCCTCAGCGCGCGCTCCAGCTGGGGGAGTCTGCGACGCTCGAGGAGCCGGAGGCGACGGCGGGTCTGCAACAGCTCGGCGTCGATGTTGGCCAGCGCGCGCTGGACGGTTGCATGTGCGGCCGCCTTTTCCACTGCATCCGCCAGAGCGTCCACCGCGCGATCCGTGGCGCTGCTTCCCCCGCTGGCGCTGGCAAGCGCCAGATCGGGAAACTCGCAATGGGGACTCTCCGGGATCGACACCGCCATGACGTTGTGCCAGTCCACCGTGATCGACGCAGGCGCGCCGAGATGTGCGGCGACGATCGGGATCTGATGCTGATGGCCGAGCCGCAATGCTCGCGCGCACCACCGCTCGCCCTCAGCGCACGCATCGATCCAGGCTGCGCGGGCCGCAGCAGCTTGAGGCTCGCGACGCTCGCGCTCCACGGCGAGCAGCCGCTGCTTGCGCGACAGGATGTCGATCCCCCTCCGTGCAGTCTCGAGGCGACGCCGGATCCAGACCTGACCGGCGCGCCCCGGCGGGACACGGATCATGGTGCCGCCGCCGGATTGTCGCGAGCGCTTGCCGCCATGTGCCGGGCGATGTCGGCGGGATCCAAACGCGAGAGGTCGCCACTGGGTAGCAACGTCAGCGCTGCCCAGGCTCGTTCCAGGCTGTCGTCGATGCCACGATGGTCGGTGCGGCTCTGATTGATGAACCCCGCGTCCAGGGCATCCGCGAAGCGGAGATAGGCGCGGTCGTTCTCCGCCAGGCCCGTCTCCCCCACGAGATCCGTCAGCTCCCGGACCTGCCTTGCGTGGCTGAGGGCGGCATACACCTGTCCGGCGACGGCCATATGATCCTGCCGGGTTTGCGCGTGCCCGACGCCATGGCGCATCAGGCGTGAAAGCGAGGAGAGCGCATCGAACGGCGGATAGATGTTGCGACTCTGCATCTCCTGCGAGAGGACGACCTGGCCCTCGGTGATGTATCCGGTGAGGTCCGGCACGGGGTGGGTGATGTCGCCCGCCGGCATGGTGAGCACGGGAATCTGTGTCAGCGACCCGGAGCTGATCCGCAGCCGGCCACAACGCTCGTAGAGCGAGGCGAGGTCGCTGAAGAGGTAGCCGGGGTAACCCTGCCGGCCCGGGACTTCACCGCGAGCCGCTGATACCTCGCGTACCGCCTCCGCATAACTCGTCATGTCGCACATGAGGACGAGCACATGGCCTCCGCGTTCGAAGGCAAGGTGCTCCGCAACCGTGAGCGCCAGTCGAGGCGTGAGCACCCGCTCCACGACCGGATCCGACGCGGTATTGATGAAGAGGACCAGATCGCCCGCCTGCGAGCGCTCCTCCAGGGCGTCGCGGGTCGCGTCGGCGTCGGCGTGCGTGACCCCCATCGCCGCGAAGACGATTTGAAATGTGCCATCCCCCACTCTTGCCTGGGCAGCGATCTGGGCGGCCAGTTCGAGATGGGGAAGCCCGCCCACCGAGAAGATGGGCAGCTTCTGTCCGCGGACCAGCGTGGTGAGTCCGTCGATCGCCGAGATCCCGGTGATGATGGGATCCCGTGGCAGCTCGCGAGCCGCGGGGTTGATGGGAACGCCGTTGACGGCAGCGAGGCGCTCACCCCGCACCGGCGGGCCACCGTCGATCGGCTCCCCTCGTCCGTTGCACACCCTCCCGAGCCACTGCTGGCCGACAGGAACCCGCATCGGCGTCCCACTGAATGCGACCCGAACACCCGAGATGCTTACTCCCGAGGTGCCCTCGAACACCTGGACCACGGCGAGATCGCCGTTGACGTCAAGCACAACCCCATGACGCCGTTCCCCGAGTCGAGCGTGATCGTGGCGTCTTCGTCCCAGCCCACACCCGTCACATGGTCGAAAACCAGGAGTGGTCCATTGGCGCTGCGCCCGCCCGCGTATTCGATCGGGATTGCCTCGATCACGTGACCGACCCCAGGAGCGCGAGCACCGCGTCCCGCACCGCCGTGACGGCGGCGACATCCTCGGGGCCGCCGCTTTCGCGCGCGGCCGAGACACGGGCGAGATCGAGTTGTTCCAACCGATCCGCCGCAACGCCGGCGTCGACGAGCTCGATCAGCCGCTGGCGAATGGCGAGGACCATCTCGACGAGCGCCTCCTGCTTCGCTTCGCCACAGTAGGCGTCATCAGGGCTGGTGGCATCCTGCTGGAGCACCGCTTCGCGAAGGAGCTTCGCAGAGCGGAGGGTAACTCGTTGGCGATCGGGCAGCGCAGCGGCCCCGACCAGCTCCACGAGCGATTCGAGACGCTCCGATTCCGCAAGCAGCGCCAGCGCAAACGAACGTCGCTCGGCCCATCCCGTGTCGCCATTCTCGGAGCGCATGAAGCCGACGCGCTCAGCATCGCGCGAGAAGCTCTCGTTCCAGCTCACCGCAGGGTAGTGCCGTGCATAGGCGAGATCCCGATCGAGCGACCACACGCAGCGAACGAAGCGCCGCGTCTGTGCCGTCACCGGCTCCGTGAGATCGCCGCCCGGTGGTGAGACCGCGCCGATGATGGTCACCGATCCACGGTTGCCACCCAGGGTGGTGAAGCTCCCGGCACGTTCGTAGAACGCGGCGAGTGCCGAACCGAGCGTCGCCGGGTATCCCTCCTCCGCAGGGAGTTGATTCGTCCGTGATGCGAACTCGCGCAATGCCTCGGCCCATCGTGAGGTCGAGTCGGCGATGACGACGACGTCATATCCCATATCGCGGAAGTACTCCGCGACCGAGACTCCCGTGTAGATGCTCGCCTCGCGTGCCATCACCGGCATGTTCGACGTGTTGGCGATGCACACCGTGCGCTCGCGCAGGGCTCCGCCGGTTCGCGGGTCTCGCAGCCGGGCAAGGTCGTCGAGGACGTCGATCATCTCGTTGCCGCGCTCACCACACCCGACGTAGACGATCACCTCGGCGTCGCACCACTTCGCGATCTGCTGTTGGAGGAGGGTCTTGCCGGTGCCAAACCCCCCGGGCACCGAGGCACTGCTGCCAAGGAGGATCGGATACAGGAGGTCGAGCACCCGCTGACCCGTGCGCAACAGCCGCACCTCTCCGTCTCTGGAGCGAGCGGGCCGTGGACGCCTGACAGGCCAGCGATGAGAGAGCGCCACGTCGACGCCGCCGATGCGCGCGATCGTCTGAGTGGTTGTCGCTTGGCCGGGGGGAGCCAACCACTCGACGATGCCCCCCATCTCGGGAGGCACGAGGATGCGGTGCTCGAAATGCTCGCCCTCGGTGACGCGACCGAGCAGCGCACCGGGGCCGAGTTGCGACCCGACAGTGGCAGCAGGGACGAACGGCCACGTCGCCCGTGCCCCGGAATCTCCACTTCGTCCCGGTGCGAGCCACACCGTGTCCGGCTCGAGTCGACGCAGAACACCGTCGAAGACGCCTCCGAGTAACCCAGGCCCGAGCGTGATCGAGAGCGGCTCCCCGTGATTCTCGACAGGATCTCCCGGAGCAACCCCTCCGTCGTACTCGTACACCTGGGCGGTGGCGACATCCTCATCGATGCCGACGACCTCCCCTGCCAGACCGGATTCGCCGATGGCCACGACATCGAACATGGCCACGCCCTCGAGGCCGACGACATCGACGACTGGTCCGTTGACACGGCGAACGCGACCGGTCCTGACTCCCGCGGACGAGTTGCTCATGTCGTCGTCTTCACCGGGCTTGCGGCAGTGACCGGCGATCGCTCACGCTCAACCAAGGCGGTCTTCACCCCATGTTCCACCAGCGAAGGCAACGTGTAGTCGAGGCTTCGGCGCGCGAGCCGCGCACGAATGCCTCCCACAACGGGAGGATCGCGCTCGATCGCCGCCGAGCCCCCGAGGCGGCGCCGCGCATCGGCTTCGAGGGTGTCGAGGAGCCTGCTGTAGTCAGGGTCATCACGAAATGACGTTGCGGCCGCCATTGCGCGTGCTCGGGCCTCGACCTCCACCGCATCCCGAGCCTCGAGGATCATCGAGCGCGCGGTGCGCTCGGCAACTACCAGGTCACTCAACCCTCGCGACTTGGCCACGCGCCTGCCCTCCGCCCGCGCGGTCTCGATGATCCTCGAGGCCGTCTGATCGGCCGCCGCGAGGGTCGACGTCGCATCCGCCTGCGCCTGGGCGACCATCTCACCAGCTCGGAACGACGCCGTCCTCAGCAGACTCCGTCGGATCGGCTCGAGTTCCGTCATGACATCACCGCCCAGAGCGGATGGCCAGGCTCGTGGAGTTCCTTGCCGAGCGCCGCCGCGGCTGACCTGGTGAGCAGCACCAGGCCGACGTCGTCGCGACATCCGGCCCATGCGCGGCGCAGCGCGACCGGGTCGGTTACCGCCACAACCTCGACCCCCACCATGGCAAACGGCGCCACCTTCTGCTGCTGACCCATGACCAGGATGCGGCTCATGCCCTGCCGATGAGCAGAAGTGCCACCACCAGACCATAGATGGCAATCCCTTCTGAAAGGCCGACGAATACCATGGCTCGGCCGAACAGTTCCGGCTTCTCACTGATTGCGGCGAGCGCCGCCGAGCCGGTGTAGGCCACTGCGATCCCGGCGCCGATGGACGAGCCTGCCACCGCGATCGCCGCTCCGATGAATGCGCCTGACGTGTTAGCCGACGATGCGGCGGTGAGTTGAATCGCCGTCATGCCACCCGACGCTGACGAGATATGGCCGACGATGACAGCCACAAGTGCGAGCACGACCAAGCATGCGGCGCCCAGGCACCACGCGGCCAGGCACGGACTCCTGCGCAGCAGCACGCTGGCGCTCACGCCGCATCCGGCGGCGATGACGAGACCGACGAGAGCGAAGACGATGGTAGCCGTCATGGTTCAAGCCTCCACGATGTCGAGATGCCAGGGATGGAACCGTCGTCCCTCCCCGACGAACACGCGAGAGAACAACTCGTAGTACTCCAGGCGAAGGGCCTGAATGCCCACGACGAGGCCCTCCAGCCCGAATGCAACCACGTTGCCGATGGCGAACACGACAACCCCGATGATCGTCAGCCATCCGCGGCCGGCCAGCGACGAGGTCGCTGACCATACGAGGCCCTCGATGGCGGCATGCACCAGCCCGAACGCAGCGAGACGCGCGAACGAGACGAGATTGGTGCCAACCCGGATCACGGTGTCGAACATCCCGACGACCATCTCCGCGGCAGCTGCACCCCCGGCGGACTCCTGCCGGAGCCCGAGCGCGAGCAGCGCGAGCCCGAGTGCCACACCCACGCTCCCGGCCGCGAGGAGCACGGCCTGGTGTTCGACCACCCCCGCGGTGAGAACGACGAACGCCGCGAAGACCGAGAATCCTGCAACGCCCGACGCAGCCACGAGTGCGCGATGCCAACCGCCCTCGCGGTAACGGTTCACGGTCCCCATCGCGTAACTCCCTGAGATGAGCACGGCGCCGAATACCACCGCTGCGAGCAATAACAGCTCCGGGTTGTCCAGCGGCCGGAGCCAGAGGGGGTGGACAACCCCGGTCGGCCCGAAGAACTCCCCGAAGAGGACACCGAATATGCAGGCCGAGACACCGCATGCCGTGATCAGGACCCAGGCGGACCGGAGCGCGGGCCAGCGTCGCTGCACCCCTGCAACGAGGCCCAGGAGGACGACGATCGCGCCGTGACCGGCGTCGGCGAACATCATCCCGAACATGAGCACATACGTTGCGGCGGCGAAGAGGGTGGGGTCGATATCGGCATACGGAACCACCCCGAAGCTATCCACGAGCACGTGAAAGCGGGCTCTCCCGAGGCTTGCTGTCAGCTGGGTCGGCGGGTCGACCCACCGCGGCCGCGGCAGTTCGACGACCGTGCCACCGAACTGCTCCATCCGGTGCGAGAGGTCGGGCCGCTGTGCCGTAGGCACCCATCCCAGCCAGGCTGTGACCCCGTCGCGATGGACGCCGGCGGCAGCCAGACGACGGAGCTGTTGCTCGCCTGCCAGCAGCTCCCGCCGGCCGTCGCGCTCGAGTTCCGCCGGATCATGCATGGCTCTTGTCACGGCGGCGGGTGCGTCGCCGACAGCAGGACTCAATCGGCGAAGCGCCTCGCTGATGTCGTCTTCAGGCGTGGCTCCCGTCTCATCGAGTTCGACACATCCGGCGGCGGCCACCTCGATGAGTCCAGCGCGAACGTTGTCGGCGGGAATGAGGATCGCAGCCCGCGACATCTGCACCGCACCCGCACGGTCAACCGGCGGCATCGAGTTCGCCTCCCCCAACGCCCGCGGCGATCTCGAGCGCGGTAGCGATCCGGCGCGCTGATGCGGCGAGTGTGGTGACCGCGCCCAAGGCGGGCCCGCGACCGCCGACCGGCTCGTGGAGCAACTGCAGCCCCTCCTGCCGCACCTGTGCCCACCAGCGTTCCTCGGCGCGCCACATGTCGTCGGGGGACCACGTCGCCGCGGTCACCCAGCGCCACGACAAGGGCAACGATGGTGGCTTCGAAGCCATGAGATCGGCCCCCGCGCGCGCAGCCACACGCTCGCGGAGTGCAAAGAGCCATGCGGCCGCATCCGCCCAGATCCTAAGCTCCGGAGAGGCGTCTCGCGCCCGCCGGTGCCACATGTGGCGGAGCCACATCCGAATCGCATACGCATCCTCGCTTCCGGGATCGCCCCATGCGGATGTGCGCATGAGTCGCCGGATATCCTCCGCGCCGCTCGTACCCCTGAGGCTCCCGGAGATGAGCCCGAGGCGTCCGAGCTCATACGGCGCTGCGGCGGGGGCGCCCGCGAAGTACGCGAGTCGGTCCTCGATATTCGTGATTTCGAACCAGGCAACACAGCTCCGTACCACCTCAACACCCTCGGAAGGGAGCCAGCCCGCAAGAACCCGCAACTGCCAGATGAGGGTCTCGAAGACCGCCCGCTGGGCTGCTTCGACACTCGTCGCAGAGTCGAGTGTCGCGGATCCACCGGGTCTGTCCGAGTATCGCGACGGCCGGCGCGAGCCCCGGCGTCTCCGCCACCTTCGATGCGACATCGATCGCCTCGGCTGTGACAAGGCCACGCGCGCGAACATCACCCGCGATCCATCCGGCGCTCATCGATCGACCTCGCCCGCTTTCGCCAGCGACCGCAATTGCTCGAGCACTGCGATCGCCACGGCTGCAGCTCTGGGGTCGCCGCTCTCTCTGATCGCCGCAGCCTCTGCTCGGCCGCGAACGAGGAGTTGCTCTCGCTCAGAGGCCGATCGTTCGAGTTGTCGTTGCGATGCCCGTGCCTTCACCGCAATCGACCGCTCGACAGCGCGCGCGATTCTGGCTTCGGCGTCGGCGGCGGCTTGTCTGCGGATCCGATCCGCCTCGACTCGCGCGGCCTCAAGGATGGCGTCAACCTCGTGCTGGACGGCGTCCAACGTGGCGAACACCGGAGCCAGCTCGGATGCGCGTGCTGCCGCGGGATCGACCGGAGGTGCGACTCCGGCCATGGCGGCACCTGGTGGAGACAAGCGGCGGAACCGTTGGAGAATGCTGACCATCGCTGCTGAAAGGATCGTAGATTGGCAGTGGGCGCAACAGGGCCGATCGACCTGATCCTTGAGACCCCGTCACCCACGATTGCTCTTGAGGGCGAGGCCAACGTCATCGATTGGCGGGGCGCCGTGCCCTCTCTCGACTGTGGCCTCTGGTGAACCCCGGGATTGATGGACACTCCGTCGATGAGCCACATGGTTCCAGCGGTCCCCGAAGACCCTGCTCGGCATCGAGTGATCGAAACCCACGTGTCGCTGATTACCTTCGACGGCGACACCGTGCGCAAACGGAAGAAGGCAGTGAGGCTTCCGTTCATCGACCTCACCACCCCAGAGTTGCGGCTGATCGCCTGCAGCCGGGAGGTCGCGCTGAACCGCCGGCTTGCGCCCGACGTGTACCTCGGTGTCGATGAGATCCGCGAGCCGGACGGCAGGCTCATCGACGCCGCGGTTGTGATGCGTCGGTTGCCCAGCGACAGGCAGCTGTCCACTCTCATCGATGGAGGAGCCGATGTCGCAACGGAATTGACGCGAACAGCTCATGTTCTGGCCGCGTTTCATTCCACAGCCGATCGCCGTCCGGAGATCGACCGCGTTGCAACGGTCGACGGACTGGCGGCGCGCTGGGAAGCGGACCTCGACGAATGCGACCCGCTCATCCATCGCGTGCTCGGTATGCCGGCGCGGGATCGAGAGCGCACGCTCGTCCGGCGCCTATCTCGAGGCGCGGGCCGGGCTTCTCGAGCGCCGGATCGCCGGCGGCCACATTGTTGATGGCCACGGTGACCTCCGCGCGGACTCGATCTTCTGCATGGCGGACCGGCCGCGGCTGATCGACTGCCTCGAGTTCAACGCGGATTTACGCTTCGGAGACGAGCTTGCCGACGTCGCGTTCCTGGCAATGGATCTCGAGGGGATGACACGCCCCGATCTTGCCCGCCACTTCGTGCGCGCGCACGCCCGCTTCGCCGGGTGGACGACGCCGCCCGGCCTGCTGCATTTCTACATGGCACAGCGCGCACTGGTCCGTTCCAAGGTTGCGTGCTGGCGAGTCCTGCAGGGCGACGCGGCAGCCGCGTCGCAGGCCCGCCGCCACCTCGAGCAGTGCGGACGCCATCTCGAGGCGGCGAGACCTCTGGTGATCGTGATTGGAGGCACTCCGAGGACGGGCAAGACGACGATCGCACGAGGACTGGCTGAGGGGATCGATGGGGTCCACCTGCGCAGCGATGAGATCAGGCGCGACGTCACCGCGACTTCGCACCAGCGGCGCGCTGATCGCGACCCGCTCGACCGCGGGAGGTACACGCCGACTTTGACGGCTCTGACCTACAGGACGCTGGCCTCTCGGGCACGGATCGTGCTCCACGCCGGATATTCGGTCGTTCTCGATGCCACGTTTGCCGAGGTGTCATCGCGCCGTGCGGTGAATCGTGTGGCCCGAGCGTGTCGCACGGACTTCGTGGCAATCGAGTGTCGTGCTCCGCTGTCGGTGATCCAGGAACGAGCGCGTGGCACCCCGCGTCTCGACGATCTCTCGGAGGCAACCCCAGCGGTGGCTGCGGCGTTGCAGGCGCGGCGGGCTCCGTGGCCTGCTGCGCACACGATCGACACCACGCCGCGGGAGGCAACGCTCGTGGCCCAATGCCTGAGCATCGTCCGCGAAACGCCACTCACTCCATGATCATGTGCGCCACCCACCTGCCGCGGCCGGCGCCACTGGTCGACACTCACAATAGGGCGACCTTCCGGAGCCGATCAGGTGCCAGGAC
>CAVWMH010000011.1:0-115973 GCA_963756075.1 Candidatus Dormiibacterota bacterium | reverse complement strand
GCGCCTGTTGACGGGCCGGCTCTGCACTGCGCCGATCCGCCTTGCGAGTGCCGTCCGGTGGTGGCAGCCCACCTATGCGATCTGCGCCTGGACCGTTGCCGGTCCGCTGCATCCCGGCTGGTCCATCACCGCCGGCACCCCGGCGTCGATCCTGACCTCGAAGCCCACGCCCCGCCGCTCGCGTTCGGCGAAGCATGGATTCTCCGACGGTCTGATCGGCACTCACGAAGACGTCCGCCGGGGTGGATATCGCCCTCGGGACACCGTCGACACAACGCTCACTGTGGTGATCATTCCCGCGGGTCCGACGCAGACGCTGCCCCAGCTGACGGTGGCGCGCAACGGCAAGACGGTCTGCGCAAATGTCCCCGCCCGCGTGGGAGTTTCAGTCTATGCTGTCTGCAACGGTACCCGACTGGTGATCACGATGTACGGGAGCGGCTCGTCGATCACGGGCCGGCTGGTGACCTCGGGGCCGCTCGGGTGACCGCGACCGCCTTCTCGCGCCTCCTGACGCGCTCCCGCTGCGTGTGGAGCGGACCGGCGGCCCACGCCTGCTCGCCGGACCGAGATCGACGGCGTTCGCCGAGGGCTGGCTGAGCACCGTGGCGCCTCGGGCGGCGGCCGATCGGTGGCGAGTGGATGCTTGACGTCGTCGAGCGCAGCGGCCTGCGCGGACGCGGCGGCGCGTGGTTCCCGACCCACCGCAAGTGGCGCGGGGTGAGCGGGTTGGCCCAGGACCGCGGCCCGTCAGTGGTCGTCGTGAACGCGTCCGAGGGCGAACCGCTTGCCGGAAAGGATCAGCTCATCCCGGAGAAACGTCCGCACCTGATCATCGACGGCGCGTTGATCGCCGCCGAGTCGGTTGGTGCCGATGATGTCGTCATCTACCTTTCGCGACCGGCCCGGCGTGCGACCCGGCGCTCCGCCATGCGCTGGCGGAGCGGAGGCACGACGGGCATGAGGACGGCGCGCATCCGCATCGTCCATACCCAGCATCGTTATGTCGCAGGGCGAGTTGTCGCGTGGTGCGCCGCGATCAATGGCGGCCCGCCAAACCCTCATTCAGCCCACCGCATCCGTCCGAGCGCGGCGTGCTCGGCCGCCCCACCCTCGTCAGAACGCCGAGACCATCGCCCACGTTGGCGCTCATCGCGCGTTACGGAGACGCCTGGTTCCGCGAGCGCGGCACCGCCGGCCACGCCAGGCACCGGCATGGTCACCCTCACCGGGCAACGTCGCGAAGCCCGGCGTATACGAGATCAACATCGGTCATGTCTCTGGTCGAACGTCGTCGGCGCAGCGGGGGCGCGCTTTCGGCACCGGCAGGGACTCCTGATCGGCGGGTACTTCGGCACCTGGCTCGCGCCGAACGCGCCGCCGCGAGTCATGCTCTGCCCTGAGGCATGTCTCGCTTGGGTGCGGCGTCATCGGCGATGCTCGGTCAGTGACGGTTGTGGTGTCGGCGAGGCGGCGAGGATCGTTTGCTTCCTTGCCCGAGAGAGCGCTGGGCAATGCGGACGGTGTGTCTTCGGGCTTCGAGCGCGTCGCCGGAGGCCATGTCGCGCCTGGCAGCGGGCGATGCCGACTGCGGCGACCTGGCCCGCATCCATCCCTGGTCTGATCAGATCACGGGTCGTGGCGCGTGCAACCACCCCGATGGCGCGGTCAACAACCTTCGTACGCGCCCTCGAGACGTGTTCGCGGCTCGACATCGAGCGACATGTGACCGGACATCCCTGCGCCGGGCTGGGGGTGACCCCCTGCCTGCGCCCCCGCGTTCGCCCTTCGGATGGCGATGACCGATCCGAGACCCCGCTTCGCGTCAACCCGATCCGTTGCGACGGCGCGGGATATTGCGCTGAGATCGTTCCGGAGCTCGTTGGACTCGACGACTGGGGCTTTCCGGTCGTCTCGTCGACCCCGTCGGCGACGCGCGCCTGCTCCGGCTGGCCGAGCGCGCGGTCAAAGAGTGCCCGCGGGTCGCACTCCAGCTGCCCCTCGGCGCGCGCGGAGCGGCTGACCTCAGTTGTCGGGAGAAGGACTTTGCCCGGGACTCGGCGAGGGGCCACTGCCGTCGCCGCCGCTGCCGTCGGCGTCGCCTCCGTCGCCTGCCGGCGATGGGCTGGCGTGGGCTGTGGTTGGGCTCTGAGTTTCCTCCCCCCGCCCCCGACCGGCGCGGGATTCGAGCCCGCGCGGGTGTGATCCTCGCCGGCGGCGAGGGCGTCGCGCCGGTTGGTGCCGGAGACGGAGTTTTCGTCTCGAATCGGCTTCCTCGCTGACCAAGGTCGCCTCATCGAGCCGGTACCGCGGCCAGAGCGGCGATGCCTGACTCGGAGGAGCTCCGAGAATGCAGCGTCGAGCTCCTGGCCG
This sequence comes from Candidatus Dormiibacterota bacterium, assembly GCA_963756075.1. Lineage (GTDB taxonomy): Bacteria > Chloroflexota > Dormibacteria > Aeolococcales > Aeolococcaceae > Palsa-851. The sequence goes on along the minus strand of CAVWMH010000011.1, from coordinate 113,600 downwards.
GCATCGGCCAGGCTATGCACGGGATTGATGTGCTCCCGCGCGTCCGCAAGGCTCGCTTCCGCGAACGCGAGGTGCAGGGCCGCGTCGTCCGAGCCGGGAAGCTTGAGCATCACGCCCTGGCGAGCTTGCGCGAACGACGAACAGCGCCGACCCGGGCGGTGCATTCCACCCGGCCGCGGCCACGCTTGCCGCCGCCACGATTGTTGCCGTCGAGGCGATCAGCCCGCCTGGCCGAATCGCGGCCGGATGCCGAAGAGACCGCCCGCGCGCGGGCGGGCGCCGACTTGATCGCTTCGAGCATGGCGTTGTGGGCACGCTCCTGGGCATGGCGGCGGGGCGCCCGGCGGCTGCTCAGGCGCCACGCATCGAGGAAGCCGAGAGCTGCGGATCGATGATCGAGTCGGTCATGCCGCCCTCTTTGCGACTGAGTGCCCGGCGAACCGCCTCGAGGGCCCGGTGCTGCAAGGACTTCACGGCCCCGACGCTTCGCCGCGTCGTGGACGCCACCTCCTCGAGCGACTGATCGAGGACGAAGCGGCGGACAAGGATGTCCCGCTGGTCTTCGGTGAGCTCTGCCATTGCCGAGCGAACGCCGTCCGCCTCGAGGTTCGCCTCGGCGATCGCGCCGGGATCGCCGGCGGAGGCGGTGCATCGAGCGTGAGTTCGCGCTGACGGCTGCTGCGACGGATGTGGTCGATCACCTTGTGGCGGCAGACGTGGAGGAACCACGCTTGCACGGAGGGCTCACTCCGTTCCCGTAGCGTCTTTATGGATGTCACGGCGGCTACAAACACTTCCTGCGTCACGTCCTCAGCTGCTGCCAGATCACCAAGGCGAGCGAGCGCGTACGCATGCACATCGGGGTAGAAACGCTCGAAAAGAGCGGTCCACCCCCGTGCCTCGCCACGCTGCGCGGCCTCTACCGCCTGGGCGAGGCTCGTCGTGCCTGGCAGGGTCGCGCCGTCCCTGTTGGTTTCATCAAAGAGCAAGTCGGCTCCACATGCCTCCGGGATACGGGTGACAGCGCCTGAGCATCGGATTGAGGCGTGGTCTTGTCATGCGAACGGGCGCCGGATCTGGCGTCGACCGTCGATGCGCAGGGCGGGCGACAGACCCCTTCAGTATCCCCGGCTGCCAGTCAGGGGCCGCCGCGGCGGCCTCGAGGATCGCGTCCTCCAATCACCGGAGGTGAGCGTACGTAAGAGGTCCATGGCCGGGCATCATCGCCGTTCGACGCCGGGAGCGCGGCAATAGTCGATGAACGTTCGCAGGCGTGTCACACGGAGCTGTCGGGTGACGGGCGAATCAGTACCGTATCCCGGCCATCGGGCAATCGCTCTCCAGGTGTCGATCGCTGACAAAAAGAAGGTCACCCCACTCCCATGTAGGAAGAAGAGCATTTTGGCTGCATGATCTCCACATGTCTCGACGGGAACGTCGGCTGCGGGGTCGATGGGGCCGAGGCACATGTCGCTCATCGTCGAGCGAAACCACCCGACGCGGCGTTGATCGCAGACAAGGAGGAATGCGTGCAAAGCCTGTTGACGCTTCCCATCCGAGCGCTTCCGTACACCTCCTGTAGGTATCAAGTAGCACACAGGTTCCAGTGCCCCTCGGAGACAACATCGACCGCATCGGCCACTGCTCGCCGAGCACGGAGTGTTGCTGCAGGCTGTGTCATGATGCCCGTCGAAATCGACCCTGTCGGGGATACGAGGTGAGAACAGTGCTTTCCGATGCGATGCTGGTTACGACTGTTGCGGTGACCGACCTTGACCGCTCGAAACGGTTCTTCAATGAGCAGGTTGGACTGGCGATAATCGAGGAAGCGCCGTACGCTATTCGTTTCGCTGCCGGCAAAGGGACGCAATTCTCGGTGCGGCGCGGGCAACCGAACGTCGGCCAGACCGTGGGGCACTTCGAGGTCGAGGACATCGAGAGCATCGTCCGCGATCTCACCGAGCGGGAAATCACCTTCGAGGAATACGAGTCACCGAAGACGACTAACTTCATCGCCCAGATCGGTCCCGCCCGTGGTGCATGGTTCAAGGACCCCGATGGGAACGTCTTCGGAGTGCGCGAGGGACCCGTTCCCGGCGTCGCCTGAGCGACTCAGCCGGGGGACGCGTGCTGCTGACGAATGGCGTCAGTTCGAGACGATGATCTCCCCGTCGTGCCACTCCGGATCGGACTCGAGGAGGGCACGCAGGCGCTCAAAGCGCGCGTTCTGCTCTGGCGTCGCACCGTTCGAGGTGTACGCCTCGCGGCTCTCCAAGACGCCGGCGATCCAGTACTCGCGCGGGTCCGAGTTGGCCCGGTACATATAGACCGCGCGCGACCCGGGGGCTCTCTCATTCACTACCTCTCCAGCGAGCTGTTCGAGTTGGCTCTCCTTGCCTTCATTGACACGCCAGCGCGAGATGGATCCGTACATCGCGGTCCTCATCAAGTTTGTGGTCGAGCCGCGCGAGTGTAGGTTCGGCAAAACAGACAATGCCCCGCACCAATCCGCCAACTTCCAGCCGCGGCAACTCCACAATCGTCGTTCTGAGGCCGCGACCCGCGGTTACGGGGTCGTGGCGAATTTCATGGTGCTTTCGACTATGAGGTCGAGGTCGGTCGTCAGGTCGGGTCCCGATCCCGTCCTGAAACCGTATGTGATGAAGCAGCGCCACCGTGTCGAGAGCAGGTGATAGGACACCTCGGTGGTGTCGGGGTACACCGCCCCCAACGGTCCCACGGCTCGCGTTCCAGGTACTCCATCGATCGTCACCGACGATATGGTCGTCGCGCCGTCGCTGCCGGGAGTTGGCAAAGCATCGTGATAGACAGGATCGTTGTAGCCACAACTGAAATACAGGACGCCGTCGGGCTCCTCGACCCCGGGATGGAGCTTCGTGGGGTCGGGACTGAACGACAGGCTGCCCTGAGCGTCATACACCTTGAACGTGGGTGGATACCGGAGGCTGTATCCGTCAGCGCTGCTCACCTCCGTCCAATCCGCCGTTTGATCGGGAGCGGCTGTCGGCGACGACGCGGTTGACGACGAGTTGACTGGCGTGGACGGCGGGGACGCTGACGCCGAGGGGAAGTCAGACGTGGATGGCCGGCTCAGGCCTGTCTGCGGGGTTTGACCCTGTCCTTGCCCGTTGCAGCCGGCGAGAAACACGGTTGCGGCCATGGCTCCCCAGACTCCAAACGTCCGAGAGATCTCCAAGCGTCTTGCTCCTTACCTGCGGTCCGTGGTCCCGGCCGAATGACAACCGGGCATCAGTAGAACTACACGGTGGAGAAACCGTTATGGAGCGGCGATTCAGCCGCTGAATAGGGAGTTCGGAGTGAGCGTGAAGAGAAGACAGATGCAGGGCAAGCATCCGGGTTTTGCGCCCTGCTAGAGGTTTCGCCTCGTGGGGGCGTGACCGGACAACCCAGTTACCAACGTTTCCTACCCCAGCGCCGTCGCGGTGGTTTCCCGAAAACACAGTCATGACATCCATCGCGTCACAATCGCCGCTGGGGCTCGGTCCGGCCACAGCTCGGCGTCCCCGCGGGTGGATGGCTCCGGCCACCTTACGTCTCGGCGTCGTACTCGGCGACGGTCGTCGCTGTACGCAACTGGAGATAGGCCGGCTGGCCGGGAGGAACGCCGTGACCCGTATCCAGCGGAAACATCTGCGATCTGCCGGAGAGTTTCCGCGTATACGATTTCCCGCCAACGGTCCACGTCATCGTAGCGCCGGCTGCGACCCTGCTCAGGGCCGAAAGCGGACCAGTCGTGGCGCTGGCGAATGAGAAGAAGCCGCCGCCTCCCCCGGTCATGTTCCAGTAGCAAACCTGGCCTCCGATCGGGACGTAGGTCAGCTGGTCGCCACAGGAACCATCGAGCGGCACGTTGATCCCGACCGAGCTGACCGTGAGGTGCCCTATAGGGATCGACGTCGGTGTCGGGGCGGCAGTCGGGGCCGGCGTGGGGCTGGGCGCGACGGTCGGGGTTGGCGTGGAGGTGGGCGTCGTCGGTGTTGTTAGCGGGATCGCTGTGGGCGTTGCGGTCGGCGGCGTCGCCGCGGCGCCACAGCCGGCAAGGAGCGCGGGGAGCAACATCGCAACCCAGATTGACGGTCTACGGAAGGTGGTAGCCAAGTCCGTCCTCGGACACGCGGCGCCGGTGGCCGGATCGATGGTGGAAAGCACGAGCGCACCGTAGCCGACCGCCCTTCGGGTTGCCTTAAGGTCGCCTGAAGGCGCCGCACGAGGTGTCGAATCCGCCCCAATGAACTTCGACGACATCATTGTCGGCGACGGCTCCGTCGGCTGTGTTCTCGCGGCTCGGTTAAGCGAGGTCGCTGGTCGCAAAGTGCTGCTGGTTGAGGCAGGCCCGGACCACGCAGATATCACGACGCTCCCCGCCGACGTCCGACCACGACTGAGGCTACACGGCCGACGAGGAACTTGACCGCGGGATCCAGGATCCCCGTGCCCGAATCATGGACGGCTGCTCGGCGACAAATGCATGCTTCGCCCAGCGGGGCGGTCACCGAGGCTCGTGGCTCGGTTCATGGCTTAGAGGGTCTGACCGTCGCTGACGCCTCGATCATGCCAACCCTACTGACTGGCACGGCGTGCCTGAATGTCCGAATCGATTATCCGCGCAGTTTTCGAAGACCAACCGGCCCTAGCGGTCGGAAACAAAAGAGAGATACCCGGCAACGACCTACTCTCCCACCCCGTTGCCAGGGCAGTACCATCGGCGCTGGTGGGCTTAACTGCTGTGTTCGGGATGGGAACAGGTGTTTCCCCACCGCTATGATCACCGGATATCTCTCTCATGACGAGTGAGAATGCGAGTCTGGTCCACGGAAGCGCATGCGCTATCCGTCGGAGAATCCCAATGCGCTACTCGAGCGCTCTGCCAGGCGTTGCACTTTCCTGCGGCGCCACCCTTGGCGCCATCCCACTCGTCGCTGAAAAGTGGGATAGGAGGTCAAGCCCTCGACCGATTAGTACCGCTCAGCTCAAAGAGTCACCTCTCTTACACCCGCGGCCTATCAACCAGATGGTCTCTCTGGGGTCTTACCCGGTTATCCGGTGGGAGATCTTATCTTGGAGTGGGCTTCGCACTTAGATGCTTTCAGCGCTTATCCCATCCGGACATGGCTACCCAGCGATGCTCTTGGCAGAACAACTGGTGCACTAGCGGTCCGTCCAACCCGGTCCTCTCGTACTAAGGTCAGCTCTCCTCAAATCTCCTGCGCCCACAGCGGATACGATCCGAACTGTCTCACGACGTTCTAAACCCAGCTCGCGTACCGCTTTAATGGGCGAACAGCCCAACCCTTGGGACCTACTCCAGCCCCAGGATGCGACGAGCCGACATCGAGGTGCCAAACCTTGCCGTCGATGTGAACTCTTGGGCAAGATCAGCCTGTTATCCCCGGGGTAGCTTTTATCCGTTGAGCGACGACCTTTCCATTCAGAGTCGTCGGATCACTATGCCCGACTTTCGTCCCTGCTCGGCTTGTCGGCCTCACAGTCAAGCTCCCTTACGCCATTACACGCCAAGGCCTGATTTCCATCCAGGCTGAGGGAACCTTTGGGCGCCTCCGTTACCGTTTGGGAGGCGACCGCCCCAGTCAAACTACCCGCCTGCCACGGTCCCGACACCGGATAACGGCGCCGGTTAGAAATAAAATCCAGCAAGGCTGGTATTCCAAGGTTGACTCCACCGAACCTAGCGGCCCGACTTCACAGTCTCCCAGCTATCCTCTACATGCTGGACCCCATTTCAGTGGCAAGTTATAGTAAAGCTCCACGGGGTCTTTCCGTCCTGCTGCGGGTAACCTGTATCTTCACAGGTACTTCAGTTTCGCCGAGTACGTGGCCGAGACAGCGCCCATCTCGTTACGCCATTCGTGCGGGTCGGAACTTCATGTCTTCCCTCCATTACTGGAGGCACTGACTATAACTTCAAAGCCTCGTTAGACTTTGCCGGCGTATTGGCTGCCACAAGGATTGCATCACGCGTTTGTGATGCGGTGACAACCTTCGGCACATTGCCTCAGTCGATACAGGGTCAATCCAACTCGCGTTGGACGACTTCCCTCGGTATCACCCTCGCCAGCCGCACGCTGTCGTTCGGGCTTCACCGATATTAGCCGGTACGGGCTCGTTGATTCACTTACCCGACAAGGAATTTCGCTACCTTAGGACCGTTATAGTTACGGCCGCCGTTTACCGGGGCTTCATTTCAGAGCTTGCACTCCTCCACTTAACCTTCCGGCACCGGGCAGGCGTCAGCCCCTATACGTCAGCTTACGCTTTAGCAGAGACCTGTGTTTTTAGTAAACAGTCGGATGGGCCTTTTCTCTGCGGCCCTCGTCAGCTCACCGAGTAAATCGGATCACCGCCAAGGGCTCCCCTTCTCCCGAAGTTACGGGGACATTTTGCCGAGTTCCTTAGCCACGTTTCCCTCGATCGCCTTGGAATCCTCTTCCCACCTACCTGTGTCGGTCTGCGGTACGGGCGCCGTGGTTCTCGCTAGAGGCTTTTCTTGGAGGCATGGAATCGGCCCCATCGACACGAAGTGTCTTGGGATCCTTCTCAGAGTTAGTGTCAAGCGGATTTGCCTACTTGACCTCCTACAAGGCTCCGTCGGGGACAACCGGCGCCCCGTCAGGCCTATCCTTCCCCGTTCCCCCATTGCTGATAACGAACCAGCGGCGGTGTTGGAATGTTGACCAACTGTCCATCGCCTACGCCTTTCGGCCTCGGCTTAGGTCCCGACTGACCCTGGGTCGATTAACGTAGCCCAGGAAACCTTAGGTTTACGGCGAACACGTTTCTCACGCGTTTCTCGCTACTTGTGCCGGCATTCTCACTTCTGTCCGCTCCACCCGTCCTTACGGTCAGGCTTCGCAGCAAACAGAACGCTCCTCTACCACGACCTTCCTGTGAAGGAAGGCCATCCACGGCTTCGGTTGCAAGCTTGAGCCCCGATCATTGTCGGCGCCACGACATTCGACCAGTGAGCTGTTACGCACTCTTTAAATGGTGGCTGCCTCTAAGCCCACATCCTGGTTGTCTGGACACCGTGACATCCTTTTCCACTTAGCTTGCGATTTGGGACCTTAGCCGGTGGTCTGGGCTGTTTCCCTTTCGACGATGAAGCTTAGCCCCCACCGTCTCACTGCCGCCGGAAAGTTTGTTGCCATTCGGAGTTTGGTTGGGTTTGGTAACGAGGTGATCGCCCCTAGCCCATTCAGTGCTCTACCGGCCACAAACCCATCGACGACGCTGCACCTAAATGCATTTCGAGGAGAACCAGCTATATCCGAGTTCGATTGGCATTTCACCGCTATCCACAGTTCATCCGCCGCATTTTCAACTGGGGTCGGTTCGGGCTTCCACGCGGTCTTACCCGCGCTTCACCCTGACCATGGATAGGTCACTCGGTTTCGGGTCTACTCCATGCGACTACCATCACCATTACGGTGATCACGCCCTATTCAGACTCGCTTTCGCTACGGCTCCGGGTGTCAACCCCTTAACCTCGCCACATGGAAGTAACTCGCCGGCTCATTCTACAAAAGGCACGCAATCAGGCATTCCCACTAGGGGCATAGCCCTCTCACGGCTTGTAAGCACACGGTTTCAGGTACTTTTAACTCCCCGTCTGGGGTGCTTTTCACCTTTCCCTCACGGTACTTGTTCACTATCGGTCACCAAGAGTATTCAGGCTTGGACGATGGTCCGCCCAGATTCCCACAGAATTCCACGTGTTCCGTGGTACTTGGGAGCTCTCAAAGGAGGTCGTGTGCCTTTCGCGTACGGGGCTGTCACCCTCTGCGGCCGGCTTTTCCAATGCCGTTCGGCTAGACAACGACTTTGTAACTCCTTGTCCCCTCGGCAGAGGGAACGATGAGGTCCCGCGACCCCGAGACGGAAACGCCTGCCGGCTATCACGCCGTCTCGGTTTAGCCTCACCCCTTTTCGCTCGCCACTACTCAGGGGATGACATCTTTTCCTGCGGATACTTAGATGTTTCAGTTCTCCGCGTGCCCTCTACCCGGTCTATATATTCAACCGGGAGTACCTGGACATTCCTCCAGGTGGGTTGCCCCATTCGGAAATCCCCGGATCGAGTGCTTGCTAGCAGCTACCCGAGGCTTATCGCAACAACGCTACGTCCTTCATCGGCTCTTGGTGCCAAGGCATCCACCGTGTGCCCTTGGTAGCTTGACCTTTCCTATCGTCACTGTTCAATGACTGCAGGAGGCCTGGTGACGACGCTGCGTCACCACGACACGTGTTTCGCCTGGCTTGTTGTTTGTTATTGAGGATTCTCACTTGAACGCTGGACGACGGAAACCGTCCAGTGTTCTCGCAGACTCGCTATTCTCGTGTCAACGTACATACGACCGACCTTGAGGCCGGCTGTCGAGCGGAGGGATCGTTGCCCGTGGAGATGGCCGGGCTCGAACCGGCGACCCCCTGCTTGCAAAGCAGGTGCTCTTCCAGCTGAGCTACATCCCCGTACGGATACGAGCGTGGGCCTTTGTGGATTCGAACCACAGACCTCACGGTTATCAGCCGTGCGCTCTCACCAACTGAGCTAAAGGCCCTTGTAGGGCCCGGCGCAGCCGGTTCCCTTGACCGCTGAAGCGTGGAGCGACATCCGCGAGGCGACGTGGTTGCCTCGGGCGCCTGGAGCACCGCGCTCCTGACGCGCATCTATTTCTGCAGATTCCCACTGCCTGCTGGCCGGCCTTCCCACCACGCTTGCGCGTGATGGACCGCGCCACGTTACATCCCGGTACTCTTCGCGATTGCTCGCTACTCTTCGCGGTTCTTCATGGCGCGTTGCTGCACGACTTGAGTTGACTGGTCCGTGCCGTGACACGCATTGCTGCGCGTACGCACTCGGGCCACTCCCTAAAAGGAGGTGATCCAGCCGCACCTTCCGGTACGGCTACCTTGTTACGACTTCACCCCCCTCACCGGGCACACCTTCGGCACCTCCGTCCCTTGCGGGTTCGGCCAGCGACTTCGGGTGCACCAAACTCGGGTGGTGTGACGGGCGGTGTGTACAAGGCCCGGGAACATATTCACCGCGGTGTGCTGACCCACGGTTACTAGCAACTCCGACTTCATGCAGGCGAGTTGCAGCCTGCAATCCGAACTGGGCCCAGCTTTAAGGGATTGGCTTCACCTCGCGGTGTCGCAGCCCGTTGTACTGGGCATTGTAGCATGTGTGTAGCCCCAGGTATAAAGGGCATGATGACTTGACGTCATCCCCACCTTCCTCTGGGTTTCTCCCAGCAGTCTGGCTAGAAAATACAACTAACCACAGGGGTTGCGCTCGTTGCGGGACTTAACCCAACACCTCACGGCACGAGCTGACGACAGCCATGCACCACCTGTGCATCCACCTTTCGGGGACCGTGTTTCCACGGTTTTCGAATGCATGTCAAACCTGGGTAAGGTTCTTCGCGTTGCCTCGAATTAAACCACATGCTCCGCTGCTTGTGCGGGCCCCCGTCAATTCCTTTGAGTTTTAATCTTGCGACCGTACTCCCCAGGCGGTGCACTTAATGCGTTAGCTGCGGCACTGAGCGCGTCAATACGCCCAACACCTAGTGCACATCGTTTAGGGCGTGGACTACCGGGGTATCTAATCCCGTTCGCTCCCCACGCTTTCGCGCTACAGCGTCAGTTGCGAGCCAGAAGGCCGCCTTCGCCACTGGTGTTCCTCCCGATATCTACGCATTTCACTACTACACCGGGAATTCCACCTTCCTCTCTCGCACTCAAGCCGACCAGTATTGGAGGCAGTTTCAGAGTTGAGCCCTGAAATTTCACCACCAACTTTGTCGGCCGCCTTAACGCGCTTTACGCCCAGTAAATCCGGATAACGCTCGCCCCCTACGTATTACCGCGGCTGCTGGCACGTAGTTAGCCGGGGCTTTCTTGGAGGGTACCGTCATTGTGTTCTTCCCCTCCGACAGAGCTTTACAACCCGAAGGTCTTCATCACTCACGCGGCGTTGCTCCGTCAGGCTTTCGCCCATTGCGGAAAATTCCTAACTGCTGCCTCCCGTAGGAGTCTGGGCCGTGTCTCAGTCCCAGTGTGGCTGATCGTCCTCTCAGACCAGCTACCCATCATCGCCTTGGTAGGCCATTACCCCACCAACAAGCTAATAGGCCGCGAGCCCGTCATCGAGCGGCTTACGCCTTTACTCACATCAGGATGTCCTGTTGTGACCACATCGGGTATTAATCCTGGTTTCCCAGGGCTATCCCCAACTCGAAGGTAGGTTGCTCACGTGTTACTCACCCGTTCGCCGCTAGATGTGAATTGGGTTACCCCTCATCACACCGCGCTCGACTTGCATGTTTCATGCACGCCGCCAGCGTTAATCCTGAGCCAGGATCAAACTCTCCATGAATACGTCTGTGTCCCGGCTTAGCCGGGTCGTAGACATGCTTGACGAGGCCTACGCCGGTCCGTGCGCTATCGCACGAGACCCAAGGCCGTCGCGGAAAGTCGTCTCCACTCTTCAAGTGTCAAGGTTCATGGCGCGCCAAGTCCACTGCGGAATCCCTGGCAACGCGGCCGTCGGGAGCACCCCCGAGCGGGCAACCAACGGAGTTTACCGATCTCGACGCCCCAGGTCAAGTTGAACCCAGCTCAAACCGACCGCTACACGGCTCCGAGAGGCGACGGATCGGGTCCGACAGACCCCTGAACGAGGCCTAGTTGCGGAAGAAGTCGCCCGGACGCGCGTCCCGAGGCGCCTCGGGCGCGTCGGAGGGGAACTGCGGCGCATAGCCGTGGCTCGATCGGATCGCCTTCGGGACAGCCCCAGCTGCCAGACCACCCATCGCCCATGTGGGACGGCTTTGGCGCTCATCCGCGATTGAGAAGAACGGCTGCGCCCCTCCCAGCCGGTTCAGCCATGCCGTTCTTCCGGGTTTCATCACGCTTCTCACTCACCGGTATACGAGATTCGCTACCCATATGCAACATGAAGAGACCAGGACAGCGCACAAGATCGCGTCCGGTTCAACCGACCGCGCTGTTGCGGACAGACGAAAGGTTCGCCAACGTGGGATGGTCTCTGCCTCATGCTCAAGTGCCCCGCGTGCGGTGCCGACCGCCTTATCCCGTTGACCTTTCCGATGTATCAGCGGAAAGCCGGCCCTGAGGTGACCTTCCGCCGCCCGATGGCCAAGTGCTCAGGATGCGGGGAGCGCATTTTCGCCAAGGTCACCGCCCGTCAGCGGCTTCCCAAATCCAGCTGGGTCCAGTAACCAGGAATCAGCCGGCGCAGCCAGAGGCGACGCCCCCGCAGTGGGCTCAGACCGCGGTCCAGCCTCCGTCGACGACCAGCATATGCCCGGTGACATAGCTGGAGGCCTCTGACGCGAGAAACAAGAGCGGCCCATCCAGCTCCTCCACCTGGGCGTCCGCCCCAGGAGCGTGCGCGCTCGGATCGAGGACGCAAACCGCTCGTCCTCGAGCATGCCTGTCATCTCGGACGGGAAGAATCCGGGCGCGAGCGCGTTGACCCGTACACCTCGAGGTCCCCACTGCGCCGCCAGGTGGCGCGTGAAGTTGACCACACCACCCTTGGTGGCGTTGTACGCCGCCATCGGACCTCGTGAGGCGACGACCCCATACATCGACGCGACGTTGATCACCGCCGCGCTCTCGGCCTTGAACAACAACGGCGCCGCGAGACGGCACATGTCCATCAACGCCACCAGGTTGAGGTCGATGACCGACGTCAGATCCTGGAGCGACTGATCCTCCAACGGTCCGCCGTCGCACGCGCCCGCGTTGTTGACCAGGATGTCGAGATGGTCGAACCGGCGCCTGGTCGCGTCCACCAGCTCCGCGCGATACGCCGCGTCAGTGATGTCTCCACACGACACCAGGGGGTCGGTGAGCTCAGCTGCGAGCGTGTTCAGCCGCTCCTCACGGCGAGCCGTGACCACGACGGTCGCGCCCGCGCGGTCGAGCACGCGCGCGAAACGCTCGCCCAACCCACTCGACGCCCCGGTGACCAGCGCGGTCCGTCCCTTGAGCTGCTCCACCGCCGCCATGTTAGAGCGCCTGTCGACCCGCGAAAGCACGAGCCATCGTGAGCTCATCCGCATACTCGAGATCGGAGCCCGCGGGCAGGCCGTGCGCCGGCCGCGACACGGCGACGCCGAGCTTTGCGAGCCGCTCGCCCACGTAGTAGGCGGTCGCCTCGCCTTCCACATCGGGGTCCGTGGCGATCACCACCTCGCGGATCTCGCCCTCACTCACCCGAGCCTCGAGCTCGCGAATGCGAAGCTCGTCGGGACCGACACCGTCCATCGGCGAGAGCGCGCCACCGAGCACGTGGTAGAGGCCATGGAACTCACCGCTTCGCTCCACGGCGAGCACGTCGAGCGCTTCCTCAACAACGCATAACAACGATGCATCTCGCTTTGCATCCATGCAGATCGCGCACAGGGGCCCGTCGGCGATGAAGAAGCAACGCGAACATGGACGGACCCGTGTGTGCAGGTCGGTGAGCGCCCCGGCGAGACGCTGGGACATCTCCGCTGGCGCCCGCAGGCAGTAGAACGTCAGTCGCTGCGCCGTCTTCGGGCCGACGCCGGGCAGCCGTCCGAACTCAGCGGCCAGCCGTTCGACTGCTTCAGGAACGAGTGGCACGTGCCTCCTCCGTCAACACGCAGCGCCCTATCCCGCTCAGAGCAGGCCGGGAGGAAGCCCCAAACCGGCGGTCAATTGCGACATGTTCGCCGCTGCGGCTGCCCGCGACTTGTCGAGCGCATCGTTGCATGCGGCGAGGATCAGATCTGCGAGCAGCTCGGCACCCTCTTCGAGCGCCTCGGGCTCGATCGTGACAGACAGCACCTTCTGATGTCCGTCAGCCGTGATCGACACGACCCCACCGCCGGCCGTGCCGGTCACGGTCACGTCGTTCAGCTCCTCCTGCATCTTGGCCATGCGGGCCTGCACCTGCTGGAGTTGCTTCATCATCTGCTGCTGATTCTTCATCTCAGACCTCGTTGGGGCAGTCTACGCACCGTTGGCCGATCGCGGCGCCCCCAGCCCGGTGTCGTCGTGGAGGCGAGTGGCCGTGACCCGGCTGCCGGCAAACGTATCGAGCACCGCCTGGGTGACGTCGCTGACCGACCCCGACGCCCCGCGCGGGCGCTCCTCGCCGGTGAAGCGGGTCAGCACCTCGATGGGTCGCCCGCCGATCGCTGACAGCGCCTCGGCGATCACCCGCCGTTTGTCCGGATCGCTGATCTGCTCAAGGTGGAAGCGACCGTTGGTGCCGATCGTCACGCTGGTTGCGTCGGCTTCGACCGGTCTGCAATCGCGCAGCACCCCGGCAAGTCCCTTGTTGGCGCGCGCCACCGCCTCGATGGCAACGGGCCATTCCGCAACCCATCCGTCGACGGTGGTGAGATCGCGCCTGCCGATCGCCTCGATGACGGTCTCCGCCGGCGCGGGCACCACCTCCACAACCGGATCGACAACCGGCGCGGGGCTGGTCGCCCCATCCGGAGCCGGCGCAGGCGGGTCGATCACGGCTCGAGGTTCCGCCGGAGAGGCGCCACGCTCGAGAGCCGCCACCCGAAGCGTCAGCGCAGCGATCCCGGCATCCTCCCCGTCGGCAGCCGGTGGACGCAGCGCGCGGAGCAGGCACACCTCGACGAGGAGGCGGGCGTCGACCGACTGGCGCAGGTTCATCTCCGCTTCAGCGATCAACTCGAGGAGGCGCAGCCACAGCCCGGCGGGCGCGATGGCCGCGAGATCGGCCACGAGAGCGACCTCGTCGGGACCAACCGACGCACCCTCGGGGTACCCAAGCGCCACAAGCTCGGCGGCGCGCGCGAGGCGCGCCACGTCACGGAACAGCTGCCGGGGATCGGCCCCTGCGTCGAACGCGGCGGCCGCCGCCCGCAGCGTGCCCGCCGGATCGGCGCCGGCGAGAGACGTCACCAGGGAGTGCAGGGTCGAGGGATCCGTGAGCCCGAGCGAGCGCCGGGCGACGGCCACCGTGACCGGTCGCTCCCCGGCGCCGAGCGCCTGCTCGAGCAGGACCAACGCGTCGCGCAGGCTGCCTTGCGCCGCGGTCGCAAGCAGCACGAGCGCTCCGGCGTCGACATGCTCACCCTCCTTCTCGGCGACCTCGGTGAGCAGCTGCTGGACCGCCGGAACGGGGACGCGCCTGAAATCGAAGCGCTGGACGCGGGACCGAATGGTCTCGGGCACCTTGTGCGGCTCGGTGGTCGCGAGCACGAACAGCACGTGTGGGGGTGGCTCCTCGAGGGTCTTGAGAAAGGCGTTCCAGGCCTCCGGGGTCAGCATGTGCGCCTCGTCGATGATGTAGACCTTGCGTCGGAGCACTGCCGGCAGGTAGCGCACCTTCTCGCGGAGGTCGGTCATCGCATCGATGCCGCGGTTGCTCGCTGCGTCGATCTCGAGCACGTCCACCGACCCTCCGCTGAGGATCTCGAGGCACGAGGGGCATACGTTGTCGGGCTCCCCGTCGACGGGCGTGTCGCAGTTGACGGCGCGCGCGAGGATGCGGGCGGTCGACGTCTTGCCGGTCCCTCTCACCCCGGTGAACAGGTACCCGTGCGCCAGATCACCCGACCGCACCTCGTTCACCAGCGTGCGTGCGACGACCTCCTGCCCCACCAGGTCGGCGAAGCGCTGCGGCCGGTAACGGCGATAGAGGGCGAGGCTCACGAGTGAAGCCCCAATCCCCGGGCGGTCAAGCTGCGATCCACGGCGCGCGACTCCTCCACGATGGTCACCCGAAGCAGGCGGCATTGTCGCAATGACGGCGGGTCGCCCGTGATGGCGGGCCGCCGATGAAACGGGGGTAGTCGCGCACCCCACGTCGTCGGCACGCCACCGGCGCTCACCCGTACGACCGGCTCAGACCAGGTGTCCCCACGGCACCCCCGGGAGACCGCTTACCGCTGCTTCCTTCCGGACCTGACGGGGTTCACGGGCCCGAGCTGCGCGGGACCCAGTCGTCAACGCCGGCGCGTCCGGAGCAGACCCAATGACGCGCCCCCTCGGTGGGGAATTCAGCCCCGCTATAGCGGATTGCGGGTACAGGGCACCGCTAACGCCCCGCCTAGCGCGACCACCGTCATTGTACCGGCACCGGCAACGCCATCGGGTCGTTGTCGACAGCAGTCTCTGGCACTGGGATGCGCTCCGGCCAGCGCAGGAATATGCGCGTCCCCGACCCGACGCATGTCTCGACGTCGACCGTCGCGCCGTGGGCCTGCACGACTCGTTTGACGAGGGCGAGGCCCATGCCGGTCCCCCCGAAACGGCGCGTCGCGGTGTTGTCCACCTGGAAGAAACGCTCGAAGATCCGGGGAACGTCCTCGGCGGGGATACCTATCCCCTCGTCGGCAACCTCGATCACGACGGTGCCCGGTTCGGCCGGGCTGGCGCGCACGTCCACAATTCCACGGCCATCGCTGAACTTCACCGCGTTGTCGATGAGCGCCCGCAGCACCTGCCCCAGCCGATCGGGGTCGGCAAGCAGCGTGATGGACGAGTCCACGTCGACCTCCGCGGGAATCGGCAGCCCGCCCTTGTGGCGTTCGGCGACAACGGTGATGGCGGTACGGACGGCCGCTTCCAGCGGCACATCCACCAGCGTCAGTGTCAATTCCTCACCGTCGCCGACGGAGAAGTCGATGATCGTCTCGACGATGCCGTCGAGGTTCCTGGCGGCGACCTGAATGTCACGCAGCGCGTCGAGCTTCGGGGAATCCTCCCATACCTCCCAGCACATCTCGATGAGGTCGCTGAGCCCGAGAATCGCCGTCAGCGGGGTGCGCAGCTCATGCTGCACGGTCGCAAGGAAGTCCGTCTTCAGCGTGTCGAGCTCGCGCAGGCGCCGCGCCGACTCCCGCTCCGACTCGTAGAGGCGCGCATTCTCCATCGCGATTGCCGCGTTGTTGGCAAGGATGGCTAAAACACCTTCGGCATCCGGGTCGAGCGCCGCGGTGCCCGGCGGTGACAGCACGGCGAGCGCACCCACCACTCGATCCCGATACCACATCGGGAGGACCAGCAACGATCCGCGACCGGGAATCACACGCCTGACGCGCTGCCCGGCCATGACCTCGGGCACCACCTCCCAGCCTTCGAACACCTCGGGTCCCGAGACATGCGGATCGACGACAACGGCCGCCGGCCCTTCACCATCGCGCAGCGCCATCGCGGCCAGTGCCCCTGTGCCGGCGATCGATGCGGCGGTGCACACCACCTCGCGCTGCAACTCTGCGACACCGCCGGTGGTGCTCGTCAGCGCTCGAGCGACAGCGCCAACTCGTTCCACAGCACCCTCGACGGCAATATGCGCACGCGAGTCGGGAGCGCCCTTCATGCCTCGATCATACGGAGGGGTCGGCAGGCGCCCGCCGATGAGTCAGTGACGAGTGCTCCACAGACGGGTCGACAGCTGCGGTTCCTCTCCGCGAGCGATCCGCCGGATGTTCGCAGCATGGCGAACGATCACGAGCGTCGACGCGAGCGCGGTGAAGACGAAGGGCACCGCGTCGTGGCGGCGGCTGCTCTCGAGACCGGCGCCCAACGTCGCCGTCCCTGCCGCGGTCAGCGATCCCACGGACATGGTGCGGCTCAGGGCGAGAGCGCCAAGGCCACCGACGGTTGCCCAGGCCGCGGCCTCGGGCGACACCATGAGGAGTCCCCCGAACGCGGTGGCGACCGCCTTCCCACCGCGAAACCGTGCGAAGACCGGCCATGAGTGTCCGACGCATGCCGCGAGCCCGGCAGCGGCCTGCGCGGTCGGATCGGCACCCCAGCGTCGGGCGAGCCCGATCGCGGCCGCCCCTTTGGCGACGTCGAGGGAGAACGTGAGCGCACCCGCCCGAGCGCCGACCGTGCGCAGCACGTTGGCCGTGCCCATGTTGCCGCTCCCGAAATCGCGGACGTCGAGCCCGCCGACCGTCTTGCCGACGATCAGGCCGAACGGCACCGACCCGATGAGATACCCGGCGGCGCAGCTCGCCGCGGCAGCCGCCTTGCCACCCATGCGCCGAGTTTAGCCCCGCACGACGTCTGGGGCCAGCACCGCGAGACCCGGCGAGGGCCTCAGCTCGAAGGTGCGCCCGCCACCGCACGCGGCGGTCATCGCGGTTCGACAGGCTGCGGCGCCGGCGCTCGTGACCAGCGCGACTGCAGCACCGCCGAAGCCGGCGCCGACCATCCGCGCCCCGGCGCACCCCGGGACGGCCAGAGCGGCGCTCACGACCGCGTCGAGCGCCGGGGTGCTCACCTCATGCAGGTCGCGGAGGGATCGATGGCTGGCGGACATCAGACCACCGA
This sequence comes from Candidatus Dormiibacterota bacterium, assembly GCA_963756075.1. Taxonomy (GTDB): domain Bacteria; phylum Chloroflexota; class Dormibacteria; order Aeolococcales; family Aeolococcaceae; genus Palsa-851. Next base: position 96,212 of record CAVWMH010000011.1, on the reverse strand, counting down.
GGGCCTCGACGTCACCGCGTCTCAGCGCCTCGGCAGCTTCCGTGGCACGCCTGGTCTCGCCCATCACGTGCTGAAGGCGCCGCCTGACCGCGGGGTCCAGCGCAGCGGAGTCGATCGCTTCGGCGCGCAGATCCTGGCAGCTCGTCACGCCCAGCGCCTCAAGCCCGGACTCGGTCTCCTCGCGCCGGCGGCGGTATTCGACTCCCCCGACATCGTGCTGCACCCCGGTGTCGCAGCCCAGCAGGACCACCTCCGCCCACGGCCACGGCACCGCGGTCTCGGCGCCGGACCGGCAGTCGAGCAGGAGCGCACCACCGGTCGGAGCGTCGATGACTGCGCGCTGATCGAGCGGCCCGCAGGGAACGCCGACCACGTCACGCTCAGCGTGCAGGGCCGCCGCAGCGAGGTCCTGCGCGGTCATCGTCTCGCCCAGCATCCGCAGGATCGCGGTCGTGACAGCGATGATCAGGGACGCGGAGGATGCGAGCCCGGCCCCGGCGGGAAGCGTTGCGGCGATGCCGACTTCGATCGCGGGGACTGTGATCCCGCGGTCGCGAAGCGCGACGACCGGAGCGAAGACCCGATCCCCGATGTCCCCGACCGGCAAAGCGTCGAGACGGGACACGACCGCGCCACCGCTCGCAGCCAGAAACCGACCCGTGGCGCTGGTGCGGACCGCGGCCGCAATCCCACGGTCGACCCCGATGCAGAGCACCTGACCGCCCGCGTAGTCGACGTGCTCCCCCACCAGGGTGCAGCGCCCCGGAGCCCATGCGATCGCTGGTCGCCCACTCGATCCCGCCGCCTCCTCCAGCGCCCGGACCGCCGCCGCCGTCAGGTCGCTCGGCTCACCGATCGACATACACGTGGTGAAAGGGATACCACTGCTCGGGGTGAGCGCGAATCGCCGGCTCCACGCACGCGGCTATACGACCGGTCACCGTCGCATCGTCGCCGGAGGTGTCGACGGATGGGTGGATCTCGAGCACCCATCCCCAGCCATCACGCCGGCAGGTGACCGGGAGGATCGAGGCGCCGGTGGACTCGGCGAGACGCGCCGGGACCGCGCTGCAGCGCACCGGGCCGCCACAGAAGGGCACGACCACCGTTGGGCCTGCCTCCGGAACGTCAAGCATCAGGGCGACCGTCCGGTTGCGCCGGAGCGCGCGAAACAGGCCTCGCGCCGACTGCCGCACGGTGAAGATCTCGAGGCCCTTTCGCTGGCGCGAGAGCGCCACCATCTCCGTGATCCCGGGCGACACGACCGGTGCCATCACGGTGCTCAGATGCAGCCCAAGACCGACCGATGCGCTCGCGGCCATGTCCCAATTGCCGAAGTGCGGGAGCACGACCATCGACCCATGTTCGCCAACGTTGAGGTGCTCGGCGCCGATCACCCGGAAAAGCTTGAGCACCTCCGCGGAATCCAGCGGTTCGGCCCACATCGAGTCGACGATCATGCGCACGTATTCCTGGTACGAGCGGCGCGCGAGTGCGGCGGCCGCGGCGTGATCGAGGTGCGGCTGCAACCGGTGGTGGTTGGCTGCTGCTCGGACGCGGTCATCGCGGCTCAGACGTCTGTACCAGGCGGCGCCAACCGCGTCTGCGGCCGCGGCGCGCAGCGGGCCGGCGACGCGCACCGCCCTCGTGAGCACGCCGAGGGCGACCGCGGGCAGGTCTCGCCGAGTTCCTCCGCGTGGGCGCTCCCAGGCTGTCAGCGCAGCGTTCCCGCTCCCGCCGTCGCCACCGCGAGCAGCGGCTGGATGAGCACCACCAGCGCGACCCCGGCAAGGCAGGCGGCTCCGGCGACGATGCGCGAGACGAGCGGCGTGGCACCGAGTGTGAACGGCACCGCGTCCCCTGCGTCGTCGTACAGGGTTGCGACGAAGCGCAGCGCGGCGATCAGCGTCAGCACTGTTGCTCCAACTGCAAGGATGGCCAGCCAGCCGTAATGGGTGTCGGCGGCGCTCGAGATGAGCAGCACGCGAGTGAGGAAACCGGCGAGCGGCGGAACCCCCGCGAGCGTGCCGACCGCCACGGTCATCAGCAGTGCCGCCGGCGCCGAGCGATGCGCGAGTCCGCGCACGTCATCGATCGCATCGCCGATCCCCGCCCTCTGGAGCATGGCGAGGACGCCGAATGCGGCGAGGGTCGCGATCGCGGTGACGCCGAGGCTCCCGAGGAACGCGGTCATCCCGTAGGCGGGGAGTCCGCGCGAACCGGTGGCAAACGCGAGCAGGCCGAGGAGGAGCATCGCCGCCTGGGCGCTGACCAGCTGACCGATGAGCCGCGAGACCGTTGTCTCTCGCAGCGAGCTCAGCGCCGCGTGGCCGAGCGCGGCCGCCGCAACGATCGGGACGAGCCACCTCCAGACGCCGACGTTCGGGCCGAGACCGGAAACCGTCACGCGCGCGAGCGCCGCGCCACCGGCGATCAGGCTGATCGCGATGATGAAACCGGCAGCCCCTGCCGGGACGTTGGTGGCGACCCGCCCCACCCACCTGCGCAGGGGGAACACGCCCAGAGTGCCGCAGAGGCCGAGGACGACTAGGGCGACGCCCAGCGCGACGGCACCCGGCGCAGCACCAACGGCTGAAGCGACCACGTCGAGGTTGGTGCTCCGCGTCGTCCCGTACAGAAGCGCGAGCCCGTACACCACCGCAGCGATGCCGACGCTGCCTTCGATGAGATGCTCGAACGAGGACACCGCGCCTCGGGGGTCGGTCTTGACGAGCGCACCCAGAGCGACGAGGCAGACGAGCAGCAGCGCGAGCGCGACGAACATCGTGGTCATCTCGCGTTCCGCGGCGACCGCTTCCGCTGCGGCGGTCGTGATGAGAATGAGCGCGTAGAACGCACTCGACCGCGACGGGATGCTCCGCACCGCCGAATCGGCTGATGAGGCACGTGCACAGGGCAGTGACGCAGGCGAGGATTGCGATGAACAGGGCAAAGCTGTCGACGACGAATCCTCCGTTCCACACCGTGATCGCCACCCCGGACCGCACACCGCGGAGGCCGAGAAGCACCAGTCCGCATGCGGCCAGTGACCCGACGAGGCCGATGCAGGCGATCCAACGATGGATGTCCGGGCGGAGTCCCGGCCTGGCCAGGGCGATGAGCACAGAGATCACGGCAATGCCGATGAGCATTGCCTCGGGGAGCAGGGCGAGGGTCATCGCACGCGCGAAATCGGGCGGCATCCTATCCCCCGCTGATCCGAGTGGTGATCTCGAGGACCCCGTTCGCGATCACCGGCACGACTGCTCCCGCTCGCACCCCGAACAACACTGCCGCGCCGACGAGCGGAATCAGCACGGTGAGGTCCAGGAGCGTGACGTCGCGCACGCGTGCGAACTGGTCACGCACGGGTCCGAAGAACACGCGATTGGCGACCCACACGAGGCCTGCGGTGGTCACGATCACGCTCGCCATGACGAGAACCGTGGCGATGCGATGTTCGGGGAATGAGCCCGCAAACACCATGAAGTCGCCGGTGAAGCCGGCAAGGAGTGGCACGCCGATCACGCTCGCCGCCGCGACCAGCCAGAACCCGGCGAGGCGCGGCGCCTGGGTCACCAGGCCCCCCATGGCGCGGATGCTCGTTGTCCGTGTGCGCTCCTCGATGGCGCCGCTGACCAGGGTGAGCATCGCCGACGCAATGCCCTGGCCCGCCAGCAGGAGCACGGCGCCGACGAGGGCGACCGACGTCTGCGCGCCCACCGCGAGCAGGACGAGCGACATCTGCGCGACGTTCATGTAGCCGATGAAGCGGCGCAACTCGTCCTGACGCAGCGCGCCGATGCCGCCCCAGAAGGCGCCGACGACGGCGAGTCCCGTGATCGCAAACGAGTAGTAGTGAGCCGGCACGGGGAAGACCACGAGGCTGATGCGCATCATGCCGTACGCGCCGAGCAGCAGCATCGTCCCCGAAAGAATCGTCGCCACGCCCGCACTCGCCTTGGCCTGAGCCTCGACCATCCACGTGTGCACCGGGAAGATGGCCATCGCGATGGCGAATGCGGCGAAGCTCAACCAGAAACCGACAGTCTCGGCGGTAACGGAGAACTTGGTCAGGTTTGCACTCATGTCCGAAGACCGAGCGTTCGCCTCCACGATGATGATTACCACTGTCGCGATGATCAGCACCAGCGACACCGCATGGAATCCCGCGAACCATGCAGCCGCTCGACGCGCGCCATCACCGCCCCAGATCCGGATGAGCAGGTACATGGGAAGCAGCAACAGGCCCCAGAAGGCCACGAAGAGCACGAAGTCCGAAGCGCACAGCACCCCGTTGACCGCAGTCTCGAGGAGCAGCACCAGGATCACGTAGAGCCGCACCCGCTCATGGATCTTCCACGAATGGAAGATCGCGCACCCGAACACTATTGTGACCACGACGAGGAGCGGGAGGGTGATGCCGTCCGCGGAGAGGTCGTAATGCGCCTGGAACAGGAAGCTCGAGAACCAGGTGCGGTTCTCCTGATATGCGGACGCGAGCCCGCCACCCTGGCCAAGTCCGATCTGGCCCAGGATGGCGAAGAACGCCGTCACGAAGAAGCTCACACCGGCGCCACCGAGTGCGACCGTGCGCACCCGAGCACGCTGCTCGTCGTCATGCTCGGGCAGGAACAGAGCGATGAGCGCGAAGAGGAGCGGCGCCCAGATGATCGTCGACAGAATGACGTTCACGCCACGTGTACCCAGAGATGACCAGTCGCTGCCAGCACTGACAGCAACGCGAGGATCGCGACGACGACAACGCTGCCCGCGAGGTAGCGCGCGAACCGAGCGTTGCGGTATGCGGCCGAGGACGCCGGCAGCTTCATCGACGCTCTCCCCCACCGACGCGGCGATGGGCGCGGTCACCTGCTCATCGAAGCTGGAGACACGGCCGGCGATCGCAAGCATCGGCTCCGCCGCCAGCTCCGTGAGTTGCTCGACGTAGAAGCCCTCCGCTGCAATACGCACGGGCCACGCGCCGCTTGCAATTACCCTCCGATTGCGGGCCGGGCTGAACCACAGGTAGGCGGCGCCGAAACCGCACGCCAGCACGAGCAGCGCGATGAGGAGTGCGATGCCGTCGACGCCGATCGTCTGACGGTGAAGGCCGTAGAAGACAAATCGCATGAAGGTGGGCGCGGCATTCCCACCACCGCCGAAATTGAACAGCTCGACACCCGGCACCCCGACAAGCACAGCGATCACGGCTGCAGCGATCGCCAGCCAGATCGGGCGGCGCAGCGCGTTCTCCACCTCGGCGACGCGCTCGTGTTGAAACCCACGCCGGCGGGTGACCGCTCCCGAGGTCGCGCTGAGCAGAAGGCGACCGGCGAGCAATGCCCCGAGAACGGTGGCGATGATCGTGACGATGATCACCACCACGCGCTCACTCACGCTGAAGACTCCCCCTGCCGGATCGGTGCCGCTCAGCGCGGACGACAGCGCGTAATACGCACCGAAGCCGATGCCGCCGGCAAGCAGCGCCCAGACGCCAAGGGCGACGCTGGTCGTGCGCAGCTTCGCCCATGCCCCACCCATCTCCGCCATGTCATCGGTCCGGTAGACGCGGACGAGGTTGCCGACCGCCAGCATCAGGAGCGTCGACGTGAACACGGAGGTGAAGCCGATGAACACTCCGGCCCCATACCCGCCCATGCCCAGCGCGACCATGCCGAGACCCAGCTCGGACGCCACCGCGCACGCGGCAATCCGCGTGATGCTGCGCTGTGCGATCCCGGTCGCGGCGGTGAGTGCGGCGCTGACCCCACCCACCAGGGCGAGCACGGGCAGCGCTCGGGGAGCGTGCGCAACCACGGGATAGATGCGCGCAACGAGGAAGATCCCGAGCGGGGCGACCGTGGCGGATGCGAGCGCGAGCACGGGAACGGCGGAGGACGCGGCGTCGGTGAGCCAGGTGTTGAAGGGAAACTGCACGCTGCGGACCACGGCGGCGACAAGGAACACGATGCCCAGCACCAGGATCGCGCGCGGCCCCGCGCCGGCAACGCTCCTGTGGAGCGTCGCGATCACTCCCTGCGAGACAACGTCGAACGAGAAGGGATCCGCAATCGTCTGTCCGGACGGAGGCGTGAGCAGTGACGAGAAGACACCGAACTTGATCCATGCGAAGACAACGCCGAGGGTGAGCGCGATGTCGCCCGCCGTGACGATGACGATCGCGCGCATCGCCTTGCGCACCGGCTCGGCGCGCTGCCACGACAACGTGAGCAGGACGTAGAGGCTGGCCGACGCCCCCACCCACATGATCAATGAGTTGAACAGGTTGGGGCTGAGCACGAAACCGGTGGTGCAGAACGCGAGCACCGAAGACCCGCAGAAGAACCGCCGGTAGCCTGGCTCGCCCCGCATCGCATTGACCGCGTAACCCTGGATGACGAGGGTGGCGAGGGCGATCGCTGCCGCAAAGCTCGTCGACAGGGCATCGACCTGGACGCCCACCTGCGCCTGGAACTGGGTCGCGAATGTCGCGCCCTCCGCCGGCGTCATCGCGAAGAATGTCAGCAGCGACTCGAAGGAGGCCCCGGTGGCGTGGGTGAGTCGGACACCCAGTACGATGGCCGCAACGACGAAGGAGAGGCCGCAGAATGCGACGCACAGTTGCGCCGCGCGGCGCTGGCCTTCCACGCCGAGCGATCCCAGCGCACCGATCAGCGGGAGGAGAGGAATCGCCCACGCTGCGTTGTAGATGGCCATGGCGTTATGCCTCGAGGTCGCCGAGGGCGTCGATGTCGGCTCGGGCAGTGCGCCGCCAGAGAAGCACGATCAGCGCGAAGCCGATGCTGCAGACGCAGCTCGCTGCGACGATGGCGAACGCCGCAAGGGCGTCGCCGAACGCCGGCGGTCCCACCTGGATTGCGTGCGTGAACCCGACGAGCGCGATGACCGGCGCCGCGAAGAGCAGCCCGATCGCCATGGCAACCCCGAGCGGATGACGGCGCGCCAGGACGCCATAGATGCCGATGGCAAACACGGCCGCGCTCAGCACGGCGAACTGCCCGGGGCCGACGGTCACGAGTTGTCTCTCGCCGGCCGCCGCCGTCCCTGCTCGCGGTCTTCGCGTCGCCTCCGCGCCAACTCCTCACGCTGGCGTCGCTGCTGGAGAAGTTGGTCGAGCGACTGCTCGTCGCCGCTCCGCCGACCGATCACCAGTCCGGCGCCGACGGTGACCGCGACCAGCACCACGGCAATCGCCAGGGCGTACGGCGCTCGGTAGTGCAGCACGGTGATCAGCGCCGCCTGGGCAGGGTGAAAGAGCTCCACGACCATGTTCCCCGGGTACCAGCCGGTGTCCACGAGCGCGAGGGTGACGACCGCAACGGCGCCCGTACCGATCGCGATCGGGGCGGCGATCCAGAAGCGCTCAGGAAGGATCGCACCGCTGATGAGCCCGCGGTAGGCGTCGCGCCGGAGCACGAGGACGACGACACCCGCCGCAACTCCCGGGACCACGAGTTGGACGACCGCAAGCGCATACGCGCCCGAGATGAGCTCGAGGACGGCGAGGAGCACGAGGAGGGCTCCGCCCGCGTACCCCGCACGGCGAAGCGAAGGGAGCCCAACTGCGGCCCCGGCGGCGAGCACGATGAGCACGGCGACGGCGTAGAACGCGAATGCGTTAGGGGTCATAGGGGCGCGGGCGGCATTGTAGTCAGCCCGGGCTCAGACGGAATCGTCGTCTTCAAGCCGCGACGTCCGCACGAGCGCGGTCGGCCGGACGGCGCCCGGGACGCGCTCGAAGAGGAGCACCAGGCTCAGACCGACGGCCGCGATCAGCAGTCCGACGATCGCGACGGGGGTCACCCGGATCCCGATCAAGGGCAACGAGACGCCCGCGTCCCAGGGGCCGGGCACCGAGGTCGCGGCGGCGGTGGCACCCAGGCGCGCGACTGCGGCTGGGCTTGGGAACGCCCGCTGCCCGACGACACCGACCACGAACGCGAGGCTGCCGGCGGTGCAGAGGTAGTAGAGCCAGTTGCCGGTCTGACGTCCGATGTAGGCCGACGTTGTCACCGCCAGACATCCGGCCAGCACCGCAAGGATGCCGATCACGACCTGCTCCGGGGTCGGGGGCACCGCCGCCGACCCTCAGGCGGCCCGGCGGATCATTCCGCCTCCGAGGACCTCGTCTCCGCGGTAGAGCACCAGCGACTGTCCAGGCGCAGCCTGCTCAACCGGCATGTCGAACCGGACCCGGACGGTCTCGTGGTCGCTCCGCTCGATACGCGCCGGGTGCGGGTCCCCATGGGCACGCAGCTGCGCCTCGCATTCCGTGCCGGCGGGAGGCGCGTCCCCCGCGATCCACGAGAACGAGGATGCCTCGACCGCACTGCGGCGGAGCGCCTCGCGCGGGCCCACCACCACCGTGTTCGCCTCGGGGAGCAGCTCGATGACGTAGCGCGGCGCCGCGTCGGGACGCGAAGGGGGGATGCCCAGGCCGGCTCGCTGCCCCACCGTGAAGAACGGCAGGCCCTCGTGCCTACCGACCACCGTCCCTTCGATGTCCGTCATGGCGCCCGAACCGAAACGCCCTGCGAGGCGCATGCGCAACTCGGACTTCAGGTCCGAGTCGACGAAGCACAGATCCTGCGATTCGGGCTTGGCCGCCGTAGCCAGACCGAGCGCCGCGGCCTCCGCGCGGACGCCCGCCTTGGAGGCGTCGCCGCCGAGTGCGAACACCGCGCTTTGCAGCTGGAGCTGATCGAGCCGGTGGAGCACATACGCCTGGTCGCGTCGCGGATCGCGAGCGCGATGCAGGGTGACCAGTGGACCCCTCCGTCCGGTTCGGGCGTAGTGACCGGTCGCGAGATGCGTGGCCCCGGCGGCGCGGGCCCGCTCGAGGAGCACGCCGAACTTGATGCGCTGGTTGCAGGTGACGCACGGATTCGGGGTGCTGCCCTGCGCGTAGCCATCCTCGAAGTCCCGTACGACAGCCGTCTCGAAATCACGCTCGAGGTTCCAGACATAGTGCGGCAGCGCCAGCGCAGTGGCGACACGCCGGGCGTCATCGACAGCGTCGATGGAGCAGCATCCGCGGTCCCGGACTGCCTCCCGGCTCCCCGGCCACATCGCCAGGGTGATGCCGAAGGCGCGCAGGCCGGTGGCCGCCACGCGAGCGGCGGCGACACTGGAATCGACCCCACCCGACATCGCCACGGCGATCACCGCAGAACGCGGCAGAAGATCCAGCGGACGGTCAGCGGGGACGGCCACCTCCGGCAACGGCGGGGACGATCGATACCTCGTCGCGCTCGGCGATGGGGGTATCGAGACCCTGGGCGAAGCGGATATCGGAGTCATTGACGTAGATGTTGATGAACTGCCGCAGGCTCCCGGAGTTGTCGTAGAGACGATCGTGGAAGCCAGGATAGGTTGCATCGAGGTTGGTGAGCACGGCACCGACGGTCTCGCCATCGACGCTCACCTCGGCGTTGCCACCGGTGAGCCTGCGCAGCGGTCCAGGGATGCGCACTGTGGTGGCCATTGAGGGGCGAGTATACGGAGCGCTAACCCTTCGAGCGTCTGACTGGTGAGCCGGCAGCCGCAATCGCCTGCTCGCCGCCCGGGCGCATGCGCCCCGCAGCACGCAACTCGGCCACTCGCCGACGGTTGGTGTCCGTCCAGTTGCTCCTCGGCCGCCGTGGCGTGAAGCGGACCATGTAGCTCGCCTCGTCGACGCGACGGAGAACGCTGTCAATCCAGCCGTTGCACAGTGCCTCGTCGACAGCATCCGCATACGAGATGCCCGGGCGTTCGAATCCCTTCTTCCAGAACCCGATCCAGAGCTCGGGAGCCGACGGATTCGCGGCGTACCAGCCGGCGAGATCCTTCGGCGTGCGAAAGAACCGAGGTGGACCCGGAAGGGCCGCGGTCACGGCTCGGGCTCGAGTTGCACGACCAGCGGGCTCTTCTCGACTCGCGTCCGCGCTCCGGCGACGAGGTCGTCGAAGACGAGCTGCGACCAGGATTCCATGCTCAGGTAGTGACGCCGCATCGCCTCCAGCGACAGCGATTCGCCTTCCAGCTTGTCGACCTCACGTACCTCCACGCTGCCCTCGGAGGGCTCCACGAGAAACACGAGGCCCAAATGGACGCGTGAAACCGGGCTCGAATCGTCATTCAGCAGGGCCACGAGGCTGGCGCGCGCGGGCGACGCGCAGCGAATCTCCTCTGCCCACTCGCGGCGCAGGCCCCCCACCACCGGGTCCTCTCGCTCTCCGTCGCCGGGGTTGACATGCCCGCCGATGCCGAGCGAGTACAGGTGGTGGAGGCGCGTCTCGCTCGATCGGCGAAGGCGGCGGGTGAGCAGATACGTGTCGTCGTGGGCGTGATGCACGACGCAGTAGGGAATGATCTGCTGCAGCGCGGGGTCGTCTTCGATCTCCGAGCGCGGCCGGTACTCGGACGTCGCGTGCACGGTTCGCAGCACCCGCTCCAACCCGCGCGCGACCAGCCCGTGCCAGGCGCCGTCCGGAAAGATGGTCGACCGAGGCACACAGAGGACGTCCTCCGTCGCGTGCGCACGGCTTCGCCGCGGCCCGACGGCACGCGGACCAGCCACGCTTCTCGGCACCCGGCGCATTCTTTCACCCGCGATGCCTGAGTTGCCCGAGGTCGAAGCGCTATGCCGCTCCTTCGACACGAGTCTCCGCGGCCGGGTTGTGGAACGGATGACCGTGCGCTCGGTCGCGGTGCTGAAGACGTTTGACCCGCCCGTTTCGGCGCTCGAGGGGCTGGCGTTCGGCGGCTGCGTCCGCCGCGGAAAGTTCATCGACCTCGCGCTGCCGCCACTGCATCTGGTCGTGCACCTTGCGCGCGGCGGCTGGATCAGGCTTCGCGAGAAACCGACGAACGCCCGGCCATCGCTGCGCGGGCCGCTCGCCGTGATCGTCACCCTGGAGGACGGCGGGAGCCTCGAGATCACGGAGCACGGCACGGACAAGCGCCTCGCGGTCTCGGTCGTCAAGGATCCCAACGACGTTCCCGGGGTCGCCCGCCTCGGCATCGACGCACTCGATCCTGCGCTGTCTGCCGCCCGGCTGGCGATCATCCTGCACGACCAACGAGGAACGCTCAAGAGCGTTCTCGCCGACCAGGCGGTGATTGCCGGCATCGGGAACGCCTACTCGGACGAGATCCTTCATGCCGCTCAGCTCTCGCCATTCCGCCACGCTGATGCGCTCGGCAGCGACGAGATCGAACGCCTCGCGGCATCGATTCGGGACGTGCTCACCGGCGCAGTTGCCCTTGCCATCGAATCCGATCCGGGCTCGCTCAAGGACGGCAAGCGAGCGTCGATGCGCGTCCATGGACGCACCGGGCTGCCCTGTCCGGTCTGCGGCGAGACGGTTCGCGAGGTGTCACTGGCGTCTCGATCGTTTCAGTACTGCCCGCGATGCCAGACGGGCGGACGTGTCCTCGCGGACCGTCGCTTGAGCCGCCTGCTGCGATGAGTCCTGCGGGGTCAGACGACGCTGCGGTTGCTCTGGAGCGAGCCCTCTGGGCGCTCCGCGCGTACGACACGATCGCCCTGGCAACGACAAGCCCGGACGGGCCGCACGTCGCGGGTGTCTTCTTCGCGCCTGAGCGCATGGATAACGGAATCCGGCTGCTGATCGCGACCAGAGGCGGCTCGCGCCTGTACCGCGAGCTCGCGGCCGATCCACGGGTCGCGTTCATGTGCTCTCCCGGCAACGCGTCGCGATGGATTCAGGGTGGCGGCAACGCCTCAGTGGTCGAGGCCACGGCGCAGCGCATCGAGGTGGTTCGGCGTCTGATCGACCATGCCGCGGGTGCGCAGGCGTACGTCGACGGACCCGACGTCCTCCCGGTCACGATCGCGGTGCGCTGGCTCAAGGTCGTCGAGGCCCGCGACGGCCCACATCTGGTCCTCGCCTTCGACCGGTGAGCGCTCAGGAGCCGAGCAGGGTCGCGAGGTCGGTGAAGAAGCCCGGGTAGGACACCCCCGCCGCCTCGGCGCCCTCGACGACCGTATCGCCGCCCCCCTCCGGAACCAGAGCCCCCGCGATCGCCCAGGCCATGGCGAAGCGATGGTCGCCGGCGGCGTCGAGATGGGCGGCGCGGAGCCGTACCGGTCCTTCCACGGTCAATCCGTCGGGGGTGCTCGCACAGGGAACGCCGAGACGGCGAAGACCCGCCTCGAGCATGGCGATGCGGTCGGTCTCCTTGTGGCGGAGCTCGCCGGCGTCGCGGATGTCGGTGACGCCCTCGGCCTGGCTCGCGATCACGGCGATGATCGGCAACTCGTCGATTGATCGAACGGTGAGCGACCCGGAGATCGTGACCCCGTGCAGCTGCGTCCCACGGACCTCGACGTCGGCGACCGGCTCAACCCCCCCGGCTGGGGCGCCCTCCTCGACGCTCAGGACCGCCCCCATGGCCTCCAACACCGAGAGGATGCCGATGCGTCCAGGGTTGATGCCAACGCCTGAGCAGCGCACCCGCCAGCCGCTCCGCGAGGCGGCGAGCGCCAGGAAGAAGGCCGCCGAGCTGAGATCACCGGGGACTCGCAGCCCGAAGGGTTCGAGCTGCCCCGGCTGAATGGTCACCTCGTCGCCTGCGGCGATCACATCAGCCCCGCACATGGTGAGCATTCGCTCGGTGTGATCCCGGGTGGGCACGGGTTCGATGACGGTGGTCGGCCCATTCCCCGAGAGACCGGCGAGCAGGATCGCCGACTTCACCTGCGCGCTCGCCACAGGTGATCGCCAGGTCAACCGCTCGAGCACCCGCCTGCCCCGGACTCGGAGTGGCGCAGTCCCGTCCGGCGATGCGTCGATGACTGCGCCCATGGCACGAAGCGGATCGACGACACGCAGCATCGGGCGCCGGCGCAGCGAGGCGTCACCGTCGAGGGTCGCGTCGGACTGGCTGCCGGCGAGCATCCCCGCGAGCAGACGCATGGTCGTACCGGAGTTGCCGCAGTCGAGCACGCCGTCGGGGCTGCGCAGGCTGGCACCCACGCCGGCGCCGTCAAGCGCGTAGCGATCGGGCGGAAAGTCGCGCACCCACACGCCACAGGCGCGCAGGCAAGCGGCCGTGGAGAGGACGTCAGCAGCCGGCGACGCGTTGCCGATGTAGGTCCGGCCCTTGGCGAGCGCGCCGAGGATCAGGGCTCGATGGCTGATGGACTTGTCGCCGGGGACGGTCACCTCCCCATCCACCAGCATTGCCGGGGACACGCGCATCTGGGTCACCCCGCCCGTGCCGCCTCGCTGCCGATCATCGTGCGCAGGAATCGCTCGGCGCCGGCAGCTGCGTGCTCCGGGTCGAGCCCGATGCTGTCGAGCAACGCCGAACCCACCACAGCGGCTTCGGCGTGCCCGCGCAGCGCCGTCAGATGCTCGTGTGTCGAGAGCCCGAAGCCGAGAGCACGCGGCAGCGACGTCAACGTGCGGACCGAGTTCGAGCAGGGCGATCGCATCGTCACTGATCGTTGTCCGAGCGCCGGTCACGCCGGTGACGCCGACGCAGTAGACGAAACCGGCGGCCGTCGAACAGACACGTGCCAGACGAGCCGGCGTTGTGGTGGGCGCCACGAGCGGGATCAGCGCGACGCCCGCGGCGTGCATCGCTTCTCGCATGCCTTCTGCTTCGTCAAGTGGAAGGTCCGGGACGATAACGCCGTCGACGCCCGACGATGCGGCTTCGCGGGCGAAGTCATCGACGCCGAAACTCAGCACCGGGTTGACGTACGTCATCACGGCAAGCGGTATGGTCACGCCCTCGGCGCGCGCACCGGCCACCTGGGCGAGAGCAGTTGCGAGCGTCATTCCGTTGTGCAGCGCAACCTGACCGGTGCGCTGGATGGTCGGTCCGTCAGCCAGTGGATCGCTGAACGGAATGCCGACCTCCGCAGCAATGCATCCGGTGCGCTGTGCGCCGTAGAGCAACTCGCCGAGGCTCTCAAGCGAGGGGTATCCGGCGGTGAAATATGGGATGAGGCCGGGAGGCGCTCCTTCGCCTCGCGCCGCGAACGCGCCGTTGAATCGCGTCTCCGGCGCCGTCGCGGTCATGCCCGATCGTGCTCGCGCACCGTGTCGATATCCTTGTCACCGCGGCCGCTGAGGCACACGAGCACCACGCCATCCGCAGGACGATCGCGCGCCAGTGCCGCGGCGACGTGCAGGGCGTGCGACGACTCGAGCGCGGGGATGATGCCCTCCAGCAGGCAGAGCTCGTGGAACGCCGCGAGGGCGTCCGTATCCGTGGCGGCGCGGTACTCCACGCGTCCGCTGTCGCGGAGCGCGCTGTGCTCGGGGCCGACTCCCGGGTAGTCCAGCCCGGCGCTGATCGAGTGCGTGGCGAGCACCTGTCCCCCGGCGTCCTGCATCAGGTAGCTCAGCGACCCGTGGAGCACGCCCGGACGTCCTCGCGAGAGTGGCGCCGCGTGCTCGCCGCTGTCGAGCCCGCGGCCGGCGGCCTCCACGCCCACGAGGCGCACATCATCGTCGAGGAACGCCGCGAACATGCCGATGGCGTTGCTCCCGCCGCCGACGCACGCCACCACCACTGACGGCAACCGTTGCAAGCGGGACAGCATTTGCGCGCGCGCCTCGTCGCCGATGACCTGTTGCAGCCGGCGCACCAGCGACGGGTACGGGTGCGGGCCGACAGCGCTGCCGATGACGTAGTGCGTGTCGCGGACGTGTGCCACCCAGTCGCGGATCGCCTCGTTGGTCGCGTCCTTGAGCGTCGCCGAACCGCTGTCCACCGGGACGACCTCGGCGCCGAGCAGACCCATCTTGTAGACGTTGAGGGCCTGCCTGCGCATGTCCTCGCGGCCCATGTAGACGACGCACTCGAGTCCGAGCGCGGCACACGCTGTGGCCGTCGCCACTCCGTGCTGACCCGCCCCGGTCTCGGCGATGATCCGGCGCTTGCCCATGCGCAGCGCGAGCAGCACCTGCCCGATGGCGTTGTTCAGCTTGTGCGCGCCGGTGTGGAGCAGGTCCTCCCGCTTCAGCCAGATCTGCGCCCCGGGGTTGGCATCGCTGAGGCGGCGGGCGTGGGTCAGCGGCGTCGGGCGGCCGGCGAACTCCGCGAGCCAGCGATCGAGCTCCGCCGTGAAGGCCGGATCGGCGAAGGCACCGACCATCTCGGCGTCGAGCTCCTCGAGCGCCGGGACGAGTGTTTCCGGCACGTAGGCGCCGCCATAGCCGTCGAAGCGACCCCGCACCGCGGCGCTCACCATGGGTCTGCCCGCAAGTGCGCCGCCGCGGCTCTCGCCGCGATCACGAAGCGCCGGACGAGCTCGGCGTCCTTCTCGCCCGGACGTTTCTCCAGCCGGCTCGACGCGTCGACACCGGCGGGATGCACGGTGGCGACCGCCGCCGCGACGTCGTCGGGTCCCAGTCCGCCGGCGAGCAGGATCTCGCGGTGACGGGCGACATCCGCCGCCAGCGTCAACGGGACGCGATGGCCGGTGCCGCCCGGGAGGGCTCCGCGATCGGGGAAGCCGTCGAGCATGACCAGCGTGTCGGGCGGCCAGTCGATGGTGCTCGCCGTCGCAGCGCTGTCGACATTGAAGACAGGAATGACGGGAACAGAGCACGCCGTCACGAGATTCGGATCGACAATCCCGTGAACCTGAACCCCTGCGAGGCGGTACCGCGAGGCAGCGGCATCGCACTCGGCGGCGTTCGGCTCGACGAAGACGCCGATGAGGTCCGCGCGGCCCCAAACCGCCTGCATGACCGCACGGGCCGCATCGTCATCGACCCACCGTGGGCTCTTCGGCACCAGCATCAGCCCGATCCAGTCTGCTCCGGCGTCGATCGCCGCCTCTGCGATTTCGCTGGTGCGGACGCCGCACACCTTGACGATCACGTCCGTGCTGCCTCGCGCGCCGCCGCGACCATGGCGGCGCATGCCGCCTGCGGGGAGATGGCGCGCATCAGGGCCTCGCCGACAAGCACCGCGTCGGCGCCCTCGTTGACGAGCCGCGTCACGTCGTCGGGGCTGCGAACGCCCGACTCCGCGATGCAGATGACCCCGTCCGGGACCGTCTGACGCACCCGCGCGAAGGTCGCGAGATCCGTGGTCAGCGTGCGCAGGTTGCGGCTGTTGATGCCGATGCACGTGGCTCCCGCAGCCACGGCGACCCGTGCCTCGCCGACGTCGTGCACCTCGACGATCGCCTGCGCCTTGCTGCGCGCGACACCCGCGAGACAGAGATCGAGCGCATCGGTGTCGAGCAGCGCGACGATCAGCAACACCCAGTCCGCACCGCCGACTCGGGCTTCCGCGATCTGCACTGGGTCGATGGTGAAGTCCTTGCGCAGCAAGGGGATGTCAACTGCCGCGCGGATGTCGGCGAGATCATCCAACGACCCTCCAAAATCGGGCCCGTCGGTGAGCACCGAGATTGCCGCAGCCCCGCACGCCGCGTATTCCTTCCCGAGCGTCACCGGATCCAACTCGGGCCGTAGCGCCCCGGCGCTCGGCGAACGCCGCTTCATCTCCGCGATGATCGTCCCGCCGCGCAGCGCAGCCGCGAGACCACGCGCAGCCGGCAGCGACTCCGCTTTCGCCCAGAGGGCCGCCTCCGCGCAGCGCAGCTGCTCCACCTCGGCGCGCTTGCGTCCCGCAATGGCGTCGAGAGCGTCGCCGGCGGTGCTCACGCGGGCACTCTCGCAGCCGCGATCCCGGCGGTGTCGAGGAAATTGCGCAGCAGCGCGTGACCTGCCGGTGTGCCGATGGACTCCGGATGGAATTGCACGCCCTCGACGGGAAACGCCCGGTGGCGCATGGCCATGATCAGGCCGTCGTCGCTCCAGGCGGTCGCCTCCAGCGCGTCGGGCAGTCCAGCGGTGGCGACGATCAGCGAGTGGTACCGGGTCGCCATGAAGGGATCATCAAGTCCACGGAGCACGCCCACCCCGATGTGATGCACGGCGCCGACCTTGCCATGCACCACCGCCGGCGCGCGCACGACAGTCGCGCCATAGGCGACACCGATCGCCTGGTGCCCGAGGCACACGCCGAGCATCGGCACGGTGCTGCCGAGTGCTCGAACGAGGTCGACGCACACGCCGGCGTCCTCGGGGATCCGCGGACCCGGGGACATCACAATCGCGGCCGGATTCGATCGCGCGATGTCCTCGACCGACACGGTGTCGTTGCGCTCGACAACCACGTTGGCGCCGAGCTCGCGCAGGTATTGCACGAGATTGAACGTGAAGGAGTTGTAGTTGTCGATGACCAGCACCTGGCCAGTCAGCGTCGAGCCCACGCGTTCGCCTCCTCCACCGCGAGGATCTGCGCGGCGACCTTGTTGTCGATCTCCAGCGTCTCCTCGTGGACCGACGAATCCGCGACGATGCCGGCCGCAGCCTGCACGTAAGCCGTTCCGTCACGTACCACGATGGTCCGCAGCGCGATCGCCGTGTCGAGGTCGCCGCCATAGCCGACGTAGCCGATCGCCCCGGCATACGCTCCACGGATCTCCGGCTCCAGTTCGGCGATGATCTCCATCGCACGGATTTTCGGCGCTCCGGTCACCGTGCCGGCGGGAAAGCAGGAGCGGAGCGCATCGAGCGAGTCACATCCGCTGTCGAGTGTCCCTTCGATGCTGCTCACCAGGTGCATGACGTGCGAGTAGCGCTCCACCTCCATGTGCTGGGTCACGCGCACGCTGCCGGTGGCACACACGCGCCCGAGATCGTTGCGCCCGAGGTCGATGAGCATGAGGTGCTCTGCGGCTTCCTTCTCGCTGGCGCGGAGCTCGCGCTCCATGCGCTCGTCGTCCTCGCGGGTGCGCCCGCGCCGGCGGGTTCCGGCGATCGGGTGGTACCGGACGCTCTGACCCGTGACCTGGACGAGCATCTCCGGCGAGGCGCCGACCAGCGTGCACTCCGGGGTGGCGATGTAGATCATGTAGGGGCTTGGGTTGATGGCTCGCAGCGCGACGTAGACGTCGAACGGATCCGCGTGCAACGGCAGCGCAAATCGCCTCGATACCTGGACCTGAAAGATGTCGCCCGCGACGATGTACTCGAGTGCGCGACGGACGCGATCCTGGAACTCGTCCCTCGAGAGATTGGCCTCGTGGTCATGGGCCCTGACGTCGACAGCGAGCCCTGCAAGCGGCACCCCCGGCTCCGGAATCGCGGCCGCGATGGCCGCGCGCAGTGCGTCGATGCGAGCGAGTGCTCGTGCATAGGCCGCGTCCAGTCCGGCCGGTTCGTCGCGGTGCACGCAGCTCGAGAGCAGCAGCCGGTGCTCCGCGTGGTCGAAGATCGCCACAGTGTCGAAGATGGCGAACCACTGGCGCGGCAATCGCAGTGGGTCGTCCGCAGCAGCGGGGAGTCGCTCGTATCGCCCCGCTGCCTCGTACGTCAGGAAACCGACGGCGCCACCGAGCAGCGGCGCCGCCATCCCGGGTGCGCATGCGGCGCCGATCGAGGCGACGTCACGCTCGAGCACCGCGAGCGGGTCGTCGCCTCCCCCAGTGTCGGTGATCACGCGCGACGGACCGTGTCCGAGCATCGACCAGCGAGCCACCGCGCCACTTCCCTCGACGGACTCGAGCAGGAAGCAGCTCGCTTCGGTCCCGATCGCCCGCATCGCCGCGACGGGGGTCGCCTCCCCGATCGGCAGCTCGAGAACGACCGCGACGACGTCGTGGTCAGCGAGGCGGCGCCGCGTGTCCTCGAGGCCGGGAACCGGCCCGTTCATCGCCGGCGCGCCATGGGGGTGTCATCCGGGCACCGCGGCGCCGACGTACTGCGCGATCCGGCGCGCTGCCTCCTCGAGGTTGGCGATGGATGCCGCGTAGCTCAGGCGGATGTGTCCGGCGCCGCTGGGTCCGAATGACTGACCCGGGAGGCACCCGACGCCCACCTCGTCGAGCAGCGAGCTCGCGAGCTCGCGGTCACCGAAGCCGGTCGCGGTGATGTCGGGGAAGACGTAGAAGGCGCCCGCCGGCCGGTGGCACTTGAAGCCGGGGATCTCGTTCAAGAGGTCGACGATGCGATCGCGGCGGTGGCTGAACTCGGCGACCATGCGGTCAACCGCCGCATCCGACTCCGGCGAATCAAAGGCTTCGACGGCGGCCCATTGCGTGAACGCCGCGGCGCACGACGAGCTGTTGATCATCAGCGTGTCCATTTTTCGGGCGATCTCCACGGGCATCGCGCCGAAACCCAGGCGCCAGCCGCACATGGCCCATGCCTTGGACAGGCCGTCCATGTAGATCGTCCGCTCCGCCATGCCGTCGATCCCGTACAGCGACACGTGGGTGCCGTCGTAGCTCAGGCGGTTGTAGATCTCATCGCTCAGGACGATCAGGTCGTGCTTGATGGCGAGCTGTGCCATCGCCTCGCAGTCTTCGCGGGTGAGGATGCCGCCGGTCGGATTCTGCGGCGAATTGACCACGAGCATCCGGGTGCGCGGGGTGATGAGCATGGCCAGCTCGTCGACATCCGCGCGGAAGTCGTTCTCCTGCCGCAGTGGCAGCGAGACCGCGGTGGCGCCGATGAACTCGACGAGCGAACGGTAGATCGGATACCCAGGGTCGGGAACGATGACCTCGTCGCCTTCCTCGATCAGCGAGAGCAGGGCGAACAGGAGCAGATTCTTCGAGCCGGGAGTGAGCACGATGTTCTCGAACCTGGTCGGCACGCCGGTGTGCCGGGTGACGTAGGCGGCCGTCTTCTCCCGGACCTCGCGGATGCCGCTCGCCGCCGTGTAGTGGGTCGCCCCCCCGCGCATCGCCCGCACGGCGGCATCGATGATGTTGTCAGGAGTGGCAAAATCCGGCTCGCCGATCTCGAGATGGACGATGTCCCGACCCTCGGCCTCGAGGAGTTGGGCATGGGCGAGCACTTCGAAGGCGCTCTCGGTACCCAGCCGAGACAGGCGCTCCGCGAAACGTATGGTCATGAGGCCACCATCATGGCGGGAAGGCTGCCCGTCGGGCTGGAGTACTCAACGTCGATCCGTTCGACGCGCGCGTAGGTGGGGCCCTGGCGGAGCAGCTCGACCATCCGCTCCACGTCGGCGCGCGGTCCCTCGAGTACGGTCTCGACGCTGCCGTCGGGCTGGTTGCGCACCGTGCCCGACAGGCCCGCGTCCCCCGCGTGGCGGATCACGAACGCGCGAAACCCGACCATCTGCACCCTGCCGTGCACAACGGCACGGACGCGCACCACCGCTTCAGCCATCGCCGCCCGATTATAGGTGCGGCTGGTTTGCCGGCTCAGGCAGCCGCTGGGGAGAGCTGCTTGCTCGCCGTCAGCTTGCGCACCAGTGGCGGGATCTCGCGCAGGTTCTTGATCTCCACGCCGCTCAGCTCGGACAGGAGAGCCAGGATCCGGCGTTGCACAGGGGCCTCATGGTCGCGGCCCGGGAGATACCAGTTGAGCATCCGAGAGACATACTCCGGGTCCTCGAGCCGGCTCACCACCGACGGGTCGGTGATCGTGGTCGGGTGCTTCGGGGCGTCATTGGTGCTTCGCATCATCCAGAGCGACATCTTGAGGATGTCCGGAAGCACCTCGGGCTTGTTGACGACGGCACGGCGCATGTACTTCGCATAGCACGCCGCGTGGCGCAGCTCATCCGCCGCGAGGATCTTGAAGATCTTGCGCATCACCGGCTCGGGGCCCTGCTCGCTGAACGCCGTGTACCAGTGAGCCAGGCGCTGCTCACCGCAGAAGTGCATGGTGAGGGTCTCGATCGCCGGCCCCGGCGCGAACGTGAGTCGCAACTCGGGAAGCTTGGCTTCGTCGAACGTTTCCCCGCATCGCTCCAGGTATTTGCGCAACGTGAGGTGATGCTTCATCTCCTCGTAGAACCAGATGGAGATGAAGCTGCAGAAGTCGATGTCGGTGTAAAAGTCCCGGATGAACATCTCCGTGGCGTAGAGCGCAGAGAGCTCCGTGAGGCAGATGTTCCGGAGGTCGCTGATCCACTGAGGGCTCAGCAGGCTCGGATCGATATCGTCGAACGGGATGTCGGTGCTGAGCGTCCAGCGGGCGCGCTCGAGGCGAATGAACATGTCGTCGTAGAGCATCACAACCAGCATACTTTCTTCGCCGGGCACAAAGGATAGGCAATGTCATCCGGCGTACACCCCAGGATTTGTGCATGAGGGACAACATGGCCCAATTGACCAAGGCACCCGAGCTTCGCTTGTCCGTGGCGGCCACCCTGCCGCCCGAGGTGACGATCCGCCTGCTCTCGGAGGTGGACGTCATCGCGCGCCGGATGACACGCCAGATCGTCTCCGGGATCTCCCTGCCGGACAGCCGTTTTCGGACCCTCGGATACTTCCGCACGGTGACCGCGGCGTGCCGCGACGCTCTCCGAACTTTCGTGCGTCTCCTCCGCGACGGGCGCGGACTTCGGGCAGGCGACCTGGAGCGCCTGGGATCGATGGGTGCGCAGCAGGCCGAGCTGGAGGTCCCGCTCGAATTGGTCTTCGGCGCCTATCGCCTCGCCGCGAGGGTGCTCTGGGACGAGGTGATCGGCCAGCCCGCGCTTCTCAACGACGTGCCCCCGAGCACCGTGATCGGGCTGACGAGCACGGTGCTCGAGTACTTCGATGAGATCAGCGCGGCGGTCGGCGGCGCGTACCTGGAGACTCGCGAGCGCCTCCTCCGGCAGCGTGACCGGGATCGCGACCGCATTCTCCAGCGACTCCTCGCCGGCGACGCCTCGACGGAGCTCCGGCGCATCGCGGCATCGGCAGAGCTGACGCTCCTTCCGCCCTACACCGTGGTGGCGTGCTCGGTACCCACTCAGGAGGCCGAGCGCCTGCTCGAGGAGACCTGGCGAGCCGAGGGCGCCCACCTGATCGGCGACGACCCGGGGGTGTGGATCGCATTGGTGCCTGACGGCCGGGACCTCGCCAAGCTCTGCGCCGCCGTGGGATCGGTGGTCTTCGGCGTGGGTCCGGTGGCCATGACCCTCGACTCGGTCGCACCCTCGGCGCAGCAGGCGCGCCGCGCGCTCGAGGTGGGCCGCCGGCTCTCCCCCGACCGTGCGGTGCACACCGACGCCGAGGTCGGGGTCTTCGCCGCCCTCGCCGACGATCACGAGGCCATGCGCACCTTCATCGAGCGAGTGCTCGGCCCGCTGGCGTTGGGAACGCCGACTCGCCGGCTCGAGCTCGTCGCGACGCTGGAGGCGTTGCTCGACAGCAGGAGCATCGGCGAAGCCGCCGAACGACTCGGCGTTCATCGCCACACAGTGGTGTACCGGATCGGCCGGCTCCGCCAGCTGGGGATCGATTCCGACGATCCTGAGCAGCGTCATCAACTCTGGCTGGCGCTTCGATGCGCCCGTCTGCTCGAGGATTAGCGCCTGCCTGCTACCGCCGCATCGGCGTGAGTGCGGCCTGCCACGGGCGAGTTGATCCATCGTAACAAGAGATCGTTCGTATCGATTGACGCTCATTGACGCGACGGTTGGGGGGTTTCAAAATGAACCAACCGCACCAGAGAGAGCAAGGGGGAGGTAACCGGCGGAGGGCCGGCGCTGGAAGGCGCTCCGCGGCATATGAAGGCACGTTCGACGAGCCGGAACGGCCAGGCTAACGTTTCGATGAAGGGATGATTCTGTTCAAAGCAAGCTCATTGCTTAATGTTCGGCATGGAACCGATAGTCGTCCTGTCGCAGTGCGGCGATAGACACACGTTTGATTGATCGAGGCCGATCGGGAGGGGGCCTCAGGAAGAGAAATCCGATAAGGGGAAACACAATCATGGTTGGGGAGACACGTCCACGATTCTCGGCGCCTCGCCGCAGCACGCGAGGCGCAGCCACGACGGTGGCGCTGCTTGCCACTGCCGCGGTGCTCGGTGCATGCGGCTCGGCCGCCGCGGCGACCGGTTCCAACGGGCAGCCGGACCCGCCCACCGTCAACCTCGGGTATCTCGTCAACCTGACCCATGCCCCGGCGCTCGTCGGCGTGTCCCAGGGCTTCTTCCAGGGTGCGATGCCCAAGAGCACGACGGTCAAGACGACCACCTTCAGCGCGGGTCCTGCGGAGAGCGAGGCTCTTCTCGGCGGGGAGCTCGATGCCGCATTCGTCGGCCCCGGCCCGGCCATCAACGCCTTCATCAAGACCAAGGGCAAGGTGCTCATCATCGCCGGGACGGCCTCCGGCGGCGCGGGCCTCGTGGTCACCAAGGCGATCGCTGACGGGAGCTTCCCGGCCGACCTCGCGGGGAAGACGCTCTCGTCGCCGCAGCTCGGAAACACGCAGGACGTCGCCCTGCGCACGTGGCTGGCGACGAAGGGGCTCGTGACCAACATCAACGGGGGCGGTCGGGTGACCATCGACTCCAGCTCAGGCAACTCGGTGAGCCTGCAGAACTTCGAGGCCGGCAAGATCGCGGGTGGCTGGGTCCCTGAGCCCTACGAGTCGGAGTTCATCCTCCAGGGCAAGGGTAGGCTCGCCGTGGACGAAGCCTCGCTCTGGCCGAACGGGCAGTTCCCCACCACGGTGCTCGTGGTCACGCAGAACCTGCTGCAGAACCATCCCGACATCGTCAATGACCTGCTCAAAGGGCTTGTCAAGTCGCTGAACTGGATCAACGCGAACGAATCCACCGCACCAGCAGCGGTCAACGCCGCGCTTGCGGCCACCACCGGCGGCAAGCTGCTCAAGTCCAACGTCCTTGCGCTGGCCTGGACCCACCTCAGCTTCGTGCTCGACCCATTCGCCGCCGACCTGCAGACCGATGCGAAGAACGCGGAGCAACTCGGGTTCAACAAGACGTCCGGCATCAACGGCATCCTCCATCTCGGGCCGCTCAACGCCCTCCTCAGCGCGGCGGGCGCGCCGACCGTCAGCGCCGGGTCTCTCGGCTCATGAGCGTCGCGCTCTTTCGGCGCCCGGCTGTGGTGAACGTCGAGGCAGACGAGGCCTTCGTGACCCTTGACGGGGTCACGAAGGTGTTCGGCAACGGCAAGCGCGCAACGACGGCGCTCGACAACGTCTCGTTGGAGCTGAGCAAGGGCGAGTTCGTGTGCATCCTCGGCACCTCGGGGTGTGGCAAATCGACCCTTCTCTCGCTCGTCGCCGGCCTGGACAAGGTCACGTCGGGAACGATCGAGATCGCTGACGGTCGTCCCGCCGTCATGTTCCAGGAGCCCGCGCTGCTGCCGTGGCTCACGGTTCGCCGCAACGTGGAGCTGCCGATGCGCCTCCACAAGGTGGACACGGACGAGCGGAACAAGACCGTCAACCGACTCCTCGCGATGGTGGGACTCACCGACTTCGCTGATCATCGTCCGCATCAGCTCTCGGGTGGCATGCGCCAGCGCTGCGCGCTGGCTCGTGCGCTCGCCCAGGACTTCGAGTTGCTGCTCATGGACGAGCCTTTTGCGGCACTCGATGCGCTGAACTCGCGACCAGCTCCACGACGACCTGAATCGCATCTGGCAGGAAACCGGCAAGACGATCATCTTCGTGACCCACAACGTGCGTGAAGCGGTGCGCCTCGGTGACCGTGTCGTGCTCATGACCCCGCGCCCGGGCCGGGTCGCTCGGATCTGGGATGTCGAGATCACCAGGCCTCGTGAGCTCGATTCGTTCGAAGTGTCGGGCCTCGCCCACGAGATCACAGCGCAGCTGCGCGCGGGAGCGGCCGGCAATGCAGCGCAATAGATTGCAGCGCGTTTTTCGAGTCTCGTGGCCGAGGCTCGTGGCGATCGGCCTTCTCGTGGGCATCTGGCAGCTGCTCGTCGTGATGGGCGTCAAGTCTGGTGGCGCGGCCGGGGCTGGCGAGGCGCTTCCTGGTCCGGGCGACGCGATCGCGGAGATCGGCTATCTGGTTCATATCGGCGTCCTGGTACCGGCCCTCCTCCAGACACTCGAACGTGCGGCGATCGGCTATGCGCTGGCGCTGGCCATGGGAACGGTGATCGGGCTCGCGGTCGTACGCATTCCAGTCCTGCGCGCGGGCGTCGGATCCCTGCTTGCCGGGCTCCAGAGCCTCCCCTCGGTGGTCTGGGTTCCCTTCGCGGTTCTCTTCCTCGGAGACTTCGCCGTGTACTTCGTGGTGATCATGGGAGCGTTCCCATCGATTGCGATGGGGCTGATGTCCTCATACGACAACGTCCCGCCGCTCACGTTCAGCCTCGCGCGCTCGATGGGGGCGCGAGGCCCGCGGTACTACCGGCACTTCATCTTCTCTGCGACGCTGCCTGGCTACGTCGCCGGCATGAAGCAGGCGTGGGCGTTCTCCTGGCGCTCGCTCATGGCTGCCGAGCTGATCATCGGCTCGACGGCGAGCACGGGTCTCGGACAGATCCTGGACAACGGTCGCACGCTCGGCGACCTCCCGGAGATGTTCGCCGCCCTGCTGGCCATCCTGGTCGTGGGCATCGCCGTCAACGACCTGCTCTTCTCGCCGCTCGAGCGCGGGCTCCTGCGGCGTCGTGGGCTGGTGCCCGCCTAACCCTCCGTCCTTCCCACCGACCCCCCGTCCGCCTCGCGGCGGCGTTGGCCGCCCGAGGCGACGGTGGTTCCCTGCTCTGCTTCTCGCGCGAGCATGAAGAGCAGGTCGGAGCAGCGATTCAGGTAGCGGAGCACCTCGGGGTTTTCGATGCCGCCCGCGCGCTGCAGCGAGACGGCGCGGCGTTCCGCCCGCCGGACCAGGGTCCGGGCGAGGTCGAGGGCTGCTCCTACGGGCGTTCCGCCGGGGATGACGAAACCACCCGGCAGGGGTACCCGGGCCTCCAGCTCATGGATCTCGCGTTCGAGGGCGTCGGACATCGCCGGGGTCACGACGTTGAAGTGACGCTCGAGATCAGCCCGATGTCCGGGTCCGGTCGCGAGCTCCGCGCCCACCACGAACATCTCGCGCTGCAGCTCGACGATGCGCGCCGCGCGGACGGCGGAATCGGAGAGCGACCGCGCGAGCCCGAGCGCGGATATCGCCTCGTCGAGCGATCCGTAGGCCTCCGTGTGGAGGTCGTCCTTGGGAACGCGCCCGCCGTACAGCAGGCCAGTCTCTCCCCCATCGCCGTGCCCGGTGGTGATGCTCACGTGTTCGTGATCAGACGGCGCCGTGCAGAGTCACTTCGACGAGCTCGGGGGGCGTGTCGTCGCGGCCGCGCCGCCAGTCCTCGATCCATTTGCTGGCTGCGATCGTCGCGGTGGTGGCATCGCCGACTGCGGTGGTGATCTGGCGAGTCAGCTGGCTGCGCACGTCGCCGGCAGCGAAGATCCCGGGAACATTGGTCATCATGGTCATGGGATCCGTGACGTAATAGCCAGCTTTGTCATGATCGATGTGAGCATCCACCAGCTGGGTATTGGGGATGAAGCCGATGAAGATGAAGATTCCCCCCACCTGCAGCTCGGAGCGACGCTCGGTGTCCAGGTTTCGCAAGGACAGCTTTCGCACCTTCTCGTCACCATCGATGCTCTCGATGATGGTGTCGACCAGGAACTCGATCTTGGGGTGCTTGCGCGCCTCGTCGAGGAGGATCGGCTGCGCCCGGAATTCCTTGCGCCGGTGGATGATCGTCACCTTGCTGGCATAGCGTGTGAGGAACAGTGCCTCCTCCACCGCCGCGTCACCGCCGCCCGCCACGGCGAGGTGGACGTCCTTGAAGAACGCGCCGTCACAGACCGCGCAGTAGGACACGCCACGACCCGCGAACTCCTCCTCGCCTGGGACATCGAGCTTGCGCGGGTTTCCGCCGGCGGTGATGATCACTGCCGGGGCAAGAAAGTCACCGTCATAGGTCTCGACGAGCTTCCTGCCATCCGGTTGCACCTTGATCGCCTTGACCTCGGTGCGAACCAGCTCGGTACCGAAGTGCGCCGCCTGCTGCTCCATCACGGTGGCGAGCTCGCCGCCCAGAATTGACAGAAAACCCGGGTAATCCTCGATAAGTTCTGTATTGAGCAACTGGCCGCCCGGAGCCTTGCCCTCAAGCAGGACGGCGCGCTCGCGGTTCCGGCCGGCGTAGAGCGCGGCCGTCAGCCCGGCGGGGCCGCCGCCGATGATCGCGATGTCGAAGTCGTGTGTGGGCACGCTGGTTGCACTCCTCGGGGTACGTCTGTACGTCCCGTCACTGATGACGATACCCAATGCCGGGCCGAATCATCCGTTGGCTGCCCACTGTCGCAAATCGGAAAGCACCCGGCTGATGGGAATCGCGTAGGACTCCGATGCGCTCGGGCTCGCCAGCGTGATGATCCCGATCACGTCACCCGCAGCGTCGAGCACTGGTCCCCCGCTGTTGCCCTGGAAGATCTTCGCCCCCGCCAGGTGGAGCATGTCGGTGTACTCCTGGGGCGCGGACTGACCGGCATCGATACCGCTCCCGGAGAGCGGGACGCTGGCGTGCAGGCCGATGACCGTCTCCTCGGTAATGTCAGCCCGCCCCGTGGCCCGGCTCGAGGCCAGCGTGATCACCGAGACGGGCACGGCCGTGAGCGCGCTGGCGTCCACCGGGAGCGGAGTCCCGGCCAGCGTGCCGCTGACCCGGAGCACGGCGATGTCGAGGGCGGCGCTGCTCTGCACCAGGCGGGCGACGTGCGTGGTGTCGGCGCGGTCGGTCACCCGCAGCGCTTCGTTGCCGTTGATGACGTGAGCGTTGGTGACCACGTCGCCCGCCCTGTCGAAGATCCATCCCGTGCCGAGCGATTCCTCCGCGCCGTTGGCCAGCTCCGCCTCGACGGTCACGACGCTGATGAGATCGTCACGGCCGACGTCAGTCAGCAGCGGTGGCGCAGGCGTCTGAGCGATTGCCGTTGGGAGACGCACTGGCGTGACGCTCGCAGGATTGATCTGGGCGACGTCATTCGCCACCAGGAAACCGGCCAGCCCGGCCACCAGGAGAGCGATGATTGCCGCCAGGGCGCGTGCGACGGCGCCTGGTCGGAACGTCGGCACGGTCCCTCGATCCACGGGGAGTCATTGTGGTTGTTCAGCGCGATGGGATCACCGTGGTCGGTGGCGGCGGCGGAGCGCTCGGAAGCGCAGTCGTGAACCGACTTGTGGCCGCCGGTCGCCGGGTGGTCGTTCCCGCACGCCACCCCGGCCGACGTGCGCCACCGGCTGGCGCGACCGAGATCGAGTGCGACCTCGAAGACGCCGACGCCGTCTCGCGCCTGCGAAGCGCGATCGAAGCCATGGGCGCCTGGGAAGGCGCCGTCAGCGTCTCGGGGGGATTCGCAGGCGGACGCGCGCATGAGCTCGACGACGACGCCATCCAAAGCCAGATATCGAGCAACCTCCTCGGTCCGTGGCATCTGGCCCGGGCGGCGGCGGCGTCCATGGTCTCCGCTGGGAGCGGCGGCCGGATCGTGATCGTTGCGTCGCGCGCCGCGCTCGATGTCGCTCGAGGCCAGGCCGCCTACCAGGTCAGCAAGGCGGCGGTGCTGCGGCTCGCACAGGTCATGGCAGCCGAGCTGCAGGGACACGGCATCACGGTCAATGCCGTTCTACCCGGAACCATGGACACGCCCGCCAATCGCGAGTCCATGCCGAAAGCGAACCGGGCGACGTGGGTGAGCACCGATGCCGTCGCCGCGATTATCGAATGGCTGCTCTCGGACACGGCGGCGGCGGTGACCGGCGCGGCGATCCCGGCCGGCTGAGCGTCAGCCCAGGGACAGTGGCTCGAAGGCCCCCGATTCGCCCAGGCGTGCGATCGCGCGCGCTCGATGCGAAACCCGGGCCTTGGCCTCGTCAGACGCCTCGCCGAACGTGATCCCGAGGTCCACCGAGAGGAACGCCGGGTCGTAGCCGAACCCGTTGCTCCCTCTCGGCTCGACAAGGGTGCCGAGACACTCGCCGTGAGCGGTCACCGGTTCGGCGTCTGGCTTCGCCAGCGCTGCAACGCAGACGTAGCGCACCCTCCGGTCGTCCGGGGTGCGCCGTGCCACCTCGGTGAGCAGGCCGCGGAGCCGGTCCTCGTCGGTCGCACCTTCGCCCATCCACCGCGCCGACATCGGTCCCGGCCAGCCGCGGAGGGCGTCGACCTCGATACCGCTGTCGTCCGCCAGCGCTGGGAGGCCGGTTGCCGCACACACCGCGAGCGCCTTGGCGAGTGCCGATTCCGTGTATCCAGGACCGGGCTCGTCGAGGGGGCCGTCGAAACCCACTGCATCGAGGGACTGAAGGCGCAGCGTCCACGGGGTGAGGAGGACGCGCAGCTCCCTGAGCTTTCCCGGGTTCCGCGTCGCCAGGACCAGCACCGAACCGCTCATGTCGCCGCGCTCAGCACCTCCGCCTGGAGCGCGAAGAGCTGCTTGAGCCCGGCGTCGGCCAGGCCGAGGAGCGAATCCAGCTCCTGCCGCGAGAACGGCTCCTGCTCCGCTGATCCCTGGAGCTCGATGAACCTGCCGTCGAGTGATCCCACGCAGTTCATGTCGGTCTCGGCCGCCGAGTCCTCCAGGTAGCAGAGGTCGAGCCTGGCCTCGCCCGCCACGATGCCCGCGCTCACCGCCGCGACCGGCCAGCGCAACGGGTCGGAGCGGACGACGCGCGCGTCGCGGAGCCGAGCGATCGCCAGCGCGAGGGCGACGTAGCCGCCGGTGATCGACGCGGTACGCGTGCCCCCGTCGGCGACCATGACGTCGCAGTCGATGATGATGCTGCGCTCGCCGAGCGCCTCGAAGTCAACAGCGGCTCGGAGGCTGCGTCCGATCAGGCGCTGGATCTCCTGGACGCGCCCATCGACCCGTCCCTTTCGACCGTCGCGCTCCGACCGCGTCTGTGTGCTTCGTGGCAGCATCGCGTACTCCGCGGTCACCCAGCCGCGACCGCTCCCTTTCCGGAATGGCGGGACGCGCTCCTCGACCGATGCCGCGCAGAGGACTCGGGTGTCCCCCATGGTGATCATCGCGCTGCCCTCGGCGTAAGGGAGCGTGTGCAATTCGATCGATGTCGGACGGAGTTCATCGGCGGCACGTTGATCTGGGCGCATTGGGCCGAGTGTATCGGTCGGCCCGAAGGTCAGCGCCGGAACACTCGCTGCAGCACGATGATCGAGGCTTCGTAGAGCAGGAGCAGCGGGATCGTCAGCAACGTCGGCGTGAACGGATCGGCACCGGGAGTGATCACCAGCGCCGCGATGATGATGGCGACATATGCCACCTTTCGCCAGCCCTTGAGTTTCTTTGAGGAGACGAAGCCGAGCAGACCGAGGAGGATGAGCACGACGGGCATCTCGAACGTGATCCCGAAGATGAAGATGATGATCAGGAAGAAGCCGATGTAGTTGTTGAGATCCGGGAAGTACACGGCGTTGCCGCTCAGGAAATTGGCCAGGAAGTTGAGGCCGATCGGCATGACGAAGTACGCGAACACCGATCCACCGGCAAACAGCAGCAACGCACTGGCAATGAACGGGCCGACGAACTTCCGCTCCTTGGGACGGAGCCCGGGCGAGACGAAGCTCCAGGTCTGCCAGAGAATGATCGGCAGCGCGAGGATCAGACCCACGACCGCGGAGATCTTCAACGGGACGGTGATCCCCTCGGTGGGGTTCAGGATGATTGCCCGGTCGCCGGGGATGATGCTGTGCGAGTTGTGCAGCACCGTATGCAGCGGGTGCAGCAGCAGGCTGAGGAAGAACCCGTTGAAGATGAACGCAACGGCCGTTCCGACGATCCAGGCCGCCAACACCCAGATGAGGACGCGTCGCAACTCCTCCAGGTGCTGGACGATCGTCATCCGCCGTTCGTCGTCGCCAGCCACTCCCTGCACCTTACGTGCCTCCGGTCAGCGTGCGCCTGAGTGGCGCGCTAGCCAGAAACTGAGGGCTGCTGTGTCGTCGCGTCGGCCGGGACCGGCACGGGCTCGGCGGGCTGAGCGGGCGCAGGAGAGGGCGCTGGCGAGGCGACGGCCTGCACGGCCGGAGCCGGCTGCGCCGGAGTTGCGGTCGTCGTCGTCCCCATCACCGCGTCGTGAGTCTCGGAAGAAGCTTTGCGAAACTCGCGGATTCCCTTGCCGATTCCCGCACCGACGTCGGGCAGCTTTCCCGGCCCCCAGATGATCAGGACCACCACCAGCACGATGATGATTTCCCACAGATGGCCGCCTACGAATCCCATGACAACCTCCAGTCTAGCACCATTTTTTTATCGCCCCTGAGATCAGACTGAGACCGGCGACAGCGCGCGAGCGAACGACTCGACGGCCCTGTCGGCGTCCTCATTGGTGTGCGCGGTCGAAAGAAACGCGGTCTCGAATTGCGACGGAGGCCAGATGACTCCGGCTTCCAGCCACACCTCATGGAGGCGGGCGAAGCGCACGCGGTCGGCGCGCTTGACATCGTCGAACGAGCGCGCCGTATCGATCCCGAGGAACGGGGTCACCATGCTGCCGACCCGGCCGACGGTGCACGGCACCCCGGCTTCCCCGGCCGCCGCCTCGAAGCCGGCCTGGAGCCGGTCTCCGAGACTCTCCAGCCGGTCGTAGAGCTCCGGCGCCTCACGGAGCACGTCCAGCACGGCGACGCCGGCAGCCATCGCCGGCGGGCTGCCTGAGAGCGTTCCCGCCTGATAGACGGGACCCGACGGCGCGATCTGCTCCATCAGGTCGCGACGCCCGCCATAGGCGCCGACAGGGAGCCCGCCGCCGATCACCTTGCCGAAGAGGCTGAGATCGGGACGGACGTTGTAGCGAGCCTGCGCCCCGCCGTAGGCCACGCGAAATCCGGTCATCACTTCATCGAATACGAGCAAAGCACCCCATTTGGATGTGATGTCGCGAAGTGCGTCCAGGAACCCCGGCTCCGGAGGGACGCATCCCATGTTTCCGGCGACCGGTTCCACGATCACTCCCGCGATCTGTTCGCCATCGCGTTCGAACGCCTCGGCCACCGCCTCTCGATCGTTGTAGGGCAGCACGATCGTCCCTGCAACCGCCGCGGCAGGCACCCCTGGGGATCCGGGGATGCCGAGGGTCGCGATCCCCGAGCCCGCCTCGGCAAGAAGCGCGTCGGCGTGACCGTGGTAGCCGCCGGCAAACTTCACGATCCGATCCCTGCCGGTGGCGGCGCGCGCGAGGCGCACCGCGGACATCGCCGCCTCTGTGCCCGAGGTGACGAAACGGACCATCTCCACCAACTCGACGGCGTCAACGATGCGCTCCGCCAGCTCCACCTCGAGCTCCACGGTGTGGCCGTACGCGATCCCCCGCCCGAGCTGATCCCGGAGGGCCGCCACCACCCGGTGCGGCTGATGGCCGAGGATGTGCGGCCCGTACGCGAGCACGAAGTCGACGTAGTCGTTGCCGTCGGCGTCGAAGACATGCGCCCCATCAGCTCGGACGATGTGCGGCGGCACGCCGGGAACCGCGCGATAGGCACGCACGGGGCTGTTCACCCCCCCTGGCAACACCCGCTCGGCGCGGTCGCGCAGGGCGCGAGCGTTGCTGTCCCTCACCGCGATCAGGTCTGCTGGCGCACGGTGATCGACTTCATGACATCCCCCTGGGCGATCTTGAGAGCGACGCTCATGCCGCTCTCCACCTGCCCGAACAGGTTGTACAGCGGCTGCAGCTGCGCCGAAGTCATCGGCGATGCAGATGAAGAACTGCGATCCGTTGGTGTTGGCGCCGCTGTTGGCCATGGCCACCGCGCCCTCGACGTACTTCTGGTGCACCGTCTCGTCGTTGAACTGAAACCCCGGACCGCCGCCGCCGCACGTCCCGGACGGTGTGGCCGGAAGCGCCGGCACGTGCCCGATGCACTGCGGATCACCACCCTGGATCACGAAACTCGCGACGACGCGGTGGAACGGGATGCCGTCGTAAAAGTGATTTCGTGCCAGGGTCACGAATGTGTTGACCGTGTTCGGCGCCAGATCAGGCTGCAGGCAGAGCACGATGTTTCCCTTGGCGGTCGCGATCGTCGCCTGGTAGAGCTTGGTGGTGTCGATGGTCGTGGCAGGTGCCGCGCTGTAGGTGTGCACGCTCGCGGGTGGATTGATCGGTTTGAGTGCCGGTCCGAACGTGGCGGTCGCGCAATTCGCGAATGGGATCGTGGGCCCTGCCGTCGGCGACGGACTTGGCGTCGGCGTGGCCGGCGCGGGAGTGGGGGTCGGCAGCGCCGGGAGTGGCGCACTCGCGCTGTTCACGCCGATGGCGATGGCCACGATGGCCACCACAACGACCGCACCTGATCCGAGCACCAAAGGAAGGCGGCGACGGCCGCCAAACGGGTCACTCATCTATTCACTCCTTGGTCTCCGCGAGCCAGCTCGCGGCGGCACGCGCGTGGTACGTGATGATCATGTCGGCACCCGCCCGGCGGATCCCCCCGAGTGCTTCGAGCACCGCGGCGCTTTCGTCGAACGCGCCGGCGGCGGCCGCGTGATGAAGCATCGCGAACTCCCCGCTGGTGCAGTACGCGGCAAGGGGCAGATCGGTCGCATCGCGAACCCGGGCGACGACGTCGAGATAGGTGAGGGCGGGCTTCACCATCACCATGTCGGCCCCCTCCTCGACGTCGAGGATCGCCTCACGCACGGCCTCGCGTTGATTCGCGGGGTCCATCTGATACGAGCGCCGGTCGCCCGTCCTCGGCGCGCACTCGGCAGCATCTCGGAAGGGTCCGTAGAGCACAGTCGCGAACTTCGCGCTGTACGCGAGAATCGCCGTGTCGGTGAACCCGGACATGTCCAGCGCCTCGCGGATCGCTGCGACCTGGCCGTCCATCATCCCGCTCGGCGCGATGATGTCGGCGCCTGCCGCCGCCTGACTCACCGCGGTTCGTGCGTAGAGCTCCAGGGTTGCGTCGTTGTCGACGTCGCCGTTCTCGAGCAGGAAGCCGCAGTGCCCGTGGTCGGTGTACTCGCAGAGGCAGCAGTCGGCGATCACGACGCACGCGTCCCCGAAGCGCGCGCGCAGCGCGCGAATCGACTCCTGGACGACACCGGCGTCCGCGAACGCTCCTGATCCCTGTGCGTCCTTGCGGGCGGGGAGCCCGAAGAGGAGCACGCCCCCAACTCCGAGGCCGATCGTCTCCTCAACGGTGGCGCACAGGGAGTCGATGCTCTCGTGACTCTGTCCGGGCATCGAGCTGATCGGTTGCGGCGATTGCAGTCCCTCGCGGATGAAGGCGGGGTGGATCAGCTGTCCCGGCGACAGTCGCGATTCGCGTGCCAGACGGCGCAGCGCCGGTGTCCGGCGCAGACGGCGGGGTCGCTCCTGCGGGTAGCCCATGTCGCCGTTCAGCGTAGCGGCTGGGGGGTGAGGCACTCGGTCAGCGTGGCGACCAGGCTCTCGATGGAGGGCGTGAGAGCGATTGCGTTGACGGTGAGGCCGGCGCTTCGTGCGACATCGGCGGTCTGCTCTCCGATGCAGACGATCACCACGCCCGCCGGCAGTCCCTCGGCCCCTGCCGCCGCAACGAGATTTCGCGCCGTGCTCCCGCTGGTCAGCGTGATCGCGTCGATACCGCCGGCGATGGCGGCGCGAAGGCGCTCTGGGGCCGACCCAGGCATGACGCTTCGATAGATCTGCTGGACGGTCACGTGGACCCCCGCTTCGCGAAGCGATTCGGCGAATCCGCCGCGCGCTCCCTCCGCGACCGGAAACCACACGCTGGCGCCGGCGAGCCCGCGATCCAGCATCGCGGCAGCAAGGCCGGCCGCATCCTGGTCGATCGCCACGAGGTCCGCCGGCACACCCAGTGCCGCGACTGCCGCGGCCGTACCCGGCCCGACGGCAGCGATGGACATGCCCGTCAGGGCGGCGACCCCCGCCGCCCCGAGCACGAGGCGCACCGCGGTCGCGCTGGTGAAGGCCACCCACCGGGGGGCGGGCGCTGCGCCGACCTCAGCAGCGACCCGGACGATCGCATCGGGATCGGCGATCGGCACGGTCGCGATCAGCGGAACCACCGCCACCGATGCCCCGGCTGCGTGGAGGCTGTCGACCAGGCCCTCCGCCTGCTCGCGCGTTCGGGTCACGAGGATGCGCCGGCCCGCGAGTGGCCGCAGGAGTTCCGTCACCGCAGGCGCGCCGCGACCAGATCGCCGAGCGCTTCCGGCTCGTCGATGGCTCCCGATGCCTCGGCTCGGCGGACGGCTCCTTCGACGACCAGCGCCGCGACGAGCACCAGGCGGCCGTCCTCGATCCGGGCCCACGCGCCCAGCGGCAAGAGGCAACCACCTCCGAGGCCGATGAGCACGGCGCGCTCGGCGGTCACCGCGATGCGTGTCGCGGCGTCGCCTGCCGGCGCACATGCGCGTGACGCCGCCGAATCGGTGACCGTCTCGAGCGCGATCGCGCCCTGCGCCGGCGAGGGAACGAACTCCAGGGCGTCGAGCCGCTGCGTGAACCTGTGGCCCAGCGAGAGTCGATCGAGCCCCGCACAGGCGAGCAGCAGCCCGTCGACCTCACCGGCATCCAGCTTGCGCATGCGCGTGTCGACGTTGCCGCGCATCGGCACGGCCCGCACACCGGGATACATGGCGGCGAGGAACCCGGCTCGTCGCGCACTGCTCGTTCCCACCGTCGCTCCCGCGGGCAACTCGGCGAGCGGGCGGCCGCTTGCCGTGACCACCCCATCTCGCGCATCCGCTCGAGCGAGGTAGGCGGCGATGCTCAAGCCCGGTGCTAGGCCTGACGGGAGATCCTTGGCGCTGTGCACCGCCACGTCGGCGCGGCCCTCGAGCAGGCTGCGCTCGAGGTCGGCGGTGAACCATCCCTGCCCCTCGAGCTGATCGATCGGTGCATTGGTACGATCACCCTCGGTCCGGACGACGAGGGTCTCGAGGTCGCCGCTGCCCGCTGCCTGCAGTGCATGGGCCGCGAGCGCCGATTGTCTGAGCGCGAGTGCGCTGCCACGCGTGGCCAGGCGCAGGGTCGACGTATCCGCGGCCCGCATCAACGGTCGAGCCGGAACGCCTCGCGGATCGCCAGCGCGGTGGCGGGATCCCCCGCTTCGCGGAGCCGGGTGACCGGACCGTGGAGCAGCTTGCGCACCATGCTGCGCGTCAGCGTGTCGATGCGCTCCCGTGTCGCCTCGTCGATCTGACGCCCGACGCCGAAGGTCCGCGCAACCTCCTGAGCTCGAAGCGTCTCAGCCCACTCGACCAGGGCGGTGATGGTCGGACCCGCCGTGTCGCGCCGGCCGATGACGGTGACGGTCTTCTCCAGCTCCATGTCGATGATCTCCTCGGCGGCGGGAACGGTTTCCCGGCGCTGATCGAGCCTGGCTTCCGCCCGCCGCCCGAGCTCATCGATGTCGATGAGGGTGACGCCGGAAATCGCCGCAGCAGCAGCGTCGATGTCGCGGGGGACGGCCATGTCGACGATGCAGAGCGGTCTCCGGTCGCGACGGCGCTGGAGCGCGTCGACTGCCGGGGCGTCGAGCACGGTCGTCGCGCTGTCGGTGGACGCGATGATCACATCGACCAGCTCGGCCACCGCTGCGAGTCCGGCCAGTGAGATCGGTTCGGCGCCCACCGTTCGCGCAAGCCGGCGGCTCGATTCGCCACGCGACGTGGTCATGAGCCGCGCCCCCTGGTCGCGCAGACGGACGGCGGCCAGCCGGCTCATCTTGCCGGCGCCGACGAGGAGGACGCCCTTGCCTTCGAGGTTCCCGCACGACGCGCGCGCGCACTCAACCGCAATCTCGCTGAGCGACGCCGCGCCTCGGCCGAGCGACGTGTCGGTGCGCACGCGCTTGGCGGTCGAGATGGCTCGCCGCATCACGTAATCGAGGCGCGCATCAACGGTTCCCGCTTCGCTCGCGACGCGGTGCGCCGCCTTGAACTGTCCCAGGACCTGCGCTTCTCCGATCACCATGCTCTCGAGGCCGCTCGCCACCCGGAACATGTGCATCGCGGCATCGCGATCCTCGAGCGTGACCATATGGCGCTCGATCTGGCAAGCGCCGCCGGGGTCGAGGTATCGGGCGAGTTGCGGCGTCACCTCCGCGCTCAGGTGATCCGGGC
The DNA here is from genome assembly GCA_963756075.1 of Candidatus Dormiibacterota bacterium. Classification (GTDB taxonomy): domain Bacteria; phylum Chloroflexota; class Dormibacteria; order Aeolococcales; family Aeolococcaceae; genus Palsa-851. The sequence continues at coordinate 59,281 of CAVWMH010000011.1, read as the reverse complement.
ACACGACGTAAAAGTCGGTGCGATTGCACGTCGAAAGCAATGCCGCGCCGTGCAGGCCTGCGTGTCCTACGAGGTACCGCAGGGTCGTTGCGGCGCGCGCCGCCGGGATGGCCGCAGCCTCCCGCACAGCCAGTGGAGCGGTGCGAAAGCTCAGCCCGGCGGCTACCAGTCGCATCACGAGCGAGTATAGGTTGGAGGTCGCCCCATGCCGGTTCCCCGGTGCAGGAGTTCTACGATGTGCGTGTATGGAAGCTCGCCGGCGATACGGTCGCCGCCGAGGGAGGGTCCCCACGGGCGACAAATTTCTACCCAGGCTCGGTCCGGCGGGCGCCGAGCCCTTCGCCACGCTCGACGATGCCATCGATTCCTGGAGCGCCGATCGGCCCGCGCCGGACACGCCGATCGAAGCTCTCCACTTCGTAGCTCTCGATTGCGAGACCACGGGGCAGTCGCCGCATCACCTCGTTGAGCTGGGAGCAGTTGCTTTCACCATGCACGACCATCTGATGAGCTTCGAGACGCTCGTGCACAGCAACGATCGGATCAATCCGTACGCTCGCCGTATCCACGGCATCGACGCCGCCACACTCAACGGCGCGCCACCGGTATCGGTGGTGGTCGAACGGTTTCGGCGCTTTGCGCAAGGCGCGGTGCTCGTGGAGCACAGCGCCGATGCTTTTGACACCCGGCTGATCGGTCGTGCCATCGGCTCGAGCCTCGACGCCGACAACGTCGACACCACCAGACTGGCGGCCAAGCTCTTCGACTTGAAGGACACGATCGGGCTTGAGCGGCTCTGCCGCGAATTGGGCGTCGTGCATCGGCGGCCGCACCATGCCCTCGCGGATGCGGAGGCGACCGCCGCCTGTTTTGTGGAGCTGGTTCGTCGCGGCAGGGAGCGCTTCAACTGGCGATCACTGGGCGACCTCCTGGTTGCCGGGAAGCCGCCCGCATTCGCCGCGGACATCGGTGTCGCACCCCCGGGCGCGCAGCCAAAAGGAGCCGAGTCCAGCGCTCGGACACGCCGGCGGCGTTGACAGCACGCCCAGTGCTGCATACCATCCACTCGAACCAACCACACTAATACCGGATCGCGCGCCTGCGCTCCGGCGATTCATCCCGGTTCATCCTCGAGGTCACTGCGATGCTCAGCCGCGTCAACAAGGCCGAGGCGATCGGTGCCGTATCGGCTGCCATCGGCGGTCTCGTAGCTTTCCTCCCCTGGTACGCCTACGCTTCGGGCACTTCGCGCGTGACGGTCAACGCGTTTCGCGCGTCATTGCTGGGGGATCTGTTCTTCGTGGCGATTGCCGCTGCCATCCTCCTGCTGCTCATTGGGCGGGGATTTGTCGATGACGTGGTCACCCCGTACATTCCCGAGAGCACAGCGCACGCAACCGCGGCGGCAGTCGCGATGGGAAGTGTCCTCGTTCAGCTGATTCTCGCCAGAGCCACCGGACGCTCACTGAGCATCGGCATCTTTTTGGCGCTGATTGCGGCGGGGGGCCTCTGCACCGCGGCAGTGTTGCGACGCCTGCATCCAGATCGTCGCCGAATTGTTCGCGACACCCTTTCCCATGAGGGTCTGATTACCCCATAATCCAGCGATCCGCGCTCGGGGGACGTGGCGCCCCCGGGTCCACGTCGATGCCACAGTTGCTCGCTCAAGCCTGGGAGGAACCACCCGAACACATGGCCAACATCCTGACCGACCCGCCTTTCGCGGCAAACCCGCCCGTCAAAGTGAATGTCCCCGCCAAGACGCTGGGATTGGTGCTGCTCATCCTCGGCGCCATCGGCATCATCTTCGGCCTGCTCGCGCTGTTCACCACCTTTGGCGTGTGCACCATTGCAGGCGTCTCGATCGGCGGCTGCGGATTCCCGATCCTCTGGCTGTTGGGCGCACTCATCGGGCTGATCGGCGTGTGCGTCGGTACTCTGGGCGCGTATCAGATGTACCAGCTCAACCGTGACGGGAAGCGTCTGGTCATCTATGGCCTCGCGCTCGGGCTCCTCGGCGCGATTGTCACCCTGATCGGCAACATCATCTTCTATAGCGGGCTCAGCGTTCTCGGGGTCGGATATGGCGGTGCGATCTTCGGACTGATCATCGACGTCATCGTCTACGGAATCGTCTGGTACCTCGTCATCATCAGCCGCTGGCCCGGTGACGCACCGCTTGTGGCGACCGGATCGACAGGTGGATACGGAAATCCCCCCGGTGGCTACGGCAGTCCGCCACCTCCTCCTCCGCCCAGCGCCTAACCCCTATCGGATCGGCACAGCACGACCATCCCGACGGTATCCGCCCCAGTGCGGGGGTGACGATACCGTCGGGTCTTGGTCGGACCGGCTCGTCGCGCTTCCCAACGCCTGATTCTCGGGAGTGAGCGAAGGGATCGATGGCCGCCCCGGCAACAGTGCCGGTATCGCGGCGGGAATCTGCGGCATCGTGGCGCTCGCTCTCTCGTGGATACCGTTCGTGGATTACCTGAGCCTGGTCTTTGGCGCCCTTGCGATCGCCCTCGGCATTGTCGGGGTCCGGCGTGCGAATGCCGACCCCGGGGCGGGCAGGGCAATGTCGATCATCGGCATCGCCTGCGGGGTCGCGGGTTTCGCGATCGCCGCAATCGTCCTGCTGTTGATCTACACGCTGCTGCAGACGACCACCGCCGCTGGTGTGTAGCCTGGCGCTCAGACGCTGAACTCGGCCACCACCGGGTAGTGATCCGACGCCACAGCGGCGTCCGGATCCGGCCACGTCCTGCCCCCGACGACATCTGAAGCAAGTACACGCGGGGCGAGATCGTCGGTCGCAAAGATGTAGTCGACGCGCGCCGACGGCTGCCAGGTCGCGCACGTTAGCCCGCGGGCGCGCGGATGGACGTGGCGGTAACAGTCGACATAGCCCTCCTTGAGGAGACGCTCAACCGTCCATCGCTCGATCATCCGGCCGAGCAGCCTGTCCATGGAACGCGACACTGGCAGTCCCGCCGTCAGCGGCGAAACGACGCGGGGCAGCGCGGGAATGCCACCGAGGAGTCGTGGGTCGACCCCGGCGCGCCGCCACCGGTCGGCCAGGCCATTGCTTTCGCCCTTGGCATCGGGATCGAGTGGCACCAGGATGCCATTGGGTCCCGATACGAGCAGCCCGGCCCGGCGGAGATTGTTCATGCGCCGGAAGAACGAGGTCGCGAGGATGTCATCCCCAGGCGACAGCGCGTTGAAATCGCCGATCAGGATGTGCGGCAGTGCCGGCTCGTCGGCGATATCGGTGAGCACGGCGCCGATCTCTCGGATGCGCCGTGCCTCCCCCTTGTTGCGATCGCCAAAGCGCGCCGCCAGATGCAGGCAGTGCACGCCGAGCACCGGAAGCTCATGCCCACCCGTCTCGATGTCGCAGTGCAGATGAGACCGCAGCATCCTGCCGTGATGACGGCGGTTGCGCCAGCCGCGCACCGGCAGCCGCGTCAGGATCGCAGTGTGCATCGGCGAGTCGGGGTCGCTCGGCTCTCCGAGGAGCATCGCCATGTCGAGATCACCCGCAAGAGCTCGGATGCGATCCACCTCGCGGACCTCCTGGAGCGCGACGATGTCTGCGTCCAGACGGCGAAGCACGTTGCGAACCAGGTGGAGGCGACGCTCACCACCCAGCAGGATGTTGTACGTGGCGACGCGAATCCCGCGTCGCGCCGTTTTTCTGGTTCGCGGCATGGACCGAACTTACAATGCCACGGTGCAGCCCCAGCGCGACGCACATCTCACCGAGCTCGTCTTCCTCGACCGCGGTCCGATCGCGCTGCGTTGTGTCGCGGTGGCGGTTGCTGCGGCCGGATGCGGCGTCGCCGGCACACTCCTCGTGCGCCTGCACCAGTCGCTCGCGAGCCAGCTCGCCGCGCACATGGCGCTCAATCCTTTGCAGACACTGATTGCGACAGGGTCAACTGCACGCACAGTCTGGCCTGGGTGGGTCGCGGCGCTGTGCTTCGGCGCGGCGGTTCTGCGCCTTCGCCACGGCGCCACGGAACCGCCCCTCGGGCGCACCGCGGTCGAGCACCAGACCCTCAGGCAGCTTCGTGCGGGGCTGCGCCGCGAGTATCGAGTCGTTCGTTGTGCGTTGATCGTCGTCTGTCTTTTTGCCGCGGTCGATGTCGCGCGTACGGTCGCCACGCTGATCACCGCACAGTCCGGCGACACACCGATCTCGACATCCGTGCCTGCCACGGTTGCCGAGAGTTCTCGGCTACATTGTGGCCGCGGCTGTTCTGGCGGCATGGGCTCGCGCGTTCGGCGTCGAGGTGCGCCGGCTCGGTGCGTTCTGACCCGTCGACGCCGCGTGCGAACCGCGCGGCTCAGATCCGGCGTTCGACGACGTAATCGCATACCCGCTCGAGGGTGTCGCGAGCTGTCGACTCCGGAAACGCGCCCAACTCGACCGCCGCTTCCCGAGCGAATTCCTGAGCGCTGCGTTCCGCCTCCGCGATCGCATCGGATCCGCGAACCAGGCTGACCACGGCGTCGAAGTCCTCCTCGTTGAGGTCATTCTTGGCCAGAATGCGTCGCAAGCGCTCGTTCACCCGGTCGTCATTGAGCGCCAGCATCAGCGGGAGGGTCACCGTCCCCTGGCGAAGGTCCGCGCCGACCGGTTTGCCCACCTCGGCGCTGGTGGCGATGTAATCCAGGACGTCGTCGGCGATCTGAAAGGCCATCCCCAGGCTGTGCCCGTATCGGCGCAGGCTCTCCACTGATGCGGCGTCCAATCCTGCGATCAGGCCGCCCCCGTAACAGCTGGTGCTCACGAGCACCGCCGTCTTGCGCCCGATCTTGCGGTGATAGTCGGCGATCGACTGGTCGTAGGCGTTGCGGCTGGTCATCTGCAGCAACTCCCCCATGCAGATGGTCATGACCGCGCGGCTGATCGCCGAGTTCGACCGCGGGCATGCCGATCTCGGCCAGCAGGTACGCGCCTTTCGCGAAGTAGTAGTCGCCGATGATCACCGCGTGGTCGGGTCCGAGCGCCTCGTGAACCGTCGTGATCCCGCGCCGGGTGGGCGCCTTGTCGATCAGGTCGTCATGCACGAGCGTTGCCGTGTGAATGAACTCGATGCCCATCGCGAGGTTGTAAACGTCGTTTGAGTTGGCGTTGCCGAGGCGCGCGGACAGGATGACCAGCGCCGGCCGGAGGCGCTTTCCTCCGGCCTTCACGATGTGAGACATCGCGCCGGCCATCGGGCCGAGGTCGGCGGCGATCTCGGCGTCGAGGCGCCGCTCGAACTCGACCAGTTCGGCGGAGATCGGCTCCAGGAGCTCCTCGGCCACGATGCTCACGACCCCGCCACCACGCGAATCGTCTGTGGCACAGGCCGGGCCAGACGGGGATCCGGGAGTGGCTCGGCGAAGAGGCGCGTCGCGCTGGCTCGGAAACGTGCGGGGGCTGCGGTGACCAGCACCTCCGTCAGCGTCGTCAACGTCCTGGTACCGGGAGCAGCCTGCTCATCAGCCCCGATACGGTTGACCGCGACGATCCGGCGGACCCGCGCTGCGGTCGTGTCCGCGCTGTCGACCACACGCAGCCGCCGCGCTCCGATCCCGCGTCGCAACGCGGGGCGAAGCAAGGGGTAGTGGGTGCACCCCAGGACCAGGGTATCGGCGTGCCAGTCGAAGATGCGCTCGAGCACAGGCGCGAGTGCGGCGTCCGCGGTGGGGGTGTCGGCATCGCCGTTCTCGACGATGGCGACAAGGTCGGCCGCGACCTCACTCAGCACGACGATCCCGGGGTTCGCCTCCCTGATCGCGTGGACGTACTCGCCGCTGGCGCGTGTCCCCTCGGTGCTGAGCACTGCCACCCGGCCGTTGCGCGTTGCCGCCGCAGCCGCCTGGGCTCCCGGAGCGATCACGCCGACCACGGGGATGTCGAAGCGCTCGCGCGCGGCATGAAGGGCGGCAGCGGTTGCCGTGTTGCAGGCGATCACGACAAGCTTGGTGTCCATTCCCGCCAGCATGCCGATGATGTCGAGAGCGAGGCCGCGCACCTGTGCCTGCGAGCGCGGCCCGTATGGAAAGTGCTCGAGGTCGGCAACATAGATGAGCCGTTCCGCCGGCATCTGGCGACGAATCTCGCGGAGCACCGTCAGGCCGCCGACGCCGGAGTTGAACACGCCGATCGGGCGCGAGTCGCTCATTCGTTTCGCAGGATAGCAGGGGTATGCATCATCCCAGACCTGCGAGAGCGAGACCCATGAGGAGCATGTCCCGGTCACCACTGGGCATGCGCACCTCGCCTCGTACGAGACCCTCGTCCTCGAACCCGAGCGACCGGTAGAGGCTGATGGCCGGCTGGTTGTCGGGAAAGACTCGCAGGCTGAGCTTGGCGAGCCCGACCGCGCGCCCCCAGGCAATCGCCATCTCCATCAGAGCGCGCCCGAGCCCGGCACCACGCTGGCTGTTGCTGACAAGGATGGCTATTTCGCCGACGTGCGCGTAGTGGCCGCCGGCGCGGCGCTGCACCATCACGTGGCCCGCGGGAACACCGTCGACCTCGAGGGTGAGCGTCAACCCACCGTCGAGCACCATCGAGACGAGCCGCACGCTCTGCTCGATCGTGTCGGGTTCGCCGGGCACCGCCGCGATGAGCTCGCCCTCGGCGGCCACGGCATCGATCAGCGCCGCGAGCCCGGGAGCGTCGCCATCCTCTGAAGGCCGGATGACGTACGGGCGCCCGCTTGGGGTGATCCCCTCGCGGCGCAGCACCGGCCGCGTCATCGTCATACGGCGACGGGGAGGCCCGGTTCGTCGTGCATGGTGGTGGCGCGATCCGCGATCCGCCGCGCGATGCCGCCGGCACTCATGACGGTCATGTGCCCATGCGGGTAGGTCCAGAGCTCTGTCTGCCACCTGCTTGCGAGCTCCGTCACCGGATCCGGCCCGACGACCAGATCCTGCATCGCGCGAACCAGGGTGACGCGGTCCGCGGGGGTCCTCGGCGCCAGGTTGCGAGCTCGCAGCGGCGCGAGCGTCGAATCGAGAAAACGACCGGCGCTGGCGCGATCGGGACCCCACGACCCGCTGAACTCCCCGATCATCCCGAGGTGGCGGAGCGACGGGGTCGGCGGCCGTTGCGAGAGCGTGGTCGCCGGGTCGCAGAACGGCGCCACCGCGATCACGCGGTCAAGCTCGAGCTGCGTCGCCAGCAGCGTCGCGATCAATCCGCCAAGGCTGACGCCGACCACGCTGACGTGCGGGCTGACCTCAGCGCGCGCCCAGGCGATCACCGCCGCGGCATCCTCGACCGACTGCCGGACGGTGGCTCGAATATGCGCGGGGTCGAGGCTGAAGTAGCCGTCGCCGCTGCGCTGACCGGGGAGCGTCCGCCTCAGGTGGTAGGGCAGATCGAGTTGGGCGGTGTGAGCCCCGCGGAGGCGCATCTGCTTTGCGAGCCACCGGTCGTAAGTGGTCTGGGGCACCGCGTAGCCATGCAGCAGGAGCACGAACGGAGCCGGTCCGGGCTCGCGCCGGACGTGCGCCGTCGCCACCAGGCGCCGGCTTCCCCAGTGACCGCCCGGTCCCTCGCTGTCGCCCTCGAGCTCGAGTTCACGCCACCGCGGGCCGCCAAGCGATTCCCACTCGCGGTTGACCCGGATCGATCGAGGGTCGCGCACCCGGCTCTGTTCCCAGAACTCGACGGGATTCGCAGGGGTTCGATCGATCACCTCGGGACGGCTGAGACCGACTGCCGTCAGGCGGACGTGCACCATCCGATCCAGGATCAACGAAACGGTTCCGATGAGTCGGTCGTGGGATGTGTCGGAACTCATGGCCAAAAACCCTCTGCCGCAATCATGCCCCCAAACGGCGATTGCGTAACTCCCGCGCGTAGACCATCATCGAACGTGGCTGTGCCCGAACCGTCGCCTCCGCTTCGCGTGGTCGGCGCCCCAGAACGCGCGAACGACTGGGAGTCCGTCTACCAGGAGCATGTCGCTCCTCTCTATCGGTTCGTCTACTCGAGGACCGGCAATACCCCCGATGCCGAGGACGTCACCTCAACCACCTTCCTCCGCGCGCTCCCGCGCCTGCGCTCTGACGTGTCGCCGGGCGAGATCCAGGCGTACCTTCGCACCACAGCCCGGAGCGTCCTGGCCGATGTCTGGCGCCAGCGGCACGGCACGGTCCTGATGGAGTTCGACGACCAACGGGACTCGGCCAAGCCCGCTGAGCAACAGGACGACGTCGACGTCAGCCCGATTCTCGACAGCCTGCCTGCCAACTACCGCAGCGTCCTCGAGTTCCGGTTTCTCCGCGGATATTCGATCCGGGAGACCGCGGCGGCCATGGGCGTGAGCGTCGCCAATGCCAAGGTGCTGCAGCTGCGTGCGCTCCGTCGCGCTGCCGCCACGGGAGCTCCTGATGTCCAAAGCTGATCGCCGCCTCACCCGCTTCGTGCAGGCGCTCATCGCCAACCGCAGGCCGCCACGCTCGCCCGCGGATGACGACTCCGCGGCCATGCAGGTGGCCGCGCGTCTCCGGGCGGCCAATCCCGGCGGGTCGACTCCGTCGCCGGCATTCGTCGACACGCTCGCACGGCAGCTTCGCGAGGCGGCCGACCATGAGCCCGGTTGGACCGAGGCGGGGATCCGCCGCCGCCGATTCCTGGTCGGCGGCCTGGCCACGGTTGCGGCGTCGGTGGCAGCGGGTGTCGGTGTCGAGCGCCTCCACGAGGTGCTGACCGAGCCGGCCAGTGGCACCGGCACCATCCAGCCCTACCACAGCGCGTGGGTGGCGGTCGCGAAGCTGGCCGACGTGACCCCGGGAAAGATCAAGCAGTTCTCGGCCGGCGGCATCCAGGGCGTGGTCTTCACGCTCGACGGTGAGATCCGCGCCTCTGAGCGCCGTCTGCACGCACCAGGGATGCACGCTGATCCCGCAGGCGAGCGCAGAGCAAGCTCGTCTGCCCGTGCCACCCCATGAGCTTCAACCTCACCGGCACGGCGAATCCCGGTGACTATCGATTGAACCCGCTTCCGGCGATCCAGACACGCGTCAACGCCGACAGTGTCGAGGTGCTCGTCCCCGCCTGGACCTGACGTTCGAATCCTTCGGCCGGCAGTGCCGGCCCGGCGTCGTGCGGCACTGATCCGGCGCCCTGACCCGTCCGTACCAAGCGGTGACAGGGCGGAGACAAGACGGCCAATCGGATCGCCAACGACCGCCCCAGCGAGGTGTACACATGGCCAAGGTGACACGGCGGACGTTTCTGTCCACAACTGTGGGGGCAGCGGGCGGAGTGGCGGCGATGGGGTTGATCGCCGGGCCTGGCGCGCTCGTGGAGGCGGCGCAGAACGTTGCGGATGCGAGTGACGGTCCGATGTCAGGCGAGCCGATGACCGCATACGTCCGCGACGCGGCGACCGGCGAGATCTCGGTGATGGTCGGTCATCGCGAGGTCGTCACCAAGGACCCGCAGCTCATCCGGCGTCTTCAGCGCGCAGCGCGCTGACCCGCCGACCGCAACAGCAACCACAACCTCACGAGGGGTAAACATGTCTTCGCATCGTGAAGCGCCGGGGATCTCGAAGGACCCGGTTGCAGACAGCACTGACCTTTACGCGTTCACCAGTCCAGATCACCCGGAGACGGTGACCCTGATCGCCAACTACATCCCGCTCGAGGGACCGGACGGCGGCCCGAACTTCTACAGCTTCGGTGACGATGTCCTCTATGAGATCACCGTCACGAACGGCGGGAGCATCACCGACGCGATCACCTACCAGTTCAAGTTCACGACCGAGTTCACCGATCCGAACACCTTCCTGTACAACACAGGCCCGATCACGAGCCTGACCAGCTCGAGCTGGAACGTGCGCCAGTTCTACTCGGTGACGCGCATCAAGGGTGGCCACAGCGAAGTGCTCGCCGGCAAGCTTGCGTGCCCTCCGGTGAACGTTGGTGTTCGCTCGACACCGAATTACGGCGCGCTTGCACGCGCCGCCGTGCATCCCCTTGACGGCGGTTGGGTCTTCGCGGGCCAGCGCCGTGAGGGCTTCTACGTCGACCTGGGATCGATCTTCGACCTCGGCGTGCTGCGTCCTTTCCAGAACGCTCATCTCATTCCACTGCCCGCGGTCGGTGGAGTCGATTCCTCGAAGCATCTCAATGTGCACACCATCGCCATCCAGGTTCCCAAGACGCATCTCACCAGGAACGGCGAGATGCCGACCGACCCGACCAGCGCGGATTCGGTCATCGGCGTGTACACAACGGCCAGCCGGCGCAAGTCGACGGTGCTCGACGGCGGGGGTCGTACCACCGATGTCGGACCGTGGGTCCAGGTGTCACGGCTCGGCATGCCGCTCATCAACGAAGTGATCATTCCGATCGGCAGGAAGGACTTCTGGAACTCGACCGAGCCCAAGAACGATGCGCAGTTCGCAGCCAACTACGCCCATCCCGAGCTCGCGGGCCTCCTCCCTGTCCTCTACCCGGGCGTCTTCCCGCACCTGGCCGCCTACACGAAGACGCGCGTCGACCTGGAGGCGATCCTCCTGGTGGGTATTCCGTCGGGCGTCATCAAGGGCTTCCAGAACTCGACCGGCGCGACGCCGGCCGACCTGTTGCGCCTCAACATGGCGATTCCCCCGTCATCGTCGCCGAGCCTGAACGGCATCCTGGGAGGCGACCTCGCGGGCTTCCCGAACGGCCGCCGGGTGTTCGACGATGTGGCCACCATCGAGATCCGCGCCATCGCCGGCGCGACCATCCCGCTGGTCGATCCGACCTTCACGCCTGACGGCGCGGCGGGCGCGGTCAGCGACTTCTCGGCCGCTCAGTTCAGCGGCGGTTCGGTCCCCGGCAACGGCCGGTACATCGACCACTTCCCGTACCTGGGCACGCCGCTCAACGGATTCGACACCCCGAGTTGAGCCACATCGAGTCCGCCGGTCCGGTCCCGCTCCGACCGGGCCGGCGGTCCTCGACATCGGTGGAGGGGCCGGGGCGCTGCTGGTGATCGTGCCGGCAGCGCTCCTCCACACCGAGATCGAGGTCAGCCCTGAGGGTCGCCCCACGGCCCGAACGCACACAGGGGTGCACGAACGCCCGTTGTCAGGCGAGTCGCTGCCGGTCGCGCTCTTTCCCTCGCTTGACGCCGGGGCCTGGACCCTCTGGGGCTCCGGTCCCTGTGCCACTCGGAGCATCGATATCCTCGACGGCCAGGTCACCCATGTGGACTGGCGCTGACGTTCGCTTGACGGTCCCCAGGGTTTGCGTCTAACGTTCCCCTGATTCTACAGGCGTTCAGTAGAATTTCTCGCATCCGCGCGTGTTGCTGGAGGGCTCTGCTCGATGGGCTTGACCTTGGGTGACGTTGACCTGGATAGGGTCGCAAGCCTGACCGCGCGCGAGGAATCCGAGTTCCGGTCCCGGCGGACGCGCTCTCGCGAGCTGTGGCAGGAGGCAACCGAGTACATCCCGCGCGGCGTCCCCAGCTCGTTCCAGGACACGCCGCCGCAGCCCGTTTTCATCGATCGCGGCAAGGGCAGCCACGTCTGGGACGTGGATGGCAACGAGTACGTCGACTTCCACAACGGATTCGGTGTGATGGTCGTCGGGCATGCTCACCCGGCGATCGTCGCGGCCGTCGAGGCGCAGATGCATCGGGGATCGCATTTCGCGCAGCCGGTGGCCGAGAACATCGTCGTTGCTCGGGAGCTGGCACGCCGGTTTCACCAGCCGCAATGGCGCTTCACCAACAGCGGTACCGAGTCGACGCTCGATGCGATCCGCCTGGCGCGTGGATTCACCAATCGCGAGCGGATCATCAAGATCGAGGCGTCCTACCACGGCCACCACGACGCGCTGCTCGTTTCGGTCGAACCGCCGGTCGATGCGATGGGCGACTCCGACTTCCCGAACTCGGTGCCGATGACTGGCGGGATCCCCGCCTCGACCGTTGCGCTGACGACGGTCGTCGGGTTCAACGACCTTGCGTCGCTGGAGCGCGCATTCGCGGCGCACCCCGGCGAGGTCGCGGCCGTGATCGTCGAACCGGCGATGATGAACATCGGGTTCGTGCTGCCGGATGACGGCTACCTGGCCGGCATGGTCGAGACAGCGCATCGGCATGGCGCGGTGGCCATCTTCGACGAGGTGAAGACCGGTGTGACCATCGCCCCGGGTGGCGCCACCGAGCGCTTCGGGGTGGTCCCCGACATCGTCTGCCTCGCCAAGGCGATCGGTGGCGGATTGCCCTGCGGAGCTGTCGGTGGTCGAGCCGACATCATGGCCACCATCACCGATGGCAAGGTCGCACAGCTCGGCACCTTCAACGGCAATCCCCTCACCACGGCAGCATCCCGGGCGACTCTGCTCGAAGTGCTCACCGGCCAGGCCTATTCGCATCTCGACGCGCTCACCGAGGAGCTGAGTGGTGGGTTGCGCGATGTGATGTCGGAGTATCAGCTGCCGTTCCACGTGGTGTCGATGGGCGCACGCGGGTGCGTGACCTACCGCAACGAGCCGGTGCGCAACTACCGTGACTACGCGGCGATGGACAAGTCGCTCGCCTACATCTCGTGGCTGTATCAAAGCAATCGGGGAGTCCTGATGGCGCCGGGTGCCGAGGAGAACTGGACCTTGTCAGTGCAACACACGTCCGACGACGTCAAACGGTATGTGGCCAACTTCCGTGAGCTGGCGCGAGACCTCAAGGCATGAGCACGGTGGCTGTGCGCACCCTGCGCAACTTCGTTGATGGCGAATATCACGATGCGGCCTCCGACGTCTTCACAGCGCTGATCAATCCCGCGACCGGTGAGGAATTTGCCCGAGCGCCTGTATCGAGCGCGGCGGACGTCGACGCTGCGCTGCGTGCGGCCCAGCGTGCCTTCGGTGGCTGGCGGGACACGACCCCGCGGGAACGGAGCCTCGCCCTGCTGCGCATCGCTGATGCGTTCGAGCGGCGCGCCGAGGAATTTGTCGCGCTCGAATGCGAGAACACCGGCAAACCCATAGGGCTCACGCGCAGCGAGGAGATTCCCCAGCTCATCGACCCGGTGCGGTTCTACGCGGGCTGCGCACGGATTCTCCAGGGGCTGAGCGCCGGCGAGTATTTCGCTGGACATACGTCGACGATTCGGCGCGAGCCGGTCGGAGTCTGCGCGCAGGTGACGCCGTGGAACTACCCGATGCTCATGGCGGTCTGGAAGTGGGCGCCGGCGATCGCCGCGGGCAACACGGTGGTGCTCAAGCCGTCGGATACGACGCCGGTCACGACCCTGCTCATGGCCGAGATCATGGCCGAGCACTTGCCCGCAGGGGTCTTCAACGTCGTCTGTGGCGATCCGACGACGGGTGCGGCCCTGGTCACGCATCGCATTCCCGCCATGGCGTCGATCACCGGCAGCGTCCGCGCCGGCATCGAGGTCGCTCGCGCGGCGGCAGGCGATCTCAAGCGCGTGCACCTCGAGCTCGGGGGCAAGGCGCCGGTCATCGTCTTCGAGGATTCGGACGTGGCCTCAACAGCGGAGACGGTCGCGATGGCGGGGTACTTCAACGCGGGGCAGGACTGCACGGCAGCCACCCGCGTGCTCGCCGCATCGTCGATTCACGATGAGCTGGTCGCCGCCCTTGCGGAGCAGGCGGCGGCGAGCAAGACGGGCGCACCGGACGATGACGAGGTCGCGTTCGGCCCGCTGAACAACGCGAAGCAACTCGACCGTGTCCGCGAACTGGTCGGCGGCACGCCGACCCACGCCGACATCGTCGCGGGCGGACATCGCACCGGAGACCGCGGCTACTTCCACGAGGCAACGGTGATCGCGGGGCTCCGCCAGGATGACGACCTGATTCAGCGCGAGATCTTCGGCCCGGTGATCACTGTGCAGCGCTTCGACGACGAGGCGAACGCCCTCGAATGGGCAAATGGCGTCGAATACGGGCTCTCCGCCAGCGTCTGGACCCACGATCACGGCCGCGCGTTACGCATGGCGCGCGCGCTGGACTTCGGCTGCGTGTGGATCAACACGCACATCCCGCTGGTGTCGGAGATGCCGCACGGGGGCTACAAGCATTCTGGGTATGGCAAGGATCTCTCGATGTACGGGTTCGAGGACTACACCCGCATCAAACACGTGATGAGCAACATCGAGGCCTGACAACTCAGGCTCGAGTCAGGAGGACACGGTGAGGAGGAATACATGGCGACGCTAGCCGAGCCCATCGTCCACGGGGTGCCCGTCGAGTCGGGGCTCAAGACCAACACGCTCACGCTCTTCGATACGACGGTCATCGCGACGTCGAGCGTCGCCCCCGCTTACACCCTGGCAGCGACTGCGGCGTTTCTCATCGTCGCTGTCGGCCTCGCATCGCCCTCGGCCATCCTGGTGGGATTCCTGCCAGTGCTCTGCATCGCGATCGCGTACTACTACCTGAACCGGCAGGATCCGAACTGCGGCGCCTCGTACTCGTGGGTGAGCCGGACGCTGAACCCCTACGTCGGATGGGTGTCGGGGTGGATCCAGCTCGCCGCAAACGTCCTCTTCTGCGCGGCCGCGCCGCTCATTGCCGGCGCCTACACGTTGCAACTCCTCAACAGCTTCGGCTGGATCAGCTCGGATGCAGCGAACGACAACCGCCTGGTCGCCGTCGTCGGCGTGCTCTGGCTGTTGCTCGTGACCTTCATGGTGGCGCGCGGCATTCGAGTCACCGCGAACTTTCAGTGGGCCCTCGTGTTCATCGAGTACCTGATCGTGCTGGCCTTTGCCCTCTGGGCGATCGGCAAGATCATCGGCGGGCATCCTGCCGCGAATGCCGTATCCGCCAACTGGTTCAACCCGCTGCAGTTGCACGATCTGAACGGACTCGCGACGGGATCGGCGCTGGCGGTGTTTTTCTTCTGGGGTTGGGACACCGCGGCCAATGTGAACGAGGAGTCCAGGGACGCGAATGAATCGCCGGGCCTGGCCGGCATCTACAGCATGTTCATCCTCCTGTTCATCTTCCTGGTGGCGGACAGCGCGCTTCAGTCCTTCCTCTCGCTGAATGCGATCAACGACCCGAACAACCAGAACGACATCCTCTACTTCTTCGCACAGCAGATCTCGGGGACGCCGCTGGCGTACCTCATGGTGCTGGCCGTGCTCTCCTCCACCGTCGCCACCACCCAAACCACCTTGCTGCCGTCGAGCCGGCTCACCTACTCGATGTCGCGGGACGGGGTCTTCCCCAAGGCGTTCGGAACCATCCACAAGAGCTGGAAGACCCCTTGGGTCGGGACCATCATCTCGTCCGGGCTCGCCATCGTCGTCATCGTGCTGACCGTTGTGGTCAGCAATGTCGGCAGCATCTTCGCCAATCTGATTCTCGACATCGGGCTGCTCGTTGCCCTGTACTACGGGATCACGGGCATCGCATGCGCCTGGGCATTCCGCAAGGTCCTGCTCACCAGCCCCACCCGCTTCATCTTCGCGGGCCTGCTCCCATTCGTCGGAGGCGTGTACCTCATCTTGATCGCCTATGCGCTGGTCGCGCCGGTATCGTTGCCGTTCGGCCAGTCGCCCGATTGGGGTACGAGCCTGCCAATCATCATCACGCTCCTGCTCGGAATACCCCTGGTGCTTCTCGCCGCGGGGACCGCGCGATCGGGCTTCTTCCACGAGAAGACCGTGTCATACGTCTTGGAGGGTGGACAGCTCATGGCCTCGGTTGGAGGCGCCAAGCCCGTGGAGTTGGCCACTGCTGCCGTAGGCGTCGGCCCTGCGGACGCTCCCCCCTCAGAGCCGATCAAGTAACGAGTAATACACGCCGACGATTGGGAGGAACCAGGGGTGCCCCCGGTACAGCGGGACCCGCGGAAAGCGGAGATCCGCGAAGGCCGGACGGGCACCCCTGGCGATCCACTCGCCTGCGAGCGTTCCCATCCAGCTGCCGAGCGCGATGCCACTGCCGCAGTAGCCCATTGCGTAGGTGACGCCGCCCGACCGGGTGAGGTGAGGCAGCTGGTCGAACGTGAACCCCACGTTGCCCGTCCACGCATGGCTCACTCGCACGCCGGCGAGCTGTGGATAGATGCCGATCATCGCGGCGTACAGCCGGTCACGCGCCGTCTGCACAGTGACCGGCGCAAAGCTCGTGCGGCCGCCAAAGACGAGCCGTCCGTCGGGTGAGAGGCGCCAGTAGTGGAGAAAGTTCCGCGTGTCGCTCATCATCCGTCGCTGCGGGCTGATCTCCGCGGCACGGGCGTCGCCGAGCGGTTCGGTCGCGATGATGTAGCTGCCGATGGGGATGATCCGGCGCCGCGCCCAGGGCGCCGCGCCGTCGGTGTAGCCGTTGGTGGCGACCAGCACATCGCCCGCAGCGATATCGCCGCGCGACGTATGCACCAGCGATCCCGTCCCCTGCAACTCGATCGAGCTCACCCGAGTATGCGGGTGGAGCTCAGCCCCAGCCTCCAGCGAGAGTCGGGCGAGCCCCGCGAGATACCGGGCCGGGTGAATGCTCGCCCCGTTGCTCGTGAGCATCCCTCCGAAGAAGCCACGGCACAGTGTCTCGTTTGCGAGCGTTGCGTCCTTCACCATCACCGTGGTCTCGCCGAGTCGCTGCCGGCGCTCCGCTTCGTCCTTGCGCAAGCCCTCCATCCGGGACTTTCGATGGGCCAGGTACAGCCACCCCGACTGGGTGTACACGGCATCCGGCGCCGCGGCTGCGGCGGTCGTGGCCACGAACGCGTAGGCGTCGACGCTCGCGGCGTGCAGCGCACGCCCGGCGTCACCGTGCGTGCGCTCGAGAAAGGCGACGCTGCGCCGGACGCCCCCATGGACCATTCCGGCGTTGCGCCCGCTCGCGCCCTTCCCCAGCGCGCCACCGTCAACGACGATCGCGTGTTTTCCCAGCGCACCAAGCCGGGCGGCTGCAGCAAGCCCGGTGAAACCGGCGCCGATGATGACGACATCGGCACTCGCGGGAAGCTGCGACTCCACGAGGCTGGGAAACGTGGTGTCGTCCCACCAGAGGGGCGTCTCCCGGTAATCATCGGCGAGCGGCGCGGTGCGCTCACGGGGCAAACCAGAGGGCGACGAGATGCTCATAATCTACTCAACAGTGGCAAGTTCGACCGGGTCGGACAGCGTACCTGCTGCCTGCACCGTGTCGTGTCGAGGAGTGTCCGCGTGGACGACATCCGCATCGGCGAGGTCGCCAGACGAGTCGGCGTGAGCCCGTCGACGCTCCGGGCGTGGGAACGCAAGGGGCTGGTGCGCCCGATGCGAGCGGGCGGGCGCCATCGCCGCTACACGCCCGATGACATCGCGCGACTGCGCGACGTCCGCGCCCTGCTCACGCGTGGCTTCGCGCCACCGGCGCTGCATTCGCTCATCGCGGGTGAGGCCGTGCCCGAGGATCCCGTGGTCGGCAAGCGGCTGCGCGCAGCGCGCACCAAGCGAAGCCTGACGCTGCGCGGCGCCGCGGCGCGTACGGGGGTCTCCGCGTCGTACCTCAGCCTGGTTGAGCGGGGGCTCGCCGAGCCCTCGGTGGCGATGCTCCAGCGAGTCGCCTCCGCGTACGGCGGCACGCTGCTCGAATTCTTCGGTGCGGCTCCCGGCGGGGTGTCCGGGCCGAAGCTGGTGCGTGCCACCGAGCGGCGGAGGCTGCGCGGTTTCGACCGCGTCGAGATCGAGGACCTGGTCACCTTTCCCAACGCGGTGCTGGAGATCGACATCTTCAGCGTCGCCCCAGGCGGTGGCAGCGGCGGCGCCTATTCGCATGACGGCGAGGAGGCCATCTACGTGCTCGGCGGCGAGCTCGACGTCTGGCTCGACGATGCCGAGCACTTCCACATCGAGGCGGGTGACACCTTGTATTTCCGAAGTGCCCAGCAGCACCGCTGGATGAATCAATCCAGCGCCACGACCCGGCTGTTCTGGGTCAACACCCCACCAACGTTCTAGAAGGAGCGCGTGCCCATGGACACGGTCGAGAAGTACCGCCGCTTTGTGAATACGAGCGCGCTCGCTGCGGTGGAGCCGATCACCGTCGAGAGCGCCCGCGGCGCGACCGTGACCGCAACCGACGGCACCGAGTACACCGATCTCTACTCGGGGATCGGGGTGGTCAACGCCGGCCACGTGCCGCCGAAGGTCGCAGAGGCCGCCAAGCGGCAGATGGACAAGGTCGTGCACTCCTGCTCCTATGTCTATCACGTCCCCGTCGTGGCGGACCTCGCGGAGCGGCTTGCCCAGGTCACGCCTGGTCGGCTGCAGAAGACGTTCTTCGGGAACAGCGGGGCGGAGGCAGTCGAAGGCGCGCTCCGGCTCGCTCGCGCGTTCAGCGGCCGCCGCGAGATCATCGCGCTGCAGGGTTCATTTCACGGCCGGACTGCCGGTGCTCTCGCCGTCACCGGCAACGCGCTGCGCAAGCATCGCGGCGGTGCGCAGATCGCCGGGATTGCTTTCGTGCCGACGCCGAATCCATATCGCTGCCGGATGTGCTCGGGCTCCTGCACGCTCGCCTGTGCGGACGCGGTGGATGACGTCATTCGCTACGACACGAGTGATGACGTGGCCGCCTTCATCATCGAGCCGATCATCGGCGAGGGCGGCATCATCCCATTGCCCGCAGGCTATCTCCGACGCGTCAAGGACATCCTCGATGCGCGCGGCATCCTCCTCATCGTTGACGAGGTGCAGAGTGGGTTTGGTCGCAGCGGCAGGATGTTCGCCGTCGAGGCGCATGACGTCGAGCCCGACATCATGACCATGGCCAAGGGAATCGCCAGCGGCTTCCCGCTCGGGGCGTTCATCGCGCGCGAGGAGGTCGCCGACGCTTTCGAACCGGGCGATCACATGAGCACATTCGGAGGCAATCCCGTCTCCTGCGCTGCGGGCGTGGCCACCATCGACATGCTCGTCGAGGAGCGCTTGCCCGAGCGCGCGGCGCGGATCGGCACTGCCGTGCTGGCGCGACTCGATGCGTTCGCCAGGGAGTCGGACCTGGTCGGCGAGGTCCGCGGCACCGGTCTGATGATCGGCGTCGAACTGGTTCGCGACCGGGTCACCAAGGAGCCCGCCAGCACCGAGGCGGCGGCAGTGAAGCGGCACTGCCGCGAGCGGGGCGTGCTCATCGGGGTGGGTGGATCCCTGGGCAATGTGGTTCGCATCCAGCCACCACTGGTGATCGGCGAGGAAGATCTCGACCGGGCGATCGGGGTGATCGAGGAAGCGGTGACGAGCCTAGCCGCCCAACCCGTCGGATAGTCACCGAGGGTAGTGCAGGGTCGACCCGCAGCGTATCGAGCGCCCGTCAGTGGCCGAGGGTCACTTCGACGCCGCGAACGTCGCCGTCCTCATCGGCGAGGACGGTCAGCTCGACGTAGCCCAGCCGCGTGAGCTCGTCAGCCAGCAATTCGGCTTGACCGCCTCCCAGCTCGAGCAGGAGCGTGCCACCGGGCCTGAGGAAGCGAAGGCTGTCACGCGCGACTCGCCGCAGGAAATCGGTGCCGTCAGTGCCGCCGTCGTAGGAGAGAGTTGTCTCGAATGTGAACGTGTCCCGCTGGAGGAGCGGCAACTCGGGTGTCGGCACGTACGGAACCACGGCCACGACCACGTCGACCTGCCCCTCGAGCTCGCGCGGCAGAGGGTCGAAGAGATCGCCCTGGTACACCTCGACGCAGTTGGCTGCGGCACACGCGACGGCTCGTGGGTCAATATCGGTCGCGGCCACGCGGGCGCCCGGGCGGTGTGCGCGGAGTACCTTCGCGATCGCCCCGGATCCTGTGCAGAGGTCAATCGCAGTCCCGTGCTGCGGTAGGCGCTCGATGGCCTGGCGTGCGAGAGGTTCGCTGAGCCAGCGCGGCACGTAGACGTCGGGATCGACTCGGATGTCGACGCCGCAGAACGAGACCCGGCCGGTGATCCAGGCGAGCGGCTCGCCCGTGAGACGGCGTCGCACCGCTGCGTCGAGGAGTGCTGTGTCACCGGCGGCGTAGGCAAGCAGCTCCTCTGATTCCTCTGCAGCCGCGATGAATCCTTCGCGGGCCAGCAGCGAGCTCAGCGATGCAGGATCGGTCGGTGTCGGCACGAGAGCCATCCTCGTACTCCGCTCTGCCTCGCGATTGACACAAGGGTCAACAGCAATTGTTTGGTGGGCTCGCGATCGCGATGATGCCGCCGATCACGAGTAACGCAAGAACCAGCACGAGCAGCGCGGCGATCACCCATTTCGTCCTCGTGTCCATGCGTGGTCCGAATGATGCATAAAGTCGCCTGGCACTGGTAGCTGAGGTGCGGACGAAGGTCCCAATGGAAACGCGACGGCGTGACGCGGCGGTGCGATGTGGATCAAGCACCGCGGGGTCCATTAGCCCGACGGACCCACCTCACGAGCCGCCGGGCCCGGAGCGCGAGGTCCGAGCATACCGCGCGAGTTTGACCTTTGTGGGGGTGCGGGGTCTGCGCGGTTCTGTCCCGTCGAGCAGGTGCCGGCACTCGACGCACTTGAACCTGGGGCGGCCCGGATGGTCAAGCCAGCCGTCCCGATGGCGGTCATCGCGACGGGACGGGGTGAAGGTCAGCGGGATCACGCGATCGGCCCCGCAACGGCCGCATAGGATCAACGCCGACGGATTTTTTCACGTGTCCTTGCTGCCGTATGTCCGCCAACGTACCAAGCTAGACGCCTGTACTCGGCGATGTCAGACGGGATGGAATGAGGGCCTGGTGGGGACCGGCCGAGTGCGCCCTATCGGTGGCTTTTCAGAATCCCAGGTCCGCTACGCTCACGCCGAGGACCTTCGCCAGCCGGCGGCGGTAGAAGAGGCGTGGCACCGTGTCGCCGGCTTCCCACGCCTTCACTGACCGCACGGAGGCGCCCACCTTCTGGGCCAGCGCAACCTGCGTCCACTCGCTCGGATCGGCCGCGTCCGCCTGCCGCTGGGAGCGAACCTGCAAGATCTGGCTCTGCCCGGATCGGGTCGGCGACTTGCGCTTCTGCACCATACTGCCCGATACTGCCAATAAGGCTGGCTAACCCACGTCGACGAAACCATGTCGGTGCTGGGTGGTTTCACCTTCGCGACAGACTGAAGTCGCGCACCAGTGCCCCCCTCTCGGGCGCTCCGACGAATTTCGGCGGAGCGCCTTTTCTTTGCCTGTGCCATCGAGTCGTTGGAACACGATGAGGATGGAGTGGCCGGCCCCGGCGTCACCGCCGTCGGGTTCCACGACGTGCGCCCCACCGCGGCGAGCCTAGGCTGTCGCGCGGGTGTGCACCCCAATAAGCGTCTCGCAGATGTTCGGACGCTCCACCATCGCCCGCTCCTCGCCCGTCTCCCTGGCCCCGGTGATCATCAAGCCGCTCAGCAACGATGGCTGACGACCCAACTGACCCGACGCGTGACCCAGTGCCCGGGCCGGAGGCCACTGTCCGTGCCCGAGTAGTTGGCAGAGGCACAGAACTCCCGTTCAGCCGCACCTCACGATGCCCCTCATCCAATTCTGCAACTGGCTCGTGCTCGACTTAGGCGTTCAGGTATCTCGTTGAACAGATCACACGCTGGGTGTTTGGGATGCTTCGCCGCGTTCGTCGCCCGGAGGCAGAGGTAGAACCTCCGCGACCGTAGAGCTCCCCTGCTCCCCGGTTATTTTGATCCTGGGCACAAGGCAATGGTGAAATTACCGCCAGCATATTCGGTTATCCCGTCTGACATATAAACCTGGTAATAGTAGAAGCCGGGAACCAGACCGCCCACGATGGTCGGATTCGCGGTTATGGGGTATGTTGGCGGTGCCTTCGAAGTGCAAGCTCATAGCCCACGGTTACGCCGGTGAAGGTCACGCTGCCGGTCACCGGCACGGGTGGAGCATTTGGTAGTCACGGTGACGGTTGCACAGGGGGTGGTTCTGGCTTTTTGGCTGGAAAGGCTGTTATGGTCGGCGGACCAGCGGACATAGAGGGTGTTGCCGCTGGATCGGTCGGTGTCAAATTGGTTGGTTTGGCTGCCGTTGAAGGTAGTCCAAGTGACTTGATTGGTGGAGTAGTCGAAATCGTAGGCGTGGCCACCAGTGCCGCCGCCCTGACCGGGCTGGTTACTCAGGATAACCGTCCAAGCGTATTGGGTGGGATTGGGCCAGCAGGCAGCGGTGATTTGGGGAGGTGGGTACTGAACAAATGGGGCGGGCGTGGGGGTTGAAATGGGGCCGGAGGGCGGGGTAATGGTCGGGCCGGGGCAGGCGGGGACGGTGAGGGTGCCGTCGGCAACCTCGGTGGCTTGGTCGGGGGCCCAAACGGTCCAATCCCAGCTGCCCTGAGTGAAATGATAGAGATACAGGTCCGTCGAGAACCTTGGCGGTGAGGGGAAACGGATTGGCGGTTATCTTGGCCAACGGGGGCTCGTTGCCAAAGTCTACGAAGTCCCCCACGGTGACCCCGTGCATGATGACGGTGGCGAGGATGGACCCAGAAGGTAAGGGGCCGGGCTCGCCCCAATTCGCCGGTACGATTGGAACAGGTCGTGGACACGGTGACAGCTTGGCTGAGAGATGGAGTTGGGGGGGTTATTGGGGTGGGGGTGGAGTCTGGGGGCTAGGGTGGGGGTGGCCGTTGTAGGCCGGGCGGTGGGGTGGATAGTTGTCGATGCGCAAGCCGCCAGGAAGGCGGTAGCCACCAAGGCGGCGAGCGGAAAGAGATTTCAACTCAGTACTCCAATCAAGTTCCAAGCCGAAGTGGGGGGACTGAGCTGGCTCACGGTTTTTCCTTGCAAGGTGTAAAACCAGAGACTGCCGGCGGTGGGGACAGCGAGGATTTGTTGGTTATCCCACCAGGACGGGAAGCCCAGAGTCGGGAAGATCGATATGGCTGTGGCTGGCTACATTTATCAACTCGATGGAGTTTCGGGGGATGTTGCCGCCACCACAGGGGTTAAAGGTTTCGCGAAAAACCGCAACCTCGGACCCATCGGGGCTGATGGAGACGCCGCCAGCGATCGAATTACTTTCGGAGTATTGCACCGCCATTGATCAAGATGGTGTGAGCATCATTGACTACCGGTGACTAGTGACGCCGCTGCGGGCATCCATATAAGGGGTAGTGCTGGTGGCGAGTTCGGATAGCTTTCCGGTACTGGGATTAATGCATGAACCAGGCGTCGGTACCCTGGTCGCCACCACAGGGAAACCCGCCTGGAATGGTGCGCTGCATGATGATGCCGGTATTAGTCCAAGCGTCCAGTTGTTCGGTATAGCCTACCGGTGCGACCCAGCGGTAGATGACCCGGTTGACCTTGCTCGAGGCCACCGACCTCGACGATCCCGTGATGTTTGCCGGTTGTATTGGGGGTCTGGTCTTCGGTCCAGGCCCAACTCGGTCCCAGAGGGGGAGACCTGAAAGCTCCAGCCAGGCAAAGCGGGCGCGGTGCCGCGGCCGATGAGCGCACCGGTTGAGAGACCACGGCTGACTTAGTCAGGGTTGGCGTGCTTTGAATGAAGAAGAACAGATGAGAGCCACCAATTTCGGAGAATAGCTCGAAGGCGCCGAGCTGATTCTACGCGTGGCGGTCAGACCAAAATATGACCCATTTGGGCGCTGGTCAGGCCCCACTGCTGCCACGCCTTGACTGATAACTATCCAACTGGACCTCGGCTCGACGAGTAGAGTCTTGCTGTAGAGCAGGGCCAAGGGAAGTCGGGAGCTGGGGGAGGAATCGCAGTCGGGCTCGGGGTCGGTACTAGAGATGCAGTCGCTGTGTCGGTGGCCGTTGGCGTTGGCGTAGGAGTAGTGGGCGGGGGCGCGGCGGTGCCACAAGCGGCCAGAAGGGCGCCTAATGGCAAGGTGACGATCAACCCATGACGGTGGTTCTGATTTCTGGGTTGCGTCTCACCTGCATCAACCCCACCCTTGATGATCGAGGCTTTCGTCGGGGTCGTCACAGCAGGCACCTCCTGATCGCAGTCTCCGCCGCGTCGATAACTGCGAAACAGGGCCAGAGCAACCTCTCTTGCCGTCAAAGGTCCCGAAATCTGTGGAGGGAGCAGAGCCAGGAGGACGGGTTGATGCTGAAGATGCAGTCATCGGCTCGTCTACCCGGGGCAGCCGCGATGGTGACTGTGCCGTGAGCGATGAACGCCGATCCCTTATCGTTCCAGATCTTCCACGGCCAAGTGCCCACATCGACCGGCCCAAACGTCTACGGGTTGCTGTTGAACTGATACTGCGGGCCATCCGAGTAACCAAACAGTAGCCAGTCTCGGATCACCACGTTATGAAACGTAACGCTTGCCCCTTGTGCTGTACCCGGCACGGCGCACGTCGTAGTCACGAAGATTCCACGCGGCTTCGCCGTGGGCGTTGGCGTGGGCATCGGCGTACGCGTTGGGGTAGCTGTAGGTGTCGGCGTTGCAGTCGGGGCGACGGTTGGCGTGGGGTTGGCCGCATAGTCGGCACAGCTGCCGTCGAGCCACATGCTGCGAGGGCAACGGCGGCGATCCAGTGCCGATGATGGTTGTGAGTTTCATGTCTGCCTTCACCCATTCAACGGGAACGCGTTATCGACGGTTACATCGACGCAAATGCGTCGCAAGTCGTCCTTGCGTTGAGGCGCGGACGCTTCCGGGGGATCGCCAGTCCTTAGGTTGAGGAGGCGCAGAAGCCGCCAACCCACTTACCGCTCGCTCGCCACCTTGTTGGTCTAGCGCTTGGGGATCGGAAGCAGGTCAAGTTCCTCCCGAAGGGCGTTGATGGCCTCGACCATCCGCGCCAGCACCGTTCGCCACGCTGTTTCCCAGTCGTCTGTCGGCAGCTTAATGCCGAGGTGTCGCATCCCTCGAAGGGGGTTAGACACCTTGTAGACCCCGAGGGGCACGGCAGCACGCCAAGGCCAAATCCCTTCTGCCACGCTCTAGCGGTAGAAGAGGCGTGGCACCGTGTCGCCGGCTTCCCACGCCTTCACCGACCGCACGGAGGCGCCCACTTTCTGGGCCAGCGCAACCTGCGTCCACTCGCTCGGATCGGCCGAGTTGGCCTGCCGCTGGGAGCGAACCTGCAGGATCTGGCTCTGCCCGGATCGGGTCGGCGACTTGCGCTTCTGCACCATACTGCCCGATACTGCCAATAAGGCTGGCCAACCCACGTCGACGAGACCACGTCGGTGCTGGGTGGTTTCACCTTCGCGACAGACTGAAGTCGCGCACCAGTGCCCCCCTCTCGGGCGCTCCGACGAATTACGGCGGAGCGCCTTTTCTTTGCCCGGTGCCATCGGAGTCGTCGGCGCCCGACGGGGAATGCGTACCGGGCCCGGGAATCGAACCCGGACGAGGGTTACCCCCCAGCGGTTTTTAAGACCGCCGCGTCTGCCATTTCGCCAGCCCGGCATCGGGGATTCTATGGGTCGGGGTGCCCGCCGGCCGGCTCCGCGCCGTCCGGCCCGGGACTCATGGGCGGCCGTATACTCCCGGAGCAGATGTTCGGTCGACGTCCAGACGCCACGTACCGTCGGAGCCAGAGCGCCACCGGGCTCCCCGTGCAACCGAGCCCCGTCGCCCGGGGGCTGGCGCTGCGCATCATCGACGCGTCGGATGACGCCCGCGAGCGTAAACGCCTTGGGCAACTCCTCATCGACGAGCTCGACGCGCTTGCCGGCCTCCCCCATTGCGAGCTCGTCGTCGCAGATCGAGCCCAGGTGCACTCGCACAACGGACAGCGTCTACAGAGCAAGACGTACGGCTACTACCGCTGCACGTTCACCGACGGCACTGTGAAGACCGCCCGAATTCGCATTTATCACCGGACGGCGGTACGTCAGCAGGTGATCACCGCCAAGGTGTTCCTGAACACCCTGCTCCACGAGTGGGAACACCATCACGACTTCGCCGGGCTCCGTCTCCCCCGCTCACCGCATACGGCGGGGTTCTACGCGCGTCTGCGCGCACTCGCCGGTGCCCTCGACGTGGCTTTCGTCATGCCGCCGGAGCCTGGCTCAGACGGCACGCCGCACTCATCGGCGGCCTGACATTCGATCGCGCAACGAGGTGCAGGCGACAGGGCTTGAAGCTGCTGACCGGGTCGGGCCGATGCCGCTCCGGTATTCTTCAACCTCCGGTGGGTTGCGGCACCGGCGCCACGATGCGCTTCGTGAATACAGCGGCGACGTAGCCAAGTGGTAAGGCAGAGGTCTGCAAAACCTTCATCGTCGGTTCGATTCCGACCGTCGCCTCCAAACCCCGCGTATCCTCGTTGACGTGTCTGTGACCGAGGCGGTGCACACGCGCGCTCACGTCGATCTGGCCGAGCGGGCGCGGCGAGTCCTCCCCGGCGGCGCCACGCACGCGTCGCGCACCTACGATCCGCGCATCTACGTGGCCCGATCGAGTGGCTCGAGGAAGTGGCTCATCGATGGCACCGAGCTGATCGACTACACGATGGGCCACGGCGCGCTGCTTCTCGGGCACGCGCATCCGGCGATCGTCGCGGCCGTGCAGGAGCAGGTCGCGCGCGGAACGCACTACGGCGCCGCGCACCCGCTCGAGGTCGAGTGGGCCGAATTGATCGCATCGATGGTGCCGTCGGCCGAGAAGGTCCGTTTCACGGCGTCGGGCACCGAGGCAGTGATGCTCGCGCTGCGGGTGGCGAGAGCGGCGACGAGTTGCGATCGAATCGTCAAGCTCCAGGACCATTTTCACGGGTGGTCTGACGCGGTCAGCCTGAACCTGGACAGCCAGGGCCGAACACGCTTGCCGGTCGGAGTCCCGGAGGCTCTTGGGGCACTCACGACGGTCGTCCGGGCTGACGACCCCGGCGACCTCGAGTTGACGCTCGCCGGCGGCGATGTCGCCGCGGTGATCATGGAGCCGTCCGGCGCGCACTACGGCCAGCTTGCCCTTGATCCCTCGTTCATCGCCGCATCTCGAGCAGCCTGCACGGCGACCGGCACCGTCCTGGTCTTCGATGAGGTGGTGACCGGCTTCCGCGTCGACCCCGGTGGCATGCAGTCGGTGCTCGGGATCACGCCGGACATCAGCGTTCTCGGCAAGGTGATGGCCGGTGGCCTTCCGTCAGGCGCGGTGGCGGGACGGGCCGACCTCCTGGAATTGCTCGCGACCACCATCGCCCATCCAGGGACGTTCAACGCCAACCCGCTCAGCGCCGCCGCCGGCATCGCCACCCTCCAGCTGGTCGCCGACGGCGCGCCGCAGCAGACCGCCGAGGGCTATGCGGTCACGCTCGCCAGCGAGTGGACAGCAGCGCTCACTTCGGCGGGCGTGCCCGGAACCATCCGCCGGCTCTCGAGCATCCTCCACATCTTCCTTGGCGACCCGTCCGCGCAGGCGCGGATCGCCAACGCGATGCGCGCCGAGGGCGTCGACATCCTGAACACGAGCGCGTTCTGCTCATCGGTGCACACTACTGCCGACCTCGAGCAGTCAGTGGCGGCATTCGCGCGGGCGATCGTCGCCGCGTCGTCCCGGGAGTGACCGGCGCCGGCGGCGAGGACCCGCTCAGATAATCCCGTGCCGCTGCGCCCAGAGCGCAGCCTGGACACGATCTTCCACGCCGAGGCGATCGAACACCGATCCGAGGTGGGCCTTGACCGTCTTCTCGCTGATCCCGAGACGCCACGCGATCTGCTTGTTGCTCATGCCGCGTCCGACGAGCGTGAGCACGTCGAGCTCGCGCTGAGTCAGATCGTCGAGCGGCCGGCGCTTGATGCGATCGCGGAGCAACTCCTTGGCGGCCTTCGGTGAGAGTGGCGTGTCGCCCTTCGCGGCCGAGCGGATCCCGTTGAGGAGTTCCTGCGGCTCGGTGTCCTTGAGCAGGAAACCGACCGCACCATTGTCGATCGCCTCCACCACCATGTCGTGTTCGGAGTAGGACGTGAGCATTACGACCTTGGTCCCGGCGACCGCCTTCAGCATTCTGCGCAGCGCCTCGAAACCGTTCATCCCCGGCATCGAAATATCCATGAGGACGATGTCGGGGTGTTCCTCGACAGCGTATGCGACAGCCTCCTCGCCGTCTGAAGCGGCGCCGACGACTTTGATGTCGGTCGTCCCATTCAGGAGGGATGTCAGCCCTCGCCTCACCAACGGATGATCATCGACGATGAGGACGCGAATAGGAGTTGCTTGCGTTGCGTCCACAGTCGTGCCCCAGCCTAACCGATATTTCCCGCTCTGGAGAAAGAAGTCGGCGGTGGCACCGACCCAGCAGAACCGCGATACACCCGGTGCCGCGGGGAGGGGGAGCCCGCGAGGGTAAACCACTGAACTGGGTCGGCGCCCGCCCGCCTATCAGGGGGACTTGCGTTTCGAAAGAATTGGATTCCCGTCGCGACGATAGTCAGCCCGGACCCATCCCGGCGTCGTTAGGACGATCGTCTTAAGACCCGGGTCCCCGTCGCGACAGCGCCTGGCGATTCGCCTCCAGCCGCTCCGCGACATCGCGCTCGGCTCCGTGGTCCGAGGGATCGTAGTACTGGCGGCCGGCGAGCGACTCGGGCAGATGCTGCTGTTCCACCACCCCGCCCTCGTGGTCGTGCGCGTACCGGTAGCCGGTGCCGTAGCCCATGGCCCGGCCAAGCCCCGTGACAGCGTTGCGGAGGTGCAGCGGCACCGGCTGGTGCAGCGTCTCGGCGACATCCCCCGACGCTGCGACGTACGCGCGCAGCACGCTGTTGCTCTTGGGGGCGGCAGCGAGATAGAGCGCCGCCTCGGTGAGTGGCAGGAATCCCTCGGGCATGCCGATGAAGTGCGCCGCCTGCTGTGCGGCAACGGCCACGCTCAGCGCTTGGGGATCCGCGAGCCCGATGTCCTCGGCGGCAAGGATGACCATCCGGCGCGCCACGAAGAGCGGATCCTCGCCCGCCTCCAGCATCCGCGCGAGCCAGTACACCGCTGCATCCGGATCGCTGCCGCGCACTGATTTGATGAATGCGGAGATGAGCCAGTAATGCTGATCCCCGGCGCGGTCGTAGAGCAGCGCCGGATTCTGCAACGCGCCTTCAATGTCAGCGACGGTGACGCGCACCGCCCCCGTAGGATCGCGCACGCCGGCCTGGACGGCGAGCTCCAGCGAGTTGAGCGCGATGCGTGCGTCGCCGCCGCTCAGGGTGACGAGCCGGTCGATTGCGTCCTCGTCGACGGCCACATGCTGGGCGCCGAGCCCGCGCTCGGTGTCGGTGAGCGCGCGCTTGATCAGCTTCCGCAGATCGTCGGGGTCGATGGCCTCCAGCCGGATGACCCGGCTCCGCGACAGCAGTGCCGAGTTGACCTCGAACGAGGGGTTCTCGGTGGTGGCGCCGAGCAGTGTCACGGTCGCGTTCTCGACGTGGGGCAGCACGGCGTCCTGCTGGCTCTTGTTGAAGCGGTGGATCTCGTCGATGAACAGGATGGTTCGCCGTCCCGTCCGCAAGCGCTCGCGAGCCCGATCCACCACCTTGCGCAGGTCCGCGACCCCCGCACTGGTCGCGCTGACCGCCTCGAAGGTGGCGTTGGTCGCACCCGCGATCAGCGCGGCGAGTGTGGTCTTGCCGCTCCCCGGCGGCCCCCAGAGGATGAGCGAGGGCACCTCACCTGCATCGACCGCCCGCCGGAGCACCGTGCCGGCACCGATGGCGCGATGCTGGCCGACGAACTCGTCGAACGTCCGCGGACGCATCCGGGTTGCCAGTGGCGCGTGCCCCACAACCTCGGGCGATTCCGTTGCACCGCCAGGCTCTGCGCCGAAGAGCGAGCTCTGCCCGGCCACCGGCGAGACTCCGTTCAGCTGCTGGACGGCGGCACGGTGACGACGGTCGGGGGCTCCAGCCCGGGCGCGTCGCCCAGCACGCTGCGGAGCACCTGCGCAGCCCCAAGCAGTCCGGACGTCTCGGCGGGGACGACCAGCTTCGCGTTCGGGCTCTCGGCGAACTTCGTCAGGGTATCGAGCTGGAGGATCGCGACCAGAGTCGGGTCGGGCGCGGCGGCCTTGATCGAGCCGTACACAGTGGAGATCGCCTGAGCGCGGCCTTCTGCTTCGAGGATCGCCGCTTGCCGGTTACCTTCAGCGCGAAGGATCGCGGCCTGCCGTTCGCCCTCTGCCTGCTTGATGGCCGCCTGCCGGTTACCGTCGGCGATGTTCACCGCCGACTGCTGCTGCCCTTCGGACTGCAGGATTCGCGCGCGCTTCTCCTGGTCGGCCTGCTTCTGCAGCGCCATCGCCTGAAGGATCTGCACCGGCGGCGAGATGTCCACGATCTCGATGCGGTTGATCCGGATGCCCCACTTGTCGGTGACCTGTTCCATCTGCTGCTGCATCGCCGCGTTGATCTGCTCGCGCGACGAGAGCGCCTCGTCGAGGCTGACGTTGCCGAACGCGTTACGCAGCGTGGTGCGAGCCTGTTGATCGATTGCGACGAGGTAGTCGGAGACGTTGAACAGAGCGGCCCGCGGCTCGATGACCTGGCTGAAGATCGTCGCGTTCACCGCCACCGCGACGTTGTCGCGCGTGATCACGTCCTGCCGGTCACCGGTGCGCGGGGTCTCGCGCATATCGACGCGGAGCAGCTTGTCGATGAACGGTGTGATGATCGTCAGACCGGCTTGGGATTCCCGCCGAAAGCGACCAAAACGCGTGACCACGCCGGCGAATCCCTGGGGTACGACGCGGACGGCGCCTCCGATGAGAATCGCCACCACGATGAGCAGGACGATGACGATGATCGCAGTGACCAGACCACTGTTGTCCACTGAGTCAGCCTCCCTTGGGGGGCGCGACCACAAGGGTGGTGCCGCGCACTTCGACGACGGTGACCTGCTGATGCGCGGGTACGCCGCCGGGATTGGTCGTCACTGCGAGCCAGCGTTCGTTGAAGAGGCGCGCATGGCCCGGGTGGTTCTCGTCGCCGACGGGTTCGAGGGTCAACGCGGCCTGGCCGACAAGATTGTCGGACGAACCGGGCATGGCCAGCTTGGGGCCGAGATGGCGAGCCGAGAGGCGAGCCAGGGTCGGTCGAACTGCCATCGTCCCGATGATCGCGACGACCGCACCGACGACCGCCTGCAGCCAGACCTGGGTGGGGAAGATCGCAACGATGGTCGCGGCAAACGCGCCGAGTGCGAGGAAGAGGGCATAGAACGCCTGCGTGTGGACTTCCAGTCCCACGAGGACCAGGCCGGCGAGCAGCCAGACCACCCACATCCAGGACAACATGCAGCGAGTGTACCCGCCCGAAGATACGGCTACACCAGGGAATCGCCGGTCATCCGACCTCCGGCGGCTCGGAGCAGCGCCAACGCCACCAACCCGCCGAGCGTTGCCCACGCCGTCAGGCTGATCGCCGCCTGACTGAAATCAGTTCCTGCCAGCTGTGCGTGGATCAGGAACGCCACGAACATCGGGTAGGTGAGCCGATGGATCCAGCGCCAGAGGGCGGGTCGCATGGAGCGCCGCAGCGCCGATGTGGCGGCGATCAGGACGAGCACGAGCAGGCCGATCGTGCCCAGACCGATCGCGAGTTGCGAACCCGCTCCCTCGATGACGCGAAATGGCACGAGCAGGTCGAGGGGCGTGATCCGGGAGGTGGCGTCGAGCAGCAGTGAGGTGACGTGCACGGCCACGAGTGGTAGCCAGAACCACGTGAGAAACCCATGCACCGCAACCACCGCGCGATTCCGCGCCACAGGGGCGAGCAGTGCTGTGCGGATTGCCATCCCGGTGAGCAGCGACGCCGCAAGCACGAAGAACGCGGCAAGTGCGGCGGCACGCGCGGCGTACCACAGCATGAGGTCGGTACTCATGTCACGCCGCGTATGTGCGCGTCGTCAGCAGCATCGCGTGGCACATGGAGCCGTGTGCCGGGAGCCAACCGCCTGCTGCGGGTGACCCCATCACACACGCAGCCTTGGCGAGAACCTCGGCGAGCAACGCGCTCGCGGCGACGACGGACACCGCCGCGATGTCCGTGCGCGCCGGCACCGCCGTACGTGGGTCGATGAGGTGATGACCCCCGGGCCACCGCCGGCCCGACGTTCCCGACGTTGCCACGCCGGCGTCGCGGATGGTCACGACGCGGCCGTCGCAGAGCGACACGACCCAGCCTGCGGCGTCGGGCCCGCCACCCTGTGCGCGGAGGTCACCGCCGAGGTTGATCGCGGCATTGTCGAAGCGCTCGGCACACCGATCGGCGAGCCATCCCTTTCCCACGCCGCCGAGGTCGATCGCGCAGCCGGTGGCGAGGCGAGCCCAGCCGTCCCCGACCTCGAGGACACTCGGCAGCGGCGGCACGGCAGGGCGAGGCGACCCTCGTGCTGACAGCGCCGGGCCGCGGCGCACGTGATTGATGGACCGGTCGTATCCCGCATCGATGAGCGCCGGGAGGCATGCCGCGTTCACCAGGCCGTCGCTCATCGCGTACGCGTCGAGGCACACGCGCAGCAGCTCGCCGAGGAGCACGGATACCGACACTCGAGCGCCGGCTGCCGCATTGAAACGAGAGAGTTCGCTGCGGGCATCGAATCTCGTGAGCCGGCGTTCGAAAACGTAGGTGTCCGCGACGACGGCCGAAACGGCACTCTCGTTGGCACCGCACGCGATGACCTCGCATCGTGCCCCGCCGAACGCGGTGAACACGTGACGGGTGATGTCATCGCCGGTCATGCTCACGAGACGTAGGTGCTGATGAGCGGCTGTGTCGACGCCGGCGCCTCCACAACCGACGACGCGATCGATCCTCCCGTGGAAGTTGCGCTCGAGCCGGCGCATCCACCGGTTGCAGCCGGCTGCACTCCGTCGCAACCCTCGGACGTACGCTTCGACCTCGAGGCGTTGCGAAGCGGTCAGCGACCCGAGGATGGCTCGACGCTGTTCGGCGGTGGTCGCCTGACCCAGCCGTTGCACGACGGGCAGCAGCGACGGATCCAGTGCCGCCGTGGAGCCGCCGGTCGCGGCGCCTGATCCGCTGCACGAGGGCGGGATCACCAGCGCCGAAGCGCTCGACGGCGAGCCGCTCACCGGAGGGCGCAACGGGGCGGCTGCGGGCTTTGGATCGGTGGCGACGAGCACGCCGCTCACACCGCACAGGGCGACGGCACCCATGCCGCTGAACACCTTGAGGGCGCGGGTGCTGAGGGTCACGGCTAAGCGGTCTGAATGATCGGGAGCTCGGGAAACGACGCATCCGAGCACAGCCGTCGGGTCCGCCTTGAGCCAGTCGCGGATGAGCGTCTGATAGACGCTGCGAAAGTCGACGTTGTACTGGAGGTTCCCCGAGTCGACGGTCCTGGTCAGCGACGGCTGCTCGCCGAAGACACCGCCCTTGACTGGCTTTCCCACGACGAAGATCGGCGCGGCGGCGCCATGGTCGGTGCCCCTGCCGCCATTCTCCGCGACACGCCTTCCGAACTCCGACCAGGTCATGAGCACGACTCGATCGGCCATTCCATGGTTGGCGATGTCCTGCATGAACGCGCTCACCGCGCTGTCGACGTAGGCGAGCAGAGCGTTCTGGCGCGCGTCCTCGTCCTGGTGGGTGTCGAACCCTCCGAGGACGACGTGACAGATCTTGACGCTCGGCTGGGTCACGATCATCTCGGCCGTGAGCTGCAGCGAGGTCGCGAGACTGTTCTTGCTGCCGTACACCGTGCTCTGCGGTGTGTAGCTGACTGACGGTGTGTAGCGGCTCTGTGAATCGGCGAGCGCCGCGATTCCGTACTCCGCGGTGGTCAGTGCCTGGTCGAACAGCGCGCCGTAGACGCCTGGTGTCTTCCTGTACAAGGCGGGCGCGGCGACCCGGCGTCCAGCGCCACCCTGAACCTGGTACGCGGGGACCGAATCGATGACGCTCACCGTCGCGTTCTGGGCGAGCAACTCGGACGGGGCGCTCGCCTGCCCGAGAGCGCAGCCGGTGAGCGGATGTCCCTGGCTGTCGAGCTGGCTCGCGAGCAGCTTGCCCAGCCATCCTTCGGTCTGCTGCATGCTCGGATCCGCGTGCTCCCAGATGTACAGCCCCTCGAAGTGCGAGTACACGGGATTCGGATACCCGACCCCCTGGACGATCGCGACCTCGCCGGCATCGAAGAGCTTCTTCATCCCGGGCAACACGGGGTTGAGCCCGATCTCCGCGTTCAGGGGCAACACCTTGTCTGCCGGGATCCCGATCGTCGGCCGCGCCTGCAGATAGGCCGCGTCTGCGTGGGGGATCACCGTGTTCAGCCCGTCGTTGCCTCCGCCCAGCTGGAGGATGACGAGCACGTTGTCGTTGTGGACATCCTCGATCGTGGCTGCGAACACCGACTTGGCGAAGACCGGTGGGACGATGATGCCCACGCCCGTTGCGGTGATGCCGCTCACCATGAAATCGCGCCGAGTGATCATGTCGTTTGCCTCACTTGAGCTGAAATTCCGGGCTTGAGAGCAGCGCGTACCACCGGTCCCCGTCGCTCCGGCTCGCGTTGAAGACAGAGGCTGTGTCCGGTCCCACCACGCCGTCGAGCTGGGTGTGGACCGCGTCGACCGGGTCGGGGAAGCTGCGCTGGGACGCGATCACGCCGGCGGCGAAATTCAAACGGGCCAACCACGATCCCGACGACACCCATCCCTGGTTGGACGGCCAGCCTGCAACGGTCGGCATGTCGTAGAGGATCTGATCCATCGCCGCTCCCGACCGGACGCACATCGCCGCCAGGCTCGGCGCGCTGAGCGCGCGCATGGTCGCCACCATGAACTCGGCGGGCCCGCGCACCAACGATCGATACGCGTCGGGAGAGGTGAAGGCATCGCTGGTGAAGATCGCGCGCATCAGCGTCTTGATGTCGTACTTGCTGTTGCGGAATTGCGTGGCCACGCTGTCGATGAGCGACGTCGCCGGCACCGGCGTGCAGAACTGCACGAGCGCATTGCGCGCGATATGCACGGCGCAGGCCGGTTGGGAAAGGACGATGTCGAGTGCCTGGGCGGGGTCGATGTTGCCCGTGTGCCCAAGGAATGTCTTGATGCCGTCGTCGTGCTGGGTGCGGGCGAGGACCCCCTTGAACGTCGCACCCTGGGCGATGAGCTGTTGCAGCGCCTGCGCGTATGCCGCCGGGGTCGAGCCCTTGAACTTTGGCGGCTGGATCCGCTGCCCATTTGCATCCACGAGGACGGTGCGGATGCCCGAGAAGGCGCGCGCACCCTCGCGAACGTCGGCTTCGGTGTAGTTGCCGACGCCGAGGGTGAAGAGCTCCATGAGCTCCCGGCTGTAGTTTTCGTTGGGGGCGGTTGCGGTGCTCTCCTCGAGATCGAGGTAGCGAATCATCAGCGGGTCGTAGGTGATGGCGTTGACGAGCGTTCGGAAGTCGCTGCGCCCCGTCGATCGATACAACTCGTTCTGCTGAAGCACAAATGGAAGCCGCGCCGCCTTCCGGTAGTCGCTGGTCAGCAGCCCGTGCCAGAAGAGCGTCATGCGCTCGGGGAACTGCGCCGGCGTCGTCGCCATGTGCCCGTACCACGCGCGCACGACGGCCTGGTAGTTGGTCGGGTCCGCCACCTGTGGCAGCGATTGCGGCTGCTGGTTGAGCACCTCGTCGACGAGGTCCGGGTAGGACATCGACGCGGCCGAGTCCAGCTCGGCGGCGGTGTACCCGAAGGTCGCCCGTCGCAGGAGGTGGGCGGCAAGTCCGGCCGACGTGCGCAGTGGGCTCGCCCAGGCTCCCCCGGCACCGGCCGCTGACGCGACCTGTTGCCCAGCGCCGGGTAGCTGGAGGGTCAGATAGCGGAAGCCCACGGCGCCGACCACACCGCCGGCGGCGACCCCGAGGACCTGGCGGCGGCTGAGCTTGAGATTCGCACTGCCCATGGGGGCAGTTTCAGCACCCGACCTGAGAATTACCCTGGCTCGGTGAGCCTCCGAGGGATATCTCAGGCAACTCTCAGGGCCCGGACATCGAACCCCGATCTCAGCCCGTGGCTTCCCTTCACTCGGTAGACTGCAATCAAGTCCGGCGCGTCGCCGGCTACATCCAGATCATCTGCAAGGAGCACCAGCAATGCCGTCCACTCCGGCCGAGATATTCGGCGAGATCAATTCCCGTATCGCCGCCGATCCCGCCAAGACGGCCGGGATGAATGCCGTCTACGCCTTCGACCTCAGCGGCGAGGCACCCGGCCAGTACCACATCTCGCTCAAGGACGGCAGCGCCGACGTCGGCGAGGGGGCCCCCGAGAATCCCAACATCACCATCACCATGAAGTCGGAGGACTTCGTTGACCTCGCCACCGGCAAGCTCGACGGCACCATGGCGTTCATGAGCGGCAAGATCAAGATCAAGGGCGACATGGGCCTCGCGATGAAGCTGCAGTCGGTGCTTCGCTAAGAGCCACTGGGACGCGCACGGTGGCCGCGGATCCCCGTCCCGTGCGATTCGACTACGACGAGCAGCATCGATCGCTCTTTATTGAGTGGTCCGATGGCGCCGCGCACCACATTCCCTTCGCGGTGCTCCGGCGCGCCTGCCCCTGCGCAGCGTGCAAAGGCGAGCCCGGGTATCGCGGTCGGTTCAGCACCGACCCGATCCTCCACCCCGGTGAAGACGAGCTGGCCGACATCTCGCTGGTCGGCGCGTACGGCTTGAACACCGTCTGGGCGGACGGGCACAACACCGGGATCTACACGTACCAACGCCTGCGCGAGCTCGGCAGCGCGTCGGCGTAGAGTTCGCCTGAGTGTGACCGCCGAAGCAACGCCGACGACCGCGCCAGAGCTGCTCAGGTCCATCACCGACGGCGTCCTCACCCTCACCCTCAACCGGCCGGAGGTGCTCAATGCGATCACCCCCGCGCTGCTCGATGAGGTCACCAACTCGCTTCGAGACGCCGCGTCCGGACGAACGGTTCGCGTCGTGATCATCACCGGCGCGGGGCGAGGTTTCTGCAGTGGCCAGGATCTCCGCGCCGCTGCCGGTGACGGTGGTCTCGACGTGGGGCGCGTGCTCCGGGACCACTACACCCCGGCGATTCGCGCCATCCGGTCGATGGACCAGCCCGTGATCGCCGCGGTGAACGGCGTCGCCGCCGGCGCCGGCTTCTCCCTCGCCCTCGCCTGCGATCTCCGCATCGCCGCCGAGTCCGCCACCTTCGTGCAGGCGTTCGTGCGCATCGGCCTCATCCCCGACCTGGCGAGCACTTACTTCCTGCCGCGTCTGATCGGCCCGGCCCGCGCCGCTGAGCTCACCATGCTCGGGGAGACGGTCGATGCCGCTCGTGCGCTCGAGCTCGGCATCGTCAACCGTGTCGTACCCGACTCCCAGCTCGCCTCTGCGGCCGCAGAGCTGGCCGGCCGGCTGGCACGGGGACCGCGCTCGATCGGGCTCACCAAGCGGGCCCTCGAGGTCTCGCATGAGAACGACCTCGAGGCCCAGCTTGCTGTCGAGGAGCGGCTCCAGACCGAGGCCACGACCACGAATGACTTTGCTGAGGGGGTCCGCGCCTTTCTCGAGAAACGTCGAGCGACGTTCACCGGCTCGTAGGCTCCGACCATGCGGGGAGCCGTTGACAAGCTCACGGCGCTGCTCGGACCGGCGAGGGTCCTGACCGGCGCCGACATCAGCGAGGACGACTGGCATGACGAGTTGCTGGTCGCGCACTGGCACGCCCCCGACGCGGTGGTCCTCCCCCACTCCGCGGCCGAGGTCGCGGAGATCATCACGATCGCTCGCGAGTTCGCCCTCCCGGTCACCGCGCGAGGCTCAGGCACCGGTCTGGCGGGCGGGTGCGTGCCCCGGAAGGGCGGCATCCTGATCGCGTTCCGTGAGATGAGCGGAATCATCGAAGTCGACGTCGACAACCAGGTCGCGGTCGTGCAACCCGGCGTGAGCCTCCGGGAGCTCGACGAGGTCACGGCGCGGCACGGTCTCGTGTACCCGGTGTTCCCGGGTGAGGGCGGCGCGAGCCTCGGCGGCACGGTGGCGACCAACGCGGGCGGCATGCGAGCCGTGAAATACGGGGTCACCCGCCACCAGGTGCTCGGGCTCGAAGCGGTGCTCGGAACCGGGGAGGTCATCCGGACCGGCGGCAAGTTCGTGAAATCCACCTCCGGCTACGATCTCACCCAGCTCATCGTCGGATCCGAAGGCACCCTCGCGATCGTCACCGAGGCGATCCTGCGGCTCTACCCGCGCCAACCCCATGCCGCAACCGTTCTCGCGCCGTTCCGCACAATCGCGGAGATCGCCAAGGCAGTCCCTCGCATCGTGCAGAGCGGGGCCGCACCGATGATCCTCGAGTACATCGACATGATGTCGATGGCGGCGATCACCGCTGCGCGAGGCCTCGAGCTCGGGATCGGTGCGGCTGTCAAGGAAGCCGCGCTCGCGTACCTGGTCGTGGTCCTGGAGTTCACGAGATCCCGGCCGGCTCGACGAGGACATCGAGTTGCTCGGTGACCTGATCACCACCCTCGGGGCGCTCGACGTGTACGTGCTCCCACCCCGTGCGGCGTCGGACCTGATCGAGGCACGGGAACGCGCCTTCTTCGCCGCCAAAGCGGCCGGCGCCAGCGAGATCATCGATACGGTGGTCCCGCGCGCGCAGATCCCCGAGTTTCTGGCGCAAGTGTCCGTAATTGCGCAGGACAGCGGCTCGATGGTCGTGGGATGCGGCCATGCCGGCGATGGCAACGTGCACCTGTCCGTGTTTCAGTCCGACCCCGAGCGGCTCGAGCAGGTGCTTCGGAGTGTCTTCACCGCAGGCGCCGCGCTTGGCGGGGCGGTATCCGGCGAACACGGCATCGGCACCGACAAGCGCAGCCACTTCCTTGCGCTCGAGGATCCGGCCAAGCTGGCGCTCATGGCCCGGATCAAGGCGGCGTTCGACCCCGACGGCATCCTCAACCCGGGAGCACTGCTCGAGCAGGCGCAGTCGATGAGGGCGGTGACCGCCGGATGATCGGTGGCGAGGCCCTGGTCCGCAGCCTTGTCGCCTCGGGCGTCGACGTGGTGTTCGCCAACCCGGGCACGTCGGAGATGCACTTCGTCGCCACGCTGGACGCCGTACCCGAGATGCGTGGTGTCCTCGCGCTGTTCGAAGGTGCTGCGACCGGCGCGGCGGACGGGTACGCACGCATGCGTGAGACGCCCGCGGCGGTCCTCCTCCATCTGGGGCCGGGGCTGGGCAACGGCCTCGCCAACCTGCACAACGCGCGGCGCAGTCGCTCACCGGTGGTCGCGATCGTCGGCGATCACGCCACGTACCACCAGCAGTACGACGCGCCCCTCGAATCCGATATCGAGACGGTCGCTCGCAACGTCTCGACATGGATCCGGCGGAGCACGCATGCGGAGGACGCAGGTGCGGACGCAGCGAACGCGGTCGCAGCCGCGTGCGGCCCGCCCGGACAGATCGCCACCCTCATCCTCCCCGCCGACGTCTCGTGGTCGGAGGGGGGGTCGGTCGCACCCCCAGCGCAGCCAAACGCCCGCACCGCGGTGCGGTCAGCGACGCTTGACGAGGCCGCGTCCGCGCTCCGCTCGGGCGAGAAGGCGGCACTGCTGCTCGGTGGCAGCGCGCTCCGCGAACGCGGGATGCATGCTGCGGCGCGAATCGCGCGCGCGACCGGTGCCGACGTCCTCGCCGAGACGTTTCCAGCGCGCGTCGAGCGGGGCGCGGGCATCCCGGTCATCGAGCGCCTCGCGTACCTTGCGGAGATGGCGGCCGGGCAGCTCGACGGCCTGCGCCACCTCGTCCTCGTTGACACCAAGTCGCCTGTCTCGTTCTTCGCGTATCCGGGAAAGCCGAGCGACCTCGTGCCGGACGGGTGCGAGGTCCTCATGCTTGCCGGTGGAGGTGACGACGCCATCGCAGCGCTGGAAGCTCTCGCGGCTGATGTGGGTCCTGATGCCGACTCACCTCGATCCGACGCCGCCCGGCCGGACAGGCCCACCGGTGAGCTGAGCGCCGAATCAATCGCCCGCGCCATCGGCGCGCTCCTCCCCGAGGGCGCCATCGTCTCCGACGAAGCCAATACCAGCGGCACCTTCCTGCCGATGTTCACGGCCGGCGCCCCTCGACACGACTGGCTCACCCTCACGGGCGGGTCGATCGGCCAGGGTCTCCCGGTCGCGCTCGGAGCCGCGATCGCGTGCCCGGACCGTCCCGTGCTCGCACTCGAGGCCGACGGCTCCGCGCTCTACACGTTGCAGTCGCTCTGGACGATGGCGCGCGAAGCGCTTGACGTCACCACGATCATCTTCAGCAACAGGCGCTACGCGATCCTGCGCATGGAACTTGCGCGCGTGGGTGCGAGCGCATCGGGTCAACGCGCACTCGAGATGCTCGACATCTCACCACCCGACATCGACTTCGTCGCACTCGCGCAGGGGTTTGGTGTTCCGGCGACGCGACCCGACAGCGCCGATACCTTCGTTGCGGAGCTCGATCGAGCATTCGCCGAGCCCGGCCCGCATCTCATCGAGGCGGTGATCCCCTCGCTGTTCTGATCAGGACCGGAGGCGCTCGCCCGCTCTGATGGGAATCGCCAGCCAGTTCTCTCGCGGCGGAAGCGGGCAGCTCCAGCGCGGGTCGTAGCTGCACGACGGTTGATATGAGAAGTTGAAGTCGAGGATCAGGCGACCATCGCGGTCGGCACCGAGGTCGGCGCTTTTCGCGGTGTCCAGGAGATAGCGGCCCGCGCCGTAGGTCTCGGAGCCGGACGTGGCGTCGCGGAACGAGAGAAAGAAGCCGCCTGCGTAGTCGAGGAGCCAGAACATCGACAGGCTCACGGGAATGCCGCCGAGTGAGAAATGCGCCGTGCCTGCGCGCTCGGCGATGACGTGACCGGATGTCGAGCCCGGGAGCTCGAACGTCGCGCCGTCGGCGGGTTCCACGTCGGCGACAGTGCGCAATGCCGAGTCATAGTCGATAGTACGCGGGAGTTGTGGCAGCGCCGCGTTCCTGCTCCGGAACCGGGCTCTGCGAATGCGTACGAAACAGGACTTCACGCACCTCACACCAGCGTGTCCACGCCACAATCGGGTCCGCTTCCGCGCGGATGAGGGCATAGAGCTCGCTCACCTGCCGGCGCCAGTCCGCCAGCTCGAGCCGATCGGCGATCGTGCCGGCGCCGCCCGCGATGTCCTCAGCCAACCGAGGCAATGTACCGCGACGTCACGGACCGTCGCCGTAGACCACGCCGCCGCGCAACTCGTCCATCCGGCGCATGCGCGCGTGTGCCGTCTCGCCGAGTTGCGCGAGCACCCCGGCGATCAGCGTTTCGGTGAGCGCCACCGCCGACACCAGCGAGTTCGAACGGGGTCACGGTGGTCTGGACGCCGGTTACGAGGACGAACCGCGCTGACGCAGCGGCCGGCGACAACCACGGATCGGTCACCAGCACCACGGTGCTTCCCTGCCCTGCCGCGACCTTTGCACTGTTGATGGTGTCGCTCTGGTAGCGACGGAAGTCGAAGACCACGAG
Organism: Candidatus Dormiibacterota bacterium; assembly: GCA_963756075.1. Classification (GTDB taxonomy): domain Bacteria; phylum Chloroflexota; class Dormibacteria; order Aeolococcales; family Aeolococcaceae; genus Palsa-851. The sequence goes on along the minus strand of CAVWMH010000011.1, from coordinate 17,880 downwards.
GATGTCCCGGCGGCCGAGGTCCACGAGGTGATCTGCGGGGTTGCTGCGTTCGGGATCGATGAGCTCGACGCCGGGACGGATGAGATGCAGCTGGCTCGCAAGGTATCGAGCGAGAAACGCGCTCACGCGCCCCCCCAGTGACAGCACGCGGCGGCGCGAATCGGCGAGCAGCTCGATCACGGCATCGAAATCGTGCTCTGACACCATGTCGACACTCGCTCTCAGGCTGTGCTCGTACGTCGCAAAGGCATCGCGTAACAGCGACCCGCCCGCGTCCCCAGGGCGCGCGAGCTCGTAACGGGTCAGCGGCGAGCTCAACCGTTCCTGCAACTCCTGGCGGAGCGAGTCCTGAAACTCCGGATACCCGTGCAGGCCAAGCTTGGTGATGAACCGCGTGACGGTCGCGGGGCTGACCCCCGCCCGCTCGGCGAAGCGCGTCAGGCTCTCCAGGCCGGCGACCGGGTAGAAGGCGAGAAGGACCTGCGCCAGCCGTCGCTCCGAGGCGCTGAGCGTCCCCATCCGCTGGCGCACCAGCTCACCGACCAGAAACTCAGGCATTGAAAGGATTCTTGCAGTTTGGACCGGTTTGGGTCGAATCGTTAAATCTGTTGACGCTGGCACAGAGCCGCTGCTACTGTGCGCCCCACCAACCGGACCGCATGGGGAGATGAGCCGATGACCGTTCAGGCTATTGACAGCGATACCGAGGCTCTCCACAGGATGGGGTACGCGCAGGAACTGCTCCGGCGCATGGGGGGCTTTTCCAACTTCGCTGTGTCGTTCACGATCATCTCGATCCTGTCCGGCTGCCTCACCGCGTACGGCGGAGCCATGCTCAACGGCGGTCCCATCGACATGAATATCGGCTGGCCGCTCGTCGGCATCATGGTCATCATCGTCGGGCTGGCGATGGCGGAGGTCTGCTCGAGCTACCCGACCGCCGGCGGCCTCTACTACTGGTCCGCAAAGCTCGGCGGCAAGAACGCGCCGGCATGGAGCTGGTTCACGGGCTGGTTCAACCTGCTGGGCCAGATCGCGGTCACCGCGGGGATCGACGGCGGCCTGGCGCTCTTCGCGTCAGCGTTTCTCAACAACTGGTTCGCCTATCCGCTCGACGCACCCCACATCCTTCTGGTGTACGCGATCGCGCTCTTCGTGCACGGCCTGCTCAATACGTTCGGCGTGCGTCTCGTCGCCCTCCTCAACGACATCTCGGTGTGGTGGCACATCATCGGTGTCGTCGTCATCGTGGCCATTCTCCTGATCGTTCCGAAGCACCATCAGTCGGTTGGATTCATCTTCTTCCACTTCAACAACTCGACCGGCGCCAGCTTCCCCGGCAGCATCATCTACGTCTTCCTCATCGGACTGCTCCTCGCGCAGTACACATTCACCGGCTATGACGCATCCGCGCACATGACCGAGGAGACCCGCAACGCCGCGGTCGCAGGTCCCCGGGGAATCGTCATGTCGATCGTCGTGTCACTCGTTGCGGGCTGGGTATTGCTCATCGGAGTGACGTCCGCAATCCAGAACTACACACCGGAGTCCCTCGCGGCGGTGCCTGCCGCGCAGGTCTTCATCGACGCGGCGGGAGGTGGTCTTGGACAGTTCCTGTTGCTGATCGCGATCGGCGCACAGTTCTACTGCGGCATGTCGTCGGTGACCGCGAACTCCCGGATGATCTACGCGTTCTCGCGCGACGGCGCTGTGCCCGGCCATCAGCTCTGGAGCAAGATCAACAAGCGCACCCGCACCCCAACCAACTCGATCTGGCTCGCCGTGGTCGGGGCATTCGTGCTCTGGCTGCCCTATCTCTACAATCCCGCCGCCTACTTCGCTGTCATCTCCATCGCGGTCATCGGGTTGTACATCGCGTACGGGATCCCGATCTTCCTGCGCCTGCGCGCCGGTAACTCGTTCCAGCGCGGCCCGTGGCACCTCGGCAGATGGAGCCGTCCCATCGGGATCGTGGCAGTCGTGTGGATCATCCTGATCAGCATCCTGTTCATCCTTCCCACGGTCTTCCCGCCGACCCTCGGCAACCTCAATTACACGATCGTCGCGTTCGCCGTCGTGCTCGGGGGGACCACGATCTGGTGGTTCGTTTCGGCGAAGAACTGGTTCAAGGGCCCCCGCGTTCAGGGCACGCCCGAGGAACTGGCGTCGATCGAAGCAGGGTTCGTCGATACCTCAGTGCCGGTGCCTGCAGTTTCGGCGGGCTGATAGGCTCACCAATCAGTTCATCACGCGTGCTCGCGGCCATCGCGCCGCGAGCACGCGAAGGATCTTCAAGATGCCCAAACCTAGGATTGGGGTGACCTGCAGTCCCCGCCGCGGATCCGCGTATTACGCGCCCTATCTGCGCGCCGTCGAGGCTGCCGGCGGCGAGCCCGTCACGCTGGATCCGCAGCCGAACGGTCTCGCGTCCGCAGAGGCGACGGCGATGCTTCACGACATCGATGGGCTCCTCGTTCCCGGCGGCTGGGACGTGGACCCACCCGCATATGGGGAGGTGCGCCAGGAGGAGACCCCGAACGTTGATCCACCCCTGGATCTCACCGAGATCGCGCTCGTGCGGGCGGCCGTGGATGAGGGTGTGCCGGTCTTCGGCATCTGTCGCGGTCAGCAGGTCATCAACGTGGCGCTCGGCGGATCCCTCCTTCAGCACATCGACGGCCACGACAACCACGGCCACCCCCGCGACCTCCTCGCCCACTCGATCGACGTGCTTCCGGGTTCGGAGCTCTCGAAGGTAGCGCCGGGCGATCGTGTGATGGTGAACAGCCTCCACCATCAGTCGGTGAAGGACGTCGCGCCGGGTCTCCACGCAACCGCGCACAGCCCCGACGGCATCGTGGAGGGCATCGAGTCATCAGACGGGATGGTCGTTGCCGTGCAGTGTCACCCGGAGGAGTTGTTTGGACACGAGGGATGGGCGACATCGCTCTTCCGCCGCTTCGTCGACCGGGTCGCGGAGCACAACCACAATGGCGCGCTCGCGACCGACAGCGCCAAGGAGGGCAGCTGACCGATGCTGACGCTCGACGAACTCACCCAGCAGGTCGACGCCGGCGAGGTCGACACGGTGGTTGTGGCCTTCACTGACATGCAGGGACGCCTGATGGGCAAGCGCATGGAGGCACATTTCTTCCTCGAGGAGATGTCGCACAAGAACCCCATCGAGGGGTGCAACTACCTGCTCGCGCTCGAGATGGAGATGGATCCCGTTCCCGGGTATGAGATCGCCAGTTGGGAGCGAGGTTATGGCGATTTCTCGATGGTTCCCGACTTCGAGACCATGCGTCGCATTCCCTGGCTCGAGGGCAGCGCGCTGGTGCTGTGCGACGTGGCCTGGAACGACGGCACCCCTGTCCGCCCCTCACCCCGACAGGTGCTCAAGGCGCAGGTGGACAGGGCCCGCGCCCTGGGGTACGAGGCGATGTTCGGCTCCGAGCTCGAGTTCTTTCTGATCAAGGAGACCTACGAGCAGGCGCACGCCCAGCACTATCGGGGACTGACACCGTCGGTTCCGTACATCCTCGACTATCACATCCTCGCAACCAGCTATGACGAACCGTTCATCCGCGCGGTGCGCAACAGCATGCAGGCCGCGGGCATGCGCGTCGAAACCTCCAAGGGCGAGGCGTGGCCGGGACAGCAGGAGCTCAACTTCCGCTACAGCGACGCCGTGACCATGGCCGACAACCACGCCATCTACAAGACCGGGATCAAGGAGATGGCGCACCAGCGCGGCTGCTCGGTGACCTTCATGGCGAAGCCCGATCACACCTGGATCGGCAGCTCGTGCCACATCCACTCGAGTCTGTGGAGCAAGGGCGACGCGCTGTTCTCCGGGGAATCCCCGCTGTTCAAGCAGTATCTCGCGGGGCTGATCGCGTGCGCCGGTGAGTTCGCCGTGTTCCTCGCTCCCAACATCAACTCCTACAAGCGATACGCGGCGGGCAGCTGGGCGCCGACGACCCTCGCGTGGGGATACGACAATCGGACCTGCGGATTTCGCGTCGTCGGCCACGGGAAATCGCTGCGTGTCGAGTGCCGCATCCCGGGCGCTGATGCCAATCCCTACCTCGCCTTCGCGGCCTTGCTCGCGGCAGGGCTGCACGGTATCGAGCACCAGCTCGAATTGCCCCCCGCGTTCACCGGCAATGCGTACGAGTCCAACGTCAAACGCTTCCCGCACACGCTCAACGAGGCGATCACCGAGCTCGAGCACGGCAAGGTCGCGCGGTCGGCGTTCGGCGACGACGTCGTCGACCACTACCTCAACTACGCGCGCACCGAGCAGGAGCTCTTCGACAAAGCAGTGACCTGCTACGAGCGCGAGCGGTTCTTCGAGCGCGGATGACGCTTCGGGTGCTGAACCCGGCCACGGAGCAGCCCGTGGCCGAGCTGGAGCAGGCGGGGGTGGCGGAGACCGATCGCGCGGTGGCGGTCGCGAAGGCGGCATTCCCCGCATGGCGAGCGGTCGCGCCGTCTGACCGAGCGCGCCTGCTCCGCCGTCTCGCATCGCTCGTCGATGACCATCGCGAGGAGCTCGCGCTGCTGGAGACGCGGAACGTCGGTAAGCCGATCGCCGACTCGCGCGGCGAGATCGGCATGGTGGCTGAGGTTTTTCACTACTACGCTGGCGCCGTCGACAAGCATTTCGGCCAGACGATCCCGGTCGCGGGCGGCGTCGACATGACGTTCCGTGAGCCGCTCGGTGTGGTCGGGCTCATCGTGCCCTGGAACTTCCCGCTCAACATCGCGAGCTGGAAGGTCGGCCCCGCGCTGGCGTGCGGGAACACGGTGGTGCTCAAACCGGCGGAGCTGACGCCGATGACGGCCCTTCGCCTCGCGGAGCTCGCGCTCGAGGCCGGCATTCCCGCGGGTGTCTTCAACGTGGTGGTCGGTCCGGGTCGCGTTGTCGGTGAACGCCTGATTCACCACCCGGACGTCGCCAAGATCGGATTCACCGGCTCCACGGAGGTCGGCATCGAGGTGATGCGAGGCGCTGCGGAGACGGTCAAACGCGTGACCCTCGAGCTGGGCGGCAAGTCGGCCAACATCGTCTTCGCCGACGCCGATATTGAGCGTGCAGCCGCCGCTGCACCTTACGCAGTTTTCGGCAACGCTGGGCAGGATTGCTGCGCGCGCTCGCGCATCCTCGTCCAGCGCGAGGCGTACGACCGCTTTGTCTCGCTGCTCATCGCGTCCACGGCTGCGCTTCGCGTCGGGGATCCCGAGGATGACGCGACCGAGATGGGTCCGCTCGTGTCGGCCGCTCACCGCACCACGGTGGGGTCATTCATCGAGTCCGAGCCGCTGTTCACGGGAACGACGCCTGAGGGACCGGGCTTCTGGTTTCCGTGCACGCTGGTTGAGGCAACCAACACCGATCGCATCGCCCGCGACGAGGTCTTCGGGCCAGTGGCGGCGATCATCCAATTTGCGGACGAGGCCGACGCGGTGCGGATCGCGAATGACACTCCCTACGGGTTGTCAGGATCGATCTGGACAACCAATGGTGCCCGCGCGCTGCGCGTCGCGAGGGCGCTCGACACCGGCGTGCTTTCGATCAACAGCAATTCCTCGGTCCGGGTGTCCACCCCCTTCGGGGGCTTCAAGCAATCCGGGTTCGGACGCGAGCTCGGCATGAACGCCCTCGACGGCTACTCCGAGGTCAAGAACGTGTTCATGACAACGGAGGGCTGACGCAGAGATGGGACGACTCGATGGCAAGGTTGCGGTCATCACCGGCGCGGCGGGCGGCATCGGCCGCGAAGCCGCGATGCTGTTCTCGGAGGAGGGAGCCGCGGTTGTCGTCGCCGATACCGATCGAACGGCCGGCGCACGCACAGCCGCCGAGTGCAGGCGCGCGACCTTCGTCGAGGTTGATGTGAGCGACCCGACGAGCGTTGCCGAGATGTACGCGACGGCCGTGGTGGCGTACGGCGGCGTCGACATCCTCTACAACAATGCCGGGATCATGCCCGCCGATGACGACTCGATCCTGACCACAGAACCCGACGCGTGGGATCGCGTTCAGGCGGTCAACGCGAAGGGCGTCTTCCTCTGTTGCAAGTATGGGATTCCACATCTGCTCGAACGGGGTGGCGGCTCGGTGATCAACGTCGCGTCCTTCGTGGCACTGGTCGGAGCGGCGACGTCGCAGATCGGCTACACCGCGTCGAAGGGCGCGGTGCTCTCCATGAGTCGCGAGCTCGCCGTCCAGTTCGCGCGCCAGGGCGTCCGGGTGAACGCCTTGTGCCCGGGACCTGTGGAAACGCCGTTGCTGATGCGGCTCTTCTCGGACAACCCGGCGGCGTACGAGCGTCGTCGTGTTCATCTGCCGATGGGCCGCCTCGCCACCGCGCGAGAGATCGCCAATGCCGCGCTGTTTCTTGCCAGCAGTGAGTCCTCATACGTGAACGGAGCGACGTTCCTCGTGGACGGTGGGCTCACCGCCGCGTACGTGACCCCCGAGTAGGCCCGAACGCCGGCCCGCGCTGTAACCCTGCCCCATATCCCCTGCCGTGTCCGGAATCCACGCGACCGCGCCGCCGTACCAATCGTCGGTGTCATGATCCCAGCGCATGGTTGTTGAGGCGGCGATCCGCTCCGCGGCGCTGCCCGACCGCCGAGGCGTTCCGCGTGAGCCGTTGGCACCGGTAACCATCGACGGGATTGCTACCGCGGTTCCCGCGCATCGCGTGGGCGGCGACGAGGTGCTTCGCATGATCGCGGGGCTCTGGCCGAGGCTGGAGCGGCGGATCAGCCTGTTCACCGACGAACTCTCCGAGACGCACCGCTTCCTGGTGCGTCCGATCGAGGAGGCGCTGATCCCGCTCAGTCCCGGAGAGCAGGCGGTTCGTTACGCAGCTTATGCGACGCCCCTTGCGATCGCCGCGGCGGAGCGAGCCATCCTCGATGCTCGAGTACTCATCGCCGATATCGGGCTCGTTGTGGTGTCGTCATGTACAGGGTTCGTCCTCCCCGGGGTGGACGTGCAACTGATCAACCACCTGGGACTGCGCCGCGATATCCGGCGAATGCCGTTCATGAACTTCGGTTGTGCCGGAGGTGCGGCTGCGCTGGCCTGGGCGTCCGACTGGGTGCGATCGAATCCTGGCCAGACAGCGCTGGTGGTCGCCGTCGAGGTGCCGTCGCTCACGTTCCGTCCGGCCGACACGTCTGCCGACAACCTGCTGAGCGTCCTCGTGTTCGGCGATGGCGCCGGTGCGGCCGTCCTTCGTTGTGGCGAGGGCAAAGGGCGCATCGAGATCGGCAGGACGCGCCATCAGTTGGTGGCGTCGAGCACCGAGGCGCTCGGTTACGAGCGCGTTGACGACGGGTTCCGAGTGGTCGTGTCGCGCAAGCTCCCGCGCCTCCTCGAAATGCACCTTCCAGCCCTCATCAACGGCTTCACCGGTCGAGCATCCGACCTCGACGTGCTCGCGCTTCATCCCGGGGGCCAGGCGATCGTCAACTCGGTCGTGCGCTGCCTCGGTCTCAACGAGCGTCACGTCGCGTCCACGCGCAGGGTCATGAGCAGCGTCGGCAACACGTCGTCCGCAGCGATCCTCTTCGTGCTCGAGGATCTCGGGGCGCGCCTCCCGGCGTCGACCGGTCGCGGACTTGCGGCCGCGTTCGGTCCGGGGCTCATGGTCGAGCTCATCGAGCTGCTCTGGGCGTCGTGAACCGGCGGGCGCGGACCGCCGTGGTGCTGGCGACCGCGACGCAGCGCCTTCTCGAGCTGCGGATCTCGGCGCGCAATCGCGCCCAGCTGGGGCGCGCCGAGCAGGCGTCCGCCTCAACGTATCCGGCGATGGTGGCCGTGCACGTCGCGCTCTTCGCCGTGAGCGCCTGGCCCCGCCGCGCGCGGCGTGTCTCGCGCCCGGTTGAGATTGCCGCGCTCGCCGGCCTTGCCGCGTCGACCGCCCTGCGCCTCTGGGTCATTCGAACGCTGGGGGCCGGCTGGAACGTGACGGCGCACGTGCCGGCGGACGGTCGGATCGAGACCAGCGGTCCGTATCGATACGTGCGCCACCCGAACTACGTCGCCGTCGCCCTCGAGTTCGTGTGCCTCCCGATCGCGGTGGGTGCCGTCCCAGAGGCTGTGGTGCTCTCGCTTGCGGATGCGGCGGTGCTGGTCCCGAGGATTCGTGCTGAGGAGCGTCTGCTGGACGCGATCCCAGGGTATCGCGAGGCCTTCCGCGGTGTTCCCCGTTTCATTCCGCGACCCGGACGCCGCAGCCGTCAGATCCCGGCAAGCGCGAGCCAGTCGCGCGGCGTGAGATCCCGGAACGTCCGATAGCCGCAGTTGATCGCGAACAGCTTGCCCAGCGCGCGCGGATCCGTTGTCGCTCGGAGGATCGCACGCCTGCTCAGCACCGGTGATCGGGCCAGGAACAGGGCGAGCTGCGTGAGGCGCCGGCGCTCACGGACCAGGGCTGCGTGGTCACGTGCGTATCGGGCGGCCGCGGTGGCTGCGGAGATACGACCGCTCAGGAGATCGCCGGTGTGCTCGGCAAGGCGCTCGGCCAGGAGCATGCCGATGGCGATGCCGTCCCCCGTCGTCGGGTCGTCGTAGCCGGAGGCGTCACCGACGAGGAAGACGCCATCTTCGGCGACGGTGCGGACGCGCTGGTGGAAAGAGGCGGCGCCGAGAGGGCCCGAGACCAATTCGGCGTCGACAAGACCGGCAACGCTGCGGCGGGCGGCCCTCGGATAGGCGCGCGCCGTCATCGGCGGGCGCGACCGATGCGTGAGGATCGAGACGAGCAGCAGGTCGGGTCCGACCGGCGCTTCGTACCACTCGTGGTCGCCGGCGAGGGTCACCGTGACTGCATCCCGACTGCGAGTCTCGACCCGCCAGTGCCCCGCCAGCCCGTAGCGGAGACGCGCCTGGGATCGGGTCCGCAGTCCGGCCCAGGCTCGGATCTGGGAATGCAGCCCGTCAGCACCGATGACGATCCGGGCTCTGATCTCGCCGGCGGTGGTAGTGATCCCGGCAACGCCCCGCGACGCATCACGGACCAGTCCCGTCGCCCGTTCCCCCTCGCGGACTGAGGCGCGGGGCTCCCTGCGCACCGCGTCGAGGAGGACGCCGTCGAAGCTGGTGCGCCGGACCCCGAGGCCTTCGGGGGATCCGCCACCCGGGGGGTCGGGGAACGGCACGTGGACCCTGAGACCACCTGCCTGAAGCTGATACGTCACACCGAGGATCTGCCGCGCACCGGTGGCGAGGACCTGCTCGTGGACGCCAAGTCTCCGCAGCGCCTCCACGCCGGGAGGCATGACGCCCTCGCCGCACGCTTTGTCGCGGGGGAATCGAGCGCGATCCACAAGCACGACGTCGTGGCCACGCCTGGCGAGCAGCAGAGCGGTAGTCGCGCCGCTCGGCCCTCCCCCCACGACGACGGCCTCGGTCTCCACCACGCGGGCACTCTCGCAGAACGAGCCTGCAGCGGGCGCGTCGCGCCGTACCGCACTGCGCGGATCGCGGGTGGATGATTGGACGGTGAACTTCCTGTCGGGGTTGCACGGGGCCGTCGCCCTCGCGCTGCTTCCGGCCTTGCTCTTCGCAGAGGAGGCGGGTGTCCCGCTCCCATTCGCCCCGGGAGAGCTCGTCCTCCTCGTCGCCGGCTTGCTCATCGCCTCCGGCGGGCTCAATCCGTACGCGTTCATTCCGCTGTCCCTGGTCGCCTGCATCGCGGGTTCGCTGGTGGGATACAGCTGGGCTCGCGCGGTCGGCGACCGTGGTCTGCGGGGGCTCGCCCGCCGCCTCCGCCAGCAGCGCAACCTCGAGCGGGTCGAAGACCGGCTCCGCGCCGCCGGTTGGCGAGGGATCGCGATCAGCAGGTTGATCCCGGGCCTCCGGATCTACACGACCCTGGTCGCGGGGGCGGTGCGCGCGCCGCGGCGTTCGTTCATCCTCGCGATGGTCTCGTCGACCTTTGTCTGGGTGGGGATCTTCGTCGCCCTCGGGGTCCTCATCGGCGTGCCGGTCGAGCACTTCCTCGATCAGCTCCAGAAGCTTGCCGTCCAGGGAGCGATCCTCATCGTGATGGGCGTCGGCTGTTACCTGGCGGTGCGCAAGACCCCATCGTCCTCGGGGGCCGGCCTCGTCCGGGTGCCGCGCTGGGTGCGGGTCGTGCTCGCCGCCCTGCTCGACATCGGGGTGGTTGCGAGCATCGTCACCGGGCTGCTCGCCCTCGGCCGCTTGCTCGGCGTCGGGTTCGGCAGTGGCTGGGTTGATGGGGTGGTCGTGCTCCTCGTCGTCGGAGCGTTCTATGTCGTCGTCGCGAGGCGAAGCGCCGGCGCCACCGCCGGCGAGGTCCTTTTACAGACGAGCTACGTCAGCGGTCACGGCTTGCCGCTGAAGCCTCGCGCAGCGCTCGAGGCGGTGCGTTCGCTGGTGACCCGATCGGACGACGAGCTCACCGCCACCGGCGATCTCCTCCACGCCCTCGGCGATCCCGAGCGGCTCCGGATCGTGACCCAGCTGCTCGATCGCGCACAGACATTGGAGGAGCTGGCCCTGCATTCGAAGCTCTCCGCGTTCGAGATCCGGCACCAGCTGGATCGCTTCCAGTCGACCGGCGTTCTCGTCATCAGCGGCCACGAACCCGACGCGACGTACGCGATCCGCGCAGACCTCCGCCACGTGCTCGCGCAGCTGCTGGCGATCATGGAGTCGACGGCGGCAAGTGCCGCGGCGCAGGAGGCAGCGCCGAAGCCCGCCCCCGTCTGAGCGCCCCGCTCGCGGCCGCGGGCGTGCCGGTCCGATTCGGAGCAACCCAGCCTGCTGAGCGGGCTCACAGCGCCCCGACAACCAGCGCGCAGACCGCGGCCATCGCAGCCGTCGCCGGGATGGTGAGCACCCACGCGACCAGGATGTTTCGGGCCACGCCCCAGCGCACGGCCCCGAGCCGTCGCGTCGCGCCGGCTCCCATCACCGCGCCCGAGACCACGTGTGTCGTGCTCACCGGCAAGGCGAGCTGGGTTGCGCCCTGAATGACCACGGCCGCCATCGTCTGAGCACAGAATCCGTCGACGGGCTCGAGCTTGATCACCCGCATGCCGAGCGTCCTGATGATCCGCCAGCCGCCGGCGTAGGTCCCGAAGCCGATCGCGGTTGCCGCCAGCAGAACCACCCAGAGCGGCGGTGATGGAAATTGCTTTCCGCCGGCAGCGATCACACCGGCACTGACCAGGGCGAGCGTGATCACACCCATCGTCTTCTGGGCGTCGTTGGCGCCATGGGAGAACGACACGAATGCCCCCGAAGCGATCTGAGCCAGGCGGAATCGTCGATTGATGGGACTTGGCTGCGCATGCCGAAAGACATCGAGCGTGAGGCTGGTGAACAGATATGCGAGCACGAGTCCGATGAGTGGTGAGGCAACCAGTGCGATCACCACCGGGACGACCGAGCCCCACTTCACCGCATCCACGCCATAGGCGACCACGCCCATCCCGACCAGAGCGCCGATGAGCGCGTGCGACGAGCTGGACGGCAAGCCCAAACGCCAGGTGATCAGATTCCAGATGATTGCGCCCACCAGGGCCGCGATGATCATCCCGAGCGAGACGCCGTGCTTTGGAGAGACGAGGCCCCCGATTGTGTTGGCGACATGCGTGTGCAGGACCTCGATCGCGATCAGCGCCCCAAGAAGATTGAACGCCGCCGACATCGCGACCGCAGTCCGCGGACCGAGGGCGCGGGTGCTGATGGTCGTGGCCACAGCATTCGCCGTGTCGTGAAACCCGTTGGTGAAATCGAATCCGAGCGCGATCAGCACTGTCGCGATCAGCAGCGCGTCGATACCCGTCACGCGTTCTTGATGGTGATGCCTTCGATAACGTTTGCAACGTCCTCGCAGCGATCGAGCGAGTCCTCGAGCAGCGTGTAGAAATCCTTGAGCTTGATGATCGAGACCGCGTCGTACCCTCCGCGGAACAGCTCACCGATCGCTCTCCGCGACTCCGTGTCGCCGACGTTCTCGATGCGATGGACCTCGATGCCGTGCTCTCTCACCCCGGACTTCGACTCGAGCTTGGAGACGGCGGCCTGCATCTCCACCGCTGCTGCGACAATCAGTCGGGCCATGGACTTCGCCGCAGCGGATATTTCGGTGATGCCGTACAGGATGATCGTCTCTGCGATCTCGTCGATGTAGTCGAGTACGTCGTCGAGGCCGGAGCTCAGCGCGTAGATGTCTTCGCGGTCGAACGGTGTGATGAACGTCCGGTGCAGCGTCTGGATGATCTCGTGAGTCACCTCATCGCCGGCATGCTCGAGAGCCTTGATTGCAGCCTGGTGTTCCGGCATCGCCGAGACATCGCCCTCGAACGCCGCGCTGAGCAGCTGTGACGCCTCAAGGACATTGCCTGCCTGACGATCGAAAAGTTCATAGAAACGGCGTTCACGGCGCAGGAGAGAGATCGGCATGGACGGGCAGATCCTACCTGAAGGGCTCTGCCCACTCGCCGGGCGGCCCGCCACTTCGCCACCCGCTGCGACGGCCAGGTCACCCCCGGGCCACAGAACTCCGAAATGCGCCGCCACCGGAGCCGTGTCAGGCGATTCTGTGCGAAGGCCCTGCCCCGGGCCGATCGTTATGTCACTGCGGGGAGGGGCCTCCGCGGGGGGTTGAACTCATGGCAGACGCGACGCCGAAGCCGGCGCCGGACGCTGCTCCGCCTGGTCATCAGTGGCAGCGTCGACCCGTCCTGAGCCTCCTCGTTCGCGCCGCAGTCGTGGTCATTCCCGCTGCGGTGGGGATCACGGCCGGCGCGGCGATGACCCGCGTGCTCCCGCGACCCGACGGCTTCGCGGCCGCTGCACTGTCCTTCGCCGCTGTCAGCGTGGTGATGCTGGTGACCATCATTGCGGTTGAGCGCGCCGGTCGGCGGCTGCTCCCGCTGGCGGCCCTGCTCAACCTGTCCCTGCTCTTTCCGGACCGCGCACCCAAACGATTCGCCGTTGCCCGGCGCGTCGGGAAGCCACGCGATTTGCAGCGCCAGTTGCAGGAAGCGCGCGACAAGGGAGTGACCGGCGGCGACATCGCGCACATGCAGATGGTCCTCGAGCTCGTGGCCGCGCTTAGCGTCCACGATCGCCAGACGCGCGGCCATTCGGAACGCGTGCGCGTGTTCTCCGACCTCATCGCGGACGAGATGAAGCTCGCGCCGGGCGATCGGGCTCGCTTGCGGTGGGCGTCGTTGCTCCACGACATCGGCAAGCTGGTCGTCCCCACCGAAATTCTCTCGAAGCCGGCGAAGCTCACCGCGGCGGAGATGGACAGCGTCCGCCGCCATCCCGATGAAGGCGCTCGACTCATCGGCCCGCTCAGCGCCTGGCTCGGGGAGTGGGCCGGTGCCGTGCCGGAGCATCACGAACGCTTCGACGGCCGCGGCTATCCGCGCGGCCTGACCGGCGAGCAGATCTCCCTTGCGGGTCGCATCGTCGCGGTGGCCGACTCCTACGAGGTGATGACGGCGATGCGCCCGTATAGCAAGCCGATCGGCGTGTCGGCGGCTCGTCAGGAGCTGGTCAAGTGCTCAGGAGCACAGTTCGATCCAGTCGTGGTACGCGCGTTCCTGAACATCTCCATGGGGCGACTCTGGCGGGTCGTCGGCCTTGGTTCGTGGATCGCTCAGTTGCCCTTGATCGGGTGGGTCGACCGGCTGGGATGGAACTGGGGGGCAGCGTTTGCATCGGGAACGACCGCGCTCAGCCTGTCCGTGCCGGGAATGCTGCCCAACCCGGCACCGTCTCCCGTGCCGAATCCGGTCATCTCTGTCGTTTCAAGCAGTGGTCCGGTCGGTCAGCAACCCGGCGGCGCGTCACACCGCGCTCCGGGTACGTCAACCGGGGCTCCGTCCCCGGCACAGTCGACCGGCGCAGCAACGCCAGGCGCGTCCGCGGGAGCGGGTGTCGGAAAAGGGACGACCGGACCCACGCCGGGGAACGGTCCGGCTTCGAGCCCGAGCACGCCGCCAGTCCCGTCAGCGAACCCGACTCCGACCCCTGGTGGGGGCCCCGCACAGCCGACGCCGACGCCGACCCCGACCCCGACCCCTGACCAGCCCCCGGTCGTGACGGTCAACGGCCTCGACCTGCTCGGTATCTTCAACGGCTCGGGGAGCTTCACGGACGCCGACTTCACCGGTGACACGTTCACCGCGACGGTCGATTACGGCGACGGCCACGGCCCCGTGCCGCTGCTTCTCACCGCTATGAACTTCACTCTCTCGCATCACTATGGCCTGCTGGGCACGCACGTCATCACCGTCACGATCACCGACGAGGAGGGCGTGTCGGGCAGCGGGTCCATAACGGTGGGGCTGCCCTAGCCCCACGACGCACCTCGCCCCCTTATGCCGCAGGTATAATTTCGCGCCGAGCCCGAGCCACGTGCAAGCCCGGCCGCAACATTGCACGGTTCGAGGACGCGGGCGGGTCCGTGAGGAGGTAGTTGTGCTGCAAGCGACTCGCGCCGACCGTTTCTCGTTCGGTCTCTGGACCGTGGGCTGGCAGGGTGTCGACGTTTTCGGCACCGCCGTGCGCGCGCCGCTGGACCCCGAGGTGGCAGTCGCCCGACTCGCCGAGCTGGGTGCGTACGGCGTGAGCTTTCACGACAACGACGTCTTCCCCTTCGGCGCAACGGCGGCAGACAAGAGTCGCTCGATCGAGCGGCTGCGCCGGGCGGTCGAAAGCCACGGGCTCGTCGTGCCGATGGTGACCACAAATCTGTTCTCGCACCCCGTCTTTCGCGACGGCGCCTTCACGGCAAATGACCGCGAGGTGCGCCGTTTCGCGCTGCGCAAGGTGTTGGACAACCTCGATCTCGCCGCCGAGCTCGGTGCGGGCATTGTGGTGTTCTGGGGAGGTCGCGAAGGTGCGGAGTCCGGCGCCGCAAAGGACGTTCGCGCCGCGCTTGACCGCTACAAGGAGGCCTTCGACATCCTCACCGGGTATGTCATCGAGCAGGGCTACGCCATGCGTTTTGCCATTGAGCCCAAGCCCAATGAGCCTCGCGGCGACATTTTCCTTCCCACCATCGGGCACGCGCTCTCCTTCATCACGGAGCTGGAGCATTCGGACATGGTTGGCCTCAACCCGGAAGTCGGTCACGAGGAGATGGCAAGCCTGAACTTCGCTCACGGTCTCGCACAGGCGCTCTGGCACGGCAAGCTCTTTCACGTCGATCTCAACGGGCAGAACGGACCGCGCTACGACCAGGACCTGCGTTTCGGCGCGGGCAACGCCCGCGGTGCCTTCTGGGCAGTGGACATCCTCGAGTCGGGCGGGTACGAGGGACCGCGGCACTTCGACTTCAAGCCTCCGCGAACCGAGGACATGGAAGGTGTGTGGGCGAGCGCCGCCGCGTGCATGCGCAACTATCTCCTCCTCCGGAGTCGCACGCAGGCGTTCCGGTCGGACCCTGAGGTGCAGGCGGCGCTGGTGGCGGCCCGGCTCGACGAGCTCGCGCAGACGACACTGGCTCCTGGGGAGACGCTCGAACTCGCTGCGCTCGCAGACGTTCGACGCGGAGGCGTCGGCGGCGCGGGGCATGGCATTCGAGCAGCTCGACCAGCTCGCGCTCGAGTATCTCTACGGCATTCGTTCCTAGCGGGACCTCGATGGCTTCGGCTGCGCTCGTCGGGATCGACATCGGGACGTCGTCCGCCAAGGGCATCGCCGTCGACCCGGCATCGGGGACGGTGCTGGTCACCGCTGAACGCGACTACCCGGTGACCTCGCCCCACCCCGGCTGGATGGAGCAGCAACCCGAGACATGGGTGGCCGCAGCCCTGGACGTGATCGCCAGGTTGCGGCAGGGAGTGCCGGAGATCCTCGGCATCGGCTTCTCAGGTCAGATGCATGGCCTTGTATGCCTCGACCCCGCGAATCAGGTGATCCGCCCCGCGATCCTGTGGAACGACCAGCGTTCTGCGCCGCAATGCGCCGCGCTCGAGGCGGGACCGGGCCTGGAGCGCCTGCTGCGGCTCACGGGTAATCGCGCCCTCCCCGGCTTCACGGCTCCGAAATTGCTCTGGATGCGGGAGAACGAACCGGAGGCCTACGCCCGCATCCACCGCATCTGCCTCCCGAAGGATTTCGTGCGCGACCGCCTGATCGGCGGCCATCGCACCGACGTCGCCGATGCGGCCGGAACGCTGCTTCTCGACGTCGGCAAGCGTCGGTGGAGCGACGAACTGCTTGCTCAACTGGAGATTCCGACGTCGTGGCTCCCCGAGCTCGCCGAGAGCCCTGAAGCTGTCGGGGTGCTCGAGGGTGTGCCGGTCGCCGCCGGGGCCGGCGACCAGGCGGCGGCGGCGGCGGGCGCCGGCATCACCGGCCCCGGCCCGCTTTCGGTCGTGCTCGGCACCTCCGGGGTGGTGCTCGCCGCGACCGACAGCTTTCTGGCTGACGGGTCGGGGCGGGTCCACGCCTTCTGCCATGCCGCCCCGGGTCGGTGGCTGGTGATGGGCGTGATGCTGTCGGCGGCAGGGTCGCTCGCCTGGTACCACACCACGCTGCTCCCCGACGTTGCCTACGACGTTATGCTCGAGGAGGCCTCGAGCGTGCCGCCCGGCTCCGAGGGACTGACCTTCCTCCCCTACCTTGCCGGCGAGCGGACGCCTCACGCTGACCCGGACGCGCGAGGCGCCTTCTGCGGCCTCTCCGTCACGCACGGGCGAGGCGCGCTGACCCGCGCCGTGCTCGAAGGTGTGGCGTTCGCGCTGCGCGATTGCCTTGACGTCGTTCACGACGTGGGAGCGACCACCCGTCGCGGCCGCGTCTCAGGAGGCGGATCGCGTAGCCGGTTGTGGCTCGAGATCGTCGCCAGCGCGCTGGAGATGCCGCTCGAGGTGATGGCGACGGATCAGGGCTCAGCCTTCGGCGCGGCGCTGCTCGGCGGCGTTGCCGCCGGCGTGTACCGGGACCTCGACGAGGCGAGCGCCGCGTGCGTACGGGTCATCGAGGTCGTCGATCCCGTTGAAGCGTGGATCGAACCCTGCCGCGAGGCCCGACGGCGGTTCCGCGGTTACTATCCGGCGCTGCGCTCGGTCACGTCGAGAGGCGCCGGCTCAGGCTGATCTGCGCTCGGCGGTGCGCGTCGGGACGAGCGTCGGCTCGTCGAGGACTCGCGTCAACGCGAGCTCCGCGGCGCCGAGCAATGGTCCATCCGCCCCGAGTTGTGTCGGCCGAATGAGCTCGTCCACCTCGAGCGCGGGGGCCATGACCCGCGCCCGCAGCTCCTCCTGGACGATCTGCTCCACCACCGGCCACATCGTGGCGAGCAGGCCACCCAGGACGACCCGCTGCGGGTTGAAGACGTTCACCAGGCCCGCCAGGCCGATACCCAGCCAGCGGCCGACGTCCTCCACCGCCGACAGGGCGACCCGGTCGCCCCATGCCGCCTGCCTGAGCAGGCGCGTGACCGCTTCCGGCCGGTAATTCTTCTCAGCAACCCCGATGCGACGCAGGATCGCGGGCCCTCCGATCTCCGTCTCCCAGCAGCCGATCGCCCCGCATCGGCACCGCTCTCCCCGGGGGTTCACCTGGAAGTGCCCCACCTCCCCCGCGCAGCCGGCTGCTCCGACCAGCGGCCGCCCGTCGATGACCAGGCCGCCGCCGACGCCGACCTCGCTGGAGACGTAGACGAGATGATGGACTCCCACCCCTGCTCCCCACGTGTGCTCGGCGAGGGCGCCGAGGTCCGCCTCGTTGGCGATGAGCACAGGCAGGCTTGACCCGAGCCGATCGGCCACGAGGCGTCCCAGCGGGACGTCTCGCCATCCAAGGTTCGGGGCGAAATACACCATGCCGTCAGCGCGGCGGACGACTCCGGCGAGAGC
>CAVWMH010000010.1:0-249100 GCA_963756075.1 Candidatus Dormiibacterota bacterium | reverse complement strand
GTGAAGTGACGCCCCAGACCGACGCGCACGCGAGATCCCCTGCGTCTGCGCCTGGACCAACAGGTGGTCCATGCAGCGCAGCACGCAGCCGTCGACTTCCACGTCGGTCACACCCGAAGTCGCGGCTGGGGGCGGCAGAACGGTATCGTGAGAGCCGGATAAGAACGCTACCTGCGCGAAGACCGATGAGCGGCCAGTACGGCGAATCAGAGTTGCCAGCCGAAAGACGAGGCATTCGCTGCCTTCACGAGGTGCCGAAAAGACATGCCAGAGTTCCCTGCGATTAGTCACGTCGCGCTAACGGTTACGAGCCTCGAACGGAGTGTGCCTTGGTACAAGGCTCTGTTCGGCTCGGACCCGATCGTTGACGAGGACACTGGTTCTTTCCAGCGCGTCGCTTGGCTTACGAGCGGCACACTCGTCGGTCTAACTCAGTTTCCTGATTTGAACAGCACTCAGCCGTTCAACGAGCGCCGGCCGGGTCTCGATCATCTGGCTTTCGGCTGTGCCAACCGCGATGAGTTAGAAGCGTGGGAAATCCGCCTGAACGAGCTCGGCATCCCCAACGGTGGCATCGTGGACGTACCTTTCTACTCGGCATTGTCATTTCGAGACCCCGACAACATCGCACTCGAGTTCTTCGCACCTCGGGGCTAGGACGGCCGGAGTATCCGACTGCTATCCGACGCTGCACGGCCATCGCCTAGCACCGGTTTCGGTGGGACACCTTTACGACGCTCGTCACCGCTGGAAGAAGAGCACCTCGCCCCAGGCGAGCATCCGCGAATGTACCTCGAGGACGCCCTCCCTGTCCATGGATCCTCTCCAATGCCCTGCGCTATTTACAAGAATTGGGGAAATTGGCGGCGGCCGCGTGGCCGGCTGTCACAGCCACCTGATCCGCGTCGACTACGCCTTCCGGGGCGTTCGCAGGAACCCGAATCGTGTAGGTCCCGGGCGGTAGGTGCATCGTGTATACATGGCTGGCGTTCGTCGTCACGCTCGCGATGAACTCCGAGCCGGAATAGGCTTCAACATTGACCATCCGACCGGCAGTGAACGCAGCTCCAGCGCACGCCCAGGCGAGGCCAGTGACCGAACCAGTCGGAGGCGACGCGCACGCTGCCGCCAATCCACCGGCTGCAAGGATGGCAACCCAGCGGGCTCCGGCCGGTGAGCAGGACTGTCGATCCCGCTCACCACCACGGCGCACCCTGGCATTGGTTGATGACCTGATCGCGAGTGTCAAGCTCATATGGTCGATGGTAGCTAGGCTTGGAGCTCGACAACTCGAGTTCGGGTCAGCTTCAGCGCAGTGGGGGGCGAGGGCTCCCCTACATGTGCCCTTGAGTTGGCCGAACGAGGTGACGGCTCCCCAGGCCAGCATCCACAAATGTACCTAGCGAGGGGCGCCCGGGGTACGCGATCACGGCTCGAAGTCGGCCCTGGTCACTTCCCCTCACAGACGACCACCACGGAGGTCGTGGCGCCAACCTGGACAGTGAGGGCGCCAGTACGAGGCCGACAGTCCTGGTTGCCGGCCTGATACATGGGACTCCGGGCCCTCAATGTGTAGATGCCCGTCGGCACCGTGACCGAGAAGCTGCCGCTGGATGACGTGGTTGTCCGGAATGTCTCCCCGTCGGCACGTCGAAAGAAGACGGTCCCTCCGAGCGGGAAGACTTCAATTGCCACGAGCTCAAGAGTGCCGGTAACGGCTCCGTACTGTGGTGTCGGCGACGGAGACGGGGATGAGGATGGGGATGGGGATGGGAACGGGGACGGAGAGGGCCGTGGCAAGGGGGACGAACAGCCCGCGAGGCCGATGATCGCGGCGCTCAGTAGCAGTGGAAGGTGACGGCCAGCCGGAGCCACGCGCTCATTGTCAGTCAGTGGACCATGCAGGCGACAGGTCCGGCGGCCAGGCGAGCATCCGCTAATGTACCTCGAGGATGACTGACCCCTGGGCCACCGCGGTAGCCTGTCCGGGTGCCGCCCATCGCGATACGTGCCTTTCGGAATGACGACGCTGCCGAGGTCGTGGGAATCAGTCGTCAGAGCGCATCGAGGTACGTGGAGTTGTCTCCCGCGCTCTTCCAGATTCCGCCCGAAGAGGGGTTTCGGGAGCTCCTCATAGCTGACGCCGATTGGCGTGAGCAGCCCATCAACCTCGCCTTAGTGGCGGAGCTCGACGATCAGGTCGTCGGCTACCTTGAAGCTTCCATTCAGGAACCCGGCGCAGCGGCCAGATGGCAATGGGCGAGCGATTCGGATCGGCGCAAAGTTTCGATTGGTTTTGTCGCGACCGATTCCGCCCTGCAACGGGTAGGTATCGCGAGTCCCCTTGTCAAGGCGGCAGAAGATTGGGGTCGCGAACATGGCGCCGAGGTGGCCGTGACCGAGACCTGGATGGAAAGTCCCTTCTCGGTTCCTTTCTGGGAGCGGAAGATGGGTTATGTTCGGAGGAACATCACTCTCAGGAAACCCTTGATTTAGGTCGCACAAGGTGGGTCGGCGTCGAGCACGCCAGCATCCTGAAGCCAGAGATTAAGCGCCCGGCTGTGGTGCGGTCGAGAGCCTGTAAGCGTTCGGCACGGTAGCGGGCCATGGTACTCAAGGCACCCGAGCGTTGAGGAGGGGGCCGCAGGCGCTGCGCCTACAGATACCAGAGGTTCCACCCGATTCCACTGGATTCCAACACTCGCGCTCTAGTCGTCATTCCAACCATTTCCCCACGAAACCACTCTAAATCGAACTCAGCACATGAGGACTAGTCTGGGGGACCAGGGGTCGCAGGTTCGAGTCCTGTCTCCCCGACGGACGCGTAAGTTGAGTTCGCGGCGAGTGGTTGCGCGGTGCGTTGAGCGCCGACGGGCGAACGGGGTGCAGTGCTCTAACCAGGAAGAATCATTTTCCTGCAAAAGGCATCTATCTCCACCGTTGGGGTCGCATGTCGCTGCTCATAGCAAGAGATTGTGGCAGTCCAGCGCATACATAGTGCCTACCGTTTTGACGGCGTCGTCCGGTGTAGAACTCCGACAGATGCTTGGTGACGCGCGTCCAAGAGATGCTTGACAGCATGCGCGCGTCCGCCTGATGCGCGACACTGGCCCCGGTTACAGCCGCCACGTCGTCGGCCGGTCGGGGTCGTACACGCAGAAGCTGCCGGTGCGCACAGCGTGCTGGAGATGTCTGCCGAGGGCTGGGTGCGCTGCCGCAATGTGGTTGATCGAGTTGCGCACACGCCAGGTCACCGCCTTGCGCGCCCTTTCAGCCGGATCCAGTGCAAGGCGTGGCTTCCCGGCGAGGCCCACCGCAGCGCCGAGCTCCGCGAGGAGAAACGTGCGCTCATCGCGCGCGCGGCCCGCCCGATGAGGGTCGTTGAATCTGTCGGCGTCCCTGATGTCCTCGTCCAGGTCGACCAACCGAGCCCGGTATTGTGCCCTGGCCTCCGCGTCGAGCATCTCGCCCACGTCACCTTCGGGGCGCAGGCCGTGGACGGATGACATCTCTATTCGGCCAGGGCCGCCGCCCGCCAGCTCAACCGCGGCAATGCTCGCACCATTGGCGGCGATCAGTTTGGCCACGTCGCGCATGCCCTTGCTGTCTTTGATGCGCGCCACGGTCCCGGCATAGGCCAATGACCAGAACTCCCCTTCCTTTATGAAGGAGTTTTCAACAACCGCTGCGGCGCTCGCTGGCTCCGCAGGTTCTGCGACAACTGCGCGCGCCGCAGCGAGCGCCTCCGCCCGGGTCAGAGCCTCGCCCTCGTCCCAGAGCGCATTCGCCGCATCGACTTCCAGATGTTCGCGGCCAGCTTCGATCCACTGACGACGTCGATTCGCCTCGTCGGGCGTCTCTCTGTAGCCCGCACGCGTGAGGTCGGCGCGACTGGCGCCGAGCAAACGGATACCGGTGGAATGGTCGCCTCGTTGAATCGCCAGGATGGCGGCGTTCTCGATGAGGTATCCGGCACTGGAGGGGTCGGGATATGTCTCCGCGTTGAGCTCATGGAGGAGCAGCCGCGATGCTGCAGCCGTGTCACCACTGTCGATGGCCGAATCGACAACGCTGACAGCCAGCGCCGATCCCCACGACACGTTGTCAAGATCAGCCGCGATGGCGCGGGCCTCCCGGAACAGGTCGAGAGCGTTCCGGTGGTCTCCCTTTGCCGCCGCCAACACAGCGGGCGCCCACAGCGCCCACATCAGCCGTGCCGGGCTCCCTGAGCGCCGTGCCGCAGCCATCACCTCCTCAGCCGTCGCGCGCAATGCGTCGAGGTCGCCAACCACGTACTCGGCGAGCGCGCGGGCGACGAGCACCATCACCAGGTCAGGCAGGCCACCGCACTCGGCGGCGATGCGGTACGACTCATCCAGGAGAATGCGCGCCCTGCGTGCGTCACCCATCTCACTCGAAAGCCACCCCTCCATGCACAGGGCTCGAGCTCGCTGCCGCCCGGTCGACACGGCTGCCTGCCGCGCCCAGGCCGCTCCCTCGCCATAGAGGCCGCGGTGTCTGCAGTACACGAGCAACGCCGTGGCGAGGCGCGATGCCGTCTGGCGATCCTTGTCGAACCCCCAGGCCAGGGCGGCGCGGACGTTCGCCAACTCGGAGTCGAGCCGGCACATCCACGGCTGGTCTGGACCCCCGATGATCGGCTCCTCCGCCGCCTCGGCCAGATCGGCGAGATAACTGAGGTATCGCCGTCGCGTCGACGTCTCATCGCCGTGGGGATCAGCCCGGAGTTGCTCGGCGGCATACTGCCGCACCGGCTCGAGGAGACGATACCTCGCCTCATCGGCGCTCGTGTCCGCGATCACCAGCGAGCGCGTCACGAGCGCCGTGATCAGCTCAACTGATGAGCCATCATCGTCATCGGCACCGCTGAGGATGGCGTCCGCGCCCTCCAGTGAGAATCCTCCGACGAACACCGACAGCCGCGCGAAGGCGGTTGCCTGCTGCGGCGTCAGCAGACGCTCACTCCAATCCAGCGCCGCGTGGATGCTGCGATGTCGGGTCGGACGACCGACGTCGGAACGTCCCAGCAGCAATAGGCTCTCGTCGAGCCGGTCTCGCACCTGCTTCAGAGACAACACAGGCACCCACGCCGCCGCCAGCTCCAGCGCGAGTGGGAGACCATCGAGCCGCCGGCAGATATCTGCGACTTCACCAAGGGTGCCCGGCCGCAGTTCGCCGTTGCCTTCGAGCAGCTGAGCACGATCAGCAAACAGCTGCATCGCCTCACTCATCGTCTCGGGATCGCGGTGCGAACCCGTCGACTCCGACAGCTGCAGCGGCGGGAGAGGCATCACTCGCTCTCCCATCACGTCCAGCGCCTCCCTGCTCGTGGCCAGAATGGACAGGCCGGAGCAGTGGGTCAGCAGGCGCCAGCTCGCATCCGCCGCGCCTGTGCGCACGTGCTCACAGTTGTCGAGGATGAGCAGGTGGCGGCCATGGCCGAGCCGCCAGGCCGCCCGCTCCAAAGCGCTGGTCAGCCCTTCTCTGGCCGCCGAGATCGTTTCGGCAATGGCCGTGGCTACGAGGTCATTGCTGCCGATGCGCGCCAACTCGACGACCCAAACTCCTGCCGGGAAGTCGAAAGCTGCTCCCTGCGCGAACTCCATGGCGACCCGCGTCTTGCCGACTCCCCCGGTGCCCGTGACCGTGACCAGCCGGTCGGTCGCGAGCAGCGCCCTGAGGTGAGCGATTTCCCGCCGTCGCCCGCAGAAGGTCGACAGCTCGATCGGTAGATTCGGCTCCGACAGCAGGCGTATGGCCATGCGGCCCTACGGTACGTGCCGGATGGGGGAGGGTCAACCGCTGGCCCGTCGCGGTGGGCCGTTGCTGACCGGATACGGCAACGGGTGGGCGGCGCACTACGCGTCGCCCACCCTGGGGTCACCTCTGAGCCGGTCGACTTCTGACCAGGCTCAGCCGTCACCTTCCGGCTGGAGGATGAATCCATGTGTTGCTCCGGCTGCATCGTTGTATGTGCCGAGCAAGATCCCATGGTCATTAATGGACTGAAGGTTGCTGCTCACTCCCTTGGGGTCGTCGACGGTGGTCCATCTGCCGTCACGCAGGACATATCCATGCGAGACATTGTTGCCGTCGATGTAGTAGCCCACCAGGGTGCCGTTGTCGTTGAGGGTGAAGCCGATCGTGCCTTGACCAGTTGCGGTGCCGGCCTTGGGGTCGTCGAACTCCCGGAAGCGTCCGTCTCGATACAGGACAGCGTGTTGCACGTTGTTCGTGTCGTGGTAGCCACCGGCGATCACTCCGTCATCGTTCACCGTGACGAGGTAGGTTCCCCCGTTCGGTGCAAGAGCGGAACCCGCTTTGGGGTCATCGACGGTCGACCATATCGCGTCGCGCATCGTGAACCCGTGCAGGTGGCCGGTTGCGTCGACCATCAGCCCCACGATCAACCCCGATCCGTTGCTGCCCTGAGGGACGGTGCCCTGGCCGGCGGCGGTGCCGGCGTTTGGATCATTGATCGCACTGAAGTGCCCGTGGCGAAGCATGAAGCCGCGGTAGGCATTGCCGCTGTCGACGTAGTATCCGACCACGGTTCCGTCCGACGTGATGCCGATCGGATTGGTCCCCTGAAACGGCGCAGTGCCCGCGTGCGGGTCATTGATCGCTGTGAACCTTCCATCATGGAAGAGGAAGCCGAAGTTGTCGTTGTTGCCGTCCACCCAGTCCCCGACAACATCGCCTCGGTTGTTGATGTCCGAGGTGAAGGTGCCCTGCCCGCTCCCTGTACCCGCCCCTGGGTGGTCCAAGGTCACAAAGTTGCCGTCGTGATGGGTGCCCGTCGACGCCTGCCCTTCGACCGCCGAAAGGGCAACCCCGGCGATGGCGACAGCGATCGGCACCACGAGATACCTCCTGGCACCCCTTGCTCCATACAGACCCATAACCGTGCCTCCTCAAGGGACCGCCCCGTCTGAGCGTCGTCACCCTCACCAGGTACTGCGCTAGGAAAGTCCTCGCGATGCCAGGTTCATCGAAAGTGCCTGCCGACTCGCAAGAGCTTGAATAGGCCCCCTAGGTGGACGCGGAACTCAAGAACGTCCGCCTGGTACACAGGAGCGTCGTGCCCCCGATCCAGGGGCTTCGGATGCTGGACGCGCCCGACGGCCGCCAGAATGCCCAGGGTCCAGAGCGTGGGGGAGGAACGCAATGTCCAGCACGCGTGGGTGCGCGTTGACGGAATTCCAATGGATTCCATCGCACCTGCTCTAGTCGTCATTCCAACAAATTCTCCCGGAAGCCCTCCAACTCGAAGGGCCGGATGGCGCCCTTTGCTCAGGTCGCTCGCAGCGGCATTCGAACCCGGGAAGCCCCGCCCGAAGTCACGCCTTCGTCACGCGAGGTTGCTTGGAGGTAGGAGCGCTTGTCACACACCATTTCAGCGACTTTCAAGTCGGTTTTGCATCCTGATCTCAAATCATCAGTGCTCAGGAGATGCCATGCAAGCCCAGGTCATTCGCTGTCGCGAGTTCGCGTTGACGCGACTGGAAGAGGTGCTCGACGGTTCGGACGAGCGTGGACAGGGGATGGTGGAGTACGCACTTATCCTCGTCCTCATCGCGGTCGTGGTGATTGTCATCCTCACGACCGTGGGCCACCGTGTGAACAACGTGTTCTCCAACATCAGCCACGGACTGAGCACCTAGGAACTATCAGCTCGTTCGCCCGACGCCGCGGCGCCACAGGCTCGCTTTCTCTGAATCGCGAGCATGGGCGCCGCGCCGCTTGCGCGCCTGTCTTGATCGAATCAGCGCAGGTCGAGCCGGTTGAATCCGTGAACCGCGGTCACTGTCAAGAGGGTCCCAACGAGGATCAGCACTCCAGCGGACGCGAGGCTGAGACCGTTGGCAAGCTGCTGGTTTCCGACTGACCAGTAGAAGAGCGAAGCGTACCGAGCTGGGCGAATCCATCCGATCACCGGCGCAAGTGAGCTCACCAGGTACGAGGCGGCAGCCAGCGTCGCGGTGACGCCGAGTGCGGTGCCGCGGCTCCCGGTGATCGACCCGACGGCGAGGGCGCACAGTCCGAAGTCGAGACCTAGCAGACCAACGCCAAGACTCAATCCGGCGAGATGCGTGAGTGGGAAGGTGAGATCGAATTGTCTTCCGATGAGGACGCACAGCATGGTTGTGATAGCGAGCACGATCGCCTGCAGGCTCAACGCTCCAACCTTTTGCAGTACCACGGAACGTCGAGATATCGGGAGGATCGTGGCCAGCGACAGCGTGCCGTCTTCATCCTGCCCGGCAATGCATGACGCGCCGTAGCCCACGGTGATCAGCAGCATGATGAGTGGGAGGAAGTTCTCATAGATGTTGGCGTCGAGCCATCCGCTCGGTGACGTCAGCGAACCGGTCGCCCCGAAAAGGGCCGCGACTCCCGACGCGTTCTTGGTGAGTTGATCGAGGCTCGTGTCGCCTTTGAACTGTGGGTACAGCACCACGATAATCAACGCATACAGCGCCATCCCCACCGTGTAGCTGAAGAGGGCGCGCCGGCGCAAGCGGAGGTCGATGAGGGCGACGTCAACGCGCATCGACGGGCTCCTCCTCGGATTGATCTCGGTAGTAGGTGAGGAAGAGCTCGTCCAGGTCGGCTGGACGCGCGACCACATCGAGCGGCTCGAGTTCGGCAGCGACTCGGAGCACCGGGCCAACAGCTCCGCGGAGCGCCAAGGTGATGCGTTTCCCATTTGCGGCGATGACCTGAACGCCCTCGATCGATGCGAAGGGCCTCGGATCGACCGTCCTCGTGAAGGCGAACTCGATGGTCCGCGGCGCCTGCCGCCGCAGCGCCTCTACCGTATCGGTGACGACGAGGTGCCCATCCTTGATGATCGCGACGCGGGTCGCGACTTGCTGCACCTCGTCGAGCTCGTGCGACGAGAGGAAGACGGTCGCCCCAGTGCTCACCAGTTCACGCATCAGACGTTCGAACTCGTCCTGCATCAGAGGGTCGAGTCCCGATGTGGGCTCGTCGAGGATGACCAGCTCAGGTCGATGCATGATGGCGAGCAGGATGCCGATCTTCTGCCGATTGCCCTTGGACAAGGTACGCGTGGGCCGCTCGAGCTCGACCTGGAACCGGTGCATCAGTTCATCGAGGAAGGTTCTGTCCTGCATACCGCGGACCTTGGCAGCGAAGTCGATGTGCTGCCGCCCGGTCAAACGCGGATGCAGCGAGAGTTCCCCCGGCAGGTACCCGACGCGTCGATGGATCTCGACAGCGTCGGCGATCGGGTTGAGTTCGAAGACCTTTGCGGCGCCCGATGTCGGGTGGGAGAGTCCAGTCAGGAGACGGATCGTTGTGGACTTGCCAGCCCCGTTCGGACCCAAGAACCCGAAGATCTCTCCCTCCGTCACCACGAAGTCGACGCCGACGATCCCGCGATGTGACCCAAAGGTCTTGGTCAGCTTCTCTGCGCTCACCACAACCGTCATCACGCGGCCCCCCGAGGCGGATCCGTTTGAGTGGTGGAGACCCCACCGATCGTCAGCACCCCGCGCGAATAGACGTCAAGCACCTGAGCGGTCCATCGCTCCATCCCCGACCGCGCGAGAGGATCAATACCGATGACCTCATGCACCTGGTCACGAAGCAGTACGACCGCAAGGTCGTTGACCAGCAGGAAGGCGGTTCTGACTTCGGGGTCGGACGAAGGGCGCACCAGCCCTGCCGCTTCAAGGTTTGCGAAGCCTGAGAGCACGGCCTCGAAAAGACTCCGAAAGAGCGTCTCTGCGGGCGTGCCGCCGTCGATGAGGAGGCGACGCAAGTACGCGGGGAGCAGCGGATCTCGCTCGAGTTCGCTGGAGAGCGCTGCCGCCAGCGACGCGCTCGGCCCCTCACCGGAAGCGCCCGCAAGCTCGGTGACCAAGGCGTTGACGAGAGCGATTGCCCGACTGTCGACCGCCTCCCTCAGACCCTCCTTCGGAGAGGCCGGTCGGTCACGAGCACCGCAGGCGAGGATGCCGACGCTCAGCCGAGCGATCAGGGGGGTGCTCCTTTCGCCGATTCCGGTATCACCGCTGAAGACTGCGAGCGGCGGGTGTCGGCTCGGTCTGATTCGACGCGCGTCTGGTATGCGACCAGGATGTCGCGATGGGTCAGCCATCCAAGGACGGTCGAACCGCCTGGGTCCATGACCGGCAGTGCCGAGGTGCCCTGCTGGACGAACTGCGAGAGCGCGGTGTCGAGGGGTGCGTCTGGTGCAACGGCGGTTGCCGGGTGGGCAAGGTCGCCCGCGGTGATGTCGAACGTGTCGTTACCTAACGTGGTGTCGAGCTCTCCGGCGGTCACCACGCCGCGGTAGCCGCCATCAACATCCACCACGGGAAGCGCGGCCACATCGCGCCGCGCAAATCGGCCGACCATTTCGTCCATGGGTGTCGTGACCAGGAGTGGCTCTGGCACCGGCTGCATGGCGTCGCGGACTCGAATCTCCTGCATGAGGTTGGCGCTGCGTGTTCGGATGATGTCGATCCCGCGCCGACGCAGCTTGAGTGAGTAGATGGTGTCTTTGGAGAGCAGATTGCTGAGCCCGGTGGCCGCGACAATCGCGACCATCAAAGGCAGGATGATGGTGTAGTCGCCGGTGAGTTCAAAGATGATGAGCACGGCTGTGATCGGCGCTCGTGCTGCCCCTGCGAACACCGCCCCCATACCAACGAGTCCGTACGCCCCGGCGGGCGCCACCGAACCGTGGAACAGCATGTTCGCGACCAGACCAAACGCGGTACCCAGCATCGCGCCCATAAACAGTGATGGAGCAAAGACACCGCCGGATCCACCGATGCCGATCGTCAGGCTGGTGGCGAGCATCTTGCCAACGAGCAGCACCAGGAGCAGCCCGAGAACGATCTGTCCGGCGACCGCGTTTTGGAGTACCGGATAGCCCACGCCATACAGCTCGGGCAGCGCAAGCAGCAGGAGTCCGAGGAGCACGCCCCCAGCCACCGGACGCAGCCACTCGGGGCCACGCCACAAGCGATCCAGGAGATCCTCGGTCCCGTACAGGATGCGGATGAATGCAAGCCCGGCAAGGCCACCCAGCACCCCGAGGATCGCGTAGAGGCCGAACTCCCAGGTGGACACGATGTGGAACGCGGGCAGCATGAGGAACGCCTGGTTGCCGAACGCCGCGCGCCCGATGACGTCGGCGGTCACCGAGGCGAGCACGACAGCACCGAAGGAGTTCACGGCGAAGTCCTGAAGGATGAGCTCGAGCGCGAAGAAGACACCGGCAATAGGCGCGTTGAACGTGGCCGAGATACCGGCGGCTGTACCGCAGGCGACGAGCAACCGCAACCGGTTCTCGGAGACGTGCAGCACCTGCCCGATTGACGAGCCGAGCGCCGAGCCAATCTGCACGATGGGGCCTTCGCGTCCCACCGAACCGCCCGCGCCGATACAGATCGCTGAGGCGAGCGACTTGACGACCGCCACCTGAGGACGGATTCTCCCGCCCCGATCGGCCACGGCGAGCATGACCTCGGGGACGCCGTGGCCTCGAGCTTCAGGAGCGAAGAGCTGGATCAGGGGTCCGTAGATGAGGCCTCCGACAACGGGCGCAACGATGATGAAGTAGACGCCGAGCCATGGCACATTGGGATTGATCGCGTGTCCAGCGGCGCTGTAATCGCTGTGACCGGTGAAGAGAAGGGTGAACCGGCGGATGAGATCACGAAAGAGGATCGCCCCGAGTTCGCCGCCGGCGCCGACCACGAGCGCGATCGCGATGATCCCGCCCTGCGTGCCGCGTACCCAGTCGAGGGCGCGTCGGCGAAGGTCTGACGGAAGGTGGATTCGGCGAGCTGGTGGGGTCACTCCTCGTCGTCGCTGAGTTCCGGCAAAGATGGCCGCCAGCACACGAGCGATGTTGTTCCAGCGGAAGCCAGACGGGTCGAGAGAACCGTGCAGAGTGAGTCCGTCGCCGAGTGCGAGCAGGACCGAGGCGAAGGCGTTGGCCGGGATGTCGGCGATCTCGCCATCGACAACGGCCCCCTCGATCCAGCCCCTCAACATCGCTCTGCGGCGTCCGACGGCTGACACCATCCGCTCACGGATAGCCGGCTCGGTGAGGATGAGAGCCCACAGGTCCGAACGCACCTGGACCCGGGCTTGGTCGGTGCCGCGCTCACACATCTCGCGAGCAAAACTTCGCAGCCGGTCGACATTGGAGATGTTGCGTTGAGCGAGGCTCTCAAGGCGTTCGTCGACTTCGGCCGCATCCTCCTCGAGAAGCGTGATCAGCAACTCCTGCTTGGATGAGAAGTATCCGTAGAAGGCCCCCTTGCTCACCTCAGCCTCGGCGCAGATGTCATCGACGGTCAGTTCGCTGTACCCCATACGACCGGCGCATCGCCACGCAGCGTCGACGAGCTGCTGGCGGCGTTCAAAGCGCGTGCCTTCCGAGATGCGGGGCATGAGGATATGCTACCATGCATAAAACCGACCCGTTGGTTTTTATAGTGAACTGTCCTCCCTCCCAAGAGCGGGTGGCGATGTGCCACCCGCTTCCCCGATCGGGACGCTGCTGAGGCGCGTCCCAACCCTCGCGCGACCGTGGAACTCGCCACGCAGCCGCTCGACGCCGTGGGCCTGGGCTCTGAGTGCCCTGACCTCGGTGGAGTCGGGCGCCAAATCTGTTCTGCGCTGCCTATCGGGTAAGACTTCGTGTTATCCTCGGGTCATGCGCACGACCGGGACAGTGACAATCTCGCTCTCGCCAGAGCTCGCTGTCGAGGTCGACCGCCTGGCGCACCAGGAGGGCCGGACGCGCAGCGAACTCTTGCGCGAGGCGTTCCGCCAGTACGCGGAGCGACGCAAACGATGGGATCAGCTCTTCGCGTACGGAGAAGAACGAGCGGCTGCCGGCGCCCTGACTGAAGATACCGTCGCAACCGCGGTGAAATCCCGCCGCAGCCGCTCTCGCCGCAAGCCAACACACTGAGTGCGGATCGTTCTCGATACCAATGTGCTGGTTTCGGCGCTCCACTTTGGTGGACGCCCGCGACGTCTACTCGGCGATGTCCTCCGTGGTGATCACACGCTGATCATCGGTCCCGCGATCCTCGGCGAGCTTGAGGCCGTGCTCGTTGAGACCTGTGGCTGGGCGACCGATCGGGCTGCCGCGGTGCGAGCCGAGCTCGAGGCCATCGCCGATGTGGTGACGCCGGTTGAGGTTCCACGCGTCTGCCGGGATCCTGATGACGATCAAATCCTTGCGATAGCCATCACCGGATCGGCCGATGCAATAGTTACCGGGGATGCGGACCTCCTCGTTCTAGGCGCGCATGGCAGCGTCACCGTCACGTCCGTCGCCGACTTCGAGGTGCTGGCGAGGGGATGAGAGGTGGTCCCGCTGCGTGTCAAATGCCCGCATCATGTCAACGCGATTCCAACCACATCCATAGCGCGCGCTCTCGTCGTCATTCCGACCATTTCCCGACGAAAGCACTCTAAATCGAACTCAGCACGTGGAGCGAAATAGGTGCTGGTCTGGGGGACCGGGGTCGGCGTCGGCGAAGTGCTCAAACAACGCAATGCGAAGACACGAGTGGTGCGGTCGAGCCGGCGGGCTGGCGCTGCTCTCCGCCTCCGAGGCGGGCCCGCAGTTCAGCGCATACATACCGCATACCGTTTTATCCTTCGGCCGCCGGCCGACGCGCGGCGATCCAGGTGAAAGGCTGAACGGCGCCTCCCGGGGTGAGATGCTCCTCACGGCTCGACACAACCAGCCTGAAACCGTCGAGAAGCCGTTCTAGTTCACCCGCGTCGTAACGCGCCACGCTGAGACCCGAACACCTCTCAGGCCCGTCGACGGCGAAGGTCGCCATGATCACCGCACCGCGGAGGCCGATTGCCTCATGCAGTGCGCGCAGGTACTGCCCGCGATCGGCCGCGTCGGTCAGAAAATGGAACACGGCGCGGTCGTGCCACAGCCCATATCGACGCTTCGGCTGCCAGGTCGTGATGTCCTCGCACAGCCAGCGCACCGGAGCGCCGTCGCCGAGCCGCTGACGAGCGATCGACAGCGCCTTGGGCGAGACATCGAGGACTGTCAGATCGGTGTAGTCTCGAGCCAGCAGCTCGTCCACCAAGAGGGACGCGCCTCCGCCGACGTCGATGATGGGCGCAGCCTGCGGCACGCCCAGGCGGTCGATGAGCGCCAGGGACATCGCTGCCGTCGGCTGATACCAGCTGACTTGCGTGGCTCGTTCAGGCGCGTAGCGGCGATCCCAGTGTCGACGTCTCGCGCTCGTGGTGGACGACTCCGAAGCCATGGCGCCCAAAGTCTGCGCTCCAGCGTCGGGGACGACACGATGGCGCCCTCAGCGTTCGATGGGGAGCCCGCACGCGAGCCAATTCTGGAAGCCACCGATGACGTCTGTGGCATCCCGACCGAGGAGCCGAAGCGTGGCTGCTGCGAGGCTCGACGAGTACCCCTCATTGCAGATGATCACGACTCGTTGCTGGTCGCCTATCGAAGCCTCCTTGAAGGGGCTGTTTGGATCCAGACGCCACTCCAAGACGTTGCGATCGATGACCTGCGCGCCGGGAATCACGCCGTCGCGCTCCCGCTGCTCGAACGGTCGAATATCGACAAGCACGGCTCCGGATCCGACCGCGTCGTGAGCCTCACCGGGTGCTAAGCGGCGGAGGCCACGCCGAGCGTCTGCCAGGAGCACGTCGACGCTCATACCGGTCCACGTCTTGTGCGGATGGCTCTGGGATCGATTGCGTGCCCGAGAAGCGCTCATGGCCCAAACGATACTGTGCCCGAGCGCGTGCGAAGGGGATCTGCAGTGTCGTGGCGCCTCGTTGTGCGCGGTGTGCTAGCGTCGGGTGCCGAACGGCGCGCTGAGTGGGCCGGCGAGTTCAGGTAGTGGAGGTGCTAACGATGGCAGAGGCCAAGACGATCATCGCCAACAAGCCAGGATGGGCGGACCTCGGCAGCGCGGATGCGGCTGCGTCGCGCGACTTCTACACCCGACTGTTCGGCTGGCAGGCCGACGTCATCCCGGACCCGCAGGCAGGCGGTTACGGCATGTTCAAGCACGACGGCAAAGAGGTCGCCGGCGTCGGCCCGCTGCAGAGTGACCAGCAGCCGACCGCGTGGACCATCTACATCATGGTCGACGACGCCGACGCCACCGCGCAGAAAGCCAGCGCCGCCGGCGGCACCATCATCGCGCCGCCGTTCGACGTCATGGAAGCCGGGCGGATGGCGGTCATCGCCGACCCGTCGGGCGCGGTCTTCGGCATCTGGCAGGCCGGCTCGCACGCCGGGTGGGAGGTTGAGGGCGTGGCCGGCACCGTGTGCTGGGTGGAGCTGACGTCGCACGACTTTGACGCCGCCAAGAAGTTCTACACCGACGTGTTCGGCTGGATCGCCAAGCGCTCTGAAATGTCCACGCCGGATATGGTGTATACGACGTTCTCGTTCAACCCCGACGACAACGGTTTCGCAGGGGGGATGCAGGCGCCGGAAAGCATGCCTGATGCTGCGCCGTCGTACTGGCAGCCATACATCGCGACCACTGACGTCGACGGCGTGGCGGGGAAGGCGAAGGAGCTCGGCGCAACCGCGATAGTGGAGCCTGCGGACATCCCCATGGTCGGGCGCTTCGCGATCATCAAGGATCCGCAGGGTGCGATCTTCGGTCTCCTGCAGCCGCAGCCGCAGATGGCGTAGACAACGGGCTGGGAGGCCTCTCCGCCAACCCGCGGGCGCCTGGCTGGACAAGTGACGCGCTTCACCGAGCTCGTCGGATGTCGCCTGCCTCTGCAGCTCGCAGTCCTGGGCGGAGTGGGTACTGTCGCGCTGGCGGCGGCGGTCGAGCAGGCCGGCGGGCTGGGCATGGTGCCTCGCGTCGTCGAGGTCCCGAAGCCGTGGTCCGGAGCTTTAGGTAAGGGGTTCCTCATCCCATACCTCCCCGCTGTCGCCGAAGTGGTCGAGGACGTCCGGGGTCTGCGTGTGGCGGAGTTCTTCTGGGGCGAACCTGACCCCACCCTCGTCGAAGCCGCTCACTCTGTTGCGGTGCTCGTCTCCTGGCAGGTGGGCTCGGTGAGGGAGGCGCTGTCGGCCGAGGCCGCGGGGTGCGATCTCGTGGTCGCGCAGGGCGTGGAGGCCGGCGGCCACGTCCGGGGGACGGAGAGGCTCGACGACCTGCTGCGCGACGTGTTAGCCGCGGTCTCCGTGCCGGTCGTGGCCGCGGGTGGGGTGGGGAGCGCCGAGCGGGTCGCGGAGCTCATCGCGGCGGGCGCCGACGCGGTGCGCGTCGGGACACGGTTCCTCGCATGCCCGGAGTGCAACGCCCATCCGGACTATGTGCAGGCGTTGATCGCCGCTCGGGCGGACGACACCGTCCTCACAGATCACTTCGACAACGACGGAGGATGGCCGGCGCCAGTGCGAGTCCTACGGTCGTCGCTCGATGCGGCGGTGAGAGTGGGAAACCGAAGCACCGCTCCACCCAGCCGGCCAGCGGACGCCGCACTCGAGATGGCGTGCTATGCCGGCCTCTCCGTCGAGGACGTCCGCGAGGTCAAGCCGGCTGCCGAGGTGGTGCGGGAACTCACCGCTCTTCTGGCCTGACGTCCGCATCCAACGTCGCTGGTCGCCCGAGGATCCGGGCCAGCCCCTCCAGGCGACGTTCACCCTGGCCCAGGCGAGCGTCCTGTCCCAGATGCCAGGGGCTTCAGATGCTCGGCAGGCCTCACCGGCCGACGGAATGCCCAAAAGTCCAGAGAGCGGCGGGGGAAGGAATCAATGTGCGGTACGCGTGTGTGGGCGGAATTCCAATGGATTCCAACCCATCTGCGCTGGTCGTCATTCCGACCAATTCTCGACGAAACCACTCTTTGTGAACTCGGCTTCATGCCTGCGAATAAGCGCTGTCCGGGGACCAGGGGTCCGCGGTTCGAGTCCGCTCCGGACACCCACGAAACGCCGCGTAAAATGCGAGTTGACTCAGTGGCCGTTCGCAGGGAGTGCATGCCATGTCCGATACAATCTCGGACGTCATCGACCGCTACTTCGACGCCGATCAGCGCCAGGACGTTGAGGGTATTGTTGGGTTGTTCACTGATAATGCAGAGGTGGTCGATGAAGGCCAAACGTGGCGAGGCACTGAACGCGTAAGGGCATGGCGCGAGGGACCCGCTTCAAAGTATCAGTACCGAACGACGATTTTCGAGACCAAGCAACTTGGGCCGGCCGACTTTGTGCTGAAGGGTCGTCTGGAAGGCAATTTCCCTGGTGGGACTGCTGACCTGACCTGGCGCTTCACCCTCGCGGGCGACCGCATCATGACGTTGCGCATCGAGTGACCTTCGGCAGGTCGCTGAGCCCGGCGTGAATCTCCCATGGAGCTGGCGGCCGCGAAGATGTAATGGTCACGCTCGCGCGCAGGTTGGCGCTTGAGCCGAGCCGAGAGAGTCGCCGGTGCTTTTCATTGCGTCAACGTCTAGCTTTAGAGCACTCCGGCTGCAGATCGTGGGCCATTGTTTAGGCAAGAAGCTGCCAATACGATCAATGTGTGACGAGACACCAGCTCCCGCGAGCTCGAGCGCTGTCGCGCCAGCCTCCTGGGTGGCTATGTCCGTCTCTGACACGCCGCGCCCCGGTGGGAAGCCAGTTGATGTGCTCTGGTGCGGTCAGCATCAGGTAGTGCAGGCTGCGGGTACCATATCTCGGAGGGATCAGGCGCTGGACCGCTCTCGCCGCCGACATCGACGTCTCGTGGCGAGGCGTTCGCAGTTGGCTAGTTGGTCTCTCCGCGGTTGTGCTGCATCACATCGGTGCCGCCGGTCTGCTGCATGATCTCCTGCGCGCGCCGCACGTCGTCCGGCGTCCCGTGTACCACGACGAGCGACTTACCCGCGGTCAGGTATTGCGTGTATTTGGGGATGTGCTTCTTCGCGACGAAGTAGCCGATGATCGCGCTGAGCATACCGGCACCGACAGCGCCCTCCGCTGCGCCGACAACGGTTGATGCGAGCGGTCCGATCGCCAGCAGCGGGCCAACACCCGGGATGAAGAGGGCGGCGACACCGGTGAGCAACCCAAAGAGCCCGCCGACCCACGCGCCTGCTGCGGCGCCGGTCTTTGCGACGTCACCAGTGGTGACGAAGCCATTGAGCTGCACCTCACTCTGCAGGCTCTGTCCGATGACCGAGACCCGATCGGAAGGGAAACCGGCCTTGACGAGTGATTCGATGGCTCGTGTGGCCTTATCGGGCGTGTCATACACCGCGACCACGCTGTCGTTTGGCAGCGTCCGCGCGGGTGCGGCAGTGGTGGCAGTTTCAGTCATTCGACGGCCTCCTTGACAGCTGAGCGATGTACCAATGCTTTGTCGGGCAACGGGTCGTCGAGCTCGAGCGGACCGACCTCCAGGGTCACCTCCCAGCGATGCAGATCATCGGCCGGCGGTAGTAAGCGGGAAGGCTCATACCAGATCAGGCGCAACTGTCCCGCGTCCGCTTCGACCGCATAGAGCCCGAGCCGTGATTCATCGGGAAGGACGACGATGCAGCGGCCGTGATTTGCCAGCTCTTCCAGGACGCCGACAGCGTCGGTGATCGGATCATTGGCGAGACGTCCGTAGGAACTGCTGAGCGCCTCGAAGCGGAAGTACTTCGCACCGAGCGACTGGTTCTGCGAGATCGCGCGCAGAGTAGGCGCGCGCAGGCGCTTCTCCCACGGCGCCACGCCGGTCATCCGCCGGTGCCTGCCGCCTGGGGCTGCGACTGACGGCCCACGACATCGGTCTCAGTCGCCGGCTGCTTTTCGTTCTTCCCGTTACCCTGTGCTATCTGCCCCGGGACTGTTGACCCTGGACCGGGATCTGCTTCGGTTGCGACGCGGCCTGGTCGATGGGAACCGAGATCTTGAGCACGCCGTTTTCGAACGCAGCGTTGGCCTTGTCGAACGTCGCGCCATCCGGCAGCGCGATCTCGCGGCGGATGCGTCCTTCGAAGCGCTCGTGCCGGATGCAATTCTTGTCGCGCTGATGAGCCTGCTTGCGCGTGGCTGCCTCGACGATCAGACGACGCGGCTCACCTCTGATAGTGACCTCATCGGAAGCGAACCCGGGCAGCGACATTTCGATGCGCAGGCCGTTGTCGTCCTGATGGACATCGATCGGCGCTACCAGCGCCGGCTGCAGGTCTCCGAGCCTCGAGGGCAGAACGTCGATGAATGAGCCACCGAACATCCGGTCGAGACTCTGACGAAGACTCGTCAGGTCATTGGCAGGATCCCAATTGACAACGGTCATGGCTGCACCTCATTGCTGTGTCGTCTACCGTACTGACAACCACACTAGTCATCGTGTCACCACCCACGTCAAGCGACCCATGTGTTGGTGTCAAGACTGAAAGGAACGACACCTGACAGCCGGTACGGCGGTGAGTTTGTGGGTTCAGGTAGTTATCAGCGGTCCGAACCGCGCGAAACGTCTGGACCGGTCACGATGCCCAGGCGTTCCAATACGCCAGGCGAGATTCACAGCGCTCCAACTCGTTCTCGAGTGATGGAAGGTCGATGCCGAGCAACTGGCTCTGGACGGTCTTCGCCGTCTCTTCGGCCATGCCACGCGTCCGTTCGATGATCCGCGCCTGCACCCTGACGAGCTCCTCATAGGCGCCCTGCCAGTAGCTGATCATCGTGGTGAGCGGCAAGGCGGTCTGGCCTTGTGTACCACCTCCAAGCGATGTCATCGGTTCCGGAACGATGTCCAGCTGGTACCCACGACCACGCACCGTGAGGATCAGATCGGGATGGCGCGGGTTGAGCTCGACCTTGTGTCGCAGACGAGAGACGTACAGCTCGACCTCCGCTTCACGTCCGGGAAGATCCATGCCCCACGCGCCGCGAGCGATCTGGTGGCGATCGAGAATCTGGCGCGGATGTGCCATCAGGAACGCGAAGAGCTGCCACTCGGCCGGGCCGAGCGCCTGGCGCCGTCCTCTGCGTTCGATGGTGTGGTCAGCGAGGCGCACCTGAAGATCACCGAGGAGTGCGCCCTGGGCCAGCGCCCGGTTCAAAGGTTCGTCACGCGCCAGCACGGCACTGACGGCGAGACCCAGGTACTCGGGATCGAACGGTTTCTTCACAGCAAGTGTCGCGCCGTTTCGAAGCGGGCTCTTGAGGTCCTCGTCGCGGTCAACCAAGACCACGAGTGGGCCGGCAAACGCGCGGCGCACAAGCGTGAGGGCCTTCTCGTTCTGTGGCATGTCGCCCGAGCTGATAAACACCAGCTGCGCGCCTGACGCCTCAACCGAGTGAACCAGCCGCCCATACGTCACCGAAGCGCGGGGCTCCCAGCCTGCGTTCCTGACGACCGTCATCAGCATGGCCGCATACGCGGGCGACGATTCCAGAATCGCTGCCGTCACCGGCGGCGACGACGCGATCCCCTGTGCCGTGCTCACCAGGACGCGCACCTCCCGTGGTGTCCCTCCGAATGCATCTTGCGCCATTGGTCCGGACGGTGACCAGGCTCACCTCGGAGGCGACCGGCTCGGGCTCGCATGCCCGAGGGCTATTTTCTCGGCTCGTACCCCATCACCACTGCTCCAAGCCCGTGCCAAGCAGAAGGGTCAGGTCTTCGATCGGCATGGGCTTGGCGAAGAGATACCCTTGCGCGACTGAGTATCCAAGGTCGACCAACGTGGAGGCCTCCGCCTCCGTCTCGACGCCCTCGGCGATCATGTCGGCACCGACCGCAGCGCTCAAGTGCAATATGGCTGTGGCCATGGCGCGCGCTTCGCATCGGACATCGAGGTCAGCGACGAATGCCCGGTCGAGCTTGATCACGTCGACGGGCAGGTTCTGCAGCCGTGCCAGAGATGAGTACCCGGTGCCGAAGTCATCAATGGCAACCTTCACACCGATCGCACGAACGAGATCGAACGCCCTGCGAATGGGGGCGATCTCATCCATCAGCACACTTTCTGTCACCTCCACGGTAAGGGTGTTCGGCGCCAGCCCGGTATGCTCGAGCAGTTCTTCCAGCCACTCAGCGAATCCGCCGTCCGCCAATTGACGGATGGACACGTTGACGGCGATGTCCATCTTGTGGGTGCGCTGAAGATGACGAGTGTCACGGCACGCCTGGTCCATGACCCAGGCTCCTATCGGAACGATGAGCCCGCTCTGCTCGGCAATCGGGATGAACTCCGATGGGGGGATGTTGCCGCGCTCGGGGTGCGTCCATCGGAGCAGCGCTTCCGAACCGAGGACGTGGCGATCAATGAGGTCGACGCTCGGTTGGTATGCAAGGCGTAGCGCATTGTCCTGGAGCGCCGTCCGCAACCCATGCTGGATCGCAAGGCGGCTCTCCACCTGACGGCGCATCCTGGCGCCGTAGAGTTGATATTGACCGGTGCCCGCATCTTTGGCCTGTGAGAGCGCCGAGCTGGCGTTGCCGATCAGCGTGGATGACGACCCACTCGCGTGCTTGATCGCAATCCCGACCCCGGCGGTCACACGGAGTGCATGGCCGCGTACCGTCAACTCGGCATCGAACGACGCGCGCACGAGCTCCGCTGCGGCCATGGCGGCCGCCTGATCGGTATCGGACGCAATCACGACCGCGAATTCATCTCCACCGTTTCTGGCGACCATCAGACCCGGGAAGGCATCAAAGAGTCGGCTCGCGATCTCGAGCAGCACCTCGTCGCCGATCTCGTACCCAAGGCCCTCGTTGATGAGCGTGAAGTCGTCAAGGTCGAGGAGCAACAGTGCGCCAGGACCGTTCTCGGAGGAGGCCAGGGTGTTGAGGTGCTCTATCAGCGCAGATCGCCCGGGAAGGCCCGTCAGCGCGTCATGTTGTGCGACGTAGAGACGAAGCTCCTCCGCCTGCCGGCGCACAGTCTCGGCAGCGACCTCGGCGGTGATGTTGGTGGACACCGAAATGACGCCCACCACCGCGTTGCGATCGTCCCGCACGGGTCCGATCAAGCTGAGGTACGTCTGGCCGTTGACAATCGTTCGCGTAGTCGATTCGGCGCCTGCGAGGGCGCGGTGCAGGCCCCGCAGTGTGGGCCGATGTGTTGTGAATTCGGTCACATGCCGGCCGAGGAAGTCCTCGGCTCTCTTTCCGACGCGTTCCATACCGCCAACTGCGTACGTAAAGCGGAGGTGGGTATCGAACGCCGTGAAGGTCATGGGCAATGTCGCGATAGCGCCGTCGATCAGCGCCTGACTGCGGCGTTGCGCGGTCTCAGTCGCTCGCTGCTGACTCTGGTCCTGGAGATGCACCAGGAGCTGGATGGGGTTACCGTGTTCGTCGCGAGCCACGGAGACAGTTGCCAAGGCTGGAAGGATGGTGCCATCTCGACGCTGCAGGAACCGTTGCACGGAGTATCCGTCGGCCTCACCGTCGGCCATGCGCT
The DNA here is from genome assembly GCA_963756075.1 of Candidatus Dormiibacterota bacterium. Classification (GTDB taxonomy): domain Bacteria; phylum Chloroflexota; class Dormibacteria; order Aeolococcales; family Aeolococcaceae; genus Palsa-851. The sequence continues at coordinate 226,657 of CAVWMH010000010.1, read as the reverse complement.
CGAATACATCGCCGGCGGGACTCTTGCCGCTGGGAAACACCAGAGAAATATCACTGCCGACCAGTTCGTCGACACTGAAACCGATCATCGAGCAGAAAGCCTTGTTGACGACATCGATGCGAAAGCTCGGGAAGTCGACGATGAGCTGTCCCAGTGCGCTGCGTTCGAACATCGTCTGATAGAGACGCACTCCCTCGTGCAGGGCGACCGCATGTGCCGCTAGCCGGGTGGCGGTGACGATTCGGTCCGGATGAACAGCATTCTCGGTGGTTGGTTCAGAGCGCCGGGCAGAGGCCTTCTCGATGCGCCGATTCCCGGCAGGCAACGAACCGTGTGTCATGCCAGGAACGTTGCATCGTGGTGGGGGCAGAAGGTCGCGCGCTCGTCGCAAACCTGACCGAGACTCGAACCAACAGGGCCTTTCGTGGTCAGAGCGTGACTCCCGTCACACGATGCGTCATCGAGCTCCGCGTCGACGGCGCTGATAGCTCTGCAGTTGAGGCTGGGCGCTGCGTGGATCGTTCTTGCCATCCGGCCACGGAAGGTCCACTGTGTGACGTGGTCAACCCTCGCTGGGGAGCGAGCACGAACTCGGTGCGCTCAGGGGGATAGAAACGCCCACGGACCACGAGCCACTCCATTCCGAAGGTCTCGCGGTGGAGGCATCGGAGGCTGTAGCGACAGCACCGCTTCCTGCCGCAATCATCGAGGTTGCGTCGGGGCGGATCATGGCGGCGAGCCCGCCGCTGCGCGAAATGTTTGCCTCGGGTGGAGGCACGGTCCTGGGCAGGACTATCGACGAATTCATGACCGACCAGCCTTCGGGCGCGCTCGACCTGCTGCGCGCCGGTCGCCTCCAAGGCTACGTGACCACGCGTTCGCTCCGCCGCAGGCAAGAGCAGCCCATGCCGGTGCAGGTCTGGGTGCGCGCCCTGGGCACGGACACTCCCCCGCGGTTTGCGGTCGCCGTGTTTGCGACCTCCCTTACCAGGACCGGCGTACTCCTGCCCGAGGTTGCGCGTTCGGATTTGACCCCGGTCGTGGGGACGTCGGACGAGAGCCTGTTGATCGACCGCATCAGCAGCGACGTCGAAGCCCTGCTCGGATACCGGCCATCAGACCTCCTTGGGCGGTCGATTCTCTCGTTGGTGACAGATACCAGCGTCCCCGACCTGCTGGGGTTACTCGCCCACGCCGCAGCGACCGGGGCGGGAGTCACCCTCAACCTCGTCGCCTGTTCCAAGCAGGGCGATCCCGTTTTGCTCGAAGCGGTTCTCTGGCCGCTGCGCCCCCCGCCACGCTGCGGGTTCGCGCTGCTCCCCGGCGCCTACGCGGAGTCCGCATTCGGGACCGCCGCCGATGTGGAGAACTGGATGTCCCGGTATGTGAGGGACACTGATGCCGTATCCCTCTCGCGTCATCTCGCCACAACCCCGCGCGAGGGAGATTTGACCGGCCTTTCCACGCTGACCACCAGAGAGCTGGAAATTGTCAGCCGGCTGGTCTCTGGCGACAGAGTCCCGGCGATTGCGAAGGCACTGTTCCTGAGTCCGAGCACCGTGCGCAATCATCTCCATTCGATCTATCGAAAGCTCGATGTACATTCGCAGCAAGAGCTGATCCACGCATTCCGTAGAGGGTCCGCGCCTCGCTGATTGTTGCGGCGGAGTGCAGTCGCGCGAGGTCGTGTCCGTTCTCTCGCTTCGATTGCTCGGACGGATGACACTCCGTCTACGACTGCGTGATATCACGCCTATTCCGATAAGGCCGCGGTGATCCTCACACTGACATCAATGCCACCGTCCATTCACGCGTCCCTGCCCGGATCGACCGCGCCTCGCGTTGCGGTGAACCGCGTTCGGAGCGGTCACTGACACCTCACTGGCATGTGGCAGGAACAGCTCGGCGCTGGGGTCGACGAGGTACACATCAGCGCGGGCACCCTCATCTTCCGCGCCGGTCAGCTCCCGAGGATTGCATTGGTGGTGGCCGGCATCGTGCGCGAGTACATCTCGACACAACTGGGCCGCCAGATGACGATCGGGTACGCGCGAACCGGTGATTTCGTCGGGCTCTCACCCTCTCTGGCTGGCACCGACCAGTGGAATGCGGAAGCGATCACCGATGTGGGCCTGAAAGTGTTCACCTTCGAGCACGTTCGCGGCGCCGGAGCACGTAATCCGGAGCTGCCATGGAGCATCGCGCAACACGTCGCGGCTTTGATGGCGGAGTCGTTGCGCACCGTCGCTGACGCAAGCGGACAACCGATCACGGTGCGCGTCGCGCGCCACCTTCGCGAGATGACGTTGCGTGGGCTCGACGGTCGCGCAGTTGTGCACATCAGCCATCAGCGCCTGGCTGATGCGGTGGGCACCGTTCGCGAAGTGGTGAGTTGAGAACTGACTGCATTGCGAGTAGCCGGGGTGATTGACAGAGCTGCGGGAGCAGTCACGGTTATCGACGAGGATCTGCTTGCGAGCCTCGCCGCAGGCCAATCTACCTTGCGCACACGATGAGGAGTGACCGCGGTCACGCAGATGGCAATCGGGGTCACAGATATTTCCCGCCGGCCTGTGTATAAACGGCGCAATCACTGTAGCGGTCTCGCGGATGTTTCCCGGCGCGTTTCAGGCAGGTGTCCGATCTTCGAGTGAAGACCTTCGCAGCGACCAGGGTTGTCGCGCACGGTGAGAACCGGATTCTGACAGCACTCCCGCCCTCGGACCGGCACCAGCTGTTCGAGGCCGTCAGCAGCGTTGCTTTTCCGACGAAATCGGTGCTGTTCGAACCGGGACGACCGGTCGACGCCGTGTACTTCCCGATTGACGGGGTGATCTCGCTGGTCACCCCATTCCAGGATGGCGCCATGGTCGAGGTCGCCAGCGTCGGGAACGAAGGCATCGTCGGGGTTCCGCTTGTGCCATTCGGTGGCCTGGCTGTGCGCGCTATCGCGCAGGTCGCCGGCCGCTGTCTTCGATTGGATGCGGACGCATTTCTTGCATGGGCAGACCGCTGTCACGCGTTCCAGAGGCTTGTCGAGAACTATACGCAGGCGCTGTTTGGCCAGATCGCGCTGTCCGGAGCGTGCAACCGGCTTCACTCGAATGATGCGCGGCTCGCCCGCTGGCTGCTGATGAACCAGGATCGGGTCGGGTCCGCCTTCACGATCACCCAGGATTTCCTCGGTCAACTGCTCGGCGTACGGCGCTCCACCGTCTCGGTCTCAGCGGGGCTCCTGCAGCGGGACGGGGCTATCCGTTACGCACGCGGCCGCGTCACGATCGTCGACCGAGAGCTGCTCGAGATGCTGTCGTGCGAGTGCTACGCGACGATCACGTCCGAGCTGGAACGCGTGGTGTACCGCGCCTTGCTGCAGGGCGCCTGAGAGTCGAATCAGGCAACCGCCTTCTTGATGAGCCCGCTAATCCTGGCCTCCGTCGCGGCGTCCAGCGACGTGATGTTCCACACAACCGGGTGCATGTGGGCACTGTCCTCATACGCCGGGTTCACCGCTTCGCCGAAGCCGAACGCAATGAAGTCCTTGCCCGTTTTGATGTAGCAGATGTCCGTGCCATCTTTGACGTAGAACGGGAGTCCCCAGCGTACGATCGGCTCCAGCGACGGTGCGTTTTCCCGTATGAGTCCGTGCAGACGCTGTCCAATCTCCCGGTACTGCGCGGGGGCTTCACCGAGTTTGGCCATGACGGCCGCGTCGCCCTTCTTCGTAAACATGTTCTGTCCTCCTTGCTCAGCGCAGCTCTTGAATCCGGACCAGGTTGCCGGCGGGATCACGGACAGCGCAGTCACGCACCCCATACGGCTGCTGGGTGGGCTCCTGCACCACATCGGCTCCGCTCGCCTCGACGCGCCCGAAGGTTGCGTCGAGATCGTCGGTGGCCAGGAGGATCCAGCCATACGTGCCCTTCGCCATCATCTCGGCGATGGTGCGGCGCTCCTCATCGGTGATGCCCGGGTCGGTGGCGGGCGGGGCCAGCAGGATGCACGTGCTCGGCTGGCCGGCTGGTCCGACGGTGATCCACCGCATCCTTCCTTGCCCCACGTCGGTCCTGACCTCGAAGCCGAGGACATCCCGATAGAAGGCTACGGACGCGTCGGGGTCGTCGTGGGGGAGGGCGCTGGCGTGAATGGTGATGCTCATGGGGGCACACTACGTCTGGTTGGCGAGCACTGCTTCTCGATTCCTGATCGATCGCGTCACCTGCTTGGCCACGCAGGCGGGAGGGCGCCATGGGTGAGCGAGCGTTGGTCCTCCACGGTGGTGGATCGGCCGGCAATGCCTGGGAGATCGGCGTCGTCGCCGGCCTCTTCGATGCCGGATTGGATGTGACCGAAGCCGATCTGATCATCGGGACGTCGGCTGGATCGACGGCCGCGGCCCAGCTCACTAACGCGATCCCGACCGAACTGCTTGCGGCCATTCTTTCCGCCGCACCCCAGCAACGGGCCAGGCCGGTCGGACCCGACGGTGGACGCGTTCCCATTGGGCCGACGGCGAACCACATGGAGATAACAAACCGAATCATCGCCGCCGCTGAAAATGCGGCGGACATGCGCCGCAGGATGGGTGCGGCAGCGCTCGAGATGGACGCGGCGTCGGACGGCTCCGGACAAGCGCGGTGGCGCGCTGTAGTCGCCGCCCGGCTGCCCACTCAGCGCTGGCCGGAACGCACGTTGCTCATCACGGCGGTCGATGCCGATACCGGTGAACCGGTTGTGTTCGACCGCCATAGCGGAGTTCGAGCTCGTGGACGCCGTCGCCGCCAGCACTGCCAACGGCTTCGGTGTTCCTCCCTACAGCATCGGCGACAACCGATACATCGACGGCGGCTACCGACGCAACGAGAATGCCGATCTCGCAGCCGGATACGAACGAGTGCTGGTGCTGTCACCCTTTGGAGGCAGGTCGCGGCATCCCGTTCCTGATCCAGTAGCGGCTCGGCGTCGCACTCCGACCCGCGGCAGAGCCTGGCCGAGCCGACCGGCGCCGATGCCGACGTCGGTCAGCTTGGCTCCTCGTACTCGGAGGCTAAGAGGTAGCTGACCGCCAGGCTGCGGTACGGCCGCCAACGGTCAGCCGTGCAAATATCCCTGCTTCTTTGACGGCCTGGCTTTGAAGTCCAACGTGACGTCGCTGATCTGATCGGGGTGCTCCTTCAGCCATTCGCGTGCGTAGGGGCACCAAGGCACGATCGTAAGGTGGTCTGCCCGGGCTTTGGCAAGCGCCGCTTCGACCAGCTGGGCGCCGACGCCCTGGCCGCGAAACGCTTCAGGGACTTCCGTGTGCAAGAGATGTAACCGATCGCCGCGTAGCTTGTACTCCAGCGTTGCGCTGGTCCCGTCCATGGACAGGGCGAATTGTTCCCTGGCGGTATCGTCGATGACGGATTGAACTCATGGCACTCAGGTTCGCACGCCGAGCCAGTCGCGGCCGAATCAACTCCGAGCCACGGCATTGACAAGCACGGAGAGCCCCATGATCCCCGCGGCGACTTCCCCGACATTGAACGTCGACGCCAGCTGCCGGGGGTCCCTGTAGGCAAGCACGGCTCCGCCCGTGCCCTCCTCGCGCACCAGCACGCGAAGCGGCAGTTCAATGGCGATATCGGGAGCCTTCAACATCAGCGGGGTGCCGGCGACGGCGCTGCCGAAGATCAACACTGTCGATGGTGGCATCTCGAGGCCTGCGGCTCGTGCGTTCTCCGCGTGGTCGATCTCGGCGAAGAGGGTCAGGCCGCGTTCGGCGATCGCTTCCCGAAGCCGCTTCAGGGTCTCGTCGAACGTGGCGTCGCTTGGGACAACGCTGATGTTGTCAGGTGTTGCCATTCCAAAGGTCTCCATGACCGTCAACAGCCGACGTCAGCCGATGTTTGGTGAAGTTCGCGTAGGAGGTCGGCGCAGATGTCTACGTACTGAGCGAGATGTCGTGAGCCCAGAAATGCTTGCTCAACTCGCGCGTGCGCACCGGAACCGATCCGTGCGCGGAGAGCCTCATCTTCGAGCAACGTGCAGACGGCGGTGCCGAACTCTGCGGGATCGCAAGGATCATGCAGCAGCAGACCACTGACTCCATCTTCAATCTGATCGCGGATTCCGCCGACCTCACTGGCCACCACAGGACGCGACTTCCACATCGCCTCGGCTACGGTGAGACCGAACCCTTCCGCAAGACTCTTCTGAACGACGATGGTGGCTCGCCGCTGCAGCGCGTTCACCATCAGCGCATTCTCCTGTTCGTCATACATCGGAAGACATGCCAGGTGCACTCGTCGCCTTGCGCTCGGCGCCAGGAGTTGCCAGGACCGTGCTACCTCGGCGTAGACCTCGGCCCCCTCGGGGTCATCGTCAACGCCCTGCACATTGGGGCCGGCAAGCAGGAGCTGCGCGTCGCAGCGGGGGAGGAACTCCACTCACGAAACCTTCCATAACCCCCAGCGGGTCCTTGAGACGGTCCCATCGCGAGATCTGCACGACCAGCGGAATGGCGATGTCAATCGGCTCGGACTCGAGCACGACGGCGGTGTGCTCCACGCGAACAGCCTTACCGTCGGTCATGACGTGATCAGCATCCCCGGCGACGGCGCGAAGGATGCCGGCGGCGCTGAGAATCCCGTCGACCGCTCGTGCATCGAGCATCCGGTTCTTGTCTGAGAACGGGTCGATCGATGGTGCCACCACGCGGGTGCTTCGCGCGTCGAGGCAGCTCCAGGCGTAGGCGCGCCGCGAGAAGACGTAGCAGTCCGCGCATTCCACGTACGGCAGCAGCCAGCTCCATGTCTGACGTGCGATTGCGTTGGGCGATTCGGTGCCGACATGACAGCGCCAGATCACCGCCGCGCGGGTGGTGCGGATGTGCGGCGCGAGCCCAGCGGTCTGAGGATCGTGAAGGATCACGAGGTCGTCCGGACCGATGCGGTCGAGCACTTCGCCCGCCTGCCTCGCGAGCACCAACTCGTAGTGATGCCGGTCGGACTCCGTCAGGTCCTCGCCGTCGCCGGCCATACCGTGGAGACGGTTATGGATGCGCTTGGTGACCGTGAAGAAACGATCATCGCCGCCGATAACCAGCCAGCGAGCGTCGATCCCCGTGCCGCGTGCGTAGGGCAGCAGCGCGGTCAGCAGTTCAGCGACGCCGCCACCTCTCGCCGTCGAGTTGATGTTCCATATCCGGCGTCCGGCGAGAAGTTGCCGCGCTCGTTGGACGGTCTGCGAGAACGCCAACTCGCCCTCGCCGTCGAGCACGTCGAGAAACCTGTGAGGATCAGCCACCTCGACCGGGACCTCGGTCACCTCGATGAAATCGGCAGCTTGAGCGGTCATGTCTGTGTCTCCCCTCAGTGGAGCGGGTCGGCTCAGCGAAGCTTATAGGAGCACTATAAGGTTCGGGGATCGATCCGGGGAGCCAAACCTAACGGTGGTCGAATGCGAGGAACTCGTGGACGGCGCTCACGGCGGCTGATCCCTCGCCGACCGCGGCCGCAACGCGTTTGGTCGAACCCGATCGAACGTCGCCCACCGCGAACAACCCCGGGCGACTGGTCTCGAACGGCAGCGGCCGGCGACCCAGCGCGGTCCAGCGCTCGCCCAGCTGTTCATCAGTGAGCGCACGGTCGGTGAGGACGAAACCGCCCTTGTCGAGGGCGGCACATCCGCACAGCCACGACGACTCGGGATCGGCGCCGATGAACGAGAACAGCGCCTCCGCCGGGACGCGAATATTCCCGTTCGGCCCGTCGACGCGAACCCCCTGCAACGCGCCGTCGCCGTCGAGCCCGACGACGCTCGAGCTGGTCATCACGTTGATGCCGGAATGGCATACCAACCGGTCGACCAGATATCGGGACATACGCGCGCCGAGGTCAGCCGCTCGAATGACCAACGTGACCGCACTGCCCTTGTCGGCAAGAAATACAGCCGCCTGACCAGCCGAGTTACCGCCGCCAACGACCATAACCGGGCTGCCGGCGCACTGTCGGGCCTCCAGCTCGGTGGCGGCGTAGTAGACGCCGTCGGACTCGAACTCCTGCAGGCGATCCACGGGCAAGCGGCGGTACCGCGCTCCCGAGGCCGCGATCACCGCCCCGGCGGCGACGACGGTTCCGTCTGACAGCTCCACGGCGAGGTGGCCGGATTCCTCCCGGAGCGCGACGGCGGTGCACGGTGCGCTGAGTCTCGCCCCGAACTTCTCGGCCTGCACCAGCCCGCGTTGCGTGAGCTCTGCCCCCGCGATCCCGGTGGTGAACCCGAAGTAGTTCTCGATCCTCGAGCTCGTGCCCGCCTGGCCCCCGGGGGCGGTCATATCGACGCCGAGGGTGTGCAGCCCCTCTGACGCGCCGTACACAGCGGCCGCGAGACCAGCCGGGCCGCCGCCCACGATGACGAGATCGAACGAGCGGTCGGGCATGTTGTCGAGGGTCAGCCCCAGATACGACGCGAGCTCACCGGGAGTCGGTCTGCGCAGCACCTCCCCGGTGGCGATCACAACCGGGAGGTCCGATGGCTCGAGCGAGAAGGCCCGGACGATGTCGTCGACCTCTGGATTCGCATCCGGATCGAGCCATTCGTGCGGCAGCCGGGTGCGAGAGAGGAACTCACGGATGCGCATGGTCTCGGGAGAGAAACGAGAGCCCACCACCCGAATGAACACCGCGGCCCCGGCGAGGAGCGCTGCGCGCCGCGCCATGAAGGCAGCCAGGATCTTGTCACCGAGCTCCGGCTCGGTGGCGATGATCCGGCGCAGGAGATCCGCTGGGACGGCGAGCACCTCGCCGGGTTCGGCAACTCGAGCCGAGACGAACGCCCGCACCCCGGTGAGCAGATTCAACTCGCCGAGGAATTGCCGAGCGCGGTGCGTGGTGATCACACGGTCGTCGGCGTCGTCGACGATGACGTCGACGGCGCCTGAGAGGACGATCCAGAAGTCGTAGCTCGGGTCACCTTCGTGATAGAGGTACTCGCCGGCGGTGACGCGACGGCGCGTGCCGACCGCCTCGAAGATCGCGACTTCGGAGGGGTCGAGGAAAGGGAACGCGGACGGGTCCGCCTTCATCGCCGCCATTTTGTTTGGTGTTTCCCATGGGGCCTGTGCCCAAACGTGGGATAAGGAGGCAAGCCTAGTTGAAACGCGCGGCGCCACCCCGCCGCCGGGCCGGTCGGCGTGTGCGTGGGAGAATCGGCGGATGGTTCAGGCTGTTGACCTTGACGCCGGGGTGCTTCGGCTCGTTGATGAGGCAGTCGAGAACGCCGTTCTCCATGGCGACGCACCGGGCGTCGTCGCGGCCGTCGCGCGAGAAAGGACCATTCACGTCGCGACTGCGGGGGTGAGGTCACTCGGCGGTGAAGCAATGAGTCGCGACACGTTGTTTCGCATCACCTCGATGACCAAGCCGATGACAGCGGCGGCTGTGTTGGCGCTCATCGATGCAGGGAAGTTGGCGCTCGATGCCCCCGTCGACCAGCTGCTGCCCGAACTTGCAGACCGTCGTGTGCTGCGCAATCCTGACGGACCACTGGACGACACCGTGCCCGCAACCCGGCCGATCACGACGCGTGATCTCCTCACGTTCACCTGGGGTTTCGGGATGCAGGGTGCCATGTTCATGGCGGCCGAGCCATGGCCCATAGTCACGGCGGCACTGGAACGAGAGCTGTCGACGTTTGGGCCGCCGCGGCCCGCAACGACACCGGATCCGGATACGTGGATGGCACGCCTGGCCGAGCTGCCGTTGTTGGCACAGCCCGGGGAGCGTTGGCTCTACCACTCAGGTTCGCAGGTGCTGGGTGTGCTCGCTTCCCGCGCTGCAGGCGTCCCGTTCGCTCAGGTTCTTCATCAGTACCTGCTTGGTCCGGTAGGGATGAAGAGCACAGGCTTCTATACAAAGGACACGGTCCGCCTCGCCACCGCATATGAACGCCGAGACGGCAAGCTCGAGGTGAGCGATCCTCCCGAAGGCCAATGGTCACGGCCTCCCGCGTTCGCTGATGGCGGCGCCGGCCTTGTTTCGACTGTGGATGATGTCGTCGCCTTTGGTCGAATGCTCATGTCAGGCGGACGTGGTGTGTTGAAGCCGGAGACTGTCGATTCGATGACACGCAATCAACTCACCGAGTTGCAGCGCACGACCGTCTGGCCGGGATTCAGTTTTCTCGACGATCGAGGTTGGGGCTACGGAATGTCTGTTGGCGACGATGGGCGCTACTCCTGGGAAGGAGGTTTCGGCACGGCTTGGTCCAACGTCCCGTCACAGGATCTCACCGTCGTCGTGCTGACTCAACGCGCTAGCGACGAGACGGGCTTCCCGTTGGTGTGCAATACGGTACTCACCGCGGCGACGTCCAATCCGGGTCATTGAGCCAGCCGAGTTCGCCGTCGAGGTTGGCGTCCAGGTGACCAAATCCTTTGAGGCAGCAGGTCGCGTCGTGCCGTCGAGAACACCTGCCGCTGAAGTGGCGACGACGGTCCACACGGGGACCCCCGCACAGATCGGGGCAGCGCACGACGCAGTTCGCGCCTGGTGTTCGAACCATGGTCGAGAGCTGACCGGAATCTCATGGGAAGTGTATGGAGATCCCGACCCTCACACGGGGCACTTCGACGTCGCTGTGTACTGGCAGCTTGTCTCCCCCCGATGACGTCCCATCCGGCGCGCCGCAACATATGACCGTTGCCATATGTAAGAGGTGACATCCGTCACGGGCTGATAGCCGTCTGCGGCTGTGATCATGGACCGATGTCAGCGACGAACTCGAATGTGGGTTCTGGTACCCCGACGGCGTACCCTGCATGACGGCCATTGAGGTCCGTGAACTCCGCAAGTCCTACGGCGCGGTGCACGCGGTGCAGGGCATCAGTTTCGATGTGGGCGAAGGCGAAGTGTTCGCGCTGCTCGGGCCGAACGGAGCCGGGAAGACCACCACCGTTGAGATTCTCGAGGGGTTCCGCGCCAGAGACGCGGGCTTCGTGGAAGTCTTCGGTCTGGATCCCGGGAAAGGCGAGCGCCAGTTTCGGGAACGGGTTGGCGTCGTCCTCCAGGATACGGCTGTCGATCGCTTCCTCACGGTCGCTGAGACGGTGGAATTGCTCGGCCAGGGGTACCCGTCGCCGCTGCCGGTCGCAGAGGCGCTTGCCTTGGTCGGCCTCTCCGAGCAGCGCAACACGAGGGTCGGGAAGTTGTCAGGGGGTCAGCGGCGGCGGCTCGACGTCGCGGTCGGTCTGGCGGGAGATCCGCCCCTGCTGTTTCTCGATGAACCCACCACCGGCTTTGACCCTTCAGCGCGCGCAGAAGCGTGGACGACCATCCAGGGGCTGGCTGCTCGTGGCACGACGATTGTGCTCACCACCCACTACATGGAAGAGGCTGAACGCCTTGCCAATCGGGTTGTGATCCTCACCGACGGGCGCGTTGCCGCAGAGGGAGCCCCGGCGGACTTGCGGAGCCGAAGACAGAGCTTGACGACCATCAGATTCCGGTTGGCGGCCAACTCGCCGGCGCCACCGCTGGGTGCGCGCGGGCCGGACGGGGGGTTTGAAGTGCGCGTCGACGACCCGACAGCAGCTCTGCATTCGCTCACCTCGTGGGCGGTCGCGTCCGGCCTTCGTCTCCGGGAGCTCGAGGTGACGCGAGCCTCACTCGAGGATGTCTATCTTGAGCTGACCCGGGCCGCCGAGCAGGAGGACGCGATCAGATGATCAACAGCGACCTGCGCCTCGTGGCTCGCTTTGCTGGATACGCGAACCGCACATTCTGGCGCAACCCAGCGGCCGCATTCTTCACGCTCTTTCTGCCGGTGTTCTTCCTCGTCATCTTTTCCGCGCTGTTCGGCAATGAACCACTCAATATCAATGGCCGCCAGGTGAGTTCCGCCACTTTCACCATGGTCGGGATCATCACGTTTTCGGTGGTCAGCGCGTGCTATACGAACCTCGCCATCAGCGTGACCACCGCGCGCGAAACCGGCTTCCTCAAGCGGGTCCGCGGAACGCCCATCCCACCATGGACGTTTCTGAGCGGACGGATCGTGCAGTCGGTGCTCATATCGCTGCTGCTGGTCGTGATCTGCGTCGGCTTCGGTGCCATCTTCTATCACGTGAGGGTGCCCACCTCGACACTACCCGCTCTCATCATCACCCTGGTCATGGGCGCGGCTGCCTTTGCCGCGCTCGGGCTCGGGATGACAGCGCTCGTCCCCAATTCGGATGCAGCGCCGGCGGTCGTCAACTTCTCGATCTTTCCCTTCTTCTTCGTGTCCAACGTCTTCATCCCGATCTCCAACCCGCCGCAGTGGCTCAGCGTGCTCACCCACATCTTCCCGATCGGGCCCTTCAACGAAGCCATCAAGACTGCGGTCGTGCCGCCATTGGGGAGCAGCGGGTTCAACGGCGGCGATCTCCTGGTGCTGGCGATCTGGGGAATCGTCGGGGCTCTGGTTGCCTTCCGATTCTTCTCGTGGGAGCCACACCCCTAACCTTGTTCTCGCAGCCATCAGACAAGGAGGTCACCGTGGACACCGAGGGCCAATTCGACACGCACCTGGACGTCCGCTTCGCACCGCTCGAGCTCATCGACGTGCAGGCGCTCGTCGATGCCAGCACCCACCCCTGGTACAACCAGACGCTCTGCCGAATCAATGACTGCGTGATGCGCCTGGGAGTGGTGCATGGCGAGTACGTCTGGCACAAGCACGACGACGAGGACGAGTTCTTCTACGTGGTCGAGGGACGGCTCTTGATGGATCTCGAGGATCGCGTTGTCGAGCTCAGGGAACGCAACGGGTTCAGCGTGCCGAGAGGCGTGCGGCATCGCCCTCGAGCCCCGGAACGCACAGTGATTCTGATGGTCGAAGGTGCAGGCATCGTGCCGACCGGTGATTAGCTCCGTGAGTTCGTGAGGGCTGGCGACTACGGGTATTCTGTCCGGTGCGTCCGAATCGAACACAGCACGAGGAGTGCCTATGTCACCGGATCAACTGGAAGCTGACCTGACAGCAGCGCTGGCCGACCGCCAGATGCTGACCCATCCCTTCTACCGCCGCTGGGACGCGGGGACCCTGCAGCCCGGAGAGCTCGGCGCCTACGCGGGGCAGTACCGGCACTTCGAGGCTGCACTTCCCGGAATCCTTCGCGCGCTGCTGACGCAGCTCGAGCCGGGGCGGGCGGCGGATCTGGTTCAGGGCAACCTTGCCGATGAGGAATCCAACCCGGAGCCCCACGTGGACGTCTTGGCGGCCTTTGCGGACAGCGTTGGATCCAGCGATGCGCCGGCAAGCCCTGCCACCCTCGGTTTGCTGGCGGCGTATCGCTGGCTCATCGAGTTCGAGCGCCGCGGAAGGACTCGCCGCGGTGATCGCGTACGAGATGCAGGCGCCGGCGATCGCGGCGTCGAAGGCGAGCGGCCTGCGCCGGCATTACGGGCTCGATGAAGCAGGAACCCGCTTCTGGGACATCCACGCGACCATGGATCAGGACCACGCCCGGTGGGGTATCGAGGCTCTTGCCGCCTTGAACGCACCGGAGAGCCGGCTCCTCGACGCAGCGCGGACCGCCGCGGATGCGTGGTGGGCATTCCTTGACGAGCGCGAGGCAGCCGCGGCACTCACCGTTTAGGCGCCACGCGTCGGACGCGGTCTTCTAGCGGAAGCGCTGAGCGTCCGTCGCAGCGTACTGGGTCACCACCCCATCGGTGGCGGCTGCGCGCTCGACACGTTCGATGACCTTCTCGGTCATCGTCGCGGGAATCGCGCACGTGAGCGCGTGAGCTCCCATACCGGTGCGAGCGCGGCTCAGGGCACAACCGACGCTCGCGGCCACGCGGCCATACTCATAGGCCACCGCGATGATGTGACACTGCGGCTTGCCCTCGATCCGGAGGTCGGGGAGAGCGTCGGTCATGACCATCATTGCCTGTGCGTTGAGTCGGAGCAGGATGACGCTCGGATCCACCTTCGTTTCCGCCAGCGGACCGTAGGCGATGAACGCAGACCGCGTGGTGACCGCCGGCATGCCGGCAAATGCTTCGGGACTCACCCAGCCGGACTCGACGAGGGCACCGACATCGGCCCTGGTGGCCGCCTCGTCGAGACCGAGCAGGCCGTGGGTGTAACTGCCCACGCTGCAGTTGGCGTGATCGGCCGGCGCGGTGGCGAAGGTCCGTTCGGCAGCATGCATCCAGAACACGCAGCCGGCTGCCACGCGGCCGGTGCGTCCGTCGGGCGTCGGCTCCGGCATTGCGGCATCGAAGGCGGGGATGTCGCCGCGTGGGGAATCGAGGAACGTGATCGCGACCGGCGGAGCGAGCGGGTGAAGCGCGCGGGTGAGCTTGTCGGCGAGCTCGGACCACGAGGGGTGGGCGGAGGCAGTGCCGGTCACCGCGCCATCATGCCTGACAGTGGTGGCGGGGCCGCTTCAAGCGCCGAGCCTGACGCCTGCGCCGGCGAGCTGCGCCGTGGTGGGCTCGGCGCAGCAGAACCATGGCTCGCTCAGCCGAGGCGGAGCGTCCCGCTCCGGCGGTAGCGCTTTGCGGTCGTTGCGCCAGGGCAGTCCTGCAGCGCCGGCCGCCTGGGCAGTCAGCCGGCGGATGGCAGCATGCGTGGAGCGTGGCCCCACCCCGGCGTCGGTATCGATGGCGACCAGCTCGGCAATGTCCGCCTGGAGCGCATCCATCGCCGGATCGGGATGCTGCCAGAGATGGCTGAAACCGCCCTGGTCGTAGCCACGCAGGTGCGCACGCAATTCCGGCAACGCCAGCAGCAGGGAGCCGGGTGGAATCAGGAGGCGAATGCTCAGCTGGACCGGGTCAACACTGTCGATGAGATCGTTGCCGGCGATCAGGTCGAGCAGATCGATCTGGTCGCTGAGCGTGCTCCACGGGGTGAAGGGCAGGAGCGACGGCCGCAGCTCAACCCCCAGCGACCGGCAGATGCGGAGTGCGGCGAGCGTGTCGTCAGCCGAGTGTCCCTTGTCGAGAAGCTCGAGCACGCGCGGGCTGGTCGACTCCACTGCCGACACGATGAAGAGCAAACCCAGGTCGCGCAGCTCGGCGATCACGTCAGCGTGCTCGAGGATGTGCTCGACCTTGGTGGTGATGTCGAAGGTGAGTTCGGGGAAGCGCTCGTGCACGGTGCGGACAACCGCCATCGCATGCGGTACAGCGTTGAGGAAGTCGGGGTCGCCGAAGGTGAGGTGACGCATCCCGTCCCCCCAGAGCCGGACGACATCCTCGACGAGAACGTCGCGTTGCCAGACCCTGATCCGCCCGTCGTACACCGCCGGGACGGGGCAATGGCGGCAGCGGTGCACACAGCCGCGGGTCGCCTCCACGTAGCCGGTCAGGCGCTCCTCGCCATCGACCTGCAGCCGGGTATAGCGATCGAGTGGCGGCAGAAGATCGCGGGCGGGCAGGGGAAAGCGAAGCCGGTCGAGCACCACCGTTCGAGGGTCCGGCGTGCCGTTCGCGACATCGACCAGCGCCTGTTCGTACTCTCCCCCGATCACCGCGTCCGCGAGACCGGATTCAAGCGCGGGACCACAGAGCGGGGCGTAGAGGCCGTAGAGCACGATGCGGACACGTGCGCCGCGGCGGGCTCGAATGGCTCGGGCTACCGGAACGGCCATGCGCATGGCGGTATGCATGGGTACGGCAACGGCCACCAGTTCGGGTGAGTCAAGATCCACCTCGTCGAGGGATTGGACCGACAAGTCGACCGCGCTCACGTGATGACCTGCTTCGCGCAGGAAGGCAGCGGCAGAGGCGACGTGGAGTGGTTGATGGCCGAGCTCGTAGCACGAGATCAGCAGAACCTTCATGGGCTGCAGCTTCGCATGACGGCTAGGTTCTCGGGCCAGCAGCACACGGTTGGGTAACCCGGTGAGGGAGTCATGGAGCGATGTAGACATCTCCTCATGGGATACCGGAACTCGATACGAGATCCAACGCGCAGTCATGACTGTGGCGAGCCACGTCGTCCCCCGAGGCCGCTCGACGTACTTCGCGGCGGGGGCGCCTCAGCACTCAGCCGCGACGGCGGCGGCGCTCCAGCAGGCGAGCGGCGAGATCCTCCTGCGGTTCCTTGGCCGGCTGATCGTCCGGCGGCCGCTCGCCGCGAACGGTCCCGACTCGCCGGCGCAGGCGGCCCACCGTCTCCTCGACGGGCGCGGGAGCCGCGTCGCGCGCGGGGCGCAACGCCTGCGCCCAGAGTCCGGCGTCGCCACTGCGAAATGCGAGGCGGCGAAGGGCGATGTCGGCTACCAGCAGCACCAGGGCGGCGCCGAGCAGCCAGGCTGCGAGCGGCACCACCACGGATGAGGGCAGCAACGCCACGACGTCCGCCGCGGCGGCGTCGGTGAGCATCACACCATCGCCGCGTGCGGCAAGCTGAGCCAGGAAGGCTCGATCGGTGCCGAGATAACGGTACTCAGGCGAGTACGGCACGGTGAAGCCGGCAGACACGGCTGCGACGACGTGCCCGCTGTCGGTGGCGATCAGGCGCACGCCGTAGGGGCCGACCTGTGGTGCTGCGACGTCGCCCGTGTAGCGGCCTGGGCCGGTCGCCACCAGGTCGACTGTGGTTGCCGCGCCGTCGGGCGCGACCACGTCAGCCTGGACGATGGCGCCCTGCGGGAGCGCCGACGCAGCGAGATCGAGCTTCGCGGAGGTGCCCTGCGACGTGGCCGTGAGCTGCAGGCGCGGATCCTGCTGCAGGGGTAGCGTGGCCACAACCACGTTGGCGAGCAGGCGAGCGCCCTGCGGCGACGTGAGCAGGGACGCGGTCCAGCGTCCCGTGGTGTCGCTCGTCCATACCGACGCCTCGCCGAGGCCGTACTGCCAGGTGGCGAGGAGCGGGTCGTGGTCCGCGGCGTAGAGAGCCACCTCCGCTGCGGCCTTAGGAGTTGTGGCGACGTAGCCGCCGAGCACCGGGATGGCCGCCGTGTCGACGCCCGCAAGCACGGGTCCCGGGATGCCCAGCTGGGCGATGAACGGCTGTTCCACGATCCATGGCTTGAGCGCGGTCTGCGCCTCCTGCAGGAGGATGTCGGGCACCTGGCCGGGGCTCTCCGACTGGTAGAAACGCCCGTTGCCCTCGCGAGCCACAGTGCGCATCATCGCCATGTTCAGCGGGTTGGCGTCAATATCGACACCAACTGTCGAGACGGTGATCCCGTTGGCGACCAGACCTGCGATGAGCGATGCAGACACCGCTTGCGAGTCGCCGTCACCAAGAACGATCACGTGGCGGACGGTGCCGGGGTGGGCCAGGAGCGCGTGCTCCGCGTCGGCGATGTAGGGGTCATACGAGCCCGGGTCGCCGAAGTTTGGGATGTTGAGGATGGCGTTCTCGACCTTGGTACGCGTGCCCACCTGCTGCAGCGGGACGACCAGCCCGGTGCTCGCGTCGGTGACGCCGACGTAGTCTCGAGCGCTGAGCTTCTCGACCAGCGCTTTCGCGGCTCCGCGCACCACCGCGTCGCCCGCGCTGCTCTCAACCGATTCCAACACGAGCACCACCGCCACGGGCGGCTTCTGCTGGGGGTTGCGCACCTGCATGTCGACGGGAAGGGCCGTCTCGAGTGACGTCCCGCTGAAGCCGCCTGGTCCAAGCGTGTCGATGCCGCCGAACACCGACAGGCCCACGCCCAGGTTCTCTGTGGCGGATCGCAGCGCGTCCATCTGCCGGGCGTCGAGTTGCTGAGCCGAAACGTTGACCAGGGCCACCGCCTGGTATGCGCCAACGCCGGTTGGCGTGCTCGGGACGGAAGCGGGCTCGACGACGGTGGCCTGGATGCCGGCCGCGTGCAGCGCCGCGGCGACATTGCTTCCCTCGCCCGGGCTGCCCTCGGCGATGAGCACCCGCTGCGGCCCGAGCACCTGCACCAGGGTATCGGCGGAGTTGTTCTGCTCGAACGTGTCGAGCGCCGGGGTGATGCTCACCCGGATGTCGTGCATGCCTGGGGGTGCCGGGGCCAGGTTGGCGTCGACCTCGGTGTCCCCTGACGCGAGTGAGAGCTGACGCGTGACCACGACTGTCCCGTCGTCGCTGATCGTCATCCGCGCCGAGGTCGCGACGTTGCTGCTGATGATGGCACGAACGACGAACCCGGCTCCGGCGGGCACCGAGGTGGGTCCGCGCAGGGATGCGACCAGCACCTCCGGGCCGGCGGGGACGTCGACCGGGAGGACGTCGACGCGGATGCCCGCCTGATGGAGCAGGGCAACCTCGGTGAGGGCATCGCCCGTGTTCTGGCGGCCGTCGCTGAGGATGACGATGTGCTTTCGCGCGTCGTTGGGGAGCAGCGACGCGGCGAGGCGCAGCGCCCCCTCGATGTCGGTCGCGTTGCCGTTGGGCTGCGTGGCGAAGCCGCCGAAGGCGCTGTCGGCCGCGGGTACCGCCGGCTGTTCGACAACCGCGTCCTCGCCGAAGGTCACGATGCCGAAACGGTCGTCGGCGTGCAGCCCGGCGCGGAGCTGCTGCACGGTCGCCGCCTCGCCGGCGAGCGCAGTCTCCATGCTGGCGCTCCGGTCCACGACGACAACGAGCGCCTGTGTCGAGGCCGGGAGTTGGAGGGCGAAGCCGGAGAGCGCCAGCGAGATGCCCAACAGGACGGCGCAGCGCAACGCCAGTGACGCTCGCGAGCCGCGTCGGGAGAGCGGCGGCGGGAAGCGGCGCCACACCAGCACCGCGGCTGGCACGGCAAGGAGGCCGAGCAGCCCCAGCGGAGCTGCGAGCTCAGCGCCCACGATGAAACACCACCCACTCTGCGCTGAGCACAGCCAGCGCCAGGATTGCGAGCCATGGCCACAGGTCGTCGAAGACAGCGCCCTGTGTGCTCGGGTTCGGCGATCCGCCGGCACCATGCACGGACGTCAGCTCGGACTGCGGCGCGATGGCCGAACGTGCCGGGTCGAGCGCGTCGACCGCGAATTGCGCAGTGACGGTCTGCCGCGCTCCCGTGGCGTGAATCGTGGCGGTGTAGAGGCCGGTCTGATCGGTGTCGGTCACGACCGCGTCGCCGGTCTGCGCGGCGATGTCGAGGGTCTCCGTGGTGCCATCCGGGTGTCTGATGGCGACGCTGCCGCCACCCAGGACGGGGATGTCCACCGGCGTGTCCGGCTCCACCGGACTCGGTGGAACGGCGTCGGGTGCCAGGTACTCGGTCAGGCGCTCGACGAGTACGGGGAATGCGGGGCTGAGTGGCAGGTCCGAATCGTGCAGGTCGAAGCCGAGCAGTGCGGCGCGTGGCGCGCCGTCGCGCACCAGCAGCACAGGGCCTGCCTGCGACTCGATGACGGCCCGTCCGAACGACGACCCCTGGAGGTCGCGGGACTGCGCGACGGCGACGTTGCCCACGTCAACACCTTCCATCAAGGGGTCGCCGGCGCTGGCCGGCGTGAGCGGTCCCGGTCGCACCTCGGCGCCGGCGCCGATCGCCCGGTCGGCGGGAGGACCGACGAGCCAGTACGGTTGTGCAGGCAACGCGGGTGGGATGAAGCCGTCGAAGATCCAGAGATCGACATCGCTGCGCGGCCGGTACGAGGCGGGTGTCTCGACGGTGAGGTGGATATCGCTGCGGAGTTGCAGGGCCTCCTGCAGGAAGATGTTGCGCTGCGTCACGAGGACTGCCTGGATCACGCGCGGGGCCTGGACGATGGCTGACGCGGTGTCATCAAGCGCGAACGCGTCGTGAGGTGTGAGGCCCGCGGTAACCGCACGCGGCGACCCGGAGAGCGTGACGTCCACCTCCACGCTGCCGCCGGGCTCAACGGTGATGGCGCGTGCGTCGACCAGATGACCGTCAGCACGCGTCTCGACGGTGGTTGCGTGACGCGCCCGTCCGTAGTTAGTGACGTTGATGGCAACAACGCGCGAGCCATTCACGGCTGAGACCGACAGGCCGCTGATGCCCAGGTTCTCTCCACTCACGCCGACGGGGCGGTACTGGACGGGGTAGGGGAGGGTCACCGTGGGTCCGCTGATGTCGACGACGCCGTCGCTGATCACGATCACGTTGCGGTCCCCGCTGCCGCCGGGGGCGGCGGTGGCCAGGGCGAGGGCGGCGCGGAGGTCGGCGATCCCTGCCTCCGGGCGAAGCGCTGACAGTGCGGCGTCGAGTATCCCGTGGTCACCGCCGCTGGCGGCGATGACACGGGGGTTCGCGTCCATGGCGATCAGCGTCATGCGCTGTCCGGACCCCAACTCGTCCACGAGGGCTCGGGCCTGGACGACCGCAGCGGCGAAGCGAGACGGCGGCACGTCTGTCGCCTGCATCGGTCCCGACGAGTTGATGATGACGACGGTGTCGGGTCCGAGCTGGGCAGGGTGGGCAAGGGCGGGTCGAGTCAGGGCTAGGACCAGGGCAATCGCCGCGAGCAGCTGGAGGAGGAGCAGCCATGATGGACGGATCCGCTGCCAGGGCACGCTCGCCTGCCTGTCCACGGCATCGGGACGCCACAGCAACGTGCTGGGCACGACCACGTCGCGGCGTCGCACCTTGAGAATGTAAAGGACGATGATGGCAGGAACAGATATGCCGAAGACCGCGAGCAACGGCGCGAGGAAGCTCACCGTACGATTCCAGCCGCGCGGCAGGCGCGCACCGCGGAGACGATGCCGGTGTCGCTGACGAGATCCACGAATCGCGCTCGGTGGCGCGCGGCGAGGCTGCGCAGCGCGTCGGTGCGGTCGGCGAGCCGGCGCCCGTATGCGGCAATGGTCGCCGGCGTGACGGTGACTTCAACAGCGGCGCGGGTCTCCGCATCGACCAGTCGAAGGTCGCCGCGCAGGTCGGGCTCCACCTCCTGGCGGGACAGCAATCGAACCAGCACCGGTTCCTGGCCGGCCCCGCGCAATGCGGCGAGGGCGGCATCCGGTCCTGGCTGAGACAGGAAGTCCGAGATGATGACCGCGATCCCCGGCGCGGTCCGTGTGGCCGCGCGACCGATCGAGCCGAAGTCGGTGCTGCCGCGGCCCTGCAAACCGGCAAGTGCGACCCAGAGCCTGTGGGTGGCGGAGCGGCCGCGCAGCCGAGGGGTGAGCGTCGTCGCCGTGGCCGCGAAGGACGCCACGCAGGCGCGGTCGTACGCGCCGAGGGCGACATAGCCGAGCGCCCCGGCGAGCGACAACGCGGCGTGCAGCTTGGAGGGATCGCCGTAGGTCATCGACGCCGAGGTGTCGACCCACAGCGTCAGCGTCACGTCCTCATCGGCACTGTGCAGGCGAACGATCAGCCGTTCGTGTCGTGCATATGCATTCCAGTCCACGCGCCGGAAGTCGTCTCCAGGGACGTAGGCACGGAAGTCGGCGAATTCCACCGACCCACCGGTGCGGCGCGAGCGCCGCTGGCCGGCGTCGCCGAGCACCGGGCGCCGAGACGGCAGGGTCATGCGATCGAGCAGCGCGAGGACCTCTGGAGTGAGGCCGAGCGCTCGCGCCGCGGCGATCCCCTCGGATGCGGCCGGCGTGGTCATCGTGAGCCGGTCGCTCAGCTGACGGCGGGATCTGTATCGACGCTGTCCACGATTTGCGCGATGACCTCGTCCGGTGTTGTTCCCTGCGCCTCTGCCTCGAAGCCCAGCAGGACGCGGTGCCGCAGCACCGGGGTCGCCAGCGCTCTGATGTCGTCGAACGCGACATTGAAGCGGCCATCGAGGAGCGCGCGGACCTTCGACCCCTGCACCAGCCCCTGGACGGCGCGCGGCGACGCGCCGAATCGCACCAGGGTGCGGACCGCGTCCAGACTCGCCTGCTGCGGATGCGTTGCGCGTACAAGGCGCGCCGCGTAGTCGATGACGTGATCGGCCACGGGGACGGTGCGCGCCAGGGCGATCATGCCCAACAGGGTCTCGGTGCCGGCGACGGGCTGTACTCGCGGGAGCTCTGGGCCCGTTGTGCGCCTGGCGATCTCGACGAGGTCGTCGTTGCTCGGGAAGGGCACGAGCAGCTTCATCAGAAAGCGGTCGAGCTGAGCCTCGGGGAGCGGGTACGTGCCCTCCAGCTCGATCGGATTCTGGGTCGCCAGTACGAAAAACGGTTCGGGCAGCGGGCGAGTCTCTCCGGCGACGGTGACCGAATGCTCCTGCATCGCCTCGAGGAGAGCGCTCTGCGTCTTGGGAGTCGCGCGGTTGACCTCGTCCGCGAGGACGATGTTCGCGAAGACCGGGCCGTGCTGGAACGTGAACCTGCGACCGGTGTCGGTCTCGCTGATCACCATGGTCCCCGTGATGTCCGCAGGCATCAGGTCGGGCGTGAACTGGATGCGCGCGAACTGCAGGGTGAGAGCGTCCCCCACTGCTCGGACGAGCGCCGTCTTGCCCAGTCCCGGGACGCCCTCGAGAAGCACGTGTCCCCCCGCGAGCAACGCGGTGACGACGTGACGCACCAACTCCTCCTGGCCGACGATGAGCTTGTGCAGCTCCGCTTCGAGCGCGCGCGCCATGGTGGTGAAGTCGTCGGCGGTGGGTTCCTCGACCGCCGGAGCGAGACTCACCCGCCCAGGCCCTGGAGCGACGCAAAGTACTGCCGCACAAGGTCGCGGTCGCCGGGGGCAAATCCGCTGCGGTCGAGGGTTTGCAGGACGAACGCCTGGAACTGTGCGAACACCGAAGACAGTGCCTGGGTCGGGACGTTCTGGCCGGACGCCAGCTGGAAGCTCTGAGGGTCGCCGAACGGCTGATTGCCGGACCCGGGGACGAAGAGCTGCTCGTTCGCCGCCGCCGCTCCGCCGCGCGATCCGCCCGAGCCTGACTGCCCCTGGCCGCCGCTCCCGCCGCTGCCGCCGGACCCGGATCCACTGCCGGTGCCGCTCCCATTCCCGGTGCCGGTGCCGGTGCCGGTGCCGGTGCCATTGCCGTTGCCGTTGCCATTGCCGGAACCGTTGCCGTTGGCCGTCGGCGAGCTCGATGCCTGGCTTCCGGCGGGCGATCCTCCGGGCGACCCGCTCTGGCCACCCGCGCCCGCGTCGGCGTCTGCCGCAGCGGCGACCCCGGTCTTCGCCGAAGCAACGGCGTCCGCAGCGGCCGCGACTCCGGCAGCGGCCGACGCACCGGCACCCGCGGCCTGCAACTCGCTTGACGCGACGCTGAGCGCCTGGCCCGCCGCCGCGGTGTCTCCGGAGGCGAGTGCGCTCGCCGCCTGCCGCAGAGCGTTGGCAAGTGGTCTGTCGGCGGTCGACGCGCTTGCCGCGCGGGCCAGTGCCGACGCCAGCTGATGCAACTGCGCGGGTGTGAGTTGGGCCAGTGAACCGCCGACGGACCGCAGCGATGCCGCGGCACTCGACAAGTTGCCCTGGGCGAGAGCGGCGGCGACCTGGCCGAGCGTTGCCGAACCGGTCATGGCCGAACCGGCGGCCGACGCCGCCCCCAAGCGCGACGGGAGCGTGGGATCCGAAAGGCTCTGGATCTGCTGACCCAGCTGGGAGATCGTCTCGAGCGCCTGCTCGGGTGTCTGGGCCTTGTGCAGCTGTGCGAGCGCGTCGCGAAGCGCCTGGTCCAGTTGATGCAACGCGCCGGTCGGGTCGGGCTGCGCGGTGGCGGCGCGATGGGCCGCTTGCTCCCGCTTGCTGATTGCCGTAATCGCCTTCTGGATCGCCGCGTGGTCACTGGCCGCGCGCTGCGCCGCAAGAGCGTTGCTCGGGGTCGTCACCGCGAGTGCCGCCGCCGCTGCCACACCCGCGACCGCGGCCAGAGCCCGCCACCTGAGGCTGCGCAGCGGGTACACGTCGCCCACGCGGAGCGCTTTTGCAACGGACAAGGCGTCGCGTCGCTGGCGTTCGCCGATCTCGGTGGTGCCGTCACCCTGCGACACGGCCGTGGCAAGCCGCTCGGCGAGGGCCAGGCGCCGGTCCGCGGTGCGCGCCGCGATGAGCGAAGACGGTCGGCGGACGACCGACATCACAGCGCCGGCAGTCAAGAGGATGGCGCTGCCGACCGCGATCAGCGCGACGACGGGGAGCGTCCACGCGCGCCCGGCAGCCAGTACCGCGCACGCCCAAACAGCGGCAACCGCCGCCGACATGAGCAACCATCTCGCCACGACCTCCGCGGTCGCGCGCCGAACCAGCGGCCGGAGCGACGCCTCCAGCGTGAGCTGAGAATCGGTCATGTGCTCTCCGGCTGCGCGCGGCGGGGCCACGGCACCCTGCCGCGCAGCGCGACGATTGCCAGGCTGATGCACAGCGCCGACAGCACAATCGCGAACACCACGAACACCTGCCAGATGTGCCAACCGTTGAGCAGCCCCGAGTTGATGCGATCAAAGGAGACAGCACCGCAGTTGTAGTTCGATGGAAGGCTGAAGCTCCCTCGGAATTGCGTGTTCGGGAACAGGACGGGTGCGCAGTTCTGACTCGAGATCGACGCCACCTCGCTGCCGATCGCGAACCCGGGACTGAAGGCCATGATCAGCGACGGCGCCGAGCTCTGCACGGGGACGATGGCCGGTCCTGCGATGAGTCCGCCGCCGCTGCTCGAGCTGTACCCGCCGCCGTTGACCCCGGATGCGAATCCTTGGGCAAGAAGGTACGAGCCGAGCACGAGCGGTCCGACCAGCAGGATGAACATGGCGACGTACGAGCACACGATCGCCCCGGTCGGACCCTTGCTGATCGCGGAGAAGAGGATCGACATCGAGCCGATCGTGACGGCGGTCAGCGCGCCGAGCCCGACGACGATGAGGATGTCGCCCCAGGCGATACCTCCGAGCAACGCGACCACGGAAAGAATGGGCAGCGAGGCCACGAGCAGAAAGCCCATGAACGCAAGCGACGCCCCCAGTTTGCCGATCACCACTCGCCACGGGCGCACGCGCGTGCACAACAGCAGGTCGAGCGTCTGACGCTCACGCTCACCGGCGATGGAGCCGCCGACGAGGCCCGGGACGAGGAGCATCAAGAGTGCGACGACGACTGCCACCAGGGCGTCGAACACCGTCACCCCGGAGTGCGCCAGCACGGTCACCGACGACGATTGGTTTCCCGCCGAGGCGTACGCGAGGATCGCCACCACCCCAAGCGCAGCCAGCCAGCAGAACAGGATGAACGCCGCGCGCTTGCTGCGCATGCGGGTCCGCGCCTCCCGCGCGACGATCGGATTCCACACCAACAAACCCATTCGGGTCATGCGCTCTGCTCCAGCGGCTGACCGGTGACGCGGAGAAAGACGTCCTCGAGGCTTGATCCCACGGGATTGACGGCGGTCACGGTGATGCCTGCCGCGAGCAGCGCCTGAAGAATCGTGGACGTTGCGTCTGCTCCGGCGTGCGCGTCAACCTCGACGCAGTTGTCGCCGGGCCGTACGGCGATCACAACCGGGACGCCATCCAGAGCTGACGCGGCCGCGTGCACGTCTCCGGCCACATTGATCCGCAGGGTGCTTCGGTCTCGACCGCCGGTCAGCTCCTCGAGCGTGCCCTGCGCCACCATCCGGCCGCCATCGATGAAGCCGAACGAGGTGCACATCTCGGCGAGCTCCGGAAGGATGTGGCTGCTCACCACCATCGTCTTGCCCATGTTGTGGAGTTCGCGCACCAGCTCGCGCAGCTCCACGCGCGCCCGCGGGTCGAGTCCCGACGCGGGCTCGTCGAGCAGGAGCACGGGCGGGTCCGGGATCAGCGCCCGAGCCAGGCACAGCCGCTGCTTCATGCCGCGCGACAGCGCCTCGACCGGCGTGTCCATGCGATCGGGTAATCCGACGAGGTCCATGAGGTCGGCAGCGAGGCGGCCAATCCGTGCGCGGGGAATCCGATAGCACGACGCATAAAACGTCAGGTACTCTCGCGCCGTCATCCGGTCGTACACCCCGAAGAAGTCGGGCATCCAGCCGACACGCTCGCGCACCACCTGCGGATGGGTGAGGACATCGAGGCCATCGACCGATGCTGTTCCGGACGTTGGTGGCAGAAGCCCGGCGAGGATCCGAAGCGTCGTCGTCTTGCCCGCTCCGTTTGGTCCGACCAGCCCGAACACAGCGCCGCTGTCGATCTGGAATGAGCAGTCCGACAGCGCCATGCGCTCCCCGAACGCCCTTGCAAGGTGTGTGCCGCTGATCACGACGCGGCCCCGGCAACGGGCGTCACCAATGGTGGGGTCAGGGTGGTGCCGCCAGAAGGTCCGCTCATACGCAGCAGTATGGATCCGTCGGGAAGCAGGTACTTCAGCGGACCGACAACGGTCGCGCCGACCCCCGACGCGACCGAATGGGTGTCGAGCGGGGTCCAGGATGCACTCGCCGGGTCGAACACCGAAAGGGTGATCGCGCCCGGGGCCGGGGCGCTGGTGCCGCAGATTGCGGGTCCCGATATTGGGGCGGGTCCGGAGCACCCGGTCGACGAGGCCCCCTCTTGGATGTTCAGGCTGGCGTACGGCCCGGTGCCCACCGACGCGCTGTACACAGCGCTCTCGGATCCCGTGAGCATCACGCTGCCGAAAAACGCCGAGGTGCTGGTGGTTGCGCCCGTGACATCGACCAGGCTTGCCACTTGCGTGGTGGTGTCACCAGAGGTGCGCCCAACATGGAGTGGGATGACGATCGCGTCCATCTCGGTGACCGGGATGCCCCCCGCGCTGATCGGCGCCAGCCCGGGGAGCGCACCCTGCACAACGCCGATGAACACCGGTTGGGTTTGCGCCTGTCCACCTGACGGCATACCGGGAATGGCCGCCGGGAGGGCGTAGCCGATCCCGCCGTAGAGGCCGTCCTCGATCGCTGCGACGATCTCGCCTGCCCGCTGCTTGCTATTTGCGCCGGACGACGTGGCGCAACACCCACCTTGAGGCGGGCCGGCACTACCTGACGGGTTGACTGCATCGTGGATCGAGACCGAAGCACCGGCGGCGAGCGCCCCGCTGTCGCTCCAACCGGTCTCGGGGACCTGCACTGCGCTGTCGAGCATGTTTGCGCCGAGCATGTTCCTGATCGCGCCGCTGACCGTCATGTGTGCGGCTGCGAGTGATGCGTCCACGACGGTTGCGGAGTAGGGGATCGTCGCCTCGGCGTCGAACCCGTGTGTGGTCGCCGGCCCCGCGCCCTCAACGAGCACGCTGTTCTGCCCCGGAAGGATGACGACGCCGCCGGAGCCGGTCTCGACACCTGCCAGCCCGGTGGCATCGGCCGGGGCTCCGAGCTGGATCAGGCGCGATCCTCCGTGCTGCGAGAACAACGCTGCGAGCGTCTGCACGCGCGCGGTGCCCGTCTGGGGATCGACCGTCACAACACGGACCACGTTGAGTGCCGCGTCGTGGCCCGCGGTGCCGAGGCCGGTCACCATCATCAGAGCGGTTGTGGTCACCGCGACGCCCGGCACGAGGAGCCAGGCGAGTGCCGCATGGCGGCGGCGCCAGAGCACGATGAACGTCAAGGGCGCAATCACGAGCACGTACAGCGCGATGACGACGGCGAGCACCGCCGCGCTGGGAACGAAGAGTCCGGGGATGTCCTGCAGCTCGCCCATGAGGTAGCCGTCGCCGGACAGTGCCGCGGGGGCCGCTGCAGGCGCGGCGCGCTGCTCGGCGGTGACGAGAACATGGCGCAACAGCGCGAGCGTTCCCACCCAGCTGGCCGCTTGCGCGGAAGCCGGGTCGATGGCGAGCACGGTCACGTCACCCTGATCAACGCCGCTGTCCACCTCGATGGGGTTCCCACCGTCGGCGAGCAGCACCGTTGCTCCCGGGTGCGGTACCAGCACGCCGATCTGCAGCGGTGCCAGCGGCTCGGAGGTGCCAAGAATCGCAGTTGTTGTCGGTAGTGTCGAAATCTGCGCCAGCCCCGACACTGTTGCGGGAACGAGCGCCGCGGGAACTCCGCTCGTCGTGTCCCGAAAGCGGTCCGTTGCGGCAATGACCAGGGTGCCGCCGGTGCTGACGTAAGCGGAAAGGGCACTGCGCTGGCCCGCGTCGAGCGATCCAGTTGCCGCGTCGTCGAGGATCACTGCAACGAATCCCTCGAGCGACGCCCCGGACTCGGGCAGCGTGGCCGGCGCGATGTGGACAACCGCCGGTTGCTGCCCGTCGGGGAGCCGGATGCCCGCGACCGAGTCGAGCGCCGAGGGGTCATCCGAGACGACCGCAACCGCGTCCTGGACGGTGCCACTGAAGGAGGTCGACGACACGGCGACCTGGTCGACAACGTTGCCTGAAGCGTCGAGCAGGCGTGCCTGCGGTGAACTGGAGGATGCGGCGATATCGATGACGTAGCGCTTGGTCGTCCCGGCCGCGAGCTGGACAGGGACGCGATCGAGGTACGAGGCTGAAGACACCCCGTTGCCGCAGTACGACGCCTTCAGAAAGTTGATGCAGTGCTGCTGGTTCGCTGATCCGCTGACGGCGATCTCAATCGTGCCGCTGAAATCAGGCCCGCTGTTGGTCAGCGTGACTTGCAACGGGGTCCACGTGGTGGATGCGGACCCCGATGTTGCGTATTCGAGCGCCACGGTCATGGTCACCGGGGGTGAGCTCGCGTGCGCGCTCAACGGCGCCGCAAGGCCGGCGACGGCCGCGGCGGCGAGCGCTAGAACAAGACGTGCTCCCACGCGTCTTCGGCCGCCCTCCGGACCGTTGGACACGAGTTCACCTCCACCTCCTGCGATCAGGACGTCACCATAACGCACCGCTCCGGCGAAAGTTCCCCTTTGCGCTTTATTCGCCGGCGCCTAAGCCGGGGTGGGTAAAGGCCAAGCGCGATGATCTCAGAGTGGCCTCCTACCTGATTCGCCGCTCAATCCAGGGTGTGGTCACCCTCTGGGCGACCTGGTCCCTCGTGTTCGTCGCGTACTTCGTGGTGCCCGGCGATCCCGCTGCGGAGCTCTGCCGGCCCGGCTGCCCCGTGGCGGTCCTCGAGAGGATCCGCCAGAACCTCGGTCTCAACCTCCCACTCTGGCACCAGTATCTCGACTACTTCGGGCGCATCTTCCACGGCAACCTGGGGTACTCATACGTCAGCGGCGCGCCGGTGACGACCGTCATCACCCACGCGCTGCCCGTTGATCTCTCGCTCGCAATCCCGGCCGGGATCATCTGGCTCAGTGTCGGCTTGGGACTGGGAACCTTTGCTGCTCGCAATTCAATCAGCGTCGGGGCGCGTACGGCGACGCTGTTCGTCCTGGCGGGGCTTTCCATCCCGACCTTCATGCTCGGTATTGCGCTCGTGTATCTCTTTGGCGGCATCTGGATCCCCGGGCTTGACCTCTTCCCGCGCCCGGGCAGCAGCTGGACGCCCTTTCTGGTCAGCCCCCTCGAGTGGGCGCACGGCCTGATCCTTCCGTGGATCACGCTCGCGTTCATCTCCTCAGCGACGTACGTTCGCCTCTCGCGCAGCTCGATGCGCGAAGTCCTGGGGGAGGACTACATCACGTCGGCGCGGGCCAGGGGACTCTCAGAACGCCGAGTTGTCTACCGTCACGCCCTCCACGCGGCAATCGCCCCGATCATGACCCAGTTCGGCATCGACCTCGCCACGCTGCTCGGCGGAGCAATCATCACAGAGATAGTCTTCAACCTTCCAGGGTTGGGAAGGGCGATCGTCGAGGCTGTGCTCAGCCAGGACCGGCCTGTCGTGCAAGGTGTCGTCCTCGCCGCCTCGGCATTCATCGTGGTCGCCAACATCGTCGTGGACGGGCTCTATGGCGTCATCGATCCCAGGGTCCGGGTCTCCTGAATGCTTGTTCGATCGGCTGACGTCATTGAAACGACTTCAGATGCGGCCAGAGTTGATCGAGCGAGATCCTGGGTCGCTCGCACACGACGATGGGTGCCCCGGACTCCTGGTTTTGCAGGCCGTACGTGTTGGAGATCGTCGCGACAGTTGAACATCCTTCGAACAGCGTCGAAAGGAAGGCTGCATCGAGACCGACTGCAACTACCGATCCGCCCAGCCGGTGGGGCCCCCAGTAGTAATAGGTGAGCTCGCCGGAGACGGCGGCCGGGAGTCCACGTGAGGGTCCGTAGGTGTTGATCGCACCCGCTTCGCCGTAGTTGTTGGTGACGATCACCGTGGCGGATCGCTCGGTCTCCGGTACCCGCTTGTAGACCGCGTCGACCTGAGCAACGAGATTCCGCCACCCGACTGTCTCGGCAAAGTCCGTGCGAATCGACGGCAGCAGCGATCTCGCCATCACGCTCTCAGGTAGCGATGGAATCGCGATGGGCAGCAACACGACTGCCTGGATCACGAGAGCGATCGCTATTGCACGCCGCAGCCAGTGGGCGTGCCGCCGTGTCCAGCCTTCGATCGCGCACGCGCCCGCCGTCACCAGGAGCGGATGCAACGGTCCGATGTAATACCCCTTGCCTGCAAACAGGAAGATGATGAAGACCACCAGGGCTGCCACCCCCAGAGTGCGGGCTCGGCCGATGAGCAGCCAGCGAAACCCGATGAGCCAGATCGGAATGGCGACAGGCCCGATCAGGGCGATCTGGTCGGACAGGAACTTCAAGGGCGCAAAGTCACCCGCCTGAGCCGCGTGGTGATTGAAGGTGTATGCGAGCGATGGCCAGGAGTTGGCAACCTGCCACATGACATTTGGGAGGACGATCACCATGGCGATGGCGAGCCCGATCCATGGCCATGGGGTGCGCAGGTGCGTGCGCAGCGGTGACACGACAACGCCGACGGCGAGCCCCGCGAGGAGCGCGACGATCGTGTACTTGGTCTCCAGTCCGATCCCGAGTGTTGCTCCGAGGATGAGCCAGAGGCGGCGATCTCCTGTCCTCAGGAGCCGCGCTGTCACCCAGAAGCACACGAGCCACATCAGCTGGTCGAACGTCACCGTCTCGAAGAGCCAGTTGGCGCCGAGCAGCACCGGACTGGCTGCGGCGCCGATGGCCGCGAGGATGCGCGCATTCCGACCGCCACCGAGCTCACGGGCGATCAGCGCGGCCAGGACGATCATCACCGACCCGGCGAGGCTCGGCCACAGTCGTAATCCCCAAACGCTGGTGCCGAACAGCGACTCGCTCAGCCGCGCGATCGCAGGCGTGACCGGTGGGTAGTCGACGAATCCCCAGGCGAGATGGCGCGCGCTGTCGAGGTAGTACAGCTCATCACGGTTGAACCCGTACAGCCCGTTCGTCGCCATATGCAGTGCGAGGACGGACACGGCGAGGCCGCCGACGATGAGCCACCCCGATTCGGCCCGCGACGGAGGGCGAGCTGTGGAGTCCCGCGCGCTCATGCTGTGCTCCTCGATTCCTTCCCGGCGATTCCGGTGTGCCGATCGTCGACTCGCGCGCTGTCGGCGAGCGTCATCCGAAGGGCTGAATGAGGATCATCCCCGTGGATGAGATTGCGTTGTTGCGCTAGCGAAGACCCGGCTCGACCAAGCCGGACTCATATGCGAGCACGACCGCCTGCACCCGGTCGCGCAACTCGAGCTTATCCAGGAGATGAGCAACGTGTGTCTTCACCGTCGTCTCGCCGAGGAAAAGACGTGCTGCGATTTCGCTGTTGCTCAGACCTCGTGCCATGAGCAACAAGACCTCGCGTTCGCGTTCGGTGAGCAGACGAAGATGCGGCGCGTCGGCGCCAGGAGTGCGGCCACTGAAGCGCTCGATCAAGCGTCGCGTCACCGAAGGGGCGAGCAGGGCGTCGCCGGCCGCCGCGACCCGAACCGCACGGACGATCTCATCGCCGGTCGCGTCCTTGAGCAGAAATCCCGACGCTCCGGAGCGCAGTGCCTGAAACACGTACTCGTCAAGGTCGAAGGTGGTCAGGATCACGATTCGCGCTGCGCACCCGAGTGCGTTGAGACGGCGTGTCGCCTCGAGGCCGTCGAGCACCGGCATACGAATATCCATCAGCACCACGTTCGGAGTCAGAGCCGCAACTGCGGCGATAGCCTCCTCGCCATTGCCGGCGTCGCCTGCCACCTCGATATCCGCCTCCTCGTCGAGCAGCGTGCGAAGTCCCGCGCGCACCAGGGGCTGGTCGTCGACCAGGAGGACGCGGATCACGCAGTTCGTGGTTCCAGGGGGAGGCGAGCGCTGACCGTGAAGCCGTCGACGGTGCTGCCGGCCCGAAAATCGCCATGCAGCAGCGCGACGCGTTCCCGCATCCCCGTCAAGCCACTGCCGTCGCCGGAGGGGACCGTGCCGTTTCGTCCGTTGTCGGTCACCTCGACGGTGAGGTCATCGAGCCCGTACCTGATAGCGACCACGGCGTCGTCCGCACCCGAGTGCCTGAGCATGTTCGTCAGGGACTCCTGCACGATGCGATAGGCCGACAACTCCACCCCTGGGGCGAGTGGCCGTTGAGTCCCATCGATGGTGACGTGCACGGAGACGCCTGCCTTTCGGACCTGATCGACGAGCGCACCCAGTTGCAGGAGGCTCGGTTGCGGCGCCAGCGACGCCGCCTCGAGCGAGTCGAGTCTTGAGCACCCCGATCGCGCGCCTCAGATCGGAGAGCGCGTCGCGTCCGGTCTGTTCGATGACCTCGAATGCCGCTGCCGCGTTGGCCGGGTCGCGACGGGCCAGCCGACGGCCCGCGGTGGCCTGGAGCACCATCACGCTCAGGCTGTGCGCGATCACATCGTGCAGCTCACGAGCGATGGCCGTGCGTTCATGCGCCGCCGCCTCACGCGCGAGCAGCTTCGACTGCTCGTGCAGCTGCGCGACGTACGCCCGCCGAGTACGCACCCCATAGCCGAGGATGACAGGCAGCACAAAGATGATTGCGTTGTAACCGATATCAGACAGGTACACATGGTGCTGATCACGCCACCCCAGCGCGACGCCCGCGGAGAGACCGATCACCAGCAGCCCGCTGATGACTGCGATGCGCCAACCACTTCGTGCCGATGCGTACACGGTGTAGAGCGCGAGCAGGACTGCGAAATTCTCGATGAAAGAGTTCGTGAAACCGAGGAGCAGATGCACGATGAGGGCTGCGCCGATGGTGGCGCTCACCGCCGAAGGAAACAGGCGTCTCGCCGTTAGCGGCAGCGTGATCAGCACGATGGCGAGAACCTGGACGAGGCTCAGGCTCCCGGCATCCTGGTATTCCGCCAGGCCGGCGCTGAGCATGAGCACGACCGCGACAGCGCCGTCGGGCACCATCGGAGGCAGCCGTCGAAGGCGCTCGAGCAAGGCGCTCATCGTGGTCATGGTCCGAGCCTAGTCGAGCAATCGATGGATGGCATCATCCTCGAGGACGAACTCGCCGGTGCCGACGGGCTCCGGCGCTCAGCGTGCCGCGCGCACCGACCGCCGTTCGCGTCGCGCCGTGTTCGACCAGGCGGCATCAACAGACCTGATCTCACCGCCCAGCGACGCTGCCGTGGCGACGTGACTGGAGCGAACATAGCGCTCGTGGTTGGCTTCCAATCGCTGCGGCTCGTAGACGTAGTTGACCATGACGCCAAGTGACTGCCGGCCTCTCGGTGAGAGGTCCCCGTCGGGGTTGATGCGTTCGAGCCGGGCGCCGTTCGAAAGATGGAAGTGGCCCACGCTGTCGGCGATGCGGCCGCGGACCTTCACGTGCAGGAGGTACGCGAGCGCAAGGCGACCCGCCAGCCGGGCAACCAGCGGTGCATGCGGGCCGGGAGCCTGCAGGAGCCTGGAAAACGCTTCCATCTCATCGCTGTATGCAGCGAGGCGACGAAGGTCGTCGTGGTGACCTGCGGTCAGCGCCCGCAGCCGCTCGTCGGTGAAGCCCTCGGCGTCGCTTCTATCCGCGACAGCTCTGGCCAGGCCGGGCGCGGGCGACAGCGTCGCGAAGGTACGCAGCCCGGGCAGCTCCGCTGACAGCTCGCGAACCACCTGCTTGATCAGGAAATTCCCGAACGAGATCCCACGCAGGCCCGGCTGGCAATCGCTGATCGAGTAGAACACGGCGGTGTGGGCGGCGCGGGCGTCGGCGATGGGTCGACCCACTCCGAGAAGCGGGGCTATGGCGGTCGGTAGCTCGCGAGTGAGCGCGATCTCCACGAAGATGAGCGGTTCTCCCGGAAGCAGCGGGTGGAAGAAGGCGAAGCACCGACGGTCATCTGCCAGGCGCAGACGCAGGTCGTCCCAACCATGGATCTCATGCACCGCCTCGTAGGCGATCAGCCGCTCCAGCGTCGCCGCGGGCGTCCCCCAGCTGATCTGCTCGAGCCGCAGGAACCCTCCGTTGAACCACGATGAGAGCAGGTGACGCAGGTCTGCGTCGACACCCCGAAGATGCGGGCGTGAGGGGAGCAGTTCGAGGAGGTGACCGCGCAACTTCACGAGCGCCGCAGCGCCACCCCCGACCATGTTGAGTCGCCGGAACAGCTCCTGTCGAGGTGCCTCGGTTGCCATCGCGAGCGCCATCACGGAGTCATCGGTTGGATCCGACCGCCAGCGCGCAACCGCGGCGGCGACAGCCGCTGGCGGGGGAGAGAATGAGCCGGCAAGCACCTCCAGAAAATCGGCGGTGTCGGCGTTGTTCATACGCTCCATAGCGCGCACGACCTCGGTGGCCAGAGCCAGGCCGGACGCCTCACCGCGCCGGGCGATCAGGCGGTCGCACGTCGCCGCGAGGTTCGCCGTGTTGTGTGTTCCCCCGGAGCGCCCGAGCATGGCGCGGCCCCGCTCGGCCACCCCGGTCACATGCTCCAACCACGACGGCGGGGTCATGGCAGCGCGGGATCCTCCACGGGGGGCTCCCAGCGGAGCAGCGCGACATCGGCAACCTGGCGCAGATGCGCGCGCATCGCATCGGCCGCGTGGGCCACCTGTTGTGCCTCGATCGCATCGAGGATGCGTCGATGAGCCAGGAGCGAATTTCGCGGCCGGTTCGGCTCGCTGAGCGACTCCAAACGGGTTTCGTGAATCGCCTCCGCCAGGCCGTCGATCACGTGCTCCAGCACCTTGTTGTTACCGGCGCGGTGCACGGCGTGGTGGAACGCGGCATCGCCATCCATGCCGAGCCCGGCAGACGCGATCTCAGCCTCCATCGCAACAAGCGCGGCGCGCATCGAGGCGAGGTCATCTTCGGTGCGCCGCGTGGCCGCAAGCTCGGCGAGCCGGACCTCGAGGAGCTCCCGCGCCTCCAGCACCTCGGGCAACCGGGCTCGCCGTTCCACGAGCTTGTGGAGCACCCCGCCGAATCCACGGCTGCGACGCAGGAAGACGCCCCCTCCGTGACGGATTTCGATGAAGCCCTGTGCTTCGAGCACAGCCAGTGCCTGGCGCAAGGAGGCTCGGCTGACCTCGAGCCGGGATGCCAGTTCGCGCTCGGGCGGGAACCGCTCACCCACCCGGAGGTTGGTGCGGACGACGAACTCCCCAAGCCGTTCGACGAGATCCTCATAGAGACGTGTGCGGCCCAGTGGACGGAGAGGCGACGTGTCGAGGGTCACGGCGCGAATTATCGCGCAAAAATTGGACTATCCACTGACCCATTGACATAGTTATCCACCTCGGAGCAGACTCCCGCCAATATCGGGGACGGCCCGTCGTCGGGCCAGTGACGGAGGTTGGACAGTGTTGCCGACAGCCATGGCCCGGGTCCCGCATGCGCGCGCCCCAAAACGCCTGCTCACAGGTATCGCGGTCGCCGTCGTGATCGCCGCGTGCGGCAGCTCCAGCCCGTCCGCCTCGGGTGGCGGCAACATCAAGACCGACAGCGCCGGTCACGTCTCCTTTGGCGTGCTCTCATGTTTCACCGGACCCCTTGCGGTCCTGGGGCAGGCGATGCTCCAGGGATCGCAGGTCGCCCAGAAGGTCATCAACAGCTCGGGCGGCGTGCTCGGCAAGCAGCTCGACCTCAGTCATGCTGATACGCAGTGCGACGAGGCCGACGCTGTCCCGGCGGTCCGCCAGCTCCTCTCGGCTGATGCCGTGAGCGGCATCATCGGGCCGGAAACCCAGGAGATCGCCGCGGTGGCTCCGATCGTGAGCGCAGCAAGGATCCCCACGGAGTTCCAGGGAGGCAGCACAGCCTTCGACAAGAACACCAATCAGTACCTCTGGCGGGACAGCCCGTCGGATTCCCAGCTCGGCGTCGCGATGGCGCTCTACGCCAATCAGAAGGGCTACAAGACTGCGGCGCTGCTCTTCTCGTCGGACATCGCGCAGCAGACGATCCCCAAGCCGATTACCGCCACGTGGCAGAAGTTCGGCAACACCATCGTTTCCAATATCACGGTTGCGCCGGGGCAGACCTCGTATCGCACCGAGGTGCAGGCCATCATCGCCGCCCACCCCGACGTCATCTTCACGCAGCTCGACCCTCAGACTGCGGCGGTCATGTTCCAGAACTTCAAAGAGCTCGACAACCTCGCCATTCCGATTGTTGGAACCGACGTGACCAGCGGTAACGACTACCTCAAGGCGATCACGTATCCCGTCGCCCACGATCATCTCGTCTCGGTCTTCGGGACCAACGCCACCGGCGCGGCGGCCGACAACTTCGCCGCCGCCTTCGCGGCGCAGAACGGCGCCAATGCGCAGCCGATTGCCGGCGCAAACTACGCGTACGACGCCGTGTTGAGCCTTGCGCTGGCGATGGACAAAGCGGGTACGACCGACGGCCCGGCGGTCATCGCTGCTATGAAGGCCGTCACCAACCCACCGGGTACACCGTGCGACACGTACAAAGCTTGCTACCAGGGCATCAAAGCCGGCACCAAGATCAAGATGGATGGTGCGAGCGGTGACCTCATCTTCAACGCGTACAACAACGTCTTTGGGCCCTACGGAGCATTCCAGGCCGACGCCGCCACGGGCGCCGAAAACCAGATCGCGCTCCTTTCCGCCGCGGCCCTTGCCACAGCCACTCCCTGACGCATCGGGGGCACCGCGCGCACGTGCTGCGCGTTGCCCCCGAGACGCCTCCGGCCGTCTCGCGCAGCCCCATCAAATCGCTGGAGAATCGATGTAGATGCACGAGGCTCTTCTCACGCTCGGATTCGGTCTCGTCACGGCGGCGATCCTCTCCCTGTCCGCCTTGGCCTTCACGCTCGAATACTCCGTCACCAACGTGGCCAACCTTTCGCACGGTGAGATCCTCACCGTCGGCGCGTACTGCGCATACCTCGTGCAGCAGCACGGCGGCGGTGTGATTCTGTCGGGACTGGCCGCGGCCGCGGGCGGTGGATTGCTCGCGCTCGCCGTGCATAACGGCGTCGTCGACCGATTCGTGCGCAGGGGCATTGGCGGCCTGCCGACGTTCATCGCCACCCTCGGAGTCTCGTTGGTCATCCAGAACGTCCTTGTGATCATCTTTGGCGCCGCCAACCTCGGTTACGCCGTCCCGCAGGGAGCGCCGCGCACAGTGGGGCCGTTCCTCTGGACCGATACCGAGATCCAGATCATGGTGTCCGCAGTCGTGATCACCGCACTGCTCTACGTGATCATCCAGCACACGCGATTTGGCAAGTCACTCCGGGCGGTGTCGCAAAACCGGTCGCTGGCCAGGGTTTCCGGCATCAACGCCAACCGCGTCGCGGCGCTCACGTGGCTGCTCGCCGGGCTCATCGGCGGCTACGCGGGCTTCATCCTCGCTGAAAGCGTCGGCACCTTCAGTCCCTATTCGGGTTTCAGCTTCTTCCTGATCACGCTCACTGCCGCAGTCGCCGGTGGCCTCGGCAAGGCGGTGGGCACGCTGGTCGGCGGGATCATCGTCGGCATTGCGCTCGAGTTCTTCGGCGGATACGTCAGCGCCAGCTACAACCTTGCGTTCGCGTTCGCGATCCTCTCCCTGGTCATCCTCGTACGCCCTCGCGGGCTCTTCGTCGGCGGGAGGCGGAGCGTCTTCGAATGATCGACTACCTGGTCTCCGTCCTCACCGAGGGTTCGATCTTCGCGATCATGGCGTTGGGTCTGAATATCATCTGGGGGTGGTCGGGCGACTTCGACCTGGCGTTCTACGGGTATGTAGCGCTCGGTGCGTACATGACACTGGTGCTGACGATCGGGCCGGCCACGAGCCCGACGACGTACATCCTCGGCCTCTCACTCCCATTTCCTATCGCCGTCGCGATAGGCGTCATCAGCGCGATGCTGCTAGCGCTCATCGTGGGAGCAATCGCGCTGCGCCAACTGCGCGGCATCTATTTCTCGATCGTCACCCTCGGCGCGGTGTACGTCCTCTACACGTTCGCCGGACAGTTCGTGCCTCTGTTCAACGGCTACAACGGGCTCTCCGGGCTGTTCGACCCGATGGGTGATGTCTTAGGACTCGACTTCACCAGTTACCCGTTCTTCTACCTCGGACTCTGTGTCGTCGTCCTCGTGGTGGTGCTCTTCCTGGTCACACGGCTGAGCGCCAGCCGATTCGGCCTAGCACTGCGCAGCCTGCGCGAGGATGAGCGCGCCGCTGCGGCCTTCGGACGGGGCATCTACGTGATGAAGCTCAAGGCGTATGTCATCGGTGCAGGGATCGGTGGGTTGGGTGGCGGACTCTTTGCTGGGTATCTCAGCGCATTCAACCCGTCCGCGTGGTCACCGGTGGAAACGATCGTTCTTTACGCCGCAATTCTCGTTGGTGGTCGAGGCAGCAACCGTGGCGTCGTCCTTGGTGTCGCCGTCATGGTGATGGGCCTCCAGGAGGCGACGAGGCAACTTCCTGAGATCGCCAACCAGCCGAGCTTCGCGCCGGCCTTCCGGCTCATTCTCACCGGCGTCATCCTGGTGCTGTTCATCCGGTTCCGGCCGCAGGGCCTGCTCCCGGAGCGCCGCCTGCGTGATAAGGATCCCGCCGGGACGGGGGGCGCGCCTGTTGCCGTCGAAGGTGCGGTCGCCGGCGCCACACTCGACACCGGCGCCGCGTGACCGCACTGCTCGAGGTGCAGGATCTGCACAAGCACTTCGGTGGCGTGCAGGCGGTGACGGCATGTTCGTTCACCGCGGCCGAGGGTCAGATCACCGGCCTCATCGGTCCTAATGGCGCCGGCAAGAGCACGGCCATCGACCTCATCTCCGGCTTCAAGGTCCCCGACACGGGCACCGTCCGCTTCGAGGGCAAGGAGGTGCAGGGCAAAGCGCCCCACGTGGTTTCGCGGATGGGCTTGATCAGGACGTTTCAGAGCCCGCGCGAGTGGCCCGCGCTGAGCGTCCTCGAGAACCTCATCCTCGCCTGCTTCGAGCCGCGTCGCGAGCGATTCTGGCGATCCCTCTGGGGGCCGTCGCGTGCCGAGAAGGAGCGAGCGAACGAGCAACTGATCCGCGCCCGCGCCGTCCTCGACGAGTTCGGTCTGCTCCACCTCCGGAACGAGCGGGCGGGCAACCTGAGCGGCGGCCAGAAACGCCTCCTGGAGTTTGGGCGTATCCGCATGGCCGAGCCACGACTGGTGATCCTCGACGAGCCCATGGGAGGGGTCAACCCGGTTCTCGGCGAACGCATGGCCAGCGCCGTGCTGGGGTTCGTCAAAGCCGGCACCTCGGTCGTCATCGTCGAACACAACCTGCCGTTCATCGAGCGGGTCACGGACCAGGTCGTGGTGATGGCTGAGGGTCGGGTGATCGCGGAGGCGCCATTTGATCAGCTGCGCGGCAACCAGGCCGTGGTCGACGCCTACCTGGGGGAGATGCCCACCTATGACGACGCTGACGCCTGACCCCGCCCCGGCGGAGACCGCGAACATCGCGGCCCTCGAGGTATCGGGGCTCACCGCCGGATACGGTGGCCCGCCGATTGTCGAGGACGTCAGCGTGCGCGCCCTGCGCGGTGCCATCACGGCCATCGTCGGACCCAACGGGGCGGGGAAATCCACCTTGCTCAAGGCGATCGCCGGTGTCATCAGAGCCAGCGCCGGCACCGTGATGGTCGAGGGCAGGGATGCCACCGGTCTCCCATCAGAGAGGCTCGTACGTCGCGGCATCGCATATGTACCTCAGGTCGCCAACGTCTTCCCGCAGCTCACCGTCCAGGAGAACCTCGAGATGGGCGGATACAGCCGCAGGCACGGGCTGCACGAGCGCACCGAGGAGCTGTACCGGCTCTTCCCCGATCTCAAGCTGGCTCACCGCCGCCATGCCGAGACCCTGAGTGGCGGCCAGCGCACCATGCTGGCCATGGCTCGCGGTTTGATGGTGGATCCGTCTGTACTCCTCCTCGACGAGCCATCCGCCGGTCTCTCCCCAAAGTTCCAGAGCGCGGTGTGGGAGCGAATCGAGCAGGTGCGCGCCACCAACGTCGCCGTCGTGGTGGTCGAGCAGAACACTCGCGAGACCCTGCGTCACGCGCAGTGGGCGTACGTGCTGGTGCTTGGCAAGAACCGCCTCGACGGCAGAGGACGAGACCTGCTGCACAACGACGAGGTCGTCAACCTCTACGTCGGCGTGCTGTCCTAGGCACGCTGTTCGATGGACTCGCAACCCGCGCAGCCGCCGTCGTCGGGCCCGCTCGCCGGGGTGCGCATCCTCGACCTTTCGCGGATCCTGTCCGGCCCCTTCGCCACGATGGTTTTCGCCGATCTCGGTGCCGATGTGATCAAGCTCGAGAACCCGCGCACCGGCGACGACACGAGGGAATGGGCGCCTCCGTATCAGGGCGACCAGTCCGCATATTTCCTCGCTGTGAACCGCAACAAGCGGGGTATCGCGGTCGACCTCAAAGCCGCCCGAGGACGCGAGATCGCGCTGCGCCTGGTCGATCTCTCTGATGTGGTCATCGAGAACTTTCGGCCGGGCACCGCGGGCAGGCTCGGACTCGGCTACGACGACCTGAGTGCGCGCAACCCGCGTCTGATCTACGCCTCGATCTCTGGATTTGGTCAGAGCGGGCCGTACATGTCGGAGCCGGGGTACGACGCCATCGCCCAGGCGCTCGGAGGCCTGATGAGCGTCACAGGTGAAGCCGACGGCGCACCGGTGCGTGTTGGCAACTCCGCGGCCGACCTCGGCGCGTCGATGTGGGCCGCCATCGGCATTCTCGCCGCCCTCCATGCCCGTCACACCACCGGACGAGGGGAGTGGATCGACATCTCCCTGCTGGATGGGCAGATCGCATCCTTGACCTACCTGGCCGGTGGGTACTTCGCGTCGGGCGAAGTGCCGCGTCGTTACGGCTCCGCGCACCCGAGCATCGTCCCGTACCAGGCGCTGCGCACAACGGACGGCCACCTCATGGTCGCGGTCGGCAACGACACGCTGTGGCAGCGTTTCGCGCCGCTGATCGGTCTGCCCGAGCTGGCGGATGATCCCCGCTTTGTCAGCAACCCGCAGCGTGTTGCAAACCGGGCGCAGCTCATCCCGTTGATCGAAGCTGCACTCGCCACCCGGAGCTCCGCCGCATGGGCCGAGGACCTGACACGTGTCGGGATCCCCGCGGGCGCGATCAACAGCATCGACGCCGCCCTCGAGCACCCTCAGGTGCAGGCTCGCGACATGGTGATCACCACCGAGCATCCCACCGCGGGCACGCTGCGCATGACTGCGTCTCCCATCAAGCTCTCCCAGTACACAGCCACGGTGCGACGTCCGCCACCGCTGCTCGGGGAGCACACCGACGAAGTCCTCGGAGAGCTGGGCTACTCCGCCGCGGACATCGCCACGCTGCGCGACGAGGGCGTGATTCGATGAGATGAGCGACCTCGAGACGGAGCTTCGCTCTGCGATGGCAGGCGAGGTGCGCGCTGACGTGTACACGCGTCACCTGTTCTCGAGCGACGCAAGCATGTACAGCGTCGAGCCGCTTGCGGTGGTGTTTCCCCGTGATGCGGCCGATGTCGCTGCTGCCGCCGCCGTCTGCGCTCGCCGCCAGGTGCCCATGCTGCCCCGAGGGGCGGGCACCAGCCTGGCGGGCCAGACCGTGGGACGCGCGGTGATCATCGACACCTCGCGCCACATGGACGCGATCATCGAGCTTGACCCTGAGCGCGGTCTCGCGCGGGTTCAACCGGGCGTCGTGCAGAACGACCTCAACCGGGTCGCGGCGCGGCATGGGCTCCTGTTTGGACCCGATACCTCCACGAGCGATCGGGCGACGATCGGCGGGATGATCGGCAACAACTCCGCGGGTAGCGGGTCGTTGGTGTACGGCATGACCATCGATCACGTCGAGTCGCTGGACGTCGTGCTCAGCGACTCCAGCACGGCAACGTTCGCAACAGTCGACGCTGCCTCGGTGGTCTCCCGGGCCGGCGCGGACACGCTTGAGGGTCGAATCCATGCGCGCCTGCCCGGGCTCGTCGCAGAGCATCGCACCGCGATCGCAGAGCGGTTTCCGCCGTACTGGCGGCGGGCGGGAGGCTATCGGCTCGACCGCCTTGCCGATGGGTCCCCGTTCAACCTGGCCCGGTTCGTCGTCGGCTCCGAAGGGACGCTGGTGATCGTTACGGAGGCGACCGTGCGCCTGGTGCCGCTCCCGCGCGCGAGGGCGATCGCCGTCGGCCATTTCGCGTCAGTCGCTGACGCGATCGCTGCCACCGAGGACGCGCTGAGCGCACGTCCGAGTGCCGTGGAGCTCATCGACCGCACCATTCTCGAACTCTCCCGCCAGAAGATCGAATTCGCTGCGTTGGGTTCCATCCTCAACGGCGATCCGGGCGCGCTGCTCTTCGTGACCTTCGACGCCGACAGCACGGCTGAGGCGTCCGCAGGCGTCGAGCGGCTCGCCGAGCTGTGGCAGCGCCACCGCCATGGGTACTACACGCTTCGCGCGATAACCCCCGAACACCAGGCCGCCCTGCTCAAGGTGCGATCGGCAGGGTTGGGGCTGCTGATGGCAGCCAGCGAAGGCACGCGCCGGCCGATCGCGTTCATCGAGGACACGGCGGTCGACCCAGCTCGACTTCCCGAGTACGTGCAGCGTTTCAGCGGGGTGCTCGAGCGTCACGGCCTGGTGGCCGGCTTCTACGGTCATTGCTCGGTCGGGTGCCTGCACATCCGCCCGTTCATGGATCTCACGCAGCCGAACCAGGTGGCCACGATGAGCGCCGTCGCCGCGGAGATCCGAGACCTGGTGAGCGAATTCGGCGGCGCCAACTCCAGCGAGCACGGCGACGGGCTCGCGCGCAGCGAGTTCAACCGCGTCATCTTCGGCGACGAGCTGTACGAGGCGATGTGCGACGTGAAGCGGCTCTTCGATCCGCACGCGCTGATGAATCCCGGGAAGATCGTCAACGCGCCGCCGATGACCGAGAGCCTCCGCGACGCTGCGCTGCCAAGGGCGTTCGCACTCTCCACCCGGCTCTCGTTCGCCAGCACCGGCGGCATGCGCGGTGCGGCCGATCGATGCATGAACATCGGCGTCTGCCGCAAGGGCTCGACCGGTGTGATGTGCCCGTCATACATGGCCACGCGCGAGGAGGAACACAGCACCCGCGGGCGCGCCAACGCGCTGGTGCTCGCGTTGTCGCAACCTGATCCTCGAGCCGCGCTCGGCGACGAACGACTCCACGACATTCTCGACCTGTGCCTGGAATGCAAGGCGTGCAAGAGTGAATGCCCTCTCGGCGTTGACATGGCGTCGATGAAGAGCGAGTTTCTCTTTCAGTACCAGGGAATTCACGGCGTGCCACGGCGCGCGCGATTTTTCGCGGCGGCACGACGGCTCAATCGCCTGGGATCGAGATTCGCACCGATCTCGAACGCGGTCACGAGGTTGCCGGGATCGCGCGCGGCCATGGAGCGAACGCTTGGGCTCACGCGCATGCGACCGTTGCCACGCTTCCACCGTCGCACCCTGCTGCGGTGGGATGCGCGCCGGCGGCATCCACGTCCGGGATCCCTCGGACGTGTGGCGATGCTCGCCGACTCGTTCACGACGTTCACCGAGCCCGGGGTCGGCATCGCGGCCGTGGAGCTGCTGGAGATGGCCGGATGGGAGGTCGAGCTGATCGGCGATCGCTGTTGTGGGCGGGCGGCCATCTCCAAGGGGCGACTCGACGAGGCGGGCCGCCTCGCGCAGTCAATGACCGCTCGTCTCGCCGGCCTGGCGCGGCAGGGGGTCACGATCGTCGGCGTCGAACCGTCGTGCATCCTCACGCTC
Organism: Candidatus Dormiibacterota bacterium; assembly: GCA_963756075.1. Lineage (GTDB taxonomy): Bacteria > Chloroflexota > Dormibacteria > Aeolococcales > Aeolococcaceae > Palsa-851. The sequence goes on along the minus strand of CAVWMH010000010.1, from coordinate 182,762 downwards.
ACCGAGGAGCATCTCGCCCTCCAGCCGGACAGCGAGGACGCGAAGGTTGTCGCGGGTCAGGTACGGCTGGTGGATGAACTGATCCTCGATGCATTTGGCGCCGGCCACCTTCGTATGGACCCGGCCTCGCCGATGGCCGGCCGCCGCTTCCTTTTCCACGGGCACTGTCATCAGAAGGCACTCACCGGGACCGCACCAACGGTCCGGTTGCTGTCGCTCATCCCCGGCGCTGTGGTGGTCGAGGTCGACGCCGGTTGCTGTGGCATGGCCGGGTCATTCGGGTTCGAAACCGAGCACTACGACCTTTCGATGCAGATTGGCGGCATGCGCCTCTTTCCCGCGGTCAACGCGGAGGACGCCGATACGCTGATTGCCGCCACCGGTGTGTCATGCCGCCAGCAGATCCACCACGGCACCGGGCGCTCAGCGCGACATCCCGTGGAGTTGATCAGGCAGGCGGTTCAGGCCCAGGGCGAGCAGCAATGAACGCCACGTCGTGTGGCTAAAGTTGCGGGTGTGATCGGAGACACCGTGGAGGTCATCGTCGACACGGGGACGGGGAGCGCGCGGAGCTTCGAGATCACGGCAACGCGCGCGGGACGACGCGTTGAGGTCACCACCGCCCGAGGCATTGTCGAGGTGGCGGAGCTCACTCGCACCGGACATCCGGTCCGCGCCGGGCGTTTCATGGCCGCACGGGTGATCGCCGTGGTCGAGCACCCGGCCGCCGACGCTGCCGGCCCGCCGACGAGGCGCCGGTCGGCCCGCGTCGAGCAGGAGGAGACCCTGCTCTAGGGCTGGAGCGCGTGGTTGAGGCGATGCCGCGCGCCCTCAGTCGACCGGACGGAACGCCACTTTCCGGTAACCACTTGCGCTGCCCATCAACTCTGGCTATCATCCCGGCCCAGTCTGTAAGCGCTTACTGGTAAGCGCTTACAGGTCGGGAAGCCGAGACTGGAGACGGCTGCTGCATGACAGAGGCGAAGCGGCCCAAGGGGACGCTGACGATCTATGACGTCGCCCGCCTGGCCGGCGTCTCGATCGCATCCGTCTCGCGGGTCCTGAACGGCCAGGGGACGCCGCGCCCGGAGACCCGCGAGCGCGTGATGCGTGCCGTCCGAGAGCTCAGCTTCGTTCCCGACGGCGCCGCCCGCGCCCTGTCGAACGGTCTCAAGGAGGTGGTCGGGGTCGTCTTCCGGCGCGGGGGCGAGGCGACCTTCGAGGACGAGGACGAGAGCCTGCTCTTCATTGACGGCATCAACCGTGGCATCGAGGTTGCCGCCCAGCGGCGCGGCTTCGATGTGCTGATCAGCTCGGTCGGCGTCCACGACCCCCACGTGGCGGCCCGGATCTCCGGGGTTGCCGGCAAGGCGGACGGCATCATCCTCCACGACCGGATGCTTTCGGCGGTGGGCATCGCCCGGCTGGCCGAGATGTGCCGATCGTGACGCTCGCGGGAAGCCCGACCCGGGCGTCGGTGAACGTCGGCTGCGACAACGACTCGGGGATGCGCGCGCTGGTCAACCACCTGACGCTCGATCATGGATATCGCCATCTCGCCTACCTCTCGGGACACGCCGACAGCCCGGACAACCGGGCCCGGGCCCGGGTTTTCGAGGCTGCGGCCACTGCGGTCGGGCGCCGAGATTCAGACCGGCCCCGCGTGGCAGGGCAACTACAGCGCGTCGGGCGGGGCGCAGGTGATCGCCGTCCCTGCTGGATCGAGGCGGCGAACTGCCGCGCGCGATCGTCTGCGCCAACGACCAGACTGCCCTCGGCGTGATTCACGCGCTCGCCCGACGGGGTATCAGCGTGCCGCGGGACGTCGCCGTCACCGGCTTCGACGACGTTCCGGTGGCGCGTCATCTGCACCCGTCGCTGACCACCATCCGCCAGCCCATCGAGCAGATGGGCGCCACGGCGTTCGACGTCCTCCATTCGAGGATCAGCGGGAGCGGCGGCGAATCTGACGTCGTCCTGCCGGTTCGGCTGATGCTCCGCGAGAGCTGCGGATGCGCTGCCGCAGCTGTCGCCGGTCACACCCTCGCTTGCGGTCGGGGGCCTAGCCGATGCGGGCGCTACTTCGCCGTCTGGGGGTCTACCTCCTCGCCGCCTGGGTTGCGGTGACGGTCAGCTTCTTGCTCCCGCGGGTGGTCCCCGGCAACCCGGTCGCCGGCGCGATCGCGCGGGCTCAGTCGTCTGGCATCTGCAATTCCTTCTGCGTCAAGGCCATCGAGGCGCAACTGGGCTTCAACGTCCACACGAGCCTCTGGGCGCAGTACGTGCAGTACCTGGGGAATCTCGTGCACGGGAACCTCGGCTTCTCATGGTCGGAGAACGCGCAGGTGACGAGCCTGATCGCCTCGTATCTGCCGTGGACGCTGGGACTCCTCGGGGTCGCCACCGTCCTGAGCTTCCTCGCCGGCACGGTGATCGGCGTCGTCATGGGCTGGCGACGCGGTTCATCGCTCGACTGGCTGCTGCCTGCCGCGACCTTCTTTCAGGCGATCCCGTATTTCTTTCTCGCCCTGGTCCTGGTACTGATCTTCGGGGAGACGGGGAGCCTGCTTCAAGTGGTTCCCGAGCCTCTACGGATTCGACATCTACGGCGTCGACCCGGGCATGAACCTGCCGTACATCGCCAGCATCATCGGGCACGCTGTGCTGCCAGCGTTCACCGTGATCCTCGCGTCGATGGGCGGATTCATCCTGTCAATGCGCAACCAGATGATCACCACCATGGATGAGGACTTCGTCCTGGTCGCGCGCGCTAAAGGCCTGCGCACCCGCAAGGTCGTCTGGTACGCAGCGCGAAACGCGCTGCTGCCGTGCGTGTCGAACTTCTCGGTGGCGATTAGCCTTGTCGTGGCGGGTCAGATTTTGGTCGAAATTGTCTTCAACTACCCGGGTATCGGGTACCACCTCTACGGCGCGCTCGGCGCACTGGACTACACGCTGGTCCAGGGAATCTTCGTGGTGATCACACTGGTCGTGCTCGCTGCCAACCTCCTCGCGGATGTGGTCTACGTGCTGATCGATCCGCGGGCTCGACAGGAAGCCTGAGCGATGACCATCAACATGCCCATCCTCAACGAGCCGGCCGCGACCAAGTCCGCGGCGGCGGCGGCCTCGCGGGTGTTGCGCCTGCCGCGGTCACCCAAGGTGATCGCGGGGCTGGTGATCTTGGCGGTGTTCGCGGTGATCGCGATCATCGGGGCCTGGATCGCGCCGTACTCGCCGAATTTCACGAACGAAAGCTGGGTCCAGCACGTCCTGGTCGCGGGGACCGGTCCGGGCACGCACATCAAGGCTGACTACTACCCACTCCCACTGCCGCCGTCGGGCGCCCACTGGCTGGGCACCACCGTCTTTGCGCAGGACGTGTGGTCACAGCTCCTGGTTTCAACCCAGGCCACGGTCGCGGTCGGACTGCTTGCCGCGGCGATCTCGACAGTGCTCTCGATCATCGTCGGTGTCACGGCGGGGTACCTGGGCGGCGGCGCCGACGAGGGCCTGTCGCTGGTGGGCAACGTCTTTCTTGCCATCCCGGGCCTTCCCCTGCTCATCGTGCTCGCCGACTATGTCCCAGCCGCAGGCACGAGCATCTTCCTGGTCAGCTTCATCATCGCCATCACCGCCTGGGCGTACAGCTCTCGGGTGCTGAGGGCGCAGACCCTCTCGTTGCGCAATCGGGATTTCGTTGAAGCGGCACGCGTTTCCGGCGAGGGGAGGGTCCGCATCATCCTCGTCGAGATCCTGCCCAACCTGATCCCGATCATCGCCGCCTCGTTTCTTTTCACGACGCTCTCCGCGATCGGCGCCTATATCGCCATCTCGTTCCTCGGCCTCGCCGGCTCACCAACGTCGTCGCCCCCGGGTCTCTGGAACTGGGGCAACATGCTCCGGGAAACCTTCTCGAACAACGCGGTGCGCGGCGGCTGGTGGTGGTGGTGGGCGCCTCCCGGCCTCTGCATCGCCCTGCTCGGCACCGGCCTGGCGCTCCTCAACTTCGGCATCGACGAATTCATCAATCCCGCGGCTTCGGGTCGCCGGGCTGTCCCGGAGCGCGGCCGGCAAGCTGGGCATCAGCCGCCGGCCCAAGCTCGGGCTCACGCCTGTGGTACGCCGGAAGGTGGTGACGTCGACGTCACCGGCGCCGAGGCGGGTACGCCATGAGCGTCCCAGGCGTGAGCGCGAAAACGAGCCGGGAACCTCTGGCGCGCCCGAGTTCACCCCTGGTCGGGACGGGGATCCGGTGCTCGAGATCAAGGGCTCTGCGTCGACTACGGCTTCGGCGACGATGCCGTGCACGCGGTGGCCGAGTGCGATCTGACGCTCGGGCGTGGCCGGGTCCTTGGCCTGGCCGGAGAGAGCGGCAGCGGCAAGTCGACGCTGGCGATGGCGGCGATCCGCTTGCTTCGCTCGCCCGGGGTGATCACCGGCGGCGAAGTGCTCTTCCATTCCCGGCGCGCTTCGGCGGGCGAGCCGGCGCCGACCCTGGATCTGCTCGCCGCAGGCGAGGAGGAGCTCCGAGCCGTCCGATGGTCCGAGATCGCAATCGTTCTGCAGAGCGCGCTGAACGCCCTCAACCCGGTGAGCACGATCGGCGCGCAGTTTGACGAATTGCTCGCCACCCACCGTCCTGAGCTCGACCGGGCATCGAGACGAGACCGGGCCGGGGATTTGCTCGAGCTGGTTGGCATGACCGCGGATCGACTCCGCAGCTACCCGCACGAGATGTCCGGCGGCATGCGCCAGCGGGCGATGATCGCGATGGCGCTCGCGCTGGATCCCCAGGTCATGATCCTCGACGAGCCCACGACCGCTCTTGATGTGGTGACCCAGCGCGAGATCCTCGAGGAGTTGATGGGTTTGCGCGACCGGCTGGGTTTCGCCGCCCTCTTCATCACGCATGACCTCTCGCTGCTCGTCGAGTTTGCGGATGACATCGCCGTGATGTACGCCGGCCGGCTGATGGAGCGGGCGCCCGCAGCATCGCTGTTTCGCGCGCCGCGTCTGCCGTACACCTACGGCCTGCTCCATTGCTTTCCGCCGATGCACGGAGAGCGCTATCGAATGGAAGGTATTCCCGGCTTCTCCACCCGATCTTCGAGATCTCCCGCCGGGGTGTGCGTTCCATCCGCGCTGCAAGTGGGCGATGCCCAAATGCCGCCAGGATGTGCCAAAACTCGAACCGCTGACGGGATCGCCTCGGGAGGTTGCGTGCTGGCTCCACCGGGGCGACGCGACAGCTCCACCGGAGCTGATGCTTCCGGATCCCGCCGGGACGCGGCCCCGCACCGCGCCGGTTATCGAGACGAGCGGGGAGCGTGCCGTATGACCACGCTTGCCGTTGTTCCGGACGCCGGAGCGGAGACGCCCGTGCTCGAAGGCCGCGGTCTGACGAAGTCGTACTGGGTCAAGCGGAATACGCGGGCTCCTGGCACGGCGCTCACGACTCCACGCTGTGGATGACGTTTCGGTGCAGCTCATGGCAGGGGCGGTCACCGCTGTCGTGGGCGAGAGCGGATCCGGGAAGACAACCGTCGCTCGGCTGCTCGCGAGGATCGTGAAACCGGACGCAGGCGAAGTGCTCCTCGACGGCAAGGTCGTCGCCGCAACACGCACTCGATCGTTCGCCGCCCAGGTGCAGATGGTCTTCCAGGATCCCTTCGCCTCGCTCAATCCCGTGCACAAGGTTCGCCATCACCTGGCTCGTCCGCTGGAGATTCATCACACCGCCGACGGTGACGTCGAAGAGGCGGTGCGGCAACTGCTGCACCGGGTCGCGCTTGACCCACCCGCCAAGTTTGCCGCCAAGTTTCCGCACGAGCTGTCGGGTGGCCAGCGCCAGCGTGTCGCGATAGCCCGGGCGCTGGCGGTGCGTCCCCGCGTCTTGCTGGCCGATGAACCGGTGTCGATGCTCGATGTGTCGATCCGTCTTGGGGTGCTCAACCTGCTTGCCGATCTTCGCGATCGCGAGCGGCTCGCAATCCTCTACGTGACCCACGACATTGCTTCTGCCCGATACCTGGCCGACACCATCGTGGTCATGTACGCCGGCCAGCTGGTCGAGTTGGCACCGAGCGTCAATCTCACCGACTTCCCGGCCCATCCGTACACCCAGCTCCTGCTGTCCGCAGCTCCCGATCCGGAGCGGCTCGAGCGACCGACGCTCGCCGCTCGAGGAGCACCTCCGAGCCTCCTTGCTCCGCCGCCCGGATGCCGCTTTCATCCCCGCTGTCCGCACGTCATGGAGATCTGCAAACGCATGGCACCACCAACTGTGACCGTCTCGCCCGACCACAACGCCGCCTGCTGGCTTCACGTCGATTCCGGTGAGCGCGTCCTCCAGGGTGCCGGCGTGACGCCGGCAACTCGCCCAACCCTCAGCGTGAAGCAGAGGTTCAGCGCCCTCCCTAACGCACTCATCCGTTTCAGCGAAGGCGCACCCGCGCTGCCAATCAGCGCAGTGCTTCACGGAAATCACGAAAAGAATGGAGGAATCACAACATGAGCCGGAGAGCATTCATCGGAGTTCTCGGCATCACGACCATCGTCGTCGCGGCGTGCTCGAGCGCCGGGCCGGACCTCGCATACAACCACGGGCAAGCCGCTCATCTACGAGCCGACCACCGGTGTCACCTTCTCGGACGACTTCAACCCGTACGATCCAAACTCGGTCGCGTCCAGCGTCGGGATGAAAAGCATCATCTACGAGCCACTGGTCGAATTCGACCAGCTCGATCCGACCGCCGCGGGCACGCACTACTGGTTGGCGACCGCGTTCGCCTTCCAGAATGGCGGGAAGGACCTGCAGATCACGTTGCGGACCGGGGTGAAATTCAGTGACGGCTCATCCTTCGGTCCGAAGGACGTCGCCGCCACATTCGCGGCGATGAACGTCCCGAAGGCTGACATTCCCGGCGTCGCGCCGCAGGCATCGCCCGCCACGATCTCCGGGAACACAGTGACCCTGCACTTCAGCACGCCCCAGTTCACCGGCCTGTGGGCCATCCTGGGGACGACCTACATCATGCAGGCATCGGTGGCGAACCAGATCGCCCAGAACCCCACCATGCAGATCACCCATCCGGTCGGGACCGGACCTTTCCAGTTGGACAGCTACTCCACCTCACTGATCAAGTTCAAGCCCAATCCCCACTACTGGGGCGGCACACCACCGGAGTCCGAGGTCGAGGTTCCGTCGGTCGCCACCAATGCGGCGGCCAGCGATGCGCTGGTGAGCCAGCAACTCGACTGGGCCGGTAACGACATCCCGAATATTTACGCGAGCTTCGTGAACCTGGATCCACAGACCAACCATGCCTGGTTCGCATCCGGCAGCACCGTGGCGCTCCGGTTCAACCTGAGCCCGGGCAACGGCGGCGCCACCGGGATCAGCGACGTGGCGGTGCGCAAGGCGGTCAGCTACGGCATCGATCGCAACGCGCTCGCGCTGCTGGAGAGTTGGGCTACGAGGTGCCCGCGACCTCCTCGGGTGGGCTGATTTTGCCCGCCCAGAAGGCGTTCCTCCCCACAGACGGCAGTCTCACCAATGATCTCTCGACCACCGGGAATGTTCCTGATTCCGCCACGGCCAAGACAGACAAGCTGCCGGCGGGTGACGACGTCTACGACATCCTCACTTCCGGAGGGTGGAAGGCGCCCGCGCAGCTCCAGCTACAACAGCGGGAGCGGCACCTACAAGTCGGGCGGGAATTGCGACGGCACCAACGTTGCAAACTGCTGGACCAAGGGCGGCGAGATCATCAAGTTCTCGGTCTACGACCCGGTTCCCTTCTCCGATTACTGGGAGGATGCCTCGCTCATCTCGCAGGAGCTCCAGGCGCTGGGCATGGATGTGACAACCAAGCCGGCGCAGGGGTATTCGGACTGGAACGCCAATATCACGCGGCACCCCTTCCGCGTGGCAGACCGCGATCCACTGGGGCCAGGGTGGCCAGATCCCGTACACCCAGTACGAGGACTGGTTCGACGGCTCGAGCTCAACCACCGCGGCGCATGACGAGGGATATTCGAACGCGAGCGCCGCGGCAGCGCTACAGACCTACGCGGGCACCGATCCCTCCGATACCGCGACGCTTTATCCCGCCGTCCAGCAGCTCGAGAAGATCATGTCGACGGATGTTCCTGAGGCACCACTCCTGTATGGCGCGGACTGGAACGTGTACAGCAGCGCGAAGTACGTCGGATGGCCCGACCAGTCGCAGCCGTACATGGATCCGTCGCCGAGCGATCCGCAGATGCCCTACATCCTGATGCAGCTCAAGCCGGTGGCCTGAGCTCGCACAGGGAACGATGCGTACCCATCACCCAGTGGGCGGATCCGTCCGGCCGGCACCGCGCCGGCCGGACGCGGGGGTCCGCTTTCAATAAGGACAGCCAACCATGAACGCGACCGCAACCGGAACCCGCGGCGACGAGTCCAGCCTGCTCGCACGGCTCAGCCTCGAGCAGAAGGTGCGCCTGCTGACCGGTGCCGATGCATGGTCGCTCTACGCCATCAACGACGTCGGACTTCGCTCGATGGTGGTATCGGACGGGCCCTCGGGCGTGCGGGGACGCCGCTTCGATCCGCGTCATCCGTCGTCATCGCTGCCATGTCCGGTGGCGCTTGGCGCCACGTGGGACGAGGGCCTCGTGACCGAGGTGACCCGCGCGCTCGGCGAGGAAGCGCGCTCCCGCGGGGTCGACGTCCTCCTGGCACCGACCGTCAACATCGTGCGGACACCGCTCAGCGGGCGCGGCTTCGAGTGTTTCTCCGAGGACCCGATGCTCACTGCGCGCCTCGCCGTGGCCTATGTGCGCGGAGTGCAGCAAGCAGGCGTTGGTGCAACCGCAAAACACTACGTCGCCAACGATTCGGAGACCGATCGGCGCACCTATGACGCGCGCATCAGCGAGCAGGTGCTGCGCGAGCTCTACCTCGCACCGTTTGAGGCGTGTGTCTTCGAGGCCGATGTGGCCTTGGTGATGGCGGCATACAACTCCGTCAATGGATACACCATGACCGCCAACCCGACCCTCCTCCGCGATCTGCTCAAAGATGAGTGGGGGTTCCAGGGCGTGGTCGTATCCGACTGGTCGGCCACGAGGACGACCGGACCCACCGCACTGGCCGGCCTCGACCTGGTGATGCCCGGACCTCGCGGACCGTGGGGCGACCAGCTTGTCGCGGCGGTGCGCGACGGCACGGTGCCAGAAGCGGTCGTCGACGACAAGGTCTCGCGGTTGTTGCGCCTCGCGCGCCGCGTGGGTGCGCTCAACGGAGCGCTGGAGCGTGAGTTGCGGGACGGCGCCGACGGGCATCACGTCGAGCAGGTGGCACCGGTTCCAGCGTTCATCGATCCAATGCTGCTGCGTGACGTGACCTCGCGGTCATTCGTGCTGCTGCGCAACCAGGGCGGGCTGCTGCCCCTGAAGCCCAACGACACGCGTCGTGTAGCACTGATCGGTCCCAATGCCGTCGAGCCGCAGACCCAAGGCGGCGGCAGCGTGCGTGTCCTTCCCGTTGTCCGCCCGGGACTCGCCGATTCGCTGCGCGCGCTGGGTGAGTTCGATTCGGTGGACGTGCACCAGGGATGCCTGACCTGGGCGACGATTCCTCAGCCCCGGGACGGCAATCTGCGAGACCCGGTGTCGGGAGCCCCCGGTGTGCGTGTCGAAGTCCGTGACGCGGGCGGAACACTGCGCCACGACGCGTCGAGCCCGAGCAGCGTGCTCACGTGGTGGGACGGCCTGCCTGCGACGGTGCATCAGCCCGGGTCGGAGCTGGTGATGCGTGGACGATATCGGGCGTCGGTGCACGGACCGCACGTTGTGGGTGTCGCAGGCGTCGGGGTGTTGAGCATCGCCATCGACGGATCGGTGCTCGCGGAGGCAACGACCCTGCATCCCACAGAGGTGGTCGAGGCGTTCTCGCGGCCGCCCGAGCTGCGCGTGCCCATCGAGCTGCACGCAGGTGACGAGGTGGAGATCCGAGCCGCCTACCATCCCAACGTCCGCGGGCCGGAGTCCGGCTTTGTCACGATGCGGCTCGGGGTCACGCCGCGTCTCGACGAGAACCGATTGCTCGACGAGGCGGTTGCCTCCGCGAGTGAAGCCGACGTCGCGGTGGTCGTCGTCGGGTCTGCGGAGGGGACGGAGAGTGAGGGATACGACCGAGACACGCTCTCCCTACCAGGGCGGCAGGACGAGCTCGTCAGACGGGTTGCCGCGGTACAACCTCACACGGTGGTCATCGTCAATTCGGGGATGCCGGTGTTGATGCCCTGGGTCGATGACGTCGCAGCTGTGATTCAAGCCTGGCTCCCGGGCCAGGCGTTCGGTGAGGCTCTGACCGACTCGCTGCTCGGGGTTGTGGAGCCCGGGGGCCGCCTTCCCATCTCGATTCCTCGTGCAGCCGACGACTCACCGGTTCTCGACGCCACGCCGAAGGGAGGCGAGCTCGCATATACCGAGGGGCTCCTGGTGGGCTACCGCGGCTACGATCGGAGCGGACGCGAGCCACTCTTCTGCTTCGGCCACGGATTGGGCTACACAGAGTGGAGCTATGACTCGATGGCGGTGGGTGCCGACGAAGTGATGGACGGCGAGGACCTCCCAATCGTTGTGACCGTTCGCAACGCGGGCGCACGTAGCGGCCGGGAAGTCGTGCAGGTCTATCTGGCGGCTCCCGATGAGGATCCCAGCCGGCCGCTGCGCAGCCTGGCCGCGTTTTCCACCGTCGAAGTCGAGGCGGGGCAGGTGCGGGAGGTGCCCCTCGTGATTCCGGCGCGCGCGTTCGCGCGCTTCGATCCCGGCGTGCGGGACTGGGTCTGGCGCCCGGGCACGTACAGCGTGCACGTTGGCCGGTCGTCTCGAGACCTCAGGCTGAGCAGCACCGTGGAGCTAAGGCTTCGCAGCTGAGGGTCGGCTGCCGTTCCCAGGAGCGTGTGTCTCACGGCTCCAGCGCGTTGGCTCGCACCGTGCGCTGATACCAGAAGAAGCTGGCCTTGGGGATCCGCTCGCCGCTGGAATAATCCACCCAGGTGAGGCCGAAACGCTTGGAGAACCCGTGGCCCCACTCGAAATTGTCGAGGACGCTCCACACGAAATACCCGCGCACGTCGACGCCGGCCGCGAGTGCGGTGAGCACCGCTCGAAGGTGACCGTCGATGTATTCGATGCGGTCGCCGTCACGCACCTCGCCGTCGGTCCCGACGTAATCGTCGAAGGCGGCACCATTCTCGGTGACGTACAGCGGCAACGTCCCGTACTCGTCGCGCACGCGCACCAAAATTTCGGTGAGCGCTCCGGGCTCGATCTCCCATCCCATCTGCGTGCGTGTGACGTCGGGACGAAGCACCTGCACGGCGTTGAGATCGCCGACACGAGCGCTTCGGTCCGCCTCCGGGATCCAGTAGCCCGCAGCGCGCGCATCAGCGCGGCGGGTCGGTGAGCACACCGTGATCGGCGTGTAGAAGTTCACGCCAAGGAAGTCGATCGGCCGGCTGATGACATCCATGTCACCATCGGCAACGACGTCGAAGCCAGGCGCGAGACCCGAGTAATGCTCGAGCATGTCCGCCGGGTACGCGCCTTTGAAGAGCGGATCGAGGAACAGGCGGTTCAGATTGCCATCGACACGACGGGAGGCGGCACGATCCTCGTCGTGGTCGGTGGCGGGTCGGATGGGCTGGAGATTGAGCCCGATCCCGGCTACGACGTCGGGAATCGTCGCGCGAAGCACCTGCAACAACTTGCCGTGGGCGAGCAGCAGATGATGCGTCGCCGCGGCCGCTCGCCCATGGTCGCGCAGTCCCGGCGCATGCTCGCCGGTGCCGTAGCCGAGCCATGCCGAGCACCATGGTTCATTCAGGGTGATCCACATGTTGACCGTGTCGCCGAGCGCGCCGGCAACGATCTGCGCGTAGTCGGCGAAGCGGCCGACCGTGTCACGCGACACCCAGCCCCCGGCATCCTCGAGCGTCTGCGGCAGGTCCCAGTGGTACAGGGTGATCACGGGCACGATGGATCGCTGGAGGAGGCCATCCACGAGACGCCTGTAGAAGTCAAGGCCGGGTTGGTTGGCCGAGCCGCGGCCGGTTGGCTGCACGCGCGGCCAGGCGACGGAAAAGCAGTACGCCGGTGCGCCCAGCTGGACCAGCAGGTCGAGGTCATCGTCGACGCGGTGGTAGTGGTCGCACGCGATATCGCCGGTGTCGCCGTTGCGTGTGGCACCGGCGCGATGGCTGAACGTGTCCCAGATGGATGGGCCGCGACCGTCGACGTCGACTGCTCCCTCGATCTGGTATGCAGCCGTTTTCGTTCCCCACACGAACCCGCTGGGGAACGTTGCGAACGCGCGCTGCGTCGACACGACTGATCAGCCCTCCACGTTCCCGGCCGTCGAACGCCCGCTATTGTGCAAATGGAGTGATCCCGCAGGCTGTCGACTTCCAGATGCGCAGGCGCACCGGCCACCCGGATTTCCTCGACCTGCCATGGCATCTTCCGCTCGAGACGTGGCGCCACGAGCGGCTCGTCGATGTCCCTCGCGGAATTTCCCGGCACGTGGTCCGGTTCGTTCGCTACGGCGATGCGATCTACGCGCTCAAGGAGCTGCCGCATCGCCTTGCCGAACGTGAATACCGGCTACTGGCCGAGCTCGACCGGCTGTTCATCCCCGTGGTCGAGGTCGCGGCGCTGGTCACGGGTCGCCAGGTCGGCCCCCGACGCACCTTGGAAGAGGGCGAGCTGGAAGCGGTGCTGATCACGCGCCACCTCGAGTTTTCCTTGCCCTATCGCAGGGTCCTGGGCGCGACGGGTGCGGACCAGGCGCTCGGCGATCGCCTCCTCGACGGTTTGGTGAACCTCCTCGTGCGACTCCACGTGGCCGGCTTCTTCTGGGGCGACTGCTCGCTGTCCAACACGCTGTTCCGCCGCGATGCCGGCGCGCTGGGCGCCTACGTCGTCGATACCGAGACCGGCGAGCTCCATCCGCAGCTCAGCGACGGACAGCGCAACCAGGACGTGATGGTGGCCGAGGAGAACATCGTCGGCGAGTTACTCGACGTCACCGCTGAGGGGCTCGTCCACCACATGGACCCGATCGAGGCCGGCGAGGAGCTTCGCAGGCGGTACGAGGGGCTCTGGTCCGAGCTTGTCCGCGAGGTGGCGTTTGCGCCCGACCAGCGCTTCCGTATCGAGGAGCGACTGCAGAAGCTGAATGGGCTCGGGTTCGACGTCGAGGAGCTGGAGGTCAGCGCGCAGGGCGGCGAGTACCGGCTGCGCCTCCAGCCTCGCGTCGTGGAACCGGGTCACCACGTCCGCACCCTCCAGGCGCTCACCGGGCTCGAGGTCCAGGAGAACCAGGCACGAAGGCTGCTCGGCGATATCGCACGCTATCGAACCGAGCTCGAATCCTCGACGGGTGGGCCGGTCACGGAGACCTACGCCGCCCGCCGTTGGCTGATCGATGTCTTCGAGCCGACGATCTCCGCCGTGCCCGAGGAGCTCCGCGGGCGGCTGGAGCCCGCCGAACTCTTCCATCAGGTGCTCGACCACCGCTGGTATCTGTCCGAGGCCGCCGGCCACGACGTTGGTCTCAGCGAGGCTGTGAAGTCCTTCATCGACACGGTGCTGCCTCGTGCGACCGCCTCCGGCCTTGCTGACATGCTGGTCGACGAGCGCTGAGCGGTCGCCCCCACGGGGGTGCATCGGAACGCGTATTGCGCCCCGACGTCCTGTCGTGCGTCGTCAGACCGGATGCGACTGGTTCGGCGCCGTGAGAGGTCGTCAGGCGCGAACGGGATGCCCATGCGCGAGCCACGCAGCGCCACCACCCCGCTCTGAGCAAGCAGCGTGATACCGAGGGCCAGCTCCAAGCTCGCGTTGCTCACGTTGCCGACTCCGGCCGACCAGCCCGAGCACGATCAGCGCATTGAGCACAGCGGACACGCTCATCCCCGACGGCGAGTTTAGTGCAGGGCGGTTATGGCAGACGCGAGCCTCGGGGCTCTAGGCTGCCATCGGTGGCTGTCTCCGAAGTGCTGCAACCCGACGCCGAGCCACTTCGCGTGGCGTGGTTCGGCCATCTTCAAGGACGTCACGGCAATGGCCTCGCCGCCTACAGCCGGCAGACGGTGGCGGCGCTGCGCGACCGAGGCGTCGAGGTGCTGTTCTTCGCACACCGTGAGGGCGGCGTCGCCACTCGGCCTCGGCAGGGCGTGGAACTGCGTGGACTGCATTTGAAGACGGTCACCGTGTCACTGCCCGGTTCGCTGGATCGTATAGAAGCGGAGCTCTCGAGGTTCCGGCCGCATGTCGTGCATGTCTCCGTCAGCTTTTCACTGCTCGACGGCGCCGTGGCGAGCCTCGCTCAACACCGTCATATCCCGGCAGTCGCCACCGTGCACCTGCCGTACGGGTCACTGCACTCCGCTCGAGCGCGAGTCCTTCGGGAGGTCTACCGGTTTCAGGCCTGGCGATTGGCGCGTTTCGATTCGATCGTCGCGCTGAGCGAGGGACAGCGTGCGCTGCTCATCGAATCGGGACGAGACCCGGCGCGCATCACGGTGATCCCCAACGCCGTCGACACCGACCGCTTCAGACCAGGTCGATCCCACGTTCGCACGGACGTGAATGGCCGGTTCATCGTCGTCTACATGGGACGGCTCGATGCGGAAAAACGAGTGCCACACCTGGCGCGCGCGTTCCTGAGGCAGGGCTGGGGAGATGATCATCTCCTGCTGATCGCGGGCGATGGCACCCAACGACGCCAGTTGCAGCGCCTGGCCGCAGAGCATCCTCAAGTGAGGCTCCTCGGCGTCATCTCGGACGAGGAGGCGCGCGTGGATCTTCTTCGTGCCGCAGACATTTTCGTCCTCCCGTCGACTGCCGAAGGGCTCTCGCTGGCCCTCCTGGAGGCGATGAGCGTTGGCCGCCCGGTCATCGCCACAGACGCCGGCGAGGATGGAGCGGTCTGTCGGAGACGCCGGCGTCGTCATCCCGGTCTCTCCGCTCGAGCCTTCTTTGAGTGAGGCGTTGAGCCGCCTTCACGACGATGCTTCCCTGCGTCGACGCCTTGCTCGAAGCGCGCGTGCTCGGGCGCTCGATTCCTACAGCCTGCGGAGCAATGTCGACCGTCTCGAGGAGCTCTACCGCTTACGCAAGCAGTAGACACCACCGGACTCGGATGGCAGGCGATGGCCGATCAGGTCGCGTAGGCTGTCGGAACCCCATGTGCTTCTCTGCCGAAGCCGACCTGGCCACGGGAATTGTTGTCGGCGCTGTCGGCATCGATGCGCTTCGTCACGTCCGCAAGCCTCATCAGATCGCGCTTGCTGCCACGCCCGCCATTTTTGCGCTGCACGAGATCGATGAGTCCTTCGTCTGGTGGGGGCTGCACGGTCAGGTTTCCTATCCCGTCGAGCATGCCGCCATCTACGTCTTCCTGGCCATCGCGTTTGTCCTTCCCTTCTGGGTGCCGTTCGCGATGCTTGGCGTCGAGACCACGATTCTACGCCGCAACTGGATGAAGGTGTTCCTCGCCGTGGGTACGGTGACCTCGATCGCGCTGCTGGTCGCGGTTGTTCGAGGCCCGGTGGGGGCCTCCATCGACGGGTCACACGTCGCATACACCGCCGACATCAGCTATGCGGATATTCTCGTCGTCCTCTACGTGGTCGCGACGTGCGGCGCATGTCTGGTTGCCAGCAACCGGTGGCTCGTTCTCCTCGGACTTGCGAACCTCGGTGCGGTGATCGCTCTTGGATGGATCACCTTCACGGGCTTCACGTCGTTGTGGTGCGCGTGGGCCGCCCTGACGTCGATTGCGATAGCCATCTACCTGCGCAGATCGGCGCGTCCGGTCGCCTCGTCCGGTCTCGCGTTCGAACAGTAGGCGCCGCCCTCGAGGTGACGATGTCCCATCGGAGAATGCGGCGAGGGGGACCTGCGGGTAGCCTGGGTCAGTGCCCCTCCATATCCGGCTCTCGCGGCTCGCAACCGTCCTGGCAGTGGGGCTGTGCCTGGCGGTCGTGATTCCCCTCGCCAGCATCGAGATCTCGCTGCTGGTTTCGCCGGCGCAAAACGTCGAAGCTGCGGGGCAGTCGCTCGCTCTGAGTGCGGGACCCGCAGCGTCGACCTCCGGGTCGGGGACGCTCGAGCTCTTCGGGCAGTCAATTCCAACCACGCAACAGTTCTCAGGCCCGATACGCCCGCGATTGCTGTGGGCCGAAGTCACCCACTACGACAAGTTGTTGCTCGCCCTGAAACAGCCGCAGCATCTCGGGCAGGACCTGCGGAACGGATGGAGTGCGTACTTCACCCGTGAACTGGTGATCGCCGTGGTCGCAGCAGCCGCTACTTGCGGCGCTCGGCCTCGGCCTCCTTCGCCGGCGATGGCAATTGATCGTCGGTGGCATCGCCGTGGCTGTCGTGGTCACGGGTGGTATCGATGCGGTCGCCATCAGCAGCGCCGCGCGGGGCCTGCAGGAGCTGTCCCAGGTGAAGACACTCGATGAGCTGGTCGGTCGCGCGCCACTCGCGGTCGACCCCCCGATTCGCAGGGCGCCGTCGGCGACTGCGAGCACCGTGGTCATCGGCGACTCCACCGCTGCGGGCGCGGGCAATCCTCCCGTCGCGAAGCCAACCGCGGAGGACACCGCCTGCCGGCGCAGCCGGGACAGCTACGCCGCGGACATCGCCGCCGTGAACAGCAGCACGGTCCTCAACCTCGCCTGCACCAATGCATCGATCGAGGCCGGCCTGTTTGGGCCGGAGGCGATCAACGAGGCGGTGGTGCCGTCGCAGCTGGCGCGCCTCGAGGCCACGCGCGGCGTGAAGACGGTGATCGTGAGCATCGGCGCCAACGAAATGCACTGGACGCAGGTGATGGAACTGTGCTTGATCGCGCCGCAGTGCGATGACAGTGTCTCGGCGGCATGGTTCTCCCAGGCGCTGGACAGTTTCACCGTCGATTACTACGACCTTCTTCAACGACTGGCCGCTCTGCCGGGGCTGCCCCGGATCATCGTCAACGAGTACTACGATCCGCTTCCGGTGAACCCGGTATGCCCCGGCCAACCTGCGATCACGAGTGCCAAGTCGGCGGTGCTCCTGAGCCGCTTGACCACGTTCAACACGGTGCTGGCCGATGGCGCCGCGAGCTTCGGCTTCGATGCCGTGGCACCGAGTTTCGCCGGCCACGAGCTGTGCACTGCGCAACCGTTCGTGCAGGGTTTTGAGGACGCTGCTCCATTGCACCCCACAGCCGCAGGGGAGATCGCCATCGCGCTCGCGGACGAACAGGCGC
This sequence comes from Candidatus Dormiibacterota bacterium, assembly GCA_963756075.1. Taxonomy (GTDB): domain Bacteria; phylum Chloroflexota; class Dormibacteria; order Aeolococcales; family Aeolococcaceae; genus Palsa-851. The sequence goes on along the minus strand of CAVWMH010000010.1, from coordinate 165,439 downwards.
TGTTGAATCCCGCGCCGCCCCGCCCGACCGGAGCCGCAACTCCGAGCCCCTCGTGAGCAGGGACGGGAGCTGAGCCCTCACCGTCACTGTCGGGCGGCCGGCCCCCGACCGTATCGTGCAGCCGGATGAGTGAGCCGAGCGCTCCCGCCAGGGACGTGACCGCAGCGGGATTCGCCGTGTTCCTGCTCCTCGGGATTGTGATCGCGTCATATGGGCCTTCAATTCCGCATATCACCGAACGGTTCACGGTAAGCGCGAGCGTCGCCGGGCTGGTCGTCAGCGCGAACTTTCTCGGCGAGGTGATCGGGCTCATGGCGCTCGGGTTGACACACGCCCGATGGAAGCTCGGGAATCGCCTTGCGGTTGGGTGCGCGTTGTTCGGCGTGGGGCTGCTGCTGGCGGCGGCTGCGCCGACGTGGCCGCTGCTGCTGTTCGCAGTATTCGTGCTCGGCATCGGAGCCGGCGGCCTGGTGGTCCTCGTCAATCTGTACTTCGCCACCCGGTTCGGGCGCCGGAGCCCCGCGATGCTGGGCCTGGTGAACACGTCATACGGCGTCGGTACGTTCATCGGGCCTGCGCTCGTGGGGCTCACGCGCGGATACTCGATCGTCTTCGCCGTCGCCGGCGCCGGCGTGCTCGCGTGCCTCGTGTTCCTGCGCCGAGCCGTCGACGAGGCGACTACGCCGGAGCTCGCGCCCCCGGTGCTCAATGCTCGCGCGGTGGGAATCGTCATCACCTTCGCGTTGATGCTGTTCGTGTACGAGGGGCTCGAAGCGGGCGTCGGTACCTGGGAGGCGACGGATCTGCTCAGCCTCGGCTCATCGGCTCAGTTTGCCGCCGGAGCGACGGCGGTGTTCTGGGGCGCGTTCACCCTTGGCCGCGTGCTCACGGCCCCTCTGGCGGTGCGCTGGGACCCGCAGCGAATCCTGGTGCCCGCATTCATCATCAGCGCCGTACTGCTCCTCGGCATTCGGGCACACCTGTACGCGCCGTTGATGTTCGCGCTTGTCGGACTCTGCGCGGCCCCGATCTTTCCGGTCGTTGTGTCGTGGATGACGAGGGTGATCCCCAACGCAACGACATTGGTGACCTACGCGATCCTGGGCGCCGTGATCGGGAGCGCGCTCGTGCCGGCTGCGCTCGGCGGATTGATCGCGATCGCGGGGGCGGAGCAACTGCCACTCGGCGTCGCGGCGTGTGCGCTCGCCTCACTCGGTATGGTGGGCGTCATCTCGCTCCGGCTTCGGAGCTGAACGATTCCCGAACCGCTTCGGTCGTCAGGGCTCGGGCGCCGTGACCTCGATCGCGATCCACAAGATCATGCTTCCCTTCTGCAGCGAGGCCAGCGCCGGAATACCGTCGGTCACCTGACCGAAGATGTCGTACTTGCGCGCGAGGCTCGTGCTGTCGCCCTTGCTGATGAAGAATTGACTCCCGATCCGTGACGGTGCGCTCGTGTACATGGCGACGGCCCCGAACAGGTACTTTCCGACCACGGGGTCCGACGCGACCGTGTAGCCCGACCCTCCTGCGCCTGTGGCGGTGGGGTCGCCCGTGAGCGCAACGGGTGCGTCTCCCGGACAGGTGGCGCCGGTGGTCGCCGGGCACACCTGGTAAAAGCTGAGCCCGTCATAGAAGCCTCGCTGTGCGAGGTAGATGAAGTCGCTGACCGCGTGGGGTGCGTACTCCGGCCGGAGGCGCACCGAGATGAGCCCGCCGACCGTATCGATGTATGCGCAGTATCCGACGTTGTGTCCGAGCGTCAATCGCGGTGGACTGATGAAGGAACGCAAAGGAACTGCAACGGGCGTGTGACTTGGTGGCGCAGGGCAAGTGACAGCAGTCTGGATCGTCACGAGTCCAGCCGTCGGGTGCGTCGCTGTGCGTGAGGTGCAACTCGTCAACAGCAGCACCGCCGCGACGCCTGCGACGGGCAACGACCGCGAGCGATCGAGTGCGAAACAGCGCGCGATTGTACGCTGGCGCACATAGCGAAGTTCCTTGTGCAGCTTCATCATCGGCGGTCAGTCTACGCACGAAATTAATCTCGTGCAGCGTTGAGATCAGATTTGACATTGATGGCAGAAGCGCGCAGCATCCGGCGACGAGGGAAGGCGGTACGCGTGGAGGCGATCAATGGGCGAGAGCCGGAATCAACACGTGGTGACACGCCATCGACGGTGGGCCGTCGGCTTGGCATTAGCTGCCCCGCTCGCGTTGGCGGTATCCCAAGCGTGGGTCGCGCAGGCGACCGCGCCCGTGCAGAGTGCGTTCACACCCATCACACCGGTGCGGGCGCTGGACAGTCGGTCGACGCTGGGGATGCATCTCTCCGCGGGGCACGAGACCGACGTGTGGCAGGTGACGGGAACGAGCATCCCAGCCGGCGCCACCGCTATCGTGCTCAACCTCACCGTCGCCAATACGAACGCAACGACGTTTCTGACCCTGTGGCCTGATGGTCAAGCACAACCCGGCACGTCGAATCTGAACGTGCTTGCCGGAAAGACGACGTCGACCGCGGTCGTTGTTGGACTGAGCGGCACGGGTGCCATCGACATCTTCAACGCAGCCGGTAACGCCGACGTCATCCTGGACTACTTCGGCTACTACGCCGCGGTGATTCCGGGCGGACCGACAGGACCGACCGGTGCGACCGGCGCAACAGGTGCTACGGGTGCCACGGGTGCAACCGGGGCGACGGGTGGCACCGGTCCGACTGGCGCCACGGGCCCCACAGGACGCAACCGGCGCCACGGTCCGACAGGCGCACGGGTGCGCGACAACTGGCCGCAGCTGGGCCCACGGGACGCCACGGGCGCAACAGGTGCCAGCGGGGCTTCGGGAGCGACCGGAGCGACCGGAGCGCCGGAGCGACGGGTGCCGCGGGCTCGATCCCGTACACGACGATCACTGGCACGGCGATCACTGGTCAGCACGAGGTATTTGGGACAGGTATCGGCAAACCGGCAGTCACGCTGTCCGGAGCTGCGGTGTTCGTCGGAGCAGGCACGTACGTGTGTTTCGGATCTGACACTGCGTCGCCTCCGGCGGACGTGATATTCACCTACACGTCGGGAACGGCTTTTACGCCGACGAATCGGCGGTGCGGTGAGGCAGTGAAGTTCACCTGCATCGGTAACTAATCCCCAATAACGCCAGTTCTTCTGGATTGACCCAACGGCAAAGGTCCGCCTCGCACCGCGCGGGGCGGACCGCCCGTTGGGCCGACATCGATTTCAGACACGGAGCCGAGTTCGAGCCGTGGCCCCTTGCACCGGATGACCAGTAACAGCAGCCGCAAGACAGTGGCGGTGACTCTTTGGGTGCTCGCGATCGCACTTGCCGGCTGCGGAACGCCACCCACGGCGACAAGCCTCGTCTCCCAGGGGCTGAAAGCGCAGCTTGCAGGTGACGTTTCGACGGCGGAAACCACGTATCAGCAGGCGATCAAGCTCGATCCCAACAACGCCGTCGCTCATTACGACCTCGGCACGGTCTATGACCGCCAAGGAAGCACGGCACAGGCGGTGAAGGAGTACACGACGGCGCTGGTCATCGAACCAACCTTCACCGACGCGCTCTTCAACCTCGCCGTCGACACAACCGGCACTGATTCCGCCGGCGCCGAGAAGTTGTACCAGCGAGTGCTGGCGCTCCAGCCCGGGTTCGCCGCCGCCTGGCTCAACGTCGGATTCATCCTGCAGTCTCAGGGCAATGACGTCGTGGCTCGGTCGGACTGGGCGAAGGCGGTCGGGCTCGACGCATCGCTGGCATCTCACGTCCCCGCTCCCTCGCCATCTCCGACCGCGTCGACACCAAAGCCATAGAGACGGTGACGAAATCCCGTTGATCGCGCCGCCGCGACCGCGCGTCGTACGCCTGCGGCCGGCGAAGGCAACTGCAGTCGCCAAGGCTCAGCAGCGGCCCTGGTGGTGGCGTTCTGCACCGTGGTTGTTCGTCGTCGTTGCGTGTGTCTTCGGTCTCCTGACCATGTCGGGTGAGTTGACGATCGTCCAGCCGCTCAACGACGAGGCCATGCATTTCGAGATGGTGCGCTGGTCGGTGCAGCAGATTCACGAGGGCAACGTGCTGCAGCTCGACGGGTGGTTTCCGTATCTCAGCCTTGGCGACGCGCAGTTCTCGCACTACCAGAGCCTTCCGCACCTGATCACCGCATACGTATCGCTCATCTTCGGGTCCGACTCCACGGAGCGGTGGGCGGGGTATCTCCTCTTCGCGCTCTTTCCTGTGAGCGTCTATGCCGGTGGCCGTTTGCTGGGCTGGTCGCCGTGGACAGCGGCGTCCGCGGCATTGGTCTCGCCGCTGTTGGTGAGCGTCACCGGATACGGCTACGAGTCCTTCAGCTACACGTGGCTCGGCAACGGCCTCTGGTCGCAGGAGTGGGGCATGTTCCTCCTGCCGCTTGCGTGGGGCCTCAGCTGGCGGGCGATCGAGGGCACCGGCCGAGGCAGGTACGCACTCGCGGCGCTCGTCGTCGGTCTGACGATCGCGATGCACTTTCTCACCGGGTACTTCGCGCTGCTCTCGATCGGCGTGTTCGTGATCGTCGTCTGGCGCGGTTTGCTGCCGCGTGTGGGGCGCGCAGCGATTGTCTTTGCCGGCGCTGCGCTCGTTGCTTCCTGGGTGGTCGTCCCGCTGATCACCGGCGGGGCCTATTTCAACCAGAGCATTTTCAACCAGGGCACCTTCTGGCTCAACTCCTACGGAGCGCCGCAGGCCCTGGGCTGGCTTTTCACCGGCCAGCTCTTCGACTACGGCAGGTTCCCGATCGTGAGCCTGCTTGTGGTCATCGGCACAGTCGTGTGCGTCTGTCGCTTTCGCACCGACTCGCGAGCTCGCGCGCTCCTCGGGCTGATGGCGATGAGCATCGTGCTGTTCTCTGGTCGTCAGCCATTCGGCTTCATCCTGAATCTATTGCCGGGCAACGCCGATCTCTACCTCTCCCGGTACATGATGGGCATCCAGCTCGCCGGCGACGTGCTGGCGGGTGTCGGGCTCGTGTGGATGGGGGAGTCGGTCATCCAGGGCGTCCGTAGCTGGAGGCCTCGGATCACAGCGATCCCGATTGTCGCGGGCTTGATGGCGGGAGCGGTGCTGATCACGCTTCCCGGCTGGGTGAACCGAGGCGCGTATGCGGGGAGTGACTCCACGAGCATCGGATTGCAGGTGGAGAGCGACCAGACCGACGGCGCATCGCTCGAAGTGCTCATCCACGACATCAAGGCTCGAGGCGGCGGGCGAACGTACGCCGGGCTGCCGGGGAACTGGGGTCAGCAGTACGACATCGGTCAGGTGCCTGTCTACGCGTACCTGGCGGACAGCGACGTCGACGAGTTCGGCTTCACCCTGCGCACGCCATCGCTGCTGGCCGACAACGAGGCGTACTTCAACCAGAATGATCCGGCTCAGTATCAGCTGTACAACGTCCGCTACATCCTCATGCCCGTCGGGATGACGGTCCCGGTGCCGGCCACGTTGCTGGCGACCAGCGGGCGGCACCACCTGTACCAGGTGGCGACGAGCGGCTATCTCCAGGTCGTCGACACGTCCGGCATCATCGAGGCCGACCGCAGCGACATGGCCGCGCAGATGCAGCCGTTTCTTCGTTCCGCCGCATTCCAGCAGGGCGAGCTCGCGACGATTGCTTTCGACGGTGGCGCGGCATCGGCTCCGACGCTTCCGATCGGCGCGACGCCAACCACAAGCGCAGGCACCAGCGCCGATGTCCTGGTGGTGGCTCAGGACGGCTACTTCGCCGGCAGTGTCAACGCGAGTCGCACCGCCGCTGTTGTGTTGAAGGTCACGTACGACCCGCTGTGGCAGGTCAGAGTCGACGGACGCGCAGCGACGCCCTACATGGTGGTACCCGGTTTCGTCGCCGTCACGGTCGGACCCGGCCGGCACACCGTCGTGTTTCAGTACGTGGCGTACTCGCACTACGGCGCGCTTCTGGGCATCGGCGCGCTGACCCTGCTGATGCTCGCGTTCGCCCCCCGGCTCTGGCAGCGGAGGCTGCGCCAGCTGCTCCCTCGACGGGCGATGCTGCTCGGCCGGAAGACCTCGTGAAACGGCCTCTCGAGGTGTCGATCCTCATGCCGTGCCTGAATGAGGCCGAGACGATCGGGCGGTGCGTCGATCGCGCACGCGAGTTGATCGCGCAGCTGGATCTTCGTGCCGAGATCCTGGTCGCTGACAACGGCAGCACCGACGGGTCACAGCAGATTGCGCTCGCCCACGGGGCCAAGGTCGTGACGGTGGATGAGCCCGGGTACGGGGCGGCGATCCGCGGAGGTGTGGCAGCGTCGTCGGGTCGCTACATCATCATGGGCGACGCCGACGAGAGCTATGACTTTGCGGAGATCCCGCCGATTCTCGAGCGCCTGCGAGTCGGTGACGACCTCGTGATGGGAAACCGCTTCGCCGGCGGGATCGAGAAAGGAGCGATGCCGTGGTCGCATCGCTGGATCGGGAACCCCGTGCTCTCCATGACGGGGCGGATCTTCTTCTCCTCGCGTGTGCGGGACTTCCACTGCGGGCTGCGAGGGTTCAGCGTCGACGCGTTTCGCCGCATGCGTCTCAACACCACCGGTATGGAGTTCGCGAGCGAGATCGTCGTCAAGGCGTCGCTTGCGAGCATGAAGGTCAGCGAGGTTCCGATCTCGCTGCGCAGGGATGGCCGCAGCAGGCCGCCGCACCTGCGCACGTGGCGTGACGGCTGGAGACACCTGCGCTTCCTGCTGCTGTTCTGTCCGCGGTGGCTGTTCGTGATCCCGGGGCTTGCGCTGCTGCTGGCCGGCTCGGCCATGACGCTCTGGTTGCTGGGCGGTACCCGCTACATCGGATCGATCGGGCTCGATATCCACACGATGCTGGTGACCGGGGTATTCGCACTCATCGGCTACGAATTGATGCTCTTCGGCGCGTTCATCAAGGTGTTCGGGATGCGGGCCGGATTCCTCCCCTCGAGCCGCCGCACGGATAGCTTCTTCCGTGTGGCCACCCTCGAGAAGGGGCTGCTCGTGGGCGGTGTGGTCACGGTCACCGGGCTGGCGTTGGTGCTGGTCGCCGTGGTGAGCTGGGGTCGAGCCGGGTACGGCGCGCTCGACACCCAGGCGTCGATGCGCCCGCTGATCGTTGCCGTGCTCCTCATCGCGGGCGGTGTGCAGACGATCTTCGCCAGCTTTGTCCTGAGCATGCTTGGGATCCGTGACAACGTCGTGGTGCGTCCGTCGGTGGTGCTGGAGCCCGAGCCTGCACGCCGTGACGTGACCGGCTACGGTCACCGGCAGCCGGCGAGCGGCTCATCGAACGGTCGCCGCTGACGGTCTGGCAAAGACGAAAAGGTTGTTCAGCCCCAGCTGGAACCGTCGCGCACGCCGTAGCTCGAACCCGGATTCGGTGAAGAGCCGCACTGTGTCCGCCGGCTCGAAACCGTAATGCTCGTGCTCGGCCATGCCCTCCAGGATGCGCAGCCGCTGGCCGAGATGGATCAGGGAGTCAACCTTCGGCGATGGCACCGTGCACACGACGCGGCCGCGTGGCCGCAGCAGCGACACGCAGGATGCGGCCAGGACGCGTTGCGCGTCGGGCGGGATGTGCTCCAGCACGGCGAGCATGGTGATGGCGTCGTATCGATCCCCTCTGGGTAGCCCTTCTGGAGCGTACCCCTGGATGAACCGGAAGGATCCGTGGTCATGCGGCACCGACGCCGTGTCGATCCCGACGCCTGATGCGATGCGGCCCCCGAGAACGCGAAACAACGCCCCGTCGCTGCATCCGATGTCGAGGACATGCGCGCCGCGGGGGATGTAGGGAGCCGCCTTGCGAATGCGCCATAGCTGGAGGACCGAGTTCGCCCTGTCTCATCTGCGCCCGGTCAGTGTGCGCCAAGGCGCAGCGATGGGAGCTACATGCCCAGCGCCTTGCCCTCCATCTCCTCGAGTGGATCGCGGGTGATTTCCAGCAGCGCCCCGTCCGGGTCGTGGAAGTACAGAGAGTTTTCCACCCGGTCCGGCCCGAAGTACTCGATGTTCAACGCATCCAGCGAGGCGCGGATCGAATCGAAGTGTTCGGGATGCACCGCGATCGCGACGTGATGCATGCCGCCGACCGATTCACGTGTCGCCGGCATCGGATCCTCGGGGAAATCGAAGAAGGCGAGGAGGTTGCCGTTGCCGATGTCGAAGAAGAAGTGCGTCGAGCTCGGAAGGTCGCGGTTCTCGAACAACTCCACCAGCGGGAATCCGAGCACCTCCGTATAGAACTGCATGGTGCGGTCGATGTCCGAGCAGATCAGCGCGAGATGATGCACCCCTCGCGCCGTTGACTCCGGACGCTCGGCTCTGGGCTTGAGGTACTTGGCCGCGAGCCCTGCGCGCTTGGCAGCGTAGTCGACGGCAGCTTCCACCATGGTCCGTCCTCCTAGATGTGCCGCACCTCGTCACCGTCCCACGGCGGGAGTCTAGCCTGCTCCGAGTCGACATGTGATCCGGTGACGGGTGTCGCGTCGAGCGGTCGCAACGCGCCAAACGCCCGGATTGCAACGCGTCTGAACGGAGCCTGTTGCGACGTGCGCATTCGCGCGGCGCTTCCCGCCAATCGGGCGCACTCTGGGGACATGGTTGCAGCAGGCACCGCGTCATGACCGGCCGTCAGACGACCCCCAGGCAGGATCCGCTCCCACCCGAGGTCGGCTTTGGTGAGCTCATGACCCGGATGATCTCGGCCAATCGGGTCGAACAAGAGCAGCGGGCGAGGGCTGACCGCGTCGGCCGGAGCCAACCGCGGGAATCGACGGACACGCGAGGAACACCCGAGAGCCCTCTGGTGTGACCCTCCCCGCGAACGGTGCGCCGTCCGGCATTGTCGTGCACGACGTCAACAACCTGCTCGCGGCCATCCTGAATTACGCGAGCTTCGTGGGCGAGGAGATCAACGCGGAGATCGCGACGCGGCCGGCCGGTGAGTCGGCGCGCCTCATCGCCGTGCTCGAGGACGTGCGCGAGATCGGCGCTGCCGCAGAGCGTGCGGCCGAGCTCCTGGACCAGGTTCGCGCGACGCCTGAGCGCTGACAGCGACGCCCTACAGCGACTCCGCCCAGGCGACGACGACGCCCCACGCGATTGCCCAGGCCACGAGCACCGAGACCCAGAGCCACCCGGAGACGTGCGGCGCGCGTCCTCGCCCCTGCGCCTGCGAGAACCACGCCGCGGTCTCCCTGTCGAGCAGGCGCCACACGAGCCACGGCGCGTATCCCAACTCGATGGCGGTCGTGAACAGCAGGCTGCCGCTGAAATGCCCGGTCACGAGCATCACCAGCGACACGATGCCGATCAGCGTGATGATCACCATCAGGCCAACCTGAACGAGACGCAGCGCGGGGACGCCGCGGCGCAACCCCTCGCCGAGGGCGAACAGCCCGGCGGCCGCAACCAGCCCACCCACGATGACTGCCGGATTCGGCGTGAAGCCCAGGTTGCCCGTGGCCGAGGCGAGCGCCTGCGTGGTCAGTTGCGCCGTGAGCGCCCAGTCGAAGACGACCGCGATCCCGAGCCCGTGAGGCCGCGGCGGTGCCATCGCGCGGGCGCCGGACGCGAGCGCTTAGGCTGCCCCCGCGGGGACCTTGGGCAGCTCCGCCAAGGCTGTGTCGAGCCGCTCCTGCGGGAGTTCGATGTCCTCGAGCTTGCCGGCGAAATACGCGTCGTACGCCCCGAGGTCGAAATGCCCGTGACCCGAGAGGTTGAAGAGGATCACCCGCGAATCCCCCGCCTCGCGAGCGGCCGCGGCCTCCTGGGCAACGGCGCGGAGCGCGTGCGACGGCTCGGGCGCGGGAAGGATTCCCTCGCTCCGTGCGAAGCGCACCGCCTCAGCGAAGCACTCGTTCTGCTTGTACGCGCGGGCTTCGATGAAGCCGTTCTTGACGAGCAGGCAGAGTGACGGCGCATCGCCGTGATAGCGCAGGCCGCCGGCGTGGATGCTGTCAGGGATGAAGTTGTGCCCGAGCGTGTACATCGGCACCACCGGTCCCATGCCCGCGGTGTCGCCGAAGTCGTAGGCGTAGAGACCACGGGTGAGGGTCGGGCAGGCCGCGGGCTCCGCGGCGATGAATCGCGTGGTGGTCTTCCCGGCGAGACGGTCGGCGAGGAAGGGGTACGCGAGCCCGGCGAAGTTCGAGCCACCGCCGACGCAGCCGATCACGACGTCGGGATATGCGTCGGCCATCTCCATCTGCTTCTGGGCCTCCTGGCCGATGACGGTCTGGTGGAGCAGGACGTGGTTGACCACCGAGCCGAGCGAGTAGTGGCTGTCGTCACGCGTTGCCGCGTCCTCGACCGCCTCGGAGATCGCGATGCCGAGGCTTCCCGGCGACTCGGGCTCCCTGGCGAGCACGCTGCGCCCGAACTCGGTCTGGTCGGTCGGGGAGGGGAGCACCTGCGCGCCCCACGTCTCCATGAGCGCGCGGCGGTAGGGCTTCTGCTGGTACGAGACCTTGACCATGTAGACCATCACCTCGAGACCGAACAGGCCGCCCGCGAAAGCGAGCGCCGATCCCCATTGCCCGGCGCCGGTCTCGGTGGTGAGGCGCTTGATGCCCTCCTCGGCGTTGTAGTACGCCTGCGCGACTGCCGTGTTGGGCTTGTGCGAGCCTGCAGGGGAGGTCCCCTCGTACTTGTAGAAGATCCTCGCAGGCGTGTCGAGCGCCTTCTCAAGACGAGTGGCGCGATAGAGGGGTGTTGGGCGCCACATCTTGTAGATGTCCCGGACCCGATCGGGGATCTCGATCCAGCGCTCGGCCGACACCTCCTGCCCGATGATCGCCATGGGGAAGATCGGAGTCAGGTCGGGCGGCGTGAGCGGCTCGAGCGTCCGTGGGCTCAGAAACGCGCCGAGGGGCTCGGGGACGTCGGCGAGGATGTTGTACCAGTGCGACGGCAGCTCGTCTTCCGTCAGCAAGAACTTCGTTGTCATGCGTTCCACCTCTGCCAATCGCTCTGACGCTGGAGGTGAGGATACGCCGCGTGCGGCGCTGGTCACAGGGCGACCAATCATGGGTAAAGAGTGCTACCTTTATAAGATAGTAACAGTCAGATTGAGGTAGCTGTCATGAAGACACACGGAGCGCGCAGGTGGTGGGCACTCGCAGCGGTGAGCCTGGGAGTCCTGGCGGTCGGTCTCGACGGCACGATCCTCACGGTCGCGCTGCCGACGCTCGCGAAGGCCTTGCGCGCGTCCGAGTCGGACCTCCAATGGTTTACGTCCGGGTATTTTCTCGTCCTGGCAGCGGCGATGCTCCCGGCAGGGTTGCTCGGCGATCGCTTCGGCCACAGGAAGGTGCTGACCATCGCGCTTGGGCTCTTCGGCGTGGGGTCGATGGCGTGCGCGTACTCGACATCAGTGGGGGAGTTCCTCGCCGCGCGCGTGCTCCTGGGACTCGCGGGCGCCGGCGTCGTGGTCATGGCCATCTCTGCCCTGACGGTGCTCTTCAGCCCGGCTGAGCGCCCCAAGGCCGTCGGCATCTGGGCCGCCGCCAATTTCCTGTCGCTCCCGATTGGACCGATTCTCGGCGGGTGGATGCTGTCCCACTTCTGGTGGGGATGGGTGTTTCTGATCAACGCCCCGATCGCTGCAATCGGTGTGCTTGCGTTGCTCACCCTGGTTCCCGAATCGCGCGCCATCGAGCGCCCGGGGTTTGACGGCGTGGGTGTCGGCCTCTCCGTAGCAGGGCTGGTGGCGCTGACCTACGGCTTTATCGAAGCAGGCCAGAAGGGTTGGAGCGACGCCGCCGCCCTGCTCGCCGTCCTCATCGGGGTCATGGTGCTGGCTGGCTTCGGTGCGTGGGAGCGCCTGCTCAATCGACGTCCCGGAGGACGGCCGCTGCTCGACCTCAGCCTGTTCCGCTCGGCATCCTTCACGTGGGGGGTGATCCTGGCCGCGTTCGCGGTGCTCGCGATGATCGGGGTGCTGTTCACGATGCCGCAGTACTTCCAGGGTGTTCTCGGCGCCGACGCAATGGGATCGGGTCTGCGACTGCTGCCGGTCATCCTCGGCCTCGTCCTGGGTGCGGTGCCCGCGGAGCGGATCGTGCGGGTCGTCGGTGCCAAGCTGGTCGCGGCGGCGGGATTCGTGCTGCTGGGGGCGGGTTTGCTGGTCGGCTCGACAACCTCCACGGGTTCGAGCACGGTTTTCGTCGCGGTCTGGATGGCGATCGCCGGGATGGGGCTCGGCCTGGCGCTGTCCACATCGACCTCCGCTGCCCTGGTCGAACTCTCCGAAGAGCGCAGCGGGGTTGGGTCCGCCGTGCTCCAGGCGGTCAACAAGGTCGGGGGCCCATTCGGCACCGCGATCCTTGGCAGCGCGTTGAGCTCGGTGTACCTTTCGCGGTTGGTGCTCACCGGACTACCGGCAGCGGCCGCGACAGCCGTCAGGCAGAGCGTCTTCGCGGGCGTCGCGGTTGCGCAGCAGGCCGGCTCGGAGTCGTTGCTCCATTCGGTCCGCAGCGCGTTCACCGACGGTATGGACGTGGCGCTCGTAGTGTCCGCTGGCATCGCGGCCGTTGGCCTCGTCCTCACGCTGCTCTTTCTCCCGCGCAACAACGCGCTGCAGGACAATCAGCGCGTGCACCCCGATGGAGGACGCGAGCTTGCAGGCATCCGCTGAGCTCCGGGCGCCCGGCCTTCGGGAGCGCAAGAAGGAGCGAACCCGCGAGATGATCCGGGCGCACGCGATGCGCCTGTTCCGGACCCAGGGTTATGACGCCACAACCGTGCAGCAGATCATCGAGGAGGTCGAGATCTCGGAGAGCACCTTCTTTCGATACTTTCCGACCAAGGGCGATGTCGTGCTCACCGATGACTTCGACCCGATCATTGTTGCCGCGTTCCAGCGTCAACCGGCGGGCCTGACACCGATCCAGGCGTTGCGCGGCGCGTTTCGCGAGGCGTTCGGTGAGCTCGCGGCCGGCGAGATCGCCGAGCAGTCGGACCGGATGCACATGATGCTCGCTGTCCCTGAGTTGCGCGCTGCGATGCTGGAGCAGTTCGCGGCGGCGATGCGTCTGCTTGGCACGATTCTCGCTGAGCGTGCGGGACGGAGCCCCGACGACATGGCCGTCCGGACGCTGTCGGGGGCCGTCGTCGGCGCCGCCATGGCGGTGATGCTCACGGTCGTCGACGACCCGCATGCGGACCTTTCGATCCTGCTCGATCAGGCGATGTCGCATCTCGAGGACGGCTTCGTCCTCTGACCCCGGCAGCGACGGCTGCCGCACCGCCGACCCTATCCTTGGCCGATGCGCCTGGCCACGTGGAATGTGAACTCCGTCGTTGCGCGGCTGCCCCGGCTGGTTGAGTGGCTCGCGTCGAGCAGTCCGGACGTGCTGTGCCTGCAGGAAACCAAGATCGCAGATGACGCCTTTCCCCGCGCCGAGGTCGAGGCGCTCGGGTACGAGGTCGCGCTCCACGGTGACGGACGCTGGAACGGGGTCGCGATCATCTCCCGCGCAGGCCTGGTGGACGTGGTCCGCGGCTTCGACGGTGAGCCCGGCTTTCCCGCAGCCGAGGCGCGAGCGATGAGCGCGACCTGCGGAGGACTGCGGGTCTGGTCGGTCTACGTGCCCAATGGGCGTGCGCTCGACAGTGACCATTACCCGTACAAGCTGAACTGGCTCGGGGCTTTGCGTCTCGCGCTGCTCGCGGCGCATGCGACGTCTCCACCGCTGGTCGTGTGCGGTGACTTCAACATCGCGCCGAGTGACGAGGACGTCTGGGATCCCGCCGCGTTCATCGGGTCGACCCATGTCAGCGCACCGGAGCGCGAAGCGCTCGCGGCGCTGGTCAGCCTCGGGCTCGACGACATCCGCCCCCGTGCGATCAAGGGGCGCCCGTTCACGTACTGGGACTACCGCGCCGGCAACTTCCACAAGGGTCTCGGCATGCGCATCGACCTCGTCCTCATGGATCACGCCGTCACGCCGGCCATCACCGATGCCTACATCGATCGCGACGCGCGTAAGGGGACGCTGCCGTCAGACCACGCGCCCCTGGTGGTCGACCTCGACTGGCCGCGATAGCGACCTCACCGGGCTCAGCTCGCCGGCCGGCGCTACAGCTCCAGCGTCGCTTCGGCGGTGATCGGCACCGCTGCAAGCGCCTTCGACACCGGGCAGTTCGCCTTGGCATCCTCGACGGCTGCGGTGAACACGGTCCCATTCATACCCGGGACCTTCCCCTTGACGATGAGATGTATGGCGGTGATGCCCTCGGGGACGGCGAACGTGACCTTCGCGGTGGTGTCGAGCCTTTCAGGGGGGTGACCGGCGCCGGCCAATCCGTTGGCGAGCGCCATCGACAGGCAGCTCGCATGGGCCGCGGCGATCAGCTCCTCCGGGCTCGTACCACTGGCACGCGATTCAGCCCGCTGATTCCAGGTGATCGCGAGCTCCGGGAACGCGCCGCTTGCCGGGCGAACGGTGCCCTTCCCACTGACGAGGTTGCCTCCCCAGGTCGCGCTGGCGCTGCTTTCGACGGTCATGCAAGGCTCCTTTCCACGAACGCAAAACGACAGCGTTCAGCCTACTCAGAGTGATCGATCCGGCGTTTGGCGCGATATATCGTGAGAGCCTGCGCGGAGCCGCCCGTTGGGACGACGCCACTCCCGCCGAGGTGCCGCTAGTGGGACAGTCCGTTGCTGACGTTCGAGAACACGTTGTTCACCTGCTTGCCCACAACTTGCAGGACCACGATCACGACGATGGCGATCAACACGAGGATGAGGGCGTATTCGACCATGCCCTGGCCGTCATCGTTGCTTCTGGCCGCGCGAGCGACGCATTCCGTCGCGCGCAGGTAGAGCGCGCCGAGCGCGCGGCATGGGTCCGCCATGCCTGGATGGTAGGTGCCAGGGCACGCCGGCCGATGACGGTCCGGTCACATCGCCCTCGCAGTCCACCTCACCTTGCCGGCCTCAGCGAGGAGCCGTCACGGCCACTGTTCCCAGCTGCGCATCGTCTCGGCGATCAACTCCTCCTCGAAGGCGAGATGAGCGAGGAGGTCTTCCTCGAGTCGCCCTAACGCGATCACGAGGCGTTGGCGAGCGGGGTCGGCCGTCGTGTTGTCGAGCTCACCGGCTGACTCCTCGACGTCGTCGAGGAGTCTGGAGATTGCCCGATGATCGGCCTCGAGCTTGTCGACCACCGCGGACAGCCCCGGGTTCGAACGGCGGAGGGCGGGAAACATGTCCGCGTCCTCAAGCCCATGGTGCGCGTGCACGACCCTGCAGTGGTACAGGCAGTTGACCTGCAACGTCCAGAGAGGGCTTCGCGTCCGCAGCGCTGCGATCTGCTCGGAGATCTCCGCCGCCTCCGCGCCCGCGGCGATCTCGCCGGCCAGGTCCCGGCACACCGCAAGGTCACTGCGCAGCATCTGATGGACGAGCTTGAGCTGCCGGTGCATGAGCACCCCGAACGCGGTCTCGCCGTTGCCCCTGGCGGTCATGTCAGAGCAGTCGCGCCCGCCGCAGCGCGTCCTCGACGCCGCCGATGTCCTTGATCAGATAGCTGGGATTGTCGCGTGCGAGGATGTCCTTGTCGCGTATACCCGAGCTCACCGCGATGGAGACGTAGCCGAGGGCGTTTGCGGCAGCCACGTCGGCCTCGGTATCGCCGATGACGACGGCAGGGTCGTCGGCGGGCACCGTCTTGCGGATCAGCCGCGCTTTCTGAAACGCCGGGTCACTCCCAGGCGGTGCGGTTTCGATCGCCTCGAAAAACGGTGTGAGGGCAAAGACCGCGAGCTGCGCACGCAACGCTGTTGCCGAAGAGCGCAGCGACACGAGCGTACAGCGAAAGGTCGTGATCAGCCGTGTCAGCACTGGGATCGTCTCCGGGAACAGGACGTCGAAACCGAGGTTGTCGGGGAGCTCGATGCGTTCGACAAAGGCTGCCTCGAAGCTCGCGACGTGCGATTCGTCGAGACCGCTCTGACCGAGGATCTCCTGCCATCCGGTGCCGTGGCGCTTCAGCTGCCAATAGGCGGCGCGAGCGAGCGGCTGACCGCCGAGCGATTCGCAGACCGCGCTGTAGACGTGATGGTGTCGCGCCGACACGTCGAGCAGGGTTCCGTCGAGGTCAAAGACGAGCGTCGGCGGCCGCTGCCCTGGCAATCTGCTCCTCCAACCCGTCTGGAAAAACGCGAGCCGGAGAGAATCCGGTCGCCCGGCGGAACCGCGTGACGTCGAGCACGATATCAGCAGCGGGTTTCTCTCGAGGGTGCTGCTCGAGAGCCGAGCCTCCGCCCGCGAGGCGGAGCACCGCGTCAGCCGCGTCGCGGACGGTGACCCCCGTGCCGGAGCCGACGTTGTACGTGCCCGAGAGCCGGCGTTCCCACGCCGCGATGACCGCCCGCGCGGCGTCACCGACATGCAGGTAATCGCGCAACTCCTCGCCGCCGAAGATGCGGATCGAACTCACCGAGCACCGCAGCGCGGACGAAGTTCGGGATGGCTCGCTGGATGGTGTCCCCGCTGCCGTAGAGCACGGTGAAGCGCAGGATCGCGATCTGCATGTTGTCGCGATGCTCGAGCGTCCGGCAGAAGATCTCCGTCGCGACCTTGCTCGCGCCGTACCAGCTCCGTGGCCGCAGTTCGGCGTCCTCGCGAAGCGGCTTGTGGCCCTCGGGCAGCCCGTACACCTCGGCCGTGCTCGCCACGATGTTCGCCTGGCCCGCACGGCCAAACGCGCCGAAGAGGTGCACGGTTCCCATCACGTTGACCGCAAACGCCGTAGCCGCCTCATCCTGCGCGGCGTTCTTCGGGACCATCGCGGCAAGGTGAATGATCGAATCGACCTCGCCCGCGTCCTCGGCGGCGCGACGAACGTCGCCGGCGTCGACGAGGTCGACCTTGATGAAGCGAGGCACATGCGGGGCGGATCGGTCCAGCGCTGATCGACCGATCGCAACCACGTCATGGCCGCCCACGACCAGCAGCTCGGCGACCCGGCGGCCGAGGAACCCGGTGGCGCCGGTGAGGAGCACCCTCATACGCGCAGCTTCTTTCTCCGCCGCTCGAGCGCAGCGCGCTGCGCCTCGATATCGGACATCGGTACGAGCACCGGCTCGAAGTCCATCCCTCGGATCCACACCATACCCTGGGCGGCGGGATTGAGCTTCTGCGGAAAGTCCGGCAGAGGCTCACCGCAGGCGAGCTTCACGAACACGTACGGCATGTTGACCCCGAGTTCGGTGAAGAACAGATGGGTGGTGAAGAAGCGTCCGATGTTGATCTCGGTGGGATTGGGTATTCCGTTGCGGTCGTAGGTGAGATCAACACCGAATAGCGCGTCGGGTTCGGGATCGATCGCGAGCACCGCCGCCATCGCAATCTTGTCGACCTGCGGGTCGGCGACGGTGATGGCTGCCCCGGTCGCGCCGGTGACCCCCGACTGCGACACCTTCGACAGCTCCCAGTAGAGGCGTTTGCGGCCCTGGGCGAGCACGAGCTCACCCTGATGCCAGATCGACATCCAGGTGATCGTCTGGGGCTCGAGCAGCTCCGAGGCGGTGTACCGGCCCCAGCCTTGACGGAGGTCGAGCCACGATCGGGCTGTGTCGAGGTCGTGGACCGGGAGCGCGCCGCGACCACCCGCGCCGGTCGCGTCACGCAACCACATCCGGCCGCCGAAGGACGAGAACGCGTCGTTGCAAATCCTTCTCGGAGCGCACGATGACGGTCTCGGGAACGACGACACCCGCCGCGTGCCAGCGCTCGTAGGAGAGGAACTTGTCCTGGCAGATGCGGACTGTTTCGCGTGACGGCAGGAAGGTTCGCGCATGCACCTCGTCGCGATGATCCGAAAGAAAGCGCACCTCCGCATCGTTCTGCGCATGAATCAGGTCGACGCGTTCGTCGTCAATGATGTCGTTGAGCACATCGAGGTACGCGGGATCGCTTGCGGGTGGCACCAGGTGCCGGCTGTCTGTTTCGGCACGCATGAGCAGGAACTCGTCGGCATCGGTGCCGACCAGATCGAATGGTTCTGGCGCGAGGCGCAACGACCGCACGAAGTTCGTTGCGGGCGAACCGCCCGCCCCGGTGATGAGGATCCGCTTCAACGCCGGGCTCCGGGGCTCGACTGGAGCATCGGCGCCATGGTAGCCGCCCCCGGCTCAGTCCCCCGTCACGCGTCCGACACAGCTCCTACTCGTTCGAGTCCTTCCAGCCGAAGTGCTTCCAGCGGAAGATCCCGCTCAAGCCGAGGCGGGAGACGTGGAGCTGCTCGAACTCCTCGTACTCGTCTGACTTCGCGCCGTCGACCGAGAGATGCACCGCCTCGGTGGTGATGCGCTCGATGTCGGCGGCAGGAGCGAGGTAGTGCTTGTGGCGATGGGCGTGCTCGAAGACGATGCCGTGGAAGATGTCCTCGTTGGCGAGGGCGGCAACTTCCACAACCTTGCCGATATTGGTGCCGTCGCTGGTCACGACTGCCTCACCCGTCTTGACGGCGGTCCATGCGATCTGTTCTTCAGCCATGCGACCCATGATAGAGCCGGGTTAGTTGCGCGGCTTTGATCGCGGCAGAGCGGGCCGCTCCAGGCGTCGCGGAGGGCTGGCTGGTCGCCAAGGAGCGCGCGGACGGCCCCGTGGTGCTGGATCCAGACGAAGGCGGTCGTCAGGTGGGACTACGCAGGACGAGTCTGGACCGGCGTGCGCGCCCGCCTCCGGCGGGGACGGACCGCCAGGTGCGGCGGGCGCTCGGGAAACACCGGTGCCCCGAGCGCTTCGAGCTCATCTGCGAGCCATCGAGTCATCGCGCCCAGGTCGGGCATGGCGTCACGATCGGCGACGATCCCGATGTCGAGGCTGCCGTTGTAGCTCATGACCGTGATGTTCAAGGCCAGGCCGTCCATGATCACCGAGACGGGGTAGATCGCCTCGAGCAGCGCCCCTGCGCAGTAGAGCGGGATCTGCGGCCCCGGCACATTCGAGACGACCAGATTCCAGGACGGTCGCAGGCGGGGATTGCTGGTCCACGCAAAGGTGAGCTGTGCGGCCCGGGTGAAGAGGGCCGGCGGGATGAAGTTGTTCGCGTCCTGCAGCAGCGACGCGGGGAGCGCTTGGTCTCGCTCCTTCATCTCCGCCAGTGATGCGTGGGTGGCGCGCAGCCGATCGACGGGGTCGGCGATCTCGGTGTGGAGCTCCACGCCCATGAGGAGGATGCGGTTGCCGAAGGTCCCTTGCTCCTCCGGGCTGCGCACCGACACGGGAATCTGCGCGATCAGCGGGACGCTGCCCAGTTCGTGGTGTTTCGACAACCAGCGGCGCACGGCGCCGGCACATATCGAGACCACGACGTCGTTGACGGTGACTCCGTGCATGTTCTTGACATCTTTGACAGCATCTAGAGGGAGCGTGCCGAAGACGATGCGCCGGTGTGCGGAGATCCTGCCGTTGAAGGAGGTGTGCGGGGGAGTCGAGAGCTTGCGGCCGCTGACGAGCGGAGTCCTGGACAGTGTCGCCTGCAGCCGCCGTCCGGCAGCCCCGACGAGAGCAGCTCCGGGGAGGATGCTGAAGATTCCGACCTCTTCAAAATGGGGCAGGGCCGCAGGCAGCGAGCGGAGCAGGCGCAGTGGGTACTGCGGGACGCCGATCAGCCCTCGCGCCAGCATCTCCAGCTGTGACGGCATGTGGTGCAAACCGGGGAAGACCGGGTCGGGGGCGGTGCGCCCCTCGGGGGTGAGGTCGAGGAGCGATCCAAGGATCTCCGCTCCGGAAAGGCCGTCGATCACCGCGTGATGCACCTTGGTCATGAGCGCGACCCGGCCGTTCTCCAGACCGTGAATGAGATAGATCTCCCAGAGAGGACGGCTGCGGTCCAGGGGCCGCGAGAAGATGCGCGCGACCTGCTCCTCGAGCTGCGCGGTGGAACCCGGTGGCACCAGCGCGAGCTCACGGACGTGGAAATCGATGTCGAAGTCCGGGTCGTCGACCCAGTAGGCGAAATCGAGGCCGAACGGGACCTCAGCGAGACGCCACTTGAAGATCGGGATCAGCGGGAGTCGCTCCATGATCAGGTCCTGGAGGTTGGTCAGCGTGAGCGTTCCTCCAGGAGCCGTCGAGGGGTCGAGCACGAGGACGCCCGTCACATGCCCGAAGATTCGAGGGGTCTCAAGGGCAAGGAACTGCGCATCGAGGCTGGTGAGCTGGCGCATGGGCTTCGGCCAACACTGGCAGAACCTGCGGAGAACGGTCAACTCAGCCGAATTGCTCGTGCATGTGGGATCGTTCATGGGTGCCTCCGGTTATCGCAACCATCGAGACCCCAGAGCTGGGCGATCGGAGCTACGCGATCTTCGCCGGTGGGGACGCGCTGGTCGTTGACCCGCAGCGCGACATCGACCGCGTTCTCACCATGCTCTCCGAGCGTGGTGCACGCCTCAGCCACGTGCTCGAGACGCACATCCACAACGATTACGTCTCCGGCGGGCCGGAGCTCTGCAGGGTCACCGGCGCCACCCTGGTCATCCCGGCGGGGGAGTCCGTCGGCTACGCACGCCGTCCGATCGCCGACGGTGAGCGCATCCAGCTTGGTGACCTGACGCTGGTTGCCCGCCACACGCCCGGTCACACGGCGACCCACATGGCTTACGTGCTCGAGGAGGACGGCCGGGCCGTGGCCGCGTTCACCGGCGGATCGATGCTGCTCGGCTCGGTCGGGCGCACCGACCTGTCCGGTCCCTGGGTCACCGATCGCCTCAGCCACCTGCAGCACAGGTCAGCGCGGCGGCTGTCCGACGAGCTTCCCGATGACGCGGCGATCCTCCCCACCCACGGATTCGGCAGCCTCTGCTCCGCCGGCTTCCCGGTCGGAGCGCCGGATACCGGAGACGCGCGTCATCAACGCGCCGAGAATCCAGCGCTGCTCATGAACGAGGACGCGTTCGTGACCCGACTGGTGTCAGGCATGGACGCCTTCCCGCGGTATTACTCGTACATCGCGCCGAGGAATCGCGAGGGAGCGGGAGAGGCCGACCTTGAACTGCCACCGCTGAGCGACGCCGCAGCGCTCGCTGAGCGGGCGCGCGCCGGTGAGTGGGTGGTCGACCTGCGCGAGCGTCGTGCGTTTGCTGCCCGCCACCTCACCGGCACCCTCGCGTTTGAGCTCTCCGACCCGCTGACGACCTATCTCGGTTGGCTGCTCCCCTGGGGGAGCCCGCTGAGCCTGATCGGGCCGTCCGTCAAGGAGGTCGCGGCCGCGCGGCGCGCACTGGCGCGAATCGGCATCGAGAGCATCGCGGCCTGCGGCGTCAGCGACGGGGAGAGCAGGGAAGACCCGTGGGCCGGCCTGCCCACGGGGTCCTACCCGGTGGTCGGATTCCTCGACCTGAGGCCGTTCGCCGGCGTCCCCGGGGAGGTCGTCGTCGACGTGCGTCTCGGCACCGATTGGCGCGACGGCCATCTGCAGTCCGCGATCCACATTCCGCTCCACGAGCTGCCCGACCGTTTCGACGACGTGCCAGCCGGTAGGGTCTGGGTGCACTGCGCCGCGGGGTATCGCGCCGCCGTGGCCGGGTCACTGCTGGCTCGTTTCGGCCGCAACGTCATGGTGGTCAGCGACCAGTTCACCAACGCCGTTGATGCGGGACTTGAGATCGTCTCCAGCCGCGATTGAGCGCCGCGGCGTAGCGTCGCCGCGATGAGCCTCGCCAGCCGTGCGGTCGAGTTCCTGGCCCGCATCGAGCCGGCGCAGACGCGCGATGTCGCGGTTCGACGTGACATCGAAATCGTCATGCCGGACGGGGTGACGCTGCGCGGCGATCGGTACTGGTCTCGGGGAGACGCGGTCCAGCCCGTCATCGTGATGCGCAGCCCGTATGGACGCACCGGGATCTGGGCTCTCGGGGCGCGCGTGTTCGCCGAACGCGGTTATCAGGTCGTGCTCCAGAGCTGCCGGGGGACCGGCGGGTCGGGTGGCGATTTCAACGCCTACCGGCACGAGGTGGAGGATGGGCTCGCCACCTTCGCATGGTTGGAACAGCAGCCGTGGTTCTCCGGGAAGGTCGCGACCTTCGGTCCGAGCTACCTCGGGATCGCACAGTGGGCGATCGCCACCGACCCGCCCTCGTCGTTGCGAGCGATGGCCGCGCCGATCTCGTCGGCGCGGGTGCGCGCGTTCACCTACCCCGGCGGGACGTTCTCGCTCGACAGCACGATGTCGTGGCTGCTGCTGCTCGCAGGGCAGCGTCATGAAGGACGCCGCGGCCTTCGCGACCAACTCGCCGCACGGCGCGGGCTGCCCCGCACCTTCGCGACGCTGCCGCTTCGCGATGCCGACGTCGCCGCGACCGGCGCTCGCGTCCCCTTCTACCAGGACTGGCTCACGCGAATGGACGACGACGCGTTCTGGGCCCCCGTTGAGTTCGACCGCCATCTCCAGTCGCTCGGCGTGCCGGTGGCGATGGTGACGGGCTGGTACGACATGTTCCTGCCTGCGCAGCTCGCCGACCACCAGTTCCTCCAGGCGGCCGGGCGCGACGTCCGGCTGACCATCGGCCCGTGGAAACACACCGACCCCGGTCTCGCCGGCGAGAGCCTGCGCGATACGCTCGACTGGTTCGGCAGGCACCTCCTCGATCGTCCGGGCGGCCCACGCCGCTCGCGGGTCCGCCTCTTCGTCGGCGGTGCCCGCAGATGGCTCGATGCCGACGAGTGGCCACCTCCATCGCGGAAGGTCCGCTGGCATCTTCAGCCGGGAGGTGGGCTGCACACGCGCACCCCGGAGATGTCAGCTCCGGACCGGTACCGGTATGACCCTGCGGACCCGACGCCCTCGGTGGGCGGCAGCCTCCTCGCCAGGTCGGGAGGGCCCCGCGACAACCGACACCTCGAGCGGCGGAGCGACGTCCTTGTCTACACAAGCGCCGCGCTGGTCCGCGACCTGACGGTGATCGGTCCGGTCACCGCCGATCTGCGCGTGCAGTCCTCGCTGGAGCACACGGATTTCTTCGTGAGGCTCTGCGATGTCGAGCCCTCGGGAAAATCCCGCAACATCTGCGACGGGCTGCAGCGCATGACGCCGACCGCCTGGCGGCGTGGGGGAGATGGGGTGGCGACGGTCGAGGTGCAGCTCTGGCCCGCCGCCCACGTCTTTCGCCGAGATCACCGCATTCGGGTGCAGGTGTCCAGCGGCGCGCACCCACGGTTCGCTCGCAACCTCGGCGGCGGAGAACCGCTCGCCACGGCGGTGACCATGCACGTCGCGGATCAGCAGGTCCGGCATGACCCCGATCACCCGTCGGCGATCGTGCTCCCCATCAGCGACGCGACGAGCTAGCGCGAGGCTCCGGCGGGGACGCGCTTCCGCGGGTCGCTCTCGTCCGCGTGGTCGGCTTCGTCCCGCACCTTCTCCTGGTTGAGCGCGGTGAGCCAGTGCGGTGGCGGAGACCCCGATGGGACACGCGGTGGTCCGGGCCCGTCGTCCCTGTGCCCCGGGTCGTCGTCAACAGCCGCCTGCTGGTTGTGGTCGTTGTCGAAGGTGATCAGGTAGATCGACGCGATCGCGGTCATCGTCAGCAGCGCGAAGAACGCGAACGGCAGCCGGTAGACCCACCCGACGTCGCTCGGAATCCCCGGCATGAACGCCACCAGCACAGCGCTGACAATGCCGATGCAGGGTGGAAGGAGCCAGACCCAGACGCTGCGGCCTTCGCGATCGATCCCGAGGCGATCCTCGAGACGTCTGAAGAGGGCTGCGAGCCGCTCTTTGATTGAGGCCATCTCTGTTCTCCTGTCTTCAGTCTATCGTGAATGACACATGAGTACAGCCGTGACCGGGCAGATCATCGGCGCGGGCGAATTGAAGCGGCTGTCGCCTCGATTCTGGCTTGCGCGGCAGACGGAGCTCGCCCTCTTCTGGGGCCCTGTGTTCATCGTCGCGCTGGTGGTCGCGCTGGTCGTCCACGTGAGCGCAGCCGACCTGCTCCCGGCGGTCGTCGCGCTCATCGCGGTGGTTGCCTGGCTCGTCGAGCGCGGTCGGTATAGGTCGTGGGGCTATGCCGAGCGCGAGGACGACCTGATCGTCACACGGGGGCTGATGTTCCGCCACGTATCGGTGGTGCCCTACGGGCGAATGCAGTTCATCGATGTCACCGCCGGCCCGATCGATCGAGCGTTCGGCCTGGCGACGGTCCAACTCCACACCGCGGCGGCCGCGACCGACGCGCGCATACCCGGCCTGGTTCGCGCCGACGCCGATGCGCTGCGCGACCGGCTTGCGTTGGTGGGGGAGGCCAAGGCCACCGGCCTATGAGCGAACCGCCGGCTCCGATCCCCGCTCCGGCGCCGCTCGAGGTCGGCGAGACCTGGCGCCGGCTGCACCCGCTCTCGCCGATCGTCCGCTTCGGCAGGGTGCTGATCGGCGTGCTCGTCATCGCCGTCCCATCGATCGCCGAGCAGCCCGGGTTGCACCGTGAAGGGGGGCTCCCGATCTCACTCATTATCTATCTCGGGCTGCTGGTCCTTGGCGGCATCGGCGGGTTCATCTCCTGGCTGGTGACCCGATGGAGGATCGCCGAAGGCAACCTCCAGATCGAGACGGGATTCATCCGGCGCCAGTCTCTCCGCATCCCGCTCGCGCGGATCCAGGCCGTGGACGTCATCTCGCCGCTCTCGGGGCGATTCCTCGGCCTGGCCGAGGTCCGTGTCGTCTCCGCGGGCCGTGGTGCCGAGCACGGCAGGCTCGCGTATCTGACTGCCGCCCAGGCACCGGTCGTGCGCGCGCGACTGCTCGCGCTTGCCCACGGCCTCGAGGTGGGGACCCCCGAGCCTGCCGCGATGCCGCTCATGCACGTCCAGAACGGGCTGCTGCTCCCCGCACTCCTGATGCGTTCGCAGGTCCTCGGGCCGATCCTCATCGCTGTCGCCGCCGTGGCGGCAATAGCCGCAGCTCCGGTCGTCGGCGCGGGCGCGCTCGGCAGCGCAGTCACCGTGCTCGTTGTCAGCGGGCTCGGCGTGGCCCGCGCTTTCAACGAGGACTTCGATTTCGCGATCAGCGAGGCCGGCGACGGTGTCCGGCTCGATCGCGGCCTGCTCCAGCGCCGCCACGAGACGATCCCGTACGGACGCATTCAAGCGGTCCGCGTCGTTGAGCCGTTCTTCTGGCGTGCGTTCGGATGGGCGCGCCTCGAGGTCGACGTCGCTCGGCAGAGCGTCTCGCGTGAAGCGGATCGTGACGCTCAGCAGGTGGCGAGAACGCTCATCCCGGTGGCGTCGCGCGACCAGGCGCTGTGGCTGCTCGCGCGGGTCATGCCCGATGCCCACCCGAATCCTCCGCCGGACGCGGGTCCGCCGTCGCGAGCACGCCTCAAGGCGCCGCTCTCGTTCCACTTCCTTGCCGCGTGGTTCGGGCAGCGCTACGTGTATGCGCGGACGGGACGCGTGCAGATGTCAACGATCATCGTTCCGCTTGTCAAGGTGCAGAGCGTGCGCCTCAAATCGGGGCCGCTGCAACGAACCTTTCATGTCGCGACCGTCGACGTCGATACGGCGGGCCGCCGCTGGCAGGCCTCCGCACGCTGCCGTGACGAGCACGAGGCGGTCGAGATGGTGCGTCACATCAGCGAGCGCGCCCGCCTCTCACGGCGGGTGCCGCCCCCGCGGCCTGCGAGTCCGGTACCTGTTCCGGCTGCCGGTTAGGCGGGGTTCCGTGGCAATATCGCAGCACTGATGGCGGTGACAGCTCGTTGCGACTGCGACGGAGAGGAGACACCGATCTTCCGTCTCGCCGCGGTGATCCTCGATGGCAGGATGGCCCGCGTCTGTCCGAAGTGCGCTTCGAAGTACAAGGATCGAATCGAGATGCCGTACTCACCGCGCGTCGACCAGGGAGCGATCCAGCCGAGCACGTCGAGGGAGGTCTGGTAGCGCCGTGACGTTCGCCGCACGCCTGGACGCGTGCGTCGACGCATCCGGTTCGCTGCTGTGCTGCGGCCTCGATCCCGACGGGTTCGCGAGTGCCTCGCAAGCGGAGTGGCGCTGCCTGGAGATCATCGACGAGACCATCGAACACGTCTGCGCCTTCAAGCCGAACCTGGCCTTCTTCGAGCAGCTTGGGTCTGCTGGATACGCGATTCTCGAGCGCCTGCGCGCTCGGATTCCAAGCGATCGCATCCTGATCCTCGACGCCAAGCGCGGTGACGTGGGCAGCACCGCGCTGGCATACGCACGAGCGCTCTTCGACGTGCTCGGCGCCGACTGCGTCACCGTCAATCCGCTGCTGGGCAGCGACTCGGTGATGCCGTTCCTGGAGCGGGAGAATCGGGGCGCGCTCCTGGTCGCTCGGAGCAGCAACCCCGGTGCCGTCGACCTGCTCGACGAACGGCTTGCGTCGGGTATCCCGGTGAGCGCCCGCATCGTTGAGCTCGGGCTCGGATGGGACCCGGGCGGTGCCGTCGGCTTCGTGGTTGGTGCCACCAGACCCGAGGCGGTTGCCGACATCCGGAGGGCTGCGCCCGACGCCCCCCTGCTGCTCCCCGGGGTCGGAGCCCAGGGTGGCGCACTCGAGGACTCGGTCAGCGCCGGCCTGGACGCGCGCGGACGCGGCGCGATCATCTCGGTGAGCCGAGGCATCGCGACAGCGCCGCACGGCGCTGCCGGCGCCGCGCGGGAGTTCCGCGAGCGTATCGAGCACGTCCGCGCCGAAGTTGCACACCTGTGACCGTCCCGCTCGCGCTCATCCGCAACGACGACCAGTCCGCGCACGCAAGCCCCGGGCACCCCGAACGACCTGACCGAGTGGTTGCGATCCTCGAGGGCATCGCCGCTGATGACGGCCTCGCTGCGCTGCCCTGGCTTGATGCTCCGACGGGGCGTCGCACGCTGCCCCGCATGGTCCACACCGAAGACGAGGTGCGCCGCGTCGAGGGACTGGCGGTGAAGGGAGGTGGGTGGTTCGATCCCGACACGTATTGCACCGAGGATTCGTACGTGGTTGCGCTCAACGCGGCGGCGTGCGCGTCCCGCGCGGCCGAAGCGGTGATGCAGGGCGACACGCGATCGGCCTTCGCCGTGGTCCGGCCACCTGGACACCACGCGACCCCCGATAGCCCCATGGGGTTCTGCCTCTTCAACAACGCCGCGATCGCGGTGCGCTCGGCTCAGAACGCGGGTGCGGCGCGGGTGGCGATCGTGGACATCGACGTGCACCACGGCAACGGCAGTCAGGACATCTTCTACGCCGACCCCTCGGTGCTCTATGCGTCGCTTCATCAGTTTCCGTGGTACCCGGGCACCGGACACGCATCGGACCGCGGCGATCCGGGCGCCTCGGGGACGACAGTGAACGTGCCGGTACCCCCTGGGACCACCGGTACTCGCTGGCTCGAGTTGTTTGACAGCGTGGTGCTTCCCGAGGTGACGGCGTTCGAGCCGGAGCTCGTCGTCGTCAGCGCGGGCTTCGACGCGCACCGCGATGACCCGCTTGCCGAGCTCCGCCTCGAGGACGAGACGTACGCGGCGATCGCGGACCGCGTGCGGACCCTCGCCGACAAGCACTGCGAGGGACGATCCATATGGCTTCTCGAGGGCGGCTATGACCTTCGAGCAATCGCCGCTTCGGTGGCGGGATGCCTGCACGTGCTCGCCGCCTGACCCGACGCGGCTTCTCCGCGATGGCCGCAGCGATGCTGGCGGCGAGTGCCACGGGCCTGCTTGCTGCCTGCGCAGGGGTTCCGCCGACCCCGACGCGGACCCCATCGGCCAGGCCCACCGTCGCGCCGGTCCCAACGCCGAGCCCAACTGCGCAAATCGTCGGAACCACTCGTACCGTCCTCAGCCCCCTCGGCCTTCGGGTCCACTCAGCACCGGTGCTGACCTCCACGAACGTCGTCGGAGGCTTTTCGCAGGGAAGGACGTTCACCGTCCTCGAGTATCAGAGCGGCGGCGGGGGATGGTTCCGGGTCCAGGGCCGGACGCTTGCCGGCTGGGTCGTCGCCGATCCGACGCTCACCGCGACCGGCACCTTCAGCCTGTACTCACAGGCGGACGGCGTGTCGGCGCTCTACCCGCAGTCGTGGGGATTCCAGGTGGAGACGATTGGAGCGCTCTTCGTACCGCAGTCGGGGACCACCGACAGCGTGGTGCTCAACACCGGGACCAGTCTCAAGACCTTCGGTGCGCCGGGTCTGCTGGGGTACACCTCCACGAGCTCAGCTCCGCAGGTGGTGTGCGGCTATACGGGCACGCTCGCCTACTACGCGAAGACCGCCTCGTACTCAGGCCCGACGCCCGCGCCGATCCCGGTGCCGCGCCAACCGCTCTACGCCGAGATACGCCTCGCGATCGACCCGACCCACGCGATGCTGATCGGCTTCAACTACCAGGACAGCAGTCAGCTCGATGTGTACTCCGCTCTCTACAACTCCCTGGCGTTCCCGTTTCCGCGCTGCGAGGCACCCGCGAAGGCGACGCCATCGCCTTAGAGAACGGTGCTACCGGTGTTCTGGTTGACGCCGGGAACTGAGTTGCTGTTCACGATCGTCGTGTTGGCGATCGACATGCCGGCCGCTGCCACCAGCAGGATGCCGACGTAGACGGCGCCGAGACCGAGGCGGCGTGAGGCGGCATCCTGGGCAGAAACTGCTGTCTGGTTGCTCCTCCGGAACCTGCCGATGGTGTGGAAGATGCCGAGAACGAGAAAGATCAGCCCGATCGGATTGCCGAACAACAGCACAACTCCGGCGACCACCAGCAGCCCGATCACATTCATCCATTTCGGGATCGCGTCGGCGACCTTGGCACCGTCGAGGAAGCCGACGGGGATCAGGTTGATGAGGTTCAGGAAGCATCCGAAGTACGCGAGCGCGAGCAGCAGGTAGCGAAAGTATCCGGGGGCTGCCGCGCCGGCGAGCAGGAAGCAGAGGAGAGCGGCAACCGTGCCGAGTGCCGGGCCGGCGACCGCGATGACGCCCGACTTGCCGGCGTCACCCGGCGAGCGGCGGAGACTGGTCACCGCACCGAGCGGGCCGATGAAGATGGGCAGGCGGGCTGGCAGCCCCATCCACCTGGCGACGATGAAATGCCCGAGCTCGTGGATCAGGATCAACACGACAATGCCGACCGCGAATGCCGGCCCGAAGAAGAGCGTGTAGAACCAGACCGCGATGAGCATGGTGATGAGGGTCGGACCGAAAGTGCCGAACTTGACAAGAAAGAGCCCGTACTTCAGGAAGGCGATCAGGCCGGCGACGATGCCGCCGGCGATGCCCTCGCGGCGCCGCCGCTGGTCGCGCGGTGCGGTGGGACTGTGCTGCTGCGGGGGCACCGGCCGGGCGGGAGCGGATGGGGGCAACCATGACGCGCTGTCGTTGGAGGTGGTGACCGAGCTGTCCGGCAGCCACTGGTAGACCGGTGGGCGGTCGTCGGGCGGCGGGGGGAGCTGACTCATCCTGCATCGATCATGGCATGCTGCGCGGAACCCGCCGGTGAATCGTTGGCGGTATGGTGTGCCGTCACATGAGTGCGGAGAGCCTCCAGGGCATACGGCTTGGGATCGTCGGCACCGGCGTGATGGCCGAGGCGATGCTGGCAGGTCTGCTCGAACGTGACCTGGTTGCGGCGCGCAATGTCATCTGCACGCATCCGCGCGCGCCGCGCCGCGAAGCGCTTGCGGCCACGTACCACGTCAACGTCGCGGCGGAGAACCTCGAGGCAACCAAGGACACCGATGTCGTACTGCTCGGGGTCAAGCCGCAGATGCTCGGCGGGGTCATGGCCGAGCTGCGGGGCGCCCTGCAGCCGGCGCAGCTCGTCATCAGCATCATCGCGGGAGCGACAACCACAGCCCTGGGCGAGGGCCTCGACCACCCCGCTGTCGTGCGCTCCATGCCCAACACCCCGGCGCAGATCGGGCGTGGCGTCACCGTGTGGTACGCAACCGGGAGCGTCGACGAGGTGGGAAAGGCTCGGACGCGGGCCATGCTCACAGCGCTCGGGCGCGAGTTCGAGGTGCACGACGAGCGCCAGGTGGCCATGGCAACGGCGGTGAGCGGCACCGGGCCCACCTACATCTTCCTGTTCATCGAGGCGCTGACCGACGCCGCAGTCCACCTCGGGTTTCCTCGCCACGTCGCCCGGGAACTCGTGCTTGACACCATGCAGGGGAGCGCGGAATTCGCGCTCCAGAGCGGCAAGCACGTTGCCGAGCTGCGCGACATGGTGACCTCGCCCGGCGGAACGTCGGCGGAAGCCCTCTATCAACTCGAGCGCGGCGGTCTGCGGACCGTGGTGAGCGACGCGGTCTGGGCGGCGTTCGAGCGCACCTTGCGAATCGAGGCGACGCTCGAGCAACGCGCCCCCGAATCGGCGACCCCATCGCGCCAGCGGACAAGCCGGCCCGCGAGGACCTGACCGGCCGCCGCAGGGCCTGCAATACTCCCATCCACGATGCCCAGATCGCATCTCATCGGCATGTTGCTCGGGGTGGAGGAGGACTGGCCGGCGGCGTTCGAGGCGTTGCTGGGGCTGGCCGATCTCGCCGTGCGCGAGGGCGGCGAGACACATCATTTCTCGACGGAGCGGGTGAGCATCGAGCCCTTCGACCTGCGCATGAAGCCGCGCCACTCGCTCGTCATCGACCGGCTGGGCTGGTGGTACCCGATGCCCCGTGAGTGGTTGAAGAAGGTCGTGCTCATGGACCATGTCCATCTGCTCAACAACCCCTTCACGTTCCAGGCGATGGAGAAGCACGCCGCCTACTGCGCGATGATCCGCCTGGGGCTCAAGGTCCCGGAGACGTGGATGCTGCCCAACAAGACGCCACCGGATAATCCCCGTTTCGCTGGGACCGCGCAGCGCTACATCCGCTACTTCGACCTCGAGGCAGTGGCTCGCGCGGTCGGCATGCCCTTGTACATGAAGCCGTTCGACGGCGGCGCCTGGGTCGGCGTGAGCCGTATCGAGAATGCCGAGACGCTGTACCGCGCCTACGACAAGTCAGAGCAGCGGCTCATGCACCTGCAGGCGTCGGTGGATGGGTACAACTCGTTCGCCCGCAGCCTCGGCATCGGTGCCGAGTCCATCGTGCTGCACTTCCATCCAGAGAAGCCGATGCACGACCGGTATTCGGTGGATCACAACTTCCTGACGCCCCGCGCCGGGGACGAGGTCCTGACGATTCTGCGCACCGTCAACGCCTTTTTCCGGTGGGAGCTCAACAGCTGCGAGACGCTGATCCGTGGCGACGACGTCTATCCCATCGACTATGCGAACGCGACGCCCGACCTCGCGCTGACGAGCCTCCACTACTACTTCCCGTGGGCGATTCGCAGCCTGTTGAAGTGGGTGGTGTTCTGCTGTGTCACCGGCCGTCTGCAGACCGTCGACCTCAACACCGAGGAGTATTACGCGATCGCTGATCGCGCCGACCTCAGCTACGACGAAAAGCTCGCCGGATACCGGAAGCTCGCCGACAAGCAGCTCGACGTCGACAGATATCGGGATTTCTGCGAGCGTCACCTGGCGCACATCGACGAGCTTTCGGTGGCGTGGGTCGAGAGCCCGGACTTCGACAGGATCATCGTCGACACGGTCCGCAACACCTTCCCGCCCCACGAGCACGAACAGTTCATCGCGCACTTCCGTGGCCTCCTGGGCGCGTGGGCGCATGATCAACGTGTGGCGGCGGCGTAGAGTGGATCCCCCGTGACCCACATCGAATTCGTTTCCAGCCCGCGGCCGACGGTCGGTGTCGAGATGGAGCTCGAGCTGATCGATCGCGACTCCCGGGAGCTGGTGCGCGGCGCCCACGAGATCCTCGGCGAGATGGGTGCGCCGCATGGCGAAGCCGGTCACCCGAAGGCGAAGAAGGAGCTGCTGCAGTCGACTGTCGAGATCATCACGGGTATCTGTGAGACCGCGGCCGATGTGCAGGCCGACCTTGCCGCCACCATGGCCGAGCTCCGCGAGCACACTGCGCCCCGCAACCTCGAGCTCATCTGCTCGGGCACGCATCCGTTCAGCGATCCAGCGCTTCAGGAGATCAGCCCCGACCCCCGATACCTGCGGCTGGTGAACGACATGCAGTGGCCGGCGAGGCAGATGCAGATCTTCGGGATCCACGTGCACGTGGGAGTGCGCAGCGGGGAGAAGGCGATCGCGATGGTCAACGCGCTCTCCGCATACATCCCGCATTTCCTCGCCCTGTCGGCGTCGAGCCCGTACTGGATGGGACACGACACCGGCATGGCGTCATGGCGATCCAAGGTGTTCGAGGGTCTGCCCACTGCGGGCCCGCCGTGGCTGTTGAGCGGCTGGCCGCAGTTCGAACAGCTGATGGACACGTTGATCTCGTCGCTCACCATCAAGACGATCCGAGAGGTGTGGTGGGACATCCGCCCGCATCCGGGCTTCGGTACCGTCGAGATCCGTGTCTGTGACGGCATCCCGACGCTGCGCGAGGTGGGCGTGATGGCCGCGCTGAGTCAGTGCCTCGTGCACCAGTTCGAACTCGATGATCGACCGCGGGTACACGCTCCCCACACCGCGCGCATGGCTGGTACGAGAGAACAAATGGCGGGCGGCCCGGCACGGTCTCGACGCATCGATCATCGTCGACGAGGGCGGCACCACCGTCCCGCTGCGTCAGGCGATTCGCGAGCTCGTTGAGGATCTGACCCCGGTGGCGGCACGCCTCGGCTGTTCCGACGAATTGCGCGGTGCCATCGACATCATGGATCGGGGGTCGAGCTACATCCGCCAGCGTGAGATCGTCGCGGCGGGTGGCTCGCTGGCGGACGTCGTCGACAGCCTCATTGCGGAGCTGCACGCCGACATGCCGGCGCCGCGTGGCGCGGTCCTCGAAGCCGTGGGTAAGCAGGCGGTGACGGCGGGCGACTGACGGCGTCTCAGCCGGCGTAGATCTGCAGCTCGGTCGCAAAGCGATCGGCGATCTCGATGCACGAGCCGAGGTCGGGATGCCTGACGATCACCATCGCGTCGGAGATGAGCGTCATCAGCCAATCGCGCCGTGGCGCACCGATGGGGAGCAGGTCGATCGCGCACACCCACTCACCGTAGTCTGAAAGGAGGGGTGCAAGCCCTTCGATGTGCGTGATCCGGCCCTGTCCCTGGGCGCGCTTGAAGATCGACGCGGCGTTGTAGCGGCGGTCGATCGACTCGGACAGCCGGGCGTGAATGAGCGCCTCGGCCCACTGCTGGAACAGGTCGATGTCGCTTGCGAAGTTCATTACGTCGACGGTCCGCGCACCGGCAGGACGCGCTCCGATCTCGCCGAACACCACCTCGCCGTTGTCGCGGCGGAACCACTCCATGTGCGTGAACCCGTCACGAAATCCCAGGGCTCGCAGGACATCGCGGCCCATCGCGCGACCACTCGAGAGCTCGGGTGCGTCGATGTCGCGGAGCACCATGGTCACCGGGCTGATCCACTCAAGTTGGCGCGCGATCAGCGGGCGCGGCCGGTACCACGCAATGTTGTCGAACAGCACCTCGCCTCCGGCGCAGATGGTGTCGTACGTGTACTCGGTCGCCTCGATGAATTCCTCGACGCTGACCTCGTCCAGCCACACGAGCTTTGGCAGCACGCTCTCCAGCTCGACAGCGCTGTCGACTCGATACGTGTCGGCGGATCCCGCGCCTGCGATCGGTTTGACGATGATCGGGTAGCCGATGCGCAGCGCGGCCTCGCGCACAGCGGTCGCCGTCGTGCATCTGTAGTGATGCGGCGTGCGGATTCCCGCCGCATCGAGCACCTGCTTCATCCGCTCCTTGTCGCGGAAGGGGAGGGTCTGCTCCACAGTCATCCCGGGGATCCCGAGTGCCTCGCGGATGCGCGCGGCGAGCACCATCGTCGGCTCCCACAGCGACGCCACATGGTCGATGTGAACGCCTGCGGCACGCTGCGCCACCTCGTGGACGATCGCGTCCTCGTTGGCGAACGACGGGATCTGCCAGTACGCGGCCAGGTGGTCACGGGCCATATCCGGGAGCGCGGACATCGACTGGTCACCGGCGCCGATGACGCGCGCCCCGGCTCGAGCGAGCCCTCGCGTGAAAAAGGGCATCTCCGCGGGATATCCAGGCGAGATCATCAGCACCGTCGAGGTCATGGCGCGTCGCTCATCTCAACGCGGGCGACCTCGACGACGCGCCGCAAGCCGGCCTCCACGACTGCGGTCTCCGGATGGCGGAGGATCACGTGGCCCTCGCCCTCGTAGGTCCCCGACGGCGACTGTCCCTCGTGCGGTAGCTGCGCCTCGACGACCAGGTCGCCGAGCTCGCGCTGCAGCGTGTCGAGGCCGTGGATCGCGACCACCGGCCCGTTTCCCTGACCACGCAGGTACGCGGCGCCGACGGCGTAGCGGCGTTCGGGCGGCGAGAACTCACCGAAGATCTCGAGCCGCGCCCACGCCGCGTACATGTCGACGTCGTGGGCATACGACAGGAGCGAGGTGAACTGCGCTCCCGGTGGACGGGCGGCGACCTCGCTGATGGCGATGTCGCCGTTGGGCCTGCGGAACCACTCCATGTGCGTGAGCCCGGTTCGGAGACCGAGCGCTCGCAGCCCACGCAGCCCGTCCGCGCGGATGGGGTCGAACTCGGCACCGGCGATGTCGCGTGGCAGGAGCACCGCCCACTGGATCCACGGGTTCTCGAGCACCTCCAGCGGAGTCGGGAGATAGCGAGAGATCGAATGCCAGACAAGCTCGCCATCGATGAGCACGCTGTCGAAGCTGTGCTCGGCGCCGGTCACCATCTGCTCCAGGAGCACTGGGTTCAGCTCGCCGGGCGGGTCGGCGGCGAGCCACGCCTCGAGCTGACCGTCGCCGTCGATCCGGAAGGTCGAGCGCGCTCCGGCACCGGCCGGGGGCTTGGCGACCAGCGGGTAGCCCAGCGCAGTTGCGGCCGACCGAGCCTCGCCGGACGAGTGCACGAGGCGGTGCCGTGCGCAGGGGACCCCGTGCGCCTCGAACACGGTCTTCATGCGCGCCTTGTCGCGAAAGTTGCGGGCCACCTCGGCACCCATCCCCGCAA
Source organism: Candidatus Dormiibacterota bacterium (assembly GCA_963756075.1). GTDB lineage: Bacteria > Chloroflexota > Dormibacteria > Aeolococcales > Aeolococcaceae > Palsa-851. The sequence continues at coordinate 130,375 of CAVWMH010000010.1, read as the reverse complement.
TGCCCAGGGCGTCACGGACCTCGCCGAGCGGGACCTGCAGCTGCTCGAGCATGCCAAGCAGGCAATCGATGCCGCCGAGGTGTCGTGTCATCACCCTGGTGGCGTCGGCGATCTGCTGCGCGTCGGTGCCGTCGTGCACCCGGTAGTGTGCCGAGAGTGCGGCGCGCAGGTCGTCGCCAAGCTTCTCCTCCGGATCCTGGCTGATGAGGCCGAGCCGGACATCGGGCAGCGACGCGGCAGCGGCGATGAACCGCACGGTGGCGGGGAGCAGGAACGGAGCGACGAAGACCGCGTTCGCCATTGGACGTTCTGGCGAGTCTAGTCAGGCGGCAGGGGACGGGTTGCGACCCAGCAGGTAGGATCTGGGCGTGAACGTCATCTTCATCGAACCCGCATTCCCGGCGAACCAGCGCGAATTCGTGCGCGGTCTCGCGGAGGCCGGCGCGAACGTGATCGGGATCGGCGAGCGTCCGGCGGACTGGCTCGACGGCGACCTCCGCGCCTGGATGCTGCATTACCAGCAGATCCCCAACGTCACGGACGTCGGTGCGCTCATCGAGGCTGTGCGTTTCGCGCAGAGCAAGGTGTGGGTCGATGCCCTGGAGTTGACCATCGAGGCGCACACGATGGCGGCGGCTCATGCGCGTGAGGCATGCGGCATTCCGGGCACGTCGGTGCGCACCGCTTTCCTGTGTCGCGACAAGCCGGCGATGAAGGAGGCGCTGCGCGCAGTCGGGATTCCGACAGCCCAGTCGACGGGTGCCTCCTCCGCCGCTGAGGTTCGCGAGTTTGTCGCGTCGGTTGGATACCCGATCATCCTGAAACCGCGCGCCGCCGCGGGAGCATCGGGAACAAGCCGCGTCGACTCGGATGAAGACCTCGACCGGGCACTCGCGGAACTTGGCGCCACCGGCGCGGCGGATATCGCTGTCGAGGAATTCGTGGAAGGGCACGAGGGGTTCTACGACACGATCAGCATCGATGGGCACCCCGCCTACGACTTCATCTCGCACTACTATCCGAATGTTCTCGAGGCGATGCGCGAGCGCTGGATCAGCCCGCAGTTCATCGCGACAAACCGTGTCGACGCGGTGCAGGACTACGCAGAGGTGCGCGAGCTCGGCCTGCGCGCCATCGACGCGCTCGGCATCGGAACGTCGGCCACACATATGGAGTGGTTCTTCGGCCCCAAGGGTCTGCGCTTCAGCGAGATCGGCTGCCGTCCACCCGGCGTTCGAGCGTGGGATCTCTACGCGGCGGGGAACGACATCGACATCTACCGGGAGTGGGCAAACGCGATCGTGCATCACACTGTCGAGCGTCAGCTCTCGCGGCGCCGGGCTGCCGGGATGATCGCGCTGCGTCCAGATCGCGACGGCACCATCAGCCATTACGACGGCCTCGACGACGTGCAGCGTCAGTTCGGCGAGTGGATCCTCAACTCGTATCTGCCGGGCAGCGGCACGCCGACCCAGCCGGTGGAGGCGGGCTATATGGCCAACGCGTGGATACGCATGGCCCACCCGGACTACGACACCCTCCACAACATGCTCAACCTGGTCGGGGAGACGGTGCGCGTGCGCGCGTCGTGAGGCAGGTGACCCTGCTCGGGCCACTCGACGGGGTCGACCTGGCGGCCGAGGTCGGAGCGTTCGGGGTGGACGGGCCGGTGGCGCTGGTCACCGCGGGATGGGAGGAGGGCGAGCGCAACGATGCGGAGATCGACCGCCGGCTCGGAGGCGGCTCGCGGAATCTCAACCTCTACGGCCGCCACCTCGATGTTCTCGAAAGCGACGCCGAGTACGCGGACGCTCAACGCGTGCTCCAGGCCCAGCTCGATGAGTTGCGCGAGGTATATCTCCTTCGACTGCGGCATGCGCTGAGCGGCGTGGACGTGATCCGCCGGCGCTTCGCCGACGCGCAACCCGGCGCGGGGCCGGAGCTCCGCGCGGCAGTCGATGCGATCCGCACCCTCGACCAGTCGCACGCCTCGGCAATCGAGGCGGCGTACGGGCGCTTCTATACGAGTCACTCGCCCCACGAGCGGCCCGGGATCGCCCGGCATCGCAAGGAGGTGGGCGAGATCGTGGCCGGCTGCGACGCGATCGCCATCGCCGGAGGACACGTCGGTGTGCTCAACGGCTGCCTGCACCTCTTCAACCTTGCCGCGCTGATAGAGGAGCGCCCGCTGATCGCGTGGTCATCGGGCACGATGGCCGTCTCCGAGCGGATCGTGGTCAGCGACGATGACGACCCCGCCGGCCGGCCCGACGAGATATATGACATCGGCATCGGGGTTGCTCGCGGAATGGTTGCGCTCCCGGCCGCCGCGTCCCGGCTGCGCTCCCACGATCCCGACCGCCTGGCCGTCCTCGCCCAGCGTTGCGCCCCAAGCGCGTGCGTGCTGCTCGACGCCGGTGATCGCCTCGAGCTGCAGTCGGGACGCCCCGCCGATCTCGGCTCCGTGGGCGTGGTCACGGAAGACGGTCGAGTGCTCGGAGGGGCGGAAGCAGCCTGACGATGACCCAAGGCCCGGCCCGCAGCCGGCGGGCACTCACCCGCCTGCTCACCGAGGGCAATTCCCCCGAGGCGATCGATCAGCTGCTCCGTGAGCACCAGGTACCACTTGTCGACGGGCCGACGTGCACGTTCCTCTGGCGAGGGGCGGCCGATTGGGTCGGTGTCGAGCATCGGATGCTGGGGGTGCCGATTCCGCTGCCGCTTCACCGCCTCAAGGGCACCGATCTCTGGTATGCCAGCGTCGAGCTCCCCCGGGGCGCCCGTGTGCAGTACCGCCTTCTGGTGCGCCGAGGCGAGCACACGGAGAGCATGAATGACCCCCTCAACCCGCGAGTGGTCGGCGACCCGGTGGGGTCGCAGTCCGTGCTCGAGGCGGACGGGTACATCACCCCCGACTGGACCGTGCCCGATCCCGGGGCGGTGGCGGGCGAGCTCGTCGATCTGCGAATCCCGAGCAAGGCACTCCGGCGCGAGGCGCACGTGACCCTGTACCTCCCAGCGCGGAGGCGACGCGACCGCCGAATGCCGCTGCTGGTCGTGCATGACGGCGGCGACTTTCTCCGCTTCTCGTCGATGGCGACGGTGCTCGACAACCTCATGCACCGGCGACTGGTCGACGATTGCGTTGTCGTGTTCACACACCCGGGCGATCGTCTGCGGGAATACGGGGACAGTGCAGCGCACAGCCGGTTCCTGACCAGGGAGCTGGTGCCGCAGATCGAGGGTTCATTGCAGCTGCGTGGCGATCCTCGCGGCAGGGTTCTCATGGGTGCGAGCTTCGGCGGCGTGGCATCACTCGCCGCCGCCGTTCGCGCGCCGGGTTTCTATGGTGCGCTCCTGCTGGAATCACCGTCGCTGCGCTTCACGGAGGCCGCCACGCCGGCAACGTTCGGCGACGTCTTCGAGCCGGTCGTGCGTTTCATCAACTCGGTGCGGGCGAGCCCGAAGAAGGTCACCGAGCGAATCTTCCTCACGTTCGGCGCCTTCGAGCCTCTCGCCGTGCCCGATCGAGCGATGGCCGGGGTGCTCGAGCGAATGTGCGACGAGTTGCGTGTCGTCGAAGCCCTCGACGGTCACAACTGGATCAACTGGCGCGACCGGCTGCTGGGCGGCCTCGGCTGGCTCTTCCCAGGCGACGCCCGTCTTATCTATCCAGGTTGATTACCCCGGTTGATGCGTTGACCGGCACCGATGCGCGAGACTTTCGGCCATGAAGAGGCGAGAACGCTGGTACTCCAACCGGGTCGAGAGTGATGTCACGGTTGTCCGGTGGGGCCATTTCGGCCGGCCGGTCATCGTCTTCCCGACCGCGGGCGGTGACGCAGAGGAGATCGAGCGCATGTGGCTCGTCGACTCGGTGGGTGAGCACCTCGAGGCGGGACGGGTGAAGATCTACTCCTGCGACAGCGTGTCGGGGAGGGCGATGCTCCGCGAGGAGGGCGATGCGCGCTATCGCGCGGCGATCACGCGGGGGTTCATCGAGTTCGTGCGTCACGAGATGATCCCGATGATCCGGATGGACTCCGAGAGCCCCGACATCACCGTGATCACCTCCGGGGCCTCGATCGGCGCGTTCAACGCCGTGTCGCTGCTCTGCCATTACCCCGACGTCGTGACCGCGGCAGTCGGGATGAGCGGCACCTATGACGTCTCACGCTTCGTCGGCGAGAATGCCGGCGACGATCTGTACTTCGCGACTCCCTCGTACTTCCTCCCGGACCTCAACGGCGAGCACCTCGGGTTGCTCCAGACGCGAAAGGCGATCCTCGCGTCTGGCGAAGGCCGCTGGGAGAACATCGGTGAGTCGTGGCAGCTCGCCCATGTGCTCGGCACCAAGGGGATCCCGAACCGCGTGGACCCGTGGGGCACCGAGTACGACCACGACTGGTCGACGTGGCGACAGATGCTCCCGAAGTATCTCGACGAACTCGCCTGATCCTGACGGGAGCTAGGCCGGCGCCGGCTCGGCGTCGTCACCGGGCTCGATGTCGACGACGCCCTCGACGACCTCGAACTCCTCATCGTCGTACTCGTCGCCATGGCTGCGTGCCATCAGCAGCAGCGCCGTGATGAGAAGGAACGCGGCCATCGACAGGAAGGGTACCGAGATGAATCCGAAGACGTTGATGACAGCGACATTGCATGGCACAGCGGTTCCGCACACAGTCGGCTCGCCGGGCACGCGCTCCAGCTGGTAGTGATAGACGGCGAGCCCGGCGCCGACGACCGCGAGACCCATGAAGTACCGCTTGGCGACCTGGATATCACCGCGAAACGCGGCAATCCCGAGCAGCAGCGACAGCGGGTACATGCAGATGCGCTGAAACCAGCAGAACTCGCAGGGGTTGAGCTGCTCACCAAACTGGAGGTACAGGCTCCCGAAGGTTGCGAGCACCGCCACGATCCACGCGACCTGCAGCGCGAAGGGAGTGACGCCGTCGCGCAACCGCCCCCAGCGTTCGTGAGCCGCAGGCGAGGTGCGCGAAATGATGAATGCGATGACGATGAGCAGGACCAGCGCGTCTGCAACGAGCGCGAGCATCGCGTACCCGGTGTTGATGATCCCGGAGGACGTGACGACAGCCATGCGTTCGGGTCGGACCCGCGGTCAGGCCGACGGAGTCTTGATTGCTTTCAGCGCTTGTTCGATGTTCTGGATGGTGGAGGAGGAGCACACCGAGGAAGGCTGATCGCCCGTGGCGATGCAGGTCGCGGCGGTGAGGATGTTCGCGTTGCCGACGATGTCCTTGGTCACCTTGTCGTTCGGATTGCTGAGCTTTGCGGCAATCTGATTCCACGACAGGCCCGCCAGGTCGGCGGGGTTATAGCTGGTGGAGTAGAGGCTGAAGATGCCGCCGATGTCGATGAACGGAAACTGGCCGGCCGTCGTGGTGTACGGGGACGTGTTCCACTTGGTGAAGATGTTCGTGACCTGCGTGGTCATCTTCTGGAGTGGCTGCTGGGCCCGGTCTTCGATCTCGTTCGTGCTCAAGTCGATGTACTGGCTCGTGTAGGAGGACTTGTAAAACGTGAAGGTGGAGGTGTTCGCGTCGATATCGTTGGAGGAGGACTGGATCTCGTGCAGATTCGTGAAGGTGCCGAAACGCGAGAGCCACATCACCATCGCCCAGCGTTCGGCAGCGCAGTACGGACAGTATTCGCCTCCCACGTAGACGACCATCGGCTTTCCGCCGGCGCCGAGGAGTTTCGCTGAAGCGGGGAGACGGACCATCTCTCCAGGCTGGCCGCCCGAGCCGACGCTATCGACCACCGAGGTGCTGGGGTTCACCACCGCGCTCAGAACCGCCTGCGGCACGGGTGTTGCCACGGTCGCGTTGCTGCCGCCGGCTGCGTTGATCACCACGATCACGATGAGCACGATCGCGACCACAGCGACGCTCGAGATGGTCACGAAGGTCGGCGACTGCCACGGCGGGCGACGCTCGAGAGACACAGACCTTGCAGCCGCCATGTTGCGGCGCTGCTTCTTGGTGAGCGGCTTCGCCGGATACCTACCTGCCGGAGCGGGACGTTTGCCAACCGGCTTGCGCGGAGTGTCCTGAGCCACGGCAACAGGGTACCGGACGAACCTTTCGGCAGGGTGTCCATACCCTCGACATTCCGATCAAGGCTGCACGGATCGGACATGAAGATACGGTGACGATCTCGAGAAGTCTCGACATCCGTGTCTATCCTCAACGCCATGGTGGGTCTCCCGACGGAGGTGGCGTGAGGTCTCGGATCACCGCCACCGCGGCGGCTCTTGTGCTCCTGGCGGTCGTGCCGTCGGAACTGCTGCATGTCGCGGACGGCCGGGCGGCGGCGGTGCGCCGCGGGATCGATGTCAGCGCCTACCAGGGTTCGTCGATCGCCTGGCATTCTGTGGCTGCCTCGGGGATCTCGTTCGCCTACATCCGAGCCGCCGATGGAGCGGGGTCACCTGACGGTCAGTTCCAGACCAACTGGCGGGGCGCTGTTGCTGCGGGGGTGACCCCGGGCGCGTACCTGTTCTTCGAACCCAATCAGAGCCCCGTCACCCAGGCAAATCTGCTCATCTCCCAGCTTCGCTCGGTGGGGTTCACGCACGGCGACCTGATACCCACGATCGACGTCGAGACCACCGATGGTGAGCCGCAGGCGGTGGTGGTCGCCAACCTCCGGACCGCGGTTAACATCGTCAGCGCGGCGATCGGTTCGCTGCCGGCAATCTACTGCTCGCCGTCGTGGTGGAACGGGAACATCAACTCGGCGGCATTCACGCTGGATCCGCTGTGGGTCGCGAACTGGTTCGTGAGCCAGCCGTCGGTGCCCGCGAACAATTGGGGTGGGACCGGCTGGCAGGTGTGGCAGTACAGCGACGCGGGAGTGGTTCCCGGGATTCCCGGACACGTCGACCTCGACCAGGGCGGCGCCCGCTCGCTGCCGTATTACGGATTCCCCAATCCACTCGCGCTGCCGCAGGCGATGGGCGTCGCAGGTGCCCCTCAGGCGGTCTCCGACCAGGCGGGAGACATCAACATTCTCTGGCGTGGAACGAACACGCATCTGTGGAGCCTCGGCTTCCGGAACGGGGGGTGGGGGACAACCTCAGCTGACATCAGCGCTGCCGGCCCTGCCGCCTCGGCTCTGATCACCGACCCGAGCGTCGTCTCCGCCGGGCCCGGCCGGATCGACGCGTTTTGGGAAGGGGGAGACCGCAATCTCTGGTACTCAGGTTTCACGGGCGGATGGTTCGGTGGCGGGTCGTGGTCGTCGCCGATCTCGCTCGGTCTGGGACCGCTGGGGTCGGCTCCCCGCGCGGTATCGCCGGCTCCGGGATTGATCGACGTCTTCTGGAAGGGCTCCGACAGGAGCATGTGGGTGGATCGCTACAGCGGTGGGTGGAGCGGTGCGACGCCCCTCGGCACCGGAGCAGTCGGGGGCAACCCTGTGGTCGCCAGCGCGGGGCAGGGCTCCGACACCGTCTTCTGGCGTGACGCGATCGGGGGACCTCTGGTCCGACACGGGCGCTTCGTGGGGATGGTCGGGTGCCCAGCGCCTGACGTCCACCTCGCTACCGGCGGACCCCTCGGTCAGCGCCGCGAGCACCAGCATCGACGTCTTCTGGAACAGCGCGGGTGAGCTGTGGCACGGCGCCCTCAGCGGCGGGACCTGGAGCGGAGCCGTCGCCCTCGGCACTGAAGCCGTCGCCGGGAATCCATCGGTGGTCGACCTCGCACCCGGGTCGGTGATCGTCGACTCGCGTGAGCCATCGGGGCTGATGGCGTCGTCGCTGTACACCTCCGCGAGCGGCCTCGTCGGTCCCGAGGGCCTCGGAGCGACGGCCTACTCGGATCCGTCGTCGGTGGTGTTCGCCGGCGGCGGCGCCATCGACGTCGTCTGGCGGTCCAGCTCCAGCACGCTGTGGGTCGCGCAGGCGTGCCCCGGCTGCGCGGCGCCGGCGATCCCCGTCTTCACTCCGGCGGGGTAGCCCCGCCGTTTCGCAACGCGTGGCGATCGTTTGAGTTGAGGAGAGGTCTCGGGCGCTCTCGTCCCATCACCGCTAAAGCTCCTGATAATGCATATTCTCACGATCTACAGCTATCAGGCTGGCGCTCCCGCCGGGTCGCCCTCCCCTAATGAACTCGGTTTGGAGCGATCGCGACATGCCTACACTGTCGCGGCTCGTCGAAGATTTCGAATTCGCCAGGAGTTGAGCGCTGTGTCAGAGGCTGGGTCCGAGCTCGCACGAATGCTGGCGCTGGCCCGGGCGCAGCGTCCGGATCCGACGGGTTGGTCGCTGGCCGTGAATGTCGAGTGGCTCGAGCGCTCCTATTTCGAAATCGGGGTGTCGAGAAAGCTCGATGCGCTGTCCAGCGGCGAACTCGGCGCTTGTGTCTCGATGCGGGCACCCACCCTGAACGACCCTGTGGCGACGGTCACGTCGCTGATCCGTCCAGGTTGCGAGCAGCTCTGGACAGCACAGCGCGAGTGGGTCGAAGCTCAGGTCGAAGCCTCCGGGGCGGCCACGGTGCGCGTCGTCAGCGAGTGCCTCAGCGATGACGAGGCGCTGCGCTGGGCAGACGCCGGGTACCAGCTCGTTTTCGAGGAGCTCGCCATGGAGCGCAGCCTCTCGGTCACCAGCGACCTGCCTGCCGGGTGGCCGCGCGACACCTCGATACTCGAGTGGGGTCCGCCGGCGGCCGAGGCGAGCTTCGAGGTCTACGACTCGGCCTTCCGGGACCGGCCGGGCTTCCCCGCCTGGTCCCGATCCGAGTGGATCGAGCGGCTGACCGGCGACGATGACTTCCTTTCCCAGGCCTCCCTCTGCGCGCTCCGGTCGGGCGTACCAGCGGGTTTCGTGGTCTGCAGCAAGGGCTGGATCGACCAGGTCGGGGTCGCACCCGCTCACCGCCGCCTCGGGATCGCGAGCGCGCTCGTGGCCGAGGCGATGTCGCGCATGCGAGCGGTCGGGACCGACGTTGCACGTCTGCACGTGAACACCAACAACTCAGCGGCGCTCGCGACGTGGCGCCGGCTTGGTTTTCGCGGGTCCGGTAGGCGCGGACGCTTCGAGCGCGCGGTGACCCACGGCGGTGAGCACACGAGCAGAGTTGCATCCGGGTTGCGGTGATCTGACGGCGCCACGATCAGGGATACGGTTAGCGGCGATGGACGTGGACCCTCGGATCCTCCGGGCCGGTGGCCCGGGGCTCGGCTCGTTCCTCTCCCTGGCAGTCAAATCGTGGCGGAGCGCGCTCGGGCGCAACCTGGCCGGCGTCTACGTCCACGGATCCCTGTCGACCTCGGCATTCAATCCGCGCACGAGCGACATCGACGTCCTCGCGACCACGCGCACCCTCACCGACGCCCCGGCGAACGAGCGCATCCACGAGGTGCACCGCGCGATGCACGGCTGGGGCGACGATCGGTGGGCGGACCGCCTGGAGGCGGCCTTCGTCCCGGCCAAGGCGCTCGCGATGTCCAGCGTCCCTCGTATAGCCGTCCTCGAGCTGCACCCGGAGGAGGGGTTCAAGGTGCAGGCGCTTGGCTCCGACTTCACGATCCAGAAGCGGATCCTTCGCGAGCACGGGATCTCCCTGTACGGCCCCAAGATCAAGAGGATCGTGGCGCCCGTGACGGCCGGGGAGCTCCGCGAGGCGCAGGCCGCAACCCTTCGCGAATGGTGGCTGCCCCAACTCGAATTCCCCGGGCAGCTGCTCAAGGGCGCCTACCAGGCTTACGCGGTGCTGACCATGTGCCGGGCGCTCTGCCTGCTTGCCACCGGGGAGGTTGTGACCAAGCCGGAGGCCGCCGCCTGGGCGCTGCTTGGGCCGTACCTCGAGGCCTGGCATCCACTCATCCGGTCGGCCATCGCCTACCCGGGTGGGGTGCAGCCGGATCAGCGTCACGCCACTCTCGACTTCATCAGGTTCACCCTGGACGAGGCCGGAATCGGTCACGCGGCCCCAAGCTCCTGATAATACTGGCATGGCTGCCCGGATCCGCTCCACCCGCCGTCCGACCGCGCCCCGTGAACGGCGTGGACCGGCGTGGGCGGGCCACGTTCCCGGCCCGACCGAACTCGATGCCGGACCAGGTCGAACAGTTCCTCGACTGGTTGCGCGTGCAGCGCAACCGGCCCGCGACGACCGTGCGCGCCTACCGGCAGGACCTCGCCAAGTTCGTGGCATTCCTGCGCACCCGACCACTCGCCGATGACCTGCTGTCCGGGGTTGACCGCCCGGTCCTGCGCCGCTATCAGATCGAGCTTGCTGACGTGCTGCCCAACCCACGATCGCGTGCGCGGGCTCTGGTCGCCCTGCGGCGCTTCCTCGCCTATGCGTACGACGAAGGCTGGATCGCCGTCGAGCTCAGCCGCCAGGTCTCCGTGCCTCGGTACGTCGTCGGCGACCCGCACCCGGTCCCGACCGACCACGTCCCGCGCCTGCTTGCCGCGCTGCCGAAAGACACGCTGCGCGACCGGCGCGACCGGGCCCTGATACACCTGCTCCTGAGCACCGGGTGCCGGATCGCTGAGGCATGTGGCCTGGATCGCAGCGACGTCCGCCGCGAAGGGTTCCGGGTTTTAGGCAAAGGTGGCAAATACAGAACTGTGTACTGCACCGACGACGCATTCGCGGCAGTCGACGACTATCTCAAGATGCGCGGGCCCGACCCCTCCCCTGCCCTGTTCATCAGCGTGGCGCGCGCCGACGTGCCACACGGACGGGCGCTCCCGCACAACCGCCTGACCACCGACGGTGCGCGCCGGGCGCTCAGCGCGTTACGCCGTCGCATGGGCGTCGATCCGGAGATGTTCGAGCTCTTCAGCGATCTGCGGACCCCGCACGCCGCCCGGCACACCGCGGCGACGACGCTCCTCGAGGCCACGGACGGCGACGTGCGCCTCGTCCAGGAGGTGCTGGGGCACGCCACGCTGGAGACGCTCAAGGTCTACACGGAGATCACCGATCGGCGCAAGCGCGAGGCGTACCGCCGCCTCGGCGACTACCTCGACGAGGTGGCGACCCGGGCATGACGCCCTACCCTTCGTAGGGTCGCCAGGTGTTGCCGAGGACGCGCACCATCCCGGAGCCGCTCTCCCGGCAGATCGCCAGCAGCTCCGCGCCGATCGGGGGATACATCTCGAGCTCCACGAGGGCCTCGAGTGGTTGCCAGAGCACGTCGCGGAGCGACTTGTCGTCCTGGCCGACGGCCAGCGCGCCGCCTCGAACGGTCCCCGCGTAGACGGCGTTGACGATGTGGCGACCCCCGGGCTTGGGGTCGATCGCCTCGCAGACGAGCAGGAGACGGCCGATCTCGACGTCGTACCCGGTCTCCTCGAGGAGCTCTCGCGCGGCCGCCGAAACCATCGTCTCGCCGGCATCGACGCCGCCACCGGGGACGAGCCAGTACGAACGGCCGCCCTTCTCGTGCCGGACGAGGAGCACCTCCCCGTCGCGGCAGATCAGCACACCCGCGCGGATCCTGATGGCGCGCTCGCTCATCGAGGGATTATCCGGCAGGGCTCGCCGGGGAGATCTCGTTTCTCATGCTTGACTCGAACATCCGTTCCCTGGTACTGTCGTCGTCATGGAACATCCGTTCGGTGCAGGAACGTGATCCAGGACAGCCTCGGTCCCAATCGCTTCTCGCGTACGGCAGATCGCCTCAGCCGGCCGAAGCGGCTCGCCCTCGTGGTGGCCTCCGCGGCCGCCGGGCTCGTCGTGGTCGGCGGCGTCGCCTACGCGGGATCCTCAACCACGAACACTCGCGTGGTCGTGCACGCGGGCGACACGCTCTGGGGCATCGCCGCTTCGCACTATCCCGGCTCGAACATCGAACAGTCGATCTCCCAGATCGAGTTGGCGAATCACCTGAGCGGCGCGTCGATCAGGCCTGGCGAGACCCTGACCCTACCGGCACCCTGACCGGCCTCGGCACAACAGGCTCTTCGGTCGTCCGGCCGTCGCCGATGTCGTCGAGCCACCGCGGCAGCCCGGACGGACGCGGGCGCGGCGCATCCAGCCTCGGGCTCGATCCACCCCCACCCCCACCTCCGCCCCCACCGCCGTCGTCCTCGCGACCGTCGGACCCGCTGTTGAGCAGGTTCATGAACACGACCCAGAAGGCGGCAAACAGCGCGATCTTGCTGACCAGCGCGATGCTCGCTCCGGCGACCTGCTGATCGGTCAGAGCGTCCATGCCCACCAGCCGTGGTCCGGAGCCGTACCCCGGATAGAGCACGTGGCCCGCCAGCGCCACGATCAACCCTCCGAGCGTCTGCGGGATGGTGGCGAGCACGATGTAGCCGAGCTTGCCGAACCCGGTGAGGGCCCGGGCGGGCGGTGAGCACGGCGTCACGATGGGCCACCAGAAGAGCAGCGAGACGAGCAGCAGCGTCGCCTGCATCAGGTCGTACAGCCACCAATGGGCGAGCGCGGCGTCGTACGCAGGCGCCACGTGCCACGCGATGAATCCGGCGTTCACCGCGACAATCGCGACGATGGGGTGCACGGCGAGCCGGAGCGGGAGCGGCACTGACCGGGGAGCGATCCCCGCGTTGCGCGGAAGCGAGAGCAAAAGTAGCGCGGGCACCGGGCCCATCAGGATCAGAACCTGTACGAGGTGGGCCGCGAGCAGGTAATGCTGGGCGAGCGTCGCCAGCGGCGTGATCCAGGTCAGCGCGAGCAGGGCGATGGCGCCGGCCAGCCCAGCGCGGCGTCCCCGGCTCGGTCTCTCGCCGGAGCGGCGCGTCACCCACAGCCACGCTCCGACGACGAGGACGATGACAACGAGCAGCAGCGGATCCACGTTCACGGCGGTTGCTGGCGGGCGAGCCATGGCGATCAACGCTATCGCAGATCACGCATTGCTGTCGCGACGCGGTACAAATGGGGCGAACGTCATGCGCCCCACCATCACCCGACTGCGAACACGCGCCTACCAGTTCTCGCTCCGGACCGGGAAACCTCCCGACGATGTGCTCGGCGAGTTCGCGCAGCGCCCGATGCCGGGGATCGCGGTTGCAGAGCGCGGGCCGAACTACCTGGTGCTGCGACCGCAGCAGCGCCGTCGCTACGGCGGCGACGTGGCGGTACTCCTCGGCCTGGCGATCGTGCTCGCCGTGCTGATCCTCACGGCGGTGACCCCGGTGCTGATCCTCCTGCTGCCGCTCGCGCTCCTACCCGGGGTGCCATTGCTGATCGACAACCGCCCCGATCTCGCGATCAGCGCAGTCGCCGACGACCTTGGCGGTACGCGCGTGACCGTGCACGGGCAGGCAAGCTCCGAGCTCGCAGCCGCGCTGGACGCGTACCTCGGCTCGCTCCCTCGCCTGACGCTCGAGAACATCGGCGGTGGGCCGCAGGGATAGCCCGAACCGGTTACGGTTCTGGCGCTACTTGAGCAGGCGGATGACCGCGACCACCACACCCTCGAGGTGGAGATCGCGCGCGTAGATGGGCGCCATCGCGCTGTTCTCGGGCTGCAGGCGGATCCGGCCCGACTCTGCGGAAGAACCTCTTCACGGTGACTTCGCTCTCGCCGGTCTCCTCGTTCTCGATCCGGGCGACGACGATGGTGCCGTTTGCGGGCGCATCACGCTGCGGGCGTACCACCACGATGTCGCCGTCGCGGATGCCGGCGTCGATCATGCTCTCGCCGTGGACGGTGAGCGCGTACGAGTCATCGCCGCCGGCGATCTCCGACCCGACACTGAGATGCTCTTCGACGTTCTCAACGGCCAGGACGGGCGTCCCCGCCGCGACGCGACCGATCAGCGGCAGGTTGACGATATTGCTGCGGTCGCGGGAGGCGTGGGTATCGACGACCTCGACCGTCCGCGACTTTGCGGGATCGCGGGTGATGAATCCGCGGGTCTCGAGGGTGTTGAGGTGGTTCTGGACCGTTGAGGATGAGCTGAGGCCCACCGCTCGACCGATCTCCCGAACGGTCGGGGGGTACGCGTGATCGCGGCTGTGATCTCGTAGGAAGTCGAGGATTTGACGTTGCCGCGGGTTCAGGGAGTCAGGCATTGCTTTGAAAGATCCTCCAGCCAGCTTGGGCGACCCGGAATGTAGCACGGGAACCCGAAAAATGCAAACGGATGTTCTGTGGGCCTACGGGGATCCCTCGGCGAGATGGTCGCCGGCGTCGGCGGACGCCACCAGTCCCTGGACTTCGGTGAGCATGTCGTCGAACGCGATGAGATCAGGACGGATCCACGTGAGCCTGGTGTCGCGGCGAAACCAGGTCCGTTGCGCCCGGGCGTAGCGAAGAGTTCGCCGAATCGTCGCCTGCATCGCCGCCTCGAGGTCGATGTGCCCTTCGATGAGGTCGAGCGCTTCGCTGTACCCGATGCCGCAGGAGCCGATGACGGTGCGATCGAGCCCGCGGGCGAGCAACCAGCGCACCTCGTCCTGGATGCCGCCGCTGTCGAACATGCCGGCGATACGGTGCTCGATCCAGCGCACGTGCACCGAACGGGCCACGTCGAGACCGATCATCACCGCCGGCCGTGGTGCGGTGCGCCGCCGGGCGGTGACCACGGAGCCGCCCTTCGCGTCAAGGATCTCGAGCGCGCGAATCACCCGTCGCGGATTGCGCTGGTCGATCTCGGTCGCACCGCGCGGGTCCCGGGCACGGAGCTCGGCGCCAAGAGTTGCGAGACCTTCGGGCGTGGCCGCCATTTCCGCGCGGTCCGCGCGCCGGACCGGGTCGGGAGGCACCTGGGCCAGGTCGAAGCCGTCGACGAGCGCGGTGACGTAGAGGCCGGTGCCACCTACGACGACCGCGCGCGTCCCGGCGCGATCGAGTTCGATCCAGGCTCCGTCGCGCCGCCATGAGCCAGTCCGCGACGGTAAAGGTCTCGCCCGGGTCGCACAGATCCAGCAGGTGGCACCGCACCCCGTGCAGCTCGGACGGCCGCGGCGCGCAGGTGCCGACGCGAAGCCCGCGGCGTACCTGCCGCGAGTTCGCGTTGAGCATCTCCGCCGGCGCCAGCGCCTGCGCGGTCGCCACGGCGAGCGCCGTCTTGCCTGAGCACGTCGGTCCGACGATGACGAGCATGGGCCGCATCATCTGGGCGGCCGCCGGAATGCACGCCGGAGCATGGCGTCGTCGAGGAGGAGCACCGAGGGGCGGCCGTGGGGGCAGGTGGTTCCTCCGGGGGTTGCCACGAGTTCATCGAGCAGCCGTTGCTGGGCGACGACGTCGAGCCGGTCACCGAAGCGGACTGCTGCGTGGCATGCCACCAGGGCGGCCAGCCGATGGCGGCGCTCATCCATCCCGGCGTCGCGCTCATCGAGGCGCTCGATGAGCTCGGCGATCAGCACCTCCGGGTCGGCATTCGCGGCAGTCATCGGCACCGCCGTGCATCG
The DNA here is from genome assembly GCA_963756075.1 of Candidatus Dormiibacterota bacterium. Lineage (GTDB taxonomy): Bacteria > Chloroflexota > Dormibacteria > Aeolococcales > Aeolococcaceae > Palsa-851. Next base: position 114,992 of record CAVWMH010000010.1, on the reverse strand, counting down.
CACCGTCCCCGGGCCGAACTGCTCGATCGAGAACCCGCACCGGGAGAAAAAGTCATGTTCGTCTGCAACTCGGGAGGCTCGATCGGGTCCGCACTCCACCACCACCGGCATGAGCAGCAATTGGGAGGCGGCGCTTTCCGGCACGTCCTGACGCCATCTCGCCAGCAGCTCGGTGTAGAGCACCTTCTCGTGCGCGGCGTGCGGATCCACCAGGACGACCATGTCGCCGGCGGTGGCGACGACGAATCCACTCCCCGCCTGGCCGAGCGCCTCCATGGCGGGGAGCGCCTGCCCCGGCGCCGGCGCGGCCATGGTGTCCTGCTGCGGCGGCCCGTACGATGCGTGCTCGCCGGCCGGTCGTCCGAGTAGCCGTGACGCGGCCCGTCCGGTGACGTCGATGTCGCCATCGCGAATTTCGAGCGTGCCGATCGCCAGGCCGGCCGGAACGTGGCCGTCGGCGCCGAGCGCGGGAGCGGCGCGCAAGGCCGCCCAGCACGCGCGCTGCACGGCGCTGAAGACCGCGCGCTCGTCACTGAAGCGCACCTCCCGTTTGGCGGGGTGCACGTTGACATCGACAGTCGCGCCGAACACCTCCACCACCACGACGCCGTACCCGTGGCGACCTCCGGGAATCAGCCCGCGATATGACTCGTCGACCGCGGCAAGCAGCGCTCGGTTGTGCACCAGGCGGTGGTTGACGATGAGCACGAGTCCGCCGCGCGTTGCCCGGTGCGCGTGCGGTGAAGAGATCGCGCCGCCGACCGCGATCGGTCCGGGCGCATCCACATCGAGCAGGTCGCGCTCCGAGCGGACCCCGATGACTGCTCGAATCACCTCGCGAAGCGTCCCTCCCGCGGTCCGCAAGACCGTGCGCCCGTCGTTGGTGCAGGTGAAGGCGACCTCCGGGTGAGTCATCGCCAGGTCGGCGGCGACGCGAACCGCGGCGCCGCCCTCGGTCGCGACCGAGCGCAGAAATCGAAGCCGAGCAGGTGACGCCGCGAACAGCTCGCAGACTTCGACGCGGGTCCCCGGCCCGCTGGCCGCAGCGGAGCGGGAGAGCACCTCGCCGCCGCGGACATGCAGGGTGGCGCCGCCGGTCGCGCCGCGAGCTCGGGTCGTGAGACGCAGCTCCGACACCGCGGCGATGCTCGCCAGCGCCTCGCCGCGAAATCCGAGTGTGCGCACCCCCGCGAGGTCATCCGCGACGGCGATCTTCGACGTGGCGTGACGTTCGACGGCGAGCTCCAGTTCGTCCGCCGCGATGCCGTTGCCGTTGTCCGCGACAGCGATGCGCACGAGACCGCCGCCCTCGATGGAGATGTCGATGCGTGTCGCATCCGCGTCGAGCGCGTTCTCCACCAGTTCCTTGACCACCGAGGCAGGCCGTTCGATGACCTCGCCCGCCGCAATGGCGTCGGCGACGACCTGCGGTAGCTTGCGGATCGGGGCGGCGGCAATCACGTCGTGGCCCTCTCGCGCAGCTCGGCGAGCTTGTTGAGCGCGGCGATGGGCGTCATCCCGTCGAGGTCGAGGGAGGCGAGCTCGCTCATCACGGGGTGCGGTTCCGGGTCGCTGATCGAAAGGGTCAGCTGGTCGGAGCCATGGTCACTGCTCCCGCCGAGCGGGCGTTCACGCTCCTGGGCGGCCAGCAGCTGGCGGGCGCGCACCAGCACGCCGCCCGGGATGCCGGCGAGCTTTGCCACGTGAACGCCATATGACCGGTCGGCCCCTCCAGGGACGATGCGATGCAGGAACGTGATGTCGGCGCCGTCCTCCACCACCTCGACGCGCGCATTGCGCACCCTCGCGAGGTGCGTGGCAAGCACGGTGAGCTCGTGAAAATGGGTCGCGAACAGCGTGCGGCAGTTCAGTTGCGGTGCATCGTGCAGATATTCCACAACTGCCTGAGCGATGCTCACGCCGTCGTACGTGGAAGTACCGCGACCGATCTCGTCGAGGATCACCAGGCTGCGCCCGGTCGCCTGCCGGAGTATCGCCGCAGTTTCTGCCATCTCCACCATGAACGTGGAGAGGCCGCCACTCAGGTCGTCGTGCGCGCCGATGCGCGTGAAGATGCGATCGCACACGCCGATCGTCGCCTCGTCGGCGGGGACATATGAGCCGATCTGCGCAAGCAGCACGATGCTCGCCGTCTGGCGGAGGTAGGTGGACTTGCCCGCCATGTTCGGGCCGGTCAGCACGACGATGCGCGCGTCGCTGTCCAGGGTCACGTCATTGGGAACGAACCGGCCTGGGCCCAGCGTGCGCTCCACCAACGGGTGCCGCCCGCCGGTGATCACGAGGCTGGACGACGTGTCGATGGTCGGGCGCACCCAGTGCTCCTCCTCGGCGACGGTGGCGAGCGACTGGGCAACGTCGAGGGTTGCCACAGCGGCGGCCGCGTCGGCCAGCGCCCGCGCCTCGATGGCTATCCGCGTGGCCGCGCCGGCGAGCAGCACCTCCTCGCGCGCGATCGCGCGTTCGCGAGCGTGCAGCACGATGGTTTCGTGCTCCTTGAGGTCGGGCGTCACGAAACGCTCCGCGCCGGCGAGGGTCTGCTTGCGCGAGTAGTCGTCCGGGACGCGATCGCGGTGCGCGTTCGGAACCTCGATGAAATATCCGAAAACGCGGTTGTACCCGACGCGCAGGGATCGGATCCCGGTGCGCTCGCGCTCGCTCGCCTCCAGTGATGTGAGGTACGTGCGCGCGGTGCTTCCCGCAGCGCGAAGCTCGTCCAGGTCCGGATCAGCGCCGGGACGGATGGCACCGCCGTCACTCGCGTTTGCCGGGAGCTCGTCGCAGAGCAACTCGCCGAGGCTCTCGCCCAGTCCCTGCGGCGCGCGGCAGCGGTCCGCGGCTTCGGAGATCTCGGCCGCCTGGTCGATGGCGCTGGCAGCACCTCGTGTGGTCTCGAGTGCGGCGCACGCGTCGCGAATCGCCCCGAGATCCCGGGGTGTGGCCAGCCGCTGCACGCACCGCGCAACCAGGCGCTCGAGGTCGCGCATGCCAGAGAGCGCGTCGCGAAGATGCCGTCGCCCGTCGCGATCCCCAAGCAGGGCCGCAACCGAATCGAGGCGCTTTGTGATCCGGTCCACATCGGTGAGCGGCTCCTGGAGACGAGCGCGAAGCAGGCGCACTCCCATGGGCGTTCGCGTGGCGTCAAGCAGTTGGAGCAGCGAGGCGCCGCGCTGACCCAACTGGGTGAACAACTCGAGATTGGTGCGGGTGTGAGCATCCAGACGCATCGCGCCGTCCATCGGTCGGATCGCGATTCGAAGCAGGTCCTGACTGATCACGACGCGCGCGCGCTCGCAATAGGCGAGCACAGCGCCGGCGGCTCGCAGCGATATCGGAACCGACGTCACCCCGAGTCCGTCGAGCGACACCGCGCCGGTCGCGCGGCGGATCCGCTCCTGGGCGCGCGTGGTATCGAAAACGGCGGCCGCGAGCGGGGTCACGGTGGCGAGCGCCGCGAGCGCGGCGGGGATTGGAGCCGCCTCCTCGACGAGCAGCTCACTGGCGTCGAGGCGCGCCAGCTCATCAGCCACGACGCCGCTGCCCAGGTCGCCCTCGACCTCGAACAGCTCGAGGTGCTGCGTGTTGGGGTCGAATGCGGCGAAGCCGACACGGCCGTCGGAAGCAAGCAGTGCCACGCAGCGTGAGAGGGCCGACGGGTCGAGCAACTCGGCTTCGACGACCATCCCCGGGCTGAGGACCCGCGTCACCTCACGGCGGACCAGGCGGCCGGAAGCCACCTCTCCGACCTGGTCCCAGATGGCGACGCGCTGCCCGGCGTCGAGCAGCTTGCGAATGTGCTGCACGACCGCCTGGTGGGGCACGCCACACATCGGGAGCCGGCCCGCTGCGCCAAACCCCCGGCCAGTCAGTTGCACGCCGAGAATCGGTGCCGCGATCTCGGCGTCTCCGCCGAACATCTCGAAGAAGTCGCCCAGGCGGGCGAGGACTATCGCGTCGGGGTGGTCGGCCTTCACGGCGCGGTATTCACGGAGGATCGGAGTGTCGCCGGCCGTCTCCAGATCGAGCGTCGTGCGGCGTTCGTCCGGCACCGCCGCGGTGAGGTGCGGAGCCCGAGCCTTCGAGCTGGTGCTCACGCCGCCTTGCCGGCCGGCTGCGCCTGCAACTGCCATGCGCTCGACGCGACAACCTCCGCAGTGTGCAGCTCGCCAGGCATCGCGACGCCCGCTGGAAGCCAGGCGACCTTGTTCTCCCTGGTACGGCCGTACGGCCTGCCGTCCTCGGCGATGCCGTCGACCAGGATCTCCACCGTGGAGCCGACGTACTGCGCATTGCGAGCCGCCGCGATGTCCCGCTGAACAGCGAGGAGATGATTGAGCCGTTCCTTCTTTTCTTGGAGCGGCACGTCGTCCTCCCGGCGAGCGGCTGCCGTTCCGGGGCGGACCGAATATGCCGCGAGGTGCACGGTATCGAAACGCAATTCCCGCATCAGCGATTCGGTGCCGGCGAACTCCGCTTCAGTCTCGCCACAGAAGCCGACGATGATGTCAGTGCTCAGGGCGAGGCGCGGGCCGATCGTCCCCACCGCGGCCTCGATCTTGTCGCGGTACTCGTCGACGCTGTACAGCCGCCGCATCCGCCGGAGCAGGTTGTCGTCACCCGCCTGCACCGGAAGATGGAGCTGCTCGCACACCGTGGGAAGATCGCGCATCGCCGCGAAGAGCTCAGGTACCGCGTTGCGTGGATGGGAGGTCAAGAAGCGCAGCCGCCAGAGCCCCGGCACGGCGTCGACGGCGGCGAGCAGCTCGGGCAGGCGGGCGTGACGCAGCTGGTCATGATACGAGTTCACGTTCTGTCCGAGCAGCGTGACCTCGCGCACGCCCTGGGCCACGAGGCGCTCGACATGTGCAACCACCTCGGGAAGCGGACGGCTGATCTCGCGACCTCGAACGAAGGGAACGATGCAGTACGTGCACATCTCGTTGCAGCCACCCATGACCGCAACGTAGGCGCTCAAGCGGTCCGAAGCCGGCACGATCACCGGCCCGTCGAGATTCGGGGCATGGAGTGCCTGGAGCTTGGCGAGGAACCCGTCGGGCTCCCGGACGTCGAAGACGTAGTCAAGCGCGGGAAGGCGGTCGAGCAGCGCCTCGCCATGCTCGACGGCCATGCACCCCGTGAGTGCGATCGCCCGGCCGGGGCGGGCGCGTTTCCAGGGAATCAGCTCGCGGAACTTCCCAAAGACCTTCTGCTCGGCATTGGCGCGCACGGTGCAGGTGATCAGCACTGCGATGTCCGAGTTGTCGAGCGCGGTTTCAGGGATGCATCCGATGTCGGCGATGTGACCCGCCAGCTCCTCGCGGTCGGCGTCGTTCATCTGGCATCCGATGTGCCAGAGATGGACGCGCGGCGCCCTGCCGAGCGCAGGCACCTGAGGCTCGCGGCGCGGCGCCCGCGCGATCAGCGGGAGGGGCCTGAAACCTCGTGCGGAGTTGCTGAGGATCGGTACCGGGGTGGGCATCGTCGAAGCCTAGCAGTGTGTCCCGCGACGCATCGGGCGCGCCCCCCGGAGCTAGCGGACTTCGACGACCAGACGGATTCCGGTGCGCTCCTCACCGTCGATGGAAATGTCGATGAACGACGGAATGCACACCAGGTCAAGCCCGCCCGGCGCGACGTAGCCGCGCGATATGGCAATGGCTTTGATCGCCTGGTTGATTGCCCCGGCGCCGATCGCCTGGACCTCGACCTTCTTCTGGGTACGCACCACACCGGCGATCGCGCCGGCGACGGCGACGGGCTTGCTCGTTGCTGAGACTTTGAGAATTTCCAATGGGGATATCGCCCCTGGGGCGTCAGGTGAGGGCGGTGAGTAGGACGTCGACATTATCGGACGCGATTGTCGCCTTCCGCATCGACGAGCACCGACGAGCGCGATGCAATCGTTACTTCGCGTACTCGACGCTGCGCGTTTCGCGCAGGACGACCACTTTGACGCGGCCGCTGTAGCTCCCCTCACCGTGCAGGCGCTTGGCGATCTGGCGAGCCATGATCTGCGCTTCGTCATCGCTGATCTCGTCCGGTTTGACGAGAACCCGAAGCTCCTTGCCGGCCAGCACCGCAAAGCTGCGCTCGACTCCGCGAAACTCATTTGAGATCGCCTCGATGCGTTCCAGCCGCTTGATGGTCGAGGCGAGCGACTCCCTGCGTGCACCCGGCCGCGCGGCGCTGATGGCGTCGGCGGTCATGAGAATCGCCGCGGCAGGCGATCGCGGCTCCTCGTCGTAATGATGTGAGCGCACCGCCTGCACGACCGCCGCAGGACGGCCGAGGCGCGCGAGGATCTCGCCGCCGATGATCGCGTGCGGGCCGTCGACGTCATGCTCGACCGCCTTCCCGATGTCGTGGAAGAGGGCCGCCTCCTTGGCGATCTGCTCGTCGAAACCGATCTCCGCGGCGATCATGCCCGCAAGCGCAGCCGTGTCCTGGCTGTGCGAGAGCACGTTGTGGCCGTAGGAGTTCCGGTACCGCAGGGTGCCCAGCAGGCGGGCCAGCTCGGGATGCACGTTGGTGAGACCGATGTCCTGACAGGCCTGCTCGCCCTCGTGCTTGATCTGCTGGGCCAGCTCGTTGCGCGCCTTGACGACCATCTCCTCGATGCGCGCCGGATGGATTCGCCCGTCGCTGAAGAGACGTTCGAGGGTCGCGCGGGCGATCTCTCGGCGCACCGGGTCGAACGAGCTGAGCACGATCGCCTCCGGGGTATCGTCGACGATAACGTCGACGCCGGTCGCCGCTTCGAGAGCGCGGATGTTGCGGCCTTCCCGCCCGATGATCCGGCCCTTGAGCTCGTCGGAGGGAAGGTGAACGACGGTGACCGATGCCTCCCCGCTCTGCTCCGACGCCTGGCGCTGCATCGCCGCGATGAGGATCTCGCGGCTGCGATCCCCGGCCTCCTGACGGACCTGGGTCTCAGCCTGTCGGATCAGCTCGGCGATCTCAGGAACAAGCTCGCCCTCGACGCTGCGGATGACCTCGACGCGGGCTTCCTGCTCGGAGAGCGCGGCAACCCGCTCGAGCTCTCGCGTGATGAGTGCCCGCTCGTCCTCGACGGTCTGGCGCAGCGTCTCGAGCTCCGCTTCGCGCCGGGTCAGCCGCTGCTCGTTCGAATCCAGCTCGCGCAGCCGGCGCTCGAGTCCCTCCTCGCGCTGGTTGGTTCGCTGCTCCAGCCGTGCGATCTCCGCGCGGCGCTCGCGAACCTCCGCCTCAGCTTCGTCGCGACGTCGCGCCGCCTCTTCCTTCGCGGCGAGGAGTACCGACTTGGCCTCCTGTTCTGTCGCCCGGACCTGCTCGAGGCGACGTTCGGCATCAGCGTCGTGCGTCAGACGGCTTTGCGCCACGCTTCTGCGCGCGTACACAAGTGCTGCAGCCGCGAACGCGGCCGCAACAATCACTAGCCCTACCAGGGCGAGGATCTCGGTACCGATGGGATGGAACCTCGGAGGTCGGGCGCGGTGCGCCCTGCTTGGATTGCCTCACGTCCGGGAAGGGACCGGGGCGAGACCCACAGCGTCTCGATGATCCGGTCGGGGCCGGCCCGCTGCTGGCCGGTCGTTCACGACGGGAGACAATCCCATTGTACGAGGCAAAGGGGTTACTCGCATATTTCGATCAATACGGCGTGGCGGGCTACCCTAGGAGCGTGACCGACCGCGAGGTCGTCAGCGTGCTCGAGGCACCTGGCGATGATGAGCTGCGCCATACGGCGCCACGAGCGATTGGTGCGTTGCTTGTCGCCAGTGGTCTGCTTCGCGTCGGCGCGGTGGGTGTCGGCGTGGCCGTCCAGTTCCGGATCAGCGACCTCGCGGGAAGCCGACCGAGCGGCGTCGCCATCGGCCTGGTCGGCGCATCTCAGGCTGCAACGGAGATGGTGTTCGCGCCCATCCTTGCTCGCTACGCGGACAAGCTCGGCCGCCGGATCTTCCTCGTCCTGGGTCCCGTCATCTGCGTTGTCGCGGTCCTGCTGCTCTATTTCGGGGTCCGGCCGGTGCAGCTGGGTGGCGCGCGCCTGCTCGAGGGTCTCGGCGCGGCCGCGTTCGTGCCGGTCGCGCTGGGGACGGTCGCCGCCGCGACCTCCGGCGATCGCCGCCGCCGTGCGGGCGCCAGCGGTGCATTTGAGGCGTCAACCCTGATCGGGTATGCGGGCGGGTTCGGGCTCGGCTCGGTCGCCTACTTCGGACTCCACCGAGGGGCGTTCATCCTGCTCGCGGCGTTGTATGGGTGCGCGGCAGCCGTGTGCCTCATCTTTGTTCCGCGCATTCCGCCGTTGCCGGTGCACTCCCTGCGCACCGTCCTGCATGCCGCCTTCGGGCCGGGTCCGATGCGCACCTTCCTGCCTGCCTGGGTCATGTCGTTCGCACTGATCGGCGCGTTCGTGGCCAACCTGCCGGCGCTGCTTCGCCACCATGCGATGGCGTCACAGTCGTTGATGCATCACTTCGATGTGCGGGTCATCGGCCTCTTCCTGATCGGCTGGATCGCTGTCTTCCTGATCGGCATCATCCTCTGGACACCCTTCGTCGCCCGCCTCGGCCCGGCTATCGTCATGCGGCGAGCGGTTCCCGGGGCCTGGTTGACCATGGCGGCGCTCTTCGCGATCAATCACCTGCAGCTCATCGGCATGCTGCTGCTCGTGCCGTTCCTTGTGCTCGGCATCATGTGGCTTGCGGGTTTCGGCCCGGCCGCGGTGAACTATCTCGCCGATTGCTCGGAGAGTTTGAGTGCTGATCGATCAGCGCTCATGTCGTTCTACACGGTGGCGCTCGCCGGCGGCGGCGCGATCGGAGCCGTCATCGGCGGGTTCGCCGCGCATCTGCTCTATATCGACGGCCTGGTGATCCTCGGGCTGCTGCTCTCGACGGCGACGTTCCTGACACTCGGGCCGGTGGTGCGATTCGAACGCAACACGCGGTCCCCGGCCGGCGCCTGAGCCCGACCTACCAGGCCCAGGCTTCGGGTGCGGGTCCCGGACCCGGGAAGATCGCTTCCAGGTCCGCGAGCGCGGCGTCGTCCAGGCGGACGTCCAGGGCGTGAAGATTGCTCTGGAACTGATCGACGGTTCGCGGCCCCACGATCGGTCCGGTGACGCCTGGCTGGCGCAGCAGCCACGCAAGCCCCACGGCCGACGGGTGCTCTCCGAGGCCGGCGCACAACGCTTCGTAGCGCTCGATCTTGTCGCGGTGTTTGGCGAGGAGATCCTGCGTTGTCTTCGACGCAGAGCGGCCGGTGTCGCGTTGCTTGGCGAGGATGCCGCCGAGCAGCCCGCGCATCAACGGGCTCCAGGCGATGATGCCGACACCGTAATGCGCCGCTGACGGCACCACCTCCTCTTCGACGTGGCGCTCGACGAGGTTGTACAGGCACTGCTCGCTGACGAGGCCGAAAAAGTGTCGGGCGCGCGCTGCCTCCTGCGCCTGGGCGATCGTCCAGCCCGCAAAGTTCGATGAGCCCACATAGAGCACCTTGCCCTGCTGGACCAGCACTTCCATCGCCTCCCAGATCTCGTCGAACGGTGTGCTCCGGTCGACGTGGTGCATCTGATAGAGGTCGATGTGATCCGTCTGCAAGCGGCGCAGCGAGCCCTCGCACGCGCTGCGTATGTTGCGAGCTGACAGGAACGTGTCGTTGGGCCAGTCGCTCATCGACCCGTACAGCTTGGTGGCGATGACCACCTTCTCGCGCCGTCCGCCCCCTTGTGCGAACCACCGCCCGATGATCTGCTCGGTGATGCCCTCACCCTTCTTCCAGCCGTAGACGTTGGCCGTGTCGAAGAAGTTGAGCCCCGCATCAAGCGCGGCGTCCATGATCTGGTGGGATGTCGGTTCGTCGGTCTCCGGACCGAAGTTCATGGTGCCGAGGCACAGGCGGCTGACGGAGAGTCCGGAACGGCCGAGATGCGTGTACTCCATGCACTGAGTTTGACGGTCAGGTCAATCCACGCAGCACCCGCGCGACGACTGACGAGGAGAAGCCTCTGCGCTGCAGCGCTCCGGCGACCCGCATGCGCGCCCGCTGATCGCCGGCTCCGAACGCCCCCGTGCGTGCCCACAACTGTTGAGCGACGGTCATCGCAGCCGCCTCCTCGGTATCGTTCTGGCCGTCCAGCGCCTCGGTGATGAGCTCCGCGGCGACACCCTTCGCTTTGAGATCGGCGGCAACGCGCGCTCGCCCGTGTCCCGCGCGGCGGTGCCGCGCTGCGACGGACACGGCCATCGCCGCGTCATCGACGTATCCGGCGTCCGCGCACCGGCGAACCGCGTCGGCGGCCGCCTCGGCGGAGTACCCGCGCCGTTCGAGCTTGCGCTGGAGGCCTGCCGCTGACTGGCCGGCGCCACGAAGGATGCGCAGGGCTGCATCCTCCGCGGCGTCAGCACTGTCTGGCATTGCCGGCGGAGCGAGGTCCCTCACGATCGCCGCGTCCCGCGCGTCAGGGGATGGGTGCGGGGAGCGGCGGGGCTTCGCCGTTCAACTCGACCACTGCATCGTGGAGCACCGGTTCCGGCAGCGCGGCGATACGCACCTTCGCCGCCACCTCCTCGAGCAGGTCGGGGTTCTGGCGCAGGAAGTCGCGCACGTTTTCGCGGCCCTGTCCGAGACGCATGTCCCCGTAGGAGAACCAGGCGCCGCTCTTGTCGATGATGTGTGCGTCGATCGCCATGTCAAGCACGCTTCCCGCGTATGAGATGCCCTCGTTGTAGAGGATGTCGAACTCCGCGGAGCGGAACGGCGGCGCGACCTTGTTCTTGACAACCTTGACCTTGACACGGCTGCCGACGACGTCCAGTCCCTGCTTGATCGAGTTGATCTTGCGGATGTCCATGCGCACCGAGGCGTAGAACTTCAGCGCCCGGCCACCCGTCGTGACCTCGGGGTTGCCGAACATCACGCCGATCTTCTCGCGGAGCTGGTTGATGAAGATGACCGACGTGTGCGAACGGCTGATCGCGGCCGTCAGCTTGCGCATTGCCTGCGACATGAGCCGGGCCTGCAGGCCGACATGGCTGTCCCCCATCTCGCCGTCGATCTCGGCCTTGGGAACCAGTGCGGCGACTGAGTTGATCACGACGACATCGACGGCACCACTGCGGACCAGGACTTCGACGATCTCGAGCGCCTGCTCACCGGTGTCCGGCTGCGAGATCAGCAACTCCTCGGTGTTCACCCCGATGCGCGACGCATACTGCGGATCGAGCGCGTGCTCAGCGTCGATGAAGGCCGCGACGCCACCGCGGCGCTGCGCCTCGGCAATGATGTGCAGGGTCAGCGTCGTCTTCCCGGACGAACTCAGGGCCGTACACCTCGACGATGCGGCCACGCGGAATGCCGCCGACTCCGAGCGCGATATCCAGCGTCAACGCACCGGTCGGGATGATGTCGATGTGCTGAGCCTGTACGTCGCCGAGACGCATGATCGCTCCCTTTCCATGGGCTCGTTCGATCTGTCCGAGCGCGGTCTGCAGTGCTCGATCCCGCTCAGTCGTCACCGGCTCACTCCTCTCGTCGCGGGGCGCTCGAGCACGCCGCCCATTCACTTCTACGACCGGCTCGACAGTATCGATGGTACGACTTGCTAGTGTGTTCGTCAAAGCTGTACTCCAAGGGGTGGTGGAATTGATTGGAGGTGCGGCGGGGATGCCATAGGGGCGTCGCGACGGGCGGCGCGTCCGGGCTCACCGGGTGGGGCGAACATTTGTACTGTACAACCTTCGCAAGGACGTGACAAGCCCGAAGGTGGGGCACCGCGAAACGCGCGCCGGCGGCGACGATCACGAACCGCCGGCGGGCGCCCGACCGGCTCCCGGGATGGCGCCGATGATCTCGCCGCACAGCCGCAGCGCTGCCTGGACCGCGTGCGCCCGGTTCAACTCGCGCCCGCGGTCCTCGTCGAGGCGGATGACCCGCACCGTCGCCGCGTCGGCGACGGCCACGAACACGAGCCCGGGCGGCTTCGACTCACTGGAGTCCGGACCGGCGACGCCCGTGATCCCCACGCCGAGCCTCGCCCCGTAACGCACGCGGACGCCCGAGGCCATCGCCCCCGCGACTTCAGGGCTCACCGCGCCATGAGTGGCAAGCAGGTGGCGGCCGACACCGAGGTGCTCGGCCTTGACGTCGTCCGCGTACGCGATCACCCCGCCCCGAACGTAGGCCGAGGACCCCGCGACCGCGGTCAGTGCGGCGCCGAGGAGGCCCCCGGTGCACGATTCGGCGACGGCGATGGTGAGCCCCGCGTCCGCGAGCGCCCGTCCCAGCGATGCGGCTTCGGGAAACGCGTCCTCGAGGATCGGGAGGCGGTCATCACTGACGGCGTCGGGTGGGCTCGGCTCGCTCACCGTCAGCCGGCGACGCGGCGCGAGCTCGAGACGCAGTGCAGGCAGCGCCGCGTCACCGGTAGTTGGTGAACTGGAGGGGCACGTCGAGGTCAAGGTCGCGGAGCTGCTGGATGACCGCCTGCAGCTCGTCCTTGTCCTTGCTCGAGACCCGCAGCTGGTCACCCTGGGTACGGACCTGCGCCTTCGGATGCTGGCCGCGGATCCTCTTGGTGAGGTCTCGAGCGAGGTCCTCGCCGATGCCCTTGCGCAGCTTGACCACCTGACGCACGTTGCCCTTGGCGGCCGGCTCCGGCTTCTGCGGATCGAGCACCTTGAGATCGATCCCGCGCCGATGCGCCTTGCTCTGCAGGACATCGATGATCGACTTGAGCTGGGCGTCGGTGCCGGTGAGCAACGTGACCGTCTCGTCTTCGAGGGTGATCTCGACGGTGATTCCTTTGAAGTCGTACCGGGTGGTGATCTCGCGGCGAGCCTGGTCGACTGCGTTGACCAGCTCCTGGCGGTCGAACTCGCTGACGACGTCAAAGCTGTGGTCCTGCGCCATGGGTGATGAGGATAGCGACACGCGACACCGGGGGTGCCGCGGAGCGGCGGGGCCCGCCAGGCTCCCTCGGCTACTCCTCGCCCAGGTCGGCGAGCAGCTCGTCGACCTGGAACACGTCCATGAGCACGTCGCGCGATTTGCTGCCCTCGAACGGCCCGACCACGCCGTGCTCGGCGAGCTGGTCGATGAGGCGCGCGGCGCGGGTGTAGCCGACGCTGAGCTTGCGCTGGAGAAGCGATGCGGCCGCGCGACCCTCGGCGGCAACCGTGTGCGCCGCCTTCGCAAAGAGGGGATCGCGCTTGGACGCGTCGCGCGCCCACGAGACCGTCGCCTCGACGGTGAAGATCTCCTCCTGGTAGTCGGGCTTTCCCTGCAGCTTCCAGTGGCCGATGAGCGTGTCGAGCTCGCGATCGCTGACGAAGGCCCCCTGCAGACGGCGGGGCTTGCCCTCGTCGATGGGGAGGTACAGCATGTCGCCGCGGCCGAGCAGTTTCTCGGCGCCCATCTCATCGAGAATGACGCGCGAATCAACGCCGCTCGACACGGCGAATGCGACGCGGCTCGGGATGTTCGCCTTGATGAGCCCGGTGATGATGTCCGCCGAGGGACGCTGGGTCGCGACGATCAGGTGGAGTCCCACTGCGCGTGCGAGCTGAGCGATCCGGCAGATCAGGTCCTCGATCTCCCCCGCCGCGACCATCATGAGGTCGGCGAGCTCATCGATGACGATGACGATGTAGGGCAAGGGCGCGAGGCCGAGGCCTGGCGCCTTCTCATTGAAGGCGACGATGTTTCGCGCGGCGTGGGACGCGAAGAGCTTGTACCGCTCCTCCATCTCCTTCACCGCCCAGCGCAGCGACGCCACCGCCGCCTCGGGTTCGACGACGACCGGGACGAGCAGGTGCGGGAGGTCGCCGAAGTTGGACAGCTCGACGCGCTTGGGGTCGATGAGGATCATCTTGAGCTGCGCCGGGGTGGCCTGCAGCAGAAACCCACCGAGCACGGCATTGATGCACACCGACTTGCCGCTGCCGGTTGCCCCGGCGATCAACAGGTGGGGCATGCGAGTGAGATCGCCGATCACGGGATGGCCGCTGACGTCGGCCCCGAGCGCGACGCTCAGCTTGTTGCGCCGGTCGGCGAACGCGGGTGACTCGATCGTCTCCTTGAGGCTCACCAGCTGCGCCGCCTTGTTGGGGACCTCGACCCCGATCGCGGACTTGCCCGGGATGAACGGCTGGATCCGGATCGGAGCGGCGAGCGCGAGAGCGAGGTCGGTCTGATACCCGAGGATGCGTCGCACCGGAACGCCCACCGCCGGCTGCAGCTCGTATTGGGTGACGGTCGGCCCGCTGTTGGCCCCGACGATACGGGTCTCGATGCCGAACGACTGGAGGGTGCTCACGATCTTGTCACCTGTGGCACGAACCTCCGCGGCGAGGCGTTCGCGTTTACCGGTGATCGTGTCCAGCAGCTCGGCGGTGGGCAGGACCCACACCTTCTCTGGTTCGTCACTGATCATCGCCGCGTGCCCCAGGTCGACCTCTGGAACCGGCCCGATGAGTTGCGGCGGTGCATCTCCCGGGGTCTCGGGAACGCCTTCGAACTCGCGCGTGAAGCCGCGTTCGCCGAGGTCCTCCCCGGTGGCCTGCGGCTCCTCGGGGTCGAGGAACGCGGTGGGCGATGGCGCCTTCGGGAGCTCGAAGGGCAGCGTCATCGGCACGCCGGTGAGCTCGGCGGAGCCCTCGGGTGCCGGGGGTGGAAACACGCGAGCACGCTCCTGCGATGCCGCCCTCGCCCGCGCGTGACGGTCGTGACTCTCGGCGGCGAACCATCTGCCCAGCGCGCGGATGACGGCGCCGGTACGGAGATCGGTGGCAAGGATCACCCCGAGAAACGCGATGACCACTAACGCCGCGCCGGCACCGGCGCCGCCGAGGACTCGTTCGACTCCGTGACCGATCCAGCGTCCCAGGGCACCCGCATCAGACGGCCCGGCCATGCCGATGAGGCCGAGGAGGGCGACCATCGCGATGGCACTCCCGAGCGCCGCCAGGGTCCCCGCCCGCCACTCGGGCGTCAGGCAGAGGCGGATGCCGGTGAGGATGAGACCGGCGACCCCGATCCAGGCTCCGACCCCAAAGGCTCCGATGAGCCCGTCGTGCACGGGTCCGGCAACCGCGCCGCCGCCGGGGAGGAGCAGCACGGCGGCCAGGATGACACCGACTCCGATCGCGGCAATCCCCGTCAGCTCACGGCGGAGATCGCGATGGAGCAGCGGCGGCCGGCCCGCTCGCGGGGCGCGAGCGCGTGGCCGCGCCGCAGGACGCCGTGATCCTGAAGTGCGCTTGCGCGAGGGCCGTGTCGGGGCGGAGCGAGCCATGTCGTGAACTCGATGTGGACGCGTGGAAGACGGGCTACCGATGCCCCTGGATCGGGTCGGATGCTATCAGCAAATCGACAGCTACAAGAGCGGCAGGCGTCTCGAACATCCGTGCCCATACTACACGGATGTAGTCTCGCGGAGACTCGCTGCCGGCGTCAGACCTCGGTGACCAGCGGCAGGATGAGCGGCCGCCGCTTGGTCTTCTTATAGAGAAACCGCGAGAGGCCCTCGTGGATCGCGCCCTGCCACGCGTTGTATCCGGCGTCCGGTGTGAGCCTCGACACGAGCGAGAGCACGTGCTCGCGGGCTTCGTCGAAGAGCGCATCGGCGTCGTCGGCGACGAACCCCCGCGACACGAGGTCGGGCCCGGCGACCACTGCGCCGCTGGAACGTTCGACGGTCAGCACCACGAGGATCACCCCGTCCTGGGCGAGCTGCTGGCGATCGCGGAAGACGACATCGCCGGCCTCTTCGATGCTGAGTCCGTCGACATAGACGTACCCGGTCCGCACCCGCTCTCCGGTGACGCGGACCCCGTGCTCGTCGATCGCGATGACCGTGCCATTGTCGATGGGGAGCACTCGCTCCGCTGCGATACCTACCGATCGAGCCAGCGCGGCGTGCAACGCGAGGTGCCGGTACTCGCCGTGCACAGGGATAAAGTACCGCGGCCGTGTGAGCGTGAGCAGGAGCTTGAGCTCCTCGCGACTCGCGTGCCCGGATGCATGCACCCCGTGGCGCGAGGAGTTGAAGACGCGCGCCCCGCGCCGGTAGAGGTTGTTGATGGTGCGGTGCACCGACTCCTCGTTGCCCGGTATGGGGTTTGCGCTGATGACCACCGTGTCGGCCTCGCGCAGGCTCACCATCCGATGCTCACCCGCTGCGATGCGGACGAGCGCGGAGAGCGGCTCACCCTGAGCACCTGTGCAGAGGATCGCGAGCTCGTTGTCAGGAATGCGTTCGTGCTCCTTCGGCGTGACGAATGTCCCGGGTGGCACGTGCAGGTAGCCGAGCTCCTCGGCGACCTTGATGTTCTTGAGCATCGACCGCCCGACGATGAAGCAGCGCCGTCCGCATGCCTGCGCTGCATTGATTGCCTGCTGCAATCGCGAGATGTTGGAGGCGAAGGTCGCCATGAGGATCCGCCCCTGCGCAGCCGCGAAGATGGGCGCCAATCCCTCACCGACGGTCCGCTCGCTCGGCGTGGTCCCCTCCTGCTCCGCGTTGGTGCTGTCGCTGAGCAGCAGCATCACGCCCTCGTCGCCGACCCGTGCCAGCCGTGCCAGGTCGGGCGGCTCGCCCTGTACGGGCGTGCTGTCGATCTTGAAGTCGCCCGAGTGCACGATGACGCCGGCGGGCGTGCGCACCACGAGCGCGCATGCGTCGGGGATCGAGTGCGTCGCGTGCACCCATTCGACCTCGAAACAGCCGAGCGAACGCGAGTCGCCCGGGCGCACCGTGTGCAACTCGGTCGTCTCGATGAGCCCGTGCTCACGCAGCTTGTTGCGCAGGAAGCCGAGGGTCAGCGCCGTGCCGTACACCGGAACGGGGAGGCGCGGCAGCACGTACGGCAGCGCGCCGATGTGATCCTCGTGCCCATGGGTCAGGACGATGCCCCGGATGTTCGCGACCCGCTCCTGGAGCCACGCGATGTCGGGGATCACCAGGTCGACGCCGAGCATCTCCTGCTCGGGGAACATCAGGCCGGTGTCGATCACCACGATGTCGTCGCCGCAGCTGAGCGCCAGCATGTTGCGGCCGATCTCGCCCAGTCCCCCGAGCGGGACCAGCGTGAGTTGTGCCGAGCCCGGCGCGTCGATCAAAAGAGATCCATCTGCGCACCGCCCGACGCGGCCGCGACCTCTCGCAGCTCTGACGCGGACGCGCCGCCGGCCCGACGGGCCCTCGCCGCCTCGGCGTCGGCCAGGTAGCCCTGCACGCGCCGCATGTCGGCTTCGAGGGTCTCCTTGAGCGCGCCGTTGTAGAGCGCGGCCGCGGGGTGGTACAGCGGAACAAAGACGCGGTCATTGCGCCGCACGCGTTCGCCATGGAGACGCGAGATCCCTCCCGCATCAGGCAGCAATCGCGTCAACGCGTGGCGCCCCAGGAGGAGGATCACGTCGGGCTGGAGCAAAGCTATCTGTTCATCGAGGAAGTGGCTGCAGGACTCAACCTCGAGCGGCTCGGGGTCGCGATTGCGCGGCGGGCGGCACTTGACGATGTTGGTGATGTAGATGTCGCGCCGGTCAAGTCCGACCAACTCCAGGAGGCTGGTGAGCAGGCGTCCGGCGGCCCCGACGAACGGCTTGCCCTCACGATCCTCGCTCTCGCCTGGCGCCTCCCCGACCGCCATCACGCGAGCCGTCGCCGGCCCATACCCTGGGACAGCCTGGGTGCGGGTGAGGTGCAGCGGGCACGCGGTGCACGCGCGAACCCGCCCGTGGAGCTCGAGGACCTCTTCGGTCGTCGCCACCATTGGCGGAGTTTAGAGCACCGCGCGGGGGGTATCCGGGCGACCCATCCGGGGTGCGTTCAGAGCTCGCGAAGCAACAACTCCGCGACCTGCACGGCGTTGGTGGCAGCGCCCTTGCGAAGGTTGTCGGCGCTGAAGAAGAGCGCGATGCCGTGCTCGCGGCCGGGATCTCGACGGATGCGTCCGACCTGCACGGCGTCGCTCCCCGCGACCGATCGTGGCGTCGGGTAGCGCTGAGTCGACGGGTCGTCAACGATCACGATGCCGGGCGAATCGCGCAGCAACGCGCGTACGTCGCCGGGATCCGCGGACGCTTCGAGCTCCACCCAGACTGCCGCGCTGTGCCCGATCGCCACCGGGACGCGCACCGTGGTGACGCTCATGCGCAGCTCGGGGGCGTCGAGGACACGGCGCGTCTCGGCGATCACCTTGACCTCCTCCTCCGTGTCGTCTCCCTGCATCGTCCAGCCGCCCGGCACCACGTTGCCGTGGAGCACGTGCGGGTACACGCGCGCGGTCGGGGCGATGCCCGCAGCGTCGTCCCGGGCCTGGGATTCGAGCTCGTCGGCGAGACCGAGGCCGGCGCCGGAGGCGGCCTGATAGGTCGCGGCGGTCACGTGGCGCACCCCATACGCCCGCTGCAATGGCGCAAGCACGATGCTCAACGGAATCGCGACGCAGTTGGGGTTGGCCACGATCCCCCGATGCCGTCCGACCGCGGCCGGATTCACCTCCGGGACGACCAGGGGAACGCCGGGATCCATCCGGTACGCGCTCGACTTGTCGACGGCAACGCCGCCCGCATCAGCAACTCCGGGTGCATGAGCGCGCGACGTGGCGGCGCCCGCGGCGAAGAACACGATGTCAGCGCCACGCAGCGCGTCTCCGGAGAGTTCGCGCACCTCCAGCTCGCCGAGGTGCGTGCTCACACGCCGCCCCGCGCTGCGCGGGCTCGCATACAGCGACAGCGCCGACGCCGGGAATGCACGCTCGCCGAGGATGCGCACGAGCGTGCCTCCGGCCGCGCCGGTTGCACCGACAACGGCGACAGCCGGTCGCTCAGACCGCACCGGGTGGGCTCGCTACGCAGGCCCGCCGGCGCCGTTGCCGGCGGCTTCCTGCTGCTTCGACAGCTCGCGGATCGCCTCGCGCCTCGAGAGGTTGACGCGTCCTCGATCGTCGACCTCGATCACCTTGACCATGATCTCGTCGCCGATGTTGACGACGTCCTCGACCTTGTCGACATGGTGTTCGGCGAGCTGGCCGATGCGCACCAACCCCTCCTTCTTCGGCATGATCTCGACGAAGGCGCCGAAGCCCATGAGGCGCGACACCTTTCCCTTGTAGATCTTGCCGATCTCGATGTCGTCGGTGAGGTCGTGGATCATGGCGACCGCCTGCGCGCGCGAGGCGGCGTTGGCCGAGGCGATGAACACGCGGCCGTCGTCCTCCACGTCGATCTGGGCGCCGGTCTCCTCGACGATCTTGCGGATCATCTTGCCGCCCGGTCCGATCACGTCGCGGATCTTGTCGGGGTTGATGTTGATCACCTCGATCCGAGGTGCCCACGGGCTCAGCTCGGCTCGCGGTGCGGCGAGCGCCTCGGACATCTTGCCGAGGATGTGCATCCTGCCGGCACGGGCCTGCTCGAGCGCGCGCTCCATCAGGTCCCAGCTGAGACCGCTGATCTTGCAGTCCATCTGCAGGGCTGTGATCCCGGTCGCCGAGCCGGCGACCTTGAAGTCCATATCGCCGAGCGCATCCTCCATCCCCTGGATGTCGCTGAGGATGGCCGCATGCTCGGCTCCGTCGTCGGTGATCAGCCCCATGGCGATGCCGGCGACGGGCGCCACCAGGGGAACGCCGGCGTCCATGAGCGCGAGGGACGAGCCGCAGACGGATGCCATCGAGGTCGAGCCGTTGCTCGAGAGGATCTCGGTGACGATGCGGACCACGTACGGGAACTTCTCCTCATCGGGCATCACGTTGTGCACGGCGCGTTCGGCGAGAGCGCCGTGGCCGATCTCGCGGCGACCGGGGGAGCGCAGCGGCCGTGCCTCCCCGACCGAGAACGGCGGGAAGTTGTAGTGGTGCATGAACCGCTTGAAATTCTCGAGGCCGAGCCCGTCGATTTTCTGCTGATCCTGTCCGGAACCGATGGTGACGACCGAGAGTGCCTGGGTCTGCCCGCGAGTGAACAGGGCCGACCCGTGGGTGCGGGGCAGGACGCCCACCTCGGCCCAGATGGGCCTGATCTCGTCGGTGCGGCGCCCGTCCGGACGGATGCCCTCGTCGAGGATCGCGGCGCGGACGGCCTTCTTGACCTCGGACTCGTACGCCTTTGAGATGTCGGACCGCGCATCGGGGAAGCGCCCTTCGAGGGCGGCGACCGTCTCCTGCTGGAGTTGATCGAGGGCGGCCTCGCGCGAAGCCTTGTCCGAGTTGCGAGCGGCGCCGCCGATGCGCGATGCGACGTGCTCGTGCACGGCTGCGGTGATGTCCGGCGACACCTTCTGGGATGGATAGCTCATCGTCGGCTTGCCGATCGCATCGTGCAGGCCGCGCTGAAACTCCACGAGCTTGCGGATCTCGTCGTGCGCCATGCGCAGCGCCTGGAGCATCGTCTGCTCGGAGATCTGATGCGCTCCGGCCTCCACCATGACGATGGCATCCCACGTTCCGGCGACGATCAGGTCGAGCGCCGACTCGTTCAGCTCCGTGAGGGTCGGGTTGAGCATCAACTGTCCGTTGAGCATGCCGACGCGCACGCAGGCGACCGGGCCGCCGTGCGGGATCCCGCTGATCTGCAGCGCGCACGACGCGCCGGTGACCGCGAGAGTCGCAGGGTCCTGCTCCTGGTCGGTGCTTAGCACCGTTGCGACGATCTGGACGTCATTGCGAAAGTCCTTGGGGAAGAGCGGCCGCATGGGACGGTCGATCATCCGGCTCGTGATCGTCGCGGCCTCGCTCGGCCTCCCCTCGCGTCGAGGGAACGATCCCGGGATGCGCCCCGCGGCGTAGAGCTTCTCCTCGTAGTCGCAGGTCAGCGGGAAGAAGTCGATGCCTTCTCGCGGCGCCTTCGACGCGACCGCGGTGACGAGCAGCGCGGTGTCGCCCAGACGCATCATCACCGCGCCATTCGCCTGCTCGGCGATGTACCCGGTTTCGACGATCAGTCGCTTGCCGCAGAAATCCGTTTCAAATGTTTTCTTGAGATTGTCGGGGATGGCCACGCGTGTCTCCTGGTGGTGACCCGCGCCGGAACAGCGCCGCTTCGCCGCGCTCTACAGCGGTGAGGTGTTGGGGACTGGGCATCAGGGCCTGCGGCTCGCGCTGCAGCTGCGGCACCGCTTCCTGATACACGGACCCCAACGTCTCACCTGTGAGTGCGACGTCGCCGGAGGATGCCGGCACCGGGTCGGTTGATGGTGTGTGTTTTTTGGGTCTGATGTGTGGTCGCGACTGACACTATCGGCGCAGACCGAGGCGCCCGATCAGTGCGCGATAGCGCTCGACGTCAGTCCCCGACAGGTAGTCGAGCAGCCGGCGGCGCTGGCCGACAAGCTTGAGCAACCCGCGGCGTGACGCGTGGTCTTTGGGGTGATCGCGAAGGTGTTCGGTGAGCGAGCTGATACGTTCAGACAGCACAGCCACCTGGACCTCGGTGGAGCCGGTGTCCGTTTCGTGGCGCCGATGCTCCGCGATGATCTCGGATTTGGATCTGACGATTGGCACGATTGTTCGCCGCAAGTCTAACAGGAGATCAGCGATCGGCGGCCTGCACCAAACAGCAGCGTCGATTGTGATGTCGTCAGGAACATCGCGTTTCCGCATGAACCACGGACACTGCGGCGATCACGTTGGAGGAGCGGATCGCCGCACGATATCCCGCGTGTGCGCGATATCGCGAGCCATCGCCGCTTTGAGCGCGGCAATTGAGCTGAATGCGCGTTCGGAGCGGATCCGCCGGGCCAGAGCAAGGCGCACCTCCCGGCCGTAGAGGTCGCCGGCAAAGTCGAGCACGTGGGCCTCGACGGTCACCGACCCGCCGCCGAACGTCGGCCTGGTGCCGATTCCGGTCGCCGCCGCCTTCCAGCCATCGCCAAAGTTCAGCCAGCCCGCGTAGACACCCGCCGCCGGCAGGCAACGCGTTGCCGGGACGCCGATATTCGCAGTGGGGACGCCGAGCCCGGCACCGCGCCCCTCACCCCGCTCGACGCGCCCCTCGAGCACGTAGGGACGGCCGAGCATCGAGATCGCGCCGGCGAAGCTCCCCGTCGCGATCGACTTGCGCACGCGTCCCGACGACACCGGGACGCCGTTTCGCCTCGCCGGCGCGACCGTGGTCACCCGGAAGCCCTTCTCCCGGCCGCGGCGCTGGAGAAACGCAAGGTTGCCCTCGCGTCCGCGGCCGAGGGCAAAGCCGGGCCCCACGACGAGCCGGCGCATCCGGAGGCTCTCGACGAGCGTCGTCGCGAAGCGATCGGCTGTCCACATGCTCAGCTCACGGGTGAAGGGAATGACCACGACGCGATCGGCGCCGTTGGTGCGCAGCAACTCGATCCTGTCGTCCAGGCTGCAGAGCATCGGCGGGCACCCCGAGGGGTCGACGACGCAGCGTGGATGTGGATCGAAGGTGACCGCGACCGCCGTCATGTGGCTCCGGGCGGCCTCGGTGCGCACGCGCTGCAGGAGACGCTGGTGTCCGATGTGGACGCCGTCGAAGCTGCCGATCGTCACCACCGACTCCGGGCCGCCCGCCTCCCCCGCGGGGAACTCATGGAGCACTTCCATGCGTGCTCAGCCGGCCAGCACCTTGGTCGGCCTGAGCAGGCCGCCATTGAGCTCTCCGATGCCGAGCAACTCCCCCGTCGAATCGTTCATGCGGCACTCGCCGGCGACCTCGGGAAGGACGGAGCGAGGCAGCCATACCGGCTGGCCGCGCCGGAGCTGCTGCACCTGCGCCGGTCCGAGGCTGACCACGGGCAGATGGGCCACCGCGACGTCTGGTGGCAGGAGGGCGAGCCAGGGATCGTCGAGGGCCTCGAAATCGTCGAGGGTGATCGAGGAGCTCAGTTCCAGCGTGCCGTAGCTCGTCCGCGAGAGCCAGCCGAGCAGGCCACCGGTGCCCAGCGCATCGCCCAGGTCGGCGGCGAGCACGCGCATGTACGCTCCCTTGCCGCTGGTCACGACGATCTCGGCTTCGGCGACCGCACCGGGCCGGAAGTCCACGAGCTCGGCTGAGTAGATGGTCACTCGACGCGGCTCGCGCACCACCTCCTCGCCGGCACGGGCGAGCTCGTACAGGTGCCTGCCCTCATGCCTGACCGCCGAGTGCATGGGCGGAACCTGGTCGATCACGCCGGTGAAGCGTGTGAGCGCAGCACGGATCCGGTCGGCCGAGAGATCGCTCGCATCGGTGCCGGTGACGACGACGCCCTCGGTGTCGCACGTGTCGCTGCGCTGGCCGAGACGGACCACACAGTGATACGTCTTCGGCTGGGCGTGAAAGTAGTCGACAAAGCGCGTGGTGCGGCCGACGCAGATCGGGAGCAGCCCGGTTGCTGTCGGATCGAGCGTCCCGGCATGGCCGACACGCCGCTCTCCCAGGATGCGTCGGACCCTTCGGATGGCGTCGAACGACGTGATTCCGGCGGGCTTGTTGAGCGGGAGCACGCCTCCTCTGCGCGCGACTGCCGACCCCGGACGCGGGCCGGCGCCCGGCGCGGCGACGCCGGTCACCCCGCTGAGTTCGATCAACCGGCGAGCCACTTCGAGCACCTTGCGCTCCGCGACAGGAAGCGCCTCCCCGAGCTCGGCGCCGGCGGCGCGTGGGTGGCCTCCACCTCCGAATGGCGTGCAGACCTCGGTCGCGTCGATGGGGTCACGGGTGCGCACGCTGATCTTGGTTCGGTCGGCTGAGTGTTCCTTGAAGAGAATCGCGATCTCCATGGTGGCGATGCTCTGGAGCCCGTCGATGATGCCTTCGGCGTCCTGCAGGTCGGCTCCGGTCTGCTCGAGCATCGAGGCGGTGACCTCGGACCACAGCAGGCGTCCACCCAGCTCGGAGCGCATCTGGGCGATGGCGAGGCCCTCGAGGCGCACCTGCGCGAGCGAGCGTGACTTGTAGCTCTTGAGAGCGACCCAGCCGGGGTCCGCTCCCGCGGCGACCAGCGCCGCTCCGAGGCGAAGCGCCGCTTCGGTGGTGTTCTCGTGCCGGAAGCCGCCGGTGTCAGTGAAAAGCGCCGCGTAGAGGTTGGTCGCGACCGCCGGGCCGATCGGGAGGCCGAGCTCGCACAGCAACTGGTGGATCACCTGCCCGGTCGCGCTGGCTGACGCCACCACGAGGTTGATCGTGCCGAACCCGGTATTGCTCGAGTGGTGGTCGATGTTGACCACCGTGCCGGCGCGCTCGACTTCGCCGCGCCGCTCGCCGAATCGCCCGAGCGTGGCGCAGTCGAAGGTGAAGACGGTGTCGCCGAGTGGCGCTCCACCGGTCTCCACCGACTCAAACCCCGGGAGATGCTCGAGGAGCCGCGGCAGCGGTTCCGGGACGACAACACGAACATTGCGGCCACGCGAGCGCAGTGCCAGCGCGAACCCGAGCGCGGAGCCGAGGCTGTCGGCATCGGCGTCCTTGTGCGCCAGGCACGTGATCTGGGCCGTGCCGTCGATGATCTGGCGGATCGGGTCCACCACGTCCTCGAGGCGCGGCCAGGCGGCGGGCGCGGCGACGGTCATTCGGGAACCTCCAGGGCTGCCTCGGCGGAACGATCGCCGGCGAGGTCTCTCAGGAGCGTGCTCACCCTCACGCTGTACGCGATCGATTCATCGAGCTCGAAGTGGAGCCGGGGGATACTCCGGAGATTCTCGAGCCGTCTGCCCAGTTGAGCACGAACGAACCCTTCGGCGTGTCCGAGGGCATCGACGACCTTCTGGCGATCGACGTCATCTCCAAGTGCGCTCACGGAGAGCCACGCCTCGCGCAGATCGGGGCTCATCCGAACGCGCGAGATGGAAGCGAGCCGGACCCTGGGATCCTTGATCTCACCGAGCATCATCGCTGAGATCTCCTCACGAAGCTGCTCGCCCACCCGCTCGCGGCGCG
The DNA here is from genome assembly GCA_963756075.1 of Candidatus Dormiibacterota bacterium. Lineage (GTDB taxonomy): Bacteria > Chloroflexota > Dormibacteria > Aeolococcales > Aeolococcaceae > Palsa-851. The sequence goes on along the minus strand of CAVWMH010000010.1, from coordinate 90,113 downwards.
GGCTGCGAGCTCCGGAGCGAAGCGTCATGCGTTCTGCTGCTCCATGGTGAACGCCTCGAGGATGTCGCCCTCGCGGAAGTCGCTGAAGTCGGCAAGGGTGATGCCGCAGTCGTACCCGTGGGTCACCTCGCGGACGTCGTCCTTGAAGCGCTTGAGCGCATCGATGCGGCTCTGAGCGATCTCCTTGCCGTCGCGGAGGACCCGACACGTCGCGTTGCGGGTGATCCTGCCGTCCAGGACGTGGCAGCCCGCGATGGCCGGCCTGCCGTCGACCTGGTAGACGCGGCGAACCTCGGCCCGGCCCTGGGTGACCTCGATCATGGTCGGCTGGTACAGACCCTTGACCGCCTTCTCGATGTCGTCGGTCACCTGGTAGACGACGTCGTAGAAGCGGACATCCACCCCCTGCTCCTCGGCGGCGGCCTTCGCATGCTCGTCGGGGCGGACGTTGAACCCGATGACGATCGCGTCGGTGACCGCAGCGAGGTTGACGTCGGACTCGCTCACCGCCCCGACCCCTTCGCCGACGACCTTGATCTTGACCGTGGGGTCGTCGATCTGAGTGACCTGGCTGCGCAGGGCTTCGAGTGAGCCGTTCGCCTCAGCCTTGAGCACGAGGTTGAGGCTCTTCATCTCACCGTCGGAGATGTTCTGCGCGAGATCGGCGAGCGTGATCCGGCGCACCGGCTGGGCCAGGCGCTGCTTGTCGGCGAACCCGCGCTCTTCGGCCCTGGAGCGCGCGCCGCGCTCGGTCTCGACGACCTCGAATATCTCGCCGGCCATCAGCACGTCGGACAGCCCGGTGACCACGACCGGCGTGCTCGGCCCAGCCTCCTTGATGCGCTTGCCGGTGTCGTCGACCAGCGCGCGCACCTTGCCGAATGCGGAGCCCGCCACGAGGTTGTCGCCGACACGAAGGGTGCCGTTCTGGACCACGAGGGTGGCGGTCGCCCCGCGGCCGCGCTCCAGGTGCGAGTTCGATGACCGTCCCGACGGCACGGCCGCTCGGATCAGCCTTCGGCTCGACCAGGATGTCGGAGACCGTCAGCACGCTTTCCAGCAGATCGTCGATGCCTTCTCCGGTCCTGGCGCTGGTCCTGACGACCGGCACGTCGCCGCCGTAGGGCTGCTCGGCGACGACGCCGCGATCGGCGAGCTGCTGGAGCGCGCGATCGGGATTCACGCCGTCCTTGTCGATCTTGTTCATCGCCACGACGATGGGTACACCCGCGGCGTGGATGTGCTGGATGGCCTCCTCGGTCTGCGGCATGACCCCGTCATCCGCGGCCACGACCAGAATCGCGACGTCGGTCACGTCCGCTCCTCGGGCGCGCATCGCCGTGAAGGCCGCATGGCCCGGGGTATCGATGAACGTGATCAGTCGGCCGTTGCGCTCGACCTGGTATGCGCTGATGACCTGGGTGATCCCGCCCGCCTCGCCTGCGGCAACCTTGGTCTTGCGCACCGCGTCAAGAAGCGATGTCTTGCCGTGGTCGACATGGCCGAGCACGGCCACGATCGGCGGCCGGGGCACCAACGTTCCGGGAGCGGCGTTGGAGAGATCGATCAATGGGTGTTTGCGCCGCCCTTCGGCAGGCGAGGTGTCCTTGGCCTGCTCGGCGACAGCCTCCTCGGACTCCGCCTCGAAGCCGAAGTGATCTGCGGCGAGGGCTGCGGTGTCGAAGTCGACGGACTGGTTGAGCGCGGCCATCACCCCATTGGTCATCAGGTACTTGATCAGCTGGGGACCCGACACCTCGAGGCGTTCGGCGAGCTCAGCGACCGTGAGACCTGCCGGCAGGGTGACCTTCTTGACCGTGGCTATGTCGATTCCTCCGTGACGAGCTCCCCCAGCGCTGCGGCGAGGGTAGGCTCGTCGATTACATCATCCCCGACCCGTAGCGAGCGCGCCAGGGATCGGTGCCGCCGTGACCGGCGCAGACAGGTGATACCCGTTTCCCGGCAGAGATACGCGCCCCGGCCGGGATAGCGGCCGGACCTGTCAAGAGTAACCCGCCCGGAGCCGGCGAGGACCGCCAGCCGGACCAGCTCGTTCTTGGGACGAACCCTCCGGCAGCCGGCACACGTGCGCAATGGCGTCGAACCGCTCAATCGGGGCCATCGCTCGACGGGCCGCCCACCTGTGCGTCGTCCCCACGAATGTCGATGCGCCAGCCGGTCAGGCGCGCGGCGAGACGGGCATTCTCGCCACCGCGTCCGATTGCCAGGGAGAGCTGGTCGGCGGCCACCGAGATGTGGGCGGTTCGGGATTCGACGTCGAGTTCGACACCCCTGGCGACTGCGGGAATCAGCGAGTTCATGACGAACGCCGCGGGGTCGGCAGACCAGGCGACGATCTGCACCTGCTCGTCGCCGAGCTCAGAGGTGACCGCCCGCTGACGCACGCCGTTTCTGCCGATGCACGCCCCCTGAGGATCGACGTCGCCATCGGGCGCGTCGACAGCGACCTTGGTCCGGCGGCCGGGGTCGCGGGCGATCGCGCGAATCACCACCTGGCCGCTCTGCACCTCCGGCACCTCCTGCTCGATGAGCCGCTGCACAAGCTGCGGATGGGAGCGCGACACCACGACGACGGCGTCGGGACCCTTGCGCCGGCCTTCCACGATGACCACTTTGATGTGATCGCGAACGGCGAGGCGCTCGCCGGGGATCTGCTCCTCGGGAGGCAGCATCCCGGGGACGCCGGCTGCGTCGACGTACCAGATCGTCCCCATCCGGCGCTCGACGATCGCGTCGCGGAGCACGCCCCGCTGGCTCGAGCCCTCACCCAGGATGCGACGCTGCTCGAAGCTCGCCAGGCGCTCGGCGACCGCGGTCCGCGCGGCGGCGGCGGCCCGCCGGGGGAAGTCGGGGACGTCGACCTCGAGCGGCTGCTCCACACCCGCGTCGTCCACGCGGTACACGACGAACGTCCCGGCTTCGAGGTTCACCCGAGCTCGAACCTGGGGATCGTCGACGACGAGGCGGCGATAGGCGGCCGCAACCCCCTGCTCGACGGCCGTGGTGATGTCGGCTTCGCTCAGCGGGGTCGCGGCCGCGAGGTCGCGCAGCGCGCTCAGGGTCGCTGCCGGGGCGGTCATCAGATATCGACGACGATCCTGGCCGCCACCACCGCTTCGATCGAGAACGGAACCGCCCGGGTCGTCCTTCGGTCGCGAACCTCGATCTCGGCGACATCGCCTGCGACCGACCCGAGCTTGCCTTCGAGGATGAGCTCTGACTCCCCTTCACGGAGCCGGACGTTCACGCGGCGTCCGACCGCCGCGACCCATTCCTCGGGGCGCCGGATCGGCCTCTCGGCGCCCGGGGAGCTCACCTCGAGCCGGTAGGGGTGATCGATCGGATCATTCACGTCGAGCACGGCCGAGGCGGTGTTGGACGCGCGCTCGCAATCGTCGAGGGTCACGCCGCCGCCGGCGCGGTCGATGACCAGACGGAGCACGGCGCCGCGTCCATGCCCCGACCAGTGGACGTCGACGAGATCGATGCCGAGATGGGCGAACGACGGGCGCAGCAGCGACGCGATGCCCGCGACGTCTTCAGTGTTCATATGTGTGGTGCCCTCGGCGCGGGTGGCGCCTACGCAGTCCGGGGAGCGACCCGTCTCCTGCCGGCGGGCGGCGCGGCCGCTCGCGAGCCGCGAGCCTTTTCCCATGCGACCAGGAGCGTGCTGGCGTTGAAGATCGAGCTGTATGTGCCGGTCACGATGCCGATCAGCAGCGCGAGGACGAACCCCCGGATGAAGTCGCCACCGAAGATGACCAGGGACAGGAGCACGAACACGACCGTGAGCGACGTGTTCAGCGACCGGGTCATGGTCTGCACCGTGGAGAGATTGATCACCTGGTCGAAGGTCAACCGCGGGCCGACACGGAGGTTTTCGCGGACGCGGTCGAAGACCACGATGGTGTCGTGAATGGAGAACGCCACTGATGTCAGCACGGCGGTGACGAAGAGCGAGTCGACCTGACCTAAGTTGGAGAAGTGGCCGAGGATCGCCCAGATCCCGGCCAGCACGAAGACGTCATGCAGGAGCTTGAAGAACGCGCACGCGCTGAAACGCCACGGCGAGATTGCCCGCTGACGCCGGAACGCGAACGCCAGATACACGGCGATGGCTCCGGCGGAGACGAAGATCATGATGATCGCGCCCGTGACCAGGCTCGCCGCGATCGTGGGCCCCACCTGCTGCACGCTGATATCCGGCTGGCCGTTGTTCGTGGCGATCGTGAAGTTCTTGTTCAACGTGTCCTGAATCTGCACAAGCTGCCCGCTGTCCGACGGCAGCGTGGAGATGGCGAAGCGACTCTTGTCGTTGGCCCGGATGCTCTCAGCCTGCACCTGCGGGCGCAGGTTGGCGAAGTTGCTGTCCATGACCGAGGCGACCTGCGCCTGGGTGACGGGTTTTGAGAACCCCACGTCCACGACGTTGCCGCCCTTGAAGTCGATGCCGAGGTTGAAGCCCCAGAACAGGATCGCCAGGATGCCCGGGATGATGACCGCGAGCGACCCGGCGAAGTACCAGTTGCGGTTCTTGACGATGTCGAAGCGACCGCGCGGTGGATGCTCTGCGAATTCCTCGTGAATCTCGGTGTAGAGGCGAGGGTCGCGCCCGATTCTCCAGTTGAGCACCCACGCGAACAGCGAGCGCGTGATCGTGATCGCCGTGAAGAACGACACGATGACGCCGATCGCGAGGGTGATCGCGAAGCCTCGAACGACGTCGGTTCCGAAGAACGCAAGGATGGCGCAGGTGATCAGCGTGGAGATGTTGCTGTCACGAATGGCAGGAAAGGCGCGGCGGAAGCCGGTCTCCACGGCGAGGGGCACGCTCCTCCCGTGGCGTAACTCATCACGGGTGCGCTCGAATATGAGGACGTTGGCATCGACCGCCATGCCCACGCTCAGGACGAAGCCCGCCAGTCCCGCCAGTGACAGGGTCACCGGGATGAGCTTGAACAGGGCGAGCACGATCGCCGCATAGATGAAGAGGGCGATGGTGGCGAGCAGGCCGGGGAAGCGGTAGTAGCCGATCATGAAGATCACGACGATCAGCAGCCCGATGCCGCCCGCGATCAGTGAGAGGGTCACCGACTGCTGGCCGAGGGACGCGCTCACCGTGGTGCTGGAGACCGTGGTGATCTCCGCAGGCAGCGCCCCGGCGCTGATGAGGTTCGCCAGGGTCGTGGCCGAATCGTTGGTGAATCCGCCCGTGATCTCGGTCTGGTTGCTCTGCCCACCGCCGGTCACGAACGGGGCCGTCAGGACATCGTTGTCGAGGAAGATCGCGATCTGCGCGAGTGGACTCGACGGATTCGACAGGTAGACGTTGTTGGCAGCCGTCGTGATCTTCGACCACTCGGTCGCCCCGGTGCCGTTGAAATTCACCTGCACGCCGATCTGGCCGTTCTGATCGGGCTGAACGTTTGCGGAGATCACCGTCGAGGCGTCCAGGTTCTCGTCGATCTTCCAGTGATAGCCGGTCGGGTAGAGCTGGGTGTTGCTGAACTGGGCGACGTCGTAGTGGCCTTTCTGGTCGTTGATGAGCGCCGCGCTCGGGGGGATCGTCGCGGCACCTGGGACCGGCGTCGCGAAGTAGAGACGCTGCGTCGTCCCGATCGTGTCGACCGCCTGCTTGAGGCTGACGCCCGGCAGCTGGACGAGGATCTGGTCATTGCCCTGGGCCTGGACGCTCGCCTCGGAGACGCCGAGTGAGTTGACCCGGAGGTCGAGGATCGGGATGGTGGCCTGCTGCGCCTCCGCGAGCGTGTGCCCGTTCGGGGGGCCGTTGCGGCAGTCCGCGTTGGGCACGTTGAGCCCGTGGCAGATCTCGATGGTCAGCTCGGTGCCGCCCTGGAGGTCGAGCCCCTTGTGGATGTACAGCTGGCGGCCGAGGAACGACGGCGTGGAGGTGAGGGTCTGGCCGAGTGGCTGGTGGACGACGAGGTAGCGATAGATGAGGCTGTAGCCGTCGATGAAGAACGCGCCGACCACCACCAGGAGGACGACGGCCAGGCGGAAACGGGTAATCCTGAACACGGGTCGTCCAGTCTACCGGGGCACCGAGCGAAGCCGGCCATCTCGATCGGCCCGGAAGCCGGGAAAGACGCCGTCACGGATCGCCGCCCGGGCGCCGTCCATCAGCCTCGCCAGGTGGGTGATGTTGTGCAGGCTCACCAGGCGGTGAGCGAGGATCTCGCCCGACTGGAAGAGGTGGCGCAGGTACGCGCGTGAGAAGCGCGTGCAGGCAACACATGGGCACTCGGCGTCGATCGGGCCGAAATCGTCCCGAGCGGCCGCGTTGCGCAGCGAGAGGCGTCCGTCGGGTGTGAGCGCGCTCCCGTTGCGCGCCAGCCGTGTCGGCACCACGCAGTCGAACATGTCGACACCGAGCGCCACCGCTGCGAGGAGCTCCGAGTCGGTCCCGAGCCCCATGAAATATCGAGCGCGGTCCGCGGCGATCTCGGCCACGCTTGCCTCGGTCATCGCGAGCATCGTGTCCACGGGCTCGCCCACCGAAAGGCCACCGATCGCCACGCCGTCGAAATCGAGGCCGGAGATGATGCGTGCCGACTCGCGCCGCGCGCCGGCATCGAAACCGCCCTGGGCAATGCCGAACAGCAGCCGGCCGTCGCCCGGGTGCGCAGCCCGGCATCGCTCGGCCCAGCGATGGGTGCGTTCGGTGGCGTCTCGCGCCGCGCCGGCGGCGGTCCCATGCGCGACGGGGTGGTCGAGGCACATGAGCACGTCGGCGCCAAGCCGCGCCTGGTTGCGCACGGCGTCCTCGGGTGTCACCCGCAACCGCGAGCCGTCGTAGGGAGAGACGAAGGTGGCGCCCTCGTCGTCGACAGCCGCGACCTCGGCGAGGCTCACCAGCTGGTAGCCGCCGCTGTCGGTGAGGATCGGGTGGTCCCAGCCCATGAACGCGTGCAGCCCGCCGGCGGCTTCGATGAGGTTGATCCCTGGACGCAGCGCGAGGTGATACGCGTTGCAGAGCAGGATGTCGACGCCTGACGCGCGCACCTCGTCGGGATCGAGCGCCTTGACCGTCGCATGCGTCCCGACCGGCATGAAGGCAGGCGTGCGCACCGGGCCGTGCGCGGTCACGAGCGTACCGGTGCGCGCAGCGCCGTCGACCTTCTCGATGGCGAATGCAGACGTCACGACGCGCGCCAGCAGAGCATGCAATCGCCGAGCGACAGAAATCGGTACCCCGCGCCCAGCGCGTGCTCGTACGCGGTCCGCCAGCGTTCATCGCCGATGAACGCCGCGAGCAGAACGAGCAGCGAGGAACGTGGCTGATGAAAGTTCGTCAGCAGACCGTCCACTTCGCGAAAGCGATGGCCGGGATGGATGAAAAGGTTGGTGGTGCCGCTCGCCGCGTGCAATGGTGCTCCGTCCTGTGCGCACGTCTCGAGCACGCGCACGACCGTGGTGCCGACCGCGACGACGCGCCCACCACCGCGTCGCGTCTGCTCGATCGCCCGAGCGGTTGCGGCGGGAAGCGCGTACCGCTCCTCGTGCATCGGGTGATCCTCGACAGAGTTGGTGCGGATCGGGGCGAAGGTGGCGAGGCCGACGTCGAGACGCAGCGTTGCCCACCCGACGCCGGCGCCGCGCAGACGCTCGATCACCGGCGCGGTGAAGTGCAGCCCCGCTGTCGGTGCCGCGGCGGAATCCGGGCTCCCAGCGGCGTACGTCGTCTGGTAGCGCTCGGGGTCGCGCAGGTCGGTGTGGATGTAGGGAGGCAGCGGTGGGACGCCGGCGCGTTCGATCGCGGCGTCCGGATCGGCAGCGTCGAAGCTGACCGTGCGTCCCCCGCGGTGCGCCGCCGAGACCGCGACGACGGTGGCGTGAAGGTCGACACCGACTCGGATGACCGCGCCTCGGGTGGCCAGGCGCGCAGGCCGCGCGAGGCACTGATAGTCGCCGCTCGCCTCGCGCGTCAGCACGAGGAGCTCGATGTCGCGCCCGGCGCTGTCGACACCGTGCAGCCGCGCCCGCCGGACCCTCGTGTCGTTGACGACCAGGAGATCGCCGGGACGGAGCAATTCTGGGAGGTCGCGAAACTCGCGGTCCTCGAGGCTGCCCCCCGCGAGCACGTGGAGCAGCCGGGATGCGTCGCGTTCGGCAAGGGGCTCCTGGGCGATCCGCTCCGCGGGGAGCGGGTAGTCGAAGTCGGCGGCCCTCAACGCTCGAAGAGCGCGGCCTGCGCCTCTGCCGCCCCAGGCGCACCGGACGGCACCGGCATGCCGAGATGCTGGTACGCGGCGGCTGTGGCAAGCCGGCCGCGCAGCGTGCGCGCCAGCAATCCTCGGCGGATGAGGAAGGGCTCGACGATGTCCTCGATGGTGTCGGGGTCCTCCTGCACGCTGACCGCGATGGTTTGGACGCCGACCGGGTGGCCGCCCAGCGTCCCGCAGAGCACGCCCAGCACGCGGCGGTCGAGCTCGTCGAGCCCGATCGAATCGATGCCGAGCACGTCGAGGGCCGCTGTAGCGACGCCGACATCGATCCTGCCCGCGGCGCGCACCTGCGCGTAATCGCGCGCGCGCCGGAGGAGCCGGTTCACGATCCGCGGAGTCCCGCGGGAGCGTCCGGCGATCATGGCCGCACCCTCGGGGTCGAGATCGACGCCGAGCAGTCGCGCGGAACGGTTGGCGATGGCGACGAGCTCATCGGTGTCATAGAAGTCGAGCCGGAAGGTGACTCCGAAACGGTCGCGGAGCGGCGCACCGAGCGCTCCGGCCCGCGTCGTGGCACCGATGACCGTGAAGCGGTTGAGCGTCAGCCGGAGCGTCTGCGCCCCGGCCCCCTTGCCGGCGACAAAGTCGAAGGCGAGGTCCTCCATCGCCGGGTAGAGCGCCTCCTCCACTGCACGGTTGAGGCGGTGCACCTCGTCGACGAAGAACACGTCGCGCTCCTCGAGGCTCGTCAGGATCGAGGCGAGCATCCCCTGGTGCTCGAGCGCGGGTCCGCTCGTCAGGCGGATGTTCACCCCCATCTCCACGGCGATGATCTGCGCGAGCGTCGTCTTCCCGAGCCCCGGCGGCCCGTAGAGGAGCACGTGATCGAGCGCGTCGCCGCGCTGCCGGGCTGCTTCGACGAGGATGCGTATCTGGTTCTTGATGGCGGACTGGCCGACGAAGTCGTCGAGGGTGCGGGGCCGCAGCGCCGTGTCGGCGACGCGCTCCGCCTCCAACTCCTCAGGGCTGACCACCCGCTCGTCGGTCACCGTCCGGCACTCGCGGAATCGAGCCGGCGAAGCGCCGCACCCACCAGGTCGGCGACGTCGTGTCCGTCTCCGTCGACGGCGATTTCAGCCACCGCATGGCGGGCTTCGGTCTCGCGGAACCCGAGACCCACGAGCCCGGCGATCGCAGCGGCGACAGCCTCGTTCTCCCCCGTTGGGGCGGGGTGATGTGTCCCCGGTGGCTCGAGGGAGCCGACCTTGTCGCGCAGCTCGAGGATCACGCGCTCGGCGGTCTTGCGCCCGATGCCCGGCACCGTCGCGACCAGTGCGATGTCCCCTTCGGCGATGGCGCGGACGAGGGTTGGAAGCTCTGCCCGTCCAAGGATCCCGAGCGCCGCCTTCGGGCCGATGCGCTCGACGCCGATCAGCAGGCGGAACAACCGCAACTCGTCGCTGGTGACAAAGCCATAGAGGCGGATCGCGTCCGCGCTGACGCTCGTGTGCACGTGCAGGGTCACCTCCTGCTCGCGCGCCGTGTGCAGCGTCGCAATCGTGCGCAGGTGGCAGAACACCTCATAGCCGACACCGCCGGTATCGACCACGACGTGGTCGTCACCGATGCCCGCAAGCTGTCCACGGATGAGCGCGATCATGGAGCGCTGCGCACCAGCGCCGCGCGCGCACGGCTCACCGCGACGTCGAGCGCACTTTCGCGATGGCGTTGTGCTCGAGGCGTCAGCGCGCCGAGGCGTCCGCGATGGTGGTGGCACACGGCAACAGCGCACGCGTCAGCAACATCGTCGTGTCCTGGAATGTCCGTCACGCCAAGCAGATTGGCAACCATGCGCGCGACCTGCGGCTTGCGCGCCGCGCCGTACCCGCACACGGCCTCCTTCACCTGTGTCGGCGTGTACTCGGCGATCGCGACACCCTGGCGCGCGAGCGCGCAGAGAACGACCCCGCGCGCTTCGCTGACTCGCATCGCGGTGCGCCGGTTCGTCGAGAAGAACAGCTCCTCCACCGCCGCGACCTCGGGGCGCAGCGACGTGCAGGCGTCGACGACGAGGTCGAACAGAATCGCGAGCCGCGCCGCCTCACTGGTCTGCGGCACGGTCTCGATGCACGCGGCGTGCAGCAGGACGAGGTGTCCCGGCACGCCGTCGACGATGGCCACGCCGGTGCGCGCGAGCCCCGGGTCAACCCCGAGCACCCTCATCCGCGTCGGACGGCGCAGTGGTCAGCTGACGGCGTCAAGGACAGAGTCCGGTATCTCGGCGTTGGCGTAGACCTGCTGCACGTCATCCTGCTCCTCGAGCCCGTCGAGCAGGCGGAGGACCTGGCGCGCCTGGGAGGTGTCGAGCACCACCGAGGTGGTCGGGTTCATGGTCACCTCCGCGGAGTCGACGGGGTAGCTCCGCTCCTCCAGCTGGCGCCGTACGGCCTCGAAGCGCGAGGGAGCCACGGTCACGACCACCTCGTCGCCGTCGACGCTGACGTCGCCGTCCCCGCCGACATCGACGGCGTCGAGCAACTCGAGGGCGAGCTCCTCAGGGTCGCGCTTGCCGGCCTCGAGGCTGATGACCCCCTGCTGGTTGAACATCCATGCGACGCTGTTCGCCTCGCCGAGCGCGCCCCCCGCCCGGGTGAACGCATTGCGGATGGCAGCCACCGTGCGATTGCGGTTGTCAGTGAGCGTGTCGACCATGACCGCGACACCGTGCGGTCCATAGCCCTCGTAGCGGACCTCCTCGAGCTGCACGCCATCCTTCCCGCCTGCTCCGCGCTGGATCGCACGCTCGATGTTGTCGGCGGGCATGTTGACCTCGCGCGCCTTCTGCATCGCAAGACGCAGACGGAAATTGCCCTCAACGTCAGGGCCACCTTCGCGCGCCGCAACCGTGAGCTCGCGCGTGACCTTGGTGAACACCTGGCCGCGACGGGCATCGATGATTGCCTTCTTGTGCTTGATGCCAGCCCACTTGCTGTGACCGGACATGGATCCTCCGAGACGAACAGGCGTTCCGATTCTAGCGCAGCCTGGAACCCAGTCTAGGCCTCGCGGTCCTTGTGGTCAGCGAGCGACAGGTCTATCGTTAGAGGAAGCATCGGCAATCAGACGGAGGTAGCCATACCAATGTTGAGAACCGTCTGGCAGCGTTTCCGGCACGGCCGAGCGGAGGGCTGAGGCCCGGCTGACGGGCCCCTGACCGCACATCGATAGCGCCCCCGTCGAGGTCGCTGGGCAATCGGCGTCCCCCGGGATGGCCCGAAAGATGGGCAAGTGTGCGTTGTGCGGGCTGGGAGTTCGGACCGGGCGTTTATCCGAAACCGGGCACCGGTTGCGGTGCCACCAAGAGCCCGGGAATTTCTACCGGGCTGCCGTATCAAGAAACGGTGCATTTATTGGGGGCCGGCTCAGTCCGGCCCCTTCTTTTCGCCGGAGTGCGACCGGGTCTTGCCGGCATCGCGGGGCAGAGGGCGCGAAACCGCGGGGTCGCCGAGCCAGCTGAATCGAAGGAGCCGGTCGGCGGCATGCCGCAGGCCGATGCGCGTGCCGACCGCGATGGGGGGCTCGGTATCGCGCCCGACGACGTGGATTCGCGTGGCAGGGTCGATCAGGTCGATGCCGTCGTCCGAGCGCGTGATCCCCAGGCCCCGGCACAGGTTTCCCGGCCCGCGCAGGAGGGCCTGGGCGGCCAGGCCGTCGCCGCGCCGAGCCAGCACCGCGGCGATGCCCTCCTCCACGGCCGCGGCACGCAGGAGCACCGCTCCCGCAACGCCATCCGCCTCCGTCACAACGTTCGCGCAGTGGTGCATCCCGTAGGTGAAGTACACGTACAGGTGCGCGGCCGGGCCGAACATCACCCGCGACCGGGGCGTCGGGCCGCGGAACGCATGCGAGGCGGGATCGACGGTTCCGAGATACGCTTCGGTCTCGACGATCCGCGCGACGACCGCGGTGGGCGTTCCCGCGTCAACGATGAGCCTGCAGCCGATCAGGTCTCGGGCCACCTGCATCGTCGGACGCGCAAACCATTCGCGCGCTGGCTTGGCTACCTGCGAATCTCCGCGTCGCATCGTCGAGCCAGCGCTGCCGCGACGGCGTCCTGAGCTCGCTGCGCCTCGTCGCCGGTGAGCGTGCGGTCGGGCGAGCGGAATGTCAGCCGGAACGTCCAGCCCTTGTGCCCGGCGGCGAGGCTTCCACCCCGATACTCGTCGTAGAGCTCGGCGTGCTCGAGCAGCGGCTCGTGAGCCTCGCGGATTGCGTCCATTGCGTCGCCGGCGCGGCGGTCGTCCGCAACGGTGACCGCGAGGTCCTGCACGATCGCGGGGAACCGAGGCGGCGGCACGAAGCGGAGCGGTCGCGGCGAAGCCGGTGCGATCGTGTCGATCCGCAGCTCACCTACGGCGACGCGCCCCCGGATCTCGAACGCGGCCAGGGTCTCAAAGGAGAGCTCACCCAGAATGCCGACCGGGTCGCCGTCGAATTGGAGTGCCGCACTTCTTCCGGGATGGAGGCCCGATTCCTCCGAAGGCTCGGCGCGCAGCGCGGAGCCGGCGAGGTCGCCGATGATGCGGTCGAAGACCGACTGCACGTGCCGAACCGCGCGTGCTGCGTCATCGGCGGAGCCGCTCGACAGGTGGAGCGCCACGCTGAGCAGCAGCGGCTCGAGGGGCAGCGCGGGAAGGTCGCGGTCGGCCCCGTCGGGCGTCGAGCCCGGCACTGGACCAACTCGCTCGCCTTCCCAGAACGCCCGACCGAGCTCGAACAGCATCACATCGACATTCCCGCGATTGACGTTGGCCGCGAGCGAGGCGCACAGCCCGGGAAGCTGCGACGTGCGCATGACGCTCCACTCGTCACTGAGCGGATTGCGCAGCGGGATGGGTTTGCGGGCGCGGCCGAGTCCAGGGAGCAAGACCGCGTCGTGAGCAGCGACAAAGGAAAAGGTGATCGCCTCGTCAAACCCGGCCCCGATGCAGACATCGCGAATGGCGTCCTCGATCGGCGGCGGTGCGGCCGTGGTGGTGACCTCGACGCGCCGTCCGGGGAGCGTGCTCGGCACTCGGGAGTACCCGATCATCCTGCCCACCTCCTCGACGAGGTCCTCCGGCAAGGACACGTCCCGCCGGAAGAACGGAGGCACGACGGTGAGGGTGCTGCCGTCCTGCTCCACCGCGAACGCGAGTCGGGCGAGCGTTGTGGCGATCTCCGTCGCGTCCATGGGTATGCCGAGCAGCTGGCCGGTGAATCGCGCGGTCAACGAGATCGGGCCCAGCTGCGGGAGCGGACGGGGCCACTGGTCGATCGTGCCTGCGAGGACACGACCGCCGGACAGCTCGGCGATCAGGGCAGCTGCACGATCGAGCGCCACCGCGGGGAGACGATCGCTCAATCCCTTCTCGAAGAGCGTCGAGGCGTCAGTTCGGAGCCCGAGCCGTTTCGAGGTTGCCCGAATGGTCGGCCCATCCCAGGTCGCCGCCTCGAGCAGGACGGTCCTCGTCGAGTTCGATGACTGCAGTCGAACTCCCGCCGATGACCCCGGCAATGCTCGCCGGCGTGTTGCCGGAGCAGACCACCAGATCCTCCGCCGAGAGATGACGGTCGACGCCGAGAAGGTCGACGACGTGTTCACCCGGCGCCGCCCGCCGCACGACCACGTTCGCCGTCCTGTCACCGCCGGCGTCGACGAATCGATCGAGGTCGAAAGCGTGCAGCGGCTGGCCGAGCTCGTGGAGCACGAAGTTGGAGATGTCGACCACGTTGTTGATCGGCCGCAGCCCGACGGCGCGGAGCCGCTGGCGCAGCCATCCCGGTGAGGGGCCCACCACGACGCCTTCGATGACACGAGCCGCGAAGCGAGGGCAGCCCTCGGGATCCGCGATGCGAATTTGGGCGCGCAACTCGGCCGACGTCGCCGAGAGCAACTCCTCGGGCACCGAGGCTGGCGGCTCGTTGAGGCCTTCGCCGAGTGCCGCCGCGAGCTCGCGTGCGATGCCGATATGGCAGAGGCAGTCCGGCCGGTTGGTCGTCACCTCGAGGTCGAGGATGGTGTCGAGGCTCAGAACCTCGCGAAGGGGCTGGCCAGGCTTGCCCTCGTCGAGGATGAGGATGCCGTCCGCGTCCTCCCCCACTCCGAGCTCGATCGCCGAGCAGAGCATCCCCGGGGACTTGTGGCCGCGGATGGTCTTCACGCCCAGGCGCTCGTCCATCGCCGGCGGACGCGTTCCCGGTGGCGCGTAGGGAACCAGGTCGCCGGCCTTGACGTTCGGTGCCCCGGTCACGACCCGGACCGTCCCGGGGATGACGCTGAAGGCCGCGAGCGAGCCGGCCACCTCCCCGCCGAGATCGAGATCCGCGAACTGCAGATGCGACGATCCGGGGACCGGGCCGACGGCCGCGATCCGGGCGACCACGAGCCCCTCGCCGCCGAGATCGACCGTACCAACCTCCGTCCCCGTGTCGACGAGTGCTTTGACGATGGTTGCCACGGGCGCGTCGAGCGTCGCGTAGTCGCGAAGCCACCGAAGGGAGAACTTCACGGAGCCGGATGCTCCGGCGCCGTGTCGCTCGCGCTTTCGGGCACGAGGAAGCGGACGTCGTTGTCATAGAGCAGACGCATGTCGGGGACGCCCCAGGCCAGCATCGCAGCCCGCTCGATGCCCATGCCGAACGCGAAGCCCGAGTAGCGCTCCGGGTCGACCCCGCCGTTGCGAAGCACCTGGGGATGGACCATGCCGCTGCCCAGGAGCTCGAGCCAGCCGCTGTACTTGCAGACGCTGCAGCCGGAGCCGCCGCACACGACGCAGGCCAGCTCGAGCTCCAGCGACGGCTCGGTGAACGGGAAGTGGTGCGGGCGCCACTGCAGGACGGAATCCGCGCCGAAGAAGGATCGCGCGAAGTACTCGAGGGTCCCCTTGAGGTCGCTCACCGCGATCCCCTCGTCGATGCACAGCCCCTCCACCTGCTGAAACATCGGCATGTGGGTGGCGTCGTGGTCGCGCCGGAACGCTTTCCCGGGAACGATCACACGTTGCGGCGCGCCACGGATGAGCATGCTGCGGATCTGCACCGGCGACGTGTGCGTCCGGAGCAGGCGCGAATCGTCGATGTAGAACGTGTCCTGTAAATCGCGAGCCGGGTGTCCGGGCGGCTGGTTGACCAGGGTGAAGTTGTAGCGGTCGTACTCAATCTCGGGGCCGTCGACGGCCTCGAAACCCAGCTGGCCGAAGATCCGGCGCATCTCCCGTGCGGCGAGGGTCACCGGGCTGAGGCGGCCCCGGCGCAAGGGCGGGGCGGGACGGGTGAGATCGAGCGTCTCCGCCTCGAGGTTCCGAGCCCGAGCCGTGCGCTCAATGGTCCGCTGGCGCTCGTCGAGGGCATCGCCGACACGCTGGACAAGCTCGTTGACCATCTGACCCATCTGGCGCCTTCCGTCCGGATCGGGGATCTTGCCCAGGCCACGTCGAAACGAGGTCAGCTCGCCGTCGCCCCGTCCGAGGTACCTGGTCCGCACCGCGTCAAGGGCGGACAGGTCCGCCGCAGCGGCGACTGCCTCGAGGGCTTCCGCCGCCACGCTGTGGAGGTCGGCGGTCACGCCTTGGTCAGGGCGCCCCGGGCGACTTCGACAAGCTGCTGAAACGAGCCGGAGTCCTTGACGGCAATGTCGGCAAGCATCTTGCGATTGACCTCGACGCCGGCCTCCTTGAGGCCGTGCATGAACTGGTTGTACGCAAGGCCGTTCTGGCGCGCTGCCGCATTGATGCGCGCGATCCACAGACCGCGCATGTCGCCCTTTCGCTGCTTGCGATCGCGATACGCGTAGGCGAGCGAGTGCATGACCGCCTCGTTGGCGTTCTTGTAGAGCCGGTGGCGAGCCCCCTGCATCCCCTCCGCCATTTCGAGGATCTTCCGGTGGCGAGCCTTGGCCGTCACCCCACGTTTCACTCTGGCCATGTCGCTCTCCTAAAGGTAGGGTGCAAGCCGGATCACCTTGCGGCGATCCGACGAGGACACCTCGTGTTGCATCCGGTATTGGCGCTTGCGCTTGGCGCTCTTGTGCTCGAGCAGGTGCGAGCGAAACGCCTTGCGCCGCATCACCTTCCCGGTGGAGGTGACGCGGAGCCGCTTTGCGGTTCCCTTATGCGTTCGTATCTTCGGCATGGTCGCTGTTGCTCCCTGAGTTGGCGCCGATGTCCTCCACCGGAACGGTGACGCTCACCTCGACTTCCTGCGGCGGACGCCGGTCATTGGCGTGCTGGTCGCCTTTGGCGTGCTTCTTGTTGAGCGGGCTCATGATCATGATCATGTTGCGGCCCTCCACGAGGGGGGTCCGTTCGATGGTCGCCACCTCCTTCAGTTCCTCGGCCATCCGGTCGAGCAACTTGCGCCCGTACTCCTGGTGCACCATCTCGCGTCCGCGAAACATGATGGTGAGCTTCACCTTGTCGCCGTCGTGGAGAAAGTGACGCACCGACCCGAACTTGGTCTGGAAGTCGTGCTCCGAGATCTTCGGACGGAGCTTCATCTCCTTGACGTTGATGGTGTTGTGCTCTTTGCGGCTCTCCTTCTCTTTTTTCAGCGCTTCGAACTTGAAGCGCCCGTAGTCCATGAGACGGCACACCGGCGGTTGGGCCTGGGGGGCTACCTCGACCAGGTCCAGTTCACGTTGGGCGGCGAGCTCTCGGGCTCGCTCGATGGTGACGATTCCCAGCTGCTCGCCTGTGGTGTCATCGAACAGGCGAACGGTTGGGATGCGGATCTGGTCGTTGACCCTGAGCTCTCGGAATGCGATCGGCGCGGCCTCCTTGTGAAATAAAAAACTGGACAGCGGTTCCGCTATCCAGGGTTCGGGTGCTGGACCTTCAAGGCAAGCCCGGAAGGTGAGGACCGTACCTGGCGGTCCTGCTTTGCGGCGCCCGTGATGGGCGTCGGCCGCTGAATATAGCACGCGCGCGGGATGGCCAAACCTGCTGTGACGTCATGGTGATCGCCGGGCGTGGAGCAGCGCTTCCACAGCCCCTCGTCCACCGAGCACGGGCGATGGCATCGTGCCGATCACGCGCCAGCCGGCCGCGGCGATGCCCGCCGCAGCACGCGTGGTCGCTGCGTCAACCGAAATCGCGTCGGAGGGGGCCGTCGCCAGCCGCAACTCGAACATCGGCTTGACAAGGCCGATCAGATCCGCGTCATGCGCCATGGCGATGCGGTCGAGCTGAGCAACCGCGGCGGCCAGCGCGAGGTAGGAGACGTCGACGGTCACCAACTCAATCGCGTCAGGAATGAGGCGCGTGTCGAGTGCGGCGACGTTGGTGGCCTCGAGGTTCACGACTCGCGGATCCTGGCGCAGCGACCCGAGGAGCTGACCGAATCCGGCGTCCACCGCATACACCCGCGCGGCGCCCGCTTCCAGCAGGACGCGGGTGAACCCGCCGGCCGCGGCACCGAGGTCGAGGCAGATCCTCCCAGCGGCTCGAACGTCGAACCCGGCGAGCGCGGCGCGCAGCTTGGCCTCGCCGCGAAGTGGCGCATGGGTCGCGGCCGTGTCCGGCGCCGTCTGCCGGCGCCGCCTCACTCGGGACGCCGCTCGATCACCTCGGCGACCAGGCGGTCGATGAGCGCGCCGGTCGAGACATCCTCCTGCAGATTGCGACGGACATCGCGAACACGCACCACGCCGTCGCCGCGCTCAACGTCCCGCTTGCCGATGACCACAACGTAGGGAATGCGCTTCAGCTCCGCGTCGCGCACGCGAGCCTGCATCCGCTCGCCATGACGCTCGTCGACGGATGCGCGCAGCCCGCGCTCGCGCATCGCCGCCGCGAGACTGCGGATGTACGCCATCACCTCCTCGCTGTCGTCCTGAACCGGGACGAGCGCGCACTGCACCGGCGCGAGCCAGAGCGGGAAGTGACCGGCGTAATGCTCGAGCAGGATGCCGAAGAACCGTTCGATGGATCCGAAGAGCGCTCGGTGGATCATGATCGGCTGCTGCTCGGCGCCCGTGTCATCGATGAAATGCAGATCGAAGCGCTGCGGGAACTGGAAGTCGACCTGAATCGTCGACATCTGCCATGTCCGACCAATCGCATCGCGCGCCTGCACCGAGATCTTGGGTCCGTAGAACGCCCCGCCACCCTCGTCGAGGACCAATTCGAGGTTGCGGCCCTCAGCGGCGAGGCGCAGCGCGCTGGTCGCCGCATCCCATTCCTCGAGAGTTCCGACAGCCTTGTCCTCCGGCCGTGTCGAGAGCTCGAGGTAGAAGTCGGTGAGGCCGAAGTCGCGAAGCAGCCCGAGGGTGAAGTCGAGCAACGAGATGAGCTCCTCCATCATCTGCTCACGCGCGCAGAAGATATGTGCGTCGTCCATGGTGAGGCCGCGCACGCGCGTGAGCCCGTGGATCACTCCCGACTTCTCGTAGCGATACACGCTCCCGAATTCGAAAAGACGAAGCGGCAATTCTCGATAGGAGCGCATCCGGCTTCGATAGATGAGGATGTGCATCGGGCAGTTCATCGGCTTCAGGTAGTACTTGGTGCCCTCATCGAGCTCCATGGGCGGGAACATGCTCTCGGCGAACCACTCGAGGTGCCCGGATACCTTGAACAGATCCTCTTTGGTGATATGCGGAGTGTTCACAAAGGAGTAGCCGGCTTCCTCGTGGCGTTGACGCGAGTAGTCCTCCATGAGCTTGCGCACCAACCCTCCATTCGGGTGGAACACGGGGAGCCCCGAGCCGATCTCATCCGGGAACGAGAACAGGTCGAGCTCCGCTCCGAGGCGTCGATGGTCCCGCTTGCGTGCTTCCTCCAGGCGCTGCATGTAGGCGTCAAGCTCCTCGCGCGTGAACCACGCGGTGCCGTACACCCGTTGCAGCTGCTCGTTCCTGGCGTCTCCGCGCCAGTACACCCCCGCGATTCGAAGCACATGAATCGCTTTCAGCCAACCCGTGTCGGGCACATGGGGTCCCCGGCACAGGTCGATGAACTCGCCGGTTCGGTAGATGCTGACCGCGGTGACATCGTCGGGCAGCCGGTTGATGATGTCCACCTTGAAGTCCTGGTGCATGGCCGCGAACAGCTCAATGGCCTGCGCGCGCGGCATCACCTCCTGCACGAACGGGATCCTCTGTGCGGCGAGGTCGCTCATCCGCGACTCGATACGAGCCAGGTCGTCGTCGACGAAGTGCGTCCCGCCGGGGAGACGGAAGTTGTAGAAGAAGCCGTCGTCTATGGCGGGACCGACGTCGTACTGAGCGCCGGGAAACAACTCGACCACCGCGGCAGCCATCAGGTGGGATGCGCTGTGGCGCAGGATCTCGAGAGTCGGCTCGGCCGGCGGTGGCAGTGGGGCGCCTGCTTCAGCGGCGTCGTCGACGATCTCATCCGGCATGCGACGCCGATTCTACGCAGTCCGCCGGGTGACGCTCTCCAGCCCGGGTTGCGCCGCGTCAGCCGGTGAGACGAGACATGCCGGAGGGAACGTCCTCGCGGGCAAGGCACAGCTCGTTCAGTTGCGCCTCAGGATCGAATCCCTTGAGCGCAAAATCGAAGCGCAGCTGGCGCAACATCGGGATCGGTCGCGCTGACGCGCGGCGCGCCTGGTTGCGCAAACGCTCGTGGCGCGCGGGATCGATGGAGCAACACCTGATGCTGCAGTACTTCGCCGTGGGCTTGTGCACATGCTCGCCACATCCCACTCGTGCGCAGATCCGGCGCGGCATGATGGCTCGCTCTGAATGCCTGGACATGCCCGCCTCCGATTCCACCGGGGGAGTGTACGCCGCTGCCATGACCCCCTGTCAACCATCACGTCGCATGTGCGTGCATGCGGAGCGCGACGCGTTTGACACGCGCCAGCCTGTGCACAATGTGGACAACCGCGCACGTTGTTGTGCAGCAAGGCACATGCCTGTGCGCAACTTGTTGCGCAGCGATACGTGCGCATGGCGCACGTCCCGTATTTGAGATCACGGGCACGAGCGGATCGATCCTCGACCGGCGCTTGTAACAGTCGTGTCACCCCTCCGAACATGTTGCGATGCACGCGTGCGCAACGTCTGACAACCAACATCGCGAGTTGGGCCGGCCACCCACCGCCGCGGCCGGCCGGCGGCAATGTTCGGGCGCTAGCGGGCGGCTCCCTGCGCGATACCGGACGTTGATCCGGTCAGCTCGCGGTCGCCCGAATGAACCTCGTTGAGACGTCCGGTGGACACGTCGTAGACGAAACCGCGAACGCTGTCGCGATGCGGGATGAATGGGCTCGCCTTGACACGCGCGATCGACTGTCGTACGTCGTCGGCGGCGTCAGGGAACGCCTCGAGCGAGAACGGCGGGCGGATCCCGGTGTCCTCCTTGATCTGCGCCTTCACTGCGTCATCGGAGAACGTGACCATGCCGCAGTCACTGTGGTGAATGAGGATGATTTCCTTGGTGCCGAGCAGTCGCTGCGAGATCACCAGGGATCGGATGGCATCATCGGTCACGACTCCCCCGGCGTTACGGATGATGTGCGCGTCCCCGATCTCCAGGCCGAGGATCGCGCTGACATGCAGACGGGCATCCATGCACGCGACCACGGCGATCCCACGGGCCGGAGGCAGCGGTGTGCTGCCTTTGTCGAATGACGCCGCGTAGCGCTCGTTGTTCTTGAGCAATTCATCAGTGACAGACATGGCAGCCCTCACAGCGCGTGTTGATCGGATCGACCGTACCAAATCCTGACTGGAATGGTCAAGTTTACGGAGGCCGGACACAGCGCACGCGTCAGGAGGCAGAGTCGCACGGTGTCCGAGGACATACCGCCGCACACGCGCGCAACGCCGGATCCGCAGCCGGATCCCCACCTGGCGATCGCAACCGTCGCGCCACAAAGGATGGGACTGCGGCGACGACTGACCTTGCTCACGGTCGACGTCACCCCGCTGCGGGAATCGAGAGAATTCCGGCTGCTCTTCATCGGCCAGGGTGTCTCGTTCGCCGGCAGCATGATCACGTACGTCGCCGTCCCCTTCCAGGTCTACCAGCTGACGCGATCCTCGCTGGTCGTCGGTCTGGTGAGCTTCGCCGAGCTCGTGCCGATACTCCTGATGTCGTTTGTCGGTGGCGCGCTTGCGGACGCGGTCGATCGGCGGCGCATGGTGCGCATCACGCAGATCAGCGCATGCGGCGTCGTGGGTGTGCTCGTGGTCAACGCGGCGCTGCCTCACCCACAGCTCTGGGTGCTCTTTCTTGTCGTCGTCGCGGCGGCGGGCGTTGACTCGTTGGAACGACCCTCCCTCGACGCTCTTGTCCCCCGCATCGTTTCCCGAGACAGATTGACGGCCGCGGCGGCGCTCGAATCCCTCCGGGGAAACCTGGGCCAGGTGCTCGGACCGCCGCTCGCCGGCATTCTCATCGCGACGGTGGGACTGCCTGCAACCTATGGCGTTGACGTGGCCACGTTTCTCGTGGCGACCGTGGCGCTGACGCTGATGCGTGCGGTCCCGCCGGCTCCTGATGCAGAGGGAGTGAGCGTTCGTGCGGCGATCGCGGGGCTGCGCTATGCGGCCGGTCGCCAGGATCTGCTCGGCTCCTATCTCGTCGATATCAACGCGATGTTCTTCGGGATGCCGATGGCGCTGTTCCCGCAGATCGCGTCTGGACTCGGTGGACCCGCGGTGCTGGGGCTGCTGTACACAGCTCCCTCGGTCGGCTCGCTCCTTGCGACGGTGACGAGCGGATGGACACGCTTGGTGCGCCACCACGGACGCGCGATCGCCTTCGCCGCGGCAAGCTGGGGTATCGCGATCGTGGCGTTCGGCTTCGCTCCGTCACTCTGGGTCGCGCTCCTCGCGCTTGCAGCCGCCGGAGCCGCAGACATGATCAGCGGGCTCTTTCGCATGACGTTGTGGAACCAGACGATTCCGGATGCGATGCGCGGCCGCCTCGCCGGCATCGAGATGATCAGCTACACGTCCGGACCCGCCATGGGAAACCTCGAAGCCGGGGTGGTGGGATCGCTCGCCGGGGTGCGCGCATCGGTCGTGAGCGGCGGCGTGCTGTGCGTGATTGGAACTGTCGTGCTGAGTGCGGTGCTCCCGCGGTTCTGGAAGTACCGCGCTACGCCGTGAGCACCGCGTAGGTCACGAAGCCCGCGTACGCAACCAGAAGCAGCGGCGCACGGCGACGGGTGAGGCGGCCCGCGAGAAGGATGATCGCCAGGCAGGTCATGCCCAATAGCCAGACGACGTAGCCAGGCGGGACCGAACCGCGGAGCGTCGGAAACAGAACGATCGGAACCGCGATGCCGGCGATCAGGTTCAGCGTATTGCTGTTGAACGTCGCGCTGACGACGGCGGCGCCATGGCCGCCCTGCGCGAGTTGGATCGCCGCATACGCATTCGGAAGACTTGTCGCGGCGGCCAGCGCCAGTACGCCGACCAGCACGCTGGGCACTCCCCAACGCGCTCCGAGCGTCACCGCCCCTTGCACCATGATGATCGACCCGAGGACGATGACGGCAAGAGCGGGGGCCATGAGCAGGACGGGCTGCCAGCTGCGAGCCCGGGCCGTCGGGTTCAGATGCTCGAGCTCATCTTCGAGTTCCATCCCCTCAACCCCGGCTTCACGGGACGCGTCCACAAGGAACGCGCGCACACGACCGGGCAGCGGTAGCCGCGCGATGCTTGAGCTGCGCAGAGTCAGAAACACGGCATACGGGACGAAGACCACAAGCATCACGAAAAGACCGAATGGCACCGGAAGAGCCCCGAGTACGGCCAGCCCGATCGACACCGTCACAAGGATCACAACGCCTCCGTCGATCACGAGAGCCGCCGGTGGGATCCGCACCGTGCCGGCGGCAAGCGCCGACCCGCCCAGGAGCACGGCAATGTTGAAGACGTTTGAGCCGAAGACGACCCCGGCCGCGGTGGCGGCGGAACCGCTTGCCACTGCGGATATCGACGAGGAGATCTCGGGGGAGTTGGCGCCCAGCGCCACGATCAATCCGACGAGCCCGCCGAGCAGACCCAGGTTCCGGGCGAGTCGCCCCACGCCACGCACCAGGACCTCACTCGCCGCTAACGTGCCGACGAGTGCGATGAACGAGACACCGATGACCACTTCGGTCTGCAAGCCGTGCACGCCGCACAGTGGAGCATGCCCACGGTGCCCCGTGGTGCTCTGGTCTTGACGAGCGTCCGCCTTCGCCGCGCTCGTGTCGCGCCGTCGCAACCCCTCCGGGACGTGCTGATTACATCCGGGTACGTGGCAGGAGGCGACGACATCCAGGGTGGAACGCCGGTAGACGAATCGATCGACCTGGATGGCCGCTTCCTGTTGCCGGGACTCTGGGACCGTCACGTGCATTTCGACCAGTGGGCGCAGATGAGCGCCCGGCTCGATCTCTCAGACACCCGCACAGCAACCGCGGCCGCGCCACTGGTCGCTGCGCACGTCGCGCTGCGCGACACGGCTCTCGACACACCCGTGGTTGGGTACGGATTCCGGGACGCGCTCTGGCCTGACGCCCCGCATCGCGAGGTCCTCGATGCGGTGTCCCGTGGAGTCCCTGTGGTGCTCATCAGCGCCGACCTGCACAGCGCGTGGCTCAACAGCGCCGCGCTCCGCCGGTACGGTCACGCCGAGCACACAACCGGGTTGCTGCGTGAGGAGGCGGCGATGCACGTCATCCGCGAGGTGGGGAGCGTCGCCGATGACGTCTCCGATGCCTGGTGCCGTGCTGCGTCACGTGCCGCGGCAGCACGAGGCGTCGTCGGCATCGTGGACATGGAGAGGCCGTGGTCACTCGATGCATGGCGGCGCCGGATCGCAAGCGGCAATCGTTCGCTTCGCGTCGCCAGCAGTGTCTGGCCCGAGCGATTCGACGACGCCATCGCGCGGCATCTGCACAGCGGTGACGTCGTCGACGGAACGGGCGGGCTGCTCACGGTCGGACCGCTGAAGACCATCATCGACGGCTCGCTCAACACGCGGACCGCCTGGTGCCACGATGCGTACTTGCTGCGTGCCGGCGGCGTTGACAACTTCGGCGTCCTGATCGTTCCGCCCGACGACCTTTCACAGCTCCTGCTGCGCGCGACCGAGGCGGGTCTGGACTGTGCGGTCCACGCCATCGGCGATCGCGCCAACTCGCTGGCACTGCAGGCATTTGCCCGCACCGGTGCGCACGGCAGCATCGAGCATGCGCAGCTCCTGGACGACGATGACCTTGCCCGCTTTGCGCAGCTGGGGATTGTGGCGAGCGTCCAGCCCGAGCACGCGCTCGACGACCGAGACGTCGCCGATCGCTACTGGGGCGAGCGTGCGCGGCGGGCGTTCCCGCTCCGGTCACTGCTCAACGTCGGCGCCGTGCTGGGCTTCGGCTCGGACGCGCCGGTTGCGCCGCTCGATCCATGGCTGGCGATCGGCGCCGCAGTGCACCGTACCCGCGACGAGCGTCCGCGCTGGCATCCTGAGCAGGAGATCAGCGTCGTCGAGGCGCTTGCGGCGTCGATGGGCCCGGGCCGCGGTGACACGTCACTCAGGGTCGGTGACCCCGCCGACCTCGTCGTCCTGGATGGTGACCCGTACACGGCTGAACCGAGTGCGCTGCGGACGATGCCGGTCGCCGGGACCATGCTCGGCGGCGCCTGGACTCACCGAGCGGGCATCTGAGGCCGCGCAGAGGCCTCACCGCTCCCCTACCCCAGGCGCACGCCATCCATGCCGCCGTCGACTGCGAGCATCGTGCCGGTGGTCGAACCCGACAGCGGGCTCGCCAGGTAGGCGATCGCGAAGGCGACTTCCTCGGCCGTGACGAGGCGGCCCATGGGTTGGCGTGCGCGCAGCGCGGCCGCGGCCGCCTGCGCGTCGGGTGCCTGATCGAGCAGCCGTCTCACCCATGGTGTGTCTGCGGTTCCTGGCGTGACGGCGTTGACTCGAATGCCCTGGCGGACAAAGTCGGCGGCCATCGCGAGTGTCAGCGACTGGACCGCGCCCTTGCTGGCCGAGTACAGCGCGCGCTGGGGGACGCCGACATTGGCGAGCACCGAGCACGTGTTGACGATGGCCGCGTGGCTCGACCGCAGCAGGAACGGCAGCGCCGCACGGGTGATGCGCGCGATACCGACGACGTTGACACTCAGCACACGATGCCATTCCTCGTCGGCGTTCGCCGCCACGTCCCCGGACGCTCCGATGCCGGCGTTGTTGATGACGACGTCGATGGATCCGAATGCGGTGGCCACGGTATCGATGGCCGCGCGCGCGGAGTCGGCGTCTGCGACGTCGCACGGCACCTCCATCGCATCGCGGTCGAGGACCGTGTACGAGCGGTCAAGGACTGCCACTCGCGCGCCCCGGTCGCGAAGTTGTGCTGCCGTGGCGGCGCCGATACCACTTGCGCCGCCCGTCACCACCGCGACGAGTCCATCGAAGTCGTTCATGTCGTGTGCACCCTCCCTGCGGGTTTCGGTCCTACAGACGTGGGTCGATGTGGAGCTTCGGTGCCGCCGAAGCAGTGTCGGGTCGCCATCCGGCGAGCACGTCGCCGGCTCGGTCGAGTGCGACGGTCGCCGCGACGAGTGGCCGCGGGTCGACGTACCCGGCAGCGTAGTGGTCGATGGTTCCGGCAAGGCCTTGTGACGCCGCGAGGATCCCCGCGGCGGTGACGTCCTTGAGCACCAGCGCGCGCGTGTCGATGAGGCTGGGACGTCCGGCCAGTCCCACGTACACCACTCGCTTGCCGGGTTCCACCAGGTCGAGAGCGAGTGCCGGCAGTTCGGCGGCGTTGGAAGCGTCGATGACCGCGTCCCAGGGCAACTCGGGCAACTCGGTTCGCTGCCAGACCCCGGCGAAGCCGAGCGTGGCAGCGAATTCGAGACTCCTCGTCGATCGGCCCATGACATGGACCTCCGCGCCATCGGCGCGGGCAAACTCGGCCACCAGGAGTCCGAGCGTGCCGCTGCCGAGCACCAGGACTCGATCGCCTGGTTCCAGTGCGGCGGCACGCACGGAGCGAAGTGCGTTGCCGCCGGGCTCCACCATGGCGCCGGCCGTGTCGTCGACGCTGTCGGGCAACGCAAGCAGCGCTGCGACCGGGACTGCGAGTTGCTCGGCGAGCGCCCCCGGTGCGCCCCCGCGGATACCGATCTCGACACGGTGCTCGCAGACGTTGTGGCGCCCTGACCGGCAGCGGGAGCAGTGGCCGCACCCGATCATCGTGTCGCCGGTGACTCGCCGTCCCAGCCACGTGGGGTCGACGCCCGCCCCGATCGCGGAGACCACACCGCACCACTCGTGCCCAAGGCGCATCGGGTACGCGGCGTGTCCCTGGTGCAGATAGGCCATCTCACCGCTCCAGAACTCGACATCGGTGCCGCAGACGCCGGCTCGGCGAACGTCGATGACTGCCTCGCCTGCGCCCGCCACGGGGTTGGGAACCTCATCGATCGCGCCGTGCTGGGGTCCCGCGACGACGAACGCCTTCATCAACTCTCCGCGCTCATCGCTTCGACCAGAGGATCCGGCCACGCGTGTGCGCCTGTCCAAGCCGGAACGGGCAGCCCACGCAGCTCAACGTGGGCGATGAACAACCGGCCTGAGTTGGGATAACGAGCGTGCTGCGTGGCGGAGAGTTGCTCCGAGGCGGTGGTGATGAGCAGCGTTTCCAGGGTCGGGCCGACGAATGCGACGCTGGTGGTGTTCGGTGCCGGGACGTCGACCACGGCACGTTGTTCTCCTGCCGGCGAATAGCATCGCACCTGTCCGGCGCCCCAGATTGCGATCCACAGGTTTCCCTCCTCATCCGCGCACATCCCGTCGGGGCTGCCGTCGAGGCGCAGGAACTCGCGGCGACGACCGACCGAGCCGGTGCGGGAGTCGTATTCGCGGCTCCACACGATCCTGGACACGGTGTCGATGCTGTACAGCACATCGCCAGCCGGCGTGAAGGCGAGGCCGTTCGACATGCCGAGGTCGTCATCGATGGTGTCGATCCGCCCCTCAGCGTCGATCCGCACGAGGACTTCGTCGTGAGCGCGTTTGTCGAGCGCGAGGCTGCCCACCAGAAAGCGTCCTGCCGGATCGCACGCGCCGTCGTTCAGCCGGCTCGCCTTGTTGTCGGCGATCAGCTGCGGGCCCGGGCTGACGGCGCCTTCGGGTGAGACGCGGTACAGCCGGCGCGCGCCCGCTACGAGAAGTTCGCCGTCTCTTGCACATGCCACCGCCCCCACCGTCTCGGGCAGCTCGAGCACGCTGTCCTCGGCGACGAGCTTCCCATCGAGCGCCCCGGTGTGCACCGCACCCGCGCTGATATCGACCCAGAGCACGCGATTGCGGCGGCCGTCCCAGACGGGCCCCTCGCCGAGAGTGCACCGCTCCTCGCCGGCGACTGACGCGCGAAACCGCTTCACGACGTCGATGGCGAAGCGGCGGCAACGCACTGCCAATTCAGGGTTCGACAATATAGGTCTGGTCATCGGGCCTCGTAGGGGTCACTCGAAAGGGGGTCAAGTGTGGCGGAGCAGCGAAGCGCGCAGTGGTACGCGGGCAGCGATCGCAACGCCTACATCCACCGGGCGTGGATGCGGCGGGGCCTGCCCGCGCACGCCTTCGACGGTCGCCCGCACATCGCCATCGCCAACACCGCCTCGGACCTCACCCCCTGCAACGCGCACCTGAACGAGGTCGCAGAGAGCGTCAAGCAGGGCGTCTTCGAGGCGGGCGGCATTCCCCTCAACCTGCCGGTGGTCTCCCTGGGCGAGACCCTTGTCCGGCCGACGGCGATGCTCTGGCGAAACATGGCCGCGATGGCAACCGAGGAGATGCTCCGCGCCAACCCGATCGACGGCGTGGTTCTCCTCGGCGGTTGCGACAAGACCATCCCGGCCCTGCTGATGGCCGCGGCCTCCGTCGACCTTCCCGCGGTCGTGGTCCCCGGCGGCCCGATGCTGACCGGCACCTTCCACGGCGAGGCGCTCGGCTGCGGCACCGATGTCTGGCGTCTCTCCGAGGAGGTCCGCGCCGGCACACTCTCCGAGGCCGAGTTCATCAGCTCCGAGTCCTCGATGATTCGCAGCCGCGGCCACTGCAACACCATGGGCACCGCGTCGACCATGGGGTTGCTCGCCGAGGCGCTCGGGATGGTGTTGCCCGGTCTCGCCGGCACGCCGGCCGCCGACAGCCGTCTCCTCGAGGGCGCACACAACACCGGCCGGCTTGCGGTGGAGATGGTCGCCGCGCGCCGAACCCCGTCCACCCTCCTGACTCGCGGCTCGTTCCTCAACGCCATAGTCGCGCTGGCTGCGATCGGCGGCTCCACCAATGCGGTTGTCCACCTGCTCGCCATCGCCGGCCGGCTCGGTGTCGAACTGACTCAGGATGACTTCGACACCACCGGTGCGCAGGTCCCGCTGCTCGTCGACCTGCAGCCGGCCGGTCGATTTCTGATGGAGGATTTCTTCCGCGCCGGCGGCCTCCATGCGGTGCTCAGCGAGGTGCAGGACCTTCTCGATCCGGCCGCCCTCACGGTGACGGGCAGACCGCTTGTCGACCATCTCGCCGGCGCGCGCGTCTGGGATCCCGAGGTCATCCGCCCTCGCGCCCAGCCGCTGCGAAGCGCACGCCGGCATCGCCGTTCTGCACGGCAATCTGGCTCCGGACGGCGCGGTGATCAAGCCCGCAGCGGCGTCTCCGCATCTGCTGCAACATCGCGGACGGGCGCTGGTCTTCGACTCGATCGAGGACATGCACGCGCGCATCGATGAGCCGGATCTCGATGTCGACGCCGACTCCGTCTTGATCATGCGTGGCTGCGGCCCGAAGGGCTATCCGGGGATGCCTGAGGTTGCGAACATTCCGCTGCCCGCCAAGCTCCTGCGGCAAGGCGTGCGCGATATGGTTCGCGTCTGTGACGGCCGAATGAGCGGAACCGCGTACGGGACGGTGATACTCCATGTGTCCCCGGAGGCGGCCGCCGGCGGCCCGCTCGGGCTGGTGCGAACCGGCGACGTCGTGATCCTCGACGTCGATGCGCGCCGACTCGACGTCGACATCTCTCCGGAGGAACTCGCGGCGCGATCGCCCGACGCCGCGACCGTTACCGCCTATGCCCGACCGCTGCGCGGCTGGGAGCGGCTCTACGTGGAGACCGTCCAGCAGGCCAACACCGGCGCGGACCTCGACTTCCTGCTCGGCTCGACCGGCAGCGCCGTCTCTCGCGAATCCCATTAGCACAGGAACAGATCACATGCCCATACCGATCGCCGACGGCCGTCCAATTCGCTGGGGAATCCTTGGCGCTGGCGGCATCGCCAACACCGTCAGCAACGACATCAACCTGACCGACGGCAACGTCGTCACCGCCGTGGCCGCACGCGATGCGGACCGCGCCGCGCAGTTCGCCGCGCGCCATCACGCGGCGCGGAGTTATGGCGACTACAGATCGCTGGTGGACGACGACGAGGTCGACGTGGTGTACGTCTCGACAACGCACCCCCACCACCGTGCGCACGCGCTCATGGCGATCGAAGCCGGTAAGGCGGTGCTCATCGAGAAACCCGTCTGTCTCAACGCCGCAGACGCCCGCGAGGTCTTCGCTGCCGCGACCGAGGCCGGCGTGTTCGCGATGGAGGCAATGTGGACGCGAACCAATCCACTGGTTCGCAAGGCGCAGCAGCTCATTGCCGACGGCGCGATCGGCGAGGTGCGCGGGGTGCGCAACGAGTTCGGGCTCGGCCTTCCATTCGACCCGAGCCATCGCCTGTACGAGCTGGCCAACGGGGGCGGCGCACTGCTCGACCTCGGGGTGTACCCGGTGACCTTCGCGTATCTGTTCATGGGGCCCCCCGACGAGGTCCGGACGGTGGGCACGCTCTCACCCACCGGGTCCGATGAGACGGTCGCCATGCAGTGGATGTACGGCGATCACCCGGGGGCGCAGCTGTGGACGTCGGCGCCGATACATGCTCCCAACGAAGCGGCCATCCTTGGCAGCAAGGGGTGGATCTCATTCCTCCCCGAGGCCTACCGCCCGACCGGTTTGATCCTGCACACCGACGCCGGCGAGGAGCACACCAACGATCCGCTGGCCGGACACGGTTTTGGCTACGGGCCGGAGATCGAGGAGGTCGAGCGCTGTCTTCGCGCCGGCCTCATGCAGAGCCCGCTGATACCACATGCCGACACGATCGCCATACTTGAAATCCTGGACGACGCTCGAGCCGCGGTCGGCGTCGTCTACCCAGGGGAACGGCGATCCAGTCAGGCGACGCGTCTCGCCTGACTGAAACACGGGGGGACGGCGATGGCTTCGGTACGGTTTGGGCTCGTCGGCTACGGGTTCGGCGGGCGGTTTTTCCACGCACCGCTGATCACGTCAGCGCCCGAGTGCGACCTGATCGGGGTGATGACGTCATCGCCGGAGCGCCAGGCACTGATTGCGCGCGAGATCCCGGGCACGCCAACCTTCGCCTCGTTGAGCGCGCTGCGCGATGCGGGCGCCGAGGCAGTGGCCATCTCGACTCCGGCCGACACGCATTCCAGCCTGACCGAGCAGGCCCTCGAGCTGGGGCTGGCAGTCGTCTGCGACAAGCCGTTCGCGCTCGATCCTGATGCCGCGCGGCGCACGGTCGCACTGGCTGATGAACGTGGATTGCTCCTGAGCCCGTATCAGAACCGACGCTGGGACTCGGACTTCCGCACCGTTCAAAGGCTCGTGTCCGACGGGACGCTCGGAACGGTGACCCGCTTCGAGTTGCGCTTCGAACGCTTCGCGCCCCAGCGAGGGCCCGGAAAGTCCGGGGGCGGCACGCTGCTCGACTTCGGAAGCCATCTCGTGGATCAGGCTCTCGTCCTGCTCGGGCCGGCGATCTCGGTCTACGCGGAACTGCGGGTGCGCGAGTTGGGTCTTGACGATGACGTGTTCGTCGCCCTGACGCATGGGGGCGGCGCTCGCTCCCATTTGTGGGGAAGCTGGAGCCAGTCCGCGCCGGGCCCCCGATACCGTGTTACCGGCAGTGACGCGACGTACGTGCTCGGTCCCGCCGACACCCAGGAGAACGCGCTCATAGCCGGCGAGACTCCGGCATCGCTTGGTGAACGCTGGGGTGTGGAACCCCCGGACACCTACGGGACTCTGCACACGGGAACCAAGTCCAGTCCGTACGCCACCGAGCGCGGGCGCTGGGATCTCTTCTATTCAACGTTCGCTGGAGCCGTGCGCGGCAACAACCCACCGCCGGTCAATCCCCACGATGCTGTCGCGACCGCAACGGTGTTGGATGCGGCGAGGTCGAGCGCCACGACCGGGACGGTGGTCGAGGTACCCGCGTCATGAGCGAATCCCCTGCCGAACTGCTGGCGACATTGCTCTCCGAAGAAGAGCGTCTGGTGTTTCCGTACTTCGACCACGACACCGCATGGGCGCTCGGGTCGCACCTGCGTGCGGCCGCCCTGGCGCTGCACCTGCCCGTGGCGATATCGATCCGGCGCACTGGTCAGTGCCTCTTCCACGCCGCGCTGCCGGGCTCATCGGCTGACAACGATGCGTGGCTGCTGCGCAAGGCCGCCGTCGTCGAGCGCTACGGGCACTCCTCGTATTTCGTGGGATGCAAGTTTCGCGCCGACGGCCTGGAATTCGACACCCACTCACGCCTCGACGTCGCGAAGTTCGCCGCCCACGGTGGCGCATTTCCGATCATCGTCGGGCGGACCGGCTGCGTCGGCACGGTTGCGGTGTCCGGCCTGCCCCAGGTCGAGGACCATCGCTTTGTCGTGACCCACCTTGAACAGTTTCTGCTCGACAGCAAACGGGACCCGATCCCTGCCTGGGAGCGTTGATCCTGCGGGCGTTGCGACCCTGACGAGCGGATCAGGCGGAGATCGAGCGAACCCCTGATTCTGCGGACGCTGCGGCCGCAGCCTCGGCACGCGCGATCCACGGACCAGCACGCAGTTCGTTGAACGTCGCGAGCGCTTGAGCCACCAACTCTCGCGCGTCGGCGTCATACCCCTGGGCGAGGAGCAACTCCGCAAATTCGAGACGCGTGACCGCAAGCCAGAATGGCCGGCCCAGCGCCGAGAACGCCTCGGCCGCGCGCCGGAACCTGCTGCCAGCTTCGTCACGATCACCACGAGCCGCCGCCAGACGAGCCTCCCACCGCGCGATGTGCGCATCGACCGAGGGCTGCCGTCCCGGACGGGAATTCTCATGAAAGTACTCGATGAGCTCCCCCACCTTCGCAAGATCGTCGAGCGCGAACGCCGCCTCCACCGCTTCGACGATCGCGATCCGGAACGTCGAGGGATCGCGCACGATGCTGCTCCCGATGATCGGCTCGGCCAGGGCCAGGGCCGCCACCCGGTCGCCGTCGGCGTTCATCAGGGCGGCCTGCGCGATGTCGCGCAGGTCCCGCAGGTCCGGCCGGACGTGCTCGCGAATGTACGAGTTGGCGACTCGATGTGCCGCGGCCACTTCACCGCGTCGCAGATACAACCAGATCGACCCCACGACCACCTCGCTCAGATCCCAATCCAAGCCCATCTCGGGTATCTCGGCCTCGACGTATTGCGTGTGAATTGCCTCGGCTTCGTCCCAGCGGCCGAGATCGAGCAGACCCTGGATCCTGTTCAACCGAGCGCCGACCATGGTGGGTCGGTCGCCGAGCCGCTGCATGAACTCCTCGGCCTGCCGATAGGCCGCGAGCGACTCCTCGATCTTGTCGTCCTCCTCCAGGAGCGTCGCGAGCCCCATGTAACAGGACCCCGCTCGCTCGGTCAGATCGTGCTCCTCGGCGACCTTCAATGCCGCGGTCATGAGGGCTTCGCT
Organism: Candidatus Dormiibacterota bacterium; assembly: GCA_963756075.1. Classification (GTDB taxonomy): domain Bacteria; phylum Chloroflexota; class Dormibacteria; order Aeolococcales; family Aeolococcaceae; genus Palsa-851. The sequence continues at coordinate 57,084 of CAVWMH010000010.1, read as the reverse complement.
CTCGACGCGCCGGCCGAGTGACGCCAGGACCCCGCTCCTGGTCTCGAGCCCTGCAGCCAGCACGTCCCAGAGCTGCGCGCGCTCGGCCAGTCGCAGTCCGCGATCGGCATGCTCGAGCGCGCCCTCCGACTCAATGCTGAATAACAGCGTTCGCGCCACCCGCACCTCGAGCAACGCCGTCAGGGCGTCGGTCGCTTCGCTCGCCGGAAGCCCCTTGAGCAGGGCGAGGGCTTCGTCGAGGTGCTGCAGTTGCATGTCTCGCTGCCCTGAACGGCCCTCAACCGTGGCCAGCTCCCCGAGCGCCTCCACGTGGCGCAGCGTTTGCGAGGCCACGTCGTAGAGGTCGAGTGCGCTCTCGAGGTGAATCGCGAGCCCGCTCGAACTGCCCGAGCCGCCTGGCCGCAACCGCGGCGCTGAGGTGCAGGTCCGCGCGCGAGTCATCGTCCGCCAACTCGAGCGCGCGCTCGTAGTATCGGAAGGCGGACTCCGGCCCGCCAAGGGAGGTGGCATGCTGTGCCGCTCGCACCAGCGCGCCGCGCGCGCGTGCGCCGATCTCGCCGGCATCGGGCGCGCTCGGGTCGGCATCGTAGGCCTCGACCAGGTGCGAGGCGACGACTTCGGCGATGTCATCCTCGTCACCCCATGAGCTGGTCATGTAGTCGGCGACGGCCAGGTGCCGCAACTTGCGATCGCGACGCGCGAGCGTTCCGTAGGCGACCGTGCGAACGAGGTCCTGGACGAAGACGTATTGGCCTCGTTCCGGCGAGCGCGGATCGGACTGAATCGCCAGAAGATCCTTGTCGGCGAGGGCGCGAAGCCGCGGTTCAACAACCTCCTCGGGAAGCCCGGTGATCGCAGCAAGCGCCGCCGGAGTGAACGACTTGCCGAGCACCGCCGCGTCCTGCGCGAGCTGACGCTCTTCGGGGCTGAGGCTGTCCAGCCGCGCGGCGATGAGCGCGTGGAGGCTCTCCGGCACTTCGAGCTCCTGCAGGTGCCCGACCGCGCGGTAGACGCCGTCGCGCTCAACGACCAGCCCACGGTCGAGCAGCATCCGCACGGTCTCCATGGCATACAGCGGGATCCCCGCCGCACGCTCTCGCACCCGAGCGGCGAGCTCTGCGGGGAGGCCCGGAACCAACCCCTCGAGCAGCTGGGCCATGGCGTCGTCGGAGAGCGGCTCCAGATAGAGCGACGTGAAGGCTCGCTTCCCGGTTCCCCAGCCCGGGCGCCGCTCGGACAGCTCGGGTCGGGACAACGTCAGCACCAGGATCGGCGACGCCCGAGACCAATCCAGCAGGTAGTCGATGAAGTCGAACAGGCCGGGGTCGGCCCACTGCAGGTCCCCGAAGAGCAGGACAGTCAGCCCCTCGGAGGCGAGGCGTTCGAAGAACACTCGCCAGGCGGCATAGAGATCGCGGGGATCGCTGGACGCAAGCTCCTCGAGACCGAGCAGATGGGCGAGCCGTGGCTCCACCCACTGACGCTCAGCGGCGTCCGGCAGGAAGCTCTGGACGCACGTCTGGAGCTTCTGGCGAGCGCTCTCGGCGGCCTCGTTCTCGGCAATGCCAGCGCGCATCCGGACCATCTCCGCAAGCGCCGAATAGGCGACACCTTCGCCATAGCTCAGGCACCGGCCCCGATGCCACCAGATGCCCTCGCTGAGCCCGTCCACATATTTTTCGAACTCCCACGCGAGCCGTGACTTGCCGACGCCGCCGACGCCGGTGATCGACAGCAGGCGTGCCTTGCCCTCCTCCGAGGTCGCATGCAGGAGTTCCTTGAGCACGCGCAGCTCCCGGTCGCGTCCGACGAAGGGCGCCTCGAGCCCGGTCGGCCGAAGCGCGCCGCCTCTCGCGGCAACGACGCCGGTGGCGCGCCAGAGCTGCACCGGCTCCGGCTTGCCCTTGAGCTCATGCGATCCCGCATCCTCGTAGCGGATCGCCGCGGTGGTCGCCCGCCATGTGGCCTCGCCCTACGAGAACTGTTCCCGGCGCGGCGGCAGTCTGGACGCGCGACGCCATGTTGACCATGTCCCCCGCGACCATCCCCTCGCCGGTGACGCCGAGGTTTACGGCCGCTTCCCCTGTGAGCACGCCCGCCCGGGCTCGCAACCCGGGGACGCCGACGGTTTCGCCGAATGCGCTCACGGCATCGACGAGCTCCAGCGCGGCGCGAACCGCTCGCTCGGCATCGTCCTCCTGGGAGAGCGGGACGCCCCAGACCGCCATCACCGCGTCCCCGATGAACTTCTCGATGGTGCCGCCGTAGCGGCCGACGACAGTTCTCGCGGTGGCGAAGTACTGGCTCAGCAGCTCACGGACGTCCTCGGCGTCGCGCTGGCCGGACAGCGACGTGAAGCCGACCAGGTCGGCGAAGAGCACGCTGACGTGGCGGCGCTCCGAGGTGGGCGATGCCTCAGCCGGGCGGACCCGCGCCGCCGGGTTGTTCAGGGATTGGGTGCCGTCGCGCGAACCTGCCCGAAGGTCGGCGCCGCAGTCTCCGCAGAATGAGTTGCGGGTGCCGATTGCGGCCCCGCACGATGGGCAGGCTCTCGCGAGTGCGCTGCCGCAGTTGATGCAGAACCGCTTGCCCTGGTTCTCGACGCCGCAGGATGGGCAGATCACGTCCCAAGGGTACGTTCCGGCGCCCGCACCTGTCATCAGACGCGGGTGTTATGGGAAGCGCTGGGGCTTGCGCTAGCCCTCCTCAGCGCGGGAAGAGCTCGTCCTGCTGGTACGGGTTCCAGGCGAAGAACCAGGACTCGGTCACCTTGCCGTCCCTCATGTGCACGACATGCGCGCCCAGGTCCTGGTATTTGACCCCGCCGATCTCCTGGTGCGATGTAACCAGCGCCACCGCGTGATCGTCGTTCGCGACGATGTCGTGGATGTCGAGGTGGAAGGTGCCGTCTGACGCCTGAACCAGCTCCAGGAAGAATCCGAGCGTCTCGTCGATGCCGTGCGCGTCGCGGCTGAACCGGCTGCGGCCTCCCGTGTGCCAGACGATGTGCTCGTCGAACAGCCCGCGGATCGTGTCCATGTCACCAGCGTTGAACGCCTCATAGCCACGACGGAAAAGCGTCGCGTTTGGATGCTCTGTTGTCACCTGTGCCATCGGTATCACCTCCGCCTAACGACGCTGACCTGCGACCGGTGACCATGGCACTTTGGATCGTTGCCGGTCAAGCGCCACGCCTGCTGCGACAGCCTGTCACGAAGCCAAGCGAGACGGCGCCAAGTAGGCGCCCACCTGGTGATGTAGTGCTTCGTCAGGGCGGCGGTTCAACGACGGCAAGTCCGTCAGCGATGTGAATGCGCCACCCCTGCTCGTGCACCGCACGGTGGTGCGGCCGGCACAGCGAGACCAGGTTGTCGAGCTCGGTGGGACCACCGTCCGACCAGTGGATGACGTGGTGGCCATCGGTCCACGCCGGCGGTCGGTCGCACCCCGGGAAACGGCAGCCATCGTCGCGCAGCCGGAGCGCGGTGCGGATGTGTGCCGGGATCGTGCGCGTGGCCCGTCCGACCGAAAGCGGCATTGCACTCGTGCTTGGCGCCGTCAAGGCTGCACCGTCAGCAGGCGGCGCAACCGTCACCACCGTCCGCACCGCGTCACAGGCGATGCGACGCGCGGTCTCCGGGTGGATCGGCCCCACCCCGCGCAACTCGGCCGGCGCTGCATCCGAACCAGTGCGCAGCGTGTCCGCGTGCACCGTCACCGTGAGATGGGGCCGCTGCCCGTGCACGTCGCGGTGCTCACCGCAGCGCAGCTGGGTGGCGGCCAGGTCGACGAGCGCGTCGGCCCGGCGCTGCGACCCGGTCCGGGTCTCGCCACGGCGCATCCCGTGACTGAGCGCATCGATCGCGGTCTTCAGCAGCGCGCCGCCCTCGGCATCGAGCTCGCCACGCAGCACGAACACCCCGCCATAGGTCTGGTCGCATTCGAACCAGCGGCGCTCGTGGGCGTGGTTGTCGTCGGCGAGCACGCCGTCGGGATCGAGCCGCAGCCGGGTGGCCTGGGTGAGGGTGCGCATGGCACCGGGCTCGAGCGTCTCCGCGGCGCCCACCAGGATGGACTCGTACGGGGCCAGCTGCTCCACCCCGACGTCCTCGGCGAGGTGGGCGATCATGGTCACGTTGCTGAAGGAGGCGCGCCCGGCCCGGGCGCTGTCGAGCGTCGCCGGCAGCTGACCCAGGGTCCGGGCCAGGTGGACCCGGTACGCGGCTGCCTTCACGGTCATGCCGCAGCAGGCTCGCACCCAGGACACCGTGCTCACCCCGCCGGCCGCCACCGCTCCATGAGCGCGGTCGAAGCGGTGCAGGCGCCGGAGGAACTCGGCTTCGAGGCGATCGATCGCGCGCCGGATGTCGACCAGATCCTCGCCGAGAGCGTGCGTCGAGAAGTCATCGATCGACTCGCCAACCAGCCCATCGACGGCGTCATCGAGACGGTCTCGCGCATCCGGGATCGCGAACGCTTCCATCCACAGATTATACCAAACACCTGTTCGCCCATGCCACGGACAATGTGGTCCCGCAGCGAGTTATAGACATCTCCAGCAATAACTTCTCGGCGCGTCGCATGCCGCGCCCATTGCCGGCGTCCCAATCTCCCTGGCATACGCCGGGCCAGTAGCGCCTGCGTCCCCCGACACCGTAGCCCACACGCCCCCGCCCGCCGGCGAGGCCCGGTGCATGATGCAGGCCATGGGTGGTTCGCGGCGTGTGACCTGGGCGCTGCTGGGAGCCGTGGTGGCGATACCACTGGTCGTCTATGGGCTTCACGCTGGCCTGAGCAGCAGGCCGACCCCTCCCGTTGAGACCAGGGCGCCAGCGCCGGTGCCCACTCAACTTGTTTACGGCTACCCGGCTCCGATGACGTACTGGCAGGCCTGCTACTTCGAGGCGAGCGTCTGCAACCCAAACGATCCCACGCTGCCCGACCCTCAGACGAGACTCCCCGCTGCCTTGTTGCGCCCGCTCCGGCTACCGGTGCTTCAGGCGAACGGCCGCTGCCCGACGTCGGCAGAGGTCGAAGCAACTACCAGCGCCTTTGGCGGCCCGGCGCTGGGCTCCGGGCCGGTTCGCCTCTTGAGCGCAGCGGTCGTGCCCATTGCTCGAGACCCATCGATGCCGCCGTGGTACAGCCCGGACGCGATGACGATCTGGTTCAGCGAGCCCTCCTACCAGGGGCCCTGGATCGTGCGCGGCCACCAGCTCGACGGGCCAAGTCCCCTGATACTTGGTAATCCGCCCGCGCTCACCGCGTCCCTGGTTGTGCCGCCGATAGCGACGATCAACACGACGAACGGATACCGCTCGGTGCCGACTTCTTTCTTGGTGCAGCAGCCGGGTTGTTACGCGGTGCAGGTTGACGGCCTCAGCTTCTCGTACGACATCGTGTTTCAAACAGTGGTTGCCCCGGCCACGCAACCAGCTTCTTGTTCGGCAGGTGAGTTGCGGCTCAGTGGCGCCTTCAACGATTGCGCCGTCCACGCGCCCAGTCTCACGCACAATTGCACCGTGTCAGGGAGCACGCTGGACGTCGTCCTCACGCTGCGAGGCACGTCCCATCAGTACTTGCTCTATCTGTCCATCGACGGCGCCTACCGAGGCCGCGGCGACTATTACCTGGCGCCGTGGAGCAGCGGCCTTGGCGTGAACGACGGAAAGGCAAAAGTCGCTGTCCGTGAGTATCAGACGGGGGCGTTCTGGCAATCCGTGAGCGGCACGTTGCATGTGTCAGGAAACGATGGGCGATCCGGGGACGTGGCCGTAAACCTGACATTCGTCGGTGGCGAGCCCACGCCCCCAGTCACCGCCCTGGGGATTCTTGGGCCGTGGGCGTGTCCATAGACCGCGCGCAGGTCGTGGAGTTGAAACGTGCAGCCGCGCGTCGTGCCGCGCTGACGCGCTCGAGCTCGGCAACCCAGTCGATCGGGTTGTCGACGACGTTCCACAGGCAGGCCAGCATGCCGCCGGGTGCGAGGACTCCGCCTATCTCGGGCCCCGCCACGTCCATGTCGAACCAGTGCAGGGCAGGGCCGGCCAGCACGGCATCGACGGACGCGTTCGGCAGCGGTAGCGCCTCGGCATGACCCGGCAGGGCACGGCAGTTGACCGAGCTGCGCCACCAGCGGCGAATGCCGCCAAACCTGTTGCGGACACAATATGGTGGGCGCAATAGGGATCGAACCTATGACCTCTGCGATGTCAACGCAGCGCTCGTACCAACTGAGCTATGCGCCCCTGGTTAGCCATCGGCAAGCGTGACCGCCGTCGATGATACCAGTGCCTTCGCCCCGCCCCCGGGGCGTCGCTGACTCAGACCCAGGCGACGGGCTGGGTCTTCTTGCCGGTTGCGTGCTGGGCGGCCTCGAGGTCGCTGATGGTCACCTCGACCCGGAGCACACCCTCGCAGCTGTGGCAGACGAGGTTGAACAACTCGGGTCGGACGATCTGGCGGGCAATAGCCTGCCGGTGCCCGCAGCACTCACACGTGACGACCGCTCGCATCACTCCTCCGCCGGGTCGGCCAATCCGGCCCGCAAGGCCTCGGAGCTTGCCACCAGGCTCAGGGAGCGCTGCCCAATCCACGAGTCCGCGACACCGTCGTTGCAGATTTGCGATCAGGTCTGGTCGACGCTCGCCGCAGCTGGTGCTCGGTCCGGTTCGAGGACCTGGAGGCGCTGCCACCCAAACCACCTGACCGCGGCGGCGATGAGGATGAGGATCGCGCCAAGTGCGGCGACCACTCGAGCGACGCCGATCAGGTCGGAGACGACACCGGCGAGCAGCAGGGGGATGGCCACCGAAGCGTTGATGACGGTGAAGATGCCCCCAAAGATTCGTCCGCGGCTCTCGGTATTTGTGCGCTCCTGGAGAACGGTGAAGCCCGGGATGAGCATCGCACCGAGTGCGCAGCCGAAGAGCACTCCCACGGCAGCGGCCAGCGGGACCATGAATGCGGCGAGTCCGTGGGTGCGGAGCACATCCGGGACGATGCCCATGATCAGCAGCGACAGACCGGCCCCGCTGATCGCCGCGACCAGCGTCTTGGCGCGTGGGAAATTCGGGCGCTGCGCGAGCATCCCGGCGGTGGCGATAAGGCCGAACATGGCCGGAACGAGGACGATGTAGGTCTGATCGTCCGAGCGGTTGAGCACCTCCACGAGGTAGACGGGTCCGAGCGCGAACACCGTGAAGACCACCACGATCGCGAGTGCGAGCTCGTAGAGACCGAGACGAAGTGGTGGGCTGCGCCGAAGGATGTCGATGCCGTCGCGCAGCTCACGGAGGATGTTCGGTGACGGTCCGCTGCTGACCGGTTCTGCGCGCAGGCTGACGCTCACCTTCCACACCGACAGCGCCGCGAGCCCGAACAATCCGGCGGCGATGTAGAACGGCGCCAGATTGCCGAGGAGGCCGATCGCGATGGTCGCGGCGGGGACGCCGAGCACCAGCGTCAGGATCACCGTGGTCATGAACAGCGACGTGGCCTCGGTGATCTGGTGCCGGCTCACCAGCGTCGGAATGCTCGCCGCCTCGGCCGGGGCGAAGATCTGGCCGGCTGAGCTGAAGAGCAACGTGATCACGATCAACGGCCATGCCTGACCCCGCAGCACCGGGATGATCTGCGCGAGCGGGATCAACAGAATGAGCGCGCCGCGAACGACATTGGTGCCGACCATGAGCAGGCGTTTGTCGTGTCGATCCGCGTACACACCGGCCGGAGCGCTGAGCAGGACGCTCGGAAGCGTGTACGCGATCATCAGCACCGACTGCAGCGACGCGCGCCCGGTGAGCGTGTACATGAAGACGAGCAGGGTGAACATGAGGAACTTGTCGGCGAGCTGCGACGCAAGCTGGGCGCCCCAGAGGTAGCGAAAGTCGCGACGCCGGAGCACGGCGGCGAAGCCCCGGCGTTGCTCCGAGGCAGCGGCGATCGCGGGGCGCGCGGCGTGGAGCGGCGCGACCGCGCTGTCGTCGTCGGGCTCGGTTGCGGCGCTGGTGATGGGCTGCCTCATCGGGTGACCAACTTCACCTCGGCGACTGCGCGAGCGAGGAGTTCCCACTCATCGAGGCGAAGCGTACCCGGCCGGCGCCCCGGATCGATGCCCGCGTCCGCGAGTGCGACACCCGCGCCGGCCAGGTCGCCCCCAAGCGCCCGCGACACGCCGTTGCGCAACGTCTTGCGCCGCGACTGAAAAAGTGGCTTGGCAAGCGCGAGCACCGCCCTGCGGATCGCCGGGTCTGGCGTCGGCGACGGAACGATCCTGATGATCGACGAGTGCACCGCGGGCGGCGGGTCGAACGCGCTCGGCGGCACGTCGCGGATGCGCTCGACCTCGGCGAGCGAGCGGATCGCGACGGTGGCGAGGCTCCAATCGCCGGGGCCCGCGGCGAGCCGCGCGGCCACCTCGCGCTGGACGAGGACGACCGCGCGCGCCGGCGGTTGGGCGGCCTCCACCAGGCGCATCAGCACGAGGCCGGTCAGCTGGTACGGGAGGTTGCCCGTCGCGAGCCATCCATCGGTGAAGCCGAGCGCGGTGGGGTCGACAACACGGGCATCGGCTTCGAGCACCGTGACATTGGCATTCGCGCGCTGGGTGATCGCAGCTCCCGCAACGCAGGCGGGATCGATGTCGATCGCCACCACCCGGCGCGCTCGGGCTGCCAGCGCGCCGGTGAGGGTCCCGAGTCCGCAGCCGATCTCGAGCACCTCACTGTCGGGACCGGGATCGAGAGCATCGACGATGGCATCGAGCACTTCACGATCAATGAGGAAGTGCTGGCCCAGGCTGGTGTCACGGCGGAGGCCGACCCGGCGGGCGACGGCGGTGAGTGTCCCCGGGTCGGTGAGATCGAGTGGCCTGCGAGCGCGTTCGGCACGTGCCCCCTCAGGCACGGCCCGCGACCGTCCTGGGAGTCGTGATCCCGAGCACGCGATGGGCGGTGCGCGTGGTCGCGGCGCGCACCTCCTCCAGCGATGCCTCGCGCAGACGGGCCACAGCCGCTGCGGTGATCGCCACGCGCTCGGGAAGGTTCGGTTTGCCGCGCTGCGGCACCGGGCTGAGAAACGGTGAGTCGGTCTCGACCACGAAGCCGTCGCCGGCGACGGTTCGGGCGGCGTCCTGGATGGAATCGGAGCGCGGGAATGTGACGATGCCTGAGAACGACGCAACGAAACCGCGGTCGGCGCAACGCCTGGCGAACGCAGCGTCACCGCTGAAGCAATGCATGATCCCTCTGCTCCCGGGCACCTCATCGATCGCGGCGAGCACCTCGTCATGCGCATCGCGGTCGTGAATGAGCACCGGCTTGCCGGCGTCCGCGGCGAGCTCGAGCATCGCTCGGAACGAACGCTGCTGCACGTCGAGCGGGACCTCGTGGTACCCGGGACGGAAGAACAGATCGAGCCCCACCTCCCCCACCGCGACCGCCTTCGGGTGACGGAGCAATTCGGCGAGCGAGTCGAGCTGGCGGGTGTCGGGTGGCACCGGTTCGTGCGGATGCCAGCCGCACGTGAAGTACACGCCGGGATGCTCCTCGGCGATCCGGCGGTTGTGATCGGAGTCGTCCAGGTTGAGTTCGATCGAGATGATCTCCTCGACTCCAGCGGCGGACGCTCCGTCAAGCGCTTCGTGGAGCAGCCCGCGCTCCTCGAGCAGCACGAGATGACAGTGGGTGTCGACGAGCGGCGGCAGCCCTTCGCTCACGGGTGAGCCCCGACAACCACTGTGCATTCGCCCCGCGGCGGCCGCGCCGTGAATTCCTCGACCAGCGTTGCAGCGGTCCCGCGATGCAGCGTCTCGTGCAGCTTGGTCAGCTCACGGGCGACGACGACGGGACGGTCACCGAGGACCGGCACCGCAAGCCGGAGTGTCTTGGTGATCCGCATCGGCGACTCGAAGAACGCGATGGTGCGATCCTCTCGCATCGCCTCCTCGAGGACGCGGACGAGCTTGCCGGCGGTGCGCGGGAGAAAGCCGAGAAAGCAGAACGCGCTGGCAGGGAAGCCACTCGATGCGAGCGCGGCAGTGAGCGCCGACGCGCCGGGAATCGGGGTCACGCGGTGGCCGCCGTCGAGGGCCGTCCGCACCAGGAGGGCGCCGGGGTCGCTCAACGCGGGCGTGCCGGCATCCGTGCAGAGGGCGAGCGTCTCCCCGCGCTCGAGCCGCTCGATGAGTTGAGGTACGCGCCGGCGCTCGTCGAACGCAGGCAGCGACAGCACAGGTTTGTGCACCCCGTGCGCGGTGAGCAGCGCCTTGGTGCGCCGCGAATCCTCGGCGATCACCGCGTCGCACTCGCGCAGCACGCGCAACGCGCGCAGCGTGATGTCCTCGAGGTTGCCGATGGGCGTCGCGACGACGGCCAGCGTCCCGGTCAGATCGCTCATCGACCCCAATCCCGCGGGTAGCGGAATTCCCGGTCGATCGTGCGGTTGCTCAACTTCGCGATGACCGGGGGCCGGCGCTTGTACTGGCTGCCGCGGACGCGCGCAACGATGCTGTCGACCGCGGCGGCGTCGAACCCGAGCGCGATGACCTCGGCCCGGCTGCGACGCTCGTCGACGAGCAGGTGCAGCACCTGGTCAACCACCGCGTAGCGCATCCCCAGCTCGTCCTCATCGGATTGCCCGACCCAGAGGTCCGCGCTCGGCGCTTTGGTCAGGACACTGTGCGGCAGGCCCAATGCGCGAGCCAGTGCGTACACCTGCGTCTTGTAGAGGTCGCCGATCGGGTTCAACGCACTGGCCATGTCGCCGAACAGCGTGCCGTATCCGAGCAGCAACTCCGTCTTGTTGGACGTGCCGAGCACCAGCGCGCGCTCGGCCATGGAGTGGTCGTACAGAATCGACATGCGTTCGCGGGCCATCTTGTTGCCCCGGCGCGTGCGATCGGCGTCCGGGAAGCGATCGAAATACGTGTCCACCTGGGGTGTGATGTCGATGATCTCCGCACTGATGCCGAGGCTCTCGCACACCGCGAGCGCATCGATCTGCGATTGCGGATCGCTGCTCCGATACGGCATGAACACGGCAACGACGTTGTCCGTCCCCAGCGACGACACCGCGAGCGCGGTCACCAGCGAGGAGTTGACACCCCCCGAGAGGCCGACGATGACGCGCTCGAACCCAACCTTGCGCACGCCGTCGGCAATGAAGCCGCGGAGCAGCTCGATGACGAACGGGGCGTCAACCGCGAGCGTGTCGGCGTCGGAGTTGATCGGTCTCGGCGTCGTTGACATCGTTTCGTTCGTCACGCAGCAGCGGATAGGCGACACGGGCGCGGCGGATCGCGCTGCGCTCGAGGCCGTGCAGGAGCACGGACTCATGAGCGCCGCGAACTTCGGCGACCACGGCGCCCGTCGGGTCAACCACCCGTGAGCCCCCCCAGAAGCCCACGCCGTCCTCGAATCCGGATCTGTTGCAGTACAGGACGTACGTGGTGAAGAGCTGTGCGTATGTGCGGGTCATCACGTCGTAGCTGCTCGCGGTGCCCAGCGCCTCGCCTTGCAGCTGCCCGCGCCCTGGCGACGCCGATGGGCAGATGACCAGATCCACACCCTGGCGCGCCAGCAGTGCTGGAGCTGACGGGTGCCAGAGGTCCTCGCAGATGAGGATCCCGGCGCGCCACCGATGGTCCGCCCGGCCGCCGAGCGGCGCGTCAAAGGCGCGGAAACGATCGCCGGCCGCGACATACCGCTGCTCATCGAACAGCCCGTAGGTCGGCAGATACACCTTGCGATGCACGTGGACCACATCGCCGCCGCTGATGTACAGCGCGGCGTTATAGAAGCGGTGCTCGTCGCTCTCCACGATCATCCCGGCGACGACGTCGATGCCACCCTCGCGCGACGCATCCCGCAGGGAGCCGACCTCGGACGAATCGATCGTGAGCGCGACCTCGGGCACCTGGTCCTTGAGGAAGTAGCCGGTGAGCGAGAGTTCGGGGAACACCACGAGGCCGGCTCCCATAGCGGCCGCACTCTCAATGGTTGTCAGGTGCGCGGCGAGGTTGGCCGCGACATCCCCGAGCCGGGGATAGAACTGCGCGAGCGCGACGGTCACCGACCCGGCCGGGTCGGCGACCGTCTCGGGGTCGGTCGATGGCGCCACCACCGGTTCGCCAGGTTCGCCGGCGACGGTGGGAATCACGCCGGTTCGAGATCGTTCGAGGACCATCCGGCTGATTCTCCCACGGTCTCGGGCACTGCCCCCGAGTTCACGAACTCCCCCACCATCGCCGCGACCCGGTCGAAGGCGGTGACCGCCATCGGTGCCGGGGGCAGCGCGCGAAGGAATCCGAGCCCGTACTGACGGGTGCGCAGGCGCGGATCGCAGAGCACCACCGCGCCGCGATCGGACGCGCTCCGGATGAGGCGACCGAACCCCTGGCGGAGGCGAATGATCGCCACCGGGAGCACGTACTCGCCGAACGGGTCCGAGAGTTGCTCGGAGCGCGCGCGAACCAGCGGATCGGTCGGCACCGGGAATGGCAGCTTGTCGATCACCACGCAGCGCAGCCGGTCGCCTGGGATGTCGATGCCCTCCCAGAAGCTGCTGGTCGCGAGCAGCACGGTGCGTGGATCGGCGAGGAAGCTCTGGAGGATCTGTCGCCTCGTGCCGTCGAGACCCTGCGCAAGGCTCGCGATGCCGCGCGCATCAAGACGCTCCTGGAGGAGCGCCCAGACGCGTTTGAGCGGTCCGTAGCTGGTGAAGAGCACGAGCGTGTGGCCGTCGAGGCGCGCCGCGATGTCGTCGATGAGCGCGGTCATCTGCAGGTCGTGCATCGGGTCGTCGTATGCGGTCGCGTCCTCGGGCAGGATGCAGACGGCCTGACGGAGGTAGTCGAACGGGGATGGCAGCATCAGTTCGTCTGCGGTCGCGCCGATGCCCACCCGTTGACGGATGAAGTCGAACTCACCTCCGACCGAGAGCGTTGCCGACGTCAGGACAACCGCCTCGGCGGGGTCGAAGACCGCCTCGGCGAGCGGCACCGACACGTCGATGGGCGCCTCGTGCAGCTCAGCCTGCTCGCCGCGCATCTCGATCCAGGCCACCATCCCGTCGCGCGGCCGGACGATCACGTGGTCGATCGCGGCGGCGAGTCCGGCCAGCGCCACGGCGGCGTGCTCGAGCTCGTCGTCCGCACGGTCCGGCTGAGGCAGGAGCTCAGCCTGCAGTCCCGCCGTCGACCGGGACGCGATCATCCCCGCCGTGCGCTGGAGGACGCCGACGGCGTGCATTGCGGAGCGCTCCACGAATCCGAACCCGGGATCGCCGCGAACCCCTTCGGACAGGCCGATCCGGCCGTTCCCCGCGTGTTCACCGCCGAGCTTTGCGGACATGAATCCCTTGGCGTCCCCGAATAGGCGCTGGCCCGCCTCGCGGCAGCGTTCGATGTCCGCGCTGAGCGGCGTATCCGCAAGCGCGGGAAGGCGATCGAGGATGAGCGAGAGATCCGCCAGCCGCATGTTGATGCCGAGCTGTTCGGTTGCGACCTGCTCGAGGTGGTGCGCCTCGTCGACGACCAGCGCGTCGTACGGGCCAATGACCTGACCCTGCCGCTCAGTGCCCGCAAGCAGGAGCGCATGGTTCGTGACAACAATGGCTGCATCTGTCGCCGTGCGCCGGGCCCCCACCATGTGACAGCGCGCGTTGCCCCAGTTGGCGCATGCAGGGCCGAGGCAATCGGTGACGTCCGACGCGATGCGTCGCCAGAGTTGCTCCTCCTCGCCGGCGAGATGGATCTCCGAACGGTCCCCGGTCGTGGTTCGTGCGAGCCATGCGAGGATCTTCAACTTGAAGCGGATGGACACGATGTCGGGCTCGTGTCCCCCACCATCCGGCGTGGCCAGGAATCGACGCCACCTGCGCAGGCTCAGATAGTGATTGCGCCCTTTGAGCACGGCGAACGACACAGGGTCGTCGAGCAGCCCGGCCACTGCGGGGAGGTCACGGTCGGCGAGCTGTTCCTGCAGATTGATCGTGTGGGTTGCGACCACCGCGCGCTTGCCGGTGCGCGCTGCCCAGAGCGCGAGCGGTACCAGGTAGGCGAGCGACTTCCCGACGCCGGTCCCGGCCTCCACCATGAGACGGCGCCTGCGTTCGAGCGTCTGCCCGATCGCCGTGGCCATCTGGACCTGTGCCTCGCGATACTCGTAGCCGTCGCGCACTGACAGAGGCCCGCCGGGCCCGAGGAGCGCTGCGGCCGCCTCGCCGATGCTGCGCCCGTCAGGCGCCGACGTGGCCCGGGGGGTCGGGCTCGGCGTCAGTCGCGCGACGGGCGGTGCCTCGTGGTCGACGGGCGCTGTGGTGTCCACCCCCGGGCGGACCATCACGTCGCTGAGAAACGCCTGCAAGGGTCCGGGCGCCTGGGCAGCGACCCGCCGCATCTCCGCGACGGTGGCCTCGGGCAGGGTTCGCCCGGCGCCGACGAGCACCCGAAACAGGTCGCCGGTCGCCCGGGCGTCGCTGAGCGCGCGGTGGGGGCGCTCGTGGACGATGCCGAGGCGGCGGCTCAGGAGCGGCAGGCTGTGGCTCTCGTAGGTCGGCAGGAAGATGCGCGCGAGATCGAGGGTGTCGTACAGCAGACGCGAGCCGAAGCTGTCGGAGATGAGGGCTCGTAGGAACAGCAGATCGAAGGTTCCGCCGTGAGCGATCAGCGCCGCGTCCCCGCAGAATCCCGCAAGTTGCGCCGCCGCCTCGGCCGGCGCCGGCGCTCCCAGGACGTCCTCGTCGGTCAGGCCCACCAGCCGCTGGATGGCGAGGGGAATCGGCATCTGCGGATCGACGACGACCTCGAGCTCGTCGATCGGACGCAGCGCATGGTCGTAGCGCACAGCGCCGATCTCGAGGATCCGGTCGCTGCGCGGCGAGAGCCCGGTGGTCTCCAGGTCGAAGGCGACCAGGTGGTCGAGGTGCGACTGACCACTGATCACGCCTTCCATCATGATCGCGGCGGCTTCGCTGCCCGCGCGTCAGCCGCAACGGCGGCCCAGAGCTCGAGCGCCGTCTGCACCACCTCGTCGATGCCGAGCGCGCCGGTGTCGAGGACGTGCGCATCGTCAGCGGGCCGCATGGGCGCGGCGCTGCGCGAGGCGTCGGTGCGATCGCGAGCCCCAACCTCGCCATGCATCAACGCGGTGTCCGTGCTGGCCCCACTCCCTCGGAGTTGTGATGCCCGTCGCTGCGCACGCACCGGTTCCGACGCGTCGAGGTAGAGCTTGAGCTGAGCTCCGGGAAACACCACGGTGCCGCAGTCGCGACCCACGGCGATGGCGCCGCCACGCGCAAGGCTGCGTTGCGCGTCGAGCAACGCCGCGCGAACCTCAGGGATGCTGCTGATCGACGCGAGCAATGGAGCGTTGGCGGGATCGCGCAGCGCGGGACCGGCGTCGATCCCGTTCACGCTCGCCGCACTGTCGGCGTCGTCGTGGCGCGGGTCGGTGTCGATGATCACCGTCGTCCGGCGTGCGCAGTCGATCAGCGCCTCGCGGTCGTCGGGGTGGATGCCGGCGCGCGCAGCCGCGACCATGACGCCCCGATAGAAGAGCCCGGTGTCGACGAGCGGAAGGCCCAGCGTCGTGGCGAGACGCCGGCCGAGAGTTGTCTTGCCACTGCCGGCGGGACCGTCGATGGTGATGACGGGGGGCGTCACCGCGGTGGTCGAGCCGCGGTGCGGAGCGGCGCCGCCAGCCCGGCGGCCACGCGTAGCGACGACAGCTCGGCCGGGCGCAGTGGCCGCGCCTCACCTTCGGCGAGCGCGCCGAGCTCGAGCGGGCCGACCGCGACCCGGACGAGGTCGCGCACCTCGTAGCCGATCGCCGCAAAGAGCCGCCGCACCTCACGCTTGCGGCCCTCGGCCATGACGACCTCGACGACCGAGTCAGATCCGGAAGGTCTCGCGGCGACGGCGCGGGCGGGGCCGTCCTCGAGATCCACCCCTGCGGTGAGCTGGTCGAGCTGCTCGGCGGGGATCGCACGGTCGAGGGTTGCCAGATAGCGCTTGGTGACGCCGTGGCGCGGGTGAGACACCGCGTGAGCGAGGTCCCCGTCGGTGGTGAGCACCAGCAGCCCGCGGCTGTCGGCGTCGAGCCTGCCGACCGGAACGAGCCCGGGGACCGGCTCGATCAGATCCATGACGGTGCGACGTTGGTACGGATCGCTGCGCGTCGTGACCACGCCGACCGGCTTGTTGAGGACGATAGTGACGGAAACTGCCCGCGCGGGAATGCGGCGCCCGTCGACGCTCACGCGGTCCACCGAGGGATCGACGACGGCGCCGAGGCGGCTCACCTTGCCGTTGATCGTGACCCGACCGTCAGCGATGAGCTCGTCCGCGCCGCGTCGCGAAGCCACACCTCGGCGCGCGAGGAATCGGTTCAACCGCTCCGGCGGACTCGCACTCACTCGAAGTTGGGGAGCACCACGCTCTCGGCCACCGGGGGGAGATCCTCGATCCGCTCGAGGCCCACCAGCTGGAGGAACCGGAGTGTCGTGCCGAAGAGGCGCGGATGGCCGGGGGTCTCCTGGCGGGCGACCTCGGCGATCAGGCGCCGCTCAGTCAGGTGTTCGAGCACCGCCTCGCAGTCCACGCCGCGGATGGACTCGATCACCGCCTTGGTGACCGGCTGGCGGTAGGCGACGATCGCCAGCGTTTCCATGGCGGCCCGGCTGAGCCGCGAAGGGCGTTCGGGGTGGAGCGCTCGCTGCACAGCCCAGGCCATCTCCGGGCGCGTCACCAGCTGGATCGACTGGTCGGAGCGCTGCAGCATCAGCCCTCGCCCTCGGAGGTCCATGGCCAGCACTCCGGCCGACCGTGCCACGGCGGAGGGGCTGCGCTCGAGGATGGCCGCCGCCTCCGCGATGGTCACCTCGCGGCCGAGCGCGAAACAGAGCGCCTCGAGCGCGGGCGCCAGGTCCTCCGGCTCGGCGTCAGCCGTTCCCTCGGGCACGGTTGCGCGGCCGAAGACGTCGAGCACCAGGACGTCATCCACGGCCGGTCACCGTGATCGGCCCGAAGGCGTCGCGCTGCTCCACCGTCGCCTCGCCACGTTTGAGCATCTCGAGCAGTGCCAGGAAGCAGGCAACGGCCTCGAGCCGGGTGCTCACGCCGGCGAAGACCTCCTCGAACTCGAGTGTCCCGAGCATGAGGCGATCGCGGAGCAGCCGGACCTTGTCCTCGACGGAGTAGGTGATCGTCACCGGCAGCGGCTCGGCGTCAGTCAGGCGCTCCAGGACGGCGCGGAAAGCAGCGGCGAGGCGCTCGGGCGCGATGCGCAGCCGTTCGATCGGGATGACCTCTGTGGACACGAGCCCCAGGAAGCTGCGAGCACCGTCGGTTGCCGCATCCGCCAGCAGGGCCTCGGCCGCCGCTTTGAAGAGACGGTATTCGGCGAGTCGCCTGCCCGCGTCCGTGGACTTGTCGTCCTCGGGCTCGATCGCGGTCGCGTCCTGGTCGGGCAGCACTGCGGACGCCTTGAGCGCCACCAGCCGCGCGAGCAATGCGAGCGTGTCGGCCTGGGCGCGGAGGTCACCTTGCCGCTCGGGGCTCTCGAGCGCGCTCCGCGCCTCCTCGACCACGCTGCTCACCGAGAGCTCGGTCAGGTTCAGGTCGCCGCGGTTCGCCCGGGCGACGAGTTCCTCGAGGGTCCCGTGGAATCCCGGGGCGTCCACGGTGATCGAGGCGGTCCCCGCCTCCTCCCGCTGCATCGCTACATGGTACGGAGGCTGGGGGTACCCCGATCGCCGCCCGCACCCTCCTCCAGGAGTTCCGTAGCTCGCGTCAGCGCGGCCTCGGTCGTCCTGCCCGACATCAACCGGGCGATCTCGGTCACGCGCTCGCTCCCCGAGACCGTCGCCGCGCTCGCCACGGGTCCGCCCGGGCGATCCAGCTTGGTGATGGTCAGGTGGGAGGCGGCGCGGGCCGCGATCTCGGGACGGTGCGTGATCGCGATGACCTGGCGCGAGCGTCCGATGCGAGCGAGCACGTCGCCGACACGCGCGGCGGTTTCGCCGCCGATGCCCGTGTCCACCTCGTCGAGCACCAGCACCGGCGCGTCGTCCTCGCTGACCACCGCGCTCAGAGCCAGCGCGAGCCTGCCGAGCTCGCCTCCCGACGGCCCTTCGTCGAGCGGCATGGGTACCGACTCGCGATTCGGCGCGAGGCGGAAGTCGACCTCGTCGATTCCCGATGGCCCGCAACGCACCGGCGTGCCGTCGCCCGCATCCACCCCGCCGACGTCGAGGTTGCGGGTGAGCACCACCCGGAACCGCGCATGCGGGAGCTCGAGGGATCGGAGTTCCGTGGTGACCGCTCGCTCGAGGCGGCGCCCCGACGATGCCCTGACGGCGCTCAGGTGTGCGGCCGCCGCGCCGGCCTCTGCTCGGCGCGTCTCGGCGGCCGCCTCGAGGGTCTCGATGGCCCCTGCCTCACCGTCGACACTGGTGACCAGCGCAGTGGCGCGATCGAGCGCTGCGAGCGCGGACTCGAGCGACCCGTGACGGCGGGTGACCCGGGCCAGCATGTCCAGGCGTTCCTCGACCGCGGCCAGCCGAGCCTCATCAACGGTGATCTCGCCGGCGTGGCGGCGCGCGTCGAGCGCGAGCTCGCGAAGCCGCTCGACAAGCTCATCGGCTTCCTCGAGCAAGATCGACAGCTCCGCATCAACGGCGGCGAGGTCGGCACCACCTCCGATTGCCGCGGCGAGCCGGTCCGCTGCAGACTGCTCGTCGCCGCCGCTTGCCTCGGCGAGAGCCAGGGCACATCCGGCAATCCGGCTGGCGTGTCGGAGCCGGAGCCGCTCGGTTTGCAGCTCCCCATCCTCGCCCGCGCGGATACGCATCGGTTCGAGATCGTCGACGAGGTCGCGGGCTCGCTGCAGCTCCGCAGCACCGGTGCTCGCGGCTCGCCGGGCCCCAGCGACGGCGTCCTCGGCGTCGCGCCAGGCCTGGACCGCGGCGGCGGTGGCCGTTCGCGCCGCGGCGCACTCATTGCCGCCGAATGCGTCGAGCACCTCACGCTGCCAGCTCCGCCGGAGCATGCGGTGGCTCGTCCCCTGGGCGGTCACGTCGACGCAGAGGTCGCCGAGCTCGCGAAGCACAGCCTGAGAGACGAGCGCGCCGTCGATTCTGCAGACGGCTCGCCCCGAGGCCGGGACCTCGCGGGAGAGCGTGATCAGGTCGTCGTCGCGGATGCCGAGCTCGGCTCGGCGAGCGCGCAGACGCGGGCTCGGATTGTCGAAAACGGCGGCCACCCGCGCCGCCACGGCTCCCGCACGCACCGTCTCGGGCTCGAGACGACCTCCGAGCGCGGCGCGCAGCGCGTTCACGCACATGGATTTGCCGGAGCCCGTCTCACCGGTCAGCACGCTGAAGCCCTCGTCGAACGACAGGCGTGCCTCCTCGATGACCGCGAGATTGCTGACCCGAAGCTCACGAAGCGCCATCGACCACTCCCTGTGCGCCGGGCAGCTCGTCATCGACCGGCTCGAGCAACAAGTCCTTGTGCGGGATGCCGTAGCGGAACTTCTGCCGGAGCCGCGCATTGAACGATGGCGAGTCCGCGAAGCGGACGACCTCGAGCTCCGGCCCCGGCCGGACGACAACGCTCTCGCCGTCGGCGAGCCAGGCCACCGAGCGACCGTCGGCGGCGACGAAGACGCGCCCGCGCTCGACCGTCACTCGGACGTCGAGC
The DNA here is from genome assembly GCA_963756075.1 of Candidatus Dormiibacterota bacterium. Taxonomy (GTDB): domain Bacteria; phylum Chloroflexota; class Dormibacteria; order Aeolococcales; family Aeolococcaceae; genus Palsa-851. The sequence continues at coordinate 37,382 of CAVWMH010000010.1, read as the reverse complement.
TGTTCCGGGATGACCACCGGCCGGCTGATGACAGCGTGGGCGGCGAGCGGGACGACGATCACCGCCCTGACCCGCGGATCGACAGGGGGACCGCCCGCACTCAGCGCATAGGCGGTCGACCCGGTCGCCGTCGCGACCACAACGCCGTCGGCGTCAAACGCTCCGAGCAGGTCGTCAGCGACGTCGACCCGAAGCCGGACGACGTTGACGTCCCGAGCCCGCACGACGATCTCGTTGATGGCGAGCACCGGTTCCTCCGCATCGTCGATCGAGATCTCGAGCAGGGCCCTGCGCTGGGTCGTGTAGTCGCCGGCGGCGAAGCGGCTGATGGCCACGGGAAGCGCATCGATCTCGACGTCGTTGAGGAACCCGAGGCGGCCGCGATTCACGCCGACGACGGGGATTCCGAGCGGCGCGGCGAGGCGCGCGCCGTAGAGAAAGGTGCCGTCGCCTCCGAGCGTCACCAGCAGCGCTGTCGACGAGGCGTGCTCGGTCATCGCCCCTTCGGGATCCTCGAGCGCCGTCCACGCCTCAAACCCGCACTCCCGGGCGCGGGCGATCGCCGACTGCACGGCAGCCTGCTCCCCCGGGTGCAGCAGGAACCCGATGCTCGATTCCGTGCTCATGGCTCGCTCGGTCCGTCGGAGGGCAACCGCACAAGGCGAGCCCCGACCAGCCATTCGAGGTTGCCCTTGGCGCCGCGCACCGGCGACGGCATCGGCGTGTGCGCAACAGCGCCGAAGTCGGACGCGAGCCAGGAGGCAAAGTCGCCGGCGGCCCGTTCCGCGGCGTCCGGGTCGCGCACGATCCCCCCCTTGCCGATCGCCTCGCGGCCGAGCTCGAACTGCGGCTTGAACAGGGCCACGAGATCTGCGCCACCGGGTGCGATGAGGCGCACCACAGCCGGGATCACCAGGCGCAGCGAGATGAACGAGAGATCGAGCGTCACCAGGTCTGGCGGCGATCCCGGGAGCGAGGTCAGCGAGCGGAGGTTGGTCCGGTCCATGACGCGCACGCGCGGATCGGTCGCCAGTCGCGGGTCGAGCTGACCGCGGCCGACGTCGACCGCGTAGACGAACGCCGCCCCGCGGCTCAGGAGCACATCGGTGAATCCGCCGGTCGATGCTCCCGCGTCGAGGCACACCCGGCCGGCGCAGCTCACGCCGAACGCATCCAGCGCCGGAACGAGCTTGAGCCCTCCCCTGCTGGCCCAGGGATGGTCGCGTCCGAGCATCCGGATGAGCGTCGCGGCTCCCACACGCTGGTCAGCACTCATGGCCCGCGCGCCGTCCACCTCGACCATGCCCGCGGCGACGAGCGCCTGGGCGCGCTCCCGGCTCGGAGCCAGCCCGCGTGCGACCAGCTCGAGATCGACCCGCCTGGCCTGGGAGACCGGTGTCATAGCTCCAAGGTTTATCACATCCGTGTGTATTCGCGCTGTCAGAAAGGGACGTCGTCGGGATCGATCCGAGGCAATGCGGGCCTCGCCGGAGTGCCGGCGAGCGGCACGCCCTGCGGTTCCGGCACGGCTGTGCCGCCGGCCTCCAGCGGGCGCTCGCCGATGGCGCCACTCGCGCTGACCACGAGCTGCTTCACACGCTGCTCGGTGCGCGCGAGCAGGTCGGCGCAGTGCTGGGCGAGCACCACTCCACGCTCGTACGCGCCGATCGCCTCCTCAAGAGCGATGCTCCCACCCTCGAGCTTGGTGATCAGGGTGTCGAGCTCGGCCAGGGCAGCCTCGTACGTCAGCGTCGTGATGCCGTCCTCCGCCGAATTCTGTGTCATGGGTCGCCTGCTTCCGGCTTGGAATCGTACATCCGTTCGCCCTCGCCGGGTGGATCCGGCTCGAACTCGATCCACGGTGCTCGCCACGCGGCCGTGGTGGAGGACCGTGCGAAGGCGCGAGCCGGACGGCACGGTGGAAGCGTCGGTGAGCACGCGGCCGTCCGCGTCGGAGGTGATCGAGTACCCACGTTCGAGCGTCCGTCTCGGCGACAGCGCCGCCAGCCGTGCCGAGCGGGTCGTCAGTGCGGCGCGGCGCGCGACGGTGACCCGGGCGGTGGCCTCCTGGAGGCGCTCCGCGGTCCGTTGCAGCCGGAGCCGCTCGATCTCGACGCGCCGGGACGGGTGAGCGACGGCGAAACGCGATGTCTGGTGATCGAGCTCACGGCGCTTCAGCGACGTCTCCTCCATCAACGCCTGGCGGAGGCGCAGCGAGGCAATGTGGACACGGTCGCGTCGCACGCTGACCAGCCCCACGATGGCGACGTCAAGGCGGGCGTGTCGCGCGGCGACCTCATCGCGCAGCACGGCGACGCTCGGCGCGACCAGCTCCGCAGCGGCCGACGGGGTCGCGGCTCGGCGGTCGGCGGCGAGGTCCGCAACGGTCGTGTCGGTCTCATGACCCACACCGGTCACGACCGGGAGCCGCGTCGCCCGGATCGCGCGCGCGAGCGTTTCGCTGTTGAACGCGATCAGGTCCTCGAGGGAACCGCCGCCGCGCACCAGCAGGATGACGTCTGCGTCGCGAACCTGGTCGGCGCGCTGCAGCGCACGGATCAGCGTCTCGACAGCGCCGTCTCCCTGGACGGTCGCGGGCGAGAGCACGACCCCGATGCACGGTGCCCGGCGCTGGATCACCGTGGTCACGTCACGCAGAGCGGCGCCGCTGCGTGACGTGACCACGACGACTCGCCGAGGCAGCAACGGCAGCCGGCGTTTGCGCCGCTCGTCGAAGAGTCCCTCGGCGCTCAGCCGCTGCTTGAGCTGTTCGATCCCAAGCGCAAGCGCGCCCACGCCGCTCGGTTCGAGGCGGTCGACGTAGAGCTGGTACCGTCCCTGCTGCCCATACACCTGCACCGATCCGTGCGCGATCACCGTCATGCCGTTGTCCGGGCGAAAGGGTATCTGCAGCGCGTTGGTGCGAAAGCACACGCACGAGACCGCGGCATGCGCGTCCTTGAGGGTGAAGTAGAGGTGACCGGACACGTGTGCCTTGAGGTTGCTGATCTCGCCCTCGACAAGCACATCCTCCAGCTCAGGGCGAGCGGCGAGCGCGTCGCGTACGAGCACGGTGAGGTCGCTGACGGTGCAGACGGCGGCTGTCATACGCGCTCCCGCGCGACGTGGCCCAGGACACCGTTGACGAACTGGGCGGCCTCGTCGCCGGCGTATGCCCGCGAGAGCTCGATCGAACTCGTCGATCACCACCGCGACGGGTGTGGTCTCCATGTACAGCAGCTCGAACGTCCCGAGGCGCAGCACAGCACGCTCGACCTTGCCCAGGTCGACGAGCGACCAGTGCTCCATCGCGGTGGCGAGCGCCGCATCGATGGTGTCGAGATGGTCGACACAACCGACGACGATAGTCCGTGCGAAGGCGCGAACATCGGCGGTGGCGTGCAGGTCTTCGCCCTGATAGCGCAACGCGAAGTCCGGATCCTTCTCGGTCCCCTCGATCTCGAAGAGCACGCGAAGCGCGAGCTCACGACCACGCCGTCTACGTCCCGTGCCTGACACGGCGGGGGTCACGCGAAGGCGACCTCGCTGACGAAGACGTTGACCTCCTCGACGCGCAGGGCGAGCATGCGATCGATCGCGTCGGCAACGCGCCGCTGCACCTCGGCCCCGACGACCGGCACGTTGCCGCCCAACTCCATGACGACGTAGAGGCTCAGATGCAGGGCATCGTCGCGCATCTCCACGCGCACGCCTCGGTGGGCATGCGACCTGCGAACGATGCGATCGAACTGCTGACCTCCGGGGTGGTACATGGCATGAATCCCCGACACCTGGAGCGCCGCGAAGGCCGCGATGGATGCCACCACCTCATTCGCGACGCGCGTCGTGCCGAGCTGGCGGCGACCGTTGGTGGTCGGTCGCAAGGCGAGGTGGTCCGGCTCCTTGACGTCGCTCATGCGCGCTCCACGTACCGCCCTGTGCGCGTGTCGACGCGGATCAGGTCGCCCTGGTTCACGAACAGCGGCACGTCGACCGCGAGCCCCGTTTCGACGACGGCCGGCTTGAACGACGCGTTGGCGGTGTCACCCTTGAACCCGGGCTCACTTTGGGTGACCTCGAGCACGACCGACGTCGGCAGGTCCACACCGAGGACGCGATCATCGAATCGCAGCAGGAACAGGGTGTCGTTCTCCTTGAGATAGTCGACGCCGCTCCCCAGCTGCTCCGGACTCAGGGTGACCTGGTCGAACGTGGTGTTGTCCATCACCACGTAATTCGCACCGTCCTTGTAGAGCAGCTGAGCCTCGGTGCGCTCGATGCGGACACGGCCGAACTTCTCCTCGGGACGGAACGTCTCGTCGGTGACCGCACCGGTTGTGACGTTGCGCAACTTGGCACGAACAACGGCGGTGCCACGACCCTGCTTCATGTGCGAGAAGTCGATGACCTCGAAGAGGTCGCCGTCGCGTTCGACTGTCGCGCCCGGGCGCAGGTCCGACGCGGTGATCATGCAGTGCTCCCAGTGGTTGAACCGTCCTCGAGCAGCTTAGCCAGTCCCTCGACTGCGAGGACGTAGCCTTCCAAACCCAGGCCCGAGATCACCGCGACCGCTGCCTCGGCTGACAGGGAGACGCGCCGATAAGGCTCACGGGCGAGGATGTTCGACAGGTGGACCTCGATGACGGGACCACTGAAACCGCGGAGCGCGTCGGCGAGGACGACGCTCGTGTGGGTCAGCCCGCCGGGGTTGACGATGCACCCCGCACTGTGCCCGCGCTCGGACTCGAGAATGTCCACCATCGCGCCTTCATGGTTGGTCTGCTCGCAGCGCACCTCCAGGCCGCGCGTGGCGGCGCGATCGCGAACGGCGGCCTCGATCTCGGCGAGGGTGATCGCCCCGTAGACGTCGGGCTCGCGCTCGCCGAGGCTCGCCAGGTTGGGCCCGTTGAGCAGCAGGATCCGCGTCATCGAGCGAGCACAGCGTCCAGCGCGGCGCGCACCTCCTCCTCGGGAACCTGCTGGCCGGTGAGCGGGCGCCCCCTGGCTGCGAGCAGGACCCAGCCCAGGCGATCGCCGACCGTCTTCTTGTCCGCGCCCATATGGCCGAGCACGCGCTCGGGATCAAACACCGAGGTCGTCGCCAGCCCGCACCGCGAGATCATCTCATCCTGCCAGCCGATCTCCCCATCGGGGCACCCGAGGGTGCGAATGCTGAGCAACCCGGCGGCGCGCATCCCGACAGCCACCGCTTCGCCGTGGAGCAGCGCATCACCGAACCCGGCCGCAGCCTCGAGCGCGTGGCCGACTGTGTGTCCGTAGTTGAGCACGGCGCGTCCGGTGCCCTCACGCTCGTCACTCGCGACGATGCGTGCCTTGATGGCACAGCATTCGCGGATCGTCGCGGTCAACGCGTCCGTATCGCGGCTGAGCAGGCGCTCGAGGTGCACGTCGAGGTCGCTTGCGAGCGTTGTCGTGACGATCATCGAGTACTTGACGATCTCGGCGAATGCGGATCGAAACGAGCGGTCGTCCTGGGTGGCCAAGACGGCGGGGTCGCAGACCACCGCCCGGGGCTGCCAGATCGCGCCGGCGAGGTTTTTTCCGCGCGCGAGATTCACCCCGGTCTTGCCGCCGATGGCGCTGTCCACCATCGCGAGGAGCGTGGTGGGGACGTTCACCCAGGCGATCCCACGCAGGTACGTGGCGGCGACAAACCCGGCGAGGTCGCCCACGGTTCCGCCGCCGATCGCCACGACGCAGTCGTTGCGCTGCAGGCCCGCGGCCCCGAGGCGGTCGAGCATCTCACCGGCGGTCGCCCAGGTCTTGAGCGGCTCGCCGCCGGAGACCTCGAGCACGGTCGTGGCTATGCCGGCGCTGCGCAGCGAGGCGGTGAGCCTCTCGGACACCGGATGCACGGCGCGATCCGCCAGCAGCGCGACGCGTGTCGCTGAGGCCGGGACGTGCGCCATCACGTCGTCGAGCGCTCCGGCGCGCACCTCGATGAGGTAGGCGCGTTCCGCGAGGTTGACGCGCACGGCACCCTCGAGGGCGGCGATCACGCTGGACGCAACCGCCTCAGGCGCCTCGTGGGCGCCAATGCGCAGGTGCGAGGACTGGTGGGCTCGAGATCGGCTGCTGCGGAGGCGCGGGATCCCTGTCGCGGCGGACCCGCCGAGCAGGGGCCGGTCCGCGCCATCGCCCACACGCTGGATGAGCACCTGGTCGGGTGCATCGAGCCAGACCACGGTGCAGAGCTCGGTCAAGAGGCGCCGCGCAGCGGCGTTGGTGATCAGGCCTCCGCCACAGGCGATGACCACAGGGCCGGACCGTCGGAGCGTGGCTTCGAGCGCGGTCAGCTCGAGGTCCCGGAAGTGCGCCTCCCCGTCGGTCGCGATGATCGCCGCCGGCGAGCGCCCCGCGCTTGCCGCGATCACGTCATCGAGGTCGACGGCTGCCCAGCCGAGGCGTTCCGCGATCAGCGGGGCCACAGTGCTCTTTCCAGACCCCGGCAGCCCCACCAGCGCGATGCGGCGTATGGCGGTCATCGCAGCCGGCTCGCGGCGCGGCGATGAGCGGCGGCCGCACGGCGCAGCTCGCCTGCGGTATCGCCTCCGAACTTCTCCGTCGCCGCTGTGGCCAGAACCCAGGCGAGCATCGCCTCGGTCACCACCGCGCCCGCCGGGACGACACAGATGTCGCTGCGCTCGTAGTGGGCGTTGATCTCGGCGCCCGAATGGATGTCGACGCTGCGCAGCGGGTGGAGCAGCGTCGAGATGGGCTTGAAGTGCACGAGCGCCCAGACCGGCTCCCCGTCGGTGACCCCGCCGGCCAGACCGCCCTGCCGGTTGGTCAGATGGTGAAATCCGCGCTCGGGGTCCCAACGGGGCTCGTCGTGCACGGCGGACCCCGGCGATCGCGCGGCCAGCACCGCAGCGCCGATCTCGACGCCCTTGACAGACGGGATGCTGCACATCGCCTGGGCGATGAGCCCGTCGATCTTACGATCCCAGTGCACGTAACTGCCAAGTCCGGCCGGAACATTCGTGGCGACGACGTAGGCGGTCCCGCCGAGCGTGTCGCCGTTTTCCCGCGCGGCATCGATGGCGGCGACCATTTGCGCCGACGCGTCCTCATCGGCGCAGCGCACCGGCGAGCGCTCGACCGCATCCCAGGCCACCTCGCCGTCGGGCACCGGAACGTGCACGTCTCCGATGCGAATGACGCATGAATGGACATGGATACCGATGGCGGCGATCAGGGCGCGGCCGACTGCACCGGCGGCGACCCGTGCCGCGGTCTCGCGAGCGCTCGCGCGCTCGAGCACGTCGCGAGCGTCGCTGAAGCCGTACTTCAGCACTCCCGCGAGGTCGGCATGCCCGGGGCGAACGCGCGTGACCGATTTCCTCTTGAATCCCCGCGCCTCGACCTGCATCGGGCCCTGCCAGTTCTCCCAGTCGCGGTTCGCGATCACGAGCGTGATCGGAGAGCCGAGGGTCTTGCCGCCGCGCACGCCGCTGACGATTCGGGCCGCATCGTGCTCGATCTGCTGGCGCTTTCCCCGTCCGTGTCCGCCCTGTCGGCGCCGGAGGTCGGGGTCGATGTCACGAGCGGCGTCCAGCGAAATGCCCGCGGGCACACCTTCGACGATCACGGTGAGCTGCGGGCCATGCGATTCGCCGGCGGTGAGAAATCGAAGCATCTGCAACGGATTGTATTGGCGGCGTGCCTGAGTTCCCCTTTTGCGTCGTCGAACGACATGCCGATTTGTCCGCGCCAGGTCTCCCTTCGAAACCAAGACTGCATGTGATGAGAGAGACGCTCCCCACACGGAGGGGCGCCCTCGAGCACCTGCGTATCGCTCGGCTCCTCGACGCCCACGGCCACGTGATCGGCGCGATCTGCGCCTACCGTGAAGCGATGCGTGAGCAGCCCGAGGCCACAGCCGCCGAGGCGCTGGCCCGGATCGCCGCTCTGGCCCGGCGCGTCTGACTGGGCCGCGGTTCCGGGCCTAGAGGCCCCCGGTGCGCGTGGGCGCGCCTGCCGAGGGGGGCGCGTTCATGGTGGTCAGCAGCTCGTTGTAGAAGGCTTCTGCCCTGGGGATGCGATGCAGGACCTCGACGCCGTCGCGGCCCGCCGAACTCGATCTCGATGTCGCCGGCCCCGATGAGACGGTCGCCGAGCGGCCGGTGGATCACGGTGTTCTGGATCCGATCGAGCGGGATCGTCTCGGCGGTTCTGGAGAGGATTCCGCCTTCCATGACGATCCGTCGATCGGTCAGGTGATAGGTCGCGAAACGCCAGCGCAGGACCCTGAAGCCCGCCCACAGCACCGCAGCGATGACAACAACCAGCAGGATCACCGTCTTCACCGTGGTGATCGAGAGCGAACCGATCGTGGCGGGCAGCTTGGCGTTGAGGACGATCGCCACGACGATGACGACAATCGCCCCGAGCACATGGCCGGCAAGCACGGACCAGTGCTGACGGACCAGTGCGATCGACCGCTCTCCCGGCATCAACTGCGTCGGCATTGCCTCACCTCAATCGAACCCCTGGACTCTGCGGGTCACGGACCGAGATACAGGATGAGCGCTGCGCCCGCACAGAGGAACGGACCATAGGGTATCGGGTCTTTGAGCTTGCGAACGCGTGTGACCAAAAGGACGAGCGCCGCTGCGCCGCCGATGAAGACCCCCGCGACCACCGCATACACCGCGCCGAGGTGCGCTGCAGTCGGGCCCGCGCCGGTCACGGCGCCCACCAGTCCGCCGAGCTTGGCGTCGCCGAGGCCGATGCTGCCTCTCGATACCAGGTTCTGGATGAAGAAGAATGCGGCCACCCCAAGGGCACCGATGATCGCGCTGGTGACCGTCAGCCCAGGCGACCAGGCACTGAGCACCACCGCCGCGAGCACGCTCGGATAGGTGACCAGGTTGAGGATGAGCCGGTGCTTGAGATCGAAGTTCACAACCTGCACGAAGATCGCGACCCACAGCAGATGGATCAGCAATCCCGAACCGAAGGCCTCGTGTGCGGCGAAGGCGCCGAAGCCGATCGCTCCGAGCGCGGGCGAGAGCCAGCGTTCCAGCCAGGTCCAGCCATAACGTTCTCCCGCCCAGGGCCGAGCCGCCTCCGGCTCCTCCCCCGCTGCCGCCGCCCTGCTGAGCTCCTCCGCGATGTCACGCTCGTAGTCGAGGCGCTCCTGGCGTTCTTCCTCCTCGAGCTTCTCGAACTTCTCGAGCATGACGGTGAGCCAGCCGGATCCCAGCCCGACGACACCGCCGGCGACCGTGATGCCTGCGATCACCAGTGGCGGGTTCACGCCTCGACAGCCCGGAGCAACGCGCTGCGCACCGCGCCGGGCGGGGCGACCTTCCCGGTCCAGATCTCGAAGCTCAGCAACCCCTGCTGCAGGAGCATCTCGAGCCCGTCGCACGCACGGTGTCCACTTTCGATGGCGGCGGCCACGACGTCGACGGGGCGCGGACGGTATCGAAGGTCGACGACGCTGCACGCGGGGGGAATTGCGCGCGGTTCGAACGGCAGTGCCTCCAGTCCAACCGGCGTCGCGTTGACCACGATCGCCGAGTGGGCGCAGGTCGCTGCGATGGCGCCTCGATCCCACGGCACCGTCGCGATGTCACCGGATCCCCGCAACCGGTCGGCGACGTTGCCCGCCGACGTCTGCGCACGCGCTGCGATGCGCAGACGAAGGAGCGGCACCCGCGTGAGCGCCAGGGCAACAGCTGCGGCCGCTCCGCCCGCGCCGAGCACCAACGCCGTCGCTCCCTGTCGGGGCCACATCGACTCGCGGCTGAGGGCGAGCTCGAAGCCGTCCGCGTCGGTGGTGACGCCGATGAGACGGCCACCGCGAACGCTGATGGTGTTGACGACCCCGAGCGACTCGGCATCACCCTCGAGGCGGTCGCAACGATCCGCCAGCACCGCCTTGTACGGCGTCGTGACGTTGCATCCCGCGTAGCGTCCCCTGCGCAATTCCTCGACGAAGCCATCGATGTCCGGCGGCTCGAGGTCGCGCAGCACGTAGGTGCCCTCGATGCCGGAGGACTGCATCGCAGCCTGGTGCAGCGCGGGGCTCGGCGAATGAGAGATGCCCGCGCCGACGAGGCAGAGGCGAAGCGGCGACGTGCTCACGGGTTCGAGCGTGCCGCAGCGATCCGGCGTGCATCGAGCCAGCTCTGGAGCAGCACCGCGGCCGCAACGGCATCGATCACCTCGCGCCGGCGCTTTCGGCGCACGCCGCTCTCGATGAGGGATCGCTCGGCGATCGTCGTCGTGAACCGTTCGTCCCAGAGCTCGACGTCGATCGCGGTCCTCCGGGTCAACTCCGCCGCGAATGCCCGCGCACTCCGGGCCGCGTCGCCCTCGCTGCCGTCAAGCCGGCGGGGCAATCCGATGACCACTGTGTCCACCTGACGATCTTCCATCTCGCGTTTGATGCGTGGCCACAGGGTTCGGGATCCGTTGGGGACTGTTGCAAGCGGGGACGCGATCGTGCACGTCTCGTCGGAAATGGCGAGGCCGATGCGCACGGAGCCGACGTCGATGCCGAGGACCCGGGTGCGACCCGAACCGCCCCCGGTCGGGGTCACGGTGACTTGGTGGAGATGACGACGAAGTTCTCGTCGATCTCGATCTGCGACGCTCGCAGCGGCAGATAGAAGAGCTTGAACGGCCACTCGGAAACCGTCACGCCCTGGACCTTGGCGATGTTGCTTTTCACAATCTCCTGCGCGCTTCCCGGGTTCCGCCCCGTGAGGTGCGCCTTGAGCGTGTTCAGGTTGACCATCGGCTGGCTGAAGTCGGTCGCCGAGCACGCGAGGACGACCGTGCCGGCGTCGTTCGCCTGGGTCACCGCGCACGGCGGCGTGTTCAGCCTGCCCGGCGCAAGTTCGTCGCCGGGTTTCACGAGCTTGTCGAGGTCTGCGATGACGTCATTGCGGACCGCGATGGGATCGTAGATGGACGCCTGCGCCGAGGCCCCGATGGTGATCTGGGTCGCTGCGAATGGCGCGTTGGCCGCCGGGAGCGCCGGCTTGGCTCCCGAGAAAGCGACGACCTCGCCATTACCGGTCGGATCCTTGGCGATGGTCTTTCCCGCCGCCCTCGCCAGGAGGTCGGTCTGCATCTGCGCTCCGAGCGCATTCTCGATCTGGGTCACCTGTGCCGTCCAGTTGGCGACGTCGGTCGCCGTCGCCGCCGTGGTCTGCTTGGGGTCAGCGCCTCCGGTTGCGGAGCTGCTGTTGGTGACGCTGATGTGGGTCCCGGGGCAGGCTATGGGATCAGGGCAAGGGTCTCCCTGCCACAGCGTGAGGGTCCCGGAGCCGACGTTGCCAGACGCTGCCGGCGTCTGAGCCACGTACTGCGCCTGTGCGTTGTACGGGCTGCCTGCGCAGGCCCCTGACGGCGGCGGATTGGCAGGACCGATACAGATCACGGCGCTTTTCGCGGGGCCGAATGTGACCGATTGGTCGGCGGTCTTGACGAATGAGCTGGGGTTGTTCGCGGGCAGCGCAAACGAGATATCGCTGAGTCGCGTCGGTCGTGAACGTCAGAGTTACCTTCGCGGCAACGGCCGGGAGCGTGGTAGTTCCGGTCGGAGTCGCCTGAAACGTCTGCGAGGAGGCGCTCGTGATCACGCCGGTCAGCACGTGGTCGGGCTGGGTCGCCGTGGCCGGGCTGGTGCTTCCCTGAATGGTGGGGCTGACCGACAGCGGCGTTGCCGCGATGGTGATGGTGACCTTTGCCGACGGCGCCAGCGCCATGAACAGGACGATGCCGAGGATGGCGACAACGGCTCCCGCAACGTAGAGGAAGCGGCGGCGGTCCCATCCGCGCGCGGGGCGCGCCGGTGGAAGCTGGGTGAGCACGCGACGCGGTTCCAGTCGCGCGGTCGCCGGAGCGTGTGCCGGCGGGCTGAGCGACGGTGGCGCGGGGGGCGGAGCCGGCGGCGGTTCCAGCACGGCTGCGGCAGCGCCGCCTGCGCCCGCGACAACCCCGCGGCCCACCGACGAACCGCCCATCCGAGGGCCCGCCAGCTCGATGCCACGCTCGAAGGCCGGCACTGACCCATAGACCTGGAGGCCGCTCGCTCGAGCCAGCTGCTGGACCCGTTGATCCTCGGTGACGATCGAGGTCCGGCGGCCGGATTGGCTGCTGAACTGAGCAAGCAGGCGCACGTTGAGGGGCGTCTGCAAAGCGCGGCTGGAGCCGGGTACGACGAGCCCGACGTCAAGATCCGGGGACGAGCGAACCCGATCGATGAGATCAGCGATCTCGTCGTCGGACTTGGCAATGACAACAGCCGGCATCGGCGCCTATACCTTCATCGTCTTCAAAACGCGGCGCATGAGCCCGCCGAGGGGCTCGTCCGTGTCATCTTCCAGCGTCACGGCGTGTCGCGCAAGCCCCATCGGGGTTACGTCCTGGCTGCCGACGAGCAGGCCGGTCGTGTCATAGACGCCCGTGACGTCGTCTGGTCCGAGGACTTTGACCGTTGGCGGACGGACGAAAGGCACGGTGTCCGACCAGTCCAGGCTGCGCAGCTGCTCGGCAACTTCCGGCAGCGCGGCGCCACCTCCGGCCAGGCAGATCGACCCAGGAAGGGGGTCCGGGCCGGCCAGCTCCTCGAGGGTGAGCGCGACGCCTTGCGCAAGGACCTCGGCTGTGGGGGTCAGGGCCCTGCGAGCCATGGCGCTCTGCTCGGCGGCGAGGTGCCCCTCGGAATGCGCGACTTTGAAACGCTCCGCCTCGTCGAGGTCCATCGCGAGATCCGTTGCGAGTCGCTTGGTGAAGGAGCGCCCGCCCAATGCGAACATCCGGGTCGCCTCGATGCCGCCCCGGCGGACGACGGCGATGTCGGTGGTTCCGCCGCCGACATCCACGAAGATGGCGCCCAGCTCATGCGACTCCGCTGACGCGCAACCGCGCGCCAGCGCATACGGCTCGGCCACCGTGGCCACGAGCTCGAGGTCGAGCTCCTGGGCGATGGCCTGGAGCGCGCCGATGTGCGTCAGAGGAGCGAACGTGTTGAACACGGTGATCTCGACGACGTGTCCCTGGAAGTCCACCGGGTTGCTGACTGCGTACCCGTCGATGCGCACCGCCGTGATCGTGCTGTGGACCAGCTTGACGTTGACCTCCTGGACGCCGAGGTCATGCGACATCTGGCGCACCGCTTCGCGGAGCGCTCGCCGCTGCACCGCCTGCAGCGCGGTGGCGAGGTCCGCCTGGGTGATGCGTGCCTGTGGCTGCGGCCTCGGCATGGTCATGGTGGTGCTGAAGCCGCGGACCTGCTCACCGGCGATGCCGATGACCGCCTGACCGGGGATGGTCTCGCACATGTCCTCGGCTTCGGTGAGCGCACGGTCGCAGTTGTCGATGACCGCCTGGAGGTCCGCAACGGCGCCGGCCTGCATGTGCGACTGCGCCTGGCGAACCTTGCCGACGCCAAGGACGATGCCTTTGTCGTTCTCCCGCTTGACGATCAGCGCCTTGACGAACTCGGTGCCGATGTCGAGGACCGTGAAGTGGCTCTGGAATTCCTCGCGCCGCTTGAGCAGGGCGAACTTTCGCTTTCCCATCAGGCTGCGTGCCCCATCGTCTCGGTGATCGCGTCGCGCAGCGCGGCGACGGCCGCCTCACGTTTGGCCGGATCGCCCACCTTGCCGCGACCCAGGTCCGGGCGCCCCCCGCCCCTGCCCCCGGTGATCTGCGCCGCGCTGGTCACCAGGGTGCCCGCGTGGACTCCGGCCTCGAGTGCGCGCCCGCCGACTTTGACCACGAGCGTCGCCGCGCCGAGCACGGCCGCGACGCCATCACCGTGGAGCCGGTCGGCAAGCAGGTGATCGCCGGCCTGGGAGACGCCGTCAGCGTCGACGTCGCCGTCGAGCAGGAGATGCGCGAAAGGCACCCCTCCGGCGTCCTCGACGATGGCGGCGTCCGTCGCAACGTTCGAGGGCGCTGCCTGGCGCGAGTGCGTGACCTCGCGGGTGAGCTTCCGGACCTGCTCCTGGAGTGCGGCCACCCGCTCGGGGACCTCCTCGGGGCGGGTCTTGAGTGCTCGGGCAGTCGTCTGCAGCGCGGCTCCGGTGCGCCTCCAGCGTTCCTCGGCGCTCTCCCCGGACACCATCTCGATGCGCCGGATGCCCTGGCCGATGCTGCTCTCGGACACGATGATCGCGGCGCCCAGGTCGCCACTTCTGGTCACGTGCGTGCCGCCGCACAGCTCGCGTGACCAACCGCCGAAGTCGACCACCCGCACGTCGGGCGAGTACGCCTCGTCGATCAGCGCGATGGCGCCGCTCGCCCGTGCGTCTGCGAGTGGCATGAGTTCGACGGTGCGCTGAAGGTTGCGCCGGATCCCGTCATTGACGCGGTGTTCGATGTCCGTAAGTTCCTCGGGGGTGAGGGCCCTGGGGAAGGCGAAGTCGAAGGTGGTGTGGTCCGGGCCCACGAACGAGCCGCGTTGCACGACGCCGTCGCCGAGCACCTCGCGCAGTGCCCGATTGAGCAGGTGGGTTGCGCTGTGATGGCGTGCGATCCGCGCGCGCCGGTCGGCGTCGACCTCGGCGCGGACCTGCTGCCCGGAGCGGAGCTCACCGGTTTGCACGACGACATCGTGTGCGCGTGCGTCGCTCCCGGCAACCGGCTGGGTGTCGCGAACGTGCGCGTGCCCACCGGCCCACGTGAGCGACCCCGTGTCGCCAACCTGTCCTCCCGCCTCCGCGTAGAACGGCGAGACATCGAGGAGCACGGCACCGCTCTCCCCTGCTCCGAGCGCCGCGATCTCGCGATCGAGGCCGATGCGGAGAACGGTCGCGTCGGTCTCGAGCGAGTCGTAGCCGATGAAGCGCGTCGGCGGCAGGGTGCCGGCTCCCGCGAAGCCGACGCGGCGCGCTGACGCCTGACCTCGCTCGCGTTGCTCTCGCATGGCCGACTCGAATCCGTCGAGGTCGACCGTCGCCCCACGCTCGGCTGCCATCTCGACCGTTAACTCGATTGGGAGCCCGAAGGTGTCATAGAGACGGAATGCGTCGGCGCCGTCGATCTGAGTCGGGTTTCTCGACAGCAGCGCTGCGAGCCGCTCGGTGCCCGCATCAAGGGTTCGAGCGAACGCCTCCTCTTCCACACCCAGCGTCTGCTCGATCAGCCCGCGGAACTCGACGAGCTCCGGGTAGACCGGGCCCATCACGCCGACCAGGTCGCCGGTGCCGGCCGCGAGGCCGCCTTTGAGGGCGACGCGGCGGGCGTCCACGGCGGCGCGCCGGATGATCCTGCGGAGCACGTAGCCGCGCCCCTCGTTGGCCGGGAGCACCCCTGCGGCGATCAGGAACCCTGCGCCACGAAGGTGGTCGGCGAGGACGTAGAGAGACCGCTCGAGGCTCGGATCTGTGATCCCGGCGCCTGCCCGAGACCGGAAGCCGTCGACGATCGGCGCGAGGTGGTCCGTGCCATACCCGGAACGATCGCCCTGGACGATCGCCACGATCCGATCGAAGCCCAGCCCGGTGTCGACCGTTGGGTTGGGCAGGAGCGGTAGCGACCCGTCCGGCTGCTGGTCGAACTCCATGAACACCAGGTTCCAGTACTCCTCGAAGCGGTCGCCTCCGCATTCATCCTGGGGCGTGCAGTCGGTGCGGCCGCAGGAACACGGGCCGCCCCAGTCGAAGTAGATCTCGCTGTCGTACCCACAGGGGCCGGTGGGGCCTGCGGCCCACCAGTTCTCGGTGAGGCGCGAGATCCGCTCCCTGGGGACGCCGATCTTCTCAACCCAGAGCCGCTCGGACTCGACGTCGTCGGGATAGATGCTCGGCCAGAGCCGGGCGGGGTCGAGACCGAGGACGTCAGTTGAGAATTCCCACGCGTAATCGATCGCGCCCTCTTTGAAATAGTGGCCGATCGACCAGTTGCCGAGCATCTCGAAAAACGTGTGGTGCGTCGGGTCGCCGACCGACGCGATGTCGTCGGCACGAAAGCATTTCTGACACGAGGCGAGGTCGCGCGACGGCGGCGTGCGCTGCCCGGTGATCCATGGCTTCAACGGCACCATTCCGGCCACGGTGAAGAGAAGCGACGGATCGTCGTGGGGAATGAGCGGAAAGCTCGCGAGTTGGTAGTGCCCGCGGTCTTCGAAGAAGCGAAGAAATCGCTCCCGGATCTCAGAGCTGAGCACGTGCAAAGGAATTCGACAGCAAGTTGTCGAATTCTACACGGGCGCCTCGGCCCCGAACTCCTTGCGAAGGTGCTCGACTGCCGCGCGCTGCAATCGTGAGACGTGCATTTGTGAAATGCCGAGTTGCTTTGCGACCTCGGTTTGCGGCAATTGCTCGACGAAACGCATCGCGAGGATCTGACGCTCGCGCGGCGTGAGGTGTGCCATCACCTGCTCGAGCACGTCCTGCATCTCGACGCGTTCGAGGTTGTCATCCGAGAGCCCCAGGCGGTCGCCCAGGGTGAGCGGCTCGTCACCGCCGCCGACCGGACCGTCGAGGGAGACGGTGTGCTGCGCCGGGGCAACCTCCATCGCCGCGAGCACCTGATCGGGCTCGAGCCCGACCCGCGCCCCGATCTCGGCAACGGACGGCGATCGTCCCAGCTCGTTCTGGAGCAGCTGGGTTGCGGCGTTCACCTTGGCGAGGTTCTCCTGGAGCCGGCGAGGAACCCGGACGGCCCAGGAGCGGTCGCGAAAGTGGCGCCGGATCTCGCCCGCGATGGTCGGGGTCGCGAAGGTGCTGAACTCGTTCTCCAGGGATGGGTCGAACCGCTCGATTGCCTGGATGAGACCGAGAAATCCGACCTGCTCGATGTCCTCGAGGGGCTCGCCACGATTGGCAAAACGACGGGCGATGTAGTGGACGAGGTCGCTGTTGAGCTCGACGAGCCGTTCGCGGATGCGCGGATCGCGCGTCTTGTTGAACTCGCGAAGCAGGCGCCGCATCTCGGCTCGCTCAGCCGTCTCGGCAGGCTTCGCAATCGTCCGCTCGCGGGTTGCCACGCCGTCGCCGCGCCCCGGCGCCGGGGTCACGACGCCTTGTATTTGGTCAGCCGAACGCGCAGGCTCCCAGTTCGCTCGTCGACCCGGTACGTGCTGTCGTCGACAAAGAGCCCCATGAGCCTGAGCGCCAGGTCGGTTGCCCCGACCAGCTCGCCCTCGTGCCCGAATCCTGCCTGCTCCGCACGCGCCCTGAGCTCGGCTTCGCGATTGACCGTGCTGCGCACCGTCACCTCGAGGCCGGTGTCGCTCATCTTGAACACAATCCGGACCTGCCCTGCAATCGATCCCGAGTGTTCGAGGCAGCGGACCGCGTTCTCGTATGCCTGGGCGACCGCGATGGTGAGGTCGTCGATGGCGTCCATGTCAAAACCGGCCAGCGACCCGAATGCCCCCGCTGCTCGCTTGGCGACGAGGATGTGCTCGCGATCAGCAGGCAGACGGAGTTCGGAGACAGTTCCCATCGCGCTGGTTACGTACCCCACCGCGCGAGCCCCGAAACCGCAGGTTCCGAGCGCTCAGGCGCTGGACGGCTCGGAGGAGGGCATCGACGGCGCTGCTGTGCCGGCGGCGCGACCCTCATCCACGGCTCCGGCGATCTCGGCCTCCCATTCGCGAGCCTCCGCTTCTTCACGGCGGCGAGCTCGGACGCGCCAGAAGAACACAGCGCCTGTGATGGCCGCGCCCGCCGCCACAACGCCTTTCTTACCGAACGGAACACGCATTCCACGAGCCTCCGAATTGCCGACCCGGGCATTATGGCCCTCGGCGCCGCGCCGGCGCGAGGACCGCGCCGGTCACTTCGAAGAGCACGACGCCCACCGCGTCCGCGACCGGGTGGAGCGCTCCAAGCTGAGGGCCGCCCACCCGGGTGGCGATGGCGACGAGCTCGCCCGCCACCACACCGGCTGCGGCGAGCAACAGCGTCAGCAGGAATGATCCACGACGGGGCATCACCATCGCCGACACCGTGGTGCCGATGAGCACGAAGAGGATCGCGAGCCCGAGCCCCGGGCTCACGGCTTCGGGGTGGTCGGGAGAATCCCAATGCCCAATTCGCGCAGCTGAGCTGGGTCGACCGGGGCGGGCGCGTCGGTCATCGGCTCCTGCCCCTGCTGGTTCTTGGGAAATGCGATCACGTCGCGGATGTTGTCGGTCCCGAGGCCTTCCATCACCATCCGGTCGACGCCGCCCGCCCACCCGCCATGGGGGGGCACGCCGTATTCAAAGGCTTCGAGCAGGAAGCCGAACTTGCGGCGCGCTTCCTCGGCGTCGATGCCCAGCGCCGCAAGGACGCGCTGCTGGATCGCCGGGTCGGTGATGCGGATGCTGCCGCTGCCGATCTCACGTCCGTTGACGACGAGGTCGTAGGCGCGCGATCGCACGGCGAGCGGATCCGACTCGAGGAGGTCGAGATCATCGGTGTGGATCATCGTGAAGGGGTGATGTGCCGCTGCGATCTCGCCGGTTTCCTCGCTGCGTTCGAACATTGGAAACTCGGTCACCCAGAGCATGTCGATGCGCGAGTCGTCGTACAGGCGTCGGGTGCGGCCGAGGTGGTTGCGCACGGCTCCGAGTGCGGCATTGACCACCACCGCCCGGTCGGCAACCATGAGGACGCAGTCCCCAATCTGAGCGAAAGTGGCGGTGCCGATCGCCTCGAGCTCTTCCGGCGTGAAGAACTTCGCGATGCCGCCCTGCCAGCCGTCCTCGCGCTTCCACAGGTAGGCGAGCCCACGCGCTTTCGCGCCGCGCGCAACCTCGGTGAGCTGGCCCTCGATGTCGCTGCGGCTCAGGTCGTCGCCGCCCTTGACGCAGATCGCCTTGATGATGCCGCCGGTCGCGACCGCATCCGCGAAGACCCGGAATCCAGACCGTCCGCCGACGTCCGTGATATCGCGCAGCAGGAGCTCGAATCGGGTGTCCGGCTTGTCGACGCCGTAGCTGTCGATCGCCTGCCGCCAGGTCATGCGCGGGAACGGAACGCTCAACGGGCCTCCGCGGAAACCGCACGCGTCCCAGGCACTCGGAATCGCATGCTCGAGCGCAGCGAAGATGTCGTCCTCGTCGACGAACGACATCTCGATGTCGAGTTGCGTGAACTCCGGTTGGCGATCCGCGCGCAGGTCCTCGTCGCGCATGCAGTGCGCGAGTTGAAAGTACCTGTCGAAGCCGGCGACCATGGAAAGTTGCTTGTACAGCTGGGGTGATTGGGGCAGCGCATAGAAGCTGCCGGGGAAGAGCCGGCTCGGGACGAGGTAGTCGCGAGCCCCTTCGGGCGTGGCCCGGATCATCATCGGAGTCTCGATCTCCAGGAATCCGATCTCGCTCATGGCTCGGCGGAGCTCGGTGGAGAATTTCGCGCGAGCACGCAGGTTGCGCTGCAGGTGGACGCGCCGCAAATCGAGGTACCGGTGGCGGAGGCGCAGCTGCTCGTCAACTTCGGAGTCCTCGTTGACAGGGAACGGCGGTGTCTTCGCGACGGCCAGCACCGTGCACGCGCTGGCGCGTAACTCGACCTCGCCGGTGTCGCGCTTTGGATTGACGTTCTCGGGGGCGCGCATCTTCAGCTCGCCCTCGAAGCGCAGCACCCATTCGAGGCGCGCTTCGCGAGCCGCTCGGTGTGCCGCGGGTGCGTCGTTGGGATCGATGACCACCTGGAGGATGCCGGTGTGGTCGCGAAGGTCGATGAAGATGAGACCGCCGTGGTCACGGCGGCGGTCGACCCAACCGAATGCGGTGGCGTGCGTCCCCGAGTCGGCGGCGCGAGGCGTGCCGCAGTAGGTGCGGTCGGTGCTCACGCCGTGTTCCCGAGAATACGCGTCACGGTCGCGACCAGCTCTGCGATCGGAACGGTCTGCTGGCTGCGGCCGTCGAGATCACGGACCACTGCGCTGTCCTCAGCGACTTCGTTTTCGCCAACGATGACTGCAACCCGCGCGCCGATGCGACCTGCGCCGCGCAGCTTGCGGTCGAGCCTGCGGCCGGCCACGTCGAGGACGGTTCGTGTGCCGGCGTCGCGGAGGAGACGCGCCATGCCCGCGGCCGCCTCCGCCTGGCCGGGCTCCACGGAGCAGACGAGCGCGTCGGCCGCGGACTCGATTCCGGGAACGGTGCCGAGGGCGCGAGCGACCATGAGGATCCGCTCGACGCCAAGCGCATACCCGGTGGCCGCGGTCGCCGGGAAGCCAAGCAACTCGGCGAGGCCGTCGTAGCGGCCTCCTCCTCCGAGCGAGCTCTGCGCCCCCTGGAGGGTGTCGTGCCAGAACTCGAAGACGGTGTCGCTGTAGTAGTCGAGGCCGCGCACCAGGCGGTCGTTCCGGATCGCGTCGATGCCTGCCGCCTCGAGGTCGCGCAGCACTGCGGTGAAGTGGTCCCGGCTCGCGCGATCGAGTGAGTCCCAGAGCAGAGGAGCAGCTGCGACCAGGCCGGCGTCTCGCTTGCAGTCGAGGAGCCGGAGCGGATTGGTGTGCAGGCGGCGACGGCAGTCGTCGCAGAGCGACGCCTCCAGCGGTGTGTAGTAGGCGACGAGCGCCTCGCGGTAGCGGGCCCGGTCCTCGGGGCCACCCAGCGAGTTGACCTGAAGGCGGATGCCGGTGATCCCGAGCGCACGGAAGAATCGCCACGCGACCTCCACGATCTCGGCGTCCAGCGCGGGCGAGCCCTCGCCGATGCACTCGATACCGACCTGGGTGAACTGATGCTGGCGGCCCGCCTGGGGCCGTTCGGCACGGAAGAACGGGCCCGCGTAGTGCACCCGAACCGGCCGCACCTCCTGGTCGAGATGCGCTCCGAGCACGGCACGGAGAGTTCCGGCGGTGCCCTCGGGCCGGAGGGTGAGGGAGCGCCCACCGCGATCCTCGAAGCTGAACATCTGCTTCTCGACGATGTCGGTGTCGGTGCCCACCCCGCGACTGAACAGCTCAGTCGCTTCGATGATTGGTGTCTCGATGGCGCGGTATCCAAAGGATTCCGCGACCGTGCGGTGGGTTTCGAGCAGCCACCGGCGGGCGGTGAACTCATCGGGCAGGATGTCGCGCGTTCCTTTGGGCGCTGCGATCTCAGGCATTGGCGTCCGAGTGTACGGGCTCGCGGCTGTTGCGCCCTGTGCTGGCTGAGCTTCAGAGGAGCCATTGGCGAAACCGTCTTGCGTTTGCGGGGTGTGCGAAGGCGAGCGTCGGTGTGAATTCGGACGGGAGCCCGTGCACTCTTCTGAGCGTGCGATCGCAGCCTTCGGCCAGGGCTCGGGGACCGCACCTGCCCTCTCGCCTCAGCGAGGAGATCGCCATCAGCATCGGGGAGCGGCGCCCGACTGCGACGAGAACGCTGCATCCGAGGGCTGTGACCACCAGCGGCTCGCAGTCGCTTCCTCTCACTCCAAGCACCAGTGATCCGTTGGTCTCGGACTCGATCAACTCGGACGCGGCGTGCTCCAGAAGGCGGATGCGCTCGAGCGGGTCCATGGGCGCAGGTTGCTCCGGGGATGCGACAGACGGCTGTCGCGAGCTGGGGCGGCTTGCCTGTGACGTCAAACGATTCCTAAACGAGGGCGGCGCGAACGAGGGCGGCGCTGCGAACATATGTTCTATACTACAGGAATGTGTATGGCAGTGGCCGAGACCACCCCGCTGGAGACGCTCATCGGGGCGATCGAGCGCTTCGTCCAGGTGCCCACCCTCGAGCTCACCGCCACCGAGCTCGGGGACTTCCTGGTGCGGCTGCGGCATGGCATCGACCTGCTCGAGCTCGGCTTTGCGACCGGGGCGGCGACGTTCGCGACCACCGGCGAGTACGAGGCGCAGGGCTCGGTCACGCCGATCGACTGGATCCGCCATCACTGCCGCATGTCCGCCCACGCCGCTGCCAGGTCGGTCGCGGCCGGCGAGCAGCTCGGCCGTCTGCCGGCCAGTGTCGCGGCGCTCGATGCGGGGGAGATCGGCTTCGCCCACTTCTCGCTGCTGGCGGGGGTTGCCCGCGCCGTCAGCGCGACGCCCGGGGAGCGGCACGGTCGATGCCGACGTGCCCGGGGACGCGTCCCGAGACGTATCCGGGGATGCCGGCTCCGACCCCGCTGATCCCGCGACCCCCACCCGGTTCGACGAGCGCCCCCTCCTGGCACTGGCCCGCGAGCACTCGGTCAGCCGCTTCGGCATCGACTGCACTCACGCCCGCCACGCACATGACGCGGCCGCGGTCCTCGAGGAGCAGGTCAGCGCCGCCGAGCGCACCCGCTGCGAGTTCATTGCCTGCGAGGGAGGCTTCCTGGCCATCCGCGGGTACTTCGACCCCGTCGCCGCGGCGACGCTCAAAACCGCGGTGCTTCCCTCTGGCCAGGCCGACCGGCGCCGGCGATGACCGCCCGCTCCCCCGCCGCCTCGCCGACGCACTCGTCGAGGTCGCTCATCATGCCCTGGACCTCGGTGCCATTCCCACCACGGGCGGGGCGAGCACCCACCTTCAGCTCACCGCCTCGGTGGAGACGGTGATGGGCCTGGACGGAGCGCCCGGCGGCGACCTCGAGTTCGCCGGCGCGGTCCCCGCGGCCACCGTGCAGCGCCTCGCCTGTGATGCGCGGGTCCGTCGCGTCCTCCTCGGTCCCAACTCCGCGGTGATCGACGTCGGCCGGGCGCTCCGCCTGCCCAGCGCCGCCGCCCGGGCGGTGCTGCGAGCTCGCTCCGGCGGCTGCGAGTGGCCCGGGTGCGATCGCCCCGTGGCGTTCACCAACGCCCACCACCTGGTGCACTGGGGCCACGGCGGTGCGACCGACGTGGACAACCTGGTCCTGCTCTGCTACCGCCACCACTGGTTGATCCATGAGGGCGGCTGGCAATTGGCGCGTGTCGAGCGCGGACGGTTGCTCGCGATCCCGCCCTCGCAGGACTCATCGCTCCTGGATCCGAGGCCCCGACGTCGCCGTCGGCCGGTAGGAGGCCGGATACTGGGAGTCCCATGAGGTTGGTGGACACCGTCCTTAGATATGAGTCATCGGCTCGACCATGGCGTCGGTTGCTGGAAATAGCCGCCGACAACTTCCCGGACACACTTGGCGATCTCACGCTGTTGCGAAGTCGCGGCGTGAAACTCGAATTGCGAGTCAACGACGACCGAGCCTCCTACTTCGTGACCCTGGTTGGGTCAGATGTAGACGCCGTGGAGGCGGATCGGAGCGCACACGGACGAATCCCGCTCAGCCAACCGCTCGCCGCTCTGGCCGCCGACACCCAGGAGCACGAAGCGGCTGATGGCAGGAAACTGGCTCGAGACGTTGCGATCGGAGCGCTCACGTTCCGGTATGCGCGATCGCTGTGTGAGGGGTTCGGGTTCGAGAGCTTTGACGTGGAACTGGCGCGATATCAGGCAGAGATAGCGCAGGCGAAAGCCGTGGCGAAGAAGCGCTCGAGGTAGACGCCGTCCGGGCAGAAGCCGTCCGGGCACGCGAGCACTCGTGAAGGTACCGTTGAGCGCCGTACTGGACTGCGCGCACCTCAACACAAGGGCTTTGCTGGGCCAGGGTTGCTTGCGATGGCAGGTGCGCGAACCTGCACCCATGACGCACCCGCATCGGCGCTCTGCTCGTACAAAGCTGTCGCCGCGCTCGCGACGTTCTCGCGAATGGTCACCAGCAGCGACGGGCCGTGCGCGTCAACGGAGCAGTACTGGGCGGTGCCGGGCTCGCCTACAGAGGGGATGGGAACCGCGAGTTGCTGCCACGACTGTCCGAGATCGGTGGTTCGGTCGATGCCATTGTCGAAGCCGCTGACATAGAGCCGATCCATCGAGTCGAGGCTGACCCAGTCCGCCCCCGTCGCCGCGACGTTCGCGTTCGGCGGCGCCTGGACATCGCGCACCGACGTCCACTGTGCTCCAGCGTCCAGTGTGTGGAGCAGACGTACCTCAATGAGGTTGATGCTCTCCTGTCCGCCACCGGCGAACGTGGCCAGCGTGCCGACGATGATCCAGGCATTCCGTCCGTCGGCCGCCGTCAGGGCGTTGATGGTCGCGTCGTTGCGGCCGCGACCGACCGAGGTGGTTCCGCTGTCGGGGACGTTGTGGGTCGACCAGGTGCGCCCGGCATCGGCGGTTGCGAAGCACCGCGCCGGCGGGCTCGAGGACGTCCGCGTATCGCCGATGGTGCCGGGCGTCGAACCCCGCGCGCGGCCCTGCTCACACACCCACGCGACGTCCGGCGACGGAAAGCTCGCCACGGTTCCCCACGCGTAGTTGATTGAGGGCAGGTTGTTGACCCGGGCCCAGGCGCGACCACCGTCGACAGTGCGCCAGACACCGCTGGTGGTCAGCTTCCACCCGTGTGACGCGTCAAGCATGGCCACCGCCACTGGCGACCCGGTGGGGACAGCGCCTGGCCGATCCTTTGCAATCGGCAAGATCGCGCAGCCGGCCAGACTGGCCGCGCTGATCGCGACCGCCAGCACCCGCAACGTCAAAGGGATAACTCGCAGATGGGATCGTCGCCCCGGAGCAGCGCTTCGATGCCGCCGGGCAGGTCCGTTGTGAAGCTGCTCGTGAACTCGCCGGCCACGGTCCGCGCAATGACGCCAGTGGGCCACGAACAACCTCCAACCGTTGGGCGGTAGGGCGCCGACGGTACCTGTTGCAACGCGCGGACCCCTCTTCCAGGTACGGGCGCAATCACCCGGGACCAAGTGCCGCACCACGCTGTGAGGTCCGATACATGTGTTGGCGGCGGAGGCTAGGACCAGGGCGCGCTCTCAATCGAATCGCCCTGCGCCAGGGAATATTCAGACCGTGTCGCGGGCGACCGTGTGCACGTCGCGCACCGACTCGAGCCGCTCAAGCAGGCGGCTCAGCTGCGACAGATTCTGAATCTCGACGATCGTGCTGATCACCGCAGTCTTGTCGTCGTAGACCTGGACATCCGCGCCACTCAGGTTGATCTTCGATTCAGCGATCACCGCGGCGATATCACGCAACAGCCCGGTGCGGTCCCACGCCTCGATCTTGATGCTCACCGGATACACCTGGCGAGCACCGGTCTCCCACTCGACGTCGACGATGCGCTCCACGTCGCCGGCGTTGCGGACGTTCACGCAGTCCGCTCGATGTACGGTGACGCCCTTCCCCCGGGTCACGTAGCCACGGATGGCGTCGCCGGCCACCGGTTTGCAGCAGTGCGCCAGGGTGGTGAGCATGTCGACGTGCCCGTGCACGCGCACCGTGCCAGTCGGCGCGGGCGTGCTCGTGAGGGGGATGCCGAGGATGCGATCGTCGTCGGACTGCTGCTCGTCGGCGCCGAACTTGAGCACCGCGCTGCGCGCGCTGATGTCGCCGTATCCGATGGCGGCGACGAAGTCATCGATCGTCGGAACCTTGAACTCCTGAGCCAGTTCGAGGAGTTGATCGTCCTTGACCCCGCTCAGGGACATCTGACGGAGACGCCGGAACTCCTTGTCCAGCATCTCGCGACCCTTCTGGATGTTCTCGTCGCGGCGCTCGCGCTTGAACCACTGACGGATCTTCTCGCGCGCGCTCGACGTCTTCACGAAATTCAGCCAGTCGCGCGACGGCCCGTGCGGCGCCTTGGTGGTGAGCACCTCCACGATCTCGCCGTTCTCCAGGCGATGATCGAGCGGCACCATCCGTCCGTTGACCTTCGCGCCAATGCAGCTGTGTCCGACGTCGGTGTGGATGCGATACGCGAAGTCGACCGGCGTCGACCCCTGCGGCAGGGAACGCACGTCGCCACGAGGCGTGAACACGAAGACCTCGTCCTGGAAGATGTCGACCTTGACGGTGTTGACGAAGGCCTCGGCGTCGAGCACCTCCTTCTGCCAGTCCATCAGCAGGCGCAGCCACGTGAAGCGCTCGTCGATGCGCGCGCCATCCTGTCCGCCCTTGTAGCGCCAGTGCGCGGCGACACCGTACTCCGAGGTCTCATGCATCTCCTGCGTGCGGATCTGCACCTCCATCGGCTCGCCGGTGTGGGAGAGCACCGTGGTATGCAACGACTGGTAGCCGTTGCCCTTGGGCATCGCGATGTAGTCCTTGAATCGGCCCGGCAAGGGCTTCCACAGCGAATGCACGACCCCGAGCGCGCCGTAGCAATCCTTGATGGAGTTGACGAGCACGCGAATGGCGATGATGTCGTAGATCTCGCCGAATTCCTTCTGACCGCGGAGCATCTTCTCGTGGATGCTGTAGGTGTGCTTGGTGCGGCCGGCGATCTCCGCCCGCATGCCGAGCGGCGCGAACTCTCGCCCGAGGATCTCGGTCACGTCGCGCACGAAGGCATCGCGTTGCTGGCGGCTGCTCGCGAGCCGTGCCTCGATCAGGTGGTAGTTGTCCGGGTCGAGCTGCACGAACGCAAGGTCCTCGAGCTCGCCCTTGATCTCCCAGATGCCGAGGCGATGCGCGAGCGGCGCATAGATATCCAGCGTCTCTCTGCTGATGCGCAGCCTGCGCTCGGTGGTGTGTGCGCTGATCGTGCGCATGTTGTGGAGTTGATCGCCGAGCTTGATGAGCACGACGCGCACGTCCTCGGCCATCGCCACGAGCATCTTGCGAATGTTCTCGGCCTGGTGCTCTTCGGCGCTGCGCACGTGGATCTTGCCGAGCTTGGTCACCCCGTCGACCAGCTTCGCGACCTGGTCGCCGAACATGCCGCGGACCTCCTCGCGTGTGACCGCAGTGTCCTCAACTGTGTCGTGGAGCAGCGCGGCCATGAGGGTTTCCGGGTCGAGACGGAGGTCCGCGAGGATGCCCGCCACCGCGAGGGGATGCTCGATGTACGGCTCGCCGGTGAGCCGGGACTGGCCGGTGTGCGCGCGGTCGGCGACATCGAAGGCGCGACGTATCGCGGTTCGCTCCTCCGCCGGAAGGTAGTCGACACGGGCCATGAGCTCGTTGATAGGCACGGCCTTTACGAGTGTAGAACGAGAAAGCGTCGATCAAACACGATGTAACGAGAGTATGTCGAACGAGTGAATTCAAGCGACTGATTGCTAGCGGCGATGGGACGCAGAGCGGTTTCGAGGGGGTGACCCGGTAAACTGACGGCGATGACCCTGGAATCAAGCGAGCCCCGAGTGGCAGAAAACGAGGCAACCCTCGTCTCGCCGCTCGGGGGAGCGCTGGTCGATCTGTCCATGACCCCAGACGAGCTTGCTGACCTGAGCGCGCGCGCGCAGGAACTCGTCTCGCTTCGCGTTTCGGAGACCGCATCCGCCGACCTGGCGCTGCTCGGCAGCGGTGCATACTCGCCGATCAACGGGTTTCAGGGAAGCAGCGACTATCACAGCGTCGTCGAGCACGCGCAGCTCAGCGACGGCACGCCGTGGACGCTTCCCATCACGCTGCCCGTCGGTGATCGCGCTCGCGCGTTGCAGGAGGGCGCCGTCGTCGCCTTGCGTGACGAAGGCGATCACCTGCTCGGGGCGCTGACCGTGACCGAGATCTACGATCGAGACCTGGAGGCCGAGGCCCGCGAGGTCTACCGCACTACGGACCAAGCCCATCCCGGCGTCGCCGCGCTGTTCGCGCAGGGACCGACGGTCGTCGCGGGGCCGGTTCGCGTCGCCACGCAACCTGCGGGGGACGTGATCTCCACGCCGGCCGAGACGCGCGCGGCGCTCAGTGCCCGCGGTTGGTCGACGGTGGTGGGATTCCAAACACGCAATCCAGTGCACCGCGCTCACGAGTACCTGACGAAGGTCGCGCTCGAGCAGGTCGACGGGCTGTTGCTGCATCCCCTCTCGGGCGTGACCAAGGGCGATGACGTGCCGTTCGAGGTCCGGATGGAGTGCTACCGGGCGCTGCTCGACGGCTACTACCCCCCGAATCGGGTGGTGCTGGGCATCTTCCCGGGCGCAATGCGCTACGCGGGCCCCCGCGAAGCCATCTACCACGGCCAGGTGCGCCGGAACTACGGGTGCTCGCACTTCATCATCGGCCGGGACGCAGCCGGGGTCGGCAACTACTACGGCACCTACGACGCGCAGACGCTCTTCGACGAGCTCGGCGGCGCCGAGCGGCTCGGCTTCGCGGCGTACAAGTTCGAGCACTCCTTCTACTGCCGTGCGTGCGAGAGCATGGCGAGCACCAAGACCTGCCCCCACGGCGCTGACGATCGCGTGATCCTGAGCGGGACGCGGGTTCGCGAGATGCTCACCCGCGGTGATCCAATCCCTCACGAGTTCACCAGGCCCGAGGTCGCCGAGATCCTGCGAGCCGCCTACGCCGTCGCCGCCCCGGTCGCCTCGTGAGCGGCATCACGATCTGGTTCACCGGCCTGTCCGGAGCTGGCAAATCGACGATCGGGCAGCGAGTCGCGACCGAGCTTCGCCAGCGCGGTCTGAATGTCGAGGTGCTCGACGGCGACGAGGTGCGACAGACGCTGAGTGCCGGCCTCGGTTTCAGCAAAGAGGATCGCGACATCAACATCCGCCGCATCGGATTCGTCGCGGAGCTGCTGACGCGCAACGGCGTGGTCGCGATCACAGCCGCCATCTCCCCGTACAAGGACACGCGGGCCGAGGTGCGTCAGCGCATCGGCCGCTTCGTCGAGGTGTACGTCAGCTGCTCGATCGACGTGCTCGCGGAGCGCGACGTCAAGGGGTTGTACAAGCGAGCGCTCGCCGGGGAGATCGACCATTTCACGGGTGTGTCGGACCCGTACGAGGCGCCCGAGGCCCCCGACGTGGTGGTCGACAGCGGCACCCAGACCGTCGACGAATCGGTTGCCGCTGTCCTGGCGGCCATCGACGCTAGCGGCCTCCTCCCAGATCCGGCGCCGCGCGGCTAACGCCGCGATGCGCACGCCGCAGTCGCGCCCTCGACACCCGCGACCCCGGATCACCCTCGATCAGCTCCACACGTTTCTCGCCGTAGCCGAACGTGAGCACGTGACCGCCGCCGCCGAAGCGCTCGGGCTGTCCCAGGGCTCGGTCAGCGGCGTGGTGCGGCGCCTCGAGGCGACCCTCGGGCTTCCGCTGCTGCAGCGCGTGGGGCGGAATGTGCAGCTGACGGACGTCGGCCGAGCCCTGCGCCAGCTCGCCGTCCGCGTGCTCGAGGACGTCGGCCAGATCGAGGAGTTGCGGGTCGGCTACCTCGCCTTCGAGCGTGGTGAGCTGACCGTTGCCGCGGGGCGCGTGATGGGCGCGCACCGGCTGTCCGGCTGGCTCGCGCCCTTTGTCGCGGACCATCCGGAGATCGACGTGCGCCTGGCGCTGGCGCCGATGCGCTCCCTGGTCACGATGCTCATCGAGGGCAGGGCCGACATCATCCTCGCCGGGTCGTCGGTGCGCGAGCCCGGCATCGAGATGGTCGTGCTCGAGCACACGCAGCTGGTCACCGTGGTCGCCGCCCACCATCCCCTGGCGTCGAGCCGCACCGCGGTGCGCGACCTCGTCACCCATCGCCATCTCGCCCACGAGCGCGGCAGCGCGACCGAGGCACTCGCCGCGCACGCGCTCGGCAGCCACGTCGATCCGGAGAACACGCTCGAGCTCGAGGAGGGCGCGCTCCACGCTGCGCTTCTCGCCGGGCTCGGATTCGCCGCCATGCCGCGGTCCGTCGTCGAACAGGACATCGCCGAGGGCCGCCTGGTGGTCATCCCGCTGCCCGGACGCAGCGTCTCGCAGTCGTTCGCGGCCGCGCGCCGGCGGGACCTTCACACCCCGGCGGTCGAGGCGTTCTGGGCGCACCTCAAGCGGATCGCCGTCGACCAGTCCTGAGGGATCGACTCGAGTACGACCGGGCGAGGAGCGCGTTGGAGTTCGACGGCGTCCCACACGCGATGCAGGGCGCACCGGTCGCGGGCCGGTCGGCGCGAAGCACTCGAACCGTCAGCGCGTGCACCGCGCCCTTGATCGCGGTTTCGCACTCCGCTGTGTTGCACATCGGCGCGGTCGCAAAGACCGGGCGCTCCGCAAATGCCGCGACCAGCTCCTCGAGGCTCGACACGTCGACGCTGCGCTCTTCGAGGCGTGTGCGAGCCCGATCGAAGATCGCGCGCTGCGAGGCCTCGAGCAGCGCCGGGAGCCTCGCGGCAAGCCCTTCGAGCGGAACGGTCTCCTGGCTCTGGTCGACCCGGTGCACGAGCGTCACGTTGCCTCCCGCGAGGTCCTTGGCACCAACAACGATGCGCAGCGGCACACCCCGCAGCTCCCAGTGCGCGTACTTCTCGCCTGGCCGCATCCCCTCGCGACGGTCGACGCGGAGGCGAACGCCCGCGGGACACTCACGTTCGAGACGCGCGGTCGCCTCCTCCACCACGGTCGCTCCGGCCTCGTCGTTGCTGCGCGTGATCGGAACGGCGACGACCTGGACGGGCGCGACCTTGGGCGGGAGGATCAGGCCCATGTCATCGCCGTGGGCCATGATCACGGCCCCGACCGTGCGCGTCGAGAGGCCCCACGACGTCTGAAACGGATGCTGGCGCTGGTTATCGCGGTCGCTGTACGCGATGTCATAGGCGCGCGTGAAATTTTGACCGAGGTGGTGTGACGTCCCCGATTGCAACGCCCAGCCGTCGGACATCATGGCTTCGATGCTGACCGTGTAGCGAGCGCCGGGGAATTTCTCTGATTCCGTCTTGCGTCCCTTGATCACGGGGATGGCCAGCCACTCCTCGGTGAGCTCGCGGTAGCAGTCGAGCATGGTGTCGACCTCGTCCGCCGCCTCGCTGTCGAGCTGGTGGAACGTGTGGCCCTCCTGCCAGAGGAACTCGGTGGTGCGCAGGAACAGGCGTGTTCGGTGTTCCCAGCGCACGACGTTGCACCACTGGTTGATCTTCACCGGCAGATCGCGCCACGAGTGGATCCAGTCGGCATACATCGAGCAGATGATCGTCTCGCTGGTGGGACGCACCGCAAGTCGCTCCTCGAGCTCCTTGCCCCCGCCCCGCGTCACCCACGCGACCTGCGGGTCGAAGCCCTCGACGTGGTCGGCCTCCTTCTGCAGGTACGACTTCGGGATGAAGAGCGGGAAGTACATGTTTTCGTGACCGGTGCGCTTGATCATGTCGTCGAGCGCGCGCTGGATGTGCTCCCACAGTGCGAATCCGTACGGCCTGATGACCATGCAGCCGCGCACCGGCGAATAGTCTGCAAGCTCGGCACGGCGGATGACATCCGTGTACCAGCGATCGAAATCGTCGCTCTGCGCGGTGATCCGCTTCTCGTCGGCCATGGCCGAGCAGTCTACGTGAGGACGCCCTCACGCTCGCTCAGACCGACCGGCAAAGGCTTTCCTTCGGCGATCAGGCGCGCGTCTTCCTCTGCGATGTCATGCAATTCGTCGAGCAGCGCGCTGACGAGCTCGCCTTCGGGCAGCGTCGAGACCACCTTCCCGTTGCGGTACAGAATGCCCTTCTGACGCCCGCCGGCGATCCCGATGTCGGCATGCATGCCCTCACCTGGGCCGTTGACGACGCAGCCCATCACCGACACGGTGATGGTCCGCTTCACTCCCTCGAGCGCCTTCGACACCTGCGCCACCATCGGCATCATGTCGATCTCGAGCCGCCCGCAGGTCGGACACGCGACCAGGTTCGGCCCATCTCCCTTCTCCTGCAGATTGGCGAGGATCTGACGCGCGACGCGGACCTCCTCCTCCGGCGACCCGACCAGTGACACGCGAATCGTGTCGCCGATCCCTTCAGCGAGCAGGAGGCCGATCCCGAGGGCGCTCTTGATGCTCCCGGTGTCCACCGGCCCCGCCTCGGTGAGGCCGAGATGCAGCGGGTAGCGGTTGCCGAGGGCGACGAACGCGCGGTTGACGGCGAGGTTGGTGAGCACGTCGCTCGCCTTCAGCGACACCTTGATGTCGCGGAAGTCGAGCTCCTCGAGCACCCGGATGTGGCTCAGCGCGGCGGCGACCATGTTCCGCGCAGTCTCCTCGATCGACCCGCCACGGCCGCGCGTCAATTCCTTGCGCTGCGGGATGCTGCCGGCGTTGACCCCGATTCGGATCGGGACGTTGCGCGCCTTCGCCTCGCGTGCGATATCGGCAACCTTTGCGCTGTCGGTGATGTTGCCCGGGTTGAGCCGCAGGCAGTGCACCCCCGCCTCGAGCGCGAGCAACGCGAGTGGCGCGTCGTAGTGGATGTCCGCGACCACGGGGATCGGCGATTCACGCACGATCTCGTGCAGCGCCGCCGCGGCGTCGCGTGTGTCGCACGTGACGCGGATGACGTCGGCTCCTGCCTTCGCGGCGCGCTCAATCTGCGCGATGGTCGCCGCGGCGTCCTCGGTCTGGGTCTTGGTCATCGTCTGCACCGCAATCGGTGCGGCGCCGCCGATGACGACAGTCCCGACGCGAACGGGAACGGTGGGTCGGCGCGCTTTGATCGGCGAGCCCCCCTCGGTCATAGCCTGCTCACGTCTCCGATGGTGACATACACGGCAAACACGACGACCACCGCCAGACCGACGGCGGTGATCGCGGCCTCGACCTTCGGGTTGAGGCGGCGGCGGCGCACCGATTCGATGAGGATGAACAGGAGTTTGCCGCCGTCGAGGAATGGAATCGGCAGCATGTTGACGAAGCCGAGGTTGAGGCTGATGAAGCCGATCCACCAGACCAGGCCGTTGGGACCGAGGAATCCATTGTTGGTGGCGACGGCGGTTTCCTGAGCGATGCCGACAGGTCCGGTGAATCCCTGAGGGCCGTTGATCCCACCCTGAGGTGGATGGACGATCAATCCGTAGATCCCGGTCACCTCTCCCCACACGAATCCGGGGATCGCGCTGAACCCGGTGACGATCGCCGCCGGCACGGGCTCGCCGTCGAACCCGGGGACGATGCCCATGATCCACGCCGTCCGGATCTGGTTGTAGGTCGGGTATCCGTCCTTGATCCCGGACACCGAGACGTTGGTGAAGTACCTGGACGGCGAGCCGTCCGCGTTGGCGAGGTAGCCGCTGATGGTCACCGGGGTGCCATTGCCGAGCAGCGTCGCCGGGTCGCCGGTGCCGACCGGGGCGCCGTTGATCGCGGTCACCGTCAGGCCACCCGCTGGGAGCTTCCCCCCGGCGACGGTCGACTGATCGGAGACGACGTTCGAGAGCGTGAGCCTCGGTGTGAGCACCGTGTTGTGGATGCTGCCGTCGGTTGCGCGGTACTCGACGTTCATCGGGCGTCCCTGGCTTGCCGTCGTGGCGTGATGGAGGTCGGTGGTGACGTCGGTGAGGTTGTCCTGCCGGATCGTCGAACCGTTGATGGCGAGGATCGTGTCGCCATTCCTGAGCCCTGCCGCACCTGAGGCAGCGTGCGTGTCGAAGATCGACGGTGTCGGCTGCATGTCGACGATGGCGAAGATGAATCCACCGAAGATGAAGTTCGCGATGATGCCCGCGGACACCGTCGCGAAGCGCCGCGGGCGCGTCGCGCGGTAGAAGTTGCGTTCTCCAGCATCAGTTTCGCCCGCGAGTCCCAGCATCCCTGCCATCCGCACGAAGCCACCGGCGGGAATGGCCCGGATCGCGTAGAGCGTCTCGCCGATCTTGCGCGAGTAGAGCTTGGGTCCGAACCCGATCGCGAACTCCTCGACCTTGATGCCCGAGAGCTTGCCGACGGCGAAGTGTCCGAACTCGTGGATGGTGATCACCGTGACGAGCACGAGGATGAACGCGCCGGCGTAGATCAGGAACTGAATCATCGAGCCGCGACAGCCCCCACGGTGGTCGCTCGCACGAACCCGCGCGCCCAGGCGTCGGCCTCCAGCACGCCGTCGAGAGTTGACGCGTCACCATCGTGGAAAGCGGCGAGCGCGTCACTCACCAGCGGGACGATCTCGTCGAAGCGGCACTGTCCGGCGGTGAACGCCATCACCGCCTCCTCGTTCGCGGCATTGAAGACGCAGGGCGCGAGACCACCGCGTTCTCCAGCGCTGCGTGCCAGCGCGACGGCCGGGAAGCGGGCACCGTCGATGGGCAGGAATTCCAGCGGCGACGCGTCGCGAAGGTCGAGGTGCGGCCCGACGCCTGGGAGGCGTTCGCCGTCCGCAAGAGCGAGGGCGATCGGAACGCGCATGTCCGGGACGCCCATCTGCGCGATCACCGCTCCATCCTGGAACTCCACCCAGCTGTGGACGATGCTGGTGGGATGGATCGCGACATCGATGGCGGCGTACGCCACGTCGAACAGAAAATGCGCTTCGATGACCTCGAGCCCCTTGTTCATCATCGTTGCGGAGTCGATGGTCACCTTCGGTCCCATGTTCCAGGTGGGGTGAGCAAGCGCTTCGGCCGGCGTGATCGATGCGAACGTGTCGAGCGGTCGCCGGAGGAACGGCCCGCCGCTGGCGGTGAGCACGAGCCGGGATACCCACGAGGGATCCTCCCCGCGGAGGCATTGCCAGAGGGCCGAGTGCTCGCTGTCGATCGGGATGACGCGGGCCCCGGCAGCGGCCGCGCGGGCTTTGACGAGCTCGCCGGCCATGACCAGGACTTCCTTGGTGGCGGTCGCGACTGTCGCTCCGGCATCGATCGCGGCGAGGGTCGGACGGATTGCCGCGGCACCGGTGATCGCGACACAGACCACGTCGGCATCCATGGCCGCGATCTCACATGCGGCATCGATGCCGGTCGCGCACCCCGGGGGCACCACCGCGTCCGGGCCGGCGTCCACGAGCGCGGTGCGCGTGACCCCGAACCGGGTCGCGATCCCCGCGAGCGCGGCGCCGTTGCTCCCCGCCACAGCCCCCACCAGCGTGAATCGATCGGGAAACCTGGCGATGACGTCACATGCCTGACGGCCGATCGAACCGGTCGCGCCCAGCAGGACGACGCGTCGGCGGGGCGTGGGGAGTGTCACTTGTGCGCAGATGCCTCGGTTCGCAGTAGAGCAGAGCACGCTACCGCTTTCACCGGGGTTACGGGAATGCGATCAGCTTCAGATAGCAATATACGACCGGCGCGAGCAGGACAAGGCTGTCGGCCCTGTCGAGGATGCCCCCGTGACCGGGAATCAAGGTTCCGGAGTTCTTCACGCCGGCCTCGCGCTTGATCGCCGATTCGACGAGGTCTCCACCCTGCGCCGCGACCGCCATGAGGGCGCCGAGACCGGCGCCGAGCGGGACGCTGATACCGATGAGCCATGGGCCGGCGAGCGCGCCGACGAGCAGCGACGCGACAGCGCCGGCGACCGCCCCTTCCATCGACTTGCGCGGCGAGATCGAATGGAAAAAGGGGTGGCGGCCGATTGCGGAACCGACGAAGTACGCGGCCGAGTCGCCGATCACGGCGCCTGCCAGGGCGAGGGCGACCAGCCGGAGTCCCAGGTGGTTGGTGTCCGGGACGTGCCAGCGGTAGATCGCCACCCAGTAGCCCAGGCAGAGCCCGATGTAGACGGCCCCGCCGACGGCGAGCGCCCACCCTGCGAAGCTCTGGCGGGTTCCGAGCCCCGCCAGCAGGCCGACGACGGCTGCCGCCGCAAACGCCCAATCCGCTGCCATGTCGGACGCGGGCAGCACAAATCGAATCCCGAGCCAGACGCTGAGCGGCAGGATCAACCAGAAGGGTGGCGTCGGCCCCATGCGTCCGAGGAGTCCGCGGAGCTCCCACGCTCCGATCAGCGCGCCCGCTCCGACCACTGTTGCGACCGCCGGCGTGCCGATCCAGAGGGCGGCGGCGATGATCGCCACCAGGACCACCCCCGAGACCACCCTGACGGCGAGATTCATTCCGCCCGGTTGGCGTGCTGCAGGTTGCCGGCGTGGGCGGGGACGCGCTCGATCGGTTCCGGGATCGCCCCGAACTTGCGCTCGCGGCTGGAGAAATCGGCGAGCGCATCGTGGATTGCGCGCTCGCCGAAATCGGGCCAGAGCGTGTCGGTGACGTACAGCTCGGCGTACGCGGCCTGCCACAGCAGGAAGTTGCTGATCCGGAGCTCCCCCGCCGTGCGAACGATCAGGTCCGGGTCGGGAAGGCCGCGGGTGTAGAGCGCTCTGCTGATCGCGGCCTCGTCGAGCGACGCCAGGTCAGCACCTGAGCCTGCCATCTCTCGAATCGCGTCGACGATCTCGCGCCGGCCCCCGTAGTTGATGGCGACGTTGAGGATCGCCGACGTGTCGCCCGCGGTGAGCGCCTCGGCCTGCGCCACCTTGTGCTGGAGGGATTCACTCAGCCGCGCCCGGTCGC
Source organism: Candidatus Dormiibacterota bacterium (assembly GCA_963756075.1). Lineage (GTDB taxonomy): Bacteria > Chloroflexota > Dormibacteria > Aeolococcales > Aeolococcaceae > Palsa-851. Next base: position 1,289 of record CAVWMH010000010.1, on the reverse strand, counting down.
CGAGCACGCGGATCTGCACGCCGTTCTCGTGCAGCTCACCGACCTCACGATCGATCGTCTCGCCGAACAGGCGCATGAGCGCGCTCACTTCGCCGCGTGGCCGCTGCCAGTTCTCCGTGCTGAAGGCGTAGAGCGTGAGGATGTGGACACCGGCCTCGTGGCACGCCTCCATGACCGGACGGATCGCCCGCACACCGGCGCGGTGACCGGCAACGCGCGGGAGGTGGCGCTGCCGCGCCCAACGACCATTGCCGTCCATGATGATGCCGACATGCCGCGGAAGGTCTGCCCTCGCGGGGAGCGGGATGGCGGCGGGATCGGGTGGGCGCTGCATTGTGGTGCTCGGGGTCAGAACGCCCCGAAGGCTTCGGCCGTTTCGGCGCTGGTCTCCGTCAGACCTCGAGGATCTCAGCCTCCTTCCTCTGGATGGCGTCGTCGATCCTGGCGATGAACAGGTCCGTGATCTTCTGCGCTTCGATGAGCTTGGCCGCCACCTCGTCCTTGCTCACGTGGCCATCCTTCTCGACGCGGCGGAGGTGCTCGACCTCGTCGCGGCGGATGTTCCGCACCGCGACACGCGCCTCCTCGGCCTTGCGGTGGATCACCTTGACGAGCTCCTTGCGCCGCTCCTCGGTGAGCTGGGGGATCGCCACGCGGATCACCTGTCCGTCGTTGCTGGGGTTGAGCCCGAGGTCGCTTTTCTGGATTGCTTTCTCGATGGCGGCGAGCGACGTGCGGTCATACGGCTGGATCACCAGCATGCTGGCTTCCGGGACGCTGATGCCGGCGATGCTCTGGAGCGGTGTCGGCGATCCGTAGTAGTCGACGTGCAAACGCTCGAGGAGGGCAGGCGAGGCGCGCCCGGTGCGCACCGTCATCAGCTCGCGGTGCAGGGCCTCGACGCTCTTCTCCATGCGCTGGTTCGCGTCGGCGAGACGCTGCGCGATCTGTTGCTCTGGGTCGTCGATCTTGTCGCGGTCGGTCACTCGGCGTCAGCCTCCGCGTCGACGCGGGTTCCGATCTGCTCACCGAGGATCACCCGCTCCATGTTGCCCTGGGTGAAGAGGTCGAACACGATGATCGGCATGCGGTTGTCCATGCAGAGCGTCACCGCCGTGCTGTCCATGATGGCGAGCCCGCGATTGAGCACATCCATGTAGGTCAGGTTCTGCAGGCGGGTGGCGGTCGTGACCTTGTTGGGGTCCGCGCTGTAGATGCCGTCGACCTTGGTGGCCTTGAGCAGCACGTCGGCACCGATCTCGACCGCGCGCAGCGCCGCCGTCGTGTCG
>CAVWMH010000009.1:0-29506 GCA_963756075.1 Candidatus Dormiibacterota bacterium | reverse complement strand
TGGTCGCGGCCCTGCGGTCGGGCGCTTTGACGGGAGGTGCCGGCATCGCCGACTTCGAGCGCGCGCTCGAGGAACGATGCCGGGTCAGGAACGCCGTGCTGGTTGCCAACGGCAGCGTCGCGCTCGACGCCGCCGTCGCGGCGCTGGGCATCGGCCGTGGCGACGAGGTCGTGACCACCCCGCTCACCTTCGTGGCAACCGCCAACGCCGTTCTCCGAGCGGGCGCGACCCCGGTGTTCGCCGACGTCGGAGCGGATCGGTGCCTCGACCCGGCTTCAGCGGCACAAGCTGTCACCTCGCGAACGAAGGCTGTGATCACCGTCGACTACTCGGGGTTGCCGGCCGACGTGCCGGCGCTCAAAGCCGCGCTCCCCCGGTCAATTCCGATCGTGGCGGACAGCGCCCATTCCCTCGGCGCGTCACTCCGCGGCCGGCCGGTCGGATCCCTCGCCGATGTCACCACGCTGAGCTTTCATCCCGTGAAGCACATCACGACCGGCGAAGGTGGGGCATGCCTCACCGACGATGGTGATCTCGCAGCGCGCATGCGCAGCGTGCGCAACCACGGTATGACCAGCACGGCAGAGGAGCGCTCCGGGTCGCGCTGGAAATACGACGTCACGATGCTTGGCGACAACTATCGAATCACCACCATGCAAGCAGCCCTCGGCATCTCGCAGCTCACCCGGCTCGAAGATACCGTCGCCGCACGCAGTGAGATCGCCGATCGTTATGACGCGCTCCTCGGCGAGATGCCCGGAGTCGGGCTGCCGCCGCGGATGCCCGATCGGCGGAGCTCCTGGCACCTGTACGCGATCGAGATCGATGAGGAGGCGTTCGGTTGCCCGCGTGACCAGGTCATCGATGCCCTGCGCGTTGAAGGGATCGAGGCAACCCTGCACTACCCCGCCGTCCACCTGCTTTCGCTGTACCGCTCACTCGGCGGCACCCCGGGCACCGCTCCACGGGCCGAGCGGTTGTGCGGCCGCCTGGTGACGCTGCCCCTCTACCCAGAGATGAGCAGCGCGGACCAGGATGACGTCGTCATTGCGCTGACGCGGATACAGAAGTGGGCTGCGGCCGGTGCGCTCACGCGATGACACGGCGCGCACTCCTGATTCCGGATTGCGGAGTTGGGGCGGGCTTGGGCCACCTCGAGCGCGCACTCGCACTCGCTGACGCACTCCGCGAGGGGTTCGAAGCATCGATCATGGTTCCCGAGGGTGATGAGTTGCTTCGACTCCGAGTGACCGATCGCGGTCATACCCCGGTCGAAGCGCCCGGCTCCACGGTGGAACGAGCGAATGCGGCCGTCGCGACGACCCAGTCGGTTGACCTGGTCGTGCTCGACGGATACGTCTTCGAGACACGCCTCCAGCGGAGCTTTCGTAACAGTGCTCCGCTGACCGTTGTCGACGACCTTTGCCTTCCGGCCGACTGCGATCTTGCCGTCAACCCCTCGCCGGGTGGCGAGGACATGCGGCCCAGCGGTGCCGGCGCTTTCCTCGGGGGCGCCGCATACGCGCTCCTGCGCGCGTCCTTCCTGGAGGCTCGAGAAACGGTGCTCCGTCGGGGCAGTCCCCCAAGGACCGTGCTGGTGTCGACGGGGGCGACGGATCTCGACGGCATCGGAGAGCGAGTGACCGCGCAGCTGCTCCAGAGCGATGCCACGGTCGAGGTGATCCGCGTCGTCGGGCCGAATGGCACCGCGACCACCCCGGACGATGGCAAGCGTGGGCGCCTGCTCGTGGCACCCGGGAGCCTCGCCGAGGCTCTGTCCTCGGCCACGATCTACGTGGGCGCGGCCGGGACGACCGCCGTTCAGGCCGCGTGCGTCGGCATCCCCGCGGTGGTCACCGCCGCAGTACCGAACCAGGTCGCCCAGGCTGCTGCACTCGAACGGGCGGGGTGCGCGGTGCTCGCAGACAGCCGCGAGCTCGCCTCCATCTGCCTGGAGCTCCTCGAGGATGACCTCCGGCGCCGTCGCATGGCGGCGTGCGGTCGCAGGCTGGTCGACGGTCGCGGGGCGCTCCGAGTCGCCCAGGCAGTCCGTGCCCTCACCCGCACGCAGGTCGCGCGATGAGGGCGCTGGTCCTCGGATGCGGCTCGATCGGGGGTCGGCACGCCGGGAACCTGAAGGCATTGGGAGTCGAGGTCGTGATCACCGACACGGACGCCACAGCGGCGGAGCGACTCGCGGCCTCCACCGGCGCGACCGTGGTCACCAGAGAATCGGCGCCATCCTGCGAGCTCGTCGTCGTTGCGACGCCGACGGCTCAACACGTGGCCGACCTGGCGTGGGCACTCGATCGCGGCGCTGATGTCTTTGTCGAGAAGCCACTGACATGGTCGCGCACCGACGCGACCGTTGCCCGCGACCTCGTCCGACACCATGCCGACAGAGTCGTGATGGTCGGCTGCAATCTTCGCTTCTCGGAGGGCTACCGAGCCCTCTCCGAGGGGCTCGCAAGCGTGGGGAGACCGGTGGCCTTTCTCGTCGACTACGGCTGGTGGTTACCGGCCTGGCGCCCGGATGTCGACTACCGCACGCAGTACAGCGCTCGTCGGAGTCTTGGTGGCGGCATCGTCCTCGATGCGATCCACGAGATCGATTACACGCTTGCGCTCGCCGGCCCCGCAGTGGAGGTATATGGCCGTTGCGCGTCGACCGGAACGCTCGAGATCGACGTCGAGGATGTGGCCGACATCACGTTGCGACACCGGAGTGGCGCTCAGTCGCACATCCACATGGACTATCTGCGTCGGAGCTATTCGCGCAGCTGCACGGTGATCGGCGACCGAGCGCAGATCACGTGGGACGTTCCGAAGGGCAGTGTGCAGCTCGTGGACGAGCCGGGCGCGGATCCACGATCTGTCGCGCTCGACGTGGACAGCGATCCCAACCAGCAGTACGTTGAGGAGATGAAACATATGCTCGCAGCGATGAGCGCTCGAAGTCCGACGTCCAATGACGTCGAGCGGGCGTCAACCACCCTCGATGTCGCGTTGACTGTTCTCGAAGGCGTCCCAGCGTGATGACGGTGGCGGTGATCCAGGCGCGATGCGGATCGACCCGTTTCCCACGCAAGGTCCTCGCCGAGCTCCAGGGACGCCCGATGATCGAGCACGTCGTCGAACGCGTTTCGCGCGCGAGCACGATCGACCGCGTGGTTGTCGCGACCAGCGACGACCCGGCCGACGATGATCTGGCCGCGCTTGTGTCAACGCTCGGAGTCGGTGTAACACGAGGATCGGTGAGCGACGTGTTGAGCCGGTACGTGCTCGCTGCGCGCGAGCACAACGCCGACGTGGTCGTGCGAATTACCGGCGACTGCCCGCTCATCGATCCGGCGATCATCGACACCGTCGTCACCGCGCGTGTGACCAACGACGCGGACTACGCGAACAACGTCGAGCCGCCGACGTTCCCCGAGGGATACGACGTCGAGGCGCTCACAATCGCGTGTCTCCTGCGTCTCGATGCTGAGGCAACCCGCCCGTATGAACGTGAGCACGTGACTGCGCGCGTGCGCGAGCATCCCGACGAGTTCCGCGTTGCCCACGTCGCCTGTGAGCGCGACCTCGCGTGGATGCGCTTGACGGTCGACGTGCCGGAGGACCTGGCGCATGTCGCGGCGGTGCTCGCGGCGCTTCCTGCTTCGCCACCACCGGATTTCAATGCAGTCGTTGCAGCGTTCGAGCGCGATGCCGCGCTCCAGGATCAGTCCGGTCTCCCCCTCCGAAACGAGCGGTACCTGGCGCAGCGAAACGCCGCGCGGAACGACGAGTCTCCTCGATGACCGGCAGAGATCACGAGCTGCTCGAGCGGGCGCGACGGGTTCTGCCCGGCATCACGCAGACCTACAGCAAAGCTCCCGATCAGCAGGTCGAGGGCGTCTACCCTGTGTTTCTCGAACGCGGCAGCGGCTGCCGCGTCTGGGACATCGACGGCAACGCGTACATCGACTATCCGTGCGCGCTGGGTCCCGTGATCCTCGGTTACGGTGACGAGGCGGTCGACGCGGCCGTGATGGAACGCGTCCGCGGAGGGCCGGCGTTCTCGCTCGGACATCGCCTCGAAGTCGAGGTGGCCGAGGTGCTCGTCGACACAGTGCCCGGCGCGGAGATGGTCAGATTTCTCAAGACCGGTTCAGAGGCAACCACCGCCGCGGTACGCCTGGCACGGGCGGCCACCGGTCGCGATCACATCGCGATGTGCGGGTATCACGGATGGCACGACTGGGCGATCGGTCACACATCGCGCAGCGCCGGGGTCCCGCTCGCGTCGCGCGCCCTCACGCATCAGTGGACGTACAACGACCTCGAGTCGTTGCGGGCTGTCTTCAACGCCCACCCCGGTGAGATCGCCGTGGTGATCATGGAACCTGTCGGCGTCGAACCCCCGCTCCCCGGCTTCCTCGAATCCGTGCTCGCCCTGGCGCACGAGCACGGTGCGCTGCTTGTCTTCGACGAGGTGATCACCGGGTTCCGCCTTGCCCCGGGCGGGGCGCAGGAGTACTTCGGGGTGATCCCGGACCTCGCTGTGTTCGGGAAGGCGATGGCGAACGGCTATCCGCTTGCTGCCGTCGCCGGCCGCGCGGCGGTGATGGAGCAGATCGCATCCACGACCTTCATCTCGAGCACGTTCGGAGGAGACACGGTCGCGCTTGCCGCGGCGCTGGCGACGATGCGAAGGATCCGGGAGGGCGGCGTCATCGAGCATCTGTGGCGGCAGGGAGCTCGCCTCACTGAGGGCTTCAACGCGCTCGCCTCGGAGTACGAGGTTCCAGCCCGGATGATCGGTCTGGCACCTCGGAGAGTGATCGTGTTCGAGGCTGTGGATCACGTGGATGCGAACAGCATCAAGGGCCTTGTGTGGCAGGAGTGCCTCGACCGCGGTGTCCTGCTCGGGAATGCGAACTTCGTCTCGCTCGCACATGACGACGGCGCGGTCGACGCAACGCTCGAGGCGTTTGACGGTGCGCTGAGCGTCACGGGCGCCGCGCTGCGGCACGGAGACGTGTCAACGAAGTTGCGCGGTCACCCCCCCGGCGAGGTATTTCGCCGGGCATGAGCGACAGCGAAGGCCCTTTCGCGCCGAGCACGCCTGCTCCGGGCGCGCCGGTTGTCGCCCACGGGCGCCGGGTCTTTCGCAACACGCTGATCACTGGGATCGTGGGCGTCGTGTCGCTGGGATTGAACTTCTTCGTGGTTGCCTTCGCGATCCGCCACCTGGGCATGGACGCGTATGGCGTCTGGGTGCTCGCGCTCTCGTTCTCGGTTTCAGCCGGCTATCTGAGCATCTCCGACCTGGGACTCCAAGCTGGTGTGGTTCGCTTTGTCGCCGACGCCGACGGACGCGGAGAGCGGGCGCGGATTGGCGAGGTGGTCAGTTCCGCGCTCGCCGTCCTGACTGCGACAGCACTCGTCGCAATTCTGATTCTGCTGGGCCTCGCGATCGGTGCCGAGCACCTATTCCACGTGCCGAATTCGCTACATGTGGTGCTGCGCCTGCTGTTCGTCCTCCTCGCCGGCGAAGCGCTGTTCAGCCTGCCCGGCCTCGCGTTCGTCGGCCTGCTCCAAGGTCTGCAGCGGTATGGATGGATCAAGGCGGTCGACATGTCGCGCCAGGTGCTCTACACGCTCCTCGCGGTCATCCTGCTCGCCTCCGGCCAGGGGGTCGTGGCGTTCGGTGCCGCCTTTGTGACCGGGAGCATTGTCGGTGCTGTCGGGTACGCCGTGGTCGGGCGACTCCTCTGCCCGGAACTGCGTCTTTCGCCACGATTGGTCAACCGCCAGTGCGCTGCGACCCCTTGCCAGCTTCAGCGCCTTCGTCTTCGTCACGCGCATCTGCGGCGTCATCTGGTGGCAGATGGACAAGGTGATCCTCGCATCCGTCGTGAGCACATCGGCGCTTACGGGATACGACATCGCGGCTCGCGTGCAGTCGGCAGCGTCCTATCCACTCTCATTTACGACTCAAGCGGTGATCCCGGCCGCGGCCAACTTGAAGGCGGTCGAGTCAACCGTGCGCCTCCAGGCGCTCCTGGTCCGTGGAACCCGCTACACGCTTGCCCTGTCCCTTCCGGTGACGATCTCGGCGATGATATTGGCACGCCCACTCATCGTCGGCTGGGTTGGGCCCGCATATGCATACATGAGCGGCCCCACGCAGCTGTTTCTCGCGTACCAACTGGTTTCGAGCTCTGCGACGATCGCGAACACGATGTTGATCGGCATGGGGCGCGTGCGTTCGGTGACCCTCTACGCGTCTATCGCTGTAGCGGTCAACCTGGTCGTCTCGCTGTTGCTCGTGCACAGCCTCGGGGTCTCTGGCGTCATCATCGGCACACTCGTCGGATTCGGCATCACGGTGCCCCTGTACATCCGGCTGGTGCTGAGAGAGCTTTCGATGGAACTGATCGACTTCGTCCGGCAAGCGATCGTTCCGATCGCCCCCTGGGTGGCGTTGTTCGCCGTGGTGCTCGTGGCGACTGCGCAGGTGGTCTCCCCGGTCGGCCTCCTCGCGGTAGCCGCGTGCTGCATCCCGGCCGGCCTCATCTATGTCGCCGCCGTTGTCCGCTTCGCGATGACCGCCGAAGAGCGTCGGGGTCTGCTCGGATTCGTGACACCTGTCAAGAAGATTCCCTGATGGCGCGCCTGCGAGTCCTGGCGATGGATCACTACTTCGACCAGGATCTTCGAAGCCTGGAGGCGCATCCGCTCCTGTCCGTGCGGCGCTTTCCATATCAGCGTCTGCGCGCGCCCGCCATGCGCATGCTGCCCCAGGACGTCGCGACGGGTCTCCACGCCTACAACCGCCCTGAGCTCGCGTCGGCGCGCGAGCGATACGCCGCCTGGCTCCAGCGCGAGGTTCGCCGCCTTTACCTCGAGTGGGCGTTCGATGTCATCGTGTTGCCGTCGGACACCTTCTTCTACGTCCGCGCCCTTCCCGATGCGGCGCACTCCATCGGGGTCCCTGTCGTGGTGGTGCAGAAGGAGACGACGGTCTCGCATGCAACCATGGCGGAGCACAGTCGCGTCCTGCACGATGAGGCCCCCTTCCTCGCCGATTTCATGACCGTCTGCAGCGATCGTCAGCGTGAGTTCTGGCTGCGAGCCGGTGCTGACGGCGATCGTGTCGAGGTCACTGGACAGCCGCGGTTTGACGTCTACGTCAACCCGCCGCCGAGTGGCACAACCACGCCGAAGCGTGTGCTGTTCCTCTCCTACCATCTCGATGCGTACGTTCCCGGCGCGGGCCGCGGGAAGGGTCTTCTGACGTGGGAGCCGCTGCGCTCCGCGACGGAGCTCGCCCTCCTCGATGCAGCACGGCGAGGCGTGTGCGACGTGGTCGTCAAATGCCACCCGCAGCAGCCACATCGTGCCGAGGCCGCACGGTACGAGCGACTCGCAGGTACCACGTGGCATCGCGGCTTCGCCGTTGCCGAAGTCGACGCGGATGCCCGGGACCTCATCGTCGCAACCGACATGGTCGTGGGTTTTCAGACCACTGCCTTGTACGAGGCGGTGGCGGCGCGGCGCAGCGTCGTCTACGCAGCGTGGGGCGACGAGTATGAGCGCCTCCGCGGAGGGCTCATCCCGTTCCACGAGGCGCCGCAGGGGTGCCTGACGCACGCCTCTTCCGCACAGGAGCTTGCCACCATCCTGAGCGCCGTTCTCCATCCTGCCGGCCCGAGTTGCTCGGCGTGGTACGACGGCGCACTCGGCGTCGTCGACGGCGGAGCCACGGAGCGCGTCGTTCGCTGTCTCGTCAACGTCGTGGCGGAATGGCCCCCGGTTCCGGCCCGTCGCGAGCTGGAACGCGACCGACGCGGTTTCGCGAGGGGGTTACTGGTGCGATCAGTCGCGAGGGAGACGACCTGGCTTCTGGCACGCCCAGCGGCACGGCTGACCGGGAATCAAGCTCGCGTCGACGCCAGACGCCGGCGCGCGCGCGAAGAGCGAAACCTCGCGTTGGCAACCTTGCGCGGGGTCAGCCGTGGTGAAGGCTGAACGGCCCCTCGCCGTAGCGCACCATCACATATGGCTTGCCGTTGTCCGTGAGCAGGCCGTCGACGACCAGGCGTAGCTGACCGCCGCCCGCACCGGTGCGCGCAATGTCCTCCGCGGTGACGGACAGGCGCGCAGCACCGTGCGCTCCGATCGAGACCTTCCGTTCAGCGATCGTTGCCCCGCTGGGATGAGCGAGCCAGCGCACCGTGGCATCTCCCCGTGCAGGGCTGTGATTCACCAAGTACGCGTCAGCGCGCGTGAGGTCGTCGGCATCGATGAGACGCTTGCTCGCCCAGTCGCCGCCGCGATGCCAGCGTGCGCGGAACGCATACCCCCCGACTCTGCCGATGCCGAAGACGGCGCCGTAGTACTGATCGATCGAGTGGACGTACGCGACACTGCCACCGTCGTCGTAGAAGCCCATCCAGAACGGGGACTGAGCCGTGGCATTCTCCGGGCCCACTTCGACGAGCCGCTTGGCGTAGGCCGCGCCGGGCTCGACGTCGACCGCGACCGTGCCGAGCGGCGCGGAAGCATGAAGCTCCTTCAGCACATCGGCCATGGGAAGGGTCAAGGACGTGAATGGAGCCAAGCGTCGGCTGACCGTCCCCAGGTTTCGCCCATCGGCGCCGTAGACGCGGATGTGCACGTCGACCGGGTCGCGGATGTCGGGCAGAAACAGCGAGTAGAAGTTGTGGAGGTGCAGCCGGCTGTGCACGCCGTCCTCCTCGATGAAGCAATGAGCGTACCCGCGTCGAGGCAGCTTGCCCGACGGGTTCAGCGCGCGCCGCGCGATGCGAATGCCGCGGCGCGCCAGCGACGGCGCTGCGCTCATCGACTTGCCACGGCCTCGCCACCGAAGAGCAGTTCCCGCACTCGCTGGTTGGCTGCCTTGCGCACCGGCCCCCCCCACCACGGCAGGTAGTACATGGGGGGCAGCGTGTGGTCGCATGCCAGACCCTTGGAGCGGTCATTGCGCGTGATCGAAAGTGGAACGACGCTCCCTCGGTCGGAGAAGCCTACGACGAGACCGTTGCCACCAAGTTCGACAAAGCGATCGAAGACGCCCGCAGCGCGCAGGACGTCACGAGAGCTGACGCGCCGGAACCCAAACGCGGGCACGCGGACGTTGTGGTTGGCCAGGCGGCTGCCGTCGGCAGCGATGAATGCGAGATCGAACGAGATCTCGAGGTCGTACTCAGGCGATGTCGAGATGTTGAGGAAGATGAGATGCGTGTCGTTGTCGCCGTCAACCAGCAACTTCGGCGACTGCATCAACGTGCTCCGTGTCCCCCCGAAGCGCGGGTCGTTCATCGGTATGGACTGATAGGCCAGTCCTGCGGCCACCGACCAGGCCTTGGAGTGGTACTCGATGTATTCGTCGGAAACGGAGACGTGCTCGAAGATCCGGCTCAACTCGATGTCGATACCGCGCTGACCGGCGAACCGTCCCGGTGTCATGTGGAAGATGCCCAGGATGTCGGCGCCACCGTTGTCGATCGCCCGGCCCTGGCCGACGTGGTCCTCGACCTCGACAACCGTGAAGCCCCCGGGCGGGATCACTTCAAACGGATCGACTGTCCCAAGCCTTCTGCCATCGGTGTTGAACGCCTCGAACGACACATGGAGATCGTCGACCAGCGGACTCGATGCTGTCGTGCCGTTCGCCAGGGAGACGCGGGTGCGGTACCCCAACTCGCCGAGAGTGGCGAAGTAGCACATCTTGATGTAGCGCGGATCGAATCCCTGGATCAGCATGGAGTCCTCGACTGAGTGGCGGAGGCTGGCCGATTCTATCCGCCCGGGTGGTCTTCGGCGCCGACGGGTCGAGGTCGCAACCGTACAAAACGCAGAAATCGACCGGCGAGCCGGCGGATATCTCGCCGGGCGATCGACGCAGAGCTGGGGCCTCGATAGTTGCGATCCCGCCGATATCGCGCGACGTTGATCGGTCCGCCGTCGAGGAGCCGGCTCACCACATCCAGGAGCAGCGGACGAGTGGCATGGTCGCTGGTGTGACCGCCGCGCCGCCGCGCATCGAGGGTCACCGGGCCACCCGCAGCGCGCCACGCCGCGCACAGGGGCTCGACCTGCTCGACGAAGACACCGTCGTCGTCGCGGCAGGCCTGGACGAACAACCGCGGCGGCAATTCCGTTTCTGACCAACCCTCGATCAGCCCACGAACCTGCCGCGTGTACTTGTAGTTGTGCGGCGCCAGGGGATCGCCGTCGGGACAGATAGCGGCGACGTGGCGCCACCGGCCCTGGCGTTCCGCGCAGATGTCGAGGTCGATGTGCGGGCTGATCGCAACGATGCCCTTCACCCTGAGCATGAGACCGAACTTGAGCGCAGCGGTGGCTCCCATCGATGAACCCATGGTGACCACGGTCTGAGCCGGGCGATCGAACGCCTTCATCTCGATGGTGATGAGGTCACGAATCGCTCGCTCCACAAAGAGATCTCCTGCTTCGCCCGTGTAGTAGGTGCCATTCCTGTCGGGCCCGTACTCATCGCAGAGAAACAGCCAGTCGTGCTCGGTAACGTCACCAAGCATGCCGAGGCGATGAAAGTGGCCCTGGAACGCCTCGCGGTGACGCGGCTGGTCGCCCCACTCGCCGAAGAAAGCGCTGAAATGGATCACCAATCCCCGAGATCCCTCGTGGCGCACGGGCACGTATCGGAACACGTGGCCCTCGCCGTCCACGTGCTCCCGAACCTTGCTCGCCCAGTACTCCCGTTTCGAGACCGGCGGGGCTCCGCTCAGGGCCACGTCAGCTTCACGAGACCGGCATGGGGCTGCTGTTCGCGCCGGAACCCGGCGCTCTCAAACGCCCGCACCGATGCGACGTTGTCCGGGTGAGCGAATGCGATCAGGGTGCTCACCGCCCGTTGCTGATCGATCTCGGAGAGCATGGCTCGCAGTATCGAGGAGCCGATCCCGCGTCCTCTCTGCCCACGGGCCACCGCGATCGACACGGTCCCCACCGTCCCGGTCACATCAACACGGACCTGTCCGACAGGGTCGCCCAACTGCTCAGCGATCCAGAACAACGGCGCGGGAGCCTGGAGTTGACGCGCGAACCACTCGGCGTGCTCGGTGGGCGTGACCGGCCGCCCCGTCGCGCTGAACCGAACGGCGTCCGGATCGTTCCGCCACTCCCGGATCATGTCGGCATCGTCGGATCGGACGCGGCGCAGCGTGACCCGAGGAGTGGATCGAATGGCTCTCACCGGACGAGGTCATCCCACTGCAACACCTCATCGCGCACCATGTCGCGCGCCACATGCCGCCCGACGACCTCGTCGATGGCGTGGACCGGGATGCCGAAGCCGGGCCGTTTCACGGCGAGGTCGTCACGGCTGAGGGTTCGGCCGGCGCTGATGTCGTGCGCCACGACGACGCTTCTCCGGCCGAGCCGGAACATCTCGGCTTCAGAGTCGGTCACTCGCTTCACGCTCGACCCAAGCGCCGCTTCGGTCTCGCGAATCGCCTGCACCATCGCCGCGAGCTCGCCGGGCTCGAGTGCGAACGGGTGATCGGGGCCCGCCTGGTCACGGCTCAACGTGTAGTGCTTCTCGACGGCGCAAGCTCCCAGCGCCACCGCAACCACATCGGCTGAGTGTCCCAGGGTGTGGTCGGACCAGCCGACGGGAATCTGGAATGCGCTTCGGAGCGTGCCGATCGCTCTGAGGTTGAGATCCTCGAACCTCGGGGGGTAGTTCACGGCGCAGTGCATGACCATGATGTCCGTCGCGCCTGCCGCTGCGGCGGTGTCGAGCGCCCGCTCGATGTCGCCGAGTGAAGCCATGCCCGTCGAGATCAGCAGAGGCTTACCCGTGCGCGCCGCATGCGCAATCAGGGGCAGGTGGTTCACCTCATACGAGGCGATCTTGAATGCAGGAATGCCGATCTTGTCGAGCAGATCGACGGCCGCCTCCTCAAAGGGCGTCGAGAGGAATGTGATACCCACCGCCGTAGCGTGGTCAGCGAGGTCCTGATGCCACTCCCACGGGATCTCGACGCGTTTGATGAGCTCCCATACCGATTCGCGGTCGCGGACCAGGCCCAACTCCTTGAGATAGGTCATGTCCGGGGTCAGACGCGAGTAGAGGCCTTCAGCCGTGTATGTCTGAAACTTCACCGCGTCGGCGCCGGCCTCTGCCGCCACCTCGATGAGGCGCAACGCGGTCGCGAGGTCGCGATTGTGATTCGACCCTGCCTCGGCGATCACATAGCATGGGTGGCCAGGTCCCACGGCGCGGTCGCCGATATGGAACTCCGGGTTGCCGTAGATCCGGGCGGTCACGCTGCGGAGTCGCGCTTCCCGGCAGGGGCGGCCGTGACGTGGTCACCTTCAGCTGACATGCGCTCAGATGATAGTTTCCCCCGTGTGACGGACGGCACGTGAGCGAGCACACGACAGGGCCCACCTCGCCACGGGGCCGGGTACTGGACTGGGCATGGGACCATCCTCGATGGAAGCGCGTGATGCGGGAAGCTTGGGGTGTCGGTCGGGAGACGATAGGGTTGGCCGGCCTCCCCAAACCATTCGACCCCCCGGAATGGGCGGCGCTCCGCCGGATCGCGGCCACCGCGACACCACCTGCGCCCGGTGCGGAGCGCGTCCTGTTCATGAGCTGGAGGGGCTGGTCGACGCATCTCGCCATCGAAACAGTGCTCGCGCACGCCGTTCTGCGGCGCGGGGGAGCACCGATCTTTGCTTACTGCGGCGGCCGCCTCCCGATTTGCGACGTCATGCCCGTCAACGCGGCGCCGCCGATGCCCTGCCACTCGTGCCGCGAGTACGCGTCCGGGTCCATCCGCGCAGCGGGATTCGAGAGCCTCGCGCTCCGCGATGTCCTCGATGTCCGCGCAAATGTGCGGATCGCGCGCACGCGGGTCAAAGGCTTGACGTCAATCGCCGAATGCGAGGCGTACATCGACCAGGGGCTGCCAATCGGGCAGTTGGTGCGAGTCTCGGTCGCATGGTTCCTCTCGCGTGGCACGCTGTCCGACAACCCGGAGACGATCGAGACGTACCGCTCCTTCATTGTCAGCGGCATCGTGGTCGCACGAGGGCTGCGCACGATTCTCGATCGGACCGGCGCACAACGTCTTTTCATGCTGAATGGGACGTTCTTCGCGGAAAGCATCATGTGCGCGATTGCCGACGAGCGTGGCATCCCGTTCGGCACCTACGAGAAGGGATACATTCACGACAGCATCGTCTTGACGCCCGGCGCTCCCGCGCCTGGGCTGCGCGTCCCCGAGGACTCGTGGCACGCAGCGCGGGATACGCCTATGACTCACCACGAGACTGAGGCGATCGACTCCTACCTCACCGAACGGAGGCGAGGCGGCGGCTCGCTGGACAACTTCTGGCTCGAGAGCATCGAGGACCTGGATCGGATTCGCCTCGATCTGGACCTGCATCCCGGACGTCCGCTTGTCGTCATGTTCTGCAACATCCTGTGGGACAGCGCAGTGATCGGGATGGACATCGCATTTCCCTCCATGGGCGCCTGGGTTGTTGAGGCCATTCGGTGGGCTGCGGGTCGCCCCGAGGCCGACCTCGTGATACGAATCCACCCCGCCGAGGTAAAGCTTCGGAACCACCCCACGCGCGAGGGGATGGCGGAGCACATCGCGGCGAACATGCCGGTCCTCCCGCCGAATGTCCGTGTCATCGATGCGGGCGACCCTATCAGCTCGTATGTGCTCATGGACATCGCCACCGTTGGGCTCGTGTACACATCGACTGTCGGCCTCGAGCTGGCGGCGCAAGGCGTCCCGGTTGTCCTCGCGGCGGAGACTCACTTTCGCGGTCGGGGATTCACAGTCGACGTTGATACCGCCGACTCGTGCTGGGCAGCAGTGAACGCAATCCTCGATTCTCCACCGGATAGCAACGAGCGCGACCGCATTCGCGAACTCGCACGCCGGTACGCCGTGCTGTTCTTCTTCAGATTTCACCATGTCCTGGCGGCCGTCCACGAGGAGGGACGGAGCAGGCCGCGCATCCAGGTCGATTCACCGAAAGATCTCGATCCAGGACTGGACCTCGTGATGGACCGAGTTGTGACCGGGATCCTCGAGGGAATTGCGCCGATCGCCCCTCCGGGCGCCGCCGATGCCGGTTCGGCAGTCGCAACCTGAAGGATCGATGACACTCCCGCGATGGTTGGGACCCGCACTGCTGGTTGCCGCGGCAGTCGTGGCGACCTGGCTCATCTTCGGCGTCGGCCTCCT
The DNA here is from genome assembly GCA_963756075.1 of Candidatus Dormiibacterota bacterium. Taxonomy (GTDB): domain Bacteria; phylum Chloroflexota; class Dormibacteria; order Aeolococcales; family Aeolococcaceae; genus Palsa-851. Next base: position 15,239 of record CAVWMH010000009.1, on the reverse strand, counting down.
CGACATCATCCGTTTCCTCGGGTACGACATCGCATTTGTGGCGCTTCCCGGTATGGCGATGTTGTGGGCCCTGCGCGGGAAGCGATGCGGACTCCTGGTCACGATCGCACTCGGGTGGCCGCTCGGACAGACACTCGAGATCCTGGCCTTCTCAGCATCCGCCGCAACCGGACACCGCAGTCTCTTTGTCCTCTATCCCTTGATCGTCATTCTCCTCTCTGCATTGCTGATACGACGCCGATGGCGCTCTTTGCAGCAGGCGGCTGACGAGCCCGGCATTTCCATCGCTGCCGCGTGGGCGACGGCCGTGGTCATTTCGTTGGGGCTGCTCTACCTCACCCTCATGCTGATTCCCCAGGCGCCGCTTCCTGGCAACAGTGTGCCGGCCGAATACCTCGACTTTCCATACTTCATTGGACTCATCCACCAGGTCATGAATCACTGGCCGCCGACAAGCCCCGGCTTGTACGGCACCCCGTTGCATTACGAGTGGTTCGTGCTCTTTCATATCGCCGCTGCTGCGCAGGTGACCGGCCTACCCGTCCCGACGATCGCCCTGAGGCTCGCCTACGTGCCGACGATCGTCGTTGTGGCATGCCAGCTTCTCGCTGTGGGGCGCACCATCGGGCGCTCGTCTTGGACCGGCGTCACCGCGATCGCGGTGGTATTTCTCCTCGGGCCCCTCGACCTCACCACGGACGCCAACGGACCCGCGTTCGGCGACAACGTCCTTGTTCACCTCTGGGACAGCTGGACATTCCCGTTCGGCCTGATGTTCCTGCTGGCGATCCTCTACCTGCTCACCGAGCGGCTCCGCGGGGACACGACCACTACGCGACAAGCCTGGAGCTGGTGGGGGCTGATCGTGCTGCTGATGATCGGCGCATCGGGATCCAAAGCAACCGTCCTCCCGGTGATCATCGTGGGAACGGTGCTGTTTGTGGTGCTACGCGCCCTCGTCAACCGGTCGATATCGATCCCGATAGTTGCGGCAAGTGTCGCGGGAGTGGTGGTCTTCATCGTCACATACCTCGTGATCTACGGAGGGGGTGCCCCGGACACCAAGGTGGAACCCCTCGCCTGGCTCGCGGTCACACCGCCGGTCATCTTTGCAAATCTCATTCGCCACGCCGAGATCCGAGATGTTGTGCTGCCGTTCGCGTATGCGGCCGGCCTGGCGGGCATGATGCTTCCCCTTGCCGGAATGCTGTATCTGCTCAGACGCGAGCACCGTCGCGAGCTTGCCACCTTCGCGCTGCCTTTTTGCATGTACGTCGGCGGAGTGCTGCTCGCCCTCGGCGTGCACCAGAGCTCGGGAGGCGAGCTGTATTTTCAGGACACCGGATACGTCGCGGGGAGCATCGTCGCCGCTGAGGGGTTTCGCCGGGCATGGCTCGACGTCGGGCGTGCACTTCCTTGCTCTCGCGGTTCGGCCCTGGCCGCGTTCGCCGGCTGCGTTGCCCTGCTGATCGTGGTCGTCAAGATCACGTCACACGGGGTCGAGAATCCCGGACGCCGTGATCGCCCGCTATGCCGCGATCGCCGCCGGCGCCGTGATGTTTGTGGTCGTATGGGCGCTGATCCGGCGAGCCCGTCACCGTTCTGCGGCGGGTGTCATCGCGCTGATTCTGATCCCCATCCTGGCTGTGACCTCGCTCACGACACCGATCCTGGTCTCTCCGATGGTTCGCGACGTGCTCGCCGGGGTCCCGCTCACGTCGGCGCCAACCGAAGTGACCCAGGGGATGTTGAGCGCTCTTCACTGGATCCGCGATCACTCGTCTCCGAACACCGTGTTCGCGGTGAACAATCACTGGCTCGATCCGGCTGCTACCGACGGGAAGTACTTCTACTACACGGCTTTCTCCGAACGGCAGGCGTTCATCGAGGCCTACGATCCGATCCGGTACGGCATCACCCCGGGAGTCGCAAGTCCCGCGGCTTCGACCTTCGCTTTCCGGCAAGCAGTGAATGACGCGGTCTTCACTCACGCCGACGTGGCGGCCCTCCGAATCATGACCGGGCAATACGCGGTTCGATTTCTGCTGCTCGATCATCACCTCGGGCCAAATGATCCTTCGGTCCTCCAACTCGGCCGCGTCGTCTTCAGCAACAGCGACGCGACTGTGGTGGCGGTTGACTAGCACGGTCCCTCGAAAGCGGCACAACTCCGCCGCCGCCAGCGATTTGACGCTACATTGCGTCGAGTGGACCGTGCGAACTCTCTGCCTGCCGGGATCTCAGCCGTCATTCCGGTGCATCGATCGGAGCTGAGCCTCCCGAAGCTCATTCCGCGCCTCACCACCGCGCTCGAGGCGCTTGAGCTACCCCATGAGATCATCCTGGTCGACGACGGGAGCCCCGACGGAAGCTGGGCGGTGGTCGCCGCGGCCGCCTCGGCGGACCGGCGGATCAGGGGCATCCGGCTGATGCGGAACTTCGGCCAGCACAACGCGCTTTTGGTGGGCATTCGTGATGCCAGATACCGATACATCGTCACCCTCGACGACGACCTGCAGAACCCTCCCGAGGAAATCGCTCACCTGATGGAGCGCCTCAGCGACGATGTCGATGTGGTCTACGGGACCCCGGCATCGGAGCAGCACAGCCTGTGGAGATCCATCGCCTCACGCATCACCAAATATGCCCTTCAGGAGGCCATGGGAGCGGCCGCCGCTCGAAGCGTGAGCGCGTTTCGCCTCTTCCGTACCGATCTTCGGTCCGCGTTCGAGCGTTACCAGAGCCCCGACATCTCCATCGACGTTCTGCTCACGTGGGCGACGACGCGCTTCGCGGCAGTCCGAGTCAAGCACGAGCCCAGATCGGAGGGCCGGTCGAACTACACGGTCGGACGGCTGCTGCACCATGCCCTGAACATGATGACCGGCTTCACGACGAGGCCACTGCGTCTGGCGAGCTTGATAGGGTTCGTGTTCACCATCTTCGGTGTCGTGATCTTTCTTGTCGTCGTGGTGCGCAATCTGGTTGCCGGAAACGCCGTCCCGGGCTTCCCTTTCCTTGCGTCAATCATTGCAATCTTCGCGGGCGTGCAACTCCTCATCCTGGGCATACTCGGCGAGTACGTGGCGCGGATGCACCTTCGCCTCCTGGAGCGTCCCACCTACGTGATTGCAGAGAGGACGAACAATTCCGACGCGATTTCGTGAAGGATTCGAACACGCCACCGATCTCGAGGAGCGCGCGGGACATCCTTGACGTCGGCGTGAAACGCATCCCGGCACACCGCGAGGACGTCGTACTGTGACCCCGCCCCCACTGAGGATTCCCTTCAACCGTCCCACCCATACGCGCCTGGTCGACGACTATGCCGCGCAGGCGCTGCACAGCGGTCACCTCTCAGGTGACGGCGACTTCACACGGCGCTGCCAGGACCTGCTGAGCGATCTCCTCGGAGGCGCGACCATCCTGCTGACAACCTCCGGCACGCACGCTCTCGAGCTGATCGCGCTGCTGCTTGACGTCGGCCCCGGCGATGAGATCATCGTTCCATCGTTCACGTTTTCGTCGACCGTCAACGCGTTTGTGCTCCGTGGTGCTACGCCGGTATTCATCGACATTCGCAGCGACACGCTCAACCTTGACGAAAGCAAGCTCGAAGCACTGATCACCCCCCGGACCCGCGCGATCGTCCCGGTGCATTACGGCGGTGTCGGGTGCGAGATGAACAACATCCTGGACATATCCGGCAGACATGGCATCGACGTCGTGGAGGACAATGCGCACGGGCTCTTCGGTACCTATCGAGGCAAGGCCCTCGGCACCTTCGGGGTCATGGCCGCACAGAGCTTTCACGAGACCAAGAACTTCTCCTGCGGGGAGGGTGGTGCCATCGTCATCAACGACCAGAAGTATGTTGATCGCGCTGAGATCATCCGGGAAAAGGGGACCAACCGGCGCAACTTCTTTCGCGGCCTCGTGGACAAGTACACCTGGGTCGATGTTGGTTCAAGCTTCCTTCCGTCCGACCTGCTGGCGGCGATCCTCCTCGCTCAGCTCGAGGATCGCGAATGGGTCTGGGAGCGCCGGAGCACGGTCTGGAACCACTATGCCGCGGGCCTCGCAGACTGGTCACGTACGAACAGTGTCCAGATGCCGTTCGTGCCCGACCATTGCCAGACGCCATACCATCTCTTTCACATGATCATGCCGACACCGACGGCGCGAGATGCGCTGATCGACCATCTGCGAGCGGCAGGCATTCTTGCCGTCTTTCACTATCAGCCGCTGCATCGCTCGCCGTTTGGTGAGCGCGTCCAACCCTTCGCGGACTGCCCGGTAACCGAGGAGATCAGCGAGCGATTGATCCGCCTCCCCTTCTACACCAACATGGCTGAGGGTGATGTCGAAACCGTGATCGAATCCGTGGTCAAGTTCGCCGCGTAGCGTGAAGCCCATGATGGAGACCGAGCGAGTTGTCCTGAGCGCGATCGAACCGGAAGACGTCCCCGCAATCGTCCGATGGAGGAATCTTCCTGAGGTGTATCGCGGCTTCATCGAGTACGAGCCGCTGAGCACCACGCAGCAGACGGCGTTTCTCGCAACCCTGACGCCGCACGCTCGGAGACGCCTCTGGCTCATCAACGCTCGCGGCACGGCGCCGCCGAGCTACAAGAAGATGGTGGCACCGGAAGGGAACCCGGTTCCCGTGGGCACCGTCGGGATCATGGATCTCGACTGGCGGAACCGGCGCTGCGAGTTCGGACCGATTTTCATCGGCGAGCTGGAATATCGCGGGCGCGGTATTGCCAAGGATGCTGAAATCCTGGTGCTGGACTACTGCTTCAACCACCTTGGACTGCACAAGGTGATCGCCCACGTTCCCGAGAGCAATTCGGAAGTGATTCGCTTGCACGAGGCCGCGGGATTCCAGCGCGACATCCTGCTCCGCGACCACATATTCCGGGCCGGACGGTTTGAGGGGCTCCATCTCCTCTCCTGCCTCTCGGAGGAATTCAGGGAGCGCTTCCCGTCGGGGCGACCCGCGCCCTCGTAGGCGTCGCGATAGCGGCGAGGGACGTGCCCATGGGCAAGTGGCGACGAGCCCTGACGATACGAGCCTCCTGGCGGAGCACCTGATACGCGAGTTGATTGAGTCCGGGAACGATGCGGAACTCGGAATCGAGGATCGCGCCCATGTCATGGTCCTCGCTGTTCAGCAGGCGCCGGCGCAGCCACATCACCGGGAAGAGAAGGCTCATGAAGTACGTGGTGTATTCGATATCGAACCCAGCGACTCGCAGCGCCCGAGTCAGCGTCCGAGGGGTGTAGCGCCGCTCATGTCCTGAGGCGACATCAAAGGGACTCCACAGGCTTGGATGCGCCGGTACGGTGAGGATCAGACGCCCGTGTGGCCGGAGCCGTTCTGTCATCTGGCGCAGCACGTCTCGTTCATCAGCGATGTGCTCGAGAACATCGAAAGCGACGATGACGTCGAACGACGCGGTTGGGTCGAGGTCCGCAAGATACCCGGTGGTCACCCTCAGGCCCGTGCGACGCCGCGCGGTCTCCGCTGCCTCGCGGCTGAGTTCGAGTCCCTCGACGCTGCCACGCCCGGCGGCCACCCGCTGCAGCACCCGAAGGACGTTTCCACTCCCGCACCCGACCTCCAGGACACGGAAGCCCTTGGGGAGCCCATCGAATGTGCGCGATACGAGTGCCGCGATCGTCTCGTTCCGGGCGCGGAACCAGAAGTGTCGATCTTCCGCTGCCAGGAGCCGCTGGATACCGTCGGCGTCGAAGGCCGACCAGTGGCTCTCGATCTTGCCCTGAAGTGGCGCCGGCTGCGTGTTCAAGCGCTGGGAGTGTGTGGGAGCGCCGGGGGTGACCCACCACCGGTCTCGACGCCCAGCGCCGCCTCGCCAATCCCGACCCAGAAGCCGGCGCCCCACGCGACATGCAGGACCACAAAGATCGCCGGGACACGCACTCGAACAGAGAGGCGCTCTCCGGCGCTCGCCTTGACTCCAGCCACGAGGCAGGCCGCCGTGTACAGGGTCGCCCCCAACGCCGCTATCGGGCGCCCGCGCCTGGTTCTGGCGAGCAGTCCCATCGCTGGTACCAGCCCCACAAAGGCCGGCGCCGCAAGGTGGTACGGACGGATCACGCCGGGGCTGGCCCGCGCCACTCGGACTTTGGAGCGCCCGTAGCGGAAGTATTGACGACCAAGCGCCCGTATCGATTCGCGAACGTGGTATCGCGTTGGGATGTCGGGACTGAACAGGACCCGGCCACCCGTTTCGCGGATTCGATGGTTCAGCTCATAGTCCTCGTGCGGAGGGTACGCCTCGTCGTAGAGACCAACCCGCTCGAATGCACTTCGGCGGAACGTGCCCGGGAACACCGTCGGGAGGTCTTCCAAACGGTTGGAGTAGCGGTAACGCGCACCGCCGACGCCGAAGGGTGAGCGCATTGCGCATGCGATCGCGCGCCCCGTCGTGGTCGATCCCTCTCCGTCCACCCGACCCCCGACATTGTCGGCGCCGGTTTCGAGGAGCAGGTCGATCGACCTGCGGAGATGGTGAGCCGACCACTCGGCGTGGCCGTCCTGGCGCGCGATGTACTCGCCTCGGCTGGCGAGGATGCCGAGGTTGAGGCCGTGTGCCTGGGTGCGTCCAGGGTTGTCGATCAAACGCACCGAGGGGTGGAGCGCCGCCGTTGACTCCACGATCGCCCGGGTGCCATCTGTCGAGCCTCCATCGGCGACGATGACCTCGTAGTGATCCTCAGGGTAGTCCTGCTCGAGCACGGAGTCGAGGCATGCCTGGATGTACCGCTCCTCGTTGAAGACCGGGACGATGACGCTGACGAAGGGCAGGTTGTCCGAGTTTTTGGCTGTCATCGCTGCTGCTATGGTGCCATCGCATGAAGACGTTGGTAACCGGTGGCGCTGGGTTCATCGGCAGCCATCTCGTCGACTGCCTGGTCGACCACGGTGATGCGGTGACCGTCTTCGACGATCTCTCCACCGGGAGCCGCAGCAACCTCGCGCAACATGCGCACGTCGACACGGTTCGTCTGGTCGAAGGCACCATCCTCGATGAGGATGCTGTCGACAATCTGGTCGAAACCCATGACCGCGTGTTCCATCTCGCTGCCGCCGTGGGAGTGACCCACATCCTCGCCGACCCGCTCGGATCGATGCTCGTCAACAGCCGGGGAACCGAGAACGTCCTCGCATCGTGTGCGCGCCACGGGTGCAAGGTCGTTGTCGCCAGCTCCAGCGAGGTCTATGGCAAGACGGATCGTATTCCGATGCACGAGGACGATGATCGCACTCTGGGTTCCACCGTTGCGCAGCGATGGTCGTACGCCACAGCCAAGGCGCTCGATGAGCATCTTGCCCTCGCGTACGCCACGCGGGGTCTTCGAACTGCCATCGTCCGGTACTTCAACATCTACGGTCCGCGCATGGATCCAGGCGGATACGCCAGTGTGATGGCCAACTTCCTGCGTCAAGCGACAACTGGTGTGGCCTTGACCGTCTACGGCGACGGCAAGCAGGCTCGCTGCTTCACCTACATCGACGACTGCGTCACCGGCACGATGCTCGCGATGGAAACCGCCGCCGCTGAGGGGCAGGTGATCAACATCGGCAATCGCGCGACGGAGACGTCCATTGCGGACCTCGCGCGCATGGTTGTGGAAGCCTCCGGCAGCAGCTCACGGATCGTCTTCGAATCGTACGAGGCGCACTTCGGACCGGGTTTCGAGGACACGCGTCGGCGTGTGCCTTCGTCAGACCGAGCCACCGAATTGCTCGGATGGACTGCGAGCGTCGGCCTCGCCGATGGCCTCCGCCGAACGCTCGAGTCGTGGCCACGCCTGTAAAGGCTCGTGAGTTCTGGCCGCGCGACGTCGAAGGATGGCCTCTCGTAACCGGGCTGGCTAGTCCTTCTCTATGAGGAGATCTGCCCGCCGTCGCTGCAGCGGTACGCCCACTCGCGGCGCGACCCACCGCCAACGAACATCGGGAATGCGCTGCAACCAGCTTTCAATCAGCCCACGTGTCAGCGGGAGACAGTAGCCGGCCGGAATACCTCCGACGACCGTTCGGCTTGGACGATGCTGGATTCGGCGGCGAGCGCTCCACACCAAGCCGGCTGCACGTTGGGGCAGGGTGTGCGGGAGATCCGCGCTCGGAAGGGGAATGTTGCCGAGCAACGCGTGACCGCCAGGGGCGAGGAATTCGAGTGCATTACGGACGAATCTCTCTCCTTCCGCTTCGCTCGCAACGTAGTGCAGAACGGCGTACGACAGAACCCGATCGAACCTTCCGAGATCGGTTAGATCGTCGCGAGTTACGTCAGCGCAGCGAATTTCGGAAGCGGGAAGAAGTTCGCTGAGGACGGCGACAGCCTCGGGCGATATATCCACTCCCGCATAGCGCGCGGCACGTCTGGCAATTGGCACGCCCAGTACCCCAGTGCCGCAGCCGATGTCAATCACGGTCATGCCATCCGGCGTGAGCTTTGCGATGACGTCCTCCACCATCCGGCGCATCTCTGTCGATGTCGTGCTGGCGGGCCGCGTGCTGGCGACCACGGGATCGTCGCTCCGAGCAACGCTATCGTGAAGGGCGCGGACGGGGTTGTCTGACACGAGCCAGCTAGCTCACACGTCTCGCAGCAGGAGCGAGGAGCCGCTTCCAACTGCGCACACGGTCGCGAGCGGCGCGCCCTGCGTTGCGCGCATCAATTCGAGGAGCGCCCAACTCGAAATTGACCACCGGCTGAACATCTCCCCCGAACTGCGCCTTGTATCGAGTCACTGACAACTCCTTGGCGTCTCGTTCGCGCGCGTCGTAGCGCCCGAGTTCGAAGGTGTTGGCGCCCATCTCCTGCGTCGCCAGGATCGCCAGGTCGAGGCAAAACGGATTTGCGCGAAGGGGCAGCGCCTCTTCGAGGCTGCAGCCACTCCAGTAGATGGCGCGGTCCCCGTAGACATGACATGTGACAGCGGCTACGGCCTGTCCCTGGCCGCTGTACGCAAGCACCACGACATCACTTCCGCCTCCGTCACGGACGGCGGAGTCGAGACCCAGGAGGTAGTCGATGCCGTGCGGTGCGAGGCCGGTGCGCCGCCAGGACGCCTGATGGATGGGCAGGTACGTGGCGTAGACGTCACGTGCTTCGGCGTTGTTCTGAGGGGTGACAACTCGAGCCGTCACCTGGCGGCGCGAGGCTTGGCGGATCTGGTTGCGGAGATCACCGTCATAGCCGCGCACGAGCAACTGGTGCGCTCCATGGACGCGTTCAGTGTGGTTCAGCCGATCACTCGCCGGCATTGCCGGCATGCGCAGCAGCCGCGTGTACAACTGTTGGCGCCGAGCGTCGAGTGAGTCAATGATGGACGCCAGAAAGCCCTGACGTCTATGATCATCCGCCGCAGGAGCCTGCGCAGACTGGATGGACAGAAGGCGCAGGCGCGGGTTGGCTCGAGCAAAATCCACGAGGCAGCGGACTGCGCGCCGCAGCGCGGTCTCGGTTGTGGTTGGCGGCAGGCACACCCCGGCATACCCCGTGGTCACGCGTCCGCGAAGAGGGTGAAACGGTATCGCCACCTGCGGCTGCCCATTCGTCGCCAGCAAGACCACGTCGGCCGCACCATTCTGCCGCTTCGCGAAGTCGATGTACGGTGCTCGATGGTAGACGGTGTGATCGGGCGACGCGGTGACAAATGCGTCGACCCTCGATGCAGCGGTGCGATCGCTTAAGAGGTGCGCCGTCATGCCCGGAAGCAGTCGGACAGGCCGACCGGCAACCTCGATGCTGACGAGCTCGCCCGATGCCGTTAATCCAACCCTCAGAGGGTGTGCCAGCCTGCGCGTTCCGGACTGCCGCGCACGCCGCGGGTATCGAGCACCAGCCGGGCGTGTTCCCTCACCAGGCGCCAGTCGATCGAACTGTGCTTCGTAGTGATCACGACAAGATCGGCGGTCCGCATCTCTTGTCCTGTGAGCTGCACCCGCGGGATCGCAACGCCACCATGAAGGACGAGTGACGGCACGTGCGGGTCAACGTAGCGCACCAAGGCTCCACGCTGCACCAGCTTCTCGATAACCGCGATGGCCGGCAACTCACGTACGTCGGAGATATCTGGTTTATACGAGGCACCGATAAGGACAATCTGCGAGCCACGCACACTGCGCTCGACCTCGTTCAGGATCTCCGTCGCTCGCTGCACGACATACTCCGGCATGCTGCGGTTGATGTCATTGCCCGAGATCGATGAATCGAGTGCGAAACTCGAGGTTGCGCATCTTCCATTCGAGGTACGAGGGGTCGACCGGGATACAGTGGCCGCCCACTCCGGGGCCCGGATAGAAGGGCATGTATCCGTACGGCTTTGTGGCGGCACTCTCAATCACTTCCCACACGTCCACGCCGAGACGCCTGCAGATCATGGCCACCTCGTTGGCGAACGCGATATTCACCATACGAAAAGTGTTCTCGAGGACCTTCACCATCTCCGCGGTGGTCGCATCACTAACCGGGACGATCGTGTCGACGATCGTCGATAGCGCCAGTGACGCGATCTCGGTTGAAGTACAGTCGACGCCGCCAACAACCTTCGGCGTCGTGCGCAGCGTGTAAGTGACGATTTCCCGGGTCGATCCGTTCCGGTGCGAAAGCCAGGAACACATCCTCGCCGACCACCAGTCCCGAGCGCTCGAGAAGAGGGCGCAGCACCTCTTCGGTTGTGCCCGGGTAGCTGGTGCTCGTCAAGACCACGAGCTGCCCTGGCCGCTGACACTCGCTCAGCGCCTCGCCCGACCGCTTCGATTGCCGAGGTATCGGGCTCGTTGGTCTCGCCGAGCGGCGTGTGCACGCAGATGTCCACGACATCCAGATCCCCTGCATCACGCACAGTCGACGACTGCGCTGAGCAAGCCCTGCTCGAGAACACTCTGCAGTTCCGACGAGGGAAGGTCTTCGATGTAGCTCCGGCCCCGGTTCACCGCCTCGCAGCGGCTGGCGTCGTTGTCGATTCCCACCACGTGAAAGCCAGCTTGAGCGTAGGCGACGGCGGTCGGCAGGCCGACATACCCGAGACCCACAATGCCAATCCGCGCGGTGCGATCCTGGATGCGATCGACGAGTTGCTGCCCCACGCTGGTCAGATCCACAACGGGCGCCATCATACGTGCAGCGTGGTCGCGCATCCCGAACCAGTCTCTACGTCAGTAGGCTCCGTCCGGGTGCGCCAGCGCACGGAGCGTGCTCCAGAGCAGTGAGATGTCCAGCCAGATCGACCAGTTCTCGACGTAATAGAGATCGAGATGGATGCGTTGCTCCCAGGGCAGCCCGGACCGCCCTCTGACCTGCCAGAGCCCAGTCATTCCCGGCGTCACGAGCAGGCGGGCGAATGAGCCATGGCCAAAGCTGTCCACCTCGTCTGGAACGAGCGGACGGGGACCGACCAGCGACATGGAACCGATCAGAACATTGAACAGCTGCGGAAGTTCGTCCAGTGAGTACCTGCGCAGAAATCGACCCACCGAGGTGATCCGATCATCGGACGGATGCTTCACAAGCACCTGACTTCCGCCCACGGGAGTTTCGATCTCCTGCAGGACGGGGTTAGCGCCGACCCGCATGCTGCGGAACTTCCAGATTCGAAATGCGCGGCCTTCCTTTCCAATGCGACGCTGCCGGAAGAACACGGGACCGCCGTCGTTGAGCTTGATCGCGATCGCAATGGCTGCCAGCAGCGGGCTCAGCACAATAATCAGCAGCAGTGACGCGCAACGATCGAATGCCGCTTTGACAACTCGAGCTGCCCCGCTCAGCTCCGGTTCGCATATCTCGAGAAGCGGCAACCCGTCGGCAGGATGCATGACGATGCGCGGACCCGCGATGTCCGCAAGGTCCGGGACCACGAGCAGCCGAATCCCGGAGCCCTGGAGAGCCCAGGACATCCGCCGCAGCTCCTCACCGCCCGAATGCGTGGTACCGACGAACGCGATCGTATCGGCGTCGAGCCTGCGAACCTCATCCACGATGGCGTCGACATCGACGGATGTCTCGGTTTCTGCCGCGTCAGTGGTCACGATGCCTGCAACGGCGAAGCCGGTATGCGCGTTTCGTGTGATGTAGCTCTGCAGTAGCTCGGCCCCTTTGGGGGATCCAACCGCCACGAGACGGTGAATTGCAAGCCCGCTTCCAAATCGCTCGCGCAGAGCCTTGCGGGCGGCCCAGCGACCAACTAGGGTCAAGAGTGCGGCAAGCGGAATGGTGACGAGCACCAGTCCTCGCGAGAAGTTGGCGCGCAGAACGTACGAGGCGAACGCGATGAGTGCGAGGACCCATATCGACGCGTTGCCGACGCGTCGATACTGCTCGGGTCCGGCCGCGAGATAGCGACGATCATAGGAGCCGCTCACCAGCATCGCCGCGATCCACAGCACCGGGAACACTGCGGCGAGCGCCACGTACGGTATCCCGTTATTTGCGTCGGCCGGACTGGACCCGGAGTGGATCAATGTTGCGACGCCGACGACTGCCGCGGCGACCAACGCGTCGAGAGCCACGAGGAAGGCAATCCAACGACCCACCGAGACACGCTGCGACTGAGGCGCAATACGGGGATAAACGCGCGTCGGCCAGAACGTCGCCTGGGCATCCGACTCGTACGTCGTCCGTCCCGGCGCGCTCCGGTCCATCAACCTGCGTGACGGGGTCCCCGTCAAGCTCAGCAGTGGCGCGGTGGCGCCGCCCACCGGCGCTCTCACGCAGGGTCGGCATGGGACCCTCGGGCGGCGAACCGGCAACTCTCGAACGGGTGCTCAATCTTGGGAATCTTCTCTTGCCATGGGGGCTCAAGCGTGGATTGCTAAGGGGAGCCTCCCCAGGGACTCCGTTTTGAGAGTGCGCGCGACGAATTCGCAAGGATCTGAGGATCTCGCAATTGGTCGCAGGATAGCATGCGGTTCGGGGGTCGGCAACGCGCTTTCGACCCAACGCCGAGGCGTTGAGGGCCGCTAAGCTCCCTCGGGCATGCCCTTCCAGGACCTCGTGCAAGCGCTTCCCGGCGTGCTCATCGCCGCCCTGTTCCCCGGCTTTGCCCTGGCAACGATTCTCGGTCCCCAATGGCACTGGTGGGCGCGACTCGCAATGGCACCTGGACTTTCCGCCGGGTTCATTGGCGTATTCGGCTTGGCGATGCACGACGTGCACATCCCATTCGAGCTGCTGTCGGTGCTGCCGCTCTTTGCAATTCTCGGTATCGGTGCCGTGATCCGGTGGCGCCGCGCTGACCGCGCTCGAGCCGTCCCGTCCCCCTGGTGGCTCCCGGTACCCGCGCTGATCACCGGTGTCGTGGGCGCGTCCGTCTTCGCCTGGGCATTGCACGGCCAGCTGGTGCCGCCTGACTGGGACAGCGCTACTCACGGGGGGCTCGCCACCGCAATCGCGCGCGCGCACGACGTGCTTCCGTTGATTCCCATACCGATCGAGGGCACGGCATTCATGCGCGCGCGTCCGGGATTCGAGGCCATGTCGGCGCTGGTCTCGTGGCTCGGTGGTCCATCGCCGGCGTCCTCGATGGGACCGATCATTGCCGCGACGATTCTGCTGCTGCCTCTCTCCTTGACGCTGCTCGCACTCGAGGCAACGGGCTCGATAGTCCTGGCGGCGGTCGTCCCGTTCTTCGCGCTCGGCCTCGCCTTTCCCTCCGATCAGGCAATCGTCGGGCGATTCCCCGAGATGGTCGATTCAACCCTTGTTGTGCCCTTCATCGTGGTGACGATTCGCATCATGAGGGGCGTTTTCACCCGCGACAATGCCCTGCTGCTTTTCGCTATCACAGCATCGGTCTGGGTGATCCACGGCCTCGAGGTGTTCACCGCGATTGTGATTGCGTGTGCGCTCCTGGTTGCGACTGCGGTTCGAATGGTGCGCGCGTCACCGCGCCTCGCGCTCCTTCGCATCGGTGCCGCGGCCGGCGCTGTGCTTGCGGGCGCCGCGCTCGTGACAGTGCTGACTCGAATGCCACACGTCCCTCCTCCGGTCGCCAGTGAGCCATCGGCGGTTGTGCTTCCCACCGCGTCGACGCCGATCCATTTCCACTACCTCCTGGTGGCGATTGCCCAGACCGACCTCATCAGTCCGGTGACCGTCGCGCTGTACGTCGTCGGGGTGATCGCGCTCCTGATCCAGCGTCGCATGCTCTGGGTGCTCGCGGCTCAAGTCGTCCTCCTCGTATTGATGTTGGACGACTTCTTTCTCCACAAGCTCGAGCAACTCTGGCGGCTCGTGTATCCATGGGGTGATCCGGATCGCATCGTCGGCGTGCAGTATTGGTTGATCCCGCTTGTGCTGGGCGCTGGGTTTCTCGCGCTCGTGAGGGTGATGCGGTATCTATCCCGGACTCGGCAGCTGCAGCTCAGGGTGTCGATCGGAGCTGTGGTTGTGGCGGTTGTCCTGGTGCTGGCTCGGCATCCGCTCGGTCAAGCTGTGGACGCAACTCATTGGGCGCTATCCCTACTACACGTACCCTCTCGGCATGACCGATCCTTTGGCACAGCTCCGTCCGTGGATCCTCGCAATCGCGATCACGGTGCTCGCGGTGATCATCGCCTGGATAGCTCTGGCGCGCGGCCTGGTGGCGCCGAACTTCGTGCGACGCTGGTTGGGTTCCGCGGGCGAGCGGCTGGACGCAGCGGGACTGATGCTCGCAGCAGTCGCCATGGTGTGCCTGGTGGTGGGAGCTGCGTCGGAGCTTGATGTGTACAACCATGAGGTCGCCACTCGATCCATCGTGTCTCCAGCGGACGTCGCCGTGCTTCAGCGTATGTCGGAGGTCCTGCCCAAGAGCACCATCGTGATGAGTGACGGGGGCGATGATGCCGGTATGTGGATGGCGGCTCTGAGCACCCTGACTCCACAGATTCCCAACGGCTTCGCGTGGAACACGCTGGATACCCCGCTGGACATCGACCTCCAGAATGCGTGCACTGACCCGGCACGAGCCGAGGCCGCACTCGCGAACGTCGATGCGCTCTTCATCGGTGCGCTCGAGATCACAGCGCCGTTCTACCCGTGGAAGCTCTCCTGCATTGCTCGTCTGCCCAACCTTCGACTTATCGCCTCAGCACGATGGAACGGAAAGGTCGCAGCCGGATTCACCGTGATCAAGTAGAGCGCCTCCTGGAGACGTCGCCGGCGGATCGCTTACTTCGGCGGCGGAGTCGGAGGAAGCAACGGAGGCAATCCCTCAAG
>CAVWMH010000008.1:0-63791 GCA_963756075.1 Candidatus Dormiibacterota bacterium | reverse complement strand
CTCCACAAGGAGAATCGACATGTACCGTGTAGGACGCACCGCCTGGGGCCTGGTGGCAATCGGCGCCGCGACTGCCGTCGGCATCACCACGCATGATCCCGGCTTCACCGTCATCACCTTCCTCGGCGCGCTGGTGGTGCCTCGAGTGCTCGGGCTGACACCGCGACGCCGGGGTTGGCGCGGCTTCGGGCCTGCCGGATTCGGCCCCCGCGGCAAGGGCTGGAACGGCGCTTGCGCCGGCGCCGGTCACAAGACGACGGACCCAGAGGCGACCACCGCGGCGCCACAATCGGTCTGACGATCGACGGGGCGGCGGCTGCTCGCCGCCCCGCGTCGCCCTACGATGCCGGTGCCATGACCAGAGTGCTGATCGTCGACGATGAGCCGGCGATCGTGCGCCTGATTCGCGACTACCTCGAGCGCGCGGGGTTCGATGTCGTGACCGCCGGCAACGGCGAGGATGCATTGCAGGTCTTCGCGCGCGGACGCCCGGACCTGGTGATCCTGGACCTGACGCTGCCGCGCATGGACGGCCTCGATGTCGCACGCGCCCTGCGCCGTGCCGGCGACGTGCCCATCATCATGCTCACCGCGCGAACTGAGGAGGCCGACCGGGTGGCGGGTCTCGAGCTCGGCGCTGATGACTACGTCACCAAGCCCTTCAGTGCACGGGAAATCGTCGCGCGCGTGCGGGCCGTCCTGCGCCGGGCCCAGGCCGCCGCGATGCACGAGGACGTCGTCCGCGTCGGCGATGCGATCGTGCTCGACGCACCGCGCATGCACGTGGAGGTCGACGGACGCGACGTGCCGCTGACCGCAACGGAGTTTCAGCTGCTGCTGCACATGGCCCGCCAGCCGGGCCGCGTCTTCACGCGGGCGCAACTGCTCGACGCGGTGCATGGCGTCGCCGTCGAGTCGTACGAGCGTGCCATCGACGCGCACGTCAAGAACATTCGTCGCAAGCTCGAACCGGACCCACGGTCGCCTCGCCATCTCCAGACCGTGTTCGGGGTCGGCTACCGCCTCGTGGACGGCCAGGGATGAGGTCGGGGCCGCCGTGGGGCAGAGGCGGTGGCGGCCGCCCACCGCTGGTGGCCGGAGGGCGAAGCAGCGCCGTGGTCCGGGAACCCGGACTGGCGGCGCCACGGGAGGCGCATCGCTCGGCGCATCGGGTGCTTCGTCGGCCTGGCGCTGCTCGTGGTCCTGAGCGGGATCTTTGGCGTGGTCTGGTTGCTGCTCAGCGCGTTTGGCGCGGTCAGCTCAGCCCCGTTCGATACGGCGGTGGCGGTCACCGCGCTCGTGCTCGGCGGGCTCGCGATCGTCGTCGCGATCATGGTGCTCCGCCGCCTAGCGGCGCCGGTCGGCGCGCTGATCGAGGGAGCACACCGCATCGAGGCCGGCGATCTGTCCGCCCGGGTTCCGGTGCGAGGGCCGTCGGATCTGCGTTCGCTGGCGCGTGCCATGAACGCCATGACCAGCCGTCTCGAAGCTGAGGAGACCCACCGGCGATCGGTCCTCGCGGATATCGCCCACGAGTTGCGGACGCCGCTCTCGATAATCCGTGGTCAGGCGGAGGCCGTCACCGACGGCATCTATCCGGCTGATGCCGAGCACATGGCACCGATCGTGAGCGCCACCGAGTCGATGGAGATGCTCGTCGACGACCTCAGCACGCTGACATTGGCGGAGAGCGGCGCCTTGCAGCTGCATCGCGAACCGATCGATGTTGCGGTCCTTGTCAACGAGACCCTCGGTTCGTTCGGCGCCGAGGCGAGGGCCGCGGGGGTGCAGCTCACCGAGCAGGTTGACCTCGAGCTTCCGCCGATCGACGCCGACCCCGGCCGAATCCGCGGAGTTCTGGGCAATCTCGTCAGCAACGCGCTGGCCCACGCACGCACCGGCGGTACCATCCGCGTCGAGGGACGTGCTGCCGACGGCTCGGTGCTGCTCACGGTCCGCGATGACGGAACCGGGATTCCCGCGGAGTTGCTCCCGCGCATCTTCGATCGTTTTGTGAAGGGGCCCTCGTCCACCGGATCGGGGCTCGGACTCGCGATCGTCCGCGACGTCGTGGAGGCGCACGGCGGCTCGGTCACCGCGACGAGCACGCCGGCGGACGGCACCGCGATCACGCTCAGGCTGCCTGCGGCGGCGTCACCCTGATGTGGTACAGGTAGCCGGGAGATGAGCACGCAGCACGTCGCCACTGACTTTGCGAGCTGGCTGGCGCGTTGGGACGCGCAGCAGCAACGCCACATTCCGGACCGCGAGGAACGTTTCACCGCAATGGTCGACGCCGTGGCGGCGTTTGCCGGACCCGAGCCTCGCGTGCTCGACCTCGGGTGCGGGCCCGGATCCCTGAGCGCGCGCGTCCTTGACCGCATCCCCGGCGCCAGCGTGGTCGCCATCGACGCCGACCCCGTCCTCCTCGCGATCGGCCGCGGCGCCCTCGGTGAAGGGCGTCAGCTGGAATTCATCGATGCGGACCTTCGCGCTGACTGGGTGAGCCGTCTGCCGTCGCCGGGTCCGTACGACGCCGCGGTCTCGACCACGGCACTGCACTGGCTGCGACTCGAGCAGCTGATCCACCTCTACCACGCGCTCGGAGCGGTGCTCCGCCCAGGCGCGGTGTTCCTCGACGGCGACCGGCTCGACTTCGACCACGATCAGCGCGCGATCGCGGCCGGAGCGCGTGAGGTGCGGCCCGAGTGGCCCGATGCCCCCGACGGTGCCGAGGACTACGACGCGTGGTGGGCGGCCGCCGTCGCCGAGCCCGGACTCGCGGCTGAGGTCGCGGAGCGCGAGCGGCGCCGGCACACGCATCCCCACGACGACGAGGCCCACAGCTACGAGTTCCACCGGTCCGCGCTGTTCTCCGCCGGATTCGTCGAGGTGGGAACGCTGTGGCAGCACCTTGCCAATCGCGTCCTGGTGGCGATCCGCTGACGGCAGGGGACCAACGCCAACCGGCGATGCCAGGGCTCATCGCCCCGTGAATATCACTCGGCATAAATATCACCCTGAAGGAGCCTGGCAGAGGCGTCGGGATCGCTGTACCCTGCGGCACGTATGGGGTTGAACGGGTCGCCGTAGGTGTCCTCGCAGACACCGGACGCGGCTCCTGTGGTACTCGAGGTCGCCGGGGTCGATGTGCGCTTCGAAGGCGTCGTCGCTCTCGACGGCGTCTCGCTGACGGTGCACGCCAATCAGATCGTCGGGGTGATCGGCCCCAACGGCGCAGGTAAGACCACGCTGTTCAACGCCGTCTCGAGGTTCGTCGCCCCGGTTGCCGGAACGATCACGTACAACGGGCGATCACTGATCGGTGTCCCCGCGTGGCGGCTTGCACATCTGGGCATCGCTCGAACGCTCCAGGGGCTCGGGTT
This sequence comes from Candidatus Dormiibacterota bacterium, assembly GCA_963756075.1. Taxonomy (GTDB): domain Bacteria; phylum Chloroflexota; class Dormibacteria; order Aeolococcales; family Aeolococcaceae; genus Palsa-851. Next base: position 60,405 of record CAVWMH010000008.1, on the reverse strand, counting down.
GTGGCCGGCGCTCACGGTGCTAGAGAACGTGGTCGCGGGTGCGCCGTCGCGCCCTGGATTGGCGGCGGATCTGCTCGCGTGGCCCACCTCCGACCGCCACGCCGCGACTCTCCGCGAGGAGGCGATGGCGAACCTCACCGAGCTCGGCGTTGCCGACCGGGCGGCGGCGCTCCCGGGCGCGCTCCCCCACGGTGTGCAGAAACGGGTGATCATCGCCCGCGCGCTGATGGCGCGGCCATCGCTCCTTCTCCTCGACGAACCCGCCAGCGGCCTCTCCACAACGGATGTGAACGAGCTCGTCGACCTCCTGCGCTCGTTGCGCACGCGCATGGCGATCGCGCTCGTCGAGCACCACGTCGACATGGTGATGGCGGTCAGTGACAGCATCACCGTGCTCAACCTCGGGCAGGTGATCGCGTCGGGCTCGCCGGCAGACATCCGCGCCAATACCGATGTCGCCAATGCGTACCTCGGGCAGGCGGTCGCACATGCTTGAGATCAGTGACCTGACGGTCGCGTACGGCGGCGTCATCGCACTCGACAAGGTGTCGCTGTCGGTTCCCGAGGGCAGCATCACCGCGGTGCTGGGGGCCAACGGCGCGGGCAAGACCACCCTGGTCAGAACCATCTCGGGCCTTGTCAAGCCGCGTCAAGGCTCGGTGATGCTGGGCGACCAGCAATTGGTGGGCAGGTCCCCGGAGGCGATCGCCCGTCTTGGGGTCGGCCACGTTCCCGAGGGCCACGGCATCGTCAGCGAGCTCACGGTCGACGAGAACCTCCGCCTGGGTGGCCTCTGGCGCCGCGATCGCGCCGACCAGCGAGTCGCGATCGAGGAGGCGTACGAACTCTTTCCGCCGCTCCGGGTTCGTCGCAGCGTGCATGCGTCGAACCTCAGCGGGGGAGAGCGACAGATGCTCTCGATCGGACGGGCGATGGTCGCCCGCCCGGCGGTGCTGCTTCTCGATGAGCCGTCGCTCGGGCTTGCGGGCGGCCTGCTCGCCCAGATCATGCAGCGGCTGGTCGCGCTCGTCACCGAGCGAAACCTGTGCGTGCTGCTCATCGAGCAGAACGCCCGATCCGCGCTGTCCGTCGCAGACCGGGCAGTCGTGCTGTCATTGGGGAGGGTCGAACTGCGCGACAGTGCCGGGCGTCTCGCGGGCGACGATGCGTTGCGCCATGCGTACCTGGGCTTCTGACCGTGCACCTCTTCGTGATCTACACCGTCACCGGGATCACCAACGGCATGGTCTACGCCGCGGTGGCGCTGGCGCTCGTGATGATCTGGCGCGCGACTCGGATCATCAACTACGCGCAGGGCGCGATGGCGATGTTCACGACGTACATCGCGCTCGTCGTCATCCGCCACGGCGCTCCGTACTGGCTCGGGTTCGTGATTGCGCTGGCCACGGGGTTGGTGCTTGGCGCAGTCATTGAACGCGTGCTGGTGCGCCCGGTGGAGTCGCGACCCCCGCTCAACGCGGTGATCCTGAGCCTCGGCGTGCTCATCCTGCTCGAGGCCGTCGCGCCCATGCTGTTCGGCGGCCAGACGCAGTCGTTCCCGGTGCCTGTGTCGAACATCAACCTGGTTGCCGGGACGACAGAGCTCGACATCTCACCCTTCGATCTCTTCACCATCGGCGCCGTCCTGATAGCGATGCTCCTGCTCTTCCTCATCTTCCAGCGCACCACGCTCGGGCTGCGCATGCGCGCCGCCGCGTTCAATCCCGAGATCTCGCGCATCCTCGGCATACGCGTCGGCAGGATGCTCACCCTCGGATGGGGACTGGCGGCCCTGCTCGGCGCGCTCGCGGGCATGCTGGCCGCACCCTCCGTGTACGTCTATCCGAGCAACATGGATGAGGTCCTGGTCTTCGGCTTCACCGGCGCCATCATCGGCGGCCTCGAGAGCCCCGTCGGCGCGGTCATCGGGGCTGTGGGTGTGGGGCTCGCGCTCAGCTACGTCAGCGGCTACATCGGCTCCGATCTGGCTCCGCTCGGCGGGTTCGCGATCCTGATCGTGGTGCTGATGCTCCGTCCTCAAGGGCTCTTCAGCTTCGGGCGTCAGCGCCAGGTATGAGCACCGTGTTCCGCCGCTCGACACTCGTGCGCCATGGGGTTGGCTTTCTCGGACTGGCCATCGTGCTCCTGGTGCTGACCTCGTTCTTCTTCGATTCCTTCACCAACTACAACGTGACCGAGGTCGCGATCTATGCCATCGCGGCCGCGGGTCTCACCGTCCTCACCGGTATCAACGGTCAGGTCTCGCTCGGGCACGGCGCCCTGATGATGATCGGCGCGTACACCACGTCGGTGTTGCTCACACGCTATCCCGGCCTGCCGCTCATCCTCACGCTCGTCGCGTCGGTCGCGACCACGGGAATCGCCGGCGCGATCGTCGGGCTCGCGGGAGCGCGGCTTCGAGGGCCGTATCTTGCCGGCGCGACTCTCGCGCTCGCGGTCGCGCTTCCCCAGGTCCCGTCCCATTTCGCGAGCGTGTTCGGCGGCAACCAGGGACTGAGCGTTGCGGCCCCCACGCCTCCAGCGTTCCTGGGTACCAGCTTCGCGCCGGAGCAGTGGCTGGCGTGGATCACCCTCGCGGCAGCGCTGCTCACGTTCTTCGTGCTGGCGAACCTCGTACGCAGCGCCACCGGGCGGCGGTTTCGGATGGTCCGCGACAACGAGGTTGCCGCGCGCCTGTCGGGCGTCGATGTGGCTCGCACGCAGGTGCTGGCGTTCGTGGTTAGTGCCGCATGCGCAGGCCTCGCGGGATCGCTGTTCGCATATTGGGTGTCAGTGACATCGCCGAGCGGCTTCACGCTCAACCTGTCCCTGTCACTGCTCACAGCGATCGTGATCGGCGGGCTCGGGAGCCTCAGCGGCGCCGTGCTCGGCTCGTTCATCCTCGTCTACCTACCGGTGTGGACCGGCGGTCTTGCCAGCAGTCTCAACCTCTCGAGCAACGTGGCCAACAACGTGCCCCTCGCCATTTACGGCATCGTCCTCATCGTCGCGATCCTCGTGTTCCCACGCGGGGTGGCCGGAGGGGTGGCGTCGATCGTTCGAGGGGTGAAGAGCGCGCTTCCGTCGAGCCGCGGCGCGGGTCCGCTGCCCGCCGCACCGGAGACTCCGTCCCAATGACTTCAGCAACCGGCAGCCACATACACAAGGAGCACACGCATGCGACCAGAGATCAGTAGATCGAGGACCTGGGCGGTGGCCGCCGTGGGTGGGGCGGCAGTGCTGCTGTCCGCCGCCTGCGGCAGCGCCAGCTCCACGGGCAACACAGCCTCGGCACCAGGTGTGACCGCAACCACGGTGACGATCGGCAGCACCCAGCCGCTGACCGGCCCCGCCGCGCCGGGATACTCGGAGATCGCCCCCGCGTCCAACGCGTACTTCAAGTACGTGAACGCGCACGGTGGAGTCAACGGCCGGAAAATCGCGTACACGTACCTGGACGACCAGTACAACCCCACCAGCACCACAACCCAGACGCGCAAGCTCGTCCTGCAAACCCAGGTCTTCGCGATGTTCCAGGCGCTCGGAACGCCAACCCACCTGTCGGTGGTGAGCTATCTCAACTCCGAGCACGTGCCCGATCTGTTCGTGGCATCGGGGTGCAACTGCTGGAACAACGTGTCCCAGTATCCGAACACCTTCGGGTGGCAACCCAACTACACCATCGAGGGCAAGATCCTCGGTCAGTACATCGTGCAGAACTTCGCCAGCAAGAAGATCGGCTTCTTCCTGCAGGGGCCCAACGATGAATTCGGCACCGACGGCCTGAATGGCGTCATGGACTCGCTGCAGGGCAAGGGGCTCAACGTTGATTCGACGCCCGCGTACTACACGCCGACTGCGGCAGGAGCGATGGCGGTGGGAGCTGCGATCGCCGGCTTGCAGGCACAGGGCGTCCAGGTGATCGTGAGCTACTCGGTGCCGCTGTTCACGGCAATCGCAGAGGCGAGTGCCGCGGGTCTCAACTATCACCCCCAGTTCGTGGTGAGCAACGTCGGATCCGATCCGCCGACACTCTCCGCGATCCTCACCGGCGGGGCACTCGGCAAGAAGCTCCCGGCCGGGTTGATTGCCGGCACGATCAGTGACACGTACCTGCCGTTGCTGACCGACGCCGCCAACCCGTGGGTGACGCTCTTCAAGAGCATCAAGGCCACGTACGCGCCATCGCTACCCTGGGACGGAAATGTCGAGTACGGCATGGCCGAGGCGTATACATTCGTGCAGGCGCTGCGTGCCGCGGGACAGAACCCGACCAGAGCAAGCATCGTCGCCGCTGTGCAGAGCAGCCACTGGACTGACGGGCCGGGACTCACACCGTATGCGTATTCGTCCGGCGATCACAACGGGTTCACCGGCGTGCAGATGGTGACCGTCGGGGCCGACGGCACGCTCACGACACTCGGCGGCGTCGAGATCACCGATGACACGCCCACGGGCGCGATCACGGCCTTCACGGGTGCGGCGTCAACACCACCATCAAACGGCATACCAAGCGACTGAGTGAACCGAGAGGTCGCGAGGCGTGACTCGCGACCTCTCACAATCGGCCCGCGGATACCAACGTCCTGACAAGGAGGCCGGATGCGAGTCGTGGGTCGCGCCCTGCTCGGACGGCCGCTACGCAGTGCTGAGCAGCGACGCGAACACCTGACTAAGCTCGCGCTGCTGCGCCGACCCGGGGTGGTGGTGACGTCGGTGCCCTTTCGCCTTCGCGAGTAGTGACCGCTGCGTCAGTCGGGGGGTTTCCGGCTCTTGAGCTTGCGATGGACCGACATATACGTCCGACCGCGGTAGCGGCTGTCCGGGCGCGGTCGGGTTGGTGGCAGCCTGATTCCCCATAGGATGAGTGCACCGACGCCGGCGCCGAGAACGAGCAACAGGACGACGCCGGACATGCGTCGAGTGTAGGCCTCGCTCGTCGCGACGCCTGACTGGTTGACGTCGCGACGGCTCGCGATATATCGTTCCAGCGAATGAACACGCCGAGCGATGGAACGGCTGGATCACCGTCAGTTCGGCTACACGAAGGAGATCGAGGACCGTGTCCTCGCGCCGCTTCCGGTCGCCCTGGTGGCGATTGAGAAGGTGCTCTTCGGAGCGATCCACGGGTTCCACTGGCTGCAGGTGCTCGTGCTCGTCAACCCGCTGATCTACATCCACGAGGGAATGCGCGGTGCGCTGACAACCGCGCCGCACATGTCGCTCTGGGTGGTCTACCCGGTGCTGCTCGCGTTCAGCGCGCTATTCCTCTGGGCGGGCACGCGCAACTTCAGACGGCGAGTGATCAGCTGATCCAAGCGTGCTCGAGTTGCGGCCCCGTACCCACGAGAGGCCGTGCACGAACAGACGCCAACCAAACGTGGTCAGGCCGATGAAGATATAGGTCACGATGATGAAGGTGATCGGGGTGTTTCGCTGCGTCACCGCGGCCCGGAGACCGAGCGCGATGGCGGTGCCGGCCACCCACGTGCAGGTGAGCATCACCCAGCGATCGAGCGGCGAGACGTACAGACGAAGAGCGACGGCAACCACGAACCACCCGACGAGAAACGGCCAGAGCACGGTGAGGTACCAGGCAATCCCCGAGGAGATGTCATGACTCGCGCGACCGAGAGCGACGAACAGCGCGATGCACACGGCGTCGACGCCGGCGGCGAGGGCGCGAGCGGTCGAGGGGCGCATGGCGTGGCGAACATAACAGGCGTCGCTCCGGTGCCGGAGCATCAGGCGCGCGTGCGCGTGAGCTACGACGCGGTCACTGATGCATATGTCGAGCGCGTTCACGACGAGCTGAGTCACAAGCCGCTCGACCGCGCGCTGCTGACCGCGTTCGCCGAGCAGCTGCAGGATGACTTCGGTGCGGGCGCGTCCGTCTGCGATGCAGGCTGCGGTCCGGGTCACGTGGCTGCATTCCTTGCCGGCCTGGGCCTGACCGTCACCGGCATCGATCTCTCACCGGCGATGGTGACGCGGGCCGCGGCGCTGCACCCGGACCTGCGGTTCGCAGTCGGCAGCATGACGAGCCTCGACGCCGCCGACGGATCCTGGCAGGGAGCGATCGCCTTCTACTCGATCATCCACCTCACCAGCGACGAGGAGATTCGCACCGCGCTGAGCGAGTTCCACAGGACCATCACGGCTCACGGCCTCCTGCTCGTCGCCGTTCACCTCGGGGAGCACGGAGACGACACGGTGCACGCCGACGAGATGCTCGGGGTCCCGGTCGATATGGAATTCCGCTTCTTTGATCTCGAATGGCTCGTCGGCGAGGTCGCCGCGGCCGGATTCGAAGTAGAGGCACGGCTGGTGCGCGCGCCGTACCCGGACGTCGAGGTGCAGACCACGCGCGGCTACGTGCTCGCGCGACGGGTCGCTGAGCCCGTCGCGTCCTGACCTGGGCGGGGGCCAGAGAAACTTGACTTCCGCGCATGGGATTCCATACCATCCGGCAGACATGGACGAGACACCACGGCTGACGCGCCGTCGCTGGCTCGACTGGGGACGCTGCCGGTCTGACAGGGCAAGCTGTCCAGCCTAGGCCTCGTGAAGTCCGAAGACGCGACGGCGCAGCCGCGTCCGACATCTCGCAACGGCGGCCAATCGCCGTTCAGCAACAGCCAGAAGCAACAGGAGTATTTCCCGATGACCGAATACGCCCATCCAGAGGTCCTGGTCACCACCGAGTGGCTGGCCGGTCACCTCACCGACCCGCAGGTGCGGGTGCTCGAGGTGGACTACGACCCGTCGGCCTCGTACGAGTTGGGGCACATCCCCGGCGCGGCACTGGTCGACTGGAAGCGCGACATCAATGACACCGTGCGCCGGGACATCCTCTCGAAGGAGCAGTTCGAGCAACTCCTTTCGCGAATCGGCGCAACCCCCGAGACCACGCTCGTCCTCTACGGCGACTTCAGGAACTGGTTCGCGGCGTTCGCGTTCTGGACCTTCCGGATCTACGGACATGCCGACATTCGGCTCCTCAACGGCGGCCGCCGCAAGTGGATCGACGAGGGGCGCGAGGTCACCGAGGAGACTCCATCGTTCACCTCGACCTCGTACCGGGCAGCTGAAGCCGACACCTCGATTCGCAGCTTCCGCGGCGACGTCGAAAAGGCGCTCGGCGCCGAGGGCCGCGCGCTCGTCGACGTGCGCTCGCCGGCGGAGTTCAAGGGAGAGATTTCGGCACCGCCGGAGTACTCGAACGAAGGTGCTCAGCGCAGCGGCCACATCCCAGGGGCGGCGAACATCCCCTGGGCGCAGGCCATCCAGGATGACGACACCTTCAAGCCCGCCGACGCGCTTCGCGAGCTCTACGCGGCGCAGGGCGTGACCGGCGACAAGTCGGTGATCACCTATTGCCGGATCGGTGAGCGCTCCTCGCACACCTGGTTCGTCCTGAGCTACCTGCTCGGCTTCCCGCGGGTGAGCAACTACGACGGCTCGTGGAGCGAATGGGGCAACTCGGTGGGCTTGCCGATCGAGAAGGAAGTTCGCGAGGCTGTCGCGGTCTGATCTGACACCAGCACCATGGGTGTCCCGGCGAGGGTGACCTCGTCGGGACGCCGTGGCCGGCGGCGATACGGGATCGTCGCAGGCACGAAGGCCACGAGGGAGACCGCGGCCGCGCCCAACACCAGCGCTGTCCAGCCAAGTGGCTCGACGAGCGCGACAGCAGCAATCGCTCCGACGAGCATGCCCACGTACAGCAGCAGCCGCATCACGCCGTTGACCCGGCCGAGCAACGCGGCGGGAACGCGCTGCTGCAAGGCGGTCTGCCCGCGAGTCTGATACAGCGCTGCCGCCGCCGTGCTGAGAAAGAGGAGTCCGAGGGCCGCGGGAAGCCCACCGACGAGAGCGAATACGCCAAGCGGTATCACCTCGACCAGGAAGCCGAGTGCAATGCCTCGAGCGCCGATGGTGCGGGGAGCCCAGCGCAGGAGCACGAAGCTCCCGGCGACGCCACCTGCGCCGACGGCCGCATAGAGCCATCCGACGTCAGTCGCCTGGCCGAAGCGTTCAGCCGCGGCAACCACGAGCACCGCCTGAAGCGCGGTGATGGCCGCGGCACTGCAGAAGAACGACGCGGCCAGAGCGCGGAGCATCGGGTCGCGGGCCACCGTGGCGATGGCACTCGAACGATCGTGCGTCCATGACGGCACCGCATCCGCCGGCCTGACGTTGAGCGAGAGGACGAGCAGCCCGGCCAGCCCAAAGGACGCTGCGTCGGCGGCGACAAGAACCTGCGGCTGCACGAAGGGCAGAGCGAGCGCGCCGATGACCGGTGCAACCAGAACGCTCGATTCAAACAGACCGCTGTACAGCGCGTTGACGCGCAGGAGGCGCGGCGCGGATGTCACTCGCGGGATGCACGCGCTCATCGCGGGCTGTGCGACTGACCCCAGAAAGCCCGCAGCGGCCACCGCCGCGAGGATCGCCCATATCGTCCCGCTGCTGGCGAACACCACGATGGCGGCGGTGAGGACTCCCTGCCCAAGGATCGAGCTGCCGGCCACCAGGCTGGGCCCGTAACGATCGGCAAGCGCCCCGCCCAGCGTCGGGCCGAGCACCTTCGGTGCGAATCTCGCGAGGATGTAGAGCGCCGGCGCTTCGGGACGATGGGTCAGGTCGAAAAGAAGGACGCTGAGCGCGACAACCGTGAGCCAGTCCCCGTACGTCGAGATCCCGGCTGCCACCAGCAAGCGCGGAGCTCGATCGGCTTGTGGGAGCGTGCCCGCACCTCGTGGAAAAAACCGGGCGGTGTCGATCGCCATGTCACTCCTCGACAGGGACGGAAACGGAGCGCGACGCCGTGGGCATATCCACGACGTCGCACCAACGGATTCAGAAACCCCGAACGACTCGGGGATCACCAGGTTGGGCTCAGCCCCAGCCTGCGCCTTCTGTCATTTCCGCCTCCATGGATACCGCCGGCACCAAGTCCTCGACACGTCGATGGCAAGGTTGGCTCCGAGAGCCTGAGGCCTGGGCGCTCGGGGCGTTCGGGAAGCTTGGGGTGAGTTAACAAGCGTTGTTCACATCTACACAACTCTTTGCGCCGCTACCCGGCATGCTGACAGGGCCTGAAGATCAGGCTGCGACACCGCCCTCGCTGACAGCCGTGACGAACAGCAGGGTTGCGCCAACCGCGCACACGATGAGGACCATCGCCTCCCAGCCGAGGGGTTGCACCAGCGATACCGCGGCGATCGCGCCAAGCAGCATGCCGAGGTAGCCGGCGAAGCGCTCGACGGCCATCGTCCGCCCGAGGAGCTCACGTGGGACCCGCTGCTGAAGCCCGACGGTGCCTCTCGTCTGGTACAGCGTCGCTCCCACGGCGCTGACGAACAGGAGCGCGACTGCAAGCGGGATGCTGGTGACGAAGACGAACGCCGCCAGCGGCGCGAGTTCGAGAATGGTGAAAGCGATGATCGGCGTCTGACTGACGCGCTTGGGAGTTCTGCGAATCACCGGGAGCGTCCCGACCAACGACCCGGCTCCGATTGCCGCGTAAAGCCAGCCCACCGACGTGTCGTGACCGAACCGCTGGGCCGCGGCGACGACGAGGACGGCCTGGAGCGCGGTGACCGCGGCGGCGTTCGAGAGATACGCGGCAGCGAGGAATCGAAGCATCGGATCGCGGAGGACGATCGGGATCCCAGCCGACATGCCTCGCGTGCTGCGTGGCGGCGAAGAGGCGTCGTTGCCCACACCCAGGAGGGTTGCGACCAGAGCCGCAGCGACAAAGAAGGTTGCGGCGTCGATTGCGATCAACACCTCGGGCGCTGTGAACGGCAGCACCAGCGCGCCGATGGCGGGGGAGATCAGGAGGCTCGAGCTGCCGAGCGCGGAGTACACGCCCTGGACGCGCCCCAGACCGGCCGCGTCGGTGACGCGGGGGATCAGGGCTCCGTAGCACGGCTGCGCGGCCGAACTGAAGAACTGGGCGAACGCCACCACCACGTAGATCGCCCAGATGATCCGATTCTCTGCGAACACGACGATCGACGCAGTCAGAAGCCCTTGAAGAGCCGCGCAGCCGGCCGCGATGGGCGCCGGTCCATATCGATCCGCGAGTGCGCCTCCGGGAAACGGCCCGATCAGTCTCGGCGCCACCCGCGCGATCATGTACACGGCCGGTCCGAGGGGGGAATGGGTCGCTCGAAACAGGAGCACGACCATGGCAACGGTGGTGAGCCAGTCCCCATAGGACGAGGCGCCGGTGGCGATGAGTAGCCGAACAGACGGCCGTAGCGCACGACGAGGCGCGCGCAACGGGGCGGTGGACGCGCCCGTCGAGGCTCTCAGCGTCGTTTCCTTCTAGAGGTTCTCAGTCGTGTCGCAAGCGTACGCGAACGGCAGCCAACCCCGGCCGAATGCGCGCGCATGCGCACCCGGCGGCCCGCCAGTTGCAGGCCCCTCCGTGATAATGACGCGATCGACCCGTTATCGGGTCGTCACGCAATTACCCAATGGTTCGTCACACCGGCCCTCTAGAGTGAGTGCCGGGCAGTACTGGGGGCTATCCCCAGTTTTCTAGATCGCCCCAAGTAGCCATGGGAACCTCCTAGGAATTTGCGCCTGCGGGTAGCGTGAGACCTGACCGCCGACGCATTGGTGTTGCACGTACTGTAATCCTCTGGAGGTTCTCTGGGCTTAAGACCTGTGCGCAATCGTGCGTTCACATTTCTTCGCAGTATCTTCGCGTTGCGATAACTGACGCGAGCGACGCGATGGCTCCGCAGATAACGCGTCAAACGTCATGCCCCACTTGGGATTTGCGCGGTCACTCGCTGACAATGCTGTCACGTACACCGCGACGAACGCCGCGTGCGGAATAGGATCCAACGCATGGCGCAGGATGCCGTCGCGCCTCGGGCGCATGGGGCTGACAAGGTCGGTTGGTTTCGCAGCGCTGTGATGGCGATCCGCCGCCTGGATCTGGTGCCGAAGACGCCGGCACTCGGACCCGTCGACTACAAGAACGTGCGCCTCGTCGCCTATGTCAGCGCCACCATCGCCGCCGCACTGATCGTCGTGGCCATCTCCATCCTGCTGATCCGGGTGACGGTCGACTACGCGAACCCCGCGGTCGCTGGAGTGACGGCCGACGTCACGACGCTCGCGATCGCCGGAATAACCATCTTCCTGATGTCCGTCTTCGCGGTCAGGCTGGCTCCCCCGGCCAACGTGTCGTGGGTCCCCACCGCGTTTGTTCACCTCGGTCTCGCCGTCACCTTCGGACCCGCGGGAGCCGCGGTCGGTGCTCTTGCAGAGCCGCTCGGCGTGTCGATACGGAGCCGGAACGGGTGGTTCCGCACGACCTTCAACGTCGCGAATGCCTTCCTGGCCAACGTCGCCGCGTGGGGCGTGTTCCTCTGGATCCACGGAACGGGCGTTGGGCACGGCACGGGATCAGACCTCGCGGCGGGAGTGGCTGCCGGGGTCGTCAACTTCACACTCAACTCGGGCTTCGTCGCACTGGTCATCCGCCTGTCGGATCCCAGCGCGCCGATCAAGCGCGTCCTGCGCCAGCGCCTTTCGGTGCTCCCGTACAGCATCGGATACGGATTCGCAGCCTTCGCGTTTGTGACGATGAATTACTCCGCGCCTGTGGTCGGATTCATGGCGCTGCTGGCACCGGTCATCCTGCTCCACGGTTTTCTCGTCATCTCCACGCGCCGGGTGCAAAGGTACGAGGAGCAGCGCGCGAAGGACCAGCAGGAAAAGGAAGCATTGCTGCAGAAAGCGGTCGAGGCCTCGGAGGCTGAGCGTCGAAGGATCGCCCGAGACCTCCACGACGGCGTCGTGCAGAATCTCGCGGGCATGGCGTTTGCGCTCTCGGCCGAGGCATCGCATCTCAAGGCGGCGCCGAAAGCCGCCAACGGGCAGAAGGACCTGCTCGAGCTCCTCGAGACATCGGCAAACGAGACCCGCGGCGCGATGAAGGATCTGCGCACCCTGATCATCGACCTCGCGCCACCGGCCCTTCGTCGCGAGGGACTGCAGGCTGCTCTGCTCGAGGTCCTCGGCGAGATCAAGCGCAAGGGCACCAACACGGAGCTCGACCTGCCTCCCGGCCTTCGCCTTCGCGAGGATCGCGCGGCGCTGATCTTCCGGGTTGCGCACGAGATCCTTCGCAACGTCGCGGCGCACGCCCAGGCGAAGAACGTCAAGGTGGAGCTGACCACAACCGATGCGTCGGCCGTGCTGACCATTCAGGACGACGGCAAGGGCTTCAGCAAGCGGGACATCGAGAGGCGGCGAGCCGACGGACACATCGGCACCGCGGCAATCGTCGAGCTTGCCGAGAATGCCGGAGGGACTCTGACCATCGAGTCCGAACCAGGTCGTGGCACGCTCGTCGTTTTGACGCTGCCCATCGAGTAGAGTGAGTTGCGGATGCCCCCAGTACCGACTCGCGTCATGATCGTGGACGACCATCCGGTCGTTCGCAAGGGGCTTGCCTCCTTCCTCGGCCACGAGCCTGACATCGAAGTCGTCGGTCTGGCGGACTTGGGCGAGCAGGCCCTCGAGATGGCTCAGGACCTGCACCCGGATGTCGTGCTCATGGACCTCTCCATGCCGGGGATGGGTGGCATCGAGGCCACGCGGCGGCTCGTCGAGACCGCACCGGAAACGCGCGTCATGATGCTCACCTCCTTTGGCGGCCATGAGCGCATGGTCGAGGCCCTCAAGAGCGGCGCAGTCGGTTACGTGGTGAAGGACACGGCTCCCGCCGACCTGCTCAACGCACTGCGCAGCATCGCGGCCACTGGCAAGGCGCCCCCTACTGCTTCTTGACCTCGGCGACCAGCGCCGCAACTGAGGTGCGCGCGTCGCCGAACAGCATGAGCGTGTTCGGCTTGTAGAAGAGCGGGTTGTCGACGCCGGCGAAGCCGGTCGCCATGCTGCGCTTGAGGACGACCACAGTCTTCGCTTGATCGACGTCGAGGATCGGCATGCCGAAGATCGGGCTGCTGCTCTGGGTGCGTGCCGCCGGGTTGACGACATCGTTGGCGCCGATGACGACAGCAACGTCGGTCCGCGGAAAGTCGCCGTTGACCGCGTCCATCTCCTTGAGCTGCGGGTACGGGACGTTGGCCTCGGCGAGCAGGACGTTCATGTGCCCGGGCATGCGCCCCGCGACCGGATGGATCGCGTATTCGACAGTGACGCCGCGCTTCTCGAGCTCGTCAGCGAGCTCCTTTACCTCGTGCTGTGCGCGCGCCACGGCCATGCCGTATCCGGGGACGAACACCACCAGCTGGGCGAAGGCCAGGAGTGGGGCCAGGTCCTCGACGGTGGTGGGATGGATGGTGCCGCCCTCGGCGCCGGCCGCGGCGCCGGTGGCTTCGATCTTTGACCCGAACCCGCTGAAGAGCACGTTGAACAACGAGCGATTCATCGCCTTGCTCATGGCGAGGGTCAGGATGGTTCCCGATGCGCCCACCAAAGCGCCGCTGACGATGAGCACGTCATTGCTCAGCACGAATCCGGTGCTCGCGGCGGCGAGTTCCGTGAAGGAGTTGAGCAGCGAGATGATCACCGGCATGTCGGCGCCGCCGATCGGCACCACGAAGAGCACGCCGAGGATCAGCGACAGCACGATGAAGACGGTGAAGAGTGCGAGGTTCTGATCGCCGACGATGAGATAGACGCCGAGTGCCAGGATGACCGCGAGCAGCAGACCGTTGACCGCGCTCTGCAGGCGGTACGTCAGCGGGCGGCCGGGCATCAGCTCCTGCAGTTTCGCGAAGGCCACGAGGCTTCCCGCGAAGCTGAGAGACCCGATCAGGCAGCTCACCATGATCGCCCACGTGATGTCCGGGAGGGCCGTGCCGCCGGCGACCGCCGTGCGGAAATCCTGTGCGGCGATGAGCGCCGCGGAGCCGCCACCCATGCCGTTGAAGAGCGCGACCATCTGCGGCATCGCGGTCATGCGCACGAGCCGTGCCGACACCGCGCCGATGACCGTGCCGACGACGATCGGCGGAATGATCAGCGGCCAGTTGCCGGTGTTGTGGACGAGCGCCGCTGTGATGCCGAGCACGAGCAACATGCCGACTGCGGCGATGCGATTGCCCTGACGCGCGGTTGCCGGCGAGCGCAGCAGCTGGATACCGAACATGAACGCGACCGCGGTCAGCAGGTAGCCGAGGGTGGTGAGCGCGGAGGGCTGCATTCGGATCAGTGATCCGGGGTCGCCGGCGGCGCCTTCGCCTTCTGTGCGTCGGCCGCAGGGCGGCGCCGGAACATCTGCAGCATCCGGTCGGTGACGACCCAACCGCCGACGACGTTCAGCGTGCCGAGCAACACAGCTGCCATGGCGATGATGTAGCCGAGAGTGTCGTTTGCTGCAGCCGCCACGGTGAGCGCTCCGACGAGCACGATCCCGTGGATGAAGTTCGTGCCCGACATGAGCGGCGTATGCAGCATCGTCGGAACCTTGGAGATGAGCAGGAATCCCACGAACACGGCGAGCGCGAAGATGAAGGCGCCGAGCGCGAGCGTCTGTCCGGGGCTCACGCCTTCGCTCCCTGGAGCAGCGACTCGATCTGCTCGCCCATCGGCTTGCCGTCGTGGGTGATGCACGTCTGGCTGATCACGACGTCGTCAAAATCGAGGCGAACCTCACCGTCCTTGAGCAATTGCGTGAGGAAGCGTGTGGCGTTGTGGGAGTAGAGCTGGCTCGCCTGACCGGGGATGGCGGCGGGGAGGTTGGTCGGTCCGAGGATGATCACGCCGTCGGCATTGACCTCCTCGTCCGGCTTGGTGAGCTCACAGTTGCCACCACCGGGAGCGGCGAGGTCGATGATCACCGAACCCGTCCGCATCGACGCGACCATATCCGCGGTCACCAGCACCGGTGCCTTGCGATTGGGGATCTGCGCGGTGGTGATCACCACGTCGGACTCCTTCACGTGCTCGGCGAGCACCTGGTGCTGGCGCTCCTGGGCGTCCGCCTCCAGTTCGCGCGCGTAGCCCCCGGTGTCCTGTTGCGACTCGGATTCGACCCCGGTCTCGACGAAGCGGGCACCCAGCGACTCGACCTGGTCGCGCACTGCGGGGCGGACGTCGAAGGCCTCCACCACCGCCCCGAGCCGCCGGCAGGTCGCGATCGCCTGGAGGCCGGCGACACCCGCTCCGAGGATCAGCGCGCGCGCCGGTGTGATCGTTCCTGCCGCGGTCATCAGCAACGGGAAGATGCGTGGCAGCCGGAATGCGGCCATCACCGCCGCGTGGTATCCGGCGAGGGTTGCCATCGATGACAGCACGTCCATGTCCTGGGCTCGGCTGATCCGGGGCATCGCCTCGAGTCGGAACGCGGTGATGCCGCCGTCGACGAGCGCACGCACGACGGCCGGGTCACCACTCGGTTCGAGGACGCCGACGAGGATCGCCCCCCTCTTCATCTGCGCGACGAACTCGGCGTCAGGGCGACGGATGACGACGACGATATCCGCATCGGCGAGGAGCGTCTTCCGGTCGGGGATCACCTCCGCGCTCACCTCGCGGTACGCGGCGTCCGTGATGCCGGCCGCCGCGCCGGCGCCCGCCTGAATGGCTACCGTTGCACCCGTGGACACCAGCTGCGTCGCGGAGCGTGGGACCAGCGCCACGCGCGTCTCGCCGGGCGCGGTCTCGGTCGGGGCGGTGATGCGCATGCTGGGTGCGTACTCTACGTGTCGAATGAGCGGACCCGATGCTCGTTGAGGAGCCGGAGGCCATCGAGGCGCGGGTCCGTGACCGTCTCGTCGCGCTCGACGTCGCGCACGAGACGCTCGCCTGCGATCCCGAGTTCGCTGACACTGCGGCGTTCTGCGCGAGGTATGGCGTGCCACCGGAGCAGTCCGCGAACACGATCGTTGTGGCGGCCCGCAAGGAGGCCGGGGTGGCGTGCGCATGCGTCGTGCTCGCCACCTGCAGGCTCGACGTCAACCACGCGGTGTGCGACCTGCTCGGCGTGCGCAAGGCGTCGTTCGCCACCGCGGATCAGACGCGCGAGCTCACCGCGATGATGATCGGTGGAGTCACCCCGTTCGGCCTGCCCGAGTCGCTGCCGCTGTACATCGACAGCCGCGTCATGACCCAGGACACCGTGGTGATCGGCGCCGGCAGTCGCTCCATGAAGATCCGGCTCGCGCCGGCCGGGTTGCTGCGTGTACCAGGGGCACGTGTCGTTGACGGGCTCGCAAACCCGGTGGAGGGACCACCCGCATGACCCGGCTGAACGCCGCCGCCGCGCACATCATCAAGGTCGATCCGAAGTTCCGACACATCGTCGACACCACTCCGCCGATGACCGTGCGGCCGGAGGCCGGCTCGGCGTTCGAATCCCTGCTCAGCGCGATCGTGTTTCAGCAGCTCGCCGGGGCCGCGGCGCGGGCCATCTATGGGCGGCTGGTGACCGCGTTGGGTGGTGCGCCCGTGGCGCCCGAGGCGGTCCTCACGACGAAGCCGGAGACGATGCGCGCAGCCGGTCTTTCCGCCAACAAGCTAGCGGCGATCATCGATCTTGCGACGAAGTTCGCCGACGGCACCGTCCCGACGAACGACCTCGACGACATGAGCGACGACGAGATCGTCGCGCGGCTGGTGACCGTCCGCGGTGTGGGCCGGTGGACCGCCGAGATGTTCCTGCTCTTCGAGCTCCACCGTCCCGACGTGTGGCCGGTGGACGATCTGGGGGTGCGCAACGGGTGGGCGCGCATCCACGGCATGGCCGCCCCGCCGACTCCCAAGGCACTGATGGTGCTTGGCGAGAGCCTCAGCCCCTACCGGAGCACCGCCGCGTGGTACTGCTGGCGTGCGGTCGCGTCGATCCCGATCGTCCCCGCTCCGGCTCCGGCTCCGGCGGCCGAGGCGCGGGTCACAGCCGGGGGTCGACGACGACCTTCCCCCCGGAAGAAGGCGTGATCAACTCCTCGAACACGGCGGGGACCTGAGCGAGCGACGCGCGGCGCGTCGCCACCCTGGCGATCCCGGGGTCGGCGGCGAGCATTTCGAGCGACACCGCGAAATCGGCTGCACTCGAGGCGATGCTGCCGATGATCTCGATCTCCCGCGTCACCCACATCAGCGGGATGACCGTGGCCTCTCCGAAGGGCACGCCGACGAGGACGAGCCGGCCGCCGGGGGCCACGAGATCGGCAGCGGCGTGGAGGAGAGGCGCGTACCCCGAGCACTCGATCACTGCGGGCACCGGAGCGACGTGGCTGCGCACCTCGCGAAGCTCGGAAACGGCGGTTGTCGCACCGAGGTCCAGCGCGAGGCGGCGCCGATCCTCCACCGGGTCGACGCCGACGATCGGACCGGCGCCCCGGGCATGCAGGGTCGCGACCGTGAACAGCCCGATGGGACCGAGGCCGACGACCACGACCGGGTCGCCGGGGTGGACGCGAGCCCGCTCCACCCCGTGGATCGCCACCGACAGCGGCTCGACGAGGCACGCGTGCTCGAGCGCCAGACCGGCCGGCAGGCGATGAAGTAGCTCCTCGGGCACTGCCACGAGCTCGGCGAAACCGCCGTCGCGGGCAAAACCGATGCCGGCGGTGAGCGCCATCGCGCAGCGATACGAGGCGCCGGCACGACAGTCGTCGCACACGCCACACGGCAGCTTCGGGTCGACGACCGCGGCGCCGCCGGACGCCCACCCGGTCACGCCATCGCCGACCGAATCGACCACTCCGGCGAGTTCGTGCCCCGGGACGGCGTCCGTGAACAGGCCGACCTTGTACGACGTGAGATCGGAACCGCAGATGCCGCACCCGTCGACGCGGATCACCACCTCGCCGGGCATTGCCTCCGGCGCTGGAATGTCGACGAGCTCGAGATGGTGCGCCTCGACGAGTTTGACCGCTCGCATGCGCCTACATCAGCCCGAGCTGGGCGACCATCCGGAGCAGCTCGGAGATGACCGTGGGGTCGGTGGCCACGTCGATCACGCTGCAGACGCCGCTGTCGATTGACCGCTCAAGGGCCGCATCCAGGTCATCGAGGCGCTCCACATGCTCACCGTGGCCTCCGAGCGCCTCGGCGAGACGGTCGTAGCGAACACCCGGGAGCGTGCTGGCGACGTGACGTCCGGGCCCGAAGAGCTCGTCCTGCTCGTAGCGGACGTCACCCCACCCTGCGTTGTTCGAGACGATCACCACCACCGGGAGGTTGTGGCGCACCGCGGTGGCCACCTCCATGGCGCTGAGCCCGAACGCACCGTCCCCGGTGAACAGGAAGACGCGTTCGTCGGGTCGCGCCGCCTGCGCGGCGAGGGCGAAGGGCATACCGACGCCGAGCGTTCCGAGCGCCGTGGTGGTGGTGAGCAGGCGGCCTGGCAGTTCCGCCCCGAAGTACGCCAGCGCCCACGCGAGGGCGTCACCGCCGTCGGCGACCAGTGTCGCCCTGCCGGCGAACCGCCTGTGAACGAAGGCGGCGACGCCTCGTGCGACCGCGCCCGCATGGATCTGGTCACCCGAATGCTCGTCGACCTGGCGGTCCCAGAAGTCGAGCGACGCCGTTGCGAGAGAACGAGCGCGGGTCAGCCACTCGTCCCGGCCTGGTGGCGCGGCGGACCATGCATCGCGAAGATCACGGGCCACCGAGCCGATGTCGCCGATCACCGTCACGTCGGGTGCTCGATTGCCGCCGATGCGTTCAGGAGCGATGTCCACCTGCACGACGGTCTGATCGGACCCGAAGAGCGGCGGTCCGCCGTACATGACGTTCGCGTTGAATGCCGAGCCGAGCACGAGCACGCAGTCGGCGCTCGGAATCGCGAGCCCACCATGCACGAGTGACCCGAGGCTCCAGGGGTGCGAATCCGCGACCACCCCGCGAGCAGCACTTGCCGTGATCACCGGGATCTGCGCCATCTCTGCGAAACGTCCGATCTCGCCGCCGGCCTCGGACCAGAACGCGCCGCTCCCGGCGACGATGATCGGCCGCTCGGCCGCCGCAAGCGCGGCAACCGCGGCACCAATGTCGGCGGGATCACCTGCGGCGCGTGTTGGCGCGACCGGGAAACCTTCCGGAACGATGTCCAGCGGAGTGGCGTTCCCGTACACGGCATGAGAATCCAGCTCGAGGTACACGGCGCCGGGGCACCCGCTTCGAGCGCGATGCAACGCCTCGGCAACGTACCTCGGAATGCGGCCGGCATCCGAGCAGGTCGCCGACCACTTTGCGATCGGCCCCGCGATCGCGCGCTGGTCGACGTCACCGACAGCGCCTCGTCCCTGACGGTTGCGGCTCGTCCTGCCCGCGAGCATCACGAGCGGGACACTCCAGGCAGCCGCGTCGAGCAGGCCGATGAGGCCGTTCGCAAATCCCGGGCCGGCCGTCACCGCAGCGACGCCCGTCTCCCCGGTCGCGAGCGCCCAGCCCTCAGCGGCGAGCACGGCCGCCCCCTCGTGCCGCGTGTCGATAATGCGGATATCCTCGTCGATGGACGCGTCGAGAAAGGGGAGGATGTGGCCACCGGGAAGGGCGAAAACCGTGGTCACGCCACGTTCCCGGAGAGTGCGCGCTATCAGCGCACCGCCGTCGGTGCGTTGCTCGGCGTCGGTGCGAGGTCGCTCGGTCGCGACGTCAGGCATGGCGTTCGCAGTGTATCGACCGGGATCAGCGGCGGGCACTGCGCCGAGGCGTGGATAGAATGAAGGCCTTGCAGGACGAACCCCCGGCGCCAGGCGCAGCGTCGCCGGACATGCCGGGCGGCCTCGGGATGCGCGCGCTCCGCAATACGCTGCTCATTCTCGTCGTGCGCGTGATCTCTCGAATCATCGCGCTGGTTGCCGTCATCATCATTGGCAACTACCTGGATCCCACCCGCTTCGGTGAGATGCAGACGGCGGTGACCTATGTGGGCTTGGTGGGCACAGTCACCGATCTCGGCTTCTCCGCCCTCTACGTGCGCGAGGGCGCGCGCCATACCGAACAGCTTTCCCGCTACTGGAACAATGTCGCCTCGCTCAAGCTCGCTGGCGCCGCGATAGGGCTCCCGCTCATCTTCGCTGCGCTGTATGTCGCGGGTGTTCGTTCGCTGCTCTGGCCCGCGTTTGCCATCCTCGTGCTCTCCGGGTACCAGCTGTTGCTGCGCAACACGCTCTACGCGATGCAGCGGCTCACCTTCGAGATCATCGAGATCGTTCCCGAAACGCTGATCGTCTTCGCGCTCGTCGTTATCGGGGTCCACCTCAACGCAGACACCGGGTTCTTCCTGTGGGCGTACGCGATCAGCTACGCATTCGCCTGTGTGTACTTCGCGACGGTACTCATCACGATGGGGGTTCTCCGCCCAGGGGTGCAGTTCGAGCCCAGGCTGCTCTTGTCATGGGTGCGGGTCGCGATTCCACTCGGCATCACCTTCATCATCACGACCGTCTACTTCAAAGTCGACGTCCCCATCCTGCAGCGCTTCCGGCCGTACAGCGAGGTGGGGTACTACACCTTTGCCTACAAGCCGTTCGAGTCACTGCTCTTCATCCCGTTCGCACTGCGCAGCGTGGTGTTTCCTCTGCTCTCCATCTACCATCGGCGGTCACCCGACCGCGTCCTGCCACTCGCCGAGAAATTCTTCAAGGCCCTGGTGATACTCGGTTGGCCGATCACCGTGGGCGTGTTTCTGCTGGCCCCGCAGTTCAACACGCTGCTGCATCTCTATGCGGGATCCGAGCCGGCGCTGCAGATCCTCGCGCTCGCCATCGTGTTCATGTTCGCCGACAACACATTTGCCGCCACGCTGAACGCCATCGACAAGCAGAACGTGTTCGCCCTGGTCGCGATGGTGGGGCTGGTGATCAACGTCGGTGTCAATCTTGTCGTGATTCCGCGCTACGGATACCTCGGGGCGAGCTGGGCGGTGGTCGTCACCGAGGCGGCGCTTGTGGTGGTCGGCTGGCTGGTGCTGCGGGCACAGCTGGGAACGATCCACCTGGTGAGCACCTCCTGGAAGGCAATCATCGCGGGGCTGGTCATGGGGGTCTTCATTTACGTTGCGAATCCCCACGAGAGTCGCGTGCTGCTGTACGTGGTGGTTGTCGCTGCAGCGCTCGTGTACGGCGTGGTGCTGCTCGGATTGCGCGTCGCCGATCGCGAGGAGATGAACCTCATCCGCAACGCCCTTCGTCTGGGTCGCTAGCTCCGTCGTACCCCGGCATCGGCGAGCACCGCCATCGCGCAGTTGCGGCCGTTGATCGCCATCACACTGCCGCCGGGATGGGTGCTCGCGCCACACATGTAGAGGCCGTCGATCGGGGTGCGCGGTGAGAAGCGGCGATCCCACATCTGGTCGGGGAGGCATTCCCCCTGGAAGATGTGGCCGCCGGCGAGCCCCACGGCGCGCTCGATGTCCGGGGGCGCCAGCACCTGGCGGTCGATGACGCACTCGGCGATATCGGGCGCGAATCGCGCGATTTCCGCGAAAGCCAGGTCGGCCACAGCCTCGCGCCGTTCGTCCCACGACGCTGCTGCCAGCGTGTACGGCGCGTACTGGGCGAACACGCTCATGACGTGCTTCCCTTGCGGAGCGACCGACGGGTCGTACGCGGAATGGAAGTACAGCTCGGCCCAGCGTGGCGACGGCTCGCCCGCGCGACTCCGTTCGTAGGCCGCCTGGGTCTCGTCGAGGCTTCGCGCGATCGTCACCATCGCTCGGTGCGGAGCGTCGCCCGGTCCGGCGGCGGTGAACGTGGGCAGGCGCGACAGCGCGCAGTTGATCTTGAGGACGGGACCCTCCATGCGCCAGCCGGCAACTTTCTGAGCGAACCCCGTCGGCGCGGCACCGGAGAGCAGGCTGAGCGTGGTTCGTGGATCCGCGTTCGAGACAATCGTCCGCGCCCGAATGCGCGAGCCGTCATCGAGGATGACTGCATCTCCCGGCACGATCTCGGCGACCCTGGCGTTGCGTTTGATGATCGCGCCCGCCTCCTCCGCGGCCTTCGCCAGTGCGAGCGACACGTTGCCCATTCCGCCCTGGACGTACCCCCACGCACCCGGCCTGCCCTCGATGGTTCCCATCGAATGCATTGCGTGAATTGCCGCGGTGCCGGGATCACGCGGTCCCGCCCAGGTGCCGATGAGTCCCTGCCCATGCAGCGCCGTTCGAAGCCGTTCGTCGCTCACGTGACGTTCGATCACCGACGCGATCGACTCTTCAAACATGACCTCGATGAGCTCGCGGTCGTGCTGCAGCAACTCCTCCAGCGCGGGTCGATCCGGCGCATCGCCGACCCACGTGTCGTGCGGCTCGGACCGGAGCGCGCGCCGGATCCGTGCGAAGAGCTGCTCGTAGCGGGTGTACCCGTCGGCGTCTCCGGGGCTCATCGCTGCCACCACCCGGTGATTCCGCACCGAGTCGTCCCACAGGCTCAGTGCGGTGCCGTCGTCGAATGGACACCAGAGATGCGGGTCGACGACATGCACTCGATAGCCGTGCCGGCGCAGGTCGAGCTCGTCGATCACCCGGTGGTGGAGGAGACCGACGAGATACGCGCACGGGCTCACCACGAATCCCGGGTCCTCGAATGGATGCTCGAGCGTGCACGCGCCGCCGATGCGGTCGCGCGCTTCGAGCACGAGCACGGTGCGACCGGCACGGGCGAGATATGCGGCCGCGGTGAGGCCGTTGTGGCCGGCGCCGACAACGACCGTGTCCCATGGGGTGGTGCCCGGCTCGCCGGTCACCGCCACGCCCGCAGGAACGTCATGCCATGACGCCGCTCGCCGCGGCCCTCGTGGAGGGACTCGCGAAGGACCGCGGTGAACCGCTCCGCCTCGTGAGCAGTGAACGCGGCGGTCATGAGTGCTCGCGTGGTTGGGGCAAGCGGATTCGGCGCGGTGTCGAGGAAGACGTCGAGATCGTCGCGTGCGGGTGGTGGGGCGAGGGAAAGCTCGGTCTGCGCCTCGACATGCCGAAACCCCGCGCCACGGGCCATGGCCATGAGGTCGCGATCATCGAAGCCGCGGAGGAGGTCCTCGTCCGGCGCGCGTCGCGCTCGGTCAGCGTCGTGGAGCTTTCGCTCCAGGTCCGCCACCTCGGTCATGTCATAACCCCAGAGGTAGCCGGGGCGGTCGGCGCTCATCCAGCTGTTGAGCGGCTCGCCGAGCGACAGCCGGCCTCCCGCGCGCAACACGCGGTGATACTCCGCGAACGCTCGCGCGCGATCTGCGATGAAAAGGAGCACGGCGCGCTCCACCACCACGTCAACCGATGCCGTGGCGATCGCCGAGAGATCGGTCGCCTGCGCCTGTACGAACGTCGAGCGCTCTGTGCCCGAGACCTGCGCCACTGCGTCGCGGCAGTCTTCGAGGAGTGGCTCCGAGATGTCCGAGAAGATGACGTGGCCATCAGGCGCGCTTCGCTCCAGAGCGCCGAGACCGAGCAAACCCTGGCCGGTGCCGACGTCGAGGATCGTGTCCCCGGGGCGGATCTCGGCGCGATCGAGGATCTGATCCCGCATGGAGGCCAGGCGGCTGAGATTCTCGGCGCGCATCCTGGTACTGCCCCCGTCGCGGCCGGTGCGCAGCCAGGTTGCCCAGACGTCGGTATCAGGCACGGGTCAACGCGTCGAGCACGATCTTGCCCACCGCGTCACCCGCTTCCATGAGCCGGTGAGCCTCGGCGGCTTCGTCCAGGGGAAGGGTGCGATCCACCACCGGCCGCATCGCGCCCGAGGCGAGCGCCGGCACGACGCCGGCGGAAAACGCGGCGACGATGGCCGCCTTCTGCAGGGCAGGGCGAGAGCGCAACGCGGTCGAGATCAGCGAGATGCGGCGTCGCATCATCGCGCCAAGATCGATCTCAGCGTGGTTCCCGCCCTGCATCCCGATGACGACGATGCGCCCGTCCGTGGCCACCACCTCGATGTTCTTGCCGAGGTATGACGCCCCCATGATGTCGAGCACAACGTCGGCGCCGTGCCCGTCGGTCAGCTCGCGGGTGCGAGCGACGAAGTCCTCCGAGCGATAGTTGATCCCCGCAGACGCACCCAGTTCGAGGCAGCGCTCGAGTTTCGCGGCAGAGCCGGCAGTCACGATGACTCGACAGTCGCGCTGCCGTGCCAGCTGGATGGCCGCGGTCCCGACGCCACCACCGCCGCCGTGGATGAGCACCGTCTCTCCGTCCTGCAGGCGTCCTCGCGTGAAGAGCGCATCGTGGGCGGTGATGAACACCTCGGGAATCCCACCCGCTGCGATCAGGTCGATGTTGGCAGGAACGCCCACGACCTGAGCTGCGCGCACCGCCACCAACTCTGCGTACCCACCGCCCTCGACGAGGAGCATGACGCGATCCCCTTCGGCGTGGCTCTCAACACCGGATCCGACGCTCGCGACCGTGCCCGACGCCTCGAGACCGAGGATGTCGCTGGCTCCAGGAGGAGGTGGATAGAATCCCTGGCGCTGGAGCAGATCGGCGCGGTTGACGCCGGCGCCCGCAACGCGGACGACGACCTCACCCTCTCGAGCCACCGGGTCGGGACGCTCTTCGAGGTGCAGTTGCTCGGGACCACCGGGCGCCGCAACGACGATCGCCCGCACGCTCAGCAGCCCAGGTCAGGCGCGCTGG
Organism: Candidatus Dormiibacterota bacterium; assembly: GCA_963756075.1. GTDB lineage: Bacteria > Chloroflexota > Dormibacteria > Aeolococcales > Aeolococcaceae > Palsa-851. The sequence continues at coordinate 35,822 of CAVWMH010000008.1, read as the reverse complement.
CGGTCAGGAGACCCGGCCGGGCAGGGAGGAGGTGGTGACCGGCCCAGTCCACACGGGCCCAAGCCCCAGTGTGTTGGAGAACGCCGCGAATGACAGCTGCCAGTCGCCCTCGCCGTCGGAGTACGACGCGTTGTACCCGGTGTTCTCGATCTGGACCACATCGCCCGGAATGCTGAAGTTGTAGAACGTCGTGGCGCGCGAATTGCTGAGGTTGACGCACCCGTGCGACACGTCCGCTCGCCCTTGCGAGCCGACCGACCACGGCGCGGCGTGGATGAAGTAGCCGCTGGTCGAGATCGCCGTGTCCTCATACACCGGGTCGTTGTAGTACTGGGAACCGCCCGGGATGCACGCCGCAGGAGTGTGGAACGTGGGGCAGGACTTCATGACCACGACCGGTGTCTTGTAGAGAACGATCAGCGTGCCCTGGATGGTCGCGAACCCGCCCTTGCCGAGGCTCACCGGATACGAGGCGATCAACTTGTTGTTGTTGAACACCTGCATCGTGTGCGTCGCGTTGTTGATGATCGAGAGGTGCTTGGCACCGACAGAGAAGCTCGATGTCCAGTCACCGAGACCCCAGATCCCGCTGCCCACGTCGAAGCCCGTCAGGTTGGCGGTGACGGTGACCTTGGTGCCCGCAGGCCAGAACGTCGCAGGGCGGAAGTGGACAACGTTCGCGGTCAGCCAGTGCCAGCCGCCGGTGACCGCTGGTGTTGACGTGACCTGGATGCGCTCCAGCAGCGCAGCTCGAACGCCGGCGGGAATGGCGGTGTTGAAGCGCAGGTCGATGGTCTCTCCGACACCGACCACCGCGCCGTCCAGTGGGGTCATCCCGGTGAGCAGGCGGCTTTTGGCAGTGAGTGTCACAAACGTCGTCGTCGACGTGGAGGTTGAGCCCGCGGTGCTCGTCGCTGTGGCGACCACCGTGTAGTGGGCCCCCTGATCGAGCGCATGGGTCATCTGCCAGGACCGCCCATCCGGTGACATCACGCCTGCGAGCACGGTCGACGAACCGGCTTCGCTGAGCGACACGGTATCGAGGTGCCCGGTGCTGACGCTGACCAGCACCGGCGCGTCAAGGCCGACTCCCTGCGCAGAGTTGGAGGGGCTGACAACGATCTTCGGGGGTGCGGCAACCGCCGGCACACCGGCGACGTGTACGGTGCCGATGTTGCCGACCGGGGCCGTGGTTCCGGGAAGCGCACACGAGGTCAGCAGCAAGCTCCCGAGAGCTACGCCACCGGCGAGCATAAGGCCGCCGCGGCTCCACAAAGTCTGGTCAGCCATGCATCTCCACCGTACCATTGTTCGGTCTCAGGACGGGTCCCAACTGCGCGGTCGAGGAGCTAACGCAGCCGCCTTCACTGAGGTTTCGTCGGTCACTACTTATGAGGGATCCTGACTGCATGGTATCGCTGCTGCTCGATTGTCACGAACTCGCCGCACGACTTGCGACGGCTGACCCCCCGATCGTCCTCGACGTTCGCTGGACCCTCGGCGGGCCGTCCGGAGCGGACGATTTCCGGAAAGGCCACATCCCAGGCGCGCACTTCGTCGACCTCGACCGTGAGCTCAGCGCCCCACCCGGCCCCGGGCGCCACCCACTCCCGGATGCCGCGTCATTTGGCGCGGCGATGCGGCGGCATGGCGTGGACGTGTCACGACTGGTCGTCGCCTACGATGCGGCCACGGCGACCTCCGCCTCGCGAGCGTGGTGGCTGCTTCGATACTTCGGACACCCGAATGTGGCACTCCTTGACGGTGGCTACGCGGCCTGGATCGCGGCAGGCTTCCCTGTGGAGCAAGGCGAGGACCGCGATGCCCAACCGGGCCGCTTCGATCCGTCACCGGGGGGCATGGCGCTGCTCGACGCCGAGGGCGCAGCTGCGATGGCACGAGACGCGGTCCTGATCGACGCCCGCGCGCCGGAGCGATTCAGGGGCGAGAACGAGCCGGTGGATCCGGTGGCGGGCCATATCCCCGGGGCGCGCAACCTTCCGGCTCAACGAACCGAGAATGCCGACGGGACCTTTCTTGTCGCCCGATGCCTTGCGCGAGCGATATGGCGCGATCGGTGTTGCGTCGGGCGAACCGGTCGCTGTGTACTGCGGCTCAGGCGTGGTGGCGACGGAGGGTGTCTTCGCCCTCGGGCTTGCGGGTATTGACGCGGCCCTGTATGCCGGGTCGTGGAGCGAGTGGATCACGGACCCGGGCCGGCCGATCGAGGTCGGCGATCCACCGCCGGCCCGCGGCGAACCCGTGGAGTAGCCACAGACCCGATGGAAAAAATGAGGCCGGCGCTCCCCCGAACGCCGGCCTCCCAAGAAAGTGCTCTCCGCCCCCTAGAACTCGCGAACGCGTCGCACGGCGCTGGCGGGTCAAACGGAGAGTACTGCGCGAAGACGGGCAATGTAAAGGGGTCGGTTGCGTAGCCCGAACTGGAGGTACGCTAACGCACATAACGGAGGTTTCAGGGGTGACCGCGGTGCTTCCAGATCGGTGGCTCAACGAGTTGAGTCACAGCTCGCGCGACCTTCGTCTCACCCGAGGCGATGGGGCTTACGTGTGGGATGACGAGGAACGCCAGTACCTGGACCTCACCTCGAGCGGCGGCACCACGCTGCTCGGCCACCAGCACCCGCGCGTCGTCGAGGCGATCAGTCATCAGCTGACGGCGTTCGTCGGCGCGCCTCCCGGATTCGACTACGACCTTCGTGAGGAGTTGCTCGAGGCGCTCAGCTTCATCATCCCGGTCCCGCTGACACATGTCAGCTTCACGCCTGCAGGCTCGGGAGCGGTCGATCTAGCGATCACCTGGATTGCCTCCGCGTCGCACCGCCCTCGCCTGATCGCGATGGAGCGCTCTGACCACGGATCGGGGATCGGGGGACGTGGCGCGAGCAGTGGGCGCCGGCTCGGCGACGTCGCCGGGCGCAGCCTCGAGGTGGTGCGCGTGCCCTTCGACGACCTCGACGCGCTGAGTGCGCAGCTCGACGACCGCGTGGCAGCGGTGCTTGTGGAGCCGGTCCAGGTCGAGGCGGGGATCAGGGTGCCGGCTGAAGGCTATCTCGCGTCGGTGGCGGAACTCTGCAGGCGCAGCGGCGCGCTGCTCGTCGTCGACGAGGTCAGGACCGCGCTCCGTATGGGACCGACGCTTGCCTCGGCGGCCCCGGGCGTGAGCCCAGACATCGTCTGCCTCGGATCGTCGCTTGCGAACGGCCTGCCGTTCGGGGTGACCGCAGTCGGCCCATCCATCGCGCGGCGCATGCGGGTCGCTCGCCGTGAACACGAGGAGGGCTGCCCGCCGTTGGTGTGCGCTGCAGCCAACGCCACGATCCGGACGGCGCTCAGCCCGACCCTGCGCACGCTTGCTGGACTGACATCGGAACGGCTGCAGACCAGGATGCGGGCGCTGCGCCTTGGCGAGATTCGGGAGGTGCGTGGCTGTGGGTCGATGGTGGCCGTGGAGACGAGCCTCAACGCCCCAACGCTGCTCCGCCGCCTCGAGCAACGCGGGATACTCGCGCTCCCCGGCGGCCCTGGCGCCGTCCGCGTCCTTGCGCCACTCATCCTCGAGCGACGCGAGGCCGACGGGGTGGTCGAGGCGCTGGCCGCGATCATCCTCGCCAGCCGTCCCCAACGCCGCCGACCCGCCGGCGCCCAGACCTCGAGGGATGTCGAGGTGGTGCTCCCCGGGAGACCCGTTGTGCACCGGCCGAGAGTGGCCCTGTAAGACCCAACCGATCGGCGCGTGGGCGCCTGCCCTCCGGATGAGAGGCGTTGGTTAGTTGAGGCGCTCGACGATCATGGCCATGCCCTGACCGCCGCCCACGCACATGGTCTCCAGACCTATGGTCGCGTCCGCGGTCTGCAGGTCGTTGAGCAGCGTGCACAGGATCCGGGCGCCGGTCATGCCGAACGGGTGCCCGAGCGCGATCGCTCCCCCGTGGGGATTGAGGCGATCATCGAATGGATCGAGCCCGATTCCCCGAGCCGAGGGGATCACCTGCGCAGCGAATGCTTCGTTGATCTCGACCACGTGGACGTCGTCGAGGGTCATGCGGGCTCGCTCGAGCGCCTGTCGCGACGCTTCGATCGGACCCAGCCCCATGAACTCGGGCTCGAGTGACGTGAGCCCCGTGGACACGATGCGGGCGAGCGGCGTGACACCGAGCTCGCGCGCACGCGTGTCCGACATGATCACGACCGCGGCTGCGCCATCGTTGAGCGGGCACGCGTTGCCGGCGGTGACCGTGCCGTTCTCGCGAAACACCGGCTTCAGTTCCGCGAGCTTCTCGAGCGTCGTCCCGCGTCTGGGCCCGTCGTCCTTGGTGACTGTCCCGCCGCCGTCGGGCAGGGCGATCGGCACGATCTCACGATCGAAGAAGCCGTCATCCTGCGCCGCGACCGCGCGCTCCTGGCTACGCAGCGCGAAACGGTCCATGTCCTCGCGCGAGATCTCCTCGCGAGCCGCGACGTTCTCCGCGGTCTGCCCCATCGCGATGTAGATGTCCGGATAGCCCTCCGGGTTGCCCGGCTGGAGGCGCTCGTTCTGGCATTGCGACATGTCGCTCGAGCCGTTCATGAATCGCGAAACGCACTCGACGCCGACACTGAGGTAGACGTCCCCTTCGCCGGCGCGAATCGCGTGCGCCGCCATGCGCGTGGTCTGCAGCGACGAGGCGCAGTAGCGGGTGACGGTCGTCCCTGGGGCGTTGATCCGGGTGAGGATGCTGATCACCCGTCCAAGGTTGAAGCCCTGCTCCCCGCCGGGCAGCCCGCAGCCGCAGATGAGATCCTCGATCGTCGAGCGGTCGAGCTGCGGGAGCCGATCGAGCACCTGGGTCACGACGCTCGCGGCGAGGTCGTCGGGGCGGATGTTGACCAGCGAACCCTTCATCGCCCGTCCGATGGGGGATCTGCCAAGGGCGACGATGACTGGCTCCGGCATGTCTCTATCTCCGATTGTCGTAAAAAGCTATTGTCGGCCGCGTGACGTACTTCATCACGGGAGCGACCGGCTTCATCGGCCGCCACCTCGTGCCGCTGCTGCTCGCCCGCGGCGACAACGTCTTCGTGCTCGTTCGCCACGGGTCGCGTGCGCGCTTCGCCGCCCAGCGCGAGCGTCTCGATCCGGGGGGCAAACGGCTGCACGCACTGACCGGTGACCTCACCGAGCCCGGGCTTGCGCTCTCCCTCGACGATCGAGAGCAGCTCCGCGGCGCCCACGTGTTTCACCTGGCCGCCGTCTACGACCTGACCGCTCCGGCCGACGAGACCGAGCGCGCCAACGTCGCGGGCACGCGCAACGTCGTCGGGCTGGCGAACGACGTTGAGGCCGCCTGCCTTCATCTGATGAGCTCCATCGCGGTTGCCGGCCGCTTCAAAGGCTCCTTCACCGAGGCGATGTTCGATGAGGGCCAGGAGCTCGACCACCCTTATTACAAGACCAAGCACGAGTCCGAGCGCATCGTTCGGAGTGAGGCGACGGTGCCGTGGCGGGTCTACCGGCCGGGCATGGTCATCGGTTCTTCCCAGACCGGCGAGGCGGACCGGGTCGACGGGCCGTACTACGCCTTCAAGCTCATCCAGCAGATGCGCGACGCCTTCCCTCAGTGGGTGCCGTTCGTCGGCCCCGAGGGCGGACCGTTCAACCTCGTCCCGGTTGACTTCGTCGCCAAGGCGATCGACCACATCGCCCATCTCGAGGGTCTCGACGGACGGGTATTCCATATCGTCGATCCAGCACCGCTGTCACTGGGCGACACGCTCAATACGTTCTGCAGGGCGGCGCACGCTCCCGAATTCGCCCTTCGCATCGACCGGCGCATGGCACGCATGATCCCGGGCGGCTTTGCGGCGATGGGTTCACTGCCCGCGGTCCAGCGGATGCGCCAGCAGGCGTTGGCGCGCCTGGGGATTCCCGAGGCAGCGTTCATGTACATGGACTATCCGGCGACGTTCGACGCGACCGATGCGCAGGCGGCCCTCGCCGGCAGCGGGATCACCTGTCCGCCGCTCCACGAGTACGCGTGGAAGGTGTGGGATTACTGGGAGCGGCACCTCGACCCGCAACTGCCCACGCCCGCAAACGTGCGCCGCGTCGTCGGTGGCCGAGTTGTCGTCATCACCGGGGCCTCGAGTGGCATCGGGCGCGCAGTCTGCAAACACCTTGCGGTCTCGGGCGCGACGATCATCGGCGTTGCTCGGCGTGTTGAGCAACTCGAGGAGATGCGCGCGGAGGTGGCGAGCGCGGGCGGCAAGGCGTATGTCTATCCCACCGACCTCAGCGACCACGACGCGTGCACGCACCTCATCGAGCGCGTGATCCTCGACCACGGCCGAGTCGACGTGCTCATCAACAACGCAGGACGGTCGATCCGCCGCTCCGTCCTCGACTCGCTCGATCGTTTCCACGACTTCGAGCGAACGATGAGGCTGAATTACTTCGGCGCGATCGCGCTCATCATGGCGGTGATCACGGGAATGCGTGAGCGCCAGGACGGGCACATCATCAACATCACGTCGATCGGCGGTCAGGCATATCCACCGCGTTTTGCCGCATATGTCGCGAGCAAGAACGCCCTGGATGGCTTCTCACGCTGCTTCGCACCCGAGGTGGCGGCTGACGGCATCGCGGTCACGACGATTCACATGCCGCTGGTGCGCACGCCGATGATCGCGCCCACGGGCATGTACAAGAACTTTCCGACGATCAGCTCCGACGAGGCTGCGGACATGGTGGTTGAGGCGCTGATCAAGCGACCGCACGAAGTGTCGACACGCGTCGGGAAGTTCGGCGAGCTCGTCCATGCGATCGCGCCCAACGTCCATCAGCTGATCATGGCCGGCGCGTTTCAGATGCTCCCCGACAATGCGTCACGTTCGCACGCAGACGTCGAACCCGGCGAGCAGCCGGTGACCCCCGAGGCGTACGCCCTGGGGATGCTCATGCGAGGCATACACCTCTAGTACGCGTCTTGAGTCGCGTAACCGGCGGCCTCGAGGACCAGGTCGTGCAGCAGCCCGTTCGATGAGATCCCCGTGCCACCAAGCACGGGGTCATCGGCGCTGCGGTCGGTGAAACGACCACCCGCCTCGGTGACGATGAGCTTGAGCGCCGCGTAGTCCCAGAGGTTCGCCCGCGAGGTCCAGCCGATGTCGGCGGTGCCACGAGCGACGCCGAGGTGCGACATGGAGTTGCCGACCCCGCGCGCATCCCAGCAGCGAGCCGCGAGTGCGACGAGCCGCTCAGCCTGCTTGGTGATGACGAAGCCACGGATCGCGGTGTGAGTGATCAGCGCCTCCGAGATCTCGGCAATCTTCGACACGTGAATCCGGCGCCCGTTGAGAAACGCCCCACCACCGAGGGTGGCGTGGAACCTCAGTCGCATCGCCGGCGCCGACGCCACTCCCACCACCGATTCACCGTCGCGCTGGAGCGCGATCAACGTCGCCCAGGTCTCGTTGCCGCGCACGAAGCTCCGGGTCCCGTCGATCGGGTCGATCACCCAGCGCCAGGACGCGTTGCGATCCCCGGCGACACCGAACTCCTCACCGATGATCGAGTGGTCGGGCCGCTCGGCACCGATGCGCTCGCGAACGTAGGTCTCGATTGCACGATCGGCCTCGGTCACAGGCGACAGGTCGGGCTTGGCGTCGATCCTGAGATCGTGCGCTCGGAAGCGCTCCATCGAGATGGCGTCGGCGACGTCGGCCAGCTCGAAGGCGAGGGCGAGGTCATCGGCCACCGAATGGAGCTTAGCGGGCGTCAGATGTGCCACCGCCCGTACCCGCGTGTAGCCTTAGCGGCTGATTCAGCGTTGGTTGCGTGCGTCCAGACATCGAGAGGTAATTCCATGGCTCATATCAAGCTCGACGTGCTTGCCGAGAACGGCTACGCCATCCTTGGCGACGGCCCGGCGATCCCCCCGGAGGAATGGGAGCGGCTCGAGTACGTCGACTGGAAATCGGGAGGCGATACCAATTTCGCGCCGCTCGCGTCGGCGATGGGGGAGATGGAGTGCGCCGGCTTCTGGGACCACGGCAAGCCGGACAAGGACGGCATCTGGACGTCGAACCGTGAGATCGCGCCGACGCTCTGCAGATACGTCGAGGCGGTCGGGGCGAGATACGGCCGCGTCCGGGTGATCAAGCTCAACCCGTCGTCGGAGGCCGACGCCTTGCGCCAGCTGCACCAGGACGACAACAACCGCCTGAACCCGGACGGCGAGGGCTGGGTGGTCCGGTCATGGCTCGAGCTCAATGCCCCCGAGGGATCGGAGTTCATCCTGCGTGAGGTCCGCGACGACCCTTCGACCGAAAGCCGGATCCCGCTCCATCCCCGCCGCCAACTCGTGCTGGACACTGAGCGCCTGTATCACGTCGTCCACAACCCGGGGCCGAATCCGCGCTACGCGCTGATCACGTCGTTCGAATCCGGTGAGCCGCTGGATCGGTGGATCGCTTCCCAGCGGCTCGAGGCAGCGCAGCGGGTCTGATCGCATCTGAGGCCACGCATCGGCGCCGATATACTTCTGGCCTTCGCGTACGAGCGGGAGTAGCTCAGTGGTAGAGCACTACCTTGCCAAGGTAGGGGTCGCGAGTTCGAGCCTCGTCTCCCGCTGTCAGCAGTCGAACGCAAACCAGCACAACTCGTTGCGCAGCCGCTGGTCGTCGAGCACAAGTTCTCGGATCTCGTGAGGGAGTTGGGCCCGCTGCCACCGGCACTCCAAACGGCCGGCCTCCACTCGGTCGTCCTCAGTCGCTGCCGCCCACGCGGCCTTGATCGCGTAGGCCGCGGCCCCCAGTTCGTGGGCCGCCACGTGGCCCACCGCGGCGGCCTGACCGGCAGCGTACGCGGCGTGCCGCGCTGCCCCACTCAGGTCTCTGGCGGCGGCGTTTGCATGGCCGGCCGCCGTGCGGGCCTATCCCCACGTGATCTCACCCCGCGCCCAGGCACGCCCGAGGTCGATCGCCCGACGTGGACGGTCGTCCTTCGGCCTTGCCCGCTCGAAGTGGTGCAGCACGTGCTCCGCGCAGTCAGCCGCCCACATCGCGAGAAGATGATGATCGTCGTCTTGCAGGATCCCGCCCCGACGCACGGTGATGAACCGCGGGTCCCGGATCCTCGGGAGGATCACCAGTCTGCGCCTCCGCTAGACAAGGCCCCGCTCAAGCGCCTCCGCCGATAACGAAGGTCTCCTGCACTCTGTAGCCGTTGACTGCGGTGAGCGTGAAACGGTACGTGCCGGGCCCCTCCGATGCAAACACGATCGACACCTCTGAGGTCTTCGCTGCCGTGGGCCAGCTGGAGCCCTCTTCACCCGGGTGCTGTCCGTGTGGCCCGTAGAACGCGATGATGGGGTACCCCCCTGTGATGCAGCCGGGGCACAGCACGCCGGGTGTCGGTTTGCCGAACATGATCCCCGGATACGGGGACTCGTTGCCCGTCTGCGTAAACGTGAACTCGATTCTGGAGTTGGTCGCGACCACCGGGTGGAATGTGAAGTGGTCCGAGCCGAGCTGGATGGGCGCGGGAATCGTGGCCGGCAGCGACGGCAGCTCCCGAATCTTGAATCGCAGCTGCCACGAGGCGGCTCGATCGGTGTGGGCATTGACGTACAACCCCCGGATGCGCATCGTCACAAAGACGCTCGAGTTGACAGCGGCGCCGCGCAGCGGTTTGAAGTTGAGCGACCAGTTCCAGGGCGGTGCTAGAAGGAAGTCACCGCTTCCGAGGTCATGTGGGTCGAGCGTGTATGTGGTGCCGAACTGGTCCGTAAGCGTGGTCGTGGCGCCCAGCAAATCGGGCACATCTCCGCTGGTCGGGCCCGCCAGGGTGAACAGGACTTGGGTTCCCGAGTGATCCGCATAGGACCCGACAACATGAATCGTAAAACCGTGGTCGGTGGAGGTGTCGTTGGCAGGGACAACATCGGTCGATGCGATGAGACCGGTATTCTGGAGCAGGCCGCCCGCGATCGGGATGCGGTGCAGAATCGAGGCGTACGCGGGAATGAGATGGGCGGCGACACTGTTCCCGCCGACGAGTATCACCAACGCGACGGCGGCCACGGCGACCCGGCGGCGCAAAGACACACGTCGCTCGGGGACGGCGCCAGGCACCACCGCCGCGGTCGCCAGAACGCGCGCAACCAACGTCGGCGGAGCGTCCACGGTCAAGCTGTGCAGCCGCTCTTCGAGCGCGACGTCGGTGGTGCTACTCGTCATCTCGGTTCTCCAGAATGGTGCGGAGCCGGCGCAGCGCACGACGCGTGGCGACACCCGCCGCGGCGGTTGAGATGCCCAACGCGGTGCCGACGCCGTCGTAATCGAGGTCGGCGCCGAAGCGGAGGGCGACGACCGCTCGGTCACGGGGCTTGAGGTCGCGTATTGCCTTCATCAACTGGTCATCCCCCACAATCGGCGCTGGGGCGCTCGCCGGCGCCGAAGCCGCCTGAGACTGCAGTCGGGACAGCAACTCGAACCGCCGGCGCGCGGACAGACCGGCGTCACGTGCGGTGTTGACCACGATGCGCCAGAGCCAGGCCTCGACGCTGCCCCGCGCGGGGTCGTACAGGGCGAGCCTTCGAATCGCCTTGATCAGGGCGTCATGGGCGAGGTCTTCAGCCTCAACATCCCCGCGAGCAATCATGGCCGCGAACCGGTAGATACGATGGGCGTAGCGCTCGCACAGCTCCTGGGCATCTGCCGGCCCAGCCTCGGAGATGCGGGGCGCCGTACCAGTCGCAAGAAGGGCGAGAGGCGGGGTGGGGGCTGCGCGCATCATGCTCCAACTACGGGACTCAGCGGAAAAAACGAACAACTGAAGAATCGCATCGAAGTTTCTATTGGAGGCGCTGCGGCGGCCGACCTGAGCGACGTCATCGTGCGTCCGATCACCGGGCGCGACGAACTGCGTCTCTTCGCACGGTTGCCGTACGTCCTCAATGAGGAACTCACCGACGACCTTACCGCGGGACGCCGACGGCCAGAATGGATGTGGATCGCGCTTCGAGGTGAGCAGCTCCTGGCCAGGGCTGCATGGTGGAGCCACTCAGGAGCGGACGCACCAGTGCTCCTGGACGTTCTCGACATAGACGACGGCAGCTCTGATCCTGGTCGGGTGGACGTTGGAGTGCACATGCTGCGCACTGCGATAGCCGCGACGATTCCGAACGGCGGACGTCCGCCCGACTACATCCGATTCGTCCCGCCCAGCTGGCGTGAGCACGCTGTCACCACCCAAGTCGTCCAGGACCGCATGGCGATATCCGAGCGCACCGGTGCGCGGCTGTTCGTCGAGCGCCTGCGTCTCGAATGGCGCCCGGGAACCCCGATCCCAGCCCCGAGCCGCCGTCTGAACTTCCGTCCGGTGGGAGACATCGAGGAACTTCTGCTCCTGATGACCGCAGTGCTGGAGGGGACGCTGGACGCACACAGTCGTGCTGATCTCACCCAGATGTCCGCCCGGGAAGCGGCGGTCAGGCAGTACGAGGACGAGTTCGCCGGGTACTCGAGCCCAAGGGACTGGTGGCGGATCGCGACGCTGCCGGATGGCGATCCGGTGGGGTTTGTGATCCCGGCGCACAACGACTACAACCCGATCATCGCCTATGTTGCAGTGCTTCCCCAGCACCGAGGCCGTGGTTACATCGACGACATCCTCGCCGAGGGCACTCGCGTTCTCGCTGCGCAGAACGTCTCTCGCATCCGAGCGTCCACGGATCTCGGCAACACTCCGATGGCCGAATCGTTTCGACGCGCGGGATATGTCAATTTCGAGCGTTCCCTCACCATGACCTGGAGCTGATCAGAAGGACCAGGCTGCTGGAGAGAACGATTGAAGCATCAGTCGGCGGTTGTGCTCGCGAGCGTCGTGGCCATCACGGCGATTGCAGGTGGCGTCATCTCGATTGGCCCAGCGTCCCGCCACAAGACCGCCGCCTGCGCCTCCGGCGGAACCGGTCACAACACTTGGCTACACGGCCGTCGACGATCCCGCCACGCACACGGTCGTTCTCTTTGGCGGTGTGGACAACTACGACAGCACGTGGCTCTGGGACGGCGTGAAGTGGCGGCTCAGCCATCCCGCTGCCACCCCGCCTGGACGTGTCGGCGCGTCGGCAGCATTCGATCCTCAGACCTCCGAGGTGATGCTCTTCGGCGGAAGGCTCGAGTTCAGGCGACGCCACCAACGACACCTGGGCATGGAACGGGGTCACCTGGCGGGAGCTCACCACCGGTCCGAATGGCCCGCCACCCGGGGAGGGCTCCGCCATGGCCTGGGACAGCGCAGCTGGCGAAATGGTGCTCATCACCGCCGTGAGCGAAGGCGGCGCCGGGAACTGGATCTGGCGTGGGAGCCGATGGATCAACGAGATGACCAGCTATTTCCCGAACGCCGCATTCGTCAGCGGGCTGGCCTTCGATCCGGCGGCGCGATCCCTCCTTGCGGTCGGATGCTGCCAATCACCGACCCTGTCAGGCGGCACCGTCGATACGACGTGGCGTCTGGGTGGCGGGAAATGGCACCAATTGCTGCTCGCTCCGAATCCACCCGCGGTTGGATCGAGCCTGGCGCTCGATCCAGCGCTGGGTCGGCTGGTGCTGTGCAGCTGCGACGGCGTTTTCACCTCTGAGCCGGAGATGTGGACGTGGACCGGAAACGCGTGGGTATTGCTCCCGATCGCGCCGGCGCCGGTGACGCCGGGGATTGAGGTTGCCGACCTCGATCGCCATCGACTCCTGGTCATCGGGTCGCAACAGCAGGGAGCGAGCCCGATTCACATCTGGGCGCTGACCGGGTCAACCTGGCAACGACTCGACGGCGGCTGACTATCATTCTCGCGATTCGTTGAGCCGGTCAGGCACGCACGGAGGTACGTCCCGTGAGCATCCTCAGTCGATTCGGCACATGGCCCGTGCTGCGCCAGCTGACCAGCGGCGATCGCCTCGGTCGCGGGACCGCGGTACGCTCCGCCCGAACTGAGGAAATCGCCCCGAGGACCAGGACGGCCGACCGGGTGGTCAAGAGCATCTGCCCCTACTGCGCTGTGGGCTGCGGACAGCGCGTCTACGTCAAGGGCGAGCGAGTGGTGCACATCGAGGGTGACCCGGACTCGCCCATCTCTCGCGGCCGCCTCTGCCCGAAGGGGTCCGCGAGTGAGCAGCTGGTCAACAGCCCGGGCCGCGCGACCACGGTCAGATACCGCCGCCCGCACGGCAGCGACTGGGAAGACCTGCCTCTCGAGCGAGCCATGGAGATGATTGCCGACCGCGTTCTCGAAACTCGCGCACGCACGTGGGAGGATGTCGACGAGCGTGGCAACGCGCTGCACCGCACGCTCGGGATCGCCAGTCTCGGCGGTGCAACCCTCGACAACGAAGAGAACTATCTGATCAAGAAGCTCTTCACGTCGATCGGGGTTGTGCAGGTCGAGAATCAAGCCCGTATTTGACACAGCTCCACTGTCCCCAGTCTGGGGACCTCGTTCGGACGCGGCGGAGCCACGACCTTCCAGCAGGACCTGCAGAACGCTGACTGCATCGTCATCCAGGGTTCGAACATGGCCGAGTGCCATCCGGTCGGATTCCAATGGGTGATGGAGGCCAAGGCGCGAGGCGCGACGATCATCCACATCGACCCGCGGTTCACGAGAACGTCGGCGATGGCGGACGTGTACGTGCCACTCCGAGCGGGCAGCGACATTGCCTTCCTGGGCGGGATCATCAACTACATCCTCGGCAGCGAGAAATATTTCCGCGAGTACGTCGTGAGCTACACGAACGCGGCGACCATCGTCAGTGAGGATTTCCAGGACGCCGACCAGCTCGGTGGTCTGTTCTCCGGCTTCGACCCGAAGACGGGCACCTACGACACGACGAGCTGGGCCTATGAAGGCATGGAAACCGCCGCCGCCGCCGGCTCCCGGGTTGTGGCTGGACGGCAACCGCCGGCGCAGGCCGGTGGCGGTGGTCACGAGCTGGGTGGTCGCGGCGCTGCGCTGCCGCATGGCGAGGTGCGTCGCGACGAGAGCCTGCAGGATCCCTTCTGCGTCTTTCAGATCCTCAAACGGCATTACGCGCGCTACACCCCCGAGATGGTCGAGGAGATCTGCGGCGTTCCACCCGATCAGTTCGCGAAGGTGTGCGAGGCGGTCACCGCCAACAGCGGACGCGAGCGCACCACGGCGTGGGTGTACTCGGTGGGGTGGACGCAGCATTCGGTGGGCGTGCAGTACATCCGGGGTGCGGCGATCATTCAGCTGCTGCTGGGCAACATGGGACGGCCGGGGGGCGGCATTCTCGCCCTGCGCGGCCACGCGAGCATCCAGGGATCGACCGATATCCCAACGCTCTTCGACCTGCTTCCCGGATATCTCCCGATGCCGAAGGCGGGAGTGCACGGCGACCTCGACGAGTACCTCGCGTCGATCAAGAGCGACGGGCAGAAGGGCTTCTGGACGGCCGCGGATGCATATGTCGTCAGCCTGCTGAAGGCGTGGTGGGGTGACGCTGCCACGCCGGACAACGACTTCGGCTTCGGATGGCTGCCGCGCATCAGCGGCGATCACAGCAACTACCAGACGATCGTCGACATGCTCGACGACAAGGTCCCAGGCTACTTCCTGCTCGGGCAGAATCCCGCGGTCGGATCCGCGAACGGCAAGCTGCAGCGGCTCGCGATGTCCCACCTGAAATGGCTCGTCGTGCGCGACCTCAACCTGATCGAGTTGGCAACGTTCTGGAAGGATGGACCCGAGATCGCCACCGGCGAGATGCGCACCGAGGACATCGCCACCGAGGTGTTCTTCCTGCCGGCCGCCGCCCACACCGAGAAGGACGGCACCTTCACACAGACACAGCGACTGCTCCAGTGGCATCACAAGGCAGTCGAACCGTCGGGCGACTGTCGGAGCGAGCTGCACTTCTTCTATCACCTCGGCAGACTGCTTCGCGAACGGCTCGCCGCGTCACCCCTCGAGCGCGACATTCCACTGCAGAGACTCTGCGTGGGACTACCCGCTGCTCGACGGCGGTGAGCCCGATGCTGAAGCGGTGTTGCGCGAGATCAACGGTCGCCATCTGAGTGGCGAGAAGGCGGGGACGCCGCTCAACAGTTTCGTCGAGATGAAGGCCGATGGTTCGACGTCGGGTGGGTGCTGGATTTACACAGGCGTCTACGGCGACGGCGTCAATCAGTCGGCACGGCGGATGCCGGGCTCGGAACAGTCATGGGTCGCACCGGAGTGGGGGTGGGCCTGGCCGATGAACCGGCGCATCCTCTACAACCGCGCATCGGCCGACCCGGATGGACGGCCGTGGAGCGAGCGCAAGGCGTATGTCTGGTGGGATGAGACCGCCGGCAAGTGGACGGGTCACGACGTGCCCGACTTCCAGGCGACGAAGGCGCCGTCATTCCGTCCGGCACCGGGAGCTGCCGGCCCCGACGGGCTCTCCGGCGACGACCCGTTCATCATGCAGGCGGACGGCAAGGGCTGGCTCTACGCTCCGAGTGGGACTCCTGGATGGACCCCTGCCGGTGCACTACGAACCGGTCGAGTTGCCGCTGCGCAACGCGATGCACCCTCAGCAGTCAAACCCGACTCTGCGAGATGTTTCCTCGCACCGAGAATCTCTCGATCCCGTCACCACCGGAGCCGGGCTCGGAGGTGTTTCCCTACGTCGTGACGACGTACAGGCTGACCGAGCACCACACGGCCGGCGGCATGAGCCGGTGGTCTCCATACCTTGCAGAGCTGCAGCCGGAGTTCTTCTGCGAGGTCTCGCCTGAGCTTGCGGCGGAGCGTGGGCTCGAGCATCTCGGCTGGGCAACCATCATCACCGCGCGCACCGCCATCGAGGCGAGGGTCATGGTCACGGACCGGCTCACGCCGCTGACCATCGGTGGGCGGGTCATCCACCAGATCGGCCTGCCATACCACTGGGGAGTTGGGGGCGGCGGAGCGATCGTGAGCGGTGACTTGGCGAACGATGTGATGGGAGTGGCGCTCGATCCGAATGTGCATATCCAGGAGTTGAAGGCGGGGTCGTGCGACATCCAGCCTGGACGGCGGCCGACCGGCGCAGCGCTGCCTCGCTACGTCGAGGAGTACCGCCGACGGGCGGGGCTGAGCGTCGATACCGGCACGACACGGGTGACGCCGCATGGAGACGAGACCTGATGGCCGGCTCGGCGACCTCTCGCAACCCCGCCGCTGACACGGGATGGATTGAGCCACCGGCCCGCAAGGGGTTCTTCACCGACAGCTCGATCTGCATCGGCTGCAAGGCGTGCGAGGTCGCGTGCAAAGAGTGGAACGGCATCCCCGAGGACGGGCTGGAGATGCTCGGCATGTCGTACGACAACACCGGTGGTCTCGGTGCCAGCACCTGGCGCCATGTTGCCTTCATCGAGCAGCCCCGGCGAGCAACTTCCGAGCAGGGGTTCACGGTGCTGCCGCTGGTTGCCGTCACTCCTGGCCA
The DNA here is from genome assembly GCA_963756075.1 of Candidatus Dormiibacterota bacterium. GTDB lineage: Bacteria > Chloroflexota > Dormibacteria > Aeolococcales > Aeolococcaceae > Palsa-851. The sequence continues at coordinate 19,328 of CAVWMH010000008.1, read as the reverse complement.
CAACGGGCCCGCGAATGCGACCGAGACAGGCATTCGCTGGCTGATGTCATCGGATGTGTGCAAGCACTGCACGCAGGCGGCGTGCCTCGACGTGTGCCCCACCGGATCACTGATGCGCACGGAATTCGGGACGGTCGTCGTGCAGGACGACATCTGCAACGGCTGCGGTTACTGCATTCCGGCCTGCCCGTTCGGCGTCATCGACCGTCGCCAGGGACCGCCGGGCACAAGAAATGCCGGCATTGCGCAGAAATGCACCCTCTGCTACGACCGTCTCGGAGATGGCATGACTCCGGCGTGCGCGCAGGCGTGCCCGACTCAATCAATTCAATTCGGCGACCTTGATGAGCTCCGAGAACGCGCGCAGCACCGCGTCGACGAGCTCCAGGCAGCCGGCGTCACCGATGCCAGGCTGTACGGTGCCGACCCGGACGACGGCGTCGGAGGTGCCGGCGCGTTCTTCCTGCTCCTGGATGAGCCGGAGGTGTACGGGCTGCCGCCGGACCCCGTGGCCACGACACGTGAGCTCCCGGAGATGTGGCGGACTGCGGCGATTGCCGGCGCGACCCTGCTCGCCGGCGCGGCTGCGGCCTTCATCCGGACGCGGTCGTGACAACGGGGCCGCCGACGGCAGCAGTCGGAGGCCGCCGCCGTGGGGGTGGAGGTCGCGACGGCGAACGGTCGATGGTGCCTCCCGCCACGTTCACGTCGTACTACGGGCGCCCGATCGTCAAAGCCGCGCCGTGGGAGATCGACATCCCCGCCTACATGTTTCTCGGCGGGCTGGCGGCGGGCTCGTCGCTGCTCGCGGCAGGGGCGGACCTCGGCAATCTGCCGGAATTGCGCCGCGTGACACGCGTTGGCGCGGTCGCCGGTGCCGCGGCCGGAACAGCCGCGCTCATCCACGACCTCGGAAAACCGACGCGTTTCCTGAACATGTTGCGAACCGCCAAACCGACGTCGCCGATGTCGATTGGTACCTGGATCCTCGCGGCCTACGCTCCCCTCGCCGGCGCAGCGGCGGCCGGGGAGATCGCCGCGATGCTGCCCCGGCGGGTGCCGATCGCTGGTCGTCTCCTCGGGTTGAGCGCCCGGCCCGCCGGTCTCGGGGCGGCCATGCTGGCGCCGGCGCTCGCCGCGTACACGGGAGTGCTGCTCTCCAACACCGCAACGCCCGCGTGGCATGCAGCACGGCGGGAGCTCCCATTCGTCTTCGCCGGCTCCGCCGCGGCATCCGCGGGAGGACTGGCGATGGTCGCCACCGGCGTTGAGCAGGCGGCGCCGGCGCGGCGGATGGCGGTGGGTGGTGCCGTGGTTGCACTGGCCATGGAATGGCGGATGGAGCGGAGCATGGGCCTCAGCGCGGAGACGCTGCATGTCGGGAAGGCGAAGCGACTCATGGATCTCAGCCGCGCGCTGACAATCGGTGGAGCCGTTGGAGCGGCCGTCTTTGGCGGTCGGAATCGAGGCGGCGCCCAGGTCTCAGGCGCTGCGCTCGTCGCCGGTTCGCTGTGCACCCGACTCGCCATCTTCGAAGCCGGCCAGGCCTCGGCCCGCGACCCACGCTATACCGTGGTTCCGCAACGCCAGCGCGTCGAGCGACGGGCGGATAACCTGGCCGAACCCGGTTAGGCGCGCACGCCGGTCGTCACCCGCAGCCTGCGCAAATCGCCGTCGACTTGTTCAGTGACGCCGATCCGGTCGAGGTGCTCGAGCAGCGGGACGGCGACTCGACGGGTGGTGCCGAGCGCCTGACGAGCCGAGGAGAGGGTGAACGGCTGCGGCAGCTGACGCAATCGCTCAGCGGCAACATCTGGCGCGGTCGGAAGGAGCGCGATGTCTCCGGGCAGGAGCAGGATCGCGCGCGCAGCGGCTGCCGCGCCGAGTTCGCGGCGGCCGAGCCCGAGGGCGCTCAGGCCCTGCTGCTCGGGTGCGGCGAAGGGTTCGGCTTCAAGCGATCCTGCAAGTCGCGACAGAGCCTTCTCGAGATCCGACCGGAGCGCCGGTGCGCTCCCACGCTTGCGCACCCGGCCACCGGCGTCCTCGAGGTCGGGGCACGAGCGAACCAGCGGAGGCACCAGCCGCGGGTCGTCGAGTTGTAGCGCTCGGGCCAGATCCGCATGGCTGACGCCGGCATCAAGGAGTTCGGGCGGTCGACGATCGATGACGTCATGGAGCGCGCGCCGCCACTCCTCCCAGAGCGTCTCGGTGACAAGCCACGACCCGGCGGAGATCACACCGGGTGGAGGGGGGTCGCCCACCGGCACACCGATCGCGGCCAGCAGCCCGCGGGTGGCGGCTCCTCGGCGCTTGAGCTCTGCTCCGGCATCCGGATTGCCGTGATCCGTCGCGAGCGATGCCGCACGTGCTTTCGCAGCGCCTCGCCGCCTCAGTGGAGGAGGTGCGGGGTCGAGCACGGCCGCCCCCCCGACGATATGACGGCGACCTGGGTCGCGGAGCAACACCCTGTCACCGACCTGGAGCGGCAGCGGCGTATCGAGGATGAGTTGCACGACCGACGTTTCCGCCCTCCTCGTCGACTCGAGCTTGCGAACGATGGCTGGAACGGCTGCCGATCCCACATGGAGCACCACATGCGTCGGCAGCTCGCCGCGTCCGACGCGGGCGTCGATCACGGTGGTTCCACGCCATGCCCCGGGTGTCAGCAAGGCATCGCCGCGCCGGATATCCTCGTGCTGGACGTTTCTGAGGTTGACGGCCACGCGAGCCGGCGCGCTCACGGATTGCGCCGGTTCGCCGAGGCGTTGCAGCGCTCGGACCAACACCGGCCCATCACCCAGCTCGAGAACGTCGCCCCTTCGCAGGGTGCCCGCGGTAAGTGTTCCGGTGACCACCGTGCCGCTGCCACGAACGGTGAACGAACGGTCCACCCAGAGCCGGATCCGCGCCTCGGGGTCGGAAGGGGGCAGCGTCTTCGCGAGTGCATCGAGCCCCGCGCGGAGACCGTCCAGGCCGGCGCCGGTGGAACCGGACACGCTCACAACCGGAATGCCCGCCAGCGTGGTCGCGGCCAGGCGGTCGCGCGCCTGCTCGGTGGCTGCAGCGGGATCCGCCAGGTCGCTCCTGGTCACCGCAACCAGGCCGTGGGTCACGCCAAGCGCGTCGAGGGCGATGACATGCTCTTCGGTCTGCGCCGCCCAGCCCTCGTCGGCAGCGATGACCAGCAGGACGGCCGGCACCGGCCCCACGCCGGCAAGCATGTTGGTGGTGAAGCGCTCGTGGCCCGGCACGTCGACGAAGGCGATCTGCTCGCCGGACGACAGCGTGGTCCACGCGAAACCGAGGTCGATCGTCATGCCGCGACGTCGCTCCTCTGCCCAGCGATCCGGCTCCATACCGGTGAGCGCGCGCACGAGCGTCGACTTGCCGTGGTCGACGTGACCCGCGGTTGCGATCACCTGCACGCGAGCACCGCCTGGACCAGCGCGTCGTCGTCGGAAGACTGAATGCAGCGCAGATCGAGCAGACAGCGGCCGCCGTCGAGGCGCGCGACCACTGCCGGGTCACCCGCGCGCAGGCGCGGCGCGTAGCGCTCGGGGAGGCTCACCGCCCAGCCGGGAAGCACCACGCCCGGGCCGCTGCCGCCGCCGACCGCTCCGTCGCTTGGGACGACGCCAGCCTCAGCGCCAAGCCTTGCGGCGATACTCTCGGCGCGGACGCGAAGCGTGGCGACATCGACGTGGAGTGCAGTTGCGGTAGGGGTTTGCGGCCCGGCGAGCGTCGCCTCGAGCGCCGCCAGGGTGAGCTTGTCAACCCGCAGCGCCCGCGCGAGTGGATGCCGCCGGAACCGAGCGACGAGGTCTGCCCGCCCGGCGATCAGCCCGGCCTGCGGGCCGCCGAGCAGCTTGTCCGCGCTCGCGGTCACCACGTCAGCTCCGGAGCGCAGGGCTCCGGCGATGTCCGGTTCGTCCGGGAGCAGCGGGTCGGGCGACAGCAGACCGGACCCGACGTCGACCACCAACGGTGCGCCGAGCCCGGCGAGCTCGTTGATGCCGACCGACGAGACGAATCCGGCCATGCGGAAGTTCGAAGCGTGCACCTTCAGCACGCATCCAGTGCGCTCCCCGAGCGCGGTCATGTAATCGGCCACAGCGGTGCGGTTAGTGGTCCCCACCTCGCGCAGCGTCGCCCCCGTACACGCGACCAGGTCCGGAAGGCGGAACCCGTCACCGATCTCCACCAGCTCACCACGGCTCCAGACCACCTCGCGGCCGGCGGCAAGCACGGTGACGGCAAGCAGCAACGCGGCCGCGCCGTTGTTCACCACCATGACGTCGCCGGCGTCCGGCAGCGCCCTGCGCAGAGCACCGAGCGTGCCACGTCCGCGGGGCGCGCGGCGGCCCTCGACGAGGTCGTATTCGACATCAACATATCCGGCCGCGGCGAGCAGTGCGTCGCGGGCTGCGGCGGAGAGCGGCGCGCGACCGAGATTGGTGTGGAGCACCGTTCCGGTCGCGTTGATCACCGGCCTGAGCGTGGTGGCGCGAGCAGGGAGGTCACGGAGGACGTCGTCCATCAGCTGTTCGGGCGCCAGCGAGCCGGCGCGCACACGCTCCTGCGACGTGTGCACCGCATCACGCACGCGACGGCGACCGAGACGGCGTTGGGGCTCGGCGAGCCGCGCATCAGCGAGCAGCGAGTTGGTCTGCGGGATGGCTCGGCGCGGATCCGCGTGCATGGGCGATGACCTTACGTACAACGGCCTGCTGCGGACCACCGCAGATGGCGGAGGCGGACGGGAATCGAACCCGCTTGACCGGGATACTCGGTCACACTGATTTTGAAGATCAGGAAGCCCACCAGGTGCCCAGACGCCTCCGCGAGCAAGCGTAGGCGACGGATCCAAGCGTTCGTGCGCCTGCCGCCAACCTGCCAACATCGGCGGCATGCGCCTGACCGGCTACGCACACGGCGGTGGCTGCGCCTGCAAGATCCCGCCCGGGGAGCTGGAGGAGATGGTCGCGGGGTTGATCGGCGTGTCGAGCGACTCGCTCATCGTCGGCCTCGACCACGGTGACGACGCGGCCGCGGTCCGCCTCGGCGCCGACGGGACGGCGGTGCTCAGCACCGTGGACTTCTTCACGCCGGTCGTCGACGACGCGTACGACTGGGGCCGGATCGCTGCGGCCAACGCGTTCTCGGACATCTACGCGATGGGCGGCAGGCCAATACTCGCGGTGAACCTTGTGTGCTGGCCACGCGATGTCCTCCCCATCTCGCTCGCGGCCGACGTCCTGCGCGGTGGACTGGCAGTTGCCAGAGAGGCGGAATGCCCCGTGGCAGGTGGTCACAGCGTCGACGACCCCGAACCGAAATACGGCATGGCGGTGACCGGTCTGGCCGCAGCCGATCGGCTGCTTCGAACCGACGCCGGCGTGGCGGGACAGGCGCTGTCTCTCAGCAAGCCCCTCGGCATCGGAGTGCTGAACAGCCGGCACAAGCAGACCGGCGAGGTCTTCCCGCAGGCGGTGGCCACCATGGTCCAGCTCAATCGGGCTGCCGCAGAAGCCGCACTCGACAGGGGAGTCCGCTGTGCGACCGACGTCACCGGCTTCGGCCTCCTCGGACATCTCTACAAGCTGGCGCGCGCGAGCAACCTCACAGCCGTGATCAACGCCGATGCCGTGCCGTACCTCGAGGGTGCGCGCGAGGCGCTCGACGCCGGGTACGTGAGCGGGGGGACCCGTCGCAACCTCGAGTGGGTGGATCCGCACGTCGATTGGCGCGGGCGCGCAGGAGCACGACGAACGCGAGCGACTGCTGCTCGCCGACGCGCAGACGAGTGGCGGCCTGCTCGTCGCCGGGGAGATCCAGGGATCGCCGGTCATCGGCGAGCTGGTTCCCCGCCGGACCCACGTGATCGAGGTTCGCTGAAGTTCGGGCCGGCTATGCCGGAAACTCGCGCTCCAGGAACGCGACCGTCTGCTTCCAGGCCGCGGCGGCCGCTTCCGGGTGATGGAACATCGCCGCGTTGTGGTTGTCGAATGCGTGGTTGGGGCCGTGATGCAGATGGAACTCCGTGTGCGGCCGTCCCTCGAATGCCTGCTCGACCGCTGCACGCTGCTCCGCGGTGATGTACTCATCGGCGTCGCCGAAGTGAAAGAGGATGGGGCAATGAATGTCACGTGCCTTGTCGAGGTTGCCGGGGATCGCCGAGCCGTAGTAGCAGACCGCGACGTCGGGTTCCGACGCCGCGGCCACGAAATAGGCGATGCCGCCGCCGAGGCAGAACCCGATGATGCCCGCTCGACCGCCGGTGACCTCCGGCACGTGGCGGAGATGCTCGAGAGCGTCGCCTGCATCGCGCGCGGCGCGCGGCACGTCCAGTTGCTGCATCGAGGCGAACGCCCGTGGCAGCGCGTTCTCAGAACGCTCGTCGATGACCGACTCGCCGTCGACTCTCGAGTAGAGGTCGGGCGCGAGCGCGACGTACCCGAGGTCACTGAGACGCGCGCACACGTCCTTGATGTAGTCGGTCACGCCGAAGATCTCCTGCACCACCACCATGCCGGCGCCCGACCCGGCCGCCGGGACGGTGAGATATCCGGTGAAGTCGTGATCGTCGTCGGCGCTGATGTGTTCCTCGCGAGAATTCGTCATCGCGGCAGCATACAAGGGCGCAAATGCCCAGCCCACGCTCGTCGTTCACGATATCGCCATCCAACCCTGCCTGGTACTTTGTGTGATACTGGCGCTATCACATCAGGGCTGAAGACATAGGAGGAGGTGCGAGAGTTGAGACGTTCGAGTGTTTCGCTACTTCCGCTGATCTGGATCGTGATCGGTATCGTCGTCGCGGCGACGCATCACTTCTTCGACCACGTCGGCACCGTCGGGGCAATCCTCTCGGCCATCCTGGCCGTGATCCTCTGGCCCCTCATCCTGCTGGGCGTCAAGATCGCGATCGCCATCTGACGCCGGCGCGCGTCTGGTGACCGGTTCTCGCCGGTCACTTCAGCAAATCGGGAGTTGCGTCTGCAATGCCCCGCGTGCTGCGCAGTCTCATCAGACCGCCTCCGATCTCGACCAGATGCGAGAGTCCTCGTGTGCATGAGGGTGAGCCCGCAGCGATCGTGCGTCGCGCCGGGATCGACGATTCCGCGGCGCTGGCGCGGCTGCGCTGGGTATGGCGGACGACGGAGAGCGGCGAGCACGGCCAGTCGCAGGCGGAGTTCGAGACCGCATTCGCGCGATGGTGGGCCGAGCGTCAGTCCATGCACGTCGGGTTCATCGCGGAGCGTGACGGCGACGCGGTCGGCATGGCATGGCTCGCAGTCTTTGAGCGGGTGCCGCAGCCCCGTCGCCTCGAGCGCTTGGCCGGCAACATGCAGAGCGTCTTCGTCCTCGAAGAGATCCGCAACCGCGGCATTGGGAGAGCGCTCGTCGAAGCCGTGATCGCCGAGGCGCGATCGCGGGGCATCGGCTACCTGATCGTGCATCCGAGCGAGCGCGCGTACCCGCTCTACGAGCGTCTTGGATTCGCACAGACCAACCGGCTGCTTCACCTCGACCTCGACACACCGGCGGCCGTTGAGTCGATTGAGTGAACGCAGCCGAGTAGCGACGCGTCGCTAGATCGCCGGCGACGAGTTCGACGAGCCGCTTCTCGAACCAATGCTGTGCGTACGGCTCGTCGTTGAAGGCCGCCACCTCGACGTACCCTGCCGAGCGGTAAAGGCTGACGGCTTCGACGAGCGTCTTGTTCGTCTCGAGCCGCAACGTGCGTACCCGGAACGCGGCGGCGTGCTCCTCGAGCTCGGTGAGGATGCGGCGGCCGACGCCGAGGCCTCGTGCTGATTCGGCCACCCACATGCGCTTGACCTCGGCCGGGTGACCGTCGTGGAACTTGAGCGCACCGCAGCCGATGGGTCGTCCGCGAAGGTGGGCGAGCACCAGCAGCCCCGCCGGCGGGCGCAGCTCATCGTTGTCCGCGCTGATGCTCAGTGACGGATCGAAGCCCGCTTCGAACCGCCGATTGAGTTCCGCGAAATAGGCGCGCAGGCATTGCTGCGCCTGGGGATGGGAGGGGTCGATGGGCCCGACGGCAACGGTCGCGGCTGTGATGAGGCGCTCAACCTCGCCCATAGCGGCGCACAGGCGGTCACGTTGCTCCGGACGCAGCTGACCCAGCAGCCCTTCCGCAAGCGCGTCGCTGCGTTCGTCGAGCACGGATCGCTCGCGCAACCCGGACGGGGTCAGTCGAGCCGTGCGAATGCGCCGGTCGGAGTTGCTGGGGCCGACCGTGACGAGTTCCGGCCGTCGCAAGGGAGCCGAGCAGCCGGCTCAGGTACCCCGAGTCAAGGCCGAGCCTGTCGCGTAGCGACCGCACGTCGCACCCCTCCGCGCCGATCTCCCACAGCACCCGGGCCTCACCGAGCGAGTGGGCGCGGGCGAGATATCGCTCATTGAGCGCGCCCACGTGCTGGGTGACGACACGGTTGAATCGGCGCACCTGGGCGACCATCGCCGGGTCCATTGTCTGACTCTAGTCAGAGATATTCTCCGGAGGCAAGTCTCCCGCTGAGCACCCGGGATCCGCCTCCATAATGAGGATGAAGTCGCGTGCCCCCGGAGGTCTGAGTCGATGGCGCTCGAAGCAGCTGAGAAGGTCGTCAGCACCGATGAAGGCGTTCAGGCTGTGTCCTTCGCCACGGACCCGGCACGCTACGTGCACTGGCGTCTCAGCGTCGACGGCGCCGTCGCGATCCTTGCGATGGATGTCGACGAGCAGCGCGGACTCCGCCCAGGCTACGCGATGAAGCTCAACTCGTACGACCTGGGCGTCGACATCGAGTTGCACGATGCCGTGCAGCGCCTGCGCTTCGAGCACCCGGAGGTCGGATGCGTCGTCATCACGTCTGCAAAGGACAGGTGCTTCTCGGCGGGAGCGAACATCGGCATGCTGGCGCAGGCAGCGCACGCGTGGAAGGTCAACTTCTGCAAGTTCACGAACGAGACGCGGCTTGAGATGGAGGATGCCAGCGCCAACTCCGGACAGGTGTATCTCGCGGCGGTCAACGGTGCGGCGGCGGGAGGTGGGTACGAGCTCGCCCTCGCCTGTGCGGAGATTCTTCTCATCGACGACGGGTCATCGGCCGTTTCGCTCCCGGAACTGCCACTGCTCGCGGTGCTCCCCGCAACCGGTGGGCTCACCCGCCTCGGCGACAAGCGGCACGTGCGCCGCGATCTGGCCGATGTCTTCGTGACCAAGAGCGAAGGCCTCAAGGCCCCGGCAGCGGTCAGGTGGGGGCTCGTCGACGCAGCGATTCCGCGTGGCCAGTTCGACGAGTCCGTGCGCTCCCGTGCCCTCGAGATTGCAGCGCGGTCACCTCGCCCGAAACCGGGGCCCGGCATTGTTCTCGAACCACTTGCGACGTCCGCTGATCACGATGGCATCGACTACGAGCACGTCAGCGCGGTGTTCGACCGGGCCTCGGGCTCGGTCGTCATCACCGTCAGCGGACCGGTGGAGCCGGCGCCCGCAGACGCGGATGAGGCACGTGCGCTCGGCAGCGGCTTCTGGCCGCTGGCCATGGCACGCGAGCTCGACGACCTGATCCTTCGGCTTCGCACCAACGAGCTCACCCTCGGGACCTGGGTCATCAAGACGGTGGGAGACATGACGCGGCTCCTTGAACACGACCGGTTTCTGCTCGAGCACCGCGATACCGACTGGTTCGTCAACGAGGTGGCGCTGCTCCTGAAGCGCGTGTTCAAGCGCCTCGACGTGACCAGTCGCAGCCTCGTCGCGTCGATCGAACCGGGCGGGTGTTTCGGCGGACTTCTGCTGGAACTCGCGTTCGCCTGCGATCAGCAGTTCATGCTCGACGGCGTGATGGAGGACGGACAGGAGCCGGCGGTCGTCGTGATCACCGCGTCGAACACCGGCGTCTTCCCGATGGGCAACGACCTCTCACGCCTGGAGTCCCGATTCCTCGGAAACGCCTCGGCGCTCGACGCGGCGTTTTCGGCGACGGCGACCAAGCTGGACGCCGCCGCGGCATCCGAGCTCGGGCTCGTGACCTTCGCGCCCGACGCCATCGACTGGGAGGACGAGCTGCGCATCGCGCTGGAGCAGCGCGCCGCGTTCAGCCCCGATGCGCTCACCGCGATGGAGGCCAACATCCGGTTCGCCGGCCCCGAAACCATGGAGACGAAGATCTTCGGGCGGCTCACCGCCTGGCAGAATTGGGTGTTCAGCCGCCCCAACGCGATCGGCCCTGCCGGCGCGTTGCGGCGCTACGGCAGCGGCCAGCGCGCTTCGCTGGATCGAGAGCGGGTCTGACATGAGCCTGAGCGCCGACTACACCGATCGCATCCCCAACAACGTGGATCTGCGCGGCGACCGCCGACTTCAACGCGCGCTCGAGGCCTGGCAGCCGCGCTTCATGCAGTGGTGGCGCGACCTCGGCCCGGATCTCATCGCGCGCGACGTGTATCTCCGCACCGCCATCAGCGCCGACCGCGACGGCTGGGCGCATTTCGGCCACATCCCGCTCGAGGAGTATCGATGGGGCATCTTCCTGGCCGACCGTGAACCCGACCGTCGCATCGCCTTTGGGGAGCACCTGGGAACGCCGGCGTGGCAGCAGGTGCCCGGCGAATATCGCGCCGACCTGCAGCGCCTGCTCGTCGTCCAGGGCGATACCGAACCCGCTTCGGTGGAGCAGCAGCGGCTTCTCGGATTCACGGCGCCGAGCCTCTACGACCTGCGCAATCTCTTCCAGGTCAACGTCGAGGAGGGACGTCATCTCTGGGCGATGGTCTATCTGCTTCATGCGTTCTTCGGTCGCGAGGGCCGCGAGCAGGCCGAGGAGCTGCTCATGCGTCATTCGGGAAGCGTCGACGCGCCGCGCATCCTCGGCGCATTCAATGAACCGACGAGAGACTGGCTCGCGTTCTTCATGTTCACGTACTTCACCGACCGCGACGGGAAATTCCAGCTCGGCACCCTCGCTGAAAGCGGCTTCGATCCGCTCTCGCGCACCTGCCGCTTCATGCTCCGCGAGGAAGCGCACCACATGATGGTCGGGACGACGGGCATCGACCGCGTCGTCCGGCGGACCGCCGCGCTCATGCGCGAGCACGACACCGACGACATCGGGCGGTTCGGGGGCGTCCCGCTCGACATCCTGCAGCGGTATCTGAACTTTCACTACAGCGTCTCCCTCGACCTGTTCGGTGGGGAGCGCTCCACCAACGTGGCCAACTACTTCACCGCGGGACTGAAAGGACGCTGGCAGGAGGAGCGCCGCGCCGACGATCATCTGCTCACGGAGCTCACCGCGGCAGTCGACGTTGTCGTCGAAGGACGCATCGAGCGTGCCGATATCCCCGCCCTGGTCGCGTTGAACCAGGATCTCCGGTCGGAGTACTTCACCGACTGCGACCACGGCGTGCGGCGCTGGAATCGAATCCTCGAAGAGGCGGGCGTCGACAGAGCATTGTCATTGCCCCATCACGGATTCAATCGCCGCGTGGGTGCCTTTGCCGGCCACTGGGTGACACCGGAGGGAGCGCTCGTCGACGCGCCGACCTGGCAAGGCCGGCAGGCGGACTGGCTACCGACTCAGGCGGATTTCGATCACATCCAGTCGCTCATGAAGCCGGTCTTCGAGCCCGGAAAGATGGCCGCCTGGATCGCTCCGCCTTCGACCGGCATCAACGGCCAGCCCGTCGATTACGAGTACGTCCATCTGACCTGAGGCGCTCAGCCCGCCTCGGTGAGCACCCGTGTTGCCTCGCGGCGGAGATCGGCTCGAAGCACCTTGCCGGTCGCGGTCTTCGGCAACGTCTCGACCACGATGAGCCTCCGGGGGCGTTTGTAGCCTGCGAGCTCTGTGCGGCACCTGGCCAGCACGTCGTCCACGTCAAAACGCATGCCGGGCCGTGGCACGGCGAAGGCCACGGTGCGAACGAGACCGTCGTCCGCGATGGCTCCGACGACCGCCGCCTCGGCGACGGACTCGTGGCCGAGCAGCACGCTCTCCACCTCGGTTGGCGACACCCACTCGCCGCCGACCTTGAGCATGTCGTCGCGACGCCCGAGGTGGCGATAGATGCCGTTTTCGTCGACCGAGTACAGATCCCCCGTGGCGACCCAGTCCCCGACGAACGTCCTCCGCGTCTCCTCGCTGCGACACCAGTATCCGGTCGCCGCCGCGGCACCCGATACCCACAGCTGACCCGGCGTGTCGGGAGGGACGGCCACACCGTCGTCGTCGAGAAGGCGCAGGGCGTAGCCGCCGACGGGGCTCCCGGACGCACCCGGAACGACGTGTCCATCGCGGTTCGAGATGAAGATGTGAGTCATCTCCGTCGATCCGATCCCGTCGAGAATCGCCACTCCGAAGCGTTCGCGAAAGCGCTGGAACAGCTCGGCAGGAAGTGCCTCACCCGCGGAGACGGCCTGGCTGAGTGACGCGAACGTGTTGTCTGGAATATCGGCGGCGACCAGTGCCGCGTAGAACGTCGGCACAGCGAAGAAGCGCGTCGGACGGTGCCGCTCCATCAGCGCCGCGACGAGGGCGGGCGTCGGCGGGCGGGTGGGCTCCAGCACCGCCTGAGCACCGGCGGCGAGAGGGAACGTGAGCGAGTTGCCAAAGCCGTATGCGTGAAACATCGGCGCAACCGAGAGATGCCGGTCGCCCGGCTGAACGTCAAGGACCTCGCGCGCGTACCCGTCGCAGGTCGTGCGGATATCGGCATGCCGGTGCATCGCCAGCTTCGGTCGCCCGGTTGTACCCGAGGTGCAGAGCCAGAAGCAGGGGGATTCCGCGGAGGTCGCGTCAGCGCTCCCGTCCCCATCGGCCGCGAGGACTTCGGACCACAGCGGTCCCGCCTCACTGCCGATGGCACCGGGTCCGACGCGCACCATGGCCCTCAGGTCGGGTGCACCCTGGGTCAATGCCGTGATCAGCGCTGACGCATCGCCGGAAACGATCGCCCAACGAGCGCGAGCGTCGCGAGCGATGGCGACGAGATCACGAGGTGGCAGCAGGGGATTGACCGGAAGCGCGACAGCCCCAACTCGCATCGCCGCAAGGATTGCCACGGCGAGCTCGGGTCCGTCGCGAAGGATCATCATCACCCGCTCCTCGGGCCGGACGCCGAGCCGGCGGAGGCCGCCCGCCGCAGCCCTCACCGAATCGAGCAGGTCCTGGTAGCTGAGGGTGGTATCGCCGCAGAGCAGCGCCGTGCGAGCGCCATGTCCAGCCTCGACCTGGCGATCGACGAGCCACTCGCTGCAGTTGAAGAGATCAGTCATCGCCGGCCTCGACGTCCCGCCAGAGCGCCTGGAGGTCGCTGACGAATCGCAAGGGCTCGGCGCGATGCGGGTCGTGTGTCGTGGTGTCGACCCAGGTGACCCGAACTCCGGGCAGCGCCTCATGTATCGCCTCGGCGTGGAGCTGTGGGGAGAGTTCGTCCCGGAGCCCGTGCATCACCAGGACGGGACACCGCACCGTCGCGAGTTCATCGACGATGCTCCACGCTTCCCATTCGGGCGATGTCCACAGCGCATGCCAGCGTCCGGCCACGTCGGCCCAGTCCTCGCCATGGGCGCGCCGCAGGCTGCGCTGCATCGGTTCAGGCCACTCGTCCGGCGGACCCATGCGGCGGAGTGTAGCCACGGTGACATCGTCACCGCGAACGTGGACCGCGACCACCGCGACACTCAGCACCAGCTCCGGAGCGCGGGCGGCGAGCAGCAGTGCAACCGTGCCGCCATCACTGTGGCCGATCAGGTGCGCAGGGGCGGCCATTCGCTCTTCGAGCATCCCGCGAAGGTCGTCCACGTCCTCGTCGAACATGGTCGTCGTGATGCGGCGGTCGTGCGTCGAGCGACCGAAACCGCAACGATCGTAGGCGATGGCCCGGCGGCCGCCGGCGGCTGCGGGCAGGAAGGTGTCCCAGGCGCGAGTTGAGCCGACGCCGTGGTGGAGCCACACGGTTGCCGGTTTCCGGCCGGGGTGGTCCTCGACGTACATGGCGTGCGACGTCAGTCTACGGTCGCCCGGACCACCGGACTACGACGCCCCTCGTGGGTCGCTACGAAACCGTGGGGGCCGGAGCACCCGGTGGCGCGTCGCCGACAAGGATGGTCTGGATGGCGCGCTCGCTCTCGACCATCGCAAGGACGATGACCTCGTCTCCCGCGAAGAGCAGCGTCTCCGGGTCGGGAATGATCATGTGGTCCCTGCGCACGACGGCGACAATCGCCGACTCCCTCGGGAAGTCCGAGCTCGGCGATGGGCTGACCACAGGCCGGCGAATCCTCCGCGAGGGTCACCTCGAGCAGGTGCGCAGACGCACCTTCGAAGCTCATCAGGTGCACCAGGGACCCGATCGACACGGCCTCCTCGACGAGCGCCGTATACAGCTGCGGCGTCGACACGGGAACGTCCACGCCCCAGCTCTCGGTGAACAGCCACTGGTTGCTGGCGTTGTTCACGCGCGCGATCACGCGCGGCACGGCGAACTCCTGCTTGGACAGCAGCGAGATGACGAGGTTGTCCTCGTCATCGCCGGTGGCTGCCACCATCACGTCAACCTCGGCCATGCCGGCGGCCTGGAGCGACGAGACCTCGCATGCATCCGCGACCAGCCAGCGCACGTCGACGTGTGGCTGGAATCGCGCGACCTGCTCGGGGTCGACCTCGAGGATGAACACGTCATGACCATGCACCTTCAGATCGGAGGCGACGGCCATTCCGACACTCCCGCCGCCCGCGACGGCAACCTTCACTGCTGGACTCTCGCGGCAACCGCGACTTCGAGCGGCTCCGGAGGCGCGAGCACCGTGACCAGCTCTTGGAGGTCGTCCTTGAGGACCACGAAATGGAGCAGGTCGCCGTCCTGCCCGACGAGGCTGCTCGCATCCAGACGGGGCACGCCCGCGCGCGTGACAGCCACGAGGCGCACCTTGCCGCTTATCTCCAAGGTCGACAGTTTCTGGCCTGCAAGGTGCTCGGGGAGCACCCGGTCCATGAGTAGCAGCGAGCCGGTCGCGTCACGCCAGTGGGGCGTCAGTTCCTCCGGCAGCAGCCAGCTGCGCACCTGATCCACTGTCCACGTGACCGTTGCCACGGTGGGAATGCCGAGGCGCTGATACACCTGGGCTCGCTGCGGGTCATAGATGCGGGCGACGACCCGTTCCACACCGAAGGTCTCTCGCGCAATCCGGGCAGAGAGAATGTTGGAGTTGTCACCCGAGGTGACCGCGGCGAAAGCGTCTGCGTTGCCAATTTTCGCGTCATTGAGCGCGTTCTTGTCGAACCCCGATCCCTCGACGGCGAGGCCCTTGAAATCTGCCGGCAACCGGCGGAAGGCTTTGCGATTGCGATCGATGACGGCGACCGAGTGATCCTCGGCCTCCAGCGTGCGAGCCAGGCCGGAGCCGACTCTCCCGCAGCCGACGATGACGATGTGCACAGCCCCATTCAAGCAGGTCGTTCACGCTTCCGGCGACAATCGCCGCCATCTCCAGCATGGGGCATACTGCGGCCGTGGAAGAGCCTCAAGGTCTGCCCCTCGCGCCCGCGCGCCCACTCGCACCGGATCAGCCCAGCGCTTCGGGCACGGCCACTTATCCCGAGTCGCTGGCCTACAGGCTGAAGAACCGGATCCTCGGTCCACCCAAGGTCTCCGAGCAACTGACCCAGGAGCGCCTTGCCAACCCGGTGGCCATCGGGGTCCTGGCGCCGGACATGATCTCGTCCTCCGCGTACGGCACTGAGGAGATGCTCCGGATCATGGTGCCGATCATCGGCATCGGCGCTTTCAGCCTCGTGATCCCCATCACGCTGGCGATCCTCCTCGTGATGTTCTTCGTGATGTTCTCGTACCTGCAGGTGATCGGCGTGTACACGCGGATCGGCGGCTCGTATGTCGTAGCTCGGGACAACTTTGGGCCCAAGGTGGCGCAGGCTGCGGCGGTCGCACTGCTGATCGATTACACGGTGACCGTCGCGGTGCAGACCTCAGCGGGGACAGCCGCGCTCACCTCCGCGTATCGCGCGCTCACGCCTTACACGGTGTCGATAACCGTCGGCGTCACCCTGCTCATGCTCTTCGCCAACCTCCGCGGCATCCGCGAGGCGGGAGCCGTCTTCGCGATTCCGACGTACTTCTACATCGCGTCGCTGTCATTCGTGGTGGTCACGGGGCTGATCAAGGCCGCGCTCGGCGGCCTCCATGCTCACCCGCTGCCGAGCGCTCACGACATCGGCTATCCGGTCGGCAGCCCGAGCGGCGGATGGCTGATGGGGCTCGGCATCTTCTACTGTCTCAAGGCCTTCGCCAACGGGGGCGTTTCGCTCACCGGACTCGAAGCCGTGTCCGATGGGATCTCAAGCTTCCGCGCCCCGGTGGCACGCAACGGTCGCAAGGCACTCGTGACCATGTGCCTGATCCTCGGTTTCCTGGTGCTCGGCACGTCGATCCTCGCGCACCTGACCCACGCAGTCCCGTACGAGGCAGGCACCCCAACGGTCGTCTCCCAGGAGGTGCAGTACGTCCTTGGTTCCACATGGATCGGCCAGGCGCTTTTCTATGTTGTGCAGGCGGCCACGGTCCTGATCCTCTTCACCGGCGGCAACACCAGTTTCAACGGGTTTCCGTATCTGGCGAGTTTCGTCGCGGGTGATTCCTTCCTGCCCCGGCAGCTGACCAAGCGAGGCCACCGTCTCGCCTTCTCGAATGGAATCTTTGTGCTGGCCGTCGTGGCCATTCTGTTGATCATCGTCTTCAAGGCGCAGCTCAACGCTCTGGTCGGTCTCTATGCCGTCGGCGTCTTCACCGGCTTCACGTTTGCCGGATTCGGCATGGTCAAACACAACCTGCGCACGCGCCAACGGCGATGGAAGCTCGGCGTTGTGGTCAACGCGTTCTCGGGCACACTGTCCCTTGCCGTCGTCGGCATCCTGCTGGTCACGAAGTTCACCGAGGGCGCGTGGATCGTCGCCGTCGTGGGACCACCGCTGTATTTCGGACTGATCCGCTTGCATCGGCAGTACGTCGCGGAGGAGAAGCAGCTCGAGACCGGCGCCGCAGCCGCCGCCGAAGCTCCAGTCCTGCAACGCCATGTCGTCCTGGTGCTGATCGGCCAGCTCGACATGGCGGCAGCGCGCGCAGTGCAGTACGCACGCACCCTGCGGCCCGATGAGTTGCGCGCCGTTCACTTCAACATCGACACCGCCGCCACGGAAGAGCTGAAGGACGAATGGAGCAGGCTCGGTCTCGCGCACCTCCCTCTGGATATCGTCGAATGCCGCGACCGCCGCCTCGAGCGGGCCGCGCTGGAGTACGTGGCAGACCTCGTCGCCGATGGCAAAACGGAGTGCACGGTGCTGCTTCCTCGTCGCGCATTCAACTCGCGGCTTGCACGCGTGCTGCACGATCGCACCGCCGACCGCATCGCCGATGCCGTCGGCACGGTCGCGCACGTGGCGGCCACGATCGTTCCGTTCAACCTCGAGTCGGCGCAACGGCGCAAGGTCCGGCCGTCCTCACATCGCACTGACGCCGCTCGCCGCAAGGCGATGCGCACAGCCGGCGTGGACCGGGCGCTCGCACGCCGCGCCACCGGGACCGTCCCCATCAGCGACGTTGCCTGGCGCACCCGGGTGCGGGTCGCCGGACGGATCCGGTCACTGCGGGTGCAGACGGCGAAGGGCACCGCCAACCTCGAATGCGAGATCACCGATGACACGGGCGTTCTGCTCCTGGTCTTCCAGGGTCGTCCGAAGATCCCCGGCATTGAACCGGGAGCGCGCCTGATCGTCGAGGGGATGGTCGGATCATGGCAACGCCGGCTTGCCATCCTGAATCCCGACTACGAGCTGGTCAGCGAGTAGGCATCACCGCTACGGGCTCCCGCCGGGCACGGTGAGCAGCCATGGAAGCGCCTCCGCCATCGGCCGAACGAGCGTCTCGAAGTGGGCGCGGTCGAGATACCCCGCGGCGTGTAGCGCGAGCGCCGCGCCGAGCGCCGCTGCCTCGGCGTGGTGGCCCTTCTCGCCGTGTTCGATCTTCCATGACACCAGGGAGGTGCGTCCCTCGGTGAGATCGAGGATCTGACGCTGGAGCGTTTCCCAGTCGCTTGTGCGGTGCGCTGTCTCGACGGCTTCCAGTGCGGCCGCCTCCGCGGCGCGGTACTTGTCGTGGTGCGGTAGCCCGTACAACTCCCATCCGCGCGCAATTCGTTCGATTGCCGAGGGCGAGACGGTGCGGAGGTCATCGAGGAGCCGTGCGGTGCCGCGGTCGTCTGACGTGTAGCCGTAACCATCGCTGTCCATCCGCCGACTTTGACACGACCGACGGGCATCGGCCCACGGACGGCAGGCGCACCGGTTTCACGCGGATCGGTTGGTACCCCTATGGCACTCTACTGGGCTGATGGCGCTGTCAAGCAGACCCCTTGAGAACACGGTTGCACTTGTCACCGGCGCGTCGAGCGGTATCGGCGCCGCGACCGCTGTGTCACTCGCTGGTCTGGGCGCCAAGGTCGCACTCGTGGCCCGCCGCACCGATCGATTGACCGACATCGCCAATCGGCTTCAGGCAGACGGCGCGACAGCGTTGGTGATCACCGCCGATGTCACCAAGCAGAGCGAGGCCGACAAGGCCGTGGCGGAGACAGTGAGCGAGCTGGGTCGTCTCGACACGCTGGTCAACAACGCCGGCGTGATGCTGCTCGGACCGGTCATCGATGCACCGGTCGAGGAGTGGGAGCGCATGGTGCAGATCAACGTGCTGGGGCTGCTGTACTGCACCCACGCCGCGCTCCCGCACCTCCTTCGAGCGGCGGAGGACAGTCCCCGACGGGTCGCCGATCTCGTCAACATCAGCTCGGTTGCCGGGCGCGAGACCCGCAGCGGCAGCGGTGTCTACAACGCCACCAAGCATGGCGTCGGCGCGTTCAGCGACGCTCTGCGCAAGGAGATCACCACCCGCCACGTGCGCGTGTCGCTCATCGAGCCGGGCGCCGTGGACACCGAGCTCGCGTCGCACAACCGCCCCGAGATCCTGGCCGGCATCCGGCAGCGTTTCGCCATCGAGCGCCTCAGGGCCGAGGACATCGCGGACGCGATCGCGTACGTCATCACCCGGCCGCGCCATGTCGCGATCAATGAAGTCCTGGTTCGCCCGACGGAGCAGGAGTAGCCCCGGCGAGATCGACGTCGATCGGCGACGAGAACCAAAAATCACCCGTTGGGGTGATTTTTCGTTCGAGGAGTTGACAAACCCTCATCGGTTAACGAACCATCCGGACGCTGCCTCAAGGAGGTCTTATGGGTGGCGCCTTT
>CAVWMH010000007.1:0-437469 GCA_963756075.1 Candidatus Dormiibacterota bacterium | reverse complement strand
GAGATCCAGTCCGACGACGAGCACCAGATCCTCCTCGGCGAGGAGGACATCCCCGACATCCCACTCGATCTTGGTATCCACCTCGAACGCGACGAGCGCGACGACGTGGACGACATTCGATAGCAGCAATCGGTAGTTAGGACACACATGCTGAAACTCGAGAACTTCGATGCGCTGAAACTGTCGATCGCCAGTCCGGAGATGATCCTGTCCTGGTCCCACGGTGAGGTCACCAAGCCGGAGACCATCAACTACAGGACGCTGAAGCCGGAACGCGACGGTCTGTTCTGCGAGAAGATTTTCGGTCCGACCAAGGACTGGGAATGCCACTGCGGCAAGTACAAGCGGTATCGGTACAAGGGAATCATCTGCGACAAGTGCGGCGTCGAAGTGACGCGCGCGAAGGTTCGCCGCGAGCGGATGGGCCACATCAAGCTCGCGTCACCGGTGTCGCATGTCTGGTACTTCAAGGGCATTCCCTCGCGCATGGGGCTGCTGCTCGACATGAGCCCGCGCAACCTCGAGAAGGTCCTGTACTTCGCCAACTACATCGTCACCTCGATCGATGAGAAGGCCCGCACCGAGTTGCTCGCGAAGCTCGATCCGAACACCGACGAGCGTGTCGTGGCCCTCAAGGAGCGGATGAGCTCAGGAGGCGCCGACGAGCGCCCCGAGATCGAAGCGCGCATCGCCGAGCGCGAGGCGGAGCTTGCCGCTCAGCGGACCCGCCTCGAGGAGGAGCTCGAGAACCGCGTTGCCAAGCTCCGCGAATCCGCCGCCGACCTCGACTCCCGCATCCAGGAGGCGAAGGGACACAAGGCGGTCGCCAACTTCACGCTCAGTGACTCGGTGATCGCCGAGGTCGTCGCCAAGAAGGGCGTGATGCTCGAGGAAGACCTCGCCATCGACGTGCAGCGTCGAGCCGCCGAACGCGAGGATGAGCTCCGGGCGAGCATGGCCCAGCGCATCCAGGAGGCCGAGGACGCGGCCGGCGCGGAGATCGCCGGACTGCGTGCGGACCTGCAGGGAAATCGCGCCGAGCGCGAGGTCAGTGCGCAGGAAGAGCTTGACGGCCTTCGCGCGGACGTGCAGAAGCAGCGCGACGAGCTCGAGTCGCTCACCGTTCGCGACCTGCTCACCGATACGCAGTACCGCGAGTACGTCGAGAAGTTCGGCAAGGTCTTCAAGGCCGGCATCGGAGCCGCATCCATTCGCGAGCTGCTCCAGCAGATCAACCTCGCCGACGAGGCCCTGCGCCTCCGCGAGGAGTCGAAGTCGACCAGCGGCCAGCGCCGTCAGAAGGCGATCAAGCGGCTCCGCGTCGTCGAGGCGTTCCGCAAGTCGTCGACGTCACCAGCGTGGATGATCCTCGACGTCCTGCCGGTGATCCCGCCGGAGCTGCGTCCGATGGTGCAGCTCGACGGCGGTCGTTTCGCAACCAGCGACCTCAACGACCTCTACCGCCGCGTCATCAACCGCAACAACCGCCTGAAGAGACTCCTCGAGCTCGGTGCGCCGGAGATCATCGTGCGCAACGAGAAGCGGATGCTCCAGGAAGCCGTCGATGCGCTCATCGACAACGGCCGGCGGGGCCGGGCCATCACCGGCACGGGGAACCGCAAGCTGAAGTCGCTCTCCGACATGCTCAAGGGCAAGCAGGGCCGTTTCCGGCAGAACCTGCTCGGCAAGCGCGTGGACTACAGCGGACGGTCGGTCATCGTGGTCGGCCCCGAGCTGCGTCTGCACGAGTGCGGGCTGCCCAAGAAGATGGCCCTCGAGCTCTTCAAGCCGTTCGTGATGCGCGAGCTCGTTTCGCAGAACAGCACCCAGAACATCAAGAGCGCCAAGCGGATGGTCGAGCGTGTGCGCCCCGAGGTCTGGGACGTCCTGGACGGCGTGATCAAGGAGCATCCGGTGCTCCTCAACCGCGCTCCCACCCTCCACCGTCTCGGCATCCAGGCGTTCATGCCGGTGCTCGTCGAGGGCCAGGCGATCCAGATACATCCGCTTGTCTGCAAGGCGTTCAACGCGGACTTCGACGGTGACCAGATGGCCGTGCATGTCCCGCTCTTCAGCGGTGCCGTGGCTGAGGCCAAGAACCTGATGATGTCGTCCAACAACATCCTCAGCGCCTCCAACGGGAGCCCGGTGGTCGCACCCCATCAGGACATCGTCCTGGGCGCGTACTACCTCACCCAGCGAGGAGCGGACGACGAGCGGCCCGACAGCGATCTGCACATCTTCTCGTCCACCGGTGAAGCCCAGCTTGCGTTCGAGCACCACGTCGTGAACCTCCACGAACGCGTCCGGGTGCGCATGCCCAAGCGCAACGTCCACTCGCACCGCGCGTCGGAGGAGGATCCGACCGGAACCGAGATCATCACCACCACCATCGGCCGGGTCATCTTCAACGAGGTCCTGCCGCTCGGTGACGCGGGAACCGACAACGACCTTCCGTCGATGGCGTTTCGCAACGAGTTCCTCGATCTCGGCAAGCTGTCGCATCTCGTCAAGGAGTGCTACGACCTGCACGGCGCGGAGACCACCGCGCAGCTGGTGAACAGCATCAAGCGGCTCGGCTTCCATTACGCGACCGTGGCCGGCGTCACCGTGGCCGCCATGGACATCAAGACCCCGCCGGCGAAGGTGGGGATCATCGGCAAGGCAGAGGACGAGGTCGAGCAGGTCGACCTGCAGTTCCGCCGCGGACTCATCACCGACGACGAGCGTTACCTCAAGACCGTCGACATCTGGACGAACGCAACCGACAAGGTGACCGAGGTCACCATGAGCTCGTTCGACCGCTTCCACTCGGTGCTGATGATGTCGCAGTCAGGAGCTCGAGGCAGCAAGCAGCAGATCCGGCAGCTCGCCGGAATGCGCGGACTCATGGCCGACCCGACGGGCCGGATCATCGACCTGCCCATCAAGGCCAACTTCTCCGAGGGCCTCACCGTGCTCGAGTACTTCATCTCCACGCACGGTGCCCGCAAGGGCCTCGCGGACACCGCGCTGCGAACCGCTGACTCCGGGTATCTCACCCGCCGTCTGGTCGACGTGGCGCAGGACGTGATCGTCCGCATCGAGGATTGCGAGACGACGGCGGGCATCTGGATCGAGCTCACCGACGACGAGCTCAAGGATCGGGTGATCGATCGCTACCAGGGCCGGATCGCGGCGCAGGACATCGTCATCGGCGGCGAGACGGTGAAGCGTGCCGGCGAGGACATCGATGACGAGACCGCTCGCCGGATCCTCGCCGAGAAAGACGCAGTCGGCAGGGTGAAGGTGCGCAGCATCATGACCTGCAAGGCCCGCGAGGGCGTCTGCAGGATGTGCTACGGGCGCAACCTCGCGACCGGACGGCTGGTCGAGATCGGTGAGGCCGTGGGTGTGATCGCGGCGCAGTCGATCGGCGAACCGGGCACGCAGCTCACGATGCGCACGTTCCATACCGGAGGCGTCGCCACCGGCGGCTCGGACATCACCCAGGGTCTCCCCCGAGTTCGAGGAGCTGTTCGAAGCCCGGGTGCCGAAGGGCAAGGCGCTGATCAGCGAGATCGACGGCGTCGTCGAGGTCATCAAGGGCGAGAACCGGTCCCAGAAGGTCAAGGTGACCTCGCGAGACGTCTTCGACACCACCTACCCGGTTCCGTCCAAGCACGCGGTCGCGGTTGCCGACGGCAGCCACGTCGCCGAGGGAACCGAACTCATTCGTGGGGTCGACGAGCATGGCAACGAGGTCTCGATCCGCGCCCGCTACGCGGGTCTGGTGAAGGTCGAGGCCAAGCACATCCTGGTGCGAAGCACCGACGACGACTCGCGCGAGTACCCGATTCCAGTGTCGGCACAGATCAAGGTTCGCGACGGCGACCACGTCAGTGCCGGTGACAAGATCAGCGAGGGTTCGATCAGCCCGCAGGAGCTGCTTCTCGTCCGCGGACGAGACGACGTCCAGAACTACCTCGTGCGCGAGGTGCAGCGCGTGTACCGGACACAGGGCGTCGATATCAACGACAAGCACATCGAGGTCATCGTCCGGCAGATGATGCGCAAGGTCCGCATCGACAATGCCGGCGACACCGACCTGCTCCCCGGCGAGATCGTCTCGCAGCTGGAGTGGGAAGAGTCCAACGCAAAGGCGTTGAGCGAGGGCGGCGAGCCCGCGATCGCCCAGACGGTGCTGCTCGGCCTCATCAAGGCAGCGCTCAACACCGCGTCGTGGCTCTCCGCCGCGTCGTTCCAGGAGACCACCCGTGTCCTCACGGAAGCGGCCATCTCGGGCAAGATCGACCGGCTGCGCGGCCTCAAGGAAAACGTCATCATCGGCAAGCTCATCCCCGCCGGGACGGGCCTCGACTACTACCAGAAGCTTCGCGACGAGGCACTTCGCCTCTACGAGGAAGAGGCGGCAGCCGCCGGCGGTGGTGATCCCGACTACGTCGAACTCGACCTCGGTGTCGACGCCGAGGTGGCGATGGCGCTCGAACCGGAGCCTCAGCCAGACCCCGTCGCGTAAACGGGGCTGAATCAACGCAGCAGCCCGCACGATCCGGTGACGGCCTCACGGCTGTTACCGGATCGTGAACTGTTGCGTTGCAGGCGGGGGCTAGTCTTTGTCCGATGCTCCTTCTCCTCGCTGCGGCCGCGCACGCCACCAAATCCGGCTCGATCCCCGGCGACGTCTACCTCGCCGCAACCGGAGCACTCGTGTGCTGGGTCGTCGTCTACCTTGTCTACAAAGTCGTCATGACCGGCCGCAAGGACTTCGGCATGCCGGTCAAGCGTCGCCTGCTCTGCAAGCGCCTTCGGGTCGATCACGACCAGAGCGCCGAGGTGCCCATCTGGTGGACCGACCTCCAGGTGCAGCGCGCAGTGCGGGCACACTGGCGGCACACCCTCCGGCTGCCGTTCGGGACGGCGTCAGAGGCGAGGCCTCAGTTGTAGCGTTCTCGCACAGGCATGTGACGAGGACCTCCGAATCGATCTGATCAGGGACGATGGCTCCCTCGATCGCGGTCGACCACGGGCTCGCAACACCCATGACGCGGAGGTAATCACCAGGTGGCTCGTGTGCTCGTCGCCGAAGATGATGCGCTGACACGCCGATTCATCGAGGAGACGCTGGAGTTCGCCGGCCATGAGGTGACCAGCGTTGCCAACGGCGCCGAGGCGATCAGTGCAGTCGATGCCCCGAGGCTGCTTCGATGCGGTGATCACGGATTACGCGATGCCGCACGCGAATGGCGTCGACCTCATCGCACATGCGCAGCGTGTGGATCCGATGATCTCGTGCATCGTCGTGACTGCGTTTCGTGACCTCGACCTCGCAATGCAGGCGATGCAGGCCGGCGCCGTCGCGTTCATTCCGAAGCCGTTCAAGTCGATGCACATGCTCACGGTGCTCGACCGTGCGCTCGAGCGGCGCGAGCTTGCCGACGAGGCGCTTCGACTCCGGTTTCTCGCGCCGATGCTCGAGCGGTTCACCATGGTCCTGGCCAACGCGCTGGAGTCCAAGGACTACGAAACGCAGGAGCACTCGGCCCGGCTCGTCGGCATGTCCGATGCCATCGCCCGCCACCTCGGCATCGGCGACGGCTTGCGCAGCATCATCCGGTTCGGCGCCTGCCTTCACGACATCGGGAAGGTGGCGATTCCCGAGGCGCTGCTTCGCAAGCCGGAGGCGTTGACGGCCGAGGAGCAAGCCGTGATTCGCACGCACCCCGACATCGGCGCCGCGATTCTCGCCGACATCGACACATGGGAAGACGTCAGGCTCATCGTCAAGCACCACCACGAGCACTTCAACGGCGGCGGCTACCCCGACGGGCTTCGCGGCGACCAGATCCCGCTCGGCGCGCGCATCGTGTCCGTCGTCGACGCCGTCGATGTGATGCGCACCGGGCGACCCTATCAAGCCGCCCGCTCGTTTGACTGGATCCTCGGGGAGTTGCAGCGTGAGAGCGGAGGCCAGTTCGACCCCGAGCTGGTCGCGGCGCTGATCGCAGTCATGCCGGCCGAGGGCACGACCATCCAGGTGCCGCCGCTTGACTTCCAGCCCGAGCATCGGGCCGCGGTCGGACGCCGCCAAAACGACGCCGCCATCGCGGCGTGGCTTCGGGGGGACGCCAGCGTGATCCGCACGCCGATCCTCCCGGGCTGAGGTCCCTACCCCGCGAGTGGGCTCAGCGCGGTCAGTGCTCCGAGGTCGCCGGCGACCAGCGCGGCTGCGAGTGACTGGACCCCCCTGCCGTTCGGCTCGGTGAGCACGACATCGGCACGAGCCTTGAGGGCATCCACGGCATTGGCAACCGCGACGGATACACCGGCCACCGCGAAGAGGGGGATGTCGTTCTCCCCGTCGCCGACGGCCACGGTCACGCTGCGGGAGCTCGCCCATGGCGCGCAGCGCCGCCTCGATCCCCGTCCGCTTGCTGATGCCGGGAGGCAGCACCATGGCCGAGTCACGGTTGCGCACGACCTGGCGATCGATACCGAGCTTGGCGATCGCAACCGAGAGCTTGGCCTCCTGGCTCCAGGCGGTGGAGCAGAGCACCCGACCGACCACCAGCGGGGTCACGCCCAGTCGCTGGAGCTCGGCGACAAGACCGCTCGGCACGTGAGGCGCAAGCAACTGCTCCTTGTCAGTGGCCACGTCCAGGACGACGGCGCCGTTTTCGAACACGATCGCCTCGAAGAGACTGCCCGGATCGAAGACGTCAGCGAGCTCCTCCCTGGTACGCCCGGT
The DNA here is from genome assembly GCA_963756075.1 of Candidatus Dormiibacterota bacterium. Classification (GTDB taxonomy): domain Bacteria; phylum Chloroflexota; class Dormibacteria; order Aeolococcales; family Aeolococcaceae; genus Palsa-851. Next base: position 430,721 of record CAVWMH010000007.1, on the reverse strand, counting down.
CACCAGGACGAGCCGCATACCGGTGGCGGCGACACGCTCCAGCGCCTCGACGGTTGCGTCGGCGCATGCGCCCTCGGTTGCCAGTGTCCCGTCGAAGTCGCATGCCAGTACGCGATGCCGCATCCCCTCCATTGTCAGGGGGACGTACCGATCCGGGCTTCGCGGCACCTGGAACGGGGCTCTCAGAGATCGAATGTCGCCCGGACCTCCGTACCCTTGCCAAGCTGCGATCTGATCTCGAGCTTCCCCTTGTCGCCGTCGGCGCGCTCCCGCATCGTCAGGAGACCGAAGTGGCGCGTTCGATCCACCGATGCCTCGGTCGCCTCGACGTCCATACCCACGCCGTCGTCACGGATCACCGCGCCGACCTGCTTTGGCAGGAATGTGATGACCACCTCGACGTTGGACGCCTTGGCGTGCTTGCGCGCGTTGTTGAGCGCCTCCTGAACGATCCGGAAGAGCGTCTGCTCGAGGCCACCCCCCATCCGTATCTCCTCGCCGACCACGCGGAGATGCGCGTTGACCGAGTTGCGCTCTCCGAACTCGCCGACGAACTTCCGGAGCGTCGGCACGAGGCCGAGATCGTCCAGGGTCATCGGCCGGAGGTCAAAGATGAGCCGCCGCGTGTCGTCCAGAACGCTGCGCACGCCGTTCTTGAAGTCCGCCAGTTCGCTGACGACCATCTTCGGGTCACGGGCGATCAGCCGCTCGATGATCTCGGCCTGGAGGACGAGGTTCGCCATCGACTGCGCGGGCCCGTCATGCATATCCCGCGCAATGCGCATCCGCTCCTCCTCGATGATCTGGAAGGTCTGTCGAGAGGCGTCGCGGAGCCGGGCTGTGCCGTTGGTCGGTCCGGCGTTTGCGGCGAGGAGGTCGTCGAGGCTTCGATAGACGGCGCGGAGCACCTCCTGCTCGGCGCGGATGCCGGTCAGCCGGGTGCCCAGCTCGACCTGGCGCTCCTCCGTCGCCGCGAGGTCGGCACGGATCTTCGCGAGGGTGCGAAAGGCACTGTCGATCTCGTCCACATCGCCGGCGGGCAGCACGCTCAGCAGCGCTCCCCAGCGTCCTTCGGCTGCGTGCTGCTCGGTCCGCAGCTCCTGCAGGCGAAGCGCCACAGCCGAGAGCTCGTCGTCGAGCGACGCAGCCGTGGCATCGAGGTCTTCGATGCGCTTGGTCACCAGGAATCGGACACCGGACAGCGCCGATGGGTTCATGGTGGGGGCCGTTTCGACTTCGCTCACCATCGTCATCATGTCACCGCAGAGTCGCACCCTGCCCGTAGTTCACAAATGGCTGTGACAGGCCTGTTGCACGACGAGCCGCAACTGGCGCCCAGCGTATAACCAGATCGCAGTCGAACCACCGCCCCAGGGAATTTACAGGCAGATGACGCACGGCGACCCACCTCGCATCCTCGTCGCGGAAGATGACGACTCGCTTCGCCGTCTCCTCGAGTTGCGGCTCGCCAGCGACGGGTTCGACGTCCGCTGCGCGGAGGATGGCATGGAGGCGCTCGAGATCGTCATCAAGGGCTGGCTTCCGGATGCGGTTGTCTGCGATGTGATGATGCCGCGATTGAGCGGGCTCTCGGTATGCCGTGAGCTCCGTGCTCAGGCAAAGACCGCGACGTGCCCGATCATCCTGCTCACAGCGCGCTGTTTCGACGAAGACATTCAAGCGGTAATGGATCTCGGCGGGATCACATACATGGGCAAGCCGTTCGAGTTTGCGCATCTGCTCAAGATGCTCTGGTCGTCGGTCGGGCTCGAGCAACCGGGCAATGCAGGCGCACCCCGCGTGATCTCGGGAGCATCGCAGAGCTGACGGACACGTGGCGGGCGGCGTAATGAGCAGCGTGGCGGCTGAGGCGGTGCACGGGCAACGGAACCGATTCCGCGAGCGCCTGGATTCGTTGACCGCACCGAGTGGGTTATTCATCGCCGCGGTGCTCGTCATCATGGCGCTGCCGGTGACGCGGACCATTCAGGATCCGGACTTCTGGTGGCACCTACGCGCCGGTCAGTTGATCATCCAGCACGGCGGACTGCTCGGCAACGACCCGTTCACGTATACCGTCGCGAACCATCACTGGACGATGCACGAGTGGCTCAACGAGGTGGTCTTCGCCATCGAGTTCGCCGTCGGGGGCCTCGGCCTCATCGTGCTCGTGCTCTGCGCCGTCACCTGGCTCGGACTCGTTGCGATCATTCAGAAAGCACGCCTGCGCCATCCCGGTCGCGGTGCGCTCGGCATGGGCATGCTCATCGCCGTGATCGCGGGATTCCCGATCTGGGGACCGCGGGTCCAGATGATCACATTCGCGTTCGCGACGCTCACGCTGCTCCTCGTCGAACGACACCTGGTCAAGGGCGGGAGAGCCATATGGGTCCTGGTGCCGGTGTTCCTGGTGTGGAGCAATTTTCACTCAGGTTTTGTGATCGGGCTTGGATTCATCGCGATCGTTCTGGTTGCGGAAGTCCTCGGCGCATGGCTGCACATGCCCGATCCAGCACCGCGAGAGCGACTCCGACCGCTGCTCTTCGTGTTGATCGCGTCCACAGCGGTGAGCATGATCAATCCGAACGGTCCGAGCATCCTGCTGTACGCGTTGGGCACGCAGACCTCCGGGGCGCAGCAGTCGCTCATCGAGGAGTGGTTCTCCCCGAGCTTCCACGATTGGGAGGTCCTCGTCTACGGGGCGATGCTGCTCAGCCTGGCGATGTTGATCGTCTTCAACAAGCGCATCCGCGCCCGCGACGTGGCGCTCGTGCTGGTCACGACCGCGCTGTCCCTGCAGTCCGCACGGCACATCGCGCTCTTCGTTGCGGCGGCGACTCCGGTGTACATCGACCAGCTTGGGCTCGCCGGACCGCGAATGAGCGCGGCGGTGCGGCGGCTGCGGCGAGGTCCCTCGCGCACCCGCACTCGGGTGCAACCGCCATTGCTCTTCCGCATCACGGCCTGCACGCTGCTCATGGCGGGACTCGGAGGCGTCTACGTCGCATGGCTGGTGCCGAAGATACGATTGCAACCCTACTCACTGGCGTACGCGCAGGAGTTTCCTGTATGCGCGGCACAGTGGCTTGCGAGCGCGCCCGAACCACTGAAGATCTTCAACCAGTACGGCGAGGGTGGGTATCTCGCCTACACGCTTTCGCCGCACGGCGACAAGGTCTTCATCTTCGGTGACGCAGCGCTCATGGGCGATCCGCTGCTCTACACCTACGCGAACGTTGAAACGGTCACGCCGAAGTGGGACTCGATCATCCGAGATTCGGGGACCGACATCGTCCTGTACGACGTGAAGACGCCCCTTGCCGATGTGATGGAGCACGCGGCCGATTGGACCAAGGTTTACCAGGACGGTCTGAGCGTCGCGTTCGTGCCCACCGACAAGGTCTCGACGCTGCGCCTGCCCGCGGTGCCGGATTGGGCACCGGGGAGCGTCTGCGCGCAGCAGTCCAAGGCAGCGCCGAATGCGGGAGCGCAGAACCAGTGAAACGTCCCGACCTGCTCGTGATCGCGAGCAACGCGCAGGAACGCCGCGCCGCGACCAGCCGGATCGCATGGATCGCAGCCGCCGCCATCGTGGTTCTGGTGCTCACCGTCCAGCCGTTCAGTGACACCGACGTCTGGTGGCACCTCGCGCTGGGCCGGCTCATCACGACCAGCGGGATTCCCGCGCACGAGCCCTTCAGCTTCCTTCCCGCCGCCCACGCGTGGGTGGGCCAGCAGTGGCTGTATGAGGTGACGCTCGCGGGTCTCGTCGGCGCTGGCGGCGCGGCGCTCGCATCGCTGGTGACGGCCCTCGCAGCGGTCGTGGCCGTGGTGCTCGCCGCGCTGGCGATCCCACGATCTGCGCGTGTCACCGGCGCGTGGCTGGCGCTCGCCATGGTCATCACGGGGCTGGTGCTGAACAGTGTGGTCGGCGTGTCCAGTTCGGTGATCTCGGTGCTGGGAGTCGCCATCGTGCTCTTCGTCGTCAGTCGATGGCGCGACGGAAGGACCGCGGCAGTCTGGGGATTGCCTCCGCTGTTCCTGCTCTGGGCCAACATGGATGCCGGGTTCGCCGCGGGCCTCGTGATCGTGCTCGCGGCGCTGCTCCTGCTTCCGGCTCACACGGCGGCGCGTACCGGGAGCCGGCGTCAACTCGCCATCGCGCTCGGTGTCAGCGCGATCGCGGTGCTTGCAAACCCTGTCGGGCCCGGCATCTACGCCTCGGTGCTGTCGGGGGTCTTCAATCCCGGCGTCGCCCAGAGCCTCGCCGCGTATGGGTCCCCGAACTTCCACGATTGGTGGGCGCGGCTGTTCGAGGGCGAGGTTGTGCTCGTCATCGTGCTCTGGGCCGTTTCGGGTGGACCCGACCGATTCAGCGCGATCACCGGATTCGGGCTGCTCATCGCGACACTCTTCGCGCAGGAGAACCTCGGACTCTTCGCCGTCTTCATGGCACCACAGCTTGCGGTGCACGGATCGCGAGCGTGGGCTCTGCACGTGGCGCCACGCATCGCGCGGAGTCCGCTGACGCCGGCGCACCGTCTTCACCCGGTCGCGACCAGCGCACTGATGCTCGCAATGGCCGCGGCGGTGGCGCTGACCCTGGTCCCGCGTCTCAGCGCATCGGCGGCGGCTTCATATCAGGCGACCACGTATCCCGAGGCTGCGGCGTCATATGCCGGCGCCACCTTCCCCCGAGAGCGCATCTTCACGATCGACTCGTGGGGTGGATACCTCGCGTACCGATTTCCCTCCGGCCGAATCGTCTTCCTGTACGACGAGCCGGCGGTCTTCGGCAGCGATGCGCTCAAGCTGTACGACGACATCGACCTGCTCGATCCCAGCTGGGTCCACGTGTTGACGGTCGAGGGCCTCCATCACGCGATCCTGCCGTCAGACGCTCGCGAAGCCGCGGCGCTCCATGTCCTGGGCTGGACGGTCAACTGTTACGACCCGGCGAGCCGCAGCCTCGTGATGTCGTCCCCGCCGGCCGGCACAGCGCCACCGACGAGTGGGCTGGCGATCCCGCCGGTGGGAGTCCCTGACTGCTGAACGTGCCGGTCAGCGCCCCTCGCCCGGCGCCGGGTTGACGATTGACCTGGCCGCCTCGAGCCCGGCTGCAAGCCGGTTCGTTTGCGCTTCGGGGGCATCGGCGGCCGGCGAGGATCCGGACAATATCTGGGCAAGGTCGTCGCGCTCGAGCAATCGGTAGATCTCGGCGGCACCCTCGTTGGCCGGTCTCGCGACGTCATCAAGACCTGCCCGGCCTGCCTCGGCGCCCACCAGCAGCAGGGTTGCGGCGGACGCTTCCAGGTCGTCCTGTCCCATCGAGAGGATCACCGCCTGCTCGGCGTAGCCCAGGGCCCGCAGCAGCGCTCCGCGCTCAACCGCGACTTCGGCGAGTGCCCGCGACCCGGATGCCGCCAGCGAGTTCGAGCCCGAGACTACGCGCGATCACGACGCTTTCCGTCAAGCGTCGCCCCGCCTCCTCCGGGGCCCCGGCGACGAGCGCGATCCGGCCGAGATCGTGAAGCGTCTCGGCGGCTACGGTGAGATCGCCACCGCGTCGCGCGCTGTCGAGCAGCGCCTCGCCGTATCGCGCCGCCGCCGCGTGGTCGTTGCGCGACGTGGCCAGTCCGCTGAGCGCGGCGAGGGTTCGTTCGCGGATCTGCCGGTCGCTCCCGTCGCTCAACGAGAGCGCCTGCTCGAGGCAGAGCTCGGCGTGCGCGGCATCGCCGGCGTTGAGTGCTCCGGCGGCAACATCGATGAGGAGACCGGCGGTGGCCGCGCGCAGGTCGCCGCGCTGGTCGCGGGCGAGTGCCTCGCCGATGTTCCGCATTGCGTGACCACCTCGCCCCGCGTCGAGCTCGACCCGCGCGAGATTGACCAGGGCCTTGGCGACCATGGCGTCGTCGCCGGCTCGCCTGCCGAGCTCGGCCGACTTCTCGAGCAGCGCGACTGCGGTGACCGCCTCGCCGGAGCGCGCGGCATGGCGCCCCCACTCTCCGGCCACCGCGGCCTGAAGCACGACGTCGCCGCTGCGCTCGGCGAGCCGCAGCGCCGCCTGCCAGTACGCGTCCGCCGCCTCGTTGCCGGCACCCGACAAAGCGGCGGCGAGATCCGACATGGCGCTCGATGCCCAGTCGGCGCGGGCCAGCGACCAGACGTTCAGCGCGGCAAGAACGTCGGCAGAGGCGCGCGATGCGTCACCAAGGAGCTGGTGCGCGAGACCGCGGGCCAGCAGCGCTGCTCCTCGCTGCTCTGCGTGTCCATCGGGCGAGAGCCCCGCGAGAGCGCGGTCGTACGCGGCCACCGCATCGGCGATACGGCCGTCTCGAAGGGCGGCCGCGCCCGCTGCGAGTTCATCCGGGCGATCCGGGTGCGAAGCGGCGATCGGTGGGAGCGACACGGCTGATCAGAGTTTCAAGGACCGGGGGACGCATGCGTTCGCCTGTAACAAGGGGTGGTGCGGCATCGTTACGAGACCTTCGTCTGGCAAACGCGAAGCGCCGCTAGGCTCACGAGAGTGAGCGAGGCGATCCGCAACCGTACGCGCGTGCCTGACCAGCATGGCTGAAGCTGTGAGCCGGGAGCTCACTCAGTCCGCTCCCGCACGTCCGATGACGAACGCCTCAGATCGGCCGGCAGGTCGCCTGCCCACCCGCAGGCCACGCAGCGAGTCGACCACGATGCCGGCTCGGGATCGGAGAGCCGGAGTCGAGCGAACCATCGAGCTGAGCCGCTGGATGGTGCTGATATTCGCTGCGGTTGCCAACAACTTCCCCGGTCTGGCAACCGGCCAGTCCACCGCCGCCGTCAACCTCGTGCTCGGCGCCTGGGGGGTGTTCAACCTGGCGGCGACCGTCATGCTGCTGGCTCATCGGATCCCGAGTCGCCGCCTTCAGGTGGCCACCATCGTGCTCGATCTCGCGGTGTCCAGCGGGCTCGTCTACCTGACCGGCGGGTACAACTCCGACCTCGCCGTCACCTTCTTCATCGTCGTCATCGCCAGCAGCCTGCGCTTCGAACTCGTCGGGAGCATGGCCTGCGCGTTCGTTGCCGGTGTGGCGTATTTCGTTGTCGGCTTCAACGTTGCAAGCCAGCACCTCGACACCCCCCAGATCGATGCGCTGGTGTCGCGACTCTTCCTTCTCTTCGTCGTCGCCCTGAGCAGCAACCTGCTCGCTCGCGAGCTGGTCGGTGAGCGCGATGCGCAGGTGCGCAGGTCGATCGAGCTCGAGCACGCGGCCTTCGCGGAGCTGCGCGAGGTCGATCGCATCAAGAGCGAGTTCATGATGCTGGCCTCTCACGAGTTGCGGACACCATTGACCAAGATCAAGGCATGGCTCACGCTCATGCACGATGCCGGGGATCGCCTCCCACAGGATGCACGCGATGAGGGCCTGCACGAGCTGCGTCTGGAGGCCGAGCACCTCGCTCGCCTGACCGACAACCTGCTGTGCATCGCTCAGCTCGAGTCGGGTGAGATCCGTCTCAAGACGGCGGCCGTCGACCTCGAGAACGTGTTCCGCGAGGTCATCGCGCGTTTCGTCGAATCAGCCGATCACGATCGCTTCGCGATCACCGTCGCGCCGGACGCCCAGCGCGTGCTCGCCGACCACGAGCGCCTTGCACTGGTCATCGCGTGTCTCATCGACAACGCGCTGAAGTTCTCCCCCAACTCCGAGCCGGTGCGCGTGACCACATACAGGGCGGTGAACAAGGTGCATGTCGAGGTCAGGGACAACGGCCGTCGAATCCCGGACAGCGACGTCGACCAAGTCTTCGCCTCCTTCTACCAGGTCGAATCGCCGCTGCTCCGTCAGCGCGGTGGATTCGGCGTGGGCCTCTACCTCGCGCGCCAGCTGGTCGAGCGAATGGGCGGCAGGATTTGGATCGACAACTCTCGCGCGCGCGGCAACACGTTTGTGGTCGCGCTCCCGGTGCACGTGTGATGCGCGCTCGCGCCGGGCTGCGGTTGCATTTGCGTAAAGACGGGCAACGCGTCCGTAACCCCGGCAAACCCGCCCCCGCCGCGGTGCTACGTTGCGCCAATGGGCACGTTTGGTGCGGTCGACCCAAGTTGAGGAACGGATGACAACCTTCACGGAATCGATCCTCGCGCCCCTGGGTCACGGCGTGGTCCGCGCGCCGGCGGAGGCGACCGTGCTCGTTATCGACGATGACCCGGCGATGCGGGACATCCTCACCACCGTTGCACAGCAGCACGGCTTCGGCCTGCAGTTCGCTGAGGACGGCGCTGAGGGACTGCGTCTCGCGGAGCAGAGTGACGTCGATCTCATCCTTCTCGACCTGAGCCTGCCCGGCATGCCCGGGCTGGATGTCTGCAGGCGGCTCCGAGGGGCAGGCGTCGAGGTCCCGATCATCATCCTGTCAGCCAGCACCGACACAGTTGACGTCGTTGTGGCACTGGAGATCGGCGCCGACGACTACGTCGCCAAACCGTTCGAGATCCGTGAGCTCGCCGCGAGGGTCAACGCCAAGCTGCGGCGTCAGCGGACCACCCAGTCGCAGGTGCGGCCCGGGCGTCTCAAGTTCCCCGGCCTCATCGTCGACATCGGCCGGCATGAGGTCCTCCGCGACGGAGAGTCGGTCAACCTGACCCCCACCGAGTTCGACCTGCTCGCTCTCCTCTCCGCCTCGCCTGGACGGGTGATCTCGCGCTCCGAGATGATTCAGAAGGTCTGGGGCCAGGGTGCGGATCTCGACCTCCGCAGTGTCGACGCTCACGTCTATCGCCTCCGCCGCAAGATCGAGCCCACGGGTCCGCGGCCGACGTACATACACGCCGTCCCCGGCATCGGCTATCGATTCGAGCGTCGCGGTCTCAATGAGCGGCTGTCGCGCAGCGTGATCGAGGGCGACGAGACCGGCTTAGCCAGCTGACCACGGCGGTGGCGACAGTCGGCTTCGCGTCGAGAGGCTGCGGGGCAGCATCCGCCGCGGGCCGGAGTCTTCGACGAGCACGAGCTGGCCGCGATCGTTCAGCGTTGCCGGTCGCGCCTCCACGATCTGACCACGGAGCAGCGAGAGGGGCCGTCCGTGCGGTCGCTGGAATTCGTAGCACACCGCTTCGCGGCCGTCCCATAGCCGCCGCTTCGAAGACCCGGCATAGACTGCCAGGCTCCGAGTGACCCGCCGCTGCTGCGGGGTTCTCACGGTGTACGAGATTCGATACATCTCCCCCCGCCGCAACTGGAAACGCTCCACCTCTCCGTGATGCCCTGCACCTTGTGCATCCATCATCGTTTGCAAGTATTGACGCGTTCTGCGCGATGGGCTCGGACCGCGCGTGACGCGCAGGTCACAGACCGCCATCGTGTTTCTCGACCCCTGCCCCGCCTCGATGCGCGTTGGCTATCGAGTGGCAGTGCAAACTATCGTTGAGGGCTCAGGTGACCACATCCATTGCATGCGTTTCCGGCAAGGGCGGCGTGGGCAAGACCACGACCGTCATCAACCTCGGCGCCGCGCTCGCCGAGCGAGGTAAGCGCGTGCTCCTCGTGGACTGCGACCCGCAGTCGAACCTGACCAGCGGCGTTGGTCTCGATCCCTACGACGAGCGACCCGGGGTCTCGGCCGTGATCGGCGGTCACGTCGAAGCCGAGGCGGCGATCACCGAGACCGGCTGGCCGAACCTCTGGGTGCTGCCTGCCTCCCCCGACCTCTCGGCAGTCGAGGGCGAGCTGGGATCGTCGATCGACAAAGAGCTCGTCCTCCGCGACGCGCTGCGCCGCGACGGAGCACGCACCAGCTTCGACTACGTGCTCTTCGACACCCCGCCCAGCTTCGGCTTTCAGACGATCAGCGCGCTCGCCGCGGCGGAGGACGTGCTCATCCCCGTGCAGATGTCAGGGTTCGCGATCCGCGGTCTTAAAGAGGTGCTGCGCACCGTGCACCTGGTCCGGGGCCGCCTCAACCCGGATCTCGCCATCCTCGGGATCGTGCCCACGTTCGTCAACCTGCGCACCCGCTTCAGCCGCCAGCTCCTCGACGGGCTGTGCGAGCTGGCCAACATCCGTGTATTCGCCACCGTCATCACACCCACGGTGAAGCTGCAGGAGACGTCCCTCGCCGGCATACCCATCACCGCCTACGCGTCATCCTCCAAAGCCGCGGCGGCGTATCGGGACCTCGCCGGAGAGATCGACGGCGACGAGGTGGCAGCTGGTGTCTGAGATCGGCGAGCGCTCGGCACAAGGCGTCGGCGGACCGTCGCTCTCGGGTCCCATGGCGCGCTGGCTCGCCCCCACGTCCGAATCCCGGGTCGAGCGGATCCCGATCGCCGCGGTGCACGATCGCCCCTGGTGGCCGGGGAGTGACGTCGACGCCGCGTCGCTCGCGGCGCTCCGAGCAAGCATCGCCTCGCGGGGGATCATCGAGCCCCTCCTCCTCCGCCGCCGGGGCGCCGACAGGTTCGAGGTGGTCTGCGGATCCCGTCGCCTTCGCGCCGCCCGCGACCTTGGTCAGACCCACGTCCCGGCCATCGTCCGCGAGCTCTCCGAGCGAGAGGCGCTCCTGGTCGCCGCCTGGACCACTGTCGAACGCCGCCAGCACAGCGGCGATCGCACCGCGCTGAGTGAGCGCCTGCTCGCCGCCGGGTTCACCCCCGACGAAACCCGCGTCCTCGCCGACCATCCGCCGCTGCCGGCCGCGCAGATCGCGGCGCCGTCGAACGCTCCCGCGTTCGTGCTTCGCGCCGATCCCCTCTCCCGGCCGCGTCGCTTCGCAGCAGATATCGCGTTCGAGATCCCCCATGCTGAAGTACTCCCCGCGATGGCGCCGGAGGCGCTGACCGCTGCGCTCACCGCCCTCGAGGGAGTGAGCCTGGTCGCCCTGGTGCGGTGAGCTCTGTCCCCCGTCACTCCGAGGAAGAGCTTCGCCAGCAGTGGGCGTTTCTCGATGCCCTCGTCGACCGGCAGGCAGCCAGCTTGAAGTCCGGGATACAGGATCCCGAGGAGGACGATCTCACCGTTCCGATGGTCGCTCCCGACACGGCCTATCTCGAGGAGATCTCCACCCTCACCAGGCGCGTCACCACGCTGGAGGATGAGCGAAGCACGTTGCTCCGCCGGATCGATCTCGCCGAGGAAGCGCGCATGGCAGCGGAGTCAGCCCGCATGGCGGCTGAAGCCGCTCGCCAGGCCGCTGAGCGAACGCTTGCGGAGGAACGCACCCGCGTGCTGCCCGACGCGCCCCCGCGGGTGGCGGCAGCCAGGCAACGACGCAAGAGCTGGTGGCAGCGGCTCAGGGAGTAGCCGCGCCCGCCGGCTTCGGCCGTCTGCCCTGCGCCATCCCGACAAACTGACGGAGCGCCTCGGTCGGAGATGGCCGGGTCGCGACCTCGCGGAGCAGCAGCTTGCTCTCGGTGAGCAGCTCCGGATCCGGGAGCTCGCCCCGGCCGGAGGTGGCGACGACCCAGCCCGGCGAGTACCAGAGCACCGTCTCGAATGCGAGCCCGCTCAGCGTGAGTCCGTTGAGCAGCGAGTCGGTGATCCGCGAGAGTGGTCGTTTCGCGTTCGTGACGACGATGCCTCGGATCCGGTCGAGCACGTCGAGCTGCTGCGCAAGCCCGACGGTCAGCGCGGCCGCTCGCAGCGAGAGGATGTCGAGCGCTGTCGGGATCACGATCCGGTCGGCCGCACCCATCGGGCCAACCAGCGACGGTTCGTGCGGGTGCGTGTCCAGAAGGATGATGTCGCAGTCGTCACGAACATCAGCGAGCATCTCGTCGAGTTGCTCCTTCGAGGGTGACTCTTCGTTGAGGCTTCGATGTGACACGACCGTACGGATTCCAAGTGGATGATCGATCAGCGCATCTCGCAGGGTGACGCGCCCGTGCAGGACGTCAATGACGGTAACGCTGCGTTTGGCCCGCTCCAGGGCGTTGCTCAATCCGCCGGTGGGATCGAGGTCGATTGCGATGACCTTGAGACCACCTGCGGCAGCTGCCGCGCACAGCGCATAGCTGCTGGTTGTCTTTCCGACACCACCTTTTAGCGACGCAATCGTGATTACTTCTGCAGGCACGACCGTAGAATATCCGCACATGGCCACTGCGGCGCCCCATGTCAAGCTACTGCGACAGCTTGCCAGCGCCAAAGACGATTATTTGAGCGGCGCGTTCGACATTTCCTGGGATGGCGCGAAGGCGACGCTCTACCTCGTGTTCGGACGGCCGAGCCACGCTGTTTTCGAAACGGATCAAACGCAGATCGAAGGGGAAGCAGCGATCGACGCGCTGCTTGCTGAGCTGCCGCGGGTCTTCGCGGTCTCCGACTGGCGACGTGCGATGTCGCCGCACGAGACCCTTTCCATCACGATCGACGAGCTCGCCGGCCCCTTTGTGCGCCTGGCCGGCTCGTATGCGGATGACCCCGTCACCGAGGAAAGCCCGGAATGGTGGAGCGCCGTCGACGATTCACCGGATCTCCCCTTCGGGCTCGCGGACTTTCCACTGCTTCCCGGTGGGCGTCCACTCTGGCTCGAGGCATCGCCTGAAGAGGTTCACCTTGCTGATCGTCTGGCGGAGCTGCCGCCCTCGATCCTGATGCTCACCGGCGCGAAGCTGCGTGCCGCGGCGGTCGTGAGCGGGGGCGACCTGATCGACGCGGTGTGGATCGATTCCGACGACCATGCCCGCGGCGAGACCGCGGGAATGGCGATCCTGGGCGCCACCAAGGGCTCCCTGGCCGGCTACGCACTCGACGATCCTCGCGTCGCGGAGGCACTCACGATGCTCTGGCGGCTGCCGCTGGCGGTGAGCGGCGTTGAGCTGTCGTGGCTCGACCCTGCCTCGATGCTCGCGGCGTTCCGTGCCGACGGCCTGGATCGCGTGCTCGTCATCGATGCCCCGGTGCGTGGCATTGCACTGTTCAGTCGCGGCGGCCTCGTCGCGGTCTACTCGGAGACGCAGCGATCAGCGGTGGCATCGCCGGAGCGTCTGCGCTCGCTGCTCTCGCAAGCACGGGGACGTCTCACCGTGATGGAGCGCAAGCCCCGCCCGCTCGCGCCCGACGCCACCCAGGTGCCGGCGAGCGCACGTGACTTTTTCGAAGTCGCGCCGGAATCCGACGCCGCTGCACAGGCTGCGGCCGAGCCTGTCAGTGCTGATGCGGGTGCATCCAACCATGAGGCGGGTGCTGACTTCGCGCCGGAATCGGCGACGGCGGAGCCGGCCGATGCTGCCGCGGTCGACCTCGCGCCGCCGCCGCCGCCTCCGGACGAGGATGTGGTTGCTGCGGCCGTCGAGATGCCACCGCCGCCGGCGCCGGCTGTCGAGGAAGCGCAGCCCGAGCGCAAACCAAAGCGGTCGCGCTGGGGATTCGGAAGGTCGCGCAAATCCAAGGCCGAACGCCACGCGGCCGAGGAAGCCGCCGCTGCCAGCGTTGGCGAGTCCATCCAGTCGGCGGATTCCGAGGCGGCCACGTTCGCGGGGTGGAGCATCCGCCAGCCGAATCCCGATGCGCCGCCGGTGTGGCATCGATCGCACGACCCGGCTGACGCGCCACCGCCCCCTGCGGATGTTGTCGCAGGGCAGACTGACGAAGCTGCTGCTCCGACGTGGTCGCTCGCGCGTCCCGAGGATGACGCTGCCATAGCGGCCGAGGCGACCGTCGCCGGCGACACCACCCATGCGGACGACACCCCAATCACGGATTCCGCGCCGACCGAGCCTGACGCTTCGGTCGCGGCCGACATCGCTCCGCCTGCGGAATCGTCTGATGACGAAGCTGATTCAGCGGAGCACGCTGCTGATCCCGACGCCGCGGAGGCGGAAGTGCCGGATTCGTGGCTCTCGACGTCATGGCTGGACGACGTCGTGCAGGGCGACACGCCGCAACTCGCGGTCGAACCCGACGTCTCGTCGGAATACGACGTCCCTGCGGAACCGGACGTCCGCGCGGAATCCGACATCGCCTCGGAACCCGACGCGCGGGCCGAACCCGATGTCACGGTGCACACGGATGAAGAAGCAGCGCCGGATTCGGAACCCCTCGTGGCAGCTGAGCACTGGGCAGACGCGCCGATCGATGAGCCGGGTCACGCAGCCGACGCGCCGCTGGACGACGAGTCCGCCGCGGCCGATGACGATCCCGATCACCCAGGCGAGGCGCTCAAGCCGGCGCACCTCCTGCGGACTCCGGGCCCGTGGAGCTGGCCGCTGGCCGAACCGGACGAGGAGCCGCCCGCTGCCTCTGATGCGGGGGCATCGGCCTCGCATCCTTCGGACGAGCCCGACGCGCTGGAGCTGCAGCCGGCCGCCGTCCCGGCGTCGAGGCACGACGACGACGCTGCGGCCTCGGAGCACGATGCCGACCCGGGATTCTTCCACCGCGACGAGCCGGTCGGCTCGCAATACGTGGACTTCGACGAGGTGCGCAAGGAGCTGGTGCAGATCGGGATCGTGTGGCTCGGCGAGGCCAACGCAGGGCAGGTGACAGCGCTGCTGAGCAGCACGCGATCGACCATCGACGACTTCGTCGCGACCATCGATACCATTCGCGGACTCCACCTGGAAGGCCAGGACCCTGCATCGATTCAGGCGATGGCGCGCGAGATGCACCAGCAGGCTGCCGAGCGGTTGTGCGGAGCATGACGCGGTGAGTCACCAGGTGGTGAGCTGGATCCAGGATCATTCGGTGCTCATCCTGGCCGCCCTCGCCGTTGTCGAGGGCATCATCTGTCTCGCGTTGCTCCGGATGTCACGTCATGCGCGCCACGAGATGAAGGCGGCTCAGGCAGCAGCCCTCGAGTCCGCGCGCGCTGCAGCGCTGGCCGCTCCGGGTGCGATCGACCCCGAGGCGGTGCTGGCGCTGCTGCGCCAGGGCCATGCCCCCACCCTCGACAACGTCTACTCGATGATGCGCCGGCGCGAGCTCGAGGGGGCGGACAGGGCGGACGATGAGTCCTCGCCCTCGGGCAGGGCTGGATCAGCCATGGCGCCGGCGCGGAGCATTCCGACCAGGGGCACTCCGGCTGGCCGCACCTCGCTCACGAGCTCTGAGGTCGAAGAGCGGCTCCGCCAGTACGAACGCTGAGCGGTCGCTATCTCGGGTGGCGCCGCTCGACCGGGGCGGGACGTCCCCTGCCGCATGCCTCGGCAGCGGCGAGGAAGGCCATGGCAACTGCCTCCTCGCGCAGCTGTGCGATCGCCTCCTCGGTTCGGTGCAACACGGCGACGCTGTTGCGGATGGTCCATCCCGACCGGCCGGAAACCTTGGGTGGAAGCAGTTGCCGCCCCGGGGAACGGACCGACCAACTCCCTGGCGATACGCTCGCGGACTTCGCTCCCGTATACGGCGATCCGGGCCGCCTGGCCCCCTCGAGGGCGTCCGGTCGCTGGACCTCGACGAAGACGGGGCCGCCGTCAGGGATCGATATCGGCCAGACGACCTCAGCCGCGGGAAGAACATCGCTCCGAGCCGGGATGGCGCCCGCAAGCGCGAACAGCGCCGCGGCGAGATCTTCACCCGAGTCGAAGGCGCTCCCTTCGCCGAACCACTCGTCGTCCTGGATGGCGGCTGCGCCAGCCGTCACCACCGTCCCTGTACTCATCACAACGATCTGATCGTACCCGCGCGAGTTAACCAGTTGTGGATGTCTGGAACGCTGCTGGAATCGAACGTGTATCGAACCGGTTGCTCTTGTCAGAACGGCCCGCTGTCGCGCACACAATCGGCGCGGAACCGCATTCCGTCCGAAATCCAAGGAGCATCTTCACGTGAGCATGGCAGCCGTCCCGCAGAAGCTCGACAGCCGTTACCTCGAGGCTCTCGGCCCCCTGCGTCCACTGGTCGATGACGACAGCCTGACCGAAATCATGGTCAACGGGCCAGAGATGGTCTACGTGGAACGCAAGGGAAAGATCCTCCTCACCGACATCCGGTTCGACGACGAGGCTCACCTGATGCGGGTGATCGACACCATCGGCGCGGCGGTCGGTCGACGCATCGATGCTCGCACGCCACTCATGGACGCACGCCTGCTCGACGGATCCCGCGTCAACGCGGCGATACCGCCCGTCGCGCTGGACGGTCCCATTCTCACGATTCGAAAGTTCAGCAAGGACCCGTATCAGGTTTCCGACCTCATCGGGTTCGGCACGATGACGCAGGAAGCCGCCGCGTTCATCCAGGCATGCGTGCTCGCGCGCGCGAACATCCTGGTGTCCGGTGGCACGGGTACAGGCAAGACGACTCTTCTCAACGTCTGCTCGGGTTTCATTCCCATCGACGAGCGCATCGTCACCATTGAGGATGCTGCCGAGCTGCAGTTGCACCAGGAGCATGTCTGCCGTCTCGAGGCTCGTCCGGCCGACGTCAATGGCGAGGGCCGGATCGCGATCCGCGAGCTGGTCATCAACTCCCTGCGTATGCGTCCCGATCGCATCGTCGTCGGAGAGTGCCGAGGCGGCGAGGCGCTCGACATGCTCCAGGCGATGAACACGGGCCACGACGGCTCTCTCACCACCATCCATGCGAACAGCCCGCGCGAGACCCTCTCGAGGCTCGAAACGCTGGTGCTCATGGCCGGTCTGGACCTGCCCCTGAAGGCAATCCGTCAGCAGATCGCCGGCGCGATCAACCTGATCATCCAGCTGAACCGCCTCAAGGACGGCTCGCGCAAGATCGCGTCCATCACCGAGGTCATCGGGATGGAGGGCGAGATGATCACCGTGCAGGAGATCTTCAAGTTCGAATCACGCGGTGCCGATCCGTCGACCGGAAAGATCATCGGCGACTTCGAGCCGACGGGTATCCGGCCGCGCATCATCGACAGGCTGTTCGACATGGGCATCCCGCTCCCGCCACGCCTCGCGCAGATCTTCCCGGACCGTCGCCAGGTCGGCGTCGTGACCGAGAAGAACGGCCATCTGAGCGGGGTCGCCTAACAGCGACCTCAGGCAGCAGGCGGCGGGAGGTTCACCGGCTCGTAGATCAGGCCCTCACCGCAGCAGCGTCCGCACTCGTCGCCCGGAGTGGCCTTCGACGCCCAGGCACCGACGGTGCCCTCGCGAAATTCGAATTTGCGGTTGCGGTCCCCCGACCCGTCGCAGTTCGGGCACCGCGCAAGGCGATGTTCCGCCGCCGGCATGGCCCTACACTGCGCTCGCGCGGGAAAACCCACTGTACGCAGGCGCACCTAGCGATCCTGGGACGGCCGAGATCCGATGCCGGATCAGGCCGATCCGACCCCGTCCATCACGTGGATGGGCTGGAAGACGTCCTCAGACAGCTGCTCGCCCGAGGTGGTGAGATGCTCGAGAAACGTCGGGATGACACCGGTCGGCATGTACGAGCCGACGACCTTGCCATCCTCATCGACGCCAACCTGCTTGTAGGTGAAGATGTCCTGCAGCTTCACCTCGTTGTTCACGCACCCGAGCACTTCGGTGATGCTCACGACCTTGCGCGTTCCGTCGCGCAGACGGGACTGCTGAACGATCACGTTGACCGCCGAGCCGATCTGTTCGCGGATGGCGCGCGACGGCAGCTCCGCACCCGCCATCAGCACCAGAGTCTCCAGGCGGCTGATGCAGTCGTGCGCGTTGTTCGCATGGAGCGTTGTCAGGGATCCATCGTGGCCGGTGTTCATCGCCTGGAGCATGTCCAGCGCCTCGCCACCGCGACACTCTCCGACGACGATGCGGTCCGGCCGCATGCGCAACGAGTTGATGACCAGGTCGCGAATCGAGACGCGTCCACGACCTTCGACGTTTGCGGGACGCGTCTCGAGCGTGACGACATGGTCCTGACGCAGCTGCAGCTCGGCCGCATCCTCGATGGTGACGATGCGCTCGTCCTCGGGGATGAAGCTGCTCAGGATGTTGAGGGTGGTCGTCTTTCCCGAGCCGGTACCGCCACTCACCACCACGTTCATCTTGCCCCGAACGCACGCCCGGAGGAAGCGAACCATGTCCTCGGTGATCGACCCGTATTTGATCAGGTCATCGATGGTCAGCGCCTCTTTCGCGAACTTCCGGATCGTCATGGTCGGTCCACGCAGCGCCAGCGGCGGAATGATCACGTTCACGCGGGATCCATCCTTGAGCCGTGCATCAACCATGGGGGACAACTCGTCGACTCGCCGGCCGATGCTGCTCACGATCCTGTCGATGACCTGCATCAACTGCTGGTCACTCTCGAAGGTGACCGGGCTCAACGTCAGCTTGCCGTGCTGCTCGACGTAGATCTGCTTGTAGCTGTTGATCATGATTTCAGTGATGTCCTCGCTCGCGAGGAGTTCCTCGAGCGGCCCGAGACCGAGGACATCATTGATGAGGATCTCGACGAGTCGAAGCCGATCCGGCCGGCTCATCGTGATGTTCTGCTCGGTGATCACGTCGTTGAGCAGTTCGGCGATGCGCTGGCGCACGACCTCCGGGGGTACGGAGTTGGTGCCCTGGGCGAGCTCTTCAACGAGGCGCTGGTGCACCTTGCCGCGCAGCGCCACGTGGGTGTTGACGTGTCCACCCATCTTGCCCAGCCCCGGGCGCGACATCCCGCCGGCGCGGTTCAGCAGCGTGGGCGCCCGCTGCGGCTCAGGTGCGGGTGCGGGGCGCTCGACCTCGAACGGTCGCGGCGCGGGCGGCGGGGTTGCCTGCACCGGAGGGGAAGCCCCGCCGGGGCGATTCTGCCAGCCGGCCGGCGGGAACCGGTCCGCTCCGTCGTCGACGGGACGATCCGGCGTTCCGGACGGTGCCGATGGCGACGGCGCGTTGGGTGTGGAAGTCGGAGGAGTTCCCTCTGCTTTCCGCTGCACTCGGTCGAGCAACGACATGAGAGCTCAAACCACCTCTTGTGATCGCGTTGGAATACCTGCCCGGAGGCTGCACCAAGCATCCCCGGGATGCGCGCCGAATGGTGCAACGATCCTGTCGAAGCAGCGTCCCAGGGGCTCTGAGGGGGGTTGAATGGGGTCGGCCAGAACCCGGTCGGTCATATTCAGGTGCCAATTCACGTGAAGGAACGCCGCATGGAACGTCGGCTGCCGCCCCCGGCGTGGGACGAGCTGCTCCGAACCGCCTCTGCGGTGCGGGCGCAGGCAGACCCGGCGTTCACGGCGCCGGACGGCACCCGCCTCCGGCGAGCGATTCGCCCGCTGGCGATGACCGCCGGTCTCGGCGTGGCGTGCGGGCTTGCGGTGCTGCACCTCGCCGGGACAACCGGCACCGCCATCGCCAACGGCGGCTATGACTCGCAGCTGTTCTCACTCACCAACCAGGACCGGACCAGCAACGGGGTGCACTCGCTGAGCTTCAGCGGGACGCTCCAGAATATCGGCGAGGGCGCACCTTACAACTGCAACGGCGTTCGGGTCTCCGGCCGGTCCGTCGACATGATCCGGCGCAACTACTTCGCCCACCCGATCCTCGGCTGCGGCCAGTACGTGTTCTCGATGATGCAGGCGTTCGGCGTTCACTACCGGTCGGCGGGCGAGAACATCGGCTGGGAGGCAGGGTCCGGCAGCCCGGCCGGCTACATCAACAGCGCCTTCATGAACAGCAGCGAGCATCGGGCGAACATCCTCGCGTCGAGGTACACCGAGATGGGCGTCGGGTCCGACGAGAGCGCGCCCGGCGTGACCTGGACCGGGCAGGGGAGCGAGCAAAACGTCTGGATGTTCAGCGAGGAGTTCGCCCAGGTGGGCTCGTCCTCGCCACCTCCGCCGCGCAGGCCATCGCCCCCCAGGCCCGCCTCCCGGAACTCGCCCGCGCCCGCGCCTCCGGTTGCCCCCGGAGCCAGCAGCACACCCGCCGCAACGCCGACGCCAACGCCGACTCCGTCGCTGATCCCGGCGGGCAGCCTCCCCCAGGAGCTCCCTGCACCTCCCGTGGGGGGGTACGAGGGGCTCTTTCCCAACACGATCGAATCCGTCCTCGAAGCCTTCCTCACGTTCTAAAAGGGCACCAAACTCTGACTCAGCTCAGCACCGTCGAAGCGTCCACCGGCGAACTCGATGGCAGCATCGTCGTCGCCACGGGTCTCCGCAAGGTCTACCGGGTGAGCCGCCCGCCACGTGAGGCGATTCGAGACGTCTCGCTGACCGTTGCGGCCGGCGAATTCGTCGCCATCATGGGCCCGAGCGGCTGCGGCAAGAGCACGCTCCTGCACGTGCTCGGGGGCCTGGAGCCACCCGACCAGGGATCGGTCACGATCCAGGGCATCGATGTGTACGCCCTCCAGGACGAGGAGCGTTCAGCGTTCCGGCGCGACCACATCGGCTTCGTCTTCCAGTTTTTCAACCTTCTCCCGACGCTGACCGCGGCTGAGAATGTGGGGCTGCCGCTGAGGCTGCGCAACGAGGCCCCCGGCAAGCACGGGCAGAGGCTGTCCCGGCAGGTGATCGGGGAACGAGTTGACGCGGTGATGAACCAGCTCAACCTGCATGGTCTCCAGGGCCATGGCCCCGAGGAGATCTCCGGTGGAGAGCAGCAGCGCGTGGCGCTGGCCCGGGCGCTCGCCGCTTCGCCATCCCTGCTGCTCGCCGACGAGCCGACCGGGAACCTCGACTGGACGAGTGGTCACGAGGTCATGGCACTGCTGACGCGTCTCTGCCGTCAGGAGCACCAGACGGCTGTACTGGTCAGCCACGACGCACGGGTCGCGGCGTACGCGGACCGAGTCCTGATCATGCGCGACGGCGCGGTGATGGACGAGGTCGTTCTGAGCCACGCCGGACAGGCACCGGATGCGATCCCGGACCCGTCGGTCCTCGTGGGCAGGCTCGCCAAGCTGGACCTGTGACCGACCTCTGGCTGCTGGCGTCGCGAGCCATCAGGGCGCGTCCGTTGCGAAGCGTGCTCACCGCCAGCGCGGTATCGCTCGGCATCGCCGTGGTCCTCGCGGTCCAGATCGCGATCCAGGGTCTCACGGTGCAGGCGAGCGAGGCCAGATCGCAACAGGCGGGCGCGTCCTCGCTTGACGTCCGGGTCGACACGGGGTCCGGCCTGATCGCGTCAGACATCACTGACCTTGCGGGCCTCCCGGGCGTGGTCCAGGCGGTCCCTCTGTACGAGAAGCAGGTCACTGCCGGCCCGGCCGGGAGTGGCCTCACGGGTGCGACGGTCACTCTTGTCGGGCTCCAGGAACTCAAGCGCGGCACTCCGCAGCGTCTCGGTGGTGGCCGGACGGCTGCCCCGGCCGGGGAGCACCTCGGAGGTGGCCATCGACCAGGGGTTGAGCACCACCCTGAACGGCGGCGCCGGGGCACCGATTCAACTCGGTGGGAGCATCCAGATGATCACGGCAACGGGGCCGGATGAGTTCAGGGTCGTCGGTTTCACGGCAGGGACCGTAGCCGGGCCGTCCTTCACCCACAACGCCGTTTTCGTCGACGACGCGGCGATGCTCGGACCGTTCGGGCTCGGTTTGCACACTCCCCTGGTTGCCTTGCGTTTCGGGCCCGGCGCCACAGTGTCGGAGGTTTCGCGCGAGGTCCACGCGAGGTTCGGCTCGGCGGTGACGACCTACGATCCACGGGCGGGCGCGTCTGCGCCGTTGCAGGACCTCGAACCGTTGCTTGTGCTCGCCACCGTGCTGAGCCTCATCGTCGGTGCGGGGGTGACCGCCAACAGCGCCGCCCTGGCCGCCTTCGAACGGCGACGTGAGATCGGCCTCCTTCGCGCCGCCGGAGCATCATCGCGGCAGGTCTTCCGCCTCTTCGCCGTCGAGGTCGCGACTGTCGCAGCAGCAGGCATCCCGATCGGCGTGGCCGGAGGCTTGATCCTGGGCGCCGCCTTCAACAGCAACTTCTCCCCGGCCGATCTGGCCGCGCCATCGTTGACGCCCCAGGCCGGTCAGGTGGCGGCCGCGATCGCCGCAGGACTCGGCGCGGCGCTCATCGGGGAACTCCTGCCGCTCTTCGCCGCCGCACGCCTCCCGATCCTCAAGGCGCTGCGACCCCATCCGATCGGCGAGCACGAGCGCACGGGCCTCCTGGTGCGCACGGCGAGCCCGGTGCTGCTCGTCATCGCCGCACTCTGCTTCCTGAGCTCGGCCAGCGGCCTCGTTGCGCTCGGCGTGGTCACCCTGCTGCTCGGCCTTGTGGTCGCCTTGCCGCTGCTCGCTCCGCTGGTCATCAGCCTCATCGCCGTGGCCATCTCGCCGTTCGTCAGTGGCGCGCAACCCGGCGCGGCTCATCTCACGCGTGCCCGGAACCGGACAGCGATGACGACCGCTGGACTCGCCATCGCCGTCGCGAGCGCGGTCGGGGTCAGTGCGCTGAGCGCCGGAGCGCTCACGGCGAGTGACAGCTGGGTCTCACACCTGTTCGCGGGCGATGTGGTCGTGACCAGTCCGGTCACTCAGAACGACCAGATCGCCTCGGCGATCAGCAGCAGCCCGGGGGTCTCCCAGACCACGGCGCTCCGCTTCCTGTCGGAGACCGTCGCCGGCGCGTCCGAAGGCGTCGCCGCGATCGACCCGGGCGCCTATGCATCGCTGGGCGGTCTCGATGTGACCTCCGGCGACCGGGGAGCCGCGCTGGGCGCCCTCGAGGACGGCCCCAGCTTCCTCGAGCCGACAGGACTGGCAGCTGCAACGGGCTGGACGGTGGGCTCACAGCTGCCCGTTCAGACCCAGAAGGGCATCGTGTACTTCACGATCGTGGGCATCGTCCGTCACTCGTTTCCGGCCGGGGACGGAGGCGAGAGCCTGGTGATGGCGGACGATCTCGCACGAACGTACTTCGGCTCGGCCGCGTACGGTTTCGACGATCTCGTGGTCACGACGCGCGGATCCGCGCCGGCGCTCGCCGGCACCGCGGCGAGCTACGGGATGCGGGCCGTTCCGGTGAGCGTGATCGAGAGTGACGCTCGCGACGCCCTCCAGCATTCGATCGGTCTCGTGCTCGCCGTCGCCATCATCTCGGTGATCATTGCCATGCTCGCGATCGTGAACACGCTGCTCGTCAACGCCCGTCAGGGGACCCGGGAGCTTGCGCTCCTGCGCGCGGTCGGCCTTGGCAGCCGTCAGGCGATGCGCCGGGTGCTCACCGAGGCGGGGCTCCTCGCGGGCGCGGCAACTTTGATCGGTGTGGCCGCAGGCTGTCTCATCGCTGTGCCGATGCTGCAGGCGAGCACGACGTCCACCTTCGCACCTGGATTCGTCTTCCCGATCGAGACGGTGGTCGTCGTCATCCTCGTCGTTGTGCTGGCGGCGGTCGTCGCCGCGATCGGTCCGGCTCGAAGAGCGGTGCGAACCTCAGTGCTCAGCGCCCTGCGACACGAATAGCAGGGATGCGCAGCGTCGGCGGGTGGGGGGCTCGCGTTCTCGCGACCGTTGGGTCGCTGGTCGCGCTGGCCGCATGTGGAAGCGTCTCGCCGTCGCTGTCCACGAGTGATCCCCTGCACGACCTGATCACCATCGATCAGCTCGTCGCACCGAACTTCACGGTGAGCAGCGCGCCCACACACATCGACGCGGCGACGATCGCCGCCGGAGATGAGGCACTCGTCTCGATGCTCACGAGGGATGGCCTGCAGGCCGCCGCGCGCGTCGAATACCAGCGGGATGTCAACTTCAGCACCAGCAACGGGCCGATCGACATCGTGGCGACGGTCGAGCGTTTCGCCGGCATCAGCGGAGCGTTGAGCGCTTACAGAGCGAATGTGCGACAGCTCGGTGCGATTCCCGATGCGGTAGCCGTATCCACCGGTCCGCTCGGCGACGAGGCGCACTCGACCAGCGTTGTGCGCGCCACGCCGGGCGGCCTGCAGGCGGTGGAGATCACCGTTGTGTGGCGCGTCCGCAACATCGTCAACGTCATGGTCGCGCGCGGTCGCTACGGCGGGACGCGACTCGACGATGCGCTCGTCCTCTGCGGTCTGCAGACGCAGAACGAGTCTCGCGGCTCCACGTAGCGCCGCGAGCGCCGCTCAGCTCTTGCGCGGTTCCCAGCGGAAGCGCAGCACGGAGAGCACCACAGCCCCAACGCCCCACGCGGCCATGATCAGGAGGTCGCCACCGTTGAACCCGCTCGCGGACTGGTGTGCCGGATCGAACGCGGTGAACATCGCGTTGATGAAATGGCGCACGGGAAACCACTCGGCAATCTGTGCGAGAACCGAGGACGGCGGCACCGGGAAGAACGTTCCCGAGATGAACACGATTGGAAGGAACACGCCGTTGACGATGGCGGGAGCCGCCTCCGCGTTGGGAATCGCGATGGTCATCGCCATCCCGAGCGCGCAGAAGGCCAGGGCGCCGACGCCGATCGACGCAGCTGCGGCGCCGATGTGCTGCGGCACGTGGACGCCGTAGACGAGAATCCCGAAGCCGGTGGTGAGCAGCGCCAGGACGACGCTGACGATGATCGATGAGCCGACGACGCCGGCGATGAAAGCCCAGGGTGGGAGTGGGGTCCCGCGCAACCGCTTGAGGATGCCGTTGTCGCGGCGCAGCGAGAGTGTGATCGAGATGTTGGTGAAACACGCACCCATCACGCCGAAGGCGACGAGCGCCGGGATGTAGTAATCGTCGTAGGTCGTCTTCACCGGACCGACCTGCACCTGCTGCCCTTTGAACAGAGTTGCGAACACCACCAGAAAGATGATCGGAAAGAGGAATGAGAAGAAGGCGCTTGCGGGGTTGCGCCAGAACGACTTCTGCTCGAACGAGACCTGACGCAGCGCGACGCCGGTGCTACTCACTCCTGGTCAGCTCCAGGTAGACGTCTTCGAGTGACGGACGCGTGACCTCGAGGTTGGGAAGCTCGAGTTCCTGGGCGACCGCCCAGGTGGTGAGATCGTTGAGTGTCCGCGTGGGCGTCGCGGTCTCGATGATCGCGATACCCTCGTCCATCTTCACCCGGAGTGGGAGCGCGGCAGCCGCAACGCTGTCTGGAAGCTCGAAGCGAATGTGGGTGAGCTGCTCGGTTCCGGCGCGCAGCGTTTCGGGCGTGCCTTGAGCGACGACCTTGCCTGCTGCGATGACGCAGATCCGGTCGGCAAGGTACTGGGCCTCATCCATGTAGTGCGTGGTGAGCACGATCGTCTTGCCCAGCGTCCGCATGTTGCGCACAACCTCCCAGGCGGCGCGTCGCGCCGAAGGGTCGAATCCCGTCGTCGGCTCATCCAGGAAGATCAGCTCGGGGTCGCCGACCAGGCCGAGCGCCACGTCGAGGCGGCGCTGCTGTCCCCCCGACAGCTTGATGACCCGCTCGCCGGCCTTCTCGGTCAGCCCGACGAGTTCGATGATCTCAGCGGCCGGGCGCGGGGCGGGGTAATAGCCGCGATAGAGCTCGACGATCTCGGTGACGGAGAGCATCGGCGGCACGGCCGCCTCCTGGAGGACCAGCCCAACTCGCTCGCGTAGTTTCCTGCCGCCGCCATGCGGGTCGATCCCCAGCACGGTCACGTCGCCTCCGTCACGGCTCCGGTAACCCTCGAGGATTTCGATGGTGGTGGTCTTCCCGGCACCATTGGGGCCGAGGAGCCCGAAGACCTCGCCCTCCTCCACTGTGAAACTGATCCCCCGGACCGCTTCGACGGCGCCATAGGACTTGCGCAAACCGTCCACGAGGATGGCTGTCACCGAAAGTCTCTCTCCTGTATGACGAGCGGTCACAGAGTTGTTGCGCCATGGTGCCAGAGACGGAGGTCGGCGCCGACCACAATTGGCCGCAGCGCATGACCATGACCACAACCAACGTGGAGATCCTGCGTCAGGGCTGGCTCGACGCCGCCTCCGCCCTGGCGCCCGGCCTCGACACACTCCCCGAAGTCCTCGAGCACGGTCTCGAAGCTGCTGTCATCGACGAACGCCTCGATGAGCAGTCGCTTTTGAGAGTGGTCACGGAGGTGACCACCGCCGCAGGTGACTCGCTTCCCGCCGAGGAGCTGTACTTCCTGACCAGGCGGCTGCAGCGGGCTGTCTACGAATACCTGCTCTCGCTTGACGCCCTCCCCGAGCCACCGCCTCGCCGCGACGGGGCGAACGGTCATCCGCAGACCGACACGAGCCTGATCGGAGCAGAGGAGGTCGCGGCCCTCGGGCGCAGCGGCCACGTGAAGACCGTCGCGCAGCCGGCGCCGGCCACCACCGCCGTCCCGGAGCCTGACGCCGTCCCGGAACCGCAGCCTGATCCGGCCGCTGCATCCACGGCCGCCGACCGCGTCGAAGCCGGACTCGCGGAGCTCGACGCGCAACTCTCGCCCGATGAGCCGTCGGACGTCGAACCCGAGCCCCTCCCCGAGTCCGTGACCGAGGCGACCGCCGCCGTGGAGACGGAGGCCGCGTCCGCCGAGCCGGCGACCCGTCCGGCCTTCACGCTCTTCCGGCGTGCCGGTGCGTCAAAGACGGACAAGGGCGCGGCCGGAGCCAACGGGCAGGCGTCGGAACCTGACACACAGGACTCAAACGGATCGGCGGCGACGCCGGGGGATGTGGACGGCGACGACGCCGAGTTGTTCGTGAAACCCAAGGACGGCTTCCACCTCAGCGACCTCGCCGACTTCGCGGTCGCTCAGCATTCGGCGCCGGCGACCGTCGACACCGACAACGCTCGCTGCGGTTGAGGCCGACGACACCTTCGAGGCCATCGACACCGTCGAATCGACACCGTCACCCGCTTCCGTGGCCGAAGAGCCTGAGGTGGCGCCCGAGGCGACAGCGGCGCAGACCGTGCCCGATGCACCGGGCGGTGCTGCCGCGCGTGGGTGGCGGCTCCGCGATGATGACGCCGACCAGGCGCACGATCTGACGTCGGACTCGGATTCCGAGGATTCTCGATTCGAGACCGACCCGGAAGTCGTCGAGGCTCGTCTCGAGATCAACGACCGCCTCCGTCGCCGGCGCTGCGACGAGGCGGCGGCACTCCTGCAGCGACTTGCAAACGACGTCGGCGGTCGCGCGCTCGCGGAGCTGGCCCTTGACGCCGGCGATCGCTGCCGGGCGCTCGGCAAGGGGAACGCCGCCCTGAGCTGCTATCTCGCGGCGTCACGCGCGGACCCGGTGCACGAGACCCCGTTACTGCGACTCGCCGACATCTGCATCGATGATCACGATATCGACCTTGCAGTCTCATACCTCGAGCGGGTGACGCGACTTCGCAGGTTGCGCAATGACGACAAGGGCGCTCTCAAGCTCTACCGCAAGATCGTGACCATCGCTCCGTATCGAGATGACATTCTCGCGATGTTGATGCGCGCCCAGGCCAACGGCCGCTTCGACGAATAGACCGTTCATGGACAACGTCCGGTCACATGGCGCGTGGCCAAGCTCGTCCGCTGTGCGATGCGTTTGTTACCGAAAGGCGATGAACCGCAGGGCAGATTCGATCCACACTCGGGTGCGGCCGTCATCCGGGCCAGCATCGCTGTGCTGGATGCAGCGTAGCCGCACCAGCGTGACCGACACCAACTGAGAACAACCGAGGAGAACAGGTGGCCATCCAGGCGAACAAACCGAACAGCCGAATCTTCTTGCTTCTGGGAGTCGTGCTGGCGGCGGCGGCGGCGGTTGCCGTGCTGCTCCTGGTGCGCTCGAACGCACCTGCGAATGAAGTCAGCGTTGTGGTGTCCGACACCAGCATCCCCGCCGGTACCACGCTGACCCCCGCGATGGTCCAGGTTGCCCAGGTTCCGCAAACAGCGAAGCCGGGCGACGCCTACACCGATCCGGTCGCCGTCGTCGGCAAGGTCACGCAGGTGGCGCTTGCAAACAACACGCCGCTGGTTCCCGGCTTCTTCTCGACTCCCGCGCTGTCGATCACGTCGAGTGGCACCGGTTCAACGGCGGTCTCTGTAGCGTCGCAGATCACCAAGGGCTACGTCGCGCTGGCAATCCCGAGCAATGCATCGGTTCCGCCGGCCCTCACCACCCTGCAGCAGAACAACTTCAGCGGCCCACTCGTGTCGGATGCCTTCTACATCCTCCCCGGAGACCACATCGACATGATCGTGCAGTCGACGAACGGGACGAACGGGTTGCGCTACACCTTCCAGGACATCATCGTGCTTCGGGTAGGTACCTCGGGCAGCACGGCGACCGGCGCGGCGGACGTGCTCCTCGTCGAGGTTCCCCGTGCCGAGGCGCCCCTGCTCTCCGGCCTCGTGGTTGGTGACGGGCACGAATTCATCGTCAAGTACGTCCTTCGGCCCGAGTCCGAATGGGGCAAGTTGACAGCGACCGGTTACACGCCGAACTACGAGCCGGCGGGCACGATCAGCGTCCCGGCGGTGAAGCAGACCATCGTGACCCCGAGCACGCTGGACAGTCTCTTCGGCGGCTGACACCAATGACGCCAGCCGCAGTTGTCGCAGCGGCCCTGGCCGCGTCGGCAGTCCTGTCGATCTTCGCCTTCCTCCTCAGTCGCGGGCAGAACCAGGCTGGGGAGATGGCGCGGCGCCTCAACCAGTACGGCGGCGACACGGTGGCCGTCACCGCCCCGCCACGGGTGAAGACGGGCAACGCGCTACGGGACCTGCTCGATGCTCTGACCAGCGGCCTCAACCCGTTGCTCTCGCGCACCTCGCACACGGGGAAGCTCGCGGACGACCTGCAGAAGGCCGACCTCAAGCTGAAGTCGTCCGAGTGGCTCCTGGCCGTGATCGGCCTCGGCATTCTTGTCGGGCTCCTGGTGGCGTTCCGCTATGGATCGCCGATCGCGTTCCTCCCCTGCCCCATCATCGTCTACTTTCTCAGCGGTTTCTTCCTGAAGTTCCGTCAGAAGCGGCGCACGCGCGCGTTCAACAACCAGCTCGGCGACACATTGATGCTGCTGAGCAACGCTTTGAAAGCGGGCCACTCCTTTGCGCAGGCGCTCGCGTCGGTCGCGAAGAACGCCAACCCGCCAATCTCGGAAGAGTTCGCGCGCGCAACCCGTGAGATCGCGCTTGGCATCAACGTCGATGAGGCGCTGAACCACATGGTCGTGCGCAACAAGTCCGAGGACTTCGACCTCATGGTCACCGCCGTGCAGATCCAGCGAGTGGTCGGCGGCAACCTGGCCGAGATCCTCGACACCATCGCGTTCACCATCAGGGAGCGCGTGCGCATCCAGGGCGAGATCCGGACACTGACAGCCCAGGCTCGCGCATCGGGTTGGATCATCACCATCCTGCCGATCGCGCTCGCGGGATTTCTCGCCCTGATCTCTCCGTCGTACTTCGATCCGATGATCACCGATCCGCTCGGGCACATCATGCTCGGCATGGCGATCTTCTCGATCGCCATCGGCGCGGTTGCGATCCAGAAGATCGTGAAGATCGAGGTCTGACGTGAGTCTTCTCGCCATCGGTCTGGCCGCCGCTCTCGGCGGCGGTATTCTGCTCATCGCGTTCGGTCTGGCCATGTCGGTGTCTCCGCGGCAGGGCGACCTGCTGGAGGCGCGTCTCGCGCAGTTCGCCGAGGCCGGGCGCGCGCCGGCGACGCTTGCGGAAGTCGAGATGTCGCTGCCGCTCTTCGATCGCGTGGTGCGTCCATTCCTCGACAAGATCGGCAATCGCCTGAATCGGAACGCGGGTCAAGGGACCACCGACGCCCTGCAGGAGAAGTTGAACCTGGCGGGACGCCCGTGGGGGCTCAACGCATCGGGATTCCTCGCACTGCGTCTCCTCTCCATGCTGCTCTTCACCGCTCTCGGTCTGGCGCTTGCCCTCTTCGGCGCGCTCGCAATGCCACTTTTCGCGGTCGTTCCTCTCGGTGGCCTGATACTCGGCTACCTCGCGCCGCAGATGGTGGTGGCCCGCCGTATCAAGAAGCGCCAGAAGGAGATCCTGCTCGCACTTCCGAGTGCGCTCGACCTGCTGACCATCTCGGTTGAAGCCGGTCTCAGCTTCGATGCGGCCCTTACCCGGGTCGTCGACAAGTACAACAACGAATTCTCCCGAGAGCTCACGATCATGCTCAACGAGGTCCGGCTCGGTCGGCCGCGTCTCGAGGCTCTCGACGACGTCGGCCGGCGTTGCAAGGTCGAGGAGCTGAGCAACTTCATCCAGGCGATCATCCAGTCAGAACAGCTCGGTGTCGGCGTGGCGAACGTCCTCCGCATCCAGTCGGAGGAGATCCGCCGCAAGCGCCGTCAACGCGCCGAAGAGCAGGGCCAGAAAGCGCCGCTCAAGATGCTCTTCCCCATGGTCGGGTGCATCTTCCCGACGTTGTTCATCGTCCTGCTCGGCCCTGCGGTGATCGAAGTCGCCCACCAGTTCGGTTCCGGCGGCTGAGTCCGATCCCTCAGGACAGCTGGCGGAGGACGCGCTCGAGCTGACGCCGGCGGGCGATGCGCCACCGCGACCGGAGCGCGGGTACCGATCGATACACATCCGGCGCGGCCGAGTCCTCTCGCATGCTCGTGCGCAACATCATGGCAACGGTGTCTCGAAGCTCCACGAGCCTGAGCGCGCGGGCGACTTCCAGCGCCGCCGAGATGCGCGCTTCCTCTCCAGAGCGCATCCAGTCCTCGAGCGCGTCGACGAGACCCTCGCGTCCGTCGCCGATGACGATGTGTGCGTACTCGGTGAGCTGATCGGTGAGTGATGCCACGTTGGACTCGAAGCGCCGCTCCATATAGGCGAGGATCGCGTCGCGTGCGCTCTGATGGGCGAGCACGGCGATGAGCCCTGGAGCGGTCCGCCCGATCAGGAGCTTCTCGAACGGCGAGACCTCCAGATACCCGATGTGCAATCCGGCGCTCGACACCAGCCAGGGGCTGCCATCACCGCGGTAGAGACAGAGGTTGTCGGGCAGGCCGGGGTGCTGCCAGCCGTAGAGACCGCCGGTCGCCTCCTGCAGCACGGTGACGCTCTCGCGGCTGAGCGCGTAACGCACCAGGCTCCCGGCCGCCGTGATGCTCTTGGCCTGCTGGAATCGCGCCAGGCTCTCGACAGTGGCCTGTCCCTCCGGATCCATCTCGCCGGCCGGCACCGTCAGCACAGCCGTCGTGCACTGGACCAGGGCGCACTCGAGCAGCCCGGTGTAGTCGGGGCCGGTGGGCTCGTCGAGCAGATCGTAGGTCTTGCGCGCCGAGACATCGCTGCGGGAGGTGCGCAGGAGTGGTTGCACAGAGCAATTCTGTAACGAAATCCCTCGTTCCAGCGTGGCGATCGCGTGTTACGGTCACGGGGTGGGCGCGATAGCCGCATCTATCGACAGCACTCCGGGCCAGGTTTTTGCAGACGCGCTGCTGGTCGTTGCAGTGGCAGTGAACGCGTATCTGGGTTGGAGTCACGGACTGATCCGCCGCCTCTTCACCGCGGTCGGCGTCTTTCTCGCGTGCTTTGCCGCTTCCAATCTTGGCAATGCGATCGCCGCACTGATCCACGCTCACAACCAGGAGGCCAACGCCTGGGCGTTCGTGGCCGTCTTCCTGTTCGTCATCATCGTGGTCGAGGTGCTGGGCACGCTCCTGAACGAGCGCCTGCAAAAGATCGTAGTCGCGGCGTTCGACCGGATCGGTGGGGTGCTGGCGGGCGCTGTGATCGGGGTCGCCGAGGTGCTCATCCTCTTCCTGGTGGCGATGGCGGTCAGCGGCACGGCCGGAGTGGTGCACACGACCATGTCCCAGGACATCCATGCGGCCACGTTGAGCGGCCGGGCGGTTCAGCTCGAACCGACCGTGAAAACACTGTTCGCCCCGGTGCTGCCGACCAACCTGGGCGCCCATTTCGCCCAGAACGCGGTGGTGGTCACTCCGCCGGTCTGACGGGCGACGCCTCAGCGGGGGGAGCTGACGTCCGCCGGGAAGAAGGTCTTGACCACCGAACCGAGGCCGACGAGATTGAACGGCTTGGTGATCAGGTGATTCGCGCCGGCCACGCGTGCACGCTCGATGTCGTCATCGCTCGACAGCGCGCTGAACATCACAATGGGCACTTCTGCGGTGGGCGTGTTGCTGCGAATGCGCTTGCAGGTCTCGATGCCGTCCATGCCCGGCATCATGATGTCCAGGATGACCAGGTCGGGAGCGCGCGCCTCCACCTGCGCGAGACCGTCCTCGCCATTCTCTGCCGTGGAGACGTCGTAGCCCTCGATCCCGAGATACATCGCGACGATGTGCAGGAGCCTGGGATCGTCGTCGACGATGAGGATGCTGCCCCGGGTCATGACTACGCCCCCGCTCCACCCTGGGTCGTACTCAGGCGACCCTCTGCCATGTAATGGGAGAGATCGCGCTCGTGCCCGAGGCCACGTTCGATCGAGTCAAGCACGCGCTGGTAGAACTCTTCGCGCTCTTTGCGATCCTGATCGGGCGCGACCGTCTCGCCACGAACACGATGCTGGATCCAGGGTGGAACGAGCTGCTCCACAGTGTTCCCGCCGACCTTGACGGTAATCATGGTGTCGTCGAGCTCCTCGACCACGACGCTCACCCGGTGGGCGATGCCGACGTGGCTGTCCAGCCGCCAGGCCCGCTCCCAGGCGCGCTGCCGGCCGATACCCACGAAGATGAGTGTCACCGGGTCGGCCACCAGCTGACCGCCGGTGCCCGACGAGAGTTCCTTGAGGAGAAGGCGCCAGACGTCGCCGTCAATCTGCCGTGACACCCACCCGACAAGTGATGGGGCGCGGTTGTCGAGGTCAGGCAGTGAGACCGCGAGGGAGCTGTCGAGGCTCGGCAGCGCACTGACGACCCCGGCATGACGCCGGCAGTACACCCGGTCCTCGATGGTGACCCGGTGCTCGACGCACCAGGCGGTGCGACACTCACGACCGCGGCGATCGACATACTCGCACGGGGCGCCGTCCGTGGACGTGCATCCACCCTGGGTGCAGGGATGCGTGGGCGCGATGGGCATCACCTGATCCACATTAGCATCGGTCAGCTGACCGCGAACCCTGGCCATCTACCACACCAACGGGATGAGTTTTCGCGTCCGCCGCGCATACGGCCTGTACTCGGGGAAGATGCGGGCGAGCAGACCCTCCTCGAAACGAGCTCGGAGCATCTGCACCGCGATGAACGGCACGAGGGTCAGGGTCGCCCAGAGCCCGGGCCGCGCGAGGACCAGGGCGACGGCGGCGAGAATCTCGGCCGCATAGAGGGGATGGCGGATAAACCGATACGGTCCGCCCGTGACGAGGCGGCGGGCCTCCGGAATGATGCTCAGGCTGCGGCGAAGGAACAGCAGGCCACAAACGCCGAGGGCGAACGCTCCGAGCGCCAGCGGAGCGGCGAGATCACGGATAAAGGCCGGCGGGGTCAGCAGAACCGGCTTCGGAAACGCTCCGACCACAAGGAGCATCGTCGTGCCCACGAGCCCTGCCGCCCGCGCAATCGCGCGACCGTCGCGAGCGCGAGGCCTCGGCCGGACCAGGTAGATCCCGACCGGGATGACACAGAAGAGCAGGTACACGCCGGTGGTCACCGGTCCGGCGAGCACGTCGCCGATCCCCGCGTGCACGGGGAGCGCGCGCACCTGCGCAAGCAGATTGAGGAACACACGCCACCCCAGGAGAGCGAACAGCACCGCTGGAAGTGAGCGCCCGAAGATCAGGAATCGGAGTTCTTCGACGCGACGTTCCAGGTCGCCACGGCGTGCTGGAATCGCGACCGCCTCGGCCATCGCCCGAGTCTAGGTCAGACGAATTCAGAGCGACGCTCTCGTAGCGCGGTTGTCATCGAATCACCACGATTTCTCGTTGCGGGGGCACTGTCCGGCTCGTGTCCGATCCTTCGTTACCAATCTTTAGCACGCAGGCCATTCCGTTGCAGCAGCAGGGGTCCACACTCGCAGAAGTCGGGTCCGAACATTCGTCTCGGTCTCGAAAATACAACCCGAAAGGAGGTGAAAACGGAATGGATATGCTGAGCACCCTGTACCTTCGCGCAACAGAGTTCATCGCTCGCAAGCGTGAGGAGGCTGAGGAAGGCCAGGGCATGGTTGAGTATGCGCTCATCCTCGTCCTTATCGCCATCGTCGTTATCGTTATCCTGCAAGTCGTCGGCAAGCAGGTCAACAACGTGTTCTCGAACATCAGCAACGGCCTGGCCTCGTAGCTTTTACAAGCAACCAGGACAGTCAAGAGGAGCCGGCCATCGGGTCGGCTCCTCTTTTTATTGCGCGTGAACGCTGATGTCGCATCGCCGTGCACGACATCCACCGTTCCATGATTCGCCGTACCATTCGCTCGATGCACTGGGCATGCGGGGGGAGAGAGTGATCCGCGTCCTCATCGCGGACGAGATCGCGCGCATCGTCGGCGACCTCGAGAAGCTCGCGCCGTACACCGACGTCGTCGACGTGTGCGGCGTTGCTCACCAGGTGTCCGCGGTTATCGAGGAAGCCTGGCTGCGACAGCCCGATGTTCTCGTGCTCCACGAGGGTTTTGCGGAACTACCTCCTGCCGACTTCGCCGCGCAGCTCGAGTCGGTGTCGCCGGCAACCCGGGTGCTGCTCATGACCGCGGGCGACACCCCGGCGGCGGACAGCTGGACCGCGGCGGCCGTGAGCGAGGGAGCCGGAGGTGCGGAGCTCCTCCAGGCCATCCGGATCGCCGCCGGTGTCCTCCCACCGGGCGGTGAACCGCGCGATGTGACGCAACCTGGCGGCGCGGCCACGGCCGGGGGGCCGGGGCGGCGCGGCCCTCGAGCGCCGCGCGGCCGGGCGACAGTGGTGGTCACGTTCTCAGGGAAGGGCGGAACCGGCACCTCGATGGTGGCCACCAACCTCGCCGTGACGCTTGCCGACGGCGCCGGAGGACGCGTGGCCCTGGTGGACATCGATCTGCAGTTCGGCGACGCGGCTGCCATGCTCCACGTGGAGAACCACCTGCTCTCGATCGCGGATCTGGCGGCGCATGGCGACGACATCGACGCCGGGCTGCTCGACGATGTCCTCGCGACCGGGCCCGCCGAGGTCAGAATCCTTCGAGCCCCGTCGAGCCCCGAGCTCGGCGAGACGGTTGCCGCCGCCAACCTTCGAGCGATCATGAGGGCGACCGCGAAGGCACACGCCTTCGTCGTCGTTGACACGCCCTCGCACATCGACGAGCGCGTGCTCGAGGTTTTCGAGCTCGCCGACCGCGTCCTCCTGGTGACCAGCTATAACCTCAGCGCCGTCCGAGGCACCAAGGCGACGCTCCTCCTGCTTGAAGCGCTCGGAGTCGACCCGGACCGCGTTGACGTGGTGCTGAACCACACGCGCCCACGCACGAACTACCGCCGCGAGGATATCGAGGAGATCCTCGGCAGGCCAAGCCTGGTCGATCTTCCGTACGACCCGAGGGTCGACCCCTCGCTCGACTCTGGGACCCCGATGGTCCTCGCGCAGCCGCGCTCGGAGCTCGCCCGCCGGCTGACGGCCCTCGCCGACCTGATCGCTGTCCCCGCCGGTGTCGAGGAGGTCGAAGATGAGCTGCCGACGCCGGCGCCAGCCCGTGTATCGCCGGCGATTCAGCCTGGGCCGGAGGTAAGGTGGCGCCGTGATTCGCGTGCTCATCGCCGACGGTAGCGAGCGGATTCGAGCCAACCTGGTGCGCCGTCTAGCGGCCGAGGAGGACATCACCGTCTGCGGCACTGCCGAGGATGGTGAGCACGCGCTGCAGGAGGCGCTTGCATCTGGTCCCGGACATCGCGGTGCTCGATGCCGGGCTCACGGGGCTCGACGGCGTGCAGACCACCGAGATGCTCGCAGAGTACGCGCCTCAGGCAGGCGTGATCCTGATGTCCATGGAGAGCGGAAGCGAGCTCTTCCGGCGAGCGATGCTCGCCGGCGCCCGAGAGGTGCTCCAGAAGCCGTTTGCCGGCGACGACCTGGTCGCGGCGATCCATCGGGTGCACGCGTTCCAGGCGCGCAAGCGCGCTGCCCAAGCGGTCCGTGAGCCCTCGAACGGCGCGCCTCCCGCCGGCGACGGCGCGCGCCGCCGCGACGGCAAGATGATCACCATCGTCTCGGGAAAGGGCGGCGTCGGCAAATCGATCATCGCCACCAACCTCGCGCTGGTCCTCAATCGCCCGCACCCGGGGAGCGTCGTGCTCGTCGACCTGTCACTGCAGTTCGGCGACGTTGCAGCGTTGCTGGCGATGACACCCGACGGATCGATCGCCGAGTTCGCGGCGAGCGATGCCGGCATGGCCGATCGCCACGTCATCCAGCAGGCGCTCACGCTCGGTCCGCAGGGACTGACCGTGCTCGCCGCGCCGCCGAGCCCCGAGCTCGCCGACTACGTCACCACCGCCCACCTCCGCGCCGTCGTCGCCGAGCTCCGCTCGAGCTTCGAGCTGGTGATTGCCGATACGACCTCCCAGCTCTCCGAGATCACCCTGGAAGCCCTCGAGAACTCCGATCACATCGTCCTCGTCACCGATTTCAGCGTGACTTCGGTGAAGAACACCCGGCTGATCATGTCGGTGATCGGCGTGCTCCAGGTCGATCCCGAACGCATCGTGGTGGTCGCCAACCACCGCGATGCCCCGCTCGCCGGGGGGATGGATCGCGCGCGAATCGAGGACTTTCTCCGCCATCCGGTCGCCGCCGAGATTCCTCACGATGCCTCCTCGATCGGCGGCTCGGTGAGCTCGGGTGTTCCGGTGGTCATCGGCGGGCATTCCTCCCCGGCCACCGCCGCCTTCGAGCGCCTCGCCTCGGCGCTCACCGGCGCTGCCGGCGCGGAACCGTCCGCCGAGCAACCCGGCAAGAAACGCAGCCGGCGCCGGCTCGGCTTCGCCCGGGACTGACGAGGCTCAGCGGCCGAAGATCCGCCGTTTGCGCTTGTCGTCCGCCTTGCCCGCGCCGACCCCGGCGCCTACCGGCTGACCGCTGCTTGGGACCAGCGCGCCGGCAAGCTCGCGGATCGACCGGCTGATGTCCGATTCGGGGCTGGAGGTCACAAAGGGGATCCCGCGGTTGATCGAGTCACCCACGACGCGCGGGTCGTAGGGAACCTGCGCGCCGACGCTGTGGCGAAGGTTCTGCTCGATCGAATCCTTGTTGAAGTCGGAGTGCGAATCGCTGCGATCGACGACGAGAAGCACCGCGCTGGGATCGACGGTGAGCGACTCGAGCACCTTGAGGGCGAGCTTCGCATCCTTGATCGCCGGGATGGTGAGCGCGGTCACAACGAGGACGTGCTGCGCCGATTCGATGACCTCGAGGTTGAAGTCCGCCAGGTGGCACGACGTGTCGACGACGACGTAGTCGAACGTCTTGCGGAGCTCCGCCATGACCATGCGAACGTGGTCGCTGGTGATGAGGTCGGCGAGTTCCGGGCTGATCGGCGCCAGGAGCACGCGGACCCCGTTGGGGCCCTGGGCCATGATCTCGTTGAGCATCTCCGGCTCGAGGGTCTCCGATTCGACCACGTCGGTGATGCTCCTGCTGTGATCGAGGTTGAGCATCACGCCGATGTCCCCGAACTGCAGGTCGAGATCGATCAGCGCCACGCGTGATTCCGTTTCGACGGCGAGCGCGACCGACAGGTTGGTCGCGAGGAGCGTCTTGCCCACCCCTCCCTTGCCGGAGAAGAGGACGATCACCTCGCCGAGCGCGGCCGCACGTGGAGCCCCGCTGCCGTCGGGCGCCGCCGCCTTCGCGAAGGTGCCCTTCTTCTCCTCGAGCTGATGGACGCGGCGGATCGCCGCGACCAGCTCGTCGTGACTGAACGGTTTGATCAGGTACTCGCGCGCCCCCGCCTGCATCGCGCGACGGAGATAGTCTCGCTCGCCCTGGACCGACATGATGATCACCGGCGACGCCGGGAGCTCCTGAGCGAGCCGCTCGGTGAGCTGGATCCCATCCATGATCGGCATGTTCACGTCGGTGAGCACGATGTCCGGCAGCAACCGGTGCGCCTCTTCGAGGCCCTGCTTGCCATCGCCGGCGGTGCCGATGACCTCGATGTCCTCTTCGAACCCCAGCAGCTTGCGCAGGTTGTCCCGAGTGCTCGCGATGTCGTCGACGATGAGGAGCCGGATCAAATCGATCGGTACCTCAGCCCACCGTCAGTCGTGCTGCCTGCACCGGGTCGACCGGTATGCCGGGGCCCATGGTCGCAGCGACCGTGACGGTCTTCACGTAGGTGCCCTTCGCACCGGATGGCTTGGCTCGAACGATCGCATCCATCAAAGCGGCGAAATTGTCGCGCAATTTGTCGTCGTCGAACGATGCTTTACCGATTGCGGTATGGATGATGCCAGTTCTGTCATTACGAAACTCGACGCGTCCGCCCTGGACGTCCTGGATCGCCTTGGCGATATCGAAGGTGACCGTCCCGGCTTTGGGGTTCGGCATCAGCCCGCGCGGCCCGAGAATCTTGCCCAGCCGTCCAACCATGCCCATCACCTCGGGAGTCGCGAGCGCGACGTCAAAGTCGATCACACCCTCCTGCACCTTCTTCACCAGGTCCTCGCCCCCGACCACGTCGGCTCCCGCCTCGACCGCCTCGCGAAGCTTCTCACCGGTGGCGAAGACCGCGATCCGCCTCGTCTTCCCGGTGCCGTGCGGCAAGGTGACGGTGCTCCGCACCACCTGGTCGGCGTGGCGCGGATCGATGCCGAGGCGGACGTGTGCCTCGATTGACGAATCGAACGCCGTGACCGCTGTCTGGCGGACCAGGCTCATCGCCTCGGCCGGGGGATAGAACTTCCCTGCCTCGATAGCGCTGGCGGCCTGCCGGTACTTCTTGCCGTGCTGTGCTGGCATTTCACTCTCTCCGTGGTGTTGGCGGACGCGCTGGGCGCCCTCCCACTCAGTGGCTCAGTTGACGTTGAGGCCCATGGATCGGGCGGTGCCCTCAATGATCCTCGTCGCGTGCTCGAGATCGTGGGCGTTGAGGTCGGGCTGCTTGACCTCCGCGATCTCACGCACCTGCTGTTTGGACAGCGAGCCCACCTTGTCGCGGTTTGGGTTTCCCGACCCCTTCTCGACGCCCGCGGCCTTCTTGAGCAACTCCGACGCGGGCGGAGTCTTGGTGATGAAGGTGAACGTCCTGTCCTCGTACACCGTGATCTGGGCCGGGATCACTCCCGACTGATTGGCGGTGCGTTCGTTGTACGCCTTGCAGAACTCCATGATGTTGAGGCCGTGTGGACCCAACGCCGTACCGACCGGCGGCGCGGGGGTCGCCTTGCCTGCCTGGAGCTGCAGCTTGATGACGGTCTTGATCTTCTTCTTGCTCATCGGGGTCCTCGAAGTCGTGCCTAGCGGAGCCGCTCGACCTGGAGCAGGTCGAGCTCAACCGGGGTCTCGCGCCCGAACATGTTGACGAGCACCTTGAGCTTGCCTTTCTCGACGTTGATCTCGGTCACCTTGCCGTGGAAGTCGGTGAACGGTCCGTCGATGACACGAACGTTCTCTCCAACCTCATATTCGACATTGACCTTGGTCGGGGCCTCGGCTTTCACCTGCTTCTGGATGCCCCGGATCTCGTGCTCCTGCAGCGGAACGGGCTTGTTGCCCGAGCCGACGAAGGAGGTCACGCCGGGAGTGTTGCGGACCACGTACCAGGACTTGTCGGACATCACCATGTTGACGAGGATGTACCCCGGAAAGATCCGCTTGCTCACCTTCCGGCGCTGGCCGTCCTTGATCTCCATGACCTCTTCGGTCGGGACCAGGACGTCGAAGATCTGATCGTGCATGTCCATCGACTCGACACGCTTGAGAAGGTTCGCGCGAACCTTCTCTTCATGACCGGAATACGCATGCACCACGTACCAGCGGGCGTCCTTGGCGGAAACGGCGTTGCTCACAGCGATGTTCATTCTCCCACGACGGCTACGGAGACACCGTTGGTGCGGCTGTCGCCGGTGCGGCTGTTACCGGTGCGGTGGTCGGTGCGGCGGTTGCCGCAGCCGCCTGTTGTGTGACCGCCCGCTGAACACCCAGGCTCAGCAGGTAGTCCGCGGCCCCGACAAGGACGGCGAACAGGATGACCGTCGCGATCACGATGCCGGTCATACGGAGCAACTCGTCGCGCGCGGGCCAGACGACCTTCTTCAGTTCTTCCCAGACGCCACGCAAGTAGCCGACCGGACCCCCCCGCCCCGCGGTGGCGGCTGGGAGGGCCGGGCGCGGCGGCCTGGGGCCGCCCGGGGCGCTTCGAGCCTTGGCCATTGACGGTGATCTCTCCTGCTGCTGGTGCTGCCGGGGCGGGCCGGGCTGGGTGGGTGATGGCAGGGGCGGCACGACTTCGAACGCGCGACCCTCGGTTTTGGAGACCGATGCTCTACCAGCTGAGCTACGCCCCTTCGGTCACTTGGTCTCGCGATGCTGCCTGTGCACGCGGCAACGCCTGCAGAACTTCCGCAACTCCAGGCGATCCGGGTCATTGCGCTTGTTCTTGACCGTCGTGTAATTGCGTTCCTTGCACTCGTTGCACTGCAACGTGATGATCGCGGAACCGCCCTTGGCCGTGGCCACGTGTCAAATGCCTCAAACACAAAAGAGACCTAGCGGCGCTAGGTCGGCGTGCAGTTTACCACAGATCAGGAGGGGCGCCGATGGGTCCGTTTCGAGATCGCCACCAGCGGATTGTCACCGAGCCGCCAACTCCCCGTCGAGCGATTCGGACTACGCTGTGAGCAAGCAACAGCACATCCCGGGGGACCTCCATCATGCACCCGCTGCTCCGCCCCACGAACGTCGTCATCGCCGCGCTCGGTGCCGCCGTCGTCGGCCTCAGCGCGGTGGTGGTGTTGGACCACGCCACGACCACCGCCCCTCGGGCGCAGACCGTATCGCTGTCGGCCGCGTCGACGGCCGCCTCCTCTCTGCTGTCGTCAGGCGGCTTCGCCGCCAGCGGGCAGTTCAAGAATGAGGCGTCGCACATTTTCGACTTCTTCACCGCTGACACGAAGCTGACCTGGCAACAGATCGGAACCGACGTGCTCCGCGGGGAGACCCTCGATC
Organism: Candidatus Dormiibacterota bacterium; assembly: GCA_963756075.1. Taxonomy (GTDB): domain Bacteria; phylum Chloroflexota; class Dormibacteria; order Aeolococcales; family Aeolococcaceae; genus Palsa-851. Next base: position 389,908 of record CAVWMH010000007.1, on the reverse strand, counting down.
AGATCGCCGGGGGCCACGCGGCCAAGGTCCAGGCCGACGCCCTCACCGAAGTCAAAGCCGGACTTGCGCTCGGCGTGGTCAAGGGTGTGATCACGCCTGCAGAGGAGACGCGCCTCGTCAGTGATGCCCAGGACGCGATCTCGGTGCTCATGGCCGCGAAGTTGAGCGCCCTGCTTCCAGCGGGTCACTGACCGGACTGCCTCGCAAGCTCATCTGCGCGCCGCCCTCGAGTGGCGGATGCAGGAGGCACTCCTTGTCCGAGTCCCCTTCCCACCACCAGCGCCCGGCACGCTCGTTCTCTCCCGGTTGGGTGGCGCGGGTGCATGGAGCGCAGCCGATCGAGGTGTAGCCGCGGTCATACAGCGGGTGATGGTCGATGCGCTGGGCGGCGAGGTAGTCCCAGACCTGAGCCCGCGACCATCCGGCCAGCGGGACGACCTTGGTGATATCTCCGTGGCCGGGGTCGCCGCCGACAACCGGGGTCTCGGCGCGGGTCGGGGTCTGCTCGCGGCGCAGCCCCGTGATCCACGCGTCGTAATCGCGGAGCGCCAGCGCCAGCGGATTGACCTTGCGAACAGCGCAGCACTCGTTGCGGAGCGCGACGGAGCGGCGAAATTGCATGGTTCCGTGCTCCGCGGTCATCACGTCCAGCTCGCCGGCGTCCGGAGCGAGGATGCGCAGGCGTATCGGATAGCGGCGCCTCATCCGCTCGATGTAGGCGTGTGTCTCCTCGTGCAGCCTGCCTGTGTCGAGGGTCAGGACCTCGGGCCTGGGAACCAGCTTGCAGGCCATGTCGATCAAGACCATTGACTCCGCCTGGAAGCTGGCCACGAGAGCGACGCGACGAAATCGCTTGTACGTCCAGGAGAGCACTTCCTCGGCGCTCCCGTGCCGGAGGTCGACGATCGTCACGCGTTCGCCTTGTCCGACGCGAGTGCCGCGGTGCGAAGGTTCGAGCCCACGGCGCACATGATCAGGCAATCTCCCCGATTGCGAACGCATTGCCGGCAACGTGGCGGGATCCTAACGCAATCCCCTAGCGCGGTCGGTACGCACCGGCAATATCCGGACCGGCTTGTCGGCCCGAATGGCGCGCTGACCGGGTACGGGTGGGGGGTCGAGGAAGCGGAGCCTGCTGGAGCTCGAGGGCGCTGATCCCTCGGTGGGATCGTGGTGCCGAAGCCCGGGTCGCCGTCAGGCCGGTGAGAGCGGGAAGGTCACCGTGTCGCGAAGGGCAGGCCGTGCGTGGGTCGAGCTGCCGTTGGTCACGAGGCTCGGCACGTGATCGTGTACGCCGTTGCCCGCGCTCCCGTTGCAATTGCCGAAGAAGTCCTTGAGCACCTCGAGCTGGCGGTGCACCGCCGCCTCGTTCCAGCCATGGCCCTGATCGCTGTCGGTGAACACCTGGAGCCGAGGCAGCGTGACGATGAGCTTCTTGAGTTGATCGACGTCCACCAGACGATCGTGCCGGGCGACGATGATGAGCGTCCGCTCCGCTCGAGCCGCCACGACATCAACGTCGTCACGCCGCAGGCAATCGTTGAGCCATTCTCGGGCCGCCCGAGGGTCGGCCCGGCGCTGGTTCTCATAGTTGACGTCGGCGGTCCGGTCGTCGACATCACCTTCGACGATCACGAAGCGCTTGTACAGGTCGCTGATCCAGCGCTGACGGCTGAGCCATACGACGCCATCCCACATCGGGCGTCTGCTCAGCAGGCGCACCTGATCTCGATATCGTCGCCGCATCAGATCCGGCGACAGGAGCGGCGTGTGCAGCACCAGCCGCTCGGCGCGTTCACCCGCCCGCGTCGCTAGCGCGCAGGCGACTGTTGCCCCGAGGCAGAGGCCACCGACATCGAATTTGTCGATCCCGAGTTCGGCGAGGAGATCGAAGAGCAGATCCGCCATCGACCCCGACGAGTGACGCCCGGGAAGTGGCGGCGACGCACCGTTGCCGGGGAGATCCGGAATGATCAGGGTCCGATGGGCCCCGAGCTCGCTGAACCGCCCGCCGAATTCTTCAGCCGAGCTGAGAAACCCGTGGCACAGCACCAGCGGTTTTCCCCGCCCGCCGATGAGGTAGCGCAGACGCTGGCCTCGGATCGTCGCGAAACGCTCGTCCATCATCGGAGGATCACGGTGTATTTCCGACGAGACCCGGCCGGCCAGTCGCGCGTCAAGTCCGGTCGCCTTTGTATCAATGGTGTCATTAAAGCCACAGGCTGGGTCATTGCGGCGGTCCGCTGGCGTACAAAGCCCGGCCGGTTCGCAGGTGAGGTCATGATTCCCCTCCGCCCCGACCCCTCGCCGCCACGATTGCATCGTCCACCAACACAGGGTGCTGAACCTGGCTGACGTCGCCCTCGCAACCTGCTCGCTGCTCCCCGACCTCGACGATGACGAGCGCAAGCTGATCCCGGCGCTCGAGGAGCTCGGCATCGTCGCCGAGCCTCGCGTCTGGGATGACTCGTCGGTCGATTGGGGCAGCTTCCGACTGGTGGTCATACGGTCCACCTGGGATTACGCCGAACGGCGCGACGCCTTCCTTGCCTGGTGCGCACGCGTTCCGCAGGTGCTCAATTCGGTCCCGGTCGTGGCCTGGAACACGGACAAGACCTATCTGCGTGCGCTTGCCGGTGCCGGGATCCCAACGGTTCCGACCACCTGGGTCGGGTCCGATGCTCTCGATGCCGCGCTCCACCTTCCGGGAGGCCCGCTGGTCGTGAAACCGTCAATATCGTCCGGGTCTCGGAACACGTCGCGATACGGCTCCAGAGACCGCAGGGCGGCGCGAGCCCACGTCCGGCGGCTGCTGACCGAGGGACGGGAGGTGATGGTGCAGCCTTACGTCGCATCGGTCGACACCGACGGCGAGACCGGGCTCATCTACATCGACGGATCGTTTTCGCATGCCGTCGGCAAAGGTCCGCTGCTGCGGACGCCCGGTGTTGTCACGGATCAGCTCTGGGCCCTCGAGGACATCTCGCCACGGGTACCCGACGCTGAGGAGCTGGCCGTGGCGGAGGCGACCCTCGACGCGCTTCCCTGGTCTCGAGCCGCGCTGCTGTATGCGCGCGTCGACGTGGTGCGAGGCCCGAGTGGTGCGCCCTTGCTTCTTGAGCTCGAGCTCGCCGAACCGTCGCTCTTCCTAGGACTCTGCTCCGGAGCCGAAGCGCGCCTCGCCGCGGCGATCGCCGCGCGGCTCGGAGATGTCGGAAACGATGGTCGGTCTGATCCTCTCCCGGGTGGCCCGCTCCGCCCTGTTGGTGATGATCAGCCGGGTCACGAGCGCGCTGAACGTTTCGTCAGGCCCGAGCGGCTCCTGCCGCGACTTTGACAAACGAGCGCTCATCTACGACGCCCTCCCCGACGAGGCCGCGTCGGAGCGCCTGACCAGCCGGTTTGCCTTGGGACCGCCCGACGACCTCGACCGCTGACTCGCCACACCGATACGCTCGATGCTGTCGGCCGCTTCGGCGTCCTGAGCCGGAGGAGCGACTCTCAGGCGCGACTGCGGGTTGCGCGGACGCAGCGGGCGCAGCGTGTCGCGGGTCCTCCATGCGGCCGCCGAGTCCATGAGCTCCGCGGCCACCGTGGGCCGGCCGAGGCCAAAGCCCTGGCCCAGTGGAATGTTCAACGAGCGGATCTGGTCGCTCACCAGCTCGTTCTCAACCCCTTCAGCAATCACGATCGAGTTGTGGACACGCGCAAACGTCATCGCGGTGCGGATCGCGGCGCGCGAGCTCTTTCGCGACGCGTTCATGGTCAGGCTCCGCGCCAGCTTCACGAACTCGGGCTCAGCCGTCTCGAGCAGCTCGGTCGTCGCGAACCCCTCGCCGAGGTCATCGATGGCAAAGCGGATACCGGCGCCTCGATACGCTGCGAGCACGACGCGAAGGCGATCGAAGTCATGCACGCTCTCGTGCTCACCGATCTCAAGGACGAGGCAATGGGGAGAGCGTCCCGTCCATTCCAGCAACAGCATGAGTTGATCGACGTCGTGGAGCGGGTCGAGAAGAGCCGCAACGCTCACGTTCATGAACAGCGGAATTGCCGTGGGAAGGGGCCCCGCCTGGCTCAGCGCCGCACGCCGGCACAACCAGTCGAGATCGCGGATGTGCCCCGAACGGTGGGCGACCTCAAACAGCGTCTCGACGCTGTCGCAGGCACCGAACCCCTCGGGCCGCGCGAGCGCCTCGTAGCCGACGACGTGCCCGTCGTTGAGATCCACGATCGGCTGGTACACCGCATGGATCGGCAGGCCATTGACCAGCTCCCCGATCAGCTCGGTCATGGATGAGCCGGATGGTGTGACCTGCTCCGCGCCATCCACGTGACGACCGACCACGCGGTCACGACCGCTCCGCTTGGCCTCATAGAGACACTCATCGGCCCGACGCCAGGCGGACATCGGGTCGGTTCCGGCTGGGGCGGACGCCCATCCGAGGCTGATGTTGGATCGACCTCCGGGGGTGGGCACGAGGTGCATCGCGGCTCGCAACCTTTGCGCCGCCGACGCCGCTTCGGCGGGATCGACGTCGAGGAGGATGGCGGCGAACTCGTCACCGCCGACACGCGCGATGACGTCCCATCCACGAAGCATCAGCGCGAGCGTCGTCGCGACCGTGCGCAGCACTGTGTCGCCGGCCTCGTGCCCGAACTCGTCGTTGACGCGCTTGAGATGGTCGACATCGATCGCGAGGATCGCGAACGACTGCCGCGGAATCGTTCCGAGAATGCGGTCAAACTCGCGCCGATTCTTCAACCCGGTGAGCCGGTCCGTGCTTGCAAGCTCTGCCATGCGCAGAGCTTCATTTCGAAGGGCGCCCTGCTGGTGGATGCGGGTGACGGCGTGTGCCGCTTCGGCGCTGATCTCCTCGATCGTCTCGGTGGTGAGGGTTTCAACGCTCGGCGGCGCATCGAAGAAGTAAGCAAGCACGCCGACGATGCCCGCCGCAGTCGTCAGCGGACACGCGATCGCCGAACGTACACCGAGAGACTCGGCCGCGGCGACCTGTGCCGAGGTCCCCAGCTCGTTGAGGTCCGGCATGACCACCAGCGCCCCGGTCGTCCGGACCCGCGCGATCAGGGCGTCGAGTGGACCTGCCGCGCCCTCCGCCACCGCGTCGAGAGCGTCGAGTGTTGCGCGCGGATACGCGTGGCGCGCCGTGGAGTCGAGGCGTCCCTGCTCCTGACGCGCCACGAACATCTCGGCGAAGTTCGCTCCGAGCGCGAAGGTCGAAAGCTTCAGGATGGTGTCAGCCGCGGCGTCGACGTCGGTGCAATCGTCGAGTGCGCGCACCAGGGAGAGGTGCAGATCCCGGCGTCGCTGCTCCGATTGCTCGGTGAGGTCGCGCGTCACCAGGAAGAACCCGCGCACCTCGCCGTTCTCGCCATGTATGGCAGTAATCGAGACGCTCGCCCAGAACCGGCTGCCGTCTTTGCGGACCTGCCACGTCTCATGCACGCGCTCGGTGTCCACGTCCTCGACGGGGCTCGCCACGGGCCATCCACGAGGGTACAGCACGGAATAGTGCCGCCCCACCATCCGGTGTGCCTTATGGCCGAAGATGCGCTCTGCGCCCGTGTTCCAGCTGAGCACGTTCCCGGTGGGGTCGACGATCATCAGCGCCTCGTCGAACACCCCGTCCACCAGAGCGCGAAGGCTGTTTTCACTCCGCCGAACCCCCTGCTCCGACTGCTCTCGTGCTGTGACGTCGCGCAGCGTGACCAGGAGCCGTTCGCCGTGCCTGCTGACGCGCAGGTCGCGCACCTGCTCGATCTGCACACCCCCACGCAGAACGCGATACCGCAGCCCGTCGATGGCGCACGGGACGTCGGTGCTCAGGACGTCGCGGAACGCCGCAACGACCGCGGTCGCCGCACCGCCCTGGAGGTTGAGGAATCTGCTTCCGATCAGACCTCCGGGTCGGAGAACGTCGGCGGTCGGCTCGTCCGCAAGCTCTGCGGCGGCGGCGTTTGCATACTCCACCCGGAAATCGGTGACGTGCTGGTTGCGGTCACGAACCGGCGACAGGATGAGGACCGCGTCGGCCATCGCCTCGAGCCAGAATTGGTCGCCGGGATCCAGCACTCCCGGTTCCGGGACTCCGCGTCCTGCCGCCACGCGCCAGCCTCTCCTATGATCGCAGCGAACCGCTGATCGAAGCGAACCGCGCCGTTGCCGTCCCTTCTGGTGCGGCATAATCTGGAACACGGGCGGCAATACGTCTGTCCCGCAGCGCACATAGGTCGATGTCAAGACGACTCCAGGCATGAACCACGACGAGGCTGGCACGATCGCCTCAGCGGGTGAGAACAGGATTCTCACCGCCCTACCTGCGCTGGAGCGAGACGAGTTGTTCGGTCTTGTTAGAAGGGTCACCCTGCCCGTCAAAACCGTGCTGTTTGAACCTGGCACGCCAATCCAAGCCCTCTACTTCCCCACTGACGGAGTCATCTCCCTGGTGACGCCACTGCACGACGGCGCCATCGTCGAGGTGGCCACCATCGGCAACGAGGGGATCGTCGGCGTTCCTGTCGTACCGCTCGGTGGCCTCGCGGTGCGCGCCATATCGCAGGTCGCGGGACACAGTCTCCGCATGGACACGGCCGCGTTTCTCACGTTGTTCGAACGCAGCAGCGCGTTCCAGTCATTGGTGGACAAATACACCCAGGCGCTCTTCGGTCAGATTTCGCAGGCGGCGGCGTGCAACCGCCTCCATTCCAGTGAGGAGCGTCTCAGCCGATGGCTGCTCATGAGCCATGATCGGGTCGGTTCCGACCAATTCATGATCACCCAGGAGTTCCTCGGCCAGATGCTTGGGGCCCGGCGGTCGACGGTGTCCGTGTCGGCAGGCATCCTGCAACGAGCTGGACTGATCCGCTATGTCCGCGGCCACGTCACCATCGTCGACCGCGCCGGCCTCGAGGCAGTCTCATGTGAGTGCTACTCGGTGATCCGCGGTGAGCTCGAACGGGTCATCACCCCGGAGCCACATGCCCCGAGGTCGCTGTCGGATCCGCGTTCGTCCGTGTGACGGCTCCCCCGTCCGGGCGCCAGTACGAGCTCGCGCATGGCGAGCAACGAGCTGTCGTTGTCGAGCGTGGCGCGGGACTTCGCACGTATGACGTCGGTGGCGTCTCGATACTGGATGGATACGGTCGCGCGCAGGACGACGATGGGAGTCGAGGGGACCTGCTCATGCCCTGGCCGAATCGCATCGCGAACGCCGAATATCGATTCGCCGGTCAGAAGTACCACCTGGAGGTGACTGAACCGAGAACGGGGAGCGCCATCCACGGGCTCACCCGGTCAAAGCCCTGGCGTCTGGTCGATGCGTCGGGCGCCACGGTGACACTGGCGCTTGACCTGCCCCCGGACGCCGGCTTTCCGTTCAGCCTAGCCATGACAGCCAGATACTCACTCTCCGACAGTGGCCTGGACGTCCGGGTCACCGCGACCAACCGAGGGGAAACCGCATGCCCGTTCGGAGCCGGAGCGCATCCATACGTGCGTCTCGCCGGCGACGGGATCATCGACGATGCATTGCTGCACCTCCCCGCTGACGCGACGCTGGAGGCGGATGAACGCGGCATCCCGACGGGCGCCCAACGCCCCGTTGACAACACGGCATTCGACTTCCGCGCAGCGCGCACCGTTGGCAAGGTCGTACTGGACACCGCGTTCACGCAGCTTCATCCCGGCAAGGACGGGAACATCAGAATTTCGCTCACGGCGGCGAATGGCCGAAGTGGTGTTGAGGTGTGGATGGACACGTCGCATCGGTACGCGATGATCTACAGCGGCGACACGCTGGCGGACGTTTCACGCCGTCGCCGCGGCCTGGCCATCGAACCAATGACCTGTGCTCCCGACGCGTTCAACTCCGGTGCCGGACTGATCGTGCTCCAGCCGGGAGAAACGCACACCAGCACGTGGGGAATCTCCCGGCTCTCGCCCGCGGATGGTATGAACGACCGGTGACCACAGCGTCGCGTCCCTCGCAGGCGCTTTTCATCAGCGAGCCAGGGCGCGCTCTCGCCGACTTCGGCGCGATGCTGGCGTCCGCGCCGTTGCTGCTACGGGCACCGCGTGGCGACGGCCACCCTGTTCTCGTCCTGCCCGGCCTGCTCGGTGAAGACGCTTCCACGGCAACCATGCGGGCGTACCTGCGCTCACTTGACCATGCGGTTCACGGCTGGCGCCTCGGCCGCAACCTCGGACCGACACGAGAGATTCTCAGCGGCATGACTGCACGGCTCGAAGAGCTGCACGACACCTCCGGACGCCCGGTCAGCCTTGTGGGATGGAGCCTTGGGGGCATCTTCGCGCGAGAACTTGCTCGCTCCCGCCCGACGCTCGTGCGTCAGGTGGTCACCCTTGGGAGCCCGTTCGGCCTCGACAACCCTGGCGACAGCCGCGCCCATTCGGCCTACCGCCGGCTCGGCCGCCTGCACGTCAACCCCGGTTCCCTGCCCGACCGCGAGCGGCTATCCCGTCCGATCCCGGTGCCCACCACCGCCATCTACTCGCGCCTCGACGGGGTCGTCCCATGGCGAGCGTGCATCAACACGGCCGGACGGCGCCGCGAGAACGTCGCCGTCTACAGCAGCCACCTCGGGATGGGACACAACGCCGCGGTGCTCTGGGTCATCGCCGATCGCCTCGCGCAGCGAGAGGGGTCGTGGCAACCATTCCGAGCGCCATTCCTCGCTCGTCACCTCTTTCCGGAGCGCGCGGCTGCCTGACCCTCGGGCGACGGGATGCGCGTGTGTGACGTTCGTGGCCTCCGTTTTCCGGTGGCCCGTGCGGCGTGCTGCGCGGAGCCGCCGGCCGCGACCACCAGCTCACCCATCCCCTCCTCGATGCCGTCGCGAAGCACGTCGATGTCGGTGACCGAGTTGTAGTCGCCGGTGATGCCGAAGAAGAGTCGCCCGCAGTACGAGAAGATCGCGATGCTGATGCGGACGCTTCCCATGATCGGAACGTACGGGTAGGAGTAGACCATCCGGCGGCCAACGACGTAGAGCGGGTACTGAGGGCCGGGCACGTTCGTGGTCACTGTTTGGAGCGCACGCTGCGGTGTCCGAGCCGCAAGCCGCGAACCGAGCGAGAGCAGCATGGGTGGAGCGAACCCCGCGAGCTTGACGAGCGCGTCGCCGGCGACCGCCTGCTTCGATTCCTTGAGCATCGACAGTTGCGCCGAGATGGCGTTGAGACGCTCGCGCGGATCGGCGATCGACACCGGAAGCCCTGGAAAGATCCCGGAGACGCGGTTGTTGTAGAGGCCGCGCTCCGAATCAGCGCGTACCGATACCGGCACCAGGGTCCGGACCACACGATTGGAAACGTCCTCCCCCCGGTGGATGAGCAGGGTGCGGAAACCCGCGGTGATCGCGGCGAGCACTACGTCGTTCACCGTCCCGCCGAAGCCTTCACGAACCGTCTTCACGTCGTCGAGGCCGGCCTCAGCCCAGCTCCAGCGGCGATGCGGTCCGATCGGGCCGTTGAGCGACGTGGCCGAGCGCTTGGTCCACTCGCTGAGTGAGCGCAGCAACACGGCAGCCTCGGCAAGACGGGTTCGGGGTCCCGCGGTGGTCCGCAGCTCCCCCGGGATGTCGCGCAGGCGTCCCAGCGGGTCGGCGACGGTGCGAAGCACGCCATGGGCCGCGAGGGTCAAGGCCCCGGGCTCGGCATCCGGGGCCCACTCAGCGGGCACGGGCTGCTCCGCGTTCGCGTCGGCCGGGTCGAACATCACGGTGAGGAGGTCGGTGGCGGATATGCCGTCGACCATGCAGTGGTGCACCTTGGAGATCAGCGCCCAGCGGCCGTTCTTGAGCCCTTCGACCATCCAGATCTCCCACAGGGGCTTGCTGCGATCGAGCATCTGTGCGAACACGCGGCCCGCGAGGTTGCGGAGCTCGTCTCTGCCGCCCGGCGGTGGAACCGCGGTGTGGCGGATGTGATACAGGATCTGAAAGTGCGGATCGTCGACCCACACCGGTCGAGCGATCCCACCCGGTGTGAAGCGCACCTTCTGGCGATACCGCGGCACCAGCGGCAGCTTGGCGGCGATGAGCCGGACGAGGTCACCGTACGCCGGCGCCGAGCCTTCGAGGACGGCGACCGACCCGATGTGCATTGGGTTATTGCCATTCTCGATATGGAGGAACGCGGCGTCCTGCGTGCTCATCACATCCACGTCGTGTCCCTCCAGATGCCGGCGACGGCACGCGAACGCGGACCGTACTCCGCACTGCGTCGATGATCACCCATCGCAGGAGCGAACCCTACGCGAAGGTCGTGCGTCATGGTGGCCATCTGACACCGAGTCTGCTCGCAGCCACCGCAGTGGCGGCGATCACCGCCGCGGCGTGCGGTCAGAGCCCCGCCCTGCACGCCGGGACCACCGGCGCGGACCTCAAGGCGTACCTTGCGGCCGTCGAGCCGATCCGCCTCGGCGTGAACACGCTTCTTCAGGGTGCGGACCCGATCATCGCGGGCTTTCAGAAGCACACCCTGTCGGACGCCCAGGCTTCGGCGAAGATGGGTGCTCTCGAACAGGCCTTCGAGACCGACACCGTCGACATCAACGCGCTGCAGCCTTCGGATCCGGCGCTTGCGGCCATCAATGCCCCTTACGCCCATACCTTCATCCTCGAGGACTCCTACCTCAACGCGCTGGTGAGCGGGATGGCGGAGGACAACCTCTCGAACCTTCCCAACACGCAGTCGGACCAGCGCGCGGCGATCATCGAATGGCGCGTTGAGCTCGAGATCCTCGGACGCAAGCTGGGAGTGGCGCTCCCGCCCGATCTACAGCAGGCTGGTCGGGGTGAGATCGCGCCTTCGGTGTCCGGCGGCAGCTGACGCCGAACGCATCCTCAGCGCACGACTTTCGACTTGGCCGATTTCCCGCTGCAAGGGACGCAGAGGGCAGCCCACGGAACTGCCTGAAGACGTTCATCCGGGATCGCGGTGCCACATGCCACGCAGCGTCCGTAGGTGCCGGCGTCGATCCGCTCCAGCGCGCGATCGATCTCCGCCACGGTCGTGTAAATCGTGCGCGCCTGGTATGCGTCGGTCATCCGCTCGACCGCGTACGTGGTGGCGTCACCGATACGCTTCCCAAAGCCGAGGTTGGCCACCTCGGCGGGATCATGAGCGCCGAGCGCGTCGACTTTGGTCACGATCTCGGATCGTTTGCTGAGAAGGGCGGCGCGCGCGTCGGCATGGGGGTCCGGCTCGACATCTGGTGTCATGCGGAGGCGAAGCGTACGCCGCACCCGAGCAGGCGCAATGGCCGCCGGCGGGGTCAAGGTCAGTAAGCAACCACTTACATAGATCCCCGTGGCGAAGGTGGCGCACGCCCGTGATGTGGCGATTTGCCGATGGAACGCGACCGTTCCGTTGTCAGCCGCCGTATTGAAACGAAGCACACTCACCTCGTGGCTCCCCGATCTCCTGATCTGCGCCTCGGAGCGCTCACGCGCCTCGGGCACTCCCTGCCAGGGGCGCGAAATCCCGAAGAGGCGGCTGCCGAAGTCGTGGCGGCGCTCGCGAGCCTGGACGTGGCCGGCATCGTCAGCGCGATCGAGTCGGACATGGCCGTGGTCCTCGCCATCAACATTCCGCCCTCGGTGGACACGCGGCTGTCAACGCGACTTGCATCCACGATGGTCGGCATGCGCATCCCGCTCGACGGAGTGGAATCGCTGCGCAAACCAGTCCGGCTCCGGCGGCCGTACTTCGGCGCGGCCGACGCATCGGAAACGTTGCGCCGCCTGACCACAGATTCAACGCTGGCGAAGGCCCTGCCGAACGCCGCGGATGAGCGCGACGTCATCGCGGTGCCGGTCACCTGCCGCGACCGCGTGGTCGCGGTGCTGACGGTGTGGGGTCCTGGCTGCGCGCCGGCGCTCAGCCCGATCCTCGAGGTGGTGGCAACGATGCTCGCCGGGGCATGGTCCGCGCAGGCGCAGCCGTCGGTCGAGCGTTTCGATGCTCCCGGCTCGCTGGTGCCCGATCGCCGGCTGCGTGGGACGATCTCGTCGCTGCTCACCAGCGGCACGATCGTCGCAGCGCTGCAACCCATCGTCCGGCTCGTGAACGACACGGTCATCGGCTACGAGGCGCTCGCGCGGTTCCCACCGCGGACACGGATCCGCACCCCGGATCAACTGTTCGGGGCAGCGGCTGCGCTCAACATGCAGTCGGCCGTTGACCTGGCCTGTGTACGCGCCGCCTTGCAGGCCGCATCCAACATCGGCGAGGCCGACCTGTTTGTCAATGTGCTCATCGGCACGCTGGTCGACCACAGCGGAGTCGCGGCCCTCGACAAGGCGGTACACGAGGCGCGGGTGGACCCGGCCGCCGTCGTGCTCGAATTCAGCGAACGTGAGCCGGTACCCGACCTCGCCTTGCTGCAGCGGATCGCGGCGGAATTGCGAGCGCGCGGCTTCCGCATCGCCGTTGACGATGCCGGCGCCGGCCACGCCAGCATGCGTGTCATCGCGGAGTTACGGCCTGAGTTCATCAAGGTCGACCGCTCCCTGATCACCGCCATCGACGCCGACCGTGCACGCCGCGCTCTGGTGGTGGCGCTCCTCTCCTTCAGCGGTCACATCGGCGCGCGCGTCATTGCGGAGGGGATCGAGACCCAGCGTGAGCAGGAAACGCTCCAGTCGCTCGGCGTGCAGTTCGGGCAGGGATGGCTGCTCGGGCGCCCGGTGCTGCCTCACCCGCTTGAGGGGGACACGTCGATGGAGGTTGTCGACGCCACCTGGTTCGGGCAGCGCACGGTATCCCCCACCCGTGTAGCCACTCCCGCGACCGAGCCTGCAGCTCCGGGCGAGGTGGCTGCAAAGGGGATCGTCTCCAGCTCCCGCCCGCGACGCGGATTGGCTCGCGCGCTCAGCGACGCTGCGCTGGCGCTGCAGAGCGAGCACGATCCGGATCGCATTCTCGGGATCATGTCGGAGCAGATGGGGCGCGTCGTGCCGGTGACGGAGATGGCGATCTACCGGGCGGACTACGAGACCTTTCGCTTCGTCCCGGTGCTCGCGACCGGGCCCGAGCGCGACGAGATCATGGAGAACAGCATGGCGCTCGACGCGGGCATCACCGGGTGGGCCTTCGCGAAAGGCACACCGCAGAACATCCCCGATACCGCGAAGCATCCGCTCGCTCGCCAGATTCCCGGAACCTCCTGGGTGCAGGAGTCGCTGCTGCTCGTGCCCCTCGTCGCCACCGAGCACAAGCTCGGCATCATCAACTGCTGGCGTCTCGGCGTCGACCAGTTCAGTGCCGCTGAGCTCGAGGCGGCGTCACTGTTCGCTCATGTCGCCGCGTCCGCATGGCGCAACGCGCAGCTCTACGTTGAACTGGTCAACGCGGCGATGACCGACCCACTGACAGGCCTCTACAACAGCCGCTGGCTGCGCGATGCCGGTGAACGGGACATCGCCCGCGCCGCGCGCAATGCTCAACCGCTCTCGCTTCTTCTCGTCGATCTCGACCATTTCAAGACCGTGAACGACAGCAGTGGCCACGCGGTCGGCGACCTGGTGCTGCAGCGTGTCGCCGCACAACTGCGTACTTCCGTGCGCGGCGCCGACGCGGTGGTGCGGCTGGGAGGTGAAGAGTTTGTCGTGCTGCTGCACGACTGCTCCTCGGATGGGGCATGGGCCGCCGCCGAGGCGGTGCGAGCCGCGGTCCGCAACGTGGTGATGCCCGAGGGATGCAGCCTGGGAGGGCTCACCGCGTCGATCGGGATCGCGACGTATCCCGCCCACGGCGTGACGCTGGATCAATTGCTGGGAGCGGCGGACCGCGCGATGTATTCCGCCAAGCACGAGGGCCGGGATCGCTCGGTTCGTGCAACAGCGTTGAGCGGCGGCGGCAAGATCATCGCGCTTCCGCGCCGCCGCCCCCCGCGCGCGAGTGCCTCGGACATCGTCTCAGGGAACTGAGCGACCTAGGGAATGTCGCGGCGGATGGTGAGCAACCACCCGCATCCCGCGAAAAGCAATCCCCAGCCGAGCAAGACGAGGCCACCCTGCACGGGATCGAGATGCGCGAGGTTCCCCCGGCTCGCGCCGGTGATTGCTCCGGCCGCCGCTCCCGGAAGGTAGGGATACACGTTCTGTACGACGGGAATGATGTCGATGAGCGGCTCGAGAACGAACAGATACACCAGCGCGCCGATGACGGCCGCGATCTGATTGCGCACCAGCACGCCGACACCGATGCCGACGACCGCGAAGACGGCGATCACAACCAGGTCGCCGAGCATCGACAGCAGGACACCGTTCTCGACCCAGTGAATGGTGATGCCCATCGCCCCGAGCCAGGGCGCCATGATCGCGGCTGTCAAGACCGCGCATGCGACTCCATAGATGATCCCCACGAAGGCTGCCACGATCAGTTTCGCCACAATGACGAGACCGCGACGCGGCTCGATGAGGAAGGTGGGACGCGACGTGAAATGGCGGAATTCAGTCGTGATGAGAATGATCCCGACCACGACGGAGAAGAGATAGGCGCTGCTTGCGGAGGCCGCGATCGACCGCTGGGTGGCCGCCGCGCTCAGGGGTAGCGCGACGTTCCCGCGAACGCCGTTGCTGGCGATCTGAGCGACTACCCCCAGCGCCGCCAGCGCCATGGCCCCAAGCAACATGCCCCATCCCAGCTTGGTCGTGATCACCTTTCGCCATTCGGCGCGGAGCAGGTGGATCACCGGGTCGGCTCCGCCGTTGCACTCGGTTCCGCGGTCAATCGCAGGAACGTCTCCTCCAGGCTCGAGCTCCCTGCGCGAAGCTCGTGCAGCTCCACGTGCGCCTCCCATGCGACGCGCCCGACAGCCTCGGGTGTCGCGCCCACGATCGCAAGCGACCCGTCGGCCCGCGGGGTGACCTTGGCGTGGAGTGCGGCGAGCGCCGTGCTCAAGGATTCGGGCGTCGGTGTCCGCACGACGACGCCGGCACTCGCCCCTTCGAGATCCGCGAGCTTCCCCTCGTAGATGAGCCGTCCGCGCGCGATGATCACCACCCGATCGACTGTCTGCTCGACTTCCGATAGGACATGGCTGGAGATCAGCACCGTCCGTCCGTCGACATCCGCGAAGTGACGGAGCAGGCCTCGCAGCCAGGCGATTCCCTCGGGGTCGAGCCCGTTCGCCGGCTCGTCGAGGAGCAGGACCCTCGGGTTGCCAAGGAGCGCGGTGGCGAGCCCGAGCCGCTGGCGCATGCCCAGGGAGAATCCGCGAACCGGGTATCGGGCGGCCTGGGTCAACCCGACCCACTCGAGCACCTCGTCGGCTCGCTTGTCGGGCAGCCCGGCTGCAGCGCAGAAGACGCGCAGGTGATTGCGAGCTGAGCGGCCCGGGTGAAAACTGGTCGCCTCGAGAACGGCGCCCACAGTGCGGCCAGGGTCGGGCAGGTGCGCGTAGGTGACCCCGCTGATGGTGCCGGTGCCCGATGTCGGTGTGGCCAGCCCGAGGATCATCCGGAGGGTCGTTGTCTTGCCCGCCCCGTTGGGACCGAGGAACCCGGTGACCGATCCCGGCTCGACGCTGAACGACAACCCATCCACCGCCTTGATCTCGCCAAACAGCTTGGTCAGGCCGGTCGCCACGATGCGGCCGTCGGCGGCCGGCTCCGAGCTCACCCTTGCGATCCCAGGTGCGCCTGCGCCCACTCGCCGAGGGCCACCAGCGCCGGCCGGAGGGCCTCGCCGCTCGGCGTCAGCCGGTAGAGCGAGGCAATCGGAGGGCCATCGATCACCTCACGGGTCAGCAGTCCGGCGGCCTTGAGCTCGGTGAGGCGAGCGGACAGCATGCTCTCCGTGATCCCCGGAATCGCGCGCGCGATCTCGGCGAATCGAGCGGGACGCTCGAGCAGGACACCGATCACGAGTCCGGTCCAGCGCTTGCCGAGAACGGCGAAGACTGAGGTCAGCGCCCGGTCGCACTGAATCGCAGCCGCGCGCCAGTCGTCGTCCATCGCGGGTTCATGGTACCCGGCGCTCCCAATGGCGGATAGTGACTAGTAGATTGCTAGCTTCACGCTAGCCCAGGGCGGGTCCCGCGATGCGCTGCATATGGCGGCGTCGTCATGGCATTTGCCGCGCGCATGACCGCTCTGCAACCAAACCACGCGGCGCTGTCGCGAACCGCGGTGTAAGTGCGCCTGCGTACAGACCACTCGTTCGGGCCCGGGCAACCGTGACGTGGCAGCCTCTCTCCAGCCAAGCTTCACGGTGACTCAATTGTCGGTTCGGCCTCCTCAAGCGTCAGTCCTGCAGGTGCTCGACAGCAATGCGCATCGGCGTGCACGAGGCCGCGAACACGTCCTCGTCGGCAGCGTCGATCGTCGTGTCCTGGCCAACGCAGTCCCCACCGCCAAGTCGTTGCTGGTCGCCGCGCTGACTTTGTTCAACGAGTTCGGACGACTTCGATGCAACCCTCCGAGAGACGCTCACGATGCTGACCGCCGCGCTCAATGGGCGCATCGGAGAGATCTGGCTGCGCGGCGGCTCCGCTCGAGACGTCGAGCTGTCCTGCTCGTCGTCCGATGGAACACCGCCGGCGGCTGCGTTCGAGGCAGAAGGGAAGGCGCTCGGGCTGGGAGCGGGGCCGGCGCTTGTCAGCCGCGTCGTCAGGTCCGGCCGCGGATCGCCGCGAGGATCGGTACATGCCGTTGGGCAGGGCGGCCGAGTGGCGGAAGCCGCTGCGGCCGACATTCACAACGCCATGACCTTCCCCATCAGGGGCAAGGAGGGTCTCGTTGGGGTTCTCGTTGTCTTCCGCGAGGCGACGGTGGAGTCGAACAGGGCAGCGCTGGCGGCGATGCCCGCGATCTGCAGCCACCTCGGTCGGTTTGTCGAGCGGGTCCGAGCCGAAACCGCGCTCCACTCGGCGGCGATGGAACTCGCCGCTCTCGCCTCCACGGACGCGCTCACGGGGCTCAAGAATCGGCGCGAGTTCGACCGCGCCATGCGCACCATCCCTCGCCTCCCGTTCGCCGTGCTGTCACTTGACGTCGACAGCCTCAAGAAAGTGAATGATGCCGAAGGCCACGGGGCCGGAGACGCGTTGTTGCGCGTCGTCGGTCACACGCTCGGGCTGCTGGTTCGGGGATGGGACGTGATGGCGCGAATCGGCGGTGACGAATTCGCTGCGCTGCTGCCAGAGGTCGGCGTCTTCGGCGCCCATCTCGTCGCGGAACGGATGCGTCTGGCGATGCACTCCCTCGTGCTTCCTTCCGGTCCGGTCCGCATCACCGTCGGATGGAGTGCGGCGCCCGCGGGAGCCGATCCGCTGTCCGTGCTGCAACGTGCCGACGAGTTGCTCTACGACGCCAAGCGCGCGGGCGGCGACCGTGTCGCCGGATCGTCGTACGAGGGCGGAGAGGCAACCGACATAGCCGAACGGTCGTACTCCGAGGTGGTCAACCGGATCCTTGACGGTGAGTGGGTTTCGACGATGTTTCAGCCGATCGTCAGCCTCGAGGACGGCGCCGTGATCGGCTACGAAGCGCTGGCGCGTCCCGAGGGTTTCGCCGCGATGGACTCCGTCGAGCCCGTCTTCGAAGCCGCCCGCACCGGCGGTCGGATACGGGACCTCGACTGGGTGTGCCGCCGCAGGGCTGTCGAGGATGCGAGGGAGCTCCCGCAGGAAACGCCCCTCTTCCTGAACATCAGCGCCGCCGCGCTGCTCGACCCGGTGCACGGCGTCGACCAGCTCCTGCTCCTCCTGCGCAACGCTGGGCGCGCGCCCGCGACTGTGGTGCTCGAGATCACCGAGCATGAGCGCATTCGAGACTACAACGTGCTCGCCAACGTCCTAGCCACCTATCGCGCCGAGGGAATCCGCTTCGCGCTTGACGACGTTGGCGAGGGACATTCCACGCTCGAGCTGCTCGCGGCGTCGTCGAGCGAATTCCTCAAGCTCGGTCGCAGCCTCACGATGACCTCGACGAGGGTCGGATCGCGCGCCGCGATGAAGGCGACCATGGCGTTTGCGCGCGTGAGTGGCGCCGCCGTTATTGCCGAAGGTGTCGAGAACGAGTTCGTCGCCGACCTGATGAAGGCAGGGGGCATCACGCTCGGTCAGGGGTTCGGGTTGGGCAAGCCCACCCTGGCTGCCGACATAGAGGATGTCGCGGCCGCCCTCGCCGATCGGGCGGCTCTCAGTGCGCTGCGACCTCGTCCGGCCGCGGTTCGCTCCCTGAACTGACCAGAGGCACCTCGCTCACACCTCCACCTTTGGTGTTGACCACCGCGGGATCCGGTGCCAGTTCATCACGCAGGGCTGTGCTGGCCAGCACGAACTCGGCGTCGACCCTGTCAATCATCCGGGCGTCCTCCGCAGCGTCGGCCGCCCTCGCGCGCGCCTGCAACTCGCCACAGCGCGCTGCCAGGGTCCCGGCACCGAAGCTACTCGCGCTCCCCTTGAGACTATGCGCGAGCTTGACCATCGCTGAGGTATCCCCGGTGATCTGCGCGGCGCGCAGGCCGTCGATCCGGGTCTGTCCGTCTTTGAGAAAGAGTCGTACGAGCTTGTCAAATTCGTGGGTACCGAGTTCGCGGAGGCCTGTGACGTAGCGTTGGTCCAGCGGACCCGGAGAGTCCTGGTCGCCGTGCAGTGCGTGCTTGCCCTGCGTCTCCGGGTCGAACCAGAGCGTGATCATGCTCGCGAGCTTGTCGGCCATCACCGGCTTGCTCAGGTATGCATCCATGCCGGCAGCCAGACACTTGTCCTGGTCCCAGGCCATCGCGCCCGCGGTCATCGCGATGATGATCGTGTGTCGATCCGTGCCCTCGCGCCGCCGCACTTCGCGCGTCGCCTCGAACCCGTCCATCTCGGGCATCTGGCAGTCCATCAGCACCGCGTCATACTTGACCCTCCCGAGAGCGGCCAGCGCGCCGATGCCGTTGTCCGCGACGTCGACCACGTGGCCCATCTTCTCGAGCATGCGAACGGCAACTCGCTGATTCACCGGGCTGTCGTCCACTACCAGCAGCCGGGCGCGCGCGGACTCAGCCACCTCGGTGAATGAGTAGCGTACGCCCTCGGTGATGGCGCCCCCAGTGCTCTCGTCGTGGAGGGGCATGAGCAGGGTCGCCAGGCAGTCGTAGAGATCTGAGATCCGCGCCGGTTTGGTCAGAAACGCACCGATACCCGCGCCCTCAGCGATCTCCGTGTCCGCGAATGGCGAGGACGAGGTCAGGAGAATGAGCCCCACGCCATTGATCGACGAATCGCGCCGGATGGCCCTCGCAAGGTCGATCCCGTCCATGCCGGGCATCCGATAATCGAGGACCGCGACGCGATAGGGGTCACCGGCGTCGACAGCATCACGCAATCCTTTCAGAGCGTCGCTCCCGCTCCCGAAGCTGGCCGGCCGCGCCCCCCATACCCGGAGGTTCTGCTCGAGAATTACCCGATTCGTCTTGTTGTCGTCGACGACGAGGACGCGCACATCCTGGAGGGCTCCTCGAGACGGCGCCGGCCTCCCGAGGTCGCGAGCTCCCGTCTCGAGGGCGAGCGTGAACCAGAACGTGCTTCCCTTCCCGGCTTCGCTCAGCACACCGACCTGGCCCCCCATTCGTTCGACGAGCTTCTTGCAGATCGCGAGCCCGAGGCCCGTCCCACCGAACCGCCGAGTTGTGGACGCGTCCGCCTGGACGAAGCTCTCGAAAAGGCGTGCCTGTTGCGCCGCGTCGATGCCGATCCCAGTGTCGGTGACTTCGAAACGTAAGTCGATCGAATTGGCGTGCTCCGATTCCTTGCGAACTCTGAGGACGACCTCGCCGGTATCGGTGAACTTGACCGCATTGCCGAGCAGGTTGATAAGGATCTGACGTATCCGGCCCGGGTCGCCGCGCACCCGCACGGACATCTGCGGATCCACCATGACGGCGAGTTCGAGGTCCTTTTCAGCCGCCTTCGGTGCGATCAGCCTTGCCGCCTCCTCTACGACGACGCGGAGATCGAAGTCGATGACTTCGATGTCGATCTTCCCCGCCTCGATTTTCGAGAAGTCGAGGATGTCGTTGATCACCGCGAGCAGCGACTCAGCTGACTGGCTGATCGCCTCGGCATATTCGCGTTGCTCGGCATTGAGCTCGGTGGTGAAGAGCAATCCGGTCATCCCGATAACACCGTTCATCGGCGTGCGGATCTCGTGGCTCATGTTGGCCAGAAACTCCGATTTCAGACGAGATGCCTCCATCGCCTGCGCGTGTGCGACGGCGAGATCGTCCTCGATCCGCTTGCGCTCGGTGATGTCATTGAAGGTGATAACGGCGCCGGTCGCCTCGCCGGTGATCGCCGCCTCGTCGACGATCGGGAAGGCGGAGTACTCGGCTGGGAACGAGCGGCCGTCACTCCGCCACATCAACTCGGTCGCGACGCGGCAGCTGCCTCCACCGTGCAGGGCCTTGTAGATGGGGCTGTCGATGAACGCGATCACCGAACCGTCGACGCGACGGTGATGGAAGAGCGGATGGGTGAGTTCACCCATCACCTTGGAGATGTCGACGCCCAGCGCTCCCGCCGCTGCGGTGTTCATGAACGTGCATCGACCGTCAGCATCGATGCCATAGATCCCTTCACCGGCCGACTCGAGCAGCATGCGCAGGCTGGTGGACAGGCGGGTGCGCTCCACGTCCGCGGCGATATTGTCGCTGCGCAGCTGATCCGATAGGCTGCTGAGACGCACGGCACCGGCGAGTGGTGGAACGAGAATCCGCGCCCGGTCCGACTCGACGCGGGTGAACTGGATCTCTCCGGCACTGCGCAGAACCATGACCGCGCCAATGCTCTCGCCCCCGCTAACCATCGGTATGGCCATGACGGGGCCAGTGGCGGTGCGGTCCCGGAACGCAATCGTATCCTGCCCCCAGGATTCAGAGTGCAAGTCTCCGATGAAGATCTGGCCCGAGTGCACCGCCCGACGGCTTGGCGAATCTCCGACCACGACGGACTCCTCGATCCCCGGATGTCCGTCGACGATGCGCAGGCCGCTCGGGTCCAGCAGGCTGACCACGATTCGCTCCGCATCGAGCAATTCGGCGACGTGGGCCAGCAGCCCGGCATCAAGGACCTCTGACTGCTCGACGCGGCCACTCAAGCGATCGACCGTCACGCGTTGCCATGCCGCAAGGAATTGAGCGAGCTCGTCGACCTCATCTCGGAGCGTGATACCCGCAGTAGCCTGGTGCGACAGTGATGGCGACGCTGTTCTCACGATGCGGAATCGCCGCTTCACCGGCCCGATGGTTGCGATGAAGAGCACCACGCAGAGCACGGTAACGACGACAGAGACGAGAACGGCGAGGATGATCATCGAGCGACCTCCGCGATCGTGAACGGCTGTGCCGGCTGCGCTGGTGCCGAAACGAACAGGTCGCCGCGTCTTCGAATGGCGGCGGTCACCCGACCCACCAGGTCGCGCGGGCTGAATGGCTTGACCATGTAGTCATCCGCCTCAAGCGAAAATGCCATGACCTTCTCGCTGGGTGCGGCGACGCCGCTGAGGATGACGATCGTCGTTCGCTGGTACGTGAGGTCATCGCGCAGAATCCGGCAGACGTCAAGGCCGCTGATCCCGGGCAGATTCACGTCCAGGACCACGCAGTCCGGCTTGAAGTGACGCGCCATTGTGACCGCGTCCTCACCACTCGCGGCCTCACGCACCTCGAACCCGACGGAGGCAAGGCTCGACCGCGCCAGCTGCCGGACGTCGTCGGCGTCGTCGACGACCAGAATCTTTCCGATGTGCGCGCCCTCGGTGCGGTTTCGTGCTCGCTCCTTGGTCCCGCCTACATAGGCACGCTCTTCGGCGACGAGCCGCGCATCGATATCGACTGCCGGGCCGGGCCGGGCATAGAAAAATCCCTGTGCCTCGTCGCAGCCCAGGGTGCGGAGTTGGACGACCTGGTCCGCCGTCTCAACCCCTTCGGCGACGACACGAAGATCGAGCGCGTGTGCCATGCCCATCACGGCCGCGACGATCGCCGTGGCCTCGAAGTCGCGACCGAGGCCATCCACGAACGACTTGTCGATCTTGAGCTCGTCGAGTGGAAACCGCTTGAGATATGCGAGCGACGAAAAGCCGGTCCCGAAGTCGTCGACCGAGATGCTCAGTCCCAGCGACTTAAGCTCACGGAGCGTCGCGATCGCCAGTTCTGCGTCCTGCATGACCATGCTCTCGGTGACTTCGAGGCAGACGGTCGCGGGGTCGATGCCCGAGCGCCCGATGATGCCGCCGAACGTGTCCGCGAGATCCGATTCGAACTGGCGAGGCGACACGTTCACGGCCACCATGAGCGGATGACCGCCCGGCAGCGCCGTGCGCCAGCGGATGGCGTCGTGGCAGACCTGCTCGAGTACCCAAGCGCCGATCTGTACGATGATCCCCGACTCCTCGGCGAGCGGGATGAAGTCGAGCGGGGAGATCAGTCCGCGGTCGGGATGCATCCAGCGCAACAGCGCTTCGACGCCGACAGTCCGGCCGGTGACAAGCGAGACCTTCGGCTGGTATTCGACGTAGAACTCTCCCTTGACGAGCGCTTTTCGCAGCGACGACTCATTGGCGATCCGGACCAGCCGCTGTGCCCGCATCTCGCCGGTGAACACTTCACACCGCCCCGGTCCACGCCGCGCGGCCCGTTGCATCGCCGCCTCGGCCTCGCGGATCAGGGGTTCGGGGTCTCGTTGGGAATCACGGGTCAGCGTGATGCCGATGCAGGCTGTGACGTTGAGCTCCTCACCCGCAAGGGACATCGGAGCGCCCAGGGCCATCGCCATCCTGCGAGCGATCGTCCTGACCGCGCTTGCATCCGCAACGTCCTCACAGAGCACGAGGAAGTGGTCGCCGCCCATGTGGGCAAGCGTATCCATCGGTCGCGAGCTGCTCGCTCTCCGCAGTGAACCTCCGACACGGCGCGCCACCTCGAGCACGAACGTATCGCCCGAGTGATCGCCAGAGCTGTCGCCGACTTGCGTGGCGATGTCGGCGAAGTGGTCGACGTTGAGCGCCAGCACCGCCGTCGATCCGTTGAGCGACTCCGCCCTGGCGAGACCGTCCTGTATGAGCATGGCAAACAGAGCTCGATTCGGGAGCCTCGTCAGTGGGTTGTGGTGCGCGTCAAACGCGAGCTGATCCTCGGCATACCGGTGTTCCGTGACGTCGTGCCAGACCACGATTGCGCCGAGCAGCTCGCCGCCGCTATCGAACAGCGGCTCGCCATCGACAGTCATCGTTCGTCGCCGGCCGGACGGGCTAACCAGCACCACCTCGGCAGCGCGGACGGCCTCGCCTCGTAGCGCCCGACCCATCGGCCCCGTCGCGTCGGCAACCGGCTCTCCGTCGAGGTGAAACATCTTCCCGTATGCAGTCCACGGCCCCGGGAGGATCCCGCCGGACTCGAGACCCGCGAACTGCTCCATTGCTCGATTGATCAAGGTGATGCGGCCGTACGGATCGCACACAGCCACAAGGTCACGCATGCTGGCGAACGCAGCTTCCATGAACAGGTTCCGCTGGACGACTTCGGCAGCATCCCGCGAGGTGGCCACCGCGCGTCGCCGCATTGTCGGCACCTCCGATCGTTCACGCCGCCACGGCAACACGCGCCGATGGCACGAGCATATGTGCCTGGTCCTTCACACCGCGACCCGTTACCGAACGCACACAACGGACGAGCAATGTCGGAGCAGCCGACATGCCCGTGCTTTGTCATCGCTCATCGGGGCGAGTGAACGCGATGGGGCGGAAGACACGTTGCCCTCACCGCGAGCACTGCCACGATGTCAGTCATTCCACTTCCGCAGGGCCAAAGCTGCGCCATTGGAAGGGCGTGGGTCGGTTCGACAGCGCACATAGCAGAGCGCCGTTCCGCACTGTCACAACTGTCATACGAGAACGGCCGCGTCAGTTGACCACGACGCGCGCCTCACCCCGCCGTGATCAGCACCACCGCGATCAGCGCCGCGCCGACTCCCGCGAACTGCGTCGTGCGCAGGCGTTCGGCGAGCACAACCATGGAACAGAGCACCGTCGAGACCGGGTACAGCGAGACGAGCACCGCAACGATGCTCAGCAGACCACCGTGCACCGCAAGCAGGTAGAGGGCGTTGGCAGACACGTCGAGCACGCCGGCGCCGACGATCACGAGCGGATGCGCCGCGCCGAAGCTCGGTGCCCTGCGCGTCACCCCCGAGACCGCGAGCAGCGTCGCCACCGACGCGCCACGGGCAGCCACCAGTGGCCAGAGGTTTGCTCCCATCGAGGTTTTCGCGATGCCGACGTAGAACAGTCCGAAACCGAGCCCCGCGCCAATCGCGAGCAGCAGCGTTCCACGACCGAGACGAGCCCCCCGACTCCCGCCACCGCTGAGGAGCGCCACAGCGACAACAGCCGCGAGGATGCCCACGTATTGCAATGCCCCGGGACGCTCACCACTGCCGACGCCGACAGCGATCGGCACGACCACGGCAACCACACCGGTGATGGGAGCCACCAGGGACATGGCGCCGGAGGCGAGCCCCCCATAGAGCATGGCGACCCCCGCCGCGCCCGCCAGCCCGGCCAGGGCACCGTAGCCGAAGTCGGCGCCACTCGGGTTGCCGCCGATCGCGAACGCCACGATCAGCATGCCGATCAGCCCCACCCCCTGGGAGATGAGCAAGACGGAGAGCAGTGGCGCGGCGCGGTTTGCGAGCCCGCCGAGGAAATCTCCGCAGCCCCAGAACGCCGCCGCGCCGAGCGCGAGCGCGATGCTCAGGCGGTTGTCACCGACGCAGCCGCCTGCAACCCCAGCTCCTCCACCGACGCCTCGCGCATGAGGTACTTCTGCACCTTCCCGGTCACGGTCATGGGAAAGGATTCGACAAACTTCCAGTGGCGCGGAATCTTGTTGCTCGCGATGCGACCGCGGCAGAACGCCTCCAGCGATTCGACGGTCGGTGTCGCACCCTCTTTCGGCCTCACCCAGGCCATGACCTCTTCCCCATAGCGCTCGGACGGAACCCCGATGACCTGAACATCGCCGATGTCCGGGTGCGCGTAGAGGAACTCCTCGATCTCGCGCGGATAGATGTTCTCTCCGCCGCGAATGATCATGTCCTTGATGCGCCCGACTATGTTCACGTAGCCGGCCTCGTCCATCGTCGCGAGGTCACCGGTATGCATCCAGTGCGCGGCGTCGATCGCCCCGGCGGTGGCGGCATCGTTGTTCCAGTATCCGAGCATGACGCTGTAGCCGCGGGTGCAGAGCTCGCCGGAGTGCCCGCGCTGGACGACTCGGTCGGTCTCGGGATCGACAACCTTGACCTCGACGTGGGGATGCACCCGACCGACCGTCCCCACTCGCTTGTCGAGCGGGTCATCAAGAGCGCTCTGGGTGGACACCGGCGACGTCTCGGTCATGCCATAGCAGATGGTCACCTCACGCATGTTCATGCGCGACTGGACTTGCTTCATCACCTCAACCGGGCACGGTGACCCGGCCATGATTCCCGTGCGCAGCCGGCTCAGATCGTGCTCGCCGAACCCGGGATGCTCGAGCTCCGCGATGAACATGCTGGGCACGCCGTAGAGCGAGGTGCACCGTTCCTGCTGCGTGACCCGAAGGACGGCGTCGGCGTCGAACGCTTCCCCGGGGACCACGATGCACGCTCCGTGCGTTGTGCACGCGAGGTTGCCCAGGACCATACCGAAGCAGTGGTAGAACGGCACGGGGATGCAGACGCGATCGTCCGATGTGTACTTCACGGTTTCGCCGACGAAGAACCCGTTGTTGAGGATGTTGTGATGCGAGAGCGTCGCGCCCTTCGGGAATCCCGTGGTTCCCGAGGTGTACTGGATGTTGATCGGGTCGTCGAATTGCAGCCTCGATTCGACCGCCGCCAGCTCGTCCTCGGAGGTACGGGCGCCGTCTCGAAGGAGCGAGGCCCAGCCGTCCTCGAGCGCGAGCGCCTCCCGAAGCTCGGGGCAAGCGCCTCTCACCTCGCCGAGCATCCGCACGTAGTCGGTCTGACGAAAGGCCCGTGCAAGGATCAGAAACGAGACGCCGGACTGTGTGAGAGCGTATTCGAGTTCGGTGGTCCGGTAGGCCGGGTTGATGTTGACGAGGATCGCGCCGATTCTGGCGGTGGCATATTGGACCACGACCCACTCGAATCGATTCGGCGACCAGATCCCAACGCGATCTCTCGGACCGACGCCGCGAGCGATCAGACCGCGCGCCGCCAGCGAGATCTGGTCCCAGAGCTGACGGTAGGTCGCCCGATAGTCCTGGTGCGGGACGACGAGCGCCTCACAATCACCGTGCCGCTCGACGGTGCGCCGCAGATTCTCGCCGATCGTCTCGCCGAGCAGCGGTAGTGAACTGGGACCGGATGCGTACGAGAGCATGCTGTCTCGACCTCCTCGTCACGAGTTGGCACCATCCGTGCGCGGCGCACAGCGCAACGATACGCGGCGCGAACGGCTGCGTCCGAGGGCGCCTTTCCTACAAGCCCTGTTGTGAGCTCTCGGCGAGACACGCCGCCGCGAACGCGGCCATGGAGTCGAAGGTCCAATCCGGCGTCACCTCGACGCCCGGCGCCGGCGTCGCACCCCAGCCCGACCGCGCCCCACGCCTGTCGATCCAGACGGTGGGAAGCCCGAGGCGCTTTGCGGGCACGTGGTCGTGGAAGAGGCTCTGAGCCACGTGCAGCAACCGCCCGCCCGCGACGCCCAGCGCACCGACGGCGCTGAGCAGGACCTCGAAGTTGCGTGGCGACGGCTTGTACGCCCCGACGTCCTGCGCGGTGATGACAGCGTCGAAGTGGACGCCGAGGCGCGCGTTGCTGCCCGCAAACGACTTGCGGTCAACGTTGGAAAGGATGACGAGCTTGTAGCGTTGTGCGAGAGCGGCAAGTGCGCCCGGGGAGTCGGGGAATGCCGGCCAGTCCGCAACCGACGTGGCCAGACGCCGGCTCTCCTCCGGGCTGACGTCGACACCGAATTCCGCGCCCAGGCTTCGCATTGCGGCGGCCAGGATGTCCGGGTAGAGGGCGCCGGGAGTTTCCTCTTCATGACGCGCCTCAGCGTCGGCGTATCGCTCCAAGAGCTCCCCGGTGCTGATCGTGAGGCGATGCTCGCGCGCCCACGGCGTGAGGACTGCCGCAAGGCCCCCTTCCCAGTCGATCAGGGTGCCGTAGCAGTCGAAGCTCAAGGCTTCAAAGTCCGTGAGCTTCATGTTCGTTCGCCGCCGTCAGCGGGTGGCGTGTCATGCATCTCCGCAGGGTACGTGACCCGGCCCCAGCGGCAATCGCCGGCCGCATGCCCTCCTCACACTGCCGGCGCACACGGTAGTCTTCGCGCGTGGAAAGGTTCGACGACGGGCCGGCGTACCTTGGTCCGACGACTTTCTGCAGGGTTCCCCTCCTCACCACCACCGAGCAGCTCGACGAGGTGCACCCGGACGTCGCCATCGTCGGCGCCCCGTGGGACGACGGCGTGACCTACCGGCCCGGAGCGCGCTTCGGCCCTCGAGCCGTCAGGACGGCGTCGTATCAGAGCGCCGAGTGGCATCTCGAACTCGAGGTTGCGCCGCTCGAGGTTCTGCGAGTCATTGATTACGGCGACGCCCGCTGCGTGCCGGGAATCGCGGAAATCTCCCACACCGCAATCCGGGAGCGCGTCGGCGAGGTCGCCACCCGGAACATCACCCCGATGGTCATCGGTGGCGACCATTCGATCACGTGGCCGTCTGCGACCGCCGTGGCGGCAGCGCATCCCCCGGGGAGCGTCGGCATCGTGCATTTCGACGCCCACGCGGACACCGGCGACAGCTCATGGGGCAACCTGTACTCGCACGGCTCGCCGATGCGACGGCTCATCGAATCGGGCGTGATTGCGGGACGTAATTTCGTGCAGATCGGTCTGCGCGGCTACTGGCCGCCGAAGGATGTGTTCGAGTGGATGCGTGCTCAGGGAATGCGCTGGCACCTCATGGGCGAGCTCCGCGATCGCGGTGTGGCACCGGTGATCGAAGACGCGATTGCGGAAGCGCTCGACGGTCCCGATCACATCTACCTCTCGGTCGACATCGATGTGCTCGATCCGGGCTTCGCGCCCGGAACCGGAACGCCGGAGCCCGGAGGCATGCAGCCGGTCGACCTGCTCCGCGGCATTCGCCAGGTCGTCCTGCGCACCGACGTCGTCGCCATGGACGTGGTCGAGGTATCACCCCCCTACGACTGGGCTGAGATCACGTCGCAGAACGCGCATCGCTGCCTGCTCGAGGCCATCTCAGCGCTCGCCGTCAAACGTCGCGACCGCGCGAGCGCGAACGGCTGAGCGACCGGGGAGCCCAAGGGCGAGCGGCAGCCCGAGCAGGCTGATGATGGCCAGCGCGACGAAGGGAACGTAGGCATTGCCCATCACTGCCTGGATCACGAGCACGAGCACGACGCCGCCGAGGTTGCCGGACATCAGCAGGAACCCTGCGGCCGCTCCCTCTCGGGCGTTGCCGGCGTGAATCGCCGACCAGTCGAGGACGACCGGGAGGCAGGCCATGATCGCGAACCCGGTGGCGAAGAGCCATATCCCGAGCCACACCACCTCGTGGCGCACGTCGGTCGCGATGAAGGCCATGGCGCTGAAGGCGAGCGCGACCACCAGCATCGTGCGCCGCTGGTCGCGCGCGGCGACGATCGCGGGCAACACTGCGGCGCCGACGACCCCGCCGGCGGTGAGCACTGCGATGAGGTTGCCGGCGGCACCACCTTCTCCGAAATTCGCAAGCACGGGCTGCAACCAGGTGGCGATGGCGTTGTACACGCCCATGCCGATGAAGATGAGCCCGGCAAGCAGCCACAAGAACCGGTCCCTGATCAGCCAGCGCATGCTCACCCTCGTCGTGGAGTCGTCGGGATAGATCGCCGGCACGCGTAGGACGAGCAGCATCAGAACGCCACCCACGACAGCCGGGACGGCTTCCACCACGACCACCAGTCCCAACCCACCCGCGGAGAACAGGGGTGCCGCTGCAAGCACCGATGCCAGGATCCCGATGAACAGCGCGACACTGCCGATCGATACGGCGGTCGCGCGCTCCTGCCGCGGGAAATACCGTGCGGCGACCTTGGTGATGCTGTTGAGCACAAAAGGCTGGCCGGCGGCGATCACGACCTGGCCGGCGAGCTGGACCCCGAATGAGGATGGCGCGAGCACGCGGATGATCGCGCCGCCACCGGTGAGCAGCGCGCCGACCGCGAGCGCTCGGGCAAATCGGGTATCGAGCCACCGACCGACGGGCAGCGCGAGCACCACATAGATGAACGGGAAGATCGCCGCGAGGTCGCCGACGGTTCCAACGTCGACGTGCAGCACCCTTGCGGAATCGGTGTCGATCGCCGCGAAGGTCAGCCAGAGGAGTTGAGTGGATGCGGCGAGCAACGCGTACACCGACAAGATTGCCCAGCGCATCGCCGGCGCACGGACTGCGGTCGCGCTCATGCGTTCAACCTCGCGTACATCCCGTGGAGGCGATGGTACAGACGACGGTATTCGGCGTACATCGGCGCATAGACCTTTCTGGCCTGCGGGTCCGGATCGAACGTTGCATCCACCCGAACCCGGGCGGCGGCTCCCGCGAGATCGATGTTGCCGAGACTCATCGACGCGAACAGTGCGGCGCCGCGAAGGTTCGCGTACATCGGCTCAGCGACACGTTCGATGCGCCGGCCGAGGATGTCGGCGTGTATCTGGCACCACACGTCGGAGATCGCGCCACCGCCCAGAATCCGGAGCACCGGCATCGGCCGCTTGATGAAGCGCTCGACCGAGTCGAGCAGCCAGCGGGCGTTGAATGCGACACCCTCGAGCACGGCGCGGACCAGATGCGACCGGTCCGTGGTCATGGAGATGTTGAGGAACGCCGCACGCAGAGTCCGGTCATCAACCGGGCTGCGCTCTCCGTTCAGCCACGGCGTGAAGAGCACCCCTCCCGATCCGACGGGGGCACGTGATGCGAGCGCGGTGAGCCGCTCGTACCTGGCGTTGCTGGACGGACCGGTGTCGTCGCCGGGATCGATCGACTCTGTGAGCCACTGCAGGCATATGCCGGCGGTCTCGTGGTTGTTCGCGACGAGGTACGAGCCGGCACGGGGGCCGGGCACCGATGCGATCTGATGGAACACGTCCGTGCGCTTGAACGGCACCGCGCACGCGATCCAGGCACTCGTGCTGATGGTGACGTGGCCGGCGTAGGGCGCGATCGCGCCCGAGCCGATGTAGCCGGTATGCAGATCGGGGATGCCGGCGACGACGGGGACTCCCACCGGAAGGCCGAGTTCGGACGCAACCGCCTGCCGCAGCCCGCCGAGCACACTTCCCGTGGGGAGAAGCTCCGGGAGCTTGGCCGGCTCGCGACCCGATCGACGGACGAGAGATGCAACGTACCCGTTGTTGGTGGCGCGAGGACGGTTGTCCGTGAGCCATGACAGGATCATCGACGCCTGTGTCGCCGCTCGTCTGCCGGTGAAACGCATTCCCAGGTAGTCCAGGGGTTCGAGGAGCGTGTCGATGCGCGAGTACAGCTCGGGCTCGCGGCTGGAGAGGTGCAGGTGGTGACCGAGCGGGTCGGCGCCGCCGGGTGACGGCGCGCCACCGGTCAGACGGAGCCAGCGGATGAGATTGCCCGGCGAGTAGCCGACCACGTTGATCGGACCGCCGAGGCGCCGCGCTGCGAGGGCTCGCCCGCGGGTGTCCGACCAGAGCATGCACGGCCCGACCGCCTCTCCGGTCACGCCGACCGGCACCGTCGACCCCCACTGACCGGTGATCCCGACGCCCACCGCGTCGCCGGCGACGACTCCGTTGCCGAGGACCTCCGCGACTCCCTGGCGGATCCCGTCCCACCATGCGTTGGGATCCTGCACGGCACCGCCGTCAGCACTGAAGGTCGTCGCCACTGCTCGGTGAGACACCGCGAGCAGCTCGCCGGAGAGGGTGATGGCGCCCGTCTTCGGCCCCCCGGTGCCAAGATCCACCGCCAGGATCCAGGGCTCTGCCATCGGCCTCAGGGAACCACGTCGTACATCGCGTCGAGCGCGGCGGCAAACAGCAGGTCGAGCGCCTCGTTGCCTTCAGGCGATCCTCCGAGGCCGTAGAGCGCGCCGCTGCGCGCCGGACCGAGTCCGGGGGTCTTGGCGTACGCCACCGCCTCCCGCAGGTCGGCGAGAAACGCCTCCGCGACGCCGTCCGCGGTATTCGGCCTGGTCACGCAGAAGTGCAGCCCCGGCGGAAGTTGCAACGCGTTGAGGCGCCAGCCCTTGCTGATCAGGAAGTCGTTGACGTGGTAGATGTCGATACCGCGGCCGCGGAACGCGACGATGAAGGTCGGATCTCCGAAGATCTCGAGCTCGGGAATCGCCGCGACCCCGCTGAGAATCGTGGCCGCGGTCTCGAATATCCGCTCCGCGATCTCGAGGTACCCCCGCTCGCCGAGACTGAGCATCGCTGCCCACGCTGCGGCCACGATCCCACCCGAACGGCTCCCCGAAAGCCCCGGCGACATGTAGATGCCCCCCGGCCAGTCGGGATAGCTGAAGTACTGATAGCGACGCAACGTGCTGTTCCGGTAGAGGAGCACCGACGTTCCCTTGAGCGCGTACCCGAACTTGTGCGTGTCCGCTGAGATCGAGGTGACCCCTGGGAGCCGGAAGTCGAAGGTCGGAATCGGGTATCCCAGGCGTTCCGCCCACGGAAGGATGAAGCCTCCCATACAGCCGTCGACGTGGAGGCCGAGGTCGTGCTCGAGCGCCAGCGCCGACATCTCCGCGATCGGATCGATGAGACCGTGGGGGTAATTGCCCGCCGATCCCACGATCGCCACGGTGTTCGGCGTCACGTGGTCGCGCATCCAGCCCACGTCGGCCCGCCAGTCTTCCCGCACCGGCGCCTGGACGAGGCTGATGCCGAGCATGTGAGCGGCCTTCTGCAGCGCAACGTGAGCGGTGACCGGAACGATGACCTCTGGGGCCGTGATGCCCTTCTCGATCCTGCCGCGCTCCCGATAGACAAGCATCGGGTCGATCAGGCTCTCGGTCCCGCCGAACGTGACCACGCCGCACACCTCCTCGCCGGGGTGGTGCTCTGCAACAGCGTCGCCGTGCAGCAGTGACGCGGTCATCGCCACGATTTCGCCTTCGAGCTTGGTGGCGCTCGGATACATGTCTCGTTGCAGGACGTTGGCGTGGGCGAAGAGCCCGTACACCTCGGTGAGGAAGCGGTAGTGGTCGTGGCCACCGTGATAGATCGACCCCGATACACGACCGGCATTCCCCATCCGGTCCTCCTCCTCGGCCATGGCCCCGAGCTCGGCCAGGATGCTGTCGCGAGAACGCGCTTCGGCCGGGATTCGGTGGTGGGCCTCGAAACGGTCTCGATAGGGGTGGAAGTCGATGAGCGCCGCGAAGTCCTGAGTGCCCTCGGGTTCCAGGGCCACGTCGTGTTCCTCCATCGACGCCGGATTGTCGTCGAAGGGCGGTGACAGGCGCAGAGGCGCCGGCGCGTCTATGCTCGCCGGCGATGGCTGATGACGTCGTCGTTGTCGAGTCGGGGGGCCGGGAGGTCCCGATCACCAGCCCCGGCAAGGTGTACTTCAACGAGCGGGGTGAGACCAAGCTCGATCTCGTCCATTACTACCAGGCGGTCGAGGAGCCGTTGCTCCGCGCCATGGGTGGACGCCCGGTGCTCCTGCAGCGCTTCCCCAACGGAGCGAGCGGCCCGTCGTTCTTCCAGAAGCGAGTCCCCGATACGCGACCTGACTGGCTGGAGACCACGATCGTCAGCACCCCCAACGGCACCACCTCCCGAGCCCTGGTCGCGGCAGACCTCGCCCATGTCCTCTGGGCGGTGAACCTGGGATGCCTCGGGTTTCATGTCTGGCCGTCGCAGGCCTCGGATCCGGAACACGCCGACGAGCTCCGGATCGACCTCGATCCGAGCCCCGGAGTCGTCTTCTCGATGGTGCAGGAGGCGGCGCGTGAGGTGCGCGCGCTCTTCGACGAGCTCGGGGTGATGTGTCTCCCCAAGACCACGGGCAACCGCGGCATCCACGTGTACGTGCGACTGCAGCCGCGCTGGACGTCCTACGAGGTGCGTTCGGCGGCGGTCGCGGTGGGCCGGGAGCTCGAGCGCCGCCGACCGGATCTCATCACCAGCGCCTGGTGGAAGGAGGAGCGCGGACGCCGGGTCTTCGTCGACTTCAACCAGAACGCACCGCACAAGACGATCTTCGGCGCCTGGTCCGTCCGCGCACGACCCGGGGCGCAGGTCTCCACTCCCTTCGTGTGGGATGAGCTGGACTCGATCACACCCGACGCGCTCACCATCGTGACGGTACCGCCCAGGGTTGCCAGCAGCGGCGACCCCTGGCTGCCGATGTCGGCCGCGCCGCAGTCCCTCGAACCTGTTCTGGCGCTGCACCTCCGGGACGCGGCAGCGGGTCTGGTCGACGCGCCGTGGCCGCCGCAGTACCCGAAGATGCCGGGGGAGCCGTCACGCGTCGCGCCGAGCCGGGCGCGGAAGCCCGATGCACCCACCTGAGGAATGCGCCGAGCGGACCATTCCGGTCGCGTTGTACTCTCCTCTGCGAAACGGAGAGTCGACCCCGAGAGGAGGGCCCGTTACTCCCCCGATCCCAACCACGCCGTGCGGTGCTGCGGCTGGCTGAGAAAGGCATCACGCACGGCGTGACGCACGTCCGCGTCGAGGATGACGTCCGCGCCGATTCTGGCCAGCACCTCGACGGCCTGCAGCATCGCGCTCTCCCCCCGCGGCGACACGGCGGCCTCACGAAACGCGTGCGTGTGTGGTCCGACCCCCTCATCAGCGATGGCGAATTCGGGGTGCAGCGTCGGCGCCGCATAGGAGACATCGCCGACGTCCGTTGAGCCCGTACGCTCCCAGGGGACCACGGGATCCTCCTCGAGACCCAGTGCCGCCAGATGGATGCTTGCGCGCTCGGCGAGGACCAGGTTGGAGCGCAGGTCCAGGTACGTCTCCTTCTCGTCCAGCTGCAGCACGCAGCCGGTCGCGCGCGCGGCGGCTTCGAAGATCGCGCGGAAACGAGCATTCATGGTGCGCAGATATTCGCCGTCACGCGCCCGCGTCAGGTATTCCCCACGCGTGAGCTCGGGGATGATGTTCGGAGCCGTTCCTCCCTCGACGATGAATCCGTGCACCCGTGCGTCGTCGCGCAGCTGCTGGCGCCAGAGCGACACGCCGTTGTACGCGTGAACAAAGGCGTCGAGTGCATTGATGCCGTGATCGGGATGCCCAGCCGCGTGGGCAGCCTTGCCACGGAACGTCCACTCCCAGTGCGTGCACGCGAGCGCGTACTGAAGCGATGCCGTGCGGTCGGAAGGGTGAAAGATCAGAACCGCGTCCGAATCGTCGAACAGCCCGTCGTGGCAGAGGGGAATCTTGCCGCCGCCGCCCTCCTCCGCCGGTGCACCGACGATGGTCACGCGAGCGTCGGCGCCGCGCTCGGTGAGCGAGCGCGCCAGCGCGATGCCGGCGCCCGCAGATGATGTCGCGATCAGGTTGTGCCCGCACGCGTGTCCAAGGCCGCGCAACGCGTCGTACTCGCAGACGAACGCAACGTGCGGACCCGCGCTGCCGTGCCGCGCCACGAAAGCGGTCGGCATCCCCGAGACTCCACGTTCGACTTGAAATCCGTGCTGTTCGATGGCACCGCTGAGGAGACGCGAGGACTCGACCTCCTCGAAGCCGATCTCGGCCAGCGCATGAATGGCACGCGAGGTGGTGATCAATTCATCCGCGCAGTCGGTTGTCGCGTCGTGGATCGCCTGATGAATTTCGACCGGAACCGTTGTCGTCATGCGCTTCTCCTGGGCCGCTATTGTGCACAAGGTGGAGACCGCCGAACGCCTCTACGCGGACGCGGAAGCGTCGTTCCCGACGTGGGACGTGCTCAAGGACATCGTCGATGAGTTCATCGACCTCGCGCTGAACTATCGCCAGAGCGGGCACCCGGGTGGGTCGCGCTCCAAGGTCCATCTGCTGCTCGCCACCATGCTGTCGGGGGCGATGCGCTGGGACGTCCGCCGTCCCTGGCTCCCGTTCGCCGACCGGTTCGTCCTTTCGGCGGGCCACACGGTCCCCGTCGTGTACGCAACGCTCGCCGCGCTCAACGAGACACTCCGGGTGCGAGCGTCCCGCGACCCGAACCCGGCGTTCGCCCTGCCCGATAACGGGCGCTGGGCGTTGATCCCCGAGGATCTGACCATGCTGCGGCACCGCGGCGGGCTACCCGGACATCCGGAGATGGCGGGCAAGACCCTCTTCCTCAAATTCAACACAGGTCCGTCCGGGCATGGGATGCCTCCCGCCGCGGGCGAGGCCGTGGCGCTGAAATCGGCTGGGGCCGGTGAGGTCCGCGTGTTCGTCGTCGAGGGTGAGGGCGGCCTGACCGCGGGAGCAAGCCACGAAACCCGCAATGCGGCCTGGGGGCTCGGGTTGTCGAACCTCGTGTTCCTGGTCGATTGGAACGACTACGGGATCGACGACTTCGCCGCGTCGTCGGTCGTGCCCGGAACACCTGAGACATGGTTCGGGGCGTACGGATGGCGGGTGTCAGGGACGATGGAAGGGTCGGAGTGGTCGCCGGTGACCAGGGCGGTCCTCGAGGCTGCTCGCGGCGAGAACCCCGACCGGGTGCCCTCGGTCGCGTGGTTCCGCACTCGCAAGGGGCGCGGATACGGCAAGTACGACAGCAAGAAGTCACGGCTCTCCCCACGCCATGAACAGCGAGCAGTTCTGGGCGCTGCGCCACGCGTTCATGGCGAAGTACGGCATGAGCTACGCCGGCGTTGACGAGCCCGCGCCCGCGGACTCGGGCGCAGTGCGCGAGCAGGCGGCGGAGAACCTGCAGCGTGCGGCGAAGGTGCTCGCCGACCACCCGGAAGTCGTCGACGCCGTTTCCGATCGCCTCGTCGCGCTTGCAGCCCAGGTACCCGAGGACATTGACGGCCTCGCGGTCGGCGGTCGCGGCGCTGAGGTCTTCACCGACCCGCGGCTGACGGATTTCCGGAGCTACCCCGCGGCCCTCTATCGGAAGCCGGGCGACAAGCAGGCAAATCGCACCGCGTTCGGCGCCTGGAGCTCATGGGTGAACGCCATGGCGAAAGAGGACTATGGACGCCCGCTGTTCATCGCCGCGTCCGCCGACCTCGCGGATTCGACGAACCTCAGCGGCTTCGCCAAGGACTTCGGCGACATGCCCGGGTATGGCTGGTACGAACGCGACAAGAATCCGCGAGGTGCGCTGCTCCCCACCGAGATCACGGAGTTCACCAACGCCGGCATGATCGTCGGGCTCGCCACCGTGAACCTGTCGCCCGAACCGTTCACGTCCTTCAACGGCTTCTGGGGCGCGTGCTCCACGTATGGTTCATTCAGCTACCTCAAGTACGGCGAGATGCGGCTGTTCAGCCAGCTCGCCCAGGACTGCGAGCTCAAGGTTGGCAAGGTCCTCTGGGTGGCCGGTCACTCAGGTCCGGAGACGGCCGAGGACTCGCGAACGCACTTCGGTATCTACGAGCCCGGGGTGACCCAGCTCTTCCCTGAAGGCAAGGTCATCGACCTGCACCCATGGGAGTTCAACGAGGTGCCCGTGGTGCTCGCCGCGGCCCTGGCCACCGACGTGCCGATCGTTGCCCTCCACCTCACGCGACCCGCGATCGAGCTTCCGGACCGCGACCGCCTGGGGATGCCGAGCCATTTCGAGGCGGCGCGCGGTGCCTACGTGCTGCGTCCGTTCCGAGGCGACCTTCCTGCCATGGGAACCGTGTTCGTCCAGGGCACCACCACGACAGCGAACCTGGTCAAGGCGCTTCCTGATCTTGACAATCTTGGCCTCAACGTGAAGGTCGTCGCGGCCATCAGCCCGCAGCTGTTTCGGCTCCAGTCCGCAACGTATCGCGACAGCGTGATCGCCCCTGCCGACCGGCTCGACGCCATGGCAATCACCAACCGCACCGTGAAGCTCATGCGCGACTGGGTCGACGGCCCGTTGGGAGCGGAGTACTCGATGGGAGCGGACTGGGACAACCGCTGGCGGACGGGTGGCTCGGTCGACGAGGTCATGGATGAGGCCCACCTGACGACGCCGTTCATCGTCGAAGGCATCACCCGGTTCGTCCGTGACCGCGAGAGCCGCCTCCAGCGCCTTCATGACCTGGTCACCGCGGCCGATCGAGCGGGTCCGAGGCATTCGCAACGCCTGGGTGCGCGCTGACGCGCGTCGTCAGGCGCCCTCCTGCACCTCCGTGATCTCATCGGCGCCGAGGCCATGTGCCTCCTGATGCACGGCGGCCGCAGCCTCCTTGCTGGGCGCGTGCACCAGGCAGAACACCGCGCCCGAGCCTTCGTCGAACCAGTACTTGAGGTACTCGACCCCGTACTTCGCCTGAACTTCCAGGTCTCGCTGATGGGCGCCGGCGACGGCATCGGCGGTGAGACCGTCGACCTTGTGATGGTGATCCATGTACAGCGGCATGTCGGGTACCTCCTAACGCGTGATCTCGTCCGAGAACGACCACATCCTCGTTGGCGCGAGTTTAGGAGTGCGGAGCGCTGGGCGAATCGACCGTTTGGTCGATTTATCGCTAGTGGGTGGCGCTGATCAGGTCGTGCTCGAACGCAAAGAGCGTCGCGCCCGCGCGCGTGTTGACGCCGATCTTGCCGTACACGTTGATGATGTGCGTGTGCACCGTCGCCCCTGAGACGAAGAGCTCGCGAGCGATCTGCTTGCTCGACAGCCCACGGCTGATCGCGCGCAGCACATCCACCTCGCGGTCGGTGAGTCCGCACGGCCACGCCCGGCCTGAGCGTCCTCGCTGCCGAGGCTGACCCGCCGCCGCCAGCACCGCGTCAACGGCTCGCGCGTCCATGCTGCCTGCCGCAACCGCGTCTCGGAGCTGCCGGGCCGCCTCCGCCGGTGTCAGCGCCGGCCTCCAGGCCCGACCTTCGCTCATCGACTGGTAGACCTCGGCGACGGCGAGAACGCGCGCGTTGAGCGGGAGCGCCTTCCCCGGCAGCCCACGGTGATAACCGGAACCGTCGAGCCGTTCGTGGTGGAGGCCCGCGAGGGCCGCCGCCTCGCGCAGCGGCGGAGCGCAGCTGATGATGCGCTCGGTGTGGTACGCGTGCAGCCGGACACGCTCCCACTCCGCAGGCGTGAGTGCGCCGCGCTTCATCCACACGCGGTTCGGGACGCTCACCATCCCGAGGTCGTGGATCTGGCCGGCTCGGCGCACGGTCGCCGCGGCGTCCGCATCGAGGCCGGCGTGCAGCGCCGCCGCCTCAGCCAGGCTCGCGACCCGCGACGAGTGCATGGCAGTGAACGGCGATGCGAGATCAACGAAGTCCGCCAGGGCTGCGCTCACCTCGTCAAGGTGCGTGTCGCCGACGCGCCGGTACGGCTCCGGCTCCGCCGCGAGCACGAGATCCCAGGCCGACTCAATCGACAGGGTTGGGAGGAGGTCGCGCGTGTTCTCCAGCCACAGCGCCGCAAGGTTTGGATCGAGCTCGGTCCCGCTGCGCTGCCGTACGACGGCGTCCGCAGCCTCGACACCGCCGGCGCGGTGGTAGGTCTGAGCCACGTGAACGAGGTGCACGAGGCGGCCGGCCTTGGACAGACCCTCGCCCTTCGGCAACGCAGGGAAGATCTTGCCGTCCCACCGTCCATACGCGTGGCAGAGCGAATCGGTCACGGCTGAGCTCGCTCCAAGCCGCTGCGAGAGCCGGGAGGCGACCTCCGCGATACCCGCATACACCTCAGGGAGACCGCGCCCGGCCGTGGCAAGGGCCGCCACGCCCTGCACCCACCCGGTGGCGCCCCAGTGCGGCGCAACTTTCGTAACCGCGATGCGCATCATCTCCGGGCGGTTCGTATAGTCGACGTCCGACATCCATCGCCGCACGTTGATGTCATCGCCGGCGCCCATCCGGCTCTGGGCGGCGACCGCCCCGGTACAGCCGATGTGATAGAGGAGGGCGAGGTAGAAGACGTCCGACGCTTCCGGCTCGGTCCAACCGATCAGACGGGCGAACGCGACCGCCAGCAACGCGTCCCGCAGCGCGCTCTCGGCGGGCACATCGTGCGCAAGATCCGATGCCAGCGACACCGCTGCGAGCAGCTCTGCCAGGCGCAGGGTGTGCTCAGCCCTTGGGCTGCCGATTGCCAAGGCGACCGCCTCCCACGGTGCCGATACTGCCGCCATTATCGATCGTCACGGAGGGCTCTGTCTCCTCAGGCGAACGCGATGGTTCGCGCACCTGCAGAAACCTCCTCGACCACCTTGGCGGCTCCAACGATCGCCGCACCGTCTGCGAGCCGGCTTTCGGTGATGCCCCGCGGCTTGGTGCAAGCGCCGCAGAGCCATACCCTGCCCTGGTTGCGAACGAACTCAGCGAACACGTCGCACAGTTTCGGCAATCCTGGTGCCTCGATACCGTCGGTGCCGTGCACCGTGCCGAGGTGCACGGCCTCGATCGTGCACAACACGATGGCTTCCTGGCCGGCTACCGCGGCGATGTTGGCGGCGACGAAGGGCAGCGTGGCGCGTTCGGGCTCGTCGCGTCCCCAGGCACAGTTGAATATCAACTTGTCACTCACGGGACTTCTCCACGGTGATCGCCAGGCGGTTTCCAGGTGCCGGCTCGCACGATGCGACGGTCTGTCCCATCATCCGAACGAGCGCCGGAAGATCCTCTTTCGCGGCGGGGTCGCTGACGATGACCGTGAGCGACTCCCCGACAGCGATGTCATCGAGCCTGCTCCGGAACTCCTGCGCGAGACCGTCTCCGCATCCCAGTGCGCCCGCGTCGAACACGTTGGGCTGAGCCGGGTGCTGATCGGGAAGAAAACCCGAACAGAGCAGGTTGATCTCGGTAATCCCGCCCGGTCCATGGTCAACGAACGCCACCTGCTCAATGACCTCGCGCGACAGGCCGTCGCGGCTCAGCCGGAATCGCCAGTTGAGTTCGATATCGAGGGCCGACCGGTTCGCATTCGGTGTCCAGGACCTCGAAGTCGGTAGCGCCCGCGAACCAGCCTTCGAAACGTCGCGCGATGTCATCCCTGCCGGATTGCACCTCCGGGCCGCGCGGCAGGGCCAACCGCGCCTGGGCAGCCGGTGCCAGGCAGCGCGCGAATGCCGCGAAGTCGCGCGACGAGAGGGCGGCCAGCAGAGCGTCTGGAGCGGATTGTTCAAACATGGCAATGAACATAGCCGCGGTGACGCCGGGCGGACATCAACCATTCGGTCGATTTCCCGGCCCTTGGCGCATCGTTTCCCGGGCCGTCTCCGAAACTTGGAGCCGCTCTTCAGATGTCAGCCCGGCGGAGCGTGTGGGGGCCGTATCGCATTGAGGTGGAGCGCCCCGCGGCATCCACCGCGAAGCTCACCTCCTCGCCGAAGTGACCGTAGTCGTCGCCCTCGACGATGGTGAATCGCCGGGCACCGTCTGGCTGCAGTCGCGCCGCCGACGCGAGAGGCATCGTCATCTCAGGATCGATGAGGTAGAGCGACCGGTTGATGCGCGCTATCGTGATCTCGCCGATATCACCGCGGTAGTGACCCGCGAATCGACCGAGGCTGGAGCGTGAATGCCCGTGCGTCGTTTCGCCGGCGTCTCGCCAGCGACGCACCACCCAGACGGCACTGTGAAAGATCATGTCGACCCCCAGGGCCGGCACCGGGCTGTTGGTGTTGTTGAGCACCGCGGCACACAGGCCCCACTCCGGCGAGAATCCGATCTTGGTCGTGAACCCGGGGAACCCACCGCTGTGGCCACGGATGCCGATCCCGTCGACGTGCCAGATCATCCAGCCAATTCCGTGGTTCGGCTCCTCAGGTCGCTGCCATTGCGTGCGCTGCATCTCGCGACGTGACAGGTCGGAGATGAGGTTTCCCACTCCCTCGAAATGAGCCCGCTGATAGGTGAGCAGGTCCGGGACCGTGGCGACGAGCCCGCCTGCGGGGGCAAAGGCGCGCGCCTCGACCTGACGCGCCGGGTGCGGGTCCTCCCCGGGACGCCGCCGGTAGTAGCCGGTGGCGATCGTCCGGCGCACGCGCGGTGTCAACGATGGCGCACTCCCCTTGAGGCTCAGCGGACCGAGGACGTTCCGTTGCAGGAGCGCCTCAAAAGACCTGCCGGTCACGGATTCGAGTGCGTCACCGAGCAGCACGTATGCGATGTTGGAGTAGCGGAACGTTGTTGACGGCTCGGCGAAGGTGAGGCGCTGACGGACGTCAGCTCGCACCGTCTCTCGGTCCGGAAAGTCATCGTCACCCCAGATGTTGGATCCGTCGCGGATCACGCCGCCGCCGTGAATGAGGAGATGGCGGATGCTGATGTCCTTGGCGTGGGGCAGCTTTCGCGTCCAGCCGAGATACGTGGCGATGGAGTCATCGAGTTCGCATCCTTCCGGCTTCGACCTGTTGCATGACGAGTGTCGCCGTCATCGTCTTGGTGATCGACGCGCAGCGATAGCTGGTCGCATCCGGCGTTGCGGGACGCCCTGTTGCAAGATCAGCGTTCCCCATCGCATCCAGCGTCACGACGCGTCCGCCGTGGCTGATCCCCCACGAGATCGCAGGAACGTTCCAGAGCATTGCCTGGTAGCGGATCCAACGGCGGGCGATTTCCGCCGCGTCAACGAGCTGACGCGGTGTGATCCTCACGGCGGGAAGCCTAGCGCGTGCCTACAGGCCTCCGGCGACGCGCAGGATCGCGCCGGTGACGTAGGCCGCGTCCGGGCCCAGCA
Source organism: Candidatus Dormiibacterota bacterium (assembly GCA_963756075.1). Classification (GTDB taxonomy): domain Bacteria; phylum Chloroflexota; class Dormibacteria; order Aeolococcales; family Aeolococcaceae; genus Palsa-851. The sequence continues at coordinate 348,042 of CAVWMH010000007.1, read as the reverse complement.
ACCATGCGATGGCGTTGGCAATCTCGAACGGCTCCGCGGGCCGTCCGAGAGGAATACGCGTTGCGGATCGGTCGGCACGATCCGGCGCGCCGGCGGCCGCATGGATGTCGGTCCGGGCGACCCCCGGGGCCACGGCGTTGACACGGATGCCATCGGCGGCCACCTCTTTCGCGAGTCCGATGGTCAGGGCGTCGATGCCGGCCTTCGCCGCCGCGTAGTGGACGTACTCGTGCGCGCTGCCCAGAGTTGCTGCCGCTGACGACACATTCACGATGGCACCACCATGCCCACCGCGTGCCGTGGACATCAACTGCGCGGCGCGACGCGAACAGAGTATCGACCCGAGCAGGTTGACGTCGAGGACCGCTCGAATCATCGCCGTCGGCGTGTCCGCGAGATCTCCGATGTGGAGGGTCGCGCCAGCGTTGTTCACCAGGGAGCTCACAGCTCCGAGGGTGTCTTCCGTCATGGTGAAGAGCCGCATCACGTCTTCCTCTTTTGTGACGTCGGCCTGGACTGCGATTGCCCGCGCGCCCGAGGACTGCGCCATGTCAACGACGCGATACGCGGCCGTGTGATCCCTGGCGTAGTTCACAACGACGTCGTGACCCGCTCGAGCGAGGTGCAGCGCGGTGGCGGCACCGATACCCCTCCCCGCTCCGGTCACGATGGTGATCGGTCGGCGCGGCTCGTCCACGCCCAGATCATCGCCTACCGGCATAGGGTCGTTCCCCGGCGCTGACGACGTGTTCGTTGGATAGCAAGAAGGGGCGCCGGTCTCCCGGCGCCCCTTCGGTTGGTCAGTCGAGATCCCTTAAGCGCTCGCCATTCGCTTGATGAATGCCGGTCCGACAGTGCCGATGCCGGTCATGCCGTCGAAGCCGGGCGCGGTCGCCACCGTGACGAGTCGCGATGCGCAGTTCCCGGTGCCGTCGCAGTACGTCTCGATGCCCTGGTAATCAATGGCACGAAGGCTGACGACGAACCCGTTCAACTTGTTCTGCGTGTTGACGAAGTCGACACGGATCACCGCGGTTGCCTTCGGATTCACCGCCGGCACGATGTCATTGAAGGCATCGGCGTGGGTCAGGTCGACGCTGTAGAGGGTCGGGTTGAGGAACCCGAGGGATTTGCCCGCCGCCTGGTCCGCGTCGGCGATCACGCCGGCAAGCAGCGGCGATGCCAGGCTCGTCCCGCCTTCCTTGAACTGCGAGTAGCTCACACTGCCGTTCGGGAACGTCTGGGTCAGTCCGATCAGCATTCCGGTCGACGCATCCGCGTCCATCGAGATGTCCGGGATCACGCGAAGTGGCGTCGGTCCGAACAGATTCTGATTCCGGAGTGCGAGCGCCGCCGGCACGACCCCAGCCTGGTACGAGGGCTGAAGGTATGTGAAGCTGGTTCCAGCACCACCACCCGCTTGCCAGTTGAGGGTGCCAAGCGGCGTTGTGGCAGTACCGCAGTTGGTCGTGGTGCCTACGCAGAGGGTCTGCTTGGCGGTCGACCAGCCGTATTCAGCCAGCCGGCTGTTGCCCTTGCCGACTTCCAGCGATGTCCCGCCGACCGCGGTCACCAACGGGCTGGTGGGCGGGTAGTCCGGGACGGTCATGCCGAAGTCCGCGAAGTTGTCGCCCGAGTCACCGCTCGAGAAGAGCACGCTGACACCGGTCGTGTCCGCGAGCAGGAAGGTGTTGTCGAACGCTGCCTTGGTCGCGGCATCGACGAACAGGTCACCCAGGGTATCGCCCCAGGAATCGCTGATGACCGATGCGCCACTCGTGATCGCCGTGTTGACCGCGGCGAGCAGGCTGCTGTCCAGGCAGTCGACTGCGCCGACAAAGATGATGTGAGCACCCGGCGCCATGCTGTGCGAGGACTCGACGTCCAGCGCCTGCTCCGGGAACCATCCGCTGGCCGCGCAGAGCGCCTCGTTGCCCACCGACGCCGGCTTGATGTTGGTGAACTGGCTCTTGGGCAGCGGGATCGACGGGTCGTTCAGGCTGAAGTAATGCTGCGCATCCGAGAGCAGCGTCGGCGAGTCGTAGGCGTCGACAATGGCGATGGAGACGCCGTGACCGTTGTTGCCCTTGGCGATGCTGTCCGAGAGGCCATAGGCGCCCTCGAGCTGTGCGGGCTTGTAGCCGCAGATGTCGTACGGCTGCGGGCTGGTGAACGGCGTGTAGAGCGACGCGCTGTCAGTGGTATCGATCTTCTGACCGAAATAGCCCGCGCACGGCTGCGGGTTCTTGAACACCGCGGGGGGCGGCGGCTCCTGGTTGGGCTTGGCACCCGTCTGAGCGGGCGCATTCGCCGCTTCCCGGCTGAGGTCGTTGCTTGCGACCGACTGGTTGACGCCGACCACGCCGGAGACGACACCCGCGATCGCAGTGGGGATTGAGAGCGCGCTGTCCGCGAGGCGGAGGTCCTTCCCGCTCACCTTGTAGGTGCTCAGCGTGGTGCCGAAGGCACGCTCCACCTGCGCGGCGCTGCCGCTTGCAGGGATGAAGAGACGGTCCGCCGGGATGGCGCCAACAGTGAAGCCCTGCTGCTTCAGCCAGGTCGCCGCCGAACTGACCGAAGCCTGGGTGGGTGCGAAGCGAGCGATCCACTGAGACTGGGTCAGGAAGTGGCGGTACTGGGCAGAACCCGGGGTCGAGATCGCCTTGACCAGCGCCGTGGCCGCAGCGGCGTTGCGCAGCGAAAGATTGAGGTCGAAGGCGACAGCGGTTCCGCCTGCAACCCGGGCCTCATGTTTCGAGCGCTCGGCGCCTGAGGCCAGCGATCCCGAGAGCGCAGCGCGCCCTGCGGCGGGTGATGCCGAAGCCGGGGCCCCGGTGGCCACGGTCGCGGCTGATACCGCGAGACCCACCGAAGCCAGCGCGGCCCACGATCGAACTGACGTCATGAAACTCCTCCTGGACGGCGCGAATTTGCGCCAAACGCTCTCTCAACGCATAGACGTCGCATACGGACCCCTCTCAACATCCTCGGAGGCTTCCGAGGTGAGGATTGTGGCGCGCTGGACGCGCAAGGTGCAAGGGGTTTGTTCGATTCGAACACTCCATACGATCCATCCGGTCTTTTCCGCCGACTCGGGCGACTCGGGCGGGCCGCGCACTGTCCTCGGATTCGTCCTGCGCTCGTCTCCACACTTCCGGAGTGAGACAGCGCGCTCGAGTGCGGCTTGCGTTCATCTGCCTCGTCGGGATCGCCGCCTGCGGTGCGCTTCCCAAAACTGGGGCGTCACGTGCTCGGGACACGCCCCTGGGGCCGCCTGCCTCGGCCGGCGCAGCGCTGCCGGGCATCTCGGGCGGGCCGCGGTCGTCAGCACTCCTCTCGATCCTCGTCGAGCCCGCCGCGGGCATGGCACCGATCTACGCGCTCCTCGGGTCCGCTCGTCATGCGCTCGCCCTCACCATGTATGAGCTCGAGGACACGCGGGCAGAGCAGCTGCTCGCCGTCGACGCGAGGCGCGGCGTCGACGTGAGGGTGCTCCTCAACCGCACTGGGACTGGATCGCGGAACGAGCCCGCATTCACCTATCTGCACGGTCACGGCGTGCACGTCCGCTGGGCCGGCTCGCTGTACGCGCTGACCCATCAGAAGGCTCTGGTCGTGGACGGCTCAGTGGCAGCGATCATGACGCTGAACTGGACAACCCGCTACTACGCGACGACGCGAGACGTCGCCGTCATCGATCGGAGAATGGCCGATGTCGAGGCGATCCAGACGACGTTCAACGCCGACTACAACCAAACGCGCGTCGAGCCGGCTTCCGGCGCCGGCCTCGTCTGGTCACCGACGACCGCGCTCCCGGAGCTGCTCGGCATGATCAACGGCGCGAACCGCGAGCTTGACATCGAGAACGAGGAGATGGGCATTGCGACCATCACCGAAGCGTTGATCGAGGCCGCACGGCGTGGGGTGAGGGTGGAGATCTGCATGACCGACTCGAGCAAATGGACCTCAGCGTTCGGCGAGCTGACCGCGGCCGGCGCCCAGGTGCGCGTGTACGCCCCGGACGCGCCGCTGTACATCCACGCCAAGGTGATCGTCCGCGATCCCGGAGCCGTCGATCAGCAGGCATTCGTGGGGTCGCAGAACTTCTCAATCGAGTCCCTCGAGTACAACCGCGAGCTCGGCATCGTTCTGAGCTCCGGCGCCGTGATCGAGCAGCTCCTTGCGATGTTCCGTGGCGACGTTACTGGCGCTGCCCACTGGACCGCCTGAGCCGGCACCGGCATCCGGCCGCCGGGGTGCGAAGATGGCAACGTGGTCGACGAACTCCTCACGCGCCTGCTGGGAGCGCGCAGCTCAGCCATCGCCGACGTCGCTCCTGACGGTGCCGAGCTCCTCGTTCGCTGCGACGACACCGGCAGCATGCAGGTGTACCGGCTCCCCGCGCAGGGCGGCGATCGAGTCCAGGTCACGTTTCTCGACGAGCCCGTCTCGGCTGCACGCTACATTCCCGGGACCGACGATGTGGTCGTTGCTGTCGATCGTGGCGGTAACGAAAACTATCAGCTCTGGCTGGTGGACCTGCAGGGTGGGGAACCGCGGCCCCTCGTCGTCGAGGAGAACATCAAGCATGATCTCGGCGACGTCAGTCGCGATGGACGGCTCATCGCGTTCTCATCGACGCGGCGAAACGGCATCGATATCGACGTGTATGTGCTGGACCTGGCCGACGCCTCGGTCCGAAGCGTCCTGGAGGGGGGTTGGAACCGCGTCGAGTGCTTCTCACCAGACGGGCGCTGGCTGACCGTCGTGCGCCTCGACGGATCCTTCGCGATCAGCGACGACCTGCTGCTGGTCGACCTCGAGACAGGCGACGTCCGGACAGTGGTGGAACGCACGGGCGCGGGGACCGCCGTGGCCCCCACGTGGTATCCGGACTCGTCGAGCTTCCTCTTCAGCACCGACGCGGGTCGAGACGTCGCGTCGATCGCTCGATACGACATGGCGACGGCGTCCTGGCGCTATCTCCTCGATACCGCATGGGACAGCGAGGCAAGCCTCAGCGCCGACGGGCGCAACGCCCTGGTCTTTCACGCGGAGAATGCCATCACCCGTCTCCAACTGCATGACGGGGACACGCTCGCGTATATCCGCGACGTCCAGCTGCCGGAGGCCGGCACCGGGTTCGGACTCCCGCTCATCCCTCGACCGTATCTCTCGTCCACCGCTTCGACCGCGCTCCTTACCTACACGACCACCGCGACCCCGCTGACCCCGCTGCGCGTCGACACCGCCGACTCGCTGCCTCCGGTGCCACTGCTCCCGCTCGATCAGGTGGTCGCGTCAGCCGACGTCACGCCTGAGCTGCACAAGGTCGCGTCCTTTGACGGCGAGCAGATCACCTACTTCCTCTACAGACCACCTGTCGACAACCCCCCGGTTGTGGTCGTGGTCCACGGCGGTCCAGAGGCGCGTTTCGCGCCCCGGTACGACCCGTTCATCATCCGGCTGGTCGCCGACGGCATTGCCGTGGTGGCGCCGAACGTTCGTGGCTCGGCGGGCTGGGGGCGCCGGTTTGTCTCTCTGGATGATCGTCGCCTGCGGCTCAACTCGGTTCGCGATCTCACCGAGGTACATGCGTCCCTGGCCGCGCGGGGGGTCGACGCGACGCGGGTGGCGGTGATGGGCGGATCGTATGGCGGCTACATGACGCTGGCCGCCCTGGCGTTCTATCCGGAGCTCTGGGCGGCCGGCATCGCGACGGTCGGGATCAGCAGCCTGGTCACGTTCCTCGAGAACACATCCCCCTACCGGCGCCGGTTCCGCGAGGTTGAGTACGGGTTCCTCGACAGCGACCGCGACTTCCTCATCGAGGCCTCGCCGATGACCCACGTCGACCGGATTCGCGCTCCGCTGATGCTCATCCACGGCGCCAACGATCCTCGCGTCCCCGTCGGTGAGGCGCGCCAGCTGCACGCGTCGCTGCGCGCTCGGGGGATCGCCAGCGAACTCCTGATCTACGAGGACGAGGGACACGGGCTCGCGAAGCGCGCCAACCGGCTGGATGCCGCGCCCCGGATGCTTGCGTTTCTGCGCAAAAACCTCGACGTGTAGGCGACGATCGAGTGCGCGGGAGGTTTCCCGCTGCCGACCGATGGTATGTTCCGCCGGTCGGGCGTCCGCGCCGTCGTGAGATGGATTCTGGGAGCGGCAGCAATGGTGATCGTGGTCGATCCGGGCGGTGACAAGCATGCCTACCAGACCGGGCGATATATCGAGGTCACCGATGGCCACCTGGTCATCCGGGACGGCCAGGGTGGCACCGCAATCGGTATCTTCGCTCCCGGAAAGTGGCAGTCTGCCCATATCGACGCCATTCCGGCGCGGAACGCCGGGACGGTCACCGGCATCAGGCCGCGATTGGGGCAGTCCATGTAGCCTGGTAGCCCGGGAGCCTGGTAGCCCGGGAGCCCGGAGCCTGGTAGCTCGGTAGCCGGTCGCGCGTTGAAAGGAGTCCCATGGAGACCACCCGGGTGACCGATCTCATCCGCCTTGACCACATCTGGTTCCGGAATCAATTCGCGGCACTCGAGGACGCGCGGGATGACACGGCCACGCTCACGTCGCTCTGGGCCGCGCTCTCAGCCCGTCTAGAAGTACATGCTGCGGCCGAGGAAACCCTGTTCTACCCGCGCCTGCTCAAGGATGATCCTGACGCGGCCGACGACACCAAGGACGCGATCAGAGACCACAACGACATTCGCGACGCTATTCGTGAGGCCGCGAAGCATCCAGTCGGCGACCAGCGGTGGTGGGATGGTGTCAATGCCACCGAGCGTGCGAACACGGAGCATATGGAAGAAGAGGAGCGCGGCCCCCTGATCGAGTTCGAGGAGCAGAGCCTCGCCCGATGAACAGGCAGACGTCGCGTCCAGGTTCGCATCCTTCGAGATCGAGCACGCCGGCGCTCGAGACATCAGCGTGGAGGACAAGGACCCCGACGAATACCTCGCCGACAACTCGTGACGGGTACGACGCAGCCCGATCGGCGGGCGAATTGACACGTCGGGGTACGGATCACTAAGCTCGGAGTATCGGCGATCGAACGATCGCCGTCCCCCCACCCCCTCCCAACGAGTCCACCCCGCCGCGGTTTTGTCCACGGCGCGGGTGGACTCTTCGTTTTCGGGTCAGACCAGGGAACCTCGACCTCGTCGGAAGGCGCCGTCCGACCTCAGGTCGAGGGCAGGGCGCGTGGGCCGGTTGCGCGCCCGACGCTGTCGGACAGCTGGGCCGGGGTGGTGTCGGCCTTGACCAGGAATTCGAGGGCCCCGAGCTTCAGGCCGCGCTCTTGCAATTCGGGCTCGCCGTAGTTGGTGAGGATGATCACCGGAATGTGCATCGTGGCGGCATCGGCGCGCAGCCGCTCGAGCACCTCGAATCCATCGAGCCCCGGGAGGCGGAGGTCGAGATAGATGAAGTCCGGCGCCTGGTCGGCTGCCATGCGCAGACCTTCATGTCCGTCACGCGCGATCACCACCAGGTACCCGTCAGCCACCAGACGCAGCCGGTACATCTCCGCGGCGGCGACGTCGTCCTCGATCAGCAGGACTGTGACGTCATCCTCCACACCATCCTCCTCCGTGGCCGGTGAAGTCTGTGCTCCCACGGCGATGAACCCTCGCCCTCGGTACGGTAGCAGGCGGACGGCCCGACGAGTTCACCGAACGTGGTGACATCCCCGATCGGCCCCAATACCCAGGCGGCGCCGCGAGCCACAAGGCGCCCTGTTGGTCAGCGGAGAACTATGCCGACCCCGAAGATGATCGTCCACGCCACCGCGACGAAGAGCGCCACGCTCGTTGCCAGCGTTCGAAGATCGAACCTCCGGCGGCGGCGGAGCGATCTCTCGCGAACTCGCAAGGCGCTCACCCTGTCCTCTCCCGGCGACAGCATCCTGTCCTCTCCCGGCGACAGCATCTCAGTCATGGTCCCCATCATAGCAATAGCACCGCTATCACGTTTTGTGATAGGATGTTTCTGACGGTGGGGGGTGGGGACAGGATGACAAGCCCTGGAGGTACTTGATGGCTCGCAAATACAAGCCGATACATCTCGATGTCAAGCCGGTGGCCGGCCCGTACCTGGACGAGGCCGCAACATGCCCGCAGTGCAGTTCGCGGATCACCCAGGTGCTCGGGAGGATGGGCCTTCGCCTCGTGTTCCGCTGCGACCGGTGTCGCGTTCAGTTCTTCCGTCAGCGGACGGCGAGCGCGAGCCTGGTCTGACACGCGCTGCGCCGCGACCTCGGCGTCGAGCGCTCCGACGCCGACCGATAGAATCGCGAGCATGGTGCGGGATTGACGTCACGCACGTCGGGCTCTGACCTGGACCCGCATCCGCCGGTGCCGACCCGATTCGCCGGGTCGATCGAGGCGGACCTGGTCTCCCGCGGGGATCCCCACCAGATCATGGAACGCCTCGTTCGTTTTGCGGCCGAGAACGTCGAGGTCGATCGCTGCACGCTGACCAGCCTCGACCAGGACGTGCTGAGGGTGGAGGCGAGCTACGAGCGCGGTGGCCCCCCTGACTTCGTTGGCCACGAGTACCCATTGAGCTGGTTGCCGAGGCAGCCGTTGCTGAATCAGGCCGTGTCCACCGGGGCCATCGTGTATGGGGGCAGCCTTGGCGAAGGCGGAAACTCCGACCCGGAACTCGCGGCGTCGCTGCTCGCGATTCACCACACAGCGATCGTGCCGCTCTCGGTCGGCGGAACCGTCGGAGCCGTGCTGATCCTGAGCAGAAGAAGCGACCGTCCGTTTGTTCCGCGCGAGCTCGACGGGCTCCAGCAGGTGGGGTTGCTCGCAGTCCTCGCGCTCCGCAACGCTCGCCTGGTTGAGCAGGTGCAGAGCGCACAGCGACGCGGACTTCGACTCGCTGACGCAGATGTCGCGTCATGTGGCTTCGAGCCTTGACCGGGCGACGTTCTTCGAAAAGATGAGTGAGACCGTCGCGAGTCTGGTCACCGCTGAGCGCGCCGGATTCTGGCAGCTCACCGGCACCGAGCTGGTCCCGCTGCATCAGCAATCCGCCGCGGAGTTGGAGTCGCGGGGTCCAGGAGCGCGCGAGGTGCTCGATGGAGCCGGCGATCCGGATGTGGCGCGGCTCCTCTTCTCTGGTGAGGCGCTTCGCCTCAGGCGAGCTGATCGCGAGGCCAGCATTGACCCCGATTCGGTGCTCGCGCGGTTGGGGGCCCGGGACGTGCTCGCCGTTCCGTGGCGCACTGCCGCCGTCCCCCTGGGAATCCTCGCCGCGTGCGATTCTCAGTCGGGCTTCACCGACCAGGATGAGTGGACCATGCGCCTGGCCGCGCGCGCGTCGGCACTCGTATGGCAGGGGTACGCGGCGGAGCAGCGCGTTCAGAGCCTCCAGACCGCTGAGATGGATCGGCTCGAGGCGCACGCCCAGCGGATGGCGGCGCTGGAACGCCAGAAGTCCGAGTTCCTGCAGCTGGCATCGCACGAACTCCGAGCCCCGATCACACTCGTGAGTGGTTATCTCTCGATGCTCGAGGAGGGCACGCTCGGGACGCTGCCGTCCGCGGCCGCCAAAGTCGTGCCGCTGATGACCGCTCGAATGCGCCACATGAGCGAGCTTGTCGATCGGATGCTGACCACCAGCCGTATGGAGATTCGCGTCCGCGGTCAGAACAACAAGGACGTCAGCATCGATGCGCTGGCCCGAGCGGTGGCGGCTTCGGCAAGAACCACAGCCGGCGGCCGGACGCCGCGGACGATCAGGGTCGAGACGTCAGGCCGGATCCGCGTCCGAGCAGATCCGGAGCAGGTCAAGACGATCCTCAGCAACCTCGTCTCCAACGCTGTGAAATATTCGCCCGAGGGGAGCGAGGTCGCGATCACGGTGCGCGAGGAGCCTGGATGGGTCGCCGTCGACGTGACCGACCACGGTGATGGGATCGTCGAGGACGACCTGCCGAAGCTGTTTCAACCCTTTGGGCGCCTCCCCAGTGCGGTTGCCGCGGGGATCCACGGCACCGGCCTCGGACTGCATCTTTCAAGCGGCCTGGCTCAGGCTCAGGGCGGACACATCGACGTCGTATCTCGGCCTGGCGATGGGAGTACATTCACGCTGCGTTTACCGCGCGGGCGGAAACGGCCAGCGGGGAGAATCGATGCCTGATGGGTCATTGGAGATACGGCTGCTGCTGGTTGACGACGACGTCGATGTCGCCGCCATGTACCAGATGCAGCTCGCTGCCCTCGGATTCCACGTCATCACCGCGCACTCCGGCACCGAAGCCATCGACCGTGCCAGCTCCGAGTATCCCGACCTGATCTATCTCGACCTCGGGTTGCCGGAGATGCACGGCTTCGACGTGCTCCGCAGGCTTCGCGCGGTGCCCGGTACGGCTCGCATCCCGGTGGTCATCCTCACCAACTACAGCGAACCCGAGTTGATCCAGCAGGGCCGCGAACTTGGAGCTCACGATTACCTCGTCAAGGCCCACACGCCACCCGCGGCGCTTGCCGAAGCCACACGAAAATGGGTGCCGTGAGCGAGTCCGAGGCGGAGGCCGATCCGGACGCTGACGACCGCGGCGCCACTCCGGTTCCAGGACATCAAGAAGCACGGGACGCGGCGCTGGATGCGGTCGAACCTGAGCGCCTGCTCGAGGGCGAGGACGAACACACCGAGTATGTCGATGACGCGGTCCATTGGACCGAGGTGTACGCGGAGCTGCTCGACTTCAAGCAGAGCCTTCTGGATCTCGCGGAGCGGCGGGTTGCGGCACTCGACGACGCCGCGGAATCCGAAGTCAGGGAAACGGACCTCAAGGTGCTGGCGGCCGAGGCCGACCGCTTCCGACGGCGGCTCACCTTCTGGCAAAGGCGCATCGAGGAACTCGAGGCGCGCTCCGTTACAAACTCCGAATAACTCACGGGCCATGGTGGCGTCTGGTGACTACGTGTGAATCCTGCATTGCAAACCATCGCATGCCGGCACGTGGACGTCGCCGATGACGTCTGATTAGCGCAGGGACGCGAACGAGGGTGGCCGCGTCGGAGAGTGGGACTTGGAGGCGTACGCCGTGCTGACTGTGGAATCTTCGCGGAAGGAGGCGGGGGCGCTTCGGCGGTTCGGAGCGCTGCCGGCAACCGCCCTGTTCCGGCGACGCGACAAGTCCGCGCCGACGGCGCGCGCCGCTTCGGGAATCGCCTGCACGATGCGGGGCTGCAACAACCAGACCGCTGAGCTCTGCGCCTACCGCGACCGCCGCGACCGCACATGCTCGGCAACGATCTGTCCCGCGCACAGCATCTCCCTTGGCGGGATCACGTATTGCCGTCGACACGCCGGTACGGTGCAGGCGATCGGCGAGCTTGCACGCGACCCGAGCGGGCGTCCCGATGTCGACGACCGGGCACCGTCACTCGTCGACTGGATCGGCCGCGACCTCGACAAGGACATCCGGAGGCTGCTCGCGCGAGCGGCACGCCCCGGCGAAAGCATCATCGGGGACGAGGCGGCACGACTCGCGCATGACTTCCGCCGCAACGCACGGTGGGAGCGCAGCTGGCGCATCGTCGAACACACCGGGCCCATCCTCAACGTGACCCTCCACGTGACCGAGAGAGACGACTCGCTTGTGCACGTCAGGGTGGGAACCGAAGCGGTAGCAGAAGGGGTGCCTCCATGGATCGCGCGCCGGCGGGAGGGACAGGACGTCGAGGCGGCGATCGACATCTCCCAGCGACGGCTGTTCTACCGCTACCTCGAGGAGACGATCTCCGAGGCGGTGGCTCGTTTCCGGGACCGCTCCGACCGCATCGCGCTGTAGGGACGCGCGCCCCCCGGCTCGACCGTCAGACCTTCACGTGCGTGACGTCGATGTCGGCGAGTTCCGCGGGCCGAGGGATGGCGTTGGCGTCAAGCAGCTGCAGGCAGAGGATCACAAAGCGCGCGCTGATCAGGTTCAGACCGTAACCGCGCGTGAGCCGCTGTATAGCCCCCAACGTGATGATGTCGCGCTGCGAGTACAGGCGGCGATTCGTCGCAGTGCGGCTTGGCACCACCAGCCCGAGGTGCTCGTACATCATGAGCGTGCGCGTGTGGGTGGCAAGGATCTCCGCGGTGATGCCGATCGTGTACAGCGGCTTGTCGAGGTTGAGCATCTGCACAGCGCTGGTCGTCGCGACAGGGCGGTTCACCGGCGACGACGGCGGCGTCACATTGCGCATTGCTTGAGCGGGCTCAGGCTGTGACGCGCTCGATCACGATCGTGAGTCTATACCGTGCGGCAGAGCCGACAACCGCTCTCGCGTCGTCTCAGGCTGCCACCCCGACCGGGGGATGAACCCCGGCGGGGTGGGCTTTGGGGAGGGGAAATTCGCAATCTGCGCCCGTACGCCGGCGAATGCGCAACAGACTATCAACCTGGTATCGACAATGTCAAGCAAACTTATACTACATCTATAGCAAGACCAGGGTGAGGCGACTATCACGGGTGGTGGTGTTGTTGGGGGGTGATTTTGTGCGCTACAGTGCGAATCAGCGGCGCACGAGCGCTAGAATCACAGCGAAGAGCGGAGCCGGATGCCAGGGGTTTTCACCGATGGCGTGGGTCAGAGGAGGAAGCTTGGTGGACGATGACGTCAAGGTTCTGTTGATCGAAGACGACGCAGCTGCCGCCGAGATGTACCGTCTCCGGCTCGCGGCCGACGGCTATCAGGTGGTCATCGGTCGCGACGGCGAGGAAGGCCTGCGAATGGCCTCGCATGAGGCGCCGGACTTTATCTACCTCGATCTGCGCCTGCCCGGACTCGACGGGTTCCAGGTGCTCGAACGGCTGCGTGCGGACCCGACCACCATGCACATTCCGGTGATCATCCTCACCAACTATGGCGAGCCCGAGTTGCGCGAGCGCGGCCTCAAGCTCGGGGCACTCGAGTTCCTCGTCAAAGCCGACACGACGCCCGCCCAGCTGTCGACCAAAGTCGAGCAGTCGCGAGGATCGCAGCCCCTTCCGTCAGCCGACGCCCCGCACTGAACGAGGACCTGCCGCTCCTACACGCCGTGAGGCACTGGCTCTCTCATGACGCCCTCCTCCTCGACCGAGCTGACCTCTTCTCCCAGGCGCGGCAATGTCTCGACGCTCACCGAACCATCTGAGCCCGTGCTCATCGCCTTCTCGCCCCGCTGAGCGCGATAGAGGGCTCCGAGAAAGATGTTCGCCACGGCGGCCACCGGGACCGCGAAGAGCGCGCCCAGCACGCCGGCCAGCTCGGCCCCGACCAGCAGAGCGGCCATGGCCACGAGGGCGTGCAGCCGCGTGACACGCCCATAGACGCGAGGACCCAGCAGGTACGCGTCGATCGCGTGTCCCACCAGCCCGACCCCTGCGGCAAGAAGAGCGAGCACCGGGCTCTGCACGAGGGCGACCGCAATGGCGAGCGCCATGGCGACGACGGCACCGACGATGGGGATGAACTCGAGAAAGAACGCCGCGATGCCGAGCAGGATCGCGTACTTGACCCCGACGAGTGTCAGCGCAAGGCCGGTGTAGACACCGACAACGAGCGACATCACGACCTGTCCGCGGACATAGGCGGCGACGGTCGATCCGACCGCCAGCGCGGCAAAGTCGAACTCGCGCTGGCGGCTCGGGAAGATGTTCCGGGCCGTCGCAACCACAGCACGCCCTTCGATGAGCAGGTAGATGGAGATCACCAGGACCAGCACGACGCTGACGATTCCAGAGACGAATGCCGCCGCCACCCCGAGCGCGACGCCGAGCTGCTGCCCGTTCACCGCGTGGGTCAATGACGAGAAGGAGAACGAAATACCACGCTGGCGCAGCTGACTCTCGATCGTCTGCAGCAGCTCGGGCACACTCTTCACCTGCGCAATCACGGTCGGCAGCACCAGCATGACCGCACCCACGACGATCGCGATCCCGACGGCGTAGATCAGGAGAACCGTGACAGTGCGATGTCCGCGCAATGGCCTCACCCGCTCCATCCGGTCCACGAGCGGGGTCAGGATGAGGGCCACGATTCCGGCGAAGATGAAGAGCAAGAGGACGTTGAAGACGTGAACGAGGATGAACGCGGCGCCTTCAAATATCCAGATCAGCGCCAGGATGATTGCGAGCCACACCAGCGCTCGCACGGATCGGGTTTCCCAGAGCTGACGCGTCGCCGACCGGCGCGGCGGGGTGCGTCGCGAGGTCGCGCGGTCCTTGTCCTGGCGCCCTCGATCCGTTGAAGCCGAGGTGGCGCTCTTAGACGGAGACGTAGTCAAGGTCGAAGCCACGGAGCTCCGCTGGGCGCGGAAGACGGTGAGCATCGAGAAGTTGCAGGCATCGAATCATCTGGCGCGCGCCGGCAGGGTTCACCCCATACTGGCGGCGCAGACGCGAGACCGCGCGCAACGCCAGGACGTCGCGAAGCGTGAAGCGCCTCCTGTCGGACGCGCCCACGGACCGCCGTGCGATGCCCAATTCCTCATACAGGACAAGCGTTCCCGGAGGGCTCCCGAGCATCTCGGCTGCGACAGCCAGTGTGTACAGCGGTTTCTCGAGCTGAACTCGGTGCATCACGCACCTCCTGGGTATGGTGGAGCCCTCGGGCCTTCTTCGCGACGAGTGACGATGACGGCGTTTGCTTGCTCCTTCACGCTATCATACAATCTGATATTCAGAGTGTAGCATACGTAGCTCGGAGCTCCAACGTCAGGCTCGGCCGCCATGTGCACGATACTGATATGGTCGCTATCATCAAAATGGCTCGTTCCCTCACGCGGTAGCCGTGCCCGAATCCAGTCGCGCGCAGTCGCTCCCCGAGGTGGCCCAATCCCGACCCGGGCCGGCCCGTGAGGAGGACTGGATCGGTGAGAAGGCACCGAGCGTCAACGAAGCGCTCGGTCGACTTGTTGCGCGGCTCCTTGACGACATTCCTGCCGACCCTCGCGAGACGGTGCCACTGCGAGACCTCCTCCAGACCATGGCCGTCGAGGGCACCCGTGTCGTTCCGGGCACGGATTGCGTCATCTCGGTCGTTCCGACTTCCCGGCAAGACGTGTTCCAGGTCGTCGCCGCGTCCGGGCCGTGGGCCGAAGGCCTCATCGGCAAGGAGTGGCCCCTGCACGATGGAATGCTGCACGGCCGGGCGCTGCGCCATCGCCTCCCGGTCGAGACCGAAAATGCGCCCGGGGAGAGCGCGGCGCCTGAAGTCTTCGGAACCCACATCCGCATCGGACGGTTGGTGCCGATGTCCACGGGCATCCCGCTTCCTGACGGTCGGGTCGGTATGGGCGTGGTGGGGTTCTGGCGTCCCGAAGGTAGGCGCTTCAGTGACACGGAGCGCGCCATCATGGACCGCTTCACGCGACTCGTCAGCATCATGGTGGTCGGCGACGAGGCGAGAGAGTCAACTCAGCATCTCGTCGATCGGCTTCGCCTGACGAGCGAGGCGACGAGGGAGCTCTCTGCGTCGCTCGACCCGGCACGGGTTGTCCAGGCAATCGTCGAACGCATTGCGGAGCTGGTCGACGTGGATCGGATCACCGTCACCAAGTTCCTGCCCGAATCGGTCGAAGCAATCGCGGGGTACGACAGGAATGGTGTTCCCGCCCGAATCGGGGCACGGTGGGACCTGACACCGTCGCTTCGCGCCTCCATCGATCGCGGAGATCTGGCATTTGAGAGCTTCTCCGATGTCTCGGGAATGCCCCGGGATATGCAGGAGCAACTGTCGGATGTGCGCCGGCGGGTCATCGTGCCGCTCCGGGCCGGCGGCCGCGTGCTCGGCAGCCTGGCGGTGAGTCGACGCTCTGATCAGGCATTTGGGGAGCTCGATCTGGAGAATCTCGAACAGATCGCGCTCTCCGCCGCCCTTGCGCTTCAGAACGCGAGCATGTTCGCGGAGACGAAAGAGGCGCAGCAGAAAGCCCTGCACGCTCTCCTGAGTGTCTCCGACCACCTGGACGCAACGTCCTCGGATGTCGATCTGTACGCACGCTTCGCCGGAACGGTGGCCGAGCTCGTCGGAGCCCGGCGCGTCACGCTCTGGCGGCTCAGCACCGACGGCACCCGGTTGATGCCCGCGGCGGGGGCGCACGGCGTCACAGCCGACGAGTTCGCGCGGTTGCGACCGGTGCCGTGCAACCGCGACGGGGCGTCAACTCGTGATCGAGTGGTCTTCGGTGATGCTGTGTTTCGGGGACGGGCAGCGGAGCTGCGCCTGGGCGTACGCGTCTCGCCGGCCGCGCATTCCGGCGCCGATACGATGGCGGTTGCATGGCGCGCCGGGTCCGTGCGCCTCGGCGTCCTCGCCGCACACGAGGCGGTCAAGCCCCACGGCTTCAGTGACGAGGACTCGTGGATGCTGCAGCTGGCCGCGTTCGCAGCCGGACTCGTCTGGCAGATCAAGGCTTCGGAGGAGCGCATACGCACCCTCGGCGATGCCGAGGCGCAGCGCCTCCATGAGCACATCGAGCGAACGCGGTCGATGGAGAAGATGCGCTCCGACTTTTTGAAACTTGCATCCCACGAGCTGCGAGGGCCGATCGCAGTGGTGCGCGGGTACTTTTCGATGATGGCCGACAAGTCGCTGGACGCAGCGGCGCTCGAGCGTGCGATGCCCGTCATTGAACGCAAGCTCAATGACATGAATGCGCTGGTGAACGAGATGCTCGAGGCCGCACGCCTCGAGGAGGGCATCACCCGACTCGAGCGGCAGCCGCAGAGCCTTCGTAGCCTCATCACCGCCGCGACGTCAGCGATTCAGTCGCAGCTGACCGTCCGCCATCGCCTTGATGTGCGCCTGCCGCGCAGCGCGGTGCTGGTGAACGTCGACGCCGGAAGGATCGAGACGATCCTCCGGAACCTCCTCGACAACGCGATCAAATTCTCTCCCGATGGCGGTGAGATCAGCTGCCGCGTGACGGTGAGTTGTGGCATTGCGCATATCGCCGTCGTCGATCACGGGCTCGGCATCCCGGCAGAGCAGATGCACCGTCTCTTCACCCGATTCAGCCGGCTGGTCACCCCGGAGAACAGTCACATCTCTGGGACGGGGCTCGGGTTGTACCTGTCTCGGGAGCTGGCCCGCCTCCACGGGGGCGACATCACCGCGCGATCAACTCCCGGAGGCGGCGCGTCGTTCGTCCTGACGCTGCCGGTATGGGTCGAGGAGCCTGGCATCAGCGCGTCGGCGTGATCTCTCCCGGGTCCTGCGTACTCGCAAGACTCCAGATGGCGACCGAGTCCGCGCTGAGCGCCGGTGTCGCATCCGAACAGACCGTGTGGTCCGACCGAAGTAGCAGCGTCGCACTCGCGGCTTCCGGCACGGGCACGGTTTCAACCCCGAGGTTGCAGCACACAAGGAGACCCATGTGCGTGTACAGCAGCAGGCTCCGTGAGCTGTCGTACCACGCGTCGGTCTCGCCTTGCTCGGCGTCAGAAACCAGGAGGCGGACGCGACGCAGTTCGATCAGCCGTCGATACCAGGTGAGCATGCGCGCATGGCTCTCGTCACCAACCTCGCCCCAATTGAGCATCGACCGCTCGAAGGTTGCGACGGCCTGAGGATCGGGCACCGCAGCCGGCGGCCAGCCGAAAGCTCTGAATTCGCGCCGCCGGCCGTTGGTCACCGCCTTGCTCAGGTGCGTGTCGCCGAGGTCGGTGAAGTACTGAAACGGAGTGCTCGCCGCCCACTCCTCGCCCTGAAAGAGCATCGGCACCATGGGCGAGAGCAGGGTGAGCGCCGCTGCGATGCGCGCGCGCCCTTCGCTGACGAGATGGCAGAGGCGCTCGCCTGCCGCACGGTTGCCGACCTGGTCATGGTTCTGCGCATACGTGATGAAGCGAGTGCGCGGGAGGTCGCCGGCGTAGCGTCCAACGCTGCGTTTCCGATGCCGCGAGTACTGCCCCGCGTAGACGAAGGTCTGGAGCAAGGCGGTACGGACCTCGTCGGGGCTGCCGAAGTCCTCGTAGTAGCCCTGCTGTTCGCCGGTGAGCAGCGCATGCAGCGCGTGATGGAAGTCGTCGTTCCACTGCGCATCCAGACCGTATCCGCCCCGCTCACGTTCGCGAACCAGACGCGGGTCATTGCTGTCACTTTCAGCGATCACCCACAGCTCCCGACCGAGTTCACCGGCAAGCTCGTCGACGCGCGTCGCGATCGCCTCGAGGATGTGCACGGGTGAGGTGTCGATGATGGCGTGCACAGCGTCGAGCCGAAGTCCGTCGAACGAGTAGTCCCGCAACCACATCTCCGCGTTGTCGAGCATGTAGCGTCGAACTTCGTCCGAATGCTCGCCGTCGTAGTTGAAAGCACTCCCCCATGGTGTCTCGTACCGGTCGGTGAAATACGGTCCGTAGGCATCGAGATAATCGCCTTCCGGACCGACGTGGTTGTAGACGACATCGAGGATCGCCGCGATGCCGCGAGCGTGCGACGCCTGGATGAGCCGATGCAGCCCGTCGGGACCACCGTAGCCGTTGTAGGGTGCGAAGAGATCGACACCGTCATAGCCCCATCCCCTCAGTCCCGGAAACTCCGCGACCGGCATGAGCTCGATGGCATTGATGCCGAGTTCCACCAGATGGTCGAGGCGCGTGATCGCGGCGTCGAAAGTGCCTTCCGGTGTGAACGTGCCCACGTGCAACTCGTAGATGACCGCGTCCCTGATGGGAAATCCGCGCCAGCCGTCACGTTCGCGGGTTCGCGGGTGCTCGACCAGTCGCGAAGGCCCGTGGACGCCGGCGGGCTGCGATCGCGAACGCGGATCCGGCATCGCCTCGCCATCGTCGACGCGGAACGCGTAATCGTCACCGGCGCCAAGGTCGCCATTGCACGCGAGCCAGCCGCCTCCGGATTCCTCCATGGGAAAGGTGCGTTCGCCCACGAGCAGGTCGACCCGCCGGGCTGCCGGCGCCCAGACGCTGATCCTGCGGGTCATGCGCGCTCGAGCAACGCAATCGGCGTCTCGTCGAGCAAGTCCTCGAGGAGCTGCGTGCCGCCCTGGACGTCGCGACCCGTCAGCACCTCGCGCCAGCCCCCGTGGGGAAGCGACACCGTGGTGTCCTGCCATCCGGCGCGGAGCAGCAGCGGCCAGCGAAATCCGACCGTCACGATAACCGGCAGCCCATCCGAGCCTGTTCGGGAGAAGCAGATCGCGTGATCGGCACGTGATCCAGTCGCCGCGATGCGCTCATACCCGGCGTCACGACCGAAGGCTTCGGGATGTCGCGAACGTACGGCGAGCGCGGTTGCAATCAGTCGCAGCTTGGGCTCGCCGTCCTCGAGCCTCGACATGAACTCGCTGCCATCCTGACTGGTCACACGCTCGAGCAGTCGCCGGCGAGCGTCAAAGTCCACCGGCGCGCGGTTGTCCGGATCGACAAGACGGAGGTCCCAGAGCTCTGAGCCCTGGTAGATGTCAGGGATGCCCGGGACGGTCAGCTTGATCAACGTCTGCGACAGGGACAGCATCTGCCACTCCGGCGTCATCGCTGCGATCAGCGCGCTGATCTCGGCATCGAGGTCCGGGTCAGCGAGCATGCCGCGCACGAAATCCTCGAGCCCTGCTTCGTACTGGTGATCCGGTTCGATCCAGTTGGTCTCGAGCTTCGCTTCGCGAGCGGCCTTGAGCATGTACGCGCACGCGCGCTCGGCGTCGAGTGGATGGGCCGCCACCAGCGTCTGGTAGAAGAGGTATTCGGCACGACGGGACGGAAAAGGCACGACCCGGTGGCGCGACGCGACCGCGTCGAGGCGTGCCGACGGTCTCGCGCCATCGATCCGGCATCTCCGAGAGCATCCCCACGCGCAGGCGCGCATCCTCAGCACGTTTGGTGTCGTGCGTGGTCGTGGCCAGCAATGTCAATGGATGCTTCGCCGAGCTCGCGCGGCACGTCGCATGGAATTCGTCGAGGCCGACCATCCGGTCCGGATCTGACCCCACCTCGTTGAGGGCGACCAGCCGGACGTAACGGTAGAAGGCGGTGTCCTCGACGCCTTTGGCCATCACCGCACCGGCCACCTGCTGAAACCGCTCGCGAAGTTCGCGCCGCGCCGGGCAGTCATCGCTCGCTCCACGAAGCACCGCGAGAATGGCGCCGAGCCGCGTCTCATCGCACCGTCCCGATGTGCGCGCCGTGCGTTCCGCAACGTCGATCGCGTGTTCGTCATCGACGCTCAAGGCGTCATCGGCTCGCGGATAGACTCGATACCTCGGCATCCCCGCGATGAGCTCGACGAGCTCAGCGCGGGCCTCGCCGATGCCGGCGGCCAGAGCGACACGAGTGAGCCGGGCGAGCTCGGCGCTGAAGAGATCCTCGAACACCTCCCGCCGGGCTCGATGCGAGTGTGCGTGGAAATCATCGCTGTCGCCGCTGAACTCGCGGTAGCAGTCGGAGAGTGCCGCAACGCCCTCATGGTGGACGAGCAGCGACGTCATCAGAGCGCCGAATTCGTAGCCCGTCGTCCCGTCGATCGGCCAGTCGCCGGGCAGATGCTCCGCAGTCGCGAGGATCTTCTCGGCGACCAGCCACGCTCCTGGGGCTGCAGCACGCAGGCGGAGTGCGAAGGCGGATGGATCGCGGAGCCCGTCGATGTGATCAATGCGCAGACCATCCACGGTGCCGTCCGCCACACAGCTCGAGCGCGCGAGTGAGCACCGCCTCGAACACCGAGTCGACCTCGACGCGCACGCCGGCAAGTGAGGTCACGTCGAAGAACCGGCGGTAGTTGAGATGAGCAGATCCCGTCCTCGAGTCCTCGAGGATGTAGTGCTGCGCATCGAGCGTCTCCAGAGACACCGGACCCGAGCCGCCAGCCGTCCCGGGTGCGAGCGGAAACGCATTGCCCGCGTAGTGGAGCTCGAGCGCTGCATCCGATCCCCTGACAACCTCCAGATCCCCTTCCGCCAGCAGCTCGGCGCGTGGCGCGCCGAGCACTGGAAGGAGGACTCGCCCGTTCAGCGCCGGGGCATCCCAGTCGATATCGAAGAATTCGGCGTGTGCACTCTCGCGCCCGGTACGGAGGACATCCCACCACCAGCGATTCGCGCGATCGCTGATGCACATGTGATTGGGAACGACATCGAGGAGCTGCCCCATTCGCGCGTTGCGCAATGCCGCATCGAGCCGGCGAAGCCCGGCGTCGCCGCCGAGCTCGGCGCTCACCCGCCCCGGGTCGACGACGTCATAGCCGTGAGGACTGTGCGCCACCGCCTCCATGTACGGTGAGCAGTAGAGGTGCGAAATCCCCAACTCCTCGAGATACGGGACGATGGCCGCGGCATCGTCGAAGTCGAACTCCTCGCGCAGCTGCACCCGGTAGGTGGCGCGAGGATCGGTCCTCACCGCTGTCGCCCGGATACGATCAATCTCTGTACCATCAGCAGCACTATCAACATGTATGAAGGTAAGCCTATCAACTTCGGCCGCGCTGCACCACCGAAGCGCAGACATATGGAATCGCGATGACCGCTTCTCGACGGCGCGCGGGGAGCCGGTCGACCCCTCGTCACCAGGCCTGGCCTGGAAGCGAGGCACCGCTGGGCGCGACCTGGGATGGCGAAGGCACGAATTTCGCGGTGTATTCGGCGTCGGCGGAGGCGGTGGAGGTCGTGCTCTTCACGGACGATGGCGCCGAGAGTGCCACATACGAGCTGCAGGAGCGCACCGACCTCGTCTGGCATGGATACGTGGACCAGGTGCGCCCTGGGCAACGGTACGGCCTGCGCGTCCATGGACCGTACGACCCGCGTCGCGGCCTGCGCCACAACCCGCTCAAGCTCCTCCTGGATCCCTACGCGCTGGCGATCTCCGGACGATTCGAACACGGCCCGGCACTGTACGGCTACTCGTTCGATGGCGACGACCTCGACGCGAGTCGAATCGACTCGGCTGACGCGATGCCGAAAAGCGTGGTCGTCGACAAGAGCTTCCCCTGGGGCGATGACCGCCGGCCGGAGACTGCATGGGCGGACACGGTGATCTACGAGCTGCATGTGAAGGGCTTCACCATGCGCAACCCCGACATCCCCGAGGGGCTGCGCGGGACATATGCGGGGCTCGCGCATCCGAGCTCGCTCGAGTATCTCCAGCAACTCGGCATCACCGCGGTGGAACTCATGCCGGTGCACCACTTTGTCGACGCGGGCCACCTCATCGATCGCGGGCTGGTGAATTACTGGGGCTACGACTCGGTCGGGTACTTTTCGCCGGAAAGCCGCTACTCAGCCGGTGGCGGCAACGGCGACCAGGTCCGAGAGTTCAAAGCCATGGTGCGTGCGCTGCATGCCGCCGGTCTCGAGGTGATCCTGGATGTCGTGTACAACCACACGGGGGAGGGCAACCATCTCGGCCCCACCCTGAGTTTTCGGGGCATCGACAACCCGTCCTACTACCGGCTCGTCGAGGACGAACCACGTTTCTACTTCGATGTGACCGGAACCGGCAACAGCCTCAACGTCAGCAGCCCGATCACCTTGCAGCTGATCACCGACAGCCTTCGATACTGGGTGACGGAAATGCACGTCGACGGGTTCCGATTCGATCTCGCCGCCGCCCTCGCGCGCCAGTTCTATGACGTCGACAGGCTCTCGGCGTTCTTCGACATCATCCACCAGGACCCGGTGCTGTCTCGCGTCAAGCTGGTCGCGGAGCCGTGGGATGTCGGTGAGGGCGGATACCACGTCGGCAACTTCCCGGTGCGGTGGGCCGAGTGGAACGGCGCATATCGAGACACGGTCCGCGATTTCTGGCGGGGCAAAGCGGGTGGGGTGCGC
The DNA here is from genome assembly GCA_963756075.1 of Candidatus Dormiibacterota bacterium. GTDB lineage: Bacteria > Chloroflexota > Dormibacteria > Aeolococcales > Aeolococcaceae > Palsa-851. Next base: position 325,263 of record CAVWMH010000007.1, on the reverse strand, counting down.
GACATCGCCAACTGCCTCACCGGCTCGAGCAGCCTCTATCAATGGGATGGTCGGCAACCGTGGGCAAGCATCAACTTCGTCACCGCGCATGACGGGTTCACGCTTCGCGACCTCGTCACCTACAACGACAAGCACAACGAGGCGAACGGTGAAGGCAACGACGACGGTGCCAATGACAACCGGTCGTGGAACTGCGGCGTCGAGGGTGAGACCGACGACCCGGCGATCACCGCCCTGCGTGACCGTCAGCGTCGGAATCTGATCGCCTCCGTGCTCCTCTCTCAGGGGTGCCCGATGATCTGCGGCGGTGACGAGATCGGCCGCACGCAGCGTGGCAACAACAACGCGTACTGTCAGGACAACGAGCTCTCGTGGCTCGACTGGACCGGCATCGATGAGGTGATGCTGCGGTTCGTGCAACGCGTCGTCGCATTTCGACGCGAGCAGCCGGTGCTGCGTCGGAAGCGGTTCTTCTCAGGCGAGGCAACCAGGCGCTCGGGACGCAAGGACATCATCTGGCTGCTTCCCAACGGTGAGGAATTCGCTGATACCGACTGGGACAACGACGGAGAGCGCTCCATCGGCATGATCCTCAACGGCGAGGAGATCCCCGACCGCGACGCCCGGGGTCACCGCATCGTCGGCGACTCCCTCATGATCCTGCTCCACAGCGGCGACGTCCCGATCACGTGGACGATGCCGTCGGGCTGGACGGGCGGGTGGACGCTGGTCATCGACACGGATGACCCGGAGGGCCACCGCGGATCCACGGTGCATCACGCCGGCGATGACATCCCGCTGCAGCCACGATCACTGATCGTGCTCACTCGCCCGATCAGCGCGGCGCGCGACCATGCCGCCGGTTCCAGGCGAACCTGAGGTCTCGTCCTCCAGCACCCCCCGTGGGCGATATGTCAAGTATAGTTGACACATGGCCTATGCAACGTCGACGCCGGACGCAGATGCCGCTGTGGCAAGCGTGCTGGCGGCGCTCAACGGCCTTTCGACCCCCGACCGCCTCGTGGCGCTGCGTTCGGTGGCGGTGTTGCTCGGTTCGCGACGGGCGTCCACCGTTCTCGCGGCTCGCGCGGAGGGCATGAGCTGGCAGGACATCGCCGACCGCATCGGGATGTCACGTCAATCGGTGTGGAATCGCTACGCGGCCGAGGACCACAACCCGCCGCCGCCTGCCCGTGGCCGCCGTTCCCGGGACCGATGCGCCACGCACACCTTCTCGAATTGCGCCGCCTACAAGTCGGTCACCAGCCGCCAGTGATCAGGAGAGTCCCGATGGTCAAGAGCGTCGACGATGCAGCATTCGACAGCGACGTGCTCGCGTCCGCCACCCCCGTCCTCGTCGAGTTCGGTGCGGACTGGTGTCCCCCGTGCCGGATGCTTGCTCCCATACTCGAGGAGGTCGCCGGCGAGCGGTCGAGCCACCTACGCGTGCTCACCGTGGACGTCGATGCGAATCCGGTGACGCAGACGCGGTATGGCGTGATGTCGCTGCCCACGCTGTTGCTGTTCGTCGATGGCAAGCCGGTGCGTCAGGTGATCGGGTTCATGTCGAAGGGCCGGCTGCTCGCGTTCATCGACGAGGCGCTGCAGATCGCCGCGTAGACGTCACTCTCGAGTGTGGATGAGGACCGTCTGGCGATGAGGATCCTCGAACACATTCCACATTGCGGCGTACCTTCCGCTCAGTGCGATGAGCTCGTCGTGGGTTCCCGCCTCGGCGACCTGCCCGCTGTGCAGCACGATGATCCGATCCGCTGCTCTCGCCGTCTGGAGGCGGTGCGCGATCACCACAGTCGTGCGTCCGCGAGACACCTTCTGCATTGCGGCTGCGACGTGCGCCTCGGTCACGAGGTCGAGGTTCGAGGTCGCCTCGTCGAGGAGGAGCACCACGGGGTCGACGAGCTCCGCGCGAGCCAGCGCGATGAGCTGGCGCTGACCGGACGAGAGCGATCGGCCGCGCTCGGTGAGCTCGTGATGGTATCCGCCTGAGAGGCGGGCGATGAACTCGTGCGCGCCGACCGCTTGCGCCGCCGCCTCGACCTGTGCAGCAGTCGCCTCGGGCCGTCCATACGCGATGTTGTCGCGGATCGTGCCCGAGAACAGGAACGCCTCCTGCGGCACATAGCCGAGTTGGTGGCGGTACTCGTGGAGATCGATCTCGCGGAGGTCGTGCCCATCGACCTCGACGCTCCCCTCTGCGGGATCGTAGAAACGCGCCAGCAGCTTCATGACCGTCGACTTGCCCGCGCCCGTCTCGCCGACGAGCGCAACGGACTCGCCCGCACCGATCCGCAGGTCGATGCCCCGCAGCGCCTCGGGCGGCCTGCGCCAGTTTGCGTCCCTCGATTGCAGCAGGCGCGGATCCTGGGGTCCTCGGCGGTCGACCGGGCCGGCTCCCCCGAAGGGACGGTTGACCGCAACGGGATACGAAAAGCGCACGTGGTTCAGACCAAGATCGCCGCGAAGCCGTCCCGGATCCTCGGGCGCCGCCGGGTTGGGCGTGAGCGATTCGAGCTGCATCAGCTCTGCGATGCGTCCCACCGAGACGCGCGTCTGCTGCCACGCATCGAAGACCTGCGACAGCTGCTGGATCGGCGAGAAGAACAGATCGATGTACAGCAGGAACGCGATCAGCGCCCCGGAGGTCAGGTTCCCTGTTTGGATCAGCCGCGCACCGACCCCGAGAACGATCGCGTCGGCGACTGCCGCCATGAACTGGACGAAGGGAAAGTATGTCGCAACCAATCGCTGAGCGGCGACGCGCGTGTCGAGATACGAGCGACCAAGCCGGTGAAACTGCGCCATCGCCGCACCTTCGTGGACGAACGCCTGTGACTCGCGCACACCCGAGAGGCTCTCCTGGAAGTCGGCGTTCACGATGGCGATGCGTTCGCGCGAAATGCTGTAGAGGCGCGCCGCCTTCCGGCGGAAGACAACTGTCGCAAGTGCCAGCGGGATCACCACCGAGAGCGTCCACAGGCCGAGCTCCGTGTTGATCACCACGAGTGCAATGCCGACCCCGACGAACGTGACGATCGACACGAGTGCCGAGAGCAGGCCATTTTCGATCAGCGACTCGAACTGGTCGACGTCGGTGGTCATGCGCGTCATGATCCGGCCGGCCATCTCGCGCTCGTAATAGTCAAGCGACAGGCGCTGCAACTGCGCCCAGATACGGATCCGAAGCGAGAGCATGATCCGTTGCGCGGTGCGCCCGGTCACGAAGGTCTCGCCGATCTCGTCGACGAGGTCGACAAGCGTGACGACGAGGAACACTCCGGCGGCCACGAAAAGGACGAGTGACGATCCTCTCGCGACGCCATTGTCGAGCCCGGTCTTGACGAGAACCGGTCCGGCCAGGGTCATCAATCCGTCGATCACGACAAAGAGCAGTCCGAGCAGCAGCGGCCATCGGAACTCACGCAACAGCCGGATCAGGCTGAAACTCCTGTCCGGACGGGACTCCCGCTCGAGGTCGACCGCAGCGACATCGCGCACCGGGCGCAGACGGGCGACGCGGGCGAGCAATTCGGGACTGGGCGCCAGGTTGAGCCGCCAGCCGGACCCCCCACCGCCGAGCCCGGGGCCCAGCGTCGGCGCGCCGAAGGCCGTCGCGGTGGTTCGGCTGTTGGATGGCGCGACGTCGCCGGCCCACGCCGCCGCAGTGATGCCCTCCATCCCCGGCCGTCATCGTCGCGAGCTTCTCGATGGAATCGCCGGCCTTCGCTGCGTCGAGCTCCTCGAGCCCCGACACGAGCGTCCGGTACAGGGCGCTTCGGGCGATGAGCTCGTCGTGGGTGCCCTGCTCGACGACGACCCCGCCATCGATCACCACGATCCTGTCGGCCAGATGCAGCGTGGACTGACGGTGCGCGATCAGCAGCGTCGTGCGACCCGCCATGACACCGCGGAGCGCCTCGTGCACCGCCGCCTCGATCCCTGCGTCGATCGCGCTTGTGGCGTCATCGAGGATGAGGATGCGTGGGTCGTAGAGGATGGCTCGAGCAAGCGCTATTCGCTGGCGCTGACCTCCCGACAGCGTCAGACCGCGCTCACCGATCACGGTGTCGTACCCGCGCGGCAACTCCACGATGAAGTCGTGTGCCTGGGCGGCGCGGGCGGCTGCCTCGATCTGCGCATCGGTCGCGTCGGGCCGTCCGTAGGCGATGTTCGCTCGCACCGAGTTGGAGAACAGGAAGCTGTCCTCGAAGACGACACCCACCTGACGGCGCAGCGATCGCAGCGTGACGTCGCGCAGGTCGTGCCCGTCGACGAGGACCGCTTCCGCCGGTCGGGTCGTAGAAGCGAGGGATGAGCATCGCCAGCGTCGACTTGCCGCTCCCGCTGGGGCCGACGAGGGCGACGCGCTCACCCGCGGCGACGTGCAGATCGACGCCGCTGAGCACCGGATCAGCGTCGGTATACCGGAAGTGGACGTTCGAGAACGTGATCTCGCCGGCGAGCTCGGGGAGGTCGACCGCGTCGGGTGGGTCGGCAATGGCAGCCGGCAGATCCAGGAGCTGGAAGATGCGCTCGAGCCCTGCACGGGCCTGCTGGCCGATGGTCAGAACCCCCGCCAGCTGGCGCGCGGGCGCCATGAGCTGGGTCACGTACGTCGAGAACGCCAGAAAGGTACCGAGGGTGATCTGGTGGTGAAGCGCCAGCCACCCGCCGAGGGCGAGGATCGCCACCTGAGCGAACAGGGGGATCGCCTCGAGGAGTGGCTGGTACCGCGACTGCAGGCGCACCGCTCGCATCTGCGAGCCGTACACGGTCTGCGCGGCGGCTGCGACTCGCTCGAGCTCGCGCTGCTCCTGACCGAATGCCTTGACCACACGGACGCCGTTGATGTCCTCATCGACGATCTGGACGAGGTCACCTTCCCGCTGCTGCCCATCCCAGGTTGCCGGGAAGATGCGCCACCGCATGCGATACGAGACGATGAGCAGGCTCGGCGCGACCACGACGCTCACGAGAGCCAGCAGAGGCGAGAGATAGAGCATCACCCCGAGCGAGAGCAGCAGCAGCAGGATGTTGCTGCTCATGATCGGGAAGAAGCTCAGGAGCCCCTGGACCAGGGTCGAATCGGAGTTGGCGCGGGCGACCAGCTGGCCTGTTGGCATTCGCTCCAGGTTGTCGAAGTCCAGCAACTGCAGGTGGTCGTGCATCGCGTTGCGCAGGTCGTACTGCACCTCCAGAGCGACCCGCCCACCGCGATAGCGGCGGACGTACGCGAAGGCGAAGCTGGCAGCCGCCAATCCCACCAGCAGGAGGAGCCACGGCCACAACGGCGAGCTGCGACTGAGAATGACGCCGTCAACGATCTGGCGGGCGACCAGCGGGACTGCGGTCTGGCACACGCTGCCCAGCACCGCGGCACCAACTGACAGGATGACGTCGCGCCGGTGGCGGAGCATGTAGCCCCACAGGCGCCGGATCCAGCCGGGATTGACGGCAGAGTCGCTCAACCGCGTTCGTTGATCGTTCGTGGATCCTCAGCCAGACAATCGGACGCGGTCAGCGTAACGCGAGCGGGCTTCTGGGCGGCGCGCTACCCGGCCGCGGTCGATACCGACGGGCTCACCCGGCGACGGATTGCCTCGAGGATCCGGACCGCGAGCTCGGGGCTGTCGGTGAGCGTCACTCGATACATGCCGCTCTCATTGGTTCGCGGCTCGATGCGGATGACCCGGAGACCCGCGTCCTGTAGTGCGGCGAGCATGCGCGTGACGCCGCCCTGGCGATGTTGCGTGGTCTCCATGATGTCGCTGTCCCTGACGTCGATCGCGAGCATTGCTCATCCCCTGTCGCGGTTGGATAACGGTCGCATCATGGACGCCGTAGCCTGTCGACTTCGTGAGCAACCTGTCTCAGGGGGATTCCGTATGTACGTCGGATCAGTGGTGATCGATTGCAACGATTTCGCCGCCATGTACGCGTTCTGGACCGCGGCGCTCGGCTACGTCCCCCGGGATCCGCCGGACGACGGGTGGGCGGTGCTCCGGGATCCCGCGAGCGGGCACGTCAACGTGTCCCTGCAGAAGGTCCCGGAGCCGAGGATGGGGAAGAACCGCGTCCATCTCGATCTGTACACAGACGACCCTGCGGGTGAGGTGGAGCGCCTGCTTCGACTGGGGGCGGTCCGCTATCCGCGAAATCCGGAGCCTGGGGAGGACTTTGTGGCGATGCTGGATCCCGAGGGCAATGTCTTTGACGTGATCGACAAGTCGGGACGCTGAGACCCGTTCGGGTGCGTCTGCGACCTCCTGACCGCGCTACTCGCTGCCGAGTGGGACCAGCAGTGACGCGCGCCAGCCGGCGCTGTGCAGAAACGCCCTGAAGGCTGTCGCGGCCGGGCTCAGCAGGCGCTCACGCGCCCAGGTGACGTGCCACATCCGGTCCACCGGGAACCCCTGCACCCGCAGGGGTCTGAGCAGCCCGAGCTGGAGCTCGAGGCGGACGGCGTAGGTCGAGAGCACGGTGACTCCGAGTCCTCCGGCGACCGCGCGTTTCAACGCGCCGTTGCTGGCCATCTCCATGGCCGCGATCGGCTCCACCCCTGCGGAGCGAAGGATCCGCTCGGCCGACTCGCGCGTGCCCGACCCGCGTTCACGCAACAGGAGCGGACCGCCGAGCAGGTCGATCGGCTGCAGTGGCTCTCGTTCCGCGAGTGGGTGGCCGGGCGCGCAGAAGCACATCAGCGAGTTCTCGAGGAATGGTTCGGCGGCCAGCGCGTCGTCGTCCCACAGTGATCCAACGACCCCGATATCGGCGACGCCCTCGAGGAGCAGCTCGCGCACCGTTTCGCGATTGACGACGTCGAGGCTGAGGGCGACTCCGAGGTGCTCACGATGGAATGCGGCCATGGCATCCGGGAGCACATAGATCCCGACGGTCGTGTCACCCGCGACGCGGACCCTTCCCGTGCGAAGCCCGGCGACGTCCTCGATCGCACCCTGGGCGTCGCCGACCATCGCCAGGATCCGGCCCGCACGCTCGTGCAGCGCTTGGCCTGCCGCGGTGAGCACGGGGCTTCGGCTCCCGGGGTCGAGGAGCGGGGTCCCCACAGCCCGGGCGAGTGCCTGCATCTGGTGAGTCACCGCCGGCTGCGTGAGGGAGAGGACCTCAGCCGCACGAGTGAAGCTCCGATGTTCGATGACACTCGCGAAGATCCGAAGCTGGCGCAGCGTGATGCGGCGTTCGAGTGTGGTTTCCATTAGAGAATCTTATTGAAAAGATAAGAAATATGCATTGGACGGCAGGAAGGCCGGGCACTATGGTCCGTTCATGGCTGCGGTCCCCTTCGACCCCGACGGCAATCGACATGCCGATACGTGACGTGCCGGCCGAGGTGGCGCCCATCTTCGTCGGCGTCGGCGGCGACAGCGGCAGCGGGAAATCGACGCTGGCTTCGGCCTTCTACGACCTCCTCGGGGCAGAGCGCATCACCACGGTGTGCCTCGACGACTACCACTCGCTCGACCGCCGTGAGCGAGCGCTGATCGGTGTCACTCCACTCAACCCCCGCGCCAACAACTTCGCGCTCATGGAGGAGCAGCTGTGGGCCCTCAAGCGCGGGGAGGCGATCGACAAGCCCGTGTACGACCATGCCGATGGCACCTTCAAGGCGAGAGAGCGTGTCGAGCCCAACGAGGTCGTGATTGTGCAGGGCCTCCACCCATTTCTGCTCCCGGGCATCCGTGAAGCCTTCGACCTGAAGGTGTGGCTCGATCCCGAAACCCGGCTGCGGATCAGGTGGAAGCAGCAGCGAGACGTCGCCAAACGCGGCTACGACGAGTCGCAGGTCCGAGCTGAGATCCAGGCACGCCGCGACGACACTGAGGCCTTCATCCAGCCGCAACGGGCCCAAGCCGACCTCGTGGTCCGGTTCTCGTCGCCAAGCGAGGCGCTTGTGCCTGGGTCCGCCGACCATCTCAACGTGCGCCTGACGCAGCGCCACTCCCTCCCCCAACTCGCGTTCGAGCACGGTCTCGACAACGGGACCACCGTGCGGCTCCACAACGACATCAGCGACGAGGATGGTCGTCGTTCAGATGTCATCGAGATCGACGGTCGTATCTCCGTCGACGATGCCGCGCGAATCGAGCATGCCGTCTGGGAGCACGCGAGCGACCGGCACCATCACCTGCACCACCTCCGGCAGAAGGAGTTAGGTGGCTATGACGAACCGCACGGGCGAAGGCACAGTGACCCACTCGGACTCACGCAGCTCATCCTGGCCCATCGGATCCTCAGCGCCCAGAAGTCGTTGCTGGTCCGGGTCAAGGCCGACGAGTACGCAGCCATCAGGCACCAGTTGACGTCGCCCCGCGCCGGCTCCACTGAGATGAGCAGATGACAGCGCTCGAGAGTCCCCCGAGAAACGCCGCAACCGACCGCTGGTCCTCGGGCGTGATCCCGTACGCGCAGATGGGCTACTGGCAGCCGGACTACATTCCCAAGGACACCGACATCCTCTGCGCGTTTCGCATCACGCCGCAGGAGGGCGTCGCGCCGGAGGAGGCTGCTGCTGCGGTGGCCGGCGAATCGTCGACGGCCACGTGGACGGTGGTCTGGACCGACCGGCTCACTGCTCACGAGCACTATCAGGCGAAGGCCTACAAAGTCGAACCGGTCGCGGCAACGCCGGGGCAGTACATCGCGCTCATCGCGTACGCGCTGGACCTCTTCGAGGAGGGATCGATCGCCAACCTGACGTCGTCAATCATCGGCAACGTCTTTGGTTTCAAGGCATTGCGCGCTCTCCGCCTCGAGGACATGCGCATTCCTCTCCACTATGTGAACACGTTTCAGGGTCCGCCTCACGGCATCGTCATGGAGCGCGAGTACCTCAACAAATATGGTCGACCGCTCCTCGGCGCCACCACCAAACCGAAGCTCGGACTCTCAGCGCGCAACTACGGTCGCGTGGTCTACGAGGCGCTGCGCGGCGGGCTCGATTTCACCAAGGACGACGAGAACATCAACAGCCAGCCGTTCATGCGCTGGCGCGATCGATACCTCGCGTCGATGGAAGCGGTCAACAAGGCGATGGCCGAGACCGGCGAGATCAAGGGGCACTACCTCAATGTCACTGCCGGCGACATGGAGAGCATGTACGAGCGCGCCGAGTTCGCCAAGGAGATCGGCAGCGTCATCATCATGATGGACCTCACCGTGGGCTATACCGCGATGACGTCGATGTCAAAGTGGGCGCGGCGCAACGGTGTGCTCCTCCACCTCCACCGAGCCGGGCACGGCACGTACACGCGCCAGAAGACGCATGGCGTGAGCTTCCGCGTGATCGCAAAGTGGTGCCGGCTCCTTGGCGTCGACCACATCCACGCCGGCACGGTGGTCGGCAAGCTCGAGGGTGATCCCAACATGGTGCGCGGGTACTACGACACCCTCCGCGACGGGTTCGTGCCGCGCGATCCCATGCATGGCATCTACTTCGATCAGGACTGGGGTTCGATGCCCGGCGTGATGCCGGTTGCATCGGGCGGCATCCACGCGGGGCAGACGCATCAACTGCTGCACCACCTCGGCGAGGACGTGGTCCTTCAGTTCGGTGGTGGCACCATCGGCCATCCCATGGGCGTGGCCGCGGGCGCGACCGCCAACCGCACCGCAGTCGAGTTGATGATCCAGGCACGCAACGAGGGTCGCGATTACCTCACGGAAGGTCCCGAGATCCTGCGCGCGGGCGGCCGCTGGTGCGCTCCGCTGCGGGCGGCTCTCGACGTCTGGGGCGACATCAGCTTCAACTACGAATCCACCGATACGCCCGATGTCGCCATCACGGCAACGCCGGCGTAGGGAGCAGCACCATGCATGTCACCCAGGGAACCTTCTCGTACCTGCCGCCGCTCACCGATGCGCAGGTCAAGGCGCAGGTGCAGTACGCGCTCGACAACGGCTGGGCTCTCTCGGTGGAGTTCACCGACGATCCCCACCCGCGCAACTTTCTCTGGGACATGTGGGGTCTGCCCATGTTCGACCTGCGCGATCCAGCCGGCATCCTGCTCGAGGTGCAGCGCTGCCGCGACGCCTATCCCGCTCGATACATCCGGGTCAACGCCTATGACCGGACGCTCGGACGGCAGACGACCGCCCTGAGCTTCATCGTGCAGCGGCCCAGGGACGAGAAGGGGTTCCGCCTGGAACGGCAGGAGGGTCGTGACCGCCAGATCCGGTACACCCTGCACCCGTATGCGGTGGATCGGCCTCCCGGAGAGCGTTACGAGCGCTGAGCGATGACGCAGGATTCGCACGTCCCGTTCGGGATGCCGCGGCCTTCGGCGCTCGCCCTTGCAGCGACGGTCGCGGAGACTGCGGGCGGCAACGGCGTGCTCGCGTCCGAGTCCGGCGGTCGTGAGGAATCGGTCCCCGAGCGGATCAACGTCGAAGCCCAGGCTCGCGACTCCGGCGTCTTCGAGGTCATCGAAGACCTCGATCGCGAGCTTGTCGGGCTCGATCCCGTGAAGACACGCATCCGCGAAGTCGCGGCGCTGCTGGTCGTCGACATGGCACGGCGGCGTTTCGGGCTCGAAGCGGAGCGTCCCAACCTGCACATGTGCTTCACGGGGAGCCCGGGCACCGGCAAGACCACTGTCGCGATGCGCATGGCGACCGTCCTCCATCGCCTCGGCTATCTCGCCAAGGGTCACCTCGTCGCGGTCACGCGCGACGAGCTCGTCGGCCAGTACATCGGACACACAGCGCCGAAGACGCGCGAGGTGCTGAAGCGCGCCATGGGCGGCGTGCTCTTCATCGACGAGGCCTACTACCTGCACCGCCAGGAGAACGAGCGCGACTACGGGCAGGAAGCGATCGAGATCCTGCTGCAGGTCATGGAAAACCAGCGCAACGACATCGTGGTGATCCTGGCCGGCTACAAGGACCGCATGGACCAGTTCTTCAGCAGCAACCCGGGGATGGGATCACGCATCGCGCATCACATCGACTTCCCCGACTACAGCCTGGATGAGCTGCTCGCGATCGCGCGGATCATGCTCGATCGGCAGCGTTATGCGTTCTCGAGCGACGCCGAGCCGGCCTTCCGGGAGTTGATGGCCCGGCGCATGCCGCAGCCGAGATTCGCAAACGCGCGGAGCGTGCGCAATGCCCTGGAGCGCGCGCGCCTGCGCCAGGCCAACCGGCTGGTGTCGGACGGCAGGCTCGTCACTCGCGACGATTTGATGCGCATCGAGGCCGAGGACATCTACAAGAGCCGGTGGTTCAGCGAGGCTCCCGACGAACTGGCGCTCGACGCCGGCGTCGCGACCGCGACCTAGAAGATGACGTTGCGCTTGATCGACGGGTCGACGATCCCGGTGGTCATGCGGTCGCACCACTGACACAGGAAGCGCAGGGTCCGCATGCCGCTCTGGATGCGGCAGGCGTTGGGCCAGCCGCAGCGCCCGCAGGTGATCGCCTGGATACGCACATCGCCCTCCGGCTTGCCGCCCACCGGTTCCGGCTCGTTCGGCCCCGTCCAGAGCTGAGGGTCCATCCGCGATCACACCCGCATGAGATTGCCCGCACCGAGACCATACGCCTGTTCGCGCCGTCCGTCCGTGCGCTCGCGTACGCTCGATCAGCAGATCCTCGGCAGTGGGTCACCGATCAGCATGTCGACAACGCGGGTGCCTCCGAAGCCGGTGTGGATGAAGACCATGCCCTCGGGGTCGGCCATCACCTCGCCGATCACCGCTGCCTCGGTGCCCTCCGGCCTGGAGCGCATCAACTCGATGGCGCGCGGCGCATGCTCCCGGGCGACGATCGCGACCAGCTTGCCTTCGTTGGCGATGTAGAGCGGATCGATGCCGAGGATCTCGGCCACACCGCGCACCTCGTCGTGGACCGGGAGCGCGTCCTCGTCGATCGCCACCGCCACGCCGGCGGCTTGAGCGATCTCGTTGAGGACTGTGGCCACGCCTCCGCGAGTTGCGTCGCGCATGAAATGCACGTCGATACCGTCGGCGAGCAGCGCCGCAGTCAGTCCGTGCAACGGCGTGGTGTCGCTGCGCAGCGCATCGGCCTCCAGGTCGACGTCGCCTCGGGCAAGCATCACGGTGGCCCCGTGGTCGCCCATCGCGCCGCTGAGGATGACGACGTCGCCGGCCGCGACTCGCTGGATCGCCGCGCGTTGCGGGAGCGGGACGATGCCGACACCGGTGGTGGTGATGAAAAGCTGATCGGCCTTGCCGCGAGGCACCACCTTGGTGTCGCCGGTGACCACGTTGACGCCGGCGCGGTCCGCGGCCCGGCGCATCGACTCGACAACCCGGCGCAGGATCGCAATATCCAGCCCCTCCTCGAGGATGAACGCCGCCGAGATGCCGAGCGGGGTTGCACCGCCGACCGCCAGGTCGTTGATGGTGCCATTGACGGCCAGCTCACCGATATCGCCGCCCGGGAAGAAGAGCGGGCTGACCACGAACGAGTCGGTCGTGACCGCGAGGCCGATGTGGTCCACCCCGGGGAGGGCGAGCACGGCCTGATCGCCGAGCTGGTCGAGCACGGGGTTGCTGAGGATGTCACCGAAGAGCGCGGTCACCAGCGTGTGGCTCGCCTTGCCTCCGGCGCCGTGGCTCATCGTGATCGCCTCCTCACGCAGCATCGGCTTGCGCTTGCGAATCTCGGCGATACGCTCGAGGACTCGCTGCTCGGGGTCAGCGATTCGCGCCGACGCCGCGCGGATGGCTGCGCCGCTGCCGGGCTGGACGACGGTGTCGGTCATCGTGCCTGCACCGGAATGGGTCGCAGATCGCGCTCGGAGACGGCCGAGTTGGCGTGGCCATTGCCGTTACCGTTTGCCCCTGCGTGCTCGCCCGAAGCCAGCACCCGCTCCCGCTCGCGGGCCCGCGAGTACCGCCCGAAGTTGTAGTACGCGGCGCAAGCGCCCTCGGACGAGACCATGCAGGTCCCGATCGGCGTTTCCGGTGTGCACGCGGTGCCGAACACCTTGCACTCCCACGGCTTGAGGACCCCTTTCAGGACTTCGCCACACTGGCATGCCTTGGGGTCGGCGACACGGACGCCCGGCACCGAGAACACCTTCTCGGCGTCGTAGTCGGCGAACTCGTCCTGCAGCTCGAGGGCACTCTGGCTAATGAACCCGAGGCCGCGCCACTCGAAGTGCGAGCGCAGCTTGAACACGCGGGCGAGGACCTCGAGCGCCTTCGGGTTGCCGTCGTCATGGACCACGCGCTTGTACTGGTTCTCGACCTCGCAGCGTCCTTCGAGGATCTGCTGGATGATCATGTGCACGCCCTGGAGGATGTCGAGGGGCTCGAAGCCGACCACGACCACCGGCTTGTGGTAGTTGCTGGTCACGAAGTCGAACGGCCGGATCCCCACCACTGTCGACACGTGTCCTGGGCCGAGGAAGCCGTCGAGCTGCAGATCCGGCGAATCGAGGATCGCCTTCATCGGCGGAATGATCGTGACGTGGTTGCAGAACACGAAGAGGTTGCGAACACCCTCCGCCTTCGCCCGCATCAGCGTGAGTGCGGTTGACGGCGCGGTGGTCTCGAAGCCGATTGCGTAGAAGACGACCTTGCGATCGGGATTCTGCTGCGCGATCTTGAGCGCGTCGAGCGGCGAGTACACCATGCGAACGTCGGCCCCGGCGGCCTTGGCGTCGAGTAGGCTGCCGTCGCTCCCCGGGACCCGCATCAGATCGCCGAAGCAGGTGAAGATCACTCCTGGCTCGTGAGCGACCGCGATACCGTCGTCGAGGCGTCCCATCGGGATGACGCACACCGGGCAGCCGGGCCCATGCACCAGCTCGACGTTACTCGGCAGGAGGTCCTCGATCCCGTATTTGAAGATCGTGTGGGTATGCCCTCCGCACACCTCCATGATCTTCCAGTGCTTGTCACCGGACTCTGTGGCGATACGTGCCGCAAGTGCCCTGGCAAGGTCGGCGTCGCGGAACTCATCTGCGAACTTCATGCCGGTGTCCCATTGTTCTCGCGATAGTTGGCACCGACGAGCTCTTCCTCCATCGCCTGCCATTCGCGGATCTGCTGGACCTCATCGGTGTACGCGGGACCCATCTCCTCGAGAATGCGCAGGGTCTCCGCGGCCTCGGTTTCGCTGACCCGGCTCAGCGCGAAGCCCACATGCACAAGCACGTACTCGCCGGGCTCGGTGGCGTCCTCACCAACCAGCAGCGATGTGTTGATCCGGCGCTGGACTCCGCCGAGCTCCACCTTGCCGTACATACGATCCTCGTCGACGTACTCGACGAGACGGGCGGGAATCGCTAGGCACATGCCGGCTCTCCTTCAAGTGCACGTTGCACCAACTCGGTGAGGAGGTGGTAGAGCGTCATCTGTACCTCCTGAATCCGGTGGACGCTGCTGGATCGAACGATGAAGCAGTGATCGGCGACGTTTTCACGCGCAAGCCGCCCTCCGTCGTACCCACAGATCGCGATGGTGCTCATCGCGCGGCGCCGGGCCTCGCCGAGCCCACGGACGAGGTTCTCCGAGTTGCCGCTAGTCGAGACGGCGAGCACGACGTCGTGCGGCCGCCCCACGGCGATGATCTGACGGACGAAAACGTCGCCGAATCCGACGTCGTTGCCGATGCCGGTGATCACGGCGATGTCGTTGGTCAGGCAGAGCGCCGGGATCGGTCGATGACCGCCGGACGGGGCGAGCATCTCGGTGACCATGTCCGCCGCCGAGGTGGCGCTCCCGCCGTTCCCGAGAGCAAGCAGCCGGCCTCCTTGCTGAAACGAGGCGGCCATCTCGTCGGCGGTGACGACGATCTCGTCGCCGAACTCGTCAAGCAGCTCGAGGCGGAGGCGATTGCTCTCAGCGGACTTCTCGATGGGTGCGCGAGCCAGCTCCAGGACGAGCTCATCACCGGCGGCCGGCTGCGGGCTCAACATCGGATAGAGCAACTGCGAGAACGGATCGCGACCCGACTCGGTCATGCGCGCATCTCCACTGGTTCGCCACGTTGGAGGGCCACGCCGCCGTGGCACAGGAGCACGTCGCCGACAATGACTCCGTCGAGGAGATCAATGCCGACCTCCGCAGCCTCGCCGTCGATGACGCCGCGAGCGAGGCCTGCTGGTTCGTCGACGCCGGTGACCACCATGCTGAGCAGCTGATCAGAGCAGGTGATGCACACCTCATCGTGACATTCCGCGCTCATGCCATCTCTCCGATACCGCGGTGATTGAGAACGATGTGGACGAGCTCCCAGAGCATGTGATAGGTCGCTAGGTGCAGCTCGTGCGCCGCGTCGCGATCCGATCCGTCGACGTGGAACACGAAGTCGGATCGCTCCGGGCCGATCACATCGCCAGATGTCAAAGCGATGGTGAGCATGCCCGCGTCTGCGCCGGCCTGAAGCCCGCGGGTGATGGATGGGTGCTCGGGTGCATGCGCGAAGGCGAGCGCGATGTCGCCGGGCCTGCCGAGGACGCGCAGCTGATGCGCATAGACGTCCGCCGCGGCATCGCCCTGAAGCAGGCCGGTGACCGTGGCCACGTCATTGGTCAGCGACAGCGCTGCGAGCGCTCGGCATCCCGGCAGGACCGGGTGCACGAACTCGACGGAATTGTGCTGAGCGTCGGTCGCGTGCGGACCCGAACCGAAGACGAGCAGCATGCCGCCGGCGAAGAAGCGCTCGGCCATCGCCGCGGAGCACGCCGCGATCGCATGGGCGTAACGGCCGAAATAGGCATCACCGGATTGATTCGACGCCCTGACACGCTCGTCGAGCAGCTCACGGCGGGCCGCGACGCTCACGCTGCGATCGGGTCGAGTCTGCACACTCACCTCACGTCACCTCTCGGGCCTGCGAAGCCGCGACCAGCGCCTGTCCGAGGCTGATGCCTCCGTCGTTGGCCGGGACCTGCTCGTTGGTGTACACCAAGAGATCGCGCTCGCGCAACAGGCGCTCGACGCGGTTGAGCAGCAGTGCGTTCTGGAAAACACCGCCGCTCAGCGCAACACGACCGACGCCGAGCTCCGTGCTCAGCCGAGTGCACATGCTCGCGATCCCACGCGCCAGGCTCTCGTGGAAGATGGCGGCGAGCTCCGCTACCGGTCGTCCGCGTTGCCGCTGCTGAAACAGGCTCTGGACCAGGCCGACGGTGTCGAGAACCAGCGGCTCGCCTTCGAGTGAGACGTCCACGTGCTCGGCGCCGTCCAGATCGCCGGCCGACGTCGCCTGTGCCTCGAGTCGCATTGCGGCCTCGGCCTCGAACGTTGATACGTGGGCGGCGCCGAGCAGGCTGGCGACGCCGTCAAACAGCCGCCCGGCGCTCGTCGTGATCGGTGCCGTCTCCGAGGTGGCCAGACGGGACACGAGGCGCCACTGACGCTGGCTGGGTGCACCCTCGGCCCCATCGAACCACGCTGGCGGCACGGCGCCGATCTCGCCGGCAGCAGCGAGATAGGCGATCGCCATACGCCAGCCTTCACGAGCACACGCGTCGCCGCCGGGCTGGCGGACCGGCGCGATATGGCCGGCCCGCCGGTATGAGCGCTCGTCGCAGAGCAGGAATTCACCACCCCAGATGGCATTGTTGGGCCCGAGCCCGACGCCGTCGAAGGCAACACCGAGCACCGCGCCGCGCAGGCCGTGCTCGGCGAGCACGCTCGCGATGTGGGCGTGGTGATGCTGCACTTGCACCGCGCGGGCACCGGAGTCCCACCACCGTTCGGCGATGCGCGTCGATGCGTAGTCGGGATGCAGATCGGCGGCCACTGTGGCGGGCTTGGTGCGAAAGAGACGGAGGTAGGTGCGCAGCGCCTCGTCGTGATGACCGAGCGTGCGCGGGCTGTCGAGATCACCGATATGCGGCCCGGTGAACGCGTTGCCTCCGTTGAGCACGCAGAACGTGTTCTTTAGGTGCGCCCCGAGCGCGAGCACCGGTTCCTGGCCGGTGTCGATGCGCACCGGGAGCGGGCAGTATCCGCGCGCGCGGCGGATCATGCGCGCCGTTCCGTCGACGACCCGAACCACCGAGTTGTCATAGCGGGCATAGATCTCACGATCGTGCAGCAGAAAGGCGTCGGCGATGTGACCGAGCCGCTCGAGGGCCTCGTCATTGTCCTTGGCGATCGGTTCTTCGGTGACGTTGCCACTGGTCATCACCAGCAACCGTTGCGTGGCGCGCAGCAGGAGGTGATGCACCGGCGTATACGGCAGCATCACACCGAGTTCCTCGAGGCCCGGTGCGACAGCGGCGGCGACCATGCCGTCACCGTTTTTGCGGCGGTGAAGCAGCACGATCGGCCGCACCGAGCCCTCGAGAAGCGCCGCTTCTGCGCGACTCACGTGACAGAGCTCGCTCGCCGCCGCGACGTCGGTGCACATCACCGCAAACGGCTTGGCGGGCCGGTGCTTGCGATCCCGCAGCCGTTGTACCGCGACGTCATCGGTCGCATCGCAGCAGAGCTGGAAGCCGCCCAAGCCCTTGAGCGCGACGATCTCCCCTCGAGCGATCGCAGCGGCGGCCAAGCCGATGGGATCGCCGGAGCGCTCGACGCCGCGCGCGTCCGCATACCAGAGACGCGGGCCGCATGCGGGGCACGCG
The DNA here is from genome assembly GCA_963756075.1 of Candidatus Dormiibacterota bacterium. Taxonomy (GTDB): domain Bacteria; phylum Chloroflexota; class Dormibacteria; order Aeolococcales; family Aeolococcaceae; genus Palsa-851. The sequence continues at coordinate 307,673 of CAVWMH010000007.1, read as the reverse complement.
TTCGGCTGCGCATGAAAACGGCGATTCGCCGGGTCCTCGTACTCCTTCGTGCAGGCCGGGCACATCGCGAAATGACGCATGGTCGTGAGCGGCCGGTCGTAGGGAATGTCCTCGATGATCGTGAAGCGCGGACCGCAGTTGGTGCAGTTCGTGAATGCGTATCCGTGCCGCCGGTCTGCGGGGTTGAGGATGTCGTCTACGCACTCGGGACAAGTCGCCGCATCAGGCGCGATCGGCTGGTAGTCACCGTCGACGGCTCGGCTCTCGACGATCCGAAAGCCGCGTTCGCCGGTCGCCTCCAGGGGCTCCCACTCGACGGAGTCGATCCGGGCGAGGCGCGGGGCATCCTCGTGGAGAGCAACAGCGAAGGCATCGAGCGCGTGCCGATCGCCCTCGACCTCGATGATCACCGCCCCCGAGGTGTTGCAGACCAGACCGCCGAGCCCGAGGCGGGTCGCCAGATTCCAGACGAACGGTCGGAATCCAACCCCCTGAACCACGCCGCGAACCGCGACACGCCGCCGCTCGGGCGCGCCTCGAGCAGGTGCGGACGCACCCGCCGGGCGGCTCGTCGGTGGCCGGGTCGCGACGCTCATGGGGTCATGCGGCGCGCATGTGCTCCGCGGTCGAGCTGAAGCGCTCCTCGAGGAAGCCGGTCGCGAGGCTCACCGCCATCTGCACCTCGTCGCGTGCGGCGAACTTCTTGGCCGCTTCGACCAACTCGTCGAAACGCTCCTTGCCTGCCCTGGTCCCGAGCACGTACCCGATCCCGAAGATCACGAGCTTCTCAAGCATTTGCATTCCACTCCAAGTGCCGTTAACGCTATGACTGCCGTTCCGCCACGATGTGAACCTGCAGGTCCACCTCGGGCTCCACCTTCAGGATGATCAGACGCGGCGGATCGATGCCGAAGTCCTTGACGTTGATCACCTGCTGCCCATCGATGGTCATGGTTGTTCCGTCGACACCGAGCTGCACATCGCCGGAGATCTCGCGTGTCTGTCCGTGCATGGTGAGTTGCGCAGCGGCGCGATACCTGCCCTCGCCCTCGAGCGGCTCGCCATGAGTCACGATCGCGGTGATCGCCGGGTAATGCGAGACATCAAAACGCCGGCGCATCTCGCGATCCTGTATGCCGTTCCCCGATTTGATCGCCTCAACAGGCAACGACAGCTCAGCGGTGTACGGCTGATCGAGGCGCGGCTTACCGTGCTCATCGACCTCGCATTCGATGTACCCGCTGAGCGCGTTCGCAGTGATATGGGACGGGTGCAGGTTGACACGAAGTCCGACCTGGACCGTCGTCTTGGCTGTGTTGACCTGAAAACGGGGCACGACGCTGGCTCGCCTTCCTACATCGACCGGATCTTGAGATACCGCTGAATGTCTTTCGAGTTGAGCACGGCGCCGACGATGGCACCGAGCACCAGCCACTGCGCGAGCGTGCGCAGAGCGCTCTTCTGACCGCCGAGCATGAGCGACACCTAAGTACCTCCTTGTGTTGGCGCTGATGGTGGTGGCGTCGTGCTGACGCCGTTGTGGCCTGCATGTGCGTGGACGTGCGGCGGCTCGACGACTGGCGCGCCGGGCCTGCGGAGGACAGTCGGTGGGTCGCCCGCGAGCTCAACCTCGTCGACGAGCACCTCGATCCCGGGAACCGGCAGGCATTCCAGCGCCGCGCCTGCGCAGTTGGTGCCTTCCGCGAGCAGTTGGAAGCCGAACTCGAGGCTGTCGGGAACGATGCGCTGCTCCTCGCCGATGCGAACTGCGATGCGGTTCACCGTGCGTCCATCCGCCATGTCGATGGCGACCGTCATGATGCCTTCGGCGAGCCCGAGTTCGTGCATCAGGGCGCGCTCGCGGTCGGGACGAGGCGAGCCAGCAGCTGCTCGACGATCGTCACCGCCTCGGGGATTGCATTCGCGACCGGTTCGCTCAATCCCATGCAGCCCTCGTTCTCGGGTCCAAAGGTGAGCGGCTCACAGCCCACGATGGTGACGTTGCGCGGATGCCCGCCGAGGGTGCGCACCAGTGCGAACACCGAATCGGGTGTCATCGCATGCCCCTGGAACGATCCCTCGGAATGGTCCGGACCCGCCGCCGTGGTGTCACCGTCCAGGTCCGGCTCGAGGACGTAGACGGTGCCAGGCTGCTCGCCACGGGGCATCGCATCGACGAGGATGGTCGCAGCCGGTTCGTCGAGCAGCGCGAACGCCAGGTCGAAGCCGCGAATGCCGTAATCAGCGACACGGACTGTCTCCGGCTGCTGTCGCGAGGCCAACTGGCGCGCGACCTCGACGCCAAAGCCGTCGTCGCCGAGAAAGATGTTGCCGATTCCGGCAACGAGGATCGTGCCCTCGCTCACTGCTGCTCCTCGGTTGGTTCCACGCGCTCGAGGTCATCGAGGGCGTAGAAGAAGCGGTGCCCCGGCTGACGCAGTTCGCCGAGGTCCTTGCCCGGGTCATCGTCGACAAGGAGCGCGACGTGGATGACGTCCTCGTAGTCACGCTCGATCGATTCGACGACGGCGGTCCGGCCGCGCAGGGCGATGTCCATGATGTCGGCTCGGCCGCGCGGCTGGATGCGGACTCGGTCGCCGCGACGCAGCCTCCCGTCACCCCAGCGCACCGATTCGGTGGTGCCACCGGATCCGGCCGGATCCCAGGCTCCGAGGTCGAAGCTGGTCATCGCCGTTCTCCGATCACGGGCCGGACCTCACGGATGCGTGCCGTGCAGTCGCATGAGATCGTCGCCGGTCAGCGCTTCGGTGCGATCCAGCAACGCGCGGCTGCGTGGGTCTGCAGCACGCATCTCTGCCTTCTCGTCCTCCGTGAGCGAGAGGATTCGCAGACTCAGGATCTCGTCGATCTCGGTCGCGTCGAACAGATCGCCGGACGATTCAGGGGCGATCTCGGGGTGGTCCTCGAGGATGATCGGCGACGCCAGCACCGTGTCCGACGTTCCCGGATCTCCCACCAGGACCGGCCACAAGCCGGTGTTACGGCAGGCCGCAGCCGCGTCAGCCGCGTCGGCCGGCGGATCCGCGAGGGACAGCCACTCGCCGCCGTCCACCGTCAGGATCGCGTGCGTCGAGACCAGCGAGCGGCGAAGAGCGCGTTCTCGATCGCGTTCCCCCGTGAGATTGAATGCGCTGCCGTTGCGCACCACGACGCGCACCCTGGTGAGATCGGCACTCACTCGATATGCCTCGAGACTGACCTCGACGTCGAGCGGCTCGGTATCGCGGATCAGCGCGCCGACCACCAGCCCAGCTTCGTCGTGCAGGGGTTCGACATCGCAGTGATCCACATACGAGCGCTCCAGCACGACCTCGCCGTGCATCAACGACGCCACGTCGTGGCTACCGCAGTCGATGTCGATCTCCGTCGCCTCCTCCCACCCCCGGTGCTTGATCCCGCCGACACGCAGCTGTTCGACGTCCTCGAGCCGCGCGACCGCCTCGCCGTTGAGCACCGGGCTCGGCGGATCGAGTCTCGCAACAGTTCTTGTCACCAACTGCAGGAACCGAACATGCACCGTGACTGCGGCTGCGTCATCGCCCCGGAGCAGGCACTCGGTCTGCGCGAACCACGGATCGGTGCCGGCCGACGCCTCGCTCCAGGCGCGAGGATGCACCCCGCCGAACGTCCAGCGCACCTGGTTCTTGACTGACGAAGGCCGGTACGGATAGAGGATGTAGCCCTCGTAGAGCGTGGCGGCGACCAGACGGTCGACCATCCTGGTGCTCACGCCGGCACTCCGGGCACACCGGTCTCGCCATCCGCAGCGGCGAGGAGACGGCCCAGCGCCTCGTCCCACCCGGGCACGCCCGAATGCGCCTTGTAGCGGTTCAGGCGATCAACCGTGTCGCGACGCAGGCAGAGCCACGCGCTGTCCGGGTCGTGCGCCTCCATCAGGGCGCGCCAGGTGGCGACCGGGAGACGGAAGGCCGATTCCTTGGACCAGGAGATGGGCGCGACCTGCAGGCTCCCTTCGTCATCGCGCCAGAAGATGGTGCCACTGAACTGGAACATCAACGGGACGTCGCCGGTCTCGAGCGCGAAGAAGTACTTGCCCGCGGTGATGGTCAGGTCGTGGGTGCACGCCACTGGCACGATCGCCTCGGTGGTGTCCGTGAAGCCGGCGACATCGACGCTGGCGTGCGTCCAGAGCATCGTCTTCAGCGTCGTCCCCCATCGCGACGGCGGGCCGAAGAGATCGAGCAGGGCCTCCTGCTCGCCGGATGCGTAGGTCCTGCGCGTGGCCTGCACCATGATCTGGCAGCGCAGCGAGATGGCGTCGACACGGTGCCCCTCGCGCTCGCTGATCCTCACGCGGAAGTTGAGGATCGGAATCAGCGTGTCGGGCTCCGCCCCTGCGGAGACCACCTCGAGGTCCAGGTCAGGCATGAGCCCGAGCCTTGACGCGCGCCGCGCCTCGAAGGTCAGCAAAGAAGGTGTCGATCCGCTCCCACACCTCCTGGCCGCCACTGAGACCGCGCCAGCTGATGCGGATGAGACCGACGAGTTCGAAGCAGCGGTCGATCGGCGCGATGTAGTGATCACGCGCGCCGCCGACGCGGTTGATGAGCAACGCCTCGACCTCCGGCTCCAACTCCCCCAGCACCGGGTTGTCGGCGACCAACTGGTCCCAGCCCTCGAGGCTGAGCATCGATTCGGTCGCTCCGGCCGGACTGGGGTAGAACGCGCGAACGCCACCCGCGTTCGTGGTCGTGTGCAGAAATGCCATGTTTACGGGGATCGCGAGCGACTCCCACTGCATGTCGTTCATCGCGAAGTCGTCGAGATAAAGCAGCCGCCGAGAAACTCGTCGGTAGCGCTTCTCGGCCTCTGCAGGGAAAAGAATCGCGCACGGCGTGCAGCTGCACTTGATCTGCCGCGTCGTCGGTTCGAAGAGATGCTCGTGGTGTGGATGCGGCGACAGCTCGGCACTGCAGAGCTCGCAACGTTCCGCGGGCACGCGCTCGCGGATGAGTCCTCGGAGCCCTGAGAGCCGAGCAGACGTGCTCATGTCAGCCGCGCGGGGATCGCGATGCGGAGCACACCGGACTCCTCGAGGAGTGGCAGGGGTTCCATTCGGAAGTCCGTGCCAACGCCCGCGCCTGCGCGGCGGATGTCGTATCGAGCGGCACAACGGTCGCAGACCAGGACCGCGCCGTCCAGGGTTGCGCCCTCCATGCGACCCTCACACGCGGGGCAGGCAGCGACATAGGCGTAGAAGACGTTGCCCGCGCGAGCGATCACGACCGATTCGCCGTCCGCGGCGGTATTCAGAACACTGCCATTCTCGATGTGCGTTGCGCGCGCAGCGAGCGTGATCCACTCACCTGACAGCGCGACGCTGCGACGCGGCGCTGGTCGCGCCGCGCTCGCCATCGGCAGCGATACCAGCCCGGCGATCTGGGGCGGACCGGATGCCGGAGCATCGTCGGGCTCCACGACCTCGATGGCGGACACGTCGGGCGCCGCCTCGTAGATTGCCTTTTCCACCGCCAGTTTGAGGGTCACCGCCGATGACGGGCAGCCCTGGCAGTGACCCTCCAAACGGATGCGCACGATGTCGCCCGCGACATCGATCAACTCGACGCCACCGCCGTGCGTTTTCATGTACGGCCGCACCGACTCGAGCGCGCCCTCGACCCGGCTGCGCAGGTTCATCGGATGCAGCCCGTGGAGGAGCAGCACCCCGCGAATCAGGTCGTCCTCGGCCATCACCTCGAGCAGGCGATCAGCGGCGGGCTCACCACGAGGACCCAGGGCCTCGAGCATCCTTGAGAGCGCCTCACCGTGCAGGTCGAGCACGGTGGAGAGCAATTCCTCGACCAGCGCTCGTGACGCAGGGTCGGGGAGCTGTTGCAGCTCCCCGACCAGAGCGTCGACGTGGGCGAGACGTTTCTGGAGCTCGCGCTCCTCAAGAATACGAGCTTGCGCTGCCATTCATGGTTGCGGGCCGAAGTTCGGCGAGTGCCGAGTCTCCAGCACCTTGCCGTTGCCGAGATACATGTGCACACCGCACGGCAGGCAGGGATCGAAGCTTCGCACGGCGCGCATGATGTCGATGCCTTTGAAGTTGTCCGGCCCGTTCTCCTCGAAGATCGGCGTGTTCTGCACGGAGTCTTCATAGGGTCCCGGGGTGCCGTACATGTCGCGCGGCGTCGCGTTCCAAGGCGTCGGCGGGTACGGGTGGTAGTTGGCGATCTTCCCGTCGCGGATCACGACGTGGTGCGAGAGCACGCCGCGCACGGCCTCGTGGAAACCGCAGCCGATCGCCTCATCGGGCACCGTGAACGGCGTGAAGGTGTCGGTGCGTCCGGCGTTCAACTCCGCGAACGCCTTGTCGAGGAAGTGCAGCGCGGCGCCGGCGGCGTACGCCTGGAAGTAGGTCCGCGCCCGGTCGCGCTCGATGGCGTTGCTCCACTTCGGAACCTTCCACTCGAACTCCACCTCTGGCTTTGACGCCGTCTTGGGCAGGTAGATCTTGGTGCTGGTGCCGGTCGCCTTGATGTAGCCGATGTCGACGATGCCCGCGAGCGAGGTCGCCAGCAGACGGGCGAAGGCGCCGCCGCCGGTGTCCATTGCGAGGTGCTCGCCTTCGTGCAGGTAGCGGGGGCACATGACCCAGCTGTAGTTCTTGTCGAAGTCGCGCTTCCCCGGCTTGGGAATGGTGGTCTGGTTCCACGGATGACGCTTGTCGATCGGATGTCCGAGCGGGTCCTTCTCGACGAAGACTTCGCCGTCGTCCACCCAGTCCTCGTAGAACGAATGGCCGAGCAGGATGCGGATGTTGCGGTTGATCTCGACGAGGTCGGTGGTCACGAGCTTGCCGTCGACGACGACGCCCGGGGTCACAAACATCGACCGGCCCCAATTGGTCATGTGCCGGTAGGTGTAGTCGCACTCGTCGGGATCGTTGAACGAACCCCAGCACACGGTGTCCATGCGCCGGCGACCGACCTCCTCGTAGCCTGGGAGCGCCTCGTAGAAGAAATCGAAGATGTCGTCGTGCAGCGGGACGACCTTCTTCATGAACTCCACATAGCGCATCAGGCGGACGAGGTAGTCCGAGAAGAGCTGGACGGTCGGCACCGTGCCGACACCACCCGGGTAGAGCGTCGATGGATGAACGTGGCGTCCCTCCATCAGGCAGAACATCTCACGCGTGTACCGGCTCACGTGGAGCGTCTCGCGGTAGAACTCCCCCGTGAAGGGGTTCAACGCACGCATGATCTCCGCGATCGTCCGGTAGCCGTGGTCGGATGCGTGCGGCGCCGGCGTGTTCTCGGCGCGGGCCAGAACCGACGGGTTGGTCTCCTTAACCATCTGCTCGCAGAAGTCGACCATGAGCAGGTTGTCCTGGAAGATGTTGTGGTCGAACATGTACTCGGCTGCCTCGCCGAGGTTGACGATCCACTCGGCCATGGCCGGGGGCCGGATACCGAATGCCATGTTCTGCGCATACGTCGCGCAGGTGGCGTGGTTATCGCCGCAGATGCCGCAGATCCGGCTGGTGATGAAGTGCGCGTCCCGAGGGTCCTTGCCCTTCATGAAGATGCTGTAGCCGCGGAAGATCGACGACGTGCTCCGGCAGTCGGCGACGACACGATTGGCGAAGTCGATCTTGGTGAAGATGCCGAGGCTTCCCACGATCCTGGTGATCGGATCCCAGGAGACTTCGGTGAGAACCGGGGCATTGGTCCTGGTGGGGTCCTTCTCGACCACTGTCATGACTCAGTTCTCCTCAGTACGTGGTCGGCCGGTAGCCGGTGGTGAGCTCGGGCCGCGTGTGCCGCCATCTGGGCTCTTTGTTGACAGTCGTGTTGGTGACCTTGCGCAGTGCGCGGATCGCGGTGCCGTACACACCGATCACGCCAGTCGAGAGATGCGCTCCCGGCGGCTCGTCCATGAACGGCATGAACTTGTCGGGGAATCCCGGCATGGTGCAGCCGATGCAGATGCCGCCCACGTTCGGACAGCCGCCGATGCCTGCCATCCAGCCGCGCTTGGGGACGTTGCAGTTGACCACCGGTCCCCAGCAGCCGAGCTTGACCAGGCAGCGCGGCGAGTTGTAGTCGGCGGCAAAGTCGCCCTGCTCGTAGGAAGCAGCGCGGTCGCAGCCGTCGTGCACCGTGTCGCCGAACAGCCATGTCGGGCGCAGCTGATCGTCGAGCGGGATGATCGGCGCCAGCCCAGCCACCATGTAGAGCAGGTACAGCACCGTCTCCATGAAGTTGTCCGGCTGCACCGGGCATCCGGGCACGTTGACGATGGGCAGTCCCGCCTTCGACTTCCAGTCCCAGCCGAGGTAGTCGGCAAGGCCCATGGCGCCGGTCGGGTTGCCCTGCATGGCGTGGATGCCGCCGTAGGTCGCGCACGTGCCGCATGCCACGACAGCGAGCGCCCGCGGAGCCAGGCGATCGATCCACTCGCACGTGGTGATCGGTTGCCCGGTCGCCGCGTCGGTGCCGACCGCCGCCCAGTACCCCTCTTTCTTGATGGTCTCGTTGGGGATCGAGCCCTCGATCACGAGAACGAATGGATCGAGGTCACCGTTCGCGGCGGCATGCCACGACTTGATGAATTCCTCGCCGTTCTCGTACGCAAGAACCGGGTTGTAGAGGTGGACCTTGGGCAAACCCGGGATCGCTCCGAGGAGGACATCCTCGATGCTGGGCTGGGTTGCTGCGGTGATCGATACCGAGTCACCGTCGCAGCCGAGTCCGGCCGTCACCCACACGATGTGGAGATCCGAGACCGGCGATTCTCTCTGGGTCTTGCGCCCGTACGGCACGGTGTCCGTGGCCATCCAACCGCCTCCTTTGTGAGCGTTGGCAACGGCTACTGAGGGCGGATCACACCGACGCTATGCCCGCCTCGTTGATCGGACTGTGGCCACATGGACAGGGCCAGTCAATCCGTGTCTTTCGCACCTATCCGCGTCGCGCGGGTATTGACAGCGGGATGGCACCGTCGGTCGTCGGAAGCGGCAGCGCACCGCGCCGGCGCTGTGCTCCCGGATCCACCGCGGAACCGACGTGGCCAGCCTTGCGCATCTCGAGGAATTCACTCGCGACAGCACGGACCTGCTCCACCGGGGCCACGTAGGCATCGATCATGTCGAGGCCGTGCTCGCTGAGCTCGTAACGCCTGCGACTTCGTCCGCCCGCCGTTCGCTCCCAGGTCGATCGGAGGAGCCCATCGGCCTCCATGGTGTTGAGCGACCGATACACCGTCCCGAGGTCGCATTCGACGCCGATACCGAGCAGCCAGTGATGCAACTCGTAGCCATATATGGTTTCGCCACCCAGGAGATGGGCGAGGATGCAGGGGCGCAGCAGCCCGACCGTCAACGCGGCCGGACGATCAGGCCTGTAGTCCCCGCTCATGCCGGCTCCTCATACTCGACACCTGACTCGACTCTACGGTTCATGTCCCCGGTTTTCCCCAGGGTGCGACCCTAGTCTTTTCGGTCAGGTAACCCTTGGGTGCGGTGGCAACGACCCGCTGGTGGGTGGCGTCGTCCGGTCCGAAGATCGGAACCAGCTCGTGCCGGGAGCGGATCCCCAGCTTCCCGTACACGTTGGCGAGGTGATATTCGACGGTCTTGATGCTGACGACCAGCTCGTCCGCGACCTGGCGGTTCGTCCTCCCTGTTGATACCAGCCCGCGACCGACACCTCGTGGGGCGTCAGGCGCCACCGCGCATGGCCGCCCTCGGTCGCGGTCGCGATGCCGCAGCGCGCCAGGGCGGCGACGCACTGGGTCAGGAAGGGGCGGGCGTCGAGATCTGCGAGGCGTTCCCGAGCCACCTCGAGCTGCCAGGCGGCGGCGCGATTGAACCCCTCCCGGATGAGGAAACGCCCGTACTCGAGCTCGGTTAAGGCACGCTCGAAGGGCAGGTGCACCGTGTCGAGCACGGCAAGGCTCGACACGAACGAGACCTCCGCGTCGTCGGCCCTCCCGAGCGCCGCGTCGAGCATCGCGCGAATCCGGTCGGCGCCGGCGATCGACTGCGCCCGGTCGCGATCGCGGGCCAGGCGCGAGAAACGCGACACCACCGTCTCGGCGTCGCGGAGACGGTTGAGACCGACCAGCGCCTCGGCGTGAAGGATCGGCCAGTCCAGGATGCCCGGTTCGCTGATGCCGCCGAGATCGGCGAGCGGGAGCAGAGGCTCGAGCGCGTGGATAACTGACTCATGGTCGCCCCGTGCGCGGGCGATGAGCGCGGCAGCCATCGCCGCCTGAGCGACGCCGGCAAACTCGGCGCCGATGACATCGGCGGCGCGCCGCGATGCCTCGGCGTGAGCGGTGGCCGCCTCCCAGTCGCCACGGCCCGCGAGTGGGGCGCACGCGGTTGCATGGGCCCCCGCCAGCAGCCAGGTCTGGTCGGCGTCCTCCGCAAGTGAGGCCGCCAGTTGCCCATGGACCGACGCGTCGTCCCAGGCGCCGATCCGGTACTCGGCGGTCGCGAGCATGGTGAGGGCCTCGATGGTCTGATGCGCCGGTCCGCGCCGCCGGAGCCGATCGGCCACCGGCGCCAGGTCTTCGCGCGCAGCGGCCGGGTCATCGGTGACCAGGCGCACGTAGCCGCGCCCGATGAAGCCGTCGAGCGACGAGTCATCGTCGAGGGAGCCGGCCTCGGGCAGTTCGACGACGGCCGCGCCCGCCTCCGGAGCGCGACCGGCAAAGAGCAATCCGATTGCAAGAACCGACAGTGAGTTGGACACTGGCGACGGGGCACGCCGCGCGTCCAGCGACCTGGTCGCCCAGAGCGCAGCGGCGGGGCCGTGTCCGCGGCCCATATGCACCCGGGCGAGCTGTGCCGCGATCTCCTCGGCGAGAGGGTGATCGCGAACCGCGTCGCAGTCTTCGTATGCAGCGGTGAGCAGGTCCTCTGCCTTGTCGTAGTGCCCGCTGGTCATCGCCAGGCTGCCGAGCACGAAGCCGCGGCGCGCCGTGCGTGCCTGCATCTCGATCTCGCCGACGAGCGAGGTGACGTCGTCAACCGCACCGCCGAGGAGCATGTACTCAGCCGCCATGAGCATCCGTTGATCCCGCTCGGGTCCGTCGGCGGTGAGCCGGCTCGCGGAGAGCATCGCGTCTGCGGCCGCGTCCCACGAGCCGCGACGCGAGACCTCGATGCCAAAGATGATCAGGTCGGCTGCGAGCTGGGGATCCGCTCCACGCGCGGCGGCGACGCGATGCCGGAGCGATGACGCCTCGTCGGCGACCAGGGTGGCCGCTCGTTGGTGGAGCTCGGCGCGATGCGCCGGACCAAGCGAGTGATACGCGGCGGCCTGCACGAGCGGGTGAGGGAAGGCGATCAGCCGGTCCGCGGGGGCCCCGCGCTCCTCGAGCAGGTGGGCAGACATCGCGCGCTCGAGCGGAACGAGCATCTCCCCGAGCTCGGCGAGCCGGCCAGCGATGGCCAGACGGCAGGAGAGGCCGAGCACGGAGGCCGCGCCCACCAACCGCCGAGCCTCAGGGGTGCACGCGTCGAGGCGGGATCGCACCAGCGCGGCGAAATCGGCGGTTGACGGCAGAGGTAGATCCGATGGCTCTTTCAGTGTCGCGGGGAAGATCTCGTCAAAGATCGCCGTCGCGTGCAGCGGATTGCCGCCGGTGTGGGCTCGAATCCGGTCCGCGGCCCGAGATGAAAGGTGATCGACCCCCATCGAGACACCCAGGTCGCGGATCGACGCCGCATCGAGACCGCGGACGCGGATCCATGCCCCGTGCCCGTGCTCGACGAGGCGGTGGAAGCCGGCAAGGTGACCGCGGGGAGAGCCGCTCCGCGAGACCATGAGCGCGAGCACCCGGTCGGCTTGCAGTCGCCGGAGCGCGAACACCAGCGACTGCAACGACGGTCGATCCGCCCACTGGGCGTCGTCGATCAGCAGCAGCACCGGCCCAGCCTCCTGCATCTCTCCCAGGAGCTCGAGAAGACCCGCGCCAACCCAGATTGGGTCGCGAGTCTCATCGGTTCGATTACCGAGATCCGCCAGCGCCCCTCCTCCCGTGAAGGGGGCGGCGCGGACCAGCTGCTCGATGACACCAAAGGTGAGCAGTTGCTCCGCCTCCTCTCCGCTGGCCTCCCAGAGTTGAAACCCGTCGGCCTGGCTGACGAAGCGATGCGCGAGCGCGGTCTTGCCGATTCCAGGCTCGCCGGTGAGCAGGGCGACGCGTGGATGCCCGGCGCGCACCTCAGCCGCTTGCGCGAGCAGGCTGGTCAGCTCGTGCCGTCGCCCGACGAATGTCGCATCGACCCGGCCTCCGTCACTCGTCACGGCGACAGATGCTACAGCCGATGCACCCCCATATTTTCGGCTACCCGGCGAACGGCCAGCGTGCGGCGCCGAGCTCTCGCGATATCCCTCGCGCAGCCTCGACCACCGCCATCGAGAGCCCGTGAGCCGGCCCACGCGGGTACACACGCTCGCTGTCGCCGACGACCGCGATGGCGCCGACAGCGTTGTTACCGCGATCGAAAATCGGCGCGGCGATGCTGGACTCGCCGAGCACCGCCTCGTCGCGCTCGGTGGCGATCGCCTGGAGACGGATGGTGTTGAGCTGGATGCGCAGTGCCGCGGCATTCGGCGTGCGTTTCGTCAACCGCTCCAGGGGCGCCGACAGCAGGTTGTCGATGATGTCGCTCGGCGCGAATGCGAGGAGCGCCTTGCCGAGAGCGCTGGCGTGGAGCGGGAGCTGTGAACCCACCTCGAGTATCTGCAGGGTTGCGTCGGGACGGAACACGTGATGCACGACCACGGCCGTCGGGCCGTGCATCACCCCGAACTCGGACCGCGAACTTCGTGCGCACAGCAAGCTGGGCGGCATATGTGATCGAGCGCGATCGCAACTCGTTGACGTCGAGATACGAGTAGCCCAGCTGGAGGAGGCCGGCCCCCAGCTGGTACTTCTCTGAAACCCGGTCCTGCTCGACGAATCCCTGCGCGAGCAGGGTCTGCAGGAGTCCATGCACCGTCGGCCGCGCGAGGCCGAGGCGGTCCGCAAGCTCGCTGACGCCCAACCTCCCGGGGCCGCCCGCGAGCGCTTTGAGAATTGCGGCAGCGCGATCGACGGACTGGATGCTCGTCGGTCGCCGGCTATTCGGCATTGCTGAATTATGGTCGAGGATGTAGACTAGTCGGAATTCTGAGCCGACCGCGTGACAGCGAGGGAAGTCGTGGCCGTCGGGATTGTGCTGGTCTCACATAGCCCCCAGTTGGCTGCGGGGCTGACCCTTCTCGCCGGTCAGATGGCGGGACCGGACGTGCACATCGAGCCGGCCGGTGGTGATCATAACGGCGGTCTCGGCACGTCAGACACACTCGTTCGCGCGGCGATCGAACGAGCCGATCAGGGTGACGGCGTGCTGCTGCTCTGCGACCTGGGCAGCGCGATTCTCACGGTGCGCGACGTGCTTGACGGAAACGGCAACGGCCACGTCCGCCTTGTCGACGCTCCCTTTGTTGAAGGCGCGGTTGCGGCGGCGGTGGTTGCGTCGTCAGGAGCGCCGCTGGATGAGGTGGCCCGGGCAGCCGAGGAGGCGCGCGATGCTCGCAAGCTCTGAGGCAACCATGACGCTGCCGGATGGGGTCGCCCTCCACGCTCGTCCCGCAGCCCTGTTCGTCCGCACCGCGATGCGCTTCCAGGCGAAGATCGTCGTCGCAGCCAACGGGCGTGAGGCCGACGCCAAGAGCATCCTCAGCGTCCTCGGGCTCGGCGCCACCGCCGGCACGGTGCTGATGGTGCGCGCCGACGGCGACGACGCCACCGCTGCACTGGACGCGCTCGCGGAGTGTCTAGCCGGCGTCGTCGAGTAGCAGCCGCAGCGGGCGCTCCAGCGACTCGACCTCGGCTGCGGACTCCGCGTGGATCGCGCGGCGTGCGATTCGCGACGCCTCACCGTGGTCCAGCGCGCGGACCCATGCTCGGACCCGCGCCACCGCGGCAGCGCCGACGCTGAGCTCGTCGACGCCCAGCCCGACCAGGAGCGGCATCACCAGCGGATTCGATGCCGCCTCGCCGCAGACCTCGACGGGAATGCCGGCGGCCCGAGCGGCGTCAACGGTGTCGGCGACCAGCCGGAGCACCGCCGGATGGTGTGCCGGCGAGCCACCAGGCCGGGTGCGGTCGATGCCGAGCTGGAAGCTGGTCAGGTCGTTGGTGCCGATGCTGAACATGCCCACCTCGGGAGCAATGCGGTCCGCCATCGCCGCGGCTGCCGGAACCTCGACCATCGCGGCGACGAGTGGCACACGGTTTCCTCTGCGAGCAGCGATCGCTTCGATGGCGGCTCGTACGGCTCGCACCTGACCGGGCTCGGTCACCATCGGTATCAGGATGCGGAGCTCGGTCGCGTCGCCCGTCTCGAGGATCGCCTCCAGCTGCCACGTGAGCGCGTCTGGGTCGTCCAGAAGCAGCTCGACCCCACGTCCGTAGACTCCTTTAAGAAAGGGGGGCGTCTTGTCGCCGCCGAAGTCCAGGAGGCGAACCGTCGCGGTGAGCCCTTTGAGCTGGGACAGCGTGGGGTTGAGTGACCGGCGGTGTTCGGCGACGGTCGGCCAGTGCTGCGCCTCCAGGAACGCAAGCTCGGTGCGCAGGAGGCCGACACCGTCAGCTCCCGCCTCCAGCGCCGCGCGCACTTCCGCCGGGGTGGCGGCGTTGGCGAGGACGCGAATCGCGTGGCCGTCGCGGGTAACTGTCGGGAGGGTTCGAGCCGACATGGCCCGAGCTCGCGAACTCGCGGGCGGCCACCATCGCCCGGCGCACCGTGTCCACGTGGTCCTGATCCGGCGATGCGATGACCACGCTCCGGTCCCCGTCGACGATGCAGAGCTCACCCTCTCCCAGTGAGAGGAGGTCGCGTCCCAGGCCGACGACCATTGGAAGACCCAGGCCGCGCGCAACGATGGCGGCGTGCCCGGTGACGCCTCCGACCGCCAGGGCGATGGCGCGCACGTCGCCGTCGAGCTCGATCACGTCTGCCGGCCCGAGGTCGGACGCGACCAGAATCGCGTCTCCGTCCATCCTCCGATCGGACGGCACCGCGTCTTCGCTCGCGAGCCGCGACGCACGCCGAGCGAGGCTCCTGACATCGGCTGCCCTGGCCGCAAGCTCAGGATCCCCAATCAAGTCCAGCTGCGCAGCGATCGCCTCAACCTCGACACGAATCGCGCTGGCGGCAGGGAGTCCCCGCGTGAGCACGGCCCTCTCCACCGCCTCGACGAGCACCGGGTCCGCCGCCATCATCATCCCGGCATCCAGGATGTCCGCCTCCTCCGACCGGCCCTCAGCTCGAAGAGTCGCCACGAGCTCCTCGAGCTCGTGTGCCGATCGGGCCAGCGCCGACAGCGCACGTTGCGCCGCTGCGGGCCGAGCCGCCTCGTCGAGCACGCTTGCGTCGATCTCGTCGCCGGCATCCAGGTGCCGGACCTCTCCGAACGCTGTCCCCGGTGACGCCGGAACGCCAGCGAGCACTCGCTCGGTCATTTAAGGAGTGCTCGCTACCGTCCGTTCCAGGGCGCGAATGATCATGGCGGTCGAGGTCGCTCCGGGATCCTGATGGCCAATGGAGCGTTCCCCGAGGTACGACGCGCGACCCTTGCGCGCCTGCATGGGGATGGTGGCACGCATGCCTGCCTCCGCCGCCTCCGAAGCCGAGCGCAGCATCTCCCCGCTCGACGCTCCCCGCGCGAGCCCCGCTCGCATCGAGGCCACCGCCGGCTCCAGCGCGTCAACCATGGTCTTGTCACCCGGCACCGCCGCCCCCAGGTCTTGAATCGACGCCAACGCCGCGGCCATCGCCTCCACCAGTTGCGCAAGGTCGAAGGTCGGCTCGTCTCCCAGGGCACGCCCCGCCTTGCGCAGCGCCGACCCCCAGAGTGGACCGCTGGCTCCCCCGACGGTGGACACGAGCGTTTTCCCCGAGAGGACCAGCAGCTTGCCCGGTGTGCCGTCCGGTTCGGTGCTCAACGCCAGCACAACGGCGTCGAATCCACGATTCAGGTTGATGCCATGGTCACCATCGCCGATCGCCGCGTCGAGCTGGACCAGGTAGTCCCGCTCGGCGCGGACCGATGCGGCGATCTCGTTCATCCATGCGGTGACGGTCTGCGCGTCCATTGCTATAGCGACCGCCACGATAGCATCAGCCTCCCCAGCGAAGTGCCGCAGTATGCACGGGCGCGTCCCAGAGCGCGGTGAGCTGATCGTCAAGCTCGAGGACCGTCAACGACGCACCCGCCATCTCGAGTGACGTGATGTAACTGCCGACGAGATTGCGCACCGGAGTCAGTCCTGCGGCGCGCAGACGCTTCTCCACTTCGCCGTAGAGCAGGTAGAGCTCGAGCAGCGGCGTGCCGCCCATTCCGTTGACGAAGGCGAGGACGTTTGAGCCAGGCTTGGCAGCAAGGTCGGAGGTGACCGCCTCGACCATGATGTCGGCGATCTCAGCCGCGCTGCCGAGTGGCGCGCGACGGCGGCCCGGCTCTCCATGAATGCCGATGCCCACTTCCATCTCACCCTCTGGGAGGTCGAAGATCGGCTTGCCCGAAGCCGGAGGGATGCAGGACGACAGCGCGATGCCGAACGAGCGCCCGCGTTCGTTGACGTGACGGATGACGTTCACGACGGCCTCGAGCGGGTCGCCGCGCTCCGCGGCTGCGCCGCCGATCTTCTCGGCGAGCACCGTCGCGCCGACGCCACGACGACCTGCGGTGTACAGCGAGTCCTGAACGGCGACATCGTCGTCGATCACGATCGCTTCGACCTTGATCCCGTCGTCGGCAGCCTCGTCGGCCGCCATCTTGAAGTTGAGGACGTCACCCGTGTAGTTCTTGACGATGTGGATGACGCCGGCACCACCGTCCACAGCCTTGGTGGCGGCGAGCATCTGATCGGGGACAGGCGACGTGAAGACCTCGCCGGGGCACGCCGCATCGAGCATGCCGACGCCGACGAAGCCACCATGGAGGGGCTCGTGCCCGGATCCGCCGCCAGAGATCAGCGCGACCTTGCCCTTGACCGGCGCATCCGCGCGAACCAGGATCTGGTTCGCGACGTCATACCGGAGCACGTCGGGTACCGAGGCCGCGAGCCCGGCCAGCGATTCTTTGACCACCTGGTCCGGCTCGTTGATGATTTTCCGCATGCGCCTGGTGGCTGTGGCCATGGCTCGACACTCCTGTTATTCGACATTATCGAACGTTGGTCGGAAATTACTCTTTTGGCGAGGGTGATGTCAATGGTTTTCTTGAGATGGTCCGACCCAGTGTCCTGAGGTCGGTTTGCGGTCCGGCAGAGTGGCCGCTCGAGGCGACGGCGTAGGCTCCGCGTGGATGGCCGGCAGAGCGTTTGTGACGGGTGCGAGCGGCTTCCTCGGGAGGGCGATCGTCGAGGAGCTGGCCGCCAGGGGACGTTCCGTCCGAGCCCTCGCCCGCTCCGACGCTACCGCCCAGCGGCTCGCGGCACTCGGGGCCGAACCGGTGCGAGGCGACCTCCGCGACCGGGCTTCGCTCGAGGCGGGTTTCGCTGGGTGCGATGTCGTCTACCACGCCGCCGGCGTGAACGCGTTCTGCCTGGCGGATCCGCGCCCGATGTTCGAGGTCAACGTCGCCGGCTCGCGGGAGGTGGTCCTCGCCGCCGCTGCAGCCGGCGTGCGACAGGCTGGTCTACACATCGTCGGCGGCGACCCTCGATATCGCGTCCGACGACGGGGAAGCCGGTGCGCGCGGCACGCGCCGGTTTCTCTCCAACTACGCGCGGTCGAAGTACGAGGCCGAGCGGGTGGTCATGGAGGCCGCGGCGAGCACGGGGCTCAATGTCGTGTGTGTCAACCCTGCATCGGTGCAAGGTCCAGGACGAACCAGCGGGACGGCGAGGCTGCTGATCGGCTATCTCAACGGCAAGCTCCCCGCTGCGGTCGACGGGCCACTCAACGTCATCGACATCGCCGACTGCACCCGGGGCCATCTGCTTGCCGAAGAGCGCGGCGTGCCCGGTCAGCGATATCTCTTGTGCGGTGCGTCCATGACACTGCGCAGCGGCCTTGCGCTCCTGTCCAGGCTCACGGGGCTCGAGGATTCTCCTCGATTCCTCCCACCGGGGCTCGCTCTGGCGGCGGCTGCCGGCATCGAGCTCGTCGCGCGCGCACGCGGGAAGCACACGCGCTTCTGCCGCGAGATGGTCCACACCCTGCTCGAGGGGTCCGCCTACGACGGGACCCAGGCGACACGCGACCTCCGGCTCGTCTACACCCCCATCGAGACGACGATGCGCCGGACCATCAGCTGGTATCTCCAGCAGGGGCTGATCACGCGGCCGCTCCCCGGCTTCACAAACTCCGATACGAGCTGACCGAAAGCTACCTGACGTACGTCAGCGGGCGCTCGGCGTGCGATCCGTGGCGACGGCCGGCGCGGGAGTCCGCCGGCGCACCCGCGGCAGGCGAAGCGTGAACCGGTTCTCGGTACCGGCGAGCAACCGCTCGATGTTCGCGTGGTGGAGCACGATGATCGCGGCCGCGGCACCGACCGCGAAGAGCACCTCGGGCCACGAGCCCCCGAACGCGAGGACAAGCGGCGGGACCGAAATCGATGCCGCGATCGACGCCACAGACGTATAGCGCGTGGCGAGCAGCACCATCCACCAGACAACTGCCATGACCACGGACGCGAGCGGGGCGATCACCAGTACGACACCGACGGTCGTGGCCACGATCTTGCCGCCTCGCCTGAAGCGGAGAAACAAGGGCCGCCAGTGGCCCAGCAGGGCGCCGGTCCCCGCAACCACTGCACCCGAAGACCCGCCGACCGCCAGGCCGATCGCCGCTGCCGCCGACCCCTTGCCGATATCCAGCAGGGCGACGGCGAAGAACATCTTGAACCCGGCGTGCCGCCAGACGTTCGCCGCGCCGGTGCCCCTGCTCCCCACCTGGCGGATGTCCTTCCCGCTGAAGAATCTCGAGAGCCAGTACCCCCATGGGAGACTCCCGAGCGTGTATCCGGAGACCACCAAAATCGCAATCGTCCGGAGGCTCACCTCGCGATTCTAGATGCAATTCGAAACCCATGCCTTTGACGCGTTGGACGGGGTGGGATGCACACTGACGCGGTGACCCGGCACATGACGATCCCGAACCAGTTGACGATCCTGCGCATCCTCCTGGTGCCGGTGATCGGAGCCGTTCTGGCGATCGATTTCACGGACCATTACCAGATCAGCGCCGTCGCGTATGTCACGGCTGCGGCAACCGACACGCTCGACGGCCGGATCGCGCGAAGCCGCAACCTCGTGACCGAACTCGGCAAGTTCCTCGATCCGCTTGCCGACAAGCTGCTGGTCATCACGGTGCTCGTGATCCTGGCCACGCAGTCGCTGCTGCCGGCGTGGGTCGTGGTGGTCGTGGCCGCCCGCGAGTTCCTGATCACCGGGTTGCGGTCGGTCGCGGCCGCTCAGGGCGTTGTCGTCAGCTCGACCCCCTGGGGCAAGTCGAAGACGCTGACCCAGAACTGCATGATCCTGCTGATCATCCTTGCCCAGCCGTATCAGTGGCTGAGTCTCCCTGCCGTTGCGTTCATCTGGATCGCGGTGATCGCCACGGTCCTGAGCGGTCTTGATTACCTCTGGCGGTATCGTCGCTTCGTCATCTAAGCCGGGCTCGACTCAGTCGTCGTCGTCGACCCAGTCGAGCGTACGCTGGACGGCCTTCTTCCACTTGCGGTAGCCGCGCTCCCGATCGCTCTCGGCCATGTTGGGAATCCACTCGGCTGCCTTGTGCCAGTTTGCCCGGAGGCTTTCGACGTCCGCCCAGAAGCCGACGGCGAGGCCCGCGGCGTATGCCGCGCCGAGTGAGACGGTCTCGGCAACGATGGGCCGGACCACCGGCACGCCGAGCACGTCTGCAAGGAATTGCATCAGCAGGTTGTTCGCGGTCATGCCGCCGTCGGCTTTGAGCGAAGTCAAATCGATGCCGGAATCGGCGTTCATCGCGTCGACGACCTCGCGGGTCTGCCATGCGGTTGCCTCGAGCACCGCGCGGGCAAGGTGTCCCTTCGTGACGTACCCGGTGAGGCCGGCGATGACACCGCGAGCATCGCCGCGCCAGTGCGGGGCGAACAGGCCGGAGAACGCCGGCACGAAGTAGATCCCCCCGTTGTCATCGACGGTCCTCGCGAGCGTTTCGACCTCCGGTGCGCTCCCGATCAGGCCGACCTTGTCGCGGAACCATTGCACGAGGGCCCCGGTGACGGCGATCGAGCCCTCGAGAGCGTAGGTCGCGGGCTCATCGCCGATTTTCGAACCAACCGTCGTGAGCAATCCGTGCCCCGACAGCACCGGCCGCTTCCCGGTGTTGAGCAGCAGGAAGCTCCCCGTCCCGTACGTGCATTTGGCCTCGCCTGCCGAAAAGCACGTCTGACCGAAGAGTGCCGCCTGCTGATCGCCGAGTGCCGCGGCGATGGGCACGCCGCCGAGCGAGTCGCCGGCCTCGCCATAGATCTTCGACGAAGGCTGGATGACCGGCAGCATGGCGCGCGGGACCCCGATCGCATCGAGCAGCGTGTCGTCCCAGTCGAGCGTCTCGAGGTTCATCAGCATGGTTCGACTCGCGTTGGTGACGTCGGTGACGTGACGCCCGGTGAGGTTCCAGACGAGCCAGCTGTCCATGGTCCCGAAGAGCAGCTCGCCCTCCTCGGCACGCCGGCGCAACCCCGGAGCGCTGTCGAGCAGCCAGCTCACCTTCGGCCCGGAGAAATAGGTTGCGAGGGGGAGCCCGCACCGGTCGCGGAACCGGTCCTGACCGTGCTCAGCGCCGAGCTTGCGGCAGAGGGCGTCTGTCCGCGTGTCCTGCCACACGATGGCGTTGTGGACGGGCTCCCCGGTGTGCGGATCCCAGACGACCGTGGTCTCGCGCTGATTTGCGATGCCGACCGCGACGAGGTCGCGCACATCGAGGCCGCCCGTATCGAGTGCGCCGTGCACCACTTCGGTGACGTTGCGCAGAATCTCGCGAGGATCGTGCTCGACCCAACCCGGCCGCGGAAATATCTGCTCGTGCTCTTTCTGGCTGACAGACACGATGCGACCCTGATGATCAAACACGAGGCATCGCGAGGACGATGTGCCCTGGTCGATGGCGGCAACGAATCTGTCGCTCAACGTTTGCAGCTCCACGCGGATCGCCATGCCGCTTCAGAGCAGCTGATATGTCTCTGCATCACCCCGTCGGATCCGCCCTCGCTCCGCGGGGCGAGTATGGGTCGCAGCAGATTGCGTGTCAAGAGCGTTTTCCTCGTACCGGTTGATACTGCGTGACCATCACCACGGAACTGCTCCCAGGTCGCGCGATATCGTCCGCGCGCCTTCGCGCACGTACGACACCAGGTCAGCACGCGGCTGCGAGCCATCACAGAGTCGTTCCGTCGGACCGGAGATCGCGATGGCACCGACTGCGACACCCTGTCGATCGTGTACCGCGGCGGCGCACGACGTCTCACCCTCAATCAGTTCCTCGACCGATGACGCCCAGCCCTGCTCCTGCACGCGCGCGAGCTCGACTGCGAGCAGCTTCGGGTCGGTGATCGTGCAGCTGGTGAACCGTTGCAGGGTTCCGTTGCCGAGTCCCGCCGTCAGGTATGGATGGTATGCAAGCAACACCTTGCCCATCGCGGTTGCGTGTATCGGCAGCAGCGCGCCAACCTCGAGCACCTGCGGGCTGTTGTCAGGGCGGAACACGTGATGCACCAGGAGCACGTGACCGTCGTGGAGCGTGCCGAGACGCACGCTCTCGCCGGTGCGCGCCGCCAGCCAGTCCGCCCAGTTGAGCGCTCGCGTGCGCAGCTCGTTCCCGTCGAGGTAGCTGCTCCCCAGGTGGAGCAGGGCGGCGCCGATGCGGTACTTACCCAACTCGGGGTCCTGCTCCACGAAACCGACGGAGAGGAGCGTGCGCATGATGCCGTAGACGGTCCCCTTCGGCAGCCCCAGCTCGCCCGCGACCTCGGCAAGGCTCAGGCGGCGTGTGCGCCCGGAGAGCAGCCGGAGGACAGCTGACGCTCGCTCGATGGATTGGATCGGTTTGGGCACGGGTCCTAAGCCTAGCAATTCCTTTAATAGGGCAAAAGGGCCATTTCCAAAGGTGATTGACAATGCCCTACGGCCGAGGGTACTGTCCCCACACCCAATCAGGGGTAGAAGAGCCAAGGAGGTGGCACTCATGCCGAACCACATCTTTTTCTCGGAGGTCATAGGGACAGGCCTACTGATCCTTCTGGGGGACGGCGTCGTCGCCGGCGTGCTGCTGTCCAAGTCCAAGGCTGAGAACAGCGGATGGATCGTGATCACGTTCGGGTGGGCGATGGCCGTCGCGATGGCCGTGTACGCGGTCGGTCAGTTCGACGGCGCGCACCTCAATCCCGCAGTGACACTCGGGTTGGCGGTCATCGGCGTGACGAACTGGTCCAACGTTCCGTCGTACATCGGCGGTGAGCTCGTTGGAGCGTTCATCGGTGCGGTCCTGGTGTGGGCGCATTACAGCCACCACTGGAAGGAAACCGAGGATCCCGGTCTGAAGCTCGCGGTCTTCTGCACGGGCCCGGCGATCCGCAACCCGGCGTTCAACTTCATCAGCGAGGTCATCGGGACCTTCGTGCTCGTGTTCGGAGTCGTCGCGATCACCTCTGGAGGGAATCACCTGGTTGGTGGACTCGCCCCGCTGATCATCGGCCTGCTGGTCTTTGCGATCGGCCTCTCGTTGGGCGGTCCGACCGGCTACGCGATCAACCCTGCCCGCGATCTCATGCCTCGCATCGCCCATTTTCTGCTCCCGATTCCGGGCAAGGGCTCATCCGACTGGGAGTACGCCTTGATACCAGTTGTCGGACCAATCGTCGGTGGCATCCTCGGCGCCATCGTCGCGCACCAGCTTCCCATCGGCTGAGCAATGTTGGAACGAGATACGGGCGAAAGGAGTTAAACATGGCGAAATACGCAGCAGCGATCGATCAGGGAACCACCAGCACGCGCTTCATGGTGTTCGATCACAGCGGCAAGGTTGTCTCCGTCGATCAGAAGGAGCACGAGCAGATCTTCCCCAAGCCGGGCTGGGTGGAACACGACGCGCTCGAGATCTGGCAGCGCACGCAGGAAGTCGTGAAGGCCGGGCTCGACAAGGTGGCAATCGGCGACATCGCCGCAGTCGGCATCACCAATCAACGCGAGACGACGGTTGTCTGGGACCGCGGGAGCGGAAAGCCGGTGTACAACGCGATTGTCTGGCAGGACACGCGGACCGACAAGATCGTCGATCAGCTGTCAGCGGATGGTGGCCAGGACCGATTCCGCGCCAAGGTGGGGCTGCCGCTCGCGACCTACTTCTCGGGGCCGAAGGTCAAGTGGATCCTCGATAACGTTGATGGAGCTCGCGCAAAGGCTGAGAACGGCGAGCTCGCCTTCGGCAACATCGACGCGTGGCTCATCTGGCTGCTCACCGGCGGGACCGACGGTGGCGTGCATGTCACCGACGTGACCAACGCGAGCCGGACGATGCTCATGAATCTCGAGACACTCGACTGGGACGACGAGATCCTCAGCACCATGACCATTCCGCGGTCCATGCTCCCTGCCATTCGGGCGTCGAGCGAGAGCTATGGGACCGCCAAGGGAGTGCTCGCAGGCATCCCGGTCGCCGGCGACCTCGGCGATCAGCAAGCGGCCCTGTTCGGGCAGACCTGCTTCGCGGTCGGTGAGGCGAAGAACACGTACGGCACAGGCAACTTCCTGCTGCTCAACACCGGCACGAAGCCAGTGCAGTCGAAGAACGGGCTGCTGACGACGCTCGCCTACAAGATGGGCAGCGCCGACGCGACCTACTGCCTTGAAGGTTCCATCGCGATCACGGGCGCGCTCGTCCAGTGGTTGCGCGACAACCTGGGCATGATCGAGAAGTCCGCGGACATCGAGGTGCTCGCCAAGACAGTCGATGACAACGGTGGCGCGTACTTCGTGCCTGCGTTCTCAGGCCTCTACGCCCCGTACTGGAAGTCGAGCGCCCGAGGTGTGATCGCAGGTCTGACGCGCTACGTCAACAAGGGACACATCGCGCGCGCGGCGCTCGAGGCGACCGCGTGGCAGACGCGTGAAATCGTCGACGCCATGAACGCCGATTCCGGGGTCGCGCTGACCTCGCTCAAGGTTGATGGCGGCATGGTCTTCAACGACACGCTGATGCAGTTCCAGTCCGACGTGCTCGGCGTACCCGTGGTGCGGCCGACCGTCGCCGAGACAACCTCGCTCGGTGCTGCCTACGCCGCCGGCCTCGCGGTCGGATTCTGGGCGCAGGTGGAGGATCTGCGCGAGAACTGGGGCAAGGACAAGGAATGGACCCCGCGCATGGACAAGGCAGCCGTCGACAAGGAGTACGCGCTCTGGAAGAAGGCTGTCACCAGGACGTTCGACTGGGCGGAGTGACACCCGTCTGAGGCGGATGGAGCAGACTGGAATTCGTCCTCCGAGGGAGCCCGGCGGCGCCGCGATCGCCGGCGTTGCCCGGGCCCCCGGAGGGCTCGCACGCGACCGAAATTGGCGAGAGTCAGGCTACAAGGAGGTCCACCATGGCTGGTGAAGGCGTCCCCGGAGAGGACCAGCACGATCACGAGCACGAGCACGGGCACCAGGGCTCCTTTGGCACCGGGCAGGAGACGAGCGAGCATCACCCCGAGCTCGAGGAGGAAGAGGGGGACTACGCGACCGGCGAGGAGAAGGCCAGGCCCGCACACCAAGGCAGTTTCGCCGAGGGCCAGGAGGAGACGGAGCACCATCCTGAGCTCCCCGAGAACAAGGGTGACTTTGCGGAGGGTCAGGAGGAGGAGCATTCGCATCCGGGCTAGGTCGGGACATCCCGGGTGGTCGAGCACGCGGTACTCGCCGGCTCGACGCGCTCAGTCCAATGGCAACGCAGAACACGTCGATGAGCTCACTCGAGGCTGACGTCCTCGTCATCGGGGGCGGCTCGACGGGTGTGGGCGTCGCGCGGGACGCCGCGCTGCGCGGCTTCTCCACCATCCTCGTTGAGCGCAGTGATCTCGCTGACGGAACCACCGGTCGATTTCACGGCCTCCTCCACTCGGGCGGCCGCTACGCGGTCAAGGATCCGTCAGCCGCGCGGGAGTGCATCGCGGAGAATCGGATTCTTCGAGTCACCGCCGCGGACTGCGTCGAGGACACCGGTGGGCTGTTCGTGTCCACCCCGTGGGATGACCCCGAATACGGCGACCTCTTCCTCGAGGGCTGCAAGGCGACGGGTGTCCCGGCTGAGGAGATCCCGGTCGCGGAGGCGCTTCGCCGTGAGCCCCGCGTCAACCCCGATATCCGGCGTGCGTTCCTGGTGCCGGATGCAGCCCTTGACCCATGGAAGCTGGTGTGGGGTTGCGCCCGTTCGGCGGAGGAACACGGAGCCCGAATCCTTCCGTATCACAAGGTGCTCGACCTCGAGGTCGATGGTGACCGCGTCGTGGGTGCGCACGTCCGCAGCGAGCGGAGCGGCGAGGAATTCGCGATTCGAGCCACTGTTGTCATCAACGCGGCGGGTGCCTGGGCCGGTCAGATCGCGAATCTCGCTCACTGCACGGTCAACGTGCGGGCGGGAATGGGCTTGATGATCGCGATGAACCACCGTCTCGTCCACATGTGTGTCAATCGATGCAAGCGTCCGGCAGACGGAGACATCCTGCTGCCGCTTCGCACCGCCTGCGTGATCGGCACCACCGACGTGTTCGTGCCGGATCCCGACGAGACCGAGATCCGACAGGCAGATATCGACCTGCTTCTCGATGAAGGCGAGAAGCTGGTGCCCGGATTCCGTCAAGCGCGAGCGCTGCACGCATGGGCCGGTGTTCGACCGCTCTTCGAGGACACCGCGGTGGTCGCGGACACCCGCGATGTGACCCGCTCGCATGCGCTCCTCGACCACTCGGCGCGCGAAGGCGTCGCGGGCTTTCTCACCATCACCGGCGGCAAGACCACCACGTTCCGCCTCATGGCCGAGGCCGCTGTCGACGCGGCGTGTGCGCAGCTCGGGGGTCCCCGCCCGTGCAGCACAGCCGAGGTGCCACTCGCCGGCTCCGAGAGCCACGCGCTCTATCAGATCGGCCACCGCCTCGCCGCGCGCGAACCGGTCCCCCAGTCCGAGGAGATCATCTGCGAGTGCGAGTTGATCACCAGGGCTCGCCTCGAGGACACGATCAAGCAGAGAGAAACGACCAGCCTCGACGACATCCGCCGTCTCCTGAGGCTCGCGATGGGGCCGTGTCAGGGTGGGTTCTGCATCTACCGGGCCGCCGGGATCCTGCACCAGGACGGGAATGTCGACGGCGAAGGTGCAAATCGAGCGCTGCTCAACTTCCTCGAGGAGCGGTGGAAGGGGGTGCATCCCATCCTGCACGGCGACCAGCTTCGGCAGGCGCGGCTCGACGACTGGATCTTTCAGGGCATCCTCGACGTGGAGCATCTGCCGGTATGAGCTACGACACGGTCGTCATCGGCGCCGGGCTGGCAGGGCTCACCGCGGCGCTCCGTTTGACCGAGCAC
Organism: Candidatus Dormiibacterota bacterium; assembly: GCA_963756075.1. Lineage (GTDB taxonomy): Bacteria > Chloroflexota > Dormibacteria > Aeolococcales > Aeolococcaceae > Palsa-851. The sequence goes on along the minus strand of CAVWMH010000007.1, from coordinate 281,069 downwards.
GGACAGCGCGTGCTCGTGGTCGCTCGAGGCGTGGGTGCGACGCACCTTGCTCCAGCAACCATCGATGTGCTCGGCTACCTTGGGGAGACTCGCGTCGAGGCTCCGGCGAGCGCCGTGGCAACGCTGGTCGCGAGCACGCCCGACCATCCTTACGGACACATCGCCGGCGATCAGCTTGCCGCTGCGCTCGGCTGGTTCAGCACGCGGGCCGGCGCGCTGGGATACGTTGGCGGGCTCGAAGGCAATCTCCTGCTCCCGACAGCGTTGGGAGTGCCCAAACCCTCGGCGCTTGCTCCACGCACGATGTCCGGTGGCGACCTCAGGGCGGGTGGCCGCTTTCTGTTTGTGGGTTTCAAGGGTTTCAAGGATTTCCACCCGACCCTGATCGCAGACAACCTTGCGCGTGCGCGTCTTCCCGCGCCGGTCGCTGCCCGTGCACTGGAGCTCGAGCTGCCGGCGGGTCGCCGCGTCGACATGAGCGGCCGCGTGATCGCGGGACAGTTCGACACCGAGAAGTTGAGTGACTGGCTGATCGTCGCGCTCCGGAATCGAGTTCGAGCCTGAAGAGCGCATCGGCGTGCCGGCGGTGCTCGGTCTGCGCACGGCGGATGAGACGTGGAAGCAGCTCGAAACACGGCTCGAGCGCAAGGTCTTCGAAGTCTCGACGCTGCCGCCGTCGATACCGGGCATCCGCCTCTTCGACGCGCTCGCGGGTGCACTGCGCTCGGGCGGAACACGCATCGTGCTCGGCGTGAGGGCGGTGGGCGCGCGCACCAACGGCGGCCGCATTGAGGCCGTTGACGTCATCAACGCCACGGGCACGGTCTCGCATTCCACCGATGCGGTGGTGCTGGCCACCGGCGGATTCGCGAGCGGCGGGCTGGAGCTCGATTCGTTCGGAGCGACGCATGAAACCGTGTTCGATCTGCCGTTGATCGGCGTGCCGGAAACGGGTCGCGTGCGTTTCGCACCCGCGTACTTCGACGCGCAACCGCTTTCCTCCGCGGGGGTCGGCACCGACGACCTGCTCAGACCAGTCGACGCGGACGGACACCCTGTGTACGCGAACCTGCATGCGGCGGGCGCCATTATCGGCGGTGCGATCCCATGGAAGGAGAAGTCGGGAACGGGGATCAGCGTCGTCACCGGATACGCAGCCGCTGGGGCGATTCTTGCGCCGGCCGCACAGGCGATGTCCGAGGCGGTTCGATGAACGAGCTCATCCGCGACTCGCTCGACCACTGCGTCAAGTGCACGATCTGCGAAACGTACTGCCCCGTGTCCCAGGTCACACCGCTGTTCCCCGGGCCCAAGTACGTCGGCCCGCAGGCGGAGCGGTATCGCGGCGCGGGACCCTCGTCAGATGCATCGGTCGACTACTGCTCGGGATGCGGGATCTGCACGCAGGTGTGCCCTCAGGACGTGAAGATCGCCGAGATCAACTCGCGAGCGCGCGCGAAGCTCTGGGAAAAGCGAGGCGTGCCGCTTCGCAATCAGATGATCGCCCGGCCAACCGTCGTCGGACGGCTGGGGACCCCGGTCGCGCCCCTGGCCAACTGGGCACTCCACAATCGCGCGGTTCGCGGGATGGTCCAGAGCATGATCGGCATCCATCGCGACGCGCCGATGCCGAGCTTCGCCGGCAAGACGTTTCAGCGCCGGTCACGCAGCCGCCACGGGCCGGTGGATGCACCGGCGGTCGTCTACTTCCACGGGTGCGGCACCAACTACTACGAGCCCGTACTCGGCGAGATGGTCGTCGCGGTCCTCGAACACAACGGGTTCCAGGTGATCGTTCCCCAGCAGGACTGCTGCGGTCTTCCCCTGCAGTCGAACGGGAATTTCCCGGCCGCGCGCACCTATGTGCGACGCCTCGTCAATCGCCTGGTCCCGCACGCGCGTGCGGGACTGCCCATCGTCTCGAACTCAACGAGCTGTGGGCTCATGTTGAAGCGAGAGGCGCGCGAAATCCTTGGGGTCGAGGACGAGGACCTCAAGCTCGTGAGCGAGTCGATGTACGACGTCTGCGAATTCCTGCTGCGCCTTCACGATCGTGGAGCGCTGCGCACCGACTTCCGCACATTGCCGTTGACGGTTCCCTACCACGCTCCCTGTCAGCAGCGCGGCCACGGTATCGGCAAGCCGGCGCTCGATCTTCTTGCGCTCGTCCCCGATCTCGAGATGATCGAACTCGACGCCGACTGCTGCGGCATCGCCGGGACCTATGGACTCAAGAAGGAGAAGTACGAGATCGCGATGGCGGTCGGCAGCCGCCTCTTCAACGACATCACCGCCACCGGATCCGACCTTGCCGCGTGCGACAGCGAGACGTGCCGCTGGCAGATCGCCCACGGCACCGGCGTGACCGCGGTGCATCCGATCGAGCTCCTCTATCGTGCGTATGGGCTCGACAGGCACAATCCGGATCGGGTGGTCACGTCCGAGCCGGAGCCCGCGCGCGTGGATGGATGATCGTGACCAAGCGCCGCGCAGCACGACCTGTGGTTGAAGCCTCCCCTACCGGTCAAGCAGTCATGCGCGTCGATGACGTGCTGCTGTCGCGCGACGACCGCGGCACCTGGCTCATCGACCTCAATGTTCGGTCGGGTGGGGAATACCGTTCGCTGCAGATCCCGATCGGCAAGCATCGCGCCATCGACCGTCTTGCCTGGGAGCTCAGACGGAGCGAGGACCGCTCCTGATCGGGTGCGTCAGCGCCGGCCGCGCGGCGACGGCCGGGACAGCGCGCCCTGCGGGAGCAGACTGCGTGCGCCGACGAGCAGTGAATCGCAGACCAGCGCCACACATCGCCGTCGCTGGGGCGGATCCATGAACGACGGGTCCGTGTGGCTGAGACCGGCCATCATCGCGGACACATCGAATATGGTCACGTCCGGCCGGATACGTCCGGCTCGCTGAGCGCGCTCGAGGAGCTCGGTGACGGCGGCCATCAGTTCGCCCGAGATCTGGTGTTTGGCGACGCTGAGGTCGATCCCTGAGGCGGCCATCGCATCGGCGAGCGCCTTGAAGTCCGCGAACTCGTCGGAGAGCCGGCGGACAAACGTCACGAACGCATTGCCCGGATCGTCGGAACCGGCCGCGGTCCGTGCCGCTATGACAAGGGGCTGAAGGCGAGCCATCAGCAGCGCCTCGAAGAGCGCCCCCTTGGTCGGAAAGTTTCGGTAGACCGTCCCGACGCCGACCTGGGCGAGCTTGGCGATCTCGTCGATGGGGACGTCGGTGCCGCAGGTTGCCATCAACGTCGTGGCCGCCTCGAGGATTCGCTCGCGGTTGCGCTGCGCGTCCACGCGCAGGTGCCGTTCAGCCGTTTCCGTCGCAGCCTCGGGCTGCTCTCTCCCGGTCGTCCCCGTGCTCATCGGTCATCCTGGCGGTGTTTGACAAACGGAACCATCGTTCCGTATAGTACTCCATAACCGGAGCCCACGCTCCGATTCTACCCCAAAGTGAGGACGAACGATATGGAACCACGACGCGTCAACCCCTGGCTCGTCCTCGTGATCGTGGGCATCGCCCAGTTCATGGTCATCCTCGACGCGACCATCGTGAACGTCGCGCTCCCCTCGATCCAGCGAGGACTGCACTTCTCGCCGTCGAGCCTGCAGTGGATCGTGAACGCGTACACGCTCGCGTTCGGAGGCTTCCTCATGCTCGGCGGCCGGGCCGCCGACCTGATCGGGAGGCGCCGCCTGTTCCTCGCCGGGATCGTGCTGTTCTCCGCCGCCTCGCTGATGAACGGGCTCGCCGGCTCCGCGGGGATCCTCGTGGCAGGCCGCGCACTGCAGGGGTTGGGCGGGGCGCTGGTCACGCCCGCGGCGCTCTCCGTGCTGACCACGACGTTTGCCGAGGGCCGGGAGCGGACCACGGCGCTGGGCGTCTGGAGCGCGGTGGCGGTCGGAGGTGGGGCCGTTGGCCTCCTGCTGGGCGGCGTGCTGACCAGCCTGCTCTCCTGGCAGTGGATCTTCTTCGTGAACGTTCCGGTCGGCGTGCTCGCGATCGCTCTCGCGCTGCGGTTCGTGCCTGAGAGCCGCGTCGAGAACGCCCGCGGTGGCGTCGACGTCGCGGGGGCTGCCTCGGTGACCGCGGGACTCGTCGTGCTGGTGTATGCGCTCGTCAATGCACAGTCGGCGGGATGGCTCTCCGTTGAGACGCTGGGACTCGGTGCCATCGCTGTCGCTCTGCTCGCGGCGTTCGTGATGCTCGAATCACGGCTCCGCCATCCACTCATCCGCCTCGGCATCTTCCGCATGCGCTCGATCACCGGGGCCAACGCCGCCATGCTGCTCGTGGCCGGCGGCATGTTCGCGCTGTTCTTCTTCGCATCGATCTACGTGCAGGAGGTGCTCGGGTACAGCGCGCTGCGCGCCGGACTCGCGTTCCTCCCGGTGACCGCCGGCATCGTCGCCGGCGCGGGGTTGTCGCAGCAGTTGATCCGCAGGGTGGGCGTGCGCGTCGTCGGGCTCACCGGGATGTCGATCGCAGCGGTGGGACTGATCGTCCTCAGCAGAATCCCTGTGGCGGGCACGTACCTCGGCGATCTGCTGCCAGGGCTCATGATCATGTCCGTCGGCATGGGGCTCACGTTCGTGCCGATCACGCTGATAGCGACAACGAACGTTGCCGCCGAGGACGCCGGGCTCGCATCGGGGCTGCTCAACACCTCTCAGCAGCTCGGCGGCGCGATCGGCCTGGCGGTGCTCTCGACGCTCGCCGCAAACACCACGGCGAACACGCTCTCGGGACTCGGTCACGCGCCCACGCTCGCCAACAGTGTCAGCGCATTGGTTTCGGGCTTCCACGTCGCGTTTCTCGTCGGCGCGTTGCTGATGCTGAGCGGTGCGGCAATTCTTGCGGCGACGGTTCGCCGCGGCGACGTCGCACGGATCGACAACGAGAACGAGGAGACCTCGCCGGAGCTTGCTCCTCTTGAGTTGATCGCCAGTTGATGCCGGATGCACCAGCGGTTGCAAAGCAGATGTGTGCACGCAGGACGAAGTTCCTCGACATGATCTCTGACACAGTTGATGGCGATGACACAGGGGCACGCAGTCTTCCGCAGCATCGACACTGGCGCCGGTGACATGGCGCGGGGTGTGATCGCCGAACAGCTCGGTGACCGCAGGGCCGACCTGCATCCGGTGGCAACGGCGCCGATCAATCAGGCGAAGTGGCGAAATCGAATCCGCGCGACCGGCACGGTTCGAGCCCTGCAGGTCCAGGTCACGGAGACGGGGTCAAGCCTCGGGTGTGAGATCGGTGATGAGGCCGGGAGTCTGCTGCTGGTCTTTCCCGGGCGGCGGCGCATCCCGGGCATTGAGCTGGGCGCGCGGGTACTTGTCGAGGGGATGGTCGGACTCTGGCGCCGCCGCCTCGCCATCCTGAACCCGTATTACGAGCTGGTCATCGACTAGCCCCGAGTGTGAGGGGGCGCGCGGGGCTCAGGCGATATCGCGCACGTCGTCGTCGGCGCAGTCGCCTGGCCCGAGCGCGGCCATGAACACCCGCTTGGTCATGAACAGGGACCCCGCGAACGGAGAGCGGTAGGTCCCGGAGAGCGGCGCGACATCCGCATAGTCGCGACCCACGGCGACGGTGACGTACTCGTATCCGGTCGCGCGACCGTGCGTGGGGTCGAGCGACAGCACCCGAGCATGGCCGGCGCCATCCGGCACCATCACCTCAACCCAGGCATGGGAGCCGCCGAATCCGAGCATCTGTCCTGAGACGTACCTCGCCGCAAGGCCGAGGCGACGGGTCAAGGCCAGCAGCACGTGGGCGTAGTCCTGACAGACGCCGGCGCCGCGGGCAAGGGCCTCGCCCGCGGTGGTGTGCACCGAGGTGGCGCCATGCTGGTAGCTCATGGCGTTGTGGACGCACTCGTTCGCCGCGGATGCGAGTGCCGCGCCGCACAGCCCGCTGGCTCGCAACTCTTCAACGAGAACGTCGATCGCGTGACCGGCACTGGTGAGCGGCGTCGCGTCGAGCAACCGGTGATCCTCGAGCATCGAGGCCGGCACCAGGTGTGGACCGTGCCGCGCGTCGCGCTCGACGATGCTGGACGTGACGAACGTGACCTCCTTCTCCACTCGCGGAATGTTCAACGTCAGGACTGTGTTCCCAAACACATCCACGCTTGCGTCGACTCGTTTCGGTGTCGCGTCCAGCACGCTGAGGCGACGGCTGATCCGCCGTTGATCACCGTGCACGCTGCGCGGCTGGACGACCAGTCGTTGCTGCAGCGCTCGTACCGGTCCCTCGTAGCGATAGGTGATTCGCTGATGAATCCGGTAGCGAGTCCGGTGCACCATGTCCCAATCGATGTGCAATGGGTCGGCCGACCAGCTCCGCCCCGCTGCGGTTGGCGACGAGTTCGGGCCGCAACGTCATGTGAGGTCACCGGGGAACTCGCCGACCACCGGAGGCATCGCGCTGGACCACGGCTGAGCATCGATCGGCTCGGCCACGACGCGCATGGCACGCAGGGGAGCGGCGCCGTAGTGGGTCATCATGGCAATGTCGAGCGCGTCGCGGCCGCGCCCGATGAGCACCCGGCCGGTCCGCCTGGTGTTGTTGCGTGGATCGAACGTGTACCAGCGGTCACCGACGTATGCCTCGAGCCACGCCGCGAAATCCATTGGCTCATCGAGCGGCAGCACGTCGATATCGGGCAGGTAACCGAAGCAGTAGCGCGCGGGGATGTTGAGTCCCCGAAGAAACGTGACCGCGAGGTGGGCGAAGTCCCGACATACCCCCTCGCGCTGGAGGTAGATGTCGGTCGCTCCCGTCGACGGTCCGCTGGTCCCGTGCCGGAAGGTGATGTTGTCGTGCACCCAGTCGACGACCGCCTGCACGCGTTCCCATCCGGGTGTCACGTCGCCGAAGAGACGCCATGCCGTGTTGCCGAGCCTGTCGGACTCGCAGTACCGGCTCGCGAGGGTGAAATGGAGTGTCGAGGCAGGCAGCTCGGCAACAGCGGATTGCGCCGCCGTCTCGTCGACCTCGTCGACGCCGCCGTCGACCTCGACATCGGCCTCGTAGCGGATGCGCGCACTCCCGGGCCCGATCACGAACCGCTGGCACGTGTTCCCGTAGATGTCGCTGTACTCGTGAAGGTCCGCCGGCGGCCAGGTCTCGACCCCCGCGCTGCTCGTCGACAACACCGCGTCGCGTCGCGGCTCCACCTGGAGAACGAAGGTGACCGGCCAGTCGAGGTCATGGAGAAACTCACAGCCCACGCGAAGCCGTCGAACGCTCGTGGGGGCGTCGATCACGATCCTCACTGTACCGCCGAATCGGCGCGTGTGAACCGATCTCGTTGCACAATCGTCGCCCCCGGACCTTGTGCGCGGTGACCAAAGACGATGTGGCGGATTCGGGGAGTACTGTCCGTGGATGACAACCGAGGCCGGTACCGTCCGGGACGTTGCCTCCGGTCTGCCACGGGCTGCTGACGAATGCGTCGACCTCGACGGCGTGGTCCGGCCGGCCTACACGGAGGTGCTCGCGACCCTCGAGCGCGCCGCAAGCACCCTGCCCCAGATCCGCCGCGACGCGCAGCAGTGGTTCGCCGACAGGGGGGTCACGTTCGGTGTTCCCACCGAAGGCGTCGCCCCCATCTTTCCGTTCGACCCGGTGCCGCGGGTCCTCTCGTCGGGCGAGTGGCGATCCATCAACCGCGCACTGGCGCAGCGCGCCATGGCGCTCGACCTCTTCGTCTCCGATTGCTATGGCTCGCAGCGGGCCATCCGTCACGGCGTGGTGCCCGGACGTCTCGTCTACAGCAGCACCGGGTACCTTCGCGACATCGTCGGCGTCCGGCCGCCTCGCGCCACCTGGTGCCACGTTTCCGGCATAGACGTGGTGCGCATCAAGGGGACGTTCCATGTGCTCGAGGACAACGTGCGCATCCCGAGCGGCATCGCGTATGCGCTCGAGTCCCGGCGCGCCATGGAGTCGCTGGCGCCGGACTGGTTCGAATTGGCACCCGTCCGGCCGATCCATGGCTATACAGGCCGGCTCCGTCGCATCCTGCAGCGCATCGCCCCGCGACAATGGGACGCGGACATCGTCGTGCTCACCCCAGGTTCATTCAACGCGGCGTACTACGAGCACCGGCTCCTCGCCGAGGAGATGAACGCCACGCTCGTCGAAGGACACGAGCTCATCGTGGCCGAGGATGAGGTGTTCCGTCGCGACGCTGACGGAGCCGCGCAGCACGTCGACGTCATCTACTCGCGTGTCAACAGCGAGTGGCTCGATCCGCTCGTATTCCGCAGAGATTCGATGCTCGGAGCGCCGGGACTCATCGAGGCCTGGCGGCGTGGCAATGTGGCCATCGCCAACGCGCCGGGAACGGGGGTTGCCGATGACAAGGTGATCTACCCCTACGTTCCCGCGATGATCCGTTATTACCTCGGCGAGGAGCCGCTCATGGACAACGTGCCGACCTATGATCTCACCGATCCGCGCCAGCGAGCGCACGTTGTGGCCAACATCGGCAGCATGGTGCTGAAGCCCGTGGATGCGAGCGGTGGCTATGGAATCCACTTCGGGCGGCTGATGTCGTCGGCGGAGCGCGCTGTCGTTCTCGACGGGGTCATGGCCAATCCCCGGCAGTGGCTCGCCCAGGAGGAGGTGACGCTCAGCCGGGCCGTGTGCCTGCGAGCGGGGGGCGGGTTCGAGGCACGCGTCGTCGACCTGCGCCCGTTCGTACTGCTTGACGAGCGGCCATGGATCGTGCCGGGCGGTCTGACCCGCGTGGCCGGCGATCCCGACGAGCTCGTTGTCAACTCCTCACAGGGAGGCGGGAGTAAGGACACATGGGTATTGACACGCTGACCTACTCGGTGTCGCACCGCACCGTCCTGCGCTACACCGCCAAGGTGAGCCTCTCGTACAACGAGGTGCGCATGCGGCCTCGCGACCGCGGGTCGCAGCGAACCCTGGCATTCTCACTCTTGAGCAAGCCGTGGGCGGTGCCCCGCAGCCGGGTCGACTACTTCGGCAATTTCGTGCATCGCGTCGACGTCACGACACCCCACGACATGCTCGAATTCACCGTCGACGCCGTTGTCGAAAACAGCGAACCGCGACGCCGGCGGCTCTCGTACTGGGATCAGGATGCGCTCGCGAGCGACCCACGCCTCGAGTACATGCTCCCGAGCCCCCGGGTGCCTCTGGCGGACAACACGCGGTCGCTGTGGCAGGAGTGGAACGGCGATGACAGGAGCTTCGACAGCATCCTGGCAACGGCGCAGCGCATCCCGCGCGAGCTGCGCTATGTGAGCGGCGCCACGACCGTGGAGTCAAGCATCGACGACCTTCTTGCAGGAGGCGCCGGCGTGTGCCAGGACTTCACGCACCTGTTCCTGGCGATGGTGCGCGGGGCGGGATGGCCGGCGCGATACGTCAGCGGCTACCTGGGGCCCGTCGACGAGGAGCGAGTGGTCGAAGGGCAATCGCACGCGTGGGTCGAGATCTGTGGCTCAGACGGCCGCTGGGTCGGACTCGACCCGACGCTCGGACAGCATGTCGGTGCGCATCATCTCCGGCTGGCGGTCGGCCGCGACTACGGCGATGTTGCACCGCACCATGGCCTCTTCTTCGGAGCGGCCACAGGCGCACCACCCGAGGTGACCGTGCGAATCGCTCGAATGTCGAACCAGCAGGTGGACCAGGTCGAGCATCACGCCGCGGTGCACTGGCAACAGCAGCAACAGCAGCAATCACACTCAGGTCCAGGGTCGCGCCGACCGTAGGGCCCAGTAGGCGTCGGCGGGCTCCGCGATATCCGGGACCTCGGGGGCATCGATGTCCAGCGCTCGCAGGTTGCTGATCAGCTGTTCGACGGTGGCGGCTCCGCTGAGCACGACCGTGACCCACGGCTGCGCGAGCGCCGCCGCGATCGCAAGAGCGTCCGGCTCGAGTCCTGATGCGGCGGCAGCGCGGCCAAGCGGGGTCTCGGCATCGCCCGCGTCTCCGGCGCGAGTGAGCCGCCCGTTGGCCACCGCCTCCTTCACGATCACCGCCCATCCAGCTGCGAACGCTTCGCCGAGCGCCGGACCGGCCGACGGCTCGAGCACGTTCCAGGTCGCCTGCACCGACGAGAACACCGGCACGCCGTCGACGCGCACTTCGAGTGCCCTGCGGATGGCCTCTGCCTGTTTCGGACCGGTGGTCGTGATCCCCAGCAGCAGGCCTTCACGCCGGCAACGCGCGAGCGCAGCCAGCAGCGGCCCGTTCTCCAGCACCCCTGACTCGATCGTGAGCGAGTGCACCTGGTAGAGCCGAAGACGGTCGCCCAGCAGTGCTCGAAGTCTCAGCATACTGGCGCTCGAAGGTCGCCAGGGACAGGTCCTTGACCTCCTGCACGGGGGCGGTGAGATCCCATCCCCCGACGTAGGTGTATCCCCACTTGGAGCCGATCACCAGGTCATCAACGCCCCCGTGGCCCTCGAGCCACTGGCTGAGAAACTCCTCGGCCAATCCGTACGAGCGTGCGACGTCGACGTAGCGCACACCGGCCGCATACGCGGCGTCCAGCATCTGCGAGGTTCGCTCGCGCAACGCGGCTTCGGAGCGGTCATGCCCAAAGTCGGCGGCGCGATTGGCGGTGATGTACGCGGGACGTCCGATCGCCGCCAGGCCAAGTCCGATGCGGCTTACCGTGGGCCCGTCACGTCCAAGCGTCGCCCGGTCTTGCGCCGAAGCCGGAGTGACCGAGCGGTCGTCGGGCTCGAGCATGCGGCACATACTGACCGCGAAGCCTTATCCCTGGGAACGGGTTCCTGAGGTGACGGCGATCGGCGCGAGCCGAGTTGCGAAGCGGTCCGGACTAGCGCGGCCGGCGCCGGCGGATCATCGATGCCACAACAAGGAACGCGCCCGAGCCGAGCAGCCATGGGGCAAGTGCGATGGGCGCAGCCCCAGTCGCCGGCGTCGAGGTTGATGGCGTCGAACCTGTGGTTGAGGCGGTCGTGCAGACGCCCGTCGGCGGTCTGATGATGTTGGTGTCAAGGGTCAGGGCACCATTTCGTGCCAGCGCGCGCCCACCGTTGACGCCGCCGCCGACTCCGATGGTGGCCCCGGTTGTCATGGTGATGCTGGTCAACGCGATCAGATTCCCCTGGAACGACGTGCCGGTCCCGAGAGTCGCCGAGCTGGTCACCTGCCAGAACACGTTGCAGGAGCTTGCTCTGTTGATGAGCACGACGCGGGCAGCGCTCGCGGTTGTCAGCGCCGAGCCGATCTGGAAGATGAAGACCGAGCTCGATCGACCCTCTCCGTTGAGGATCAGCGTACCGGTGAGTTGCGCCGAGGAACTGAAGTGATAGACACCGGGAGTGAGCGTCTTGCCGCCCAGGTTCACACCCGACATGTTCTTGAAGGGCGTGGCGTTGGCGGCGTCGTTGTACGTGGTGACCAGGTCGGTTTGCGCCCTGATCGCCACTGCGTTGTCCTCGTCCTTGGCTCCGGTGACCACGCCGGGCGGAAACCCGGTGACTGACGAAGCCTTCTTCGGGCTGATCGCCAGGTTGCCCGTGATGGTCGTGGAACCGGTATTCGTGATGGCGGACGCGGCGATCACCGTGAAGTTGCGGGCTGACAGCAGGCGCGGCTGCGCCACAGAGGCGACCGCGATGCTGGGAACAACTCCGAGCGTGATCCCGAGCACACATGCGAGGAGGAAGAGACGTCGCGAACGCTTGAAGCCGCCGAATTGAGTAGTCATAGGACCGCCAGCATGCGCGGGCATCCCTTTTGGTTCTGTGCGCTAGCGGACAGTACCGGACTGAAATCGGCACCGATCGCGCAACGTTTGTGTCGCGGAGACCGACGCTACTGCAAGGGCTCACCATCCCCGTGCCACGTGTCGCTGTCCAAGGACGGCGCCGCGCCGTCGATGGACGTCAGGCCCGGGAACGTCCCCGCATGAGGTACCAACCGATCGCGATGAGCACGACCACGACGACCACGTAGACGATGATCTCTTTCGTACCAAAGACGTTGAATGCGAGCATGGGTCTGTCTCCTCGGTGGCGGTGACGGCTGATCTGCCGCCTCCACGAGCGGATTCGCCGCCATCCTACGGTGCAGGTCCGCGTCTTCGCCCGCGCGTCTCGGGCGCGCGGGCCCAAAAGGCTTCATCCGGCTCCCGACGATCGGGTCCACGCGGGTTGCCCCGCCTTCATTCCGGGGATTCCCGCCCGAATTCGTAGACTCCGCCAGTGCCTGAGCCCGACGCCGAGCTGTTCGCTCTTCGCAATCGCGTCAGCGAACTCGATCAGCGGATCGTCGAACTGATCGCGGAGCGGTTCCGCGTGGTCGCCGATGTCGCCAGGGAGAAGGCCGCATCCGACTCCGCAATCCGCGATTCCGATCGCGAGCGCCAGGTTCTCGCCGCGGTGGAGCAGATCGCACGGACAGAAGGCGCCCCGGTCAACCTCGTTCGCCGGATCTACCGCGATCTCCTCGCCGAATCGGTGAGCCGGCAGGTATCCAGCCGTTCAGGTCTGCACCGCGAGGTCGCGCTCAGCGTCGCCGTGCGCGGCGAGCACTCATTCGGCTTCCTCGCGGCACAGAAGTACCTCTCGGCACGCGACGTCGCCGGCGAGCTGGTCGTGACCCCCACCTACCAGGCTGCCGTCGACGCCTTGAAGGCAGGGGAAGTCGACCTGGCCGTCCTGCCGATCGAGAACACCGCTGCGGGGAGCGTCGATGACACCTACGATCTGCTCCGCGAAAACGAGCTGTCGATCGTCGGTGAGGAGACGTCGAGCATCGAGTATTGCCTGTGCGGGGTCAGCGAGATTCCGCTCGGTGCGATCACTCAGGTGCTCGCGGCGGGAGACGCTCTCGAGCAGTGCTCTCGATTCCTGCAGACACTTCCCAGTGCGTCACAGATCCTGCATTTCGATACGGGTGGCGCGATGCGGCTCGTGCACAGTGGGAGCGACCCGACGCACGCGGCCATCGGCGCGCCGGAGGCGGCGGCCGCGCATGGATTGGTCCTCCTCCAGCGCGGCATCGCCAACCACGCCGAGAACTACACGAGGTTCGTCGTGCTCGCGCGGCATCCTGTTGCGGTGGAGCTCAGCGCTCCGTGCAAGACGAGCCTCATCCTGATCACCCGTCACGAACACGGCGCGCTGATGCGGTCGCTCGGCGTGCTTGCGGCAAGCGGACATTCCATGACCAAGCTCGAATCGCGCCCTCGTCCGGGCCGGCCCTTCGAGTACATGTTCTTCATCGATTTCGAGGGAAACATCGCGGATCCCCGCACCGCAGACGCCCTCGACGACCTCCGCTCCACCGCGCTGCACCTGAAGGTGCTGGGAAGCTATCCCGCAACGACGACGAGGGGCGACGCCCAACCGGGCGATGCCACACCACTCGTGCCACCGTCAGCCGATGCCGATGCACTCGAATCCGCCGTCCGGCCGCGTCCGGCGACCAAGGCCTCGAAGAATTACCGGCTCGCGGGACGCGGCGCGCGATCCGACGACACGGTGATTCCCGTCGGGAACCTGCTGATCGGTGGTGGCGGGTTTCTCGTCATGGCAGGCCCCTGCTCCGTCGAGTCCGCGGACCAGATCAATGCCACCGCACGAGCGGTTCGCGAAGCGGGCGCGCAGATCCTGCGGGGAGGAGTGTTCAAACCCAGGACCTCGCCGTACGCATTCCAGGGACTCGGGTGGGCCGGCCTCGAACTGCTTGCCGCAGCGGGCAGGGCCACGGGAATGCCGATCATCAGCGAGGTCATGGCGGTGGACCAGGTCAGGCGAATGGCGGAGATGGTCGACGTGCTTCAGGTCGGGACCCGAAACATGCAGAACTTCGACCTCCTGCGCGAGCTCGGCAAGGTCGATCGCCCGATCCTGCTCAAGCGCGGTCTCTCGAGCACGATCGACGAGTGGCTCGGCGCCGCGGAGTACATCCTCGCCATCGGCAACCAGCAGGTGATGCTGTGCGAGCGCGGCATTCGAACCTTCGAGACGAGCACGCGCAACACGCTCGACCTGTGCGCCGTACCGGTGCTCCGCGAGCTCACCCACCTGCCCGTCATCGTCGATCCGAGCCATGGCACAGGTCATCGCGCCTACGTCGCGCCGATGGCGAAAGCCGCACGTGCTGCGGGTGCCCACGGTCTGCTGATCGAGGTGCATCCGGATCCCGACAATGCACTCTCAGACGCCGAGCAGAGCCTGTCATTCCCGGAATTCCTCTCGCTCATGCGCAGCCTGCAGACCGTCGGCGCCGTGTCCTAACGCTGCCTGGGCCGCTCCACCCACAAGAAGCTCGTGAAGTTCTCGTCGAGGTCCTGCAGGTTGTCCTCGATGACGCGCAGGCCGTTGACATCGGCGAGGGTCTTGCTGCCCATGGTGGCAATTGTCGATGGCAACTGACCTGCACCGAGCAGCTCGGCAACCTTCGCCTGATCGATGAGATCCCCCTCCCCACTCGTCTGTTTGAGATTCGCGTACTTCTTCTCGAGGTTGGTGCGGCACTGACGCAGCACCTGGGGATGGGTCATGACGGTGTCGACCTGCGAGAAGTCCGCCCCGCCGGCGATCATCAACGCGTGCGAGATCTTGATCGCAAACTCCTCCACGATCGCGAAGCGATAGCGGGCCATTGCCGCCACCGACTCACCGACCATGCCGCCGACGGAGTTGTGAATCGCGAACACGCCGCGATCGATCTCGCCTTCGTGGAGCGCGCGCAGGACGCGCTCGGTGGTGTGGAGATAGACGATCTCGCAGGGGACGTCTGGCGTGCGGCTCATGTAGTACCGGGCCGCGTCCTCGTTGAAGCTGCCGCGCCCGCCCTGGATGCCGACGACGACGCGGTCGGTGACGACACGGTTGGGGAGCAACAGGTCGAAGACCGAGTCCTGAGCTTCCGACAGGCGCAGCCGCATCGCCTTGGTGTGCGGGTTGAGTGTCTGCAAATCCACGAAGAGCTGCCAGGTGTCGTTGCTCACCTGCGAGGTGACGTCGTGCAGCCGCCTGGTGCCGAGGGTATCGATGGGCGTCGCCGCGAATCCGAACCGTTCAAGGGTGCGACCGACGAAATGGGTGACGCCCTGACTCTCGGCGGCCAGTCGATCGTGCTCGTCGGCTGACATCGGCACGACCATTAGCCCCTTGGATTCGAAGTAGCCCGTCCATGCCTGCAGGGTTGCCGGCGGCAGGCGGAAGCCGTCGACGACGATCGTCTGACCCGCCATACCGCTCGCCGCGACACTGTCCGGCCCGAACAGCGGATGGGTGAGCAGCGCCTGATAGGCGGCAGGAAGATAACGGCGGAACACGTCGCGCGCGTGCACCTTCACCGAGAGGACGTCGATGAGCGTTCGCGTCCCACCGAGGTCCTCAAAGTAGGGAAGGTGCTGCTCGATCGTGGCCTCGAACTCGGAGATGGGGACGCAGTAGAAAACGGCGTCGGATGCCAGCGTGTCACGCAGCGACGATGTGGTCAGCCCGAGCGAGTCCGCGGATGCACGCTGCATCGGATCGGAGTTGTATGCCCTGAGCGTGAAGTCGTCCCGCAGCGTCGACGCCCACAGACGTCCAAACCGGCCAAGGCCAATCACTCCCACTGTTGCCGGCAGGGCGCTGGTGATCACCGGGGCTAGTGTAGGGGGCTCCGCCCGACGGCTTGATTCGTCGGTGCGGGCGACGCCCTGCGCCGGAGAAGCGTGCGTCGGTATGGTCTCCAGTGCATGGCGATTCCAGCCGAGCCCGACATGAGGGACCGAAGCCCTCGCGACGCTGCGGCGCAGCAGATGCCGCGCGCGCTTCGCGACGAGGTCCGGTTGGTGGGTGACGCGCTCGGCGAGGTCATCGCCGAGCACGGCGGCGCCGCGCTGCTCGCCGACGTGGAGGCATTGCGGCGAACCGTGATCCGAGCCCGGGCTCAGGACGAAGGGCGAGGCGGCTACACGGACGCCGCGGACGCGCTCGTGTCGTCGTGGTCGCTCGACCGCGCCGAGCAGGTCGCGCGCGCGTTCACCTGTTACTTCCACCTCGTGAATCTCGCGGAGGAGCGCTACCGCGCTCGCGTACTCCGGGACGCCGGCGCGGCCGGGCCGGCGGAAGCGCTCACAAACGTCCTGTCGACCGTGCGCGCGGAACTCGGAGATGAGGCGCTCGATGCTCTGCTCGCGAACCTCCGGGTGCATCCGGTGTTCACCGCGCATCCCACCGAGGCGCGTCGACGAGCCGTGACCTCGGCACTTCGGCGAGTGGGCGACCAGCTCGAACGTCTCGCCGAGCTGCGGTCACCGGACGCGCCGCCCCCGGAGACCAGGCGCCGGCTGCTCGAGGAGGTCGACGGACTCTGGCGGACCGCCCAGCTGCGCAGCCAGGAGCTGCAGCCACTCGATGAGGTCCGCACCCTCATGGGCGTCTTCGACGAGACGCTGTTCCGGCTGGTTCCCGCGGTCTACCGGGAGCTCAGTGCGGCACTCGACGCCTCGGACAGCGGCACCCGGCGCCCACCCGCGCCGGCGTTTCTTCGATTCGGCAGCTGGGTCGGCGGCGATCGTGACGGAAACCCGCACATCACAGCCCAGGTGACCCGCGAGACGATGCTCGTCCAGTCCGAGCACATCCTTCGCGGGCTGGAAGCTGCGTGTACCCGCATCGGCACGGGGTTGACCGCCGATTCCGCGACGACGCCGCCCGATGGACGCTTCCTCAACCGCCTTCGCGTCGCTCGGGAGACCGTCGGCGGACGCGCCGCGGCGATTGGCACGCGGTCTCCCGAGGAGCCGTATCGCGAGTTCCTGCTGCTGGTTGCCGAGCGAATCCGAGCGACCCGCCTCGCGGACCTCTCGCTGGCCTACGCGGGCCCTGATGAGCTGGTCGAGGACCTTCTCGGCGTTCAGGATGCGCTCGTGGCTGCCGGGGCTCCCCGCCAGGCGTACGGAGAGCTGCAGGAGCTCATCTGGCAGGCGCAGACGTTTGGCTTTCATCTCGCGGATCTCGAGATACGGCAGCACAGCAGCGTGCACCGCAACGCGCTCGCCGAAATCGCCGCGGGCGGTACGCGCTCACCCGAGACCGAGGAGGTCGTCGCCACCATGCGCACCGTCGCGCTCCTGCAGCAACGGCTCGGCGCGCGCGTCTGTCATCGCTACGTGGTGAGCTTCACCCGGAGCGCCGACGACATCGCGGCGGTCTATGCCCTCGCGGATCAGGCCTGCGCGCCCGGTGCCGCCCCGGAGCTCGACGTGATTCCACTCTTCGAGACCATTGCGGATCTGCGCAATGCGCGCCGGACGCTCGACACGATGCTGACGCTCGAGCCGGTCCGCCGGAGGATGGCGGCGACCGGACGCTGTCTCGAGGTCATGCTCGGATATTCCGATTCGGCCAAGGAGAGCGGTCCCGTCACCGCAACCCTCGCGTTGTACGCGGCCCAGGCCGAGCTCGCAGCCTGGGCAGCAGAACAGTCGGTGCAACTCACGCTGTTCCACGGACGTGGCGGTGCCCTGGGGCGAGGCGGCGGGCCGGCCAACCGCGCGGTGATGGCGCAGGCGCCTGGTTCGGTGTCGGGGCGTTTCAAGGTGACCGAGCAGGGCGAGGTCATCTTCGCCCGGTACGGCAACCGAACCCTGGCTCAACGTCACCTCGAGCAGGTGACGTCCGCCGTGCTTCTGACCTCAACACCGGCGGCGCGTCAACACACCGAGCACGCGGCAATACGCTTTGCGGTGCTTGCGCGAACGCTCGACGAGGCCGCGCGCAGCGCGTATCGCGACCTCATTGAAACCGAGGGATTCGCCGAGTACTTCGCCGAAGTGACGCCCGTCCGCGAACTGGCTCGCCTCAACCTCGGATCCCGACCCGCGAGTCGAGGCGGCGACAGCAGCCTGGCGTCACTTCGCGCGATTCCCTGGGTCTTCGCGTGGTCGCAGATCCGGCTCAACCTTCCCGGGTGGTACGGGATCGGCAGCGGGCTCGCAGCAGCAGGCCTGGACGAGCTGCGCATCGCGTATGAGGAATGGCCGTTGCTCAACGTCCTCATCGACAACGCGGAAATGAGTCTGGCCAAGACCGATCGGTTCATGGCGGCCGAATATCTGCGCCTTGGCAGCCAACCGCGCATCGCCGAGTTGATCCTTGCGGAATACGACCGCACCATCGAGACGATCCTTGCGGTCACCGGTCAGTCTCGTCTGCTCGAGAACCGCCGCGTGCTGTCGTGGGCCGTCGAGCTGCGCAATCCATACATCGATGCGCTCTGTCATCTGCAGCTTCGCGCGCTGCGCGCTTTGCGCAGCGGCGACGCGTTGGATGCCGATCGCAGGCGCCTCGAGCAACTCCTCCTGTTGACGGTGAACGGCATCGCAGCGGGACTGCAGAACACCGGCTAGCACGCGTGCCGCGCGATCCAGGGTGAGCTCAACGGATAATCGGTCCATGGTTCACGTCGGATGCATGGCGTTCTGATGAAGATCGGAGTTGTCGGGATCGGGAAGATGGGCCGGCCGATCGCGGACCGGCTGATCACCGCGGGCCATGACGTCGGCGTCTGCAACCGCTCCGATAATGCGGGTGTGCGGTCGCTGCGGGACAGGGGGGCGACCGTCCACGCGTTGCCGGCAGATCTCGCCGCCGCCTCCGAGATCGTGCTCACCGCGCTGCCGACCGAGGACTCGGTGCGGCAGGTGTACACGGAGATGTCAGCTGTCGCAGGCGCGGGTCAGACCTACATCGATCATTCGACGGTGAGCCCGGCGCTGAACCGGCACTGCGCAGAGATCCTCGCAGGCCGGAGTGCCTCGTTCCTCGACGCGCCGGTATCGGGCGGCCCGGCGGGAGCCGAGGCCGGAACCCTGACGGTGATGGTGGGGGGCGACGACGCGACGTTTCAACGTGCGCTCCCAGTCCTCGAGGCTTTCGGTACCAAGATCCGGCTCTGCGGACCTGTCGGTGCGGGTCAAGCGATCAAGCTCGTCAACCAGTACCTGGTTGCCGTGCACACGATGGCCGCGTCGGAGGCGGCCGCGTTCGCCGTGGGGCTCGGGGCGGATCTCGCGACCGTTCAGGATGTGGTCGGAACGTCCTTCGGGAGCTCGGCAATGCTGCTTCGCAATCTCCCGCGCGTCACCGCTCGGGACTTCAGCCCGGCCACCCCGATCGGCCTGATCGCCAAGGACCTGTCGATCATCCACGCCGAGGCGATCCAGGCCGGCGTGCCCCTTCTTGTCGGCGGGCTCGTCGAGCAGTACTACCTCGAGGCGAAGGCACGCGGATGGTCCGGCGAGGACATGTCAGCGCTCGTGAAGCTCTGGGATCGCCAGTCGAGCGCGCCGGCCGAGCCACCGGGCAGTGGCTGATCGTGCCTCGGTTCGCCGCGAACCTGAGCATGCTGTGGCAGGACCTGGATCCGTACGAGCGCTTCGAGGCCGCCGCGGCGGCTGGATTCACACACGTCGAGATGCTGTTCCCGCACGAGCTGGATGCGGATCGTCTCGCAGCGACGCTCGACGACCTCCAGCTCGCGATGGTGGTGTTCGATCCCGCCGCCGGTGACTGGGCGGGTGGCGAGCGCGGGCTCCTTGCACTCCCAGGTCGCGAGGACGAGTTCCTCGCGACGCTGCGCATGGCGATCACGCTCGCAACGCGGATCGGGACGTCAAAGCTCAATGCGCTGGTGGGGGTTCCTCCTTCCGGCGTGAGCAGCGACCAGGCTCACGACACAGCGGTGGCGAACCTCAGCCGGGCAGCTCCCCTCGTGCGCGCAGCAAACATCACCCTGCTCGTCGAGGCGATCAACAATGTCGACATCCCGGGATACTGGGCGAGCACTGTCGCAACGGCAGCGGATCTGGTGCAGACGGCGAATGACTCCAGCGTGAGGTTGCAACTCGATCAGTACCACGCGGCGATGGCCGGCGAGGATGCGCTCGACTGTCTGCGGACATTTCTCCCGCTCGTGGCGCATGTCCAGATTGCCGACGTCCCGGGGCGGCACGAACCCGGCACAGGGTCGCAGCCGATCGGCGACTTCCTGCGCGAGCTCGATCGCCTGGGATACGACGGCTTCGTCGGCCTCGAATACCGCCCACTCGTTGATACGGCGTCCAGCCTGGAGTGGATGCGGACGATGGATCTGCGTCGCAACTAGAGCGTGCCCGCGGGCCTGGGGGCGGCATGGATGTCTTCGATCGCCCGCCTCGCGGCCCGGCGCAAACGTGCTCGGGTGTGGCCCGTCGGATCAACGCCGGCCCCGAAGTCGTCGAGCGACAGCACCGCGCTGAACAACTCGGGCAGCGGATCGAGCACGGAGCCGGCGATCGCGATACAGGGAACGCCGCGGCTCGCAGCGCGTGTCGCGACCTCGGCAGGCGCTTTCCCGGTGGATGTCTGTCGGTCCAGTCGTCCCTCGCCGGTGATGACGACCGTCGCACCGCGCAACGCTTCATCGAGCCCCACCAGGTCGCACACGAGGCGGGCGCCGGCGACGAGGTGAGCGCCGGCGATGGCGAGCCCGAATCCGCACCCGCCGGCGGCCCCGGCCCCCGGAAGTGACTGGAGATCCTCGTACCCGGAGGCTGACGCCACAGCCGCGAAATGCGTGAGCGCCCGTTCGAGGCGGAGCACATCATCGGCAGATGCCCCCTTCTGCGGCGCGAACATCCGGGCCGGGCCGCTGGGGACCGAACAGCGGGCTCAAGATGTCGCAGGCAACCTGGATCGAGCACCGTCTCAAGGCCGGGAGAGCAGCGGTGAGATCGATGGCGACGAGCTCCTCGAGCCCAGCTCCGCCGGGACCGATTTCCTTCCCGTCAGCTCTCGTCAAGCGCCCACCGAGCGCCTGGAGCAGGCCCGCGCCCCCGTCGGTGCTCGCACTCCCGCCGACCCCGACGACGATGGTTCGGGCGCCCGCGTCCAGCGCGATCTTGATCAGCTCGCCGGTGCCGCGCGAGGTCGCGTGGAGCGCGTCGAGCGTGCCGGCCCGGAGACGCCGGAGCCCAGACGCCTCCGCGAGCTCGACCACGGCGTCGTCCTGTCCGAACCATCCGAGCCGCGCCGTGACGGGTGCTCCGGCCGGGCCGGTGACGCGATGACGGGTCACGCGGGCTTCCGTACGCCGCGTACGGAGGAGCACGTCGAGGGTACCGTCACCTCCATCGGCCACGGGCATCGCGATCGCGTCCGCGCCCGCGTCGCGAACCCCGCGCGCCATGGCCGCAGCGGCCGCCTGGGCCGTGACTGTCCCTTTGAACGCGTTTGGTGCGCACACAGCGAGCAGTCTCCCGGCGAGCGGAGGGTCATGAGGAACAGGCGCAGGTCGCGGCATGCGTGCCCATGGTGAGGAATCGCCGCGGCATGCGGCGATCACAATGTCGTCGTGACCAGCCGGGCCGTGACAGCGGGACTCGGCGCAGCGTTCTTCGTTGCGGCATCAACGCTGGCCCCGGTGATCCTGAAGACGACACCTTCCGACCTCGACCTGTTCTTCTGGCCTTCCGCCGAGACGGCGGTGTCCGGTCACCCCTTGCTCATCTATTCCGCGCAGTTCAGCGGCGGAGTCTTCAACGACAACGGGCCGCTCGGGCTGCTACCCGTGATCCCGGCGGCTGCACTGGCCAACGCTCTTGGGTGGGCCGGCGGTCTGGCCGGCCGTGCGGCGCTCACCGGCGCGGTGGTCTCGCTCGTCGTGCTGCTGCTGGCGTACCAGGCCGTTCGATTGACGGGAGCGGCTCGTGGCGGTGTTCGCCGGCCGCTCGGTGTCGCAGCCACGGTACTGCTCGCTCCCGCGCTGTGGATCAGCATCCTCGACTACGGTCACATCGAGCAGCCGGTCGAGATGTGCCTCCTCCTGCTGGCAATCTCGTGGTCACTGTGCAACCGCGACGCGTTGACGGGGATCGCGCTTGGCGCGGCGGTCCTGACGCGCACGATCGCCGGATTCTGCGCGATCCCGCTCATCCTGGCTCCGCTCGTGACGCGCCGGATTCGGCCGGCCGTGATCACAGTGGTTGCCACGGTCGTCACCGTGTGCCTCGGCCTCGCCCCGTTCATCCTGGCCGACGGGTCGACGGTGCTACGCGCGCTGGTCACGAATCGTAGCGGCCTCCCAATCGGCGGAGGGTCCATGTGGATCCTGGCGCGACACGCATCGTGGGCAGGCTTCGTGAGGGAATTCG
Source organism: Candidatus Dormiibacterota bacterium (assembly GCA_963756075.1). Taxonomy (GTDB): domain Bacteria; phylum Chloroflexota; class Dormibacteria; order Aeolococcales; family Aeolococcaceae; genus Palsa-851. The sequence continues at coordinate 258,886 of CAVWMH010000007.1, read as the reverse complement.
ATGTCTACATCGGCGCCGTCGTCGCGACCGCGCTGGTGGTCATCACGCTGCGCCGCAGACCCGCAATCGCCACCACGTACGTCGGGCTGACAGGTCTGCTCACCGTTGCGATGTGCTGCGTTCCGCTCTTCGCCAAGAGCGTCTTCCCGTACTACCTCACCGAGCCGTACGTTTTCGCCGCACTCTGGTGGCTCGCCCGCCCCGGCAGTGCGCTCAACTGGCGTGCGCTGATCCCGCTGTTGCTCACCGTCGATGTGTTCATCGTCAAGGCAGCATTGATGTCGCCGTTCAGCACGTGGGGCGCCGTCGCAGGTGTGACGTCATCCACGGCACTGGCGGTGGCGGCAGGGTTGGTGACGTTCGATCTGCTCCATGCTCCCGTTGACGTGGCTGCTTCGTCAGTATTCCGGCACGACCCCCGCCGTCAGCGCGTCGCCGCTGTCCAGGAGGCGCCCTGAGTGGGGACGGAGCATGGTCGCTTCCTCCTGCTGGGCTCCGGGGAGTTCGAGCCATGGGCAGCGGAGGCCGAGCGCTTCGCGCTGTCGGGCGCAGCGGGCGACGGCTCCGTCGCGATCCTGGCGACTGCGAGCGGACGCGAGGGCGACTCCGTCTTCGAGCGATGGATCGGCATGGGGCTGCGTCATTACGAGTCGCTCGGCATCACCGGGCACCCTGTTCGTGTGCGCGCGCGTATCGATGCACTCGACGCGAACACGGCAAAGCTACTGGACGACGTGAGCATGGTGTTCTTCAGCGGCGGGAGCCCGAAATACCTCGCACACACGTTGAGCGGGACCCCAGTGTGGGATGGCGTGCAGCGCCTGCTCGACCGAGGTGGAGCCTTTGGCGGTTGCAGCGCCGGCGCGATGATCGCGGGCGCTGCCGGCATGCGCTTTCCTTTCGCGAGCGGGCTTGGGCTGCTCCCCACCACGGCTCTCGGAGTTCACTGGGACGCGCTGTCGGGTTGGTGGATCCGCTGGTTGCGCGATCTCGCGCCTCGACGGCTGCCGCCAGACGTGCGTTTTCTCGGAGTCGCCGAGCACACGGCGATGGCGACCGATGGTGACGCCTGGCGGGTCTTCGGCGCCGGAGTGGTGGACATGCGCCGGAGCTCGGAGAGGCAGACGTTCGGTCATGGCGAGCGGATCCCGCTCTAGAGTGCCCTCCGTGAGGACGACACACAGGGCGCGTTGGGCGGCGGCGGCGTTCCTCCTCGTGTTGACCGCGTGCTCGCCGTCGGCAGCAGTCCTTGCAACGCCGAAGTCGAGTCCCGCGGTGAAGACGTCCCCGTCTGACACGCCATCGGCAAACGCACCGGCGCCTCCTCACGCCGGACCGAGCCGGCTGCCGGGCGCTTCGTTCGCGCTCGCCGCTCTGCCACCGGGCGTGCCATTCACCGGCAAGCTGCTGATCGCCGATCGCGGCAACGGCAGGATCATCGAGATCAACGCAAGCGGTGCTGTTGACTGGGTGTTTCCACGGCCGGGACAGAAGCTGCCGGTGCGCTTCGGGGCACCCGACGACGCCTTCTACACGGCGGACGGCAAAACCATCATCGCCAACGCGGAGGGCCGTCAGACGGTCACCGCGATCGACAGAGCAACCGGCACCATTCTCTGGCAGGTGGGCAGATTCAACGTTCGGAGTAGTGCGGTCGGGTACTTCAACGAGCCTGACGACGCGGTGCCGCTGGCGGACGGAACCATCTGGGTCGCCGACATCCGGAACTGCCGTCTCGTACATCTCAGTGCGGCGGGGGCGTGGTTGGGCACGCTCGGGAATCGCGCGTGCCGCCACGACCCGCCGAAGAGTTTCGCGGAGCCCAACGGTGCCTTTTCAACGCCGAGCGGGTCGCTCATCGTCACCGAGATCGGCGGGAGCCGGGTGACCTCCCTGGTCCCGGGCGGCGCCGTGGCATGGTCGGTGCGCGCGCCGGTGCGATACCCGTCCGATGCGATGGAGATGCCCGGTGGATCGGTGCTCCTCACGGACTACTCGCTGCCGGGAGCTGTCGTGCGCCTCAGCAGCACCGGCAAAACGCTCTGGTACTACAGGCCGTCCGGCCGCGCCGAGCTCAACCACACGTCGATAGCAATCCCACTTGCCAGCAACCGGGTCGCGATCTGCGATGACTTCAACAGCCGGATCGTGGTTGTCGATCCCACCACCAATCAGGTGATCTGGACGTTCACGGGAAGCGGCGCATCTCGCCTCTTCTATCCCGACGGCATCGACTACGAGCCTCCGCAGTGAGGGCGGCGCCGATCACCACCGTGCTCACCGTCGTCACGCTCTCAGCGTGCTCGAGCCCTGTAGCTCACACGCCCGCAGGGAGCTCCCCACCTCTTCCGGTGCCGACACCGACCACGACGGCGACGCCGGCGCCATCCGTCGTGGCGACGCTGGCCGGCTGCCGATCCGCGGTGTCCCGGTCCGCGCTCAGGGTCATCCACCACTTCGCGGTGTCGCCCGACGACATCGCGATCGATACCTCAGGTCGCCTCTGGGTCAGCGCACGCGAGGTCGACCAGCTCATCAGCCTGAATCAGGATGGAAGCGGCGTGACCACCACAACGGTGACCGGCGGACCGGAGGGCGTCGCCGTCGCTGCCTCGGCCATCTACGTCGCACAACAGAACGTCAACGCGATCGAAGAGATCACGCCGCTGCGGCACGAGGTCGTGACCCTTCCCAATCACACCGCGAATGCCGGGGTCGACGGGATATCGGTCGCCGCGACGAGCCAGATGCTGCTCGTGCCTGACAGCCCGGCGGGAACGCTGCTCGAACTGTCGCTCACAGGACCTCCTGCACCACGCGTGATCGCAACCCACCTCGGAAGGCCGGTCGCTGCCACCCCTGGTCCATCAGGTGAGATCTTCGTTGCAAGTGAATCGTCGCCCGGTCTCGTCAAGGTGACCGCCGCTGGGACCGTGACCAAGATCGGTGCGTTCACCGACCTTGACGAGGTCGTCGCCTACGCAGGGCTCCTCTACGTCACCGAACTGAATCGACACGATGTCGTCGCCGTTGATCCTGCGTCAGGAGCGTCGCGTGCGGTCGCGGTGAACCTGCCGGCGCCGCAAGGGCTTGCGGTGACATCGAATGGGATCCTCGAGATCGTCGACGCCACCACCAACACGCTGTACTCGCTGCCCACCTGCGGAGCACACTGAGGGCACGCGCGTGCCGGGTCAGAGGAGCGTGACGATCAGCATCACGGCGGCAGCGCCCATGAGCGCCGTCGCGATCCACACCAGCGCGGTGCTCGCGATTCCGCTGCGATGCGCCGCCATCACCCGTTTATCCCGCGCGAGAAGCGCGATCAGCACGAGGATCGGGGGAGCGACCACCCCATTGATGATCGCCGTCACGACGAGTGCCTGGATCGGATTGATGCTGAGGACGCTCATCAACAGCCCACCGACGAGCGCGATCACGATGAGCGCATAGAAGGTCGGTCTCGAGAGCGGGGTCTCGCTGAGACTCCCGCGAAAGCCGAAGAACTCCTTCACGGCGTACGCGGCGCTGGCGGTGAGGACCGGGATCGCGAGCAGCCCGGTGCCGATCATGCCGAGCGCAAAGATCAGCGACGCGAGTGGTCCGGCGAGTGGTTTCAGCGCTTGCGCGGCTTCCTGCGCGCTCTGGACGCCGGTGTGTCCGGACGAGTGGAGCACGGTCCCTGCCGTGAGGATGATGCAGTACATGACGAGTTGCGAGAAGAGCATCCCGACGAAGACGTCGATACGCGCCGATCGCAACTCCTTCCTCGTGGTCCCGCGTCGCTCCTGCTCACTCGTGGCTCCGGCAGCCTTCATCTCGTCGACCTCACTTGATGACTGCCAGAAGAAGAGGTACGGGCTGATCGTCGTGCCCAGGATCGCGACGACGATGCCCAGGAACTCCTTGGTGAATTCGATGTGCGGGATGAACGTCGCCCTGACGGTTGCCCACAACTGAGGGTGGACGATGATCACCGTGATCACGTAGGCGAAGAGTGCGAGTGTCAGGTACTTGAAGCAGCGAAAGATGATCGAGTACGAGAGCTTGAGTTGCATCACCCCGATGAGGAGCGCTGCAGGAACGAGAAACCACGCGGGCTGCACATGGCTGCCGGTCAGCAGCGATCCTCCGGCGGCGACCGCGCCGAGGTCAGCGCCGACGTTGATGGTGTTCGCACCGAAGACCAGGAGGATGCAGGCGCCGACGAGAACCGACGGGAATCTGCGGCGAAGCGAGGTGCCAAGGCCGACACCGGTCTGGAGCGCGATTCGCGCACATGCCTCCTGGACCGCGATCATCAAGGGAAAGGTGAAGATCGCCATCCAGAGCGTCCCGAGACCGAACTGGCTGCCCGCCTGCGAGTACGTCCCGATGCCCGACGGGTCGTCGTCTGACGCACCGGTGATGAGTCCGGGGCCGAGGAGCTGCAAGACGCCAAACGGTCCGCGGTGGCGAGCTTCGTCGGTCCCACCACGGCCCGCAGGGGGTGTGCCCGTGGCAGCCTCGTCACCGCGGCCCTTGGAGACCGACGCGGGAGGCGGTTCCTCGTCCAACGAGGTGACGCGCGACACGGCGGCACGGATCGGATCCGGTCGCTCGTCAGCCGCGGGCGGGTGCGGACTCGATGTCGCCATGGGGTTGTGGGATGCTCCTACGCTGCCAGGCCGCCTCGACGCCGCGCGCCAGAACTCGTAGCCCAGGCTCCTTTGTGGGTTCCTGACGGTTCCTCGCTAAGTAAACGTTATAGCAAGACTAGCAGATTGCGTCGCTGATGGACGGCGGACATCGTTTCGCCGTCACCGGCGTGTAACGCCGTTTCGCGAGGTGTCGGACAACAGCGTCCGCAGGGCGGCGGCCTGCGCTTCATTAGTTCCGTGAGCCAGCTCTTCCGCCGAAACCGTCCCCAGGAGCCCGCAGAACCACCGGCCCCGCTGGTCGCAGCGAGTACGGGAGTTGTCTGCACGCGCCCGGAGTGCACGAACGATACTGCGCTGCCCTGCGCCTACCGCGACGGGCGCGGACGCGCGTGTGGAGCCGCCTACTGTCCCGAACACGGCGTCAGCGCGGGTGGAAAGTTCTACTGCCGGCGTCACGCCGGGGTGGTGCGCGCCGTGGGCTCCGAGGCCACACCGAGCGGCGGATTACCGGATATCGACAACCGGGCACCGTCATTGGTGAGCTGGGTCGCACGAGACCTTGACGCCAATGTCCGCAGGCTGCTCACCGGCGCGGCTCGAACGGGCGAGAGCGTCATCGCCGACGACACGGTGCACGTTGCGCGCGACTTCAATCGGAAGGCGCGCTGGGAGCAGAGCTGGCGGCTCGTGGATCACACCGGTCTGATCCTCAAGGTCACCATTCAGGTCCTCGAGGAGAACGACACCCTGGTCCGCGTGCATGTCGGCAGTGGCGTGATCGCGGATGGCGTCCCCCCCTGGATCGTGCGCCGCAGCGAGGAGACCGACATGGCCACCGATACCGCGCAGCGGCAGCGGTTTTATCAGTGGCTCGACGAGAGCATCTTCATGGCCGTCGATCGATTCCGGACCGAGCGCCAGCGCGCGAGCTAACCGCCTCCGGTCGAGACGGGGGTCAACGACCAACCAGCGTTGGCTGAGGGATCCCTTCGAGCGCTCCTGACGTCGCCCGAACGGGAGCACTCCCGGGAACGTACAGCGTGACGCCACCCGCGCCCAGGCATCGCCACGCTCCGGAATCCCAGAGTGCGCATGTCCGCTCGTCGATGCCGACCAGCACGGCGTCGGGCAGCGCGGCGCGCGCCGAGGGATACCACTTCGCGCCAAAGGTGTCGTGATGCGGGAGCACAGCCGCTCCGTGGACGACGTCGAGACCCGGCAGGGCGCGGCGATCCGTGTGCCCCGGGAACGCTTGACGGACCAGCGTTGCGTCGCAGAGCGCCATCGCTCCCGCTGAGGAGCCTGCCAGCGCAGCGCCATTCCTCCAGGCGCTGATGATCGCGTTGCCGACCGGGGTGTCCCTGAGTACCGACGCAACCAGCCCGGGATCGCCGCCCGGGAGGTAGCAGAACCCGGCTCGTGCAGCGGCTTCCGCAAGCGTCGTGTCACGCGCCTGCGTCTTCGTGTAGACGGCCAGCTCGACGAGGTCCAACCCGAATCGACCAAACCACGCCTGTGCATGGTGGACGGCCATCTCGGGGCGCGATCGCGCCGCCGCGGTGGCGACGACATACGCGGGGCCGCGCGAAGCATCTGCAAGCAGCGCGTCCTGCGGTTCGTTGCCGGGATGAAACTCATCGCCCCCGACGAGCCCCAGCAATCCCGCCCGGGGAATTGCGGTCAGACCCGGTGCGCTTGAAGGGCTGCCTCAAGACGCAGGCGCGACTCCGCCTCCCGCCTCGCCTCGACAACCACATCCCACATCACGCGGGACGCGTCTCGCTGCTGCAGATACGACTTGATCGACCGGCTCTCAGCGTGGTCTGCACGACGCTGCTGCCACCAAATCCAGGCCATCTGGGGTTTCCTTTCTAGACGCTTCCAGTCTACCTCGCCTGCTCGCCTCGGAGGGCATCCCCGGTAGTACCAATGTGTAGCTGCCGGCTACGATGCGGCCGCCTCACAAGCAAGGAAGACCTCAGCCGATTGACGTCCGGAGAGCGGGCAGGAATCAGCTCGGAGCCCGGTAAGGCCAGTGCCGGAATCTCCGCCGTGATCCGGATCATCGGGAGATCCAGCAGCGTGTTGTGGACTGTGCAATGAGCAATCGCGCGCTCGACCGCAGCAAGGCGATCGGCCGATGTGCCGTGTGGAAGACGGACATGGACATCGATGCGCGTAACTCGCCAAGGGGCGACATCGCTCATCGTCCACGTGCAGCCAACCACCGGCCCTCCCCCCGAAGGGCCGAGCCCGCGGCGCGCGTAGTGTCCGATGCAGGAGGCGAGCGATGCGATGAACAGCTCGACCGGGGTCGGCCCGGCGTCGTCGCCGCCATCGCCACGGGACTGGTCCACCAGCAACTGGTGGCCTCGAACCGTGACGCGGTGGCGATCGCCGCCGGCCCAGACGACGGTCAGCTCGTGCGCTGCTTCAGGTGAAGACGATGTGGCCACCTGCGGCCCTCTCATAGAACTCGCCGACGGTGATGATGTCCTGCACCTGCGGGATGAAGTCATCCTTCGTGAGCCCGAACAGGTCGACAGACGCCTTGCACGCGTAGAGCCCGCACCCAGTGTCGGCGATCATCTCGATGAACTCTGGAATCGACGGAATGTCGAGCTTCTCCATCTTGGACCCGAGATAGTGGGTCATCACCGACGACATGCCGGGGATGCCTCCGAGCCAGGTCACCAGGTGCAGTCCGGGATTCCCGACGGTCGCGATCTTGATGTGCTCGTGTCGCGTCTTGTGGATGGCATCGAGGCCGAAGAACGTGAAGAAAAGATTGGCCGTAATACCTTCGGCGCGGGCACCATTGGCCATGATCAGTCCCGGGTAGATCCCGTCCAGCGACCCCTTGGAAATGACGATCGACACCTTGTCGATGGTCGCGGGCATGTAGGTCGCGGGTTCGGTCGTCGGAAGCAGGGTTGCAGTGGCCATCATGTATCTCCTTCGAAACAACAGACTTGCAGCATTCAGATGCAGCCGCGAGGCTTGGGGATGCCGGCGATACGTGCCGCCACTTTCGCGGGCCCCTTGGGGAAGAGCTGATACAACTCCTTGATGCTCACCCCCGACGTCTTGCCGAGCACGCGCACCGTCGGACCTGTTCCCTTTTCGAAGTACTCACTGCGCATGAAACGTATGACCTGCCAATGGCGATCGGTCAACTGAGTGATCCCCTCGCGCGCAGCGAGCGCGGGGACCATCTCCTCCTTCCAGTCCTCGGGATGCAGGAAGAAGCCCTCCTCGTTGAGGTCGAGATCGGTGAGTTGAAGTGCCGCGACTGACATTGGTACCTCCTCTAACCCTGCACCAGGGTTGCGTGGTGCTTGCCCGCGGCGGGCATCTCTGACGAAATCCCTGGAATGGAATACCCAGGGAGCAACGCGTGCCAGTAGAACCACTCGAACATCAGCTTGCCGAGGTGGTTCAGGTGGGATTCCTTGAGCAGCGGGAGCCCGACGGGGCCGGGATAGTGGCCGGGGAGCGGCTCGGTGTCGTAGTTGAAATCGATCAGCACCGCCTTCCCGAACCCGGTTTCGATGAAGCAGTTCGCATGGCCGTCGTAGGTTGCATCGAGCTGCTCGCCCGCGAGGAACCGGCGAACGTTCTCGGTCAGCACCTCGCCCTCGAAGTGCGTTACCGAACCGGCCTTCGAGACGGGCAGCCCCGCGGCATCTCCGATCACGAAGATGTTTGGCGCGACGTTGGACTGCAATGTTTGTGGATCGGTCGGAATGAAGTTCAGCTCGTCCCCGAGCCCGTCGGAGCGGCCGACGTACGCGGCGCCACCGTGGAGCGGCACCACCACCGCGAGGTCGAAGGGAACCTCTCGATCGTCGTACGAAACAAGCTTCCCCGCGTCCCCGTCAGTCTTCCCAGTGTTGAACTCGGTCTCGACCCTGATTCCCTTGGCTGCGAGGAGCTCACCGAGTTGCTTTGAGGCGACAGGCTTGGTGAACACGCCGTCGAGCGGCGTGACGTATGTCAGCTCCACGTCCTTGCGTGTGCCGCGCTCCCGGAAGAACCAGTCCGCCAGGAAACAGAACTCGAGCGGCGCCACGGGGCACTTGATCGGCATGTCGACGACGTTCACCACGATGCGTCCGCCGGCGAATGCCGCGAGCGCATCGCGCAGGGCGCGAGCTCCGTCCAGCGAATAGAAGGTGAACAGGTTTGCTGCGCCGCCGGACAGATCGAGCCCCTCGGTCTCCTCGGGCAGCAGCACGGCGCCGGTCGCGACGACGAGCACGTCGTAGGCAGCGGAGCGGCCGCCAACGAAGTGCACCATTGCCTCGCCGACGTCGACGCGCTCGATCACGGCATCCACGTAGTCGATGCCGTGGTGGAGCTGACGATCCCGTGGTCGAATCAGATGGTCAGCCTCGGACAACCCGAAGGGCACGAACAGCAACCCCGGCTGATAGACGTGATCGTTGTTGCTGTCGACAACCGTGATGTCGACCGAAGCCGGCAAGGTGCGTCGGAGGCGGTTCGCGGTGATCGTCCCACCGGTTCCGCCACCGAGAATCATCACGTGTCTAGGGGTGTTGATCACACGGTCACCGTCGCACCGGCTGGTACCCGGCGACAAGTGCCGAAGCGCCTCGAACGGGTGTGACCTTAGGCCTCATGCCTGGGATCGCAGCCGCCTGCTGCGGTCCCAGAAGGCGAAGGCGCCGCGCGCCTTTTCGCTAGTGAGCCACCATGATGGGCATCTTCGCCACGTGGATGAGCTTGTTGGAGACGCTGCCGACAAGCATGCCCGTCAGGCTGGAAAGCCCGCTAGGGTCAAACGTCACAGCGGTGCACCACGGGAGATCGCGGACGTCACCAGGTCACGGCGATGTACTTGCTCTCCATGAACTCGAGCAGACCGTCGTGGCCACCCTCGCGACCGAGGCCGCTCTGTTTGACACCACCGAAGGGTGCCGCGGGGTCAGAGACGAGCGGACGGTTGAGACCGACCATGCCGGACTCGAGCGCTTCGCTGAAGCGCAACCCACGCTGCAGGTCGCGCGTGTACACGTAGGCGACGAGCCCGTACTCGGTGTCATTCGCCAGCGCCACAGCTTCCTCTTCCGTGTCGAAGACAACCACAGGCGCGACCGGTCCAAAGACCTCTTCACGCAGGATGGCTGCGCCGGCCGGCACATCCACGAGCACGGTCGCGGGGTAGAAGAACCCTGGCCCGTCGGGAACCGCTCCACCGACTGTGAGCTGCGCACCGTCACGAACCGCGCCTGCCACGAGTGACACCACCTTGTCGCGCCCGGCCGCGTTGATGAGCGGGCCGAGCTGCGTGCCCTCCTGGAGGCCCGGGCCGACGCGAAGTGCACCCATCGTCTCGGACAGGCGCCTGCTGAACTCTGTGGCGATACCACGCTGCACGAGGAATCGATTGGCCGCCGTGCACGCCTCCCCACCATTGCGCATCTTTGCCACCATCGCGCCGGCGACTGCGCTCTCCAGGTCCGCATCGTCGAACACGACGAACGGCGCGTTGCCGCCGAGTTCCATGGAACAGTTCACGATGCAGTCGGCGGCCTGCTGCAGCAGTCCGCGCCCCACCTCGGTGGATCCGGTGAACGAGAGTTTGCGCACCCGCGGGTCGTGCAGCATCGCGTTCACGACCGGCCCGGAGCGCCGCGACGGCAGGATGTTGACGACGCCCGCGGGAACGCCCGCTTCCATGAGCAGCGCCCCCATCGCCAGCGCGGTGAGCGGCGTGTCGGAGGCAGGTTTGAGGACGACCGTGCATCCCGCAGCGAGTGCCGGTCCGATCTTGCGTGTCGCCATCGCAGCGGGAAAGTTCCACGGCGTGATCAGGATGCTCACACCGATCGGCTGGCGCAGCACAAGGATCCGGTTGGTCCCGGCGGGCGCGGTCTGCACGTGGCCTTCGGCGCGCACCGCCTCCTCTGCGTACCACCGGAAGAACTCCGCGGCGTACGCGACCTCGCCCCGCGCGTCGGGGAGGGCCTTGCCGTTCTCTCTGACGATGAGCCTCGCGACATCCTCGGCACGTTCGGTCATGAGCTCGAACGTGCGGCGAAGCAGCTCGGCGCGCTGGCGGGGCGGGGTGGCCGCCCATCCGGGGAGCGCTGCTGACGCGGCGCTGACCGCGGCGAGCCCGTCCTCGACGGAGGCGTTGGCAACGGACGCGATGACCTCGCCGGTGGCGGGGTCATCAACATCGAACGTCTGGTGGTCGGACGCGTCGGTCCAGCGACCGGCGATCATCAATTGCGTCGGTGCGCCGACGGCTTCGGCGCGAAGCACGGTGCTCATGACTGCATTGCCCTCTCGATGATGGTGACGATGCGCTCGATCGACGGGATCGCCATGTCCTCGAGCGCGTCTGCGGATGGGAGCGGAATATGCGGCGTCGTAATGCGGAGCGGAGGCCCGTCGAGGTAATTGAAGCACTCCTCGGCCACAATCGACACGAGCTCGGCACCCCACCCGCAGAGGCGCGGATTCTCCTCGACGGTGAAGAGCCGTCCGGTCGCTGATACCTCGTGAAGGATCGTCTGTGTGTCGAGCGGCACGAGGCTGCGCACGTCGATCACGCCCGCCTCGATCCCCCGCTGCGCGAGCACCTCCGCGGCGGCCACCGCGCGCGGCACCATCGCGGCCAGGGCGACGATGGTTGCGTCTGCCCCGCTTCGCAACACCTTCGCGGACCCCAGGGTATCGACGATCTCGCCATCAGGGACCTCGCCCTTGCTCGAGTACAGGCCCTTGTGCTCGAAGAACATCACCGGGTCCGGGTCCCGAACCGCCGCGGCGAAGAGCCCGATGACGTCGGTGGGATTCGACGGCGCCACGACCTTGAGCCCAGGTATCGCCATCGCCCAGTTCTCGACCGACTGCGAGTGCTGCGCCCCGAATCGAAGGCCGCCGCCGTTGCCGGATCTGACCACGAGCGGGAAGCTCACCTGGCCGGCGGTCATGTACGAGCTCTTGGCGATCTGATTGGCAACAAGATCCCAGCACACTGCGAAGAAGTCCGCGAACATGATCTCCGCGATCGGCCGGAGCCCGGTCATCGCGGCCCCCATGGCCGCGCCGAGGATTGCCTGCTCGGAGATCGGCGTGTCGCGCACCCGCTCGGGGCCGAAGCGCTCGAGCAGCCCGACCGTGGCCTTGAACACACCCCCGGCGCCGCCGACATCCTCGCCGAGGAAGACGACACTGGGGTCGCGCTCCATCTCCTGCGTGATCGCCCGCGCGACGGCGTCGCGGTAGGTCAGTTCCGCCATGACCATCCCCCATCGGACCAGACATCGCGCATGAGGTCGTCCGCGCCTGGAGCAGGCGATGCCTTCGCGCTGACCGTCGCGGTCTCGACATCGCCGTCGGCGGTCTCCTCGATCGCATCGAGGTCCGCCTCGCTGACGCCCCGGGCGATGAGCCGCGTGCGGTAGAGCACGATCGGGTCGTACCCCTTCCAGGCCGCGACCTCGGCGTCCGGCCGGTACTTGCCCGGATCGGCGCGCGAGTGGCCGGAGCTGCGGTAGGTGCGAGCCTCGATCAGCGAGGGACCGCCGCCGTTGCGCGCGCGGTCGAGGCTCTCGCGCGCGGTGAGGTACATCGCGTCCGCGTCGTTGCCGTCCACGAGGATGCCGTCCAGCCCGTATGCGGCAGCACGATCGGCGGCGGGGTTGGCGACGGCGGTGACCGCGCGGATGGGCGTGTACTCCATGTACATGTTGTTCTCGCAGACGAACACCACGGGAAGCTTCCACACCGCGGCGAGGTTGAGCGACTCGTGGAAGGCGCCGATGTTGGTCGTGCCGTCGCCGAAGAACGCGACCGCGACGCGTCGCTCGCCACGGTATTGCGCCGACCACGCAGCCCCCAGCGCGATCGTCAGGTGCGCACCGACGATCGCGTACGACCCCATGACGCCATGGCTCACATCGGTCAGGTGCATCGAGCCGCCTTTGCCCGACAGCAGACCGCACGTGCGGCCCAGCAGCTCGCCCATGACACCGGTCATCGAGCTGCCCCGAGCCAGCGTGTGCGCGTGTCCGCGGTAGGTCGCGAACGTGTAGTCCTGCTCCTCCATCGCCTCGCCGAAGGCCGCGGCGATCGCCTCCTGGCCCAGGGACAGATGGCTCGTGCCCTTGACCAGGTTCTCCATGAAGAGGTCGTAGGCGCGGGTTTCGAACTTGCGCATCCGCACCATCTGGCGGTACAGCGCCAGTTGGGTGGGAATGTCGACGCTGCCCTCGGGATGATGCAGCGTCCCGGGGTCGATCCCCGGCGGCCCCGCCGTCACGGCCGGACCGTCAGTGGTTGACGTCATCTCTCTGCTCTCCTCTCGAATCGTCCGTGCATGCCGGCTAATACTTGTTGGTCACAAACAGCTCTTCGGCGGGAAAGAGGGTCAGCAGCGAGCAGCCGCTTGCCGTGACCACGACCTCCTCCTCGATTCGCGCCGCCGACTGGCCGTCAGTCGCGGGGCAGTACGTCTCGAGCGCGAAGACCATTCCCTCACGGAGCTCGATGGGATGCTCGAGGGAATTGAGCCGGGAGATGATCGGCCGCTCGTGCAGGCCGAGGCCGAGGCCGTGGCCGAACTGCAGCCCGAACGCGGCCATCTCGCTCTGGAACCCGAAGTCCTTCGCCTCCGGCCACAATTCCGCGATCTGATCCGTGCTGGTCCCCGGGCGAACCAGCTCAATCGCCGCATCGATCCACTCGCGAGCGCGCACGTACGCATCGCGCTGCGCGGGAGTCGAGCGACCGACGGCGAACGTGCGGTAGTAACACGTGCGATAGCCGTTGAAGGACTGGATGATGTCGAAGTACGCCTGGTCGCCGGGACGGATCAGCCGATCCGAGAAATTGTGCGGATGCGGGTTGCAGCGCTCGCCCGAGACGGCGTTGATCGCCTCGACATCGTCTGAGCCCATCTCGTAGAGGCGCTTGTTGGCGAGCGCGACAATCTCGTTCTCGCGCACCCCTGGTTTCAACGCCTCGGCGATGTCCTGGTAGACGCCGTCCACCATCGCCGCGGCGGTGGAGAGCAGGGCGATCTCATCGGGTGACTTGATGAGGCGTGCATCGAGCATGACCTGCTGCGCGTCGCGGACATCGATGCCAACCCTGAGCAGCTCGAGCAGCATCGGCGTCTCCGCGATGTCGACACCAAGCGGCATGTCCGCCACGCCGGCGGCCGCGAGCTCCGACTGAATTTCCGCCACCGCACGCGTGATCAGACCGGCCTCGGGCGCGACCGCGCCGCGCAGACCCAGCATGCCGGCGCGGCTGTTCTCCGGCCGGATCCAGGGCGCATACAGCTGATGGTGCCGAGCCGCGGACCCGAAGTCCCAGACGATCGGATCGCCTCCTCGAGTCAGCAACGCATAGCGCGCAACCTTGTCGCGAGCCCACTCCCCGATCATCGTCGCGGAGACGTACCGGATGTTGTTGATATCGAACAGGAGGACGGCTCCCAGGTCCGAGGCGTCAAGCGCTGCACGTGCGCGCGACAGTCGGTATGCGCGCAGCCGCGTGAAGTCGACGCGCTCCTCGAAGTCGACGTTCATCCGACCGGGACTCGGCGGGACCCCGGCGAGGGCATCGAGGCTCATGACTGCATCTCCTGTTGGCACCGGCCGGGCGCGGGGTGGTGCACCTCCCCGCGGTCACCGGTGCGGTTCCTTATCCGAGCTGCTCGCTCATCCAGTCCGCCATCACCGGCCGGTACTTGTAGGCGATGTTGTTGCACACGTGATTGCCGTCCGGGTACATGAGCAGCGTGGCGTTCGGCGCCTCACGCGCGATCCGCTCTGCCTGCTCGGGCGGGAAGAGGCGGTCACGCGCACCGTGTATGACGAGCAGGGGTTGGGTCACCCGCTCCAGGACCCCGTGAAGGTTGAGGCCGTACGCCTTCTCTCTCGCCTCCTCCTCGCTCGCGGACTTGGTGTAGAAGACATAGCCGCCACGCGTGAGCGGGTTGAGCGCGTCCCAGCATTCGCCGAGGTTGTAGGGGCCGGCCAGCCCGACAACTGCGTTGAGGCGCGGCTCGTGCGCCGCTGCACGCGGACCGTAGATGGCGCCCATGCTGATCCCCATGAGCCCGATCAATCCGAAGGCGCTGTCGAGACCGATGGTCGCGATGTGGTCGAGCACCGGCGTGATCACGGTCTCCCAGTTGGGGCGGATGGCGAAATGTACGGAGTTCTCCGACTGTCCTGGTCCGTCGATGCTGAGAGTCGCCATCCCGCGCCGGAGAAACTCGTCCTCGATGCTGAACATCTCCTCCTTCGACGAATCAAGGCCGGGGACGATGAGCACAAGGGGCGGTTTCAGCACCGCCCTCGGACGACGGAGGTGACCGGGGATCACGTGACCCTCGAAGGGGATGTCGATGCGTTCCGCGGGCGGGTCAAGGTGGGCCAGCGTCCGCCCGTAGACCGCGACAGCCTGGTCGCGCAGCGTTGCATGCAGCGCCAGGTCCTCGAACCACAGGAACTTGCCGAGGTGATAGCACCACGCGGCTCGCTGGTACGCCGCCGCAGCCGACACCACGCGTCCCTGGCGCTCCGCCTCGCGGCCGAGTGCTTCGTGCACCCCTCCCATCTCGCGCCAGTTCGGCCCCCAGTCCGCCCATTCGACCGTTTTCGCCAGCACGTTCTCGAAATCATTGACGTCAATGCCGTTGGCGACAAATCTCGGCTGCCAGTGATGCGCGGCGATCTGCACGCGGTTCATCTCCGAGTCCATCACACCGGTGCTCCGAGAAAGAGTCGCCCGATCTCGCCGTTGCCGAGCACGCCCGCTCCCGTTCCCTCGAGACGCACGCGACCGCCTTCCACAACGACGCCATGGCTCGCGAGGCCAAGGCCCGAGCGCGCATTCTGCTCCACCAGCAGAATGGTTCGACCGGCCTTGTTCATGTCGCGGATCAGGTCGAACACGATCGTGTGCGTCTTCGGATCGAGTTCCATCGACGGCTCATCGAGTACGAGGAGCTTCGGATCGAGCATGAGCGCACGCGCGAACTCCACGATCTTCTGCTGGCCGCCGGAGAGTGCGGCCACGCGCTCGTGGCGGCGCTCGGCAACCATCGGAAACGTCTCGCACACGTTGGCCATCCTGCGCGCCAGCAGGCCTCGGTCCGACAGCGTGTACGCACCTATGCGCACGTTCTCCCAGACGGTCATGGTGGGAAAGAGACTGCGCTCCTGGGGCACCTGAACGATCCCGAGTTCGCAGGATCTGGCGCGGACTCAGGCCCGCGATCGAATCGCCGCGGAAGCGCACGCTCCCGAGCCGCGGTCTGATCAGTCCGCTCACCAGGCGAAGGATCGTCGACTTGCCGGCGCCATTCGGGCCGACGACGCACGTGATGGCCCCCTCTTCGACGGAGAGACTCAACTCGTGAAGAACGTCGCCGCCACCATACCCCGCGGTGATGCCGTCGAGCTCGAGGAGGGCGCTCATCTATGACCCCAGATACGCGTCGAGCACGGCGGGATTGCCGCGGACGTCGGCGGGCGTGCCGTGTGCAAGCACCGCACCTCGGTGCAGCACGACGATCTGCTGGCTCAACCCCATGACGAACGGCATGTTGTGTTCGACGAGCAGGAAGGTGACCCCCTGCCGGTTGAGATCGCGAATGTGCTCGCCGATGCGATCGACGAGCGCCGGGTTCACTCCGCCGGCCGGCTCGTCGAGCAGGACCAGCTGCGGTCTGGCCATCATCACCGCGGCCAGCTCGAGCAGTTTGCGCTGTCCGTAGGAGAGCGAGCCGCCGAGAAGACCGGCCACGTGGCCGATGTCCATGGCCGCCAGCATGTCCATCGCACGGGTCTTCTCTTCGTGCCACTGGCCCCGCGAGAAGAGCGCTCTGACCCCCGAGCGGCGGACGGGCACGAGCATGTTCTCGAGCGCCGTCAACCGCGGAAAGATGCGTGCCAGCTGGAACGTGCGGCCGATCCCGAGGCCATAGATCCGATTCGGGTCGAGACCGGCGATTGACCGGCCGTTGAAACGCACGTCGCCGTTGTCTTTGGCGATGAAACCGGTGATGAGATTGAACACGGTCGTCTTGCCCGAGCCGTTCGGTCCGATGAGTCCTGTGATGCTGCCGAGCTGCAGGGACAACGAGCATCCGTCGACTGCGGTGACACCGCCGAAACGCTTGGAGAGGGACTCAACCTCGAGCAGGCTCACGGCGATTGCACCCCCGCGACGGTGTGCGTGTCGCTCGACGTCGATGCGGTGTCGGACGGGCCGATCGCGCGACGAGCAACCAGGCGCTTCACCAGGTCGCCGACCGAAGGGATGATACCGCGGGGCAGGAGGAGGATGACGACAAGAAACACGGCCGCGTAGAACACCAGGTACAGCCTGCTCGCCCCAAAGTTGTACGCAAGCCAGAGCTGCGCCGGCTCGAGGATGACCGCACCCAGCACCGGCCCCCACAACGTCCCGAGGCCCCCGAGAAACACCATCAATACCAGCGATATGCCGACCAGCGGGTCGATGGCGTATTGCGGGTAGATGTAGGTGACGTAGTAGCCGTAGATCGCGCCGATCATTCCCACCAGGCCGGCGCTGATCATGAACGCGGTCAGCTTGTAAGCGTGCGCCGGAACGCCGACGGCGAGCGCCTTGTCCTCATCGTCGCGGATCGCGAGCAGCCCAAGACCGAATTTGGAGCGCCGGATCCACCACGAGATGGCGAGTGAGATCAATGCCATCACGAGCATCGCGTAGTAGAAGGGCGTGTCGAAGAAGTCGCCGCTCCACGGCGGGACCGGGAAGCTCAGGCCTGAGCCACCGCCGGTGAGTCCCACCAGGTTCTCGGCAAGCAGCTGGATCATGAACATCATTGCGATCGTCACGATCACGAAGGTCGCAGCGCGGGTGCGAAGCGCGATCCAGCCGATCACCAGCGCAAGCACCACGGTGAGCGCACCGGCAACCGGGACGAACACAAACGGCTCATACCCGGCCTGGATACCGAGGTGCGCGAGCACGAGGCCGAACGCGTAGGCGCCGAATCCGAAGAAGGCGGCGTGTCCAAGCGAGACGTACCCGGTGTAGCCGCCCATGATGTTCCACGCAGTGGCAAGGCCGACGTACATGGCGGTGAACACCGCGATGTTGACGGTCGCGGGATCGGTCTCAAAGACTGGTACGAGCGCCGCGATGACCACGACGATGACGAGTGCCGTCCATTTGGCGGCGCGCACCCGCGCCGGCGATCTCATATGCGCTCTCGAACGCGAATACCGTACAACCCCTGCGGACGCACCACGAGCACGATGACGAGGAGCAGGAAGAACGCAAAGCTCGCCCAGACGGGCGAGATGACCACGGCGGTGACGTCCTCGATGATCAGCATGGCAACTGCCGCGATCACGGCCCCGCGAAGGCTGCCGAGTCCACCGAGCACGATGATCGTGAGCAGCCGCGAGATGAGGTCGTAGTGGCTCCCCGGATTGAACGCGTTGGTCATGCCGAAGATGACTCCGCCCGCTGCCGCCGTTGAGACGCCGATCCCGAACGCGATCGCCGAGACGCGATCAACGTTCACGCCGACCAGCTGTGCGGCGGTCCGATTCAGCATCGTCGCGCGGACGGCGGATCCGAACGTCGTGCGATACAGCACCACGAAGATGGCCGCCAGGATCGCGAGGCACAACCCGAACCCGAAGAGGTAGACGTAGGCGATGTGGAAGCCGAAGACAGCGAACGACGCGGTCTCGTACCACGCGTTCAGCTGCGCGAAGTTGTTGGTGAACAGGTACCCGAGGAGGCCCTCAATCCCCAGCGCGATGGCGTACGTCACCAACACCGAGAGAGCCTCGCGGTCGTCCTTGAGCGGCCGGATGAAAACGATTTGCAGCACGACCCCGAGCAGGAACATCGCCGGCATGGTGATCAGCAGGCTGACGAAGGGATCGATGTTGGCCGAACGGAGGAGGGCAAAGCTGAGGTACGCGCCGAGGATCACGAGGGCTCCGTGGCCGACGTTGATGATCCGCATCACGCCGAAGATCAACGTCAGCCCCGAAGCCATCAGCGCATAGACGCCACCTGTGAGAATCCCGAAGACGACGGCTTCCAGGACCAGGGTCACGTCGCCCCCCTGGTCACCCGGAGAATGCGGGCTTGGGGTACTCCGGCTGAGCGACTGCGGCTGAAGGCGGGTAGACCGGGACGGTCACACCGTTCTGCCATTGAACGAGAAAGCTTGCGCCGTTCGGCCTGCCCAGGGAGTCGAATGCCATCGGCCCCTGAACTGTCTGATACGTCCCCGAGTGCAGCGCGGCAATGAGGGCGGAGTTGACGATGCTGTGCGCCTTCTGCGCCGCCTGGTCGACGACCTCACCAACGCTGTACGCCTCGGGCGCATCGCTCGGGATCCCGCCGGCAGTGCCGCCGTACTTGGCGATGAACTCGCTCACGAAGGTTGCGTTGCCAGGCGTCTTGGCACTCGACCACCATCCCGCCGGGACCATGATCCCCTCGGTGTTGGCGGCCCCGATCTTGGTGGCAAAGTCGGACCCCTGGTCCGGCCCTGCGGTCTCGACCAGCGCCTTGGGGTTGTAGTGCTGCTGCTGGAACGCCTTGTCGAATGCCACGGCATCCGGCTCCTGCGTTCCCAGGATGACGACATCCGCGTTCGCGTTGATCACCTGCTGCGCGAGCGGGGTGAAGTCCGTGGTCTCGGCCGGGTACACCTTGTACGAGACGGTTCTGACGCCGCCGGCCTCGAGCAGTGAGCGGGCCTTGTCAACCTGGGGCTGGGTGAACGGGTCATCCTCGGTGGAGTACGCGGCCGTCGCCGGTCGCTGGCTCGCCGGGAGCGAGAGCACCCATTGCGTGAAGCTCACGAGGTTGTCCTCGACCGGGGCGGGCTGCACGAAGAAGAGTGAATGGATGCCTCGGTTGAAGACGCTCGGGCCGCCGCCCGCAGGCTCGGGGAACGCGTAGCCGAAGCGGTCGGTGACCGTCGACGCCGGAATCGTGAGCAGGCTGCTGAACGGTCCGAAGACGAGCGCGACCTTGTCCTGGGTGATCAGGTTCTGGTAGTTGGTGACCACCTGCGTGGTGCTGCTCGCGTCATCCACGTATTTCATGGTCACGTGGTGGCCGAGCAGTCCGCCCTTGGCGTTCTCGTCCCTCGCCCAGAGGTCGTAACCCTGCACGAGGGCCTTGCCGTCTCCGGAGAAGTCACCTGTCAAGGACACCGAGACGCCGATGGTGATCGGCGTGGCTGCCTGGGGAGAGCCGCTGCCGCCCGGGCTTGTGCTACCGCATGCCGCAAGACCCAACGCGCCCACTGAGACGATCCCGGTCACGGCCAAAGACACTGGCTTCCGCATGCTCGTCCCCCGCTCGCGACATGGCGAGCTGTGTGCCGATGAACAAACGATTGCGCTAGCCTAGAACCCAGCTGAAAGCAATGTCAAGGGCCAAGCATATGCCGGTGACACTCAAGGAGTTGGCGGCGCGCGCCAACGTCCACCCCTCGACGATCTCGAGGGTCGCGAACAACGATCCCGGCCTGAGAATCGCGACCGCCACGAGATCGCGGATCGAGGCATTGCTCCGCGAGACGGGCTACCAGCCCAACGGGATCGCACGCGGCTTGAAGATGCGCCAGACGAACGTGCTCGCCGTGGTCATCCCCGATATCACCAACCCATTCTTCGCGGCGCTCTTTCGCGGGGTCGAGGACGCCGCGGCACCGCGTGGTTTCAACGTCCTGCTCTGCAACACCGACGGCCTTCCCGAGCGGCAGCGATCTCATCTCCAGAGCCTCCAGGCTCGCCGGGTCGACGGGATCATCATCGCGAGCAGCTTTCTCAAGGATCCGAGCGTTCGTGACCTGCGCAGGCAGAAGGGCCCGTATGTCCTGGTCAACCGTTTCAGCGACGAGGGCGAGGACCCCTTCGTCGGTTCCGACGATCTCCTCGGCGGGCAGCTCGCCACGGCCCACCTGATCGATCTCGGCCACACGCGGGTCGGGCACCTCGCGGGGAAATCCACGGTCAGCACGGGCATGCTGCGCCGGCGCGGCTACCTCGCCGCCCACACGGCCGCCGGCTTTGCCGTCGATCCGGACCTCATCGTTGAGGCGGGCTACACCGAGGAGAGCGGCACCGCCGCGGCGCGCCGGCTGCTCTCGCTGCCCGAACCGCCAACCGCCGTGTTTGCCGTCACCGACATGGTTGCGATCGGCGCCGCGGAGGTGGCTCGCCAGATGGGCCTCAGGATCCCGGAGGACCTCGCCATCGTCGGCTACAACGACATTCCGCTGGCGAGCCGCGTCAGCCCTGGCCTCACCACCATGCATGTTCCGATCCACGAGTTCGGGTCGGTGGCCGCACGCCTGCTTCTCGATCAGATCGAGAGCGACGAGCCGACCCGCCGTCGGGTGCGTTTCACGCCCGATCTCATCGTGCGCGAGTCCACCGTCGTTGGAGCCGCCAGGTCCCAGCGCGGCGCACGGCCGCGCGTCAGCGCCGAATAAGCCCGCGTTGACACCGCAAAAATGCTGCCGCTATGCTAGGCAAACGTTTGCGCACCACCGCCAGCCACTGAGGGTGAGGACATGACCGAGCACGCGCCAGATGCCCAGACCCTCGGATGGATCGGGGTTGGCCGGATGGGCGAGGTGCTTGCCACGAGGCTGCTGGAGCACGGCTGCGATCTGACCGTCTACAACCGCACGAGCGCGAAGGCCAAGCCGCTGCTCGATCGCGGCGCGCGCGTCGTCGAGCATCCCGTTGATCTCGCGGACCGGGACATCGTGATCACCATGGTCGCCGGGTCAAGCGACTTCGAGGAGGTGATGACCGGGCCCAGCGGCTTGCTCGCGAACCCGTCCCGCGCCCCGGCGGTGGTGGTCGACGCATCCACCGTCTCGATGGCCGTATCGAGCGAGATTCGCGAGAGGGCTGCCGAGCGGGGCGTGACGCTCCTCGCCGCTCCGGTCAGCGGCAACCCCAAGGCCGCCCGCGCGGGGATGCTCAGCGTTGCCGTGTCCGGTCCCCACGGGGCGTATGTCCGTGTCCTGCCGTACCTTCAGATGCTGGGACGGAGCGTCTCCTATGTCGGCGAGGGGGAGGCGGCGCGTCTCGTCAAGATCTGCCACAACCTCGTTCTCGGTGTCGTCGCGCAGATCCTCGCTGAGACGACGGTGCTCGCCGAGAGCGGTGGGATCGCGCGAGCGGACTACCTGGCATTCATCAACGACAGCGTGCTCGGGTCCGTCTTCAGCCGGTACAAAACGCCGGCGTTCGTGAACCTCGACTACACGCCCACGTTCACCAGTCACCTCTTGCGCAAGGACTTCGAGCTCGGCCTCGAGGCGGCGCGGCAGCGCAACGTTCCGCTGCCGCTCACGGCACTCACCCATCAGATCGTCGTGGGGCTCATCGGCCAGGGATTCGGCGACCAGGACTTCGCAGCGTTGCTCGAGATCGCGGCCCAGGGAGCGAATCTCGAGCTGGTTCCGGACCCCCGATTCGTACCGGACGGGCTTGGGTCAGCGCAGCCAGAGGGCTGAGCGGGCTGCCCACCGCGAGCATCTCGCGTTTCGGTCAAGCGGGCGGTGATGGGCTGGAAAAACCGCGTCCGAGATGTCATCCTCGAAGCCATGCCCCAGGGGAGTTGGGGGGACATCCTTTTGCGCTGCGATCGGTGCGGGAGCGACAGGGTCATCCGCTTGCACTTCGATCAGACCGACGTGAGCTGGCAGACCCATCGACCGCGGTTCAAGTGCGTGAACTGCGGCCATCGCGCATTCAGCCTTGTCCCGCGCAGACGCGAGCCCAAGTGATGGCCCACCCAGGCCCGCTAGGATATCTCGCGACGGGGACGGTGATCTGGGGGCCGCCCCGGCGACGTTAATCGAGGGGGACATGACACGAGACAGCCAGGGCCGCTACCTGCCCTCGCCCGCATTGACGCTGGCCAGGAACCTACGCGCCATCGCGAAGCTGGTGAAGGGCTGGCGGAACGCCCCGGGACTCGAACTCTGGCAGCGGAATGACGGCGAGTTCCGTGTGCTCCGTCACTGGCCTGAGCCTTAAGAGCCTGGGCGAGAACCCAGCGACCTATTTGTCGCGGGCCCGACCGCGCAGGTTCATGTCCCACGAGTTCCCGTCGTCGGCGGCGATGCTCGACGTCGGAGTCAAGCGGAACGCGAAGAAGTCAACCGGCCGGCCGTCCTCGATCTGTCGTTCCTGAGCGACGAGTTCCGCCACCAAGCCTGATTCGTCGCAGAGCTGCTCCAGGTACTCGCGCGTGCCCGGGGGGTTGAGCAGCAGCAGCACCCTGCCGCCGGGGAGGAGGTGGCTGCTCACGCTGCGAAGGAACGTCATCATCGCCGGGACGTCCTCTTTCGAGCTGACCGCGGCGACGGGATCCTCCCGGTCGCGCCAGCGAAAAGGTTGCTCGTAGACGGTGAGATCGAACTGACCCGCGACCTCACTGAAGAGGTCGCTCTGATGGACCTCGATTCGATCCGCGAGGTCGGCATGCTCGGCGTTGCGCCTGGCGACCTCACAGGCGCGATCGCTCAGGTCGACAGCGACAACGTGGGCGCCGAGCGACGCCGCAAGGATGGCGTTGACGCCGCTTCCACAACCGATGTCAAGAACGATGTCCTCGGGGTGAACGCTCGCGAGGATCGCCTCGCCGAGCAGGTGCGAGGCGGCGGTGACCCGCGTCATCCCAGGCGGGGTCACGACGGTCATCCCGCGGTAGGTCAGCGTCTGTTCGGATCGACCATCCCCGTTTGCCGCGTGGGACGCGGCCTCGTGCCACTCGCGTATGCGCTCAGCAGCGTCGGGCGAGACCCTCGGACGGCGATCTCCCGTCGGAGAGTGAATCCCCACCTGCGCCTCGTTCATTTTCTGCACTGGGTTCGGTACCTCAACCACAGGGAGCAGGGTCGACGCCCGCAGGGCGGGCGGGACGTATTAGAACACCGAACTTTGCGCTGCGAACCGAAAACCGCGCAGAAAACAGCGGGGATCCCTCTCTCGACGCCGGAATGCGTCAACCTGATCGAGGGCGTTCCATCGGACCCGGACGGCCGCGCGTGACCGGCCGGGCATCGCAGTCGGCCTGAGAATCGATCTCGGCCAGCCCGGAAATCGGATCAGACCCGTCACGAGGGCACGTGGTACGCGATACCCTCTTATCTGTCATGGCTTGGGGGATTATCGGGATCGTCGCTGCCGCGGCGGTGATCATTGCGCTCATCGCTGCCGGGCTGATCGTCCGCGCGATGCAAAAGTCCCGGGCTGAGACGCAGCGGACGATCGACGAGACGCGCCGCGACGAGCGCCGAGCCGTGGCCTACCTCGAGGCGGCACTCGGCTGGCACGCGTACCTCCAGACCCTCCGGCCTCTCGCCTTCCCGGAAGAAGGCTTCACGCCCAACCGGCAGCGTGACCTCGCGGGCGTGCTGCGCTCGCGAGCCCAGCTCGAGCAGTTCGGGTCAGCCACCGTGCGGCAGCTGCATGAGAACGCCCTTGAGGAGGCCGTGACACTCATCGGGGTGCTGCGGACGATGCCGACGAGCGCGTCGACCGGGGAGCCTGACCTCGCCGCCGGGCGCTTTGTGTTGCGGTTCGTGCTCGGCGAGATCAGCAAGCGGGTCGACGTGCTCGAGCGCGAGATGAACCGCGAGCTCCGCGGTGGCACCGGGGTTGCGGAGCAGATGGTCGAGCTCACCGGGCGCCAACGCGTCGCCGACCCCGCGCCTCCCGCGTTCGACCGGCAGGTGAGCTGAGCTAGGCGACGATGTCGCCGGCCGCGGCCTGCGCCACTACCGGAACAGCCACATCGGCAGTCTGAGACTCCGCGAAGAAGGTTCCCTGGCGCAGGACCCTGTCGAGCCAGGCCCCGGCCATCATGGAGGTCACCAGGGCGAGCAGCACCAGGTCGACGTAGAACTTCTCCGAGATGATGTGCGCATCGAACGCGACGGATGCCATGACGATCGCCGGGCCACCTCGCGCGTTGAGCGCCATCGCCAGGTTGATGGCACTGTCACGCCGCTCCCCCGCAGCCCGCGCCCCGAGGTAGACGCTCAGGCCCTTCACAACGCACGCGAAGACCAGAAAGAGCACGAAAAACGGGATGTCGAACTGACGAATGAGGTCGAGTTTCAGTCCCACGATCGCGAAGTAGATGGGAATGAAGAACGCGAACGAGAAGCTCTGAATGCTTGCCTGAGCCCGCGCGGCGTCGAGCGAAACGGTCGTGGCCCCTTCCTTGCTCGTGCTCAGCGTTCCGGCTAGGATGCCGGCGACGAAGGCCCCGAAAATCGGTGAGATGCCGAGGAACAGCGCGAGGCTCGTCATGACCATCATGAACACGATCTGGAACGCGAGGGCATTGCTGCGTCCGAGAACGTTGAAGCGAAGCGCCCCGAGCCTCTCGACAAATGAACGGCCGAACACGAGCGGCAGCGCGAAGATGGCCACCGAGACGATCACGTAGTACGCGTCCGAAACAGCCGAGCCGGGGTGCAGCGACAACAGGCTCGGCAGGGCAAAGCTGTCGCTCGAAGCGGTTGCAACCAGTCCCACCGCGATGCTGAGCAGCACGTACAGGATGACGTCGTCGATGAGCGCGACGCTGAGGACGACGCGCGCGAACGATGTCCTCATGAGTCCGAGGTCAGCGAGGATCCGGGAAATCACCGGGATGCTGGTCACCGCGATACCGCAGGCGAAGACGATCAGCATCGCGGTGCGGTTCCCCGCAGTGCCGATCAAGCCGCCCGGGTTGACGACGACCATGAATGCTGCGCCGGCAGCGAAAGGAACGACGTTGCCAAACAATGCGATGAGCGCCGTCGTCCGGCCTTCACCGCGGCGGCGATGGGATCGAAGCGCCGCGCCCGCGCAGAACATCAGAAGCAGCTGTCCAAGCTGGTAGATCGCCCCCAGGACCGCCGTGGAAGACGCGTTCCCGGCGAGCAGCTCGTGGGCCAGGTCGGGGCGGAGATAGCCCAGCACCGTGGGTCCGAGGACAAGGCCGGCCACGATTTCGCCGGCCACTCTCGGCTGGCGCAGCTTGACGAACGCGAAGCCCACGGCGTGGACGGCTGCGAGCAGGATGCTCAGCGTCAGCAGCAGGTGCAGCGTGTCGCCATTGCTGAAGCTCAGGCTCGCGACCATGTCAGACGTCCCCCCACGTGTTCCGACGGCGTACCGATCTCATGCAGCGGCAGATCGGCAGCGCCCCATTCCGTCCCCTCGGACCAGGTCAAGCTTGGCTCTTACAGGCCGAACGGGTCGATCGCGTCATTTTAGCTGACCAGGCTCGCCGTGTCCATGGCGAACTCACGGCCGGCTCTTAACCCCTTCTTTCCTCGCGTCTCAATAGGATCAACGTACATACCGCAACCCAACCCCCTTTAGAGAGACCCCTGGCAGCTCGCTGGGGGTCTTCTTCTGTTCATGGCGAAGCATCGCGCCTCGAGATCAGGGAGCCTCGGTGTCAACGCGGCGCCGAAGAATGGCAGGAACCCCGACCGCGATGATCAGCGCACCGAGCACCACGCCGATGACAATGGTCGCACCCAGCGTCACGAGACCTCCCGGACCGCCCTGACCAGCCCCGGCGTTGACGGAGCACACCGCGAAGCTCAGGAACCTCTCGTAGATGCCGGTGATGAAGTTGGTTCGATATTCGGAGCTTTCGACGATCGATTCGGCAACGCCGGTCTCCCACGTCGCGTCGTGCGGCAGGGGTTGGCTGAGATACGCGGACTCCTCGGCCGGCGTGGCAGCCCGATTCAGCAACGCATTGATGGTGCGGGCAACGAAGTCGGCGTCCGTACCTCCGACGTCTCCGAGGTATTCAGAGGATGCCGTGAGGGTCGCGACGAGCGTTTCCTCCGGTGTCCGCAGTGACTGCCGTACGGCGAGAACACCCTGGCCTGCGTCCGCTTCGGACGTGAACGGTGCACGGAGGAGCAACTGCTGATAGTCGAGCGAGACGACCTCGTTCTGATATTCAGGAGATGCCACCATCGCCTGGGCGAACGCGGAGTGGCCGATCCTGTCGTTGGTGTACTTGTTCAGTGCCGCCGTCACCTCCGCGTTGGTTGGCGCTCGACCCAGGAGGTCCTGGTACACGCCCTCGATGAGGCCGGCCTGCGTGCTGCCGTGCTTCTCGTAGTACTCGTCGGTGCTCAGCACTCCGGCAATGATGTCTGCCTCGGTCGACCCGCTCGCCAGCGAGGCGAGCCCGTTCGAGAGCTCGACCTTTGTCGGAGTCCGAAGGGTGCTCGTGCACTCTCGCTGCTGGACGTCCCGGCAGGTGCGGTGCAGGTAGTTGGCGAAAAACGACGTGATCTCATCGCTTCGGAACTCGGCACTCGAGAGCAACGCGCCCGCCAACACCTGGCGCGCCGCGACGTCGGCTGCGGCGCTCGATTGGATCAGTCGTACGTCGCTCGTGACCTCCGCCGGCGCAGGCGCTCGACTGAGCAGATCTGAATAGAGTTGCGACATGAAGCGCGACGCCGTGTCGCCGGCTTGAGCGAAGTACTCGGCGGTCGCGGCGATGTCTTCGACCATCGTGGTCCCGAAGATCCCGGCCGTCGCGCCGGAACCGGGGAGTCGATTGACCCAGTCGGCCAGCTCCGCGCTTGACGGATAGCGCTTCAACAACATGTGGAACGCTGAATCCACCCGGATCGCCCGGGCTTCAGGGCTGAGCACAACCTCCTGGGCGAGCCGGCTTCGCCCGATGCTGCCGCCGGCGGAAAGGACCGCGAGCGCGGTCGACATCTCCAGGGCCGTCGGGTCGTGCTTGAGGACATCGTCGTAGAGACGGACGACGAACCCAAGAGCGTTGCCGCCGGCATCGTGGTAGTACTCGGAGGAGCTGAGGATGTCGACCTGGATGGACGTGCCGTCGGCTCCTGCCGCCAGTTGACTGGCGTAGGTCGCAAGCTCCTTGGCGGTGGGAGCACGCCCGATGCCGCCGGAGCATGCCGCCCCACCTTGAGGTGCACCGCCCCCTGACTCACTCGGGCCCGGGCCGATGATAAATGGGGCTGGCGTCGGGAGCGGGATGGGCGTCGGCGTCGGTCTGAACGTCAGCCCCGCCGGCGTCGAGCGTATGCCGGGGGACGACGTCGGCGTGGGGCTCGAGGTTGAGGTCGACGTGGGGGTTGGTGAAGCGGTCGACGTGGGTGTTGCGGTTGGGGTTGGGGTTGGTGTTGCGGTTGGAGTTGGCGTGGGGGTTGGGGTGGGCGTGGGAGTTGGAGTTGGTGTTGGAGTTGGTGTTGGAGTCGGTGTTGGTGTGGGAGACGGTGTCGGAGTTGGAGTTGGAGTTGGAGTTGGCGTGGGTGTGGGTGTGGGGGTTGGTGTCACAACGAACGACGAGTTGGTAATCTGGCTTCAGGCTACCTGTGTTCCTGGGCAGGCGCTTGTCAAGGTGTCGCAGAGCCACGCGTTGACTGTGATCGCTCCCGGTGCCGTGCCCGAGGGAACGACCCCCGAGATGGTGCCCGAGCACGTCGCGTCGGCTGCCCCGGGTGGGAACGCGTCTCCGCTCGGTTGCCAAGTGGCATCAATCTCGAGCGGGTCAAGTGCCACAAGGCAATCTGGGGCGTCCCAGTTGTAGTCGTAAGTCACGGTCGTTCCCGGAGGCCCGCTGGGCGGGCTGAGCCAGCGTCAGGCTCGGCGAGGACGCCGACACTGATCGCGCAGTTGCAACCTGCGCGGCCACCCCGCAGAGCATGCACAGCATGCCGAGCCCCGCCGCTCTCCGCATCGCGCGAGTTTAGCTAAATCGGTCCGTGCACGTGCCCTGAAGGGCGGCCCCCGTCGTCAGGGATTGTGGTCGCGGAAGTTCAGACAGAGACCAGGGTCCGGTGGTTGAGGCACGAAGAGTTGGTCCCCGGATGGGCAATACTCGGCCTGGGTGCTCATATTCCTGTCGAGTTCGGGCGTCGTCCGCGCCGACGCGGTTCGGGGACGATCGAGGGCCGTTCGGCACACCCACGATGCGGGTGCCTACGAGGAATCCGGTTGCGGTCCCGTTGTCCGCAGTGCTTTCGTTCCGACCGCCGAGGATGACGGAAGCGATGATTGCTGTGCCCGCCACGAATGCAGCGATTCCAATGGCCCATGCTCGCCGGGTCCGAGTTCTGCCCCACATCGGGTCGGAATCGACGCCGGCCCCGAGCGGACGGGGACGCTGCGGAATGCCGGAAACCCCGCCGC
This sequence comes from Candidatus Dormiibacterota bacterium, assembly GCA_963756075.1. Taxonomy (GTDB): domain Bacteria; phylum Chloroflexota; class Dormibacteria; order Aeolococcales; family Aeolococcaceae; genus Palsa-851. The sequence continues at coordinate 229,998 of CAVWMH010000007.1, read as the reverse complement.
CTCGTAGGAGTGCCGATCCAACAGGTCGAAGTTCGTAAGGCGCGCGGTGTGTTCGTCCTTCGGCCCAGCCCGGTTTGTCACGCTGGTTGACCACTGCGGCCGCAAGTGACCGCGTTGCCGAACGTTGCTGAGCACGTGACGCGCATATCATCGCCCCCTGCAAGTCGCGAGAGCGAAGCGAGGCGAGACCATTGGTCAGGAATCCAGGGTGACCGGCCCGGCGACCATTCCAGCGACGACGGAGATCGCACCTTCCTCACCGCCTGCCGCACCTGACGAGCGCGCCGATCCTCGACGCGTTGCCCTGCACCGGGCCACGCGTGCAGCCATCATCAATCCGTCAGTTTTCGCGCTGACGCTGCTCGTCGTCCGAGACCTGCAGGTCGCCACCTTTGCTGTCTTCGGATGCTTCGGCTTGCTGGTCATGGCGGACTTCGGCGGGCCTCGGCGGCCCCGAGCCGTCGCCTACGCGGCCGCAACGCTCATTGGGGCTGCGCTCGTTGCTCTCGGCACCGCGGCCTCGTTCAGCGCCCCGGTCGCCGCGACCGCCATGCTCGTGGTCGGTTTCGTGCTGTCGTTCGCCGGCGTGTTCGGAGGCTATGTCAAGGCTGCGCAGACGGCGCTGCTCCTTGCGTATGTGCTCGCGGCCTCTGTGCCCGCGGACGTTTCAGCGATTCCCACACGACTGGCCGGATGGCTGCTCGCCGGTGTCGTGTCCACTCTCGCGGGCGTGTTCCTGTGGCCGTGGTTCGAACATGCCTCGCTGCGCAAGCGCGCCGCCGACGCGTGCATCGCCGTTGCGGACCTCGTCACAGCAATGCGCCATGGCGCAGCGGACGATCAGCTCGCAACGTACACGCGGGCTGCGCGCGCCGCCGTGTCGTCAGTTCGCAGCGAGAACGCGCGCTCCGGGATGCGACCGGCGGGTCCGACGAGGCGTGACCGCGCGTTCGTCCAGCTCGTCACCCAGCTCGAGCAGGTCGTCGATCTCGCCGAGCGCCCGTTCCATTCGCAGCGTCCGTCGCCGCGCCCGTGCATCGAGGAGGGGGATGAGCTTGCCGCCGCCGTGATCGCGGCCCTGCGCGCGGATGCGGCTGTCCTCACAGGCGGGGCCCCACCCGTGCTTGGCGACCTCGAGCACGCGCGGCGCGCACATCGTTCGGCGCTCGATGTCTGGGCCGCGACGGAGCTGAGCGCCGGACGAGCACCAGACGAGGTGCTCGACAGCATCGATGTCGACCACACCCTGCGTGTGATCGCGTACTTGACGATTGCGTTGAGCGCAAATGCGGTGATCGCCAGCGGTGGATGGCCGGATGACGGCGTGTCGCTGCCGGCAGGAACTCCAAGACTCGAGGGTGCGCGCGGTGTTCTGGCGCGCAGCGCTGGGACGCTTCGCACCCACCTCGAGCCGAGCTCGACCATCCTCCACAGCAGCCTGCGAGTCGGCATCGGGCTGGCGATCGCCGTTCTGCTGGCACGAACCCTGGGCCTTGAACACGCTTTCTGGGTGGTGCTCGGCACGCTCACGGTTCTCCGCTCGAACGCGCTGGCAACGGGGCGGACGACGGTGGAGGCGCTGGTCGGGAGCGTCATCGGGTTCGCCGTCGGCGGCCTCTTCGCCGGCATCGCGGGTAACGATCCGACACTCATGTGGATCGCGCTACCGGTGGTGATTTTCTTCGCGTCGTATGCGGCCAGCGCCGTCGGGTTCGTAGCGGGACAGGCGGCATTCACCGTGATGGTGATCATCGTGTTCAACCTGATCTCACCGGCCGGCTGGCAGGTCGGGCTGGTGCGAATCGAGGACGTCGCGGTCGGCACGGGCATCAGCGTCGTCGTGGGCGTCCTGCTCTGGCCGCGAGGAGCGCGACGCGACCTCACGCGGGCGACAGCGGGCTTCTATCGCTCGGTCCGAGCCTACCTCGAGCGATCCTTTGACCTGGTGCTCGGTGCGACGAGCGACGCTGACATCCAACGGATTCGCGGTGACGCGGTTCGGGCGCGTGACCGCGCCGGCGAAGCCTTCGATGCCTTTCTCATTGAGCGCAGCGCCAGACCGCCCGAAGCCGGCGCGGCTGCGCGTGTTGTCTCGGCCGGAAGCCAGGCGCTGCTTGCCGGTGATCTGCTCGTGACCGTCGCCACCGACCTTGGCTATCGAGCGAATTCGTGTCCCGAGAGTGTCGCGACCGTCGAGGATCAGGTACGAGTCCTGTTGACCGGCTTCGATCGTCTTGCGGAGGAACTCACGGAGTTGCACAACAACCATTCGCCTCCCGAGCAGCCATCACTGGAGGCACTGCGTGGTGCTGCTGAGGGCTGCATGAGCCGCTCAGGGAGCGATGACGGTGCGATCCGCGGGGCAATGGCGGTCGTGATCGCCGGGGAATGGGTGCAGAACCTTGCACGCATGGAAGCCGATGTTGAGCAGCCGATCGAGGCGACTGTTGCGGCCGCCCGGATTCACTGGTGGCGATAGGGACCGGGTGCAGTGGAAAAATATGGTACGCGGTAGCAGACTCCAAGGTCGAGCGTCATAAGCATGAACAAGAAGGATGTCGATCTCGATGCCGTACGCGCCGCCGCTAAGGGCGTTGCATACACGGAGGATGGCTCGACGGCCAACTTCATCACGTACTACGATCCCGCAGCGCCCGATGGCGCAGCGCTTGCATCCGCTCTGTTGCTGACGTCGGAGCGTGATCTCAAGAATCTGGAAGCCATCTTCGGGATTACTCCAACCGGAACCCAATTTTCGCTGTACGTAGACACCGGCTCATTTGGTGCCTACCACGACTCCTGCGCTGATACCGCGTTACATCTTGCCGCCTTCGACGGCAGCAACAGCGATCTGGTGCGAATGCTGATGGTCGCCGAGGCAGACGAAGTGTTCATGGCCGATCAGGGGAAGGGTTGGAACTGCGGGGATAGCGCCGGCGAGGGTCTATCGCGCGTGCTGGCCACGCTCGCGTATCCCGCGCAACTCGACGGTTTCGCGACTGCAGACTCCTGGCTCAACTCTTCTCGGGTCGACTACGTGAGCAAGAGCGATCCAACCGATCAGAACTACGTCTCCATCGGCTGCGCAACGCTTTTCCTCAACTACTTGACGAACCAGCTTGACTACGGCATCAGCGACGTTGTGCGAGCTGGCGGATCAGGACTTGCTGAGACGTACGCGAAGCTAACCGGCAAGCCTGCCAGCGATGCCTTTCCACCATTCAATGCGCTGCTGGCGCAGTTCTTCCCGGTCGGGCAGACTGCAACGCTGAACGACGACAACCCTTTCCCATTGGGACGACGTCCTGCCCGCGACGCCTGACGACATCCGGACCGCCTCGCCCAGGTCGTCGACAACCTAAGAAGGTTCGTCGCAATCTGAGGGCCGCGCCTTTCCCTTCCCACGTGGCGAGGACCGGGCGCGAGCCGATGGGAAGCTGTCCGTTCCCACGGCGGGAGCGTTGGCTGAAGCTTCCGACCGGGCGGCGGAGCGATTCCTGAGGCGCTGAGTGTGACGGTGCGAGAACGGTTCATACCCTTTTCATCGAGAACACCGCCCCGGGGAGCGGAGTGCTGCGAGGCTATTTCGCGAGTGTAGGAAGTGACCGACAAGAATTCCGCGACCGAGATTGCAAGGCTCCGAGAGGAGCTTGCCGCCTGCCACGAGTTGCTCGCCGAGCAGCGCCGGCAGATGATGGTCCTCGAGTTCGCGACCCAGGCGCTCACCTTCAGCCTTGACCCAGAGCAGGTGATCCAGACGGCAACCGGGCTGGCCGCAACGCTGGCATCACCGCCAGGTAGCAGCGCCCGCCGTGGGGTCTACTACGAGATATCGGCCGACACCATGAGGATCATCGCGGACAGCGACGACACCGGCGCCAGCGCTGTCGGCACCTGGATGCCGATCGCCGAGCACCCGTTGATCCCTCGAGCACTCGCCGCAGGTCAAGCGGTGACGGGCGCGCTCGACCCCGAGAATGCTGGACCTCGGGCGCGCCAGATCATCGCTCGCTTCGGACTGAAGTTCGCTGCATACGTCCCGGTCCGGGTCAAGGACGCCGTACATGGCGTGCTCGTGGTCTCGACGAGGGACAAGCCGATCACCGAGGATCTCGTCGAACGCCTGGGAGGGCTCGGCGCCCTGACGTCGCTGGCGCTGACGAACGCGCTCAGACACCGCGAGGCGGAAGCCAACGCGGTGACCGATGCCCTGACCGGGCTGACCAATCGGCGCGGCTTCGAGCATGCCGTGGATCAATTGGCATCTCGGCGCCCGTTTGCGATCCTCGCCATCGACGTCGACAGCCTCAAGAGCATCAATGACGGGTACGGTCACGCAGCCGGCGATGCGCTCCTCGTGGCAATCGGGCAGGTGCTCGCGAGCGTGGCGCGCAAGGGCGAAACGCTCGCCCGCATCGGCGGCGACGAATTCGTCCTGCTGATCTCCGACCCAACCGAGGAGACACCCCTGATGGTCGCCCGACGGATGAGGCAGGCCGTCGCTGCATTGCATCTACCCACCGGACCGGCCAGCGTGAGTGTGGGTTGGGCCGCTGGAGCCGCGGGCGATGACGCGTACCTGGTGCTGCAGCAGGCTGACGCCGTGCTCTATGCGGCAAAGACCAGCGAGAGAACTCCGCGGGAGACGCAGTCCACGCTCGTCTCTCCGCCCGCAGCTCTCGAAAAGGGGACGCGACCACTGGCTCGATCAGACGTAACCCCGATCGTGGAAGGCGCGCTCGAGCGGGTCGCTGAATTCTCCGCTGGAGCCCAAGGTGAGGATTGAACTCACGGCCTACGCCTTACCAAGGCGTTGCTCTACCACTGAGCTACTTGGGCACGCCGGCCGATGGTACCAAGGCGTCGCCACGGGGTCAGGTTCGCGGGAGTGAGGCCAACCAGGTCACTGCAAAGACTGCTGTGGCCACGGCGAGAACCGGAAACGGCCGCGCTGATCGCGTGATGGCCACCGCGCCCACCCCGACGCCGAGCACCGCGAGGCCGCTGAAGAACAGGAGTCCCGCCTGCCCCAGCGGGCCCGCGAGCAGGAGCGCGAGCACTCCCGCGGCCACAATCGCGGCCGGCCCTGCCGATTGTGAGCGACCCGCTCCAGCAAGGACCGGGAGACTGCGCCGGCCGGCGAGCCGGTCGCCCTCGATGTCCGGCAGTGCGTTCGCGAACTGGAGTCCGATCGCGAGGAGGCCCGACAGCGGAACCACGACCAGCAGCTTCGATGGGACCGCACCGACCGACGCGTACCCCTCCAACGGAAGAACCGCCATGCCGCCCCACCACGGCACCCACGAAAGTGGCGTCCGGCGTAGCCCGAGGTCGTAGGCGAGCCCGGCTCCCAGAGCGAGGGCGTCGAGTCCGAGCGTCGCGAGGTTGATGGTCGCCGCAACCCCGAGCCCGATCACGCCGAGCACGATGCCGGCGCCGGTCGCGGTCGAGCGGCTGACGACTTCGCGGACGAGCGGCTTATGCGGCTTCGCCACAGCGTCGGCCTCGAGATCAGCGACGTCGTTGATGACGCCGATGCAGAACTGCACCGGCAGCATCGCTCCTACCAGCTGCAGGACCAGGATGCCGTCGGGCACCCGGCGGGCGGCGAGGCCGGCGATCGCCACCAGGACCGCCGTGACGAGAAGCGATGGTCCAGGATGGGCCATGAAGATGAGCGACCGGATCGCCCCGCCCGGCTTCCGCTCGTCCCACCACACCGGCGGGGTTTCCTATTCCTTGGGCGAATCCGGGTCGGAATCGGCTGCGCCGGAACTTGTCGCCGCCGCCGAGCTCGTGCTCGGGGTTGGCAGCGGTCTCGGCCGCCTCACGAGCAGCCGTCAGCGAGCCGTAGCCGGCCGCCTCCTCGGCGGCAACCTCGGCCGCGAGCAGACGATCGTGGACCGCGTCCTCGAAGCGGCGCAGCCTGCTCTTCTCGTGCTCGGGGGGATCTTCCGCGGGTGGCGTATCGGTCATCTGCTCACTCTTCACTGGCTGCCGAAGTGACGGCGCGGCCCGGACCGCAGTATGGGCGATTGCGTGCAGCACCACGTCTTCGACACGATGGCCGGCGCTCGCGACGAGCGGCGCCGAGACCTCAATCGAGGTCGACGAGCCCCTCGGCCACGGTCCTGTCCCGGCCCTTCGCTCGTGCTTGAGCGAGGCAGTCGTCAGCGCGGTCGACCAGGTCGTCGACCGTTTCCGTCCCCTGAAAGGAGGCGAGGCCGGCCGAGAACGAATGCCCTTCGGGTGTCGCCTCGCGGAGCCGCCAGCACAACTGGACGGCACTCACGGTTGAGCAGTTCACGAGCACGACGGCGAACTCGTCCTCCCCCCAGCGGCCCATGAGGTCTTCGGTGCGCAGGACGTCTCGCCATCGCGCGGTCGCCTCGGTGAGAAACGCCTCTTCCGCGATGTGACCAGCGTCCCCGTCGCCCTGGGTGCCGTGATCGAACGCGACCAGCGCCAAGCACAAGGGATGCTTGCTGCGCCGTGCGTGGGCGACGTGACGCGCAGCTTCGTCAAGGAATCCATCACGGTCGAGCAGCGCGTCCAGGCTGTAGCCGATCGACGTGATTCCCGTCGCCGATGCGATGTCCTCGTGATCCTCGATCCCGAAAACCGCGAGATCCGCCTCGGACAGCTCGTCCGCCAGCGTTTTCACCACCTTCATCGTCGAATCGGGGTCGTGCCGTCCGCATGGTGCACTGCAATGGCGGAAAAGGTCATTGGTCGAGTCTGGTCGAGCGACATAGCAGGAGACCCTGCGCTCGTGTCACGGCCATGTAGCGGCTGCCTCACGGCGCCTGCGCCGTGACGCCCGCGCGGCGCCGGCGTGGGCTCCGGGCTCCGGCCTGCAAGCGTGCAGCCATGGCTCGCAGGGACGCCCGAAGCTCCGGGGGATGAAGCACGACCAGGTCACACTCGAGGCCTGCGAGAAACGCCGCCGCCCAGTCGAGGTCGTCGGCGCTGAAGCGCAGCAGCGTGCCCGCGTCGGCGGCCTCGAGCATGCCGTCGGTTGGCGACACGCGACTCTTCGCGGCATCGAGGCTCAGGGCGAGCAGCACCTCGCACCGAGTCCCGTACACCGCCTCGCCGATGGCCTGGCGCAGGTAGGCGACGACATCGAAGTCGTCGGGACGCTGGAAGGTCGCATTGGTGACCTCGGTCGCCAGCATGCGATCAAGGCGGAACGTCCGCATGGCGTCCCGAAAGTGATCCCAGCTGACCAGGTACCAGTGGCCGCTCTGAAACGCGACACCGTACGGATCGACGAGACGCTCGGTGACCTCGCCCGCGGCAGACCGATACGTCAAGCGAATGCCGGACTGGTCCCGTGCGGCGGTGCTGAGCCGGAGGATCGTCTCGGCGTCCGCGTGGTCCCTGGCGACCGGGGAGAGCCCGAGGCTGACGAAATCCTGCATCGCCTGGACCTGGGTGCGCTGGGTCTCGGGGAGGACGCGGTCGAGCTTGGCCAGTGCACCTTGGACGGCCGCGCCGGACGATGACAGTCCAAGGCGCTGGGCCGCCAGGAGACCGATGACCGTGACAAGCGCCTCGTCGTTGCTGAGCATCAGCGGGGGGAGCTTGGGGCCGCGCCGGAGCCGGTAGCCGCCGGCAGGACCCCGCTCAGCCTCGACCGGGATGCCCATCTCCTGCAGGCCAGTGATGTATCGACGCACCGTCCGCGGGCTCACCTCGAGGCGGCTCGCGATCTCCTCGGCGTTGAGCTGCCGGTAGACCTGGAGCAGCTCGATGAGGGTGAGCAGCCGGCCGACGGAAAGATCCATATCCGCATCATATAGGACGGATACTGTCCATATTGGCCTGTAGCATCAGCGACATGATGAACTCGAACGCGTTTCTGGATCTCGCCCGCGAGCGAAGCCGTGACCTGATCGACGACGCCAAGCGCAGCCGCCGGCACCATCGCCGCCGGGGCGACCGGAGCCTGCCCGCTTCCGAGGTCGTGTTTCTGTTCGGGCGCTCCGCCCACGAGATCGATGCCCGGGTCCGTGCCGAAGCACGCCTCCGCGTCGAGTTCGGGCAGCCCCGGACCGCTCCTGAGCGCGCGGGGTCGCGGCGGTCGGAGCCGCTGCGACCCCGGGGCCGGTAAGCCCGAGCGATCATGCTGGACGTCATGAGAGTCGAGGCCGTCGTCACCGATCTCGATGGAACCGTCGTGCGCTCCGACTTCTCCGTCTCACCCGCGACACTGACCGCCCTCGACCTGATCAGGTCCGCGGGGATCGCGTTCGTCATCGCAACCGCACGCACGCCGCAGGGGCTGGAGCACTTTGAGGTGCTGGCGCGTCGAACCCGTATGGCCGTGTGCTGCTCGGGCGCGATCGGGTGGTCGTCCCCGGAGCAGGAGACGAAGTGGGTGGCCTGGATGACCCCGGCAGATATCAACCGCGTCGTCGAGATCGCCGTCGACGAGGGCGCGGGCGTGGCCAGTTTTGACGGCAGCTTGTGGCGGATGACCGACGAGTACTACCGCCTGAGCCCGACCCAACCACACGGCCCTTCGCGCGTTGTGGTCGAGGCCGCCGTGCTGGCCGAGACGGCGTGTTGCACGATGGCCCTGCGGCATGCGAACGGCAATCTCGATCGCATCGCGGGGCTCGTGGCGGCGGAGTTGGATTCCGCGGCGCTGAGCCATGTCGGGCGGTCGACGGTCCTCGACGTGACGGCACACGGAGTTGACAAGGGCACCGGGACGTCTCGCGCTCTTGAGGCGCTCGGCCTCGCGCCCGCTTCCGCGATCAGCTTTGGGGACATGCCAAATGACCTGGCGATGTTCCGGGTGACCGGCAGAAGCTACTCCGTCGGCGAAAGTGACCCTGATGTCATGAGCGCAGCGAGCGAGGTCATCCCGAGCGTCGAGCACGACGGGTTCGCACGCAAGATCGCCGACCTCGCCGCCGCAGGCTGGGTCATTGACGACGCCGGCCCTCAGGGTGGAGCCGATGGGGAGATTCGAACTCCCGGCCAACCGCTTACAAGGCGGTTGCTCCGCGAAGGGTGAGGTTATCAGAACGCGTCTCGAATACCAAGGCAGCGACCGCCCCGCCAATCGCGCTGCGCCAGGCCTACCGCTTGCGGAGTTGCGAGGAGGATGCGGGCTCAGCAAGATTCACATCAAAATCGCGGCGAGTTGAGCTGACGATCGCCGATCGTGCCAGCTCCGGCAATCCGCGCTGGAGTTCCGACCGAAGCGCGGATGCGTCGAGGAGAGCGCCAGTCGGAAAGTTGACAACTCCGACCCAATCTCGCCGGCGGTGTGCTGTGAACCACGCGTCGTGCGCTTGTGTTCCACGACGCGCCGTCAGCGAACGTGCCAACCACGTCCTTGCGCCCCGGTCGCGGAGACGGACTCTTGCCGCCGCTCGAGCTTGTCTTTGACGTTCCCGATTTGCCCACATCGTTGGCATTCGGTCACAGTCTCGATCAGATCGTAGTCCTGTTTGACCGCTTCCAAAGTCGGACGATGCGTAGACGAGCGCCGCTGCCAATTATGACCAAACACCACGCAGCGCAACCGGAACGGACTCCACCGCCCTCTCCAATATCGCGTCCCGAAACGCTTGGGTGTTGCCAAAGTGACCGGGGCTGCCGTCGTCGCGCTGAGGAACGTCTGCAGATCGTTTGCATGACGGCGGATCTGCAGCCGAATGACTGTCACGCTGCCAATGACGCCGACATAGACAAGCAACACCCACCAGGGGGAAATAAAGAGGCTTATGACGCAGAGAACGAGCCCGATGCCCGCAACGACGATTCCGTTGAATCTGCCTGTGATCTGCGCAAAGTGGGGAAACGGGTGGCGGTGTTCGGGAATGTAGGCCCAGCCGAGACCGCCCCCGATCAGGAACAGCCCGACGAGCATGACAGTCCACCACATGGTCGGACTCTAGGCCTGGCCGCGCCGATCTGAAGAGATGTTGGAGAGCCTTTACAACTAGGAGAACGTGACCGATGAGCGACGAAATTGACGAGATCACCAACCGTTCGGGCAGACCCCTGAGCTCGCTGACGGTGATCGGCAGGCAGGATCCGGAGCCCGCCGTGGTGCTCATCCTGCGGTTCGCCCGTGGGGACGGCGCCATCGACACGATCCGGCTGGCGCACAGCCCGGAAGAGGCGCGCCGGCTGTCCGACTATCTGCTCGGCACCGCCGATGCAGTGCATCTTGAGGCACTCGCCAACGCTGGCGACGCAGAGGCCGCGGAGTTGCTCGCCGAACTCCAGAAGCAACTCGCCGAGCGTGAGGATATCCCCGAGTGGTACCAGGACATCGATCACTGACGACCGCCACCGGGCATGGCCCCCCGACAGGAGAGCGGAGAGGGGGATCAACGCGTCCTCACCTCGGAAGTTCGGCCATACCCGGTGTGACTTCGAGCCTAACGCGACGCTCCGCCTTTGACTTCGGACTATCGTCGTAAGACCGATGATCGCAGCGCGCGCACTATGGCAACTGAATGATCTCGTGATACGATGGATTCACGCGCCGCGTCCGCGGCAGAGATGCACAGACGGTGATTCTGAATTCACAACGAGGGTCGCGGAGCCGATGGGGAGATTCGAACTCCCGGCCAACCGCTTACAAGGCGGTTGCTCTACCCCTGAGCTACATCGGCTGGGCCACCGATTCTCCCATGGGCGCTCGTCCCCATTGCCGCGGTAGGTGTACCTGCGGTACTCTCGATCCGGTTCGATGGCAAAGGGAAGCACCCTCGTAGCGCCGGCAGGGAATCACTTGCTGGAGGCGCTGCCGGATGACGAGCGGCAGACGCTGTTGCAGCAGCTTCGGCCTGCGCATCTCACGGTCAAGACCGTGCTCTTCGACCCTGGCCAGATGATCCCGGCGGTTCACTTCCCGATCGACGGCGTGATCTCCCTGGTCACCCCGCTCGCGGACGGCAACATCGTCGAGGTGGCGACCATCGGCAACGAGGGGATCGTCGGGGTGCCGCTCGTGCCCGGCGGATCGCTGGCGGTCCGCGCGATCTCACAGGTCGGCGGGCGCACGTTGCGCCTCGACGCGAGCGAGTTCATCAATGGCCTCGAGCGCCTGCCGGCATTTCGCGCGCTGGTGCAGAAGTACGTCCAGGCGCTCTTCGGGCAGATCTCGCAGGCGGCAGCGTGCAACCGCCTCCACTCCAATGAGGAACGCCTGAGCCGCTGGCTGCTCATGAGCCACGACCGGGTGGGCACCGACACCTTCCCGATCACCCACGAGTTCCTCGGGCAGATGCTCGGCTCGCGCCGCGCCACGGTGACGCTGTCCGCTGGACTGCTTCAGTCGGCCGGGCTGATCCGGTACCACCGCGGGCGGGTGACCATCGTCGATCGCGAGGGCCTCGAGTCCGTTTCCTGCGAGTGCTACGGGATCATCAAGGCGGCGTTGGATCGGGTGGTGTCGAGCCCGAACTGACTCCCGACGGCAACAGGTCCTCGCGCAACTCGCCTGCGGCCGCGCGTCCGCCGGCGAACAGGCGGGCGACCGCCTGTTGCACGCCGACCGACATCGAGGGATAGGCGTGGACCGCCTGGGCGAGCCTCCCGGCAAACGCGCGCACCTGCATCGCGATCACGAACTCGTGGATCAACTCGCCGGCACCGGGTCCGGCGATATGCGCACCGAGGATCGTGCCCCCGCCGGCGTGCCCCAGGAGCGGCCGTCCGGAGGTGATCACCTTGATGAGGCCACGCGGACGCTGCGTGATGAGCGCGCGATCCACCGCCGTGAACGGGAGGGTCGCGACATGCACGGCATCGCCATGCGCGCGCCGCGCCTCCGGCTCGGTGAGGCCGACATGCGCGATCTCCGGCTCCGTGAAGATGACCCACGGGATCACTCGATACGACGCCGCCTGCTGACGCCCGAGGGCGTTGTGCGCGGCGAGCCGTCCCTGATAGGCGGCCACGTGGGTGAACGGCAGCGTGCCCGTGACGTCGCCGGCCGCAAAGATGCCGCTCACCGAGGTGCGCAGGTGGGAATCGACGGCGATCCCCTGCTCCTCCACGCGCATCCCCACCTTGTCGTGGCCAAGGCCGTCGACGTTCGGGATCCTGCCGGTGGCAATGAGGAGTTGATCACCACGCAGCGCGCGTTCACCGCCACCGTCTCGCAGCGTGAGTTCGATATCGCTGCCGCTTCGCACAGCCCGCATCGGTTGCGCTCCGAGATGCACGCGAATCCCGTCTGACTCGAGGATCTCGCGCATCAGCGCCGCGATGTCCGGGTCCTCGTGCGGGAGAAACGACGTGGCGGCCTCGACGACGTCCACCTCGGTGCCGAGCCGGACGAATGCCTGCGCGAGCTCGAGCCCGACTGCCCCTGCACCGAGCACGAGCAGGCGGCGCGGCTGCACGCGGAGCTCGAACACAGTCTCGTTGGTCAGGTGCGGCACATCACCGAGGCCGTCGATCGCGGGAATCGCCGGGCGGCTGCCCGTGCAGACGACCACGTGCGCCGCGGTGAAGCGGTCGTCGCCGACCTGGAGCGTGCGTGCATCGACGAACGCGGCACGCCCTCGACGCACCACGACACCTGCTGCGGCGAGATGGGCTTCGTCCTCGTAGCGCGCGATCTGCTCGACGACATCGTGGACGCGCTCCATGACGGCGGGGAAGTCGACACGCACATCGGCGACGCGGATACCGAAGCGACCCGCGTTCGTCGCACTGTGGTACACGGACGCCGCCTCGATGAGCGCCTTTGACGGCACGCATCCGTTCCACGTGCACTCCCCTCCCAGCGGTCCCTCACTGATCAGCAGGACCCGTCGTTTCAACTGCGCCGCGGTCTGCGCCGCCGCGAGCCCTGCCGTCCCTCCACCGATGACGGCGAGGTCGAAGGCGTCACTCACGCCGGCTTCGATTCTCCCGCGAACACCAGGCAGGCGTTGTGGCCGCCGAAACCGAAGGACGTGGTCATCGCGAAACGTGCGCTCACGGCTCGCCCGACGTTCGGCACGTAGTCCAGGTCGCACTCCGGGTCGGCGTTCTCGAGGTTCACCGTCGGCGGCGCGAACCCGTCACGCATCGCCAGGATGGTGACCATCGCCTCGAATGCCCCGGCGGCGCCGAGCATGTGCCCGGTCATCGACTTGGTCGACGAGATCGGGACAGAGTAGGCAGATTCACCGAACACCTGCTTGAGCGCGCGCGTCTCGGCGAGGTCGTTGAGTGGCGTCCCGGTGCCGTGCGCGTTGATGTAGTCGATGTCCTCCGCTCGCACCCCGGCACGCTCGAGCGCGCGGCGCACGCAGCGGATCGCGCCATCGCCGCTCGGCTCCGGCGCCGTGATGTGGTACGCGTCTGCGGACGCCGCGTACCCGATCAGCTCCGCGCGGATCGTCGCGCCCCTGGCGAGCGCGTGCTCGCGCTCCTCGAGCACGAGCACGGCAGATCCCTCAGCGGCCACGAAGCCGTCGCGGTCGCGCTCGAAGGGCCGCGACGCGTGTTCCGGATCGTCGTTGCGCGTCGACAGTGCGCGAGCGGCAGCGAACATCGCGATCCCCGTCGACGTGATGCCCGCCTCGGTCCCACCCGCGAGCACGGCCACCGCATCCCCCTGCCGGATCCAGCTGGCCGCCTGGCCGATCGCGTCCGCGCCCGAGGCGCATGCGCTGACCACCGCCATGTTCGGCCCTCGCGCGCCGAGATCGATCGAGACCATCCCCGGCGCCATGTCCACGAGCGCCATCGCGGCGGCGAACGGCGACACGCGGCGCGCGCCCTCGGCGTCGAGCACCCGGGTGGTGTTCTCGATCACCTCGAGCCCGCCGATGCCCGACGCGATCAGGACGCCGATGTCGGGCGACTCGGCGGCGATGTCGAGACCGGAGTCGAGCGCGGCTTCGCGGGCGGCTGCCATGGCGAACTGCACATGCGGCGTGCCGCGGCGCGCCTCCTTCGAACCGAAGATGGCGGCCGCATCGAACCCCTTGACCTCACCGGCGATGCGGACCGGCAGGCGCGAGGCGTCGAAATGCGTGATCGCGGCGATGCCGCTTCGACCCGCTCGGAGCGTTTCCCAGCTCTCGGACGCGCTGTTGCCCACGGGCGAGACGCTCCCCATTCCGGTGACGACGACTCGACGCGGGCCAGGATCAGCCATGGCGGCCCGGATGGGCGTGCGGCGCTGACGGTGCGAGAGCCAGCAGCAGAGACGCGCGTGTCCAGCATGCTGCCGCTAGCCTAGCGGACGCCTGAGCGAAGCCAGCGCTTAGCCATCCTCGCCGCGACGCATCTGTTCGAGCCGGCGCCGTATCTCCGGGTCGAGCCCGTCCTCGAGCCGGGTGCGCCGCCGGCCGTCCTCGCGCATGCGCTTGGTCTCGGCACCAACGCCGCCCGCCACCCTGGCCACCTCTGCCTCGAGGGCGCGCGCCCCCATGGTCGCGACGCCCATCGCCCCGACGACGTCGCGCTCCAGGCGATCGTCGGTCGCGACGACGACGTCCGCGCCCTCACCGCGCTGGGATGCGCGGTACGCGGCGCGTTCGATCACGTGGTCCGCTGTTGCCCGCTTCGACCCGAAGAGCACGGTGACGCCATCGAGCTTCTCCGTGGAAGGGATGGCGCCCGCCCGTCCGTGCGCGTCGAAGACGACGGTGACCGCGACGCCGGTCTGCGCGGCGTACTCCGCGAGCATGCTCACCAGGTGACGGCGCGCATCCTCAAGTCCCCGCTCGCGCAACGTCGCGTGCAACGCAGGCCACGCGTGAATGATGTTGTACCCGTCGACGATCAGCGCCTGCATCGTGTGGGTGCTCTCCTCAGCGCGGCGCGAATCCGCGCTGACGTTGCACCTCGAACAGCAGCACCGCGGCTGCCGCCCCCGCGTTGAGTGACGCGACGTGCCCCATCATCGGTATGGACACGAGCGCGTCGCAGTGCTCGCGGGTCAGCCGTCGCATGCCCGCGCCCTCTGCTCCGACGACGATCGCTGCTGGTCCAGAGAGATCGACACTGTCGTACCGATCCCGAGCGTCGGCGTCGAGGCCGACACGCCAGATGCCCGCCGCGCCGATGACCTCGAGCGCCTGGGCGAGGTTGGGCACCGTCACCATCGGGAGATGCTCGGTCGCGCCCGCCGACGCTTTCACCGCCGCTGCGGTGAGCGGTGCCGCGTGGTGGCGGGGCACGACGATGCCGTCCGCGCCACACGCTTCGGCGCTGCGCGCGATCGCGCCGACGTTCTGAGGATCCTGTATGCCGTCGAGCACCACGAGCAGCGCGGGCGGGCGCACCTGGTCGATCAGGTCGTGGATCGTGAGCGCTGCGCGTGCGTGGAAGTACCCTGCCACGCCCTGGTGATGCTCGGTGTGGGCGATGTCATCGAGGCGCTGTCGCGACACCTCCTCCACGAGGATGTCCCGCGCCTCGGCATGCTCGAGGATCTCGGTGAGACGCGCCTCGGGACGGATCGCGGCCGCAACCACGATCTTGCGCGCACGGCGGCCCGACCGAAGAGCTTCCAGCACCGGGTTGCGCCCGTAGAGAATGTCCACGCGGTCAGCCGCGGCGCGGCGAGATGCGCTTCCAGCGCTGACCCTGGGGCGTGTCCTCGACTTCGATGCCTCGACTTGCGAGCTGGATCCGAAGTTGATCGGACTGCGCGAAATCGCGAGCAGCCCGTGCCGCCGCGCGCTGCTCGAGCCACTGCTGCTCCTGGGCATCCGGCGCCGTCTGACGATCGCGCGCGACGAGCGCGAATACGCCGAGAACTCCGTCGATCTCGTCGAGGAGATGCCGCAGCGTGCGCTGGGTCTCGGCGGTCACGGCTCCGGTGTCGAGCACGCGATTCACGTCGCGCAATCCGGAGAAGACGATGCCCATCGCCTCCGGGACGTTGAGGTCGTCGTCCATCGCCTCCTCGAAACCGATCCGCATCCCGCGGACGGATGCGAGGACCGCGTCGTCGCGAACGTTGTCCGCGTCTTCGACGGTCGGCAGTCCGGCGACGCGCGTCTGAAAGTCCACGAGTTGCTGCACCGCCACGTTGCTGTCGGCGAGCAGCTCGTCCGAGTACTCCAACGGCTTGCGGTAATGGGTTCGCGCCGCGAGGAGATAACGAAGTGACGCCGCGCTTGCGCCCTCATCGAGGACCTCGCGCACAGTGGCGAAGTTACCGGCCCGCTTGGCCATCTTCTCGCCACTCACGCGCAGATGCTGGCTGTGGCACCAGATGCGCACGAAGCGCTTGCCGGTCGCGGCCTCCGACTGCGCGATCTCGTTCTCGTGATGCGGGAAGATGTTGTCGACGCCGCCGCAGTGGATGTCGAAGCTCTCACCGAGCAGGGCCATGCTCATCGCGGAGCACTCGATGTGCCAGCCAGGGTGTCCCCTGCCGAGGCGGGTGTCCCAACCGATCTCATCGGGACCCACCGCCTTCCAGAGCGCGAAGTCGCGGACGTCTTCCTTGGTGTAGTCGTCGGCGTCGATCCTGCCGCTCGCGCCGGACACGAGCCCTTCGGCGCTCGCGCCACTCAGCTTGCCGTAGGCCGGAAACGCCGCGATGTGGAAGTAGTAGCTGCCATCGGCCCGGTATGCCGCGCCGGCGTGCTCGAGACGCTCGATGAGGTCGACCATCTGCTCGATGTACTCGGTCGCGCGCGGATAGTGATGCGCGGGTCGGATGCCGAGGGTGTCGCGATCCTCCTCGAACGCGGCGATCCATTGCGCGGTCTCCTCATCGAGCGAGTGGCCGTGCGCGACGGCGTTCTTGATGATGCGGTCGTCGACATCGGTGAGGTTCATCACGTGGGTGACGTTGTTCGCAAACCTGCGGTCGAGCCATCGACGCAGGACGTCCTCGAAGATGAACGTCCGGAAATTGCCGATGTGGACTCGATTCCATACGGTTGGGCCGCACGTGTACATCCTGATGTGGCCCGGCTCGATCGGCTCCACCGCGACGAGCTCACGGCTCATCGTGTCGTGCAGCTGGAGGGTCACCGCCGTTCCAGCAGCACCGTCGCCGACGCGGCGATCCCTTCGCTCCGGCCCGAGAAGCCCATGCCGTCGGTGGTGGTCGCGCCGACGGCGATCGTCCCTGGTTCAAGGCCCAGCGCTGTCGACATGGCATCGGACATGGATCCGAGGTGCGCGGCGAGGCGCGGCTCCTCGGCGATCGCGATGACGTGAGCGCTGGTGATCTTCCAGCCCTCCACCCGGAGCTTCTCGGCAACGACTGTCAGGAACTCGCACCCCGAGGTGTCCTTCCACCTTGGGTCGCTGGACGGAAAGTGTTTGCCCATGTCGCCGAGCCCTGACGCACCCAGGATCGCGTCGACGAGCGCATGCACCATGGCGTCGCCGTCGGAGTGACCGAGCAGGCCGCGGCTGTACGGGACCAGGACGCCTCCGAGCATCAATGGCCGCCCTGGAATGAACCGGTGCGCGTCGATGCCATGACCGATTCGCAGGGTCACCGAGCCTCCTCGAGGAGTGCGCGGAGCAGGATGAGGTCCTGCGGGAAGGTGATCTTGAAGTTCCGGTGGTCGCCGGGCACCACCGTGACGGGTTCGCCCAGCGCCTCGACGAGCGCGGCATCGTCACCGGCATTGATCCCGCGAGCCACCGCGTTCAGGTGTGCGCGGCGCAGGAGATCGGCGCCGAATGACTGGGGCGTCTGCGCGGCAATGATCGAGGAGCGGTCGAGGGTGGCCGCAACCCGGCCGTGCTGCACCTGCTTCACAGTGTCCACGCAGGGTACCCCTGCGGTCGCTGCTCCATCCGCACGGGCCGCGTCGAGCACCGCGCGGAAAACGTCCGGCGGGGTGAGCGGGCGTGCGGCGTCGTGGACCGAGATCCAAGGGTGGCCGTCGCACCGCTCGAGGGCGAGGGCGACGCTGTCCTGACGGCGCTCACCGCCCTCGAGGAGCGCGACACTGACCAGCTGATGCTCGCGCGATGGCGCGGATGGCGTCCCAGCGAGCGACCGGGGCGGCAATGACCACGAGGTCGAAGCACCCCGCCGCTGCGATGGACTCCAGCGTGATCGCGAGCACCGGCCGCCCGGAGACAACCGCCCAGAGCTTGTCCTCGCCCGTCCGCACGCCGCGGCCGAAGGCGGGGACGATGAGCGCGCTGGTCAGCGCTGTGCGACCTTGGCGCGAACCGGCCGGAGCACCCGCGGCTTGGTCGAGTCGTCGGCGGAGAGCGTTGCGAAGATCATCCTGCCGGCAGTGGTCTGGAGCACGGTGGTGACGGTGACCGTCACGGTCTCATCAACACGGCTGCTCCCGTTCTCCACGACCACCATGGTGCCGTCCTCGAAGTAGCCCACGCCCTGGTGGGGCTCCTTCCCCTCCTTGACGATGGTGATCGCCATGCTCTCGCCGGCGCCGACGATCGGCTTGACCGCGTTGGCGAGGTCGTTGAGGTTGAGCACGCGCACGCCTTCGATCTGGGCGAGGCGGTTGAGGTTGTAGTCCTGGGTCATGAGCGCGGCGCCACGGGCTCGGGCGAGCTTGACGAGCCGGGCATCCACGTCCGGCGTGCCGGGAAAGTCGAGATCGACCAGCTCGCAGACGACCTCATCCGACTTCTGGAGGGCGTCGACGACGCCCAGGCCGCGACGCCCCTTCTGGCGGCGGAACGGGTCGGCGGAATCCGCGACGCGCTGGAGCTCCTCGAGCACGAACCCGGGGATGAGCAGGCGGCCCGGGACGAACCCGGCGGCTGCGACGTCGACGATGCGGCCGTCAATCAGGACACTGGTGTCGACGATGACCGGCTGGCCGTCGAGCGGCGCCGGGCCCCCCTCGTCGATGTTCACCGGTGTGTTGCGGCCGAAGACCACGCCGAGCGCGTCCTTTCGGCGGCTACCGGTGCGCACGCCGACGTAGACGAGGACGGTCGCCAGCCCGAGCGACAGCAGCACCCCGAGGCCGTACGGCAGCGGGTTGAGGAGGACGGCGAGCATGGTCGCGATCAGCAGCGCGGCGATGAGGCCGATCATGGCGCCGACGAGCTGCCCTGGCGGGGCCTCTTCGAGGTTCCGCTCCAGCCACAGGTACGGCTCGATGCTGAGCAGCGGTGCCGCCAGCGCGAGCGAAGCGGCTCCCGCGGCGCCTGCCGCGAGCAGGGCGGCTCCGGCGGTGGTGGTGTTCTGGGTCAGCACGCCCGGGGTGCCGGAGAGGATGAAGACGCCGTAGAGCACGCCGAAGACGAAACCGACCCCGGCGCCGATGATTCGCGAGACATTCCGCGCCCGTCGGATGGTCCGATCGGCATGGGTGTGCATCTCAGCGATTGAACCACACGATCTCCGCACCGAAAGGCGGCGCGACACGACGGTCACCCGAGTAGCGCAACAGCCTCGATCAAGTTGCGAACCCGATGGGGCCGAAGGCCGCCGGGGACCGGTCCGCGGTAGCTCTCGGGCAGGATCACGCCCTCCATCCCGACGGCCGCCGCTTCCGCAAGGCGGACCTCGGTCCGAGACACTCGACGCACCTCGCCACCGAGGCCGAGTTCGCCGATGACCGCGCAGTGGCGCGTAATCGACAGATCGTCGGCGGACCCGGCGATGGCGAGGGCGACCGCGAGATCGGTCCCCGGATCGGCGATGCGGATCCCGCCGGCGACGTTGACGAAGACATCCAGCTTCCCGACGGCAACGTTGGCGCGCTTCGCCAGGACCGCGAGCATCAGGTGCAGGCGGTTGAGGTCGAGCCCGGACGCCGTCCTCCTCGGGAACTCGAATCGCGAGGCAACGGCCAGCGCCTGGACCTCGACCGCCATCGGCCGGAGCCCGTCGCACGTGACGGTGAGCACGCTGCCCGAAGCACCGAGCGACGCCGCGTCGAGCATGCCCCGGCTCGGCGCGGCGAGGTCGCGCATGCCATCGCGCTCCATGGTGAGCAGGCCCACCTCGCCTGTCGCCCCGAAGCGGTTCTTGATGCCGCGCAGCATCCGATGCTCGCCCAACCGCTCCCCCTCGAGATACAGGACCACGTCGACCATGTGCTCCAGCGTCCGCGGGCCGGCGATCGCCCCCTCCTTGGTGACATGCCCGACGAGGAGCACGGGCACGCCGGTGGCCTTCGCAACTTCACTCATGCGCAGGACCGCGGCGCGAACCTGGGAGACGCTTCCAGGGGGTCCGGGGGTCGCCGCGTCGCGCAGGGTTTGCACGGAATCGACCACCGCCAGGGACGGGCGCTCCGCCTCGATGGTCGCGACCACGGTGTCGATATCGGATTCGATGAGCAGGCGAACCCTGGCACCGGTACACCCAAGCCGCCGAGCTCGCAGGGCAAGCTGCTCAAGCGACTCCTCGCCGGTGCAGTAGAGCGCCGGTGACACCTCATCGCCGCAGCTGTGCGACATCTGCAGCGCGATGGTGGATTTCCCGATGCCAGGGTCACCACCGAGCAGCACGACGCTGCCGGGAACGATCCCTCCTCCCAGGACGCGGTCAACTTCGAGCGAACCGGTGGCCTGAACCCGGGCCGGCGCAGCCATGACGGCCTCCATCGCCGTCGTGGTCCCGGCCGCGGTCGACAGCGCAGGCTTGCGCCCGGCCACCCGTACCACATCCTCGCTCAGGCTGTTCCAGGCTGCGCATGCCGGGCACCGGCCCTGCCACTTCGGCGCCTCGGCTCCGCACTCGGCGCAGATGTAGTGCAGTCGGTGGACAGCGCGCTGCAACTCGGTGGCCATGGGCGATGAATCCTACCGAACAGATGTACGCTAAGTCAAGCGAGTATGTTCGCGCGCGACAGCGCTAGCCGCCGTCTATCGGGAGTGGACCGGACGCCCCCTGCCGCGGTGGGTCTGGGCAGGCTCCGGCTCCTCCTCACCTTCGATGCGTCGGCGCAGCTCGACCAGGCGATCGCGCAACTCCGCGGCGCGCTCGAACTCGAGGTCACGAGCGGCGCGGAGCATCTCCTTCTCCACGTCCTTGGCCAGCCGGAGCACCTCGTCAGGTGGCAACCCGGACGCCTCCTGGAACGCCGCGGCGCGGAGCGACTGCTGGTCGCGATGCGACTCCATCTGGTACACGGCCTTGACGATCGACAGCGGCGTGATGTCGTGCTCGGTGTTGTACGTGACCTGGATGGCGCGGCGCCGGTCAGTCTCGGCGATCGCCTTCTCCATGGCGTCCGACGTCCGATCAGCGTACATGACCACGTGCCCGAACACGTTGCGCGCCGCCCGTCCGACGGTCTGGATCAGCGACCGGTAGCCGCGGAGGTACCCCTCCTTGTCAGCGTCGAGGATCCCGATGAACGACACCTCGGGAAGGTCGAGGCCCTCGCGCAGGAGGTTGATCCCCACCAGCACGTCGAAGACGCCGAGCCGCAGGTCGCGGATGATCTCGACGCGTTCCAGCGTGTCGATATCGCTGTGCAGATATCGCACCTTGATCCCCGCCTCACGCAGGTAGTCGGTCAGATCCTCGGCCATCTTCTTGGTCAGCGTGGTGATGAGGCAGCGCTCGTGACGCTCGATGCGACGTCGCATCTGGGCGATGAGGTCGTCGATCTGGCCGTGTGACTCCTTCACCTCGATGGTCGGATCCACGAGGCCGGTCGGCCGGATGATCTGTTCCACCACCTGGGTCGCGCGCCCCTCCTCGTACGGGCCCGGCGTGGCGCTCACGTAGATGATCTGGCCGATCATCGAGTCCCATTCGGCGAACGTCAGCGGCCGGTTGTCGAGCGCAGAAGGCAGCCGAAACCCATACTCCACCAGGGGAATCTTGCGTGCGCGATCCCCCTTGTTCATGCCGTCGATCTGAGGAACCGCGACGTGCGATTCATCGACGATGAGCAGCGCATCGTCCGGCAGGAAGTCGAGCAGGCAGTGCGGGCGTTGTCCCTCGGCGCGATTGCTGAGGTGACGCGAGTAGTTCTCGATCCCGGCGCAGGTCCCTGTCTCGCGCATCATCTCCATGTCGAAGTTGGTGCGCTGACGCAACCGCTGAGCTTCGAGCAACCGTCCCCGCGTTTCCAGCAGCTTCACGCGATCCTCCAGCTCTGCCTCGATGGAGACGAGCGCACGCTCCATCTGCTGCTGCGGGGTCACGTAGTGCGTGGCGGGGAACACCGTCAGCTCGTCGCGCATGGTGAGGATCTCGCCGGTGAGCGCGTCGAAGTCCTTGATCGACTCGATGGTGTCACCCATGAACTCGATCCGGGTGGCGATCTCCTCGTATGCGGGTTGAACATCGACGACGTCGCCTCGCACGCGGAACCGCGTGCGTCCGAAGTCCATGTCGTTGCGCGCGTACTGCAGATCGGAGAGTTTGCGCAGGAGAATGTCCCGGCGCCACGACTCTCCGCGCTTCACCGTGATCGACTCCCCCAGGTAGTTCTCCGGCGATCCGATGCCGTAGATGCAGGAGATCGATGCGACCACCACCACGTCGCGGCGGGTCAGCAGCGCCCGGGTTGCGCTGTTGCGCAGCCGGTCGATCTCGTCGTTGCGCGACGAATCCTTCTCGATGTACGTGTCGGTTCGCGGGATGTACGCCTCCGGCTGGTAGAAGTCGTAGTAGGAGACGAAATACTCCACCGCGTTCTTGGGGAAGAACTCGCGGAACTCCGCCCAGAGCTGCGCGGCGAGCGTCTTGTTCGGCGAGAGCACGAGCGTCGGGCGCTGCTGCTCCGCGATCACGTTGGCGATGGTGAAGGTCTTGCCCGAGCCGGTCACCCCGAGCAGGATCTGCTCGCGCTGACCCTCGGTCAGCCCGCGATTGAGCGCCGTGATGGCCGCGGGCTGATCCCCGGCGGGTTTGAAGGGCGCGAGCAACTCGAGGTCGGGCACTCCTCGAGTCTAGTCGCTGCGCAACTCCCGCCGAATTCGGCTCACGTCACCGCGGCGTAGATCTCCTCGAGCCGTTTCGCGATCGCGTCCCAGGAATGCTCGGCGAGCACCACCTCGCGTCCTCGAGCGCCCGCCTCCGCGCGCCGCGCGCGATCTTTGAGGAGTTCTGCGGCAGCGACACGCAGGGCGGAGAGATCGCCGGCGGGAACGAGCACGCCGCCGCTTCCCACGGCGTCCCGCAGACCGTCGACATCGAAGCCCACCACCGGCGTTCCAGCCGCCTGCGCCTCCAGTGCGACCATGCCCAGCCCCTCGAACCGCGACGGCATCACCACGATCGCAGCCCGAGCGTACTCGCGATTCAGCGCCTCGCGGTCGAGGCGCCCGGGTACTCGATACGCCCTCCGCTCGCACGCGCCGCACGCCGCGCGTCAGCCTCGAGACTGCCTCCACCGACGATGACGCCACGCACGCCAGAATCACCTGCCGTGAGTGCCTGGAGCAGTGAGATCGCATCGAGCACACCCTTCTCGCGCTCCAGACGGCTGACGAAGAGTACGCGTCCGTCCTCATGCTCCACGCCGGGGAGATCGACCGCATTTACGCCGTTGGAGAGCACCTCGATGCGCGATGCCGGAATCCCCATCTCCAGGAGCGCGTTCGCGGTGGAACGCGAGACCGGGAGCACCATGGCGGCGCTGCGATAGGAGCGAGCTTCGACGCCGTTGAGCAACCGCTTCACAGAGCCGCGACCATGCGCCTGGCGGTAGGTGTGGTGTGCGGTGTACACGAGCGGCGCGCCGAGGTGCTTCCAGAGCAGCACCCCACCCGGACCGCCGTGCGCGTGGATCACATCGGGCGCGGCGCGCAAGAGGATGCGCGGATATCGGTTGAGCTGCAGGGAGAAGTCGAGCGGGGCGCGTCCCGTGCGGCGGGCGAACGCAATCGCGTGCTCGCCGCGACCCGAGATGGTGTGCACGCGAACACCACGGCGCTCCAATGCGGCACGCATGCCGTGCACGACGACGCCCTGGCCGCCGAGCGGCGGATCGTCGTCGTAACTGGCGATCGTGACCCGGGTCATCGCTGGCAGTGCGGGCAGTACACGGTGGTGCGACCGGCGGTGGCGGTGCGGCGCAGCGTCGTGCCGCACACGAAACAGGGCAGCCCGCCACGCCCGTACACCTGGAGGCGCTCCTGGTTGCTCCCGCGCGCGTTCCAGACATCCCGATAGTCGTCCACGCTGCTGCCCCGATTGGCGACGGCTGCGCTGAGCACGCGCGGGATGGCATCGAGCAGGGCTGCTCGTTCGCGGCGGGTGAGGCGATGGCAGCGTCGGGTGGGCCGGACGCCCGCAAGGAAACACGCCTCGTCGATGTAGATGTTGCCGAGACCTGCCACACCTTTCTGATCGAGCAGGGCGGCTTTCACGGTCCTCGTCGTCGTGCGCAGCACGGCATCGAGCCGTTCCTGCGAGAACGCGTCAGATAGCGGTTCGACGCCGAGCTTGGGCAGCACCCGAGCGGCCGTGAGCTCGTCGCGCGAACCGTAGGCCACGCGGCCGAAGCGACGCGCGTCGTCGAAACGGAGCTCATTCCCGTCGTCGAGCGAGGCGCGGATGTGGGTGTGCTTTGCCACCGGAGCCTCCGCATCACAGACCAGCAGGTGCCCGGTCATGCCGAGGTGGACCATCAGCTCGTCACCGGAATCGAGCTCCAGCAGCAGGTACTTGCCGCGGCGATCGACGTTCTCGAAGCGCTGCCCCGTGAGCAAGGCCGGGAGCATGCGTCCGTCGGGGACACGCACGATATCGGGGCGGTCGACGGTCACCCGCTCGATGCGCCGTCCAGTCACGGCGACACGAAGGTCACGGGCGACGGTTTCCACCTCGGGAAGCTCCGGCACCCTCAGTTCCTCGCGATGGGCGTCATGTCCCCCCAGTTGTCGCCGACCTTGACGTCAACATCGAGGGGAACCTTGAGTGCCTCGGCCGCGCCCATGCGCTCCCGGAGGAGCACGACCAGGTCGTCCACCTCCTCCGCCGGCGCTTCGAGCAGGAGCTCGTCGTGCACCTGGAGCAGGATCCGGCTTCGCAGGCCCCGCTCGCGAAGCGCCCCGTCGACCAGGATCATGGCCTGCTTCATGATGTCGGCGGCGCCGCCCTGGATCGGCATGTTCACTGCCATGCGCTCGGCCGCGAAACGGAGTTGCCGGTTGGCGGCGCGGATGTCGGCGATGTAGCGGCGCCGGCCGATGAACGTCTCCACCCAGCCGTACTCACGAGCATGGTTGCGCACGCCCTCGAGGTAGGCGGTCACCGCCGGGAAATTGCGGAAATACGCGTCGATGAAGGCGTGCGCGTCCTCGCGGCTCATGCCCGTGTCGCGGGCGAGCCCGAAGTCGCTCAGGCCGTACACCACACCGAAGTTGACCACCTTGGCGATGCGCCGCATGTCCGGCGTCACCGCGTCGGGCTCGACCGCGTACACCTCGGCCGCGGTGCGCCGGTGGATGTCCTCGCCGCGCTGGAATGCCTCGATCAGCTCCTTCTCGCCGGTCACGTGGGCGAGCACGCGAAGCTCGACCTGCGAGTAGTCGGCGCTGACAAGGCGCTGCCCGGTGTCGGCGTGGAAGGCGCGCCGGATTCGCTGTCCCCACTGGGTGCGCACCGGAATGTTCTGCAGGTTGGGGTCCGACGATGACAGTCTCCCGGTCGTCGCCACCGCCTGGTTGAAGGATGTGTGCACGCGAGAATCCGCCGTGCACAGCAACGGCAGGGCGTCGACGTAGGTGCTCTTCAACTTGGTGAGCTGCCGCCACTCCAGGATGAGGTCGACCACCGCGTGCTCACCACGCAGCGCCTCGAGGGTGTCGGCATCGGTGCTGCGCCCGGTCTTGGTCTTGCGTCCGCTCGCGAGCCCGAGGTCGTCGTAGAGAAAACGTCCCAGCTGCTGCGTGCTCCCAGGATTGAACGTGTACCCGGCGACCTCCTGGACCTCGCTCTCGATAGCGGTGATCCGCTCGTGCATCTCGGCGCTGATCGCTCCGAGCAGGTCGCAGTCGACCGCCACGCCTTCGACCTCCATCGCGGCGAGGATCGGCACCAGCGGCAATTCCATGGTGTCGTGGAGTCGCGTGGCATTGGTCCGCTCCATGTCGCGCACCAGCACAGCGCCGACCGGATCGAGCAGTCCGACCCAGACGCCGTAGTACGACGCTGCTTCCTCGACCGGCACATCGGCGATACCGCGCTTCGACCGACCACTCCCCAGCAGCGACTCCTCGGCCTCGACGCTCAGCGCCGCGAGGTCATGTGCGAGCACGGGGAGCGTCGGAACCTTGAGCCGCGAGTTGGTCAGGTACGCGGCGAGCAGTGCGTCAAAGTGCAGGCCCTGTATGGCAATACCGCGCCGGCGCCAGGCGAGCAGCTCGCGTTTCAGGTCGTACCCGCGTTTGGGAATGGTGCCGTCGACGAGCACCTCTTCCAGCGCAGCGACCGCGGCGGCATCGGCGTTGCGCTCCAGGCCGGCGTGCCACACCGGCATGTAGTACGCGGTGTCCTCCCCTTGCGGCGCGAATGCGACGCCGATCAGATCGCCTGTACGCGGAGTGCCGTCGATCACGGTCCGCATCGCCATCGCACCGGCGGCTCGAATCCGCTGCACCGCTTCGGCGGCCTGGTGCGCGTCGACAACGATCTCCACCTCGGTGCCCGGCACTTGCAGGTCGCCTGGTGGCGGCTGCGGCGCGTCCGCCGTCTCACCGTTCGACGTCAGTGGCGGCGCGTCCGCGTCCACGCTGCGTCCGGGCAGGCGCGGCAGCAGGCTTCGAAACTCGAGTCGATCGAACAGCTCGCGCACGTCGCCCTCGTCGTACTGGAACAGACGCGCGTCCTCGAGCGGAAGGTCGATATCCACGTCGACCTTGATCGTCGCCGTCCATTTGCTCAGCCGCGCCTGCTCCATGTGACTTTCGAGCGCGCGTCGCACCCGTCCCTCCGGCATCGTCGGCACCGCATCGAGCACGTTCTCGAGTGGCCCGTACTGCTGCACCAGCGACATGGCGGTCTTCTCGCCGATTCCGGGAACACCGGGGATGTTGTCGCTCGGATCCCCTTGCAGCGCCTTGAAGTCAACCACCAGCGGCGGCTCGAAGCCGTAGCGCTCGCGAACCTTGTCGAGGTCGTAGATGATCGTGTCGCTGATGCCGCGCCGGCTCGCGAAGACTCGGATGTGCTCGGTGACCAGTTGCAGCACGTCGAGGTCGCCGGTCACGATGATGACGTCGAGTCCAGCCGCTTCCGCCTTTTGTGCCAGCGTGCCGATGACGTCGTCGGCTTCGAAGGTGGGAATCTCGACAATGGGAATCCCGAGCGCCACGACGACCTCGCGCGCCCAGGGAAACTGCGCACGCAGCTCGTCCGGCGCGCGCAGCCGCTGCGCCTTGTACTCCTTGAATATCTCGTGACGAAACGTTGGTCCCGGCGGGTCGAATGCAGCGATGGCATACGTCGGCGTCGTGTCGTTGAGCGCCTTGAAGAGCATCGAGGTGAAGCCGTATGCGGCGTTGGTCATCTCGCCTCGGCTGTTGCTCAATGCGGGCATCGCGTGGAAGGCGCGGTACACGAGGTTGTGCCCATCCACGAGCAGCAAGGTCTCACGAGCCACAGCGGTCCATGGTAGCCGCGGGGCATGGATGTCCTCGGTGGCGCGCGTCCGGGGTTATGATCGAGATATGGCCGACCTGGTGGAAATGACCGTCGACAGCATCAGGGTGCACATGCCGACCGGCCAGCATGTGGTCATCCTCAAGGAGAAGACGGCTGATCGCTACCTTCCCATCTGGATCGGCATCAACGAGGCCAATGCGATCGCGCTGAAGATCACCGGCATCACCCCGGAGCGGCCGATCACACACGACCTGCTGGCCAACCTCCTGAGTGCGGTGGAGGTCACCGTCGACCGGATTGTTGTGACATCGCTCAGCAACGAAGTCTTCTACGCACGCATCCTCGCCCAGGTGGATGGGCGCCGTCTGGAGATCGATTCCCGACCTTCGGATGCGATCGCGGTCGCGGTGCGGGTCGGCGCCGGCATCTTTGTCGCCGACGAGGTGCTCGACAAGGCCGGCGTCCTGCCCGAGGCGGACAAGGATGGCGAGCTCACCGATCCCGACCCCGAGAGCGAGGAGCGCCTCGCCAAGATCCGCGACTGGGTGAACACGCTCAATCTCCCCGACCTCGGGACCGGCGCCTCCGAGAGTTAGGACCCGGCTCAGGCCCGGAACAGCGACCAGAACTCCGGATCCTCGAAGCCCAGGCGCCAGGCGGCGATCCCGCCAAGACCATACGTGTGCACCAGCGCGACCTTCCGCGCGAGGCTGTCGGCGTCGTCGAAGTACGTGGTAAGGGAGCCGTCGGGGGAGAGGATGTATGGGGTCTGCGCGCTGAAGTCGTAGTCGACGCGGGCGCCGGGCACCGAAAGCGCGTTGTAAAGCACATTCGAATACGCCGCCGCGCCGCCCAGGCTTCCCCACGCGCGCCCATAGAGTGGAACGCCGAGGAGGACATGCGTCGGGGTCAGGTCGGGAAGGGTCGCTTGCAGGACCGAGTTGTCCCAGTCCAGCCCGGCGACCGGTCCGGGGGTGCCGCCGTTGCCGTGCTCGTCGTAGGCCATGAGGTCCACGTAGTCGGCCGCCTTGCCGATCGCCGCGATGTCGTAGGCGGCCGAGTACATGTTGACCCCGGCGAAGTCGTGCGGGACCACGTCGACGATGAGCTTGGCGCCGTGCGAGTGCAACGCGGTCGCCAGCTGCTGGACGAAGGCGGTGAACGGTGCCTTGTCGGACTCGAGCATCCCCTCGAAGTCCAGGTTGATGCCGCGATACCCGTCGTAGCGGATCGCGGCCACCATCTCGTTGACGAGCACGTTCGTGGCGTGGGGGTTGTTGAGCAGCTGATCCGCCGCGGTGGGATCCGTGGAGTCATTGGCGAGTGACGGCCAGATCGGCAGGTTCGCCGCTCCGGCGCGGCCCGCCGCCGACTGATCGGGCGTCCCGAGGAGCGAGCCGTCCGCCTGGGCCTGCCAGCCGGTCGGGGTGACCTGGGCAACCGCACCCAGGTGGAAGGCCAGCGAGGTGTTGGATGTGCCCGTGTTGATCACAAACGCGTCAACCGGGATGCCCGTGACCTTGGGCGCGGCCGGCACCGTCACCCGGCGCACGGTGTGACGCACGATGCCGACCAGCGAGAGGGTGATTCCAGGATCAAGGTGCGCATCGCCGGCAGTCGGGATCGTCGCGGGGAGCGTGATCGATGCGGGCGGCTTGCCGCGCCAGGTCACCCGCGCGTGGGTCCCGTCGCTCCAGGCCACGGTGGCCCCGGGGAGCGCGGCGGCCACGGCGGCCTGGTCGGGGGCGTCGTCAAAGACTGCATCCACCACGAGACCGCTCGCGGGGTCGATGTGAGCCGCGACCATCGCGGCGGTCGGCGAGATCACGGTGAAGGCGAAGTTCTGGGTGCTGAGCCCCGAGACCGCGACCGAAAGGTGGTGCGACGACGAAAGCGGCAAAGGCTTGACCGTCGCGAGCAGGTCCTGCTTCTGGCTGGAGAAGGTGAGCTGGTTCCCGTCGAGCGTCGCCGTGACGTCGGAGGCCTGGAGGGGCGCACCTGTGGCATGAAGCCGCAGATCGAGGTTGGGCGGCACGTCGGAGGAGCCGGATCGGAGGCCCACGCCACCCGCGGTGATCACAACGTAGTTGTAGTTGGGGGGTGAGCCGAACCCGCTGAAGCTGCAGCCGGAGACCAGCAGCGCCACAGCCAGGCACGCCAGGCGGCGGTGCATTGCCTCCCAGTCTAGTCAAGGAGGCGCGCGACGGATCCTGCGACCGCCAGGTCAGCCGGTCGTGAGGGTCAACTCCGCTGTGAGCGCCGGGCTCCCCGGGCCGGTGTAGCCGGCGGGAATCGTCGCGGTGACATGAATCTCTGTTCCCGCGGCGAGTCCGGACGGGACGTTGAAGGCGAGGAACGGTCCGGCTGCTCCGTTGTCCTGGTAGGCGGGGGCTGCCGTGACGAATCCGTGTCCCAGTGAAGCCGGATTCCCATAAGCTCCGCCGTTGGCTGGGATCGGGGCGAGCTGGTTCTGCGGGCTCCCTACGGCGATGGACACGCAGGGCAGCACCGCACGGGCCGGTGGCGTCGTGGCTTGGGTTCCGGGGTTGGAAAGGGATGCCAACGGAAGCGACAGTTGTGCGTACACATATGCCGGTTTCCCCGCGCTGACCACCAGCGACGGTGCGGCGAGCACGAGGTGCAGCGCGGGCTGGGCCGCGTCGGTCGCGAGATCCTGGTGGGTGAAGCTCACGGGCGGCGACGCACCCGTGATGCCGACGATCTGCGTGCACGCCGTCTCGGGGATCGCACCCGGACGCCGCGCCTCCGGCGGCGTTTGGGTGGGCCAGGGACTGGGGGCTGTTGGTGGGCGTTCCGCCCGTGCCATGCGCGAGGGCGGCGATGAGGATCACGACCGCGGCCGCGCCGGCGATCGCAGTTGCCGGGAATCGGCGGACGATGCCGAGGTTGAACCACCCCAGCCCGATACGCGGACGAACCGAGCGCTCCGCGACCGGGGGTGTCGATGGGAGGTGGACGACGTGCGGCATTCGTGCCGGCGGCAGCTCATGGAGGGCTGCAATGGTCGCGCGGAACTCCGCATATGCCTCGGCGCACGGAGCGCACGACTGCATGTGGGTCTGGAAGCGTGCCTCGTCGATCGGCGACAGCTCGTCGTCGTAGGCCGCGGTGAACAGGTCGTCGAGGTGGCGGCGCGGCGTCATGCGTGCTCCTCGGCGAAGCCCGGGGCGGCGGCGGTCCCGCGCAGAGCCTTGGCGAGCATGGATCGAGCCCGGTTCAGCCGCGACTTGACGGTGCCGATGGGGACGCGGAGCGCCTCGGACATCTCTTCGTAGCTCAGCTCGTTGACGTCTCTGAGGACCACCACGGCGCGGAAGTCGGGATGGAGCGTGAGCAGGGCCTCGCGAACGGCGGTGATGCGCTCACGAGCGAGGGCGCTCGCCTCCGGCCCCATGCCGGGATCGGGAAGCTCGACGATGTTGCCTTCGGCGTCCTCGAGCGGATCGGCGGGACGGCGGATGCTCCGGCGCTGGACGTCATGGCTGCAGTTGATGGCGACGCGGAACAGCCATGCCCGGATGGTCTGCCCGCGAAGCACCGGGATCCTGACGTAGGCGCGAAGAAAGGTTTCCTGAACGACGTCCGCGGCATCGGCCGGCGTCCCGAGAATCCTGAGTGCCATCGTGTAGAGCTCATCCTGGTGACGAGTGACAATTGCTGCAAAGGCATCGCGGTCGCCGCGGCGTGCCCGCTCGAGGAGCGCCTCGTCGTCCATGCATTTGAGGGTACGCGCAGATAGGCGTTCCGGTTCCCGTCGGGAGCCGGTACGCTGTCAACCCGGCCGGGGTGGCGGAATGGTAGACGCAGCGGTCTCAAAAACCGCCGAGGGCAACCTCGTGAGGGTTCGACTCCCTCTCCCGGCAGGCCGGACGCCACGGGGCTCGGGATCAGCCGTTTGGCCGGTGGTAGAGGTAATCGACGCGGCTGCCTGAAGTTGCCGACCATCACGACCTCGGCGACCAGCGGTTGCGCGCGGCTCGTGCGTGGTGGGTGCGTCTCACGGTGTTATTGCCATGAATGTCTATAACCTTCTCAGGGGACCACATTGTCCGTGGCATGAGCGAACAGGTGTTTGGTATAATCTGTCGATGGAAGCGTTCGCGATCCCGGCTGCGCGAGACCGTCTCGAGGACGCCGTCGATGGACTGGTTGGCGAGTCGATCGATGAGTTCTCGACGCACGCGCTCGGCGAGGATCTGGTCGACATCCGGCGGGCGATCGATCGCCTCGAAGCCGAGTTCCTCCGGCGCCTGCACCGCTTCGATCGCGCTCATGGAGCGGTGGCGGCCGGCGGGGTGAGCACGGTGTCCTGGGTGCGAGCCTGCTGCGGCATGACCGTGAAGGCAGCCGCGTACCGGGTCCACCTGGCCCGGACCCTGGGTCAGCTGCCGGCGACGCTCGACAGCGCCCGGGCCGGGCGCGCCTCCTTCAGCAACGTGACCATGATCGCCCACCTCGCCGAGGACGTCGGGGTGGAGCAGCTGGCCCCGTACGAGTTCATCCTGGTGGGCGCCGCGGAGACGCTCGAGCCCGGTGCCATGCGCACCCTCACCCAGGCCACCCGGCTGCGGCTCGATCCCGACGGCGTGCTCGCCGACGACAACCACGCCCACGAGCGCCGCTGGTTCGAGTGCGACCAGACCTATGGCGGGGTGTTCGTGCTGCGTGGCGAGCTCGATGCCGAGGGCGGCGCGCTGCTCAAGACCGCGATCGATGCGCTCAGTCACGGGATGCGCCGTGGCGAGACCCGGTCGGGGTCGCAGCGCCGGGCCGACGCGCTCGTCGACCTGGCCGCCACCCAGCTGCGCTGCGGTGAGCACCGCGACGTGCACGGGCAGCGGCCCCATCTCACGGTGACGGTGCACGCGGACACGCTGCGCACTGGTTCGGATGCAGCGCCGGCCGAGTTGCGCGGGGTGGGGCCGATCCACCCGGAGACCGCGCGCCGTATCGCCTGTGACGCGGTGCGGACGGTGGTGACGGTCGCGCCGCCTGCTGACGGTGCAGCCTTGACGGCGCCAAGCACGAGTGCAATGCCGCTTTCAGTCGGACGGGCCACACGCATCATCCCGGCACACATCCGCACCGCGCTCCGGTTGCGCGACGATGGCTGCCGTTTCCCGGGGTGCGATCGACCGCCGGCGTGGACCGATGGCCACCACGTCATCCACTGGTCGGACGGTGGTCCTACCGAGCTCGACAACCTGGTCTCGCTGTGCCGACCGCACCACCGCTCGGTGCACGAGCAGGGGTGGCGCATTCACATCGCTGACGGACCGTCGTTGAACCGCCACCCTGACGACGGTGCTACGCGGTCATGCAGCGCGAAACCACATCCGGGCACCCGGCGGCATCATTCCCGCGCGGACATCGCGCGATCGGTCGCCGGCGATGGCAAGGTTTTCCACTCCTCGTGGTGCCAGCGCATCTCGGCCGTCATCAGCCCTCGGGTCAGGACAGCGCGCAAACTCTCCCAGATGCGAGACACTGCAACCCAGACTCAACGTTCACGGGTACGGGACGCGAGACAACAGGACGCGGTGTCGGCGTGCTCGTGTTCCACTCAAGGCAAGTGACCAAGAGCGAGATGGCGAACATGGCGGTGAGGACGTACCACGTTCGCTGCCACACGGGTCGTCTCTCACTCATCGCCAGTTCCCCCTTTATCCACCCAGCGCGGTACGCAAAGCTTCCGCGGCGCACGGCCACGTGTCAAGTAACACCACTGATGGGGACACAGGCTCGAGGACGGCCAGTCCACGAGGCTGGGCGAGAAGACGCAGTAGCGGTATAGGTGCCACACGACGTACCCGACAACGATGACCACTAGGATCACAGCCATCGTAATGACACCTGATCCGAACTCAATCACCAGGAGGCACGCCCATGCTCATCACCACCGCCAACGATCTGCCCGGCTACGAGATCACTGAGGTCTTCGGAGAGGTCTTCGGGCTCACGGTCCGCTCACGCAATATCGGCTCGCAGTTTGGTGCGGGCTTGAAGTCGCTCATGGGCGGCGAGCTCAAAGGCATGACTCAGAACCTCGCGCAGAGCCGCCAGGAGGTCATCGAGCGCATGTGCGGCGAGGCGACCGCGAAGGGCGGCGACGCCATCGTCGCGATGCGTTTCGATACGTCGGAGATGGGCGGCACCTGGACAGAGATCTGCGCCTATGGGACAGCCGTCAAGGCGCGAAAGCTCTAGACGGCTGCAGCGAATCGATCCAGCCGGAACGGCGAGAGGTCGGCGTCGCTCGTCCCCGTGGTGATGCGCTGCGCTATCGCCTCGCCGAGTCCGGCGGAGTGCTTGAACCCGTGCCCGGAACACGGCGACACGAGCAGCACGCCGTTGATGTCCGGGTGATCGTCGATCACGAAGTTCGCGTCCGGCGTGACCGTGTACAGACATCGCGCGGTTCGCAGGCATCGGGCCGAGAGACCCGGTAGGCGCCGGCCGATCAGCGTGTCGTGGAGCACCCGCGGCTCCTCGGGATCGACCTCGAGTGACGCCTCGTCGGCGCCGGTCGCGGTGTCGAGCTGCTCGGTCGCGACCTTGACCTCGCGGGCACCGTCGATCGCCGGCAGACCGTAGAAGGCGTTGCCATCGCTGAGGCCCCATATGAAGACCGGCATCGCTCCGGGTGTGTGGTCGATCGCGTCCGGGCGCAGCTCGAACCACGCCATCACCTGCCGGTACACCGTGAACAGAGCGAGCTGCTCGCGAGCAATGAAGTCGCGCACCCATGGCCCGACGGCCAGGACCAGCCTGTCGGCGTCGACGGCCCCGTGGTCCGTTCGGACCCGCACCCCGCTGCCCGATTGCTCCACCGCGAGCACGCGCTCCTCGCGCCGGATCTCAGCGCCGAGGCGAGCGGCGACCGTGAGCTGTGCCTCCACGCACCGCTCAGGGCGGACGAAGCCGGCGGTGGGCTCGAAGTAGGCCGAACTCATCGCCGTCGAGCGCGAACTGCGGAAAGCGACCCGCGACGTCTGCGGCGCTGAGCAACTCGTGCTTGAC
This sequence comes from Candidatus Dormiibacterota bacterium, assembly GCA_963756075.1. GTDB lineage: Bacteria > Chloroflexota > Dormibacteria > Aeolococcales > Aeolococcaceae > Palsa-851. The sequence goes on along the minus strand of CAVWMH010000007.1, from coordinate 195,494 downwards.
GTGATAGCGGTTCGCACAGGCGATGGTGCTGGCGAGGAAATCGTGGCGATGGTGGCCGGCGGCGCCGCCCCCGGCGGCCTCGAGGATCAGACCGCCGCACTGTGTGAGCAGGTCCGCACCCGTCTCGGCTTCGAGCTCTCGCCAGATCGCATGCGAGCGACGGACCAGCGGCGCGTAGGCCTCGCCCTCGCCGATCGCCTCGCGGGTGATCCGAGTATCGCCGTGGGTCGAACCGTAGACATGCGGCGGCGAGAATCTGTCGATGCCCACCGCGCGGACCCCGCGCCGGGCGAGCTGGTACAGGGTCGCCGCACCCGCAGCGCCCAGGCCGATCACGGCCACCTCGTACGTGCTCACGGCCGGAGCCTACTACCCTGGAACGGTGGGCCAGGAGCACTACTTCACAGCCGATCCGAAGGTGGCATCACGCCCCCGGACGATTCGCGTCGTCCTCCCGGATCTGAGCTTCGACCTGGACACCGACCGAGGCGTGTTCGCGCACGGCCACCTCGATTTCGGTACCGACCTCCTCCTTCGCAGCCTCCCGCATGTTCCACCGGGCGAGCTGGTCGACGTGGGCTGCGGGTATGGCGCGATCGCCATCACCCTGGCGCTGCGCTGCCCTGAGGCCCGGGTCTGGGCCGTGGACATCAACCGCCGGGCGCTCGACCTGTGCGCCCGCAACGCAGAGCGAGCCGGGGCTCTCAACGTCGTGGCAGCCGAACCGGACTCGGTTCCGGATCGGATCAGGTTTGCCGGCGCCTACTCCAACCCGCCGGTGCGGCTGGGGAAGCCGGCGCTCCACGAGCTGCTGCTCACCTGGATCGCACGGCTGGAACCCGACGCGATCGCGACGCTTGTTGTCCAGCGCCACCTCGGCGCCGATTCGCTCGCCGCATGGCTGACGGCCCACGGATACCGCGTCGAGCGGGTACGGTCGAAGGGCGGCTATCGGGTGCTCGAGGTGCATGCCGCCACCGGCACCCCGCATCATGGCAGCCGTGCCAGCTAGCCCCGGGGCCGTCGGCTTCATCACCATCAACGTCGACCCAGTGCTGCATCTTGGGCCCTTTCCGATCCACTGGTACGGGGTCATGTACGCCGTCGCGTTTCTTGCCGCGTATCAGTTCGGCGTCCTGCCGTATGCGATAAAGCGTGGGCTCCCCAAGTCGATCGCCGAGAAGATCTGCGTCTGGACGATCGTCTTCGGGCTCCTCGGCGGCCGCCTCTACTACGTGGTGCAGCAGCCGGATCTGTGGCAGAACTACGTGCTCCACCCGATCAACATCATTGCGTTCTGGCAGGGGGGGATGGCCTTCTTCGGCGCCATCATCGTCGGCTTCATCACCCTCGCGATCTGCGCGTGGCGCTACGGGTACAACCCATGGCTTGCACTCGACGGCGGCGTGCTCTTCGCCGTTGTCGGTCAGCCGATCGGGCGCATCGGCAACGTGATCAACGGCGACATCCTCGGCGCGCCAAGCACGCTGCCCTGGGCCACGGCGTACTCGAATCCACACGCGATCCTGCAACCCGGCTTCAGCCTGTGCACCCCGGCGCAGTGCATCGCGTATCAGCCCGCGGCGGTGTATGAGGCGCTCGGCACCATCTGCATCGGCATCGTCCTGTTGATCCTGCTGCGGCGGAACGTGCGCCCCGGCGTGCTCGCCATCACGTACGTCGGGCTCTACGCGATCAGCCAGCTCATCCTCTTTGAGTTTCGCGCGAGTGAGCCGCCTGGACCGCTCGGGCTGCGCGAGGCGCAGTGGACGTCGATCGCCATGCTGGTGCTGGGCGTGCCCCTTCTCTACCTGCTCTGGCGGAAAACGATCACGCGACTGGAGAAGCGTTCACCGGACGAACCACCCGCCGCGATGGAGCATGCCGCGGCTCGGTGATCGTTGACAACCCTGCCGTCAGCATCATTGGCTTCGTCGGGACCGCCTTGACGGTGCTCATCTTCGCCCGCATCGCCGTATCCTGGATCGGTCTGAGCCCATGGCATCCCGTGGTGCGCTGGTTGCGCATCATCGTCGATCCAATTCTGAAGCCGTTCAGGCGTATTCTTCCGACTTTCAGCGGCATCGACTTCTCGCCAATTCTCGCGATCGTTGTCATCTACTTCGTCACGCGGATATTGCAGGCCATCGTTGCGGGACAGGGCCTCGATCCTGCCTTCACGGTCGTGTCGCTCATCGAACAGCTGGTGGTCGACATCGCGATCGCGATCGCGGTGGTGGTGTTCATCCGCATCCTGCTCGCGGTCTTCCACGCCGACCCGTGGCACCCGATGGTGCAGATGGTGCGGACCATGAGCAATCCCCTGGTCGCCCCCTTCGCCGGACTGCACCGCGGCCAGGTGACCGCGGGCATCGACTATCCGGCGATCGCTGCGCTGATCATGTACATCGTCCTGATCTTCGTGATCAGGATCGTCTTCGGATTGCTCCTCGGTTCGATCTGAGCAGGCGATCGGGTCAGCGCCGGGCCGCCGTACGCTCGCGTTCCGGAGCGCGGACGCGGCGCATCTCGATGCGATAGGAGCTGTCTCCGACCAGGTACTCGACGGCGCGCTCGAGCGCAGGACCCGGTTCCACTGCGAAGTCGACGGCGAGCGTAATCTCGTCGACGCTCGTTCCCGAGTCGACGTGGAGGACGACCGGGCAGTCGCCTCGATGCTCCTCGAAGGCGCGCCGGAGGTCTCCCAGAACGGCGATCTGCGCGGCGCTCACGCTGATGTGCACGGTGCTGTCCCGTCGCCACGCGGCGAGGCGCGGATCGTCGTAGGCGTAGACCGCTTCGGCGAGGATCTGGGGCGGCTCGAGGTCGACACGGTCCTCGTCCTCCACGACCGGCGCCGACGTGGCACCGTTGGCGCTGCGACCGGCTTCGACCTTGCCGCGCACCACGATGACCGCGTCGGGGCGCAGCGCGTTCGCGCACTCCTCGAAGACTCGCGCGAAGACGACCACCTCGACGCTCCCGGTGAGATCCTCGATCTGCAGAGCTGCCATCCGCTGCCCGGTGGTGCTGCGTCGCGGGATGAACGTGCGGATGTCGCGAATCGCGCCACCCACCTGCACGATGAGCCCGTCCAGGTGCGCGCCCAGCTCGTTGATGGTCGTGTCAACTCGCTGCTGCAACTCGCCGGCGATCCGCCGCAGCGGGTGGTCGCTCAGGTACATGCCGAGGAACTCGCGCTCCCAGCTGAGCCGCTCGTCGGCCGCGATCGCGAACGGTCCATTGACGTTGTGGCTCTCGAGCTCGTCCGCCAGGGGAGCGATCGGTTCGATGAGCACAACGGTGTCGCCGAAGAGCGACGTCTGCCCCGATTCGCGCTCGCGACGGATTGTGTTGGCGCGGTCGAGCGCGCGATCGAGCACGGCGAGCATGGCGCCGCGCTCGCCGAGCGAGTCGCACGCGCCACTCCGGATCAGCGCTTCGACGACGCGCCGGTTCAGGTCGCGGCTCGAAACCCGCAGGCAGAGGTCGAAGAGCGAGACGAACGGACCGCCGGCATCGCGCTCGGTAACGATCTCCGCGGCGACGCGCTCACCCACGTTCTTGATATGGCGCAACCCATAGAGAATCTCTCCCTGCTCCTCGGCGCCGAGACTGAACGCGGACGCGCTCCGATTGACATCCGGTGGGCGGACCACAAGGCCGCGCGCGTGCGCATCGAGGATCGACTGCTTCAGCTTGTCGAAGTTGTCGGCCCTGCTGTTGAGCAGCGCGCACATGAACTCGCGGGGGTAGTTTGCCTTCAGGTACGCGGTCTGATACGCGATCAGCCCGTACGAGATGCTGTGAGCGCCGTTGAACCCGTATCCGGCGAAGAGCGCGATGAGCTCGAAGAGCTGCAGCGCCGTGTCTGCCGCCACCCCACGCTCGGCCGCTCCGCGCAGGAACTGCTCGCGCTGTTTGGCCATCTTCACCTTGTCCTTCTTGCCCATCGCGGCTCGAAGGATGTCCGCCTCGCCAAGCGTGAACCCGCCGACTGCCGATGCGATCTTCATCACCTGATCCTGGTAGAGGATTGCTCCGTACGTCTCCTTCAGGATCGGCTCGAGCTCGGGGAGCATGTACGTCACCGGCTCCTCGCCCCGCTTGCGGCGCATCCACGTCCCGGTGGCGCCACCCTCGATCGGACCCGGGCGGTTGAGCGCCACCGCGACTCCCATGTCTTCGAGGCACTTGGGCTGCATGTCGATGAGGATTCGCTTGGCGAACGTCGCCTCGAGCTGGAAGATGCCGTGCGTATCGGCCTTGCCGAGGAGCTCGTAGGTCTTGGTGTCGTCGAGCGCAATCTGATCGATGTCGAGGTCGATCCCGCGGTGCGCGCGCACCATCTCCGCAGCCTCGGCGATGACGGTGAGGTTGGAGAGCCCGAGCAGGTCGATCTTCAGCAGGCCGATCTGGGAGACCCCGTTCATGTCGTACTGCGTGACCGCGGTCCCGTCACCGGCGGTTGACCGCTGCAGCGGCACGATATTCGCGAGGGGCTCAGAGCCGATCACCACGCCGGCGGCGTGCGTCGACGCGTTGCGGCAGATCCCCTCGAGCCGGCGCGCGTTGTCGATGACGTGGCGCGCCCAGTCCTCGTGCTCATAGAGCTCGCGAAGTTCGCGGCTCTCGGCGAGTGCGCGCTCGAGGGTGATGTTGACCACCTGCGGCACCAGCTTCGCGAGGCGGTCGACATCGGGAAGCGGCACGTTGAGCACGCGGCCGACATCGCGGATGGCGGCCCTTGCCGCCATCGTGCCGAAGGTGATGATCTGCGCGACCCGATCACGTCCGTACTTCTCCTGCACGTAGGTGAGCACCCGATCCCGGCCCCGGTCGTCGAAGTCGATGTCGATATCGGGCATCTGCACGCGCTCGCGATTGAGAAATCGCTCGAAGATGAGCCCGTAGCGGAGCGGCTCGATGTCGGTGATGTGGAGGACGTAGCTCACCAGCGAGCCCGCGGCGCTGCCCCGGCCGGGTCCGACGCGAACCCCGTCGCAGCGCGCGGCTCTGATCAGGTCCCAGACAATCAGGAAGTACGCGGAGAACCCGGTCTCGCGGATGACGTCGAGCTCCATCTGCAACCGCTCGCGCACCTCGGCGGTGACCGCGTCCCCATAGCGCTCGCGCACTCCCGCTTCGCACAGCTCGCGAAGGTATGTATCCGCGTCGAGACCGTCGGGGATGGGCGAATACGTCGGCAGGAGGTTGCGCCCCAAGGGAATCTCGACATGGCAGCGAGCCGCGGCGGCCACCGTGTTGGCGATCGCCTCGCCATATGCGGCGAAGCGTTCGCGCATCTGACCGGTGCTCGCGAGGTAGTACTCCGGACCGGAGAAGCGGAACCGCCTCTCCTCCTCACGGCGTGCTCCGGTCTGCAGGCAGAGCAGGATGTCGTGCGCCTCGGCGTCGTCAGGCTTGATGTAATGCGCATCGTTGGTCGCCACCAGCGGCAACCCGGTCCGCCGCGCGATCTCGACGAGCCCCGTGCGCACCGCTTCCTCCTCCGGGATGCCGTGATCCTGGAGCTCGAGAAAGTAGTTGTCGGCGCCAAAGATCTCGGCGTGCTGACGCGCGATCGTCTCCGCCGCGTCGAGGTCGCCGCGCACGATCGCCTGGGGCAGCTCGCCTCCGAGGCAGGCTGACAGGCAGATGAGCCCGTCGGCGTGCTCGGCCAGCAGCTCCTTGTCGATGCGCGGCTTGTAGTAGTAGCCCTCGAGATGGGCCGCGCTGACCAGCTTGATGAGGTTCCGATAGCCGGTGTCGTTGCGCGCCAGCAGGATCAGATGGTTCGGGTCGCGGTCCGCTCGGCCCTCGCGATCGGATCGCGAGCGCGGGGCCATGTACATCTCGCAGCCGAGAACGGGATTGATCTTCGCGGCGCGCGCCGTCGAGAAGAAATCCACCGCTCCGTAGAGAACTCCGTGATCGGTGATGGCGAGGGCCGTCTGGCCCATGGACTTCGCCGTGTCGACCAGCTCGTTGATGCGCGCCGCCCCGTCGAGCAGTGAGAACTCACTGTGGGTGTGGAGGTGAACGAAGCCCCCGGTCTCGGTCTCCTCGCCGGTTGCGGTTGTGCCCTGCACGCTGCCTCCTGGCTGCGGTCGACTGACGGCGAACAGACGTACGCTACCACTCCGCAGCAGGCCGCCGCCGCGAGCTTTGAGGGTACCGCTCAGCGGGTGCCGGAGAGCTCGGAGGGCTCGTCCGTCAAGCGCGCGCCGGCCCGCGTGAGCGTCACGACGCTCTCGACGTGATAGGTCTGCGGGAACATGTCGACGACGTCGAGCGCGTCGACGCGATACGGACCCGACGCCACGAGTGTGTGCAGGTCGCGCGCGAGCGTGGCGGGGTCGCAGGACACATAGACGACGCGCTTCGGCCCCGCAAGCGCAAGCCACCCGGTGACCCGTCCCGAGCAGCCGGCGCGGGGTGGATCGAGGATGACGAGGTCGGCCATCTCCGCAGCGCCGACGCGCGGCAGCGCATCCTCGACGGGCGACAGCACGAAATGCATGCGGTCGGCAACGTCGTTGACGCGAGCGTTGAGCACGCCCAGCTGTGCAGCACCACGGTTGCTCTCGATGCAGACCACCTCGCGCGCATCCGCGGCAAGATGGCAGGCGAGCACGCCGATCCCGGCGTAGGCATCGACCAGGCGCTGCCCGGCGTGGCCACCGAGCGCGTCGATGACGCACTGATAGAGCACGTCCATCTGCGCCCAGTTCACCTGGATGAACGCGTCCGGCGTCACGCGAAACGTCATCCCGCGCCAGCGCAGCGTCGTCGAGGACGTGCTGACGCGCCCGCCGTCGGGCAGGTCGAGCCCTCCCTCGAGCGCCCCGCTCGCGAGGCCACGCGCCGGTTTGGCATGGATGAGCAGCTCCTGCCCGTCCTCGCCGACCGTGAGGTGCAGGGTACCGAGCGCGTTGGTCGCGCTCGAGTTGAGGAGACCGCGCAGCGCCGGCAGTGCGGTGGTGATCCGCGGGTGATGGATGAGGCAGTCGTCGACCGCGATGGGCCGCCAGCTGCGTGCTCGGTTGAACCCGAGTGCGGGAGGCGTGCTTTCCGTCCCGGCGATGACGTGGAACTCCCCACGAAGTCGATACCGCCAGGGATCGTCGACGGCGTGCATGCGCGGCGCGGGGTGCTCGATGTGCTGCCGGTGCAGGGCGTCGAGCACGATGTCCCGTTTGAGGTCGACCTGATGCGCGTACGCCACGTGCTGGAGCTGACAGCCGCCGCATCTGGGCACGTACGGGCAGGGCGGCGTGACTCGGTGTGGCGAGGCCTCGATGACTCGCACGACCTCGGCGAATGACGTCGAGCCCTTGCGGTACCTCACCGCAATCTCGACCTCTTCACCGGGGATGCCTCCCTCGACGAGCATCGTGGCGCCCATGTCGTCATGAGCCAGACACAGCCCACCATGGACCATGCGTCCGAGACGCACCTGGCTACTGCTCCGAGAGCCGTTCGCGCAGAAGACGGTTCACCAGGGGCATGTCGGCCTTGCCACCGGTCGCGTCCTTGACGGCACGCATCAGCTGGCCGAGGGCCTGCTGCTTCCCGGCACGGAAATCGGCCGCGGCGGCGGGGTTCCCCGCGATGGCGGCATCGACGAGCGCACCGAGCTCGGTGGTGTCGCTGACCTGGGCGAGGCCGCGATCGCGCACCAGCGCCTCTGGACTCCCACCGGCCACGTAGAGCTCGGCGAGCAGCTCCTTGGCGGTCGGACCATTGATCGTCCCCGCGTGGACCAGCCTGAGCAGGCTCGCAAGTCCGTCGACGCCGAGCCCGCTGTGCTGGAGTGGCAGCCTGTGCTCGTTCGCCAGCGCAGCGACGTCCCCGCTCTGCCAGTTCGCGGCAAGCTTGGCTGGAACACCGGAGCCGACGAGGGCTTCGTAGGTGTCGGCGTCCTCACGCGTGTCGGTGAGCACCGCCGCGTCGTAGGCGGTCAATCCGTACTGCTCCTGGAAGCGGTGCGCGCGCGCCTCGGGGAGCTCCGGCAGCGCCGCCCGCATGCGCTCCACAAACGCGTCTCCCAGGCGCAATGGCGGGAGATCGGGCTCGGGAAAGTAGCGGTAGTCGTGGGCTTGCTCCTTGCTCCGCTGCGAGATGGTGCGCCCCTGCGTCTCCACCCAACCCCGTGTTTCCTGGACAAGGGTGCCGCCGGCAACCAGCACGCCGGTCTGCCGCTCGATCTCGGACTCGAGCGCGTGCTGCACCGCGCGGAACGAGTTCATGTTCTTGACCTCCACCTTGACGCCGAGCTCCTGTGCACCGCGCGGTCGCAGCGAGATGTTGGCGTCGCAGCGGAACGATCCCTTCTCGAGGTTGCCGTCATTCACCCCGATGTACATCAGGATCTGACGCAGGCGCACCAGGTACTCGCGCGCGGCCTCCGGGGTGCGCAGGTCAGGTTCGCCGACGATCTCCATCAGCGGCACGCCGCTCCGGTTGAGGTCGATCAAGGACGATGTCGCGCTCTGCAGCACATCGCCGGCGTGATGCATCGTCCCCGTGTCCTCTTCCAGGTGGACGCGGGTGATCCCGCATCGGACGGTTTCGCCCCCGACGGGGAACTCGAGATGTCCATTGACAGACAGCGGCAGGTCGTACTGCGAGATCTGGTACCCCTTCGGCAGGTCCGGGTAGAAGTAGTTCTTCCGGTCGAATTTAGTGAACGGGGGGATGTCACAGTGCAACGCCACCGCGGTGCGAACGGTGTACTCCACCGCCTGCTGGTTGATGACCGGGAGGACGCCCGGTAACCCGAGACACACGGGACACGTGTTCGCGTTCGGTGCGGCGCTCGTGTAATCGGCGGGGCACGGGCAGAACATCTTGCTGCGCGTCAGCAACTGCGCGTGCACCTCGAGCCCGATCACCACCTCGTAGCGATCCAACGCCACCGGAATCGTGGCCGCCTCCGTCATGCCGCCGCGCCTGCGTAGGGCGAAAGCACGGCGTGGAAATCGGTAGCCTGCTCATAGGCGTGCGCCACTCTCAGGACGCGTGCGTCCTCGAATCGCGGTGCGATCACCTGCAGCCCGGCGGGCAGACCGTCCACGAAACCGCAGGGGACCGAGATGCCGGGTACGCCCGCGAGGTTCGCCGGCAGGGTCACGACGTCGCACATGTACATGGACAGCGGATCGTCGCGCGACCCCATCGGGAACGCGACGCTCGGAGAGGTGGGACACACGATCGCGTCCACCTCCTTGAAAACGGCGTCGAACTCCTGGCTCACCAGCGTTCGCACCTTCTGCGCCTGGCGGTAGTAGGCGTCGTAATAGCCGCTCGACAGCGCATAGGTCCCCAGCATGATCCGGCGCTTGACCTCGTTGCCAAACCCGGCACCCCGCGTCTGCAGGTACATGTCCGTGAGCGACGCGCGTTCCACGCGGTTGCCGAAGCGCACACCGTCGTAGCGCGCAAGGTTCGACGAGCACTCCGCGGGAGCGATGACGTAGTAGACGCTGAGGGCAACATCGGTGCTCGGCAGCGAAACCTCGTGGAGCGTCGCACCCTGCCCTTCGAGCACGCGAAAGGCCGCCTCCACTGAAGCGCGAACACCGGGTTCGGTGCCGTCGCCGATGTACTCGCGAGGAATGCCGAGTCGCATGCCCGCAACGCCGGCGCGCAGCGACGCGAGTGGATCCTCGACGGCACGCGGCTCCGAGGTGCTGTCGGAGGGATCGTGCCCTGCGATTGCCGCAAACACCAACGCGGCGTCTTCGACAGTGCGTGCGAAGGGCCCGATCTGATCGAGCGACGAGGCGAAAGCGATGAGTCCGTATCGCGAAACGCGCCCGTATGTCGGTTTGAATCCGACCACGCCGCAGAGGGCGGCTGGTTGCCGGATCGACCCGCCGGTATCCGTGCCGAGCGAGTACGGAACCGAGCCGGCGGCGACGGTCGCGGCGCTGCCGCCGCTGCTCCCGCCCGGAACGCGCTCGATGTCCCAGGGGTTGGCGACGGGCCCGTATGCGGAATTCTCGGTGGACGATCCCATCGCGAACTCGTCGCAGTTGGTCTTGCCGATGCACACGGCGCCGGCGTCGAACAACCGCTGCACAGCGGTGCTGGTGTACGGCGGCTTGAACCCGCGCAATATCTTCGACCCCGCGGTGGTCTCGATGCCGTCGACGCACAGCACGTCCTTGAGCGCCATGGGGATGCCGCACAGCGGTGACGCGGTATCGGGGTGATCCTCGAGCGTGCGCGCCGCGGCGTCAGCCTGGTGCTCCGCCAGCTCGCGCGTGATGTTGAGATACGCGTTCAAGTCCTTGTCGCTCCGCTCGACGCGCGCCACGGCATCGGCGAGAAGGGCTCGCGGCGTCGTGCTGCCGTCGCGCAGCGCGGCGGCGAGCTCGGCGATGGTCCTAGGCGTCAAGATCGGTGCCCTGGATCGCCCCCACGACGAAGTACGTGCCGTCCGATGCGGGCGCGTTGCGCAGCGCCGCCGCAGCGCCGATCGGCTCGACCGGGTCGTCGGCACGCATCACGTTGACGAGGTCACCGACCTGTGCCGTCTCCGCGAGCGTCGACGTGTCAACCTTCTGGAGGCGTGCGATATGACCGAGGATCGCCTCCAACTCACCGAGGAGTTGGTCTTTTTCCGCATCGCTCAGGCCCAGCCGGGCAAGGGTCGCGACGTGATCGACGTCATCTCGAGAGAGTGTCATGGCGCGGCTATTATCCCGACCTGTCGTCGTATTCGAGCGGGAGCCAGGTCAGCACGGTCTGCTCGGTCGGCGCGAATCCTGCGGCGGCGTACGCCGCCAGCGCGGCGTGGTTGTCGCCTCGAGTCCAGACGCAGGCGAAGGTGACGGCGCGGCTGCGGATCAGCTGCATCGCCTCCGCCATCAGACGGTGTGCAACCCCAAGACCTCTGCCCTGCGGCTGGACGTACAGCTCCGCGATCTCCGCTTCGAGCCCCGTGCCCGGGTCGAACAGCACCACCCAGCAGAGGCCGATCGCCTCGCCGTCCGCTGCGCGGGCGACGAGGATGTGGTTCTCGCCGGTGAATCGAGGCGACGTGGAGAGCCGCGCGCTCAGCTGCTCCGACGTCTCGTCGGGATGATCGAAATGGCGCTGCTCCGCAAGCGCCAGGTCCACGAGCATGGCTCGAACCTGAGCATCCTGATGGTCGATGAGGGTTTCGATGCGTATGTCATCGAGATCTCCCATGGGCCATCATTGTGGCGGCTCAGGGCGCGACGACCCCGGTGCCGCCCGGGTTGACGCCCGATGCGCCACCGCTGCTTCCGGGACTGCCGCTGACGCCGTTGCAGACCGCCGGCGGTTGCGGGATCGCCGTGGCGCCGGCAGGTTGCGCGGGCTCCATGATCGGCTTGCAGGGGAACCCTGGCGGAATGCTTATGGGGGATGGCACGGGGACGGTGACGCTCGGCCCCGCACTCCCACCGCGCCGGCTCCAGTTCGAGCCGTCCCACGTCCAGGTCTGGTCGTACAGGCCGGTTGCGCGGGACGTGGTGCCAAAGCCACCGAAGACCACGACCTGACCGGACGTCGCGTCGTATGCGGAGGCGGCGCCACTCGCGATCGGCGGCGTGGTGCCGGGATGTGCCCGCATCCAGACCCCCGTCCAGATCCAGGTCTGCCCATCACCCGTCAGCAGGACATCGCTGTGCGCAGCCGGGTCACCGATGAAGGTGACGCCCGACGTCTGCGGACCGTTCTTGTAGGTGGCGACCTGCTTCCATGCCGTGCCGGTCCAGATGCTCTCGGTCCCGGTGCAGCACGCCGGCGGCGTGGTCGGAACGCCCTTCACGCAGCTGGTGCACGGCAACGGCTGCGGCATCGGCGCGATGAAGTTGCCGCCGAAGGACGCCAGCCTGCCGCTGACCGCGTCATTGACGATCGACGAGCCGACCAGATCGAACGACGACGTATTGGTGTTGGACGCCATCACCTTCCATTGATGCCCGTTCCACAGCCACGCCCGCTCGACAGGTGACTGGCCAGGGGCACGTCAGATGACCGTCGGGCATGGTCGCGTTCTGCGTTGGGCAGGCGATCGCGGGCGGCGCAGCCCCGAGGGCCGGCTCCACGAAGGGTCCCCTCGTCAGGAGTACCGCGCGTCCCGACACCGGGTCGGTTGCCAGGCTTCCGCTCCCGAAGGCGACCCATGGGGTCGACCCTGAGGCCTTCGACCAGTCGCTGCCGTTCCACAGCCACGTCGCCGCGCTCGGCGAGAACATGGTGCCGCAGCCGGAGGGCGCCGTGGGAATCGGCTGGCTGCCGCTGCCCGAGGCGGTCGGTGCCGGGGTGGCGGCCGGGACCGCGTCGACCGGCGGGATCAGGGTCGTCCCCGAGCCGGTCGAGCCCGAGCTCGAGGAACCCGAAGACGCCGAGCCAGAGCCGCCCCAGCAGGCGATCGGGGCGCGGTTCGACCCCACCACCTGCTGCGCCCCGACCAGCAGCACGTCATGGGTCACCGGGTCATAGGCCATCTGCGCGTTGGCCATCGGAGGCGGGGAGGTTGCCGGGTGCGCCTGGGTCCACCCCGACCCGTCCCAGGTCCAGGTGTCGTCAAGGGCCCGAGACGTGGTCTGGCCGCCGAAGAGCACGACCGTCCCGTTCGCAGCGTCGTAGGCCATCGCCGCGCCGCTGCGCGCAGCCGGCTGTCCCGTAGGGGATCCCGAACCGGCGCCCTGAACGGCGCGAATCCCAAAGTAGGCACCGAGCCCGGCGCCGACGACGGCGACGAAGGCGATGCCCGCGAGCGGTCGCTTCCAGTGAGCGCGCTGCAGTTCAGTACTCATTGCTCTGTGACGCGAGCGCGGCCCTCCAGGTTCCCGGGTGCGACGCCTCCGTAGACTTGATCCACGAATGGCAGACATCGTCACGCAGCCAAACCCCGAGCGGCTCGAACTCGAGCAGCTCACCGCCCTCCAACCCGGACTCGCGCGGTTGATGCCCGAGATCGGCGCCCGGTTCTGGAAGGCCTTCTACGCGGCTCGGGCCGCCAACTGGCCCCTCGCGAGCTGGCAGCTGCGCGAGATGCGCAAGCTCCTTCGGCTCTGCGAGGTGACCCGTCCCAAGTACACGACCGACATCGAGGAATGGATGCTGGACGACCTCGACCCGCTGATGGCCGCACTCGAGGCTCACGATTTCGCGACGTTCGAGGAGCGGTATCACGATGCGGTCGACGCCGCGAACGAACTGCACCGCCGCTGGCAGAAAGAGTGGATCGTCTGGAAGCTTCCGGACACGCCACCGCCTGACCTGGATCTCACCCCTCGAGGCTAGCCGCTACGTCGGATCGTGATCGCATGATGGCGTCGCTGATCGAGCACGGAATTCGCTCCCCGGCCGTGCTCCATGCGATGGCGGGGGTGCCCCGGGAGGAGTTCGTGCTCGAGGGTGATCGAGAGCGCGCCTATGCCGACCGAGCTCTCCCGATCGACGCTCCTGGGCAGACCATCAGCCAGCCGCTCATGGTCGCCGTGGTGGTCGAGGCGCTGGAATTGCACGAAGGCGATCGGGCACTCGACGTGGGGACGGGCTCCGGGTACCAGGCGGCGGTGATGGCTGCGTGCGGCGCGCACGTCGTGAGCATCGAGCGGGTCGGGTCGCTGGCGCGGACGGCCGCGGAGCGCCTCCAGCGTCTCGACTACGACGTCGAGGTCGTCGAGGGTGACGGCACGCTCGGCCTCCCGGAGCGGGCCCCCTTCGACGCCATCGCCGTCGGCGCCGCGGCGCCTCGCCTCCCGGTCGAGCTTGCACGGCAGCTGGTCGAGGGTGGCCGCCTGGTGGTGCCGATCAGCGACGGGCCGAACGGCGAGCAGCTCACCCGGTTGCGCATCGTCAATGGCCGCTGGGAGACGGAGTCGCTCGGCCCCTGTCGCTTCGTGCCGCTGATCGGCGCCGACGGCTACGAGGACTCCTGAGCGAACAGCGCCCGGCTGGGTCTACGACGCGCCGGCGGGCACCCGGAACATCCTGATCCGCGCGCTGCCGCCCGACCGCTCCACCGCCTGACTCGAAGCGTCGCCGAAGGCTGAGGAGAGCACCATGGCGACCTCCTGGTTGCCCGGGGGCCGGTCCAGCTCGGGGCGCGACAGGGTCACCGCGTACTGATCGACGCCATCCGGGCGGTTCGGGTAGCGCGAACGAGTGATGCTGACCCGGAGACCAACTTCGCGCAGATCGAGCTGATGCCGCCCTGCCTCGCGGACGGCGTCGGGGTGGAGGAAATCCTCGTCGGCGCGGCGGCGCAGATCCATGAGCTGCTCCTCGATCGGTCGAGAATCATCCATCCCCGTACGTTTAGCATGTCCGTGGCGCGAGGTATTCGATAAGGGCGTCTCGTCGGACGTGCTTTTGATCATCCTGAGTTATCAGTCCCGGAGGACCCCCTAATGGCTAAGACAGTCGGTATCGATCTCGGCACCACCAACAGCGTGGTGGCAGTGATGGAGGGCGGCGAGCCCGTCGTCATCGCCAATGCCGAGGGCGGCCGCACCACTCCGTCGGTGGTCGCGTTCACGCGCACCGGCGAGCGCCTGGTCGGGCAGCTTGCCCGCCGCCAGGCCGCAGTCAACCCCGAAAACACCGTCTACTCCATCAAACGCTTCATGGGCCGGTTACTGAGCGAGGTCAGCACCGAGGCCAAGCAGGTGCCATACAAGGTTGTGGCAGGCAAGGACGGCCGCGCCGAGGTGGTGGTCAACGGCGAGAACCACACGCCTGAGCAGATCTCCGCGATGATCCTGCAGAAGCTCAAGACGGATGCTGAGGCGTATCTCGGCGAGAAGGTCACCGACGCGGTGATCACCGTCCCCGCGTATTTCAACGACGCCCAGCGTCAGGCGACCAAGAACGCCGGTCAGATCGCGGGCCTCAACGTCCTGCGCATCATCAACGAGCCCACCGCGGCTGCACTTGCGTACGGACTCGAGAAGAAGGAGAACGAGAAGATCCTCGTCTTCGACCTCGGTGGCGGTACGTTCGACGTCTCGATCCTCGAGGTCGGTGAAGGCGTGTTCGAGGTGAAGTCCACCAACGGCGACACCCACCTCGGCGGCGACGATTACGACCGTCGCATCGTCGACTGGCTTGCGGACGAATTCAAGAGAGACCAGGGTATCGACCTGCGCGGCGATCGTCAGGCGCTCCAGCGCCTCACCGAGGCGGCCGAGAAGGCAAAGATCGAGCTCTCGCAACGCCAGGAGACCGAGGTCAACCTGCCGTTCATCACCGCGGATGCCTCCGGTCCGAAGCACCTCGCGATCACCCTGTCGCGCAGCAAGTTCGAGCAGCTCACCGACGACCTCACGGCCCGGTGCCGCGGTCCGTTCGAGTCGGCGCTCAAGGACGCCGGGCTGACCGCTCAGCAGCTCGATGAAGTCATCCTGGTCGGCGGATCGACGCGCATGCCTGTGATCCAGGAGCTCGTCAAGAGCTTCACCAACAAGGATCCGCATCGCGGCGTGAACCCCGACGAGGTGGTCGCTGTCGGCGCCGCAATCCAGGCCGGCGTGCTCAAGGGCGAGGTCAAGGACGTCCTGCTCCTCGACGTGACACCGCTGTCGCTCGGGATCATGACCGAGGGCGAGGTGAACACCAAGCTCATCGAGCGCAACACAACGATTCCGACTGCGAAGACGCAGGTGTTCTCCACCGCATCGGACAGCCAGCCTTCAGTCGAGATCGTGGTGCTCCAGGGCGAGCGTCCGATGGCGCGGGACAACCGCATCCTCGGGACGTTCACGCTCGACGGCATCCCGCCCGCACCGCGTGGCATGCCGCAAATCGAGGTCGGATTCGACATCGACGCCAACGGCATCCTCAATGTCAGCGCCAAGGATCGCGGCACCGGCAAGGAGAACAAGGTGACCATCACCGGCTCGACGACGCTCCAGAAGGACGAGGTCGAGCGCATGGTGAAGGAAGCCGAGGTGCACGCTGACGAGGACCGCAAGCGGGCCGAGTTCAGTCGAGACCCGCAACCGTGCGGACCAGCTCGCCTACCAGGCGGAGAAGGCGCTCGCAGACGCGGGCGACAAGGTGCCGGCCGAGCTGCGCACCGATATCGAGGCCAAGGTCAAGGCAGTTCGTGACGCAATTGCCAGTAACGACGTGGACGCGATCAAGCTGGCGCATGACGACCTAGCGGCGTCCATCCAGAAGATCGGCGAGGCAGTGTACGCCCAGACTCAGGCGCAGCCCGGAGCGGGCGAGCCCCATGCGGGCAACGGCAATGGCGGCGTTCCTGACCCGGGTGCCGAAAGCGGTACCGGCGAAGGCGCGGACGACGTCGTCGACGCCGAGTTCAAAGAGGTCTAAGCCCTCGGGCGTCGACCTCTCACGACCGGGGCGGGCCCGCTGACGCGGCTCGCCCCGGCGCTCGATCACCCCACAGGGTGTTCAGTCGCGCGGCGGGGCCAGCGATCGGAACCGGGGAAGCACGTGGATAATCAGCGGACCGAGTCTGCCGGCTCAGGACCACAGAAACGGCTTCCAGGGAAAGGCACATGTCCGTAGCGGTCTCCCCGTCGGCTGCGAAGCTGCTCGAGCGCGACGAGCAGCTCGCGGATCTCGCGCGACATCTCGACGCCGTCGCCTCAGGGAAAACCGGACGGCTCGTGCTGGTGAGCGGCGAGGCAGGAGTCGGCAAGACCGTCCTGCTGCGAGCGTTCGGAGACTCGGCCTCCGGTTCGGCCGGTTTCCTCTGGGGATCGTGCGATCCGCTGCTCACCCCCCGTCCCCTCGGGCCGCTTGGCGATATCGCGCTCGCCACCGGCGGACACCTGGCGCAGCTCGTGTCCGGTGGGGCGCGACCGCACGAGGTTGCCGTCGAGCTACTCGACGAACTGCGCCGGCGAGCGCCGGTCATCGTCGTCCTCGACGACATGCACTGGGCAGACGGCGCGACGCTCGACGTGCTGCGCATCGCCGGTCGACGCATCCAAAGTGTCGCTGCGCTGGTGATCGTCAGCTACCGCGATGACGAGCTCGATCGCTTCCACCCGTTGCGCCGCGTGCTCGGCGAGATCGGACCCGGCATGTCGATTACACGGATGCAGGTGTCGCCGCTTTCGCCGCGGGCTGTAGCGGCGATGGCGGCGCCATACGAGGTCGACGCTATTGCACTGTACCGGCGCACCGGCGGTAACCCGTTCTTTGTGACCGAGGCGCTTGCGGCTGGCGCCGCGACGGTTCCGGAGAGCATCAAGGACGCAGTCCTCGCGCGCGTTGCGCGCCTGAGCCCCGCGGCTCGCAGTCTCATCGATGCGATTGCAATCGCACCGCCATCGGTGCCGCTGCCCCTCCTCGAGGCAACCACCGGGGACGCCATCGACGCTCTCGATGAGTGCATCGCGTCGGGAGTTGTTGTCGTCCGGGCCGGCGACATCGCGTTCCGGCATGAGCTGGCGCGCCTTGCTGTCGAGGCGGAGATCGGCCACCAGCAACGACGGATGCTTCATCAACGAGCGTTGACGGCTCTGACCTCTGCGATCGCACGGACACCCGACGTGACCAGGCTGGCGCACCATGCCGAGGCCGCGGGCGACACGGAGGCAGTGCTGCGCTACGCGCCCGAAGCCGGCACGGCTGCCGCACGAGCGGGCGCGCATCGTGAGGCGGCTGCGCAGTATGCGCGAGCACTCCGCTTTGCTCGCGACCAGTCCGCTGATTCGCGCGCCGTTCTGCACTCGCGTCGAGCGGAAGAGTGCTACCTGATCGGCGCCTTCGACGACGCCATCAAATCTCGGCGCGAGGCGTTGGAGTGCTACCGGGAGGCGGGCGACCGTGTCGGGCAGGCGGATGCGCTGCGCGCGATGTCGTCGAACCTCCGCTGTCACGGTCAAATCGCAGAGGCAGAGGAGACGGCCCGTGAGGCGATGAGCATCCTCGAGGAGCTCCCACCCGGCCGGGCCCTGGCAATGGCCCAGGCGACCCACGCCATGCTCGCGATGAACGCCGAGGACCGGGTGGCCGCGCGAGCCTGGGGTGACCGTGCATTGCAGCTCGCCGAGCGGCTTGACGACCACGAGACGCTCGTCCATGCCCTCAACACAGCAGGCACTGCCGCATACCTGACCGGTAGTCAGGACGGGCTCCAGGAGCTGTTGCGCAGCCTCGAACTCAGCAAGCAGTGGAATCTCGAGGAGCATGCTGGGCGGGCCTACATCCATCTGGCATGGGCATCGGTCCGCATCCGCGCATTCGAGGCAGCGGAGCGCTATCAACGGGAGGGGCTCGAGTACTGCCTCGAGCACGGGCTCGATGGCTGGGGCTACGAGATCGCGAGCCACACCGCCTATCGCCTCCTCTGCCAGGGGGCATGGGATGAGGCTGTTGAAACGGCGGCGTCGGTCGTGCGCAACGCAGAGACCAACGCCGTTGCTCAGACGATCTGCCGCTCGGTCATCGCTGTCGTGCGCGCCCGCCGCGGCGACCCGGACCCGTATTCCCTGCTCCGCGAGGCCCAGGCGATCGCTGCCCCAACCGGCGAGCTGCAGCACATGACGTTGCCCGCCGCCGTCGCGGCCGAGATCGCGTGGCTGGCGGGTGGGGAGACGGTCGCAGCCTCTGTCGTCGCGGTCACGGACGAGGCGCTGTCGATCGCCCAGAGTCGCGACGTTCCATGGGTTGTCGGCGAACTCGGAGCCTGGCGGTGGCGCACCGGCTCGCCCGCGGTGCCGCCCGAGACCACAACCGGTCCGTACGCGCTCGAGCTTGCCGGTGACAGCGCAGGCGCGGCTGCAGCCTGGCGAAAGCTCGGTTGCGACTACGAGGCTGCGGTCGTCCTCGCTTCCGCCGACGCGGAGGAGGGCGAACAGCAGGCGCTGATTGAGTTTCAGCGATTGGGAGCGCGAGCCGCGGCGTCCAGGGTGGCGCGGCGACTGCGGGAACGCGGCATCCGCGGTGTCGCTCGGGGTCCACGGCCCGCCACCCGGAGCAACGCGGCAGGGCTCACCGCGCGCGAGGTCGAGGTCCTCGGCCTCGTGGCGAAGGGACGGCGCAACCCCGAGATCGCGCGGCAGCTCTTCGTGACAACCAAGACGGTCGATCATCACGTTTCGGCGATCCTGGCCAAGCTCGGGATCAGCTCCCGGGCCGAGGCGGCATCCTGCGCGGTCCAACTCGGCATCGTGCTCCCCGAGTAGTCACGGCCGGCCGCGCGGCGCGGCTCATCCCCCTCCGAGCAGCACCCACCCCGCGCCGGTCCAGGACCAAACCGCCACAGGCTGCGGCGAATTCTGAGTCGGAGGAAACTCCGATCCGAAAATCAAGAGCTCAGAACGATCGGTGTCAGCAATCTCCGCTTCAGCGGCGAACGGGGGTGCAGGTCCTGCGCGCGGCAACCAGGCGTTGCCCGTCCACTGCCACAGAGTGGGCTCGTCGCCCGCCGGCGTCGAGCAGGTCGGCGCGCAATAGAGGGTCAACACGCCGGCGCGTGGGTCCAGCGCCATGGCGGCGACGGCGGGGCCACTGCTGTTCACGACGCGCCAGCTCGACCCCTCCCAGCGCAGGGTCCAGCTGTGCGCTCCGTCCGGGGGTGCGGGGATGACCATGAGCAGCGCCCGCGAGACGGGGTCAAACGCCATTGGACCTCCCAACGGATCGACGGCCAGGTCTCCGCGAACTCTCGCGCGTCCAGTGGCTAGCGGCCCAGCTCCACGTCTCACCACCGGTGTTCGCGTCGGTGCGGGTGACCAGCACCATCTGCGCTCGGGCGTCGTCCCACGCCATCTGCGCCACCTCGCCGGGTGGCGGCCCGTTTACGCCGTTATCGAGCACATGCCAGGTCGCTCCGTCCCATGCCCAGGTGTCGTTGACGACCTGCCCCGGAGCGAGCCTCCCCCCAAAGAGCATGACCATGCGGGTCGCGGGGTCATATGCGATCGCTGCGCCAAATCGGCCCGGCGGGCTGCTGCGAGGGCGTGCCAGGGTCCAGCGGCGACCATCCCACAGCCACGTTGTGTCGTAGCTGTCGACCCCGCCGAAGACGATGACTCGATGGATGGCAGGGTCGTCAACTGCGCTGAACCCGAATCCGAGCACTGGGACGCTCGGGACTGGCGTCGGAGGGAACGTCGGGACGCGGAAAGGTGTTGGTTGTGGCGGCGATGCGGGGGGACGCTGCACGCTGGCCACAACAGCGCCGACCGTGGCGGTGACCGCGATCAGGACCGCGAACAACGCCGCCACCCTCCACCTGCCACCAAGTGGCTGTCCCGACGGCTCGTCTCCCATGACCCACACGATGATGCGTCACGCGGTCGGCCCCCGGGAACATTAGACTTCGACGCGGCACGTCACGACGAGGTGTGCGTCAAACCGGAAAGGCTGGCCATCGCCGGTCAGTGCAGAGGAGGAAAAATGCAAGCGGCAAGGAAGATTCGTGTCATTTTCACGGCCGGGTTGGTCGCGGGGGCCGGCCTCGCTCTCAACCTCGGGGTGGCTTCGGCGAGCGCCAACAGCCACGACAGCGATGCGATTTTCGTCTCCCCGGCGGGAGCCTCCACCAATTCGGGGGAATCGTGCAACACCGCGCGGTACGCGACGATCCAGTCAGCGGTGAATGCGGCGCCGAAGTGGGCGACCGTGGTCGTCTGCAAGGGCACGTACACGGAGGATGTCGTCGTATCCGCGCCGCTCGACCTCGAGGGCCGCAACGCCACGATCAAAGGAAGCCCAACGACCACGTTCATGTGCGATCAACTGGGGCCCATGGGCCCGGGCGTCGCTCCCTGCCTCGCGGGCGTGACCATCAGGAGCTCACACGTCGACGTGTCTGGGTTCACGGTCACAGGCGCGATCGGTGAGGGCATCCTCGCCACCGGCACGCTCGCCGGCGGCTCGATCAGCGACGTGAGCATCACCGACAACTGGGTTGTCGGAAACAACACCGGCGGAATCCCGCCCAGTCCAAACTCGCCGTATCCGCAATGCGCGGCGAGCGGGCAGATCCCCGGTGACTGCGGTGAGGGTATCCACCTCATGGGCGTTGCCCACTCCGTGGTCCGCGGCAACCACTCCAGCGGCAACGAGGGCGGCATCCTTCTCACCGATGAGTTTGGGCCGACGCACGGCAACCTGATCGCAGACAACACGATCTCGGGGAATCTCTTCGACTGCGGCATCACCGTCCCCGGCCACAATCCGTTTGCGCTGGACGCGAGCGGCAAACCGCAGCCCCTGGTGGCGGGCGTCTACAACAACGTGATTCGGGGTAATCGCATCACCGGCAACGGGCTGCTGGGTGAGGGCGCCGGCGTCCTCTTCGCCAATGCAGGTCCGGGCACCGCCTCCTACAACAACCTCGTCGAGGACAACTACATCGCCGGCAATCAGTTGTCGGGTGTCACCATGCATGCGCACACGCTGCCGCCTGGGATGTTTGAAGATCTCAACGGCAACCGAATCATCGACAACGTGATCGGCCGCAACAACGTGGGAAATGCCTTCATACCCGGCGATCCTCTTGATGGACCTCCCGCACAGGACTTCAAGACCACCGGAATCCTGGTGTTCTCAGGCACTGTGCCGGTACACGTCACGATCAAGGACAACAGGATCTCCGACGATCAGTACGGCGTTTGGCTCGGCGTCAACGGCAACGTCACGGTGTCGTCCGCCGGCAACTCGTTCCGGGACGTGAGCAAGCACTTCTTCACGTTCAGCTGAACAGTTCGTCGTAAGCGTGAAGGTCGACCCGGCGTGGGTCGACCTTCACGCGCCGTAGAAACTGTGGCGACGCTGTGACCGTTAAAGAAGTGATCGGACGAATCGCCCTATGGAGTTGCGTCGCAACTACGGGTGCGCTGGCAGGATGTGGATCTCTCGCTGCGGGCTCTCATCAGGGTCTGGGCCCCGAGCAACCGTTGATTTCACAGTCGCCGGCACCCGTGGCGACAAAACCTCCTGCAGGGTACGTACCGACCTTCGCACCGTGCGCGCCCATCGTCCTTCCGACAATGGGGATCAACAACAGCCCCGTTCAAGTCGGTCCCGGATCGTGGGACGACTTCGTCACCGCCAACCAATGGACGGGTCCGGTGGGATCATCGCGCAGCGAATCCTATGTGGTGTGGGCAGGAGCGACTGGAGACGCCGCCGTGCCGCCGGGTGTTCCGGCTGTGGCGGTGGATATCCGGACCGTCGGCCCAGATGGCTGCTCGACTTCAGACCACCGCCATAGGGGTCTTCACCGATGGTCCGGCCCGGGGTCCCTTGGAAATAACCTCGGTCCGAGACGGATTGGTATATCTGAGCGCGCGCTCAGGTTCGTCTGTCGCCTTCAGCCTTTTGACGCATCGATATACCCCCGTCTGACCCGGCACGCCCGCTACCCTGGCTCGTCTTTACGAAGGCCTGGGTCCGGCGGTATTGTGGCTCCCCCAGTCTGCACGAGGAGGAGAGCGGTGCTTGAAGGTGTCACGGTTCACACGACGTTGCCGGCCATCGACATGGAGCGGGCAGCAAAGTTCTACACCGAGAAGGTCGGGGCGGTTCCTGGCGAATCCGGCGAGGGCGGAGCGTTCTTCCTGCTCGGCAACTCCTCGTTCAGCATCTATCCGACACCGAATCCCAACCGAGGCGGCCACACGCAGATGGGTCTGCGCGTGCCCGATGCGCGGGCGGCGGTTGCGGACTTGCGGTCACGCGGCGTCGTCTTCGAGGAGTACGACTTTCCGGGCCTGAAGACCGTCGACGGCATCGCGGATATCGGCAGCGGATCGGCCGCGTGGTTCAAGGACACCGAAGGCAACACCATCGGGGTCGTGCAGCTCGCCTTCTAGCCCTCGCGGCTGAGCCGATACCATCCGCTTGGTGCCGGCTCAGCCCACCCTAGATCAGCTGGACGCGACCGCCTGTCGAGCCAGGCCGGCGATGTCGGCGCCGGTGTTCGCATGGCCGGCGATTCCCCAGCCGCCATCGGGCGACTCGACGATGAGCACCCACGTTCGCGCGGCGAGCTCGGGGTCACCGGCAGCTGCGACGACGATCTCCGTCAACTCCTTGACCACCCCCAGTTGCTTGTCGCGGGTCAGAACGCCCGCTGGGGTGAGCACCTGGACACGGATGTGGCGACCGTCACTCGAGACGTCTGAGATCGCGTCGGCTGGCAGCTCGTGGATAAAGGCTGCGGTGTTGTCCTTGAAGAGGGGAATCGCCGGGACGCCCTCCCAGCGCATGACGGCCGCCGCGAGGTCGCGCGCGAGCGTCTTTCGGTCGTTGAACGTTCCCGAGGCAGCGTACACATCGATCATCGGCATGGTCGACTTCTCCTTTCTTCGCCTACGCCTGGCGTTGTGCGCTGCCGGCCAGTTGCTCGTTGCCGGCCCCACCAATTGCCGCGGCTGCGGCCTCGATCAGCTGCACGACCTCGTTCGGTTGCGACACCATCGCGACGTGACTGGCGGGGACTTCGATGGTGGTCGCGCCCATGCGCTTGGCGAACGAGCGCTCAGCATCCGGTGGAATTGCCTCGTCGTTGGTGGCGACGAGATACCACGACGGGAGCGACTTCCACGCCGGCTCCCCCATGACGTCCTCGAACGTGCTCAACGAGATCGGCTGCTGAACGGCGTACATGACGTTGGCCTTCACCGGATCGACGTCTCCGGCGAAGTGCGCCACGAAGTCCTCTCGGGGCAGCCAGCCGAAGCCTTGCTCGTCCACGATGAGGTGCGCCAGCGCCGGCGTTGGCGGCCCACTCCCGAGGAGGGCGCCGAGGGACTCTCCCTGGTCGAGCCCGAATGCCGCGATGTACACGAGCGCCGCGACATTCGGATGTTCCGAGCCGAGCGCGGTCATGATGTGTCCACCGTAGGAGTGACCGGCAACCACAGTGGGCCGTTCTGGCGGACCAGCACCTGGCGGAGTCGCGCGACATCGTTGGCGAGCGAGGTCTCCGCGAATTGCGGCGCTGTCACTGCGTAGCCCTTCGCCTGCAGCGATTCGATCACTGCGCTCCAACTCGATCCATCTGCCCATGCGCCATGGACCAGTACAACGTTCGGCTTGTCGCTCATCGGAGTGTCCTCGTGTCCGGGGTCTGACTGACCACATCCTGAGTTGCGCGGAAACGCTTCGCTTGAGTAGGACGACTGAATCTTCAGTCGCCGGTGGCGCTCACGAGGCTTTCGCGCAGCTGACCGCGTCCGGTGATGCCGAGCTTTGGATAGATGCGGTACAGGTGGGAGCCGATGGTGCGATGTGAGAGAAAGAGCCGCTCGCCGATATCCCGATTGGACAGGCCCGCGGCCGCGAGCCGTGCGATCTGGAGCTCCTGTGCCGACAGGCGGTCACGGGCATACGGCGTGCGAGGGCCGACCGTCTCACCTGTCGCGCGCAGCTCCTGTCGCGCTCGCTTTCCCCACGCCGTCGCACCAAGCAGGTCAAACAGCTCGATGCTGCCGCGCAGCGGTTCGCGCGAGTTCTGCGCTCCGTCGTTGACGGCGCAGCCAGCTCCCGTACGAGAACAACGTGCGAGCGTGCATGAATGGGTACTTCGCCAGATCATTCGAGAGTGCTGCTGCGAAGAGAGTCGGAGCGTCATCGTCGGTGGCCAGCAGCGGCCTCGCGCACGCCAATCCGAGGCAGAGAATTGGCGGCTTGCTCCGCGTGGCGACGTGCTCTAGGTCTGCCATCACAGCGACCAAGACTCGCAGCGTGCCCGCTTCGCGCCGCGGCTTCGGCGATATCGAGAATTGCGTTCCACCGCATGTATCGATGAAAGGCGTCGTAGTGTTCGTCGAAGATCGGCCAGAGATGCCGGAACAAGTCATCGTTACGCCCGTCACCAAGCGCGGCGGCACCACGAGCGAGGCGTGCCGTGGTCAACAATGGCGGGCTCTTGATGGACAGCACCCTGCGTTCGGACGCGGCGAGCGTCGCCTCGAGGTCGGGCGAGTTTCCGAGCAACGCGGTGGCGAGCGCTGCCATCAGTTTGCCGGTGACGCCGTACAAGGGCTGTCGGGTGTCGCGCGCCAAGGAGGCGGCCTCCTCGCCCGCTGACACCGCAGCACTCCAATCACCGATCTGGATCGCGGTCCACGCGTAGTGCACGAGCGCCTGGGTGAGCAGCCCAGAGTCGCACGTGCTCCCGGAGGCCGTCAACCGCGCTGGCGAGCAAACGCGCGCCGGTCGCGACGTCACCACTTCTTCTCCGTTGCGATTCCGACGAGCATCTCGGCTGCCGCATCCGGCAGCTGAGCGCGCCGAAGACGTGAGGCGTGGGCGAGCACACCTTGTCCCTCCGCCTCAGGGTCAGCCATGGCGATCACGGCGAGCAACCGCGGATCATCGTCGCCAACGCCGAGTTGCTTTGCCGCATCCACGAGGTATCTCCGGGTGCGGGGCTGAGGATTGGTCCACCAGCAGCGATGCGCGATTGGGAGCAATGACCGCGTGCCATGTCGCTGTCGCCGCTCTCGGCAATCTCGTGTGCCAGTGTCACGAACGTTTTCGTCGCTCCCGTCTCAAACCACACGTCGCCGCTGATCACCGCATCCAGCCACGCGAGACGCGCTGCTGCACCTTTGCCGAGGTCGGGCAGGCTGATCTGATCGAGCAACCGGCGGACATCGTCGACGAGCCCCAGCTCGTACGACGCCTCAGCGGCCGCCAGTAACCGCTCGCTCTTCTTCCGGGGCTCGACGCTCAACGCGGCGGCGCGCTCGAGCGCTGCACCGGCCACTGCAACTGCCCCACGCCGAACCGAATCTTGTGCACGATCCTCGAGTGCCACGGCGACGTCCTCGTCGCTGCCCACTGCGGCCATGGCCCGGTGCCAGAGCCGGCGCTCGGGATCGTGAACAACCACTGCAAGTGCGCCGTACATGGCGAGCACCTGCAGTGCCGGCGCAGCCTCGCGAACCGCCGAACGGATCAACGGGTGCCGATATTGCAAAGCGCCGTCGCGCACGTCGATTAGCCCGGCGTCAACCGCGGGCCCGAGCGTGTCGGTTGACACCGGCGACCCGTGCACCAGGGACGCCAACTCGACGATCTCGTCGAGCGATGCGCGACTGTCGAGTGCAACTGCGAGCAGAGCCAAACGGCACTCGTCGGTGAGGTCGCGAAGGCTCGAGGCGAATGCCTGCTCCAGCCGCGCATTGAGCGTCGTCGGGCCGGGACAAGCCGATCAGGTGCAACCGCCGAGAAGGAAGCAGTCCGCGGCAACTCCACCAGCGCAAGCGGATTGCCAGCAGCTTCCGCAAGCACCCGGGCACGGGTCACCGGATGCAGGCCGGGCGCGCTCCGGTCGAGCAGCACCCCTGCATCACCAGCGCTGAGGCCGACGAGCTCGACGATCGGCGGCGGCCTCCTTGAACGGCGAGGCGTATCCCGTTCGCACGGTCGCGATCACCGCCATGGGTACGTGGTCCAGGCGCCGGGCGATGAACGTGAGCACGCCAAGGCTCGGCCGATCGAGCCATTGCGCATCATCAACGAGCAGCACCACTGGATTGGCATCCGCAGTGTCGCTGACGAGTCGGAATGCCGCCATCGCCACTCGAAACGGGTCTGGTTCGACGCCACTCGCTACTCCGAACGCGGCCTCAAGCGCCATACGCTGCGCATCAGCCAGGAGCTCGATTCCGCGCATGACAGGGAAGAGGGGTTGATGCGGTCCGGCGAACCCAAGCTCTGCCTCAACTCCCCCCAGCCGTCTCGAGCACAACCGAGCCCACTGACAGCGCTTGCTCACGCACATGACTGAGTAGCGCCGACTTCCCGATGCCGGCTTCGCCGCTGATCACTAGCGCACCACCTCGCTCGTAAAGGCGATTCACGAGAGCGTTGAGGTGCTCGACCTCGACGGCGCGCCCGATCAGTTGCTCAGCCGGGCTGGTCATGATCCGAGGATAGAGAGGGAGTCGCTTCGTCGGCTGGTATCTGGAGTTAGCACCTTGGCGATGGCGAGCATCCGCCAATATCGCCAAGGGTAGCGCTCCTAAGCTTCATCGTTAGAAACGCAGCAATAGAGGACTCCCGCAACTGACGTCCATGTGCATCCCACCCAGACGAAAACTGATCCCCCCAGGAAACGTCACAGTGACGCTCGAAGCCCACAGAGGCGGCGAAAAGTGGCTGCAGCCGACAGGGCTTCCAAACTCCAAGGTCACGGGCGTTGCAGGTCGGAGCTCCACACGGGAGGGAACTCCAGCAACGCTCCCGACGTCCTCCGCTCCCGAAGGAAGCAAGACCTGTACGACAGTGGGTCGGTCCAGGTAGCACGAGGCCCCTGAAGTAGTCGCGAACCCCACCCTCTCGGTCGCATACAGAGTTCGCGCCCGCGGTGCAGCAGTGCGGAAGGTGCCAGGAGTCAGCAGAGTCGCCTCGACGAAGTCGCCGCGCATGCGCGATCTCGGTCACCGAGGCGACAGTTGGCGTGGCGCAGCCCATCGCCGCCAAGGCGACGAGGATTACCGGGCTTTTTGCGCGCCAACCCCACCCGAGGAACCGCGTCATCGCGCGATCGTAGCGCTCCAAATTTGGTTCAGATCGAGCTGCTGCGCGTACGGCCACCGAGACGAGGACTATGAAGGCGGCCACGGCTGCGCACAAGGCGCACAGCCACCAGGGAAGCTGGACACAGGCGGCACGACAGGGCAGATCGAGCCGCCACCCCGCGAGTTCCTGGGACAGTCGTTCGTCAGCAGCGCCATCCAGAGCCCGACGCTAGCTCCGACGACTACCGCCGCCGACAGAGTTCGCTTCGGGATGCGGGTCATCAAGGCCTCAGAATCCTTGCCTGGAGCGGCGAAGCGTGTCGGTTCTCATATCGGCGCATCCATGGAAGCCCGTTTAGTCCCTCCTTCCCCTATTACCGCCGCGACATCGGATTCTGCATCGTTGAGGACGGCGTTGGCGGCAACGGGGTCCCACTCGGAGGCAGCCCCGTCACCGACGAGACGGGTGTGCCGCCACGCCCGCGGCGCCTCGGTATGCCGCGCCGGAATGCGGCGCGCAAGAGAATCGGCACCGCGGCCGACAGAATCCCCGTGAAGAAGGTCAGCCCGTTGGGCAGGTCCTTGTAGTTCGACAGACCCAGGTAGCAGAACAATGCGGTCAGAAACGCGGCGGCGATGATGACCGCCATACCCAGGACCAGCACCACCTCCTGATTGCGTTCCTTCACGAGGGCGTGGTCCGGCCGGCGCTGCTGGAGGATGCGATAGATGTTCAGACCGGCCCAGGAGTTGAGCATGAGCCCGCTGACAAAGGCAAGGATGGAGATCGTCCAGCGGAACTCGGTCAGGTTCTTGGCGATGAAGATCGAGATGTTGACCACGATCAGGGCCGTCGGGGTCAGCGCGCCGATGATGGGGATCGTCCAGCGCTTGAGAAAGGCACCCACGCCGGTGCGCTCGGGATCAGCCGTGACGAACTCCGAAGGCCTGCGGCTCCGAAAGGGCATGGCGTAAGCGTACGGTTCCCGGGCCCCTCGGGAACGCCCGATCCTCACGGCCGCCAAGATCGTTCGTCACCGGCCCGTTGCCGGACTGCGAGCGGTCACCCATTCGGGGCCCCCTCTCCCCCAATAGGCTCGATCCATGCGAGCGAGTCGGCCGGGCCGCAGCCTCTTCGTCCGCAGGTTCGGCCTGCGAACCAGCCTCGCCGGCCGGTTGCTGGCCGGCGGGATCGTCTTCACCGCGCTCGTGATCGCCGGCGTCAGTGGCTTCCTGCTGGTGAGCCGCTCGCAGCAGACCAACGCCGGGGCGCTGTCGAACGCCGACAACCGAGCCGGGGTCGCGGGCCAGCTCATCTCGCGCGTGATCCAGCCGCAGGCGCAGTACGCCGCCACCGCGGTCGCATCGCTCACGTCCCTCCAGCTGGCGCTCAGCGGGACCAACCCGACCGCGCTCGTCGCCGCCGAGTTCACCCAGAAGCGGATCGTGAACCTGCCGGGGCTCGGCGTCGCCATCTTCAACAGCCAGGGCACCGTCCTCTACACCAGCGAGTGCGACAGCGCTGGAACTGCCGGCGAAACCACCCATCCGGCGACCAGTGCGTGCGAGCAGAGCACGCTGCCCCACGTCCTTGCGACTGTCGCCTCGGTTCGCGATGCGCTGCAGGTTGCCGCGACCACGGCGTGCCAGCAACCCAGCGCGACCATCGCAGCAACCCCGGCGCTGCGCGCGCAATGCCCCTCAGGGATCGAGGGCGTCGAGACCCTCGCGGGCGGGCTGCCCGCGCTCGACGTGGCGGTCCCCGTCTACAACGTCCAGGCAGGGACGAACGCGCCGCTCGGGGTGGTGGTGTACAGCGCGCAGCTGCAGACACAGTTCTCCCGATACGGCCCGGTGATCGGCTACACGCCCGTCTTCGTCAGCGCCGGCTCGGGCACGACGCTCATCCGGTTCACCGGGAGCGCGGACACCCCGACCCCGTCGGTCGCACCGCCGGCCATCGCGCAGAGCCTCGCCCATGCAACACCCGCTACGGGCGGCATTGCCGCGCACGCCATCTACGCGGTTGCGGGTCCGGGCTCGGTGGCCGGGAGCTTCGTCCCGCTCATGGCACCTGGAGGCACGCGGGTGGCCGGGTACCTCGGAGTCGAGGTTCCGCTCTCGATCTTCGCTGCGGGCACCGCGCAGGATGAGGCGACAATCGCCCAGATCGCCTTCACGGCACTCGTCGTGGTGTGCTTGCTGGTGTTGCTGTTCGTCGACCGGTTCGTGCGCCGCCCGGTCTCACGGCTCGAGCGCGGCGTCGAGCGGATCGCCGCCGGCGACTACACGAGCGACATCCCGGTCACCTCGCGCGATGAGCTCGGACGACTCGCTGCGGGTGTCAATCGCATGCGCGAACAGATCGCCGGCTACATCGAGCACATCGACGGATCGGTGGGACGCCTGCAGGAGGTGTCGCGCGCGCTGACCATGACGACCGGCGGCATCGAACAGCTCCAGGACGCGGTGCTCGGCGCCGCCGATGCGATTGCAGGTGGAGCGGCGAGCGCCACGGTGTACACGAGGCGCGGGACCGAGTTTCTCCGCATGCGCAGCCGTGGGCCGGAGATGCCCGACATGGCCGACGCGATGCCGGTCGACGAGTTGAGCGCCGGCCACGCCGTCCGTCTCGACTGGGGTGGCAGAGCTGCCATCGCCGTGCCGATGCTCTTCCAGGAGGCGCTGACCGGCGTCCTCGTCGTCGGATCCGAGCACCCCGTTGCCGACGGTGACGAACGCGCGCTCATCACGCTGGCCAACAACGCCGCGGTTGCCGTCGAGAACACCCGAACCCTCGAGCAGGAACGCGAAGCGGTTCGCCGCCTTCGCGAGTTGAACCAGTTGAAGAGCGACTTCCTCGACACGGCGCAGCACGAGTTGCGCACGCCGGTGCTTGCCATTCAGGGTCAGATCGAGCTGCTCAACGTCGCCTGGGGCAAGTGGGACGACGACACCAAGCTCGAGATCGTGCGCGACGTCGACATCTCGGTGAAGCTCCTCAGCGAGACCGTCGAGAACATCGTCGACTTCGCCCTGGTGAACTCCGACACCATCGACGTGCGCATGTCATCGGTGGACGTGTCCACGGCTATCCGGGACGCGGCAAACGACGTGCGCCGCCATTTCAAGGATGGGCTGCCCGTCGAGCTGGCAATCGACGTCGATGGCTCACCGGCGGTCAACGCGGATCCATTCCGGCTCCGCCAGGTGCTCCGCGCGCTCATCGACAACGCCGTGAAATTCACGCCGCAAGGCGGCCATGTCAGCGTGAGCGCGGGTGCGGTCGACGGCACGAGCCAGTGCCGGATCGAGGTTGTGGACGACGGCATCGGGATCAGCGCCGAGGCCATCCCCCGCCTCTTCGACCGCTTCTACCAGGAGGACAACAGTCGGACGCGACGCCACGGGGGCATGGGCATGGGGCTCGCACTCGTGCGCCGTCTCTGCGACGCGCACGGCGCAACCGTGAAGGCAGAGAGCGGTGACAAGGGCGGAAGCAGGTTCACGATTCTCTGGCCCCTTTCCGACGCGGCACCCGAGCCTGCGCCGACCGCGTTGTTCTTTGAGCCCATCCCGGCCGCGCGGCCCTGACGAGCAGCGACGACCTGCGGGACGTCAGCGTGTTGCGAACGCCCCGAAGGCGGAGGACAGCAGCGGTCACCGGCAACCCGTCCTCGAAGACGACGCTGTTGGTGCGCACCGAGGTGATGCGCGGACCCGGCAGCAGGATTCCCGCGAGATTGAGTGGGTCGGTGGCGGAGACGCGCACGACCTCAGACGTACGCTCGCGACGGCGCACTCCGCGCAACTGATCAACGGCTTCGGGAAGCGCGAATTGCTCGCCGGCGAAGCCGGTGACGAAGCGTCCACCACGCGCGGTGCCGCGCGCCTCCATGCGGCGCAGCGCCCAGACGATATCGCGCCAGGGCAATGCGATCGTCTCGCGCGCGACGACGTCGCGGAACACCACCCCCCACCGCACCAGCAGCTGCTCGGCGATCGCCTCGGCGAGCGCATCGTGCTCGGCAACCGAGGACGCGCGCGGCACCAGCGACCACCTGCCCTCGCCCGACGAGTAGCCACTGACGCCATGTCGCAAGCCGCGGTGATGCGGCCGTGAGCGTGCCAACCCGCGGCTGATGAGCAGGCGCCGCACTGCGCTGAACCCGTCCGCGGTGAGCAGCCCGCGCGAGACGCCGTCCCAGAGAGCGCTCTCGACCTCGCTGGGCAGCCGCCGCGCGAGCGCGACGATGTCATTCGTGAAGAGCGCGCCGTGCTCGCGAAGCGCATCGAGCACATCGAGGGTGGCTCCCGACACCGGCTCCAGCGGCTGTGCCTCGCCACGAACAGACTGGAGCAACCACGGCAGGTCGGAGCGCATCACCAGCGTGACTGGCGTGGCGCGCGACGCCGAGGAGCTACTCCGCGGTGGCGACGCCGCGCCGGGGTCGTCGCGGACTTTCAACCGTGCCCAGGCCACCTCACCCGACATGCACAGCTCGTCGAGCCAGGCGCTCCGGTACCCGGCCACCCGACCGGGGAGCACCGTCTCCTCCCAGACGCCGGCGGGGATCTCGAAACCCTGGAGTTGCGCGATCGTTGCCGCGACGCCGGCGCGACCCTCGCGCTGGGTGCCCGGCGCGACGCGCTGCCAGCGCAGCAGGAAGCGCATGAAGTCCTGGGCGGTGACCGGTTCGATCTCCTGCCGCAGGCGCTGCTGCGTGTAGCTGTGAATTCGGACGAGCAGGCGTCGCGCGCACCACTGATCGTCGCTGCTACCCGGATCGAAGTGGCCGCGAATCACAAAGCCTTCACCCTCGACTGCCGCGAGCCCGATCGCGATTTCTGAGGGTCGCAGGCCAGTGACCGCCGAGAGTGCATCGGCGGTCATCGGTCCGCTCACCTCGAGATGTCCGCGCAGGATCGAGGCGATGAGCGCGTCGCGGTCAGGCGACCCGGCCGGCGCTCGTGGCAACGCCACTGGACGCGGAGCGAGCGTTGCGTCGGGCCACAGTGCCTCGACTCCCGCGGCGCGTTCCATGGCGCACCAGAACACTTCGCCGCCGTTGCTGACGGTCAGCGCCCTGCCGCGTTCGACGAGCTCATCGAACCATCCGTTCCACGACGCGACCGGCTTTGCCACCACCAGCGCGACCAGGAGGTCATGGAGCTCGTCGTGATCACGAGGATCCGGCGCCGCCTCGCCGCGCACGCGCGCAATGGCGTCGGGGTCGAGCGCGGCGAGGTCGCGCGCCTCCACGGGAAGGCCTCGACGCAACGTGATCGCCCGGCTTCGCCGCTCCTCCAGCGGTGCGTCGTCCAGAAACGTGTACGGCCTGCCGTTGACAATCTCGTGTGCCAGCGGCGAGGGCTCCACGGTGTCACGGAAGCTGATCTCGACTTCCTTCCGCTCGATGCGCACGACCAGCTCGCGCAGCGAGTCGACGTCCATCACCTCGTGCAGGCAGTCATACATCGTCTGATTGACGAGCGGATGATCGGGTGGCTCCACCGGCCCCGTCGGATTCTCGTTCTGACACGCGACCAGCTGGGGAAACACCGCCCCCATGATGTCGTCGGACTCAAGTCGTTGAATCGGCGCGGGGTTCTTGCGTCCACCCTTGAAGCGCAACACCGTGAGCGAGCGGTTGAGGTTCCAGCGCCAGCGCACCGCCCACATCGGCGCGAAGATCGCCGCCTTGCGCAGCACCTCCTCCACGGTGTTCGACGACAGGAACTTGGGGATGTCCTCGAGCGGAAAACTATGCTGCGGACCGAGCGAGAGCAGCACGCAGTCGTCGCTCGCCGCCGCCTGCAACTCGAAGTCGAACGTTGCGCAGAATCGTTTTCTCAACGCCAGGCCGAGCGCCCGGTTGACGCGACCGCCGAACGGTGCATGGACGACAAGCTGCATGCCCCCGCTGTCATCGAAGAAGCGCTCGAGGACGATGTGCTCGAGCGTCGGCACAACTCCGAGTGCGGTGCGGCCCGCGGCCAGGTAGCGCACCACCATCGCGGCGACGTCGTTGTCGACTCCGGCTCGCTGCTCGACCCACGTGATCGCCTCATCGGCGCCGCCCTCGGCGAGCAGAGCATCCACACCGCTGCGAAGGTCGGACACTTCGCGCGACAGCTCCTCGGTGCGAGCAGGCGCCTCGCCGAGCCAGAACGGAACCGACGGTGGCGCGCCGTGCGCGTCGACAACTCGCACAGTTCCCGCAACCACACGGCGGATCTTCCACGACGTGCTGCCGAGCAGGAAGATGTCGCCGGCCGACGACTCGATCGCCCAGTCCTCGTTGACCGTGCCGATGAAGGTGTCGTCCGGCTCCGCCAGCACGCGGTAGTCGCCGGTCTCGGGGATCGCTCCCCCGGAAGTCAACGCGGCCAGTCGCGCGCCGCGCCGGGCCCGCACCTCGCCGTTGATCTGATCGCGGTGCAGATAGGCTGCGACCCTGCCACGCCCGGTGGGGATGCCGTCGGAGGCCAGCTCGACGATGCGGTCGAAGTCCTCGCGAGTCAATTCGGCGAACGGCGCCGCCTTGCGCATCAACTCGAAGAGGTCGTCCTCGCGCCAGCTGTCCGCCGCGCACTCGGCGACGATCTGCTGCGCGAGGATGTCGAGTGGAAGGTGGGGCGGGTGCACGGCATCGAGCGCGCCGCTTCGCACGCCTGCGAGAAGCGCGGTGCACTCGACGAGCTCGTCCCGGGTCATCGGGTACAACCGGCCCTTCGGCGTCCCACCGCGGCTGTGGCCCGAGCGACCGACGCGCTGCAGGAACGTTGCGATGCTGCGCGGCGAGGCGATCTGGCACACCATCTCGATGGGCCCGATATCGATGCCGAGCTCCAGCGATGCGGTCGCGACGAGCGCGCGCAACGCACCGGCGCGCAACTGCGATTCCACCCGCTGACGGCGATCCTTCGACAGGCTGCCGTGGTGCGCCGCGACGGCGTCGTCGCCGAGCCGCTCGGCCAGTTGATGCGCGACGCGCTCGGCCATCCGCCGCGTGTTGACGAAGACGAGCGTGGTGCGGTGCGCGCGCACGTGTGCCGCGATGGCGTCGAGCACCTCACCGAGCTGCTCGCGCGATGCCACAGCCTCGAGCTCACCCGAGGGCAGCTCGATGGCGACGTCGAGCGCGCGCCGGTGGCCGACGTCGACGATGGCACAGCGCGGACTGCCGTCGGGATTGCTGCGTGACTCACCCGCGCCGACGAGCAGCCGCGCAACGGTTTCGATGGGTCGTTGTGTCGCGGAGAGACCGATGCGTACGGGCGGTTGTGCGCACAGCCGCTCGAGGCGCTCGAGCGTAACCGCGAGATGGGAGCCGCGCTTGTCCCGCGCGACCGCGTGGATCTCGTCGACGATGATCGTCGTGACCGTGGTGAGCGCCGCCCGGCTCCGCTGCGCGGTGACGAGCAGGTACAGGGACTCGGGGGTCGTGACCAGGAAGTTCGGCGGGCGCTTGATCATCGCCGCACGCATGGACTGCGTGGTGTCACCCGTGCGCACCTCCGCGCGCAGGGCCGGCAGCGTCATCCCCAGCTCCGACGCGACTTCGGCGATCTCCCGCAGCGGCGTCTCCAGGTTCTGCTGCACGTCGACCGCGAGCGCCTTCAGCGGTGAGACGTAGACGACCTGCGTCTTCCCCTCAACCACCTCGCCGCGATCGGCGGCACGGTAGAGCGCATCGATGCAGACGAGGAATCCCGCGAGGGTCTTGCCCGATCCGGTCGGCGCCGCGATCAGCGTGTTCCGGCCGGACGCGATCTCGGGCCAGCCCTCGTGTTGCGCGGGAGTCGGGCCTTCGGGAAACCGGCGCTCGAACCAGGCTCGCACCGCCGGGTGAAACGCACTCATGTCGCTCATCTGGGACCCATGATTCTAACATCCCAGACGGAACAGATGTTCGTCAGATTGATGCAGCGATGATGGATGGCTGCGATGCGGTCACGTCGCGATTGTGCAGGTGAAGACTGGGACGATGGAGGCATGAGCGCCCCTCGGACGATCACCGCGGGCTGGGCATCCGGGTGAGAGCATCGACGCTCCTCGTGGCCGTAATCGCGGCCGCGGCGGTTGCCGGCGTCGCGGTCTCGACAGCGCAACGCCCTCCGCGTCCGGCGCCACCTCCGCGACCGACCCCAACACCGCGGCCGACGCCGTTCCCCCTGGGACCCATCTCGGGCACCGGCTTCACGGTCGCGGACTTCCCCGCGGCCGCCCAGGTGGTGCTCTTCGGGGGCTCCGAAAACGACAACAACACCTGGATCTGGAGCGGCGGCCGCTGGTCGCACGCAGAGCCGGCCACGAGTCCGCCCGGTCGCATCGATGCGTCGTCGGCATTTGACCCGCTCACCAGGCAAGTGCTGCTCTTCGGCGGACAGCACAACCCCTTGACCGGCGGCACGTCACTCAACGACACGTGGGCGTGGGACGGGGTGACCTGGCGCGAGCTCGACTCGGGAGCCGGCGGCGGCCCCACTCCTGGCGAGGGATCGTCAATGGCATGGGACGATGCGCTCCGCGAGATGGTGCTCGTGACCGTCGGCAGCGCGCCGGGCGACCAGACGTGGGTCTGGAGCGGCTCGCACTGGATCCTGAAGATTCACGGCGCAGTCGCTCCCAACGTGGTGGACCTGCCCATGGCATTCGATCCGATCACGCAGTCGCTGATCGCCGAAGGCTGCTGCTACACCCCGCAGTCGCAACTGGGAGCGCTCGACGTGACCTGGCGCTGGGACGGGCAGCGCTGGCAGCAGCTGGCCGACACTGCCGACCCACTCCCGGGCACGGCGCTCGCACTGTATCCGGCCATCAGCCGGCTGACGCTTTGCAGTTGCGGACAAACGCCGCAACCTCCATTTCTTGTCGTATGGGGCGGTCGGACATGGGACCTCCTGGATGTCGCCCGACCCCCGGTCGAGCCGGTGGCGGAAATCACCGACGCGACGAGTGGTCAGCTTCTGATATTGGGGTCGGTAACTCCGGGCACCGACGTCATTGCGCAACCGGTGCACCTCTGGGCTTTGAGTGGATCGACGTGGCGCCAGCTGGACGCCACCACTGTGGGTGCCTGAGCGAACCCCATCAGCGCGATGTGGGTGCCCGTTCGCGGTGTGACGGGCGAATGACGGCGTGCCGCGCGATGTCAGATGGAACGACTTTGTCGTGACAGACCATCAACCGCTCATGGGCGGCGCCGGATGCGGCATATCGTGCAGGCATGTCTGGACATCCCAGCGGCGCCGCGGCGCCGCAGCTCAGAGTGATCGCGGGGGCGACGGACGGGGACGCCGCGCCTTTCTCCGAGGCCGCGCCGGCAACTCCTGCGGCCGCCCGGCGCGTCCAGCGCCTCGGAGTGGAGCTTGACTTCCTCGAGATGGTCCCGTTCTCCGATCCAGACGCGGCCTACGCGCCTGCGATGGTGCTCGAGCGCCGTGCGCGCACGCTGGGTGACGAGGGCGCGGCGCGACGTGCGCTGCTCATCCAGGCCGACGTGCTGTGCCGCAAGGGCAAGCACACCGCGAGCGGCCAGCTGATCAGAGAGATCAACGACTGGGCGATCGAGCACGGTCACCGCCACCTCATGGCCCGCAGCCACCGGCTGCTGTCGATGTTCTTCGACTTCATCGGTGACGTGCCGAGCGCGTGGGAACACGCGGTACCGGCAGTCGATCTGCTCGACGACACCATGCCCGAGCGCATGCGCGCCGATCACCTCTTCGGCCTGGGACAGGTCCTGGTTCGCACCGGCGCCTGGGACGCGGCCCGCGAGCGCTATCGCGCCGCGCTGCAACTGGCAGACGGCCTCGACGACGTCCCACTTCGCGTCAAGATCCTCAACAACCTCGCGTGGCTCGAGGATGACGCGGGCGACACCCATCAGTCGATGGAGATCGCCAAGCGGATGCAGGCGTTCGCGGAACGTCACAACGTCACGCTCGACGCTGCGTGCCTCGACACCATCGCCAACGCCCAGGTGAAGCTTGGCCTCTACGCCGAGGCGGAGGCGACGCTCCGCCCGATCCTCGACGATCCGCATCTCGACGCCCGGCCGATCGAGGGCCTTGCCGAAGCGCTCAACACAGCCGCAAGCGCACAGCGCCTCATGGGACACATGGAGGATGCCGGTGCGACCCTCGATCGCTGCATCCAGCTGTGCGCAAGCCGCGGAATGATCGCGAGCCGTGTCGAGGCGCTCGAGGAGCGAGCGTGTCTCTATGCCGCACAGGGACTTTTCCAACGTGCGTACGAGCAGCACATCGAGTTTCACGCCGAAGACGCGACGCTGCGCGCTGCGCAGCGTGAGGCGAATGCGCGCACGCTCCAGGCGGTGTTCGAGACGACCGAAGCACGGCGTGAGGGCGAGCGATTTCGGCAGCTGTCGTTGCGCGACGCATTGACCGGCCTGCGCAACCGGCGTCACGTCGATACCGAGCTCCCGGTCCTGCTCGCGCGCTCGCGAGAGGACGGATCCTCGCTGTCAATCGGGTTGGTGGATCTCGACCACTTCAAGCTGGTCAACGACCGGTTCTCGCATGCCGTCGGCGACAAGGTGCTCGTCCGCGTCTCCGGCATCCTCGCCGCAGCCACCGCGGAGTCCGGATGGGCGGCGCGCATGGGCGGTGAGGAGTTCCTGCTCGTCTTTCCTGCCGTGAGTGAGGATGAGGCTCTGCGCCGGTGTGAGGACGTGCGCCGGGCAATCGAGTCGGTCACGTGGGACGGGGCGATGGCGGGCGAGACCGTCACTGTCAGCGTCGGCTTCACCGTCCTGCAGCGGGGACGCACCAGCCAGGCCGCATTGCTCGGTCAGGCGGATCGCAACCTCTACGCCGCGAAGCACCAGGGAAGGAACCGAGTTCGTCTCCGACGTCATCAGGTGAACGTCACCTTGGTCAAGCCGATGGGAGCATCGGGGTCGAGGTGCCGCGCCAACGCCGTCGAAAGGGCGATCTGCTGACCGCGAACTGCGGCGACGATCGGTTGCAGCGCCTCCGGAACGGTGCGCGGCAGAGGAAGGTCGGAGCCCGCGTCGGGGCTGATCGTGCTCACCGTCACGCCACGGTTGCGGAGCACCGCGCACAGGTCAGCAACATCAGCGGCAGCAGGACCCGGCGTGGAGAAGGCCAGCACCGGCACATCGGGGGTCACAGCCGCGATCGGGCCGTGGCGAAGGTCGGCTGCGGAGAGAGCTTCCGCGAAGATCGCTGAGGTCTCACGGATCTTCAACGCCGTCTCGCTCGCCGCGGCGAGCAGCGGGCCGCGCGCCACCGCGAGGATGCGGTCCGCGCCGTCGAGCCGCCTCGCGATGAGCTCTGCGCGATAGCCGTCGTCGAGCACGCCACGTACGTGCTGCGGCAACGCGGTGAGGTCGCGGTCGCTCCACGGCAGCGGGCCCATCGCGCCGGCGACGAGCGCGAGGGCGACCAATGTTGCGGTGAAGGTCTTGGTCGCGGGGATCGCGAGCTCTCCTCCAGCGGAGAGATCGATGATCACGTCGGCGACATCGCCGAGCGGGCTTGGCGTCTCGTTCACGATCGCCACTGTGCGGGCCCCGGTGGCACGCATCCGTTCCAGGACGCTGACGACCTCCGGCGTGCGCCCTGACTGGCTGATGCCGACTGCGAGGTAGCCGCTGTGATCAGCCGGGATTCGATACAGCGTGTGCAGGCTCGGCGAGGCCAGTGCCACCGGCCTGCCGCTGGCCATCTCAAAAAGGTATCGCCCGTAGAGCGCGGCCGTGTCCGACGACCCGCGGGCCAGCAGGACGGTGCCGCAGAGATGCTCAGGAAGCAACGCGCTGATCGAGGCGGTCACCGCCGCGCGGCGCCGCAACAGGAGTTCGATGACCGCGGGCTGCTCGGCCATCTCGGCGGCCATGTTCTCGCCGTTCACGCAGCTCCTCCGAGCGAACCAACGTCGAGCAACTCGAGAAGACGCGACCCGGCTGCGCCGTCCGATCCTGCCAGCGACAGGCCCGCAAGCGCGGCCCCGACCACGGGTGGCGTGGTGCACAGAATGGTCTGCGCCTGCGGCGCCTCGGCATGGATGCTCGTCGCGATGAAGTCGAGGAGGATCGATCGGCTGGAGACGAGGACCGATCCTCCCAGCACCACCGTG
Source organism: Candidatus Dormiibacterota bacterium (assembly GCA_963756075.1). Lineage (GTDB taxonomy): Bacteria > Chloroflexota > Dormibacteria > Aeolococcales > Aeolococcaceae > Palsa-851. The sequence continues at coordinate 155,906 of CAVWMH010000007.1, read as the reverse complement.
ACCGGCGAGTCCTCCATCCCGAGCTGACGCATCGCCGCAATGGCCAGGCGGGTCACCTCGGTCCCCTGACGGCGCATGATCGCGAGCGCCTCCGCATCGCCCGCCTCGGCGGCGCTGATCACGACCCGCGGCAGCTCGACGAGCCGGGTGGCGTTGAGTGTGCCCTGGTGGATCGCGACCGCCACGTCGAGCGCGGTTGCACAGCCGAAATACTCTGCAACCGCACGAGCCAGGGTCGTCGGTGCCCCGCGTCCATCCTCGCTGCGCACCCCGGCACCAAGGGCCGCCATGCCGATGTCAGGGCCTCCGCCCCAGTCGCCGGTGATGTCTCCGAGCGCCGGGAACCAGGCGCGACGCCCTGAGGGAGCGGTTCCGACGCAGTTCACGCCCGCGCCGACGGTCACGGCGATGCCATACCCGGTGCCGGTCGCCGCCCAGAGCACGGCGAACACGTCGTTGGCGACGTGGTTCTGCTGTGCCCACCCCTGCGCCGCGACCGCATCGGCAAGCGCCGCCTCCTCGGACGGGAGATCGGCGCCGGCCATGAATACCGCCGCCACCGCGGCCTTGCTTCCATCGCGCGCCGGCATCCCCGACGCGAGCCAGGCGCGATCGACGAGGTCCCCGACCACGCGCACCGCGGGATCGAGCCCGAGCTGGTGCGGCGACGATCCAGCGCCGCGGACCGACGCCAGCACCGTACCGTCGGCCCGCAGGAGCACCACGTCGGTCTTCGAGTTTCCGCCGTCGACGGCGACGATCAGCTCGTTCGCGTTCATGCGAATGCCGGCAGATACGGACGGTTGGCGTCGAGCAGGTCGGTCAGGAGCTGCTCGGCCAATCCGCTCTGCCCGATGAGCGGGTGGGTGAGCAGCGCGCGGAAGGCGACCTCGCGATCGCCGCTCACGGCGGCCTCGGCGGTCAGGGCCTCATATGCGGAGGTGTGCGCGATCAGACCGGCCTGGTGCGGAGCCAGCACCGGGACCGGGAGCGGCTCCGGCCCCGAAGCGCTCACCAACGCGGGAACTTCGATGACGGCGTCCTTGGGCAGCTCCGGGATGACCCCGTTGTTCTGGACATCAACGACCTGAACATCGGAGCTGTCGCCGAACAGCGCAGCCAGGAGATTGAGCGCCGCCTCGCTGTAGTAGGCGCCCCCTCGCTGCATCAGCAGATCCGGCTTGTCGTGCAGCTGCGGATCGCGGTACAGCTCGAGGAGCTGTCGCTCGACGTCCATGACCTCCTCGGCACGGCTGCGTGACTCGAGCAATTCCTGGACGACGAGGTCGTGCTGGTAGTAGTAGCGCAGGTAGTAGGAGGGCACCGCCCCGAGGTTGTCGATGATCCGCCTCGGCAACTCCACGTGGGCGGCGATCTCGTCGCCGTGGTTGCGCAGCAGCGCTGGCAGCACATCCTCGCCGTCCACCTGGACCGATCGGATCCACGTGAGGTGATTCAGTCCCGCGTGACCGAGCTGTACCGTCTCCGGTGCGACGCCCAACCACCCGGCGAACAAGCGCTGGAAGCCGATGGCCACGTTGCAGAGCCCGACCGCACGGTGACCGTGATCCAGCAGCGCACGCGTCACGATCCCGACCGGGTTGGTGAAATCGACGATCCACGCGCCGTCTGCCGCAAGACGGCGGACGCGATCGGCGATGTCGAGCACGACCGGCACGGTGCGGAGTGCTTTGGCGAATCCACCGGCGCCGGTGGTCTCCTGGCCGACGCAGCCGCAGCGCAACGGGATCGTCTCGTCGGTGTGGCGTGCGGCCTGGCCACCAACCCGAATCTGCAGAAGCACTGCTGACGCCCCTTCGACGGCGGCATCGAGCTCGTTCGTCAAGGTGAGGCGGCCGTGAAAGCCGTGCGCGCTCGCAATCCGCTGCGCCGCGCCTCCGACCACTTCAAGCCGTTGTGCGTCGGGGTCCTGGAGCACGAGCTCATCGACGCCGAGACGGTCGGCAACTCCGCCGAATCCGTGAACCAGCTCGGGGCTGTAGGTGCTCCCGCCACCGACGACTGCGACCTTCATGCGCTCCTGTCGGCAGGAATGTCCTCGTTGCGGCGCTGTTCGCGAACCTTCATGAGGTCGATCGCCGTGCGCGCGATGGGTGTATCGGAGCCGAAGATGCGATCGAACGCGAGGCGCAGAGCGGTGGTGCTGCAACCTGCGATGACCGCATCGACACCAAGAGTCGACACCTCGAGCCGCGGGGAGAAGGGCGAGATCGAGGCGAGCGCCTCGGCGATGGGCCGGAGCAGCAGGTCGCCACCTCCAGTCCCGATGCCACCCCCAAGGACGACGAGCTCGGGGTCGAGCACCGCCGCGACGGCGGCGATCCCATGCGCAAGCCGGCGCGCCTCCGTACGCACCACGTGGTCGGCGTCGGGGTCACCGTGGCGCGCGGCGTCGAAGATTGCCGCCACGGAGGTCGCCGAACGCATGCCACGCTCGCGTGCGAGAGCGACGATCGCGGCTGAGCCGACGAGGCTCTCGTACGCACCCGTCCCCCATGTCGCGCGATGACCCGCTCCGATCGGCGCGTCCAGGTCGAGGCGGAGAAAGCTGATCTCCCCGGCGAGGCCGGCAGCGCCGCGGCGCAGCGCCCCGTCGACGAAGACACCGGTCCCGACGCCGGTGCCGACCGAAAGCAGCACGAAATCCTCGCTGTCCTGAGCAACGCCGTGGACGTGCTCCCCCACCGCCGCCATGTTCACGTCGTTCTCGAAGATGACCGGCGCGACCAGTGCTTCGCGTATGGCGGGAATCACCTTGGGACTCTCCCAGCCCGCGAGCTGCGGGGCCAGCGACAGATGATCAGCGCCCGGGCGGAGGACACCGGGCGTGCCGACGACCACCTGGTTGATGTCCTCCAGCGATATCCCGGCCTCCGCCGTCAGCGCCTCCGCGGCCTGTCGCAGCTGCGCGATGACCGCCTTGGCAGTCGTCCGTGGCGTCCGCGTCGCGGTGCGCCCGACGACCGCACCGGTGAGGTCGACGAGCGCAGCGCGAACCCATTCGCGGCCCACGTCAAGGCTGAGCACCCATCCAGCCCGCGGGTTGACGTCATACAGCTGCGCACTCGGACCCGGCAGACCGCTCGTCCTGCCGACCCGTCGGAGCAGACCGATGTCAACGAGTTGCCCGAGGACTTCGGAGACGGTCGGCTTGGAGAGACCCGTGCTGCGCACCACGTGTGGAGCGGCGACCGGGCCGCCGGTGTGCACCAGCTCGAAGGTGGTGCGCAGGTTGATGGCGCGAAGCAGGCTGGGCTTCGCCGCCTCCGGTGTCGACATCAGGTGTCTCCCGACGAACGTTAGTAAGGGTGGTTATCTACAGCATCGTGGCGGACGGGCGTCACGAATCGCTCGGGTCGTTGTCGATCTGCCACGCGAATGCCATCGGGGTCGTCGCGCCAAGGTCGAGCGCGGGCTCGTCGGTGGACCATGACTGCACGTTGTCCTGGAACACGGCGGTGGTGCCGTTGAACTGGGCGAACGTGTCGATGCCGTTCGCGGGGCAGGTGCGCATGCCCGTCACCACGCCGGTCGCGGCGAAGGAGTTCGGACCTTCGACGGTGGCGCCCGCGAGGATCGGCCGCTCGCCGTTGAGCGATCCCGCGAGGTTGGCGACCTGGTGTTGCATGCAGTCGGGGAAGGTGCTCCCGTCGCCGACGATCAGCGACGTGCCCCATGCGTTGGCGCCGAGGATGTTGCCAAGCCAGCGCTCGCCGTACTGGGCGAACGCGTTCGTCCCGGTCAGCTCGTCGTATTCGGCCGCCATCACCACCAGGCCCGCTCCGTGGCTGGTCGTGTCGAACGTGTCCCACGGAAACCCGAAGCCGAATGGATCGGCAGCGCTCTGGGTGACCGCCGTGTCGAGTTGCTTCGCGATGTCGCCGACCAGCTGCGGCCGTGGTCACCTCGAGACCGGCCGGGGTACCGGCGCGTTCAATGGCCCGGGAGAGCTCGAAGTGTGCGAGACCGGACACGTCGTAGAGGTTGAGCGTGTCGGTCGCGTCGTACGGTCCGTTGATGTAGGCGCGTGCCCAGTGCGCCGCCTTTCCCAGGTAGTACATGGGGTCGGCGTTCGGGACGCCCGCGGGAACCGGACCCGCCGACAGCGCATCGTAGAGCTCCGTGGCTCCCCACTCGAGATCGTCGCGCCACTCCTTCTCGGGGTAGAAGCCGAACGGAATCACCGTCTGCAGCCGCCCGGGATGGGTGTCTGCGAGAGCGAAGACGTCCTCGGCGTTCTTCAGACACGTTGCCGCCTGCGCCGGGTGACGCACTCGATCGAGCTGATAGCAGAGCGCGAAGTCAGCCGCGAGACGCCCGGCGAGGTTGGGGCTGATGAGCGATCCAGGCGCTGCCGCGCGGAAGACGGGCCGGTTCCTGATGTATCGATCCTGCGGATCGGTCCCCCCGTACGTGTCGTCGGCCTGCGGCAGGCGCCAGATGTCGTGGTCGCTCACGGTGGTGCCGTTGCCCGCGCCGATCCCCACCTGCAGATACAGCGTCTTGGTGCTGTCGTTCCACATGTGTTCGAGCCAGTTCAGGCCGAAAGCCGCCTCGGCGCTGTAGTTCGCGGTCGCGGACCCGGATCCGAGCTGATTCGGGAAATCGCGGACGTTGGTCTCCATCATCGCGACGACATAGCTGATCGTTTCAGTGAACTTCAGGTAATCACCTGCGTCCCACCAGCCCCCGGCAGCGTCGATGGTCTGGCCGAGCGCCGTCAGATCACCCTTGAAGTTGCCGTTGCTGTCGACCTTGGGGATCAGGTACGTCATGGCATTCGCGTCGTTGAGGTGGGCTGGTGCGGTTCGCAGCGCTGACGGGATGAAGGCAGGCCCGTCTCGCTCGTTCTGGTAGAACGACAGCGAGTTGGCCATCGCAGCCGCGTAGATCCTCGACGCCGGGTCGATGCGAAATGCCGGGGAGCGGACCTGCGCCGATCCATCGATCACGACGACGTGAAACGAGCCCGCGCGATGAACACCATCGAAGTCGAGCGCGTAGACGTGCGCATAGGTGCTGCTCCACGACCCCTGGTCGGCTCCGACCGCCGCGGCGTACGCGATGCCGCCGTGGGAGTCGACCACGCGAAATACCGCACCGGCCGCCGCCGCCGAGGTCATGAGATAGGCGCGCTTCGATGCGTTGTCGGCGTAGCCGACCTGGTCAACTCGAACCTGGGCCTGGACCGCCGGCGCCGCCTCCACCGCACCGGACCGGGAACAGCGCCGGCAGGGTTACCACGACGCACGCCGCAAGCACCAGGCGGTCGCGGACGCCCGACCTCCGGCGCGGCTCGTGGTCGGGTCGCGCAGTCATGGTTAGGGATTCTTCCTATCAGTTGGCCCTCTGTCAAGTGCGCGATGACCAAACGGCGCATGGCGGGCGGACCCCGGATCTCGATCTACCGCCGATGAGCTCGGGCCGGTTGACCGGCAGGCTGATGTTAAGGTAGCTTTCCTATAAATTACCGGCCGCGGATCACTCTTCACCCTTGTGCGGTGACAGCGAGACTTCGGAGGAACCCGGATGCTAAGGACGTGGCGACCGAACAGGAACCCAGGCGGCCGGTCGATGCGACGCCTCAAGCCGATCACCGTGATGGTCGCAGCGGGAGTGCTCGCCGCCGCCTGCGGCTCCGCCTCGACGCCGACCAGCGGCGGCACGGGAAACACCGGCAAGGTGGGCGGCAAGCTGCTCATCGACAACGAGAGCGGGAGCACCTGGACCTGCCAGTTCAACCCGTTCAACCCGTCGGTGAACATCACGTCGATTGGATTCGTGTACGAGCCGCTCGAGTTCATCAACATCCTGCAGACCAATCCGGACGGCACCCCCAAGGTGACTCCGTGGCTGGCCACGGGTTCGACGTGGAGCAACGGCTTCACGACCCTGACCATGACCATCCGAAGTGGCGTGAAGTGGAGCGACGGCAGCCCATTCAGCGCGAACGACGTCCTCTACACATTCGATGCACTCAAGGCCGACGCGGCGCTCGACCTCAACGCCCTGTGGGCGGCTGACAGCGGTCCGCTGACCAACGTCGCTCTCCAGGGCACCGACCAGGTCGTCTTCACGTTCAACGCTCCGGCGCAGTCGTACTTCTATTACGTCGCCGACCAGACGCCGATCATCCCCCAGCACGTCTGGAGCACTCTCGACCAGACCAAGCTCGACAGCGAGGCCGACGCCAACCCCGTGGGCACCGGGCCGTACCTCATGACGAACTGCTCCCAGGACAACATCAAGTACCTCCGCAACCCCAGCTACTGGCAGAGCAAGCCCGGGCACCCGGTTCCCCAGGTGGCCGAGGTCGATTACCCGGCCTTCCTGAGCAACACGTCGGCCAACCTCTACCTCGCCCAGGGCCAGGCGCAGTGGGGAGCGCAGTACATCCCCAACATCCAGTCGTACTACATCAACAAGAACCCGTCGACGCGTCACTACTGGTTCCCGCCGACGCTCAACGTGTCGCTGTTCCCCAATCTGACCAATCCGCTGCTCGGCAACCTGGCCGTGCGTCAGGCGATCGCGATGGCCATCGACCGCTCGCAGGTCTCGCAGCGTGGGGAGAGCGGGTACGAGCCCGCGGCGAACCAGACCGGCATCGTTCTTCCAACCTACAAGGCGTGGTACGAGAAGTCGCTCGACACGCTCACGTACAGCCCCAGCAAGGCTGAGCAGACCCTGCAAACGGCCGGATTCACCAAGGGGTCGGACGGCATCTACGCGAATGCGCAGGGTCAGAAGCTCTCCTTCACCATCAAGTCGATCAGCGGCTACACGGACTGGGACGCGTCACTGCAGGTGATCACCCAGGAACTCAAGGCCGTGGGCATCGAGGTGACCGTTCAGGACGAGAACAGCACCCCCTACACCAACGACACGCAGGGCGGGAACTTCCAGCTGGCGTATGGGGAGATGCCGGTTGCCGGCCCGGGTCCGTACTACGAGCTCCGCCCGATGCTCTTCAGCGGCAGCATCGGCTCCACCAACTACGAGCGCTACAAGTCGCCCGCGACCGACGCGCTCTTCAACCAGTACTCCGGTGCGACCCCGGCACAGCAGCTCCAGATCATCCATCAGATCTCGGGTGTGATGGCCCAGGACCTCCCGGTCATCCCGGTCACCGAAGGCGTCGACTGGTATCAGTACGACACCACCTCCTTCGGAGGATGGCCGACGCCGTCCGATCCGTACGCGCAGCCTCCGGTGTGGGCGACGCCCGACAACGGACTGGTCCTCACGCGCCTGTATCCGGTGAGCTAACGTAATCCCGATGCGCAGGGTCAGGGCGCGGCCGACGCGGCAGTGAGATACATCACTCGCCGCGTCGGCCTCTTCGTCATCACACTCTGGGCGGCACTCACGGTCAACTTCATCATTCCGCGCGTCATGCCGGGCAATGAGGCATCCGCTGTCCTGGCGACGTTTCGCGGCGTCAACCCGGCAGCGCTGCACGCGCTGCAGATCGAGTTCGGAGTCAACGTCCACCAGAACCTCATCGTCACGTACCTGCAGTACCTCGCAAACTGCTTCACCGGCCAGTTCGGCCTGACCGCGCAACGAGTTCCGGTGCTGACGGAGATCGCCGGCAAGCTCCCCTGGACGCTCGCGCTGGTGGGGGTGACCACGATCATCGCGTTCGCCATCGGAACGCTGGTCGGCGTGTTGAGCGCGTGGCGCCGCGGCGGCCGGCTCGACGGGATCCTTCCGCCGATGCTCTTCATCGTCGCCACCTTCCCGGTGTTCTTTGTCGGGCTGCTCCTGCTCTTCGTCTTCGCCGTCACCCTCAACTGGCTCCCGCTCAGCTCCAACTACAGCATCGGCGCGACACCATCGCTGTCGCTCTCATTCATCGGGGACGTGTTCACTCACGCGCTGCTGCCGGGCCTCAGCCTCGTCATCGTGACCGCCGGCCTGTGGATCTACTCGATGCGCAACAACATGATCACGACCCTGGCCGAGGACTACGTGAAGATGGGCCGTGCAAAGGGACTTCCGAGCTGGCGCATCATGACCGACTACGCCGCGCGCAACGCGATCCTCCCCAACCTGACGGGATTCGCCATGCAGTTGGGCTACGTGCTCGGCGGCTCGATCCTCGTCGAGTACACGTTCTCGTATCCGGGTTTGGGGTATCTCTTCTACACGAGCACCACCGACCACGACCTGCCGCTGATGCAGGCGCTGTTCCTCGTCTACACCCTCGCAGTGCTCCTCTGCGTGCTGCTTGCCGACTTCCTCACGGCGGGGCTCGACCCGCGCACGCGCGATGCGTAGAGCAACCGCGGCATGAGCACGGCCGCGATCGCCTCCGAAGCCGGACCGCTCGAAGCGGTCGACTCGACGCGTCAGCAGGGCTCGCCCGCGCGCCTCATGCAGGCGGTGCTGCGCAATCGCAAGGCCACGGCGGGCGCGTTCATCCTCCTGCTCATGGTGTTTGTCGCCGCATTCCCCGGCCTCATCGGGCGCGATGATCCTCAGGCGGCCATCTACGGACAGGATCTGGGGCCGTCGTGGCAACACCTGCTCGGGACCACGCAGCTCGGCCAGGATGTCTTCTCGCAGCTCATCTGGGGCACGCGACTCACGCTCATCGTCACCGTCGTGGTGAGCGCGATCGCCACGGTGATCTCGATGATCATCGGAGTCACCGCGGCGTACGTGGGCGGTCTCACCGATCGGTCGCTGTCGCTGCTCACGGACATCTTTCTCATCCTCCCGACGCTGCCGCTCCTGATCGTGCTCGCCTCGTACCTTCCCCCGGGCACGGTCACGCTGATCGTCGTGCTGACGTTCACCAGCTGGGCATTTCAGGCCCGGCAGCTGAGGTCGCAAGGGCTCTCGCTGCGCGCCCGCGATTTCCTTGCCGCCGCCAGGGTGCGCGGGGAGCGGACCTCGTACATCATTCTGTTCGAGATCATCCCGACGATGACGTCGCTCATCGTCGCCTCCTTTCTCGGCCTCTCCGTGTTCGTCGTCGGATTTGCGGCGGGCCTCCAGTTCCTCGGGCTGGGGAACAGCACGGAGCTGACCTGGGGGACGATGCTGTACTACGCGCAGCAGGGCGGTGCCCTCGAGGCGGGCAACGCGTGGTGGGCGCTGGCGCCGGGCGCAGCCGTCGCGCTCCTGGGCGCGGGATTCGCGCTCGTCAACTACGCCTTCGATGAGATCGGCAATCCCGCTCTCCGGCCTGTGAGAAAGCGACGTGCCAGAACCACTGCTTGACGTCGACAATCTGTCCGTCTCCTACCTGACCGACGCGGCGGACATCGGCGCGGTTGACCGAGTGAGCCTGACTGTCCAGGCCGGCGAGTTCCTGGGCATCGTCGGCGAGTCCGGCTGCGGAAAGTCGACGCTCCTGTTCGCCATCGCGCAGCTGCTGACGCCGCCTGCGGAGGTCACCTCGGGACGCGTCACCTTCAAGGGCCAGGACCTGGTTCAGCTCACCGACAGCGAGCTCCGTCATGTCCGCTGGCGTGACTACTCCGTGGTGATGCAGAGCGCCATGAACGCGCTCAATCCGATGAAGAGCATCGCCGCGCAGTTCAAGGACACGATGCGTGCACACGAGCGGACCTCTGCCGACGCGATTCGCGCCCGTTCGGCGGAGGTGCTGCACCTCGTGGGCATCGACGCCGCGCACCTCGACAGCTATCCGCACCAGTTGAGTGGTGGCATGCGCCAGCGAGCCATGATCGCCATGGCGCTGCTCTTCACGCCCCAACTTGTGATCATGGATGAGCCGACCTCCGCGCTCGACGTGGTCGCGCAGCGCTCGCTGATGTCGCAGATCAAGCAGCTTCAGCAGCAGTTCGGCTTCGCCGTCATCTTCGTCACCCACGACATGTCGCTCATCGCGCATTACTCGGATCGGGTGATGGTCATGTACGCCGGGCAGGTGGCCGAGATCGGCGACACCGCCTCGATCTTCGAGCGACCGATGCACCCGTACAGCAAGGGACTCCTCGATGCGTTTCCGTCGGTTCACGGTCCGCGTCGGGCGCTGACCGGCATTGCCGGCAGCCCTCCCGACCTCGGCAGGCCGCCATCCGGGTGCCGCTTTCACCCCCGCTGCAGCGAGGTGATGGCGCAGTGCCCGACGATCGAGCCCGACCTGTACCTGATCGACGAAACGCAGGTGCGCTGCCTCCTCTACTCCGAGCAGCTTCGGGATGCGGTCTGAGCCATGAGCCCTGCACCGAGCGCCGTTGCCGAGCCCGACGGGGCGCTCCTCAGGACCACCGGCCTCACCAGGCACTTCCGGCTCGGTGGATTGCTGTCCCGCCGGATGCTGCACGCCGTCGACGACCTGGACCTGACCATTCACGAGCGTGAGATCGTGGCCCTGGTTGGGGAAAGCGGCAGCGGCAAGACGACGGTCGCGCGCCTCCTCGCGATGATCTATCCACCAACGCGCGGCGGGATCTTCTACCGTGGACGCTCGGTCCACAAGCTGCGCTCGCGCAAGGACGTGCTCTGGTACCGCGGCGAGGTGCCCATGGTCTTCCAGGACCCGTACAGCGCGATGAACCCGGTATTCCGCGTGTCACACGGCGTGATGCGCAACCTCAAGCTGCACAGGCCGGAGCTCGACCGCGCGCGTCGCCGCGAGGAGGCCGAGCGGGTTTTTGACATTGTCGGACTCAACCCGGCGGGCGACATGCTGCGCAAGTTTCCCTACGAGATGAGCGGTGGCCAGCGTCAGCGCGTGGGGTTCGCCCAGGCCTTGGCGGTGCAGCCCAAGCTGATCCTCGCCGACGAACCCGTATCGATGCTCGATGTGTCGATCCGCGCCGGGATCCTCAACATGATGGCCACCCTGCGAGCGGAGGAAGGCGCGTCCATCCTCTACATCACGCACGACATCGCGAGCGCCCGCTATGTCGCTGACCGGATCGTCGTCATGTATGCGGGCCACGCTGTCGAGCAAGGGCCGACCGAGGTCGTGCTCACGCGACCGAAGCACCCGTACACGCAACTTCTCCTCTCCGCAGTGCCCGATCCGCGCGAGAAGGCTGTCCCGGTGTCCGCCGACAGCGGCGAGCCTCCGCGCGTCATCGACCCCGGCGAGGGCTGCCGTTTCCGGCAGCGATGCCCGTACGCCATCGACACATGCGCACAGATCACTCCCCTGCTGAGACCGATGGGCCCGGCCCACGACGCCGCCTGCCACGTCGCCGTCGCCGACCCCGTTGACCGCGACGGGGATGATGCGCACTCGCCCACGTCTGCTGAACGGGTGATCCACCGAGGGTAGGATCTGGCCGTGAACTCACTGGCCGCGACACCACCGATCCTGCGCTGGATCGTGGTGGGTACGGCGGCCATCTGGGTGTTGCTGGAGCTGCGCCAGAGCATCTTCCAGCGATCTGAGGGGGTGAAGGCCAACTGGGGAAGCGAGGTTCTCTTTCGGCTCATCGTCGCGGCCGGCGCACTCGTGGCGGGCGCGCTCGTAGGGGTGGCGCCGTCGGCGACGATCCAGCCGGTCGCCGTTGCCGACTGGATCGGGCTCGTGCTGTTGTGGGGCGGCATCTCCCTGCGGTTCTGGAGCTTCCGCACTCTGGGTCGGTACTTCACGTTCATCGTCCAGACGAGCAGCGACCAGCCGGTGATCACCTCCGGGCCCTACCGGGTCATCCGGCACCCAAGCTATGCCGGGCTGTTGCTCATCGTCATGGGCGTGGGCCTGTTCATCGGGAACTGGCTGTCGCTCGCGAGCCTCACGGCAGCCGTTGCCTGCGGCCTCGTGCTCCGCATCCGGGTGGAGGAGCGGGCACTGCTGCAGAGCCTCGGTGACAGCTATCGCGCCTACGCGGCGACCCACAAACGGCTCGTGCCCTTGATCTGGTGACCGTCGGCGACCGGGACTTTAATTGCCGCGTAACCGCCCGGCCCGGTCAGCGTTCTATCTCCGACCCAGATGCGGTCGGCCTTTCAGAAGGGGGCTGGGTCCGCGCGAGGAACGGCGGTGCAAGGGGAATCCGGAAGGGGGGCAACCGGACGGGTCCACCCTACACCGCCGCTCCCCCGCACCCTACTATTTATGCGGTCGCGCATGCGTTGGACCGTCCTGGATGACTGTCGACTTGCCGGTGCCCGACATGCCGGTAACGAGGACGCGCTTCATAGCCGAACTCTGCCAGCACGCGGCAGTGGTGGAGGCGCCGGGGATCGAACCCGGGTCCGAAGCCGCGTTCCATGCGACATCTACGAGTGTAGTCCCGGTTTTTATCTCACCTCAATCGCGCCCTGGGACCAGGCTCGGCTGCGGCCAGCCTCAGTGAATGTCCCGCCCGGCGCCGAGGCGCCACCGGGCGGCAAGACTGCTTGCATTAACGTCGGGTCCGCCCCCCACAGCCGAGGAGGCGGTCGACGTCAGGCCGAAGCCTGAGCTTTTTTCGTCTCTGCTACTTACGCAGCGAGGGCGAGGGGTGCGTTATTCGCACGTATATTTTTCCCGGTTTTACGAGCCCGGGGCTCGAACTCGCATTCGCACGACCCACGACCCCGTCGAAACCAGTACGCCCCCATGGAACGCAGCTGTCCGAGATCAGCGTGCTGTCTCAATGGTACCGCGTTGCCCGGCTCGAGACCTCCCGCTCGGCAGTTGTTCGCCCGCGGCCGGCGTCGTCGGCAGCTACACACATTTGTTCTATACTACTGGTATGTGTAATGGCGAGGACAAGCTAGCGGGGCTCGATCGGTTCCTCGACGAGGTCGAGGCGTTCGTGGCCTCCCCCGCGGGCGAGCTCACCGCGTTCGCCCTGGGCGAGCGCCTGATCCGCTTGCGCCACGGCATCGATCTCCTCGAACTCCGCTTCGCCCGTGAGGCGGCGGTGTTTGCCTCCACCGATGAGGCCGCTGCGCAGGGCTCGACCTCGCCGATCGACTGGGTCCGCCATCAGTGCCGGATGTCCAGCACCGCCGCGGCCCGGTCGATCGCCACCGGCGAGGCGGCGGAGGACCTGCCGGCGAGCGTCGCTGCGCTGGAGGAGGGACGGCTGGGGTTCGCCCATCTCTCCCTGCTCGCCGGGACCGAGCGGGCCTTGCAGCGCACCGGGGGGAGCTTTGACGAGCGTGCCCTGCTCGACCTGGCCCTCGAGCACTCGGTCGGCCGCTTCACCTTCGACTGCACCCACGCTCGCCATGCGGGTGATGCGGCATCGGTGCTGGCAGAACACGTCAGCGCGGTCGACTCCCGCTATCTCGAGTTCACCACATGTGAGGACGGTCGGCTGGCCCTGCACGGCATGCTCGACGCGGTCGGCGGGGCCACCCTGCGGGTGGCGCTGGCGCCACTCTGCGCCCGCTCGGGTGCGGGTGACGAGCGGCCCCGGGCCCGCCGCCTCGCCGACGGGCTGGTCGAGCTGGCCATGCATGCGTTGGACCATGGGTTCGCCACCGAGCGCGGGGGCAGCCGCACCCATCTGCAGCTCACCGCGTCGGTCGAGACCGTGATGGGGCTCTCGGGGGCGCCCGGCGGTGACCTCGAGTTCGCCGGCGTGGTGCCGGCGGCGACGGTGCAGCGGCTCGCCTGTGACGCGAGCATCCGCCGCGTCCTGCTCGGCCCCGAGTCGGCGGTGATCGACGTCGGCCGGGCGCTGCGGGTGCCCTCGGGTGCGGGGCGGGCCGCGCTCCGGGTCCGCGACCAGGGCTGCGTCTGGCCCGGGTGCGACCGGCCCTCGTCCTGGACCAACGCCCACCACGTGCTCCACTGGGGGCACGGCGGGGACACCAACCTCGAGAACCTGGTGCTCCTGTGCCACCGCCATCACTGGTCGGTGCACGAGGGCGGCTGGCAGCTGGTCAGGTCGGAGGATCGGCGGATTCTGGCGATCCCGCCGGCGCATACGTACCAATCGTGGACGCGCGCACCCGCTGAGCTCGCCCCCGGATAGGTCGAGCCGGCAGCCCGATGGATGGCCTCGGGTCGACCATCCCAGTGCGCCCGTCGCGATCGTGCGAACCTGCATAGCCACACCTGTCGACTGCGTGTTCGAACGCCGTCATCGCTCACACTTCTCCTCGGTTCACGCGGGTGGCAAGTCCACAAAAGCGCGTCGGCGTTACCCTGGGATCCGTGATGACCGTCGTGGCGTCGCTGCACGCCCAAGGATTGAAATCCCGTCTCTCGCGAGCCCTGCCGGCGTGACCACCGAACAAGGCGTCACGGCGCCTCCTGCGACGTATCGCCGCCTGCTTCGGGTCCCAGGGTTCCGGCGGTTACTCATCAGTTCGATGCTCACCCGTACCGCCGCGCAGATGTGGACGGTAGGCCTCGTCATCTTTGCGCTGCAGCGATACCACTCCCCGAGCATCGCCGGTGTGAGCCTGTTTCTCCTGATCTTCCCCGGGTTGCTGCTGAGCCCGATCGCCGGAGCGCTGCTCGATCGCCACGGACGCAAACGTCTCATGACGCTGGATTTCATTGTTGCCGCGGTGTGCCTGACGGTCATCGTCCTCCTGGCGGCATCGAACCGACTCCCCGTCTGGGCCCTGTACACGCTGCTGGTCTGCGGCTCGCTGACCAGCACGCTCAGCATCGCGGGCGCCCGCTCGTTCTTCCCAATCATCGTGCCGCGCGATCTGTGGGACCGGGGCAACGCGGCGGACAGCGTGCTTTACGGGGTGGCGAACATCGCCGGTCCGGCGCTGGCGGGAGCGCTCATCGCGGCGATCGGCAGCGAGGCCGCGCTTGCAGGGGCGGCCGTCGGTTATGTCGCAGGGGCCGTTGCCCTGCAGGCGGTCGGGGAGCCCCCTCGCACCGACGAGGTGCGCGGGCGGATTCTCCACGAAGCGTGGCGTGGCCTCTGCTACGTCGTGACCAACCGCACGCTGCGCTGGGTCGCGATCACGTTCTCCACGATGAACGTGGGCTGGGGCATCGTCATCGTCGCGCTACCGGTGGTCGTTTTCCATCTGCACGGCAACGCTGCGGTGGTTGGTTTGATCCTCGCGCTCGCAGGCGCGGCCGGGGTTCCCGCGGCGCTGGTGGCGGGGCGGATTCGCACCGAGGGACGTGAACGCGAGTCGATGGCCCTGTTCGGCGCCGTCATGGGTGTCGCCGTGCTGGCGCTGCTCGTGCCATCAATAGCCGTCATCGCCGTCGGCATCGCGATCGCCGGCGGCGCGGACTCGGCGTCGAGCGTCAGCGCGTTCTCGCTGCGGCAGCGCCGCACGGCGCGGGCGTGGTTCGGCCGTGCATTCGCGGTATCGATGGCGCTGAACTTCTCAGGCGTGCCGGTGGGGTCAGCTCTTGCGGGACCGGTATTGAGTGTCTCGACCACGTTCGCCATCCTCGTGGCCGTCGCGCTCACGCTGGTCGGGAGCGCCCTGATGCAACTGAAGATCCCTGCTGTCGCATCACCTGTCTGAGCCCGAGCCACGGGGAGCTCCAGCAGAACCCGGCCGCCGTTGCTAGGCTGATCGGATGCTCCAGGTGATGGCCGGATCGGTGACGCGCTAGTTGCCCCATTTCGACGCGCCGTCTGGAGCTGATCCCGCGGTCGGCGCGAAACTCAAGAGGGTGATCGTCATCGGCACGGTGGCGAGGCGGGATGAGCGCGAGCAGCGCGACATCGAGCTCGACGAGCTCGAGGAACTGGCTCGCACGCTCGGCACCGACGTCCTGGAGCGGAGCTTGATCTCGCTTCGGGAGCCGCACTCAGCAACGTTCTTCCGCTCCGGGGTCGTCGCGGCCTTCGCGTCCCACCTGGCCGAGCTGGACAGTCCGGCCGTCCTCTGCAACGACCAGCTGACCCCGCGCCAGCAGCGCAACCTGCAGGAGGAATGGGGCGTCCCGGTCCTCGATCGCACCGAGGTGATCCTGGCCATCTTCGCGCGCAGGGCCGTCACCGCTGAGGGACGCGTCCAGGTCGAGATGGCGCAGCTCGAGCATCTGCTGCCGCGACTTGCCGGCGGCTGGTCCCACCTCGAGCGCCAGCGCGGCGGCGTCGGGCTGCGAGGCGGTCCGGGTGAGAAGCAGATCGAGGTCGACCGGCGCCTCATCCGGCAACAACTCAAGCGCCTTCGCGAACGTCTGGTGGTAATCGAACGGCAGCGGCGGACACGGCGCACCGCGCGAACCAACGTGCCCCTGGCGTCGTGCGCGCTCGTCGGATACACAAACGCGGGCAAATCGACCCTGCTCAATGTCCTCACCCACAGCCAGGTGCTCGCGGACGACCTGCTCTTTGCGACGCTCGACCCGACCTCGCGACGACTCGAGCTGCCGTCGGGCAAGCTGGTCATCCTCACCGACACGGTCGGATTCATCCAGAAGCTGCCGACCGAGCTCGTCGAAGCCTTCGCGGCCACGCTCGAGGAGGTGCGCCAGGCCCACATGCTGTGCGTTGTGGTCGACGCGTCACACCCGGACTCGGAGCAGCAGCTGATGACCGTGCTCGACACCCTGCGCTCAATGGAGTGCGAGCAGCCGATGATCCTCGCGCTGAGCAAGGTGGATCGCCTGACGGCTTCGGAGGTCCGCGCCGCGCGCCTGCGCCTCGGCGACATCGCGGGCGTGTCGGCGCTTGCGGTCAGTGCCACGAAGGCCACGGGGCTGCGCGAGCTCCGCCAGCGCATCGACGGGCTCGCCGCACAGGTCGTCCCGGATATCAAGGCCAACCGACCGAGCGCCGCATCCCAGGCAGTGCCGCCCCAGGCTGGGGTCCAGGCAGCGGCGAGCTGATCGCGTCGCCGTTCAGTGCTTGATCGCGCGCTCCATGTCTCGCTCGGCGTCGCGCTTGGCGACGTCCTGCCGCTTGTCCCAGAGCTTCTTGCCGCGCGCAAGGCCGATCTCCACCTTGACCCGGTTGCGCACCAGGTAGAGCTTCAACGGAACGATGGTCAGCCCCTGGGTCCGGACGCGTCCGTCGAGGTACTCGATCTCGCGCTTGTGCAGCAGCAGGCGCCGGCGCCGTTCCGGCTCGGCGTTGTTGCGGTTGCCCTGCTGGTATGAGGCGATGTTCACCTGCATCAACCACGCCTGGCCGTTCTCGATCCGCACGTAGCCCTCACGCAGCTGAATGCGCCCGGTCCGCAGCGATTTCACCTCAGTACCGGTGAGCTCGATACCGGCCTCGATCGAACTCGACGATGGTGTATTCGTAGCGCGCGCGGCGGTTGTGCGCGATCAGGTTGTCGCCCGGTCTCCTCGCCGGCGGCATTACCGCGTCGCTCCAACCGAGCGGCGACCGCGCAGGAATGCCGCCGGGGTCATCGCGCGCTTCCCGGGCGGCGTGATCAGGTCGACCCGATAGCCGCCCTCACGCGTTGCGATCACCAGCGATTCACCCTCGCTGCCGGCAACGGCCCCGGGCGCCGTCGTATCGGCGAGATCCACCGGGGCGCCCGCCTGAATCTGGACCTCGACGCCGCCCAGGGGCGCGAGCACGCCGGGCCAGGGCTGCAGCGCCCGTACCATCCGATCGACGTCCACAGCGCGCCGCGCCGCCCAGTCAACGCGTCCATCAGCCCGGCCAAGGCGGGGCGCGTACGTCACGCCCTCACCCGGCTGCGGGGTCGCGACGGCTGTTCCGTCCTCGAGCGCAGCCAGCACGTCAACGAGTCTCGACGCTCCGAGCTCGGCCAGCGTCGCCGTCAGCGTGGGGGTGGTCGCGTCGGCCCCGATCGGGATCTTGGCGGTTGCGTACACCGGTCCGGTATCCAGGCCGGCCTCCATGCGCATGATCGAGACGCCGGTCTCGGCATCGCCCGCCAGGATCGCGTGCGCGATCGGGGATGCGCCGCGCCACCGAGGCAGCAGCGACGCATGGACGTTGACCGCTCCATGGGGCGGCGGGTCGATGAGCGCGGCGGGCAGGATCTGACCGTAGGCGGCGACGACCAGGCACGCCGGATGCAGCTCCAGCAGGCTTGCCACGACTTCTGGGGCGCCGATCCTGGCGGGGGTCAGGACCTCGATGCCGAGCTCACGCGCCGTGTCGCCCACCGGTCGCGGCGCCGGCTGCCCTCTGCTCCCCGGCCGGTCCGCCCTGGTGACCACGGCCACGACGTCGTGCCCGGCTGCACACGCCCGGAGTGACGGCACGGCGAATGACGCTGTGCCACAGAAGACGAGCCTCACACAGCGCTGACGACGCCGGGCTCCTCAGCCTCCTCTGCGGGTTCCACTTCGCGAAGCGTCCCCTCGTTCACCCTGGACGTGAAGAGGATGCCGTCGAGGTGATCCAGTTCGTGCTGCACCGCCCGTGCGAGCAGGCCGTCGCCTTTGACGCGAACCTCCTTGCCATGGCGGTTGAGCCCCTTGGCGACGATCCGCATCCGGCGCGTGACCTCGCCAACCCATCCGGGCACGGACAGGCAACCCTCGAAACCCGTCTGATCTCCATCGGTGCGCACCATCTCGGGGTTGGCGAGCTGGTAGATCTGGTTGTCGACGCGGAGCACGATGACGCGCAGCGACACGCCGACCTGAGGAGCGGCGAGGCCGACTCCGTTGGCGTCGAACATCGTCTCGACCATGTCGTCCATCAGACGGCGTATCTCATCGTCAACCCGCGGCACGCGGGTTGCCTTGGTGGTGAGCACGTCGTTGTGGTCCGAGACGAGGACGATGGGAAGGACTGCCACGCTGATTTCTCCGATCACGCCCCGGGGTCGACGTCGATGCTCCAGCCCCGAGCCCTGGGAAGGTGAGGAAATGCCCTCTCAATGTCTGTGCCCCGCACCGTGATCTGCCAGCGGTATTCGCCGCGGAGGCGGTGGAGGAACGCCGGCGTCGGGCCGAGGACATCGAGCCCGGCGTCAATTCCGAGTGTATCAGACACTCGACGCGCCTCCCGGCGCACTTCCACCTCGGCCTCGTGGTCGTCCTTGTGCACGAACGTGCAGACGCACAGCCGTGCATATGGGGGAAAGCGCAATGCCTTGCGTATGCGAATCTCGTCGCGTGCGAACCCGAGGTAGTCGTGCGTTGTCGCATGGCGGACCGCGTAGTGGCCGGGACTGTACGTCTGCAGCACCACTCGAGCGGGCTCGTCACCACGCCCCGCACGGCCCGCCACCTGCGTGAGCAGCGAGAAGGTCAACTCGCCACTCCGATAGTCGGGAAAGTGCAGTGACGTATCAGCGTTGACGATGCCGACCAGACGCACGTTGCCGAGGTCCCATCCCTTTGCGACCATCTGCGTGCCGATGAGGCAGTCGGCCTCGTGGCGTCGAAAGCGGTCGTAGATTTCGAAGTACGCATCGCGCGAACGAGTGGTGTCGCGATCCATGCGGATCAGGCGAAGCGCCGGAAACCGCTCGCGCACCTCGCGCTCGAGCCGCTCGGTCCCCATGCCGAGCGCCCGTATCGTCCGCGATCCGCACGCGGGACACACCTGCGGCAGCGGGACCGACAGTCCACAGTAGTGACAATCGCAGCTTGCACGGTCGACGTGATGCACAAGTGACACGCTGCAGTTGGTGCACGTGAGTGCTTCGCCACAGGTTCGGCAGAGCACGACGGTCGAGGTCCCACGACGGTTGAGGAACAGGATCGACTGACCGCCATCGGCGTGACATTCCTGGAGAGCGCGATCGAGCGTCAGCGAGAGTGCGTTGCTATTGCCCGCCTGCAACTCGTCGCGCAGGTCGACGACCTCGATCGGCGGCAGGGGACGCCCGCTGACGCGCTCGGGCAGCGTCGCCAGCTCGAGTTCTCCGGTGTGCGCGCGGAAGAAGCTTTCGACGCGCGGGGTTGCGCTTCCCATCACGACGGGCGCACCGCAGAGCGCCCCGAGCATCAGAGCGACGTCGACCGCGTGATATCTCGGCACGCGATCCTGCTTGTACGCCGGGGCGTCCTCCTCGTCCACGACCACGATCCCGAGGTCGGCGACGGGAGCGAAGACAGCACTCCGCGAACCGACGACCACGGTATGTTCGCCGCTGCGGATGCGACGCCACTCGGCCGCGCGCTCGGCGTCGGTGAGCGCGGAATGGACGACGGCGATCCGGCCGGGGAATCGCACCGCGAAACGGCGAATCATCTGCGGCGTCAGCGCGATCTCGGGGACGAGCACGATCGCGCCCCGTCCTGCGGCGAGGGCGGCGTCGATCGCCGCGAGATACACCTCGGTCTTGCCACTCCCGGTCACGCCGTGGAGCAGCACGCGCCGGTGCGTGTGCGACGCGATTCCCTCCAGGAGTGGCGCCACCGCCGCGCGCTGCGCATCGTTGAGAGCCGGCGGCGGTTCGGGTGGGCCCGCCGCACCCGCCTCTGCCACCGCGCGCGACATTGATCGAGGCCCCGCCCGGCGTGATGGGCGGGTGCGAACGCCCTTTGGCAGCATCGCCCGCAACACCTCACCAAGCGGCGCGCAGTAGCGATCCGCGATCTGGCGCGCGAGCGCCAGGTGCTGATCGAGGATCAGACGCGGTTCATCGATGACGCGGTCGATGGCGCGGACTTCCGCGAACTCGGTCTGCTCGGATCGCTCGACAACGTAGCCGAGAATCGACCGCTTGCCGAACGGGATCTCCACGCGCACACCGGGGAGCACCAGCTCGGCGAGGTCGTCGGGAATGGAGTACGTGTACGCGTCGCGCGGCAGCTGCGAACGCGTCTCGGGCACGACGGACGCGAACGTCACTGCAGGCGGCTCGCAATGATGCGGACAATCGCGTCGGCAACGGCTGCTTTCGGCGCTCGTGCGACGGTTTCCAGGGTACCGTCGCGGCCGATGACGGTCACCTCATTGTCGTCGGCGCCCATGCCGATGCCTTCCTGTGACACATCGTTGACGACGACGAGGTCGAGGTGTTTGGCGTCGAGCTTCGCACGGGCGTTGTCCATCACATGCTCGGTCTCAGCAGCGAACCCGACGATGAAGACACCGGCTGCCGCGCCGTCCGCGCGGAGTGCCCGGAGGATGTCGACGGTGGGCACCAGCTCGAGGGTCAGCGTGTCCGCTCCCTTCTTGAGCTTCTGCGGTGCCACATGGCGCGGCCGCCAGTCCGCCACCGCGGCGGCCATGATCAGCACGCGCGCGCCGGCCAGGGCGGCACGAACCCCGGCGTGCATCTCGTCAGCGGTTTCCACAGGCACCACCTCGAGCCCGCGGAGTGCAGCCGGGGCCGCACCGGCTGTCACCAGCGTCACCGTCGCGCCCTGCCGGATCGCCGCGGCCGCCAGCTCGTTGCCCATCTTGCCGCTCGATCGATTGCCGATGAATCGCACCGGGTCGATCGGCTCTCGCGTGCCGCCTGCTGTGACCACGACGTGCAGACCGTTGATGGTGGGGTCAGGCCCCGCCGGCAAGGACTTCCCTCACCGTCGACACGATCGCGTCCGGCTCGACCATCCGGCCGGTGCTCTCGTGACCGCTGGCCAGCCGCCCGATCACCGGGCCGATGATCCGCGCGCCGCGCGCCATCAGCGTCGCCGCATTGCCCTGCGTCGCGGGGTGCTCCCACATCGCCGACTCCATCGCGGGTGCGACCAGCAGCGGGGCGCGGCACGCCAGCGCTGTCGCCGTCACCGGGTCGCCGGCAAGCCCGAGCGCCAGCCGCGCGATCAGGTCCGCCGACGCGGCGACCACGACCTGGACCTCGCACCAGGACGCCAGGTCGAGGTGACTCATCCCGTGCCCGACCTCGGCCGGGTCGTCGTCCCACATGCTGAACACGACCCGGTGCCCGCTCAGCGCGCGGAGCAGGGTCGGGGTCACGAAACGGGTCGCGGCATCGGTCATCGCGACCTTCACCTCCGCGCCCTCACGGCGCAGATCGGTGACCACCTGACACGCTTTGAACGCGGCCACGCTGCCGCCGACGCCGATCAGCACCCGGCGGCCGTCGAGCGCGAGGGTCATGCCGCCCCTCCCCGCGGTTTCATCCGCGCTGCCTGGATGATCGCCTCGATCTCCCGAGCAGCGCGCTGCGCATCATCGTTCACGACCTGATGATCGTACGTGTCCTTGAGCGCAAGCTCGGCGACCGCCAGCTCCTGCCGAGCTCGAAGGCTTGACGGCTCCTCGGTTGCACGATCGACGAGGCGGTGTTCGAGGGCCTCGACGCTCGGCGGCAACAGGTAGACAAAGATCGCGTCATCCCCGACGCGGCGGCGGATCTTCTCCGCACCCTGGACGTCGATCTTGATCACGGTGTCCTTGCCCGACGCGATCGCCCTGTTCACCGCGTCGTAGGTGCGGCCCTTGAGCTCGCCGTAGACGGTCGACCATTCGAAGAACTCATCACGATCGACCATCGCGCGGAATGTTGGCTCGTCCACGAAGAAATAGGACACACCCTCGACCTCCCCGGGACGCGGCGGGCGCGTGGTGTAGGAGACGCAATACGCGAGGTCGGGGTCGAGCTTGAACAGCTCGCGAAGCACCGTGTCCTTGCCGACGCCGCTCGGCCCGGTCAACACGATGATCCTGCCGCGCTCGCTCATGCGAGCCAGGGACGGAGCCTGTCGGTGGCGGCGACGAGCTCGTCGGGGATCGGCGATTCGTAGGATCGCTCCGCCCCGTCGGCGGGATGGCGAAAGCGGAGCCGCCGGGCGTGCAGCGCCGGACGGCCGAGGGCTGCGTCGGGGCGTCCGTAGACCGTGTCGCCGACGATCGGGTGTCCGATGGAGGCGAGATGGACCCGGATCTGGTGGGTGCGCCCGGTTCGCAACGAGACCTCGAGCACGGTGGCACCGCTCAGCCGCTCGACGACACGAAAGTCGGTGATCGCCTCGCGGCCTCCCTCGACGATCGCCATGCGCCGGCGGTCCCGAGGGTGGCGGGCGATCGGCGCGTCGATGGTCCCGGTGTCCTCGCGAAAGCCGCCCTGGACGAGCGCCCAGTAGGTGCGGCCGAGCGAGCGATCACTGAGCTGTCTGGCCAGGTTTCGGTGCGCGGTCTCGGTCTTCGCAACCACCAGCAACCCGCTCGTGTCGCGGTCGAGGCGGTGCACGATCCCCGCCCGTTCCGCGCCACCGAGCAATGACCATGTTGTGCCCCGCTCCTTGAGCGCGTCGGCAAGAGTTCCGGTGGGATGGCCGGGGGCAGGATGGACGACCATCCCGGACGGCTTGTCGACGACCGCAAGCCACTCGTCCTCGTCGACGATCCGCAGGTCGATGGCCGGCTGTGCGGGTGAGCCGCGCCGCGACTCCGGGACACTCTCGAGCGCAACCGGTGGAGCAACCACGACGGCGGCGCTGTCGCGCACGCGCTGGCCGGGCCTCCCCGGGCGCCCATCGACGGTCACGAGCCCGGCGTCGATGAGGGTTCGCGCGGCGTGACGGGTGATGCGCCGCGATTCCGCAAGCCACATGTCGAGTTCGCGGCATGGCGACGGCCGGCGCGCCCACGCTCATGACGGTGCGGACGATGTGGACGAGGTCGGCGAGTGCGACGACGGCACGAAGCTCAGCACCAGGAGCATCACGATGGCGACGACGATGCAGCTGTCAGCCACGTTGAACACGGGCCAGAAATGGAAGTCGATGAAGTCGACGACCGATCCCTGGACGAGCCTGTCGACGCCGTTGGACAGCGCGCCCCCCAGGATCATGCCGAGCAGCACCTGCCGGTACCACGCCGTGCCGTACCGGTAGCCGGCGAACACGATGTACAGGCTCACGATCACGGCGACAGCGAGGTAGAGCCAGTGCAATTGCGGCAGCACGCTGAACGCGGCACCGCTGTTCTCGACGTGATCGATCGACACGAACGAGCCGGGCCATATCTGCTGCCCGACGTTCAGACGCGAGGCCACCACCCACTTGGTGATGTGGTCGACCAGGGCGACGGCAGCCGCGGTACCGAGCATCACGACGTAGATGCGCCGCCGCGAAACGCGCTGCCCGGCAGCTACCGCTGTACTCCCAGCCAGCATCGTGCGCCTCCGAGCTCGCCTTCCCACTCAGCGAGCGCGTCCCCACGCTCGTCGTTGATCGCGATGGCGAGTGTCTCGGCCTGCAGCCAGTCGCGATACGCGTCGACCGCGCGGCGAGCGTCGCCGTCGGCGTCCACGAGCAGCGTGATCCGATCCTCGACACGCAGGCCCGCCTGCTTGCGCAGCTCGTTCACCTTGCGGCTGACCTCGCGAGCGAGCCATTCGAGGCGCAGCTCGTCCGTGATCGTGGTGTCGAGGACCACCGACGCATGGCCTCCCGCCGGATCCACGTAGCCCACGCTCTTGACGTTGAGCTCCTCCATGAAGATCGCCTCGAGCTCGGGGTTGAGCGGGTCGCTCGCGATCGTCGCCGAGGCGAGCGGCTGGCGCACGCGCACGCCCGCGGTGGTCCGCGCCGCAAGCCCCTCTTCAACCAGCCGGCGAAGCCGGCTCATCTCGACCAGCACTTCCGAGTCGCGCCACGCTCCGGCAACCTTCGGATAGTCGGTGAGGTGCACGGAGTCCGGTGCGCCCTGTGCGGACGGCGGATCGCCGTTGAACCCGCTGAGGTTGCGATACATCCGCTCCGCCATGAATGGCATGAACGGCGCCACCAGCCCCGCGAGCGTGAGGAGCACGGTCTGCAATGTCGCAAACGCCGCGAGCGAGTCGTCGCTGCTGCCCGCGCTCTTCCAGAAACGCCGGCGCGAGCGGCGCACGTACCACTTGGAGAGGTCCTCGACGAATCCTTCGACTGTCTGGACAGCGTCCGACGCGTCGTACCGCTCCATCGCCTCGCGAACCGCCTCGACGGTTTCGGCGAGCCTGGCGAGACACCAGCGGTCGAGGACGGGCCGCTCGATGACGCCGGGAGCGGCGGACGCGGGGTCGTAACCCTCGGTGAGCGCGTAGGTCACGAAGAAGGAATAGACGTTCCAGAGCGTGAGCATGAAGAGGCGCACGACGTCCTGGAATGACGTGGGGCTGACACGCAACTCGGCGTTCTCGACGCCCTGCGCGTAGAAGTACCAGCGAGCCGCGTCGGCGCCGAACTGGTCGAAGATCGTGCTCGGCTCGATCGTGTTGCCCCGCGACTTCGACATCTTCTTGCCCTGCTTGTCCTGCAGCGTCCCGACGACGACGCAGTTCCTGTACGCCGGCGAGTTGAAGAGCAGCGTGGATTCGGCGAGCAGGGAGAAGAACCATCCGCGCGTCTGGTCCACTCCCTCGCAGATGAAGTCCGCGGGATGCGTGCGCTCGAACAGCTCTCGGTTCTCGAAGGGATAGTGCTTCTGGGCGAAGGGCATCGCGCCCGAGTCGTACCAGGCGTCGATGACGTCCGGAACGCGATGCATCACGCCGTTGCACGTGGTGCAGGGCAGCGTCACGTCATCGATGAACGGCCGGTGGAGATCGTCCTCGACGCTGAGGCCGACGTCGGCCGCGCTGCCCGCGCAGAACTTCTCGTCGCAGTCGTCGCACACCCAGATGGGCAGCGGCGTGCCCCAGTACCGGGTTCGCGACAGGTTCCAGTCGATCAGGTTCTCGAGCCAGTTGCCCATCCGTCCGTCGCGGATGTGCGCCGGCTGCCAGTGGACGCTGCTGTTGTGGGCGAGGAGCCGATCCTTGACGCTGGTGGTGCGGATGAACCACGAGGTGATCGCGTAGTAGAGCAGCGGTGTGTCGCAACGCCAGCAGAACGGATAGGTGTGCAGGATGCGCTCGGCTCGGTAGAGGCTCCCCTGCTCGCGCAGGTCCTCGATGATCTTCGGATCCGCGTCCTTGACGAACAGGCCCCGGTATCGCGTCTGGCCGTCGAGGAACCTTCCGTCGAGTCCGACCACGTGGCGGATCGCGATGCCCTTGCGCTGGCAGAGCTCGAGGTCGGCGACGCCATACGCGGCGGCGGTGTGCACGATGCCGGTGCCCTCATCCATGCTCACCAGCTCCGGTGCGTCAAGCACGACGAATGCGAGTCCGTCGGGGAGCATGTCGGTGAACAGCGGCTCGTAGGTCCGGTCGACGAGATCCGCTCCGTCCATCTCATCGAGGATCTCGTAGTCACCCTCGAGCACCGAGAGGCGTTCCTTAGCAAGAATGTAGGACTCGTCGCCCTGTGCGACCCGCACGTACGGTTTGCCCGAGTGCACTGCAAGCGCGACGTTGCCCGGGAGTGTCCATGGCGTCGTCGTCCAGGCGAGCAGGAAGGTTGTGCCGTCGGAGTCGTTGAGCCGGAACTTGACGTACACGGACGGATCCGGCGTGTCCTCGACGTACCCCTGGCTCAGCTCGTGCGATGACAGCGTGGTCTGGCAGCGTGGGCAGTACGGGGTGACCTTGTAACCCTGGTACAGCAGCTCGTCCTCCCAGAGCTCCTTCAGGCTCCACCACACCGACTCGATGTACGTGCCGTCGTAGGTGCGGTACGGATGATCGAAGTCGAGCCAGAAACCGAGACGTTCGCTCATCTCGCGCCATTGGTCGATGTACTCGTTCACCGACGCCTTGCAGCGCGCGTTGAACTCCGCGATGCCGTAGTCCTCGATCTGCTGCTTGCCGCTGATCTTCAACGCGCGCTCGACCTCGAGCTCGACCGGGAGGCCGTGGGTGTCCCACCCGGCTTTCCGAGCCACCGAAAACCCGGTCATCTGCTTGTAGCGCGCGAAGACGTCCTTGTACGACCGCGCAAGGACGTGATGGAGACCCGGCAGCCCGTTGGCGGTGGGAGGCCCCTCGTAGAAGACGTATGGCGGCGCATCGCGACGCATCGCCAGGCTGCGCTCGAAGACGTGGGTGCGTTGCCAGAGATCGAGGATCTCGAGTTCCGCCTCGGGGAAACCCGCGCGGGCGCTGACGGCTGAATACCTGGGCATCGCCTCAAGGATACCGGCAGATCATTCGCTCTCGATCAGTCGCGAGGTGCTACGCCGACCGCTCGCCGAAGATTGCGCGCCCGATTCGCACCATGGTGGCGCCCTCCTCGATTGCCACCTCGAAGTCGTTGGTCATGCCCATGCTCAGCTCCGGGAGGGCCCACCCGGTGGCGTGCTCCATGTGGTCCCGGATGTGCCGGAGCCGGATGAACGATGCGCGTGCGTCCTCGGGGTCGTCGGAGTATGGAGCGATGGTCATCAGGCCCATGAGGTGGATGGCGGGCACGTTGACCAGTTGCTGGACCACCGACTCGACGTCGGATTCGGCCACGCCGTAACGCGTTGGCAGACCCGTCAATTCGACCTCGAGGAGCACGCCGATGGGATCGCGCCCGGGTGGCCGGTGCGTGGACAGCGCGTCCGCGACGCGCAGGCTGTCAACCGAGTGCACGAAATCGAACAGCGCCGCAGCGCGTGCGGCTTTGTTGGTCTGCACATGGCCGATGAGGTGCCATCTGGCGGCGTTGCGTACCTCCCGCTGTTTGTCGGCGGCCTCCTGGATGCGGTTCTCGCCGATGTCCTCGACGCCGGCCTCGATCGCCGCATCGACTCGGGCTGCAGGCATGCCTTTGCTGACCGCGATCAGACGCACGTCGCGGGGGTCACGTTCCGCACGCAGCGCGGCAGCCGTGATTCGGGCACGAACACGGTCGAGCCGGTTCGCCACCGGCGGCATCGCCTCCACGGCCTACTTGCCCAGGTCGAGGGGCAGTTCGCGACCCTCTGTGTCGCGGCGCTTGCGCTTCCGGCGTGCCGTGTCCGGGCGGGTGCCGGGCGGGTGCGCCAGCACGTCCTCGATGGTCGCGCGCATCTCCTGTGCATCCTTGAACGATCGATACACGGAAGCGAATCGAATGTAGGCGATCTCGTCGATCTCTCGCAATCGCGCCATCACCATGCTTCCGACCTCAGGGCTTGGGACCTCGGAGATGTTCCGGCTGCGCAGGGCGTTCTCGATCTCCGCGACCATCAACTCGAGGTTCGCCGGGGCGAGCCGCGTCTTCTTCGACGCCATGACGAGTCCCGAGAGCAGCTTCGCGCGGCTGAACTCCTCGCGTCTGCCGTCCTTCTTGACGACGTAGAGCGGCGGCACCTCGACGCGCTCGT
The DNA here is from genome assembly GCA_963756075.1 of Candidatus Dormiibacterota bacterium. Lineage (GTDB taxonomy): Bacteria > Chloroflexota > Dormibacteria > Aeolococcales > Aeolococcaceae > Palsa-851. The sequence goes on along the minus strand of CAVWMH010000007.1, from coordinate 127,998 downwards.
AGGTGGTGAAACGCTTGCCGCAGCCGAGGCATTCTCGACGGCGGCGGATCGCCTCACCGGTCTCGGAGTCGCGCGAGTTCGACCACCTTGATGTCCGTCTCGCCGCAGAACGGGCACTTCACCTGCTGCCCCCTGGAGGTTTGGATGCGGCTCCGGCCCGCCGACGCGATGGGCCGGAGCCGCACATGCCCCAAACCTACCGACGGTCCCTCAGAAACGCGGGGATGTCCAGGTCGTCGACGCTGTACGGACCGGTGGGCTTGCCGCCGACGGTGAACGCCGGCTGGCGCTGCTCGGAGACCATGGGACGTGCCGACGGCTCGTAGCTGAGCGTGCCGATGACATCGATCTGGCCGGTGAACCCGGTGGCGATCACGGTGATCTTCACCTCGCCCTTCATGTGCTCGTCGATGACGGTGCCGAAGATGATCTGCGCGTCGGCATCCGCCGACTCGCTGACCAGCTGCGCCGCCTCGTTCACCTCGTAGAGGGTCAGGTCGGGACCGCCGGTGACGTTGAGCAGGATGCCCTTGGCACCGGCGATGGTGGTCTCGAGCAAGGGGCTCGCGACCGCGTCCTTCGCGGCATCGGCGGCGCGCGTGTCGCCGCTGCCGAATCCGATGCCCATGAGCGCCTGACCCTGGCCCTGCATGATCGTCTTCACGTCCGCGAAATCGAGGTTGATGAGCCCGGGGAAGACGATCAGATCGCTGATGCCCTGCACGCCCTGGCGAAGCACGTCGTCGGCGACCTTGAACGCGTCACCGATCGGCGTCTTCTTGTCGACCACCTGCATCAGCCGCTCATTCGGGATCGTGATCAGCGTGTCGACGCGACCCTGGAGGTTGGCGATGCCCTCCTCGGCCGACTTCTGACGGCGCAGGCCTTCGAAGCGGAATGGCTTGGTGACCACGCCGATGGTCAGGGCTCCGGTCTCACGAGCGATCTCCGCGATGATCGGTGCGGCGCCGGTGCCGGTACCACCGCCCATGCCCGCGGTGATGAACACCATGTCGCTGTCGGCCAGCGCCTTGGTGAGCTCGTCACGCGACTCCTCGGCCGCGTCCTGTCCCTTCTGCGGATCGCCGCCCGCGCCGAGGCCGCGGGTCAGCTTGCCACCGATGCGGATCTTCAGATGCGCGGACGATGAGCTGAGCGCCTGATGGTCCGTGTTGATCGCGATGAACTCAACGCCCTTGAGGTTGCTGCGGATCATGCGGTTCACGGCATTGCTGCCGCCGCCGCCGACCCCCACGACGCGGATGCGTGCATTGCCGTCCAGGGTCCGGTCCAGGTCTGCCATGACTATCTCCTCGCGTTGCGTTGTGGTTTCTCGTGTTGGGGGCGAGTGCGGTGACGTTCTCCGGCGGGCCAGGGCATCCCCGGGCTGGTCGAGTCCATGGGTGCGAAGGTGATCAAAAGAGGTCACGGAACCACCTCGAGAACTTGGCTCCGGCGGCGGGGCCGTCCGGGTGCTTGCCGTTGGAGCGCGAAGGTTTGCGGCCGAGGTTGCTCCGGGCTCCCCAGCGCAGCAGACCGACCACCGTCGCGTGGCTCGGTCCGCTGATCTCGTCGTTCATGCCGTGCAGACCCTGGGGTGCGGCGATGCGCGCCGGGAGGTTGGTCTGCTGCTGCACCACCTCGGCGAATCCGCGGAGCAGCGCCCCGCCGCCGGTGATCACGATGCCACCGGGGAACATGCCGAGCGGCCCGGCTCGCTCCACCTCGACAGCGATCAACGACGCCATCTCGCGTGCGCGCGGGCCGATGATCTCGGCGAGATACCGTTGCGGCACACCGACCGGCTCGTCGTAGCCCATCGGTGTCAAGGTCACCTCCGCGTCGGCGGGCAGCGTGAGCTGCAGACAGTGACCGAAGTTGCGCTTCACGGTTTCGGCGGTCTCGAGGTCGCAACGCAACCCGACCGCGAGATCGGCGGTCACGTGGTTGCCCCCGACCGGAATCACGCTGGTGTGCACGATGCTGCCGCGTGCGAACACGGCGATATCGCTGGTGCCACCGCCGACATCGACAACGACGACACCTCGCTCGATCTCGTCCTCGGTGACGACTGCCTCGGCGGATGCGAGCACCTGCAACACCATGTCGTCGACGTTGAGCCCTGCCTTGTGCACGACCTTCACGACGTTCTGGATCGCGGTGTTGGCGCCGGTGATGATGTGCGCATCGACCTCGAGTCGGTTGCCGGCCATGCCGATGGCATCGCGCACGCCCTCCTGTCCATCGATCGTGAACTGCTGCGGCAGCACGTGCACGATGCGACGCTCGGACGGGACGCTCACCGCGCGCGCGGCGTCGATGGCGCGATGCACGTCCTGGTCGCGAACCTCGCGATGACCCGCCTCGACCGCAACCACGCCGCGGCTGTTCTGCGACGTGATGTGCCCTCCGGCGATCCCGACCACGGCGGAATCAATCGCGACGCCCGGACATCTGCTCCGCCATGTCCACCGCCTCGGCCACCGCCTCCGCAGCCCGGTCGATCTCGACGACCGCCCCCTTGCGAACTCCTTTGGACGCCACCATACCGACACCCAGCACTCGGAGACCGGTGGTCTCAAGGTCTGCGACGGCGCAGCAGACTTTGGTGGTTCCGAGATCGAGTGCGAAGACGCGGCGAGGACGGGTCACTGTATCGGTCTCCGAGTGTAGCCGTCGCGGGTGCGCCGTTCAAGGGGTTTTAGGCGCAAAACCGCAAGATGCTGGGTTCGCCGGCCCAGTATGCCACAACATGTTGGTTGTCATTGAGAATCGAGCGACCCGTCAGGACCCAATCCGTCGAGATCGGAATTGCTCGTCTCCGATGACCCGGAGACGCGCACAGGGCCCCGCCACTGCACCTTCTGGACGAGGCCCTGTGCGCCGCGGTCTGACTCGACCGCTGAAGCTGCGCAACCGTAGCACCGCTGGTCCACGGCGTCTACGCTTCCGGACGCCGAATCGCCGCGGAATCAGCTGGATCCGATGAGATCGCGTGGAGCACTGCGATGCTCCGCCTCGCGTGCGCTCAGACCTCGAGAATGATCTTGCCGCGCAGGTCGCCGGCCGCCATCTCCGCGAACTGCCGTCGCGGCATCGCGGAGCGGATGCGTTGAGCCGACCAGCGGGCGAAGCGCGCCGGTGGCGATCAGATCGACGAGCCGGCGCAGCTCCCCGCGCGTCCCCATCGTCGTTCCGGCGACGGTGACGCTCCGGAAGAAGATCCGGTTGAGCTGCGCGGGAGGGTTGGCGCCCCCGGTCGCCCCCGGAACCACGACGACGCCCCCCGGTTTCACCGCGCGCAGGCTGAGATCCCAGGTCGGCTCGCCGACGGTGTCGACCACGGCGTCGACCCCGACCCCTCCGGTGGCGCCGATGACGGCGCGCGCGGTCTCTCGCTCCACCGGGAACGCCGCCTCGGCACCGAGGTCCATCGCGAAGGCCCGTTTGGCCTCGTCGCGCGACGTCGCGTAGACGGTGATGCCCGCCAGCCTGCCGAGCAGGATGCACGCCGTCGCAACGCCGCCACTCGCCCCCTGCACGAGCACGTTCATCCCGGGCCGGAGCCCGGCGCGCACGAACAGCGCCCGATACGCCGTCAGGTAGGCGGTGGGCAGGCATGCGGCGTCGGCGAAGCTGACCTGGTCGGGCAGGGCGACGAGGTTCGCCGCCGGGATCTCGACGTACTCGGCGAGCGCGCCCGCAAGCGGGGCCTCGCTGAGCATGCGGAACGACCGGCAGCTCGAGTGGCTCGTCGGCGAGGCAGGCCGCGCAGTGCCCGCAGGTGACGATCGGATACACCACGACCCTCGCCCCCACCGCCGCTGCACCGGCCGGCGGCTCGCCGCCGTAAGCCTCGACCTCACCGGCCGCGTCGCAGCCGAGGACGTGCGGCGGGGTCACGGGTGCCGACGAGACGCCGCGGAGCGTCCAGATGTCGTGGTGGTTGAGGGACGCTGCGCGCACCCGGACCAGGGCCCAGCCCGGCCGCGGCACGGGTGCCGGCAGCTCGCCGACTGACAGGTTGGCCAGCGGGTTCTCGCCGCCCACCGCCGACGCATACACCGCAAGCATTTCCGGGGACCGTAGCATGGTGCTCACCATGCGTCTCGACGCCGTCCTCGAAGGCCGCCGTCAGCCCGTCTTCTCATTCGAGTTCTTCCCGCCGAAGACGGACGACGGGGTGCGCCAGCTCTTCGAGGCGATCTCGCACCTGCGCGAGCTCGAGCCGACATTCGTGTCGGTCACGTACGGCGCCGGGGGCTCGGTGCGCACCCGCACCGTGGACCTGGTGACGCGCATCCGCCGAGAGCTCGACATCGAGCCGGTCGCCCATCTCACCTGCGTGGACGCGACCGTCGACGACCTCTGCGGCATTCTCGATGCGTTGCGCGACGCGGGAATCGACAACGTGCTTGCGCTGCGGGGCGATCCCCCTGAGGGTGACGAGCGCTTCGTCGCCACCGTTGGCGGGCTCGCGCACGGCAATGAGCTGATGGAGCTGATCACCGCTGACTACCGATTCTGCGTCGGCGGTGCCTGCTACCCGGAGAAGCACCCCGGAGTCGGCGGATGCCGACGAGGACGTGCGCGCCGCGAAACGCAAGGCGGACGCGGGCGCCAGCTACCTGATCACGAACCTCTTCTTCGACAATCGCGATGTACTTCGACTTTGTCGCGAGAGCCCGGGTTGCGGGCGTGACCGTGCCGATCATCCCGGGGATCATGCCCGTGACCAACGTCGGCCAGATCCGCCGGTTCACGCTCAAGATCGGCGCCACGATCCCCGAGCCCTTGCTCGACGCATTGCGGACACGCGAGAACGACCCCGAGGCGGTGCTCCAGCTGGGCGTCGCCTGGGCGACCCTGCAGTGCGCGGAGCTGCTCGCCGGCGGCGCGCCGGGTGTGCACTTCTACACGATGAATCGCTCACCGGCGACCCGGGCGATCCTCTCCGCGTTGCGCGCCGCGCGCCCATGGGATCGCGTCCGCTAGACGATCCCGCCGGTCCGTCAGGGCGACGGTTTGGGGGTGCTGGCCGGCGCCGTGATCAGCGTGATCCCGGATGACGGGCTGCCGGTCGGCGTCGGCGTGGGAGTCGGCGTGGGGGGCGCCGTCGGCGGCGTCACGGATGACGCCGCCGGCGCCGGCTGGATCGCAGGTGCGACCGGAAGGAGCGCCGCCTTCACCTCGGCCGGGAGGCCGGGATGCCCGCCACTCACCGGGTACGCCGGTGCTTCGACGTCGATGTAGCCGAAGTTCGGCTTGACGAAATTCATCCGGCCTTTGAGCGCTGCGAGGGCCTCGATCTGAGCCGGGAGGGCGCGCAGCGAATCCTGGGTATCGAGGTGGCCGAGGACGGCGCGCCATCCCGTGTTCGTCCAGAGGCTGATGACGTCGTCGCTCCCCCAGAGGTACGCGGCCACCGCGCAGCCGAAAACCGGCGGGAAGCGTCGGGCGATCGAGCTGAGCAGTCCCACAAGGGTCGGATCGAGCTGCTGTGGGGATCCGGCGCGGTCGTCGATGAGGACGGGGATGCCGGTTCGCGCTGCGGGCGTCGCGTCGACCCCCGGAAGCGTCGCGCCATCGGAGGCCACCAGGGTGTCGGTGCCATCGCGACGGATGCGGAGCATCGGTGAGCGCTCGACGACGGAGATCCGCACGGTGGCAGGAAGCTCTGTGGTCACCACGGCGCTCGCCACCCAGGGGAGCGCCTGGACGCGACCCTGGATCGCCGCACCGTTGATGGTGAAGATGCTCTGCTCGGGCACCTCCGCCGCGGCGACCACGGCGCCCGTGGTGATGAGATGCGTGCCGACCACGGTCACCTGCCGCACCTGGAAGCCCGGAAGGGTCAGCGCCAGCACCAGCAGGCCGACCTGGACGGCCAGTGCGGCGGCCGCGATGACACGCCTTCTCCACGAGAAGTGCCGCATGGCCACGCGCGGCGGCGGGGGCGGTCCGTGGCGCGCGTGGCGCCGTTTGCGAGGTGACGATGTGAGCTTTGCCCCGGGGCTGAGGACGAGCCGGCGCACCGGCCGGGACGAATCCGCGATGAGCGCCGCCTGAGCGCGAACCAGGGCGAGATGATGCGCTCGCTCGTCGAGCACCCCGGTGCTCACAAGGCGTGCTCGGTGCGGAGGGGACGTTGCATGTTCGCAGGCTGAGACGTCGACTGAGACGGTTGACTGGGACGTTGAGCGAGACGTTGCGGCCGGACGGGGCCGCGGCGATTATCTCCCAGGCAACGCCGGCGTGACCGCCCTACGTCCGAGCCGCGCGGGCGACGGGCAGGTAGGTGTCGGGGAGGTCATTGGCGAACAAGACGACATCCCCGGGGCGTGACAGGCTCTGGAGCAGCCGGGTCGCCTCGTCAAGGGTGTCGACGACATGGATGCGGTCTTCGCTCATGCCGCCGGCGCGCAACCCGGCACACAGCGCCGCACTCGTCTTCGCCGACATGACGATCACGTGGTCGCACACGTTCGCGGCGTGCTCGCCGTACCGCCGGTTCTCGTCCTCCTCGACGCTGCCGAGCTCGACGAGACCGGGCGTGATCAGGAACTTGTGCGCTCCGCTCATCGCGGCGAGCACCTCCAGACCGTTGTGCACGCCGACCGGGTTGGCGTTGTACGAGTCGTCGATCACCGTCAGCGGGCCGGCGCTCGCCATCAACTGGAGGCGATGCTCGACCTGTTCCAACGATGCAGCGGCAGTGATCGCGTCGTCGATCGAGTAGCCGAGGGTGACGACCGCGGCGAGCGCCGCGCTCACGTTGGCCACCTGGTGGCGCCCGAGCAAAGGAATCGCCACCTCGCGGTCGAGGCGCTCCGATTCCCACCGCCAGCGAAAGGTCGCGCCGTGCGAGTCGATGCGGATCGCCGACGCGACCACGTCTGCGTCGACCGCGCGACCGTCACTCGCCAGCGCGTACCGGATCAGGCGCCTGCGCTCCGCGCGCGCTCGCTGCGCCAGCGCGGCACCCGGCTCGTCCCCCGTGTAGAGGATCAACGTCCCATCGGCGGGGAGCGCGCTTGCGACCTCGTAGAGCGCGCCGGCGATGCGGTCCAGGGTGCCGAAGCGCTCCATGTGTTGCGGCCCGATCGCGGTGATGATCGCCACGCGCGGGTGCACCAGGTTGCTGATCGCCGCGATCTCTCCCGGCGCATACGCATCCATCTCGACGATGAAGACCCTGTTCTCCGGCGTGAGGTCCTCGTTGATCACCCTCGTCACGCCCATCAGCGTGTTGAAGCTCTTGCGGGTCGGCAGCGTGCTCACGTGCGGCTGCAGCAGCCGAGCGAGGATCTGCTTGGTGCTCGTCTTGCCGTAGCTGCCGGCCACGGCGACGACCAGGGGATCCACCGTCCTGATGCGCTCCGACGCCAGCGCGAGGTAGTGACGGCGAATGCGCGACTCCGCCGGCTTGGTGACGACGTTGGCAGCAACCAGGAGGATCTCGCTCAGGCCCGTGACCAGGCCGGCCGCGATGAGCACGAGGATGAGGGAAACGACCGGGTGCAGGGCGACGATGCCGAGCGCAAGCCCCGCGGCGAGCACCACCGCAAGGAATCCGCCGGCGACGAGCAGGCGGCGCATCCGTGCGGTCATCACCAGCGGCCGTTTCGGTGACGTCCACCGCCACGTGAACTGCGCCGCCGCTGCCGACACCAGCCAGGCGACGGCGATGGCCACGGGACGGCCCGCGGGAAGGATTGCGGCGACGCTCAGCGCGACGGCTCCGACCAGCAGACCGAGCCACACGGCGCGATGCGCCAGCCACTCGCGAGTGAGCCCCCAGCGCAGAAACCGGACCGATTCGTACTCCTCGATCTGGAACATGCGCGCCGCGACGAGCACGACGCGGAAGATCAGGATCAGCCAGACGATCGCCGCCGCGGCGACCAGTGGGCCGACGAGCGGGCTCACGCCCGGCCCTCGCCCTGGCCGTCGCGGAGGAAGACGTCGACGATCCGGCAGAACCGCCCGGGCTGCTCGAGATATGCGAAGTGACCGGCGCCCTCGAACACGACGAGACCCGCATCCGGAATGAGGCGTTCCATGAGCCGGCCGTCGGCGATCGGTGTCTCGCTGTCCTGGTCCCCCCAGATGAGCAGCACCGGGAGGTGCAGGCTGGGGAGCAGCCCTCGGACGTCCTCGTTGACCAGGCGGACCAGCGTGCCGCGCATCACCCCGGACGCCGCGCGGTAGTCCGCGGACCCGCGCTGATCCGCGTTGCGCCCGGCGGACCGGCGCAGCGCGGCGGGAACCGCCGACGACCGCTCCAGCGCTCGGAGCACCTTGTACGAGCGGACCCGCACCGCACTCCGCCACGTCCGCCGTCGGCCGGATGCCCGCGCTCCCGGTCAGCACCATCCTGCGCACCCGTCCCGGGTGGGTCGCGGCCAGCACGATGCCGATCCGTCCGCCGTTCGAGTGACCGATCAGGTCACACGTCTCGATCCCGAGGCGATCGAGCAGGGCGACGCACCAGGTGGCGTAGTCGTGAACCGACCAGGGCGCGTCCGGTGCGGGCGTTGCGCCAAAACCCGGCAGGTCCGGGACGATCAGACGGCGGCCCGGCCCCAGGACCTCGAGGAGTGGCGCGAAGAGCTCCGACGACACGCCCCAGCCGTGCAGGAGCAGGAGCGGATCGCCGCTGCCGCGGTCCTCCAACGTCGCAGCGGGGATCTCTCCCGGGGCTCCGGCCATGGTCGCCCGATCCCCACTCGGGTCGCCGTTCAGCCCGGCCGACCGGTGAGCAGCCACGTGTCGATCGACGACGTGGTTGCCTGCTGTTCGCGATGACGCATCAGCGCCATCTCGATGAGGCGGGTCAGCAGTGCGTCAAAGCCGATCCCCGAGGCCTCCCAGAGATAGAACGACAGGGAGCCGGGGAGGGTGTTGAGCTCGTTGACGACGAAGGAGTCGCGTTCCGGCGAGACCAGGAAATCGACTCGGGTCACCCCGGCGGCGCCGATGGCGCGAAACGACGACATCGCGGTTTCCTGGATGCGTCTGGTCAGTGACTCGGATATCGGCGCGGGGATGATCCGCCGAGAGCTCTTCATCCCGCTTGCAGGCGACTTCGCCCCGCTCTTGGCCTTGGCACCGCTGAGATATTTGTCGGCATAGCTGAGCGTCCCGCTGCTCACCGGCTGCTCGCACACCGACACCTGCAGATCGTCACCCCACCCGAGCACGGAGCAGTTGATCTCGATGCTCGCGTCCTGAGCGGGCTCGGCGAGAATCGACGTGTCGTACCCGAAGGCAACCTCGAGCGCATCGCGCAAGTGCGCCTCGCTCTCCACGCGCGCGACACCGATGCTCGACCCGAGCCGGCGCGGCTTCACGTACATCGGAAACCCCGGGCGCTGCGCGAGCTCGGCACAGACCGCATCCACGCCGTCGGTCCACCGTGCGCGCGACACCATCACGTCGTCGAGCACCGGAATGCCCGCGCCGCGCAGCGTCGTCCGGGACAGGCGTTTGTCCATGCTCACGGCGGCCGACGCGACGTCGCATCCGCAGTACGGCAGTGCCGCAAGCTCGAAGAGCCCCTGCAGCGTGCCGTCCTCACCGTTGGACCCGTGCACGAGCGGCATCGCGACGTCGAATCGAGCAACCGAGCGAGCGGACCCCCCAAGCAGACCACGGCGAGCGTCGACCTCGATCAGCTCGCCACCACTGCTGGGGTCCGGACGCATCGTGACCCTCGTCGCCGCGGCGATCAGCCGGTCGATGTCCTTGTAGCGATCGAGCTGGAGCAGCTGGTCGCCGGTGTACCAGGCTCCCGACTTCGCGACATAGATCGGCACCGGTGTGTAGCGGTCCGCGGGCATCGCCGCCATAGCCTGCTGCGCCGTGATCACCGATACCTCGTGCTCGACGGAGCGGCTGCCAAAGAACACCCCCACGTTCAACCGTTCAGGCACGCTGCTCACCCGCCGCGGCGCCCCCGAGCACGATGATCTCCCGCTCGAGGTCGACCCCGAAGCGCTCCTGCACGGTGTCATGCGCGACGCCGACGAGATCCAGCACGTCGGCCGCGGTTGCATGGTCGAGGTTGACGATGAAGTTCGCGTGCTTCGGCGAGATCTGGGCGCCGCCGGACCTGCGACCCTTCAACCCTGCCGCCTCGATGAGCCGGCCGGCCTTGTCATCGGGGGGATTCTTGAAGACGCTGCCGAGGCTGCGAATCCCGTATGGCTGCGACGCTTTTCGCTCCGCCTGTATCGAGTCGGTGCGCGTGCGAACCTTGCCGGGGTCGTCCGCATGCACGCGGAGTCGCGCGCTCACAATCGCGTTGGCGCGGAGGTCGTCCTTGAAACGGGAGTGGCGGTAGCCGAAGTCGCACGCATCAGCGGTCAGCGTGACCGGTGATCCGTTCGGCTCCAGCGACGTGCAATCGATCAGCACATCGGCGATCTCGGTTCCGAACGCGCCGGCGTTGCCGTACACGCTCGCACCGCACGTCCCCGGTACGCCGATGCCGAACTCGACGCCGGCGAGGCCGCGCGACGCACAGTCCAGTGCCACGCGCGGCATCATGCAGCCGGCGCCGAGCTCGACGGTGTGATCATCGACGACGCGGAGCCTTCGATCGTTGTGGCGAACCACCAGTCCATCGATGCCATCGTCGCTGATGAGGGTGTTGCTGCCCGCTCCGATCATGGTCACGGTGATCCCTGACTCAGCGCACCGGCGCAGCAGCTCCGCCAGGACCGTGGCGTCGCGGGTGGTGATGAACCATTGCGCCGGGCCGCCGACACCGAACTGGCTGTGACGGGCGAGTGGCTCATTGGCGAGCACACCGGGGAAGGTGCGCAGCCAGTCACCTGCGGACACCCGATACCTCCAGGGCGTCGCGGAGTCGTGGAGCCAGCTTGTCGAACCCACCGAGGGAGAGCACCAGGACGACATCGCCACGGCGCCGGATCCGCGTGACCAGGTCGATCGCCTCGTCGCTCGACCCGACGACGTGCACGGCGTGCGCCTGCCCGGCGCGGTCGGCGACGTCCTGGCTCGACACGATCCTCGGCATGCCCCGCTCACGAGCCTCCTCGATGGGGCCGATGATCACCACGTCGGCGCCGGTGAAGCTGCTCCGGTAGTCCTCGAGCAGCCTGCTCACGCGCGAATACGTGTGCGGGGTGTGCACGGCGACCAGACGGCGTCCCGGGTAGCGCTGCCGCGCCGCATCGATAGCGGCGGCCACCTCGGTGGGATGATGAGCGTAGTCGTCGACGACAGCCACGCCCGCGACCTCCCCGAGGATCTGAAAACGGCGGGCCGGTCCGAGGAAATCCGCGCACGCGTCAACGGCCGTCGCCGGATCGACACCTGCGAACTCGGCAAGGATGAGCGCGGCGCAGGCGTTCTGGGCGTTGTGCAGCCCGGGGAACGTCAGCACGACATCGAGCGACCCGGCGCTGCGCTCAACACGGAATCGCTGCATCCCGTCCTGCTCGTGAGCGTGCTCGATCCGCCAGTCGCTCCCCGACTTCGTGCCATATGTGACAGCAACGCTGGTGGCCACGTCGCGCAGGGCGAGGCACTCCGGATCGTCCGCGCAGAGCGCGAGCACCCCGGCCGGCGGGCATGGTCCTGGCGAGCTCGACGAACGGCTCGCGATAGGCGTCAAGGCTCGCGTACACGTCGGGATGATCCAGCTCGAGACGCGTGACGCATGCGCCATGCGGCCGCGTGTGCAGGAACTTCGGGCGTGGATCCCAGGGCGCCGACGTGTACTCATCGCCCTCGAAGACGAAGGGACCGGTACCGAGCCTCGATGTGCCCCCGAGGTCGAGCGATGTCGAGCCGAGCCGGAAGCCCGGGTCCATCCCCGCGCGCTCGAGAATGTGGACGAGCAGCGCCGAGGTGGTCGTCTTGCCGTGCGTCCCGCACACCGTCAGCCGCGCGCGGTCACCGGCAAGGCTCACGTAGAACTCGATCTCGCTGACGCATGGGATGCCCCGCTGACGCACGGCCTCGAGCTCCAGGTTCGCCGGGCGCGTCTGGTTGCCGACCACCACGAGATCGGGGATCCCCCACCGGTCGAGATTCGCCGGGTCACTGTGGTTCTCCCATTCGATGCCGGCCGCGGTCACGGCGTCGCTCATCGGCGGATAGGCGTGGTCGTCGGATCCGGTGACCCGGTCTCCGCGCTGGCGGGCGAGCTCGGCCGCACCAAAGGTCGCGTAGCCGCAGATGCCCAGGACGTGCACGTGCATCGTCAGGCTGCCTGGCTCCGGGTCGGCCCCGCCGCCTCGACGATGAGCCGCACCACCGAGTTGGTGGCGTCCGGCAGGCCCATCGCCAGGCTCGCCTCGGCCATCGCCCGCCAGCGCGACGGGTCGGCGACCAGCGCCGAGATCTCGGCGGCGAGCCGCGGAGGGGTGCAGTCGGCGTCGTCGATGAGCAGCGCGGCGCCGGCAGCGACGTACGGCGCGGCGTTGTGGCGCTGGTGGCCGCCGGCATGCGGGTACGGCACGACGATCATCGGACGCCCGAGCGCCGCGCACTCGGCGATCGACGACCCGCCCGCCCGCATGACCACGAGATCGCTCTGCGCGATCTGCGCCGCCATGTCGTCGAAGAAGGCACGCGCGGTGTATCTCGCACCGAGATGTGGCGGCAGCGCCGCGGCGGCGCGCTCCACCGCCTCGAGGTCGAGGCTGCCGCACTGATGAACGATGCTCAGCTCTCGGTCGCCGTTGAGCAGCTCGACCATGCACCCCGCAACGGCTCGATTCAGGCGTCGCGCGCCCTGGGACCCCCCGGTCACGAGGATCGAGCGCAGCCGGTCACCCAGCGGGCGCCGGGTGATGGCGCGAAGCTCCGCCCGAATCGGGTTGCCGGTGTGCACGACCCGGGCGTGGGGAAGGTGGGCCGCCGTCTCCGCGAACGACGCGGCAACGACACGCGCTCGCCTGGCGAGCATCCGGGTCGCGCGACCGGGGATCGCGTTCTGCTCGAGGAGGACCACCGGGATGCGCTGAGCCAGCGCCGCCACGACCACGGGCACCGACACGTAGCCCCCAACGCCGACGACGACGTCGGGGCGCAGCCGGCGCAGCAGCCGCCGCGCGGCGATGGTGGCGCGGGTCAACTGGGTGGTGGCGCGAGCGACGCCCCCCGCGCTCCCGACGTCCACGCCACTGATCTCGAGGGTCTCCAGGTGCAGCCCGGCTGCCACCACGAGCCGCTCCGCGACCCCGTCACGGCGGCCGACCACGGTGACCTCGTCGTCAGGCCGATCGTTTCGGAGCGCGAGCGCGACCGCCAGGGCCGGGGTCAAGTGACCCCCAGTTCCCCCCCAGCGATCAACGTGCGCACGATTCGTCGTCCCTTGCCGTCGACCCTGGGCGGAGATGTTGAGCAGGATGCCCATGCCCACGAGGGTGGTCGCCAGCGAGGTGCCACCGTAGCTGATGAAGGGCAGCGGGATGCCCGTCGTCGGGATGACCCCGGTCACGGCCATCACGTTGATGAAGGCCTGCATGCAGATCCACGAAGTGATGCCTCCCGCGAGCAGGGCGCCGAATCGGTCCGGGGCCCGGAGCGAGGCGCGGATCCCACGCCACGCCAGGAAGAGGAACGCTCCGAGCACCGCGACAGTTCCGATCAGCCCGAGCTCCTCACCGATGATGGCGAAGATGAAGTCGGTGTGCGCCTCGGGCAGCCACTCGTATTTCTGCACGGAGTTACCCAGCCCGACGCCGAAGATCCCCCCGGAGCCGAAGGCGTACAGCGCCTGACAGTTCTGGAACCCTGAGCCGAGCGCGGCGGCGCACGGGTTGAGGAAATGGGCGAGGCGGTCCGCCCGGTAGGCGACCAGTCCGACCAGGGCGACGCCCGACGCACCGAACCCCACGATGATGAGCAGGAGGTGCCGCTTGCGGGCACCGGCGAGCGCCAGCAGGATCAACGCCGTCGCCGCGATGACGATGGAGCTGCCGAAGTCTCGCTCGGCGAGCACCAGGCCGAGCAGCACCGCGAGCACGATGACGTAGTCGCGGACGCCGCGCAGGCTGCGAACCGAGCCCTCGCGATCGGTGAGCCAGCGGGAGAAGAAGACGATCGCAACGCCGACGGCGATGGCCGAAGGCTGCACCGACAACGGACCAACCTGGAACCAGCGCTGGGCGCCGAAATGCCGTGACCCGACGTGAGGGATCAGCACCGCCACCAGCAGGAGCAGCATCACGAACATCGCCGGACGAGCGAGCGCGGAGAGGCGGTGGTAGTCGAGCTTCGCGGCGACGACCAGCCCGACGCCGCCAAGGGCCGCCCCGATCAGCTGGTGCGCGAAGAAGTAGTTGGGATCGTTGAACCACAGGAAGCCGAGCGCCTCCGAGGCGCTGTAGACCATCACCAGCCCGAATCCGACCAGGCCGACGACGATGATCATCAGCCAGCCGTCGACCCCGGCGGCCGCGGCCGCACGATCGGCCGACGCGAACGCGCCGGCCACGCGAGCGCCGCCGCGCCAGCGCCACTTCCCGGCGAGCCCCTCGGTGAGCTTGCCCGCGCGCGCCGCCATCAGCTGCTGCCCACCGGGCGTGCCGAAAGCTGCTCAACGGCTTCGCCGAACGCGCGGCCGCGATCCTCGAAGTTGCGGAACTGGTCGAAGCTCTTGTAGCCGGGGGCCAGCAGCACCACGTCGCCTGGTCGCGTCATCGACGCCGCCGTCGCCACCGCCTCGCTGAGCGTGGCGACCACCGTACGGGCGGCAAACCCGCGCCGCTCGAGCGCCTCGTCGAGCTCACCGGCGCTGGCGCCGTTGAGCACTGCGTGTCGGGAGCGAGCCACGACCTCGTCGGCGAGCGGCTCGATCGAGGTGCCCGCTCCCTTGCCGCCGCCGATCCAGACGATCGTCCGGCCGGGGAAGGAACGCAGCGCGGCGATCGCGGATTCCACGTTGGTCGCCTTGCTGTCGTTGATCCAGAGCACGCCGTCCTGATCGCGCACGGTCTGGAGCCGGTGCGGCACCGCGTGAAAGTCACGCACCGCCCCGGCGATGGGCGATGTGCCGACTCCCGCCGCCCGGGCGATCGACACGGCAGCGAGGACGTTCCGGAGGTTGTGCTCGCCGAACAGCGGGATGTCGGCCACCGGGAGCACCGGCGTGGCGGTCCCCGCCTCAACGGTGACCACGTCATCTGCGATGCGTGTGGCGCCGTCGCTGATGCCCGCGGCGAGGCCGAACTGGTGCACGCGGCACTGGGCGACGGTGGCCATCTCGCGCGTGACCGGGTCATCGAAGCCGAGGACCGCGTCATCGAGCGCGAAGCGCACCAGACGCCGCTTGGTCTCGGCATACGCCGCGAAATCCCCGTGCCGGTCCAGGTGATCCGGCGTGACGTTGAGGACGCAGGCGATCGCGCAGCGCGGCTCGAGGACCGACTCGATCTGGAAGGATGAGAGCTCGAGGACAACCCAGTCAGTCTCGCGCACCGTGTGGAGTCGCTCGAGCATGGTCATGCCGATGTTGCCGCCGAGATGGACGCGCTCACCGGCACGCTCGAGGATCGCCGCGACCAGCGTGGTGGTGGTCGTCTTGCCGTTGGTGCCGGTGATCCCGCAGATGCGCGCGCGGCAGCGCTCGAAGACCAGGTCCATCTCGCTGCGCACCGGAACACCATGGGCACGCGCGATCTGCAGCTCTGGCGCGTCCCAGGGCACGCCCGGGCTTGGACACACCATCAGCGCATCCGCGGCGACGTCGTCGGGGTAGCCGCCGAGGCGCACCTCAACACGGGCAGGCAGCACGGCGGTGCGCTCTCGGATCGCGAGCGTGTCGGCACGGTCGACGATCACGACGCGGTGTCCTTCGCGAGCGAGCGTCACCGCGCAGGCGAGGCCGCTTCGCCCCGCTCCGATCACCACCACCGGTCTGTCCGTCATGACGCCGAGCCGGCGACGCGGGCGAAGAGCACGGTGATCGCCGTGCCGACTGCCGCGGCTCCGGCAAAGGCGGCGACCAGCCGCTGCTCGCGGAGCCCGAGCTCTTCGAAGTGATGGTGGATCGGGCTGGCGCGCAGGACGCGGGTGCCGAACCTTCGTATCGCGGTGACGTTGACCACGACGCTCGCCGCCTCGACGACGAACACGATCCCGAGCACGGGCAGCAACCAGATGAGATGCAGCTCCGTGGTCAGGGCAACGATCGCGGAGCCGAGCGCCAGCGACCCCGCATCGCCCATGAACACCCGGGCCGGAAACCAGTTGAAGAGCAGAAATGCCACCACGGCGCCGGCGAGCGCCGCGGCGATGAACGCCACCGGGAGATCGTGTCGCGTGACCGCGATGATCGCGAGCCCGACGAGGACGAGCGAGGTGCACGAGGCTGCCAGCCCGTCGACGCCGTCGGTCAGATTGACAGCGTTGCTCGTGGCGACCACCGCGATCGCAACCAGGATCGCGAGCCCCCAGCCGAGGTTCGGCGCGCCGAGGCCTGGAAAGAACTGGTGCGTGAAACCGGTGATGGTCAGCCCGATCCCGACAAGCACACCGGTGACACCCTGGAGAGCGAGCTTCTGGTAGACGGAGAGCCCCAACCTGGTGGCGTCGCTGATGTTGACGATGTCGTCGAGTCCACCCGCGATGGCACCGGCGAGCAGCGCGAAGATCGCGACGAAGCCCGCGCGCGAACGGTCCACCGCAAGCCAGGCCACGATCACGACGATGCAGAAGAGCACGCCACCCAGGGTCGGGGTCCCCTCCTTGGCGCGGTGGCTCGCGGGGCTGTACGACGCGACGTGCTGACGAGCTCCGAATCGAACCAGCAGGCCGATGAACGCGGGGTAGAGGACAACGCCCGCCACAAAGGCGAGCACGCCGACCGCGATCGTTTCCCTCACGGTTCGATCCGCCAGTCATCGATCATCAGCTCGGCCATCTGCTTCCAGATCGGTGCCGCCAGGATCGAGCCGAAGCGGTTACCCGCGCTGACCTGGGGGTTGTTGAGGATGACCATCATGGTGAACCGCGGATTCGTGGCCGGCATGAAGCCGATGAAGGACGCCACCACGTTCGGACCGTAGCCTCCCCCGTTGGGCAGCGCAACCTGGGCCGTCCCGGTCTTGCCGGCGATCTCCATGCTGTAGCCGGGAATCTTGGCCCGCTTCCCCTCGGAGCCGGGATCGTTCACCACGCCCACCATCATGTGCGCGAGGGTATTCGCCGCGGAGGCCGACATGACGCGGCGGGTCACCGGGACGAATGGCGTGGTCGTGCCGGTGTTGGGGTTGACGATCGCGTTGACCGCGTGCGGTTGCACCCAGACGCCGCCATTCGCCACAGCGTTCACCGCGGCGAGCATCTCCACCGGCGTGGTCACGAGGCCCTGCCCGAAGGTCGCCTCCGCGTACTTGAGCGGACTCCACGACGACGCGGGGGCCAGCGGGTCGTTGACCTCACCGGCCAGGTCGACGCCGGTCGGGGCGCCGACCCCGAAGGCGAGCAGGTTGTTGTAGAAGGCGTTCTGCCCCTCCATCTTCATGGCGTCGATGGCACCGTTGTTGAGGGAGTCGTCGAGCACCCACTGCATGCTCACGTTGCCGTGGGAGCGGCGATCCCAGTCGTGGATGAGGTATCCGTCGATGCGTTGCTGCTTCTCATCGATGACCGTGCTGGGCGCGAAGGCGTTGTTGTTGAGGCCACCGGCGAAGGTGATGACCTTCATGATCGACCCGGGCTCGTAGGGCTGGGTCACCGCGAGGTCGCGGAAGTCGGCGATGTTCGCGGACGCGTAGTTGTTGGCGTTGTACGACGGGTACTGCGCCCAGGCGTCGATCGCCCCCGTCTTGCTGTCCATGATCATCAGCGTGCCCGACGTCGACCGTGAGGATATCACCCCATCGGCGAGTGCCACGTCGGCGGAATACTGGATCTGCGAGTCGAGTCCGAGCTCCAGGTTATCGCCATTTTGGGCAGGAACCATCTGCTGGCGACCGAGGACGATCGCGTTGCCGTTGACATCGGTCAACGTGGACTCGTGCCCGTTCACGCCTGACAGGATCGAGTTGTAGTACCCCTCGAGACCGTACTGGCCGACACCTTCGGCGTTGACGAAACCGAGCAGGTTGGCCGCGAACGAATCGCCGGGGACCGATGATGGGTTGTAGACGGTCTCCTCGGACGGGATCGTGCCGATGCCGCTGAGCCCGAGCGCCTGGAGCTTGTCGTTGACGTTCTGCGAGACCGCTTTCGCGAGGTAGTCGAACTGGTTGGGCTGGTTGAGCGCGCGCAGGATCTGCGCGGAGCTGAGCTGCAGGATCGGCGCCAGCATGCCCGCGACCTGCGGGCGATCGGCCGTCGCCACCAGAGCCGGGTCGGCGAACACGTCGAACACCTGGACGTTGCTGACCAGCACGCGTCCGCTGCTGTCGAGGATCACGCCGCGGGTGGCGTGGAGGCTGATCGATGTCGTGTGCGAGTAGGCCGCGGCCCGCGCGAGTGACCTTCCCTGGATGACCTGGATCTGCACGAGGCGGCCGAAGACGGCGGTTGCCATCGCGAGGAACGCGAGCACCAGCCACAGCCCCCTGCGGCGCAGGTCCGGTCCATCCGCGAATGCATGCGCGTGCGCCGAGCGCGCCGACCCCGGTGAGCGTCGGCGCGGGTTCATCGACCCGAGGCGCTCCCACCGAAAGCGCCATCGAGCGCGCCGACCAGCTGCTGCAGCGTGCTGTTGGTGTCGCTGCCCGTCAACTGCTCGGCCGGCGGCGACGTGATGACGCCATGCGGCGCGGCGGCGATCGCAGGCCCACTTCGCGGCGGGACGCATGCCCATGTCCTGGGCGGATTTGATGATCCGCCACGAGGCCTCCAGACGCGACAGCTCAGCGCTGAGCTGCGAATCCAGGGCGACCAGCTGTTGCTGCTGGGACGCGAGCTTTGTCGCCTGATACGTCGCCGTGGTCACGTGGGCTGTCTGATTGACATATGCGATGCCGATGCCCGCGGCAACCGCGATCACCGGCAGCAGCGGCAGCGGCGTGCGAGGACCGCCGCGACGGATGCGCAACCGTCGAACCAGCGGTTCGAAGGGAACGTCGTCGACGCCGGCAGCCGTCGGAGTCGACGCGCGGTCGACACCAGGTGCGAAACGCAAGTTGGGCACTGCCCTGATCTCCAGTGGTGAAACGTTGAGAGGGACGATGGAGGGGCACCGACGGTGCCGGGCCGGCGAACGAAGTGGTGGCGGGGAGAGCCGCGGGGTGCGCGGCTCCCCCCTGGAGCGCGAAGTGAGAAAGCGAAGCGGTGCGGTGCTCGTCACCCGTCGGTGGCGAGCTTCTCCGCAACCCGAAGGCGCGCCGAGCGTGATCTCGGATTCGTGGCCAGTTCGGCCGGGTCCGGCCGGATCACCTTGCGGGTGAGGAGAAAGAGTGTGGCCCGGTGGACGCAGGTGCAGTGGGGCTGTTGGGGCGGACAGACACAATTCTGAGCTGCGACGTGGAGTGCGTTCTTTACAAGGGTGTCCTCGAGAGAGTGGAAGGAGATGACCCCAAGACGCCCACCGGGCCGGAGGATGCTGATAGCTGCCTGCAGGCCTCGTTCGAGGCTTTCCAGCTCGTGGTTCACCGCGATGCGAAGCGCCTGGAAGGTGCGCGTCGCCGGGTGGATCCGCTTGGGCCAGAACCGCCGTGGAACCACTTGCTCCACCAGCTCGCGTAGCTGCGTGGTGGTGGTGATCGGCGAGCGCTCGCGCGCTCTCACGATGCGATTCGCGATTGACCGTGCGAAGCGTTCATCGCCGTAGTCACGGATCATCGACGTCAGCTCGTCCGCGGTCAGGGAGTCGATGAGCTGTGCGGCGGTGACCCCGGAGGTCGGGTTCATGCGCATGTCCAGCGGCCCGTCGAGGCGGAAGCTGAACCCACGGGCCGGGTCGTCGAGCTGAAGTGACGAGATCCCGAGGTCGAAGACGACGACATCGACAGCCGCCACGCCGAATGCGTGGACGATGGCCTCGAGGTCGGCGAAATCACCCTGGGCGGTCTCCACGACACCGCTTGCGCCGAAACGGGCGCGCCCGGCGTCGACAGCGCTCTGATCGCGATCGATCGCAATTACCCGGCCGCCCGGGATGACGCGCTCGAGGAGCGCGGCCGTGACCCCGCCGGCGCCGAGGGTGGCGTCGACGGCGATCTGCCCGGGCCGGGGCTGCAGGCTCTCTATGAGGGGTGTGAGAAGGACCGGCCGGTGGCCCGCGCCGTCAGGCGACGGGGTACCGGGCGTGGCGTCGTGCAGCGTCCCCATGCCGGCCACGAACGACAGGGGGATGGTCATGGATCGAGGCGGCTCCGTCTGGGGCGCTCACGCCGGCGACGGAGATGCGGACGTGCCGCGTTGGTGGACCAGGTCCCAGACCTGGGTGAATTCGGCGGGGCTGAGTTCCGCCTGCTCTGATTGCCAGAGCGCGTCGGCAACGACCTCGACGCCGCTGTCGAGCCCGACGAAGACCACCTGGTCGACGATCTGTGCAAACGCGCGTTGCTGCGCCGAAAGCAGGAGGCGACCCTGTGTGTCGACCTCGAGCAGCGAGCTGTTCCCGGTGAGCCAGCGCATGAACCGGCGCTCCTGGGCAGGCGTTTCGGCGGTCCGCCGGAAGAGGTCTTTCTGCACCGCCCATTGGTCCGGAGGCCAGATCATCAGGCGGCTCTCGGGCCCTGGGGCGACCACGCTGCCCTCAGGCAGAAAGCGGCGCAGCTGGGCGGGAATCGCAACCCGTCCCTTGTCGTCGATGTGATGCCGGTACGTTCCACAGAACGTCACCGGGGCGCTCACATCGGCGCGCGCCTGCTCAAGCCTCACCGTCGTCACGTCGGTATCCCCACTACTCACCACTTTTCTCCACCGGCGGGCCGAACCCTAACAGTTATGTGGTGAGGCGTCAACGCAAACAAATGTACGCTGCACCTCTGCCCGGCACAGGGCTCAGACGTCGTAGCGCGGCGTCTCGCGGAGCAGCCGGGACAGATCGGTTCCGCCGGTCAGCTGACGGGGTTCGGCGCCCCGCCGGAACAGCACGGCACCACCCGTGCCCCGCAGGTGCATCGACGGGCCGTCGACCGCCAGCCAGCTCTGCTCGCGAAGCGCAACAACGGTGACGTCGTTCTCCTCCAAGAACTCGTTGAGGCGCTCCTCGCGGGTCTCACCGATGCGCGCTTCCGGCGGCGGCGGATCGACGTAGTGCGGGTTGATCTGGAACGGCACGAGATCGAACGCCACGAAGCTCGGGGGTTGCACGATCGGCATGTCGTTGGTCGTCCGGATGGTGGGACAGGCGACGTTGGCACCGGCGCTCGCGCCGAAGTACGGGATGCCGCGGTCGATCGCCGAACGCACGGGGCCGAGCAACGACAGCCGGTGGAGTGTCGCGACCAGCCGGAAGCTGTTGCCGCCGGTCACGAAGATCGCTTCCGCGTTGGCGATGGCTGCCGCAGGGTCACCCGCGGTGTGGACGCCGGTGATCTCGACGCCATGCGGAGCGAGCCAGTCGCCGAACCTCGCGGTGGCGCGATCGTGGTCGCTCTGGGCGTAGGGGATCATCACCGCGGTCCGCGCCCCGCGAAGATGCTCCAGCATCGCCGGCCGGGCCGAGGTCACGTCACCGCCAGCGTGCAGCATCAGGCGTCTGGGCATGATCGGCGAGACCTCCTTCGGCGCGATGCCATATGTCAGCAGGCAAGAGGATAGACTCGGCACGCAAGCCGGCCAGACGGTCGCGGGCGCACGCCGTCCGAGGAAAGTCCGGGCTCCGCAGAGCAGGGCGCTGGGTAACGCCCAGTCGGGGTGACCCGAAGGAGAGTGCCACAGAAATGACACAGCCCCGGACCCGTCCGGGGCAACGGTGAAATGGTGGGGTAAGAGCCCACCGGCGGCCGGGTGACCGGCCGGCCAGGTAAACCCCGCCCGGAGCAAGGCCGAACAGAGACCGAGCGCTTCGGCGCTCAGGAGTTGCTCGCTTCGCGTGTCTCAGGTGGGCCGCTCGAGGCGCCGGGTAACCGGCGTCCCAGATGGATGACCGTCCTTCGTCCGCCGCGCGGTCGAGGACAGAACCCGGCTTATCGGCCGGCTTGCACTTCCCTCACGGCCATGATCCGCTGCGTCTCCTCCACCGCGAGGGTGTCGACGCGTTCGTTGCCGGGGATGCCGCTGTGCCCGCGCACGTGCTCGAAACGCACTCGCGAATCGACGAGCGGATCGATCGTCGGATAGAGGTCGAGATTCTTCTTGCGCTTCCACGACCCCGTGAGCCAGTTGATGACGCCGAGGCTGTCAGTGCGCACAACGATTCGCCATTCGGGATCGTCACCGACGCGCGCCCGGATACGCAGCAGCGCTTCACGGACGGCCTTCAACTCCTCGCGATTGTTTGTGGTCCCGAGGTCACCGCCGACGGCTTCATCGACGGCACCGTCCGGCCACTCGATGCGGTATGCCCAGGCGCCCGCTCCCGGGTTCCCCGAGCAGGCGCCGTCGGTGTACGCGATCACCGTGGCTGTCACGGGGCGAGAATCCGATCGCAGTTCGCGCACTGCGTGAGCCCGGTCCCGGTGCGCACCGCGCGGCGCTCCTCATTCGACACGGGCATGTGGCAGCCCGCGCAGAAATCGCCCGCGAGCCCGGTGACGGCTGGACGGCGGTGGGCGGCGATTCGCGCGTACAGGGAAAGGTCGCTCGGGTCGATGTCGGCGCGCAGCGCCTCGCGCTCGGCGCTCAAGACGGCTCGCTCGGCAATCAACGACGCAAGCCGCGCGCGCATCGGTTCCATCGCTTCGGTGCGTTGCGATTCGCGTGCGGCAACGCCTGCCGAGACCTCCTGCAGGTGCGCGAGGGAGCGATCCACCTGCTCCATCTGCTCGAGGGCGTCGTCCTCCGCGCTGGACAGGCGAGCGCGCAACGTCTCCAGCTCGCGCTGCATCTCCATCAGCTCGGCCGGGTTGCGCACGGTTCCGCCGTAGAGCCGGCGATCCAGCTCGCGAATGCGCGTCTGCAGGGTTGCCGCATCGAGCTCTGCGAGCCTCGCGCTCGCGCCACGCGTTCGGTGCTCCTCCTGCGCCGCAGCCTCGGAGGCACGCATGCGATCCAGCTCGGGATCACCCCGAATCGACGCCTCTGCGGTGGCGATGTCGGACGTGAGTGTGGCGATGCGATCGTCGATCTGCTGGAGGCTGAGCAGTGCCGACGCACGGCTCATGCGGCCACCTCGTGGGACACCCGAGCCAGGGCGTCCAGTGCGCGCCGCGCGGCGCCGGAGTCGATCGAATGGGCGGCGACGGCGACGCCGTCGAGAAGCGTCGTGACGTGATCGGCCGCGACCAGCACCGCGGCCGCGTTGAGCACAACGACGTCGCGCTGCGCCCCACGCTCACCGGCAAGGACGGACCTGATGATCGCCGCGTTGGTGGCCGCATCCCCGCCGCGCACGGCGTCGAGCGGCGCAGCTTCGAGCCCGACGTCGCGCGGGTCGAGGATGAAATCGCGAACGCCTTCGGCCGTCACCTCGTAGCAACGCGCGGCGCCGGCAACGCCGAGCTCGTCGACGCCGTCGGGTCCGGTGAACACGAGCGCATGTACGTGTCCCAATCGATGCAGCACCTCGGCCATCATCGGCGCGAGGGTCGCGTTCGAAACACCGAGCGATTGGTGGCGAACCCGCGCGGGATTCGCGAGCGGCCCGATGACGTTGAAGACCGTTCGAATCCCGAGCTCGCGACGCACGGGGCCGACATGGCGCAGTGCCGGGTGAAAATCGGGCGCATACAGGAAGCCGACGCCGGCCTCGGCGACACACCGGAGAACGCCGTCGGGTGAAAGCGAGATCACAACTCCGAGCTCCTCGAGGACGTCGGCGCTGCCGCACCGCGAGGACGCCGCACGATTGCCGTGCTTCGCCACCGGGCACCCGGCTCCCGCCGCGACCAGTGCCGCGGCTGTTGAGATGTTGAAGGTTCCAGCGCCGTCGCCGCCGGTGCCGCACGTGTCGACGGCTTCAACGGGGAGGACGACCTGCGTCGCGTGCTCTCGCATCGATTCGACCATGCCCGACAGCTCATCGACGGACTCGCCCTTGGTACGCAGCGCGGCAACCAGTGCGCCCACCTGGGCGGGCGATGCCTCGCCCTCCATCATGGTGTCCATCACCGCGCGGGCCGTGGCGACGTCAAGAGAACGGCCGGCGACCACCGTCTCGAGCGCCTGCCGCATCACCTCCTCGCCCATGGCGGGCGACGGTAGCACCGAGCGCGGCGAGAGCGATCCATATACTCGGAGGCATGACCGCCCGCAGCCTCGCACCTTTCGATCCCGACGCCGTGCGTCCGTGGCGCCTCGGCGACGGCCCGCGCGGCGTGCTCTTGATCCACGGGTTTGCCGGCACGCCGCCTGAGCTGCGCCGCCTCGGAGAAGTGCTCGCGGCCAACGGGTTTCGCTGCCACGCTCCGGTGCTTCCCGGCCACGGCACGACTCCCGAAGACCTCGAGCGAACCCGATGGCAGGACTGGGCGGCGTGCGTCGCGGAGTCCTTCGACGCGCTCGCGTCGGAGTGCGATGACGTGATGGTCGCGGGACAGTCGATGGGTGGCACGCTCGCGCTCCACCTCGCAGCCCACGACCTGCGCGTCCGCGCGGTCGCCTCGCTCGCGACACCCATCTGGCTGAGTGGCCCGCTCCCGCCGTTGCTGCCGCTGATCAGGCGACTCGTCCGCTGGCATCGCGCGGGAGACGACGTCGACCTCTGGCACCCCGACGCGGTCGAGGAGCTGTACAGCTATGGCATCCGTCCCACTCGGAGCATCGACGAGCTTCGCCGCGTGTGCGCCGTGGTTCGCAATGAGCTTGCGGAGATCCGCGCCCCGGTGCTGGTCGTCCACGGCGAGCGCGACCGGTCCATCGACCCTCGTTGCGCTCGCGAGATCGGTCGGAGGCTGATCGGCAGCGAAGCGGTGCAGGTGGAACTGCTCCCCCGCAGCGGCCACGCGATCTCTGTCGATGTCGACCGCGACAGCGTCAATGCCCAGATCCTGCAATGGTTCGAGCGATTCGCCCCCGCGGCGCACGCGACCGCGACCGCGGGACTCTGAAATCAGCCGGAATCGTGAGTGGATTCCAGCAGCCGTGCGGCCAGGTCCGGGTCGATGACGGGGTTCGCTGGAGGGCCCGCGTCGAGGTCGCGATGACGTTTCGATGTATGGCGTTGCGGCCTGTTGACGGCTCCACGCGCCGCGTCATGGATGACGTCACCGCACCCGGCACAGCGAAGAACCGCGGCAGACGCCCCCTTGCCCGCGTACTCGCGATGCGAAAAGCGCAGCTCGCCGCCACATTTCGCGCAGCGTCGCCGCGGCCTGCTCTCGTGTGGAGCGTCGCTGGTCATCGATTCAAGCGTACGACCTCGACCGTGCGCGCAGCGCGGGTGCGCGCCATATGACCGCGGCAGCGCCGATCGTCGATCGTCTCCGGCAGGCCGTGAGCCATCCACGCGACATCGTCACTGCAGCGCCGGCCGGTCTCCGGCCTGCTTCGGTGCTGCTCCTCTGCGACCCGTCGACACCCGGCGTGCCCCTGCTCTTCGTGCTCCGCTCGGACGAGCTTCGTCACCATCCGGGGCAGATCGCCTTTCCCGGCGGAGGCGCCGAACCGTTTGACGCCGACGTGGTGGAGACCGCGCTGCGCGAGGCGGGTGAAGAGCTCGGCATTCAGCGCGACAGCGTCGAGGTGCTCGGTCTGCTGTCCCCGTTTTCGACAGTCGTCTCCGGGCGCTGGCTCACACCCGTGGTCGGCATGCAGCGTGGACCGATCGAGTTCAGAACCGACGACTTCGAGATCGCCGAGTGGTTTCGCATCGACATCGCCGACCTCATGGTGGCGCCACACAGCGTTCGCGAGATCGAACGCAACGGCATGCGCGGCCGTGTGCACTACTACGAAGCGTCAGGCCGGGTCATCTGGGGTGTCACCGGCGCCATCCTGCACGAGCTCCTCGAGCGCCTCGGCCGGACCGATGAGCCGTCAGTTCGAGGCGGCGATGATCCTCTGATCCTGCGCGAGCGCGACGGCGCCGGCGAACGTTGAATCGACCGCCGCGTGGGCGTCCACGAGCAGGACAACTGCGATGACATCCCCGTCCTGAAACGCGATGCCGACCTGGCTGTAGCCGGTGGAATTCGTCCCCACGAACTCATCCGCCTGGCAGCCGAGACCAACCGGTGACGAAGTGGTCGTGACCGTCGCAAACTGGGTCTTGGCGGCATCGCGCAGCTGCGGATAGTCAGCGGTCGCCGTCTGCGTCGAGGCATCGAGCACGACGTCGTCCTCGATCCGATACGTGTTGCCGGTATTGGCGAATCCACGCTGATCCGTGTTCGCGGTGTTGTTCATCCTGCCGTCGCTGATCTGCACCAGCGCCGGTCCGCCCGACGGCAGATCAGGGACACGCAGGGCGAGCTGCGTGACCGGGGAATGGGCAGAGCTGACCTGAGGATTCGCGCACGCTGCGGCGGTCGCCGCTGCAGTCGGCACCACCTCAGTCGAAGTTGGTGACGCGGTCGCGAGACCGGCGGCGCCCCCGCATCCGGCGGTTGCGGCCGCGACCCCGCAGCCCGCGATCCTCAACGCAATGCGCACGACGTGAACTCATGATCAAGCCCCTCGCGGCCACCGTAGCACAGGAAACCGCAATCAGCGGTATCGCGGATGCACCACAAACGGGTTCGCGCGCATCTCCGCATCAACTGTCGTTCGCTGCCCGTGACCGGGGTACACGACCGTTTCCGGCGGCAGCGTGTAGATGCGGTGCTCGATCGAAAAGATGAGCGCCGGCCATGATCCGCCGGGGAGATCAGCGCGACCCACGCCGCGATTGAACAGGGTGTCGCCCGAGAGCAGATCCGGGCCGACGCGAAAGCACACCGACCCGCGAGTGTGGCCCGGTGTATGCACGACCTCGATGTCGAGCTCGTGCCAGCGAAGCATCTCGCCGTCCTTCAGGTCCTGCTCACAGACGACATCCGGAAGGTCATCGGGAACGCCGGGAAGGTAGTGGACCGCCTCGAGTTGTTCGCGATCATCAGGATGGATCGCGGCCTCGCATCCAAACGTCGCCTTGAGTGCGGGGACGCCGCTGACGTGATCCGGATGGCCATGAGTTAGCAGGATGCGGTCGCAGCGCAGGCCACGCCTGTCCAGCAGTGCGAGCGTCTGCGGATACTGCAGTCCCGGGTCGACCACCAGCGCGTCGGTGGTGTCGCGACGGCGGAGCACGTAGCAGTTCTGATCGAACGTCGGGTCGACGACGATCGCCAGCTCGACCAGGTCGCGCAGCGTGTCGGTCACGAGCGAAAGACTACGCGGGACCTGCGTTGATCGGACCGATGACGTCCGCGCCCGTGATGGGGAGCACGAAACCCGCACCCCGGCGTTCGCGTCGGCGCGGAGCATCCGATTCAATCAACGCGCGGTCGAGCACCTCGCCCACATTGTCGACGGGCACCACCTCGATGGCCTCGAGGATCTCCTTGTCGACCTCGTACAGGTCGCGCAGATTCTTTGCCGGAAGGATGAACGTTTTCAACCCGGAGCGATGCGCGGCGAGCAGCTTGTCCTTGACGCCTCCGATGGGAAGCACCTTGCCGCGCAACGTGACCTCGCCGGTCATCGCAAGGTCGCGTCGCACTCTGCGCGCCGATGCAACCGACACCATCGCCGTCGCCATGGTCACGCCTGCCGACGGACCGTCCTTGGGGATCGCGCCGGCGGGAACGTGCACGTGGATTGCATGCGTATCGAAGAAATCTCGAGGCGCTCCGTATTCAACCGCGTGGACCTTCGCCCACGACAGGGCCGCGCGTGCGGACTCCTCCATCACGCTGCCGAGTTGCCCCGTCAGCACGAGGTCGGGCTTTGTCTCGATGGCGAGCGCCTCGACGGTGATGATGTCGCCGCCGACCTCGCTCACCACGACGCCCGTCACCGCGCCGATCTCATCCTGCTCCTGCGCCTCGCCGTAGTCGTGGCGGCGCGGACCGAGCAGGTCGGACAGCTCGTCCGGCGTGATGACCACTGGCGGAGTCGCGCCCGCGGCGAGCTTGCGCGGAACCTTGCGCGCGACCTCTGCGATGGTCCGGTCGAGCTGGCGAACTCCGGCTTCGCGCGTGTAGCCATGCAGCATCGCGACGATTGTTTCGCGCGGAATCTGCAGCTCACCGGCGTCGAGGGAGTGCTGATCCAGCTGGCGCGGGACGAGATGGCGTTCGGCGATCTGCACCTTCTCCTGCTCCGTGTATCCGGTGATGCGGATGATCTCCATCCGGTCGCGAAGCGGTGGGCTGATCGTCTCGGCGATATTCGCCGTGGTGATGAACAGCACCTGCGAGAGATCGTATGGAACCTCGAGGTAGTGGTCGCTGAACTCCCAGTTCTGCTCCGGGTCGAGCACCTCGAGCAACGCCGCCGACGGATCTCCACGGAAGTCCGCGCCAACCTTGTCGATCTCGTCGAGCATGATCACCGCGTTGCGCGTTCCCGCCGTGCGCATCGACTGGATGATCCGGCCGGGCAGCGCGCCGATGTACGTTCGGCGATGGCCTCGGATCTCGGCCTCATCGCGGATGCCGCCAAGGCTCATGCGCACGAACTTGCGGTCGAGTGCGCGTGCGATGGATCTTCCGAGCGATGTCTTTCCGACCCCTGGTGGTCCGACGAAGCACAGGATTGGGGTCTGGAGTGTCCGTCTCTTTGGCGCAGCTGTGTGTGCGGCGGGTCCTGTCGGAGCGGGGACCCCTCGCCGCTCAGCTGCCCGGTCTGACTCCTCGTCGTCCGGTGTTCTGGGACCGTCTTGCGCGGCGCCAGGCAGCAGATCGGCGCTGCCCCCCGCTCCGCCACCCGCCTCCTCGGTGGCCATGGTGACGGTTTCGCTTACCTTGTCCTGCGCTGCTTCGGCCGCTGCCTGTTCGGCGGCGTCCTTGGCTCGGATGCGCTCACGGACGGCGAGCCACTCCAGGATCCGATCCTTCACCTTCGTGAGGCCGTAGTGGTCTTCGTCGAGGATGCGTGCGGCGCGCTCGATGTCGAGGGTTTCCGCGGGAGGATCCACCCAGGGGAGGTCGAGGAGCCAGTCCACCCAGGTTCGCACCATGCCCATCTCGGGGGATGCGCTCGGGATCTGCTCGAGCCGGTGGACTTCCTTGAGGACGCGCTGCTTGACGTTGTCGGGCATGCCCGCCTTCTCGACGCGAGCGGCGAGATCCTCGTCATCCTCGCCGGCGTCATCGAGCTCGGTGAGCTCCTTGCGGATGGCGCGCAGCTGCTCGCGAAGGATGTGCTCGCGTTGCGAGTTGTTGATCGTCTTCTGGACGTCCTCGTGAATCTTGCTGCGCAGCTGTGCAACCTCGACCTCACGCGCGAGGAGCGGGACGAGCGTGCGAAGGCGCGCGACGGTGTCGGTTTCCTGGAGGAGGGCGACTCGATCGTCGAAACCGAAATCGGGACACGTGCTCGCGATGTCGGCGATCAGCTCGGGCTGGGAGGCGCGCGCCATGGCGACGGCGGTGTCGGCTCCGACCTGGGCGCCCGCGTTGACGTAGTCGGCGAACAGCGTCCGCACCGATCCGAAGAGGGCATCCACCTCGGTGCCCTCGACGCTCTCGACGGGAACCGGGGTCACGGTCGCGATCCACTCGTCGCCCGACGCGTCAAAGGCGTCGATGCGAACACGCTCCTTGCCCTCGACGAGGGCGTGGGCACCGCCACCCGGCAGACGCCGGAAAGCGCCGACGTGGGCGATGACCGCGATGCTGTGCACGTCGTCGATGGAGGCGTCGTCGCGCTCGGCGTCGCGCTGGATGGCCAGCACGACCCGCCCGTCTCCGTTCACCGCTGCCTCCAGCGCCGCGACCGACCGCGGCCGGCCCGCGGCAAGCGGGGCCAGCTGCGAGGGGAAGACCACGTTGTCCCGGAGTGGGACCGCCGGCAGCGTCAACGACGCCGGGCGGGTCGAAGCCGGTTCAGGGTCGGCGGCAGGCGCCGGTGGCTCGACGTCGGGCATCCGAACAGAATAGCCGGGGCTTCTCGGCGTCAAACCTGGATGGTCAGCCCTGTCGCCCAATCGCGATACCAGGCGGCTGCGTAGTAGGCGGCCGCGCCGGCGTGATCGACACGCAGCCCAGCCTCCCAGTTGCCGCCGAGTCCGGCGGCGCTCCAGTTCGCGGAGGAGACCAGCACTGACGTGTCGGCCACCATCCCCTTGGCGTGCCCAAGGGTCGATCGCGCAGGATCCATCCAGCGGACCCCGAAGGGCAGCGACCGCAGCTGATCGGCATCGTGTGGACGTGGGATGCCGCCGAGCAGGAGCGCGCACGACACCCCGCGGGATGACGCCTCGGTCATCCCATCGAGCAGGCGTCGAACGCTCGGAGTTTCGGGATGGGCGTAAGGGACGGTGACCAGCACACGCCGGCGGGCGGTGGTCACCATTCCGGCGAGGGCCTCGCCCACCGCCGCTCCGCCGACGACGAGACCAAGCCGGCGAGAGGCCGCGCAGACCACTCTCGGCGCGACCTGAGGCATCGGGGTGCCGATGACCGGCGCGATCAGCTGTGGCGCCGGTGCCCATTCGCGCGGGGGTGCCGTCGCCGTGATCCAGTGAGCGGCAAACGCCTCAGCGGCAGCGCGGCTCAGCTGCCGTGACCCGGTCGCGGTGACCCACCATTCGCGGGTCCCGGCGAGCCGGACGCCGGCAGGAGGAAGCCGGAGACGGCGGTCTCGCGGTGCATCCCGCCAGATGAGATTCCCTGTCCCGACGGCCACTGTCGCGTCGACGATCAGCAGCTTGCCGTGGGCCGCGTCCACGCCCACCCCGGCGACACGACACTCCGCGCCGGCGGCGGACAGCTCCCGAGCCGTCGCCGCATTGCCGTCGGATCTGTGCGCATCGAGCACAAGGCGGACGCGAAGCCCGCGCTCAGCCGCCCGAATCAACGCCCAGCGATAGGAGGGGCCCACCTCATAGATCGCGGCGTCGATGCTTCGCCGCGCGTTGCGGATCGAGCGCATCAGCACCGTGCCGGCTGCGTCGGGGCCGAGCGCGCACGTCAGCGCGGTCACGACGCGAGCAGCGCGCTGCCATGAGCGAGGGGCACATCCCAACGCTAGGCCGTGGTCATGCCCTCGACACGCCCGATGCAGGTGGGCACGACTTCGCGCATGAATCCTATGCGGGCGCGGGTCCAACTCTCGCGGCGAGCTTCTGCAACTCCTCGTGGTGCTTCTTGACGTTCGCGACGACGTCGTCGAGAACGGTGTCCTGCGCTTGAAGATGCGCCTGCAGCTGCAGGCACTCGCTGAGGATCGCCTCGGCGTCCTTGTATGTCTGCTCAGACCGCTTGTCGGACGCTTTGCCCTGGATGTTCTGGCCCACGATGATGATGGGGAGCAGGACCAACTGGATGAAGGTCTGCGCGATCCAGGCGACGATGACGATCGCCTGCCCGCTGGAGATCGCCGACGGCAGGCTGACCAGCGCAATCAACGTGAAGATGTATGCGCACCACATCGTCCCGACGACCGCCGTGATGATCAGCGCAACCCTGCCGTTGACGCCCACACGCTCGTCGTCGACCTTCACCGGTTTCTCGTTTCTTCGCTGGGCGATGCGCGGATGCGGAATGTGCTGGAACAGCTCTTCCACCCTGGGGATCTGCGCCGGCCGCACGGGTTGGTCGGTCATCGTCGTTCTCCTCGCAGTGGGCGCTCGGAGTGGGGCACCCGATCGCGCGGTATCGTGAACGATGCGCGAGCGTTTGCGTGACTGTCAGACGCGGATCACCCTCGTCGCCGCGCCATTGCAGGCGGGCGCGAGCGGCGCAGGCTCCAGGCCGGCTGTCGCTCGACAAACTCGTACATCGCAGCGGGACGTCCGGGACCGCCCTTGGCGAGCGAGCCGGTGGCACGCACGAGTCCGGACTGCTCCAGCTCGCGCCGGAAGTTCGACGGTTCGTAGGTCACGCCGCTGATCGCCTCGAACACGCGGCGCGCCTGCGGCATGGTGAAGCGCTCCGGCAGGAGTCCCACCGCGATGTTCGACCACCAGAGCTTCCCGCGCAGCCGCTCGACGGCGTCGACGACGATGCGCGGATGGTCGAAGCCGAGCGGGGGAAGCGCGTCGACCGGTTCCCACCGAGCGCTCGACTCCTCCGCTCGGAGCACCGCGGCGTCGATGAGCGCGAGGTACGCGACAGTCGGGATCCACCCGCGTGGGTCGCGCTGTGGATCACCGTACGTCTCCAGTTGCTCGAGGTACACGGCGCCGACGCCGGTCTTCTCGGTGAGCTTGCGCTGAGCCGTCTCCTCGGGTCGCTCGGTCGGGCTCATGAAGCCGCCCGGGAGCACCCACCTCCCCGCAAACGGCGCCTCAGCGCGCTGGACGAGAAGTACGTGGAGTCGCCCCGACAGCGGGGCGAGCACCACCGGGACTGCGTACACGCCGGCCGGAGCCGGAAACCCTGAGGAGTTGACGGCGGTCATGGCGGCCGCGCCGCCGGAATCCGCATCTGGTGGCATCGCGATTGATTGTGGCGACGCGCTAGGCTGCACGTCGATGGAGAGCGGGAATATCGCCACGGCGGAAGGCTTCCGGACCGCCTGCGCCGACACCTTCTCGAACGTCGGGGCGCTCGCTGCATCGCTCGACGATGAGCGATCGATGCTCGCAACCGGGTGCCCCGGATGGACGGTGCGGGATCACGTCGCCCACATCACCGATCTCGAGAGCATCCTCATCGGACGCCCTCGCGCGGAACACGTGGTGCCCGAGGGCCTGCCCTATATCCGCAACAGACCCGGCGAGTTCATGGAGATCGGCATCGACGCCCGCCGCCACGTGCCGCTCGCCGACCTTCTCGCCGAGTATCGGGACGTGACCGAACGGCGGATGGCCCGCCTCGCAACGCTCGAAGACTTGCAACTCGACCAGATGGGCCGAGGATTTTTCGGTGAGTCCAAGGTGCGCTCGCTCCTCGCCATCAGGGTGTTCGACCTCTGGTCGCACGAGCAGGACATCCGCCGCGCACTCCACGAGCCCGGTGGGCTCGACGGCATCGCCGCGGCGCACAGCCGCGAGCGGATGCTGATGGGGGCGGGCAACAAGCTCCAGGAGCGTGTCGGCCCGCACGCCGGAACGTCGATCGTTTTCGATGTCTCCGGCCCCGGTGGCGCGCTGCGATCGATCACGTTCGACGGCGAACGAGGTCGGGCTGGTGCTTCGATCCCCGAATCGCCGGCGTCGACACTGCGGCTCGATCTGCCCACGCTCACTGTCCTCGGCTGCGGCCGTACCGACGACCCCGGCGCCCGCTCGCGTGTTGTTGTCGAAGGTGACCAGAACCTGGGGAGGCTCGTGCTCGAGGACCTGGCGGTCACGCCGTGAGCGGGCGGCTGCTCGCGATGGCGTTCGTGTCCACGCTGATGCTCGCCGGCTGCGGGTTGCAGCAGGACCTGGCCCAGGTGCCGAGCCTGGGGAGCGGCCCCACCGGCCCCGCCGCGCCGATCACCGCACCGACCCTGTCCGGCGCGCCGTTCGACTGGTCGTCGACGCACGGGCACGTCGTGGTCCTCGACTTCTGGGGGTCGTGGTGCGAACCCTGCCGGCAGGAGCAGCCCGCGCTGAACAACCTCGTCACGCAGTGGGCACCGAAGGGCGTCGTCTTTCTCGGGGTCGACGTCCGGGACAGCGATGCCGCCGGGTCTGCCTACGAGCAGGATTTCCACGTCACATACCCGAGCGTGAACGACGCGAGCGAAGTCATCGCCTCCGAGTACAACGTGATTGACCCACCGACGGTGATCATCATCGACACCAAAGGCAACATCGTCGATCGCTTCCTCGGGACCCTGGTCGGCGCGAGCGCCGACCTGACCCATCTCACCTGATGCCCCAGATCACCGTCTACGGCGCCCCGTGGTGCCCGGACTGCAAGCGGGCAAAGCGATTTCTGGCCGAACAGCGCGTCGAATACACCTGGGTCGACATCGACCAGGACGCTGCCGCCCTGGAGCACGTCGAGGAGCTGCAGCACGGGGGCCGGTCGATCCCGACGATCGTCTTCGACGGAACTGACGTGCTCGTCGAGCCGACCAACGAGGAGCTGGCACGCAAGCTCGGGCTCACGCTCGAAGCCAAGCGCGGTTGCTACGACCTGGCGATCGTCGGCGGTGGCCCGGCGGGTCTCGCCGCCGCGATCTACGCTGCGCGCGAGGGCATCGACGCCGTCGTGGTCGAGCGCAGTGGGCTCGGCGGTCAGGCGGGCGTCACCGAGCGCATCGACAACTACCCGGGATTCCCGGACGGCGTGGGCGGCGCTGAGCTCGCCGAGCGCTTCATCGCGCAGGCCCGTCGCTACGAGGTGGAGCTCCTCAGCGCGGTCAGCGTCGAGCACATCTCGGTCGACGGCTCGGAGGCCGGCGACATCTGCCTTCGCCTGGCAAGTGGCCAGGAGATCGAAGCCCACGCCGCGCTCATCGCCACCGGGTCGTCGTATCGACGCCTCGGCGTTCCCGGCGAGGACGACCTGATCGGCGCCGGCGTGCATTTCTGCGCCACCTGTGATGGCCCGTTCTACCGCGGCGCCGAGGAGCTTCTGGTCATTGGTGGCGGAAACTCGGCCCTCGAGGAAGGCCTCTTCCTGACCAGGTTCGCCACGCGCATCAGGGTGGTGCAGCGCGAGCCGGAGCTGACCGCGTCTCGCCTCCTCCAGGACAAGGTGCGTAACGACCCGCGCTTTGTGGTGCATCGCAACACCGAGGTGGTCGAGTTCACCGGCAAGGGAAAGCTTGAATCCGTGCGCCTCCGCGACCGCGCCACCGGCGAGGAGCAGGTCGTCACCCCGCGCGCAGCCTTCGTCTTCATCGGGCTCGACCCCAACACCGCGTTTCTCCGCGGCAGCGTCGACCTCGACGCACGCGGCTTTGTCGATGACAAGGGCGGGTTCACCACCTCGATGCCCGGTGTCTTCGTGGCCGGGGACGTCCGCCGCAACTCGACCAAGCAACTCGGATCCGCGGTCGGAGACGGTATCGCCGCGCTCATCGCGATCCGCGAGTACCTCCAGGAGCACCACGAGGTGGCCCGGCACCCCGAGGACTGACTGCCCTCGATTGCACCTGCACAGTGCTATAGTGCGCAGCGCAATATGGAGATGCGCACTCAACCCAAGGACATGGTGGCGCTGACCACCCTCGGCCTGCTCAGCGAGCAGCCGTGCCATCCCTACGAGATCCAGCGCCTCCTCAGAGATCGCCACAAGTCGTACGCGGTGGGCAAGACACGCACCCTCTACCGGGCCATCGAGGATCTGGAGGCGGCGGGCTACATCGAGCAGGTCGAGACCAGCCGCGAGGGCCGGCGACCGGAGCGCACCGTCTACCGGATCACGGCGGAAGGGAGTGAGGAGCTCGAGAACTGGCTCGCCGATCTCCTCTCGACCCCGGTCGACGAGACCCCCGTCTTCCGGGTCGCGGTCGGTCTCCTCGGCTACATCACCCAGGAGCGGGCCGAGGCCGCGCTCGCCAGCCGGGTCGTCAGCCTCCGAGCACGAGTCACCGCTCTCGACGCCACGCTCAAGATGGCCCAGGACGACCTCGGGCTCCCCAGGCTCGTCCTCCTCGAGCTCGAACACGCGCTGGCGCTCGCGGCGGCCGAGATCGAGTGGGTCCGATCGATCACCGCGGACATGCAGTCCGGCACGCTCGTCTGGAACGAGGCGCTGATCAGAGCCCATTTCGAAGCGATGCATGCCGCGGACGCCGAGCGTCGCAACCGTCACCGCGAACACCATCTCGCCAAGCTGCTGCAGCCGGCACGACACGGCCACGCGGCGCGCACCACCAGGGAGGAGACGCCGTGATCGAGACCCACGATCTTCGCAAGACATTCACATCGCGCAAGGGCGCGGTGGAAGCGGTGGCCGGAGTCGACCTCGACGTGAAGAGGGGCGAGATCTTCGGTTTCCTCGGCCCCAACGGCGCCGGCAAGACGACGACGCTGCGCATGCTTTCAACGCTGCTGCCTCCAACCAGCGGCCAGGCCACCGTCGCCGGCTTCGAGCCTCCGGAACGATCCCGCCAAGGTGCGCTACCAGATCGGCTACGTGAGCCAGGAAGGGAGCAGCGCGCCTGAGATCCCCGGGCGCACGGAGCTGATCATGCAGGGCCGCCTCTACGGCATGACCAAGTCGCGAGCGCAGCAGCGAGCGGCCGAGCTGATCACGGCTCTTGAGCTCTCCGATTGCGCCGACCGACCGACCCGGACCTTCTCGGGCGGCCAGAAACGCCGTCTCGACATCGGCATCGGCCTCATGCACCTGCCTCAGCTGCTGTTCCTCGACGAGCCGACCACGGGGCTCGATCCGCAGAGCAGAGCCCGGATGTGGGACGAGGTGCGCAAGCTCCGCGACACCGGGACAACCGTCTTCCTCACCACGCATTACCTCGAGGAGGCTGACGCCCTCTGCGACCGCATCGCCATCATCGACCACGGCAAGATCGTCGCCCTGGGGACGCCCGACGCACTGAAGCGGCAGGTCGCCGGCGACGTGGTGGTGGTCGGCGCCGACAACGCGAGCGACCGCGTGCTCCAGCTCATGCGGGCTCAGTCGTTCGTCCGCGAGGCGACCGCCGGCGACGGGCTGGTTCGCCTCTACGTCGACAGGGGTGAGACAGCGATGCCGCAGATCATCCGCGTGCTCGACGCCGATGGCATCGTGCTCACCTCACTGTCGCTGAATCGTCCAAGCCTTGACGACGTGTTCCTGCGTCAGACCGGGCGTTCGCTGCGCGACGCGGCGTAGGAGGGAATCGACATGAAGATGCTCAAAGACACCTGGTTGATGTTCCAGCGATATCTCTTCGTGTTCCTGCGCAACCCCGCGTGGGTGGCGATCGGCGTGCTCCAGCCGGTGCTCTACCTCGTGCTCTTCGCGCCGTTGCTCAAGTCGCTGACCGAGACGCCCGGTTTCCCGTCCGGTGGCGCATACAACGTCTTCGTGCCCGGGCTGCTCATCCAGCTCGGACTTTTCGGCGCGAGCGGCGTGGGCTTCGGGTTGATCGCGGAGTTGCGCGCGGGCGTGATCGAGCGCTTCAGGGTCACGCCGGTGAGCCGCTTCGCGCTCCTCCTCGGACGCGCGCTGCGCGACATCCTCACCCTGGTCGTGCAGTCGCTGATCCTGCTCCTGCTCTCGATTCCCTTCGGCCTCAAGCCGACGGTGTCCGGCGTGTTCGTCATGCTCGGACTGGTCGCGCTGATCGGCCTCGGCATGTCCTCGCTCGCGTATGCAGCGGCGCTGGCGCTGAAGAGCGAGGACTCCTACGCGCCGCTCATCTTCACGTTGTCGCTGCCGCTGCTCCTCCTCAGCGGTGTCCTCCTGCCACTCCAGCTCGCGCCACAGTGGTTGCAGCACATCGCGCAGGCGAATCCGCTCTCGTACGCGGTGACCGCCGCGCGTGACGTCTTCAACGGACACGGCGCGGACCCGGACGTCTTCAAGGGCCTGGCGATCATGGCCGCGCTGGCGGTGGTCGGAGTCCTGATCGGCGCCCGGCGCTTCAGCAGAGCGATCGCCTGAGCAGATCGATCACCCGGTCAGGGCAGGGGCATCCTCGAAGCACGACCGGACGACGGCGCCCAGACCCGGCAGGCTGAACGGCTTGGTGATCAGATGATTCGCGCCGGCAAGCCGCGCGCGCTCCACGTCCTTGTCGGATGAGAGCGATGTGAACACGAGCACCGGCATCGACTGCGTGGCGGGTTGCGAGCGGATGTGGCGGCATACCTCGATACCGTCGGTGCCGGGCATCATCACGTCGAGGATCGCCAGGTCGAACTGTTCGGTCTCGAGCATCGATATCGCCTCGGTGCCATCCGAAGCCTCTCTGACCTCGAATCCTTCCATGCTGAGATACAGCCCGACGACGTGCAGCAGGCGCGGTTCGTCGTCAGCGAGAAGGATGCGCTGCTGGGTCAACGGTTGCGGCCTCCCGGGCGCGTGGACAGGTGCGTGATCGCAGTATCGAGCGCAGGAACGATCTGATCTCGGCGACCATCGTTCCGTCACCGGGTGGAAACATGTGCCGCCGATCCCGCCGGCCGAGGGCTCGGCGGTGCTGGATGATGTGCTCATGGCGGTCGCAGAGGCGGGCGGTGAGCGAAGAGGACCCACCTCGCGTGGCTGACCCCGAGGCGCCGCGCCGCGTCTCTCGAAGGATGCTCACCGAGCCGCCCAGGCCGGCTCGCATCCGAGCGCTGCACGCCGCGCCGTGGCTCGCGGTCGGGACGGTCTGCCTCGGCGCCTTCATGGGCCAGCTCGACGCGAGCATCGTGGCCACGGCGCTTCCAGTCATCCGCACCAACCTACACGCATCGATCGCCGCTGTGGAATGGGTCGTTCTCGTCTACGTGCTCGTGCTCGCAGGAACCGTCGCTGCCGTCGGCAAGGTGGCGGACCGTGTGGGACGGAAGCTGCTGTACACCTACGGTTTCGGCATCTTCGTCGCCGGTTCCGCCGCCTGCGCGCTCGCGCCCTCGCTTGGCGTCCTGGTGCTCGCGCGGCTCGTCCAGGCGATCGGGGCAGTGATGCTCCAGGCGAACTCCTACGCGCTCATCCGCGACGTCCTGCCGGCCGCGAGGCTCGGCACCGGCCTCGGCGTGCAGGGCGCGGCTCAGGCGGTCGGGCTCAGCGTCGGACCGGCTCTCGGTGGCGCGCTGACGGCGCTCGGAGGCTGGCGCCTCATCTTCGTGGTCAACATCCCGATCGGCTTGATCGGACTCGCGCTCGGCTGGTTGTTCCTCCCGAGGAGCACGCACCGCGACCCGGAGAGCCGCATCGACCCTGCCGGGACCCTGATGCTCGCGGCCATGCCGGCGGCCACGCTCGCGGCCCTGTCGTTCGCGGCGCAGGCGGGGACGCCCGGGTGGATCGAGCCCGCGCTCATCGGTCTGAGCGCCCTCCTCGTCCTCGGCGCCGTGGCGCGACAGCGGCGCGCGCCGGGGTCCGTGGTGGATGCGACCCTCCTTCGGATTCCTGCATTCGTGGCCGGCGTCATCGCCGCGCTCCTGGCCTCTGCGGTCCTTTTCGGCTGCCTCGTCGCGGTCCCCTTCTTTCTCGAGAGGTCGCTCCACGTCGGTCCTGCCACAGTGGGGCTCGAGCTCAGCGCCCTCCCCGTGTCCCTGGCGGTTGTGGCGCCGCTCGGCGGAGCGATGCGCGACCGGATCGGCCCGCGCGTCCCGACCGGCGCGGGCATGCTCCTGACGTCGATGGGGATGGCGATGCTGGCGATATCGGCGAGCCGAACGGATGTCACCGTGATCGCGCTGGCGATCGCGGGTGCCGGCATGGGCCTGTTTGTCGCCGCCAACAACGCGGCGACCATGTCCGCGGCACCCCCGCATCGCGCCGGAACCGCTGGAGGGCTGCTCAACATGGCACGCGGGATCGGC
Source organism: Candidatus Dormiibacterota bacterium (assembly GCA_963756075.1). Lineage (GTDB taxonomy): Bacteria > Chloroflexota > Dormibacteria > Aeolococcales > Aeolococcaceae > Palsa-851. Next base: position 88,499 of record CAVWMH010000007.1, on the reverse strand, counting down.
GTTGCCCTGGGTGTGGCCTTGCCATCGCTCGTATTCGCCTCGGGACGGGGCTTCACCTCAGTCGCGGTCCTGCTCCTCGGCGTGGCGATCGTCGCAGCAATCATCAGCTTCACCTGGTCGGGGTCTGCCGGCCGGGTCAGATCATCGGCCTGAGATGTCACCCGTTGGAAACCATCGGACCGGGAGGGCGCCGTCGCGCCGCGCCCTTCCTGAGCTCTCGAGGAGCACCAGGTGCGCGAGCGTCTCGCCCACGGCCGCACGCCGCATGTAGCCGACGATCTGCGACCAGTCGCGTGACCAACGCAGCCTGAGCGTGATCTCCCAGCAGGTGAGCCCCGGCGCTGCGCTGATCGCCGCATGGGTCTCGTCAAGCCGGCGTCGGTGGTGGTCGAGGAGCTCGTCCACGCGCATATCGAGGCCCCGGAACCGCCATTCGTGCGCGGGCAGGACCTCGTCGATGTCGAGGTCGCGCACCCCGCGCAGCGCGTCAAGAAAATCCGCGAGCGGATTCACCGGCTGCTGCACATGCACGGCGACGCTCGGGCTGATCCGTGGCAGCACGTGGTCGCCGCTGAAGAGGAGCCGGCCCGCGCGATCGTGAAAGCAGACGTGGCCGGGCGAATGGCCGGGCGTGTGCAGGGTCACGACGTCCCACCCGGGAAGGGGCACGGTGGCGCCATCCTCGAGGAGCACATCGGGTTCGGCGGCCGCCACGAACTCGCGTATCCCCATCGATGCGCCCGTCAGCTCCTCGCGGATGTCGTCGGGCACTCCGGCATCCCCAAGCAGCGCGTCCATGTTCTCGAGCAGCCGGTCCATGCCGAGGCCGTATCGAGCCGGGATCAGGGCGGCGTCCGCCGGATGGAGCGCGACCCACGCACCGGAGGCCTCGCGCAACCGCCCCGCCAGCCCGTAGTGATCGGGATGGATGTGCGTGATGAGGATCGCCCGCACGTCAGCCGGGGTGTAACCGGCAGCCGCCATGCCGGCGACGAGCGCGCTCCAGGCCTCCTCGGTGCTCCAGCCAGTGTCAATGACCGCGGCCCCGCCCGTCAGCTCGAGCAGGTAGACGAGGACGTAGCGCAGCGGGTTGTTCGGCAGCGGCACGGGGATCGACCAGAGCCCGGGCCGCACCCGCTCGACGCCGGGCAGCCCCACGGAATGCCAGGAACGCCGCTGCTCGGTCCCGGTGACCTCGATGCCGCCCATCGACCGGGCTCAGCGGCCGGCCTTGATCGGATTCGCCGCGAGGTGTTCGAGGAAGAGGTCGGCGACATCACCCCAGTGTTCGTCGGGTATCCAGTGCGAGCCGCCCTCGAGCTCCAGCAGGTGGTACTCGCCGGTGCAGTGCTGGGCGGTCAGCTCTGTCGCCTCTCGCGTGAAGACGGGATCGTGGTCGCCCCATACGTGCAACACCGGTACGGCGACCGGAGCTGAGTGCGCCCGCTCGGTGCCGAGCGCGCGGTACCAGTTCAGAGGGCCGGTGGGCCCGACCTTGCGCAGCGCCACGACATCGCGGTGCGCGTGGGCCGGGCTGAGACCCGTCGCCGTCAGCAGCGACTCGGCGACGATCCCGCCCGCGGCGTCGATCAGCGATTCGGGAATCAACGGCAGGCGGAGGACGGGGATGTACGCCATCCGCACCCGCTGTTGCGGTCCCCGGAGCGCCTGCCGCAACGCCGCCGTATGCGGAGTCGACACGGCGGTCAGCGACGCCACGGCTTGGGGATGATCGCCGGCAACAGCCCACGCGACGCTGCCACCCCAGTCGTGTCCGGCAAGGTGGAAGCGGTCTCTCCCGAGCGCAGCGGCGATGGCGAGGACGTCCGCGGAGAGCTCGGTGACGCGGTAGGCCTCGACGCTCTCAGGACGAGCGCCCTCGGAGTACCCGCGCTGGTCGGGGGCGACAGCTCGATAGCCCGCATCGGCGAGGGCGTTCAGCGCGTCGTGCCAGCACGTCCCAGTCTGCGGAAACCCGTGCAGCAGGAGGACGAGCTCACCGTCTGCAGGACCCGCGGTGAGCGCGTCGAAGCGCATGCCGCGTGCCGCTATGGTCGTGCGCCGTGTCGCCACTGCGCTGGAGCGTAGCAGGCCACCCGAGTGCGGCTCCGCTCGCGCGCGGACTTCATGCACCATGCCTCCATGGAGGAAGCGCTGTTCACCGCCCACAAACGCGGCTACCTGCCGAGCGAGCACGCGCGAGGACCGTGGGACCGCACCGCCATGCACGGGGGACCGCCTGCAGCGCTGATGGCGAGTGTGATGGAGGCGCTCCCGACCGAGGCGCCGATGGCGGTTGTCCGTACCACCGTCGAAATCTTCCGGCCGGTTCCGCTGCGACCGGTGGAGGTGTCAGCGCGAATCGAGCGCGAGGGCCGCCGCGTCCAGCTGTTGACCTCGTCACTCACCGACGGCAATACCGAATTGTGCCGCGCAACGGCGTGGCGCATGCGCATCGCCGATCTCGACCTCGGCGAACAGCCGCCGCTGGAAGTGCCGTTCCCGGGACCGGACTCCGCCGTCGCGCATGTTCCGGAGAGTGACGATCCCGCGTTCCACCGCACCGGTGTCGAGATGCGCTACGCGCGCGGCTCCTTCACGGAACAGGGGCCCGCAACGGTGTGGATGCGTCTCGCGATCCCGTTGATTGCCGGGAAGACACCGACGCCGCTGCAGCGCGTCATCGCCGCCGCCGACTTCGGCAACGGCGTGGCGTCCGCCCTGCCGTGGGGACAGTTCCTCTTCATCAACACCGACCTCACGGTGTACTTGCATCGCCAACCCGAGGGCGAATGGATCTGTCTCGACGCGAGCACGGATGTCGACCCGCACGGGGTCGGCGTCGCGCACAGCAGGCTCTACGACGAACGCGGTCCCATCGGTCGCTCACTGCAAGGATTGTTCATCGACCGGCTCCGGGTCACGCCGCCCGGCGTTTGACGTCCGCGCGCTCAGGCGCCGAGAAGACTTTGCACGCGAGGGTCGTCTCGGATCGGCTCGATGTCCGCATCCTCGAGCGCCCAGGCGCGCAGGTCGGAACGCGAGCGCAGTGCCGCACGCAGCAGTGGCAGGGCCTGCTCGGCGTTGCCATTGCGCGCGTAGAAGCAGGCGAAGTTGTAGTCGGCGACTGGCTGGTTCTCGGGGAAGAGCTCTGTATCGACCGTGTAGCCCCATGTTGCTGCGTCCTCAGCGCCTTTGGGATCGCCCCTGTCGGCCGCCCAGTACGAGAGATGCTGCGCGACGTGACTATGCCCGTTGCCCGGAACGACACCCCACACCGGCCCGCCGTTGCCGGGGCGTCTGCGCAGCAGATCCGCCTCGGAGCAGGCGAGCACCGCGTCGATGAGTGCCGCGTAACTTGCGCCTGCGGCAGCGCGAACGGCGGCCGCGGAGTCTCCGCGATGGGCCACGTAGATCTCCTCGTTGCGCGCATCCAGATCGGTGTCGGTGGCCGGCCCTTCGAACGGCGTGCCGAGACGCGCGGCATCGAGTGCACGAACAGCGTGCTCGCGCCACGTGTTGAGGTGCGCGATGTTGTCTTTCGCCGTCCACGATCCCGCCCGGGGCGGCTGTTCGTCATCGCACAGCGCGAGCAGAGCAGCCTCCTTGACGCGCGCGGCCTCCAGCGACCGAACGAGTCGGTCCTTGAGCGAATCGCCGGTCATGCCGGCAGCATAACGGCGGCCGGCGGCGCGACGCTCCACGGATCTGCCATCTCGGCAAAGCGACACAACGCGTTGACAAGTCGCATCTGTTCGGGTGTGTGGCAGCGCGCACGGAGCAGCTCAGGCGAACAGATCAGCACCGAGAGTCCCCGTGCTCGCGACACGGCCACGTTGAGACGGTTGAGACTGAAGAGGAACTCCAGGTTGCGGGGCAGGTCCTCCACACTCGAGGTGGCCATCGAGAAGATGCTGACCGCCGCTTCCTGTCCCTGAAAACGATCGACCGTGCCGGCTCGCGCGCCAGGTGGAAGCGCTTCGACCAGACAGGCCACCTGGGCGTTGTACGGAGCGACAACGACAATGTCGTCGAGCGACAACGGCCGTTCGCGCCCGGAGTCGTCGCGCCAGCTCGCGCTCATCAACTGCTCGATGACATCGCGCACGCGGCGAGCCTCTGCATCGGAGCGTACCCGGTCGCCCTGGTGCTCGACAAAGGCCGTCCGCAGCCCGGTGGTTGGTGAGCCCTGGATGACGACGGCCTGGTTCGCCGTCCGCGGCTCAGATCCCAGCCGTCCCTCGTAGAAGGATCGAGAGACGAAAGCGGTCACCGCGGGATGCATCCGCCAGGTGAGGTCGAGGAGCACGCCGCGGTCGGGAGCGATGGTCACGTCGCCGCCGAGCAGGTGATCGAGCGCCGAAACGCCGACACCCGGCGGATGACTCCCCTGCAGCGGTTGCGCAAGCTGCCGTGGATCGCCGACGAGCACGAGATTGTGCGCAGCTCGCGAAACCGCGAGCACGTCGGCAAGCGACATCTGGCCGGCCTCATCGACGATCAGCGTGTCGAAGCGCGAGTCGAACTCGGGGCGCGAGAAGAGCCACGACGTTCCGCCGACCACGTCGACGGTGGCGGCGGCAACGGCTGCCTCAACCACCTCGTTGCTCCGGGCGACCTGGATGGACGCGGTGCTGATTCCGTCCGACTTCCGCTGCTGCATCCGAACCGCCATTCCGAGTGACGGCGCGAGCTCCTCGATCTTTGTCAGGAGGGTGCGAATGGCGTTGTGGGTGACGGCCGTGACGCCGATCGGCGTACGTCCCTGCTTGATGAGCCTGAGTGCGGCGAGGGCGGCCATGTGCGTCTTCCCCGCCCCGGGCGGACCCTGGACCGGGAGGCAGCCGTCCTGCAGGCCGAGTATCAGTCGTATCGCCGCCTCCGACGCGGACTCGCCTGGTGTGCGGAGTTCGCAGGCAGCGGCGCCCTGGCGCAGGCGCGGGCCAAGGCGCAGCAGGAGATCGCGACCCGCGCGATTCTGCCCCGGCGCATCCGGCCCGTGGGCCGCGACCCAGCGACCGAGCTCGAGCAGCGCCTCCTCCTGAACGTCTGTCGTGATGGGCGTCGACGGAATCAGAAACCGCACCGCCCCACGCTCCGCCTGACGCGCGGTCCTCGACAGGGTGATGAGACCGCGCGCCGAATCGAGCTCGGTCACCTCACCGACGACCGGCGCCCAGCGTGCGTCGGACTCGGGGTCGAGCGGATTGTCACCGAGACCGATGCGGTGTTCCTGGGGTTCGAACCGGTACCGCTCGATGATGCGTCGGCCCTCCTCGTGTGCGCCGATCATCTCCAGCGGTCCGAGCGCGTACGTGTCGCGCTCGAGCTCCTCGGGGCTCATCGCCACCTGATCGAAATGGCGCCACCAGCTCACCTTGTTCTCGCGCCGGTGATAGGAGAGCAGCGGCGCGAGCAACCACCTCGCGTGCTCCGCCCCGGTGCGCTGCTCCGGTTCTGCAGGGACCTGGTCGACCAATGCAGCGGCGACTTCCTGGGTTGCGAGGATCTTGGCGTGCAGCGCCTCGGCGACGTCGCGCTCGACAACGGGTGGACGCTCGATTGGAGCGCCTCGAAGCTGTTCCTCTTCGATGCGACGCGCTTCGAGCCAGTCGCGCAACAGCAGGGTGGAGGCGCAGTCGCGCTCGTTGTACCTCTCGATCTCCTCGAGCAGCGTGGCGTCGCCGTCACCACCGTGCTCCCGACTCATCAACCAGCGCTCGTACATGACCATGCTCCCGGCCGCATCCGCGATCGACTCCGCGCGCGCGGGCATGTACAACCGTTCAACCTTCTTCAGGGAATACGAGTTCGTGGACAGCCGGATTCCCTGACGCACCACGCGGTAGAGGTCGACGAGCACCTCGTTGCGAAGCAGCCGGTCCACCTCCTCCTCCCGAGTGCCGTGGCGGCTCATCAGGCGGCGAAGCGCGGTCTTCTCGTACGCGGCGTAGTGGTAGATGTGCATGCCGGGATATCGCTCGAGCTGCGCGATCGCATAGTCGACAAATCCCTCGAACGCACGCCGCTCTCCAGCCTCATCGTGACCCCACCACGCTCGATACGCGCCGTGCACGTCGACGACACCGAAGAGATACTCGAGGGGCACGTCACGCGCCAGTCCGTCGCCCTCCATGTCGAAGAAGACATCGCCGGGCGACGGAGCCGGAAGCGCGCACAATCCATGCCCGACCTCCCAGGCGTCCAGCAACTCGTGTCGAGGCGCACCGTCGTCGTGGGGGCCTCTGTGCTGCAGCGCTGCCTGGGCGCGCAGCTCATCGAACGTCGCCTGGCTCATGCGCGCAGGCGGTTCGGTATCGGCGGGCGCCGTCGCGAGCGCGGTCACCGTCGCGATGCCCGCAGTCTTCAGCGCGAGCACCTGACCTGACCGCATCCGCGCGACCTGGGACAGATGATCGTCCTGCTTGCGCTGCGCGGCGCAGCGCGCGGCGAATCCACAGACGTTGCAATGCGCAACGGGGTCGGGGTACGTGGCGACCGAGTCCTTGACCATCGCCGACTCGAAGTCGAGCTTCACGCTTGCGTGGTACGCGGAGAACTCGTCGACTCGATAGGAATGCTGGATGCCGTCGCCGAGGATCACCTGCATCGAGGCGGGCGGCTTTCCCTGCAAGCGCTCGAGATGCGCCGAGTACTCGCAGAGCTGGAGAATCGCCTCGGCGCGCACGCGTCTGGCGAGCTTGGCGTCGGCAGCCTCGTACCCCCACGCCCAGCGGGAGCTCGGCGTCTCGACGCGGAGCAGGAAGTCCGCGCGACCCATCCAGCGTCCGTCGAAGAACGTCGGCTGATAGATCACGTCGTACCCCTCGGCCATCGCCAGGACGGTCTCGGCCTCGAGGGCGCGAAGCTCGCCGGCGGAGCTCGCATACCGGTCACGCTCGTCCTCGAATGCCTTGACGCTCAGGCCCTTCGCGCGCAGCGTCTCGAGGTGCCGGTGCTCGTGCCCGGCTCCGAGCGTCGGCCAGCACCTCGCTCAGCGCTGAGCGATCGGTGGGGATGACCTCGCCGCTCGCGACGCGTCGTTTCAGCGTGACGAGGTGACCGCAGGCGAGGTAGTCGCACAGGTCGGTGGCCGTGTACACGGGGCAGCCGTCCTCGAGGTAGCGCATCAGCGCACCATCCTGGCTCGCCGCCGGCTGCGTTCGCGCGGCAGCGGCAAGGCGAGCTGCCGGCCCGCCTGGCGAAGCAGCGACCCCGCTCGATCCTGGGCTGGGCCGGCGATCCCACCGAGCCGCGGCGAACGTACCGGACCGCGGAGGAAGAGCTCGGAGCGCGCAGCGAGGAGCGCCTGCGCGCGACGCAGGTACGGCCCGTCACCGGCGATATCGGTCTCGACCGGCCCCGGTGTCTCAGTGTCCATGCCCCGACGATGCGCCGCCCCGACGACAGATGGCTGTCGCGTACGGTTTCGTGCGTGGCTGACGAGATCGAGATCCGGCCGCTCCGGGCGTCCGAGCACCGGGCGGTCGGGGACGCGACCGAGCGCGCCTACCGCGAGTTCCGGACACCCGATTCGCCGGGATGGGAGGCCTACCTGGCGCGGGTCGCCGACGTCGGCAGCACGGGCCGAGCGCGCAGTTGTGCTCGTCGGCGGTGGACGAGGGCGTGATCGCGGGATCCGTGACCCTCGAGCTCGAGTCGCGAATCGGCCCCGGGCCGAGCGAGCCGCTCGCACCGGACGAGGCGCACGTCCGCATGCTCGGGGTCGCCCCGGAGCATCGCGGGCGGGGGATTGCACGCCGCCTCATGCTCGCCAGCATCGAGGCCGCACGTAGCCACGGCAAGCGCCTCCTGACCCTGGACACCGACCCGGTCATGACCGCCGCGCAGCATCTGTACGTCGAGCTCGGTTTCGAACCGACAGAGCCCTCGGGTCAGACCCGACGGGCAGGTGCTCCTGAGCTACGCACTCGACATCGGCTCAGAGTCGAAGCCGAAACGCTAGGCTCGATCCGTGCCAGGCGTCTACGAGAAGGGAGAGAAGGAGCTCCGGGTCATCAAGCTCTTCGCGCGTCTGTGCGAGACCGAGGTGGGCTTGACGACGAAGCAGCTCGCCGAGGAGCTCGAGGTGAACGCTCGCACCGTCCAGCGCTATGTGGCGACGCTGCGCGACAACGCCGGCATCGACGTCGAGGAGAACGGCCGGTCGCTGGCGGATCGGCAAGGGCAGTCTGCTCCCGCCCCTGCAGCTGGACCACTACCAGGCCACTCTCCTCCTCGTGGCCGTACGCCTGCTCCAGCAGGTGCGCACCGAGCAGGATCCCGCGCTCGTCGGCGCGCTCGCCCACCTGTCCCGCGCCTTGAGCGTGCCGGTGGTGAGCGAGTATCTGCGCCGAACCCTGGTGGCAGCGGAACGGCAACCGGCCGACCCCGAGCGGCTCAAGGTCGAACGCACGGTGATCGACGGCTTCGTCACCCATCGCGAGATCGAGGTCCGCTACGTCGACGCCAAAGGCAATGAGACGCGGCGCGATCTCCGCCCCTACTTCATCCAGCCGACAGCGGAAGGACGCCACATCTACGTGTTCGCGCGCGAACTCGGTGTCCCGCGAGGTTCGATCGTTCCGCCTGGACCGGATCCGGGCGGCGCGCCTGCTGCCGTCGACCTTCTCGGTGCCGGACGATTTCGACATCGACACCGTGCTCGGCGCCTCATGGGCGATCTGGCAGGGCGCCGGTGCGCGACCGCGTCGTGCTCCGGTTCTCGCCCGAAGCCCGCCAATGGGTCGATGAGACCCCATGGCCCACCAGCGCGCAGCGCACCGACCTGCCCGGCGGTGGGGTCGAGGTGCGGCTCGACGTCGCCGGCGAGGTCGAGATGCGACCCTTCCTGCTGCGCTGGGGCGCCAACGTCGAGGTGCTTGCGCCGGCCTCGCTCCGCCGCCATATCGCCGAGACCCACGCGGCTGCAGCCGCACTGTATGCGTCGAGTCCAGCGAAACGGGGTAAAACCTAAGCACCATGGACGAGAAAGTCACCCTCACCGACAAGGTCACCCTCACCGACGATGAGTGGCGTCAGCGCCTGACGCCCGAGCAGTACGCCGTGCTTCGCAAGGCGAGCACCGAGCGTCCGTTCACCGGGCAGTACGTTCACGTGGACGACAAGGGCGTGTACACCTGCGCCGGCTGCGGCGCCGAGCTGTTCAGCTCCGACACCAAGTTCAACTCGGGCACCGGCTGGCCGAGCTTCTACGCTCCGTTGAACGAGGGCGCGGTCGAGGAGCATCGCGACTGGAGCATGGTCATCCCGCGCACGGAGATTCGCTGCGCGAAGTGCGGCGGCCACCTCGGGCATGTCTTTCCTGACGGCCCGGAGCCGACGGGCCAGCGATACTGCATGAACTCCTGCGCGCTCAAGCTGGAGAAGTCAGCGAGCTGATGCCGCTCGAGCCCTCGCCTCGGGCTCGCGCGGTCCTCGAGCAGACCTTCGGATTCGCGGAGTTCCGGCCGGGGCAGGCCGACGTCGTCGCCGCATCCGAGGCGCGCGCGGACGTGCTCTTCGTGGCGCCCACCGGCTCCGGGAAGAGCATCGCGTACTGGGTCCCCGGCATCGCCGGCGGCGGGCTCACCATCGTCGTCTCACCGCTCATCGCGCTCATGGTCGACCAGGTCGCGCGCCTCAACGGGCTCGGCGTCCCCGCGGCGTGCGTGCACAGCCAGGTGACCGCCGCGACCCGTGCGGAATCCCTGCGATCCGCCGCCGAGGGCGAACTACGCTTCCTCTACCTCGCGCCGGAGCGACTCGGTGCGCCGGGCTTCCTCGACAACCTCGGCAGGCTGTCCGTCGATCGCTTCGTCGTCGACGAGGCGCACTGCATCTCGAGCTGGGGTCACGACTTCCGGCCCGATTACCGGCGCCTGGGCGATGCCATCGCGGCGTGCGGCCGGCCCCCGGTCGGCGCCTTCACGGCGACGGCGACCCCGCGAGTCCGCGAGGACATCGCGGCGAGTCTCGGCCTGCACGCTGCGGTCGAGCGGGTCACGGGATTCGTGCGCGACAACCTCACGATGTCGGTCGTCCGCTGTCGCGGATCGGCGGACAAGCGCGACGCGCTGCTCGGCCTCGTCCACCCCGGAGGAGGCCGCGCGCTGGTGTACTGCGGCAGCCGGCGCACGACCGACGAGGTCACGGAGATGCTCGCGGCTGCGGGCGTCGCGGTCGCCTCGTATCACGGCGCCGTGGACGGAGACGCACGACAGAGCGTGCATGAGGATTTCGCAGCCGGCCGGTTGCAGGCGATCGTCGCCACCTCGGCGTTCGGAATGGGCGTCGACTTCCCGGACATCCGCCGGGTCATCCACCACGACTTTCCCAGCAGCCTCGAGGACTACTACCAGCAGGCCGGGCGGGCCGGGCGCGACGGCGAACCGTCCGAATGCGTCCTGCTGTACAGCCCTGCCGACCGCCAGTTGCAGGAGTTCTTCATCGAGCAGGCATACCCCGAGCGCAACGTGGTCCGCGCCGTGTACCGCGAGCTGCTCCGCGAGGGAAGCGATTCGATCGACGACTGGCGGGCACGAGGCGTCTCCGTCAACGGTGCGCGCGCCGCGCTCGACCTGCTCCGCCGAGCCGAGGTGATCCAGCCCGACGGCGCCATTCGACGCCTGACCGGGGCTCCTGTCGACTTCGACGAGCAGGCGCTGCTCAAGGCCAACGCATACGCGCGCGTGAACCAGGTCATGGAGTACGCCGGCTCTCGCGGCTGCAGGCACGCACGCATCGCCGACTATTTCGGCGAGCAGGGCGTGGCTCGGACCTGCATGGCATGCGACAACTGCCTCGACAGCAACCGCGCGCCGTATGCGCCGGTCGATCCCGCCCACGTGATCGCGGCTCTCGCGTGCGTGGCGCGCTTCGACAACCATCTCGGCGGTGTCCGCATCGCCTCGATCCTGCGTGGCTCCGCGGATGCGTGGACCGCATCGCGATCGTGGGTCACCGAGCTGCAGTGGTTCGGCGCGCTCCGGGGCTGGGAGCTCGAGCGCATCCGCGAGCTCCTCGAGCGGCTCGTCGAGCTCGGCTGCGTCAGCCGCGGACATGGCGAGAAGCCAACCCTCGGGATCACGGCTCGGGGCACCGCGGTGCTGCGGGGCGAGGAGTCCCTTGACGTCGATGTGCGCGCGGCGCGACCCGCGCGAGGCGGCAGTGGGCGCAAGGCGCCGGGAGCGTCAGTGCCCGCGCCGGCGATGACGCCGGATGTCGCGTCGCGATTCGAGGCGCTCCGGAGGTGGCGGCTGGAGGTCGCCCGGCGCACGGAGGTGCCGCCATACGTGGTCTTTCACGACCGCACGCTAGCCGAGATCGCGCACCGCCGGCCCGCATCCGCGGATGCGCTGGCGACGATCCCGGGGGTCGGACCCGCCAAGCTCGAACGCTACGGCGAATCCGTCCTGGCCACCCTTCGCGAGGGCGCCGAGGCTTAGGCCGGGATGTTGCAGGTGGCGGCGATGCCCCTGCGGCTGAAGTACTTCTGGTGGTACTCCTCGGCATCCCAGAATGTTGCCGACGGAACGATCTCGGTGACGATCGGGCGCCGGTAGCGCCCCGATTCCTCCAACCGCTTCTTCGACGCGACCGCGGCTGCTTCCTGCTCCGGTGAGTGGAAGAAGATCACCGACCGGTAGTTGTCGCCGATGTCGGGACCCTGGCGGTTGAGCTGGGTCGGATCGTGGTTCATCCAGAAGATGTCGAGGAGCGTGTCGTAGCTCACCCGAGCGGGGTCATACGTGACCTCGACGGCCTCGGCGTGCCCGGTGCGATGCGAGCACACGTCCTCGTACGACGGCGCCTGGGTGAAACCACCCGTGTAGCCGACCTTGGTCGCCGTGACGCCGTCGACCTGTTCAAACACCGATTCCACACCCCAGAAGCATCCTGCGCCGAACGTCGCTGTTTCCATGGTTCGAGTATGCCTCGACGGACCCTCAGCCAATCACGACGTTGACAGCGCCAGCCTGACCTGGCCGGTCGCGTACACAGGCGGCCAGACCACCACGCTGTGGCGGGGCGCCTGCCACTGCCACACCACCGCGGCCGCCCGAATGTTCTGCCCGAGCTGGCCAGGTGCCGTCGAGAACAGGACACCACCGCCGTTGGGGAGGCTGCCGCTCGGAAGATCAAGCGCTCGCGCTGCGGCCGCGATGCTCTGGGCGCTCCCATCCCCTGCCCGCCCGAGGACATCGGCCACGAGCACCCAGGCGGCGCTGAAGCCGGCTATCCCCTCCTCGTCCGGGGCCGCCTCGCCGGTGCGCTGCTTCCAGAGCGCGGCGAATCGGTTGTACAGGGCGTGCGCCTGCGGATCGAGCACACTCGGATTGAAGTCTCCCTGCGGACGATCGGATGCGAAGACACCGACCGCCGCCGACCCGAGCACGTTGCCGAAGTCCTGGTCGCACTGCGCCATGGTCGTTCCCATGAACACCTTCACCTGCAGCCCGGCTGCGAGAAACGCCCGCCGGAACGCGATGCCGTCCTGGATGTGCGACGACAGCACCAGGATGTCGGGCTTCGCCGCCACCAGCGCCTGTATCACCGGTGTCCAGTCCGGTGTGTACGGGTTGTAGACGGACTCGCCGCTGATGCTCACGCCGCCGGCCTCGAGTGCGGTCCGGGTCGCGTCCGCGACGGAATGGCCGTAGTCGTCATCGGCGGTGACGAAGGACACGCGAATCCTGTTCATCGGGATGCCCATTCGCGGCACCAGTTCCTGGAGCATGAACTTCCCGGAGTTGCTGCCGAGCTCGGCGCCGTTGACACCGACGCGAAACACCAGTGGCGACCCCTGCCCCGTCACCCGATCGGCCACCGCGCCAGTCTCCCAGTACACCATCCCGGCGGCCGACACGGCGGCCGCGGCCGGGATCGAGAGCTGTGACGAGTATGCGCCAATGACGACAGCAACTCCGTCGGCGCGAAGGCTCGCGACCGCGGCGGGGATCTGACCCTGGTCCTCGACGTCGCGCACATCGAGGGAGATGGCATGGCCGGCGATGCCGCCGTCGGCGTTCATCATCTGCGCGGCGAGGGTTGCGCCGAGATACTCGTCGGTCGAGCCCGGCGCGGTGCTGCCGGAGAGCGGGAAGATCGCCCCGACACGAACCGGCACAGGCCCCGCTGCGGCGACCGACGCGCACGCGGCGGCGAGCACCGCGAGGATCAGCGCACCGATCAACCCGAAGGGACGGGAGCGCTCGACCCGGGGATCCTGTGACACCGGCCGATCTTAGCCCGCCATGCCGTGCTGCAGAGTCTGGCTGGATGGCCGTGGCGACGCCTGACGGTTGCGCCGCCACGCCGAGTACCCCCGCCCCGTCGCGTACGTGCCGGCTCCGATCGAGCCCACGAAGAACCCGATCGGCAGATTCGACAGATACGACAGGGCAATGGCAGACCACACCGTGGCGAGCGCGATGATCACCGAAAGTCCCATGGCGCCGAGTGGATTGGTTGTGAACGAGCGAGCCGCGGCGGCGGGGCTGATCAGCAAGCTGAAGATGAGCAGGGCTCCGACGACCGGAACCGCCATGGTGGTGGTCAGCGCGACCACCAGGAGAAACGCAACTTCCATGCGCCGGCTGCTGACGCCTCGCGCCGCGGCAACGTCGGGCATCACCGACGAGTACAGGAGCGGCCGGTACATGAGCAGGATCGCGGCGATCGCGACCAGGCCGATCACGCTGATCGGAAGGAGCTCGCTGCTGCTCACCCCCAGCACCTCGCCGAACAGCAGCGAATAGATCTGCGGCGCGTACTCGGTGGTCTGCGACAGGAACAGCGAACCCAGGCCGAGCATCAGAACGATCACCAACGCCGTCGCCACATCGTGGCGCGCTCGCCGGCCAAGAGCAGCAATGGTGAGCGCGCCGAGTATCGAGAACGCGGCGAGGCCCGCGATCGCGTCGACGCCGACGAGGCTTGCTCCTGCCGCCCCGGCGAAGGCGCCGTTGGGCAGCGCATGCGCAGCGAACGCCGACCCGCGAAGGACGATGAAGAACCCCACCACACCGGCGACGACGGCGACGATCGTCGCGGACTCCCAGGCGGTGAGCATGAGACCCGAGAACATCAGGGTGCCTGCGCTGCGGGCGAGCGGAGCTGTGCAACCGCGCGTCTGCGAAACCGAAGCTGGGAAACGAGATACACCAGGAAGATCAGGGTGACGACGAAGAAGCTCACCGGCCACCCGCCGCCATTTGGGAACCAGTAATAGGAGTCGTACGCGAGGAGCACGCCGAGCCAGGTGGCGATGACCCCGATGCCCGCCGCGATCAGCGCGGCGCGACCAGTCCGGTTGGTGATGCGCAGCGCTGTGGCGGCCGGTCCGATGAGCAGCGCCGTCGAGAGGATCGCTCCGATGGTGATCGCGGACAGCGACACCGCCACGGCGAGCGCGACCAGGTAACCGATACCCACCAGGCGAACCCGGATGCCCTGCGCCATTGCCAGGTCGGCGCTGATCGAGCGTGAGGATCAGCGGCCGGTACATCGCAGCACGGTGCCCACGCGCCACGACGCTGAAGATCGCGATGATCGGGACCATGCGACGGGGGCAGCGTGAAGATCGACCCGAAGAGAACGTTGACGGTCGCCCCGGTCGTGCTCGACGCCGTCGTGTCCAGGTAGAGGAACAACGCCGCGAGCCCGAGCGCCGCACCGAGGACGATTCCGGTCGCGAGGTCGCGTCCCCGTGGCCGCCGGATACCGATCCACTCCATCACACCCGCTGCCATCAGATTCATCGCGACAAATCCGAAGAGCGGGCTTATCCCGAGCAGGAACGGCCGCCGATCCACCGGCGGTGCCGATGTCGGCCAGCGAGTGTCCGGCAAAGGATTGGCCGCGCATGACCGTGAACGTGCCGACGATGCCGAGACCGACCGCGACCACGCCACCCACCAGCAGCGCGGTCTGCACGGGCGGTTGGAGAAGAATCCCGGCTCGATCAGCGGCGAGAGGAAGCCGGGCACCGCTCACACCAGCTCGACGATCGACTCGGTACCGCCGTGCTGCAGCGCCTCCTCGCGGCGTCCGGCAACCACGAGGATGCGGTCGTGAACGTGGATGACGTCGACGTGCATCCGTACAGCTTGGTGAGCGACTCGCTCGAGACGACCTCCGCCGTCGTCCCCGTCGCAATCCGGCCGTTCGCGATGTAGACGATGCGGTCCATCACGGGGAGCAAGGGGTTCATGTCGTGCGTCGAGATGAGCACGGCGATCTGCTGCTCCCTCGCGATTCGCGCCAGCAACTCGACCACCTCCTGCTCGCTGCCGATGTCGAGATTGGCGAGCGGCTCGTCGAGGAGCAGCAGGCGCGGACGGCTGATCAGCGCGTGGGCGATGAGGATCCGCTGCTGCTCGCCACCCGACAGGTTGCCGACGCGCGACTCCGCGAAACGCGTTGCGTCGACGGCCGCGAGCATCTCGTCGACCTGCCTGTGCCGCGTGGACGATGGCAACGGTAGCCCGAACCGCTGACCGTCGATGCCGAGGCCGACCAGGTCGCGCGCCCGCAGCGGCATGTCGGGGTCGAGCGTGATCCGCTGGGGCACGTATCCGATCAGCGGTTGACGCCGCAATCCGCCTTCGACGCGAACCGTACCCGCGCTTGGGTTGATGAGACCGAGGATGACCCGGAGCAGCGTTGTCTTGCCGGCACCGTTCGAGCCGATCAGCCCCGTGAATTCGCCCGCGCTGATCCGGAAGCTGACGTCATGAAGAATCTCGCGCCCGGAGAGCGTGACGCTGACGCCGTCGACGGCGAGGATCTCGTCCGAACCGGTGGCGGCGGGGCGCTGCATGTCTACAAGTGTTGCGTGGAGATACCGTCTGCGACGGCTTTCTGCAACGCAGTGACCTCCGCGAGCATCCACGACTGGTAGTTGTAGCCCGGCGTCGGCATCGTCTCGTACACCCCGATGACCGGGATCCTCGCGGACTGCGCGGCGCTGATGAACTTCTGCGTCAGCGTGTCGGTGACCTGCTGGTTGTAGACGAGCACCTTGACCTTGTGCTGCGTGAACAGGCTCGTCTCGAGCGACACGTCCTGGGGTGCTGGGTCGACTCCGTTCATGATGTCGGCCTGAAACTTGAAGGGTGTCAGGTTGTCGGCGCCCGCCGCCTGGAGCATGTAGTCCGCGACCGGCTCCGTGGTGGCGACCGGAGTCCCTGCGTACCGCGACTTGAAGCTCGCGAGGGCCTGAAGCCACGGGTCGAGTGACGCGATCAACCGGGTTGCATTCGCGGTGAAATACGAGGCGTCAGCCGGTTTCAGCGCCGCATAGTCGGCAGCCAGGGCGTTGGCGACCTTCGGCATGGTGGTCGGGTCATACCAGAGATGCGGGTTGGGGGTGCTGTCCGGGCAGCCCGAGCAGGTGCTGGACGTTGATGACCTTGCGAGTCTGGCTCGGTGACGCCGACAGGATCCTGGTCATGTAGCTGTCGTAGCCGACGCCGTTCTGGATAACCACGAGGGCGGCCCCAACCTTCTCGGCAACGCTTGGGCTGACCTCGTAGGTGTGCGGATCGGTGTTCGGGTTGCTCTCGACCGACGTGACCGAGACGTCCTTCCCGCCGATCTGGGCAGCGACGTCGCCGTATTCGTTTTCGGCGGCAACGACCACGATGGTGCCCGTTGAAGGCTGTCCGCTGGTCGCGCCGCACGCGCTGATCAGCGCGACCAGCCCGAGCCCGGTCGCCGTTATCCGGGCCAAGTATGAAGTGCGGTGGAGACGTCGAAAATTTCATGAGACGGAAGTCTACATGAAACTCAGTCTCGTTTAGCCGGCGGTCGCATCCCCCATGAGCGCCACCAGCTCGTCGTGGAGCAGGCCGTTGCTGGTGATCACGTTCCCGGAGTCGATCCGCTCGGCGCCGTCGAAGTCGCTGAACCGCCCGCCGGCCTCGACAATGATCACCTGGGTCGCGGCGACGTCCCACGGGTTCACCCAGGCCTCGACGGCGACATCGATCACGCCTTCGGCCACCATCATGTGCGACCAGAAGTCCCCGAACGCGCGGATCACTCGCGCTCGCTCCAGCACGATGCGGAATCCCCGCTCACCGCGACGGGTCGTGAAGTCGCGAACGTCGGTGCACGACACGTAGGCGTCCTCGAGCGTCGGCGTCCGTGAAACGTGGATGCGCTCACCCGAGTCCGTGAACGCGCCCTGGCCGGTCGCCGCCCACCAGCGCCGGCCGAGCGCAGGCGCCGAGACCACGCCGCACACCGCGCGCTCGGCGCGCATGAGCGCGATCAATGTCGCCCAGACCGGGACCCCGTTCGCATAGTTGACGGTCCCGTCGATCGGGTCGAGCATCCATCGCCACTCCGCCTCCCCGGTCCCGCCGAACTCCTCGCCGACGATCTCCTGGCCGGGTCGGAGGCGTTGCAACGCGTCCCGAAGTGCCTGTTCGGTGGCGCGGTCGGCGTCGGTCACCGGCGTGCTGTCGGACTTCGTGTCAACGCGCAGATCCGGCGCACGAAAGCGCGCCGTGGTGATGGAGTCGGCAATATCGGCAAGCTCGAGCGCGACGTCGAGATGGGAGGACATGGGACGCGATAGTGTCGCGTTCGACAACGGAGTCGCGCTCGGTCCCAGCACCCATACCATGCGTGGATGGCCGGGTCCGGCACATCTTCTGCGATCCCCGCGAGCACGGTCGCGTTGTTGCGAGATGTCGACGGCGGCGTCGAGGTCTGCATGCTCCGCCGTCCGGAGCGGAGCAGCTTCGCGGCGGGGGCGTTCGTGTTCCCGGGTGGGGCCGTCGATGATGCCGACGGGACCGGTGACGATGCGTACGCTGTTGCCGGCGTTCGCGAGGTGCTCGAGGAGGTCGGCATCCTCATCGGGGGCGCCGCCGCGGGCAGTGACACCGCGGACCTCGCGGAGCGTATCCGTGCCGCGCGGTCGCGGCTGCTTGCGGGAGACAGCCTCAGCGAGGTGCTCGCTGAACACGAGCTCGTGATCGCGCCTGAGCAGCTCGTGTACATCGGGCACTTCATCACACCGCCACGCGAGGGTCGCCGCTACGACACGCGATTCTTCGGGTTCGCCGCTCCTGACGATCGCGAGGTTCGAGTGCATGCCGCCGAGGCCGTCGAGGGTGGATGGCACCGGCCCGAGTCGATGCTCAGCCTCGAGTTCCCTGCGATCATGCCGCCCACGCGGATGATGTGCCACGAGTTCGCCCGGCTCGGGTCCGTCGAAGCGATCCTGGGAACGCTGGGAATGCGCCCAATCGAGGTGACCGAGATCACCCCCGAGATCGTCGCCGCATGGATGGGGCTCCAGCATGAGCGGGGCACGCCGTGATGAACGAGGCCCCGACCCGCGTGCTCGCACCCAACCCGTCGGTATTCACCGGACGCGGGACGAACACCTACCTTGTGGGCGGCCCAGCAGTCGTCTGCATCGACCCGGGTCCCGACGACGACCACCACCTGGCGGCGATCCTCGACGCAGCCGGCGCCCGCGGCGGCCCTGTCGGCACCATCCTGCTCACCCACTCACACCCGGACCACCGCCCGCTCGCGTTGCGCCTCGCCCGGCAGACAGGTGCGACCGTGCACAGCTTCGACCCGTCGGCGGGAGACGAGAACGGGCAGCCGCTTGTCGATGGCGAGGTCATCCGCAGCGGCGACGTCGAGCTGATCGCCGTCCACACCCCTGGACACACTCGCGACCACCTGTGCTTCTTCGATCCGGCGACGAGCACGCTCTACAGCGGCGATCACATCCTCAACGGCACCACCTCCGTGGTCCATCCCGGTGAGGGCGACATGTCCGATTACATCGAGTCGTTGCGGCGGGTTCAAGCGCTGCAGCCGCTGACCATCCTCCCCGGGCACGGCGAGCGCGTCGATGACGCCGGCGCGCTGATCGCCGAGTACATCGCCCACCGGTTGGAACGCGAAGCGCAGGTCCTCGCCGCGTCACGAGGACGGCCCTCGTTCACGCCGATCGACCTCGTTCCGACGCTCTATGCGGAATATCCGGTCGAGGTGTATCCACTCGCCGCGTGGACGGTCCAGGCACACCTGGACAAGCTCGTCCGAGATGAGCTCGTCGATCGAGTCGACGCGGGGTCCGACACGGAGCCGCCTCGATACGTTGCTCGCAGCTCCTGAGCGTTCAGCGCCGGCGAACCTTTCCCAGCGCGGTGCGATCGAGGCGCTCGACCACGACGAGTTCGCGCGGCAGCTTGTGCCGCGCGATGGTCGCGGCGGCGTGGTCGCGGAGTGCGCCGAGCGTGGGCGGATCAGCACGCTGTCGCGGGACGACACGCGCGACCACGCGCTCACCCCACTCCCGATCCTGTGTCCCCGACACGAGCACTGCCGCGACGTCCGGGTGACTCGCGAGCGCTGCCTCAACCTCGGCCGGCCAGACCTTCTCGCCACCGCTGACGATCACGTCCGCAAGCCTTCCGAAAACGCGTACGGTCCCGTCCTGCTCGACCTCGCCACCGTCTCCGGTGCGCAGCCAGCCGCCTGGCTCGAAGGCGGCGACCGACGCTTCGGGATCGAGCCGGTAGCCGCGCATGAGCGTGGGTCCCCGTATGAGCAGCTCGCCCCATCGCGCGGCGCGCACCTCGACGCCCGAGAGCGGCTGCCCCGCGTAGACGACCCCGCCGCATGTCTCGGTCATCCCGTAGGTCGGCACGATGCGCGCGCCGGCTGCAGCAGCTCGGCCGGTGAGCTCGCCACCGACGCCTGACCCGCCGACCAGGATCGCCCGGAACCGGCCGAGATCCGCGCCCGCGTCGAGCAGGCGGGTGAGCTGCGTCGGTACCAGCGACGTGAAGCGCGCGTCGTGGAGCCCGGCGACGGCAGAGCGGGTGAGGCGGCGCCGGAAGCTGACCGGGGCGCCGAGGAGCAGGTGGCGCTCGAGCACGAGCAGCCCTCCGATATGCGCCAGGGGCAGGCAGGAGAGCCATCGGTCTTCCGCTCGAGCATCGATGGCCGTGGCTGAGGCAACCACCGCAGCCTCCACCGAGGCGGTGGGAAGCTCGGCGAGACGGACCCGACCGGACGTGCCGGAGGTGGCGACGACCAGCGCGATGGCGGGATCGATGGACACGCCCTCGACGCGACGGACACCCTCCTCGTCGGCGACAAGCGTTGGTTGCGCCGCGCCGATCAGCGCAGCCCGCTCGCGTCTCGAGAGGCGGACATCGATCGGAAGCAACGCTGCTCCGGCATCGCGGACATGCCGGAGCATCGACAGCCAGCTGGGGCCCGGCGTCCTCGCGACAGCGACGACATCGCCCGCGCGCAGGGCGCGGCGGAAAGCTGGGCCGGTCATGCGGCGAGCGTACGCCGCCGCCCGCCCGGACCCTGGCGGGCTACCATCGAGAGCGATCGATTCGAGTTCAGCGCGAGGTGCATGCCATCGTGGAGTGGGTCGCGGCCGGCGAGTGGGAGGACATTCGCTACGAGACCGCCGGCGGCATCGCCAAGCTCACCATCAACCGGCCCGAGGTGCGCAATGCGTTCCGGCCGACGACGCTCTTCGAGCTCGCGCGCGCCTTCGAGCTCGCGCGCGACGACCCGGCGATCGGGGTCATCGTGCTCACCGGCGCGGGAACCAAGGCGTTCTGCTCGGGCGGTGACCAGCGCGTCCGCGGCGATGACGGCTACCGGGATCCGGCCGGGATCGGACGCCTCAACGTCCTCGACCTCCAGGTTCAGATCCGGCGTCTGCCCAAGCCGGTCGTCGCGATGGTGGCGGGGTACGCGATCGGTGGCGGACATGTCCTCCACCTGGTCTGCGACATGACCATCGCGGCCGACAACGCACGTTTCGGACAGACCGGGCCGAAGGTGGGCTCGTTCGACGCCGGGTACGGCGCGGGGCTGCTGGCGCGGACCATCGGCCTCAAGCGTGCCAAGGAGATCTGGTTCCTCTGCGAGCAATACGATGCGGTCACGGCCGAGCGCTGGGGCCTGGTCAACCGAGTTGTCCCCCTCGAGAAGCTCGAAGAGGAGACCGTCGCGGTGTGCAACCGCATGCTCGAGATGAGTCCGCTCGCCCTGCGCCTGCTGAAGGCGGGATTCAACGCCGATAGCGACGGTCTCGCCGGCGTCCAGCAGCTGGCCGGCGACGCCACGCTCCTCTTCTACATGAGCGAGGAGGCGCAGGAAGGTCGCGACGCGTACGTCGAGAAGCGCAAACCCGACTTCGCGAAGTTCCCGCACCGACCGTGATCGCCGAGGCGGCACCCAGGCCGGGTCCGCTCGCCCTCTGGTGGATCGGTGCGCGGCCGCGAACCCTGGTCGCGGCAATCGTCCCCGTCCTGGTCGGCGCGGCGTGGGCCGGGCGGAACGCCGTCTCGATCCCGCGCTCATTGCTTGCCCTGGTCGTCGCCATCGCGCTCCAGATCGCGGTCAACTACGCCAACGACTACTTCGACGGCGTCAGCGGTGTCGACACCGCCGCGCGGGTGGGACCACGACGGCTGGTGGCTTCGGGGCTGGCGCCTCCCCGGGCGGTAGCGGCGGCGGCCATCGTGATGGTGTGCATCGCCGCGGTCGCCGGTATCGTCCTCGCCCTGATCACGACCCCGGCGCTCATCGCAGCCGGCGCGCTTGCCGTGCTCGCGCTGGTCCTGTACTCGGGTGGACCGAGACCCTACGCCGCGAGCGGGCTCGGTGAGGTCTCCGTGTTCGTGTTCTTCGGGCTCCTTGCCACATGCGGCACTGCATTCGTGCAGCAGGACAGGCTCGACGCGAGCGTGCTCTGGCTGGCGGTCCCGGTGGGGCTGCTCGCGTGCGCGCTGCTGATGGTGAACAACCTGCGCGACATTCCGACCGACAGCGCGGCCGGCAAGCGCACGCTGGCGGTGCGACTCGGGGCACCGCGGAGCCGCGCCCTGCTCGTCGCAGTGGTGGTGGTCGCCGTGCTGCTGCCCACGGTCGGGGCGCTGACGCGCGCTCTTCCGTGGCTCGTCGTGCTGACGCTGCTGACCATTCCACTTGCATACGCGCCGCTGCGCGTCGCTCGAAGCGCCGAGGGCAGGGCGCTCGTTCCCGCGTTGATCGGTATCACCCGCCTGCAGCTGGTGTTCGGCGTCGTGCTGGCCGGAGCGCTCCTCGCGTCGTGAGGCGGCTGCCCTTCAGCGTCGAGCTGCGCCACCCGGTCATGGGCGTGACCACGCGCAGCGGCTACCTGATCGAAGGCTCCGCGGGCTGGGGTGAGTGCTCGCCACTGCCGAGCTGGAGCAACGCGGAACGCGATGCCGCAGCGCATTCGGCGCTCGAGGCCGCGACGGTTGCGTTCCCGGCTGCGGTGCGCGATCGAGTCCCCGTCAACGCGATGATCCCGAGGCTGGCGCCCGATGTCGCGGCGGCGCTCGCGCTGAGCTCGGGGTGCGCGACGATCAAGGTCAAGGTCGGCGATGATCAATCCGTCGACAGGGTCGCCGCCGTCCGGTCCGCGTGTGGACCCGGGGTGCGAATTCGCTGCGATGCCAACGGCGCGTGGGACGTGGACAGCGCCATCCACAACATGGCGCGCCTCGCCCCCTTCGACATCGAGCTGGTCGAGGATCCGGTGGCGTCGCTCGAAGAGCTCGCGGCGCTGCGCCTGCGTGCCGGGATCGCGGTTGCCGCGGAAGCGTGCATCAGGACCACGGCCGATGCGCGGCGCTTCCGTCAGCTCGAGGCGGCGGACGCCATCGTGCTCAAACCCCAGCGCATCGGCGGTGTCCGCGCGGCGCTCCAGGCGGCCGAGGAGAGTGGCGCTCCGGCCATCGCGTCCAGCGCACTCGAAACGTCGGTCGGGCTCGCCGCCGTGGTCGCGCTTGCAGCGTCGCTGCCGGATGCGCCGTTCGCGCACGGCGCCGGCACGGCGTTGCTGCTCGCGTCGGATGTCGTCGCCGATCCGCTCGTGCCCATCGACGGCTGGCTCGTGCCGCGACGCCCGCGCGTCGACATGAGCGCGCTCGCGTCCGCATGACCGAGCCAACCCAGGGCGACATTGCCCTGTCCTGCGTGGCAGCTCTTGTCGATGAGCTCGTGCGCGGCGGTGTGGCGCACATGTGCATGACCCCGGGGTCGCGGTCGACACCCATCGCGTTGGCGGCAGCACGACATCCCGGCATCACCCTGCACGTGCACATCGACGAGCGCTCGTCGGCCTTCTTTGGATTGGGCATCGCCCTGGCATCCGGACGACCTGTCGCGATGTTCTGCACGTCGGGCACGGCTGCGGTGAATCATTTTCCGGCCGTGGTGGAGGCCTTCATGGCGCGCGTGCCGATCATCGTGATGACCGCCGACCGCCCGCCCGAGCTCCACGGCGTCGGCGCCAACCAGACGATCGACCAGCAGCATCTCTTCGGCGGCTTCGTCAAGTGGTTCTGTGACTCCGGCGTGCCAGTCGCAGGCGAGCACGAACGTCGCCGGTGGGCGTTCATCGGTATGCGGGCCATCGACCAGAGCGTTCTCTTTCGTCCACCGGGCCCGGTGCATCTGAACCTGCCGTTTCGCGAACCGCTCGTGCCGAGCGGCGGTGGGATCGAGGCTTCTCGAGCTGATGACACGACAGTCACCTCCACCGAGCCGCTGCCGACTCGCGTCCCCGCCTTCCTCCGCGAGGCGAGTGCCGGCCACAGGGTGGCCGTTGTCGCCGGGCGCCTTCGGGTGCCGCCCGCCGGACTTGTCGAGGCGTGCGCCGAGCGAGGCTGGCCACTGCTCGCCGAGCCACTGTCCGGCCTTCGATGCGATGGCCACGGCGGCGTACTGGCCGCAGGTGCATTGCTCGCCGCCGATGCGGGATTCCAGGAGCGACACCATCCAGATCTCGTCATCCAGGTCGGTGCAACTCCGACCTCGCGCGGAGTGCAGGAGCTGGTCCGACGTGCCGACCGCCTGCTCATCATCGATCCGGATGCGTTGGTGGCCGATCCCGATCGTCGCTCCGCGCTGACGGTCAACGACGATCCGTCAGACATCGCCGCCGCTTTGCGCGCGACCACATCGTCGCTGCCCGCGACAAGACCGCAATGGCTCGACGAGTGGCACGAGGCTGACCGAACGGTGCGCAACAGTGTCGACGCGCTCCTCGAACTCGTGGGACGAGCCCTTTGAGGGACGGATCGCACGCGACGTCGCCGCCGCGATCCCGGATGGCGGAGTGCTCTTCGCCGGGTCGAGCATGCCTGTACGCGATCTCGACATGTACATGCGCCCGCGCGACGGCCTGCGAGTTCTGGCCAATCGTGGCGCCAGCGGCATCGACGGACTGGTGTCCACGACGCTGGGGGTCGCTGAGGTCAGCGGTCCGACCTACGCGCTCCTCGGCGACCTCTCGCTGATCCACGATGCGTCGGGGTTCCTCTGGGGCGCGCGGCGGGGTCCCGGCGCCGTACTGGTGATCGTTGACAACGGCGGCGGGGGCATCTTCTCGCTGCTTCCGCAGGCATCGCTCCCGAACGACGAGTTCGAGTTGCTGTTCGGGACGCCGCACCGGCTCGATCTCGAGGCGATCGCCCGGGCCGCCGGAGCCGGCGTTCGCACCGTCGACAGCGCTCGCGTGCTGCTGCCCGCGATCCGCGAGGCCGTCAGCGCAGGCGGGGTGCAGGTGGTCAGGGTTCGGGTGGACCGCCGGCGTGCTGTCGAGCTGCGCAGTCAGGTGACGCGCGCGGTGTCCGCGGCGCTCGGCGGGTAGGCCGGGTCAGACCGGCGCCGGCTCCACCCCGAGGGCGCGCAACCCCACGCCGAACTTGGCCTCGGTTTCAAGATCCTCGGCGGCCGGCTCGGAACCGGCCACGATCCCCGCCCCCGCGTGCAGTCGCGCGGTCGCACCGGACACCTCGGCACACCGGAGGGTCAGCGCCCACTCGCCGTCGCCGCGCGCGTCGACCCAGCCCACCAGGCCGGCGAAGAAGCGGCGATCGAAGGGTTCGAGGCGGCGGATCAACGCGGCGGCAGCCGCGCGCGGGGTCCCGCACACGGCCGGTGTCGGGTGCAGCGCGGCGGCGATGGTCAGCGCATCGGGCGCATCGGGCTTGAGGCTGCCCCTGATCGCGGTATGCAGGTGCCAGAGCGTGGCCGTCGATGTCAGGCTCGCCTCGCGGTCCACCACGAGGTTCGAGCAGAACGGTGTCATCGCATCGGCGACCGCCTCGGCAACCAGGCGGTGCTCGCGCTGTTCCTTCACGGTGTCGAGGAGCTGGCGGGCGATCTCCTGGTCTCGCACGGGATCGGGAGACCGTCGAGCGGTCCCGGCCAGTGGATCGCTGGACACCATGAGCCCGTCGCGGCGGATGACGATCTCGGGCGAGGCTCCGACCAGGCTGGACACGCCACCGGGGAGCGCGACCAGAAACACGAAGCACCCGGGCTCTTCGGCATTGAACCGGCGGGCGACCAGACGTGGATCGATCGGCGCGTCGGCCTCCACCATCAGGGTTCGCGCCAGCACCACCTTGTCCACCTCCCCGGCGTCGATGGCCTCGAGCGCGCGCTCCACCGCGGCCTCGTACTCCACCGGAAGGGGGTCGGGGACCAGTGCGGTGATCGCCCACCCGGGTGGCGGCGCGGCTTCGCCGTGCAAGGGCGTTCCGCGGATCACGCGCTCGGGCACGCGAAGGATCGCGTCGCAGCTGCCCTCGAACGGCAGGGCGCCCATGACGATCCCGGTCCCGGCCGTCGCTTCCAGAGCCTCCTGCGCAAGGGAGGCAGCGCGCGCGACGTGGTTTGGACCCTCGGCCACGGGGATCGAGCCGGACGTGCCTGCGGCGGCAAGCCCGTAGTCGCCGTGCTGGATGACGACGCCGCTCCCATCGCGATACCACTCGAAGAGGTCGCGCTCGGTCGCCGCGGCGTGGAGGTCCGGGGCCGCGCGGACCACGCTCATCGCCGGGTTCCGATCAGCAGCTGCGCGGCGCCGGCACCGAGCTGGACACGCCGGCAGCGTGCGAATCCGGCATCGGTCAGCAACCGAAGCAGGTCCGCCGGCGAGGGCAGATACGCGGTCGACGCCGGCAGGTACGCGTACGCGCGCCGGTCGGAGAGCAGCCCACCGACCATCGGGACGATCCGCCGGAAGTACAGCGCGTGGAGCCGGCGGACGATCGGGCTCGGAGGTTCCGACACCTCAAGAAAGACGGCGCGGCCGCCGGGACGGATCACTCGCGCCGCCTCGCGGAAGCACGCGGCGATATCGACCACATTGCGCAGCGCGAAACCGCTGATCGCGCCGTCGACCGTCGCGTCACCCATCGGCAGCCGCAGAGCGTCGGCGCGGACAAGCGGTGCCGAGGTGTGAGCCTTGGCGAGCATCCCCGCGGCCATGTCGACTCCGACCGCCCGGAGCCCGGCCCGGCCGAGCACCCTGCAGAGATCGCCGGTCCCGCACCCGAGATCGACGACATGCGCGCCCGGCTCCAGCTGCAGCTCGCGCACCGCTCGACGCCGCCACCCCGCATCGAGGCCGAGCGTCATCACACGGTTCACCAGCTCGTAGCGAGGCGCGATCCGGTCGAACATCTCCTCGACGGCTTGCGCCTTCCGCTCGCCGATGGGAAGTTCGGCCGCGGTCACCAATCCACTCTAGCAAGCGCTCCCGGGACGGGGACGCTCAGGCCGTGCGGGTGGGGTGCACCCGGAAGACGGCCTCGCTCGCAAAGACGATCACTGCAATGGCCACCGCCACGGTGAGGAGCAACCTGGCGAGACGATCGGATCCACCCGACGAGGCCCCGGCGATCCACCAGAGCCACTCGCGAAAGGCGAGCGCCACCGGAACAGAGGCGCATCCGATCACCGCCGCATCGATGATCCGGCGGCGCGTGCCCACCGCCGGGCGGTGCGCTCCCACCAGGCCGAGATATGCGCCCGCCGCCACCAGGAACGCGAACATCCCGCTGCCCCCCACTGCGACGTCGAGCCAGACGGCCGGTCCCGCGCCGGCCCGGAGCAACGTGTTGAGGGCCAGGAGGACGCCGAACAGCAATGCGCAGGCGACTGCGGCGGTCACCGGACGCCGGCGAAAAGCACCAACCACCTGGCGATCGAGCCCGCGGGCGGCCTGAACACCGAGGACCTTCAGCGGACCCAGCCGACCGGCATGGAGCTCGACGGCCGCGACGAGGTCGGTGAACCAATCAGTCCCGCGCGATCGATCGTGAAGGTCACGGACACGACGCGAAGCTCGCACATGCACGGCTCCCGCGGCGATCACCAGCAGTGTCACCACCGCGAGGAGCGCGATGTCCACGTCGGTGGTGCCGTTCAGGTGAGCGTGATTCCCCTGCAGGGCGACGCTGGTCCAGTCCGAGAGGACGGTGAGGAGCATCGTGCCGATGAGCACCCGACCTCCACGCATCACGGTGGTCACCCGCGCGAGCGGGAGGGGCAGAGTGCTGCGCCAGAGCGAGATTCTCACGATCCCCAGCGCAGCCGTCAGCGGGACGAAGAACACGACGAAGGACACAACTGCGTCGTACGGGTCATCCCGCCAGGGAGCGTGGTGATCCAGCACGCGAACTTGTTTGACGGCGAGAGCAAAGACAAGGAAGATCGCTGCGACGGCGAGCGTCCCAATTGCTGCGCGGCCGAGCTGCGTCCGGCGCGGATCGCCGACCTCGAGCCTCGATCCCCCTTCCGTGTCCCCCACGGATCGACATGATACGGCCGTCGGCGCGAACCCGAACTTCGTCTACCCTTTCACCCGATGGCGGCGATCACCACAGCAGGCGCAACGACCGCGGCGTCGGAGGCGCGCCCCCTCGCCGCTCGCGCGACAGATGCCGTCAAGGAATATGGCAAGGGCGATGCGATGGTTCGCGCGCTGGACGGCATCACCATCGCGTTCGACAAGAGCCGGTTCAGCGCGATCATGGGGCCGTCAGGGTCGGGCAAATCGACGTTGCTGCATTGCCTGGCCGGACTCGACCGGCTGACCTCGGGCACCGTTCACATCGGCGACGTCGAACTCGGCAGCCTCAACGATCGCCAGCTCACCATGCTGCGCCGCGTGCGGGTCGGCTTCATCTTCCAGTCATTCAACCTGGTACCGACGCTCTCCGCGCTCGACAACATCGTGCTGCCGCTCACCATCGCCGGAACGAAGCCCGACGCGGCAGCGCTCGCCGAGGTGGTGCGTATCACCGGTCTCGGTGACCGGCTCAAGCACCGTCCCAATCAGCTCTCCGGCGGGCAGCAGCAGCGCGTCGCGGCAGCGCGCGCACTCGCAAGCCGGCCGGAGATCATCTTCGCCGACGAGCCGACCGGCAACCTCGACTCGCGTGCGAGCACCGATCTCCTCGACTTTCTCCGGCACGCCGTCACGGAGCTGGGGCAGACGATCATCATGGTGACCCACGACCCGCTCGCCGCCGCGCACGCGGATCGCGTTGTGTTCCTCGCCGACGGTCGCGTCGTCAGCGAGATGCACGGACCGACTGCGGACAGCGTGCTCGACGTCATGCGCCATCTCGGTGACTGACCCCCTTATGCGGCGCTGACGCATGTTCGGCATCAGCCTGCGAAGCCTGCTGTCCCACAAGCTCCGGCTGGCGCTCACCACCATTGCCGTCATTCTCGGCGTGTCATTCGTCGCCGGCACGTTCATCCTCACCGACACCATCAACGCGACCTTCACGAGCATCTTCGCGACAGCGAATGCCGGTGTCGCGGTGACGGTCCACGGACGTCCTATCGCCGGCGACTCCGGCGGCATCGGTGGCGGACAGAATCACCCGATCCCGACGTCGCTGCTGTCCACGGTGCGGAAGGTCGACGGCGTCAAGGATGCCGTCGGCAACATCTTCCGAGAGGGCGCCACCCTCATCGGCCACAACGGCAAGTCCATCGGTGGCAACGGGCCACCGACGTTCGGCGCCAACTGGATCACCGACGCCAACATTTCGCCGTATCACCTCCGCAAGGGCACGCCGCCGCAAGGGCCGACCGACGTCGTGATCGACGCGGGCACCGCCGCGAAAAACGGTCTGGCGGTTGGCGACTCCCTGCCGATCGTGTTCCTGGGAGGAGTCGAGGAGCACTTCACGATCACCGGCGTCGCGGGCTACGGAACTTCTGACAACCTGGCCGGGGCCACCATCGCGCTGTTCACGGAGTCAACGGCGAACCGCGTCCTCGAGGCCCAGAACAAGTACGACAGCATCCTGGTGAGCGCGCAGAGCGGCGTCACCGACGTCGTGTTGCGCGAGCGTCTCGCCGCGGCGCTGCCCAGCTATGCGGTGGCAGAGACAGGACAGCAGGCGGCGGCCGCAGCGGAGCAGAGCACCGAGTTCGACCATCAGCACCTTCATCGGCACCCCGCTCCTGGTCTTCGCCTTCATCTCGCTGTTCGTGGGCAGCTTTCTCATCATCAACACGTTCAACATCCTCGTCGCTCAGCGCACGCGCGAACTGGCGCTCTTGCGCGCGCTCGGTGCCACTCGGGCCCAGGTGATGACATCTGTCCTTGTGGAGGCGGCGGTGACCGGGGTGGTGGCGTCGATCCTCGGTTTCTTTGTTGGCATCCTGATCGCGCGAGCTCTGCTCTCGGTCTTCGGCTCCGCGTCCACGGGCGGCGTGACCCTGGTTCCCCGCACGTTCATCGTTGCCGTGCTCGTCGGCACGATCGTCACCGTCATCGCCGCGACGCTCCCCGCACGGCGCGCCACGCGCATCGCACCGGTCGCCGCTCTGGCAGAGGCACTCCCCGAGACCCAGCCGCTGCCGCGGCGCCGGATCGCCATCGGTCTGATCATCTTCGTCCTCGGGTGCGCCGCGTTGGTGACCGGCCTGTTCACGTCGGCGGGGTTGAAGCTGCAGCTCATCGGGGCCGGCTTCCTCGGGGTTTTCCTCGGTGTTGCGCTGCTTGCCCCGGTGCTGGTCGTGCCGGTGGCGACGGTGCTCGGGTGGCCGGTGGCGCACTCGCGGGGAGCGGCCGGAATACTCGCGGGTCAGAATGCGCGGCGCAATCCGCGCCGCACTGCGCTGACCGCCGCGGCGCTGATGATCGGGCTCGCGCTGGTCACGTGTGTGGCGGTGCTCACCGACTCGGTTCGCGTGTCCACCAACGACGCAATCCAAGGCGCTTTTCGGGCGGACTTCATCGTGTTCACCCAGGGCCCGGACTTCAACACCCAGGCCGCACAGGCGTTGGCGCAGGACCCGAGCTTGCGGGACGTGACCGAGGTGCGTGGCACGTCGGTGCTCATCCGTGGAAGTTCCCAGGGCATCGCCGCGATCGACCCGGCCAACCTGGGCAGTGTCCTGGCGCTCTCCATGGTGTCGGGGACGGCATCAGCGATCGCGGCGACGAATACGGCCATCGTCGACTCCACGGAGGCGACCGCCTCCAACGTGCACCTCGGTCAGCTCGTGACCTTCAACTTCCCGCAGGGAGGGAGTGTCCCCATCCGTATCGGGGGCATCTACACCGCCAACGCCCTGGTGAGCGGCTACGTCGTCTCACTCGCCACGATGGAGCCGAACGTGCCCACCGCGCGAGACGCGATCGTCCTCGCGAACGCCGCGGGCGGGGTGTCTCCGAGTCAGGCCGAAAGGGCGCTCCACCAGGATGTCAAGGCGTTCCCGCTGCTGATGGCGATGAGCCGCTCCGAGTATCGCTCGTTCGTCGGGGCGGGGCTCGACAGCTTCCTCAACCTCATCTACACGCTCCTGGCGTTCGCGATCATCATCGCCGTCCTGGGGATCGCGAACACGCTCATCCTGAGCGTCCTCGAGAGAACCCGGGAGATCGGGTTGTTGCGAGCATTGGGAATGACGCGGTCGCAGACGCGGTCAATGGTGCGCTGGGAATCCGTGATCATCTCGCTCCTCGGCGCTGTGCTCGGACTGAGCGTCGGCCTCGGCCTCGGCGTTGCGGTGAGCGGCTCGTTGCACGACCTGGGGATCACGGAGATCGCGGTACCCGGGACGAACCTGATCCTCTACGCGATCATCGCGGGAGTCTTCGGCGTCGTCGCCGCAATCTTCCCGACGATTCGCGCATCACGCGTGGACATCCTTCGCGCGATCACGACCGAGTAGCGCGCGTCAGCGCGATCGCTGCCGCGCCGCAGCGCGTTCCCAGCGCTGTTCGATACGCCCGAACCGCCATATGGCGAGCGCCGCTGCCCACGTGATGACGAACAGTCCGACGATGATGAAGCCGGCCTCGTTGATGTTGAAGCTCGACATGAAGGCCCAGAAGCCTCCGGAGAGGTTGAGCCTGGCGGCCAGGAGTCCGAAGATCTCGATCGTCCCGATGAGCATCGCCACCACCACCGACAGCCCGGTGATGGTGATGTTGTAGTAGACCTTGCGAACCGGCTTGGAGAACGCCCACCCGTAGGCGAAATTCATGAAGGAGCCGTCGAGCGTGTCGAGGGTGGCCATGCCGGCTGCGAAGAGGATCGGCAGGCTCAGCACCGCGTACCACGGAAGTCCCGCAGTCGCGGCGCCGGCGGTTGCGGCGAGCAGCGCGACCTCGGTTGCCGTGTCGAACCCGAGACCGAAGAGCACGCCGACCGGGTACATCTGCCAGGGGCTGCGGATCGACCGCATGAGCTTGCCGAAGAAGCGCGTCATCAGCCCGCGCGCGTTCAGCTGCTGCTCGAGCTCCTCGTCGTTGTAGCGGCCGCGCCGCATCTCGAGGAACACCTTGACGATCCCAACCAGGATCACGAGGTTCAGGATGGCGATGAGGTAGAGGAACGTGCCCGAGACGAGGGTGCCGATGATCCCCCCGAAGGTCGCGACGGTCGCGTTCGGGCTGCTGAGCTGACCGATGATCGCCCGCGCCGCAAACGTGAGTCCGATCCCCAAAGCGAACACGACCGAGGAATGGCCGAGCGAGAACCAGAAGCCAACCGAGAGCGGACGCTTGCCCTCGGACATGAGCTTGCGGGTCGTGTTGTCGATGGCCGAGATGTGGTCGGCGTCAAAGGCGTGACGGAGGCCGAGCGTATAGGCGGTCACCGCCACCCCGATACCCAGGAACTTGGAGTGCTCGGGCAGGATGGCGACGATGAAGACGCCCCAGCCGACGACGTACAGGCCGATGATGAACCCCACCATGCCGCCGACCCGTCCCCACTCCCGAGGGCTCAGCGCGCCGCGGATCCGGGCCAGTCGAGACGCCGTCGCGGCCATTGGCTTCCTCCTCATGTTCCTTCAACGTCAGGAGCCCACCCAGAGTAGCAAAACGCGACCAGCACGCAACAGCGTCCAGTAACCAAATGCGTCGTCCCGGCGATGGCGGCCGGCCGCGGCTATCCTTGAAGCATGACCAGCACGGTTGACGAACTCGTCGCCCAGCTCCGCGATGGCGGATCACGGGTCACCACCGCCCGCCGCCTGGTGCTCACCGCGCTCGTGAAGGGCGCACACCATCCGACCGCGGAGGAGTTGCTCGTCGCCGTCCGGACACTGGCGCCGGACGTCCATGCGTCCACGGTGTATCGCAACCTCGAGGAGCTCGAGCGGCTGGGGGTCGTGGTGCACACCCATCTCGGCCACGGGCCCGCGACCTACCACCTGGCCACCGAGGCGCACGGGCACCTGGTCTGCGAGGTGTGCGGAGCGACCATGGAGGCGCCGGAGGACCTGTTCGAAGCGATGGCCCAGGGCGCCAAGGGACGCCTCGGGTTTGAGCTGCGCCCGTACCACTTCGCGGTGCTTGGTGTCTGCGCCGACTGCGCCGCGATCGCCGCGGCGCCCGAGCCCTCAGTGGGCTGAACGGTCTCGATCCGGCACCAGCCGCTCGACCCGGAGGTACTCAGCCGGGGCATGGTCCACCTGCAAGGTGGTGTGCTCGACGTGGAAGCGCTCCTCGAGGAAACGCTCCAGGTCGAGGCGGATCGCGTGGCAGTCGTCCCTCGGGTGCACGAGCACGTGCGCGGAGAGCGACGGAAAGCCCGAGGTGAGCTCCCAGACGTGGAGGTCGTGGACGTTGACCACGTGCGGATGCGCGGCAAGCGCCGTGCCGATCTCCTCAGGGTCGAGGTCCGCCGGCGAGGCCTCGAGCAGCACCCGGCCGGCCTTCCAGAGCAGCCGGACGCCCGCGTAGACCATCAGGCCGGCCACCACCACCGACGCGATGGCGTCGGCACGCTCGAAGCCGGTTGCGACGATCACGATCCCTGCGATCAGGGTCCCGACCAGCGCGTACAGGTCGGTGACTATGTGGCGAAAGCTGGCTTCGATGTTCAGGCTTCGGCGGTTTGCGTGGGAGAGCTGACGGGTGACCGCGACATTGACCACGATGCCGGCAACGGCGATCGCGATGACCGCACCGCCCTCCACGGAGAGGGGCGTCGCAAGCCTGAGCACGGCCTCGAACACGAGCACCGCCGCGAGCACGAGAAGCGTGGCGCCGCTGATCAGGGCCGCAAGCACCTCTGCGCGCTTGAGGCCGAAGGTCAGCCCGCCCTTCGGCGGCCGCTGGGCCAGCCGCAGTGCGACCAGCGAGACGCCGAGGGCGGCGACGTCGGTGAGCATATGCGCCGCATCGGAGAGCAGCGCGAGCGACCGTGCCAGGACCGCGACGACGACCTCGACCGCGATGAAGAGACCGATGAGGCAGAGGGCAGCAACCAGCGGTCCCTGATCCGTGTCGGCCGGGATGTGCTGTGGGTGCCCCCCGTCGGGCCTGTGGTCATGCACCACTTCACCCTACTCCGCGCCTTCCGGCCGCACGTCCCACCAGACCGTGACCACCGGCTCAACTGGGGGCCTGACCGTCCAGAACCCGCCGTCGTGGGTCAGACGCTCGCCCAGCGCCGCCGCCACCTCCGCATCCCGGGTCGCGTCAAGGCAGAGGCGGCGGCGTATCCATGCGACGGCATCCTCCCGGTGCGCGAAACCACCGGCGCGGCCCGGCGTCACCTCGGCGTGCCGGCGAACTTTGAGGCCGAGGCTACGGATCACGGAGACGGCGTCGTTGGCGTCGGGTCGAGCCGGCCGGCGCAGCGCGTGAAACCGCAACCAGAGGTCGGCCATCCACGCGGTCGGATGCCGGCTGGTCATCTCCATGACGACACGCCGGCGCGCATGGGCCGTCAGCGCCAGGACGAAGGGCGCGAGGTCGGCGACGTTGTACGCGACATGGTTGCAGACGACAACGTCGGCGACCGGCGACCGCCTCGACACAGCCGGCCATTCGCCCGTGATGGTGCGAACCGCGACCTTCGCACGGTGCGCCTGGCGTCGGAACTCCGAGAGTTGCGCTGCCGACGAATCGACACCGACGATCAGCGAGCATCGAGGACGGAGCGGGAGCGACGCCGCACCCGCGCCGACGCCGATATCCAGCACGGTGCCGCCCGCGGGCAGGGCGTCCCGGGCGCGACGGTTGGAAAACGTCAGGTCTCCCGGCGTCGCCAGCTCGGCGCGCGATCGGAACAGTTCAACCGGAAACCCCCACGGCGACTCGGGTGCGGCCGCCAGGATGGCGTCGGGTAACGCCCAGTCGCGCATGGCGTTTCGCCATCCTTCGGCGTCCATGCAGCGATCATGCGCGAAACCTCACGCGCCGCCACATGCCACTGGGCGGCGCCCTGCGGCCCTGGGATCAGAGGGCGTGCACTCCTGCTGCGGTCGCGCACGCGGCGACGACCACGACGAGGAACGGCGCCCGAATCGCGACGAGAATCAGTGCGACAGCCAGGCCGGCGGCACGCGAATCGAGTGTCAGGTGATTGCCGGTCGCGAATACCGAGACAGCGATGAGCGCGCTCAGCAGGGTGACCGGCAGGGCGTCGAGAATCCGCCGAGCGGCGCTCGATTCCAGGAGCCGCGATGGGACCACGAAGCCGGCGAGCTTCAACACAGCACAACCGGCGCACGCGATCAACACGGCAATCCAGAGCTTCATCGATCGACCACCAGGAGGAGCGCGACCGCCGTCAGGCCGCCGATGAGAATCGGCGCGCCGATGGGAACGACAGGGACGGTGGCGAGCGCGATGGCTCCGGATCCGAGCGCGATGATGCGTATGCGCACGGAGGTGAGACGTGGGGCGAGCAGCGCGATGAACGCGGCCGGTCCTGCGACATTCAGACCGGTCGTCGCCGGCGAGCCGAGCGCGTTGCCCACCAGGGCACCGACGACGGTCGACACATTCCAGAGCACGTACACGCTGAGCGCCGTGAACCAGAACGCTCGGCCCGAGTGACCGGATCGCGATTCGCTCACCGCCATCGCGGTGCTCTCATCGATCGTGACCTCTGCCATCACAAACCGCCGCCATCCGGTTGGGCGGAGCAGCGCGTTGATACGCGCTGCATAGAGGCCGTTGCGCACGCCGAGCAGCAGCGCCGTACCCACCGCGGAGAAGTACGAACCGCCGGCGCCGATGATGCTGACCAGCGCGAATTGCGATGCCCCGGAGAACAGCACCAACGACAGCAGACAGACCTGGACGATGCTCAGGTGCGCTTCGACCGACACCGCCCCGAACGACAACCCGAATGGTGTGACGCTGACACCGATGGTGAGCGCGCGATTGCGGATGCGCCGGTTCGGCAGCCCTGTGGGACGCGTCGTTCATCGAGACTTTGCTCAGACGGTGGCTCGGACATCGATGGGCAAGCCTAGGGAATCCGCGCGCTCCGGCGTCGCCGGCTCATGCGCGCAGTGGAAATACGGCATCGAGTACGCTACCGCGCTGACAAGCGGCCGACGAGCACCCAGCGATGAGCAGACGCACAGAGCCACCATTTCGTGCCGACCACGTCGGGAGTCTTCTGCGACCGGCGCGGCTCATGCAGGCGCGCGAACAGCGGGCCGCCGGCCACATCACGGAAGCTGCGCTCCGTGAGGTCGAGGACGAGGCGATCCTCGACGTCATCGCGATGCAGCGCGACGCCGGGCTGCAGTCCGCGACTGACGGAGAATTCCGCCGCGCGGCGTGGCACATGGATTTCATCTACCGGCTCGGCGGCGTCACCCAGGCCGACGAGAAGTTGCATGTGCAGTTCTTCAACGAATCCGGCACGCTGGATTTCGCGCCTGCTGCGCTGCGCATCAACGACCGTGTGCGGCTCGGCGAGACCATATTCGCCGACCACTTCCAGTTCCTCAAGGACCACTGCGGCGACGGCGTCACGCCGAAGCTCACGATTCCCTCGCCGAGCATGGTGCATTACCGAGGCGGCCGGGCGGCGATCGACGAATCCGTGTACCCGGACATGGCCGGCTTCTGGGACGACCTCACCGCCGCATACGCCGAGGAGGTACGCCGCCTCGGCGATCTCGGATGCACGTATCTCCAGCTCGACGACACCAGCCTCGCGTACCTCAACGACCCGCGGCAGCGAGAGCTGATCGCGTCGCTCGGCGGTGACCGCGAACACCAGCACGAGCTGTACATCGAGAACATCAATCGGGTCCTCGCCGCCAAGCCCAAGAGCATGCGCATCACGACGCACATGTGCCGCGGCAACTTTCGCTCCTCGTGGGCGGCGGAGGGCAGCTATGACTTCGTCGCCGAAGCGCTCTTCGGTGGGCTCGGCGTCGACGGGTTCTTCCTCGAGTACGACGACGCGCGCTCCGGTGGCTTCGAGCCGCTGCGGTACGTGCCCGACGACAAGTACGTGGTGCTCGGCCTGGTGACGACCAAGCGCGGCGCCCTCGAAACCAAGGACGAGCTCAAGCGCCGGATCGACGGTGCCGCAAAGTTCATCCCGATCGAGCAGCTCTGCCTGTCGCCGCAGTGCGGCTTCTCCTCCACCGTCGAGGGCAATACGCTGACCTACGAAGAGGAGGTTGCCAAACTCCGTCTCATCGTGGAGACCGCTGCCGAGGTCTGGGGCTAGATCCGATCACCCCGGCGCCGTTGGGGCGCGAATCCGATCGAAACTTGACGCGGCAGCCGCGATCCCGCAAAGTACTTGATAGCGTCAAACGCGGCAGGGGCGAGCGTCGGGCAGGGAATGAAGGGGGGACGACCGGGGTGCACATCGATCTCTTTGTCGCGCTGGCCGGCCTGATCGTCGGTTTCGCCGTTGGCCTCACCGGGATGGGCGGCGGCGCGCTCATGACCCCGATCCTGGTCCTGGTCTTCGGCATCGCGCCGCTGGCCGCCGTCTCGAGCGACCTGGTCGCGTCGCTGATCATGAAGCCCGTTGGGGCCGCCGTCCACGCGGGGCGGGGCACGGTGCGCTGGAACCTCGCGGGCTGGCTCGCGCTCGGCTCGGTCCCATCGGCATTCCTCGGCGTCATCTTCGTCAAATCAATCGGCCATGGCACCGGCGTGCAGACGATCGTGAGCGTCGCGCTCGGCTCTGTCCTCCTGCTTGCGGTTGTGGCACTGCTCGTGAAGATGTTCCTGGACCACCGCAACGGCACCTCGCGGGGAGTGGACGAGAAGCTGCGCATCAAGAGGGCGCCGACGCTGGCGATCGGCGCGACGATCGGCTTCATCGTCGGCATCACCTCGGTCGGATCGGGGACGCTGGTGATCATCCTGCTGCTCTTCCTCTACCCACGTCTGCGTGGCTCGCAGATGGTCGGCACCGACCTTGCCCAGGCGATCCCGATGGTGGGCTCGGCGGCTCTGGCCCACATCCTGTTCGGAGATTTCAAGCTCGGCCTGACCCTGTCGATCCTCATCGGGAGCATCCCGGGGGTGTTGATCGGGGCGAGTGTCTCCTCCTACGCGCCGACGGCCTTCCTGCGTGGCGCGCTCGCCGCGGTGCTGCTCGTGTCCGGGCTCAAGCTGGTCAATGTCCCCACCATGGCGATCGGGATCGTCCTGCTTGTCTCAGTGGTGGTCCTCACCGCCGCCTGGTTGTACGTGCGGTCGAGCGGGCGGACCCTACGTGAGGTCTCGGGCGAGGCCATCAACTCGACAGCGGCTCCGCAACTCTCGACGCCCTGAGCAGATCCTCCGACGCGTGGGCCGAGTCGCCCAGGCCTCAGACGGCCGGTGGTCCGCTCGTGAGACGTCGTCGAATGTCGGCCATGCGCTCGTCGCTGTTGTGCGGCATCTCCCATCGGGTCTCGAGCCACCAAGTCGCGCCCGCGTCCGCCCACGGCCGCACGCTCGCTTCGGCCGCCGCCGGGTCGTCCGCCGGCGTCTCGCCATCGATGGCCACGTCGATGTCATCGCGTCCGCGCTCGGCCAGCCAGATGCGCAGGTCGCGCACGTCCGCCGGCGATCCCGCGCGACCGGCGATCTCGATCTGAGGCACCACGCCATCGCAGCGGAGCACGCGCCGCATCGACTTCGGCCTCGGCCACACGCCGACCACCCAGATCGGGATGCGCTCCTGCACCGGTCGGGCGACCTCATTGAGATCGGTTCGGTTGCTTTCGTAGTGGTAGTGAGTTCCGTGGTACGTCGTCCCACCCTCCCACAGCGTTCTGATCAGGTCGATGCCCTCGTCGAGGTACGCGGCCCGCATCTGGAGGTCGATGACCTCACCGGTGAGCGGCAGCTCAGTCGTGACCGCACCGAGCCCGACGGTGAGGATCGCGCGCCCCGAGGACAGCTGGTCGAGCGTGGCGACCTGGCTCGCCACCTTCCACGGACGCCGCCATGGCAGCGGGGTGAGCATAGTCCCGAGCATCACGCGCGATGTTCGCGCGGCCATCGCCGCCAGCAGCGTCCACGCGTCGACGCCATACGCGGCCTCCCAGACGAACACGCCGTCCCAGCCCGAGTCCTCTGCAACGATCGCCTGATCGAGCTGCTGCGTTGCCGTCCCACCCGGGAGCACCACTCCAAACTTCATGCTCTCGCTCCGTGATTCGTGCCGGCACTCTGCCGCGTGCCGCAATGGTGGCGCGGCTCCTTTTCCCTCTGCAGCACGTATAACGCGCATGCGACGGTCAACACCCGGTCTGATCGCCATCGCGGCGGCGACGTCGATGCTCGCCGGTTGCGCGCTTCCGGGCACCTCCGCGAGCCCGAGCGCGGCGACGACCCCGACTCCGACCGTCACAGCGTCCAGCTCCCCGACGCCCACGGCGACGCCGAATGTCTGCACGAACGAATCGGTGCTGGCCACCTGGAGCCTCACCCGTCTCGCGGAGCAGACCCTGGTGGTACCGGTCAGCGAAAGCGACGTCGCAGCGGTGACCGCCGAGGTTGCCGCGGGCGCCGGCGGCGTGATTCTCTTCGGTTCGTCCGCACCGTCAAACCTGGCGACGAGCCTGCATGCCCTTGCGGCGTCTGCGCCCGGCGGCATCGCGCCCTTTGTGATGACCGATGAGGAAGGGGGTGCCGTCCAGCGGATGGCGAACCTGGTCGGCTCGCTGCCCTCGGCGCGACAGATGGCTTCGACGATGTCGCCCGCTCAAATTCGCCAGCTGGTCAGTGGCGTCGCTCAGCGCATGCACGCCGCCGGGATCACCATGGACCTGGCGCCCGTGCTCGATCTCGACAACGGCGTGGGCCCGAACAACCGAGACCCTGACGGCACACGCTCATTCGGCCTCAACCCCGGCATCGCCGCGGCCGACGGCGTCGCCTTCGTGCAGGAACTCGAGGCAGGCGGCGTCGCACCGGTCGTCAAACACTTCCCCGGGCTCGGGCAGGCTTCCGGCAACACCGACGTGGCGCCCGCCACAACCCAGCCGTGGTCCGTGCTGCAGCATGCCGGCCTCGTCCCGTTCAAGAGCGCTTTCGCCGCCGGGGCGCGGGTGGTGATGATCGCCAACGCCACCGTCCCGGGTTTGTCGACCCTGCCCGCAAGCATCTCGCCAGTGGTCATGACCACGGTTCTGCGCCGGCAGCTCGGGTTTCAGGGATTGGTGATGACCGACTCGCTGTCCGCCGGCGCGCTCGCCAACATCGGTTACTCGGTGCCGAGAGCTGTCGTCGCCGCGATCGCTGCCGGTGCGGACGAGGTCCTGTACACCGCGGCGACCGCGCAGGTGGCGTCACTCACCGCCGCAACCGCAGCCGCGCTGGTGGCTGCCGTCAACAGCGGGGCGCTCGGCCGCGCCAGGTTGATCAGCGCGGTTGCGAACATTCTCTCCGCGAAGCACGTCGACCTATGCGCCGGTTGAGGTCAGCGTGGATCGGGGAACGAGATCGTGTATCTCGTCTCGGGTATCGCGTTTCGCGGCGACTCCCGCGGGGTCTCCGTGCGCGGACTAGCAGTCCACGCACGGGGTGAGGTCGGCTGGCGCGGCGTCTGCGGCGCGGCGGTAGACGAGGACGGCGTCGCGTGGCGCCCGGAACGCCATCCAGGCGCGCCCGATCCGTCCCGGCCCCTGCTCACGGCGACGCGCCCTGCGCGCGTGCGCGCGAGCCTGTGCCATGAGAGCGTCGCGCATGTGCTCCTGCTCAGCAACCTGGGCCATCTCGACGATCAAATTTCCATACATTGCGATTCCTCCGTTTGAATCACCACCTAACGTGGTTCACTGGTGACAGCTTACCGCATCGACCATCACTTGTCAAATGCGTATACTGGTGACGTAGACCATGAAGATCGGACCCGCCTGAGATGACCGAGACCGTCCCCCGCACCCCCGCTCCGGGCTCGCTTGCGCTCGTCCAGAAGTTCATCAACAGCACGGAGATGCCCGACGGCGTCGATGAGCTCCGAACCGGGCAGCTGGCAAGCACCTGGTTGCGCGACACGATTGGCATTGACCTGAGCGTGTCCGAGAAGGATCGTGGGCGGCTGATCGCCACCCGCGAAGCGCTGCGCGATCTTCTCGAAGCACACACGGGAGAGAACGTGGATCCGGCCGTGGCTGTGAGACTGGAGCGCCTGCTCGGACACGCGCCGCTCCGCCCGGTCCTCAGCGCAGAAGGAGCAACGCTCACGGTCAACTGCCGGGGGATCGACAGCTTCCTTGGGATGCTCTCGACGGCGATCGTCGAAGCGACCCTCCTTGGCACCTGGTCCCGCCTCAAGGTCTGCCGGAGCAAGTCCTGCCGCTGGGCGTACTTCGACCACTCCAAGAACGGCCGCAGCTGCTGGTGCTCGATGCGCAGCTGCGGCTCGCGCGAGAAGGCCCGGACCTACCGGGTCAGACAGCGGGCGGGGTCGGTATCAGACCTCGCGCCGGTGGAGGCTCCACACGGTTAGCGCCACTATCAGCACCACCCAGCACACAGTCCACGCCAGAAACCCCGCCGATGGCGGCGACTGGACGAAGAAGGGATTGCCGGCGCGCTCGGTCGTCGCCCCGAGCACGTCCCGGTAGAGGACGGGCTCGAGCTCGTAGACCGACCCGCGCCACATCGCGTCGGTCGGCAGCAGCAGCTGGCTGATGGTGCCGGCGTTCTTGATGGCGTGACTGCCGAACACGTCACCAATCGCACCTGCCACTCCCCCGATCCAGGCGAGGAAGAACAGGACGAGGCTGATCACACCGGCGGTCATCCCGGAGAGCCGGGTGCTGATCATCAGTGCGAGCGACATCACCACGATCCCCTCTCCGCTCAGGTATGCGGCCAGGCCGACAGGCCCCGGCGGCACGTACCCGGTGGTGAGCCCCACCACAACCAGTTCAAGGGTAGTCGTGGCGGCGACGTAGACGACGATCAGCCCGGCGAGGCCGAGCCATTTTCCGAGCACCACCTGGTACCTGCTCACCGGACGCGCCAGCATCGAGAGGGCGACGCCGGACTCGAGCTCGCTCGAGATCGCCGGCGACGCGACGACGACGGCGCTGAGCGCGAGCACGCCGCTGAACATGAACTCGACGAGCACCAGCACCTGTGACGTCGCGAGGCGGAGCTCGCTGGCGGCGATCGGGGTTCCGTCGGGATTGGTGAGCGTGGTCAGGTGCTGAAAGCCCCATCCCGTCAGCCCGATGACGATGACCGTGAGGACCGCCAGCGCCAGCAGCAGCTTTCGCCGCGCGGCTTCGCGAATGGTGAGCCGCGCGATGGTCAGCGCTGCCATCGGGCCTGCTCCGCCTCGATCAGCGCAAGGAACCGCTCCTCGAGCGTCTGGCGCACCGGTTCCACCGCGTACACCCTGGCACCGGTCGCAACCAGGTCGGCGATCAACTCGGGCACCGCCTCCGAGTCGACGCCGTTGACGATGCACCAGCCGTCCTGCTCGGCGAGCCCGCCACGGCGGGTGAGCGCGGCGCGTCCCGCATCGGTCAACCCGGTGAGCCGCATGCGCACCCCGCCGCTGCCGAGCAGTTCGTCGAGCCCCCCGATGGCCAGCACCCGGCCGTCGGAGACCACGGCGGCCCGATCGCAGATCTGCTCCACCTCGCCGAGGAGATGCGAGTTGAGAAAGACGGCGCACCCTCGATCCCGAAGGTGGCGGATGATCGTTCGGGTGTCGGCTCGGCCCACGGGGTCGAGGGCCGACGTCGGCTCGTCGAGGATCACCAGCTCGGGGTGGCCAAGCAGCGCGACTCCGAGGCCGAGACGCTGCTGCATTCCTTTGGAGAAGGTCTCGACCTTCGCGTCGGCGTGACCGGCAAGCCCGACTGTCGACAGCGCCCCGGAGATCTGTGCCGGCCACTCGGCGCGAGCGATTCCCGCGAGCCGGCAGTGCAGTCCAAGCACCTCGGCCGCACTGAGCCAGCCCTGGTAGCGGAAGAGCTCGGGCAGGTAGCCCACCCTGCTGCGGGTCTGGCGATCGCCGGCCGGACGGCCGAGCACCCACGCCTCGCCGCCAGTGGGACGGCTGAGCCCCAGGAGCAGCTTCACCGCCGTGGTCTTGCCGCTCCCGTTCGGTCCAAGAAACCCGAAGACCTCACCTCGGGGCACCACCATCGTGAGGCCGGACAGCGCGACCGCCGCCCCGTAGTGTTTGGTGAGCTCGAGGGTCCGCACCGCCGCCCCGTCGGCGGGCGCCGGAGGCGGGGCGGCGGCGGCCATCAATGCGTCGAGCGGGCGATGCCCAGCACCTGGTTCGTGGTCAATGTTCCGGCGATCGCATACACGACGCCATTGTGTTGCCACACGACGGCGCTGCCCAGACCCGTGGAGTCGCCGATGAGCAGCCCGCGGGCGCCGTTGATGGAGACCGATGACCCGCTCGCAAGATCGACCGGGATCGGGACCGCGATGGTCTGGCTGGGGTTGCCGATGGCCCGGATCTCCGAGGCCACGGTCGCCGGGATGCCAGGGACGGAGAGGAGGTAGTCCTCGAGCTGCCGGGCGGTCACGCCGGTCGAGGACACAGTTGGGGTTCTTGTATCCACGACGATAAATGCCGTCCCCGAAGGCACGCTCGCGCCGTTCAGCAAGGAGGCGGGGTCGACGCCGTACGAGACCACCACCGCGGGTGCGATCGACACGGACAGCATGCTGCCGTCCAGCCCGGATGGCATCGCCGGCAGCTGCCCGCCGGCT
This sequence comes from Candidatus Dormiibacterota bacterium, assembly GCA_963756075.1. GTDB lineage: Bacteria > Chloroflexota > Dormibacteria > Aeolococcales > Aeolococcaceae > Palsa-851. Next base: position 45,223 of record CAVWMH010000007.1, on the reverse strand, counting down.
CGCGCCGCCGCTGCCCGCGCCAGATCCGCGTTGAACGTGAACGTCACCACACCACCGGAAACGACCGCGAACTTCGGCGCGGGCGTCCCTGCGGGGAGATCCGCCACAACGGGGGCACCAAGACCGGCAGCAGCCCCGGCGGTAGCGGCATCCGGTTCCGAGCGAAACGTGATCGTCGAACCGCCGCTCACCGTCCCGTAGCTGGCAAGCCCGGCGAGGGAGCGGACGTCCGCCGCCGTCACCGGGACTGGCGCCAGCTGCGAGGGCTGGAAGAGGCTCAGGAAGTCCTGGGCTCCTCCGGTCGCCACCAGCACCACGCTCGCCACGCCCGCCACGGCGACCCCGGCCATCACCCGCGTCGCCAACGTGCTCCGCGACCGAATCCGATTCGCGGGCGCAGGCGACTGTGCGCTTTCGAGGGTGGCGATCTCGGTGCGAGCGAGCCGGGTGCGGGCCGAAGGCACATCGACGACAACGTCGGACGCTGCCAGCATCGCCTGAACCCATGTTGCATTCGCGCTCATGTGCTGAACCCTCTCGGCGCAGCGGGCGCAGGTCGCGACGTGCTCCCGACCCGCCGGATCGACCGCGACCGGCTCGTCGAGGGAGCGGCGCAGGGTGCCGTCAGACGGATGCATCGCCAACCTCCTTGCGAAGGCGCGCCTCTGCGCGCCGCAGTCTCGTTCCCACCGCGTTCACCCCGATGCCGAGCGACGACGCGACCTCGGCGTAGCTCAAGCCGCTGTACCGGAGCGCCAGGACCATGGCCTGACGTCTCGGTAGCCGGGCAAGCGCCGCTCGGACTGCCTGGGTCGTCTCGGCCGCCTCGACGGTGGCCTCCGGGTCGTTCGCAAGGCTGGGCTCGGCGGCAAACCGCTCCTCGCGAACGGTGCGGCGCCGGTTGGTCCGGATCATGTTGAGCGCCGTGTGGGCAGCGGCAGTCCGGGCCCAGGCCGGCGCCTTGGCGCCTGGGTTGTCGCCGAATCGCTGGTGGAGATCGAGAAAGACCTCCTGGGCGACGTCCTCCGCCGCAACGGGATCGCCGAGCACACGGCGTGCGATCGCCGCGACCCGCGCATATTCCTCGTCGAACAGCCGGTCGAAGCTCGTCGGCCTGACGCCCACCTCGTGTGCCGGACGGGAGAGGTCGCTCAAGCGCTGACCTCCGAGAGCCTGGAGAGCGGAGGACTCGACCACATCATGTGAAGCACCGCGACGATCAGATTTGTGACACGCGAGCCTGACGTCGAACTGGCGGCGGCACTGAGTACCCTTCGCCGTGATGTCCGCCGCCCTTGCTCATCGCCTACGACGCATCACGGCCGGGCAGCTCCTGGTGGTCGCCGCGTTTGTCGTGATCCTCTGCGTGATCGTCCGTCGAGGCGGTGATCCGGACATCTTCTGGCACCTCGCCACCGGCCAGTGGATGGTCGATCACCACCAGATTGTCTCGCATGACCTGTTCACGTTCACCGTGGCCGGCAAGCAGTGGATCGACCCGGAGTACACAACCGAGGTCGTCGCGTACCTCATCTTCAAGCTCGGCGGACTCACACTCGTGTCGCTTGCATTCGGCGCGGTGACGTTTGTCGGATTCCTGCTCATCTGGCGGCGGGTCCGGCTCGAGAACGCCAATCCGGTCATCGCCGCGATCGTGATCGGCGTCGCCGGTCTGGCCGGAGCCGCGGTGTGGGGACCCCGCCCTCAGATGATCACCTTCGCCTTCACCTGCCTCGAGCTGTTCTGGCTGGATCGCTACCTTCGCGGAAGATCGCGCGCGATCTACTGGCTTCCGCTGGTGATGATCGCGTGGGCGAACCTCCACGGTGGCTTCATCTTCGCCCTGGTGCCGGTTGGCGTCGCGGCATTCGTCGAAGCCGTGCACTGGATCCGCCGGGTCGACGGCGACGAGCACAAGCGCAGAACCCGGAACCTGGTGCTGGTGTTCGTCGCATGCATCGTCGCGGCGGCGGTGAACCCAAACGGGATCCACCTCTACGGCTACGTGATCCAACCGCAGTTCTCGGCCGTGCAGCAGAACTTCATCGCCGAGTGGCAGTCGCCGAACTTCCATGTTCTCGAGGAGCGCGGCTTCGAGGCGATGCTGCTCCTCGTGCCGATCGCATTCGTGTTGCGCCGTCCCTCGTTGTGGGATGTCTGCCTGACCCTCGTCGTCTCTTACATGGCGCTGTCGGCGGTGCGCCACGCCGCCCTGTTCGTCGCAGCGGAAGCGCCTTTGCTGATCTGGTCGTTCTCAGCCGGCTGGGAGCGATTCGCGCCGGCTGCACGCGTGCGCGAGTGGGTCGCGCCGCGTGCCAGGGACATGCTCGCCGGCGCAGTCGCGATCCTTGTCATCGCGATTCTGGGCACCGGGTACTTCGTGCGTTCGACACTGTCCAATCAAGCGCGCGCCACCGCGGCGAACTTCCCGGTCGGCGCGTCGGATTGGCTCGCCGCGCATCCGACGGTGGGAACGCGCATGTTCGATCAGTACGGTTGGGGCGGATACCTCATCTACCGCTTCTATCCGGACCCGAACCGTCGCGTCTTCTCCTTCGGCGAGGCGACATTGCTCGGCACAGACGTCATGCAGCAGGTGAGCGATGTCGAAACCGGCAATGCGGACTGGCAGCAGATCTTCGCGAAGTGGGGCATCGACTACGTCATCGACGTGCCGGGCGCCCCCGCGGTGCTGGCGCTCGAGGTCGACACGCGGTGGACCAAGGTCTACGACGACGGGTTCGCGGTGATCATGGTCAAGAACACGGCGCTGGCCGCAGCCGGAATCGGGTAACCGGAGAGTCAACGCGTGCGTGCGCGTGATGCTCTGGGAAGATGCCGCCGATGAGCGATGCGCCGCGCCACCCCGCCCTCCGCGACGCCGAGCCGGCCGTGTTCTGGCTCGACGACCCGCAGGCGCCGCAGCCGGAGCCGCGCCTCGAAGGTCACGTCGAGTGCGACCTCGCGGTCGTCGGCGGAGGCTTCACCGGCCTGTGGTCCGCGTTGCTCGCCCGAGAACGGAACCCGTCACTCGACGTTGTCGTCCTCGAAGCACGCCGCGCCGGGGCGGCCGCCTCCGGCCGCAACGGCGGATTCTGCGACGCCAGCCTGACACACGGTTTTGCCAACGGCCTCAACAGGTTTCCCGCCGAGCTCGACACCCTCGAACGGCTCGGTGTCGCGAACCTCGATGCCATCGAGTTCGACGGTGCGTGACCGTGACATCGACTGCAACTTCGAGCGAACCGGCATGCTCGACGTGGCGACCGCGGACTGGCAGTACACCGAGCTCATCGAGGTCGCAGAGGCGATGCGAGCCCACGGGTATCGCATTGACGCGCTCGACTCCGAGGCCATGCGCGCGCAGGTCGCGTCGCCCTCCTACCGAGGCGGACTGTGGATCCACGATCGGACGGCGATCGTCAACCCCGCGAAGCTGGCCTGGGGACTGCGCCGCGCGTGCCTCGACGCCGGCGTGCGATTCCACGAGAACACCTCGGTTCTGGGGCTTACGCCGGAAACGGAGCGGATCCGGCTGAACACTGCGCACGGCAGCGTCGCCGCCCGGCGAGTGGCCCTGGCCACCAACGCCGATCGCCCCCTGCTCGCACGGGTGCGTCCCTTCATTCTTCCTGTCTACGACTACGTCCTCGTTACCGAGCCCCTCACCTCCACGCAGCTCGCGTCCATCGGGTGGGCGAATCGCCAGGGGATCAGCGACAGCGGGAATCAATTCCACTATTACCGTGTGACGGCGGACTCGCGAATTCTCTGGGGTGGATACGACGCCATCTACCACTTCGGCAATCGCGTCGACGTCGAGCTCGAGCAGCGTGCGAAGACCTTCGACAAGCTCGCAGGGCATTTCTTCGCGACGTTCCCGCAGCTCGCGGACGCGCGCTTCACGCATCGCTGGGGCGGCGCCATCGACACGTGCAGCCGCTTCTGCGTCTTCTGGGGAACGAGCCATCAACGGCGGGTTGCCTATGCCCTCGGATACACGGGTCTCGGCGTGGGCGCGTCACGCTTCGGCGCTCAGGTCATGCTCGACCTGCTCGAGGGCAGACGAACCGAGCGCACGGCGCTGCGCATGGTCCGAACCCGGCCGATTCCGTTTCCTCCCGAGCCGGTGCGTTACGGAGTTGTCCAGCTCACGCGCTGGTCGCTGGACCGCGCCGACCGGAGCGGTGGCCATCGCAATCTCTGGCTCAGAGCGCTCGACCTGGCGGGGCTCGGCTTCGACTCCTGATCTCTCGTAACCGGTCTGGAACGCCCGAAAACTTCATGGCGTGTACTATCCGGGGCATGAAGGAGCCTTGCGCGGTGGGCGCATGACCAGCCGGTTGTTCGGCGCGATCGGGAGTTTCTCGGTTCGGTACCGCTGGCCCGTCCTGATCGGGTGGGTGCTGATCACGATCGTATCCGTCAAGGTCTTTCCCGGACTGTCGGATGTGGCCAAGGACTCCCAAAGCAGTTTCCTGCCGGCAAGCTCGCCGTCCGTCCAGGCCGAGAACCTCGCGCAGCCGTTCCAGGACTCCAAGCACGGGATCGCAACTCTCATCGCCGCACGGGCCGACGGCGTGCTCACGGCCGCTGACCTCCAGCAGATCCGAAGCATCGAGACCAGGGTCCGCGGCCTTTCCAAGGTCATTCGCGTGCAGGATTTCGGGTTGTCGCCCGACAAGCACGCTGAACAGGCACAGGTGGTGACCAACCTGCCGCCCTTCAGCGCGGGGAGCGATGCGGTATCGCTGGTGGCGGCCATCCGCGCGACGTTTCCCGGCGACTCGTCGGGATTGCAGTTCCACCTCACGGGCACCATCCCGGGGTTCGTCGATCAGCAGAGCCAGTCGAAGAGCTCGCAGGGAGACGTGCAGCGCTTCTCGTTTCTCTTCATCATCGTGCTGCTGCTCCTCGCGTTCCGCGCACTGCTCGCCCCGCTGGTGACGCTGCTCCCGGCGGCAGTGGTCCTCGCCCTTGCCAGTCCGGTCATCGCCGGCGCCACCCATCTTGGTGTGCAGGTTTCAGCGATCACGCAGTTCATCCTCATCGTCCTGGTGCTCGGTGCGGGCACCGACTACGGTCTATTCCTCGTGTTCCGAGTGCGAGAGGAGTTGAGGAGGGGTCTCGAACCAAAGGACGCGGTCCGGCGCGCGGTTGCGACGGTGGGCGAGTTCGATCACCTTCAGCGCGCTCATCGTCATGGCCGCGCTGATGTCGTTGATCATCGCGCAGTTCAACTTCTACCAGTCACTCGGTCCCGCGCTGGCGATCGGCATCGCACTGATGCTCATCGCGGGACTGACGCTGCTACCCGCGCTCCTGGCGATTTTCGGTCGCGCCGTGTTCTGGCCCTCGAAGGCGCGGCTCGATGAGAACCCGCGTGCGAACATCTATGGACGCATCGCCGGCGTCGTGGTTCGCCGTCCGGTGCCGATCGCGATCGCCGGCGCGATCATCTTCGGCGCGATCGCATTCGGACAGGTCGGCACGACCACCGCTGGCTTCGCCGATCAATCAGCCCCGACCGGGACCGATTCTGCTGCCGGTGATGCTCTGGTTTCCGCGCACTACGGAAGCGCGAACCTGAATGCAACCGAGTTCCTCTTCAAGTTTGCGACCCCGATATGGGCACACGCGGACGACCTCCAGACGATCCAGACAACGTTGCAATCGGGCGCCGGGTTCGCCACCGTCGAAGGACCACTGGCGTTCTCGGGTCAGGCACTGACCCCCTCGCAGCTGATCGCGGTGCACGCGGGTGGCAACACCCTGGCCGCTGCGGCCCTGGCTCGGTTCGTCAGCCCCGACGGGCGAACTGCGCAGTACATTGGCGTCGAGCATGGCGGTGCCGCGACGCCTGTCTCCCAGGTGCCGGCGCTGCGGGTTTTGGCGGACCGCGCGGGCGCAGCGGTGCACGCCGAGGCGCAAGGCGTCTTCGGGATTCAGCCGTTCGCGTACGACGTGAACAAGCTCTCCTCGTCCGACCTCTGGCACATCATCCCGGTGGTCGCGGTGCTGATCGCGATCCTGCTCGCGATCGTCATGCGCAGCCTTGTGGCTCCGCTCTACCTGGTTACGAGCGTGCTGCTCTCCTACCTCGCCGCGCTGGGTTTGACGGCGTTGATCTTCGTCCACTTCGGCGGTCAGAGCGGCATCAACTTCGTGCTTCCGTTCCTGATGTTCGTGTTCCTCATGGCGCTGGGGTCCGACTACAACGTGCTCGTCATGACGCGAATACGCGAGGAGTTCGCATCACTTGCGCACGCGCGACGCGGTGCGCAAGGCGATCGGCGCCACCGGCACGACGGTGACGACCGCCGGACTCATCCTCGGCGGCACGTTCGCGGTGCTCGCCTTCGCCGGGGGCGGCGCGTCGGGAGGATCGCAAATCCAGCAGATCGGCTATGGCGTCGCCTTTGGTGTGGTCATGGACACCTTCGTGGTGCGCACCATTCTGGTTCCCGCAATCGTGGTCTTGCTGGGACGCAGGAATTGGTGGCCGTCCGGACTGTGGCGTCAGGGCGAGCCCGTCGACGTCGCCGCGTTCACACCACAGGTACCAGCACCACCGCTGCAGATGACGGCGCCGCGCTAGGGCTGATCGTCGGGTGCGCCCTCACGGGTGGCGGCAAGCACCGCGACAACGATGACGATCAGCACCGTCATGCCGATGCTGACGCTGCCCGAACCCCAGTTGAGACCGCCGCGGGCGTGTGACACACCGACCCAGTCGGCGTAGGACGCGCCGAGCGGCCGCGTGAGGATGTACGCGAACCAGAAGGCGAAGATCGCGTTCATCCTGAACCACCGATGGGCGACCGCCGGGATCGCGATCAGGATCGTGAACACCACCCCGGAGACGAAGTAGCCGAGGTGGAAGGTCGTTGCCGTCATGTCCCCGGTCGCCGTGCCGAGGGCGAAGGTCGCCATCACCGTGAGCCAGTAGAACGTCTCACGCCGCCGCGTGTAGATCGTGTGGATCGACAGCGTGTGCTCGCTCCTGTACCAGACCGCGAACACCGCAGCGAGCACCACCGCGAAGAAGATGCTCGACACAAGATACGGAACGCCGAACTTGATATGCAGGACGTCCGCGGCCATGGTGCCGAAGATGGCGACCATCACCACGGCGAGCCAGTAGATCCACGGTCGGTATCGCGGTGCCGCGAACTGCAATACGAGCGCGATCACGAGCCCGACAAAGCCGAGTCCAACGGCGACGACCGGGTCGATCTGGTGCACGAGCGTGTCCGACGTCGCCTCGCCCATCCCGGTGGTCAGCACCTTGGCGATCCAGAAGCCGGCCGTGACCTCGGGTACCTTGCGCGGCAGGACGGCATGCGTGAGCGGCAATCGACGAAGATCCACGACGATGCTGGAGCTTAGTCATCTGAGCAAGCGGTACGGCGCGCTGGAGGCGCTCCGCGATCTCAGCTTCGATGTCAGGCCGGGGGAGATCTTCGGGTTCGTCGGCGCAAATGGCGCCGGCAAAACCACCACGATGCGAGTGGTGCTCGGTGTCCTCGAGGCCGATTCCGGAAGTGTGATCTGGGACGGATCGCCGATCACGTTCGAGACCCGGCGGCGCATCGGCTACATCCCTGAGGATCGGGGCCTCTATCCGAAGATGGCCGTGATCGCGCAGCTTGTGTACTTCGGGCAGCTGCACGGGCTCAACCGAAAGACCGCGCGCGAGGCGTCGACCACATTGCTCGAGCGGCTCGGACTCGCCGATCGCGCGAAGAGCCAGCTCCAGAGCCTGAGCCACGGCAATCAGCAACGCGTGCAGCTTGCCGCGGCGCTGGTGTTCTCGCCGGACCTACTCGTCCTCGACGAGCCGTTCGCAGGACTCGACCCCGTCGCCGTCGATGCGATGACCGAGATCCTGCGAGCGGAAGCCGATGCGGGAAAACCCGTCGTGCTCTCGAGCCACCAGCTCGACATCGTCGAAAGGGTCTGCGACCGCGTGGGGATCATCAACCACGGTCAGATGGTCGCGACCGGGACCGTCGACGAACTGATCGAGCGAGGACCGTTGCGCTTCTGGGTGGATGCTCCCGGAGCCGGTGCCGGCTGGTACGACCCAGTCCCTGGGACGTCGCTGGTCGAACAGGACGGCTCGCGCTGGTTGGTCCAACTCGACGACGGTGCAGACGACCAGGCGGTGCTCCGCGCCGCACTCGCCACCGGCCCGGTGCGTGAATTCCGGCGTGATCGACCGGCGTTGACCCAGTTGTTCCGGGACGTCATGAGTGGGAAGGCGATTGATGAATAGTCAGACGTTGATCCGGGTGATCGCCGCGCGAGAGTTCATGACCCGCATTCGAACGCGGGTCTTCGCGATCGCGACCGCGCTGACGGTCTTCGCGATTGGCGGCTATATCCTGCTGCAGGCATACGTGTTCAACAACTCGACGGCTACGTCTCTCGACGTTGGGTTCGTCGGTGCGGCGCAGTCGATCTCGGCGCCGGTGCGCGCCGAGGCGGCTGCCTCCGGGGAGACCATCACGATCCATCCTTACGCCTCGGCCGCGGCCGGAAAAGCAGCTGTACAGAGCGGGGCGCTTGACGCCCTGGTCAGCGGATCCGGAGCCGGGACCACGGTGACCGTTCGGTCGTCGGTCGATCCGACACTGCAGACGGCGCTCAACGACCAGGCACGCCAACAGGTGCTGACTCAATACTTGATACAGCACCGTCTTCCCCCGAGCGACGTCTTAGGGCAGCTCGCGTTCTCGGTGAGCGTCAACGAGGTGTCGCTCGTAAATGCAGCGCAGGAGGAGCAGATCGTTATCGGCCTCTTCGTTGCCGGAACGCTCTATGTCACCCTGATCATGTACGGTCAGTTCGTCGCGCAAGGAGTGATCGAAGAGAAGTCGAACCGCATCGTCGAGATCCTGCTCGCGACGGTTCGATCGTGGCAGCTCATGCTGGGCAAGATCACCGGCATCGGCCTGGTTGCGCTGGTGCAGGTCGTGATCGTCGCCGGTGTCGCCCTGGTGCTCGCGAGTGCCACCAAGCTGGTGTCGATTCCGACGCTCAGTGTCGACGTGGCGATCAGCGGCGTGGTGTGGTTCGTGCTGGGCTATCTGATCTACGCGCTGCTCTTTGCGGCTGCCGGCTCGATGGTGTCGCGCCAGGAGGACATGACCAGCGTGGCGCTGCCGGTGATCCTCGTGCTCGTCGCCGCGTGGATCCTCGCGCTCACAGTTGCCGCACCCGATCCCGGGAGCACGGCGACGACCGTCTTCTCGTTCATCCCGGTGTTCTCGCCGGTGATCATGCCGGTGCGCATCGCGGCGGGAGTGGCACCTTTCTGGCAGGTCGCGATCAGCGTGGTCCTCGCGATCGCAACCATCTTTCTCTTTGCGGCGATCGCGGGGCGCATCTATCGCAACTCGGTGCTCCGCGTGGGTGGCCGCGTCAAATGGAGTGACGCCCTCGGGATGGCTCCCTCAGGAAAGCCGGTCGCCTGATAGATCGTCGCCCGACAGTTCGCGCATCGAGATGGGCGCGACCGCAATGCGATCTCGGCCATCGCGCTTGGCCTGGTACATGGCGAGGTCTGCCGCCGCAACAACGTCGTCGAGCTCCAGCCCGTGGTCGGGGAAGACCGCAACACCGATCGATGCCGTGACCCGCTCGACCTCCGAGGTGGGAGCTCGCAACTCAGCGACTGCGCTCTGCAGCGCCTGAGCCACGCGCATCGCGCCCTCGACCGTCGAGTTGGTCAGCACGATGAGGAATTCCTCACCGCCGTAGCGCACCGCGTAGTCGCTGTCACGCACCACTCGCCGGATCGCGCGCGCAACCGCACGCAACACCGAGTCACCGGCGGCGTGACCGGCACTGTCGTTGACCTGCTTGAAGTGGTCGAGATCCATGAGGAGGATGCCGACGCCGGCGCCGGTGCGAAGGCTCTGGGCCATGACGCGCGGACCCATATCCCGCCACCACCGAATGTTGAACAGCCCGGTCAGCGCATCGGTCAGAGCGCGTCGCTCGAGCTCGCCGTACATCTGCGCATTGCTCCACGCCGCCGCCGTGATGAATCCGAGCAACGCACAGCGCTCGAGATCCTCCTCAGAGAATGCGTCCAGGCTGTCGCGCCAGACGTCGAGCACACCGAGACGCTGGTCACCCGCCACCAGCGGGATCGCGATCAGCGACTCGGGCTCGCGCGCGGTGCCGGGGATGGTGGACGCCGCCGGGTGCGAGTCGGTGTCGCCACACCGGTACGGCCGGCCCCGCCCAAACGCCCATCCCGTGATGCCGTCATTCAGCGACACCTCCATGCCGAGGAACCCCTCGGTGCCAGAACCGGCGAGGACGCGAGGCCGGAAGCGATGACGCTCCCAGTCCGCCTCGAAGATCGCGAGGCGATCAACGGCCATCACCTGGCCGAGCCGCTCGGCGGCGATCTCGAGAATCCGCTCGGGATCGTGCTCTGCCTGAAGGGTGCGGGCGGCGTCCACCAGGAACCGGGCAAAGCTTCGATCGTCGAGCGCGGCGGCGCCGGGGGGTGGCAGCGGGGTCATCTCGATGGGTGCGCTCAGCGTGTCGCCACGTTCTCGGAAGACCCGGACCTCGCGACGCTGGAACCATGCGACCGGGACCACCTCATCCAGCGGCCCGGCCAGCTCGGCCTCGACGACCAGCGGGTGGGCCAGGTGCGGACCGACGCCGTACTGGACGCCGAGCTCGGCGACCGCCGCGGCCGTTGCCTTGGTGTCGATGCCGCGGGCGACGATCCGGCCGCCCAGCCGGGCGACGTACACCGCGGCCGCCGCGAGGTGCGCCCTGGCGACCTCATTCTCGTGAACCTGGGCCGGCACGGACTCGTCCAGAAAGACGAAGTCAGGTCGGAGATCCGCGATTAGCCGCTGATCAAGGATTGGCAGGAGCACCCCGTCAACCGCGAGCAGGAAGCCGAGGTCGCGAAGTCCCCTGAGACGGCGAAGCCCTCGGTCGTCGAGGTCGGGGGCGATCTCGCTCTGGACGACCCAGGCAAGCTCACCGGGATTCACTCCGTGGCGCTGTGCCAGCGCGGCGAGGTCGAGATCCTCCACCGCGATGACGTCTCGATGGAGCGGGATCATCAGGATTGCCGGACCGGTGTGCTGAGCCACCGTCAGCGCGGCCGCGATCACGGCGCCCGGCGCGCCGTCCAGCGGACGCGGCAGCGCCTCATACCCCAGGTCGACGCGGTCGATGAGGTCGATCACCGGCTGCAACGCCACGCCCGGCCCTGCCGGTTTGACGGCGCGGGTGGTCGAGCCGCTACCCATGACTGCGGATTTCAAGCTGTCTCCCACATTGGTTCTCTGATCGGCACCGTTCCCCCGTGGTCCACGTCACACCTTCGCACCGAGCGTCCCACGAATCGGTTCGTTCTCCCCGACGACGCTCTGTGCTGCCCGCCACCATCACCCGGGACACCGCTGACGCTCGGTTCCCGCCCGACGGAGGAGCGGGACGCCCGCCGGCCGGCGTGTCGACGGCGTCCTCCACTCGCTCCGATTTCACCAGGGTCGCTCGCGGTTCAGCGGCGACACCCCCTCGTTGGAGTCCAGTCCTAGTGCACGTGCGCCTCCCCAATCGGGCCCGTGCTCCATGTCGATGCCGACGCGGCGACCGTCGCGGTCCCCAGCGAGAGACTCGCGACCACGATGACAACCCCCAGCCTGACCCAGCGACTGAGCCTACCCATGACGATCCTCCTCGGGACAGTGCCCCCTTTTTGACGCTGGAGCCATTGTCTTAAGACCACTGCGACGCAGCGCCATCCCAAGCGGTGACGGAGTAGTAACGCGAAGCGCGGTAACGGCTGCCTGAGTTCGCACACCGGGTCGTCCCACAACTCAGGACACCCATTGATGGTGCCCTGCGACAACCTCGTCATCGGCTCCGCTGACGGCGCGTCCGATCCTGCGACGAAATGCAACTGGAGAAGGTTCACGCATACTCGTCGCGGCGAGCGCTGCGCACGCTGTCCCAGCTGAGCCGCAGCATCGCGCGGGCTGAGTCGAGGGACGAGCTCCTCGAGCTGACCGGCGGCTGCCTCCGCGACCTCGGATTTCGCAGCTACCTCGCCGAGCTCGACGGCGATCGGATCAGGCTGCTTGCCGATTCGATCGAGACCGAGTCCATCGCCCGAGTCGAGACCATCCTGGGGCAGCCGCTCACCAGCCTGCACCTGCGTACGAGCGCGATCCCATGCGTCCACGCGGCCGCGACGCGGCGATCGCCGGCCACCAGTCCGGACCTCTCGTCGTCGTTCATGAGCCTGGTGCCGCACCTGTCAGCGGCTGAACGCGCCGCATTGCGAGGTGAGATCGGCGACGGACCGTTCACCGCCGTCCCCGTGGAGCGAGGCGACGATCTGCTTGCCGTGCTCGTGATCTGGCGGAACGACCGCGAGGACCCCGACGCGCTGCCCTTCCTGCAGGTGGTGGCCGCGCAGCTCGGCCCCGCGTGGCGGCGCCTCGGCGGCGGCGCTGCTCCCGAGCCGGTTGCCAAAGACGTGCCCGGAACGATGCCCGGCCTCATCCGCGGACTGATCGAGTCCGGCGGTATCCGCCCGGCGATGCAGCCGATCATTCGACTGCTCGACGGGGTCACGCTGGGATACGAGTTGCTCTGCCGCATCAATCCCGGCGCGGGCCCGCAGGTGCCGAGCGCGCTCTTCGACGCCGCGGGCGGCGCCATGGAGACGGAGCTCGACGAGGCATGCATCCGGGCAGGGCTCGAGGGGAGCGTCCACACCATGCCCGCCACGTTGTTCCTCAACGTGATGCTGTCGACGCTTGCTCAGCCCAGCGCCGCGCTGCGCCTGGCTCAGTTCGCGGAGGCCGCGGGGGTGAACCCCGAGCACATCGTCCTCGAGGTGAGCGAGCGGGTGCCGGTGCCCAACGTCGCCCGCCTCCGTCGGGTGGTGGCGGACCTCCGCTCCCGGGGGTTCCGCATCGCCATCGACGATGCAGGCGCCGGGCACGCGAGCATGCTCGTCATCGCGGAGGTGCGCCCGGACTTCATCAAGATCGATCGCGACCTCATCCACGGGGTGCACTCCAGCGATTCACGACGCGCCCTGGTGGTGTCGATGCTTTCGTTCGGCACGCACATCGACGCGCGCATCATCGCCGAGGGCATCGAGACCGAGGCGGACCTGCGCTGCCTCATGGATCTCGGGGTGCAGTTCGGGCAGGGCAACGTGCTCTGCGAGCCCGTGATCCTCGGGGAGCCGGCGGTCGAGGGCGCGACCCTCGTCCCGCCCGCGTGGTTTGCGAGCCGCCGGGTCGAATGCTTCCCAGCGTCGGTCGAGCCCGCGGCGCCGAGCCACGAAGCGCCGAGGCGGCGACCGCACCCCGCGCTGCCGGCGCCGGAGAGCCTCCCCCATGCGCTGAGCCGCGCGGCGCTCACGCTGCAGGCGGAGCATGATCCGCAGCGCATCCTCGCGGCCATCGCCGAGCAGCTGCAACGTGTCGTCCCGGTCGATGACCTTTCGATCTACGAGGCGGACCACAACCATCATCGATTCGTCGCGGCGTTCGCGACCGGGCGTCAAGCCGCTGAGATCATGGCGGACGTGTTCTCGCTCTCAGTCGGTGTCAACGGCTGGGCGTTCGCGCTGGGGACACCACAGAATCTCGGGAACGCGGGCGCGCACCCCGCAGCAGCGGCCGTGCCCAACACGCCGTTCGAACACGAGTCACTGCTGCTCATCCCGCTCATGGCCGGCGACCACAAGCTCGGCATGCTCAACTGCAGGCGTATGGGTCTCAATCGCTTCACCGACGAGGATCTCGAGACCGCGACGCTGTTCGGGCACACGGCAGCGATGGCATGGCACAACGCCCAGCTCTACCAGGAGCTCGCGCGGCGGGCGACAACCGACGGTCTCACGGGCCTGTACAACAGCCGCTGGCTCCGCGAGGCAGGGGAGTTGGAGATCGCCGACTCCCGGCGTCGGGGCATGCCGTTGAGCGTGATGCTCGTCGACCTCGATCACTTCAAGAGCATCAACGACAGCGGTGGTCACGCGGCCGGCGATGCCGTGCTCCAGCGCGTCGCCACCGAACTCCGGCGCATCACCCGGGCAGGCGATGCTGCGGTGCGCCTCGGCGGCGAGGAGTTCATCCTCATGCTCAGAGATGCCGAGTCGTCGGGCGCTGCGCGCGTCGCCGGCGACCTCCGCAGAGCGCTGCGCAACGTCCCGATTCCTGCGGCCTGTAGCGGAATCGAGCACGTGACCGCATCAATCGGGATCGCAAGTTACCCGGAACAGGGATCGCGTCTCGAGGATCTGATCCGGGCCGCGGATATCGCGATGTACCAGGCCAAGCGCGGTGGCCGCGATCAGGTGAAGCTCTCAGTCGTCGGCTCAACGCCGTCGGTGCACGAGGCGATCGCCTGAGGGCTCGCGGACCGGCCGCGTTTCGGCTACGGACTTGTGTTCGTGGGAGCTGATCGTCCGATACGCCGCGCGGGATGCGCGAGAACCGTGTAAATGGCACCGAGGGCGACGATGATCACCACGATGACGAGCGTGATCCAGTCGTAGTTGAAGAGCGCACCTCTCGGGCTCGCGATCCCCGAAGGGATGAGGATGTTCACCAGCATCGCCGTCAACCACAGACCCCCGAGCACGATCACCGGAAGCCCCCACGCACCGAGCCGGAAGGCACCCTGTGCCCTCCATCCGCGGAGGCGAGCGATGAACGCGGCGACGACGACGAGGAGGAACGACAGGTAGATCCCCGACACGGCGAACGAGACGAGCAGGAAGAGCGCATTCACCTTGGCCGGGATGGTGATGAATCCGATCACGATCGGCGTTGATGGAGTGAAGCGTGCGAGCGCCGCGAAGAGCGCGGGGATGATGGCCGCAACCAGAAGGGCGTTCACGGGTGTGCGGAACCGTGGCGATACCCGCGACAGCGTGCGACTCGCGGGCAGCGCGCGATCGCGGCTGTACGAGTAGATGAGCCGGGCTGCGGCTGCCATGATGGCCAGCCCGCAGCTGAAGAATGCAAAGCACACGACGAAGAGCGCGATGTCCTGGATGACGGTGCTCGAAACGTTTGAGCTGATGAGGAAGGGCACGCCGCCGGCCACCGTGTCGCTGAGTCCCTTCGCCCCCGCTGGGATGGCGAGCAGCAGTGCCCCGACCAGCACGAAGCTCGTGACTCCCGCTGTCAGGAGCGACGAGATGATCGCTCGCGGCACGCGCCTGGACGCCTGGACCACCTCCTCGGCAACGTCTCCCGCCGAACTCGAAGCCGTAGAAGATGTAGACGTGCGCCAGGATGGCGACGAAGGCAGCGCCGAGCAACCAGTTTCCGCCGAAGTTGACGCCGAGTGGACTCGTCGCCGCATTCTCGGCGCCCTGTGAGGTGAACAGGTAGTCGAGGCCGTGGTGGAACCCCGCGATCGCCAGCATGATGGCGATGCCGAAGGTGCCGATGATCTCGAAGTACACGCCGATCTGTGAGATGCGCCCGAGGAAGTTGACGCCGCCGATGTTGAAAGCCAGCTGGACGATGATGAGCAGCACGGTGCCGATCAGAATCTGATTCGGATCCGCGGGGTTGATCGACGTGTGAAAGATGTTGTTGATGAGCGGACCGGCGTAGATGATGAGCCCGGTGTCCACCGACGCCACCGTCATGATCAGTGCCCAGCCGTACATCCATCCCACCCACCAGCCGTAGTTCGGGCCGATCAGGTTCTTGCCCCACTGGAACAGTGCACCCGCTATCGGGTAATGGCTCCCCAGCTCGGCAAAGACGAGCGCCACGAAGAGCTGACCGAGCACAACGATCGGGAGCAGCCAGATGTATTGCGGTCCTCCGGTGCCGACGCCGAGCACGAACAGCGAATAGATGCCGACGACGGGCGAGATGTAGCAGAAGGCGACCGCGAAGTTCTCGAACAGGTTGAGGACGCGCCGCAGCTCCTGGCCGTACCCGAACTTCGCGAGCTGAGCAGCGTCTGCGTCAACCGCCTCGGGCGTCGCGACCACGTTTTCGCCACTCATCGGCGCCTCCTCCGTCCCCGGCCGCCCAAGCGGGCGGCATGCGGGCGGAAGTATCGATCAGCGATGAGGGGCTCCGCAAGCGGCGTGCTCAGGCGCTGAGATAGCGCTCGAGAGTCGGTGCGACCCAGGCGGCGACGGTCGCGGCGTCCGCGGACGCGAGCGGTTCGATGCGCACCAGATACCGGGCGATGGCGAGACCGACGAGCTGGCTCCCCATCAGCGTGGCGCGCAGTGCCGCGTCGGGTTTGTCGAGCAGCCTCGCCACACGGCCGACCAGCGCCTCAGTGACGAAGGCTCGGAGCGATTCGGCCGCAGCCTCATGGGTGAGCGCCGAGCGGAGCATGGCGAGGAGCGGCTCTCGCGTCGCCTCATCCTCCCAGAGGCCGAGGAAATAGGCGCAGAGCTGCTCGCCCAGGGCACCGCGATCGCCCTGGCCGAAGATCGCGGTGATGGCAGCCGGGTCGATCGGCACGCGCATGGCGTGTCGAAAGAGTGCCTCCTTGGAACCGAAGTGGTGGAGGATCAACGCCGGATCCACGCCCGCCTTGTGCGCGACGGCGCGGAGCGTGGTGGCGGCATAGCCGTTGCCGGCAAACAGCGATCGCGCCGCGCTGAGGATGTCGGCGCGTGTGTCCCCTCCTGCCCTGCGGCGACCACGGGTGGTCACCCGCTCCGCCGTTGCAACGTCAACGCTCCGAGACCGAGTGCGAGCGGGATGCAGACCGCAATCACCACCAGGTCCAGCACCAGGGTCCCGCTCCAGGCCGTCGAGTCTGCGGCGCGCCGCACGCCGTCCACCGCATAGGAGAGAGGGAAGGCGTCGGCGAGACCCTGCAGGACACCGGCCATCAGGGCCCGGGGCACGAACAGCCCACAGACCAGCAACTGAGGAAACACCACGGCGGGCAGCAGTTGAACTGCCTGAAATTCTGTGCGAGCGAGGGCGCTCAGACACAGGCCGAGGGACATCCCCAGCAGCGCGTCCAGGACCGCGAACAGAGCAAGAACGATCACCGAGCCCGCGACGGTGACGCCCAGCGGCCCGAGGACGAGCGCCAGCACCACAGCCACCTGAACGATCGCAACCAGCGCGAATGCGAGTGCGTATCCGACCAGGAGATCGAGCTTGCCGATGGGCATCACCAGGAGTCGCTCCAGTGTTCCCGTCGTGCGTTCTCGCAACATCGCAACCGAGGTGACCACGAACATCAGCACGAACGGGAAGATCGCGATGAGTACTGGCGCGATGAAGCGAAACACCTGCTGGTCGCTGTCGTACGCGTAGCGGAGGAGCAGCATGAGCACCGGCGGCACCACCAGGATCATCGCCACCGTGCGAGGGTCGCGGCGCAGCTGCGTGAGCACGCGTACCGCCGTGGCGATGGTGCGCCGGAGGTTCATGACGCCGGCCCGGTGCCGCGAACCAGGTGCAGGAACGCTGCATCCATGTCGCGCTGACCCGTGCTTCGGAGGAGCGCCTCCGGCGTGTCATCGGCGAGCAGCCGGCCGGCGCGGAGCAGAAGCAGGCGCTGGCAGCGGGTCGCCTCCTCCATGACGTGGCTCGAGATCAGCAGAGTTGCTCCAGCTGCTCCGAGGCGGTGGAAGAGCGACCAGAGCTCCTCGCGGAGCACGGGATCCAATCCGACGGTGGGCTCATCGAGCACGAGGACCCGCGGGTTGCCCAGCAGCGCCGTCGCGAGGGACACGCGTGACCGCTGTCCGCCTGAAAGGCGGTCGACCCGGGTGCCGGCCTCGTCTCCGAGCGAGACATCGGCGAGGACCTGATCGACGCTCCCGGGGGCGGCACCGAGCGCCGCGGCGAAGTACCGAAGGTTCTCGCGGACCGTCAGGTCGCTGTAGACGGCAGGAGCCTGCGTCAGATACCCGACGGTGCCTCGCAGCGCCGCTGCCCCCGCGGGCAGGCCCAGGACCCGCACGGAACCCCCGGCAGTCCGCTGGATCCCCACGATCGCCCTGATCAATGTGGTCTTTCCCGAACCGCTCGGGCCGAGCAGCCCGGTGACCGTCCCCTGGGCGACAGTCGCCGAGAGGTCGCAGAGCACCTGACGGCCCCCACGCCTCACGGTCAGGCGCTCGACCTCCACCGAATTCACCATACGATGAATTATAGCCGGCTCCCCGGCCCAGAGCGTCCGCTCGGCTACCGTGACCGGCGGCCATGACCCTTCCGCTCTCGCCGCTGACTGCCATGGCATCCGCGGTGACCCTGGGCGTCGCAGACTTCACTGGAGGCTTCGCAGGCAGGAGGAGCAGCGCTCCGAGCGTGGCCATCGCCGTCGAATCCGTGGGTCTCGTCGCGGTGCCGCTCGCCTTCGTGCTGCTGCCGCATGGCTGGGACACCCAGGCCGCGCTCCAGGCATTCGCCGGCGGAGCGGTCGGTGGAGTCGGGCTGGTGGCGTTCTATCGCGCGATGTCGTTGAACCTGATCGGCGTGGTGGCGCCCATCACGGGGTTCGTCGCGGCTGCCCTGCCGGTCGTCGTGGGACTGATCGGCGGCGACCATCTCGAGCCCTGGCAGGTGGGAGGCATCGCGGCCGGCCTCGCCGCGCTGGTGCTGATCAATGGTCCCGGTCGCGAAGGCGTGCACAACGCCCGCCTCGGCGTGACCCTCGCTCTCCTCGCGGGCGTCTCGTTCGGTCTGTTCTTCATCCTCTTCCACGCCGCCAGCCACGCGGGGGTGACGGCGTTTGTGAGCGGGCGGTTCGGCTCGGCGTCAGCCGCACTGCTCACGGCCGCGGTGACCCGAACATCCCCGGTGATCCGGCCGAGCGTGGTTCGCATCATCGCGATCGGCGGCGTCTTCGACGGCACCGGCGTCGTGCTCTACCTGTACGCGACGCACACCGGACTGCTGTCGGTGACCGCGCTGCTCACCTCGTTCTACCCGGCGTTCACCGTCCTCTGTGCTCGTGTGTTCACCCATGAGCGCATGACGTCGATGCAGGCATTCGGCGCGGCGCTGGCCGTGGTTGCGATCGCCCTGATCGCGATTCCCTGAACGGGCCGCACGACGTCAGCTCACGTGAGCGCGCGGCGGATGAACTCGAGCTCGAGGAGCAGAAGATTCTCGGCCACCGACTGGTCGTTCGCCATGTGCGTGGCCCCGGTGATCGGGAGCACCGTGTGCTCCCGTCCGGCGGCGAGCAGGGCAGCGGAGAGGCGGAGCGTATGCGCAACCACGACGTTGTCATCGCTGAGTCCGTGGATGAGCATCAGCGGGCGGGTGAGACGGCCGCGCGTCGGCGATCAGTGAGCTCCTCGCGTAGTTCGCGGGCTCGTGGTCCGGGTGCCCGAGGTAGCGCTCCGTGTAGTGCGTGTCGTAGAGGCGCTGGTCGGTGACGGGTGCTCCCGCGACTGCGACATGAAAGACGTCGGGGCGGCGCAACACCGCAAGTGCCGCGAGGAATCCTCCGAACGACCAGCCCCGGATGGCCACCCGCGAGAGATCGAAATCCGGCCATAACGCAGCGGCCTCATGCAAGCCATCGACCTGATCCTCGAGCACCGGCCCCGCCACGTTGCCGCGTATCGACCGCGCCCACGCGTGGCCGCCACCGGGGGTGCCTCTGCCGTCGACCACGAGCACCGCGAACCCTTGATCCGCGAACCACTGCGACGCCAGGTACCCACCAGCCGACGCCGTCACCTTCTGGAACCCGGGTCCACCATAGGGGTCGAGCAGTACCGGGAGTTTGCCGCTGCCCGGCTCGTGTCCCGTCGGGAAGAGTACTGCCGCGCGGAGCGCGCGTTCACCGAGCGTCACGAGGCGAACGTTGACTGCGATCGCGGGCGTCTCCGCAACCGACTCGATCGTGCCCACCTGCGTTCCGTCGCGGTGCACGGTCACCTGGGGACCGGAGTGCTCGAGATCGGTTGACGTCAGCACGGTCGTGCCACCGCATCGACGCGCTCGCCACACACCCCGCGTGACGCCTTCGGGGCGCACCTCGCTGACGCCGCCGGCGCGTGACCACGTGTAGATGCCGACTTCGGCCGGCGTTGTCGAAGCCCTGAAGACGACGACGTCGCCGTCGACGTCGACGACATCGCGCACCTCGAGGTCGGTCCCGGTGACCGCGTCGTCGCCGATCACCAGCCGCTTGGCGCCGTCACGGTCCGCGCTCCACACCAGCGTCCCGTCCCGCAATCTCGCCGGGACGCCGTTGATGATGTCCACCCATGCGTCGTCGGCATCCTCGCGAAGGACCGATGTCGCGCCGGTCGATGTGTCAACGTCGAGGATCCGCATGGTGCGCTGATCGCGGCTCTGCACGACGACGAGCAGTCCGTGCTCCGACCAGTTCGCGGTGGTCACATACTCAAAGTGGACTCGGTCCCACTGCACGTGCACCGGATGCGATCCATCGACGTCGACAAGGAGCAGCGTGACCTCGGCGTTTTCGGTACCCGCCGCCGGATACGCGACGGCGATCGCCGCACGGTCGGGGTTGGACGGGTCGGCGATGTACCAACGGCGAACACGCGACACGTCGACACGCGCCACGAGCAATCGCGAGCCGTCGGGAGACCACCAGTACCCGCTGAAGCGAGCCATCTCCTCGGCGGCCACGAACTCAGCCAGGCCGTAGGTGACGTCGTCATGCTCCGGGATGAGGAGCACGCGCTCGTCGTGCCCGTCGACGCGGACCGTGTGGAGGGCTCTGGATTCCACGTATGCCACGACGGCACCGGTTGGATCCATGCGCGGATCAACCGCGTTGCCGGCGGTCGGAAGTTCCGCGACACCTCCCGCGATCAGGTCCACAACGAAGATCCGGCCGCCAAGGTCGAACACCGCACGCGTCGCGTCGCGGTCGGCAGAGAATCGCACGATCCCAGCGGATGACTTCGCGCGCGCGTTCGCGGCGCATGCGTTCCTCGGCGGGGACTTCGACTCCGTCATCCTGCTCGAGCGACACAGGATCCACAACAAGGGTCTCGGTGTTGCCGTGCACGTCGAGTTGCCACAGGCACGTCGTCGGGTCGCTTCCGCTTCGGGTGCGAAGGAACAGCACCCTGCTTCCGTCCGATGCGATGACAAAGTCTCGGGGCACGCCGAGACTGAACCGCCGTGTCCTGGCCTGCTGCCGGGGGAAGTTCGGTGCATCCAACGCCGGCATCGTGGCGTGGCTCACGTGACGGTCAGGACCAGAGCGCCCTGCACCTTGCCGTCACGAAGCCGGGTGAGCGCCTCATTCGCATGATCGAGGGGCAGCGTCTCAACCTCGGCACGCACAGGAATCCGTTGTGCGAGCGCGAGAAACTCAGTGCCGTCGCGCCTGGTCAGATTGGCCACGGAGCGGATCGTGCGCTCTCCCCACAGCAGGTCGTAGGGAAAGGATGGGATGTCACTCATGTGGATCCCGGCGCACACCACGGTGCCTCCTTTTCCGACAGCGCTGAGCGCGAGCGGTACCAGGGCTCCGACCGGCGCGAAGATGATCGCCGCGTCCAGCTCCTCGGGCAGCGCCTGGTCGGTGTCGCCGGCCCAGACGGCACCCAGCCGCATCGCGAACTCCTGGGTCGCCGTGTCGCCGGGTCGGGTGATCGCGAAGACTTGCCGTCCCTGGTGGCGCGCTACCTGCGCAATGATGTGGGCTGACGCACCGAAGCCGTACAGGCCGAGGCGTACGCCGTCTCCCGCCGCACTGAGCGAGCGATACCCGATCAGTCCCGCGCACAGCAGCGGCGCAGCCTCAACGTCGCTGAACGAGCGGTCGATGGGAAAGCAGAACCGCGAGTCGGCGACGGTGTACTCGGCGTAGCCACCATCGATGTCATAGCCGGTGAATCGCGCGCTGTCGCACAGATTCTCTCGCCCGGTGGTGCAGTACCTGCACGTGCCGCACGTCCAGCCAAGCCAGGGGATGCCGACGCGTTCTCCGACGCGGACCGTCTCCACGCCGGCTCCGGCCTCGATCACCTCACCGACAATCTGGTGACCCGGGATCAGCGGCAGCTTCGGATGGCTCAGCTCGCCGTCGACCACATGCAGGTCGGTGCGGCACAGGGCGCACGCGCCGACCTTGACCAGCACCTCTCCACGCGAGGGCTCAGGCGTGGCGGCAGCGCCTTCGCGCAGAGCGCTACCCGGCGCGTCGAGGATCATCGCTCGCATGGCCAAAGCATCGTAGTCGCGGGGGGCCGGGCGGCAGCCGTCAATCCTGGTAGACACGGAGGAGATCGAGGCTGGACACCCTCGTAGGCGCGTGGACGATCCGCCCGCCGTTGACGACGAAGAGGAGGTGTGCGCCCGGGGGCGGAGTGTCGTGTGGACCAATGACGAGCACATCCCCGGGCTCCGCGCTATCGAGCTGCTCCAACGTCGTGACCTCGGTGATCCGAGCGCGACGCAGAAAGTCGCTCTGCGGTGGCGCCGCCCCAACCGCGTACATCAGCTGCACGATCGGTTGGTTGAGCGCCGCCGACAGCAGCAGGCGGTGTCCCCCGGCAGCAGCGTCGGCATACGCGATGGCCAGCGCCGATCCTTCGCCGGCTTCGAATGCGACCTCGGCGCGCGCGGGGTAGCCACCGAAGAAATCGACAAAGTAGGGCGTTGCGCTGGCGAGCACGACGGCGACGAGCGCGATGGCGACGAGGCTGTGGGTCCGCAGCCTCGTCCACACCCAGGCGGCGCCCTCCACCATCGCCAGGATGAGGAACGGGAACAGTCCGGCGCCACGCAGAGCGTGCGGTGCGAAGAGTGTCAACGCGGCGGGGATTGGAGCGACCACGGCACCGAGCAGAACGAACCGCGCGTACGGAGTCCGGAACCTCGACACGAGCCAACCGGCCCCGATGATCATGAGAGGGATGGTGGCGTCCACCAGAACGCCACCGAATCCAGTCGTCTGACGGAGATTCCCGTCACCGTGCAACACGAGAAAGTCGGGGCTGAAATAGCTCAGATAGTTGCCGGCAAAGGTCCCCGCCGCAGTGACGATTGACGGATGGTTGGCGAAGAGACCCACGCTCTGGAAGCGCCCGAGCAGCGCTCCGGGGTTCTCGAACGACCAGATCGCCAGCACAACGTATGCGACGGCGATCGGGAACAGGAACCGAAGGAGCTTGTCTCGGCCTGCTCGAGCGAAGCTCACGACGACAACCGCGGCGACCAGCAGAGCAAGGAGGCGACCGATCGAGTACGTGTAGACGCAGATCGCCAGACTCGCACCCGCACCGGTCCACCATCTCGCGGATGCTCCGTCGACGGTGGCTTCGGTGATGCACCAGCAACAACACATGACGCAGAGGACCATGAGGACGTTTCCCTCGAGCATCGTGTGGCTCTGCAGGAAGATCCACGGTTGCACTGCGGTGAACCACATGGCCACGAGCGTGATCACCGTGGAATGCGTCCGCACAAACGCGATCCGCCCGGCCACCATGGAGATGGCGATACCCGCCAGGACGCTCGGCAGACGCACCACTGCGGCACCGTTCTGGAAGATCCACGTGAGCGGTGCCACCAGATACGTCGCAACGGGGCCTTTGTAGTCTCCAAAGTCCACGAAGAACAAGGGAAAGTGATTGCCATACTGGTCGGTCGCGTAGTGCGCGATGGTCCATGCGTTGTAGCCAATGCTGGCCTCATCGGCGTACAGCCCCGGCGGATCGCTGCCGATCCTGTAGAGGTAGAGGGCTCCGACCAAGGCCGCCGAGGCGATGACGGCGTACGCGAATCGGTTGCGCCACCACGGTCGCCGGCTCATTGCGGCGTCATCCTCGGAACCCGGCGCATGGCCCGCATCTTTACATGGGCCTACGACATTGGGCGACACGGGTAACGGTTTGGCAACCCGCGGCCTGCGCCACCGGCACGGCGACCAAACTTGATCTTCAATGGCGGAGGTTATCGAGCCAGGCCACCTGAGCCTGCCCGGCACGGGCGGCCCCGCCGGAACCCACCGCCGGTTTCGTCCGGATGCCCACGCCCGCGCTCTGGGGTTGCTCCTGCTTCGTGCCGCGGCGATTGCCTCGGTGATTGCCGGCGTGATCACCTTCGTGATCGCACCCATCCGGGGCACCTTCAGCGGTGAATTTGAGGACTTCGGCGCTTATCTGGCCGCCGCCCACGCCGTCGCCAATCACAGCGATCTGTACGCACAATTCATCCACCAGCGTCCCAATGTCGCGCTGAGTGGCTTCGACTACCCACCAGTCGTCGCCTTCCTCGTGCAGCCGCTCGCCTGGGTTCCGGCGACCGCCGCGGCGATGATCTGGCTGTGGCTGACCGTCGCCTGCACCGCCGCTGCGACAGGCATCGCGGCCTTCACCCTGTTGCCGCGAGCGTGGCCGCGCCTCGAGATCAGCGCGCTCGTCACCTTTCTGTTCTCGGCGGCGACCTACAACTACTGGCACGGTCAGATGAATCCGGTCATCTTCATGCTGCTCGCGCTCGCCCTCCATGCGTGGGTGCATGAGCGCCAGACGCGGTTTGGTGTGCTGATCGGCATCGCGGCGTCGATCAAGCTCGCCCCGATTGTCCTGGTTGTGCTGATCATCCGCCGCCGCTGGTGGCGGGCGGCCGGCGCATGTGCTGCCACGGTCGCCGCAGGACTTGCGCTCGGCGTCGCCGCGTTCGGGACGGCAACACTGCACGAGTACGTGACCCGCGTGCTCCCCGTTCTCTCCGCCCAGGACGGCTGGCTGTACAACCAGTCGATCAGCGGAGTTGCGAGCCGTCTCTTTGGTCACGCCGTGCTGATCCCGCAATCAGGTTCGATGCTCATCAGCGTGGTGACCTACGCAATCCTGCTGGTCATGCTTGGCCTGCTGTTTTTCGCGGTCGCTCCCAAGGCTCGAAACACAACGGTGAGCGGCGCGGAATTCGCTGCCGGCACGCTCTTCATGCTGCTCGCCAGCACGATCACCTGGTACGCGCACTACGTGACCGCGATCATCATCGTGTTCGCAGCGGTGGGACTCATGGCATCTGACCCGGCGTGGCGATCGCGTGCGCTGACGGTGTCGACAGCCGCATTCGTGGTTGCGGTCGCGGTGCTCGCGCCGGTTCTCATCGCCAACGTCTCCTCCTCCGCGCAGCTGACTGAACTCAGTCACACGGGCTGGTGGTGGCTGCTCACGCAGGTGACCTCGCTCCCGGCGATCTGCGCTTCGGCGATGCTGGTGGTGCTGACCGTCAGCCTGCGACGCCGCACCGGGCGGACCAGAACCCCGAGCCTTCATCGCACCCAGGAACCTGCGCTGTCGGTGCCGTAAGGCCGCCTCCACGCGTGACAGGGCCAGCCTTCACCGTTCCGCAAGACAGTTCCGGGTAGGCTCCCTCTCATGCCGCGGCAGTCGCAGTTGGATTCCGCCCGCCTTCGAAGAGACCTCGGCCTGGCACGCGCGCGCCGCGTGACCGTCTATACAGCAGTCGGGGCGACCGCATTCACGGCTGTCTTCGCGCTCGTGGCGGCCACCAGCCTCCCCGGCCATACGGTCACCACATCGCCGGCGCAGCCGGGTGTCACCGACAACGGCGGCACCACGCAGCCCGCTATCAGCACGCCGATCCAATTGCCGCAGTACGGCTCTGGTGTGCCCGTGACAGTGTCCGGCGGATCCTGACCGGATCAGTCAGTCCGTTGCTAGCGGCGCTCGCCGGCCCCACCCCGATGTGGTACGCCACGCGTGCCAGCGGCTACACCGCCCTGCTCCTGCTGAGCGCGAGTGTGGTGCTCGGCGTACTCACCTCGTTGCGCGAGAGCCGCCGGGACTGGCCGAGATTCGTGGTCCAGTCGTTGCACCGCAACGTGTCACTGCTGGTCGGTGTGTTCCTTGTCATTCATATTCTCACGTCGATCATCGACCCGTTCGCGAGGCTCAATTTCCTGGACGCGTTCGTGCCGTTCATCGCCGCGTACCGCCCCCTGTGGCTCGGCCTCGGCGTGGTCGGGTTCGAGCTCCTGATTGCGATCACGGCGACAAGCCTGGTGCGGCATCGCCTCGGGTGGCGAACGTGGCGGGTCGTGCACCTCTTCGCATACGCGAGCTGGCCCGTCGCAGTGATCCACACCCTTGGGACGGGGACGGACACGAAGTCGATCTGGGCGTTGGCGATGGTGGCGGTGTGCGTGGCAGCGGTGATCGCTGCCCTCGTGTGGCGTCTTGCGCATGCCGGGCCGAGCTTCACCGCGTTCCGGGTCGTGGGAATCGCCGCAAGCGTGGCTTCCATCGCTCTGCTCGGGGTGTGGATGGCTGCGGGGCCATTGCAGCATGGCTGGGCCAGGGCGGCCGGCACGCCCGCGGACCTTCTGGTGGGCGCCGGGGCCACGCCGGCCGGCACCCCGACGCCGGTCACAGCCCTCGCCGCCGGTCTGAACGATCCACTCATCGGCAGCCTGGCGCGGTCGACAACGAATGCCACCGCCACCCTCACCGATACTCGTGACCGAACGCTCCACCTCGTGATCGTCGCCAATGCCGACGGCAGCGGAACACTCACGGTCACCCGATCGGGTGCGAAGGTCTGCGGGGTGGCCGCGACCATCGGCAACACGTCGGTCACAGCCCGATGCGGCGCAGTGGTCGCCACCGTGCAGATCGTCGACCAGGGCAACGGCTCGATCAGCGGGACCCTGACCACCAAGAAGGTGGTCACGTGAGCTCGTCGATGGATGCCGGGAGCGCTGTTCCAGCGTCTGCTCCCATCGCGCCCCGTGCCGGAGGACCTCGACGCCCACCTTGCCCGCTTCGGCACCCGCCCGCAGGTCGAATCGACGGCCATGATCGACTCGTTGGACGCCAGTGGGCTTCGCGGACGCGGCGGCGCTGACTTTCCAACGGGGGTGAAGTGGCGAGCCGTGATGGACCACACACAACGAGGCGGCGACGCCGTCGTCGTTGCCAACGCAGCCGAGTGCGAGCCCGCGAGCTTCAAGGATCGGTTCCTGCTCACGTATCGACCGCACCTGGTGCTCGACGGTCTCGAACACGCTGCCGAGGCGGTCGGCGCTCGCAGAGTGGTCATCTACACGACGCGATCGCACAGCGACGTCGTGGCAGCGCTGCGCGCGGCGATCAGAGAGCGGCGAAGGCGTGACGACAGCGATCGCTTCATCGACGTGCAGGTCGGCCCAAATCGCTACGTCGCCGGAGAGGAGACCGCGTTGGTCGCGCGCGTATCCGGCCATCTCGCCAAGCCGAAGGTCGTGCCCCCACGCCCGTTTCAAAGCGGCGTCGATCGCATGCCAACCCTTGTCCAGAACGTCGAGACGCTTGCCCACGCAGCGCTCATCGTCAGGCTCGGTGCGCCATGGTTTCGATCGGTCGGCACACAGCGATCGCCGGGCACCGCGCTGCTGACCGTCAGCGGAGCGGTGCGCACACCGGGTGTCCTCGAGGCAGCGTGCGATACGACCGTCGGATCGATCGTCGACCGCGCCGGAGGTGTCGAAGGTGAACCGGTTGCGGTCCTGCTCGGTGGGTACTTCGGTCGATGGGTGGCGGCGGATCGCATCTGGAACAAGACGATCGACGCCCACTCCCTTCAATCCGTCGGCGTGTCCCTGGGGACCGGCGTGCTCGTGGTCGCGACGGCCACGACGTGCGGGATCAGCGAGACGGATCGGGTGCTCGCGTTTCTCGCCGGCCAGACCGCGGGCCAGTGCGGCCCCTGTCACGTCGGCCTGCCGGCAATAGCTGAGACGTTCCACAAGGTCGCAACCGGACGAGCCCGCCCTGCTGCGTTGGACCTCCTCGTTCGCTGGTCGCACGACATCCGCGGACGGGGCGCCTGCAGGCATCCCGACGGGGCGATGCTGTTCCTCGCCAGCGCGATGGAGGTCTTCGCAGCCGATCTCCGACATCACCTCAAGAACGGTCCGTGCAGGTTCTCCGGTCAGCGACCGCTGCTGCCCGTCCCCACGACGGAGGCGGGGTGGTGGTGAAAGTTCGGCTGCGCGTCGATCCGATCAAGTGCAAGGCGCACGGCATGTGTGGCGAGTTGCTCCCGGAGCGCATCCGGATGGACGACTGGGGGTATCCCGTCATCGACCAGCGAGCGCTGGCCGATGACGTGCTCGAGCACGCCCGCCGTGCAATTGCCGACTGCCCCAGGGCTGCGTTACGGCTCGAATCCGTCGACGAGCCGGGTGCGCGAGTGCGGCCAGACGACTCCGACTGAGGTTCCGCCGCCGGGGACCTCCGCGATCTGCCAGCGGCCTTTGGTCGCTTCGACAATCGCGTTGCCGATCGCGAGGCCAAGCCCTGCTCCGTCGCCTTCGCCGCTCCCGCGGCGAAACCGCTCGAAGATCCGCGCGCGTCGTTCCAGTGGAATGCCCGGACCGGTGTCGCTCACGGTCAGGCGCACGTGGTCGCGCTCGCGCGATACCGCGACGCTCACCGTGCCGTTCGCCGGGGTATACCGGCACGCGTTGTCGAGCAGTACACCGATGAGTTGATCGATCCAGTCCGCGGGGGCATCGACCAGGGCGAGCGCCGATCCGTCACTGCGGTTGTGGAGGTGCAAACCCGCGCGCGCAGCGATGGGCATGAACCGTTCCACACCTACCTCCGCGGCCGTGGTGAGATCGACTGGCTCTGTCACCGGATCCGGGGGCAGCGCGTCGAAGCGAGCCAGCCAGAGGAGATCCTCGACAATCGTGCGCATTCGGTGGGTCTCGTCGGCCACTCGGCGCAGCGTGGCGTCATCAGAGCCACCCCCTTCGAGATTCGCAAGTGCAAGCGTCGTCTCGGCCTCCATGACCGCAAGGGGCGTGCGCAGTTCGTGCGATGCGTCCGCTGTGAATTCGAGCTGACGCCGACGTGCTCGTTCGATCGGTCCCGCGGTCTGCCGTCCGACCACAAACGCACCCGCGAACACAAGGACGAGGAGGATCGGTACAACGATGGCCTCAGTGACCGTCAGTGCCGTGAGCGCTTTCGACTCATTGCCCAGACTCACTGCGCCGATGAGCCTCCCGGTTGGAATGCCGACACCCGCCACCAGAACATCAGCGCCGTCAATCTGCGTCTCCGAGGGCGAGCTTGCGGCAAACTCGCGCAACGGGAGCACCGGCGCTCCCGCTGTCGACGAGACGATCGCGCCCGCATTATTCACCTCCCAGACCAGGACGGGATCATCGACGTCGGGCTCCACCAGGCTCGGTCCACCGCTACGTTGTGACAGTTGCGTCAGCTCGGTGGTGAGGCGCGTCGTGGCGGACGAACGCAGCGTCTGGGCCACGATCACGTCGATGGCGACGCAGAGCGCGACCATCACTCCGGCGACAACCGCGGTTGTGATGAGCGCAACGCGGAGGGCATGTCTGCTCAGTGGCGTGCTCACGACCCCCGCTCGACCAGCCGGTAGCCGATACTCCGAACCGCTTCCAGCCTGAGCCCCGCACCAACGAGTTTGGCGCGCAGCCTGGTGACGTGGACATCGATGCTATTGGACGCAATCGGGTCGAGGGCATCGGTCCACGCGTGGTTTGCAATGGTGTCGCGGCTCACCACCGCGGGGCTCCGGCGCACCAGGAGCTCGACGATCGCATATTCCGTCGGTGTCAGCGCCAGTGGGGCGCCGTTCACCGATGCCAGTCGCTCCGCTGGATCGATGCTCAGCCCGCCGGCGCGGAGGCGCACCCCGAGCGTCGCCGACGGGCGTCGCATCAAGGCTCGGAGGCGGGCAAGCAGCTCCTGAAAGTCAAAGGGCTTGACCAGATAGTCATCGCACCCCGCGTCGAGCCCGTGAATACGGTCGGATGGGGTGTCGCGGGCGGTGAGCATGAGCACCGGGGTCGACAGATTTCGTGAGCGGATGACGGTGACAACGTCGATGCCATCCATGACCGGCATTCGCCAGTCGATGACGGCTGCGTCATAGCTGTTCACCAGCAGCGCGTCGAGCGCCTCATTCCCCCGCTCGGCGACGTCGACGGTATAACCGGCAGAGCGCAGTCCTCGTGCGAGGACCTCGAGCAGCTTCGCGTCGTCTTCAGCGACCAGGACATGCATGACAGGGCGTCATTGGGAATGTTGAGACTGGTACATGCGAATTGAGCCTACTCGCATACCACACCTTCACCGTTCCGCAAGGGAGCCCGCGATACGCTGCTGTTGTGAGGGCAGAGATTCCGCTGTTCGACCGCACCCTGGCAATGGCTCGCGTGGATTGGGCGCCGTCTCACCGCCAACCGACGCCGGTGCGGCTCGCGGTCGCAACCATGATCGCCGTGCTCGGGTCTCTGGCCGCCGACGCGATACTCGTCGCCGTCGGCACGCGCATCTTTCCGGGAACCGCGGGATACGAGCATTTCCGGTTCGACGACTACGCGAAGCTCACGATCATCGGCATCCTCGGCGGCGCCGCAGGCTGGCCCGTGCTCACGCGCATCAGCTCCTCACCTCGCGCGCTCTATGGATGCCTCATGGTCCTGGCCAGCATGGCGCTGTTCCTACCAGATGGATGGCTGCTCGTCCGCGGTCAGCCAGCGAACGCAGTTGCCGTCTTGATGGCCATGCACGTCGCCATCGCTGTGATCCTCTATTGCTGCATGGTGTGTGTGGCACCAGTTCGGCGCACCTCCGCGTAGTGACGGCGCCAGATCAGCTTGTGAATCGGGATCCATCGCGGAATATCGCGCAGCCCGGGAATGAAGGGAACCAGCATGAGGAGAACGGTGAGCAAGAGCATCACGCCCACCACAGCCAGGTCGGTGTTCGCGGCGCTGATGCCCAGGAATCCGGTATCCGAGTTGAAAGGCGGAATCTGGTACCACATCGTGTACAGCCAGAGCCATGCTGATCCCGGATAGCGGCCTGTCTCGTTCATCACACCCCAGTCACTGCCGATGAGCTTCTGCTGTGTTGCGAGGTCGGCGATGTAGCCGCCGTCATCAAGGAATAGCAGCGCCCGGGAGAAATCCGTCTGATAGAAATGGTCGCTAGTCAGCAGAAGCGCGTCCAAGCCGCCCGACCTGGCCAGCGTGAGCATGCGATCCATGAGCACCGTCACCGGTCCGAAGTCCCCAGAGGGAACCGTCACAGTACCGTCCGCGGCGACGGTTGCGGTACCGAGTGCGGTCGTGTAATTCGTGAGCCATTTCTGCTGTTGATCGCTCGTTGCGGCCTTGTACGTGGTCAACGCCGACGCGAGGTTCGCATCCCCGGCAGTCGCCTGGGTGAGCGGCTGGAGCACGAAGTCATTGGGAGCGTTGATCGGAATGTGCACTCCCGCCCACTGCTCGGGAGCCAGGGGGCCCCAGCTCTGCGCCGAGCCGGTCCCGGAGTTGTACGGCGGTCCATATCCAGCGACCACCGTCGAACCGGCCAGCTCGCCGGACGCGGTCGTCAGGAAGTCGACGGGGTTCGCTTTCGACCAGGTCTGCAGCGTCACCGAAGGCACGTCGGGCGAGGACAGCACGGCTGAAAGGATGAGCACCACGCCCAGAACGCCGACCATCGCGATGGTGACCTCCTTCAGAAGGTCATACGGAATCATCCGGACCCCGCGGTAGTAGGTCTTCTTGTCGACCTTGGCCGCGTTCACGGCGTCACCTGGAAAGGATCGTCGATCGGCCGAACCACGCCTTTGGCTCGCACCTGAATGATGTGCAGCACCACGAGCAGGGTCACCCCGATCGGCATCAGCATCACGTGCAGTCCGTACATCTGCCCGAAGTTGAGTGCGTTGAACAGCCCGCCGAAGCCGGTGGAGTTGATCGCGTCCTTGGCATTGATGGCGATCCACTGCGAGTCGAAGTTCTGCTGGATCACGTATCCAGTGAAGGCCGTGCCCACGCTGATCGCGAAGATCACGACACCCACCATCCAGGTCTTGGCTCTCCCGTCACGCCAACCGGCTCCCCAGAACTGCCCCCAGAGGTGGAGCACCATGAAGATGAAGAACATCTGGACGGACCAGAAGTGGGTGCTGTTGAAGAAATGGCCGACCGATGACACATGCCACCACGCAGACCCGAAGAAGGCGAGCACCACGCCGCTGATCACCAACCAGAAAAGCGCGGCGATCGTAACCACTCCAAAGACGTAGACCCACGACCCGATGTATGCCGGCTGCTTGGTCGGAAGCAGCTCGGTGATCGGAAGCGTCTTCTCCACACGGCGACGTACAGCGGCTGTCCAGCCGGCCTCATCATCCGTGATGGGCGGTACGGCCGCCACCGGTGGGTTGGTGGCGATGGGCGCGGCCTCCTCATTCATCGCCTGGCTCCTTCGGCCGATGAGACGGGAATGGCGCGATGAGCGCAAGCACGAAGAGCAGGACCATCACGCAGATGAGGACGAAATTCGGCAGGGAGATGAGAATGAAGCCCCAGTGTATGTATGGAGCAGGCGCGTCCATTGGCAACCTCCGTGTGTCGTATGGGGTGTCAAGCAGGATTGTGTGCGATCACACTCAGTCCGCGGAAGGGGAGGACGTCGCGGGCACCGCGTGACCTGAGGCACTCGGAGTTATGACCAATGACCCACCAACCCGAGTTGGTTCGCCGTCCGAGAGCGTTCGCGGCGTACTGATCCTCATACCATAGCGGTCGTGCTGATCCATGATCGGTACGGTTTCGTACTGACCGTTGTGGCTGCGGTTGGCGCGGTCGCCGCGCTCGTCAGCCTGCTCCGCCCGCGGATTCTGCCCGCGGTACGCCTGTATCTCCGCGCGACGATCGCGCTGGTGGCACTCCAGGTCGTGATCGGTTTGGTGCTGGTTGCGACCGGGCAGCGCCCTCATCAGCTTCTGCACTGGCTCTACGGCGCGGCAACGCTGCTCACTCTCCCGCTGGCCATGTGGCTCGGCGGAAAGCTGGGGCGTCGGGAGCAGCACGTGTGGTTGGCCGGCGGCGCGGTCCTCACCGTGCTGTTTGCGCTCCGAGCTCTCGCGACCGGCTGACCGCGCCACAGTAAGCAGCGGCCCGGCGCCGCGAGGCGCCGGGCGCGCTACCCGGCTGGTGTCGCTAGAGGGCGACTACGCGGGGCAGGGGTTCGAGACGATGTTCCTGAAGTCGTCGGCCTTGGCAAACGGAACGCCACCGGCTCCGGTGTAGTCGACACCCGTGTCGTACGTGCCGTACTGCGAGAAGAAGTCATCGGCGTCCGACGGCTCCTTGTTCGCGCCCACCCCTTCGGTCCCGCCCGGGTTGCAGCCGAGCGAGCTGTTCACGGCGCTGCAGTAATCGAAGTGATGTTTCGAGTTGATGTCCGGCGCACAGGTGCTGAGGAACTCGGGATAACCCATCGGGCTGATCCCGCCCACGAGGCGGATTGAGGACCAAAGGCACTGGTCGTCGGGCGGCCGCACCGTACAGGATCTAATTGTGATGGCGAAGAGAACTCGGTCTCGACGAAAGCGTGGCCGTCTCCGGATTGTGCCCGTATTCCGAGGAGACCGTGGCCGGCTGCCGCTACTACCGCCCAATCTCGGCCCACGGTGACTTCCCTGAGGCAGCCCACTGCGCGGAGGCGTCCGCTCTGCACGGCTCCAGCCACATCCGGCACACGATCTGCCGCCGCCGCGCCCCATGGGCCGACGCTGCTGCGGCGGTCCGTCGAGACGACCAAGAGGTCAACCTAGGAGGCCGGCCAGTACGGAGGGGCCTTCCGCCGTCCAACTCCTCCCGGTGAATATCCACAGAACGTTAAATGTATTCGGGCGCCCCGCGTTGCCGATCATCACCACGCGGCCGATGCGGGGATCCGTGAGAAGCCACGCGCCGTGATAGTCGGTGTCAACAGCGGGCGCCGCTCCGTCGACTTCGCTCCAACTCGAGCCGCTCAGCGCCCAGGTTGACCCCACGCGGACGTCACCCTCGCCGATGTACATCAGGACGTCACCCGTTCGCGGATCCGCCGCCATCGCCGCCGTGATCGGGTCGAACGGCATCATCTCGTTGGCCGCCAGCTTCGACCAGGTACCACCGTCCCAGGTCCAGGTCTCCGCACGGCTGTTCGCGGTGCCAGTGAACACCGCGACCACGCGTCGATGCGCCGGATCGGACACCATCACCGGCGTCGATCCCTCGACAGGTAGTGGGGTGGCCGGTGCGCCCAGGCGCCATGACGATCCGTCCCACGTCCACGTGTCGTCTGCCGTCAGCTGTGCGCTGCTCGGGGCGGTCACCATCAGCAGCTGCCCGAGCGCTGGGAGCGCGGCCATGCCCACCAGAGTCTGTGCAGTCGTCGGCAGGCCGCCGCGGTTCGTCCATGTTGCCCCGTCCCACGTCCACGTCTCGATTGCCTGGTCGTTCGGGGGAACGAACCCGACCAGCACCATGGCGCCGGTGACCGGGTCCTCGGTCATCCATCCCCACTCAACGTTGGGGCTCGTCACCGGGTGACGCAGATGCCACCCTCCGGAGTTGAACGTCCAGGTTTCGCGAGAGGTCGTCTGGAGCCCGCTCCCAAACCCGGTGCCACCGTACATGAGGACATCGTTGTGCACGGTGTCGAACGCCATCGCGTCCATCTCGCGTGGAGCGGGGACCGGCGGAGCGAGGGTCACTGCGGGCGTTGGACCTCGAGGCTCGGCAGTCGGGGGGATGATGGCTGCCGTCGTTGGCAGACGCACCCGGTTCGGCGGGGCGGGATGGAGCACCGCCTGCACCGCGTAGAAGCCGAGCGGTGCGACAACGATGAGGAGGAGCAGTCCCCAGATCCGACGTCGCGACCGGCCCATGAATCCCATCATCCAGGCTTCGTTCGAGGGAGGGTGCGGCTGGCGTGAGCTGATGTACTTTGGGCTCGCGGTGAGGAGCGATACAGGAGGCGTGCCATGACCACTCAGAGCACAAGAGCGACGAGGGTGGCGATCCTCGGCACCGGCAAGATGGGTGGTGCGATGGCACGCCGCCTCGCATCCTCCGGTTTCGACCTGACATTGTGGAATCGCACCCCCGCGAAGGCGGAGGAGCTGCGCGTGGGCCGTGTCGTGGCCACCCCCGCAGAGGCTGCCCAGCAAGCCGATGTGGTCATCAGCAGCCTGACGAACGACGCGGCAATACGAGATGTCTACCTCGGCGAGAACGGGGTGCTGCGCGTCGCCGCAGGCAAGTTACTGGTCGAAGCCAGCACGGCGGGGCCGCAGATCGCGGAGGAGTTGGGTCGTGAGGCGGATGCCAGCGGCGCACGTCTGCTCGAAGCGCCGGTTATCGGCAGCGTGCCCGCCGTGGAGAGCGGAAAGCTGCTGATCCTCGCCGGTGGAGATCGAGCCGACCTCGAACAGGCTCGTCCAGTGCTTGAACAGCTTGGTGAGGTCCGTTACGTCGGCGAGCGGGCGAAGGCGCAGCGGTTGAAGCTGATCGCCAACAGCATGCTGGGCATCACCACCGCAGCCGCAGCCGAGTTGCTCGCCGCCGGAACCGCAGTCGGGCTCGACCGCGAGCAGATCTTTTCGATCCTGCTTCGCTTCGCGCCGGGCCTTGCGGCCCGCGAACGCGGCTTCCTGCAGGACCAGCACACGCCGACGATGTTCGCGGTCCGCGATCTGCTCAAGGACCTTGACCTCGGCCTGCATGCGTACGGCGATGCGGGCGTTCCCACGCCGCTGACGCACGAAGCTCACGAGCTGTTTGCGGACGCCATGCGCGAGTTCGGCGGATCTCGATATCTCTGCCGTGGGTCGGCACAACACATAACGCCGAGCCGTCGGCGTTGTCGCACGGCGGGAGACCGGCTCCTCAAGCTACAGCGAGGCGGTGACCGCGGCAGAGCTTCGAGCTCGCCGCGGTCACGCGCCCGCCGACTAACTCACCTGACCGTGATCGTCCGTTGGGTGATGGGTCCGGCACCGTCGCCGGGGAACGCGGATCCCACTCCGCTGAACATCACGAGCGTGACCCTGTACGTGCCTGGTGTCGCATACGCGTGCTTCGGGTGTGCGCCCGAACCAGTCGTGCCGTCGCCGAAGTCCCAGAAGTATGTGATCACCGGCTTAGCACTCACCGTCGTCAGCCCGCTGAAGCTGATCGTGTGGCCCGACTTGGGGTGTGCCGGCGCGAAGGCGAATCCGTTGGTGAACCCGCTGTGCCCGGTGGTGACGATCGCGCCAGTCCCGGCCGACGTCCCGTCCACGGCGAAGACTGTCAACCCGATCGAGTAGGAACCGGCCGACGGGAACGTGTGCGAGATCTTGGGAGTTGACGTCTCGACGGTTTGTGCCGCGAACGCGTCGTTGAACTGCCAGACGTACAGGATGAAGCCCGGCGATCCGATCGAGCCGGTGGCATCGAAGTTCAACGTGAGCCCCGAGCCCTTCTTGACCTTGAACGTCGCCGACGGAGTGGTTGCCGAGGGCGAGAGCCGCTGCAGGCACGTGTGGCCGACGTTGCTCCACTCCTCCTGGTACCAGTAGAAGTGGCCGTTGATCACCTGGTTGTACGACGCGCCGTTGGTCGCATGCCCGAGCGTGGTCCCCATCTGGCGGACGCACTGGTCGCCGACCTCCTCGCCCTGACTCGCGCCGGCGCCGTTGGTCCACGCGTCGTTCGGGATCGGATCCGTGACCGACTCGTTCTGCTCGTGGCTCAGCCCTCCCGAGAGCTCGCCGTCAGCAATGCCGTTCGGATGGTTCCCGTCGTCGCAGTGCGGGTTCCCAGGGACGAAGGGATCATTGGCGTAGATCAGGAACTGCGAGAGCGACGTGTTCTGGTGGTACGCGCAGAAGGCGGCCAGGCCGCTGAAGGGCACGATGCCCGCGGAGCATCCGCCGAACCCGGTGGTCGAGTCGCTGGTGAAGCAGGTCTCGACGTGGGGCGGCGTGAGCAGGAAGTACTCGTGGCTCAGATCGGCTTTGAGGCCGTTAGCGCCGACGAAGTTCACCAGCTCCTGCTGGATCTGGGGGTCGGTGAGGCAGGCCACGACCGGGCTGTTCACCGGGCACTGGGCCGTCGGATATGGGTTGGTGTCGACCAGCACCCCTCCGAACGTCGTCGCATAGCTCGCGTGGGCGCCGGTCAGGTCGGCGTACTGCGCCGAGACCGAGTTCGGTGTTCTGGACGCCGCCGCTGTCGTGAGCTAGATCCGTGAACCACTGCTCCAGCCCGGAGACGTACCCGGCGGGGTAGGCGCCCAGGCCGCCCGGGCTCCACATCACCATGTAGTCCGTATTCGACGGCATGACCGGGCCGCCGTTGTAGTCCATGTTGGTGAACACCTGGTCGAACGGGGCCTTGTTGCGGAGCGGAACGATCGAGGCGGGATGCTTGGAGTGCGCCGACGCGCTCCCACTGGCAGCCGGCGACGAGGGCGCAGCCGATACGGTCGAGGTGCCCAGCGCTCCCAGGGCGATCGCAGCCGTGGCACAGGCCGCCAGATAACCCCAACGGTGCTGAACTCGCATGTGTCCACCTCCTCTCTGGGTCGGGTTTGCAAGTGTCCGGTTTGGAGGTCGCAAATTAGATCAGATGCGTCGAGTTGACCGCAACCCCATAGTCATTCCGTCACATCCTCTGGTCGCCAGGTGTCTCTAGAAGTGACCCGTGGACCACGGGCATCGGATGACAGGAGGACGCCATTGATGGCACGCATCCAGGGAGTACCGAAGAGCCAGGCCGGGCCCATTGTCTCGCTGGCGTACAGGTTCGGGCCGAGGATGATGAGGAAGCTGACGGGCCGCGCCCCGCAGATCGGCAGCGGGATGGAGCCGATGGAGATCTGGGCCCACCAGCCGAAGATGATGATCGGGATGGGCAGGTTCAACCAGGCGGTCCGCAAGGGAAAGACCGTCGACGAGAGGACCAAGAACCTGCTTGAGCTGAAGGGCGCGCAGATGATCGGCTGCGCGTTCTGCGTCGATCTCGGCTCGCAGATCTGCCGCAACTCCGGCCTCTCCGACGAGGAGCTGCTGGCGCTGCCGCGCTACCGGCAGAGCGACGTGTTCAGCGAGCGCGAGAAGCTGGCGCTCGACTACGCGGTCGCTGTCATGCGGACGCCGGTCGAGGTCACCGACGAGCTCTTCGCACGGATGCGGGAGCACTTCACCGACAAGCAGCTGGTCGAGATCACGGCGCTGCTGACGCTCGTGAACCTCGACAGGTTCAACGCGGCCTTTGGGATCGGCTCCGCGGGGTTCAGCGAGGGCATGGTGTGCGTGCCGCCGGACCGCCCCGCCGCAACAGCCCTGGCCCGCGGTCTGGTTTCGTAGTACCGGTGGGCGGAACACACTCCGGTGCTACGTTGCTCAGCGATGAGCGACGCATGCATCGGCCCGATCAACCCGGCAACGGACCTGCCCGATGAAACGTGCGGGGCGGAGGCGAGCAAGATCCTGTTCTTCCCGCATCAGAGTGGTGCCGCGATCATGTTCTCCTGTGATCGGCATCTGGAGAGCCTTGGCCGGTGGGCCGGGACGCGATTCGGCAATTGCTTCGCAGGCGGACCGATCGCCAACAGCGCGCGCACGATGACCGAGGCTGCCGAGCAATTCGGTCCCATCACGATCCCCCACGGTGGCGACTTCAGCGCGCTGCTCGGGGTGCCCGTCACCGCGAAGCGGCATCGCGGACCGAGGCGATCGCGGTAGGGCGGATCCACGGATCGATGCGGACCGCCTAACGACGTTGACAAGCCGCCACGACGCCACTGCGGCTCTCGAGCGCATTGCGTACATCCTCGAACGCGAACGCGAACCCACGTACCGCGTGCGCGCCTTTCGCAATGCCGCGGCCGTCGTCCGAGCGCTTCCCGATGCGGAGCTCGAGGAGCGAAGCAGACGCGGCACCCTGCACGGTCTCGCGGGGATCGGTCCGGTCACGGCGCGAGTCATCGAGGAAGCGCTGGCGGGAGCGAAACCCGCGTACCTGCAACGCCTCGAAACGGAGGCCGCGCCCGTAGCGGACGACGCGCTGGCGCTGCGCCGCGCATTGCGTGGTGACTGCCACGTGCACTCGGACTGGTCGGACGGCGGCAGCCCCATTGAGGACATGGCTCGGACCGCGATCACCCTTGGTCACGAGTACATCGCCCTCACCGATCACTCACCGCGGCTCACGGTGGCGCGTGGGCTGAGCGTCGAGCGGCTCCGCGAGCAACTCGACGTGGTGCGCGGCATCAACGAACGGCTCGCACCGTTTCGCATCCTCACCGGCATCGAGGTCGACATCCTCGAGGACGGCGCGCTCGATCAGGAGCCGGACCTGCTCGCGCAACTCGACGTCGTCGTGGCAAGCGTGCATTCGAAGCTTCGTATGCCGCGGGCAGAGATGACTCCGCGGATGCTCACCGCCATCCGCAACCCGCACATGGACGTGCTCGGTCACTGCACGGGGCGGATCGTCGTCGGCCGGGGGAGACCAGAGTCGGAGTTCGACGCCGATGCCGTGTTCGCGGCGTGCCGCGAACATCACGTCGCGGTCGAGATCAACTCACGTCCGGAACGGCTCGATCCCCCATCGCGCCTGCTGCAGCTCGCGATCGAGACCGGATGCCGGGTCGCCATCGACACCGACGCGCACGCGCCGGGGCAGCTCGAGTGGCAGCTGGGCGGGTGCGAGCGCGCTGCCGCGTGCGATGTTTCCGCCGAAATGGTCATCAACACCCTGGCCGCGGACGAGCTCGTCGCATGGACGAGGACGACGTAGCTCAGGCTGGCGCGTAGCCGCTGAGGAGCGGCTCCCAGTCTTCCTCGTTCGCACTCAAGGGTCATCGCGCCGGCAGGTTCGGTGGCGTCGATTTGAACCCGGTGCCGGTGTCGAACACGACCACCGTATCGCCCGGCTCGATGGCGCGCCGGCTGCGGAGCTCCGGCAGGGCGGCGAATGCCGCCGCGGACTCGAGGCTCAGGAGTCCGGCGCCGCGACGCGCCGCGAAGGCCTGATCTGGCCGCTGTCCCATCGCCGACCATAAGAATGACCCACCGACTTCCGAGCCGGTGGGTCACAAGGGGACCGATGTCCGGAGGGTTGTCCCTTTACGCGTGCTGCCGGACCGGCGTTGACTGCGCTGCAGGGCGGCTGGCTTGTCCCGCGTTGGCGGTCTCGCGCCAGCGGACGATCTCGAAGAGGAAAGCGCCGAGGACGACGACCGCTGCAATGGCAAGTCCGATGGCCGCGTAGCCGGCGAACATACCGATCTCAGACCAGCCGTATGCGTTGAGCAACATGCTGCGGAGCGTCGTGCCCTTGAAGATGGTCGCCACCTGACCGGCGAGCTTGGTGTCGTTGGGAGCCGCCATCGACGCGGTGCTCAGCTGAGCGTAGGTCTTGCCGTTGGCGATCTCGTTGAGATGGACGAGGATGAAGTTGTTGGCGTAGACCTGAGCCTGCTGGCCGGTGAGCAACTCCTGGCCCGCGTACTGGGTCACGGCCGTGGCATCGGCCTTGGGCAGAGAGGTGATCGCCTGCGAGCCGGCAGCCGGGAAGTAGATCTGCTGCGCGGCGAGCTGATCGTGCACGGTCGACGTCGCGAAGCTGCTCGCCCAGAAGGCGAATCCACTCACGAACGCGAGGATGCCGATCAGTCCGACCTGTAGAACGAAGATCCTCCAACGAAGTCCATTTGTCATGGCCGTGTCCCTTTGTTTTTGTTGTCCCGGGTCGATGTGGCCCGTGACTACATGCTCGACCCGAGGGGTGTGCCGGGAACAGAGCCGCAAGCCATGACATTTGCGGGTTGGAATCCCCCTGGCCCGGGCCGTCAGTCCCTGCTGGAGCAGTGACATGCGACCCGTCCCGCCTCTCAGCGCAAGCGGCGAACCTCGGTCTCGGCGCGGCGTCGCCAGGGCGCCAGCCGGATGCGTACGTCAACCGCTACAGCCCCGGCTGGAGAGGCGATGAGAGGGTTGAGGTCCATCTCGGCGAGCTGCGGGACCTCGTCGGCGAACTGGGCAACGCGGAGGAGCACGTCCTCCACCGCCGCGACGTCGCACGGCGGAGCGCCTCGATGGCCGAACAGCAGCGGAGCGCCGCGAATCGAGCGCACCATCTCGTGGGCGTCCTGATCGGTCAAGGGCAGGATGCGCAGGACACGATCGCCGAAGAGCTCGACCGCGGTGCCGCCGCTTCCGAACATCACGACGGGTCCGAAGAGCGGGTCGCTGATGACCCCGGTGATCAGCTCGACACCGTGCAGCATGGGTTGCACGATCGCACCCTCCATGGCGTCCCCAAGGGTGTTTGCCATGGCCGCAAACGCCGTGGTGACCTCCTCCGCCGAGGCCAGGTCGAGGCGAACGCCGCCCACATCCGATTTGTGCAGGATTGTTCTGCCCATCGCCTTGAGGGCAACGGGACCTCCGAGTTGCAGCGCGGCAGTAGCCGCTTCGGACGCGGAGGAAACCGCCACCTCGTCCGCGGTCTTGATACCGAAGGCGCGGAGCATCGCGACCGCATCCTCGGGCGACAACCATCCGCCCTCGCTGTTGGCGGCGAGGTACTCCTTGACGAGTGAACGTGCCACGTCGATGTCGATGCCGTCGAGCTGTGCTACCGCACCCACCGGGCGGCTCTTCCAGGTGGAATGGTGGGCGATGCGTCCGAGTGCCCGGACGGCGCGCTCGGGGAAGGCGTATGACGGGATCTTCCGCGCACCATCGCTGAGCGCGGCTGGGGCCACGCTGTCGCCGAGGTGAACGAACACGATCGGGCGGTCGCCGGAATCGATCCCCACGACCGCTCGGGCGACGTCTTCCGCGTCTGCGGTGACCACAGGGGCGAGGATCACGACAGCTCCATCGATTGATGTGGACCCGAGTGCCCTTCGCAGCGCATCCTCGAAGAGCTGGGGCGTTGCGCCGGCACCAAGATCAACGGGGTTGCTGACCCCCGCATTCGGTCCAGCGATATCGCGAATTGCGGCCTGGGTTGGGGCATCGAATTCGGGAACGCTGAGCCCGGCGGCCTCGCAGGCGTCGGCGGCAAGAACTGCGGCACCACCGGCGTTGCCGATAATGGCGAGCCGGTGGCCGGCCAGCGCGGGCTGATTCGCAAGCAGGTGCCCGCAATCCAGCAGCTCCTCGAGAGTGTCGACACGGATCACGCCCGCTTGCTGGAAGAGTGCGTCGACCACCGTGTCCGAGCTGGCGAGTGCCGCCGTGTGCGAGGCGGCCGCCCGGGTTCCGGCAGAGCTGCGACCCGACTTGACGACGACGATCGGCGTGGTCCGCGATACCAGCGGCGCCACCCGCGCAAACGCTCGGGGATTGCCGAAGGATTCAAGATAGAGAAGGATCGCTCGGGTCTGGCCATCCTGCTGCCAGTACCTGAGCAGATCATTGCTGCTCACATCGGACTTGTTGCCCATGCTGACAAAGCTCGAGAGGCCAAGACCCGAGGTGAGCGACTGCTCCAGGACGGCGATACCCAGTGCGCCCGACTGCGAGGCGAACGCGATGCCACCGTGGACCGGCGAGCGGGAGGCGAACGTGGCGTTGAGGGAGACGTCCGGTGCGGTGTTGATCACTCCGAAACAGTTCGGCCCCACCACGCGCATTCCGCCTCGGTGGGCGCGCAGGAGCAATTCGCGCTGCATCTCCACGCCGTCGCCGCCGACCTCCGCGAAGCCCGAGGAGATAACCACCAGCCCTTTGACGCCCTTGCGTCCACAGGCGTCGACGGCGTCGATGCATTGCGCGGCCGGAACGGCCAGGACCGCGAGATCGACCGGACCCTCGATCGCTTCGACGTCCGGTGCGCAGGTGAGGCCGAGCAGCGTCCCGGCGTTCGGATTGACCGGGTACACCGCCCCTTTGAAGCCGCCGTCGACGAGGTTGCGGACAACCGAGTGCCCGATGCCGTGGGGATTACGCCCCGCACCGATGACCGCGACGGATCGCGGTTCCAGGATTCTCGCGATACTGTGCACGCCCGCGGTCCATGCGCGTCGCTCGCTTGCGGCGAGCGAGTCGCCGGTCGGTTCGATATCGAAGACGAGATGCACGACCCCGTACTCGATGGATCGGCTCTCGCGGCGGAAGCCCGCGGCCTGAAAGACCTCGAGCATCTGCCGGTTGTCGATGAGCGTGTCGGCACTGAAGCGGGTGATGCCGTTGGTCGCCGCGTAGGTCGCAAGGTACTCGAGGAGCAGCGTTGCCAGCCCGCGGCCCTGGTGTTCGTCGGCGACGGCAAACGCGACCTCGGCCTCGTCGCCCACGAGACGGTCGAAGCGACCGACGGCGATCATGTCTTCACGCAGAAATGCGACGAACGCCATGCGGTCGTGGTAGTCCACGGTCGTGAAGTGAGTGACCTCGCGATCGCTCAACTCCGATCTCGGTCCGAAGAACCGGAAGTACACGCTCCGCTCGGATAGGCTCGCGAAGAAGGCGCGGTGAGCTGCCGCGTCGTCCGGGCGGATGGGCCGGATGTGCACCGCGCCGCCGTCCGCGAGCACCGCGTCGAGCGCCCATGAGGCCGGGTAGTCGGGGGGGAACGCTTCGCGATTCAAGGTGTTTTCGGGATGCAGGTTCAGAGCGGGACTGTGACACGCACAGTTGTGCCTCGACCAGGTTCGGAATCCACCTCGAGCGTTCCGCCTATGGCGGCGGCACGCTCTGCGAGGTTGCCCATGCCGAGCCCGCTCGACGTGAACTCGCGGTCGAACCCCCGACCATCGTCATCAACCTCGATCACGGCCGACGGGCCGTCGCGGCGCAGTGACACCCGGCAGGTCGTCGCTGCCGCGTGACGCCCGACATTCGAGAGGGCCTCTCGAACGA
The DNA here is from genome assembly GCA_963756075.1 of Candidatus Dormiibacterota bacterium. Taxonomy (GTDB): domain Bacteria; phylum Chloroflexota; class Dormibacteria; order Aeolococcales; family Aeolococcaceae; genus Palsa-851. Next base: position 1,547 of record CAVWMH010000007.1, on the reverse strand, counting down.
TGTGTATCACCTCGGCTGAGCCGTGATCGAGCCGTGCCTCCAGGGATCCGTCCACGTCGACGATCACGGTGACTCCGGTTCGCTCCTCGGTCTCGTGTGCAATCTGTTCCAGCGTGTTGGTGAGGTTGCCGGCGCTCAGCGACGTCGGACGTAATCCGAAGATGTAACTGCGCACGTCACCGATGACCCGGTCGATCTCGGTGACGAATTGCTGGATGCGGTCCGCGAGCCGCACGTCGCCGACGACCGCGGCCGTTCCCTGCAGTCCGATGCCCACAGCGAACAACGACTGAATGACGCCGTCATGCAGATCGCGAGCAATACGTTCCCTGTCCTCGATCATGCCGAGACGCGACAACTCTGAGATGGCGCGTGCGTACTCGAGCGCCAGGCTGGCCTGCTCTGCAAAGCTTTCCAGAAGTGGGATGTCGGCCGCCAGGAATCGGGGACGCCCAGCGGTACGACCGACGGCCAGCACTCCGGCGGTGCTTGTGCGCAGGGCGAGTGGCACCAGGATCATGGGCCCCACGCCGGCGATGCTGACCATCGGTTGCGACAAGGTCGAGCGGCTCGCGTCGGCGACGACCATTGTTCGTTCGGTGCGAATCACCTCGGCCGACAACGACCCGGCGAGCGGCACCCCGACGTCGAGGAGCTCGTCGGCGCCTGCGCCATCGGCGATGATGATGCGCAGCCCCTCCCCTTCGGGAACACTGATGGTGGCCATATCGGCGTTCCCGAGCTCGCGAGCGTGGTGGGCCACCAACTGCAGCGCAGCACGCGCCGTGTCGCCGGCGAGCAGCGTCGTTGCCACCTCGCGAACCGAATCCACCCAGCGTTCGCGAAGTTGCAGCTCGTTATACAACTGCGCGTTGGCGATCGCCACGCCGGCCTGAGTCGCAAGGATCAGGATGGCCGCCTCGTCATCGTCGGTGAATTCCGCTGCGCCCTGCTTATCAGTGAGGTAGATGTTGCCGAACACACGTCCATGGGCGCGAATCGGTGCGCCCAGAAACGAGCGCATCAGCGGATGATTCAAGGGAAAGCCGGCCGAGCGTGGATCCTGACCGATGTCCTGGATTCGCAGCACCGTCGGTTCGCGAATGAGGACGCCGAGGATCCCACGTCCATGGGGGAGCTCGCCGATCGCGGTGCGCCGCTGTTCGCTCAGCCCGCTCGTGATGAAGTCGCTGAGTTCCTCTCCATCCGCTGACAACACACCCACGGCTCCGTACCGAGCACCTGTCAGCTCCACGGCCAGATCGACGAGGCGCTGGAGCAGCGCGGGAAGGGACAGCTCAGCGGCCAGGGCGAGCCCGGTGTCGAGGAGGCGCTCGGCGCGGCTGCCGCTGAGTCCCATCGCAGCGGGATCATAGCCTCGCCTTACGGCCCTTACGACCCGGCGCCGGCCTTCCCTATCGGGCTGTCACGCATTGAACGTTGAAGGCGTCGCCCGGTGACCGATCGCCACGGGCGCGCTCCCAACATCGGCGCCCGCGAGGCTGAATACAAGCCGGTTGAGAAATGCCCTGACGCTCGCCTCGGCG
>CAVWMH010000006.1:0-242957 GCA_963756075.1 Candidatus Dormiibacterota bacterium | reverse complement strand
CGTCGTTTTGGCATTGGTCGCCGCCGCGGCGATACCGCTGGGTCTGCCGCGTGTCGCATCGGCGGCGCCCGGCGTCGTGATTTATAACTCGATCAACATCAAGCCCCTGCCGATCGAGCAGCCGGGGACACTGAACCCAACGGGGATCAACACCGTGACAATGTGCGTTCAGCCGCTGTCGAGTGGGCACGTGGTGGCAGTCGGCACGATGGTGGACCTCAGCATTGACGCCGGCCTCTTCAATACGGTCAACCCCGGTGTCGGTGGGTCGGCCGAAGTGACCAGCACCAGCACCGCACTCACGAGCACCCCGACAGCGTTTGCGACCGTGGCCTCGTGCTCCTACGCAAACCAGGAAGCAAGCGGCACGCTCACGGACGCGATCCCCATCACGTACACAGGACCCAACCCGTTGCAAACAGACGGACGCGACGTCGTTGCTGCGGCTTCGGACGCGGTTTCGTTCAACGCGGGCACCGGCCAGTGCGTCGGACCGGGAGTCTGTAACACCGGCACGTACGTTTTTTCTCCGGTGACCCAATACACGATCACACCATCGCCAACGATTGCCGCGACTGGGAGCCTGACCGCCGGTGCGCACGTCACCGTGACTGTTGTTGCGAAGGATGCTGCTGGCAACGCCGTGCCGGGGGCCTATCTCGACCTCTCACTGACGAGCAGCGGCACTTCCGGCGGTAGCGCTACCGCCTTCAGCCAGATCTCAGGGACCACGAAGAACCTCAACAATCTTCCCAACCGGTTCGGTGCCAACTCCTCGGGCACCGTGACGATCACCTACACGACGGCGAATCCGCTGCCGGCATCGGGTGCTGACACCATTACCGCGCAGAATCATCCGACCGCAACTTACTCGGCTGCGACGATGTACACATACGCAACGTCAACGGCCCCGCCGCAGGGTCCGTACACGGCGGTGACCCCGTTCCGCGTGTGCGACACGAGGCCCGCGCAACCCGGCATCCCTGCGAATCAGTGCGATACGGGCGCCGGTAGTGGGCCGATCGGGTCGGGCGCCACACGGGTGATTACTGTGGACGGTTTCGGCGGGGTTCCGGCGTCCGGAGTGACGGCCGTGGTGGTCAACCTCACGGCGATCGCGCCAAGCACGGGGACGTTCCTCAAACTGACGCCTGACGGCAGCACCGCAAGTACGTCCAACCTCAACCCACAGGCTGGTCAGGTCGTCGCCAACTTGGTGGAAGTCGGCGTGAGCACGGCAGGCAAGATTGACGTCTTCAACGACGTCGGCACCATCAACATCGCACTGGATATCGAGGGTTACGTGTCGTCAGCCTCCACTGGGCTGTTCACCGGCACGAGCCCGGTACGCATCTGCGACACCCGCGCGGTGGGACCTGGAGTTGCGTCAAACCGCTGCAATACGGGCGGAGCCTCGCCGATCGGTGGCGGCGCCACGCTGACCTTCAACGTCGACCCCCCGGTACCGACCACCGGAGTCAGCGCCGTCGTCTTCAACCTCACCGCCATCAATCCGACTGTGAGGACCGTCCTCACAGCGTTCGCCGGCAGCCGGCCGGAGGCCTCCAACCTCAACATTGAGGCGCATAAGGCTGTGGCGAACCGCGTCATCGTGCCAGTGACGTGCTCCGGTGGGCACTGCTCCGTGTCGATATGGAACGCCGCAGGCTCAGTCAATATCGCCGTGGACATCGACGGGTGGTTCATCACCACCAGTGGCACGCAGTTCACCGCGCTCGCGACACCCGCCCGAATCTGCGCCACCGTGAACGGCAACCCCGCTGACGCTGGTTGCACCAAGGGACTGGTCGGCAGCGGACAGGTGCTCAACATTGAGGGCGCCGGTATCGACGGTATCCCCGCCGACACTGGGGGCGCCGGCTCGCCGGTCGCGATCGTTGCCAATGTGACAGCCGTCAACGCGACCATCGGAACCTTCATCACCGTCTATCCGGGTACCACGACCACGCGTCCGAACGCTTCGGATATCAACGTCCCCTCGTTTCTGCCCGTGAGCAACCTCGTCGTTGCCACGCTGGGAACCGACGGCACCATCAATCTCTTCAATGACCTGGGCAAGATCAACCTCATCGTTGACGTGCTCGGCTACTACAGTTGAGGATGTTGAGAAACTAATGAACGTGAGGGGGGAAGAGCTCGTGGTCGCGTCCGACCACGAGCTCGCACGTTTCGCGGCCCTCGAGGCCGGCTCGGCGCTCATGGCACTGCGCGCCGAGATCGGTTTCGAGGACCCGAAGCGACTTCGTGATGCGGGCGATCGTATGTCACACCAGCTCTTGATGCAGCTACTCGCGGAGCAGCGCCCGGATGATGCGGTTCTCTCTGAGGAAGGCATCGACGACCAGGCGAGGCTCACCGCCAGACGCGTCTGGATCGTGGACCCGCTCGACGGCACTCGCGAGTTCGGCGAGGAGGGACGGACGGACTGGGCGGTGCATGTCGCCCTCATCGAGGATGGGACACCGGTCGCATCGGCCGTCGCATTGCCGGCGCGCGACCTCGTGATGTCCACGTCCCCGGCCCCGGCTGCGAGGGTGCGGGCGCCGGGTCGCCTCCGTCTCATCGTGAGCCGATCCCACACCCCGCCCGAAGCTCACGCGGTCGCACAGGAACTCGACGCTGAGCTGATCTTCATGGGCTCGGCCGGAGCCAAGACCATGGCGGTGGTGCTCGGCGATGCCGATGCGTACCTGCACCTGGGAGGTCAGTACGAGTGGGATTCGGCAGCTCCCGTCGAAGTCGCGATCGCCGCCGGCTTCAAGGCCACGCGCGTCGACGGTTCACCGCTGGAGTACAACCGGCAGAATCCATGGCTCCCCGACCAGCTCGTGTGTCGCGCCGACGTCCACGATTCGATGGTCGCCGCGGTGCGGAGTGCGCTCGCGTCCACAGTCCACTGATCGCATCCACGCCCAGCGCACACGGGCGTCCTGGCGGCGATTTCTCAGCGGCGTCTCAGAGCGCCGCTGCCACAATGGAACTGGTGAGAGGACCATCGAACAGGCGCTCCGAGCGGGCTCGACCGGCCGCCTAGCCATGACGACAGGTGCCCGTTCAGGGGGACGGGCAGGGACGTTCGCGATCATTGTTCCCCTGGCTATGGCGATGCTGCTGGCCGGGTGCGGAACACCGAGCGCACCTACCGCGAGTGTCACCACAACACCGACTGCGACGTCCCCGAGTCCGACGTCATCCTCATCCCTCAAGCCCGTCCTGGCCGGCCTCCTGGATCGCAACGGAGCCCCTCCCGCTTCTTACGTCACGTCCCTTGGCGGCTTCGTCGTCAATGTCCACTGGGCCGATGTGCAGCCATCGGCCGGCGGCCCGCTGACCTCGAACAACGCGATCGACGAGGCCATCACCACGGTTCGCACTCTCAACGCCCAGTACCACGTCGATCTCGGCCTGAAGGTTCGCATTTTCGCGGGGATATGGGCGCCGAACTGGGCCAAGGACCTTGGAGGCAGCCCGATCACGCTGATCAACCCGCAGAACAGCGCCGAAGGAACAATTGGACGATTCTGGAGCGCACAATTTGGTGCCGCCTACGATCATTTCGAAGTCCTGCTCGCCGCGAAATACGATGACGTCGCGGAGGTCCGTGAGGTCACCATCGCGCGCTGCTCGACCTTCTACGACGAGCCGTTCATCCGAGATACCGGTTACACGCCCAACGTCACCGCGCTGCTTGCGGCGGGCTACAGCCTCGCTGCAGACGAAACCTGCCAGCGCGAGGAGATCCAGGCGAGCAGCGTGTGGCACCACACGCGTGCCGACCTCGCCTTCAACCCCTACGAGGCGATCGACGCCGACGGATCGACCAGGACCGATCCGTTGTTCACCGTGTCGATGATGCAGGACTGCCGGCAGGTGCTCGCATCGGCGTGCGTCCTCGAAAACAACTCACTCCGCACCCCGGTGCAACCAGGGTACGTGTCGATGTACTCGAGCATGACGGCGCTCGGACAACCGATCTCATTTCAGACCGCGACCGCGTCGCGGGTCGGCGACCTTGCGGCCACGCTCAACAACGCGATCACGCTCGGAGCCAATTCCGTCGAGCTGCCGGGCGGCTACGAGTCCCTGGGAACGCCGGCGACCTTCGCCTCGACCACGCTGGCTCTGGCCGCCCATATCGCCGCCTGAAACCATAACCCGAAGACTGGCCGAACGCGTCTATCATGCACCTCCTTGGGGTCGAGCGACCCCCTCAGGAGGTTGGGAAAATGCGCCGCATCATCCTGGCGCTCGGTGCGAGCGCCGCCATCATCATCTCGTTCGTCATGGCCAACGCCGCGGCCGCAGCACCGGTCGTCACGAGCCACGGGTTCTCGCTGAACGGCAGTGTCGCCGGCGGGGTGACGTCGGCAGAGTCCGGTCAGCCGCTCACGTTCGTCTTCACCGAGAAGAACGTCGGCACAGCGGCGCAAAGCGAGGACCTCGTCCTCGAGTCGATCACCAACGCCAGCGTGGTGTCGGTCGGCTGCGTGCTTCCGGGCGGAGCACAGATCAACCCGGACGGACAGGACTGCGAGCCTGGTTTCCTGAGCCGTAGCAACGTGGCATCGAGCGTGATCAACGCTACGGTCACCGGCAGCACAGGGACGGTTGCGGCGAGACTCTGCTTGAGCAACGAGGGCACAGGAGTCGTCGGCCCCTGCCTGACACGCACGGTGCACCTGCCCTGAGGCCCGAGGCCTGGCACACCCGCCCTTATACCGAGCAAACGCAGCAGGCGCGTCAATTGCTATAATTTGCTCGCGATCAGGGGAAGGGCCAGGCCAGTCGCGGGCCCGAGATCGAGGGGGCGAACATGCGCAGGCTGCAGCGCAGCGCGCGGACGATTCCGGCGGTTGCACTCGGTGCGACCATGTTCCTCGGGATCGGGCTCAGCGCAACTCCGACCGGGCTCGCGTCGACAGTCACATTCTCGAAGACACTGGCCGGCCCGTCGACCGCGCCGATGTATCCGAGCGGGCTCATCTGGGACCCTGGTCCCTGCGCCGGCGGGCTGTCGAGCTGCGTCGTGGTCGCCGACACCGGATACAACCGCATCTCCGTCTTCAATCCCGCCAACGCGAACCCGGTGACCACGACAGCGTCGGTCCCCGTGCTCTCATTCGGCACCCTGGGCACGGCTCCCGGTCAGTTCAACACTCCGCGTGACGTGGCGGTCGACCCGTCGGGAGACATCTACGTGGCCGACGCGGCCAACAGCCGCATCGAGGCGTTCAACGACCAGGGCGTGTTCCTCTGGCAAGCCGGTGCACGGATCCCGAAGAGCCCGTGCACCTCGAAGCTCACCAATCCGTGCCTCAACGGTCCGCTCGGTATCAGCTTCGACGCGACCAACAACGTCATCCTGGTCGCTGACACCGGTCACTCGGTGATCAAGGCATTCACCACGAGCGGCACATGGGTGTGGAGCTCGCCGCCCGGCCTCATGTCGTCCCCTCGGGAAGCCCGTCGCGGCCCCGATGGCGAGATCTGGGTGGCCGACTACCACGACCAGGAGATCCGAGCGTTCCAGGTCACCGCCGCCGGCGTCTGGACGACGACACCGAACATCGTGCTCGGTGACGGCCTGGCCAGCGGTCACGCCAACGGCGAGATCAACTCGCCGTACAACGTCGCGTTCAGCCCCGACGGCACGTATGCGTACGTCGCCGACACGGGCAACGAGCGCATCGCTGTGTGGAACATCAGCATGACGCCGGCACAACCGCCGGTGTGGATCGAGAACATCGGGTCGCGGTGCCCCGCCAGCTGCCCGCCGCCACCCGGCAATGAGGCGTACTTCAACGCCATCCGCAGAGTGACCGTCGACCCGAGCACCGGTGACATCTGGGCAGCGGACTTCTGGGGCAGCGGCCTCCACGAGTTCGCCGCGCTTCCAGACGGCATCACCACGCCGCCCAGCACGTCCGACAGCGCCATCGGCGAGATCGACGGCAGCCCCGCCCCGCCGCCGGGATTCGCGGAGGCATTCGGCGTCGCTGTAGCGCCGAACGGCACGACCTATGCTGTGGACCGCCTCAACCAGCGTGTCGAACAGTTCAATGCAGCAGGAACGTATGTCAACGACACCGGGTCGCGAGGCACCTCGGTAGGCAAGTTCTCCTGGCCCGAGACGGTTGCCGTCGCACCCAACGGGATGGTCTGGGTGGGCGACACGCGCAACGGCCGGCTGCAGGAATTCAACGCGGCGCTCGCCGCGAAGCCGAAGCCGGTGGCGTTTGGGACGACGGGCTCGGGTGTGGGCCAGTTCAACTACATCGAGGGCGTGACCGTGGCCGCGAACGGGATCGTCTGGGTGGCCGACACCAAGAACAATCGCATCCAGAGCTTCAACCCAACGACCAGCGTCTTCACTGCATACGGCACCAAGGGCACCGGACCCGGACAGTTCAGCCTTCCCGAGGGCATCGCGGTTTCGGCGACCGACATCTACGTTGCCGACACGAACAACAATCGCATCGAGGAACTGGATCTCAACGGCAATTACGTCGGTGAGTACACGGGCCTCGACCAGCCGCAGGGCGTCGCGCTAGCGCCTGACGGGTCCGTGTGGGTGGCCGATACCGGCACCAGCCAGACCGACACCAACGGCAACCAGATCGTGCAGCTGTCGAGCACGCTCACCGAGATCGGAAGCTTCGGTGGACCGGGATCGGGAGACACGCAGTTCTACCTGCCACATTCACTGGCGATCTATGGCACCACGCTTTTCGTGGCGGACACATTCAACAATCGCGTCCAGGAATTCACGCTGAGTTAGCGCGGGACGAGCAGTACAAGAGTCTCGTGGCGCACAACGCGCCACGTTCAGGGGGGACACATTCGGATATGAACAAGCACACGCGTGTTGCGGTTCGGTTGGGAGCCGCGGTCATCGCCATCGGCGTGCCGTCGATGTTCACGGTGCCGGCGGGAGCAGCGGGGACCGTCACCGGGCTCGGGTTCTCGAGCGGCCAGGTCATCGCGAGCGCCGGAGCGATTCCGGCGAACTCGGCGCTCAGCTTCTCGCTGCGCGTGACCAGCGGCGGCAAGCTCGACCCGGGTGGTGCTGCCTATGTCAGCTACACCACCAACGCCGCCGGCGACTCGACGAGCGCACCCGCAGCACAGTGCGGTGGACAGACCGTGGTCACCAGCCATCCCCTGTTGTGCACGGCTGACAGCACGGGACATCTGGTCCTGACCTACCACACCCCGGCGCAACTTCCCGCGCAGGACAACGCCATCTTCACGGCGGGTAACACAGCAAGCTCGCCCTCGATTACCGCGATCACCCACTACGTCTACTCCACCGTCTTCCGGTTCGGGCCGTCGCCCATCGCTCCCAGCGGGACCCTCGGTCCGGGCACGAGCGCCCAGGTCACGCTGACCGGCGAGGGCGGTCTGGATGCCGGCATCCCGAACCTGCCGGTCTTTCTGTCGTTCAACCAGGCGCCCGGTGGTGGCTCGGCAGCGGTCGGGGCAACCCAGCTGACCTCGACGCCCACGCTCTTCACCGCCAACGGCAGTGGCGCGCTCACGATCACCTACACAACTCCGGGAGTCCTGCCGGCGAGCGGCATCGACTCGATCATGGTGCAGGACCGGTCGTCAAGCCCGACGGGGTTCAACACCGATTCGTACGACTTCACAGCCGGCGCACCGGTGATCTCGGTCGGCGACTCGAATGTGACGCAGGCGCATGGGAAGCCGGGCATTCCCGGAACCATGACGGTGACCATCTCACCACCGCAGAAGACCGCCACGACCGTTCAGTACGTGTCGATCTGCGGCATCGGCGACAAGTGGTGCAGTGAGGACTTCACCCAGGTGACCACGCCGAAGACGATCAAGATCGGCGCCTACAAGACCAGCACGACCATCACGGTCCGGCAGTTCTCCTACGGCGGCGCCAATGGCGGTGAGAACTTCAACGAGGGGTGGTTCGTCAAGCTCGTCGAACCCGTCGGTGGGCGTCATCGGCCGCGCGGTCGGTGAGGGCGTCCTATTTCCGGATGTCGAGAACGACTCGCTGCCGCCCAACATGTGGGTCGGCGACGCCGGCGTTATGCCGACCACCGATACCACCGGTGTTCCGGTGTGGTTCGTGGTGACCATGGGACGCCCTGAGAGCACTGCGGTGACCTTCTCCTACGCGACTGGAAACGGCTCCGCGGTCGCAGGCACGAACTACACCGCTGTGACAGGAACTGGAACCATCGCAGCAGGCAACACGAGCGCATTGATCGAGGTGATGATCCCGTCGCAGCCGGTACCGGCGAGCAGTCTCACCTTCACGATGACGATCAGCGGTGACAGCGCGGGCCTCACGATCCTGCGTCCCACAGGGACGGGAACGCTGCTCTCGAGTTGATCGATCCGATTGACCCGGATCACCGGGTCCGGTAGAATTGTTGCTTCAGCACCGCACCGGTACACGCACCGGTGCGGTGCTCATTGAGAAGGAAAAAGGGGGAATTTCACGATGAAGAGGTGCTTCTCATGAGAGCGATTGAAGGGCCTTGCCGCGTGCTGCTGGTGCGTCATGGCACCACACGGATGAACGTCGAGAACCGCTACCGTGGCCGCTGGGACGTTCCCCTGGATGCGCAGGGATACCAGGAGGCGGTCGACGCCGCGAGGGCTCTCTCGGACGCAGGACTCACCGCCGTGTATGCGGGTCCGCTCCGCCGCACCATTGCGACGGCGCAGATCATCGCCGACGAGGCCGGCGTGCCGGACATCCGCATCCTCCAGGGGCTCATCAATCTCGACTACGGCACCTGGCACGGCATGACGTCGAAGGAAGCGTCGGTCAGCGACTCAGCCGCCTTCGAGGCGTATCGCACCGCGCCGATGAAATGCGTCTGTCCCAACGGTGAGCGACTCATCGACGCGCGTGACCGCATGCTCGAGGCGCTCGACCTGATCGGGTCGCGCCATCAGGGCGAGACGGTGGTCGGGGTCACTCACGCGGTCATGATCCGCCTGGTGATCGCCCATCTCATCGGCAACGACGGCGATGGGTGGCGCGTCCCGGTCAACCGCGGCGGCATCATCGAGTTCCAGATCGAGAACGGCGTGACGCGCCTGATCACACCGATCGCGATCGGCTCCGATCAGGAAGAGGCGCCCGCCGAGCACCAGGGTTCGATCACACGTAGCGCCAGCGCTTGAGCAACGGCCAACTCATGAGCGTGACCAGCTTCCGGTCCTGAGCCGGAAGCTTGGTCCGCCAGGCGTCATCCTCGCGCAACGTGATCGTTCCCTGATCAAGTCGTGAGTCGTTGCCCACCGCGGTGTGGTCCTCACGCATACGGACAGTGGGCGGCGAGACGAAGTCGAGATCGTGCTCTCCGATCGGCATGCCTTCGAAATTCGCGATCGTGCGGAGCGATTCACGGGGCGACCGCACGAAGTCCTCGTAGCGCATCGTGATGCCCGGAATCCCCGCGATGCGGATGCAATCGAAGATCAGGTGATATGCAATCCAGCGGAGCGTGATCACCGGCGCCGCGTAGCGGTGCTTCGGCACCAGGCGGTCAAGGCTGTCTTTCATGATCTGCTCCTTGGAGGAGGAGTACGCCGTGCCGCGGCTGTCGCGCACGAGGTCGAGGATGCGCAGGTCCACACCGGGAATGCCGCGGATCGCGAGCGCGTACGCCGGCGCTTTGGTGGAATCCACAACGACGGCGGCGCCCGAGACCTCGTTGACCGCACCGTAGAGTCGCCCGAGCAGCGCCTGATAGCGGCGCAGCCTGCGCGCGAAGCGCGGTGACAGCGACGGTGCGATGAGCAGCGGGATGTACCGCTGACGCGTCACCTGCGGATGGAGCTTCACCAGCTCCGCTGATTCGGCTGAATCCCACCCACCGAAGGCCTTCTCGCCGACCGCCGTCCAGTACGGGCAGTCCCTGAACCGGCGGCCGCATCCGCAGAGTTGATTCTCGGTGATGCTGTGGGTGGTGATGAGGCCGAACTCTCCTGTCGAGACGAAGCCGGGGAGCTGACCGAGCATGCGGTCCACGAGCGTGCTCCCGCTACGGGTGCACCCGCCGATGTAGAGGATTCTGCCCATCAGAGCAACTCTATCCGGGCACCAAGGGTTCGCTGACGGTCCGAACGCGGACGTTACTCTTCGTTGCTCAGCTGAAGGCGCCGGTGAGATCGCCGTTGATAGTGTTGGCCGAGTTGAGGAGGAGCGTGACCCCGTAGGCCTTCTCGATCGCGGCCAGGGTGCCGTAGTGGTCACCGATGCCCGTGAACTGGCCCCGGCCCTGATTTGATGACGTGATCACGATCGTGGGGACGTGTCCGCCGTTGGCCACACGCCCGCAGCATCCGGTCGTGTCGGTGGATGCGCCCTCATCCCAGGTGATGATGACGATGCCGTTCTGCTTGAACCAGGACGATTGGAGGACTGGCCAGACATTTGCTGACAGCCAGCTATCGCCGGCGGCGATGAGTTGACGCTGGTTGTCAGCGGCGCACGGGGACCCGGCGTTCCTGTCGCCGTGCATCTCGTTGCAGTCATTGGGCTCCAGGTACACAAAGTCCGGCCCGGTCGTCGCATCGAGGGCGGAAACCAGCCCGCTGGAGCCGGGATACGGAACCACGCCCTCGGTGCTCAGGTTCGAGCTGTTGCACCAGTCTCCCGCCGCCGTTCCATAGCGAGTGAAGTAGTGGAAGGGGTTGTGAAACACATCGTAGAGGCCGGTGCCGACGGTACCTTTGGGGCAATTCGACGGCATGCTCTCCACGTATGCCTTCCAGGGAATACCTTTCGCATGGAGCTCGTCCACCAGTGTGGGTGCCGCGTAGGGCTTTCCCACCGGGATGCCCTGGTTCGAGCCCGAGAGGAGCTCGACATAGTTGTTCTCACTCTTGTGCTGAACCGCGTACCAATTGGTCGCGGAGACGTAGGTGGTGGCCAAATGGTTCAGGTACGGGGCGTAGGCGGCGTACGGGCTTCCGAAGATGTCGATGTACGAACGATTCTCTTCGACGATCAGCATGATGTGCGGGACCGAACTCGCTGCCTTATTCAGTGGTGCGGCCGCACCGTCGACGTTCGGACGCCCACCTCCGAGCACCCCCATCGCCATCACCCCCGACAGCCCGATGATGGCACAGGCCCGACGGGGCGACCATGCCCGATGCGAATAGTGTGCTGTCTTCGTCATCGTCCCTCTCAACCAGCCCCTAGCTGACACGCGAAGCCGGCTCCAACGTCAAGAATGCGCTTCTGGTACAAACCACCGTCAACCAACGGCACCTCAACTCTCAGACGGCTCCAAAGTATATCCTATTGATCTGTTCGGCGATTTCGGCCTGATCGCGGCGATCCTACTTGAACGTGGCGATAGCGCCGAGCCAGGGAACGGACGAGCTGAGGGTGGCGGCAAAGGTCTCGGCAGCGATGGCGGTCAGAACGCGCCAGGCCGCCTGCTCCCCTGTCTGCGTGCTCGACACCGTGGATTGCTGGCTCGCGACGACGGTGTAGCCGGCGGTTTGTTTGCTCGGGCTGACGGCACTGTTCCAACCGATGTCCGCCACGACGATCTCGTTCGCCTGGCTGGTGCTGACCGTGGTGCCCGTCGTTGCGGCAGTCCCGGACCCACGCTTGGTCGCCGTCCTGTCGAGCGGGGCTGCCGCCGCGCCGCTGATATCGAGCACCGTCATCGCGAGCGAAGCTGTCCCTGTGATGCTGACGGTGATGCTGGTCACGCCGGATGCGTTCGACGCATACCAGATCTCCTCATCACCGGAGCCGTTCTGAACGCCAGTCGCCTGCTGCCAGGTGTTGAGTCCCGACGAGCTGTCGCTGATGGCGCTTACGGCGGTCAGCGGGGAGCTGCGATCCCGGACCGTCACGACGAGGAGGTCTCCTGCGCCCGTGGCTGTCCCTGTCGTGGCGGTCAGGCTGGCGGTGCCCGTGGCGCCCGTGTTCGCCGCTCCGAAGGTCCTGACGACCTTCAGCCCCGCCGAAACCGGAGTGAGTAGGAGGTTCACTGTCGATGTCATCCCTGGAGCAACCCCGAACGGCGGGCTGGTCTGCCCGGCGAATCCGGGCGCCGTCACTGAGATCGTGTATGGGGCGCCCGGCGCGACCTGCGTGAAGGCGTAGGCGCCGGATGGATCGGTGGTGAGGCTGCCCGCTTGGCACGTACACGTCACCGATGCGTTCTGAATCGGGGTCAGGGTGCCTGCCGCCGCCACCGTGCCACTGACTCCGCCCACCTCGGTGAGCGCGATGCTCTCCGACGTGTCGTTGGGTCCGGTCACCGCCACGCCGGTGATGGTCTGGGTGACGTAACCGGGTGCGCTGACGGTGATCGAGTAGGAGGCGCCATTGGGGACGTCCGTGAATGCAAAGGTGCCGGAGGTATCGGTGGTGGCCGTCGTCGTGGGGCATCCGCCGCCACAGGTCACCGTGGCCCCAGTGATCGGCACGGCGGTCTGTTGATCAGCCACGGTCCCGGTGATCTCGCCGTCCTCCGTGAGTGCAACGGAGCCCACCAGCGTTGTGTTGCCGGAAGCGACGACGACCGCGGGCACCGTCTGCGTGACGTACCCGCTGTCGCTGAATGTGAGCGAATAGGTCCCGGGCGGAACGTTATCGAAGAAATAGTCGCCGAAGCTGTCGGTAGAAGTCGCGGAGCACCCAGCGCCGCACGTCACCGTGACACCTTGAACTGGCAGGCTCGTCTGAGCGTCGGTGACCGTCCCGCTGATCCCGCCATCCTCGTTGAGCGCGATGCTCTCCGTTGTAGCGGCCGGACCCGTCACGGTGACGTTGCTGATCGTCTGGGTGGCAAATCCGCTCGCTGCAAACGTCAGCGAGTATGAAGAGCCGTTGGGCACGCTGTTGAAGATGTAGTCACCTGAGCTGTCGGTGCTAGCGCTTGTCACGGGGCAACCGCCGCACGTGACGGTGGCGGCCGCGATCGGGTCCCCGCTCTGAGTGTCCGTCACCTGCCCCTGGATTGCACCGTCCTCGACGAGGGCGGCATTCGCTGTGGTCGTGACACCGGAGGGCACGCTGATTCCGGTCATGGTCAACGTGACGAAGCCGTTGTCGCTGAACGTGAGCGCGTACGACCCGGGCGCGATGTTCGCGAACGAGTACACACCGGAACCGTCGGTGGTCACACCGCCGCTCTGACAGGTGCACGTAACGCTGACCCCCGTGAGCGTCGGGTGGCCGCTTGCCGTGCCATCGGACACCGTTCCCATGATGCCTCCAGCAGGCTGACCAAGTGCAACGTTCGCGGTTGTCGCATGCCCGGCGGCGACTGCGACATTGCTAATGTTCTGCGAGGTATACCCCGCCGCTGAGAAGGAGAGGCTGTAGTTGCTTGCCGGCGCCAGGTTGGCGAAGGTGTAGCTCCCGCCACTGTTGGTCAACAGGCTGCCGATCTGGCACGTGCAGGTGACCGTAGCATTGGCTATCGCCAGGTGTGTCGTCGCATCCGTCACCTTGCCGGTGATCGAGCCGTCTTCAACGAGCGCGGCGTTCTCTGTTGTTGTCTTTCCTGCCGTGACAGTGACGTTGTTGATGGTCTGGGAAACGTGACCCGCGTCAGAGAAGACGAGCGAATAGCCACTGCCCGGATCGACGCTCGTGAATGAGTAACTACCGCCAGCGCCGGTGACGGCACCTGTGCCTGAACAGGTGCAGGTCACCGTTGCGCCCACGATGGCGGCAGCCGTCTGCGCGTCGGTGACCGTGCCGCTGATCGATCCCGTCACGGGTGTCCCCTTGCCGAACGCGCCGGTGAGATCACCGTTGGTGGTCTTGGAAGAACCGCCGAGGAATCCGACGCCGTATGCCTCCTCGATGGCCCGCAGCGTTCCGTAGTGGTCACCCGTCGTCGTGAACGCGCCGCCGCCCTGGTTGCCGGGCGTCATCACGATCGTGGCGACATGACCTCCGGGGGAACTCAGGCCGCAGCACCCGGAACTGTCGCTGCCCTCATCCCAGGTGATGATCACGATCCCGTCCTGGTTGAACCACGACGAGTTGAGCACACCGGGGAGGCTGTTCGACAGCCACGTATCGCCCGCCTTGATCAGCTGGGCGTTCGAGCTGTTGTTGCACGGCGAACCAGGGTTGGGACTGTGTCCGTGCATGTTATTGCAATCATTCGGCACGAGGAACACGAAGTCGGGCGCATTGGCAGCGTCGAGGGCGGTGACGAGGCCGCTCGAGCCCGGATAGGGGAGCACACCCTCGGTGCCAAGGTTTGCGCTGTTGCACCAACCACCCGAAGCGGCGGAGTACTTGGAGAAGTAATGAAATGGATTGTGAATGGGGTCGTACAGCCCGTTGCTCGCCGAGCCGTTGACGCAGTTTGAAGGCATGCTCTCCATGTAGCTCTTCCAGGAAAGGCCGGCGCTGTGCAATTCGTCGACCAGCATGGGCATCGAGTAGGGCACACCGTTGGGCAGCCCGAGATCCGAGCCGATCGTGAGGTCGAGGTAGTCGTGCGGACTGTTGTGCTGGACTGCGTACCAGTTGGTGGCTGACGCGTAGGATTTCGCCAGGGAGTTGAGGTATGGCGCACTCGAGCTGCCGATAATGTCCTTGTATCCCTCGTTCTCCTCGACGATCAGCATGATGTGGGGAGCGGTGCTCGCCGCCGCGGATGCTGCGACGGCGAGGGCGACGGACGAGCTGAGACCCGTGCCGCGCGCTACGACAGCCGTCGTGCGTGCGGCGACAGGGCGCGCCACACCGAACGCGCCCCCCAGCGTCAGCGTGACTGCTCCCAGTACACCCAGCGCCACCCTTGCGACGACGCCGGAGGCGGGCGCTGTGCTTCCCCCCCGCTTGGTCATCCCTCCCTCACGGATGAATTATATCGACGAGGCTGGTGCGTATGCCGGCCTCGTCGACGCCGTCAGTTAGTGGAAAGTGGCGATGGCCCCGGTCCATGCGAATGAGCCCGACAGGGTTCCGGAGAGGCTCTGCGTGTGCGTTGTGCTCACGACCTGCCACGCTATCTGCTCAGAGGTTTTCAGGCTCGTGACCGATGAGCTCTGAGTTGGGAGCAGGTTGATCGTCGTCTGAGGAGTGAAGGTCAGACCACTCAGCGTCGCGGTGTTGTTCCAACCGATGTCGCCGATGACGATCTCGTTGAACTGGGTGGTGATGGGGGTGATCCCCGTAGCCGGCGTGGTGCTGGTTCCGGAACTGGCTACGACCTGATCGAGCGGGCTCGACGCCGAGGCTCCGGTGACATCAGCGATGGTCATCGCCATCGAAGCGGCGCCGCTCACCGTCACGGTGACACTCGTGACGCTTCCGGCGTTCGGCACGTACCAGATCTCCTCGTCAGCCTGGCCGTTTGCGATGCCCGTAGCCCTCTTCCACACGTTAGCCGGTGACGAATTGTCCGTGATTCCGGCTACCGTGACCGATGAGCTGCTTCGCGTCTTGATCGTGAGTACGAGGAGATCTCCGCTGACGGTTTGCGTCCCTGTGGTTGCGGTAAGGGTTGTGCCGCCTGTACTTCCCGCGTTGGCCGAGCCAAAGCTCTGGGCTACGCCTTGAGATGCGGTGTTGGCAACCATTGCAAAGTTCTTTGTCGGTGTGCCGCCGGGGCCAACCACGACCACCGCTGTCTGCGACTTGTAACCTGTCGCGGACACCATGACGCTGTAATTGCCCTCGGTAAGAGGACTCAGGAGATAGCCGCCATCGGAGGCCGTGGTCGTACCGGAGCATGCCGGCAATCCGGTGCAGGAAACGGTCGCACCGAATATGGGGTTACCGGAAACGGAATCCGAGACTATGCCACTGATCGATCCGGAATTCGGCACCAGCTGCACGTTTTCTGTTGTGGTTCCGCCCGGCCCAACGTTGACGTTTGGACTCTGTGATGTATAGCCACTGGCCGCGTACGTGACCTGGTATGTACCTTCGGTCAGGTTGCTGAGAGTGTACGTACCATCCACCGCGGTGCTTGTCGGGGTGCAGCCAGTGCAGGAGACGCCAGCGCCGGAGATTGGGGACCCAGTGACTGAGTTCGTCACCTTGCCCATGATCGATCCGGGGTTGGGAACTAAGCTGAATGGCAGCGGCGGTGCGGAACCGGACGCGACCGTGTCTTGCAGTGACTGAGGCGCATAACCGGAGAAGGCCACGCGGACCGTATACGTTCCATCCACCAGATTGCTCAGCGTGTATGCGCCGCCTGAGACAGTCGTGGTGCCGGTGCACGTCGGCGACCCTGTGCACGTCACGGTCGCACCGACGACGGCTTGAGACGTCACCGAATCGGTCACCGTTCCACTGATGGACCCGTTTGCGGGGGTCAGGGCAAAGTTCGCTCCTGTCACAACCGCGCCGGGACCAACGCTGAACGGGAGGGTCGACGTCGCGTATCCGGACGCGGACACGGTGACCTGGTACGCCCCCTCTGTGAGGGGGCTGAGGGTGTAGGTGCCGTCGCTAATGGTGCTCGTCGGCGTGCAGGCTGGCGTGCCCGTGCACGTCACGCTCGCATTCTGAATCGGGTTGGTTGTACTCGAATCTGTCACCGTACCGCTGATCGACCCCTGATTCGGCACCAGTGCGAAGTCCTGCGTCGGTGTCCCCCCAGGCCCCACGGTGACCCCGATCGTCTGTGACGCGTAGTTCGTCTGGGCGACGTTCACCTGGTAGGTGCCCTCCGTGAGGCCACTGAGCATGTAGGTACCGTTAGTAGCTGTCGTCGTTGGACTGCAGCCGGGCGTGCCGGTGCATGTGACGCTCGCACCGGAAAGCGCGGCGTGGGTGACAGAGTCCGTCACCGTTCCGCTGATGGACCCGGTGTTGGGAATCAGGTTGAAGTTATCCGGCGGCGCTGCACCACTCGTGACCGTATCCGGCGCTGACTGGGTGCCGTAATTGCTCGCGCTCACCTGTACGGTGTACGTCCCAGGGGTAAGGTTAGGCAGCGTGTACGTCCCGTTGGCGGCGGTCGTAGTGCCTGAGCATGTTGGGGTGCCCGTGCACGTAACACTTGCACCAGAAATCGGGCCGCTTGTGATCGAATCCGTCACCGTCCCGCTGATGGACCCCGTATTCCCCGCGTTGTTGAACGCCCCCCTGAGGTCGCCGTTCGCCGCGTTGGCGGCGTTGCCGAGCAGCGGGACACCGTACTGCTCTTCAATCGCGCGGAGAATGCCGTAGTCATTGCCGGCTGGGGCGAAGGCACCGTGCGAGTTGGAGCTGATGACGATCGTGGCGACCTGACCACCGGTGGTGTTGGGGAGACCGCCACCCGAGGTATCGGAGAGGGGGGCCTCATCCCAGGTGATGATGATTATGCCGCCGCTCTGATACCAACTCGACGACAGAATCGCCGGGAGGTTGAGGCAGTAGGTCGGGCAGGTCAGTGACGGCGTCACGCCCTCGAGATTCGTGGCACCTTGCAGCCAGAGGTCAGCCGACTCGGTCTCGCCGTACTGGCAGGGCTGCCCACCGGATTCGGGACCGTGTCCGTCGTTGCACCCGTTCGGGCTGATCTGGACGAAGTCGGGCGGATTCGGACCGTCCAGGGTGGAGAGCAGATTGGTTGATCCCGGGTAGGGGACGACGCTGTTGCACTCCGAACTGCTGGTGATGCCGTTGAACCACCAGTACGGGTTGTGGTCCCACTCGTACTGGTACGGGTTGACGTTGTCGAATACCTCCTGGTCCGTGGGATTGGGATCACACGAACTTGGAGCCCCAGGAAAGTTGAGGCCCTCCTGGTATGAGGCCCAGGGAATGCCCACGCCCGTCAGCTGGTCGACCAACGTCGGGGCGGTATGAGGGATGCTCCCGATCGTTGCACCGGAAATCAGCGCCTGGTAATTCTTGAAGCTGGGATGTGCGAGCGAATACCAATTCGTTGCCGACGCGTACTGACCCATCAACTGGTTTAGGTACGGCGCCTGCGTGTTGTTAAGAATGTATCCCTGCTGCGCCTGCCACCCAGGTTGTGGCTTCTGGTAGTACTTGTTCTCGTCGACGATGAGCATGATGTGGGGCGGATGCGATGCCGTCGTCACCGTGAAGTTCGTCGACGAGGTGGCTGTTACCCCGCCGGCGGTCACCTTGATGACACCGGTTGCGGCCCCCGTCGGTACCGACGTGCTGATGTGCTGGGAGTCTGTCACCGTGTAGGCGGCGGC
Organism: Candidatus Dormiibacterota bacterium; assembly: GCA_963756075.1. GTDB lineage: Bacteria > Chloroflexota > Dormibacteria > Aeolococcales > Aeolococcaceae > Palsa-851. The sequence goes on along the minus strand of CAVWMH010000006.1, from coordinate 224,774 downwards.
CACTCCGTTGAAGAACGTCACTGCGCTGGCGCCCGTGAAGTTGGTCCCCGTGATCGTCACCGGCGTGCCCACCGGCCCGGTGGTCGGACTGAAGCTCGTAATCGTCGGCGGCGGCGGGGTCGTTACGGTGAAGTTCGTCGACGAGGTGGCTGTTACCCCGCCGGCGGTCACCTTGATGACACCGGTTGCGGCCCCCGTCGGTACCGACGTGCTGATGTGCTGGGAGTCCGTCACCGTGTAGGCGGCGGCCACTCCGTTGAAGAACGTCACTGCGCTGGCGCCCGTGAAGTTGGTCCCCGTGATCGTCACCGGCGTGCCCACCGGCCCGGTGGTCGGACTGAAGCTCGTAATCGTCGGCGGCGGCGGGGTCGTTACGGTGAAGTTCGTCGACGAGGTGGCTGTTACCCCGCCGGCGGTCACCTTGATGACACCGGTTGCGGCCCCCGTCGGTACCGACGTGCTGATGTGCTGGGAGTCCGTCACCGTGTAGGCGGCGGCCACTCCGTTGAAGAACGTCACTGCGCTGGCGCCCGTGAAGTTGGTCCCCGTGATCGTCACCGGCGTGCCCACCGGCCCGGTGGTCGGACTGAAGCTCGTAATCGTCGGTGGCGGCGCCGAGCCGGTCTTGAACGTTGCGATGGCGCCGGCCCACGCTGCTGAAGCGCTCAGCGTCGCCGAATAGCTCTGGACGCCCGTTGTGCTGAGCAGCAGCCACGCGCCCTGCTCGCCGGTCGCGTCACTACTGACCTTGGATACCTGTGTCGGAAGCACCGTGTAACCGGCTGTCTGATTGCTGACCGTAATGGTGCTGGTATTCCAGGCGATGTCGCTGATAGCGATCTCGCTCGCCTGGGCGGTGGTAGCGGTGGTACCTGTCGATGCTGTTGTGCCGGTGGCGGCGTTGGTGGCCGCGACGTCCAATGGGGACGACGCGGCGGCGCCACTCACGTCGAGAACGGTGAATGCAATCGCCGAGGACGCTGCCGCGGTGCCACTCACTGTGACGGTGACCGATTGAGCCGTGCTCAGGCTGTGCGCACTCGCGGCATACCAGATCTCCTCGTCGCCGCTTCCCTGTGACTTGCTGGTGGCACGCGTCCAGGAGTTGCTCGCGGAGTCAGTGACCGTACTCACGGGCGCAAGCGCGGTGATGTTGCGAGTTCGGATAACCGCGACAAGCAGGTCGCCGGCGCCGGTCGCTGCAGTCGGCGACACGGAGAGCGAAGAGCTGCCGCTCGATGCGTTGGCAGCCCCGAACGACTCGAGGACAGAGGCTGAGGTGTTCGCGAAAGCGATCGGTTGAGGAGAAACAGGCCCGGCGAGCAGGAGCGCTCCGACGGCGAGGAATATCCACGCGGTGGCGAGCCGACCCACAAATCGGACGGACCCGCGTCCGCGACGTCTCAGAGCGCGAAAACGGCCCGCTGTTTGTTCACCTTCCAACCGCACGTCATCCCCCTAAAATGCTCGTAGCCTACCCCGGGCTAGACGGCAGCCCCTCTTGCTCCAGTGCGCCTAGTTAATCTTACCGGACGGCCCGCGTGCCTGTCGAGCACCAATATTGGCCTGAGGGTGGGACGGCGCGTCACTGGAACCAGCCGGCGACGTCGAGGATGGCGTTGATGTCACCCACAGCGTTGTAGAGGTTGACGTTGCCCAGCACGCCACGTGCTCCCGTCGTGGCGAGCCCGACCATCGCCAGGTTGGCGACCACCTGACCGGCGACAGGGTTCACATCGGAGGCACGGGGCGGTGTGACGACGTCGCTTGGATAGAGCGTGAAGTACGTTGCGGCGGTCCCGGCGACCGCGGTGAGATTCGCGACGATCGCTACAGGCGCGGTTGATCCTCCTTCAGCGGGCACCACGTGGACTCCCGCCGTGGCGACGGTCTCGATCGACCTCGCCGTGAGCGGGGCTCCCGCGCAGATCGTGCCGGAGCCGGCGCGCGTGTCACAGATACGAGTGGGTGGCACGGAGTAGAAAAGCGCGCCCGCCGGAGCGCTCGCGCTCCCGAACCAGCCGTCGACATCGACGATGAAGTTGATGCTCCCCACCGCATTGAAGACGCAGATGTCCTCCCTCGGTCCGAGACTGGAGATCACGCGATTGGGGAGGCTCCCTCCCGCCGACGGGTTCACGTTGGAGAAGGCCGGCGGCGTGCTGGGGCACAGGTCACCGCCACTGGGTGCCTGGACGGCAAGAAACGTCGCCTTGGTACCGCCGGTCGCGGTGACGTTGAAGGCAGCCCCGGCCGCGCCGGTTGTCGGGATGGATGGCGTCCCTCCGGGAGCTCCCGGAGGCAGGCCGGAGAGCACGACCCTGCGCCACGCCCCCGCCGGCGTCGTCGCCACGAGCGGGTTGCTGGCAGATCCCGCGCACGCCGTCCCCTGATTCGCTCGCGTGTCGCAGATGCGAAGCGGAGGGATGCTGTGGTACTGACCAGCGTTGGTTCCCGCGGGCGCGGCGAAGTACCCCTGGACGTCCAGGATCACATCCGCGCTGCCCACGGCGTTGAAGACGCTGAGCTGACCCGACGCATTCAACTGCACGGTCGCGAGGTTCGTCCCGAGCGCGTCGCCGGTGAGGTTGATGTTCGATGCGACCGGCGCTGCCCCGCCCGCGGGAAAGGCCGTGATGAATGTGCCGCTGGTGCTGCGGTTGATGGCGGTCATATTGACCACGACCGCCTGTGCACCGATGGGGACGGGTCCGCTTGCCGACGTGATCTGCGCCGTGATCGTCTCGTGCCCGACTGCGAGGGTCCGGCCGGACCCGGTGTCGCATTGATTGGGCCCGATCCCAGAACCAGGCGGCCGCGTATCACATATTCGGAACGGCGTGAGCGCCGTATACGCACCTGGCGCGACGTACGTGTATCCGTCCGCCACACTGGTCGGACTCGTCCCTGCGGGGGTCACAACGGAGATCTGATCGTTCCCCGCGCTGGTTGCGCTCGGCATGAGGACGCTGACGTCCGTGGGATTGACGACCGTGAAGCACCCCGCTCCTGAACCGGGACATGGGTAGGCATTGCTTGCCGGAATATCCTTGCTACCGACCAATACGTCAGACGCCGAAAACCCGCTGCCGGCGAAGTGCGTTCCGTTGATCGTGACCAGGGCGCCGCCACCCTGCGGACCGTCGCTTGGCGTGACGCCGGAGACCGATGGAGGTGGCGCAGAGATCGTCCCCCCGAATGCGCCGCTCAGGTCTCCGTTGGCCGGATCAGAGGCGTGCCCGAGCAAGGGCGTCAGTCCGTACGCCTCCTGGATGGCCCGAAGAATGCTGTAGTCGTTTCCCGGAGTTGTGAATGCACCGTGAGCGGTGGAGCTGATAACAAGAGTGGCTATCTGGCCTCCGTCGGTGTCTGGAAGACCGCCCCCCGACGTATCGGTGTTGGGGGCCTCATCCCAGGTGATGATGATGATGCCGCCGCTCAGATACCAACTTGACGACAGGATCGCCGGTAGGTCGAGACAGTAAAGAGGACACGTCAGTGCCGGCGTCGCGCCCTCGAGATTCGTCGAACCCTGCAACCAAAGGTCAGCCGACTCGGTTTCGTTGTATTGGCAGGTGGCATCGTGTCCGTCGTTGCAACCGTTGGGGCTGATCCAGACGAATTGAGGAGCGGCGGGACCATCGAGTGTCGAGATCAATGACGTCGATCCTGGATACGGGACAACGTTATTGCACTCTGTGCTGCCCGTGACGTGGGTGAAATACCAGAACGGGTTATGGTCATACTCGTAGAAATAGGGTGAGACGTCGTCGTACACCTCCTGATCCGCCGCGCTGGGATCGCAGGAACTCGGAGCACCGGGAAAGTTCAGCCCGCCTACGTAGGCCGTCCATGGGATGCCCGCTGCGCTCATTTGGTCAATGAGGGTTGGAGATGAAGGGGGGACGTTTCCGCTGGAGATGGTTGCGCCGGTGAGCAGAGCAAGGTAGTTCTTGAAGCTGGGGTGGAAGAGCGAATACTCCTCTGTGGCGGACGCATATTGAGTGGCAAGCTGATTCAGGTAGGGAGCCTCGGGATTCCCGATGATGTAGCGATTGTTTCCCGCCGGAAGATTGGCCTGCTTGTAGTCCTTGTTTTCGTCGACGATCAGCATGATGTGCGGTCGAGTCGACGTCGCGGCAGGCGTTGACGCAATCACAGCCGGATGTGACCCAGTCGATACTCGAGGTGTCATCACTTCCGCTCGAACAGACGCTGCCATGACCGTGAACGGAATGGCCAGCAGAATCCCGAGTGCGGGCGCGCGGGCTCGCACGTGACACCTGTTGTCAGCGAACGCTCTCATCCCACCTCGGCTCGAAACCCGTCCTGCCGGCGCCGTCGCCAAACCCTAGCATGCTCGCACCGGCCGACGATATCCCCAGAGGACGCTGAGAAAAGAACGACCTGTGGGGTGCAGATCTCTGCCCCGCACCCGGGGTCAGCAGCGGCTGATACGCCACGCTGCCCCGGCCGTGAATCGAGATTCGCGAGGATCAGCCAAACGCGGGCGTCAGGTCGCCGTCATTAGAGCCCGCCGAGTGCCCGAGCAACCCGACTCCGTAGGCTTCTTCGATGGCGCGCAGAGTTCCGAAATTGTCGCCTGCGCCGGTGTACACCTGACCATGGTTCGCCGGGCGCGAGCTGATCACCAGAGTGGCGATGCGCCCACCGTTGTCAGGCGCAGTTCCGCCGGGAAGGCCGAGGTTGCTGCTTCCCTCGTCCCACGTGATGATGATGATTCCATTGGCTGCGAACCACGGAGACGCGATCACGGGACCCAGATTGTTTTGAAGCCACGTGTCTCCTGCCGTGATCAGCGCCTGCGAGCCGTACTTGATCTGAGGACACGGCGAGCCGGCCATGCCGTCGGCATGCATGTCGTCACAAGTGTTTGGCGTGAGCCAAACATAATCGGGCGGGTTGGCAGAATCCAGAGTCGAGACCATGCTGGACACACCCGGGTATGGCACCACGCCTTCGGTCGCGAGATTGTTGCAGTAGGAGGTGTAGTGGGGGAAGTTATGGAGCGGATTGTGGTGCGCATCATAGGTGTAGTCCGGGGTTTGCGAGCCCGTGTAGCAGTTCGATGGCATGCTCTCCATGTATGCCTTCCAAGGGATGCCAGCCGTGTTGAGCTCGTCTACAATTGTGGTCGTGGATCCGGGTTGGTTGTCATAGCCGGAGACGAGATCGCGGTAGTCGGCGCCGCTGATGTGCTCGATGGAGTACCAGTTTGTCGTCGAGGTGTACTGCGCGGCGAGACTGTTGAGGTATGGGGCTGACGGATTCCCGATGATGCTCGAGTACTCCTCGTTCTCATCCATCACAACCATGATGTGCGGCGTGCCGGGCGGTGGCGTTGAGGTCGGCGTCGGAGTGGGGGTCGGCGTCGGAGTGGGGGTCGGCGTGGGAGTTGGCGTCGGTGTGCCCGTTGCGGTTGGGCTGCCGGTTACCGTAGGAGTGGGTGTCGGCGGCGGGCCGGTTCCGACCTTGAAGGTGGCGATCGCTCCAGTGAACGAGGTCGACTGGCTGAACGTAGCTGCGTAGCTCTGGGCGCCGGTGGCGCTGAGCACCGCGGAGGCTGACATCTCACCGGCGACGTTGCCGCCGGTGGTCTGCTCGACCACAGGCGCCGTGTATCCGGCGTCCCCTGCGGTGACGGTGGCGGTGAGCTTGGAGTTCCAGCCGATGGCCGCGACCGCCAACTCACTTGCTTGAGACGTTGCGGCGGTGGTGCCGGTCGTTCCCGAGGTACCACTCCCGCCCGTCGACGCGGTCTTGTCCAGCGGGCTCGCAACAGCCCCTGTGATATCCAGCACGGTCAGGGCGATCGTCGCGCCGCTGCTCAGGGCCACTGTCACTCCGCCGCTGGTGGCGATGCTTGCGGCCCCCGCCACGTACCAGATCTCCTGGTCAGCCTGCTTGCCCTCGTTGCCACGCACGGCCTGAGCCCAATGGTTGCTCGCGCTGTCAGTCATGGCGGTGACCGTCGACAGCACGCCACTCGTGGTGCGGTCCCTGATCGTGGCGACCAGAAGGTCACCCGCACCGGTTGCCACGCTCGGAGCTGCTTTGAGGGTGGTGACGGTGTCCGTCGTGCTCGCGGCGCCGAACGACCCCGTCACACCAGCGGAGTTCGCCGCCGCGACGCTCTGACCGGCCGTGAGCACCCCAAGCACAAGCGTCGATCCGGCGACAAGCAGGCCGATGTTCTGCGCCCGGCCGAGACGCTTACGAAAACCACCAGCCTGCGTACCGGCCCCATCGACTCCCACCTGGGTAGCGATCCTTCCCCTCACGCGCGCTCCTCCATTCGCCTCCGACCTGAGTGGCGTGATTATCGCACGTCGCAATTGGGTCCGAAAGCCCGGGAATACGAACGACGCCGCGCGGACTGACGCTGAACGAAGAAGCAATCTCCGGTGACGCGCACAAGGAGGCGAGGATCCTGCGGTGTGGCGACGCAACGGTAACGGCGCGGTTGCCATCGCGAAACCGAGGACAGGCGCGGGGTAGCCTCGGCCACGTCGCAAAACGCACCCCCGCTGCGAGGCGGGTTCGCAAAGCCACGGGGCTCCGAAGACGGAGCCGGCCGGGTTGCCGATGCTGTTCTCGAAGGTCCATGGCACGCGGTGACTCCCGGCACGGAGGAACCACATGCACCTCGAACCGAGACGAAATGGCCACGACCTGCCCAACGGATCCGCGCGTTTCACACCAGGCCGCGGGCATCTCCTTGCCTGGTCCGCTGGGGCCATCGTCGCGCTCGCTGCGTGCGGACAGTCGGTCACCGGCGTGCACGGTCACAGTGCCGGTACCTCCGGGGCCGCATCGGATTCCACCGGCAGTCAGGGCGCGTCCCAGTCAGGTGGATCGAACACTGCCGCGCCGCACACGCCGGTCACGCCTGGCGGAGTGAACCGCGGCGTTGAGCTTTCGAGTGCGCCAACGTCCGGCGCCACGTCAGCGGCGGGGAGCACGGCCACGGCCACCGCACGGCCGACGGCCACTCCCGGGCCGACTCCGAGGCCGGCACCACCCGGCACCCGCAACAAGTTCCTCTGGCCGTTTTCCAGCACCAGCATCTGGAACATGCCCATCGGCACGGGCGCCGTCTATGTGCCCGCAGACATCGCGCCGCCCACCCTCCAGACCCTGACCTCGGATCAGGACATCATCATCATGGATCCGACCGCACCGCTCACGCCGCTCGTGCATAACGGCTCCGGCTGGGGCGGAGGCAACCGCTGCACCGCGAGCGGCACGCCGTTGATCTCGGTGCCCATTCCAGCCGACTTCATGGTCTCGAGCAACAGCCACAACAATGCGTTGGCAGTGGTGATGCCCGATGGCCAGACGGTCATCCAGGGGCAGCCGTTCGCGCGCTGCACCCCCGGGGGCCCCGCCACCGCTCTGTCGCTGACACCCTCGGACAATCTGTACACGGGTGGGATCCTCGGCGCCCATGGCGGCTCCGGCCTCAGCTCGCTTGGCGGCACCATCCGCCTGAACGAGCTGGTGCCGGGCGGCGTGATCCGTCACGCGCTCAAGGTCAACGTCGATGGGGCCACTGATCTCTTTCCCAGCCCGGGATTCCGCTGGCCCGCGATCCGCCATGACTCCTGCGCGCCCGGTTGCTACGGCGGCACGGTCTCCGCGCTCGAGATGGGTTCACTGCTCGCCATCCCGGCGAGCGTCAACATCAACGCGCTCGGCCTCCAGACTGCCCCCGCGCGGATGCTCGCGTGGACGCTGCAGAACTACGGCGCCTACATCGCCGACAACACCGCGCGCAGCGTGTTCTCGGTCGAAACCGAATACAGCCCGGCCGGTTCGGTGGTGACACAGTTCCAGCAGACCTGGGGATACCCATTCCAGGCAGCGGCCGGCAGCGGCACGCCTTGGTCACACGACATCAACGTGATCCTCGCCAACCTCGCCGTGGTCGCCAACAACGGACCGATCTCGATCGGCGGAGGTGGCAGTCCCGCTGCAGCCACTCGCACCCCCGATCGGCAACTGATCGGTGCGGATACGTCGCCGCCCGGCTTCGTTACAGACGACCACTCCTGAGCGTAGCGGTGTGACACGACTGTGGGGATTTCCTCGCACGGGTTGGTGGTCGCGCGACGTCACGGTAACGGCGCTGTTGTCCTCCGGGAACGCACGACTCACGCGGCGTAGGCTCGGCCTCGTCGTAAAACGCGTCCCACTGTAAGGCGGGTTTCCCAAACCAAGAGCTCCGGAAACGGAGCCCGGTCGGGTTGCCAGTGTCTCGTCGATGCCGTCGAAGCACGCGGTCACTCCCGGCATGGAGGTAGCAGATGACCCCGAGACTGAAAGGGATTTCTCTCTTTCAACGCCGCCGGCGCGTCGCCGGCGTCATGCAGCGCGGACGCCTCGCAGTGTCGGCGATCGGGCTGATGGTCGTCGTCGTCGGATGTGCGCAGGCTTCGAGCGCGCTCACCGCCGGCGCCATCAGCGCGATCGGCGCCGCGGGAAGCGATTTTGGCCATCCGAAGCTGCGACACGACGCCGGACAGACCTCCCCGACGCCGGGCAGCACGCCGATTCCCGCGAACCCGGGCACGGCCGCAGTGCCCGCACGTCCTCTGGGAGCAACCGGACCATTCCCGACTCCGTGGCCGACAAGCAGGCCAGGACCGACTCCGACAGCCCGCCCCATATCGACACCAACTCCCAATCCCACGCCCAATCCGACCCCGCCACCGTCGAGCGCTCCGCACGTCCTGCTGGTGATGGAGGAGAACAAAGGGTATGCGGCGGTGCTGTCAGGTGCGCCGTATCTCGACAGCCTCGCCCACTCGTATCTGAGCAGCTCCGCGTGGTACGGGATCAATCATCCTTCCGCACCGAATTACGTCGGGTTTGTCTCGGGCTCGATCCAGAGCGTCGTCGGTGACTGCACGCCGCCATCGTGCGGACCGTACAGCCGCCCCCTCATTGGGTGGGCAGCTCATCTGCCGCAGGGCATTCCGTGGGCCGCATACATGGAATCGATGCCTACCCCGTGCTACACGGGCGCAGGGGCAGGACTGTATGCCGCGAAGCACAACCCGTTTGTGTACTTCAACGACGTTCTGCAGAACAACTGCGCGAGCCACGTCCTGCCCTACCCTGGCGTGAGCTCTCTCCTGTCAACTCTTGACGGATCACACGCCCCCGATTTCGTCTGGATCACCCCGAACCTCCTGAACGACATGCACGACGGCAGCGTCGCGCAGGGTGATGCCTGGGCTCGCGCGAACATTGCGCCGATCCTTGCGTCGAGCTGGTTCAGGAACTACAACGCGACAGTCATCGTGACCATGGATGAAGGTGACGTCAACGGGAGCGCATCGTGCTGCGGACAGCCCGGCCGGCGGACAGGTTCCGATGATCGTCATCTCCAACCGCGCTGCAGGTAAGGGCAGCGTCGTGATCACCGGTGACCACTACGGCACCTTGCGATCCCTCGAGGAGGCGTATCGCCTGCGCCTGCTCGGCGCTGCCGCCAACGCGGTGAATGGCGACCTGAGCTCGTACTTCGGTTAGTCAGTTGCCGATCGGTGGTGCGAGTGGCTGCAACGGGCTGCCACCGCCACCGATCGACAGCGGTCCGTTGTTGGCGACCACGGCGAGGTTGGCAAGGATCACGTTGATGTCGTGCGACCACGGCGTGCCGCTGCCGGCCGCTGCCTGGAAGGGAAAGCCCCAGGTCTGCTGGAACTGAGTTCACCACCGAACCGCTCGGGCTCAACTCGGTTTCGATGGAGAAGGCGCTCTGTGACGTGTTGTCGGCCACGTAGGCGCCGTAGTTCTGCAGCGTCCACGCGAGCATCCGCGCGGGGGCGGTCTGGAGGCCGAGCGCGTTGATGTTGACGCTTGCCGGGATGGCGAGCAGTGAGCCCATCTCGAGCGCGGGAACCGTGCCGCCATAGCAACCGGGCGCGCAGGAGTCATGGCGGATCGCGGGCCAGCGGAATCCCGGGCTGGGAAACAGGTCCGCGCCCGCGTCGAGGTTGACCTTGAGCGCATGACGGATCGCGCCACCGGGGACGAGCTGGTTCAACAGGATGGTGCCGCCCAGTGAGCTGAGGCCCGAGCCGCCGTGCGCACCGAGGATCCCGGCGCCGTACAGGTTGGCAGGGGGAACCAGTGCCTTCAGAGTCCCGGGACCTCCCGCGCTGCAGCGCGCGAACGGCTGCCCCTGGACGACGGTCTGTCCATCGGGCATCACCACCGCCAAGGCGTCGTTGTGGCTACCGCTCGAGACCATGAAGTCGGCCGGGATGGGCACCGAGATCAGCGGCGGGCCGCTTGCGTTGCAGCGGTTGCCACCCCAACCTCCACCGCTCTGTATCAACCGCGTGAGCGGTGCGGTCGGATCCATGATGATGATGTCCTGGTCCGAGATAGAAGTCTTGGCTGTCGGCGGCGCGATATCCGCGGGCACGTAGACGGCGCCGGTGCCGATCGGCATGTTCCAGATGCTCGTGCTGGCAAACGGCCAGAGAAACTTGTTGCGGGTGCCGGGTGGTGTCGCTGATGGCCTTGGCGCCCTGGTTGGCCTGGACGTGGCCCTCGCTGTCGGTCTGGCGGTCGCCGTCGCCGTGGGTTGCGGCGTGCTCGTGTCTGCCGGCGAGGTGGCCTGGTCGCCAGGGCCCGGTATCACCTCGCCCGCCGGCGTGCCCGTTGCGGTCGGACCGGAGAGCGCCTGGCCGCAACCGCCCAGAGCGACCAGCACACCGGCGAACAGCGCAACGAGCCGGCCATGTCGCGCGCCAAATACCCGCGACCGCGGATGCATACCGGACTCCGATGTCCTCTCGACGTCCACCTGATTCCCCAAAAGCTGCATCGCCGCGAACCACCAACGCCGCCGACCCCATCGTCGACAGCTGACGTCGAACGTCAGTCATTGGCTCGGGCGAACCCGCCTCGAAGCCGGCATCTTACGACGCCGAGGGGGCGGGGGGTCGCCAGGCTACGCTGGCCGCTCCTTGAGCGTTTGGGGGTACGAGCCCTGACACGTGGGCCCTCGAAATAACGAGCGACGGAGGGGCACCATGTCGGCGATTTGCCTGAAGCGACGGCTTCATTGAGACGTCAGTTCGGCGCGAGGGTGACTGTCGGCTTGCGATCCGTGCGCTCAGTCGCGATCTGGCTGGCCATCGCCGCAGTGCTCATCGGAACAGGTGGCCCTGACGCGAGCGGCATCCTGGCCGCCTCGGGGACAACCTCGGGTGGTCGGCAGGGCTCCGGCTCGAACATCCTCACACTTCCGGGATCCGAGCATGGAGGCGGCGCAACGGCATCGCCGGCGGCCTCCCCGACAGCCACGCCGTCGCACGCGGCCTCCAAGCCAGCCAGCGGGCCACGTCCGACCCCGCGACCACGGGCGGCCTCCGGTGCGCCGCACGTTCTGGTGCTCATGTGAGGAGAACAAGAACGCCGGACTGCTCTGGGGCGCGCCCTTCCTGGACGGCCTCGGCACCGCGTACGCGAGCAGCTCGCGTTGGTTTGGCATCGACCATCCCTCCGCTCCGAACTACGTGGGGCTGCTCTCCGGGTCGACGCAGTCGGTGGTGGGCGACTGCACCCCGCCCAGTTGTGGCCCCTACTCCTCACCCTCGTTGGGTGGCCAGCTCACTGCGGCGAGAATCCCGTGGGTTGCGTACATGGAGTCGATGCCTTCGCCCTGCTCCAACAAGCCCACCGCCGGGGCATACGCCGAGAAACACAACCCGTTCGTGTACTTCAATGACGTGTTGCGCAACGGCTGCGCCGCGCATGTCCTGCCCTACCCGGGAGTCGCAGGATTGCTTGCGGCTCTGAACGGAGCCAATGCACCGGACTTCGTCTGGATCACGCCGAACCTACTCGACGACATGCACGACGGCTCGGTCGCCAAGGGCGACGCGTGGGCTCGTGCCAATCTCGCGCCCTTGCTCGCATCGAGGTGGTTCACGAACTACAACTCGACAGTGATCGTCACCATGGACGAGGGCGACAACAATGGTGGTGCATCGTGCTGTGGACAACCGGCCGGAGGGCAGATTCCGCTGATCGTCGTCTCCAGCGCCTCGGCCGGCACCGGATCGGTTCCGATCACCGGCGACAAGTACGGCACACTGCGCTCCATCGAGCAGGAATTCGGGCTTCGGTTGCTTGGTGATGCATTGAATCCCGTGAACGGTGGTTACCTATCGCTGTTCGCTTAACGATTGCTTTATCTTTGGTAACCGTTTGCTGCGGATGACAAACTCGGGGCGTTTTTGGTAGGGTGGGACCCGCGGATGCAGGGACGCATCACGTGGCAGAGATTTAGCGGGGGTTTGGTGCCAGCAATCGTCATGCCGGTCCGATGCGAATGAGCGATAGGCAACGCGTGCGGCGGCGCCGGCTGCACTCGTGGTGGGCGGTCTCCAGGTACCGGCGGCGTCCAAGCCTGTCGGCGTACCGGCGCCGGCACACCGCGGCTTTCAGACCGCGAGGCGGCCTTCTTGTTCGGGTGGCAGTCGGACTCCTGGCACTCCTGGGTGGTCTTGGTGATAGCGGCGTTTCCTGCGCTGCACCTCGCGACTGCGCCGGCGAGCCTGGGCGTCGTCCAGTCCTTTGGGGGAGCCAACAGCGCGCTCGGGAGCTCGATCTCCGTTTCACCGAATTCCTCGACCTCGGCGGGCAACCTGCTCGTCGCCACCATCAAGAACCGCGACCTCCAGGGATACGAGACCGTCGGTTCGGTCGTCGATTCGGCGGGGAACACGTGGTCGTCGGCCAACCGCCTCAGCCAGGGCAGTCAGGCCGACGAGGAGATCTGGTTCGCCGCCAACGCGCTGCCGATCGGACCCAACGGGAGCGTGACCGTGACGCTCACCGGCGACGCCGCGATCGCGGTTACTGTGCTCGAGATCGCGGGGGCCGCGCAGACACCCCTCAACGACGTCACCAGCCAGGGGGATGCCGGCGTCAACGTATCCACGGGTTCCGCCGACGTCGGCCAGCAGGACATCGTCGTCGCGGATGTGGGCTGGAATGCCAATGTCACGGTGAGCAGTTCGATGCAGTCCTTCACCACGGCACCCATCGAGCAGTCGACGGCCGGCAACAGCATGACCGGCGAGCAGGCCGCCTGGACGATTGCCAGCGGCAACGGGACCCAGACGTACGCCGCCGCGCTCAGCGCCCCGGTGGTGTGGACCGCGACGATCGCCACGTTCGATGCCGCTGCTGCGGACTCGCCGACGCCGACGCCGTCTCCCACGAACTCGCCGACGCAGTCGCCCACCGGGACTCCGACGCCGACGCCCTCCACCACGCCAGCACCGACGCCAACCCCGACGCCAACGCAAACCCCGACACCGACTCCCACTGCCACGCCCACCGGCACTCCAACTCCGGGAACCTCACACGTGATGGTGATCATCGAGGAGAACAAGGGCTATGGAGCAACGCTGGGCTCGTGCGCGAGCGACCCGTACTGGTGCTCGCTCGCGTCCCAGTACGCCAGCTACACAAACTGGTATGGGATCGGTCATCCGTCGCTCCCGAACTACCTCGCCCTCGACAGCGGCGGCACCCAGGGCTGCCGGTCCGACGCATGCCCCGGCAGCTACGGAGTGACTGATCTCGGCGGCCAGCTCTCGAGCGCCGGGATCCCGTGGACCGCCTATATGGAATCGATGCCGAGCGCATGCGACACCGGTGGCTCGTCCGGCGCGTACAAGCGGGGACACAACCCCTTCGTGTACTTCAATGACGTTGTCAACAGCGGCACCTGCGCGAACAACGTGGTGCCGTATCCCGGGAGCGCCGGACTGGTGTCCAGCCTCGACGGTGCCGGCGCACCACAGTTCGTGTGGATCACGCCCAACCTGAACAACGACATGCACGACGGCACCGTCGCGCAGGGCGACGCCTGGCTCCTGAGCAATCTGGCACCGGTGCTCACCTCGAGCTGGTTCACCAACTACGACAGCACAGTGATCGTGACCATGGACGAGAACGACGCCCAGTCGTCTCCAGGGGGCGGTCAGGTCCCGATGGTGGTCATCTCCAGCACCGCACGCGGCCAGGGCGCGATCTCCACCAGTGGAAACCTCTACGGAACCCTGCGCGCCATCGAGGAAACGTTCGGCCTCGGCTATCTCGGCGCTGCATTCAACGCCGCCAACGGCGACCCGATCGGCTCGTTTTAGCTCCGCAGCCTTTTCGCGACTGCGCGAGCGAGGAGCAGCGGGTACCCTTGGAGCATGCCTCGGAGAGCACGCTGATGCTGGTCGTCGTCTTCGGAACGGGTCGATGCGGGTCGACCCCCATCGTCGAGGTGATCAGCCGTCATCGTGATGTCGGGTTTGTCTCGAATCTCGACGACAAGTTGACCCTGCTCAACCTCAAGGGCGCGTGGAACAACCGGCTGCACCGGCTCTCGCCACCGCGCGATCCCAAACTGCGTCCCTTTCGTGATCGCCGCAAGCTGCTCGAGTTGGGCCGTTTTCGGATCGCGCCCGCTGAAGCGTGGAACATCCTCGACAGGCAGGTCGCACCACTGATGTCGACACCGTTCCGCGACCTCGGCGCCGAGGACTGCACGCCCTGGCTGCAGAGTCGACTGCGCGGTTTCTTCGAGAGCCGCATGGCAGCGCAGAAGCGCGACATCTTTGTGCAGCATCTGACCGGTTGGCCCAGGGCGGGGTTCATCCGGGCTGCGTTCCCCGAAACTCGATTCGTTCATGTTGTTCGCGATGGTCGTGCGGTGGCGAACTCGTGGCTTCAGATGGGCTGGTGGCGTGGATATCAGGGCCCCGAGGCGTGGCACCTGGGGCCGCTCCCACCCGAGGCGGCAGCAGCATGGGAGGAGTCGGGGCGCTCCTTCGTCACCCTCGCCGGGCTCGGGTGGAAGTTGCTCATCGAGGCCTTCGAGCGGGCCCGCGCCGAGGTGCCTGCGGATCAGTGGATGCAGGTCAGGTACGAGGATGTGGTGGCCGAACCGGGACGGTACCTGCGAGAGATCGTCGACTTCATCGGGCTCCCGCGCACCGACGAGTACGAGCGCGACATCGATGCGTATCCATTCGAATCAGGCCGGGTGCAGGGCTTCCGCCGCGACCTCGATGGTGCCAACCTCGCGTTGCTCGAGCGCACGATCGGGTCCACGCTTCAAGCGTATGGCTACGAGCTCGACGCACCCGTTGAACGCGGATCGTCGGACGGCATCGCATCGGGCCCGCAACAGGCGTCGCCCCGCGTGAGCGACGGGGCTCAACGCCGACCGGTGGCTCGTCGATCCAGGACTGCCTCGTAGACGGCCTCTGTGGCATCGGTGGCGTCCTCCCAGTCGTACTCCGCGACGACGCGGTCCCCCAGCACCCGAGCGCCGGCGCGGGCACTGTCGAGATCCTGGAGCGTTTCACCGAGCGCCCGCGTCAATGCCTGCTCGTCCCCACTCGGAAACGTTCGCCCGCCCGGTCGCGGATCACCGATGACCTCGCGGTGGGGAGCGATGTCGCTCGCCACCAGCGGCAGTCGGTACGACGCTGCTTCGAGGAGGGTGAGCGGCAAGCCCTCGAGACGCGAGGGCAGCACGAACAGCGCCGCGTTGCTGTACAGCTCCTGAAGAAGCTCGCCGGCGACCGGTCCCACCATCAGGACGCGTGGGTCGCGCGCGGCGAGCGCTTCGAGCTCGTGCACGTAGCGGTCCGTGAAGCTGGAGCCGCCCGCGATCACGAGGCGGGACGGCGTGTCGAGGCTGCGAAACGCGCGCAGGAGCAGGTCCGGTGCCTTCTCCGGCACGAGGCGCCCCAGAAAGAGCGCGTAGTCGCGACCCCGAAGACCGAAGCGCTCGGTGATCAAGCGCGGCGAGCGTTCGACCGGGGCCGCGACCCCGTTGGGGATGTAGTGGGCGACGCGACCGTAGTGGGCGAGGTAGTAGTCCGCCAGGTTCTTCGAGACCGAGATGGTTGCGTGCGGCACGTGGGCGCTGATCCAGCCCGCGCTGCGCAGGGCCGCCCGCGCACCGACCCCCCACTTGTCTCGATCGTAGTCGAGGCCGTGCACGGTGAGGACGACTCCGCGCCGCGTCAGCGCGCGAGGAAGCGGTGTGAAGACGGATGGCCCGATCGCGTGGTAGTGCAGGATGTCCGCGTGCCTCGGTCCCGGCATCATCGCGACGGCCGTGGACAGGCCGCTGTGCACCAGCGCCTCCAGGTGCTTGGTGGGGGCGGTCGGGATATAGCGCACGTGCATCCCGCGGTGCTCGGTGACGTGAGCCGTCGCATAGTTGGCTCTCGTGTACACCGTCACCTCATGCCCGCGGAGCACCAGTCGCGCCCCGAGCTCCTCGACGTGGTGTTCGATACCGCCAATAGTGGCCGGAACACCGCGCTGTCCGATGAAGGCGATGCTCGCGGGTCTCATGCCGCGCGGCGCTGCAGCGGCTCGGCCGGCCTCGGCGTACATCACGTCGATGCGTTCGAGGTGCCTTGCCGGTGAGAATCGCGTCTCGATGACTTCTCGCGACCTGGCGCGCATCCCGAAGCCTCGCTCCGGATCGGTCACATAGCGAGCGAGCGCAGTCGCCAGCGCGTCCGGGTCATTCGCCGGCACGAGGTCACCGGTCACCCCCGGCTCGATCAGCTCGGGCATGCCGCCGAGCGCGCTGCCAACCACCGGCACTCCCCGAGCGAGCGATTCGAGCACCACCATCGGTTGATTCTCATACCACCTCGAGGGTACGGCCACCACCGAGGATGCGAGCATCAACCGCTCCACATCCGCCTTGCCGACCAGACCGTGAAACCGCACCCTGCCTGGCGCGACCAACTCCGCGAGACGCCGCAGTGGCTCCTCGTCAGGACCGGCGCCGGCCACGTCGAGCACCGCGCCATCGAGCTTTCCCACCGCGCGAATCGCAACGTCGATACCCTTCTCCGACGACAAACGGCCGGCGACGAGGACGCCGCCACCCGGTGCGGATTTCACCTGCATGCCGGCGGTCTCGATGAAATGAGGGACGTGGCGCAGGCGGCTCGGGAAGACGTGAGCCGCGCGCATCCGACCCGCCAGGAACTCACTGGGGCAGATGAAGACACCAACCGGGGAATAGGCCCGGGTGATCGTGTGCACGAACAGCTCGCCTGCCATCACGGCGCTGGAGGCCAGCGAGCCGTCCTTGCAACGGCGCAGCACGGCATGCTGGAAGCGACCGCCCAGGCATGCCTGGCAGAGATTGCCGTGATCGAGAAAGCGATACGTCGGACACGCCAGCTTGTAGTCGTGCAGAGTCATGACGGCGGGAATCCGTCTGCGCGCAATCGGACGCAGCACCGACGGCGAGAGCTGGTGGTAGATGTTGTGCAGGTGCACGACGTCCGGGCGGAACTCGGACAGCACGGCGTCCATCCCCTTGCTGGCCGATGTCGAGTAGAGCATCCGCGCCACACCGCGGACGCGTTCGCTCAGCTGTGCCGGAGGGCGGCTCGAACTCGATGTCCCTGGGATAGTGCGCCGCGTACTCGAGGTGCGTATTGAGGGGATGGGCCATGCCGAAGAACGACACCGCGTGCCCGGCCGCGACCTGGAGATCGGCCAGGTCCTCCATGTATGCCTCCGCACCGCCGCGCCGGTAGAGGAACTTGTTGACGTGGAGGATCCGCATCAGCGGCCTGAGTCCAGGTTCGGTCGTGTCGCTGCGGCCACTCGGGCCGCTACGCGCCCACCAGAGCGGGGTCGGGCTCCTCGACGGGCGCCGGCAGGCCGAGGAGCGCGGCGTTCTCGTGGTATCGCGTGACCGCATAGGCGGCCGCTGCAAAGGCGACGTAGTACCAGAGGACGACCACCTGGGTGATCACGTTGGACACGACGCTGATGAGCATGAACGCGATGACGCACGAGGCGAATCCGACAGCGATTGATCGTTCATAGGTCCACGATCGCCGTCGCGTGAATCTCATCGCCTGGCGAGCCACCAGCGCCATGCTGATGAGGAGTGCGAAATACGCGAGCGTTCCTATGACGCCCGTCTCCACGTAGGCACGCAGGAAGTCGTTGTGCGGTTCCTTCTGCTGACTGGTCGCCAGCGAGCTCATGTTCAGACCGATGCCGGTGACGGGGTCCTTGTTGGCGAGCGGGAGCACCTGGTTCCAGTAATCAAAACGCCACGCAAGCGAGTTGGATGCGTACCCGGTCGCGCTGGTTGAGTTGCCCAGGTCGGCGAAGCGCTGCAGGATCGTGGGGACGGCCAGCATGAGATCATGACCGCGCCGATCATCACCGCGAGCATGATGCGTCGGCGCCCCAGGATGGCAACCGCGAACACTCCGACCAGGGCGGCGATCCACGCACTCCGTGTGAACGTGAAGTAGAGGCAGATGGTGGAGCCGACCAGCAGGAGGGTCATGCCGATCTTCTTCTTCGGGGTCAGGTGAGGCAGCAGCGCCACACCCATGATGATCAGCATCGTCAGGTAGATCGCGAAGGGGTTGGGCTGCGCGAACGTCCCCTCATATCGAGCGAACCCGCCGCTTGTGAATTGCGAGTGATGGGTCAGCACGTTGAAGAGCGTGTAGCCGACCGGAAGCAGCGCGGATACATAGATCGAGCCGATCAGCCGCTTGATCAGGTCGCGATTGACGAGCATGACCTCGAGGACCGCAAGCATGGTCACGACCGCGGTGACCCGCAGGGCCTCCAGGAGGCTGACGGTTGAACTCGCGGAATCGATCACGCTCAGAAAACCGGCGAGGGCGAAGAGAATCAAACAGACCCGATGGATCGACATGGGTGGCGACTTGCGGCCCTCGCGCATCCGCGTGAGCATCCAGAAGAACGCCGCAAGAATGAACAGGATCGCGAGCGCGCCGGTTGGATCGAGCCCGGCGGCCGATGAGGTCGCGTTGTTCACTCCGGCGGCTCCGGCGTTGCCCGCCCCGGGCTTGGTGATGTCGAGACTCGCCCGGACGGCGATCGTCGTGAACACGAAGTTCTCGAAGTTGACGAGACCCAGCGCGAAGAGCCCCATCCCGACGAACGCTCCGATGGGGACGACGAGCAGGAGCTTGTTGCCACCAAGGGCCGCCTCGACGCTCGTCTCGACGGCAAGCGCGAGGATGACGAATGCACCGAGCAGAAACGCGGCCCTGGTACGCCGGGTCATCGACCCCAGACCGTTGGGCCGACGGACGGTGACCATCGCCATCAGTGGATTCCCCTTTTCCCGAGATGGCTCGCACCGCGTTCGACGCGGAGAGCCTCCTTCCGTTCCGCGATACCGGCCTTCCCCAACCCATCCACTCGGAAACCGGTCGCCTCTCTAGTGTACGGGCACCGATCGCTCATGGCAAGTTTGTCGTGATTGCGGTGCTCTCGACGTCGGCCACAGCCTCGACATCCACGCCATCTTCAACGATTGACATGACGTCCGCGGACACAGGCGGAGCGGCCTCGATGCGCACGGGAAGGTCCGGGCGAGGCCGGCGCCGGAGTATGGCGCGCCAGCTCACGATCTCCTGTCTGCTGACGAGGAACATCACCGCGGCGAGGATTCCCAGGCCGATGAACCCGGCGACGGGCGTGCGGATCAGGAGTTGGGTGCGATCGAATAACCCATAGAGACCGAGGGCAAGCGACGCTCCGACCATAGCCGCAGCTGCGAGGATCGACGCGAAACCGATTTTGAGGGTGAAGCGGCACGAGTTCCCGCCCAGGTGTTCCGCCGGAGCGCGACAGGCGATACCAGGCGTGACCAACATTGACGAACTGCGAGAGCGAGTAGGCGAGGGCCACGCCGATGATGGCCTGCTGGGTATGGAACCCGAACGCGAGCATCAGTACCGGCAGAAGAACCAGATTGGCGACCACGCCATAGAAGGTGTTGCGGAGCGGGGACACGCGTATTGAGCCGGGCAAAGAACGGCGCGAGCAGTGCGCGCTGCACTGCAGACGGAACCAGGCTGATCGAGTAGACGACGAGCACTGTCCCGAGCAGCACGGCGCTCGCCTGAGTGAAACTGGCCGCGCTGAAAGACAGCCAGGACGGCCGGAGTCGCGAGGACGGCCATGAAGGCGGTGAGCGGCAGGCTGATCGCGAGCATGATTCGCATGCCCAGAGCGGTGAAGCGGCGCACCTCGGCCTGATCGCCGCGAGCGTGGGCGTCGGTGAGCCGGGGAATCACGGCGACGATGACCGAGCGAAAGAACACGGTGCCGCCGACGGCTGACACGATCAGGTAGCCGTAGTTCAGGATGCTGATAGAACCTGGCTGCAGTGGCGACACCAACGCCTGCTCGGCGAGTTCGAGCAATCGGGTTCAGCCCGGCTGACCCCAGAGGACGGATGCACAGCTTTCCGATGCCGCGCAGATGCTCATCGTGGACATCGAGCGCCGGGCGGAATCTCATGCCCTGACGCGCCGCCATCAACGCCATGAAGAGGGCTTGCGCGACCGAACCCGCAAGAAATGCGAAGGCAACCAGGTGGATGTCGCCGAGCAATCCGGCGTAGAAGAGCGGCGCGGCGAGGATGACCGCGGCTGCCAGGCCGTTCAGGACCACAGTCATCAGCGCGGGAGCGACAAAGGCGTATCGGGCATTGAGATATGCACGCAACACCTCGGCAATCGCCACCAACGGGACCATCGCAAACATGATCGGAACCATGGATGCGGCGCAGATCGACCTGGGATGCGGAGAAGCCTGGTGCCGTGACCTCCACCAGGGGCGTCGGCGACAAACAACGCCAGAGCCACCAGGAGCACACCCGCCACGATCACTGTGCAGAGGACCATCGAGATGAGGTGGTCGGTCGGTCGCTCTCCGCGTCGAGTCGCCGAGGTTCGGAATGCCGGAACGAGCGCCTGGTTCGCGACAACCATCACCACCGCAACGAGCCCCAGGGGAATTCGCGCGGCCACGAAGAAAGCGTCGGTTGGGGCGCTCGGCGCCGAAGCGGAACGCGATGGTGAAATCGAGGACGAGGCCTGCCAGAACGCCGGCGGCCGCAGCAACCCCGGTCAGACTGGACTGACGCACCACGTTGCGGCTCGACTGCCCCCCCGAGCTCCGACCGCTCCCTTGTCCGTTCACCGCGCCGGTTAGGCGGCCCGACCCTCCGCCTGCAGACGCAATGTCTCATCAAGGCGGCTCTGGAGCTGATCGCACAGCGCGCGAACCCGAGGATCGATGTCGAGTTGCCGGATCCCACTTGGGGCGCGCGGCGCGATGTGCTCGATGAGCTCTGGTCGGAACGCGAATCCGAGGAAGTGGCAGATGCGCTGCATCGAGCTCTCGGGCGACGCGAGCACGTCCTGGTACGAGGTGAGCAGCACGTCGTCACGGTGATCCAGTCCAAGCTCGAAGTACAGACCGTTGCGCACCCACCAGAAGAGCGCCGCAGCGGTTTCCGGCGTCATCGTCGCGTAGTCAAAGCTCCGGATCTGCTCGAGCGTGGAGTCGGACAGCCGTTGAGCCTGCCACATCCCGAGGCGGTCGCCGCTCGCGATGTCACCGAGGACGAGCAGATTGTTGCGACCGAACTTCGATATGGCGGAGCGAGCGCGGCCGTCGACATCTCGGTACGCCCAGATCGCCTTGCCGGGACTCGGGGTCGCCATCGAGTTCGAGGAGGTGATCGATGCGATGCGAATCGCAGAGCGGCTTGAAGAGGACGAATTGGTGCTTGCTCGCCATCACGATCCGTCGAACCACATCGTCATCTCGGAGCAGGTAGCGATCGAACGCGGCGCGGTCGTTCTCGTTGTGGATCTCGAACTCCGGGGCCGTGTCAAGGCCACGAGCGAGCATGTTGGTCCCTGAGCGCTGCAGGCCAACCAGGTAGACGGGGGTCGCCGAGCCCGGGACCTGAGGATGCGACCTGCGCCAGCGCCATTTCGATGATGCGACCTGGATGCGAGTCAACGGGTTGAGCTCATCCTCCTCGACGACGCGGGCGAGGCCCTCGGTCCGGATCCAGCGAACGTGCCGGCGCACCCGGCGCGTGATTCTCCCGGCGGAGCCTTCCCCGTTTGGAGCCCGGTCGAAGATGGTCTCGGTCGCCGGCGTCGCGGTCTTGCGGCCCTGGCGGAGCGTGTAGCCGTAGTGCAGCATGAGCGGCAGCGTGAGCATCCCGACGAGACGCTGATCGCGCCGTGCCATCGAGGTACGCCACCGGTCGTCCTGGCGAATGCGGATCACGCCGTTCTTGAGACGGTCCGGGTTCCCGGCGACGCTGTGGTTGGGCGTCATGACCGCCTGGTCGCCGGCGACGAAGGGCATCGGGGCGTCTTCCATGCCAACCATCGCGAGGATCAGGCGCAGCGACGCCTGCGGATCAACCATGAAGTCCTCGTAGCGGATCCGCACGTAGCGATCCGGCGGGCCGCCGAAGAGGAGGCCGCCTGCCAGGTTCCACACGTCCCAGAGGACCGCGCTCTTGACCGGCCCGATCTGCTCCATGTGGGATCGTGCAGCACCATCCTGGAGAGGCTTGCGGCTCGCCCATGAATGCGCGGCGCCGCGTGGATCCCGGATCAGGTGGACGACGCGCAGGTCGACTCCCGGTGTCGCCGACAGCACGTTGGCATAGGCGGGAAGCTTCGACGAGTCGACGATCACCTGGCAGCCGGTCACATGGGCGATGGCCGCGTAGACATCACCGAGCGCGGCGCGGTCCTGTGCGGCCGACTTGCTTCGCGCCGGATCGAGCTCCGGTCGGAGGCTGCCGGCGAGGATCGCCGGGAGGTTGCGAATGCGGCCGGTACGCTTCAGCAGCGAGACCACACCACGGCCCGGCTCGGGGCTGTCGAGGTGACCCGACTCTGCAAGCACGCGGCTCCAGATCGGACACTCGCGTACCGGCACGCCGCAGCCACAGAGCCGGCTCTCGGCGAGACCGCGCTGCCACAGGTAGCGCACTTCGCCGGCTGAGAAAACCCCGTCGACCTCGCCGAGCAGACTGGCAAGGAGCGTGCTTCCGCTCCTGCCAGTCCCGGCGATGTAGATGACAGTCGTAGACATCGGTTTAGCGCGTCCCGCCGCCGCCAACGTTGGCGGCATCACGCTATCGGCGCCGAACAGCCTGCTGAGGATCGGGATCGCGGTCGGTCACGGCGCCGACCTCGGCATGGCCGTTCCCATTCGCGTGGCCATTGCCGTTGCCGTTCCCATTCGCATGGCCGTTGCCATTACCGTTGGTATGGCCGTTGCCGTTGCCATTCGCATAGGGCGTCGTGGCCGGAACCACTGCCGCCGCTGACGGCGCGGTGGCGGTGGCCGCAGCGCTTGCGTGCCACGGATCCCGCGAGGCCGACTCCGACCGGGCCACAACAGGCTCGGCCGGCGCGGACACGGGCGCCGCGGTCACGGGCGTTGGAGCAACTCCGCTCAGCGGTGCGGGCTCGCGATCCCAGGCGAACGCTCCCTGCGCCGGCTCTGCTGTCTTCACGGCGGGCGACGTCTTGCCCGACCGCATCAGCTCGAGCACGAGGATGAGGCCCAGCATCATGAGAAGGCCGAGAGCGAACGCGATCCCGGCGAACTTGATGGTGTTCGAGAGCTTCGACAGGCGCACTGACACTGAGGATGGCTGACGGTGGCCGGATTCGCGTCTGTGGCAATCAGAGCCTGAGCATCGACGACCTGCTGCGTGGCGTGGTCGTTCGCGCTGATCGCGGCAGCCCGCGCGTTGGAGTACGTCTGGTATTGCTCCACCTCGGGGCCGAGCGTGGCCAACTGCTGCCTGTATTGAGTGACGAGAGCCGCGGCGCCCGCCGCAGCTTCGCGTCGTGGGTTGCGTTGGCCCGCGCCTCAATCGCCAGCTGAATGTTGAGCTGCGACTGAGCGTTGTTGTAAGCAGCCAGCGGCGACACGGTTCCGTACTGCCGCGTTCACAGTTGGCAATATTGGTATTCGCAAGGGTGAGGAGCGTCTGTGCATTGGTTTGTGCGCTCTGCGCCTCCGCGAGGCGCGGCTGGGCGATCGCGTTCAGCGAGTCCACAGTGGCTTCGCGCACGGCGCCCACGAGGTTCTCGCTTCCGTTCCCACTGCGCTTCAACTGCAGGACAACGTGAATGATGTTGCTCGAGGCCGTGGTGGTGCTGGCACTGAGGCCGGCCGCCAGATCACTGACGGGGATGCGGTACTTCTGCGACACCGTCGCCAGGACCGGCTGGGAGACGAGGACGTCCTTGAAGCCTGCGACGTATTGAGTCGCGGCGCTGGAGGACGAGCCATTCGCGCTGATTGCAGGCACTACGACAGTCGCGTCTGCCTCGTAGACCGAGGGCTGCAATTCCATGAAGCCTCCGGTGAGCAGCCCCGCAACGATTGGCACGGCGATGACCAGCCACAACACGCGGCGGATTGCCCGTAGGTAGTCGCGAATCTCCATGGCCTGTTCAAACCCCCTTCAAGTCAGATGTTGACGCGGCGGCCCCGCGCTGCGATGACAAGCATACCGGCACCAGCGATAAGAAGTAACACTCCCAGCGTGAGCCACCCGCTTCCGGCGCCCGTCGATGGCGTCGAAGTCGCTCCGAGCACGTCACCCGTGGGCGTCGGCGTGGCACCGCCCACTCCGCCGGTGGGAGTTGGTGTCGGTGTCGTACCGCCCACGCTACCGGTCGGCGATGGCGTTGGAGTCGGGCCTGCGTCGCAGCCCAGGACACGGATGAACCCTGAGGCAAGCGTGGCGCGATCCCGGCCGGCCGACTTGAAGGGAGCCCACACGTCCAGCTGGTAGTACCCGCAGGCGTCGAACGTGTAGGTCAGCGAGAGCGTCTGACTGTCGTGCGCGGCCCAGGTCGCGCTGAACGACTGGGTACCCGGGATGACCTCTTGCGTGGTTCCGTCTGGACCGTTGAAGGTGATCCCAGGTTGACCGGGCTGACCGTCCGCGACGTTGGCGCCCTTGTAGGTGAGGATGTGATCGGCGGAGAAGTGGAGCGCAACCGTCTGCGACTTGCCGGTGAGGTTGGTCACGACGACATTGAAGTCGACCGTGACGGGCCCACCTGAGATGTCGTACGAAGCGGGGCTGCTCATGAACCCGGTTGGCGGGGCAGCAGACAGGATGCCCTCGAAGTCAGGATTGCCGGCCGCGGCCACCGACTGCGAGGCGAGCAGCGCAGCGGCGATGGTCGCCGTCCCTGCGAGCCCGAAAAGACCGCCCAGGCGCTTCAGTCCGAATGCCTTCCTATCCATGCCTCTCCCTCTCTCCGAGAGTTTCCTCAACCTCATGCCTGCTCATTATTCATCAATTCGCGAGAAGGGCAAGAATCGCGTTGACGTCCGCCTTGGCCTCGCTCAGCTTCCCCAGGGGCGACCGCATCTAGATGAAGGCATTGCGCACCGAGGCTGATCGTCGTCTTGTTGCCCGGGAAGCCGCTGGGAGTGAGGCTCAGGACCGCCCCGATGCCCGAGACCAAGGTTTGCCTGGCGCTGGACGATCGCCCCCGCCAGGTCGCTGAGCCTGGCAACCTCCGCGCTCTTGTTCGGATCTGAGCTGGCGACGCCGGCCACCTGCGCCTGGAACTTCGGGTATTGGGTCGCCAGGTAGTTGAGCTCGCGCAGCATGTCCCCACCTGCCACCGCGAGATGTGTCATCGGCTGGATCAGCCCGAGGACGCGAGTCGACGGGCCGATGTTGAGCACGTCGGTCCCCAGCTACATCGGGAAGCGAATCGGTCGCAACCGTCACCGCCATCTGCTGCAGCCGGGCGTTGACGCCTTCGAGCATGGAGAGAAGGGTCGCCGAAAGACTGCGGCCCGACAGCGTGATTCCGCTCAAATACGGGTTGCGCTCGACATCCGCGATCAAGGCGTTGACATACCCTTCGCGCTTGGAGATCTGGTTCCACCCGTGACCTGGAGACTGCTGAACGCCTCGGCGCGGATCAGGGCGTTGACGCCGGTCAGCGCATTGATCTCGACGAGGACGCCCGCGAGGAGCCCCGTCACTCTGGATGCTGTTCGCCGCTTTCAGTTCAGCTTGAACCGCTAGCTCAAGACCGCTGTCGAAGCTGCTAGGTGGCGGAGTGCTGATAGGGCCGATCGGCCACCGGGATGCCCACGATTGCCTGGTTGACGTTCGGTGAGCAACCGGCAAGCAGGAACCCGATGACCGACGCGCTCACGATGAACGTCGACAGCCTCGCAACCGGTCGTTCCATGTTCCCCCTAACCACCCGCGTGTCACTCATCGGCGGGGCCGCTGACAGGATGCCGTCGCCCTTCCGAGAGATTGATCTGTCCGAACGCATCATGACGGAACTGGCCGCACTTGTCAAAAAATGTCGGGGTCCCCAGAGGGGTGTCGCGTCGTGCCTTAGGCGTGCCTTAAAGGATGGCCAAAGGGTCGCCCGAACCATGCGGCGTGGCGTCAATTCCCGTTCGCACAGGATGAGTCCAAGCGCGCCGATGGCGTCATTTGACTACTGAGCCGCGCCCCGCTAAACTCGCCAGAGGGACGGATCCGGGGGCGGTGCCAGGCACCCGATTCGCCGTTCGGCGGCAGCGCAGGAATCGGAACGGGTATCGGACAAAGGGGGAACGGTCGTGGAACTCGCGGAGGACGCACACCTAGGCTCATCTCTGTCGCCGGACGCCGGCTGGGCCCCGCTTGAGGCGGCGGACCTTGAACTGGTCGGCCAGCATCAGGGAGGGCGTCGCACTACACAGTCGGCACCTGCTCAGAGCACGTCGCGCCAGGTCCAATGGCCACTGGTTCTCGCCATCGCCACCTTCGCTCTGGATGTGGTTGCGGTGTTCGCGGGGTACTTCCTGGCGAAGACGATCCTGGACGTGTATTTCCCCGCCAAGTCCGGGGGGCTCCCACCGCGTCCGATCATCCTGGCCACTGTCGCGATCTGGCCGGTGGTTTTCGCGATCTATGGCCTTTACGACCTCCGGCGGCCGACGCACGTTGCCGCCGAGCTGCGCCGGCTCTTCAATGCGGTCGTGATGGCGGTGCTCCTCGTGGTGCTGATCACCTTCGAGGGCGGTACCGACACACGGCGCGAGCTTATCCCGGTGCTCCTGGTGACGTGCCTTGTGACTGTCGTCGGCGGGAGAATGTCCATCCGGCGGCTGACCCATGGGCTCAACACCCACGCGATCACCAGCCAGGTCACCCTGATCGCCGGCACCAACGACGAGGCTCGGGCACTGGCTCGGACGCTGCAGCGACGCCCGTGGATGGGCTACCGCGTCTGCGGCTTCATCGAGGTGACCCGGTCCGGTCTTGACGTCATGGACGGGATCCCCGTGCTCGGCACCGTGGAGGACATCACCCAGATCACCGACGCGCACAAGGTGGGCGCGGTGATCATCGCGGGCAGTGCCGTCGGTGGCGCCACATTGCAGCTCATCGATTCCGCGCTCTCCGCCGATGTGCAGGTGCGAGTTTCGCCGGGGCTTCCCAATCTCGGCGCCGCGCGTGTCATCCTCGAGCCGCTCGACGGCATGGCGCTGTTTTCGTTGCGCCGCCACCGTTTCTCGCGCCGCCAGCGAGTCCAGAAGCGATGCCTCGACATCGTCGTCACCTCGATCGCGCTGGTGATCGGTGCCCCGATCATGCTGGGGATCGCCTTGCTGGTTCGTCTCAGCAGCCCAGGTCCGATTCTGTTCCGGCAGCGAC
The DNA here is from genome assembly GCA_963756075.1 of Candidatus Dormiibacterota bacterium. GTDB lineage: Bacteria > Chloroflexota > Dormibacteria > Aeolococcales > Aeolococcaceae > Palsa-851. The sequence goes on along the minus strand of CAVWMH010000006.1, from coordinate 197,140 downwards.
GGGTTGGCGCGCAGGAACGCGGGTTCACCATCTTCAAATTCCGCACCATGGTCGTGAACGCCGATGCGCAACGCGACGGACTCGCGGCACTGAATGAGGCCGATGGTCTCCTCTTCAAGATGCGCAACGACCCGAGGGTGACCAGGGTGGGGCGTGTGCTCCGCCGCACGTCGCTCGACGAATTGCCGCAGCTCTTCAACGTGTTGCGAGGCGAGATGAGCCTTGTGGGACCTAGGCCCGCGCTGCCTGAGGAGACAACGCGTTACGCCGAGCTGCAGCGTGGACGCCTGCGGGTCAAGCCCGGCGTCACCGGACTCTGGCAGGTGAATGGACGCCACGATCTCGCGTTCGAGGACTACGTTCGCTACGACCTCTTCTACGTGGAGAACTGGTCGTTGACGATGGATCTCTACATCCTCGCCAAGACGATCCCCGCACTGCTCACCGCGCGCGGCTCCTACTGATCCGCGCCGGAAGGCAGCGGCGCGGCCCCCCGGGGCCGCGCGCCGCCTTGACCCGTCCTACTTTCAGACGGGAAGCACGGTCCTCTTGAAGTTGGCATTCGTCACGAACGCGAACGAGCAGTAGATCGCCGCGATCGCGGTGAGAAGGGCAAGGATGCCCGAGATCTGGTTCCAACCCGCGCTCGGATCGCTCTTTGCCCAGAAGGCAATGGCCAGTGTGATGAAGGTCAGAGCGAGCAGGAAGAACACCAGCGACACGCCGCGTGATGCCCCGCCCAGCGATGCGATGAACATGTAGGCCGTGAAGATGCCCCATGCAAGGGCATACAGGCCGAGGATCGGGGTCGGATCCTTCGGAAGCAGCGGCGCGTACGTTGTGTTGATGAGCACGAAGCTCAGCCAGAACAACCCGTAACTCGTGAATGCAGTTGCCCCGAACGTGTTACCGACCTTGAACTCCCACATTCCGGCCAGGATCTGTCCGATGCCACCGAACGCAACTGCCATGGCCAGCACCACTGCTGCCGACCCGGCTGTCGACGTTCCTTTGGCCGCGGTGATGAAGCCCGCGTTGATGGCCCCGAGCAACAGCGTTGTCATCCCGAATCCGATCAGCCCGAGCGGAGCTGGGTTCGCTGCTGGTGCCACCGCCTGCGAAATCCCCGAGGAGGTGGGTGAAGCTGCGGTCGCCATAGGTTTGTAGCCCTCCAATGAGTCCGGAGTAGATCGCACTCCGGAGCGTGTTCGAAATCGAACTGTCCCCCACTGCGACGGATCTACTGTTCTTTGGCTTCCTCCTCCGTGGCGCGGCGCTGGAGATCCGCGACGATGCTCGAATCTGCGAGCGTCGTGGTATCGCCGAGCTTGCGGTTCTCAGCGATGTCGCGGAGCAGGCGGCGCATGATCTTTCCGCTTCGAGTTTTTGGCAGATCTGGCGTGAACGCGATCCACTTCGGTTTGGCGATCGGACCGATGAGCTTCGAGACGTGCTCGCGCAGCTCGGCGATGAGCTCGGTCGATTCGTCGTACCCCGAGCGCAGGGTGACGAAGGCCGAGATCGCCTGCCCCGTCTCGGGGTCGCTCTTGGCGACCACCGCCGCCTCGGCCACCGCGGGGTGGTCAACGAGCGCCGACTCCACCTCGGCGGTGGAGATGCGATGCCCCGCAACGTTCATGACGTCGTCGACGCGACCCATGAACCAGAAGTACCCGTCCTCATCGATGCGCGCGCCGTCGCCGGCGAAGTACTGGGTGCCGAACCGGTTCCAGTACGTCTCCTTGTAGCGCTCGTCGTCTCCCCAGATGCTGGCCTTGGAGAGGAACTCCGCGCTCGGAGCGAACGTACGCCGCTCGTCGAGCAGGGTGTCGATTGTCTTGGCCCTCTCGCTCATCGCGACCTCCTAGACGGCGCCCTGACGGAATTAATTGCCGCGCATTAATTGCACTACTGCGACAGCTTAGGCAAGCACTTCCCGGCCTTCGTCGGAAGTTCGAGGGATCCGGATTCCCCACATGCCCTGGTTGGGCGACCAACTAACGGCGAGCTGCGTCGGCGATATCGGCGTTCCGTCACGGTTTGCAACCAACTCTTCACACATTGCAATCGAGCGAGGACCCAGATCGCGTCGATACTGGCATTCGGGGTGGACAGGTCGGTGTCGCCAGGCACCACCGCCTTGGAGGATCCAACCATTTCTACGCGGGTGAGGCGACTGCGCAGGCGCCGGTCTTCGGGCCAGGGGCTCGTTGAGTTTGCCATCGTCGGGGGCCTGCTGTTCTTCCTGATCTTCTCGGTCATGAACGCGGGGTTCTACCTCTATGGCGCCAACGCCATGCAGTACGCGGCCGACATCGGCGTCGCCACCATCGCCGCCGAGGGCGCGTACGACAACACGGGGATCCCGCAGCCGAACAACGCCGACACCGTCGCCATCGCGCGGATGAACTCGGACGGCCTCAGCAGCACGCCGCTGGTACAGGTCACCCAGGTCGACGTATATAAGGAGACCGTCACCGCCGGAGTCTTCTCGGATGCGATGACGTGCGGCGGAATCTGCGAGAACTCGTACACGTCGAACGGTACGGCCAATTTCGTCAACTGGAGCCCGGCCGTGCGCAACGTCGGCCCCGCCCCTGACTACGCGAAGCTGGTCATCCACTTTCAGTACACGCTGCTGATCGGGACGACCACGTTCGTCAGTTCCACTGTCAACCTGTTCCGCCTGGAGCCGCAGCAGTGATGCGGCTGCGCGACACCAGGCGGGGCCAGGCGATGGTCGAGATGGCCATGTTGCTCCCCGTGCTCCTCCTGCTCTTCCTTGGCGCATGGACAGCCGCGAACCTGATAGACGACAACAACTCCTCCGCCCAGGCGACGCGTGCCGGAGCCCGGCTCGCCGCCGAGCTGGGCAATGCGGGTTATCCGACCAATACGGCGTCCGGGTGCCAGGCGACGAACGCGGATCCATGTCAGATCGACAAGGACATCATCGACCAGGTGCTCCCGATCGTCTCCCCACAGCTGACCAACGCGAAGGTGATCGAGATCGACATCTATCAGCCCAACGGCTGCATCGGTATCACGCCGTATTCGTCTGGTACGTGCCCGCCGAACAACGGCGCCTATTGCACGGCCGGCCCTGCGCCTGTGAACGCCTGGACGCCGGTCTGTCTCGGCGTCACCGAGTTGATCGACAAGTACACCGTCGTTGGCCTCGTTGCGACTCTTTCCGGGCCCGCCACGTTCCCGCTCAGCGCCCGAGGCCAGACGCACCCGGGGGAGGCTGAACTCGGTGTCCGGCTTGTGTTCACGTACACGTCGCCCACCCTGCAGTTCTTCACTCAGACAGATACGCAATACACCGTAATGCGGCTAGCGCCGACAGCATGAGGATGACCATGACACCAGCACCGATTCGGCCGAGCCGGCGCTCCTCGAAGGGCCAGGCGATGGCGATCTTCGCGCTTGTCTCGGTTCTCCTCTTCGTCATCGCCGGACTCTCTGTTGACGCGGGCACCAGCTATCTCGTCAGCAACAAGCTCGAGCGCGCCGCCGCCGCCGCCGCGCTCGCCGGCGTCGCGTATCTGCCCGGCGACTATCCTGATGCGAACAACGCTGCCCTCGTCGAGGCTGCTCGCGATGGTTACGCGAGCGCGTGCCCAGGAGCACCGTGCGTGACCACGTCGCAGCCACAGACGAACGAGTTGAAGGTCACGATTTCGACCTCGGTCTCGACGATCTTTCTTCGCCTCGTCGGCTTCGGCGCGCACACGGTGGTGCGATCGGAGACAGCTCTGTACCTTCCGCCAATCTCACTTGGCCAGCCCGGGTCGCAACAGGGAGCGGACATCGCCGGCCTCGGAGTCACCGGGTATTTCGAGCGCCAGGAGGGCTGGGGGAACCCACGATCCGAGGGTGATCCGTTCACGCCGACTCCATTCCAGAACAGCAACGGCTGTGGCCCGGGCGGATCGGGCGACTCCTGCAGTGCTGCGTCCGCGCCCGACTACCACCTCATCAGTGCTGCCAATGGCGTGACGAAGGACGCAACGCTCGAATACCAGGGTGGAAACAACTACCTGATCGACCTGCCCCCGGGAGCCACAGCCGACGTTCAGGTCTACAACCCGAGCTTCGCTCCCGACACGTGCGGCGGAGGAAGCACGGCGCCACCATATTGCTATCACGAAAACGACGGAAGCTTCAACGGCACGGGATCCGTGTGCACGGAGTACTCGGCAATGGAGTACACGATGTTCCTGGCTCCGACGCTCTCGTCACGCGCCCAGGACTCGAAGGTGGGCCAGGAGGTCTTCTACCCCTACAACGCGACGCCCGGGAACATGTTCTATTACGCGCCTGGCCCCCCCGCAGGGAGCTGCCCAAGCCAGACAGCACTGGGCAGCGCGCCACCGACCTATCACCAATGGGTCTCGGTGCTCACCTACAACCCGACAGCGGCGTCCGATCCGGAGAACTTCAATGCCGCTGCCGGGGGCGCGCCGTCGAGCTCCGGCAATCGGTTGAACGCGTACATCAGCAACCCTGCCGGGGCAACCGTTGACAAGTTCTACCGCCTCGAGGTCGAACTCGCTGAAGTGGAACGGCACTCCGCATTGCAAGGCAACGGTGGGTCCGTGCGCACTGCCGGACTCCACGGTGGCCAATGGCGGCAACGGTTTCTCGAACGCGCACAAGGGATATGCCGTACGGCTCGTCAGTCCGGGCACGGGCGTGTGCACCAGCTGCGGCTCCGTCTCCGCGATGGACGACATGACCGTGTTCACCCCGGTGAATGGCGCGTCCAGTCCACAGTTTGCGATTCCCCTCTTCAGCATCGACCCCACGGCGTACGCCGGTCAGACGATCAGCGTGTCCCTGTTCGACGTCGGTGACGTCGGTGGCGGCCCCGCATACGTCGGCCTTCGTGAGCCGGATGGCGTGACCTGGGCCTCCGCAAACAGCATCACCGACTTGGGCGCCGACCTCGCAGGCACGAGTCCGCCCAGCGGAGGCGGCAATGTGTCATCGCTGGGCAACTGGCCGGTGGGAGGCGCCTCGTGTAGCGCTTGTTATCAAACCGCCGGCGGCGGCGGTGGTGCCATCTACCAGGGACAGTGGGTGCGGTTCCAGATCCAGATACCCGCGTCGTTCACCGCCCCGGGGGGTGTCGCGTGCACCACGAGCGGCGTCTCAAACTGCTACTGGAGTCTCGTCTACGACGTGGCCCCGAGTGCGGTCGCCGGTGACACATTCAGCGTCGAAGTCGGATTCGGCGGTAGCCCGGACCACCTCCTGCCCTAGTAACCGCGCTCACAGCGAACTCTGAGCCTCCGCTCAGTTCGCCGTGAGCAGCGGGCGGCACAGTCAGGGCATGGCTTCCCGCCCGTTCTTCAACGATCCCCCGCCGGCGCTGCCGGCCGCGATTCCTGCGCCTCCGCGCGTCGATGGAGGCGGAGGTGCGCCTGCGCGCTGGGCAAGGTCCCTCGTTCGCGGCCGCCAGGAGGATGCGGCATGGGTTCGTCCCTCGCTGATCGGGCTGCTCGGCGTCACTGCGCTCCTCTACCTCTGGGATCTCGGCGCCTCGGGCTGGGCGAACGCCTTCTACTCGGCGGCGGTCCAGGCGGGATCGACGAGCTGGAAGGCGTTCTTCTTCGGGTCATTCGACGCGTCGAACTTCATCACCGTTGACAAGTCGCCCGCCTCGCTCTGGGTCATGGATCTCTCCGCGCGCGTCTTCGGCGTCAATGCCTGGAGCATCCTCGTCCCTCAAGCGCTGGAGGGTGTCGCGACCGTCGGCTTCACCTACCTGACCGTCCGCAGATGGTTCTCGCCCGCCGCCGCGCTCATCGCGGGTGCGACAGTCGCGCTGACGCCGGTGGCAGCGCTCATGTTCCGCTTCGACAACCCCGACGCACTCCTGGTGCTGCTGCTCACCATCGCCACCTACGCGACGGTGCGGGCCATCGAAGCGGGCAAGACGAAATGGCTCGTGGTCGCAGCGACGCTGGTCGGGTTCGCGTTCCTCACCAAGATGCTGCAGGCGTTCCTGGTCGTGCCCGCCTTCGGCCTCGTCTATCTGCTGGCCGCGCCGGTATCGCTCCGGCGGCGGATCGCCCAGCTGGGAATCGCCCTGGCGACCATGATCGTCGCGTCGGGGTGGTGGGTCACGATCGTCCAGCTAACCCCCGCGGCGGACCGGCCGTACATCGGCGGATCGCAGGACAACAGTCTTCTCAACCTGATCTTCGGCTACAACGGCCTGGGCAGGCTCACCGGGAACAAGTCGGGGAGCGTCGGTGGCACAGGTACCGCCGGGTCAATGTGGGGCCCGACCGGTATCGACCGGCTGTTCAACACCAGCTTCGGCGGCCAGATCTCGTGGCTGCTTCCGGCTGCCCTCATCCTGCTGATCGCAGGGCTTGGCTTCACGCTGACGCGCACGCGCACCGACCGCACTCGTGCCGCCTTTCTGCTCTGGGGCGGGTCACTCGCGGTGACCGCTCTCGTCTTCAGCCTCGCTGCCGGGATCATTCATCCGTACTACACGGTCGCGCTGGCCCCGCCGATCGGCGCGCTGATCGGCATCGGCAGCGTGCTGCTCTGGCGCGAGCGGTCGCGAACCTGGGCACGGGTCGTGCTCGCGGGAGCCGTCGCCACCACGAGCATCTGGTCGGCCATCCTGCTCGAACGCAGTCCGGGATTCGCCCCGGGGCTCGCGGCATCGGTCGCAACGCTGGGAATCGGCGCGGCGATCGCGATCCTCGGCATGCCGCTCCTCCACCGCGCGGTGATCGCGGTCGTGGTCGCGGTCGGGGTGGCCGCCGCATTCGCAGGACCTGCCGCCTACACCATCGACACCGTGCTCACCGCCCACTCCGGCGCCATCCCGTCGGCAGGGCCGGCGGTGACCGCGGCGGTCTCGAGCGGCGGTCCGGGTGGCTTCACCGGCCGCGGTGGGGTCCCGGGATTCCCGGGCGGTCTTCCGCGCGGCGGCTTGGGAGTCGGCGGCTTTCCGGGTCGATTCGGCGGCGGGTTCGGCATCCCGGGCGGCACCGGAGGCGGTGGCCGGTCGTTCCTCAACGCGAGCGCGCCGGGTGCGGCGCTCGTCAAGCTGCTCGAAACCAACGCGGGCAGCTACACCTGGGTTGCTGCCACCATCGACGCTAACTCAGCGGCCGGATATCAGCTCGCGACCCACGATCCGATCATGGCGATCGGCGGCTTCAACGGGACCGATCCCGCTCCGAGCCTCGCACAGTTCGAGCAGTACGTTGCCCAGGGCCGCATTCACTACTTCATCGGATCCGGAGGCGGACCGGGAATCGGCACCGGCACCGGCACGTCGGCACAGATCGCGCAGTGGGTCGAGCAGCATTTCACCGGCACCACCGTCGACGGCGTGACCGTCTACGACCTCACCCAGGCACTCGGCTGACGGCGCCGATCACCGGCTCGACCATGCGGCAGCAGAGGTGGCATCAAGGTCGACGCTTGCGTCGGTGACGCGGCGCGCCGCGCCGGGGTGCGCTCCGCCGGCATGTGCGATGTACCAGAGCCCGAAGTTGCCGTTCGGGTCCGCAGCATTCATATAGAGAAGGTTGTCGCCAGCCGCCGACCACGAGGGCGAGTTGCACAGGCAGTTCGCCACCACGACGCGCGCGGGACCGAGCGAATTCCCCTCGAGTGTCGCCACCTCAAGACTCGCCGCCTGTCCGGCGTTGGTGCAAACCAGGGCGACAGTCATGCCGTCGCTCGCGACCGCGGGTGCGCCGCAATCCTGCTGCGGGGTGGTGAGTGAGCGCATCGGGCTGTTCGGGTCGGTCTGCAAACCGAGGACGGTCGCCACGGTCCCCTTGCCGGTGTTCGCGTAGCTCGCATAGAGCAGGCTTCCGTTCGGGAGCGGCACAGGTTCGATGTCACCGCCCGTGTACATGTCGGGCACGGACCAGCGCGCACCACCGTTGACGCCGCTGTCACCGATGGTGAACGGCGCACCAAGCGGCGCCGACCAGAGGGAGAAGTCCACCTCGTAGCTCTGGTTGGGTGCCGGCTTGGGCGCGTCGGTCGCGAAGTACACCTGGGTGCCGTCCGGGCTGATTGACGGCCACAGAATCCAATGGTCCAGCTGCAACGTCCGATTGCTCGTCGACGGATCGTTCGACGTCATCCGGCTCAGCACGTGTCCTGATCCCGTGACGTGATACAGGTCCGAGGACGCGTCGAACCTGCGGATCACGAGCAGCGTTCCGTCAGCCAGGACGCGCGGCTGGGTCCAATTACCACCTGACGGGAGCGCCAGCCTGCGGATGCCCGATCCGGAGATCGCGTAGATCGAGCCGTCCTGGCTGACGTAGATGGTCCCCGGCAGCCGCACCTGCGGGCTCGTCGTGTTGACGAGCGCAGCCGTGGTGGCGCGCGACTGCAGGACCGCAAGGGTGCGATTCGCGGCCAGCCCGCTGGCGACCATCAATGCCAGGAGAATGGCGATGCGCCTCATCTCAGGACGCCGCCGGGAAGTATCTGGCCACCTCTGGCCGGATCAGCGACCAGTTGGGCATCAGGGAATCCTGCCCACTGATGGAGACACTGCTTGTGTATGGAGGCAGCAACACCACCTGCGTGATCGATGCGAGCGGCACCGAGCCGGCGATGGGAAGCAGACCGCTCACCTGGCCGATGCTCATGTTGGTCTGGAAGTCCGACCCGAGCGAGGTCGCGAGACTCGGAACGTCCGCGAGCGAGAGATGCTTTGTCTTGGCGCGCAGCGCGATGAGAATCTGTTGCTGCCGTTGGGATCGTGCGAAGTCCCCGTACGCATCGTCGTGACGTGCGCGGACGTACTCGAGTGCGAGCGTGCCGCTCATGTGCTGCGCGCCGGGAAGCACGAGAATTCGCTGGTAGTCGAACGGGTTGCCGCCGGAGAGGTCCGCCGGGTAGTAGTCGTCCATCACCGGGTTGTTGGCGACGACGTTGACACCGCCGAGCTGGTTCAGGACTGACACCAGCCCCTGGAGCCCGATCCAAGCATAGAAGTCGATGTGGACTCGGAGGTTCCGCTGCACGGTCTGGATCGCGCACTGCGCACCGCCATGCAGGAACGCCTGATCGATCTTGCCGTTGCTCCCGTTGCAGAGGTGGACCCAGAGGTCCCGGGGGATCGACAGCATCGTCACGTGTTTGGTCGCCGGGTCGACCCGGGTGAGAATCATCGACTGGGTGAGGTAGTCACCCTTGAACTTCGAGTCGCTGTCGGAGCCGAGCAGCAGGAGCGTGAACGGAGACGTCGACGACAGGTGCTCGCTCGCCGAGACCGGCTTGAGCTCCGCCGTGCCACCGAGCGAGGTGTTGACCTGGCCTGTGTCCCTCAGCGCCACCTGGATCGCGGGCAGGAAGTAGAGCACCACGCCGGCCACGATCGACACCAGGAAACCGGCAGCGACGAGCGTTCGCCGCGCGGCCCGCTGCCGGCCGCTCCTCATGGATGCGCGCCGCCGGCGCACCAGGCGGCGGCCTGAAAGATCGTACGAGCGAGACAACCTCGAACCTCAGGTGGGACGTTGAGAAGATCGGCGAGTTCAAGGACGGGCTGCGACGGCGAGCGTCGCGGCCGTCAGATGGTACCCCGAGGTCGCGTCTCGCGACCGGGATCTTGCATGTACGCTCTCGTCGGAGAGATGAGCAAGGCACGCCTCGAGGCCTTCAGCGAGGCGGCCGCAATGACCGAGGGAGGACTGCGCAAGGGTCTCAGCAATGTCACAGACATGGCTCAGGCCCCGCTGAGCATTCAGCGTCATGCTGCTGAGTGTCACCCAATCGAAAACCTCGGAGCCCGATGATGACCGACGAGATGGAATACCTCCCCCAGGATCCGCCACCGCCACCGCCACCCCCTGGTGAGCCACCAGGGGCGGTCTACGGTCACTGGTCGCCCAACCCGGAGTGGGGACCGCCCACCTGGCCGCCGGCGCCGCAGCGTTCTGGCGGCTCCGGATTTCGGCGCACGGCTCTGGCGCTCTTCGCGGTCGCCTGCGTCGGCGCGGGCGGCGGCACGGCCTGGGCACTGACCACCGCGTCGATCTCGAATCCCTCGAACGGGTCGCAGCCCGGCGGTTCCACCGGCCCCGGTGGGTCAACCTTCAATCCCAACAACGGTGGCAGCGTGCCGTCGACCGGGAGCGGTCTCTCGGCCGCCACCATCGCGAAGCTCGACTCGGCGATCGTGGACATCACCGGTGACGTCGCGGGTGGCGGTGGCCAGGTCGCCGGCACGGGAATGATCATCACCTCGAACGGTGAGGTCCTCACCAACAACCACGTGATCGCCAGCACCATCAACATTCGAGCGCAGATCGACGGGACCGGCCCGCAGTACCAGGTCAAGGTGATCGGTTACGACGCCACTGACGATGTCGCGCTGGTTCAGCTCGTGGGCGCCTCCAACCTCCCGACCGTACCAATCGGTGACTCCTCGAAAGTGGCTGCGGGCGACTCGATCACCGTGCTCGGCAACGCCCTCGGCAGGGGCGGGACGCCGGCTGAGGTCGGCGGCACGGTCACCGGGGTCGACGCGCAGATCACCGCGAGCGACGACAGCCAGGACACCGAGACCCTGTACGGCATGCTCCAGGTCAGCGCCCAGATCGAGCCCGGCGATTCGGGTGGCCCCGAGGTCAACGCGGCGGGCCGGGTGATCGGCATCACCACGGCGGGACAGACCTCTGGCAATCCCAACCAGCAGCAGACAAGCTCCACCATCGGTTTCGCGATCCCGATCAACAAGGCGATGCAGATCGTTTCGCAGATCCGCTCCGGCGCCGGTCCGAACATCCACATCGGCCTGGCCGCGCAGCTCGGCGTGGCGGTCTACCCGAGTGTGCCGGTGATCCAGAACGGTACCGGGGTTGACTGCACCTCGTCGCGAGCCACCACCGGCGCCTGGGTGAGCGGTGTCACGGCGAATCCCGCGGTGAGCGCCGGGGTGACCGCCTGCGGGCGCATCACCGGCATCGGCGGCCACACGATCGCGACGTCGTCGGACCTTCACAACGCCATGGAAACCTTCACGGTCGGCCAGACGGTCTCCCTCACGTGGATGGACGCCTCAGCCGTCTCGCACAGCGCCACCGTCACCCTCAGTCAGGCCGCCTTCCCGGACTGACAGCAGGCGGCTCGGCAGGGCCGTATCCCATCGGCCGTAACATCAGCGATTCCGGGGCGTCATGACGCGTTTGAAGCGTCAACGATATAACTCTCTCAGCCCCTGAGGGGGGCCCGCCCCGAGCCGGCGCCAGGCTCGCGCGGGAGAGATCGCGATGCACAGGACTGTATGACGTGTCACGACGTTTGGTGACCGCCAAGCAGCGCGCGGATTATGCCAGGGCCGGCCCGGAGAACCGGCCCGCGGCGAGCGGCGGCAGCGTCGCGCCCATCTGGGCGCTGAACATCGGCATGGCGATCGCTGCCGCCGTCCTCTACGTGGTCGCGGTCGCACCATTGCGCAGGCCCGGCGGCGTGGCGATCCTCTCGATCGCGTTGCTGGTGGTCGGATTCGCCGTCGCCGAGTGGTGGCGCGTCTTCATCCACTTCCGCCAGGAGGCTCAGTCGTACTCGCTGAGCGAGATCCCGCTGGTCATCGGTGTCTTCGTGCTCGCCGGAGACCCTGGAGAGTTGGTTCTTGCTCGCGTCCTCGGCGCAGCCATCGGACTCGGCCTGCTTCGCCGGCAGGAGCCGATACGGCTCGTCTTCAATCTCGCCAGCTTCGCGATCGAGACCGAGACGCTGTTACTCCTCGTCAATCACATCTCCGGCACGAATGCGACCAGCTGGGCGGTATGGCTGTGGGTGCTGCTCTTCATGTCGATCGCATCGCTCCTCGGATTCGCTCTCAGCGTGATCGCGATATCCCTTGCGGAGGGCCGGCAGTCACATCGCCAATGGCTCCAGCCGATCGTGATAGTGCTCATCGGCGGTTTTGCGAACTGCAGCCTCGGACTGGTGATCGTCGCGCTCGGCTGGAGCAACCCGCCGATGCTGTTCCTCCTGCTGACACCGCTGTGCGCAATCGTCGCCGCGTACGTGCTCTACACGCGCGAGCACCAGAAGCACCAGCGACTGCAGTATCTCTACGAGTTCGAGCGACATGCTGCAGCGCGCGAGCTCCGACGGCGCGGCCATACCCGAGCTCCTCGACCAGCTCTGCAAGGTCTTCCGCGCCGACATCGCGGTTGTGTCATTGCTGCCGGTGGCGACGGGCACCGGCTCGTGGCGCACGATCAGCACGACGCGTGGCGCCAGCGACAACATCGATACCGCAATGAGCGAAGAGCACCTCGAGCGTTTCGTGCCGCTTCTGGACGAGACCAAGCGCGGGGTGATCGCCACACCGTCAACGTCCGACCCCGAGCTGCGGACCTGGTTGCACGAGCAGGGTTTCAAGGACGCGATGGCGACACTCCTGCAGGGCGAGGGCATGCTCCTGGGGACGCTGGTCGTCGCCAACCGGCTGCGCGGCGCCGGCACGTTCGACACAGACGACCTCCACCTGTTCGATGCGTTCGCGGCGCAGACGAGCGTCGCCGTGCAGAACACCCGCCTCGGTCACCGTCTGCGGCAGCAGGCGTTTCACGACACCCTGACCGACCTCGCCAACCGAGCCCTGTTCATGGACCGGCTCGAGCATGCGCTCACCCGCCGCGAGCGCCACGACGAGTTCCTCGCGGTCCTCTTCCTCGACCTCGACGACTTCAAGGAGATCAACGACAGCCTCGGCCACATGGCGGGCGATGAGCTGCTCGCGAGGGTCGCCGACCGCCTGAAGCTCGTGCTCCGCGCGTCGGACACCGCGGCTCGGTTCGGCGGCGACGAGTTCGCGATCCTCGTCGAGGAAACCGCGGATCCCGAGAACACCATTCGGGTCGCCGAGCGCGTGGTGTCGGTGTTCAAGCCACGATTTGTCATCGCCGGAAGGGAGGTGACGATCAGCGCCTCGGTGGGTGTCGCGGTGAGCGCGTCTCGCGATGTCACCGCCGAGGAGCTCGTGGGTCAGGCCGACGTCGCGATGTATCGCGCCAAGGTCAAGGGGAAGGACACCTACGAGATCTTCGAGCCGGGCATGCAGGACGTCGTCGCCCGTCGCCTGGAGGTGCGCACCGACCTGGAGCGCGCCATCGATCGTCACGAGCTCGTGGTCCTCTACCAGCCGATCGTGGACATCACCACGAGCACGCCGGTGGGCGTCGAGGCGTTGGTGCGCTGGAAGCACCCCCGCTGGGGCATGGTGGTTCCCGCCGAGTTCATCGGCATCGCGGAGGAGACCGGCATGATCCGCGAGCTCGGCCTGCACGTGCTCGAGGAGGCGTGCAAGCAGTGGCAGGCGTGGCAAGTCGAGTTGATCGACGAGCCGGCCTTCACGGTGAGCGTCAACGTCTCACCGCGGCAGCTCCGTGACCCCAGTTTCGTGAGCGAGGTGTGGCGCATCCTCACCAAGGCCGGGCTCCCGCCGTCTCACCTCACCCTCGAGATCACAGAGAGCTTCATGGTCGACGACCCGGAAAGTGCGCGGGCGCGCCTGCGCGAGCTGAAGGCGCTCGGTGTCCGCATCTCGATGGATGACTTCGGCACCGGGTATTCATCGCTGGCGTCGCTCCAGGACCTCCCGCTGGACATCCTCAAGATTGACAAGCTCTTCGTCGACCACATCGCCGAGGACCCGCGCCGGACGGCGTTCGCGCAGGCGATCATCCGCATGGGCAAGACGCTCGGGCTGGGCCTGATCGCCGAGGGCGTGGAGACGGCTGACCAGGCCGAGCGCCTCCAGAGCCTCGGCTGCCGCTTCGCCCAGGGCTTCTACTTCTCCAGGCCGGTGCCGGCGGACGAGATCCAGCGCATGCTGCACGCGTCGCATGCCATGCGCATCGCCGGCGGGAGATGGGCGGAGGCGGACCCCGCAGACCGGCGCACCCGGCTCCGCGTGCTCGAGGAGACCGCGTAATCGCCTGGAGCTGAGGCTCAGAAGATCGCGTCGATGCGCGCGAGGATGTCCGGCGTGAGCCGGTCGATGACCTCGAGCGCGCCGAGGTTCTCACGGACCTGCTCGACACGACTTGCACCGGTGATCACCGTCGAGACGTGCGGGTTCGCGGCGCACCAGGCGATCGAGAGCTGCGCGAGGCTCACGCCCAGCTCGGCAGCGATGACGCCCAGGTCGCGGACGCGCTGGTTGGCGCCGGCATCGGTCACATCGGCCTTGAGCCATCCATATCCGGGGAGTGCGGCGCGGCTGCCCGATGGGATGCCGTCGGCGTACTTGCCGGTGAGCAGCCCGGATGCGAGCGGGCTCCAGGTGGTGAGGCCGAGACCGATCCGGTCGTAGAGCGGCGCGAACTCCTTCTCCACCTTGTCACGCTCGAAGAGGTTGTACTGTGGCTGCTCCATCACGGGCTTGTGCAGGTGATGGCGATCGGCGATGTCCCACGCCTCGGTGATGGCGGCAGCGCTCCACTCCGACGTCCCCCAGTACAGCGCACGGCCGGAGTTGATGATGTCGTGCATTGCGCGCACCGTCTCCTCGACCGGGGTTTCGGGATCGGGGCGGTGGCAGAAGATCAGGTCGAGGAAGTCCAGCCCAAGCCGCCGCAGCGAGCCGTCGACGGCGTGGAGCAGGTACTTGCGATTGAGCGTGTTCCGCGTGTTGACCGAGTCCTCGATGCCCCAGAAGAACTTGCTCGAGATGACATACGTGTGGCGGGGCCAGCCGAGCTCCGCGATTGCCTCGCCCATGATGGTTTCCGAACGCCCACCGGCATAGACCTCGGCGTTGTCGAAGAAGTTCACTCCCGCGTCGTACGCCGCGGCCAGGCAATCGCGCGCGCTGCTCCCGGCGAGCTGCGGACCGAAGCTGACCCACGAGCCGAACGACAGGACGCTCACCCGGAGCCCTGAGTGACCGAGGCGCCGATACTGCATCTCCATGACGACCGAGCATAGAGAGCCGGGGAGGAGTTGCGACTCGGCTCACCGCGAGTGAGTCAGTTCGATGTGCTGACCGGTTGGGCCGCGGCTGGGGTGTTCGGCGTGTCCATCGCGTCGGCGCTCGTGAACCGCTGGCGGCTCTCCGCTGGATTGAGCTTCTCGATGGGATGGTTCCGCGCCCACAACTGGCTCGGCGCCGTCGCGGCCGCTGCCGGCATCGCCCACTGCCTCGCGTCGGTCACCAGGTCGACACTTCCCGCCGGAGAGGAGATCGGCATCTGGGCGGGCGCGGCGGCGGTCGGCCTGCTCGTCCTGACCGCGTTTGCCGGCAGCGGTCTCTCCGGGGCCAAACGCGACGCGCGTCCGCGGATCCGGCGCAACCACGTCGTCACCATGTTCGCCGTGCTCGCGGTGGGAGTCGTGCACACCGCGCTGAACGGCCCGCTGAGCGGTAGATGACGGATCCCGACGTGAGTCGCCACACGAACGGGACTCTGGCAAGATGGACCACCCGCACCTGCGGAGTTGTGACAGCGATTGACATGCGCGATCGCCGGAGGCATTCCTGATGACCGAGACCACCGAGGCAGTTTCGCCGCCCGGCGCGGGAGCTCAGCCCGCGTCGCCCGCACCCCCGGCGAGTGACCTCGATCCTCGCCGCTGGCTCGCCCTGGCGAGCGTGATGACCGCGCTCTTCATGGTGCTCCTCGACGTTTCCATCGTTAACGTGGCGATCCCCGCGATCCGGTCGAACCTGGCGGCGAACAACGCCGACATCCAGTTCGTCATCGCAGGCTATGGCCTCGCCTACGCGGTGCTGCTGATCACCGGCGGACGGCTTGGTGACATCTTTGGCAGAAAGAGACTGTTCATCATCGGGATGTCGGGATTCGTGCTCGCGTCCGCGCTCTGCGGGCTCGCGCAGAGCGCCATCATGCTCGACCTGTCGCGGGTGCTCCAGGGCGCCATGGCGGCGATGATGTACCCGCAGGTGCTCTCGGTGATACAGGTCACGTTCCCGCCGCAGGAACGGGCGCGCGTTTTCGGCTTGGTCGGCGCGGTGATCGGCATCGCCACCATCACCGGACCGCTCGCCGGTGGGCTGATCATCCGCAACGACATCACCGGCGGTTCCTGGCGGTGGATCTTCCTGGTGAACCTGCCGATCGGCATCGCGGCACTCGTAGCCGCGACCCGGCTCATCACGGAGTCGCGCGCGCCCAACGCCACACGCCTCGACCTCGGCGGCGTCGTGCTCGCGACCGCGGGAATCCTTCTCCTCGTGTACCCGCTTGTCGAGGGACAGGTTGCCGGATGGCCTGCATGGACGTTCATCTGCATGGCACTCAGCCCGGTGATGCTCGTGCTCTTCATCCTCTACGAGCGGTCGCTGCCGTCGACGAGGTTCCCGCTCGTCCAGCTCTCGCTGTTTCGCATCAGATCCTTCAGCGTCGGCGTAGGGATCTCCGCGGTATTCATCGCCGGCATCCCGGCGTTCTTCTTCACCTTCAGCTTGATGCTCCAGGCGGGACTGGGCTTCAGCGCGCTCAACGCGGGCCTGACGACGATCCCGTGGAGCCTCGCCTCGGCGATCGCGTCGGCGATGTCCGCGCGGGTGGCGCCGCGATTGGGCAAGTGGACGATCGCGATCGGTTCTTCGTTGCTGGTGATCGGAATGTTCGGCGTCATCCTGACGCTCAACCTCCAGGGCACGAACGTCACCGGGTGGGATCTGATCCCGTCGTTCATCATCAGCGGGCTCGGCCTGGGCACCGTGATCGCGCCGCTGCTCAACATCATCCTGGCGGGCGTCCCGGGACGAGACGCCGGATCCGCATCGGGCGTGCTGACGACGTTTCAGCAGCTCGGCGGGGCGATCGGCGTTGCCATCGTCGGCGTGGTGTTCTTCGGTCTCCTCTCGAGCCGCGCACCCGATGCCGTCCAGGCGGTGACCCCGCAGCTGCAAGCGCAGCTCGCGGCCGCCAATGTTCCGGCGGCGCAGGCGCAGGCCGCCGTCGCGAAGTTCACCAGCTGCTTCAAGGAGCAGGCGGCATCCAGCGATCCGTCGGCCCCGGTTCCGGGCTGTCCCAGCGCCGGCTCAGCACCCACAAACCCGACGAGCCTCGCGTTCGCGACCGCCGCACGGGGCGCGCTTGCCAGTGACTTCGTCACCTCGGTCGAGCGCATCCTCTTCTTCAACGTCGGCTTCTGGGCGCTCACCGGCGTGCTCTCGATGCTGCTCCCGAGGGCGCGTCCGCAACCCGTTGCCGGAGCTGCTCACGCCGCGTGAGGAGGGGTCGGGCTGCGGGTCCACAGTGGGGACACCCGCAGCCCGCGGGGGACTTAGTTCGACAAGCCGTGGCTCACGTTCGAGAAGACGTTGTTCACTGTCTTTCCCAACGTGGTGAGAATCACGATGACGACGATGGCGATGAGGACGAGGATCAGCGCATATTCGACCATGCCCTGACCGTCTTCACGAGACCGGAGTCTCTCTCCAAGCTCGCGGATGCGTTCCCAGACCTCCAGAACCTTGTTGCCCATTTCAGTACTCCGATAAAGACTTTCCCCCCCACATGGCGAGGCGATATCTCCAGCCTGCGCCCGGATCTCAAACCCTTCCGGAAAGCCTGGTAACAGGGAGTCGCACATCGATTCGCGTTCCGGCCACGCGTTCGTGATCAAGGGAGATCGTGCCTTTATGGGCAGAAACGATCGCGGTGCAGATGGCCAGTCCCAGCCCCGCCCCGCCGGTCTTCCTCGATCGAGACACGTCACCGCGTGCGAACCGCTCGAAGATCACCGGGCGCAGGGCCGCGGGGACCCCTGGTCCGGTGTCGGTGATGGAGATCACGCACGCACCTGGCGGGGACGGCTTGAGCACCAGTGCGACAGTTCCGTCCCTTGGGGTGTAGGCGAGCGCATTCTCGAGCAGGTTGTCAAAGAGACGCCCCATCAGGAGCCCATCACCTTCGACGATCCCTTCGCAGGCGAATTGCTTGGTCAGCCGGACTCCCAGCGCCGTCGCGTGGCCCTCCCAGCGCGCGTACGCCTCCTCGAGAACATCGCTGATGTCGATACGGGAGACCGACGTCATCAGGCCTCCGGCGTCGCCCCGAGACAGGGTCAGGAGCGACTCCGAGATCTTCACAAGGCGCTGCGTGTTCTTGAGCGCCAGGCGCACGGTTGCCGTGAGCTCGTCGGAGGTGCGCGGCTGGAGCAACGTGATCTCCAGGTCGCTCTGCAGCGCGGAGAGCGGGTTGCGCAGCTCATGGGCCGCATCGGCGGTGAACCTCCGGAGCCGCTCGGTGGTCGCCGCCTGAGCCTGATCGCGGGCGATCAGCGAGCGAACGGTCAGCTCGCTCAAGCACGCGGTGACCACGATCGCCACGAACTGGAACTTGGCGGTGAGCGGGTCCACAGAGCCCCTGAGGGCGGTGACGAGCGTGACGGCGACGGCGGCTGCCGTGATCACCGCTGCCAGCGGCGTCGGGAGCAGCCAGGTGGCGAAGAGCACCGCGAGGAGCAGCATGCCGCCCAGGGTCGGGTTGTTGGGTACGACGAGCTCGATGATCAGGACCAGGCCGAGCACGGCCGCGCAGCCGAGGAACGTCGTGACCCGGGTGAGCAGCGGGGTCGGCCGGCGAGGCGCAAAGGCATCGCGCCGCCGGATCGCCGAGTTCATCACAGCGCCGCGGCGTCGCCGCTGATCAAGCGGTAGCCGATGCCGCGGCAGGTCTCGATGAGCACGGAAGCGCGGGCGGCCTGCAGCTTGCGCCGCACCTTTCCGGCATATACCTCGACCAGTCCGGATTCGACGGTCTGGGCGTCGCCCCAGACGGCGTCGTGGATCTGCTCCTTGCTCAGGACCTGCGCGGGGTGGCGGAGAAAGAGCTCGAGGATCTCGTATTCCCGCCGGGTCGTCGGGATGACGTCCCCGCCGACGGTCACCTGCCGCGCTGCGCTGTCCATGCTGAGGTTGCCCGCCTGGAGCACGTCGATCTGCGGTGCCATGCGGCGCCGGCTCAGGGCTCGAACGCGCGCCAGCACCTCCTCGAAGTGAAAGGGCTTGGCCAGGTAGTCGTCGGCGCCGGCGTCGAAGCCCGCGAGCCGGTCCTTGACCTCGTCGCGAGCGGTGAGCATCAGGATCGCCGTCGGCGCTCCCTGGAGGCGCAGATGCCGGCAGAGGTCGATCCCATCGAGGTGTCCGCCGAGCATCACGTCGAGGATGGCGATGTCGTATGCGAGCCCGGAGCGGAGCGACTCCAAAGCCTCCTCCCCGCTCAGGGCGACGTCCACGGAGATGCCGGCTTCCGCCAGCCCTCGGGCCAGGCTGGCGGCAACCTCCGGTTCGTCCTCGACGACGAGTACGCGCATGCAGGCAGGGTAGGCAGCGCTCCCCGAATGCAGCGGCTTCGCGAGTGACTCGATACTTGCTCGGATGAAGGACGTCATCACCGCCGACGGCGACCTGGTGATCCGGCGGATCCGAGATCAACGGGACGACTACGAGCTGATGGTGGCCTGGCGGAACAGCCCCCACGTCCGGGAGTGGTGGGACCCCGACGATCCTCCTCTCACGCTCGCCGGCGCGATTGACGAGCTCGGGCTCCGGACCACGACTGACGACCCGACAACGTCGTGCATCATCGAGCTCGCCGGAGAGCCCGTCGGCTTCATCCAGTTCTACCCGTGGGACAGCGAGGAGGACTACCTGGCCACCGTCGGCGTGAGCGTGCCGGGCGGGTCGTGGGGGCTCGACATCTTCATCGGTGCGAGCGGGCTGACGGGCCAGGGGATCGGGTCGCGGGCGGTGCGCGTCCTCTCCGACCACCTCTTTGCCGAGGAGGCGGCGACCGCGGTGGCGCTGATCACCGAGGTGGGCAACGCGCGCGCCCAGGCCGCCTACGCTCGCGCCGGGATGCGCGTGGTGGGATCTCCCTTCGAGGACACCGACCTGCGCGACGGTCAGCGGGTCGAATCGGTCCTCATGATTCGCGACCGGCCCGCCGGAACAGCTGGCGGGCGATGATCTCGCGCTGCACCTCGGAGGCGCCCTCGTAGATACGCGTGCCGCGCACGTCGCGGTAGAGGTGCTCCAGGAGGTGGCCGCGCTCGAGAGCCCGGGCGCCATGGACCTGGATCGCCACGTCGATGGCGAGCATCGCCGTCTCGGTGGCGAACAGCTTCGCCATCGCGGCTGCCTCGGTGTTGGGGGTGATGCCGGCGTCGTGCGCTCCGGCCGCCGAATGGACGAGCAGGCGTGATGCCTGGATCCGGGTCGCGACGTCGGCGAGCTGATGGCTGACCCCCTGCAGGGCGGACAGCGGCTTGCCGAATGCCTGGCGCTCAGCCGCGTGGGCGACGGCGGCGTCGAGCGCCGCCTGCGCCATGCCGACGGCGCAGGCGCCGACGCTGGGTCGGAACAGGTCGAGGGTGCGCATCGCGACTCCGAAGCCGTGATCGACCTCGCCGAGGACATGGTCCGCTGGTACCGGGACGCCGTCGAAGCGGAGCCGGCCGATCGGGTGATCGGCGACGAACGGGATCGACTCGCCGGACAATCCCGGGCTCTCCCGAGGAACCGCGAAGGCGGTGATGCCCCTCGCGCCGGCACCCCCGGTGGTGCGCGCGAACACCGTGTAGATGTCGGCGTCGGGGGCGTTGGAGATGAACACCTTCTCGCCGCTGAGCCGGAAGCCCCCGCCGTCGGGTTCGGCCGTGAGCCCGATCGCAGCCACGTCGGATCCCGCGTCGGGCTCGGTGAGAGCGAAGGCGGCGACAGCCTCACCCGACGAGACCCTGGGGATCCAGACGTCGACCACCTCGGAGCGGCCCGCAATCAGGATTGGGTGAGCACCGAGCCCCTGCAGCGCGAAGGCGGTCTCGGCCTGCGTCGAGTACCTCGCGAGGCCTTCGCGCACCAGGCAGAGCGTCACTGCCGGGACCTCACGGCCCGCCTCGAGCACCTCGGGCACCAGCCCGTGGGTTGAGAGTGCCGTAACCAGCTCCCGGTTGACCTTTCCCGGGTCGCCGCGATCCGCGATCGGCGCGAAGATGTCTCGCGCCAGCGTCTCGGTTCGCGCCAGCAGATCGCGATGCGCGGCGGTGAGGTGAGCGTACGTTGCGCTCAAGGGATGACCGCCACCCCGACGAGCTCGACCATCGCGCTTGGGTCGAAGAGCTCGGTCACGCCCAGCACGGCCATGGCCGGGTACCGGCGTCCGAAGTGCGTGCGCCAGACGCCACCCAGCTCGTGCGCCGCCGCACGGTATGCGGCGAGGTTGGTCACGAAGACCTGGAGGGAGACGATGTCGTCCGGCTTCCCACCGGCGGCGTGGAGTGCGGCGACGAGGTTTCGCGCCGCGAGGTCGAACTGCTCCACGATCGTCGCGCCGAAGATGGTGCCGTCCGGGGCCTGAGCTGTCTGGCCGCCCAGGTGGACCGTCTTCCCCGGTGCGGCGATGACGGCGTGGGCGTATCCCACAGGGACCGGAAGGTCCCGCGAGGTGACGATCTCGTGGCCGGGGTCGGTCACCGCCCCTCCCACACCGGTGTGCGGCGCTCGGTCCAGGCTCGGTGGAATTCGCCGTGGTCGTGGCTGCCCATGAGCAGCGCCTGGCTCATCGCATCCAGCTCGAGGGAGCCGCTGAGGCCGATGTCAAGCTCGCGGGTGAGCAGCAGCTTCGTGGTGGCGTAGGCAAGCGCCGGTCCGCCGGCCAGGCGCTGCGCCATGGTGAGCGCCGCGTCCGGGAGCGCCACGTCGTCGACCACGGCCGTCGCGAGGCCGATCTCGAGCGCGCGCTCGGCGTCAACCGTGTCGCCGAGCAGGAGCAGTTCGGTAGCGCGTCCGAATCCGATCACCCGCGGCAGGAGGTACGCCGACCCCATGTCGGCACCGGAGAGGCCGACCTTGGTGAAGAGAAAGGCGAACCGGGCAGAGCGCGCGAGCAGGCGCAGATCCGAGGCGAGCGCGATCACCGCTCCGGCACCGGCCGCGACGCCGTTGACCGCGGCGATCACCGGCAGCGGCACTTCTCGAAGCGCCCTGACCACTGACCCGGTCATGCGCGTGAACTCGATCAGGTCACCGGGCTGCATCGATTGCAAAGCGCCGATGATCTCCACGACGTCGCCCCCGGAGCAGAATCCGCGCCCCGTGCCGGTGATCACCAGCACGCGCGCGTCGCCGCGATGCGGCAGCTCGGCGAGCAGGTCGCGCAGATCCGCGTACACGTCGAAGGTGAGCGCGCCGAGCTGCTCCGGACGTGTCAGCGTGATCGTGGCAACGCCGTCCGCGACCTTGAAATCGAAGTGCTTCCACTGCTCCGTGAACCCGGCTGAAGCCCGAAATCGAGTCACGCCTGCCTGCCTCCTGTGTCGCCCGCGGGAGCGAGCTCACGCAGCGCACGCCGATCGATCTTGCCCGAGCCGGTCCTCGGCAGCGCGGTGACGAGGCGCACCTCCCCGGGGACCTTGTGGGGCGAGAGACGCTCGCGGACGAATGCCTGCAGGCTCTCGGGCGTCGCCGCCGAACCGGGCGTGAGGACGACCCAGGCGCAACCGCGCGTCAGACCATCGCGTTCCGCCGCGACGACGGCGCACTCCACGACCTCAGGATGTGCGGCGAGGCAGCGCTCGATCTCCGCCGGCGCCACCCAGATGCCGCCGACCTTGAGCAGATCGTCGGCGCGTCCGCGGTACTGGAAGTACCCGTCAGCGTCGCGCTCGACGAGGTCCCCGCTCATCACGAGGGTGCCCGCGAACGTGCGCGCAGACGCCTCCTCGTCGTGCCAGTACATCGGCGACGCGCTCTCGCCCCGGACCCAGAGCCTCCCGATGTGCCCGTCGGGCAGGGGGGTGCCCTGGTCGTCGACCACCTCGGCGGCGTAGCCGGGAACCACCTCGCCGATGGTCCCGGGGCGCACCCTCCCCGGCCGGTTGGAGATGTAGATGTGATAGGCCTCGGACGATCCGATGCCGTCCAGCACCTCGATACCGAAGGTGTCGTTCCAGCGATGGTGGAGCGGTTCCGGAAGTGCTTCGCCGGCGGAGGTGCAGAGGCGCAGGCAGCTCAGATCCTGACCGGCTGCGCTCGGATGATCGAGCATCGCCTGCATCATGGTCGGGACGTTGACGAGGATGGTCGGACGGTGCCGGGCGATCAGCTCGAAGATCAGCTCGGGAGTCGTCCTCTCCGCAAAGATCACGCCTGCGGCGCCGACCCCGAAGGGGAACAGCGCGGCCAGGTCGCGCGCGTACCCGAAGAACAGCTTCGGCACCGGAAGGACGACGTCGTCAGGACCGAGATCGAGCACGCCGCGCGCGTAGCCGTCAAAGCTGACCAGCGGGCTGCGCGCGGTGTGCACGCAGGCTTTCGGCCTGCCCGTGCTCCCCGTGGTGAACTTCCAGATCGCGATGTCGTCGCTCGCCCGCGGTGCCGGGTCGAGCTCCGCCGGCTGACGTGAGACGAGTCTCTCGAAGGACACCTCGCGCTTTCCCAGCAGCGCCTCCTGAGCGTTCACCACCAGGAGCGTCGGGCGAACGCGACTTGCCGCCGCCGCCTGGCGCATCCGTTCGAGCGTGACGCCGTCGACCACCACCACCGCGGCCTCGGTGTAGTCCAGGTAGTACGCGTAGTCCTTCGGCTGCAGGAACGTGTACACCTCGGCCGTCACGGCGCCGATCTTCTGCACGGCGTACCAGGTGGCGACGAACTCGGCCGAGTCGGCAAGCGCGAGGAGCACGCGCTCATGCGGCGCGACCCCCAGCTCGAGCAGCGCGTTGCCCACCCGGTTGGTGAGTGCCGCGAGCTCGGCGTAGGTGGTGGCGCCCGCCGGTCCCACCAACGCCTGACGCTCTCCGCGCCCCTCGAGCAGGTTCCGATCCAGGAAGATCGTGGCCAGATTCGTGCCCGGCTCGGTCCCAGCCGCGCTGCTCACGACCGAGGCTCGGTCTCGACCTGTTCGCGGATCAGATCGACCAGGAGACGGGTGAGCGTGGCCAGCGTGGCGGCCCCCTCGACCGCCGTGGCCTCGGCCGGAGCTCCGCAGTAGGCGCGGTCCATGCCCATCGCGAGGAAGTCGGTCTGACCCGCGGCCATCGCCTCAGGCATGTTCAGCTCGTAGGCGGGGAGGCGACGCATGATCTCGGCCTCGACCAGCTCCGGCCGCGTTGCGAGCACCAGGGAGGTCTCGTAGCGCCCGGCGTGGGAAGCGCCGCTCTGGAACTCCGGGGTCAGCTCCTGTGCGACGACCCGGCGGGTGGGGTCAAGGAATCCCACCTTCGCATCCTCGGCGGCCCGGCGGAGGGTCGAGACGTGGGCGGGCTCGAAGTGGCTGTTGACGATCACCTGGTGGCGGAATCCCTGGGCCCGAAGGGACGCGCAGACCTCGACGACGATTGCATGGAGGGTCGCCTCGCTGATCGTGACTGCGCCCGTGAAGGCTGCCGAGTAGCGGGTCACACCGAAGGCGATCTCGGGAAGCACCAGCGCGCACACGGTGCTGTCGCCGGAGAGCGCCAGCGCGGCCTGCTCGCAAATTGCCGTGGAGATGATCGAATCGGTGCCGAGCGGCGCGTGCGGACCGTGCGGTTCCACCGCGCCGACGGGGAGCAGCAGCACCGGCGCTGGGCCGGTGTCGAGCAGCGCCCGCGCGCGCGGCGACGTCAGGTCGGCGAAATGAATCGATGCAGGCATGCTGACGACGCCACACTCACAAGGTTCCACACTTTACAGTTGCGCCCAGACTCAGATGCAAATTGCGGTTGTCGGGGGCGGGCCGGGCGGACTGTACTTCGCGGCGCTCACCAAGCAGCTCGACCCGACCCACGAGATCACGGTGTGGGAGCGCAACGCCGACGACGACACCTTCGGGTTCGGCGTGGTGTTCTCGGATGAGACGTTGGGCGGCATCGAGCACGCCGACCCGGCGATTCACGAGGCGATGTCCCGCGAGTTCGCGCGCTGGGATGACATCGACATCCACTACTGCGGACAGGTGATCACGTCCGGCGGTCACGGTTTTGCGGCGATGAGCCGCAGGCGGCTTCTCCAGATTCTGCATCAGCGCAGTCGCGAGCTCGGGGTCGTGCTCCGCTTCAACACCGAGGCGCCACCCGTTCGCGAGCTCGCACGAACGCACGACCTCGTGGTGGGCTCCGACGGCATTAACTCCGCCACTCGAGCCACATATGCGGACACGTTCTGTCCGGCGCTCGACGTGCGCCGCTGCAAGTTCATGTGGCTCGGGACGGATCTCGTCTTCGACGCCTTCAAGTTCTACATCGTCGAGACACCGCACGGCGTCATGCAGATACACGGCTACCCGTACGACGCGACGGGCAGCACGTTCATCGTCGAGATGCACGATACGGTCTGGCACAGCGCCGGGTTCGACACGCTCGCGGGCCGGCCACTCGATCCCGGCGAGAGCGACATCGCCAGCATCGCCGAGATCCGCCGGCTCTTTGCGGAGATCCTCGGGGGTCACGCGGTGCACGCGAACAACTCGAAATGGATCAGCTTCACCACCGTGCGCAATGAGCGTTGGCATCACGGCAACGTGGTGATCCTCGGGGATGCTGCGCACACCGCGCATTTCTCGATCGGTTCCGGCACCAAGCTCGCGATGGAGGACGCGCTCGCGCTCGCGGCGTGCCTCCACGAGCAGGAGAGCGTCACGCTCGCGCTCGAGGCGTACGAAGCGGAGCGCAAGCCGGTCGTCGTGTCGACGCAGCGGGCGGCGCAGGCGAGCCTCGAGTGGTTCGAGAATCTCGGCCAGTACATCCACCAGGAGCCGTTGCAGTTCGCGTTCAACATCCTCACCCGGAGCCGAAGGGTCACCCATGACAATCTGCGCCTGCGCGACCCGGAATTCGTGCGCGACGTGGAGGCCTGGTTCGCGAGCCAGGTGGCGGCACAACTAGCGCAACCTGCGGCAATCGGAATCCCGCCGATGTTTCAGCCGTTCCGGCTGCGCGGCCTCGAGTTGAAGAATCGTGTGATCGTCTCCGCGATGGACATGTACTCAGCCATCGATGGCACGCCCAACGAGTTTCATCTCGTGAACACCGGCAGCAAGGCACTCGGCGGTGCCGCTCTGGTGATGACCGAGATGGTGTGCGTGTCGCAGGCCGGCCGGATCACGCCGGGGTGCGCCGGGATGTACGCTCCGGAACACGAGTCCGGATGGCGGCGGATCGTTGCATTCGTGCACGATCGGACCACCGCGCACATCGGTCTGCAGCTCGGGCACTCGGGACGCAAGGGGTCGACGCGGCTGATGTGGGAGGGGATGGACGAGCCACTCCCGGAGGCGAACTGGGATGTGGTGGCGCCGTCGCCGATTGCGTATTCGAGCGACAACCAGGTGCCCCACGAGCTGAGCCGCAACGCGATGATGGAGATCCGCGATCAGTTCGTCAGTGCGGCCGCCGCAGGCGAGCGATGCGGATTCGACCTGCTGGAGCTGCACTGCGCGCACGGGTATCTGCTCTCGAGCTTCATCTCGCCGATTTCGAATCAGCGATCGGACGAGTACGGCGGCACGCCGCAGAACCGTCTCCGCTTTCCCCTCGAGGTCTTTGACGCCATCCGCGCTGTGTGGCCGGCACACAAGCCGATGACCGTGCGTATCTCCGCGACTGACTGGTACCCGGGCGGCATCGACGCCGACGACGCGGTCGAGATCGCCCGGGCATTTGCGGCTCACGGAGCCGACGCCATCGATGTGTCCACGGGTCAGGTGATCAAGGACGAACGTCCGTCGTTCGGCCGCTCATACCAGACGCCGTACGCGGACCGCATCAGGAATGAGGTGGGCATCGCGACCATCGCCGTGGGCGTGATCTCGTCCTACGACGACGTCAACTCGTTGCTGCTCGCAGGCCGCGCCGACCTCTGCGCGCTCGCACGCGCGCATCTCTACGACCCGTACTGGACGCTCCACGCGGCCGCCGACCAGGGCTATGCAGGACCCGGAGCCGAGTGGCCGGACCCATTCAAGGCCGGCAGCCGCAAGCCGCAGGCTGGACGCAGCGACGGTCCCAAACCCAGGCTCCAGCTGATCCGCGACGGCGAGGCCCGCACCCGCCACAGCCGCTGGCGCCCGTCATGACGCGGGCAGTGAGGGTTGAGCGATGAGCGCCGTCGCCAGGGTGTCGAGGAACCACTTGCGCTCGCGCACCAGGAAGAAGAGGTGCCCGCCGAAGAACGTCACCATGTCGGAGCCGGCGATGCCGCGATGCATCGCCAAGGCGTCGCTGAACGGAGTGACCTTGTCCTTCCTTCCGTGAAGAATCGTGGTGGGGACACGGATCTCGCCGAGGCGATCCATGCAGTCGTACGCACGCGACGCCTGCCGCTGACGGGCGAATGCGTAGCGAGGCTGCGGATACTTGCCTCTGAAGACCAGGCCCGAGAGGACGCTCAGCATCTCCATGCGCGGTGTCGGAGCCTCGAGTCGTGCCGACGCGGCGGTGCTGACGAGGATGATCCGGGCGACTCGATCCTGGTGCTCGAGCGCGAGCTGCAGCGCGATCTTCCCGCCCATGGAAATGCCGAGCACCGTGGCCTGCGACATGCCGACCGCCTGCATGAGCGCGTCGGTGTCGCCGGCCATCATCGGGATCGTGTAGGGCGCGTCAGGCTTGTCGGTGCGTCCGGCGCCTCGATTGTCGAAGGCGAGCACGCGGTGCGTCTGGGCGCACCATGTGGTGAGCCACTCCCACTGAGAGATGTCCTGGGCCAGCCCTCCGATCAGCACCAGTGGCTCACCCAATCCATGCAGCTCGTAATACATGTCGATGTCGCCGGCATGGATGACAGGCATGCTCAAACTCCGAGACGGGTGGACATCAGCGCGACCGGGTCGCGCTGTGGCTCAGATCCTCCTCGATCCCACGTGCGGCAGCAAGCAGGTGGGGCAGGAACTCCCCGCGCACCAGGTCTGCGCTCCCGCGACTCACAGGCGAGGACACGTTGACGGCGGCGATCACCCGCCCCGACTGGTCGTTGATCGGAGCCGCGATGGCGCGAAGGCCTTCCTCGAGCTCCTCGTCGACGAATGCCCACCCCTGCTCGCGCACCAGGAGCAGTTCGGCGCGCAACGCCGGGATGTCGGTGACGGTGCGCGCGGTGAGACGGCGCAGCTCCACGGTCGAGAAGTAGCCGTCGAGCCAATCGTCGCTCTGGCCCGCGAGCAGCACCCGGCCCATCGAGGTGGCGTAGGCGGGAAACCGCGTGCCCACGCTGATGGTGAC
Organism: Candidatus Dormiibacterota bacterium; assembly: GCA_963756075.1. Lineage (GTDB taxonomy): Bacteria > Chloroflexota > Dormibacteria > Aeolococcales > Aeolococcaceae > Palsa-851. Next base: position 168,940 of record CAVWMH010000006.1, on the reverse strand, counting down.
GGTCATGATCCGGCGCGTCGGGACGCGCGCGACATAGACGACATCATCGGCGTCGAGCACCGACACCGACGACGACTCACGGAGGACGCTGACCAGGCGCTCCAGATGCGGCTGTGCGACCTCGTGGAGGCTGAGGCTCGAGAGGTACGCGTACCCAAGCTCGAGGACACGCGGACGCAGCGCGAAGAGCCGTCCGCTGCTGCGCACGTATCCGAGCTCGGACAGCGTGCGCAGGAACCGCCGCGCCGATGCGCGCGTCAGACCTGCCGCTCGCGCCACCTCGCTCAGTGTCAGCTCCGGGTGTTCGGCGTCGAATGCGCGGATGACGGCGAGACCACGCTCGAGCGATTGCACGAAATCCGTGCCAATCCCCCGGTCAACGCGCGCCGTCGAGGGTCGATCCGCGTCGGTCACGTCGCCTCCGCTGAGGCGTCGGTGCCGGCCATAGTGTCGCGCGCGATGCTGAACGCGCGGTTCGCGCGCGGAGCGCCCGCATACACGGCGACCTGGAGCAGGATCTCCTTGATCTCCTCGACGGTGACGCCGTTGCGCAGCGCCGCGCGCACATGCAAGCCGAGCTCGTGCTCCGAGCCCTGGGCGGCCAGCATCGCCACGGTGATGCAGCTGCGCGTCCGCCGGTCGAGGCCGGGGCGCGACCATACTGCACCCCACGCGGCGCGCGTGACGTACTCCTGAAAATCGGCGGTGAATGCGTCGGCATCAGCCATCGCGCGATCCACATGCGCGTCGCCGAGGACCTCGCGCCGGGTGGTCATTCCCTGCTCCAGCATGTCGTCGCTCACGCCGTTCCTCCATCGTGTTCGGTGAGGTGATCGAGCACGAGACGGTTGACCATCGCCGGTTGCTCGACGTTGACCAGGTGTGCCGCAGCCGGCACCACGGCCACGTTCGCGTCGCGAAACGACGCACCGAACATCACCGCGCTCGCGGCCGGGACGAACGGATCCTCGGCACCGGCGATGAGCAGCGTCCGCGCATCGATGCGGTGGATGTCGGTGCGCAGATCGCATGCGGCGACCGCCTCGCAACAGCTCGCGTAGCCCTCGGCGTTCATGCCGGCGAGAGCAGCGGTAAAGCGTTGCAGTGTCGCGGGATTATCTTCGGCGAACCGCTGGGTGAACCACCGGGCCACGACCGAGGCGGCGAGCGGTGCGATGCCGCCGGCGCGGACGGCGGCGGCTCGGTCGGTGTACCTGCTCGCCGGCTGAAGCCGCGACAGTGCCGACATCACCACCAGCCTGCTGATGCGCTCGGGGTGGCGTGCCGCAACCCAGAGGCCGACCATGCCACCCAGCGACACCCCGCAGAACGCGACCGATGCGACGCCGAGCTTGTCGAGCAGCGCGATCAGGTCAGTACCGAGGTCCTCCACGCTGTACGGACCCGGAGGGGCGGGCGATGCGCCGAGACCACGATGATCGTAGAGCAGCAGGCAGTAACGGTCCCCGAGCGGACGTTGTGCATCCCACATCTCCATCGAAGTTCCGAGTGCGCTGCTCATCACCAGCATCGGCTTGTCGCGGTCGCCAACCAGCGAGTGGGCGAGCTCCACGCTCATGGGTGCGCGCCGGCGGCGCCATGCGCGTCCTGCGCTCGCCGGATCAATTCGTCTATCGATCCGAGATACGTGGACGGATCGAGCGCAACTGCGACCTGTTGCTCGGAAAGGTGCCGGCGCACCTCGGGGTCGTTTCGAACGACGTCCGCAAACGAAGTCCGGCGCTCGATCGCCTCGTCGCTGCAGCGTCGCACGATGGCGCGTGCGGTCGATCGGCCTGCCTGGCGTGCCAGGTGCAGTGCCAGGCTTTCGGCCATCACGAGGCCGCCGCTCGCCGCGAGGTTCTCGCTCATCCGCTCAGCGTCGACGTGCAACGAGCCGAGCAGCAAGGCGGCGTGGTGGCTGGCGCCACCCGTGATGCGCAACAGCTCACGGACCGTCTCCCATTCGGCATGCCACGCGCCCGCGGCCCGCTCGTGCTCCTGGACCATCGTTGTGAACACGGTGCCCACCAGGCCGGGCGCACGCTCGGCGGCAGCGAGAATCAGCACAGCGCGAACCGGATTTCGCTTCTGTGGCAACGTCGACGACGTTCCGTGCTCCGCGTCCGCGGCTTCGGCGACCTCCGCCTGCGCGAGCAGCACGACGTCGCGAGCGATCTTGCCGACGACACCGACGGCCGCGCCGAGCGAGGCGGCGAGCTCCGCGACGCGGGCGCGATCCGTGTGCCACGGGAGGACAGGCTCCGCGAGCCCGAGACGCATCGCCAGACGATGCGCAACGTCGACGCCGGCCCCCTCCAGTGACCCGAGTGTGCCGGACGCGCCTCCGAGCTGCACGGCAAGCCGCTCGGAGCGCACGCGGGTGAGCAGCGCGCGAGCTTCGTCCACGCTCACCAGCCAGCCGGCAGCCTTGAATCCAAACGTCGTGGGTGTGGCCGGCTGCAACAGTGTTCGCGCCGTCATCAGCGTGCGCCGGTGGGTCTCCGCCAGGGTGGCGCACGTCGCTGCAACAGCCGACAGGTCGTCGAGGATCACATCGATCGCGCGCCGCGCCATCAACGAGAACGCGGTGTCGATGACATCCTGGCTGGTGGCTCCGGCGTGCACGTACTGCTGCGCCTCCGCGGAGACCGCATCGGTCAACGCGAGCACCAGCGGCGCAGCGGGGTTGCCCGCAGCGACAGAATGCCGTGCGATCTCGGCCACGTCGAACAGCTCCGCGCGGCATGCGCCCGCGATCTCGTTTGCGGCGGTCGCTGGAATCAGGCCCGCGTCGGCCTTCGCCTGCGCGAGCGCCGCCTCGAAATCGAGCATCGCCTGCAGCCACGCCACGTCGCTGACAGCCGCGTCGACCAGGGCGCTGCCGAAGAGCGGATTGACGAGCCCCTCAGCGGTCGAAGAAGACTGTCTCACGCGCGCCCTGGAGGTGGATGTCGAATCGCAGACCTCCGCCCTCGCTCAACGCCACCAGCGTGGAGCGCTCAGCGGAGCTGAGCGCCTGGAGCACCGGGTCCGCGTCATTCGCCTCGTGTTCATCGGGGAAGTACATGCGCGTCACCAGCCGGGTCAACAGCCCGCGCGCGAAAACCGAGACGTCGAGATGGGGCGCATCCGCCGTCGAGCCATTGACGCCGTTTCGCGCCGGTTTGCTCGTCACGATGGCGTACTGCCCCTCGTCATCGGTCGCGCACCGCCCGGCACCTTCAGGCTGCCAGGTCTCGATCAGCGCGTCCGGCACCGGCTCCCCGGCACCGTCGAAGACCTGCCCGGAGATCCGCACGGCTCCCGGCGTTCCCTCGCCGACGACGTGCGCGCCGATCGTGGTCGACAGACCGATGCGGAAGAACGGTCCCACGGTCTGCGACGGGGTGAGCGGCAGCCTCATTCGGACGCATCATCGTCGAGCGGGGTAGCCTCATGCCCGGCGACCACGATGTCCCACGCATAGCCGAGCGACCATTCCGGTTGGGTGAGCTCGAGCGACCAGCGCGCGATGAGTCGTTGTCGCGCATCCGCGTCCGGCACCGAGTTGAAGATGGGATCCTGGGCGAACAGCGGGTCACCCGGGAAGTACATCTGCGTGACCAGGCGCTGCGCGAACATCGGCGAGAACACGGAGAAATGCACGTGCGCCGGTCGCCAGGCGTTGGGATGGTTGCGCCACGGGTACGCGCCCGGCTTGATGGTGATGAAACGATAGCCGCCCTCAGCGTCGGTGAGGCACCGGCCCGCGCCGCTGAAATTGGGGTCGAGCGGTGCGGGGTGCTGATCCGAGCGGTGTGCGTAACGGCCCGCGGCGTTCGCCTGCCACACCTCCACGAGCGCGCCGGGCACCGGGTTTCCGTCCTCGTCGAGCACCCGTCCGCTGACGGTGATCCGCTCGCCCTGTGGTTCCCCGTCATGCTGCCTGGTCAGGTCGTGGTCGAGCGCGCCGATGGTTTCACCGGCGAGCAGCGGCTCAGTGAGCTCCGCGAGCCGGCCGGGCAACACATGCAATGGCCGTTTGGGAGCGCGGAGCCGGCTCGATCCATATGCCGGACTGTCATTGGGCGGATGCACGCGGCGCGCCGATTCGCCCATCAGGCTTCCAGAACCACGGCGAGGCCCTGGCCGACGCCGATGCAGATGGCGGCCAGGCCGAACCCGCCGCCACGACGGTGCAATTCGTGCGCCAGCGACCCGAGGATGCGCGCGCCCGAACAGCCGATGGGGTGGCCGATGGCGATCGCGCCGCCGTTGGGATTGACCTTCTCCGGGTCGAGCTCCGGCCAGTCACGCAGGCAGGCAAGCGACTGCGCCGCGAAGGCCTCGTTCAGCTCGACGACGGCGAGATCCTGCCACCCGATTCCCGCACGGCGGAGCGCGGTGTTGGCGGCGGCCACCGGTCCGATGCCATACAACGGCGGCTCCACGGCACTGACACCGCGGGCGACGATGCGGGCCAGCGGCTCCCGGCCCGCTCGTCGCGACCCCGCGGCATCGGCGAGCAGTACCGCGGCGGCCCCGTCGTTGAGCGGCGATGCGTTGCCCGCAGTCACCGTCCCGTCGGCTCTGAACGCGGGACGCAGCGCGGCGAGAGCTTCGATGGACGTGTCGGCCCGAATGCTCTCGTCCCGCGCCAGGTCGATTCCCGCCACCTCGACCACCTCACCGTCGTAGCGTCCGGCGTCCCACGCGGCCGCGGCTCTCGCATGACTGCGCAGGGCGAACGCGTCCTGCTCCTCGCGGGTGATCGAATATTTCGACGCGAGCAACTCAGCGCCCTCACCAAGCGAGATGGTCCAGTCGGCGGGCATGCGCGGATTGACCATCCGCCAGCCGAGTGTTGTCGAGTACAGCGTCTCGTTGGTGCGCGCGTAGCCTCGCTCCGGCTTGAGCAGCACCCAGGGCGCACGGCTCATCGATTCGACACCACCGGCGATGCACAGCGAGTGGTCGCCGACTTCGATCGCCCGGCTGGCGGCGATCACCGCCTCGAGCCCCGAGCCGCACAAGCGGTTGACGGTCGTGCCCGGCACCGTCGGGGGCACGCCTGCGAGAAGCAGCGCCATGCGTGCGAGGTTGCGATTGTCCTCACCAGTACCGTTGCCATCGCCAAAGACGACGTCGCCGACCTCTGCGGGATCGAGTGACGGACTGCGTCGCACGAGTTCGGCGATGACACCGGCCGCGAGGTCGTCGGGACGCACCCCCGCCAGCGCGCCACCGTGGCGGCCGATCGGCGTACGCACCGCGTCCAGGACGAAGACGTCCTCGCTCACGCGCCCTTGGTCGCCTCGAGGCGGCGCAGCACCGTGAGCTCCTCCTCGGTCGGTGGATCGGTGGTGGCAAGGTCGGGTGCAACCGCGAGCGGCCACCCGGTCGCGGCGCGCGCGTCCTCGGCGCTGAAGCCCTGGTGGACACTGACCAGCGTGAGCTCGCAGGTTTCCGCGTTGGGCGACAGGATGCCGAAGTCGGTGATCACCACACGCGGTCCGGACCCGGTCAGACCCAACCGCTGACGATCGCCGGATCCACTGCCGAACCCCACCGAGGTGATGAAGTCAACGCGATCGACGAAGGTTCGCGGCGTCTGACGGAGCACCACGACGACCTCGCGACACGACGCGGCTATTTCCGGCGCGCCTCCCGCGCCGGGGAGCCGCACCCTGGGATGGTGATAGTCGGCGCCGATCACTGTGGTGTTGATGTTGGCGTAGCGGTCGATCTGGGCGGCGCTGAGGAAACCGACGTCGATCCTTCCGGGCTGCAGCCAGTAGTTGAAGACCTCAGGAACGCTGACGACGGCGTCGGCGGTTTCCGCGAGGATGCCGTCGCCGATCGAGAGCGGGAGCCGGTCGGGTTTGGCGCCGAGCGTGCCCGACTCGTAGATGAGCACCACGTCCGGCGCGCTGGTGACGCGCGCGAGGTTCGCCGCCGTGCTGGGCAGCCCGATGCCGACGAAACAGACGGTGCCGTTGTGCAATTGGCGCGCAGCTGCGACGGTCATCATCTCGTCGGACGTGTACGCCGTTGTCAAGCGACCGACTCCGTCTGCAACACATTCGCCTCCATCCACCGCAGGAACGTGTCGCGATCCTTGCTGATCGCGTCCCACTCGGTGTAGAACGCGTTGTCCCGTAAGGAGTATCCCTGCGCATACGAGGGGTGCGCCCCACCCGGCGCGACGGCGACGTAGGTGGTCGCGAAGGAGGGGAGCACGACCTCCTGGGGCTTGGGATCAAGGGTGTCGACGATCTCTTCCACCGTGATGAGTGACCGTTTCGCCGCCAGCACCGCCTCTTTCTGCACGCCGAGGATCCCCCACATCTGCACATTGCCCTTCCGATCGGCACGCTGCGCGTGGATGATCGTGACGTCGGGTGACAGCGCAGGAACCGCGGTCAACACCTCGCCCGTGAACGGACAGGTGATCGGCCGGATGGTGTCCGTCTGCGCCGGAAGGTCGGTGCCGACGTAGCCTCGAAGCACGGCGAATGGAAGGCCGCTCGCTCCGGCGAGGTAGCGGTTCGCCATCCCCGCATGGCTGTGCTCCTCGAGTTCCAGCGGTAGCGGCCAGCCGTTCTCGACGGCGTCCCGAAATCTGTGCAGGGAACCGACACCCGGATTACCGCCCCACGAGAAGATGAGCTTCGACGCGCACCCCATGCCGATCAGCTGGTCGTAGATGAGGTCCGGGGTCATCCGCACCAGCGTGAGATCCCGGCGGCGCTGGCGAATGATCTCGTGACCGGCCGCGAAGGGGATGAGGTGCGTGAAGCCCTCCATCACGAGTATGTCGCCGTCGTTGACGACCGCGGCGATGCCGTCAGGCAGCGAGACGATCTCAGCCATGCTTGTGGATCAACATGTTCGCGTAGCGCACACTCGTACTCCGAACCTTAGCGGTTTGCATCAGCCGCCGGCACGACCGGCCGAGAGGTTGCCTGGCCGTACAACGATATGCTACGTTCATTCAGGGAACGCGAGTTCGCTATGCGAACATATCGGCCACAGGGTAAGTGCGGGGTGCTAGCCATGTCCCAGGAGGACGCCCTCGTCAACATGGGCGGCGTCGATATCGTCGAGAGCCTCATCGCCGGTCACCAGCTGTCGCGCCGCGACGTCCTCAAGGCGCTCGGCGCCGGGTCGCTCACCCTGGTCGGCGGCGGCCTTCTCGAGGCGTGCGGCTCACTCGGCAACACGGGCGGAACCGCCAGCGTCGGCACCATCAAGATCGGGTACGTCAGTCCGCTCACCGGCGCAGCCGCAGGTTTTGGCGAGCCGGATCCGTACGTTGTCTCCCTCGCTCGTAAGGCGCTTGCGAGCGGCCTCACCATCGGTGGCAAGAAGTACTCGGTGGAGATCATCACAGAGGACAGCCAGTCGGGACCGCGGTCCGCGCAGGCTGCCGCCGATCTGATCAACAGCTCGAACGTCGACCTCATCCTCACGACCTCGACGCCGGAGACGGTGAACCCTGTATCCGACGCCGCTGAGGCCGCCGGGGTGCCCTGCATCTCGACAATCGTTCCCTGGGAGGCGTGGTACTTCGGACGCCAGAGCAACCCCGCCGCGCCGGTGCCCTTCAAGTGGACGTTTCACTTCTCATTCGGTGTCGCTCAATTCGCGAGCGCGTACACGCACCTCTGGCCGCAGGTGCCGACCAACAAGGTGGTCGGTGTCATGTGGCCCAACGACGCAGACGGCAACGCAATTCGCGCCGCCCTCGGGCCGTTGCTCAAGAAGGCGGGCTACACGGTTGTCGACCCGGGCGCATACGCAGACGGCACAACCGATTACACGGCCCAGATCTCGCTGTTCAAGAGCCACAACTGCGAGATCTTCAACACCTTCCCGATCCCGCCGGACTTCGTCACGTTCTGGGAGCAGGCCGCGCAGCAGGGATACAAGCCGAAGATCGCCCAGATCGCCAAGACCGGACTCTTCCCGTCGCAGGTGCAGTCGCTGGGATCGATCGGCAACGGACTCGCCAGCGGCGTCTACTGGGCTCCGACCTGGCCGTATTCCTCGTCACTCACCGGCGTCTCCTCCGCGAATCTGGCGAGCGGCTACGAGGCGAGCTCAGGCAAGGAGTGGAATCAGCAGGCGGGCGCGAGCCTCGCGCTCTTCGACGTTGCCGCCGCCGCCCTCAAGGCGAGCGGCAACCCCAAGGACAAGCTGGCGGTTGCGACAGCGATGAAGAGCGTCGCGGTTGATACCCCACTCGGTCATCTCGCGTGGGGAACCGGTCCGAACCCCAACGTGGTCGCGACGCCGATCATCGGCGGACAGTGGGTGGCGACGCCCGGAACCCCCTATCCGATCAACTTCGTGATCTGCGAGAACTCGAGTGATCCCAACGTTCCTGTGGCTTCAAAACTGACCTCTTACAGCTAACTGCGGCGCGTATCGTCGTGCCGATGTCGACCCCATTGCTCGAGGCCAGCGGCATCGGTCAACGGTTCGGCGCGCTCGTGGTTCTGGAAGGCGTTGAGTTTCAGCTCGCGACCGGGGAATCGGTCGGCGTTGTCGGCCCCAACGGCGCGGGCAAGACCACCCTGCTGAGCATCCTCGCGGGCTCGATCCGTCCGACGTCAGGTCGCGTTCGCTATGAGGGAAGCGACGTCACCGCCCTGCGCGCCGACCGCCGCTGCCGTCTCGGCATCTCAAGAACCCACCAGATTCCGCGCCCTTTTACAGCCATGACCGTCTTCGAGAACGTGCTCGTCGGTGCGCTGCTCGGCGCGTCGAATCGCCGCGCCACGGCATACGTACGTGTCATCGATGTTCTCGAGACGTGCGGTCTTGTCGGTATCGCCAACCGCCGGGCGGGAGATCTCGGTCTTCTCGATCGCAAGCGTCTGGAGCTTGCTCGCGCACTTGCCACCGACCCCAAGGTGGTATTCCTCGACGAGATCGGCGGAGGCCTCACCGACAGCGAGGCGATCGAGTTGGTGGGCACCGTCAAGGAGCTCCGGCGGCGTGGGATCGCGATCATCTGGATCGAGCACATCGTGCACATCCTCGTCCAGGCGATCGATCGCCTCATCTGCCTCGACGCCGGGAGAATCATTGCGGACGGCCTCCCCGACGACGTCCTTGCCGACACGGCGGTGATCGATGCGTACCTCGGTGCGGCAGTCACGTGAGCCTGCTCGAGGTTCGGTCCGTCGATGCTCAGTACGGACTGCTGAAGGCCGTGCGCGGGGTGTCACTCAACATCGACGAGGGTGAGACTCGCGCGCTGGTGGGCGCCAACGGTGCGGGCAAGACAACGTTGCTTCGAGTGATCGCCGGTGCGCACCGGCCCGCGGCCGGCAGCGTCATCTTCGACGGCGTCGATATCACGAGGGTGCCGGCCCACCAGCGCGTCGGGCTTGGGATCGCACTCGTTCCCGAGGGCAGGCGACTCTTTCCCGGGCTCTCCGTCGAAGAGAACCTCAGCATCGCGCGCGGGCGACGGCGCGACGGTGCCTGGACGGTGGATCGCGTGCTCGAGATCTTTCCCATGCTCCAGGAGCGGCGGACGCAACGAGCAGCGACGCTCTCGGGCGGAGAGCAGCAGGCAACCGCCATCGGACGGGCATTGATGTGCAATCCGCGCCTGATCCTTCTCGACGAGGTCTCACTGGGACTTGCCCCGATGGCGGTGGCCTCGGTCTACGCCTCGCTGCGTGGGCTCATCAGCAGCGGCACGACGGTGGTGATCGTCGAGCAGGATCTGGGCCGCGCGCTCTCAGTGTCGACGCGAGTGACCTGCATGCTGCACGGCGAGGTCGTGCTCGAGGGCGAGTTGTCCGCGCTGACCCGCGATCAGATCACCGCGGCGTACTTCGGCGTGCGCCATGCATCGGGTGTCGGGTCCGAACCGTGAACTGGGTGAACGTGCTCCTCCAGGGAGTCCTGCTCGGCGGCTTTTACGCGCTGCTCGCCTGCGGGCTCTCGCTGATGTTCGGCGTCATGCGCATCATCAACCTTGCCCATGGCGACATCGCCGTGATCGGCGCCTACATGATCTGGGTCATCGTCAATCAGACGTCGATTCCGCCGTGGCTCGCGGCGCTGCTCGTCCTTCCTGTCATGTGGATCGCGGGCTATGCGATGTACGTGCTGCTTCTGGAACGGAGCCGGCGCGCCGGACTTCTGGTGCCGCTCCTGACCACCTTCGGTCTCGCCATCGTCATCCAGAACGTCCTGCTCCAGGTCTTCTCGCCAGACGACCACTCCCTGCTGAGCAGCACCGGAACGCTGGCGACGTCGAGCGTCTCGTTCGGCGGGCTGTCGATATCGATCTTCGGTGTCCTGACACTGGCGACCGCCGTGATCGTCCTCAGCGGGTTGCAACTCTTCCTCTCGCGCACCACCGCCGGACGCCAGATGCGCGCCACCGCGGAGGACCCCGATGTTGCGGAGCTGGTTGGCATCAACGCGCGCTCCGTGTATGCAAAGGCCACGGCGATCGCCGTCGCGATTGCCGGACTGGGCGGCATCTTCCTTGCCATCCGCCAGACCTTCAACCCGTCGACCGGCCCGACGCAGTTGATCTTCGCGTTCGAGGCCGTGGTGATCGGGGGCTTCGGATCACCATGGGGGACGCTGCTCGGTGGCATCGTGCTCGGCGTTGCGCAGGTCATCGGCGCGCAGGTCAATCCGCAGTACTTCGTGCTCTTCGGTCATCTCGTCTTCCTCGCGGTGCTTGCATCGCCGCGCGGTGGCATCCTCGATCGCAGAGGCCGTGCGCTGTGATTCGGGCTCGCGCCGCGACGCTCCCGGGTGGGTTCCGCGTCCAGCGCTGGACGCGGGTGTCGATCGCGTTCGGGCTGGTCACGGTGGCGATCATCGCCGTGCTTGCCGTTGTCCCATTTCTGTTCGGCGCGGACGTCACCGAGCAGCTGACCGCGCTTCTGATCTTCGTGATCCTCGCCGTCATGTGGAACGCGCTGGCAGGGTATGGCGGTCTCATCTCCGTCGGCCAGCAGGCGTTCATCGGACTTGGCGCCTACGGCACGATCTTCCTGACACAGCATGGGTTCACCCCTTACCTCGCGATGGTCGTGGCGGGGCTGGGAGCGGGTGCGGTGGCGATCCCGGCGTCGCTGGTCATGCTCCGCCTGCGTGGCGGCCAGTTCGCGATCGGCATGTGGGTGCTCGCCGAAGTGTTCGGCATTCTGGTGACCCTCGACACGGGCCTGGGCGGCGGTACGGGCGTCTCACTCAACGGCCTCAATGTGTTTGCGCCCGGATACCGGCAGGCGTACACGTTCTGGCTGACGCTCGCATGCGCGACCGTCCTGCTGGGTCTGGTGTTCGTCCTGCTTCGCCGCCGCATCGGGACCTCGTTGCAGGCGGTCCGCGACGATGAGGAGGCTGCGGCGTCGCTCGGCGTCAACGTCGTCCGCTCGAAGCGAGTCCTGTTCGTTGTCGCGGCGGTCGGATGCGGCATCGCGGGGCCCTCTACCTCGCCAACACCCTGTTCATCCAGACCAACTCGGTGTTCGGCGTGCAGTGGACCGCGTACATGCTCTTCATGGTTTTGGTGGGAGGCCTCGGCACGTTCGAGGGCCCCATCATCGGCGCGATCATCTTCTATCTCATCCAGGCGCAATTCGGTGACAGCGGCGCCTGGTACTTCGTCGGTCTTGGAGCCACGGCCATCGCCTTTGCCCTCTTTCTCCCCCACGGGATCTGGGGCGCTATCGACCGGCGGCTGCAGTTGCGGCTGCTCCCGGTGGGCTACACACTACGAAAGCTCGAGAGGCAGGCACCTTCCGGCACGGACGAACCGACAACCAGTGCATGAGTTCCAGGAATTGGAGGACGGGATGATGACCACGACTGTCAACGGCAATGTGCGTGAGTGCAGGCAATTCATCGGCGGCCACTGGGTTGAAGCGGCTGACGCCCGCATGTTCGATGACCTCGACCCCTTCACGGGCGATGTCGTCGCTCGTGTTGCCGCCGGATCCCGTGCCGATGCGCGGAAGGCGATTGACGCAGCCGCGGCGGCGTTTCCCGCCTGGTCGCAGACCCCAGCCGCCGAACGTCAGCGCATCTTTCTCAAGGCCGCCGACCTGCTCGAGAGCCGGCGCGACGAGATCGTCGGATGGCTGGCGCGTGAGACCGGGTGCAGCTTCGGCTTCGGCATGTTCCAGATGGGATTCGTTCCCGGACTCTTCCGGCAGGCCGCCGGCGCCGCTTACGCACCGATCGGTCAGATCATTCCGTCGGACATGCCTGGTGCGGTCGCCATGGCGGTGCGGCGGCCCGTGGGCGTCGTCGGCGCCATCGCCCCATGGAACGCCGCGCTGATCCTCTCCGCGCGTTCGATTGCAGCGCCGCTGGTGTTCGGCAACACGGTGGTGCTCAAGCCGTCTGAGGAGTCACCCTTCAGCGGCGGGCTGGTCTGGGGCGAGATCTTCGCCGAGGCGGGGCTGCCCGACGGCGTGCTCAACATCGTCACGCACGCGCCCGGAGAAGCCGCGCCGATCGGCGATGAGCTCGTCGAGGACCCGCGGGTGCGACGTCTCAACTTCACGGGGTCGACCGCGACCGGACGGCGTCTCGCCGAGGCCGCCGGACGCAACCTCAAGCGCGTGGTCCTGGAGCTCGGCGGCCAGAATCCGCTCATCGTCCTGGCCGACGCGGACCTGGAGTACGCGGTGGACGCCGCCGCATTCGGCGCCTTCCTCCACCAGGGACAGATCTGCATGTCGGCGCGTCGCATCATCGTCGAGCGACCCATCGCCGATGCCTTCATCGACGCGCTCACCCGCAAGACCGCAGGCCTCAAGGTCGGCGATCCGAAGGAGATGGACACGATCATCGGGCCGCTCATCAACCCCGCGGCACTCGAGATGGTGCAGCGTCGTGTCGACGCCGCGGTCGCGAGCGGGGCTCGAGTATTGACCGGCGGCGCGGCGACCGGACCGTGCTTCCAGCCGACATTGGTGAGCAACGTCCCCGCGGACTCCGACCTGGACCGAATGGAGACCTTCGGGCCGGTGGCCACGGTCGAGGTGGTCGACAACGAGGACGACGCAGTGGTACGCGCAAACGCCACGTCGTACGGGCTCGCTTCAGGCATCATCACCAGCGATCCCGACCGCGGCACCGCGCTTGCGAGCCGGATCGAGGCGGGGATCGTGCACGTGAACGATCAGCCGGTGCACGACGAGCCACAGATGCCGTTCGGTGGCGTGAAGGACAGTGGTTGGGGACGTTTCGGCGGCACCTTTGCGATGGACGAGTTCACCGAGATGCGCTGGATCACCGTGCAGCGCGGTCGCCGGCCGTTCCCCTTCTAGACGGCAGCGCGAGGCGTGCGCACGCAGGTTGCGATCGTCGGAGCGGGTCCCGCCGGGTTGATGCTCGCCCATCTGCTGAGTCTCGAGGGCATCGAGTTCGATCGTCATCGAATCGCGTACGCGAGCGTACGTTGAGCAGCGCGTGCGCGCAGGCGTGCTCGAGCAGGGAAGCGCGGATCTGCTTGACGCAACCGGAGTTGGAGCGCGGATGCGCAGCGAGGGTCTCGTTCACCACGGCATCCGGCTGCGTTTCGGTGGTGGCGACCACCGCATCGACTTCGGCGCGCTCACCGATGGACGTGGCATCACCGTGTACGGACAGCAGGAGATCGTCAAGGACCTGATCGCGATCCGCCTGTCTGCCGGCCACCCGATCCTCTTCGAGGTCAGCGATGTGCGCTTGCACGACCTCCAGTCCGAGCGACCGTCGGTCAGCTTCCTCCTCGATGGCGCGAGCACGACCATCGACTGCGACATCATCGCCGGGTGCGACGGGTTCCACGGCGTGTCGCGCGACAGCATCCCTGCGGGAGTGCTCACGTCATACGAGCGCGAGTATCCGTTCTCCTGGCTGGGCATCCTCGCCGGCGTGTCGCCTTCGAGTGAGGAGCTGATCTACTGCTACCACGAGCGCGGCTTCTCGCTCCTCAGCATGCGGTCACCCACCGTGAGCCGGCTGTACCTCCAGGTGCCCGCGGATGAGCGCATCGGAGACTGGTCCGACGCGCGCATCTGGGCCGAGTTGCAGACCAGGCTTGCGTCCGACGGCTGGGCACTCGCCGAGGGCCCCGTCATCGAGAAGGGCATCTCGGCCATGCGCAGCTTTGTCGTCGAGCCCATGCAGTTCGGTCGCCTGTTCCTGAGCGGTGACGCCGCGCACATCGTGCCGCCCACCGGGGCCAAGGGGATGAATCTCGCGCTCCGTGACGTCAGCGTTCTCTCGCGCGCGCTGACCGCGTTCTTCAGCACCGGTGACATGCACATGCTCGATGCATACTCGAGCAATTGCCTGCGCCGGGTCTGGCGGGCTCAGCATTTCTCGTGGTGGATGACCTCGATGCTTCATCGGTTTCCGGATAGCGACGCCTACCAGGTGCAGCTGCAGCTGGCACAACTCGCCTATACCGTCGACTCGCGTGCGGCGTCGACGAGCCTCGCGGAGAATTACGTGGGCTATGAATGGGCGACGCCGTGAGCGCTGAGGTCACCACCGCGGATGAGCTGACGCAGCGGGTCGTCGACAGCGTGGAGCTCTGCCCGGATCCCCGGCTGCGTGAGCTCGTTCGCGGCCTGGTCCGCCACCTGCACGAGTTCGCTGTCGAGCAGGCGCTCACCGAGGCTGAGTTGATGGCGGGCATTCGCTTCCTGACCGAGGTCGGGCGGATGTGCAGCGATCGGCGCCAGGAATTCATCCTGCTCTCTGACACACTCGGGCTCTCGATGCTCGTCGATCTCATCAATCACGAGACCGCCGGCAGCGCGACGGAATCGACGGTGCTCGGGCCGTTCTACGTCGAGGACGCGCCGTGGCGAACCAACGGGGACGCGATCACCGACGAGCTCGGCACGCGACCATTGCTCGTCAGCGGTCACGTTCGAGACCCCGACGGCACGCCGGTGGCCGGCGCCACAGTCGACGTCTGGCAGAACGCGACCAACCGACTCTATGCGGTGCAGGACGACGCGCAGTCACCGGACAACCTTCGAGGCCGGTTTCGCACCGACGCCGCCGGCGCGTTCGCGTTCCGCACGGTCCGGCCGGTGGACTACCCCATTCCGGACGACGGCCCGGTCGGCAGGATGCTCCAGGCGACTGGACGGCATCCGTGGCGGCCGGCGCACATCCACTGCATCGTGTCCGCCGACCGGTTCGTCAAGGTGGCCACCCACATCTTCGACTCGGAGAGCACGTATCTGGAATCAGACGTCGTGTTCGGCGTCAAACAGTCGCTCATACGGGCGTTCGTCGCGCACGATCCATCAGTCGAGGCTGCGCCCGCGGGAATCGCCGGACGCTGGTACACGGTCGATATCGACATCGTGCTGCAGCCGACAGTCCCTGGGCCACCAAGCTAACTCGGAGACGACGTCTCCGCTTCCAGCTGCTGCTGCACCCTGCGCATGCCCTGCAGCCAGCGCTCGGGATCGTCGGACTTGCGATGCATCCAGGTCTCGGCGATCGGGTCGGAGACCACGAGGAAACGTTCCTCGCGGATGGCGTCGACGACGAGTTCCGCCACGTAGCCGGCCTCTTTGATCGGGCCGGCCACAGCGGACGCGAATCTCGGATCGGCGCGCTCCAGCATCGGGGTCCTCACACCCAGCGGCGCAATCAATGACACACGGATGCCGCGATGGTGATACGTGATCGACAGCCATTCGGCAAGCCCCACCACCGCGTGCTTGGTGGTGGCGTAGGTGACGTTGCCATGGCTCGTGAGGATCCCTGCCATCGACGCGGTGTGCACGAGGTAGCCGCCGCCCCGGGCGAGCATTCCCGGGAGCACCGCGCGGACCGCATACACGTGTGCCATGACGTTGATCGCCCACTGCTCATTCCAGACTTCCGGCTCAGTGGTCAGGATGTCGGCGCCGGTCGCAACGCCGGCGTTGCTGAAGCAGATGTCGACCGGACCGAGGCGGCCGGCAACCTCCGCGACCATCGCATTCACCGACTCCTCGTCGCCGACATCGGTCCGGATCGGGATCCCGTCGACTTCGGCGGCGACGGCCTGGGAGCCCTCCCAGTCGCGATCGACGACGGCCACCCGCGCACCCGCTGCGGCGAGCGCCCGGCAAGAAGCGGCGCCGATCCCGCTCGCTCCACCGGTGACGATGGTGACCTTTCCGTTCAGTTCGATGACACCACTCCTGTGCGTCAGCCGAGCTCGTAGTCGAGGTGGAGCGTGTGCGTACCGTCGTCATCGATCGTGATCAGCCCCACGCCCGACAGCCCTGCCAGGTCACCGGTCCCCGAACCGGGTGAGATGGGATATCGGCTCAACGGCGGCTCGTTGCCCACAACAGTCGAGATGTGCAGCAGGGCGAAGCTGCCGTGACGACCGTCGACGCTGCCCGAGATGCGCTCCAGCGCCACGTACCCCGCACCCGCGTACGACCCATTCTCACCGGGCGTCCGCGTGTACAGCATCTCCACAGTGCTGCTTCCCTCGATCGCACCGGAGAACGTCTTCGAGAGTTTGAGCCCGCCGTAGTCGACACCCGATTCGTTCGCGAAGTCGAGCGTGCGCGGTTCCTGCGAGTCGATGACGAAGACCGCGCTTGTGTGGGGCACGATGGAAGTCTAGTGCCGCGCCACCACCGTCAGTGCCTGACCTCCTCGGGTGTCTCGTACCAGCGAACGCGTTCACCGAGGCGGCTGCGCAGGCGCCACGCACGCGACTTCGGTGCGTCCGCGATCGCCTGTTGCAACGCGGTGACCTGGGCTGCGACATCGTGTCCCGCCTCGGGCAACGGCTCCCGTGACCACAACGCCGCGACCTTCTGCGTATTTCGCAGCACGGTGTGGCAGAAACCCCAGTCCTTGCCGAGGACCGAGCGCACCCGTGGGAGGCTGATTCCCTCGGCATCGGAGTCGACGTCGCTGAGGGCGTGGTCGGCGAGGAGGCACAGCGTGTCGCCGAGATCCTTGCGGTTGATCTCCCACACCTGAAGCTTGGTGAGCAGAAGATCGGCGAGCGTGATCGTCGGCGCGGGCCCGTCCAGCCGGCCCCGCAGGTCCAGCGTGTGCGACATCGCCAGCTCGTCGATGACCACGTCGATCGACCATCGTCCGCCGGGCTCGCCGTAGTAGAGACGGGTCGCGCCGTGGAGGCCGTTGAAGAACTGATCCGGGATATAGCCCTGCGTCATCAGCAGTGCCTTGAACTTCGTGCCGCTTGCCGCGCTGATCGCGAAGTCCATGTCCTCGTACGATCGCGCGAACGGCCCAGAGCGAACGCTCGGGCATCGCAGCCAGATCGCCAGCCCGCCGATGAGCCGCGCCGAGAGACCGAGGCTGACCGCCGCTTCCGCGAGCCGCGTCGCCTCATCATGAATGTCGGCAAGGATCGGCGTCTCCTGGTCCGCCATCAGCGGGATCCGATCAGCATGAGGACATGGTAAGGGCGGCCGGTGCAATCACCGGCCGCCCTCCAGCCAGGGGGCAGAAGTCGCTCACTCCGGAGGGAGTTCCTTGTAGACGAAGCCGATGTTCACGCCCTGTCGAGCGCGGATGAAACGCGGGACGTAGTAGAGGAGCGCACCGCCGAGGATCAGTGCGATGAGCCACGTTGGAATCCACCACCAGTCGTTGCGGTTGCCGTTCATGACCGAAAGTGGGTTGATGAAGGAGATGGCGATGATGCCGATGAATTCGGCAATCGACAGCGTCCCGACGATGTAGAGGACCGGGATTCCCAGGAACTTGACGTTTGCCGGGGATGCCTGATAGAGATCGGGCCGCCGAAGCGGCAGAGCTATTGCAGCCAGGCCCACGATGATCACCGCGAGCGCCCCGGCGAGCACGATCAGGCCGAGCACAAGCTGGAACTGGTTGCCGTAGACACTCCAGATCACCAGGGCAGCGATGATCACGTTGGTGACGATGATCGCGTTGACCGGCGAGTGGGTCCGCTCGTTCACGTTCGCGAGCCGCTCGGGCATGAGCCTGTCGAAGGACCACGCGAAGAACGACCGGATCGGCATGAAGGTGTTCGCGATCATCGACGGCAATGACCAGAACAGGAAGGAGCCCATGATGATGATGGTCAGGATCGGGGTGTTGAACACCAGCGACGCGAGGAAGGGATAGAACGGCCCGGACGGGATGTGATACGCGGCGTTCCCCGCGAAGTTGAGCGCGTACACGAAGTTGTAGCCCGCGACGCGGAAGAGCAACAGGACGCCGATGATCAGCAGGACCGCGTCCCAACCGAGCGCTCCGAACATCACCGACAGCTGGCGGCGGCGGTTGGAGGCGCTCTTCAACTCGCCGGACATGTACACGGACCAGAAGTTCCACATCATGAACCCCTGGATCGAGAAGAGAGTCGGCAGCGTCGCGCTGCTGAAGAAGTTGGGCGCTGCCGATGCCGCACCCGGCGCGCCCCTGATCACCGCCGCGACGTTGCCCCCACCAAAGCTCTTGTTCAACGCGTTGAAGTGCGAGAAGAAGTCACCCTGGCTACCGACGAGCAGAACGACGAACGCGATGAGCGTCCCGGCCATGGCGATGATGAAGGAGTAGTTCTGCCAGCGGAACGTCGCCTTGGTGCCGCGGATGAGGATGAGCGTCTGCAGCGCCACCATGAACAGTGACGCGCCGAGTATCCAGCTGTTGTTGGTCTGAAACGACGTTCCCCAGTTGATCAACGTGTTGTTGTTGGCGAACGACCCGAGGGCGACGAGCACCGGCCCGAGCGCGAGCAACGAGAAGAACTTGGCGAAGAACGCCGCTCCGAGGAGCCCGCCCATGATCATGCAGAGGTTGGATATCAGTGCCAGGGGCGGCGAGAGCACCCGGCTCACCCAGACGTAGTCGCCTCCGACCCTCGGCATGCTC
Source organism: Candidatus Dormiibacterota bacterium (assembly GCA_963756075.1). Taxonomy (GTDB): domain Bacteria; phylum Chloroflexota; class Dormibacteria; order Aeolococcales; family Aeolococcaceae; genus Palsa-851. The sequence continues at coordinate 150,070 of CAVWMH010000006.1, read as the reverse complement.
GCCCCGAGCAGCGCGAACATGATCAGGACAGGGATGTTGATCAGAGCAACCAGGATCAGCACCCCTACGACATCCGCGCCGGGGAACGACACCAGCGTGAAGAAGATGGAGTACGCGATGGTGGACCCGACCGGTGCCGAGATGACCGCGTTGAAGATGGTTGCATCCACTGCCGACGCAGAGCGCACCAGGCCCGTGCTGTTGCGGACGAACAGCCTGCTCGCGGTTGCCATGGCGACCCTCCGGCGGTCCGACCGCCACCCAACTTGACACTCGCGTCGAAAACAGGCAGAGTTTGAACAGAATCGAACACCACTGTCAAGAGACCCATGGACACGGAGGGACAACTTCCGGTCAAGACACGACAAAGTGACAAGTCGTCCACGGAGGAGAGGCACAGCGTGTTAGCCGTCGAGCGGCGCCTGAAGGTGCTGGAGCGGGTCGCGGAGGACCAGGCCATCGAGGTCAGCACGCTGGCGCGCGACTTCCAGGTTTCCGAGATGACGATCCGGCGCGACCTGCGCCGGCTCGAGCGCGACGGCTTCGTCCGTCGAACCTACGGAGGCGCCACCACCCATCTCGTCCGGACCTTCGAGGTTGGAGCCAACGCGCGCACCCTGCACCACGCACGGGAGAAGCGGGTCATCGCCAAGCGCGCATCCGAGCTCACAGTCGGCGTGCGCGCGATGTTCCTCGGTATCGGCACCACCGTCGAGCACTTCGCGCGCCTGCTCCCGGTTCGCGAGGATCTGATGGTGATCACCCCGTCGCTTGCGGTGGCAAGCCTGCTCGGCACGCGCAACGTTCGCGTGATCATCGCGGGCGGGCTGGTACGTCAGGACGAGCTGACGTGCATCGGAGCGTCGGCTGTGGAGGCCGTTCGCCGCTACAACACGGACACGGCGGTGATCGGCGCGGCGGGCCTCTCGGCGCGACGCGGGGTCACCGAGCTCGACGACCGCGACGCGGACGTGATCCGCGGCGGACTCGAGCGCACCGAGCGGATCATCGTCATCGCCGACGGCTCGAAGTTCGGCGCGGTCGCGATGAGCACCGTGGCGCCGATCGACAAGGTCGCGACGGTCGTGACCGATAGCAGTGCCGACGCCGAGGAGATCGAGCGCATCAAGCAGGCGGGAGTCGAGGTGGTGGTCGCAGGCTCTGATCCATCACTGCTCCGTCCGATGGAGAACGGGAAGACGCGCCTCACCGACGTCCGCAGGCCGACATGACTCTGCTGCGTCGGCTGTTCGGCGTGGACAAGCCGGCGATCGCGATGCTGCACCTCCCGGCGATGCCGGGCCGCCCGCGCCACGATCGCGCGGCCGGGATGCAACACCTCGTCGACACCGTTGCGCGCGACCTCGAAGCGCTTCAGGCTGCGGGCGTCGACGGCTTCCTCTTCTGCAACGAGGCGGACCTTCCGTACCAGATGCACGTGGGACCGGAGGTGGCTGCCGCGATGGCGGCCGTCATCGGTCAGGTGCGCGATCTCATCACCCGGCCGTTCGGCATCGACCTCGTCTGGGACCCGGTGTCGAGCCTCGCCGTGGCCAGGGCGACCGGCGCGTCGTTTGTCCGCGAGGTCTTCACCGGCGTGTTCGAGAGCGATCTCGGGTTGATGCAGCCCGATTTCGGTGCGATCGCCGCGTACCGCGAGCAGATCGGCGCGGGGTCCGTCGCGATGTTCACCAACATCACGCCGGAATTCGCCAGCACCCTCGGGAACCGGTCGGTCGCGACCCGGGCGAAGAGCGCCGCGTATCTCGGCGTCGACGCGATCCTCATCAGCGGCCAGATCACCGGCTCGGCGACTCACATGACCGAGCTGCGCGAGGCCAAGCAGGCGGTCCCGGACATGCCGGTCCTGGCGAACACGGGCGTGCGCGAGGAAACGGTAGTTGAGATCCTCGGCGTCGCCGACGGCCTGTTCGTCGGCACCAGCCTGAAACGTGACGGCATCACCTGGAACCCCGTGGATCCCGAGCGTGCCGAACGGTTCATGAGCGCCGTCGGCCGCGCCCGCGAGGCGGTGCCCGCCTGACATGGCGAGGGGCTGACGTGTCGAAGACGAGGGTGTACTTCGTCAGCGACCTGCATGGATCGAGCGTGTGCTTCCGGAAGTTCATCAACGCGGCCAGGATCTATGAGGCGAACGTGCTCATCCTCGGTGGCGATGTCGCCGGCAAGGCCATTCAATCGATCGTCCACGCCCCCGGTGGCCGCTGGCGATGCCGGTTCGTCGGGACCGATTACGACGTTGTCGAAGGGCCCGAGTTGATCGCGCTTGAGAAGCTCATCGCCGACCACGGGTACTACCCGTATCGAGCCGAGCCGGGCGAGCTCGAGGCGCAGGAGGCGAACGGTGGCCTCGACGGCCTCTTCCTGCGGCTCATGCGCGAGCGGTTGACGGAGTGGCTCGACATCGCCGACTCGCGTCTCCGTCCACTCGGCATCCCGCTCTACTTCATGCTCGGCAATGACGATCCCGAGGAGCTCGGAGCCCTGCTCGACGGCGCCCCGTGGGGGACGCATGACGAGGGCAAGGTGGTCTGGCTCGACGACGACCACGAGATGATCAGCTGGGGGTTCTCGAACGTCACGCCGTGGCACACCTATCGAGAGCAGGACGAGGGCCATCTGCGCGCGACGATCGACGCCATGATCCCGGCCCTCCAGCACCCGGAGCGAGCCGTGTTCAACCTGCACGCGCCGCCCTTCGGCACCCAGCTCGACGAGGCGCCGCTCCTCGACGCGAATCTGCAGGTGCAGGCGACCCTCGGTCAGGTACGCATGGTTGCGGTGGGCAGCACGGCGGTGCGCGACGCCGAGCAGGCCTATCAGCCGCTGCTCGGGCTGCACGGGCACATCCACGAGTTGTCGGGCATCCGGCGGATCGGCCGCACCGTCGTCATCAACCCGGGCAGCGACTACTCGACGGGCGCGCTGAACGGCGCCCTGGTCACCCTCGACGGCGAAAAGGTCAAGGCCCAGCAGCTGGTTCGCGGGTAGCCGGAGTGGCCATGCGAACGACGGAGGCCGATACGCTCGTGTCCATCGACGTGGGCACGTCCGGCGCTCGCGCGACCGCGTACGACACCGCCGGTGCGTTGCTTCTGGAGGTACGCCGCCCGTACTCGACCCAGACGCCCCGCGATGGATGGGCGGAACAGGATGCGGCGCGATGGCGATCGTCGTCGCTGTCGGCGCTCGCCACGCTCATCGCGCGGCTCGGCCCCGGGCACACCATCCACGCGATCGGCCTGACGGGCCAGTGCCCATCGGTGGTCCCGATCGATGACCACGGCACGCCGCTGCGTCCGGGGCTCATCTACCGCGACAACCGCGCCGTCGCTGAAGCCGAGTCGCTGCGCGATACCTTCGGCCCCGAGGCGCTGCACACGCTGACAGGACACGTGCCCGCGGCCTTTCACGTGGCCGCGAAGATTCTCTGGATTCGCGCCAACGAGCCCGATGTGTTCAAGGCGACGCACCTGTTTCTGCAGCCGACGGAGCTGCTCGCGCTGGCGCTCACGGGTGAGGCGGTCACCGACTGGACCATGGCCGCGTCGAGCGCACTCCTGAACCTGCGCAAGCGTCAGTGGGCACCCGAGCTGGTCGAGGCGCTGGGCGTCGAGCCGGCGCAGCTGCCCGTCCCCCACCCGTCGTGGAGCGTCGTCGGTTCGTTGCGACCGGCGCTGGTGCACCGCCTCGGACTTCCGCGGCCGGTGCCGATCGTCGCCGGGGCGGGCGACAGCATCGCCTGCGCCTTCGGTGCCGGGGTCACGTCGGCGGGCCCGGTGAGCGAGATGGCCGGAAGTTCGACATGCCTGAACACGATCGTGAGCGAGCCGACGTCCGACCTGGCGGTGACCCACTACCCGAGCGCCACCTCACCCGAGGGGTACGTGACCGAGGTGGGGATCAACACGGCGGGCGAGGCGGTGGACTGGCTGGCATCGCTCACGTACGGCGGCCGGTCCGGCCGTCTGCGCACCGCCGATTTCGAACAGCTCGACCACGAAGCTGCAAGCGTGGCTCCGGGATCGGACGGCCTCGTCTTCGTCCCGGTCCTCGGGGACGGCGAGCGTGACGATCCGACTCTCCGGGGCGCGATGATCGGGCTCTCGGTACGGCACGACCGGAAATCGCTGGCTCGAGCCGCACTCGAGGGCGTCGCCTTCGCCATCCGCGCGCACGTGGAGGGACTCGGCGCGGCGAGCACGCCTGCCACCGAGATGCGCGTCTCGGGGCGCCCCGCCTCGCTGGCCACCTGGAATCACATCAAGGCGGACGTGCTGGGTATTCCCGTGCTGCGGATTCCGGGAGATGCCACCACGTCGGGCGTCGCGATGCTCGCCGGACTGGGCGTCGGAATCTACGCCGATGTCGCGCAGGCGGTCACGATCGCCTGCAGGCCCGAGGCGCCCATCGAACCAGATCCTGCCAATCACGACAGATACGCACCGATCTACGAACACTACAGAGCGGTCGTCTCCTCGACGACGCTGCACACCGGGGCAGGCGCGGTGCCGCCGCATGCGCCTCCGTCGCATGTTCATCCGGGAACACGCCCATGAACGTCAACCTGGGCATCAACACGTGCTTCGCACTCAAACGATGGCCTCGCCCGGCGGACTGGGCGTCCGTCGTGCGCAGTGACCTCGGGCTCAACCTGGTCGAGCTGTCGCTCGACCTCGTCGAAGGCATCGACACCTTTGCCGGAGGCCGCGACGCCATCGAGCGTCATCGCGCCGCACTCGATGCCAACGGCCTGCAGGCGCATGCCACCTTCACCGGTCTGTCGGCGTACTCGCTCGACCTGCTCATGCATCCCGACCAGGGACGTCGCGAAGCCGCGTTGCAGTGGTACCGGAGCATCATCGATCTGACCGCAGCGCTCGGGGCTCGAGCATCCGGGGGCCATGTCGGTGCGATGAGCGTGCCCGACTGGAGCGACTCCGAGCGCCGCGCTGAGCGCTGGGAGGGTCTGAAACGCGACCTCCATGCGATCGCCGCTCACGCGAAAGCAGTCGGACTCGAGTATCTCCTCATCGAGAACCTGGTGGCGGTGCGCGAACCGTCGACCATGGCGCAGATCGAGGACCTGCTGACCGATGGCGACGCCGAGCACGTCCCCTGGCGGCTCTGCCTCGATGTCGGGCATCAGTGCGTACCCGGGACCTCGGGCGCGGAACGGGATCCGTACGCATGGCTGCAACGCTTCGGCAGCAGGCTCGTCGAGGTGCAGCTGCAGCAGTCGGACGGTATCGCCGACCACCACTGGGCGTTCACGGCGGAGCACAACGCAATTGGGCTCATCGAGCCCGGGAAAGTCCTCGACACCCTCGAAGCCGCGGGCGCGGGGACCGTCGATCTGATCTTCGAGATCATTCCCGGCTTCGAGGATCCTGACGATCGGGTCATCACCGACCTGCGCGAATCCGTCGACCTCTGGCGCGGCGCGATCGACGCCCGCGGGACGGAGCGCTAGCGCATGCCCGTCGTGCACGCCAATGGAGTCGACATCCACTACCGGATCAGCGGTGAGGGCGCCGAGACCGTCGTGCTCATCAGCGGCGTGGGTGACGACCTCGAAGGCTGGGCGGCCCAGGTCGATCCGCTGGTGGCCGCGGGCCTGCGCGTCGTCACCTTCGACAACCGCGGTGTGGGACGTTCGTCGCTGCCGCCGGGACCATATTCGAGTCGCGAGATGGCAGCGGACACCAAGGCGCTCGCCGACACGCTCGGCCTGACCGAATTCCATCTTGTCGGCGTTTCCCTGGGAGGCCTGATCGCCCAGGAATATGCGTTGTCCTACCCCGCCGACCTGCGCTCAGTCGTCCTCGCAAACACGTACGCCAAGCCGGATGCCTACACTCGGGCCGCCTTTGACGTCTGGGGGCAGATTGCCGAAGCAGGAGGGATGCCGTTGATGATGCGCCAGCAGGCACCGTGGGTCTTCAGTCCAGCGTTCTACGCGGCGCACCCCGAGCGGCTCAGCACCATCCTCGGCGAGATGGAGCGGAGTCCGCAGCCCGCCTGGTCGTTTGCGGCGCAGATCGCGGCACTCCTCACCCACGACTGCACGGATCGGCTCGGGTCGCTGCACACACCGGCGCTGGTGATCGCCGCCGACGACGACATCATCATCCGGCTGTCGCTCTCCCACCGGCTCTTCGAGGAGCTGCCGCGCGGATCCTGGGCAATCGTCCCGGGAGGACATGCCGCATTTGTGGAGAATCCGGACCCGTGGAATCGAGCCGTCATTGCATTCATTGATCAGCACCGCGCCTCGGTGCATTGAGGAGGTGGGATGAAGCTGTCGCTCGCCGAGCGATTCGGCACCCCCAAGCCGGTCATCGCCATGCTCCACTTCCCCGGCCTGCCCGGACGGCCACGCCACAATCGCGAGCTCGGCAGAAGCCACCTGGTGGAAGTGGTCGGCCGCGACCTCGAGACCCTCCAGGGTGCCGGTGTCGACGGTCTGCTCTTCTGCAATGAGAACGACATTCCCTATCAGCTCGTGGTCGGGCCGGAGATCGTTGCGGCGATGGCGGCCGTGATCGGCGAGCTACGCGCATCGGTGCGGATCCCCTTCGGTGTGAACATCCTCTGGGACGCGAAGTCGAGCATCGCTGTCGCGCGAGCCACAGGCGCGACGTTCGTTCGCGAGGTGCTGACGGGCGTGTACGAGAGCGACCTCGGAGTGATCGCCCCCGCGATCGGGGATCTGGCCGGCTACCGCACAGCGATCGGAGCCGATGACGTCGCCTTCTTCGACAACATCTCGCCGGAGTTCAGCAGCGCGCTCGGTAGTCGTGGCATCGCGGATCGCGCCCGCAGCGCCGCGTTTCTCGGCGTCGACGCGATCCTCATCTCCGGCCCCTCTGCCGGGGTTCCCTTCGCGATGAGCGACCTGCGCACCGCCAAGGACGCGGTGCCTGACACGCCGGTCTTCGCCAACACCGGGGTGAGCGCGGAGCGGCTCGATGAGATCCTCGCGATCGCCGACGGCGTGATCGTCGGCACGAGCCTCAAGGTCAACGGCGACACATGGAGCAGGGTGGATCCGGCACGCGCGGAGCGCCTCATGGACACCGCCCGCGCGATTCGCTCGAAGGCTTCCTAGGGCGCACCCGTTCGTGCCATGGTCAGACCCTTGAGATGAGGAGTGCCTGACCATGGAATTCAGAGCCGCCCGCGACTTCCTGCTCTCGCATCGGGGCGATTACGAGACCGCGTACCGCGACTTCGCATGGCCGCACCCCGAGAGGTTCAACTGGGCGCTCGACTGGTTCGACACCATCGCGGCCGGCAATGACCGCCCTGCTCTGTGGATCATCGATGACGACGGCGCCGAGTCGCGCCTGTCGTTCGCCGAGCTGTCAGCTCGCTCGGATGCACTTGCCGCATGGTTGCGCGGACAGGGCGTGCGCCGCGGCGACCGGACCCTGCTCATGCTCGGCAACCGCATAGCACTCTGGGAGTGCATTCTCGCGCTGACCAAGCTGGGCGCCGTGATGATCCCGTCGACGACGCTCCTCACGCCCGCCGACATCGCGGACCGGATCGACCGCGGCCACGTGGCCCACGTCATCGCCGAGTCCGCACAGACAGGTCACTTTGCGCAGATCAGCGGCACGTTCACGCGCATCGCTGTCGGCGATTCGGTTGACGGATGGGTCCGTTACGACGACTTCATGGCCGCCGGCACCGCATTCGCCGCGGACGGACCAACGCCGGCCACCGATCCGCTCTTCCTGTACTTCACGTCCGGGACGACCGCACACCCGAAGCTCGTCGAGCACACGCAGGTGAGCTATCCCGTGGGGCACCTCTCGACGATGTACTGGCTCGGTCTGCAGCCCGGGGACGTCCACCTCAACATCTCGTCTCCGGGCTGGGCGAAGCACGCGTGGAGCAACGTCTTCGCGCCCTGGAATGCCGAGGCGACCGTCCTCATCCTCAACGCCGCTCGCTTTTCCGCGCGACGCCTGCTCGACACCCTCACCCGATGCTCGGTGACGAGCCTGTGCGCGCCGCCGACGGTGTGGCGGATGGTCATCCAGGAGGATCTGCGTGCCTGGCACCCGCCACTTCGCGAGGTGCTCAGCGCGGGCGAGCCGCTCAACCCTGAGGTCATCGAGCAGGTGCGACGCGCATGGGGCCTCACCATCCGTGACGGCTACGGGCAGACAGAGACCACGGCGCAGGTCGGCAACACGCCCGGGCAGCCGGTCAAAGCGGGCTCGATGGGGCGGCCGCTTCCGGGGTATGTCATCGACCTCATCGATCCCGCAAGCGGTGCCCACGGCGAGACGGGTGAGATCTGCATCGATCTCTCGAAGCGACCGGTGGCGCTCATGGTGGGATATCGCGACGACCAGGCGCACACGGCCGAGGTGATGCGCGACGGGTTCTACCACACCGGGGATGTCGCGTCCCGGGACGGCAACGGCTACATCACGTACGTCGGCCGGTCGGACGACGTCTTCAAGTCGTCGGATTATCGAATCTCGCCGTTCGAGCTCGAGAGCGTGCTCATCGAGCATCCGGCGGTGGCCGAGGCGGCGGTCGTCCCGTCGCCCGATCCGCTGCGCCTCGCAGTGCCGAAGGCCTTCATCGCCGTGGGAGCCGGCCACCTGCCATCGGCAACAATCGCACGCTCGATCTTCGAGCATTCGCAGGCCAATCTCGCCGGCTACAAGCGCATCCGAAGGCTCGAGTTCGCGGAGCTGCCGAAAACGATTTCAGGAAAGATACGCCGCGTGGATCTGCGCGCCAGGGAAGCCGAGCTTCGTGCGTTGACCGAACCTGCGCGCGCGGAGAACGAGTACTGGGAAGAGGATTTTCCCGACCTGCGTCCTTGAGCAAGCGCGCTGACGCGACCGTCTGCGCACGTCAGACGTAGAAGCGGTACAGCCCCTCCGCAATGCAGCACGGCTTCTCGGCACCGTCACGCTCGATGACGAAGTCGACGACGATCTGGAAGCTGTCGTCGGCGACGGTCTCGACTGAAACGAGAGTTGCGCCCGCTCGAATTCTCGAGCCGACCGGGACAGGAGACGGAAAGCGCACCCGGTTCAGCCCGTAGTTGATCCCGAGGCGTACCCCCTCAAAATGCAGGATCTCACTCCACATCGGGATGAGCAGCGAGAGCGTGAGAAATCCGTGCGCAATGGTGGTGCCGAACGGACCCGCCGCGGCGCGTTCCCGATCGACGTGGATCCACTGGTGGTCATCGGTTGCGTCAGCGAACGTGTTGATCTGCTCCTGGGTCACCTCGCGCCACTCGGAGTAGCCCAGATGCTGACCGGTGAGAGCCGTCAGCTCGGCGATGCTCGAGACGGTGGTGGTCACAGTTGGCTCCTCAATCCGCTGCGCATCAGTCGCGCGTCAGAATGACAACTGGGATCACACGCTCTGTGCGCTTCTGGTACTCGTCGTAGTGCGGCCAGGCGGCGGTCATCGTCTTCCACAGCTCGGGTTTCTCCTCGGCGGTCGCCGTGCGCGCGTGAGCCGCAAAGCGATCACCCTTGATCTGCACCTGCACCTGGGGGTCGGCAACGAGATTCCGGTACCACCGGGGCGCCACCGGAGCGCCGCCCTGGGAACCGACGACCAGGTAGTCATCTCCGTGACGGCCGAAGATGAGCGGGGTGCTGCGCATTTTGCCCGACGTGCGACCCTTGGTTGTGAGGATCAGGATCTCGGTGCCTTCGCGCCATGTGTAGCCCTCCTCACCGTCTGTCGCGACGTATCGATTGACGTGCTCTCTGCCATACAGCATCTGTGAGTCTCCGCATGTTCCGTGGGTACGGGCGCCGCGATGCGTGCTTTCGAGTGTAATTTACCGGTGCCTGTTGAAGATCCGCCGGTCGCGCGACCCCGTGAGCAGAGCCGTCCGAGTGTGGCGTCAAGGACCGGCGCGCTGATCGGAAGGATGGGGGCCCTCGCCGTCGCCGTCGCCGCCGCGATGTGGGCGACCGACCCGTATTTCCGCCCCGCGCTGACCAAACAGCTGACCGCGAGCCAGATAGTGTTCGTCGAGTCACTGCTGATCGCGCTGTGTTTCCTCCCGGTGGCGGGGCGCGTGCGGCGCGAGTTGCATCATCTCCCGCTTCGTCAATGGATCGCCATGGGCATCATCGCGCTCGGCGCGCAGGCGTTCGCAACGGTGCTCTTCACCCAAGCACTCAGTTACGCGTTCCCGGCGCATGCCGCTCCCGATTTCAATGTCGAGAACGAGGTGTATCTGCTCTACATGCTCCAGCCGGTGTTCGGCATCGCGATGGCGCGCATCTTCCTGAAGGAGCGCCGCAAGCCGTACTTCTGGCCGCTCGCCGCGTGCGCGATCGCGGGCGTCTACCTGATCGTGTTCCCGCAGAATCCGCTGGCCCCGTTCTCCTCCGTGCAGCACGGTCAACTCCTCGCAGCCGTCTTGATTCTCGGCGCCGTGCTGCTCTGGGCCTCGGGGACCGTGTTCGGTCGCTACAGCCTCTCCAATGTCTCGTTCGTGACAACCGCCGCCATGCGGTTCACGCTCGCCCTGCCCGTGCTGCTCATCCTCATGCTGACCGGCGTCGGCGGCGGACACCTCGGGACGTTCTCGACGCAGCAGATACCGAGCTTCATCGGGATCGCACTCATCCCGGGGCTGCTGGCAATGCTGCTCTACTACCGAGCGCTGGCGAGCACGCCCGCGTCGCTCGCCTCGATCGCCGAGCTGGGGTACCCGTGCACGCTCTTTCTCGTCTTCTCGCTGCCGGCTCCGGTGGGCCTCGGCCTCCCCCTGTATCCCATCGAGGTCGTGGGCGCACTCCTGCTCATCGCCGTGGTGACGACCCTGAACGTGCTCAAGCGTCGAGACGTCGTGGAGACGCCGCACCGCTCCGACGTGACGCTGGCCGCCGAAGGTGGAGCGTAGTCCCAATGCCGCCGTCGTTCTGGATCGTGGTGCTGATCAAGGACTTCACCACTGCGAAGAGCAGGCTCGCGTCCGCCCTGGAGCCCCGGCGCCGGCGCGGGCTTGCCGAGATGACCGCGGCTCGCGCCCTGGACGCAGCAGTGGCCCTGGCCCCGACGCTCGCGGTCTGTGGATCGGCCGAGGCCGCGGATTTCGCCCGCTCGCGCGGCGCGGCGCTTCTCGTCGAGCCCTCTCCGAGCGGTCAGAACCCGGCGGCCATGCTGGGTCTCAACGAGGTCGTGCACCGAGGCGCCGAGTCGGCCCTGCTCTTGAGCTCCGATCTGCCACTCGTCGATTCGGCGGCCATCCGCCGCCTGCTTGCCTACGCCGACGTCCCCGGAAGCCTCGTCGTCGCAGCTTCGGCGGAGGGGCGCCGGGGCACGAACGCGCTCTACCTGCGTCCGCCCGGTGACTTCTCCCTCCACTTCGGAGATGCCTCGCTCCCGAAGTTCGCTGAAGAGGCACGGGTGAGAGGTCGCCGATTCATCGTCCACAACGACCCGAGCCTGGCGCTTGACCTCGACGAGCCGGCGGACCTCACGGCGTGGCGGCGGCTCGAGCCCACCGGGTGAACCTCGAGCTTCGCGGTATCGAAGGCCTCCCGGAGATCCGTCCAGGGGATGACCTCGCGGCGCTCATCGTTGAACATGCAGAGAGTCTTCGCAGCGGCGACGTGGTCGTGGTTGCCCAGAAGGTGGTTTCCAAAGCCGAAGGGCGAATCCGCACGCTCACCCACGTGACGCCGTCCGAGCGGGCGATCGCTCTGGCGCACAAGCTCGACGCCGATGCGCGCATGGTCCAGGTCGTCCTCGACGAGACAGTCCGCGTGGTGCGCGACGACCGCGTCCTGATAGTCGAGACCCGGCAGGGATTCGTGTGCGCAAATGCGGGCGTCGATCGGTCCAACGTCGACGGTGCGGACGACGTCTGCCTGCTGCCGATCGATTGCGACGCGAGTGCGCTCGCTCTCCATGAGCGGATCTACGCACTGGCCGGGGTGCGCGCCGGTGTGGTCGTGAGCGACACCTTCGGGCGGGCGTGGCGGATGGGGCTCGTCAACGTGGCGCTGGGGGTGGCGGGGATCCCGGCGATGCTCGACTATCGCGGCCGCCCCGACGACTTCGGCATGCCGCTGCAGGCAACCGTCGTCGCCGTCGCTGATGAGCTCGCGGCGGCCGCCGAGCTGCTGATGGGCAAGACCCGCCGCGTGCCCGTGGTCGTCGTCCACGGGATCGACGACCTCGGAGGCGTGCCGGGGAACGGGCAACAGCTGGTACGGCCCTCGGAGCTCGACCTCTTCCGGTGAGAGTTGCCCTGCTTTCGGGCGGAACCGGGGGAGCGCGGTTGGCGAAAGGCCTCGCCGGAGTGCTGCCCCCTGAAGACCTGTCCGTCGTCGCCAACACCGCCGACGACGAGGAGTTCTGGGGCCTCCTGGTGAGCCCCGACGTCGACGCGATCCTCTACCGGCTCGCAGGAGTCTTCAACGACGCAACAGGATTCGGCGTGCTCGACGACACCTTTCACGCGCAGGCAATGCTGGGCAGCCTAGGCGAGCAGACCTGGTTCCAGCTCGGGGACCGGGACATCGGCGTGCACCTGCTACGAGCGGCGTTGTTGCGTAGCGGGTTGCGTCTGACCGAGGCGGTGGCGCATCTGGCCCGGAGCTTCGGGATCGGTGTCAACGTCGTCCCGATGAGCGACAACCCGGTGCGCACGCGCATCCAGACCGATGCCGGTGAATTCAGCATGCAGGAATGGTTCGTGCGAGAACGGTGTGCTCCAGTCGTGCAAGGCATGCGCCTCGTTGGGATCGAGTTCGGCCCGCCCCTCGCCGGAAGCCGTCACGGCGGTGACCAGCGCCGATGCTGTGCTCATCGGACCCTCGAATCCACTGCTCAGCGTCGACCCCATACTCGCGGTTCTCGGCGACTCCCTCGACCGTGATCGGGTGACCGTTGTCTCGCCGGTTGTCGGCGGCCGGTCCCTCAAGGGACCGACCGTGGAGATGCTCCGCCAGATGGGCGAAGAGGCGACCGCGCTGGGCGTGGCACGCCGCTACGCCGGGGTCGCCGCCCGCATCGTGATCGACCGCATCGACTCGCCGATGCTCGAGGCCATCCGTGCGCTCGGGATGCGCGCGGTCGTTGACGACATCGTCATGGAGGGCACCGACGGTGAGCGACGCCTGGCAGCATCGCTGCTCCACACCTTAGAGTCGGCCGATGGCTCATGATGCCGCGCTCGAATTCCTGCGCAGAAACCCGCGGGTCGTGCTCGCGACCTATCGGCGTGACGGTCAGGCGCAGCTCTCTCCGGTGCTCGCGACGGTCGACGCCGCGGATCGAGTCGTCATCAGCACCCGCGAGGGCGCGGTGAAGACCCGCAACCTCCGGCGCAGGCCGCGCGCTGCCGTGTGCGTGCTCAGCGAACGATTCTTCGGCAGCTGGTTCACCGTGGAAGGCGATGTCGAGGTCGTCAGCCTTCCCGACGCGATGGAGCCGCTTGTCGACTACTACCGCCGCGTGAGTGGCGAGCATCCCGACTGGCAGGAGTATCGCGACGCCATGACCCGCGACGAGCGCGTGCTGATCCGCATCACCGTGGATCGCAGCGGACCGACCGAACAGGGCTGAGGCCGGCGCGGGCCCTCACGCATGGCTCGCGGTGAGACCGCGGAGACGTGGGAGCACGTCGTTGGCATACAGCCGGAGAAACCGGCGCTGATCAGTGCCGGGGGCGTGAAAGATGAGATGGGTGAAGCCGAGGTCGAGGTAGGGACGGATCCGTTCCACATGCTCGTCTGGATCTGACGACACGATCCAGCGGCCGGCTGCTCTGTCGGTGGGCAGAGCGTCGGCAAGGCGCTCCATCTCGACCGCATCCTCGACGCCGGTCTTCTCCTCGGGAGACAGCGCCAGCGCCGCCCAGTTGCGCGTGTCCTCTCGAGCCCTGTCGCGGTCGGTGTCGAACGAGACCTTCATCTCGATGGCCAACTCCACCTGGGCCGGATCGCGGTTCGCTGGCGCGCGCACCGTCCATCACCGCCGGGAGCAGCGTCTCCGCGTACAGCTCGATGCCCTTGCCGCTCGTGCAGATGAGTCTCGTCCGCGATGCGGCCTGCGAGCCGTGCGGCTGACGCCCCCGCGGCTGCGATGTAGATCGGAATCGGCGTGTCGGGACGGTCGTAGATGGTCGCCTTTCGGGTTCGGTAGTAGGTGCCCTCGAACGTGACGCGGTCGCTCGTCCACAGGGTCTGGATGAGCGCGACAGCTTCCTTGAGCCTCGCGAACCGTTCCTTCGAGTCCGGCCAGTCGATGTCGAGCGGCGCCTCGTTCATCGATTCCCCGGTCCCCACCCCGAGCCAGATGCGACCGGGGAACAGGACGCCGAGCGTGCCCATCGCCTGAGCCACGATCGCCGGGTGGTATCGGAACGTCGGAGTGAGGACGCTGGTCCCGAGCGCAATACGGGTGGTCGCCTGGCCTGCGGCACCCAGCCACGCCAGCGAGAACGGGGCGTGCCCACCGGTGTGCCGCCAGGGCTGAAAGTGATCGCTGATCGCGGCGGTGTCGAAGCCGCATTGCTCAGCCAGCACGGTGAACTCGAGCAGGTCGGACGGGCTGAACTGCTCTGCCGAGACCTTGTAACCGAACCGGATCTGACGAGACACCGCACCCATTTTCCCACCGGGACCGATCCGATCAGGCGGCGTGCCGTGGGGCGCCGGTTTCACGCGACGTGCGTCTCTCGGCGCCGGGCTTCGACTCGGTTTCGACGGACGTGCGGGCATCACCCGTCATGCGTCGCGCAGATTCGATCTTCGCGATCAGCGCCTCCGCTGCGAACGGCTTGCCCAGGTATTCGCACTCGAGGTCGTACGCACGATTGAGCACCTCAGCGCTGTCGAGCAATCCGGTCATCACGACCATCGGCATGCGTGCATGCATGGCGCTCGCGCGCACGTGGCTGATGAGGTCCCAGCCGTCGCCATCCGGCATGCCGATGTCGACCACCATCACGTCGGTGCTGTGCGACAGCTCCGCCCTCGCCTCCCTGATGGTTGGCACGAGCACCGTGCGCAGGCCGTGCCGCTCGAGGATCCGGCACGCGGTCACGCCGACGGCATGATCATCATCGACGACCAGCACGCGCCCCGTTGACTCGCGGCGCGCGATCGGATCGTCTGCCGCATCAACAGGAAACACGGCGCGGCCGCCATCCGCCGCCCGGGCGGAGGCCAGCGAGCTCTCGATCCCTGCCGCGTCCATCGGCCTGGCGTAGTAGAAGCCCTGGGCGAACCCGAACCCGGACTCGCGGAGATGCTTCGCCTGGTCGGCGCGCTCGACGCCCTCGATGATCGACTTCAACTGCAGGGCTCTGACCATGCCGTCGACCGCGTCCAGGAGCGCGCTCGCAACATGCCCGTCGGGGACGTGATCCACGAGCGACTTGTCGATCTTCACGACGGCCACCGGGAGACGGCGTAACCTCGCGAGCGAGGATGCCCCGACCCCGAAATCGTCGATCGCCATCTCGACGCCCAGTGCCCTGAGCCGGCTGAGAATCCGGATCGAGCTGTCCATGTCGTCCATGACCGCCGTCTCCGTCACCTCGAGGATGAGGCGTCGAGGTTCGATGCCGGCGGTGCGCAGCGCTTCCTCGACGATCGCCACGAGGTCGTCCGAATAGAGTTGGCGCGGTGACAGGTTGACGCTCATGGTGATGTCCGCGGCTTCACCGTAATCACGCTGCCAGCTCGCGAGTTGCTGGCAGGCCTCATTCAAAACGCGCGCACCGATCGGAATGATCAGGCCGGTCTGCTCCGCAATCGGGATGAAGACGTCCGGCGCTATCACGTCACCGTCGGGATGCTTCCATCGCGCGAGGGCCTCGACCGACACCATCCGCCCGTTGGCGATGTCGACGATCGGTTGATAGTGCACGAGCAGGTCGCCGGTGAGCCACGCTGTCCGCAATCCGTTCTCGACGCGGACGCGTTCGGCGATCGCGCTGTGCATCTGTGGCTTATAGGCTGCGAACCCGTTGCCGCCTGCGGCTTTGGCGGTGTACATGGCCAGGTCGCCATTGCGGAGCAGCTCGTCGGCGGTGTCGCCGACAACGCCGGTGACGATACCGATGCTGGCGCCGACCCCGACGCTGATCGTCTTCAATTTCACCGGGAGCTCCAGCGCGGCGAGCACGCGGCGAGCCAGGACGGGAACCTGATCGCCGGGGCAGGCGGTCAGAAGGACGGCGAACTCGTCGCCGCCGAGGCGAGCGACGGTGTCGACACCCCGGACGCTGTTGACGATGCGCTGAGCAACCTGCACCAGCACCTGATCCCCGGTGCTGTGCCCGTACGTGTCGTTGACCGCCTTGAAGCCGTCGAGGTCGAGCATCATCAACGTCACGGACTGTTCCCCCGTCCCGAGGACAGCAAGCTCGTGCTCGAGACGGCGCCGCATCAGCGTGCGATTGGGCAGTCCCGTGAGCGAGTTGTGCGATGCCTGATGCGCAAGTGCGTGGCCGAGTCCGAGATTCATGTGCAGCGCGAGATACATGCGGGCCAGGGTCAACCCGACCAGGGCGAGCATGACCCACAGCAACACGTCGGTGATCCCGGATCGATCCGAGTGCAGAACGACCGCGAAAACAGACGTCACCGCCACCGGAACGATGGGAACCCAGAGCCCCGTCCTGGTTGTCGTCGCGTGAATCACCCTCGCTTCCGCCTGCCGGCGAAAGCACAGGATGTAAAGCGCTGCGATGCCGAGGCAGAAGAGCCCTGCGATCCAGCCGTTTGCGAACACCGACCCGGGCGCATGGACACCGATGCCGATCTGGTGAGTCAACTCGACGTCTGCCGTGCCGATGCCGAGAATCGCGGCGCCGATCAGGAGGCCGACAGGGCGTGTCTTCGGTCCGACTCTCATCACCACCGTGGCGACGAGCGTGAGGATGACCACGTCGGCAACCGGCTGCGCAAGGCTCACGATGTTCACGACGATGGCATTCGGACCGTCGAACAGGCGGAAATAGCCGGTCGCCAGACCGACCATGAGCAGCCCACCACCCATGAGCAGGCCGTCACAGACCGCGACGATGTTCGCGAGTCGGGATGACACAACTCGGACGAAGATCATCGCGCCGAGCAGCCCCAGCGGAAGTTGTGCGAGGAATGCGACGTTCGACAGCGACAGGAGTGCCGCTCCGTGGTGGGCGGCGAGCGCGTTCCAGTCGCAGATGGCGGTGAGCAGCCCATACCCCGACCAGCACAGCATCGTCGCTCGCCGTCGGCCGCGCGACCTGGTTGCCGCCAGCAGCGCGATGCCGGCGGCAAACAACCCGGCAGTGACCTCTGCAACGTTGTGGATCCTGTCTTCGAACGCGTTGCCGCCGATGCCGAGCAGCGAAAGAGTGACGAGGATGACGATGAGAGCGAGCACGGCGCCGGTCACCGCTACGAAGACTCGACGAGGTGTCACGTCGAACCTAGACCCGTCGAGTCTGCAACCGTGCGCTACGGATGGTCACGGTCAGAGTCTCCTTTGATCGGCGCGACCTGCTCGCCCGACCTGATGGTGCGAGGTGCCCTCGGCCGGCGGCGATCAGCGTCCGATGGTTCTTCGGAAACCTCAATCTGCAGTGCCCAGAGACGTCCGTCTGTTCGACAGCGTACTTACTCGGAGCGGTCAACGACGCTCGTTCAACACTGTGACAACCGTCACCCAGCCGTCTGCGGCTGGCTCATGTGCATACAGCCGTCACTTCGTGTCCTTCGCGTATCGGGCGCACGGCGATCGGTTGATAGACTGCGAGATATGGCGAAATGGGTCGTGCTCCACCTGAGTACCGACGAGTCGTCCACATACATCAACGTGGACGCGGTGACCCAGGTTCGACAGGTCGCCTCGGGATCGACGCGAATCTCCTTTTCCGACGGCACCGATGTCTCGGTGCGCGAGGACGCGCCCATCGTCATCGCCGCCTTCCGCCGCGACTCCATCTAGAAGCCATCCGCGTCGCGGTTGAGAGGGCCGGCGGCCGCTCCTCCATATTCGGACGGCCGAAGCCAGACCAACCCGATGGGCACGCTTGGTGTGGCAGCATGGATCCGCTCATGCTTGAGGCCGGACTGCTCGAACATCTGCGCTCAGCGGTTGGCGACGACGGGCTCATCACCGCTCCCGCGGCCATGCAGACCTATGCATGCGATGGGCTCACTGGACGGCGGGTGTCCCCCGCGGCCGTCGTCCTCCCGGTGGCGACCGAGCAGGTGGCACAGGCGGTGCGCGCCTGCGTCGAGGCGAATGTGCCGTTTGTCGCGCGCGGCGCCGGCACCGGGCTCTCCGGCGGGGCGCTCCCCGTCGCCGATGGTGTCGTCATCGGTCTCAGCCGCATGCGAGCGATTCTCGATATCGACCTCGAGAATCTCCAGGTGACCGTCCAGCCCGGCGTGACCAATCTCGAGGTGAGCAGAGCGGTACGGCCGCTCGGGTACTTCTACGCTCCGGATCCATCGTCGCAGCAGGTCTGCACCATCGGTGGGAACGTCGCGGAGAATTCCGGCGGAGCGCATTGCCTGAAGTACGGGTTCACCACGCACCACGTCCTCGCTGCGACGTTCGTCACCGCACGCGGCGAGGTCGCGCACCTCGGCGGATCAGTGCGTGACGCCGCGGGCTACGACCTGCTGGGCATCGTGATCGGCAGCGAAGGGACGCTCGGCATCGTGACCGAGATCACGCTCCGGATCGTGCGAGTCCCGGAGTCGACGGAGACCGTCCTCGCGGCGTTCTCGACAATGGGTGATGCGGGCGAGGCGGTGTCGCGCATCATCGCCGCCGGCATCACACCGGCAGCGATCGAGATGATGGATCGGCTGGCGATCCAGGCATGCGAGGAGATCGTCCACGCGGGCTATCCGGATTGCGGGGCGGCGCTGATCGTCGAGCTCGACGGGCCCGCCGTCGAGTCCGGCGAGTTCCTCCACCAGGTCCTCGACATCTGCACCGCGAGCGGCGCCACGAAGTCACGGGTGGCCGCCACCGACGCGGAGCGCGCGCTCATCTGGAAGGCGCGCAAAGCCGCATTCGCCTCGATGGGGCGGATCAGCCCCAGCTACTACGTCCAGGACGGGGTCATCCCGCGAACCCGGCTCCGCGACGTGCTCGAATCCATCACCGCGCTGTCGGGGACATACGGGCTGCGCGTCGCCAACGTCTTCCACGCCGGCGACGGCAACCTTCACCCGCTGGTGCTCTACGACGACTCCCAGCCCGGGGAAGGGGCGCGCGCGCTCGAGCTTGCCGGATTGATCCTCGAGTTCGTGCATCACCGCCGGCGGCTCGATCACCGGTGAGCACGGCGTCGGCTCCGACAAGGCCTGCTACATGCCGAAGATGTTCAGCCCCGGCTCCATCGCCGTCATGGGGCGGGTCCGCGACGCCTTCGACGCCAGCGACCTCTGCAATCCGGGCAAGGCACTCCCCACTCCACGGCTCTGTGGGGAGGTTCCGGGGATGTACCGCCCGCACGCGATCGAGATGGCCGGGCTGGCGGACCGCCTCTGATGGTCTCCGCGGCGCAGGAGCTGCATCTCTTCACGGAACTGGTCGGCGCGGAGCATGTCCGGACCGCCGATGCCGGCGACGCCGTCGGCGGTGTCGTGCCCAGCCTGGTCGTCGCGCCCGCAGATGAGCAGGAGGTCGCGTCAGTGCTCTCGGCCGCCCGCGCGCGCGGGCTCGCAGTCGTCGCGCGGGGTGGCGGGACAAAGATCGACTGGGGGGCCCCGCCGGAGCGGTGCGACGTCGTGCTCTCCACCGCACGAATCGAGGGGATCGTCGACCACGAGCCGGCCGACCTCGTCTGCGTCGTCCGCGCGGGAATGACGCTCGATAGCCTGCAGGAGCGCCTGGCCGGAGCCCGCGGCTTCCGGCAGCGCCTCATGCTCGACCCACCCCACGGTGCCGGCGCGACCATCGGCGGCGTGGTCGCCACCGCCGCAAGCGGGCCGCTGCGCACGCGTTTCGGCACGCCCCGGGACCTGGTGATCGGCGCCAGCTTTGTTCTCTCCGACGGCACCGTGGGGCGGAGCGGCGGCAAGGTCGTCAAGAACGTCGCAGGATTCGATGTCGCCAAGCTGCTGGTGGGATCGCTGGGCACGCTTGCCGTGCTCACCGAGGTGGCGTTCCGTCTCCACCCGCTGCCGGCGGCGTCGCGCACCGTCGTCCTCCAGTCGCGCTCGGTGACCGAGCTCAGCGACTTTGCGACCCGGATCGGACGGCTCCAGGTGACGCCCAGCGTCGTCGATCTGCACTGGCCCCAGGGCGTCGTCCTGGCGCGGTTCGACAGCTCAGAGCTCGGGGCAACGACTCAGGCCGAGCGAGTGGTCCGTGAGCTGGGCGGACGGATCCTCGCCGACGATGAGGTGACAGCATTGACGGACGCGGTTGCGGGGTCGCCGTGGAGCGGTGCCGGCATCGTGGCCGCGGTCGCTGTGCTCCCTTCCCGCGTCGGTGAGTTTCTGCCGTCTATGACTGCTACGTGCGACGCACTGGCGCTGCGCCCCCTGCTCGGCACCGGCGAGGTGCGCTTCGCTCCGGAGGCGCTGACGACGGTGACCACCGCGGTACGCGCAGCCGGCGGCCGCCTGATCGTCAGACGTGGCGACGTGATCGTCTCGGGCGACATCGAGGATGACGTCGCGCTGGATCTGATGCGCTCGGTGAAGCGGCAGCTGGACCCCACTCGGACCCTGAGCCCGGGCCGCCAGCTTGGTGGCATCTGACGTGACTGCCGTGAGCTCCGGTCCGCCTCGAGTTCCTGGGCCGCACCCGTCCGGACGCAGTGACAACCGCCTTTGACGATCATCACCCCCCGGATCCGGCGCTGATCGCGGACTGCGTCCATTGCGGCTTCTGCCTTCCCGCGTGTCCGACCTACCTGCTCTGGGGCGAGGAGATGGATTCTCCTCGAGGTCGGATCCTGCTCATGGATCTCGCCGGTCGCGGCGAGATCGGCATGGATCGGGAGGTGGTGCGCCACTGGGACGCGTGCCTCGGCTGCATGGCCTGCGTGGATGCCTGCCCGTCGGGTGTGCAGTACAACCGTCTCGTCGAACAGGTCCGCCCGCAGATCGAGCGGCACTTCACTCGTCCGTGGCACGTTCGAGCGTCACGCGCGGCATTGTTCACGGTGCTCCCCAACCCACGACGCATGCGCACCCTCGCCTCCGCCGTTGCGCTCACGCAGGCTCTCGGACTCCGGAAGGTGCTGCGGATGAAGCCGCTGCAGCGCCTTGTCCCCAGGACCGTGCGCCGTCTCGACGACATGGCGCCATCGCTGCGCCTCGCCGATGTCAGGTCACGGACGCCGCGCCATCTCAGACCACGACGACAGCGTGTCAGGCGCGTCGCGATGCTCACCGGGTGTGTGCAGGACGCGTTCTTCACGCACGTCAATCGAGCGACCGCGCGGGTGCTCGCCGCCCACGGCTGTGAAGTCCTGGTCCCTCCGCTCCAGAGCTGCTGCGGTGCGCTCGAGATCCATGCCGGCCGCGAGGAGCCCGCGTTGCGGCGGATGCGCAATCTCATCGCCCAGATGGAGGCTCTCGATATCGACTGCATCGTCGTCAACAGCGCGGGGTGCGGATCGGCGATGAAGGAATATGGAGCGCTCCTCGCTGACGATCCCTTCTGGGCGTCGCGCGCGGCAGCGTTTTCGGCCAGGGTTCGCGACGTCATGGAGGTCATCGCGGAGCTCGACGTGCAGCTGCCGGCGCGCCTTCACTCGCTGCCGGTGCGCGTTGCATACCACGACGCGTGCCACCTCGCGCACGCGCAGGGCGTGCGTCTCCAGCCGCGCGCCGTGCTCGGCCGCATCCCGGACCTGGAAGTCGCCGACCTCACGGAGTCCGACGTCTGCTGTGGCAGCGCCGGCATCTACAACCTCGTTGCCCCGCGGGCCGCAGATGACCTGGGCGATCGCAAAGCAGCCAACGTCGTCGCGAGTGGCGCGGAGCTGCTCACCGCCGGCAATGGTGGCTGCCTGCTCCAGATTCAGGCAGCGCTGCGCCGGGCCGGACATCCGCTGCCGGTGGTGCACCCTGTGGAGCTGCTGGATGCCTCCATTCGCGGTCTGCCCGTCGCCCAGTTGCAGGCCCGACCCACGCAGCGGTAGCCGGTGAGCCGGGAGTCCGGTAGCTCGGCGGGTCCGCTCGCGGCGAGGGACGTTCGCCGCGCCCGGGTGGTGGTGATCGGCGCAGGAGCGATCGGTCTTGCGGTGGCCCTGCAACTTCGACGTGCCGGCGTGGACAGTGTCGTGGTCGTCGATCGCAATGCATCGGTGGGGATGGGATCCACCAGCCGGGCCAATGGGGGCGTCAGAGCGCAGTTCACCACCGCGGTGAACGTCGCGTTTTCGCAGTTCACGATCGCGAAGCTTCGCCAGCTGCACGAGACGGAGAGCGCCGAGGTGGGCTTCCGACCGGTCGGCTACCTTTTCCTGACCGGGACGGACGCGGGCGAGATCGCGCTCCGACGCGGCTGGGAGCTGCAGCGTTCACTCGGCGTCGATGTGCGCTGGCTGTCACCCCGCGAGGTCATCGACATCGCACCGTTCATCAAGGTCGACGGGCTGACGGCGGCGACGTTCTGCGCAGACGACGGGATCGTCGACCCGCACGGGGTCGCGACCGCGCTGTCGGCAGCGTGCCGGCGTGCCGAGACCACGTTTCTTCTCGGCACTGAGGTGCTCGAAGTGGCAGGAGGAACGCCCGCCAGGGTGCGCACCTCGTCGGGCGATATCGAGGCGGAGTTCGTCGTCAACGCCGCGGGGCCGTTTGCGCGTGAGCTGGCGGCAACAGCCGGCGTCGACCTTCCCGTGACTGCGCGCAGGAGGAATCTCGCATGCACCGAGGCCGTTGCCGGGTTTCCGGCTGCGATCCCCATGTGCGTCGACAACGACACCGGGGTGCTCATCCGTCGAGAGGGTGCCGGCTTTCTCATCGGCTTCTCCGACCCTGCCGATCCACCCAGCATGGACACGGCATTCGATCCGGCCTTCCTCGATGCCGTTGCCGCGCGCATCGGCAATCGGTTTCCGTTTCTCGAGGATGTGCCCATCAGCCCGCGGAAATGCTGGGCCGGTCTGTACCCCGAAACGCCCGACCACCACGCCATCATCGACGCCACGCCGACGGCCCCTTGGTTCATTCAATGTGTGGGATTCGGCGGCCACGGGATCATGCATTCGTTTGCGGCGGGACAGGCCGTGACCGAGTTGATCACCGACGGACGGTGCACGACCTTTGACATGCATCCGCTCCGGTTTTCACGGTTTGCCGAGCCCGGAGCCGTTGTCGAGACAGCCGTGCTCTAACTGCGCAGACCGCCAACGTGGCCCGTGAACGTGGTTCTGGTCAGCTGTGCGGTGCCACGCCCGCCAGGATCCCCGCGATCTCTCCCGCCGGGTCGTCCATCACGGTCCGCAGCGCATCGCGCTGATCGTCGCTCAACGTTCGCAGCGGCCGTCTGACCGCGTCCTCGATCGCAACGCGGCGGCGCTGGAGGATGAACTTCAGCGCAGAGTGGAATGGAAACGGCTCGATCATTGACCGCACGCGCGCCACTCGAGCGCTCGCCTCCGGGGTGCGGGACTCGACCGCGTCGATGGTCAGCTCCGGTAGCGCGGCGGCGATCCCTGAGACCGATCCAGCAGCTCCCAACGCCATGCCCTCGGCGATCAGCCCCTCTGCCCCGATGAACACGTCGAGTCCCGGAAGCAGGTAGGGCCTGACGCTCTCGAACGGCGAGTCCGAGACCTTGAGTTCCGCGAGGTTTGGTGCCGTGGATCGCAACCGCTCGATGACGTCGATGGGAACGGCGTAGCCACTTCGAGGAGCGAACTCGTACACGTAGAAGGGCAGCGGCGCGCACGCATGCGCGGCGGCATCGAGGTGCCGCCAGATCGCCTCTGGGTCGAGGGCGAAGTACGGCGGCGGGATCACCGCGACCCCGGCGGCTTCATGGCTCGCCGCGTGCTCGGCGAGAACGACTGTGTCATGGGTCGTCTGCGCGCCGCAGTGCACCACCACGGCGAGCCGGTGATGAGCCGACGCAACGAATTCGTCAGCCGCAAACCGCCGCTCGTCGAGGGAGAAGAGGACTCCCTCGCCCGTGGTGCCGAGCGCCAGGATGCCGTCGAGACCGGCACGCGCGTAGAAGTCCACCACGGCGCCGATGCCATCGCCGTCGATGGAACCGTCAACGCCGGTGAGCGGCGTGACCGCGGCTGCAAGCGTGCCGTGAACCCGGTTGCGCGACTCCATGACTCAGCCGAGTGTAGCCGGGCGGTCGGACAGCGATGCGATGTCATAGCGATCGCGCGCACGGGTTCGGCGCAGCAGCAGATCGGCGACGAGGCCCGTCCAGCCGGTCTGATGCGAGGCGCCGAGCCCCTGGCCCGTCTCGGCATGGAAGTACTCGTGGAACGGGATGGCATCCGCGAGGTCGGGGCGCGTGTAGAGCTTGATGCCGGCCACCACCGGGCGCACCCCGCCGGCGCCGGTGAGGAAGATCGAGGCAAGCCGCGCCGCGATGTCGTCCGCGACCTCACCGAGGTGCGCCTGGCGCCCGGACCCGCGTGGATATTCGACCGTCCACGCATCGCCGAGAAAGCGGTGGTACACGCGCAACGCCTCGATGATCAGGTGGTTGACCGGAAACCAGACCGGCCCACGCCAGTTCGAGTTGCCTCCGTAGAGACGCGAGGTCGACTCCGCGGGCTCGTAGTCGAGTTGCGCGACGGCGCCACCCAGGTCGACATCGAGTGGATGGTCGGCGTGATATCGCGACAGCGCTCGCAGCCCGTGGTCGCTGAGGAATTCGCCTTCGTCGAGCGCGTACTCCAGGATGCGGCGCAGCCGGTCTGCGTCGACGATGGCGAGCAGGCGGCTCTCGCGCTCGGTGTCCTCGACGTCGAGCGAGACGGCGGCGGCGTAGCGCGGCTTGAGCTTGATGAACAGTCGAAGCCGCGCCGCGAAATCGGGAAGTCTGCGCAATGTCTCGTGACCGAGGGTGGTCGCGGCGCAGAGTGGGATCAGCCCGACGATGGAGCGCGCCTGGATCGGGACGCGGGTGCCGTCGGCGAGATGCCAGCTGTCGTAATAGAAGCCCGCATCCTCGTCCCAGAGTCCCTGCTCGTTCATCGCGGTTGCGATTCCCGCGAAATGCTCGAAGAACTTGGTCGCGACATCCTCGTAGGTGCGATCGAAGGTAGCGAGGATCAGGGCCATCTCGAGGAGGTTGAGCGAGTACATCGCCATCCAGGCGGTCCCGTCGGATTGCTCGAGGTGCCCGCCCGCGGGAAGCAGCGCCGAGCGATTGAAGGGGCCGATGTTGTCGAGCCCCAGGAACCCGCCCTCGAAGATGTTGTTGCCCTCGGCATCCTCGCGATTGACCCACCACGTGAAGTTGATGAGCAGCTTGTGGAAGACGCGGGCGAGGAACCGGTAGTCCGTCGCGCCGTCGATTTCGAAGACGCGCAGCGCGGCCCACGCGTGCACCGGTGGGTTCACGTCGTCGAACGACCATTCGTACGCGGGCAGCTGGCCGTTGGCGTGCATGTACCACTCGCGGCAGAGCAGAATGAGCTGCCCCTTCGCGAATTCGGGATCGACATGCGCGAGCGCGACGCACTGAAAGCCCAGGTCCCAGGCGGCGAACCACGGGTATTCCCACTTGTCGGGCATGGAAAGCACGTCCGCCGTGTCGACGTGACGCCATCCGGCGTTGCGTCCCGTGAGGCGTTCCGGGGTGGCGGTGGCTCGGCCGGATCGCCGTCGAGCCACCGCGTCACGTTGTAGTGATAGAACTGCTTGCCCCACAGCATGCCGCTGAGCGCTTGACGGACAACCAACCGTTCGTCGGTGGTGAGCCCGTCGGACATGAGGCCGGCGTAGAAGGCGTCGGCTTCGCCGCGGCGGAGCTCGAGCGCAGCCGATGCGCCGGCAGCTGCGTCGGTTTCGCGGCGGCCGAACCGGAGCTTGACCACGGCGCGTCTGTCCGGGATCGATCGAGAAGAGATAGTGGAGGGCCGCCTTGGTGCCCGACCTGCGCAGGATTCACGGTGGTCGCCGCGCCGACCACGTGGTCGTTGATGCCGTCCTTGGGAAAGCTGCTCCGTGACGCCGATCCCCACAGGCGTTGCGCGTTGGACTCGTTGTCGCATACCAGCGTTGTGTGGTCGCCGTCGCCGGTCAGGAACATCCGCCCCACGACCGTGTGATCGGCGACGACGCGTCCGTCCTCGACGTGCAGCACCGGCACCGTGTCGGTGATGCCCCACGCCCAGGTGTTGCGGAACCACAGCGTCGGGAGGACGTGCAGGGTTTGCGTGGTGGCGCCGGCATTGCGCGCACGCAGCTCGATCACGAGATCCTCCGGGGCCTCCTTCGCGTAATCGACGGTGATGTCCCAGAAACCGCCGTCGAGCACGCCGGTGTCGGCAAGCTCGTACTCGGGGTCGAGCTGACCACGCCGCGCGTTCTCCGCGATCAGATCGTCGTAGGGAAACGACACCTGGGGATACAGGTAGCGCCAGCGCATCCATGAGTGGGTCGGCGTCGAGTCGACGTACCACCAGTATTCCTTGGCGTCCTCGCCGTGATTTCCCTGCGGTCCGGTGAGGCCGAAGATCCGCTCCTTGAGGATGGGATCGACGCCGTTCCAGAACGAGAACGCAAGGCACAGCAACTGGTGCTCATCGCAGATCCCGCCGAGGCCCTCCTCGCTCCATCGAAAGGCTCGCGACCGCGCCTGATCGTGCGACACGTAGTTCCAGGCGTCCCCGTTTGCGCTGTAGTCCTCACGCACGGTCCCCCAGGCGCGCTCGCTGAGGTACGGCCCCCAGCGCCGCCAGCCGGCTGGATCGTCACGAAGGCGTGCGCGTTCGGCGTCGTCGCTGCTCACGAGTGAGAGTCCGCGGCCGCGTTCAGGCCCTAGCGCTGGACGGCCCGGTCCGCGATCGAGAGTGCGCCGTCGATGACCTCGAATCCATACGCAAGGTCCTCCTCGCTGATGCAGAGCGGCGGATTGGTGTGGATCGAGTTGTTCGAGACCATCGTGTACACGCCGTGTTCGCGAAGATACCTGCCGACGGCGGCCATCTCCTCGCTGGTCGCGTTGAAGTTGGTCATCGGCGTGTACGGGTCATGGCTGCGCACCAGGTCGAGGATGCCGAACAGCCCGAGGTTGCGGTGGGCACCGACGCTGGGATGCTTCGCGGCCAGCCGCTCGTGGTGCGCGCGCATCACCGAGTCCATCGCGGCGGCGTGCTCGATGAGGTGGTCCTCCTCGTACACGTTCAGGGTCGCCAGCGACGCGGCAAGTGAGATGGGGTGGCTCGAGTAGGTGAGTCCTCCGTAGAACATCATCGAGTTCGAACTTCTCGGCGATGTGCCGGCGCATGGCGACGCCACCCAGCGGCAGGTACGAGGAGGTCAGGCCCTTCGCCATCGTCATCAGGTCGGGGACGGTGTTCCAGTGCTCGATGGCGAACCACCTGCCGGTGCGGCCGAAGCCGGCCATCACCTCGTCGGCGACCATGAGGATGTTGTGGCGATCGCAGAGCTCCCGAACGCCCTGAATGTAGCCGTCCGGCGGGATGAGGATGCCGTTGGTGCCGACGATGGTTTCGAGGAAGACCGCCGCGATCGTGTGCGGGCCTTCGTACATGATCACGTCCTCGAGCCCGCGGAGGCTCTCCTCGACGGGCCGCGGCGCCGGCTCTCCCCAGCGATGCGTGTCCGGGTACCTGACCACGCCGACAAGGCCCGGCTCCGTCGCCCAGCGGCGCGGGTCGCCGGTCAGCGTCATCGCTCCCATCGTGGCCCCGTGATACGCCCGGTAGCGAGCGAGGATCTTGTACCGGCCGGTGTACTGCCGGGCGATCTTGATCGCGTTCTCGATCGCCTCGGCACCGCCGAGCGTGAAGAAGACTTTGTCGAGGTCGCCGGGCAGCAGCCCGGTCAGCTTCTCGCCAAGACGCGCGCGAATCTCCGTGACGAACGCAGGCTGGACGAACTGCAGCCTGGTGGCCTGCTCGACGATGGCGTCGACAACCCTCCGGTCGCCGTGACCGATGTTCACGGACATCAGCTGGCTGTTGAAATCGAGAATGCGGTTGCCTTCGGGCGTGAACAGCCAGACGCCTTCAGCATGATCGACAGCGATCGGGTCAACGGCGCCCTGCACCGACCACGAGAAGAACGTGTGCTCCTTCGACAACCGCGCGATCTCTTCGCTGGTCATCCGGCTCTGCGCGACTTGAACGGTCATGGTGTCCTGGACTCCTCCACTGAGCCGATCACTGAGCCAATCACTGTGCCAATCGCCATGAGAGAGTATGACGGTGCGACCAGTGGGGCCTTCCACCCCGACGGCGGTTCGATCCACCCGATCGATGCCCGCTGGGTGAGGCCGTGACTTCTGCTGGTCGGCGTCGTCGAAGGCGAGCCGCCAAGCCGCGACCTCCTGGAGCCGCGTCCAGGTGTTCGCTACGTGTTCCTCGATCCGTCGACCCAGCCGCCGTCAGAGGCGGCCGGCGCCGAGGCGCTGCTGGTGTGGAATGTCCGCAGTGGCTACGTGCGCGACCACTGGAGCGACTTCACGCGGCTCCGCTGGATTCACGTGGGGACCGCGGGCGTCGAGCGAGTGCTCTTCCCCGAGCTGATCGCGAGCGGTGTGGTGCTCACCAATTCGCGCTACGTCTTTGACGAGGCGCTCGCCGAGTACACGATCGGGCTGATGCTCGCACTCAGCAAGGACCTGTACGCGACGTTCCAGCACCAGGGCGAGCATCGATGGGTGCAGCGCGAGACCGAGACGCTTTCGGGAAAGACCGTGGTGATGGTCGGAGTCGGACCGATCGCGCGCCGGACCGCTCAGATCGCGCGAACATTCGGGATGTCGGTTCGCGGTATCGGCCGCACCCCGCGTGGCGGCGATCCCGATTTCGGCGACATCGCCGCGCCCGACGGGTTGCGAGCGTCGTTCGCAGACGCCGACTACGTCGTGATGGTGCTGCCGAGCACCCCGCAGACAGCCGGGATGGTAGATGCCGCGGCAATCGGCGCACTCAAGCCCGCTGCCCGGCTCATCAACGTCGGCCGGGGATCGACGCTCGACCAGGACGCCCTGTGCACGGCGTTGCGCGAGGGGCGCCTTGCCGGGGCAGCCCTCGACGTCATGGCCCCGGAACCGCTCCCGGCCGACTCGCCGCTCTGGGATGTGCCAAACCTCATCATCTCGCCACACATGTCAGGTGACCACACCGGATGGCAGCGCGACATCGTCGATCTGTTCACGCGCAATCTCGATCGGTTCCAGCGCGGCGAACCGCTCCTCAACGTGGTCGACAAGAGCCTGGGCTACGCGCCGGCGGAACCCGCGTGACCGGTCATGAGAAGCCGCGAACCCAGCCATCCGTCGATCGCCAGCCGCCGCCCTGATCCCGGCCTGGATCAGTCCCCGTCCGGCTCCTCGGATGCGAACTGGAGGACGTGCATATCCTCCAGCATCCGGTCCGCGAGCCTGAGAAATCGCCGCGTCCGCCAGGCCTGATCCGGCGCCGCGCTGGTCAGTACCGGAACCGCAGCCTCCTTGATGACCAGCAGCAGCGCCTCGAGATCACCCATCAAGCCCAGGATGCGCGTCCACGCGTCTTCCTGTTCGTTCATTCGTCCCATCCCCTTCCGCCATGCCGACCGGCACGCCGGCACATCATCGCACACTTAGTGGCGCGTTTGGAGTGTTTGATCTTGATGCTGAGGCGGATCGGTGCCCTCAGACAGGAGTGGGAGGGACCAGCGCCGCGAGTGCCGGCCTCAGCGGTTAGAGGTTGCCGCGCGCCGCCTGCTCGAGCTCGATGGACTCGAAGAGCGCCTTGAAGTTCCCCTTGCCGAAGCCCTTGCAGCCCTTGCGCTGGATGACCTCGAAGAACAGCGTCGGGCGGTCGCCGACGGGACGCGTGAAGATCTGCAGCAGGTAGCCGTCGTCATCGCGGTCGATGAGGATGTTGAGCGAGCGCAACC
Organism: Candidatus Dormiibacterota bacterium; assembly: GCA_963756075.1. Taxonomy (GTDB): domain Bacteria; phylum Chloroflexota; class Dormibacteria; order Aeolococcales; family Aeolococcaceae; genus Palsa-851. The sequence continues at coordinate 120,008 of CAVWMH010000006.1, read as the reverse complement.
GGTCCAGGTCCTCGTCGATGCCGGCCGCTCGGTCACCGAGCGCGTCGTAGTAGGCACCGGGCGCGGTGAGGAACTCGACGCCTCGGTCGCGCATCTCCTGCACCGTGCCGACGACATCGTCGGTGTGCATGGCGATGTGCTGGATGCCGCTGCCGCGGTAGTAGTCGAGGTATTCCTGGATCTGCGACTTCTTGAGCCCGACGTATGGCTCGTTGATCGGCATCGTGATCTGCGTTCGCGGGTCTCGTGCGACCTTCGAGCGCAGCGAGCTGTACTGGGTCGCGATGTCCTTTTCATCGAATTCCTGGAACACGGCGAATCCGAACACTTCGGAATAGAACGAGATCCAGTCGTCCATCTTGCCGACGTCGACGTTGCCGACGGTGTGGTCGATGAAACGCAGGCCGACACCGCCGCCGCTGCGATTGTCCGCGCGGTACCCGGGCCAGAAGACACCCGAATACTCGTTGCGCTCGACAAACGTGTGGATGGTGTCACCGAAGGTCGCGATTGACGCCGAGGTCACCACCCCGTGCTCGTCCTCGGCTCTGCTCGGCTCCGCCACGCTGCGTGCGCCGCGCGACGTGGCCGCCTCGTACGCCGCGGTTGCATCCTCGACCCGCAGCGCGATCGTGCGAACACCTTCGCCGTGCAGGCGCAGGTGGTCGGCGATGTCACCCTCCGGCTGCAGGGGCGCGGTGAGCACCAGGCGCACCCTGCCCTGCTCGAGCACATAGCTGGCGCGGTCGCGAATGCCGGTCTCAGGACCCGCGTACGCGATGACGTCGAACCCGAAGGCCTTGCGGTAGTGATATGCGGCCTGACGCGCGTTGCCGACCCACAATTCAACGTGGTCGGTGCCCTCGAGCACGGGCACCGCACTCTCGGCGACCTGGACCATGTGGTTCTATTGTAGGTGTATGAGATCGAACGGCCCGATCGAGCGTGACTTGGCGGGGAGCGCCATCTCCGGAGGGGACGCCGTCGCTGACGCTCGCGAGGCGGAATTCCAGGCGCTGATCGAGACCGATCAGCGGATCGAACCTCGCGACTGGATGCCCGACGCCTACCGGAAGACGCTCATCCGTCAGATCGCGCAGCACGCCCACTCCGAGATCATCGGCATGCAGCCGGAGGGCAACTGGATCACCCGAGCACCTTCGCTTCGTCGCAAGGCGATCCTCATGGCCAAGGTGCAGGATGAGGCAGGTCACGGCCTCTACCTGTACTGCGCGGCCGAGACGCTCGGGGTCGACCGTTCCGAGCTCATCGACCTGCTCCACCAGGGCCGCCAGAAGTACTCGAGCATCTTCAACTACCCGACGCTCACCTACGCCGACGTCGGCGCGATCGGCTGGCTCGTGGATGGCGCGGCGATCACCAACCAGATCCCGCTCTGTCGGTGCTCGTTCGGGCCGTACGCGAGGGCGATGGTGCGCGTCTGCAAGGAGGAGTCCTTTCACCAGAGGCAGGGATTCGAGCTGCTCTACGCGCTCTCACACGGGACTCCCGAGCAGCACGCGATGGCCCAGGACGCGGTGAACCGCTGGTGGTGGCCGTCCCTCGAGATGCTCGGCCCTCCCGACACCGAGTTCGACGCACAGCGTCCAGTCGATGGCGTGGGGCATCAAGCGTTTCTCCAACGACGAGCTGCGTCAGCGGTTCGTCGACATGGTCGCGCCCCAGGCTGTCGTGCTCGACCTCGTACCCCCCGATCCGGCCCTGCGCTGGAACGAGGAGCGCGGCCACTACGACTTCGGACCGTGCGATTTCGAGGAGTTGCGTCGCGTGGTCAGCGGCGACGGGCCGTGCAACCGGCAGCGGGCGGCGCATCACCTGAAGGCGCACGAGGACGGCGCCTGGGTGCGCGAGGCCGCGGCCGCCTACGCTGCCAAGCACGCGGCCACAAGCGCGGCCGCATGACTGAGGAAGCGGCCGCGCCCCTGTGGGAGGTCTTCATCCGGAGCAAGCGAGGGCTGTCGCACAACCACGTCGGCAGCCTGCACGCGCCCGATGCGGAGATGGCATTGCGCAATGCGCGTGACGTCTACACGCGACGGATGGAGGGTGTGAGCATCTGGGTCGTCCCCTCGGCGACGATCACCGCATCGTCGCCCGACGAGAAGGACTCGTTCTTCGACCCTGCGGCCGACAAGCCCTACCGCCATCCAACCTTCTACTCGATACCGAAGGAAGTGCAGCAGCTGTGACCCTGGTGGTCGCCGGCGCGGCGGCCGTGTACACGCTGCGCATCGCGGACGATTGCCTGGTGCTCTCACACCGGCTTGCGCAGTGGTCATCGTGGGCTCCGACGCTCGAGGATGACATTGCGCTGACCAACATCGCGCTGGACCTGCTCGGCCAGGCGCGAGCCATGTACGCGCGAACCGCGGAGCTTGACGGCACGCGCCGGTCGGAGGATGACTACGCCTTCATGCGTGACGAGCGGGAGTTTGTGAACTGCCAGCTCGTCGAGCACGAGAACGGAGACTTCGCGACCACCATCCTTCGCCAGCTCCTCTGCTCGACATACCAGCTCGCGCAGTGGGAGGCACTCACGGCATCGACGGATGAGCAGGTCGCGGCGATCGCCACCAGGGCCGTGAAGGAGACCGAGTACCACCGCGACCATGCCACCGACTGGACGCTTCGGCTCGGAGATGGCACCGACGAGAGCCGCCGGCGCATGGAGCACGCGCTCGCCGAGCTCTGGCCGTTCACCGCCGAGCTTTTCGAGAGCGACGACGTGACCCGCGACGTGGCCGGCTCGGGAATCGGCCCCGACCCTGAGGCACTCCGCCCCGCGTGGGACGCGTATGTCGGCCGCGTCCTCAGCGACGCGACGTTGATCGTCCCGGAAAGTGCCTGGCGACCGACGGGGGGTCGCAGCGGTCTGCATACCGAGCCATTTGGGTACATGCTCGCTGAGATGCAGCACCTGCATCGGTCGTTTCCGGGAGTGACCTGGTGAGCGCCATCGACGAGATCCGCCGCCGTGCCGGTGCGATCCCCGACCCGGAGATGCCCGCACTCACCATCGCGGATCTCGGCATCCTGCGCGACGTCCGCATCGACAGCTCCGGCCACGTCGACGTCGACATCACGCCGACGTACTCGGGATGCCCGGCGCTCGACACCATCCGCGATGACGTCGAACGCTGCATGCAAGACCAGGGCTACGCCGACGTGACCGTGCACATCGTGCTGGCGCCTGCCTGGACGACGGAATGGATGTCCGAGGCCGGCCGCGTCAAGCTCCGTGAGTACGGCATTGCGCCTCCTCGTCAGCACAGCTTCGATGTGCAGTCGCTGAGGATGGCCGTCGAATGTCCGCAGTGCAACTCCACACGCACGCGAGAGGTTGCGCACTTCGGTTCGACACAATGTCAGGCGGTGCGCCGGTGCGACGCATGCGGCGAGACGTTCCCGCACTTCAAGGAGCACTGAGCGGTTGACCGCAACGCCGGTCGCCGAGGTGTCCGCCGGGCATCGGCGGCCAACCATTCATCCGCTGCGAGTGAGGGGTGTGGAGCCGCTGACGGATGAGGCGGTGGTGATCGAGTTCGACATGCCGCCGGAGCTGGCCACCGAGTACTCCTTCACGCACGGTCAGCACGTGTCGGTCCGGTGCGAGGCGGCCGGAGACGATGCGAGGCGCAGCTACTCGATCTGCAGTGCCGCGGGGAGCGGGCGGCTCCGCATTGCGGTCAAGCACCTCCCTGGCGGGATCTTCTCCGCATTTGCCCTGGAGCGACTGCGCCCCGGTGACATTGTCGAAGTGGTGACCCCGATCGGCCACTTCAACACACAACTGGATCCGGCTCGCGCGACCTCGTACGCGATGATCGCGGCGGGAAGCGGCATCACACCCATCCTGTCGATCGTCAGCACCATCCTCGCAGTCGAACCACGCAGCTCGGTGACGCTGATCTACGGAAACCGAACGGTCAAGGACATCATGTTCCTCGAGGAGCTGGAGGACCTGAAGAACCGGTACCCGGAACGGTTCGCCCTGTACCACGTGCTGTCGCGCGAGGAGCAGGAGGTGCGGCTCTTCCACGGGCGCATCGATGCTGAACGGCTGAAAGTGTTCCTCGACGAGCTGATCCCGCCTGCCGGAGTCGACGAGTGGTTCCTCTGCGGGCCGCGCGACATGATCGAGTCGGCGCGAGCCGTCCTGCTCGAACGCGGCGTTGACGCGGACCACGTGCACGCCGAGCTGTTCCACGCAGAGGGTGCGCCCCGCCCGGCGCGCACGGCCGAGGAGCTCGCCGCCACAACCCAGATCGCAGGAGCGTCCGAGGTCACGATCATTCTCGACGGGCGCAGCTCGACCTTCGCCGTCCCCCTGGACGGCGAGCGGATCCTCGACGCCGCCTTGCGCGTTCGCTCCGACGCGCCTTACGCGTGCAAGGGCGGCGTCTGCGGCACCTGCCGCGCGAAGCTGATCAGCGGCAGCGTCGAGATGGACCAGCATTTCGCGCTGGAGCAACGGGAGATCGACGCGGGATTCGTGCTCGCCTGCCAGTCGCATCCCACCACGCCAACGGTGGTCATCGACTTCGATCAGTGATCGTGATCAGGTGATCGGGGTCAGCCAGCTCGCGTAGCGGTCGTTCTCGCCCTTGCAGGCGCCGAAATAGAGGTCCTGGAGCTTGCGGGTGACCGCGCCCGGCGACCCGGAGCCGATGGTACGGCGGTCGATCTCGATCACCGCCGCCACCTCCGCACCGGTGCCGCAGAGCAGAACCTCGTCGGCGACGTACAGCTCGCTGCGGTCGATCGCGCGCTCGACGACCTCGACGCCGAGCTCATCTGTCGCGAGGGTCATGAGCACCGCTCGGGTGACGCCTTCGACGATGTTCTCCGACGCCGGCGGAGTGATCAACTGACCGCGACGGAGGATGAAGAGGTTCTCAGCGCTGCCTTCGCAGACATGCCCTTCCTGGGTCATGAGAATCGCCTCGTCGAACCCGTTGAGAAATGCCTCGGTCTTGGCGAGCGCGCTGCTGATGTAGATGCCCGTCGCCTTTGATCGTGCGGGCGCGACGTTGTCGTCGATGCGCCGCCAGCTCGACACCTGGCAGCGAATGCCGCCGGTCGTGTCCACGTACGCACCGAACGGCACCGGGACGATCATGAAGCCGTCGCGCAGGTTGTGGAAGCGAATGCCGATCTCCTCGTTCGCCTTGTAGACGAGCGGCCGCACGTAGACGTCGGTGGTGAACGCGTTGCGGCGGAGCAGCTCGACGGTGATGTCGCAGAGCTCGTCGATGGTATGCGGCAGCTCCATGTGGAGCATGTGCGCGTTGCCCGTCATTCGCGCGAAGTGATCGGCCAACCGGAACACGTTGAGGCGCCGCTGCCGCTCGCTCCAGTACGCGCGGATGCCCTCGAAGCATCCCGTCCCATAGTGCAGCGCATGGGTGAGCAGACCGACATGCGCGTCGCCATATCTGCGGAACTCGCCGTCGAAATACACCCAGGTGTCGGCCTGGGCTCGGCGGAGCTCTGCCTTCGGCGCCGGGGATTCAATCATTGGGCAAGTGCCTCGTCAGGAGCCTCGATGAGGTCCGCAACGTGTCGGATGAAGCCACCCGCGAGGCCCCCGTCGGCAACGCGGTGATCGAACACGAGTGAGAGTTCCACGACCGAGCGTGGCACAACCGTGGCCTCGATGACCCACGGTCGTGTCGCGATCTGCCCGACGCCGAGGATCGCCGCCTCGGGCGGATTGACGATCGCGGTGCCGCCGTCAACCCCGAAGGCCCCGAAGTTCGACACCGTGAACGTGCTGCCGCGGAGGTCGGCCAGGTCGATGGAGCCGTCGCGTGCGGCGCCGGCAAGCCGCGCGAGGTCGCCCGAGATCTCCGTCGCTGATTTGGCCTGCGCGTCGCGTATGACCGCGACCACAAGACCGTGATCCGTCTGGACGGCGACCCCGAGGTGAATCGAGTCGAAGGCGACGATCTCGTTGGACTGCGTGTCGAAGTGCGCGTTGAGGCGGGGAAACCTCTCGAGTGCGCGGACACACAGGTACAGGATGAGCGCGAAGGGTGTCAGCTTGCCGGCCGTCGATCCCTCGAGGTCGGACCGTATCGCCAGGAGACGGGTCGCGTCGGCGGTGACCCACGCCGCCGCCGTCGGCGTCTCGTGATGGGAGCGGGTCAGCCGTTCCGCTGAGATGCGGTCGACGCCTGTGAGCGCAATTCGTTTGCCGCCGGGGATCGTGGGCGGCTTTGCCGGCGCGACCGGCGCTCGTTCCTGGCCACGCGCGCGCTCGAGGTCGGCCTGGGTCACCATGCCGCCCGGCCCGCTGCCGGCAATCGTGCTGAGGTCAATGCCCAGGTCGGCCGCCTGTCGGCGCACAAGCGGCGAAGCCGGCGGCATCGCAACCGTCGCGTGCGAGGCGGATGCGCCGGCCACCGGTGCGCTTCGGCGCGCACGCGGCGCCGCCTCACTGGTTCCGTAGCCCACCAGGACGTTGCCGGATTGCGAGTTGGCAGGCGGGCCGGCAACCTCGATGCTGATCAGCGGCTTGCCGACGGTGATGGTCTGGCCCGCGGCGCCGTGCAGCGTCGCAACGCGTCCGGCAAACGGCGTGGGCACCTCGACCACCGCCTTTTCGGTGGTGATCTCGGCGATGGGTTGGTCAACAACCACGACATCGCCCTCGGCCACCAGCCAGCGGTTGATCTCTCCCTCGGTGAGCCCCTCGCCGAGGTCGGGCATGAGAAAGTCGCGGATCGTCGGCATCGATCAGTATTCGAGCAGTCGCGCGACGGCGTCGAGGATGCGATCGGCGTCGGGCAGGAAGTGACGCTCGATCTTGGCCGAGGGATACGGAACGTCGAACCCGGTGACGCGCAGCACCGGCGCCGCAAGATACCCGAAGGCGCGCTCGCTCAACTCCGCGGCGATCTCCGCGCCATAACCGACGAATCGCGCAGCCTCGTGGACCACGAGTGCCCGTCCCGTCTTGGTGGCGCTCGCCACCATGGTGTCCATGTCGACCGGCGACAGCGTGCGAACGTCGACAACCTCGAGGTCCCAGCCGTTTTCGTCCGCGGCGCGCGTGGCCGCCTCGATCGCGGTGGTCACCATCGGTCCGTAGGCGATAAGCGTCGCCGTGGTCCCGGCGCGACGGACGACCGCCTCGCCGATGGGTGGCGCGGTCACCGGCAGGTCGAGGTCCTCCTTCAACCAGTACCGCCGCTTCGGCTCGAGGAAGATGACCGGGTCGTCGAACGCGATGGACGCGCGCAGCAGCGCATAGGCGTCGGCCGGGGTCCCCGGTGACACGACCGTGAGCCCCGCGGTGTGCGAGTAGTACGCCTCGGGACTTTCCGAGTGGTGCTCGACTGCGCCGATGCCGCCCCCGTACGGGATCCGGATCACCATCGGCAGGCCCACCCGGCCGCGAGTGCGGTTGCGGTACTTCGCGACGTGGCTGATGACCTGGTTGAGCGCGGGGTAGGAGAACCCGTCGAACTGCATCTCCACCACCGGGCGCAGCCCATACAGCGCCATGCCGATGGCGGTACCGGCGATGCCCGACTCGGCGACCGGCGTGTCGAAGCAGCGGTCGGAGCCCATTTCGGCCTGGAGTTCGTCGGTGATGCGGAAGACACCCCCCAGCCTGCCGACATCCTCCCCGTACACGACGACGGTGTCGTCCTCGCGCATCGAGTCGCGCAGCGCGGCATTGAGCGCGCCGGCCATCGTGAGCTCCATCAGCTCTCCTCGGCCGCCCGCAGTTCCTGTCCGAGCATCGCGCGCTGAGCCTCGAGCTGCGCCGTCGGCGTGGCGTAGACGTGGTCGAACATCTCGCGCGGATCGCCGGCCGGCGCACCGAAGAGAAAGTCACGCATGCGCGCGGCGGTCGCCTCGCCTTCCGCCTCGACCTCCGCGAGAAAGGCGTCGTCCACGATGCCGCCCCCGCGCAGCACGCCCAGGAAGCCCTCAACCGGATCGCGCGCGCGCCACTCGGTGGACTTGTCGTCGCTGCGATACCGGGTGGTGTCATCGGCGGTGGTGTGCGCCTCGAGGCGGTAGGTGACGGCCTCGATCAGCGTCGGTCCCTCACCGCGGCGTGCTCGGTCCACCGCCGTCTTCACCGCTCCGTACACCGAGATGACGTCGTTGCCGTCGACGCGGATGCCTGGCATGCCGACGCCGGGCGCGCGCAGCGCGATCGACGACGTCTTCGTCTGCAGGCGGAAGGGAACGCTGATCGCGTAGCCGTTGTTCTGAACGACGAACACCACCGGCGCGCCGTAGACGGCGGCCATGTTCAGCGCCTCGTGCGCGTCACCCTCGCTGGCGGCACCGTCACCGAAGAAGGTGAGCGCGACGATCGGGTCGCGCTTGATGCGCGCCGCCATCGCGAGACCGACGGCATGCAGCGCCTGCGTGGCCAGTGGCGTCGTCAGCGGAGCCACCCTGTAGCGGTAGGGGTCGAAGCCGCAGTGCCAGCTGCCCGAGAAGAGCGCGAGGAGATCGACCACGTCGACCCCCCGGGCGAACGTGCCGACGGTCTCACGGTAGGTTGGGAAGAGCCAGTCGTCGGGCTCGAGCGCGAACACCGAGCCGACCTGCGCCGCCTCCTGACCGTGGCTCGAGGCGAAGACGCCGAGCGCTCCCTGGCGGGTGAGATTGATCGCCTGGCGGTCAACCCGCCGGCTCAGCGCCATCAGACGGTAGAGGGAGCGGAGCTGGTCGTGGCTCAGGTCGACGTCATGGGGTAGTGCAGCCGTCAGGGCCCCGCCGGCGCCGACATCCTGCCAGGCGGCCTTCGAAGGCCCCGGAAATGAGGACGGCTCGCTGGCGGCGGACGACACCTCCACACTCACGTTGATCGATCCTACCCCTGCGGACCGCGGCCGCCGAAGTCCGGCGTGCGTTTCGCCCGCCGGGCGGCAACTCCTTCGACCACGTCGGGGCCGGTGAAACCGAGGAATTCAAGGGCCAGCGAGCTGTCGAAGATCGGGCCGGCCGAACGCAACCAGTTGTTGAGTGCGTACTTGGTCCAGGCGATCGCGGTCGGCGATCCGGCGGCGAGCTTGCGGGCGACTTCGAGTGCCCTCGTGTGCACCTGATCGTCGGGGACGCTGATGGAGACGAGCCCGATGCGCTCCGCCTCCTCGCCGCTGACCGGCTCGCAGAGCAGGAGGTGGTACTTCGCCTTGGCGATGCCGCAGAGCAGCGGCCAGATGATCGCCGCGTGGTCGCCGGCGGCAACGCCGATCCGGGTGTGGCCGTCGATCAGGCGTGCCGAGCGCCCTGCGATGGAGATGTCCGCCAGCAGTCCGACGACGAGCCCGGCGCCGACTGCCACCCCGTCGATCGCCGAGACGACGGGTGTGCTGCAGTTGATGATGTTGTAGACGAGGTCGCGCGCCTCCCGGAGCACCCGGGCGCGCGCAGCAAAGTCGGCGACCATCTCATCGATGAGATCGAAATCGCCACCCGAGGAGAACGTGCCGCCGGCACCGCGGATGATCACGGCACGGGTCGCGGCGTCGGCGTCGACGGCGCGCCACACCTCGGCCAGGTCGCGGTGCATGGCGGCGTCGGCCGCATTGAGGCGACCCTCCGCCTGCATGGTGATCACCAGGATGCCGTCCTCGGGGCGCTCGAAGATGAGACTCGGAAATGAGGTGGCGAGGTCCGTCATAGGAGCGCAGGCTACCGACCGGTGAAGGCCGGCCTGCGCTTCTCCTGGAACGCCGAGATCCCGTCCTGGTAATCGTGGGTGCGCGACGCACGACCCTGCGCCGCCGCCTCGGCCGCAAGCAGGTCCGTCAGCGAGCTCGACCCGTCCTGGACCATGCGCACGATGCGCTTCGACTCGAGGAAGGCCGCGGTTGGTCCGTTCCCGATCGCGCGCGCCAGCTCGCGAGTCCGGCGAACGAGGTCGGCCCCCGCCACGCTGCGATTCACGAGCCCGCATTGCGCCGCCTCGCGCCCGGAGAGCAGCCGCCCCGTGTAGACGAGCTCGAGCGCTCGGTGCGGGCCGACCCGCGAGACCAACGCCGCGTGGGCGCCGCTGTCCAGGACGGCCCCGATGCGCGCGAACGGCGAGCCGATCCGGGCATCGTCAGCCGCATACAGAATGTCGCACGCGAGCGCGAGGCCGAGCCCGGTACCGAGACACGCGCCGTGGACGGCCGCAATGGTCGGTACTGCAATGCCGGCCATCCGCGCCATCAGCGGGTTGATCTGGACACGGAGGATCGCCTCGCCATCCTCGTGGAGCGGGTCGGCCTCGGAGAGATCGCGCCCGCTGCAGAAGGCCCGCCCTTCACCACGAACGAGCAGCGCCCGCGCCCCGCCCTTCTCGGCGGCGTCGAGGCTGTCCATGAGCTCCCGAACCATCGCGACGCTCATCGCGTTCATCTTGTCGGGCCGATCGAGCACCAGCTCGGCGACGCCGTCCTCGATGGTCAGGCGTACCGTCCTGCGCTCGTCAGATTCCGGCATACGGCGCTCGCTCCTTGGCGGTGAGAATCTTCAACTGGCTCGCGCACACCGTGACGCCATTCTGGTTGAGCACGTCCCAGCGATACGACACGAGCCCCGACTTCGCGTCGCGATCGGACTTCTCGATCACCTCGATGTCGAGGTAGATGGTGTCGTTGATCCACGTCGGGGCCGTGTAGCGCAACCGGTCGGTGCCGTAGTTGGCGAGGATGGTGGTCGCATCGCTGGGAACGCCGAGCCCGGTGCCGAGCGCGAACACCATGATCCCGGGCGCAACCCGCTGGCCGAACATCGAGCGCTCAGCCGCCACCACGTCGATGTGCGGGTAGAACCAATCGCCGGTGAGCGCGCACCAGTTGACGATGTCGGTCTCGGTGATCGTCCGCCCTCGCGTGCGCTGGGTCTGACCGACCTCCAGCTCGTCGTAGGTCCGGTACAGCAGAAACCGATCCACCCCGATGTGCCTCCCGTGACCCGCGGACTGGCGTGTCCGACCGGCGGGCTGGGGAAGTCTACGACCGCCGGTCGATCACCCGCTGCAGCTTGCCGGCCGACCGCTCGAGCGTGTCCGGGTCGACGACCTCCACCTCGACGGTGACCCCCACGCGACCCTTGACCTCACGTGTGAGCGAGTGCGCGGCGGGAGCGCGACGCTCCAGCGGGCAGTCGGGGCGAGCCTCGACACGCACGGTCAACGTGTCGAGCCGTCCGGCACGTTCGAGGATCAGCTGGAAATGCGGAGCGAGACCCGCGGTGCGGAGAACCAGCTCCTCGAGTTGGGTCGGAAAGACGTTGACCCCACGAAGGATGATCATGTCGTCGCTGCGACCGGTCACCTTCTCCATGCGGCGGAACGCGGGTCGTGCTGTCCCCGGTAGCAATCGCGTGAGGTCCCGAGTCCTGTAGCGGATGATGGGCAGCGCCTGCTTCGTCAGCGACGTGAACACCAGCTCGCCGAGCTCTCCGTCGGGGAGCACGGCGCCACCGACCGGGTCGATCACCTCGGGATAGAAGTGGTCCTCCCAGACGTGCAGGCCATCCTTGGTTTCGACGCACTCCTGCGATACGCCCGGCCCCATGACCTCGGAGAGTCCGTAGATGTCCACAGCGTGCATGTGCACGCGCTCTTCGATCTCCGCACGCATCGCCTCGGTCCACGGTTCCGCACCGAAGATCCCGATGCGTAGCGAGCACGTCCGCGGATCCACTCCCTGGCGTTCGAGCTCATCGATGAGAGCGAGCATGTATGACGGCGTGACCATGATGATCGCGGGCTCGAAGTCGCGGATCAGCTGCACCTGGCGCGGCGTCATGCCACCCGACACCGGGACGACAGTGCAGCCGAGGCGCTCCGCGCCGTAGTGCGCGCCCAGCCCGCCCGTGAACAGGCCGTAGCCGTAGGCAACGTGCACCATGTCTCCCGGACGTCCCCCGGCGGCGCGGATGGACCGCGCCATCAGGTCAGCCCAGACGTCGAGATCGTCCTGTGTGTAGCCGACGACCGTCGGGCGCCCGGTGGTCCCGCTCGACGCGTGGATGCGGCGCACGTCCGCCAGCGGTACGGCGAACATGCCGAACGGGTAGTTGTCCCGGAGATCGAGCTTGGTCGTCAAGGGAAATCTCGCCAGGTCGGCGAGCGTCTCGCAGTCGTCGGGGGTGACCCCTGCCGATTCGAAGGCGCGGCGATAATGCGGCACGTTGGTAAAGGCGTGAGCCAACGACCAGCGCAGACGCCGGAGTTGCAGCTCCAGGAGTGCGTCGCGGCTCAGGCGTTCACCTGGGTCGAGGAACTCCGGCGGCGGCGCGGCCCCGAGACTGGTCACGCAGGATCCCTCTCGACGGTGCGGCTGGTTCCCCGGAACTCGGCGATGACATCGTCACCACGGCGCACGGTGACGTCGTAGATTCCCGAGCGCCCGAACCGGGTGCGCTCCACTGCACGCGCTTCGAGCACGTCGCCGCTGTACGACGGCGCGATGAAGGTGATGTCGGCTGCGGCCGCGACGGTCAACGGGCCGTGGCTGTTGCACGCACAGGCGAACGCCGTATCCGCGACCGCGAAAACAAACGCCCCGTGCGTGATGCCGTGGCCGTTGACCATGTCCTCGCGCACCCGCATGGTGGCGGTGGCAGCCCCGGCGCTGACGTCGCGCACCTGGATGCCGAGGCTCCGCGATGCAGCGTCGCCGGCGAGCATCCGGGTCACCGACTCCGTCACCGATCCTCCCACGTACGCGCTTGGCGCATCTCCAGCAACTCAGAGCGCCATTGTGGTTTCGCGCACCGCAGCAGCGGCATCGGCATCCCCGCCGAGGGTCACGCGCGCCGTCGCGCGTCTGCCGCCGAGGTAGAGGATGAGCTCGGTTGCCGGACCGCTGATGGTCGCCCTATCACCCGATCCGTACCGCCGCCGCTGGCCGTCGGGCCGGACGAGTTCGACCCCGTACGGACGGATTCGGCGCGCCAGCCGCCGGGCGTTGAAGCCGGTCATTCGCCACGCCAGCGCCTCGAGATCAGCGGTGGGCGCGCGCGGCTCATGGCCGTTCGCGCGGCGGACATCCTCGTGGTGGGTGAAGTATTCCAACCCGTTGAAGACGTCGCGAATCCGTGGAAGACGCCACGGAATCAGGGGCGCACCGGCACGCAGACGTGCAACCAGCGCCGGGAACCCTTGTGCCTTCTCCTGGGCACGCTGAGCGTCCGACCAGCGGTGGAAATGCTCTCGAAGCACCAGGTGCGCGGCGAGGTCGGCCGTCGTCCATCCCTCACACAACGTGGGTGCGTCCGGACCCAGCTCGAGCAGGAGATCGCAGAGTCCGAGGCGCTCCCGGACGTCGATCGGATCGCTCATCACTGCACGATACCCTGGCTATACGATCCTCCCGAGCTGGCGCCAGGTCGCCAGGCGGCTGCCCCGGCTACGATGCCGGTGGTGAGCACCTTGACTTCGTCAACCGCCACGGTCGACGTGGATGCGCTGGTCACGTCCTGGACCGCGGCGAACTACCTGACCGTCGCGCAGATCTACCTGCAGGCAAACCCGCTGCTGCGCGAGCCGCTTCGCGTGGAGCACATCAAACCGCGGCTGCTCGGTCACTGGGGAACGTCGCCGGGTCTGAGCCTGATCTACGTCCAGCTCAACCGCCTGATACAGCAACGCGACTGCGATGTCCTCTACATTGCCGGCCCCGGGCACGGCGGTCCGGCGATCGTTGCCAACGTCTACCTCGAGGGAACCTATTCAGAGATCTATCCGGAGGTCTCACTCGACGAGCTCGGCCTGCTCCGGCTCGTGCGTCAGTTCTCGACACCGGGCGGCATCCCCAGCCACGTGAGCGTCCCGACGCCGGGCTCCATTCACGAAGGTGGCGAGCTGGGCTACGCGCTCGCGCACGCCTTCGGCGCAGTTTTCGACAATCCCGACTTGATCGCGGCGTGCGTCGTCGGCGACGGCGAAGCGGAGACGGGACCGCTCGAGGGATCGTGGAAATGCGTGAGCTTCCTCGACCCGCGACGCGATGGCGCGGTGCTCCCGATTCTGCAGCTGAACGGATACAAGATCAGCGGCCCCACGGTGCTCGGACGCGCGCGCGAGGAGGATCTGCGCGGTCTCCTCGGCGCGCACGGATACGAGGTTCACGTCGTCGGCGGTGACGACCCCCGTCTCGTGCACGAGGAATTCGCTCGCACCCTCGACCGCTGCTACGAACGGATTCGAGAGATCCAGTCGGGAGCGCGGAGCGGCAGGAACGTGGGTCGCGCCACGTGGCCGGCGATCGTGCTGCGCACGCCGAAAGGTTGGACGGGCCCGAAGATCGTCGATGGGCTCCCGGTCGAGGGCACCTTCCGCGCCCATCAGGTGCCCCTCGACAACGTGCGCGCCAACCCGGCTCACCTCGAGCAGCTCGAGGAGTGGATGCGCAGCTACCGCCCCCAGGAGCTGTTCGACACCGCCGGTCGCCCTGTGGCAGCTGTGACTGCGCTGATGCCTCACGGCGACAGGCGAATGGGGTCTTCGGCGCACGCCAACGGCGGGAGGCTGCTCCGTCCCCTGGAGCTCCGCGACTTCCGCGATTACGCGATGACTGTCGACCCCGGCGTGTCCGTCGGCGAGTTCGACCCGCCGCCTCGGCGAGTGGATTCGCGACATCTACCGCGACAATCCCAACAACTTCCGCCTGTTCTGCCCGGACGAGACCAACAGCAACCGGCTGGGCGCCGTGTTCGACGTCGAGAACCGCTGTTTCGAGGAAGCGATCATTCCGATCGACGATCACGTCAGCGCCGACGGGCGCGTCATGGAGGTGCTCTCGGAGCATCTCTGCGAGGGCTGGCTCGAGGGATACCTGCTCACCGGTAGGCACGGGCTGTTCGCGACCTACGAGGCGTTCGCGATGGTCTCCGCGTCGATGACCGTCCAGCACGCGAAATGGCTCGAGGCAGCGCGTGCGCTCAGCTGGCGTGAGCCGGTGGCGTCACTGAACATCCTGCTGACCTCCACGTGCTGGCGCAACGATCACAACGGTTTCAGCCACCAGGGACCCGGGCTCATCGATACGGTGATGGCCATGAGCGGCGACGTGGTCCGCGTATATCTCCCGCCGGACGCGAACTGCCTCCTTTCCGTCGCCGATCATTGCCTCACGAATCGCAACAACCTGAACCTCATCGTCATCGACAAGCAGCCGCAGCTCCAGTACCTGCCCATGGACGCGGCCATCGAGCACTGCACGCGTGGGGCGTCCATCTGGACGTGGGCATCCAATGCCGGTGACGGCGAGCCGGACGTGGTGCTCGGCTGCGCAGGCGACATCCCGACGCTCGAAACGCTCGGCGCCGCAGCCCTCCTCCGCGAACACGTGCCGGAGCTGCGCTTCCATGTGGTCAACGTCGTCGACCTGCTGGCGGTCAGTCCGGCGCCGTTCCATCCGCACGCATTGAGTTCCGCAGACCTTCACCGACTTGTTCACCGATGAGACCGACGTGGTGATGGCCTTCCACGGCTACGCGCGGGCGTTCCACCAGGTCGTCCACGGCCGGCCGAATGCCGGTCGATTCCATGTTCGCGGCTACAACGAACACGGCACCACGACGACGCCGTTCGACATGGTGGTCCTCAACGAGATGAGCCGCTACCACCTGGTGATGGAGGCGCTCCATCGTTCCCGGAGGTCTCCCGCCGGCGCAGCCGAACTCAAGCGGTACTGCGAAGCACAGCTGCACCGGCACCACGAATATGTCCGCGAGCACTTCGAGGACATGCCCGAGATTCGCGACTGGCGGTGGCCGGGATGAGCGCGAACAGGATGCGACCCACGAGCCGGACTGATCCATGCGCGTCCTCGCGGTTAATGCGGGCTCGAGCAGCCTCAAGCTGAGCGTGGTCGACAGCCACGACCGCGTCGAGGACGAGCGGCAGACCGACGGTACCGCGTCTCCGGTCGACGCGCTGCGCACCTTCGCAGCGCGCGCGGGCGAGGTCGATGCTGTCGCGCACCGGTTGGTCCACGGTGGCGCGGAGGTCCGGCGCGCCACCGTCGTCGACGATGAGGTGCGTCACGAGCTTGACGCCGCAATCGCGCTCGCGCCTCTGCATGTCCCCCCCGCCCTGGCCCTCCTGGATGCGGCGCGCGCGAGCATTGACCGGCCGCAGGTCGTGTGTGTCGACACCGCGTTCCACGCGAGCATTCCCGACTCCGCAACCACGTACGCGGTCCCGGCGCAGTGGCGGGCGTGGGGGCTCCGCCGCTACGGATTCCACGGGCTGTCCTACGCGTGGGCGAGCCGGCGAGCGGCTGCTTTGCTGGATCGACCCGCCGACGCGTTGCATGTCGTGATCGCGCATATCGGCTCGGGGGTATCTGCGTGCGCCGTCCGCGATGGGCGCAGCGTTGACACGAGCATGGGCTTCACGCCCCTGGAGGGCGCGGTGATGGCTACGCGGAGTGGGACGGTGGACCCGGGGGCGCTGCTCTGGCTGCAGGATCACCACGGGCTCACGGTCGGAGCGATGACCAGCTCGCTCGAGCACAGCAGCGGGCTCGCCGGACTCTGCGGCTTCTCAGACGTGCGCGACGTCGAGCGCGAGGCTGCCGCGGGCAATGCGGCGTGCATCAATGCGCTCGACGTCTACGTCCACGTTCTGAGCCGTGTCATCGGCGGCCTCGCAACGTCGCTCGATCGCCTCGATGCGCTGGTGTTCACGGGCGGTGTCGGCGAGCACTCCGCCCTCATACGCGCCAGGATCTGCGCTCGACTCCGCCTGCTCGGACTTCCTGACACGCTGCGTGCAGCGGATGGCGATGCGGTGATCGGACAGGCCGGCTCGGGGCCGGCCGTGGTCGTTGTCACAGCGAGAGAGGATGCGGAGATGGCGCGCGAAGCGCGCCAGGTGCTCGGCGGCTGAACCGCGAAGCGCTCCACGACCGGAGCTCAACGCCGGATCGGTAAGCTCGGGCGTCATGGCCGACTGGGTGACCATCTCCGCACTCGCGACTGCCGGTGGAACCCTCGTCCTCGCGGTCGCGACCTCTTCGACATGCACTGGGTGACGATCGAGGGCGGCCACGCGGCGTTCGAGGCCACCCCGGAGGCGATCTACCTGGTCATCGGCCTGCGCAACGCCGGATCCGGCATCGCCGTCCTCCGATCGCACGCGATGCGGCGGCGTCGGGTCGATCTGTGACCATCGACCTGCTCTACGGCGACCACGAGGGTGGCCAGCGGATGATCAGCCGCTTCGCGCTGTCACCGACGCCGAACGGCTCGTGGCTGGCCGTCGTCGGGCGGCACTGGAACCTCGACAGGCCCAACCCCCGTTAGCGTTGCTACCTGTCGGTCTCCGCCTCGACGTCCTGGCCGCGCGTGAGGAAGAGCGCCACCGCGAGGACGAGAATGACACCGGCGTTGACACCGAGCTCCAGCAGGGACTGCGATATTGACGGCGCACCCGCAGTGGCTCCGCCAGAGGACAGCGTGAGCCGCGTGGAGACGGCGAGGATGTCTCGAACCGCAGCGATGATCCCGATGACGAGGAAGGGTCGAAACGGGAAGCCCCATCCCTCGAGATGGGTAAGGACGGTTCGCATGATGTCGACCAGGATGATGACCACGAGCACGCCGTCGACGGCGCTGATGAGTGAGAGCGTGTAGTTGGGCGCTGTCGCATTGAGCGACGTGACGAAGCTGATGAAACTTCGCACGAGCACCACGGCGGCGAGCACGAGCAGCACGATCGCGACGCCGTACTGGACGAGGTCGATGAAGACCCGCAGCGGTGTCCCCCGGCGGATCTCCGGCCAGGACCAGACACCACCGTTTTCACTGGCACCCCGTGAAAGTGGCGGCAGATTGGGACCAGCACCAGGTTCGGTGGCCATGACGTTCGAGCAGTCTAAGTCGACCTCGCGCATCTCGCTCGTCTGCGCCCGAACCCCGCGCGACACCGCGATGATGTTGGAAGCCCTAAAACGTAGCGGCGACGATCTCGCGCGATGGCACCTGTTGTGGGGCGTGAGCGCACTCGCTCAGCCCCATTTTCTCGTCGAAGTCGAGGGGGTCGCGGTCATCGATTAACGAAAGAGAGACACGCCCCAATCGAGACGTGTCCCTCAGCGACGGTGGTGGGGGCTCCGCCCCCTCAGTAGTAGTGGCGCCGCCCACCCACCGCGTGCCCAGCCATACCGAGCAGTTCAAGAACGAGCCCGATGACGATGAGGATGACCCCGAGGGTCACCAGGATCGGGATGGCGGCGATCACCCCGATCAGTAGAAGGATGATTCCCAGAACGATCATGCGATGCCTCCTTGTGGCGCGATTTTCAGAGTGTCTCCGCCTTTGGAACCGGTTGTGCCGATCTCAGAGGGGCCGGTCGTCGACGGTCGTCACATCGGTTCGGCGGATGCCGGGGCCGCCTGTCGTCCGTTCCGTCGTTCGGATCCCGGGGCCTCCCCAGGACGACCAGAAGATCAGCGACAGAACGATGCCCAGAGCACCCACGCCCATCAGGATGTACCCGATCGCGTGAAGGTCGATGCCGTTGGTGGCCACGTGGATCGCGAACGCGAGCACGGCTCCAATCGCGATCAGGAAGATGCTGACTCCGAGACCCATCGTTAGTACCTCCTAGTTCCTTTTTCGATTACCTGCTACTGTCAGTGTAGCTGATGCGGATATCGATGCTATCACATAAAACGCCTCAGGCGCGGAGGTTGGGCTGGGCCCCCCTGGTAAGTTGCTTCGTCATGGCAGCCTGCGGCACCGGACCGGCCGTTCACGCGCCCAGCCCGACGGGCTTGGCGCCTGCGCTGGATGGCCGGGTCCACACCGTCCTCAAGGAGGCGTGGTCCGGCTACAAAAAGGCCTTCATCGAGCCCGACGGCCGCGTCATCGACCCGACCCGGGGAGGTATCACCACCTCCGAGGGGCAGGGGTACGCGTTGCTTCGTGCCGTCTGGATGGGAGACCAACAGGCGTTCGACACGGTCTGGAACTGGACGGCGACGAATCTGCAGACACGGGGCGACGGCCTCTTCGCAGCCCTGTGGAGCGGCGGCAAGGTCGCCGACGCCAATTCAGCAAGCGACGCTGACTCGGACATTGCCCTGGCGCTGCTGTACGCGGCGCGGAGATTCGCCATGAGCCCCCTGCACGCGGATGCGCTCAGGGTCCTGGACGCGATGTGGCAGAGCGAGGTGATTTCGATCAATGGCATGGACGTCCTGACAGCCGGCAACTGGGCAAAGACCCAGGTGTCACCGGGCCCTGTCATCAATCCCTCCTACTTCGCGCCGTACGCGTATCGGACCTTTGCACGAGAGGACCCGGCGCACCCGTGGACAACCCTGATCGACAGCTCGTACGCCGTGCTCGGTCAGTGCACCAGCGCAACGCTCGACGGTCGAGCGGGCGTCGGGCTGCCCCCCAACTGGTGCGCGATCTCACGATCGACAGGCGCAATCGTGCCCTTCCCCACCATCGCGGGCGCCGATGACTACGGGTATGACGCGTTTCGTGTCATGTGGCGGGTTGCTGTTGACGCACTCTGGAACCACGAGGCGCGCGCCCGCGCATACCTCAACGGCAGCGCCTTCCTCCGCGCGCAATGGAGCAGCAAGCGAATGCTGGACCCCGTCTACGCACACGACGGCTCCGTGGTCAGCTCGTACGACGATCCGACGCTCTACGGCGGCGACATCGGGAACTTCCTCGTCACCGACCCTGCCGGTGCCGCGCAGATCGAGCTGGTGCTGATTGCATCGTTCCATCCAGCGGCATCCGCCCCTTCAGCATCCGCCTATTTCGGGGATCCCCGGAATTACTTCGAACAGAACTGGGTCTGGTTTGGCCTCGCGCTGTCGTCCGGAGTGCTGGTTGACCTTGATCGAGCGGTCTCATGATCCTTGAGATCGTCATCTTCTTCGCGCTCCTCCTCGCCGCCACGATGGCGTTGGCGCTGTTGCCGCGAACGATCAGCGCTCACGCGTTGCTGGGGATACCGGTCTGCGTCGTCGCGCTCGTTGTGACCGGAGCCGTCTTCCTCGAAATCGAGCGCGATGAAGCGGGAATGATCGTGTTGGTCATTGCCGCGGCCGTGCTCGTCGCTGCCATGCGGGGCCTGCAGCCACGCTGGAGCTTCCTTGGTGCCCAGCTGTTCATGGCGGTAACCGTGGCTTCGGTTTCGTACCTGGCGTACGCGTTTCTCCAGACGTTTTTTGGGCGTCTGTCGGTCATCGCCGTGCTCGCGTCTGTCGTGCTGTTGATCCTCGAGATCCTCGCCCTGCTGCTGTCGATCTCGTTCACGTTTGAGATCTGCGACGTGCTGTCGCGAAGCACGGAGCGTCGCCCTCCGCCGCCGCTGACACGCGAACCCTGGGTCGCCCTCCAGGTCCCCACCTACAACGAGCCCGTCGAGGTGGTGGGGCCCACACTCGAATCGCTGGCGGCGATCGACTATCCCAACCTCATCATCCAGGTCGTCGACAACAACACCAGCGACCCCGGGCTCTGGAAACCGATCGAGGAGCTCTGTTCCAGGCTGGGCGAACGGTTCGTCTTCCTGCATCTGGAGGACTGGCCCGGATTCAAGGCTGGAGCCCTCAATGAGGCGACACCGCGGCTCCCGGAGCAGGTGGAGATCCTGGGCATCGTCGATGCCGACTATCAAGTGCACCCGCAGTGGCTGCGCAACACGATCGGCTACTTCGACGATCCATCGGTGGCCTTCATGCAGACATCACAGCACTACCGCGATTGGGAGGACAACCGGTATCTGCGAGGACTCTTCTACAGCTTCCGGTACTTCTTCGACATCACGATGGTTGCGCGCAACCATCGCAACGCGATCATCTTCTGCGGGACCATGGGCCTGATCCGCCGGTCGGCCTTCAATGAGATCGGCGGCTGGAATCAGGAGTGCATCACTGAGGATGCTGAAGCATCGTTGCGCATCCTCGGCGCCGGGTATCGGGGCGTCTATGACGCCGCTGCGTACGGCGAGGGACTGATGCCGTTGGACTTCGACGGGCTCAAGAAGCAGCGATTCCGCTGGGCGCTGGGTGGAATTCAGATCCTCAAGTTTCACTGGCGCGAAATGATCCCGCTGGCCCACCACAGGATGCGGCTGACGCTCGCGCAGCGCATCCACTATCTTCTCGGCAGCGTCCAGTGGTTCGCGGAAGTGCTCACCGCGACGTTCACGATCCTGCTGCTCGCGACCGCGCTCGCCACCTCGCTGCACGAACGCCTGCCGATTCGTCAGTTGACGGGAGCCGTGCTCGTCGTCCCCCTGGCATTCGCCGGAACCGGGATCGTGCGCGCGATGTGGGCGATGCGCCGGGCGTGTCGCGCCAGCGCAGGAGATGCACTCAACGCGCTGCGGGTGTGGTTCGCCCTGTCCTGGGTGGTCACCCTCGCCTGCATCCGCGGACTGGTCCGGAAGCACGCCGAGTTCCTGCGAACGGCGAAAAGCAAGGAAGGCCGCTCGCTGTTGAGTGCGCTCCGCGCATCGCGCGCCGAGACGGTGCTGACGATCGCCGGCGTGCTCGGCGCGGGTGCGATGCTGCTGCGCTCACCGAGCCTCGCGACCATCGTGCTCTCGGTGCTCCTCCTCTTCGAAGTCTTCGTGTACTCAAATGCACCGTGGGCAAGCCTCGCGGCCGAGGGCATCATCCTGACCCCGGAGCGCCGCGCATTCGCACGGTCGCCGCAGAACACCGGCGAGCGGCCGGATCGCCGTCGTTCGCTCGTGCTTCCCCTCGGCGTGGTCGGGCTCGCAGTGGCAGCCGCCGCCGTGGTGCTGGTCGTCTCGTCGCCGAGTGAGAACGCGCCGTTCGGCGGTCCGCAGGCAGATCTGCCGCGTCTCGGCAACGTGCTGCCAAACGTCAAGGTGGGGCCGATCCCCCAGGTGACCCCGTCAGCGCTGCCGTCGAGCAGCGCCACGCCAAGCCCGCAGGTCAGCCCGTCGGCATCGCCCAGCCCGTCGGCGTCGCCGACGGCATCACCCACCCCGGCGCCAACGGCCACCCCGGCTCCGACCCCGACGCCGGCCCCAGCGACTCCGCCCCCCGCGCCGTGATCCTGCCTCGATAAACGCTACGGGAGCCGGACCGCTCCCGTCAGGTACGCGTCGCAACTGCGTGCGGCCGCGCGCCCATCTGCAATCGCCCATACGATGAGCGACGCACCGCGCACCGCGTCCCCGGCTGCGAAAACACCCGGTGTTGCGCAGGCAAACGCCTCATCCACAGCAATGTTGCCGGCGCCGTCGAGGGGGACCGACAGGTCATCGAGCAGGGTGGATCGTGTCGCCCCGGCGTAACCGATGGCGATGAGGACGAGGTCGGCGTCGAGGTGCACCTCGTCGCCGGGAAGGGGGACAAACGTGCGCCTTCCATTCTCGCGGCGCGGCTCGACGCGAGCCGCACGGACGCGCTGCACGGCGCCGTTCTCGCCCTCGAAGCTCGTGACCATGAGGCCGAACTCGCGTGAGCCACCCTCGTCATGTGCGGGGTAGGTGCGCAGGATCAGCGGCCACCGCGGCCACGGATTCCCATCCGGCCTCGAATCGGGTGGCTGCGCGTAGATGTAGAGCTGCTGCACCTCGCTGCACTGCTCGCGGATGACGTTACCCAGGCAGTCGGCGCCGGTGTCGCCCCCGCCGATGATGATCACCTTGCGGCCTCGCGCAGTGATCTCAGGCCTGGCGTTCACGCGATCCCCCGCAACTCTGCGGTTCTGCTGCACGAGGTACTCCATGGCGACATGAATCCCGCGCAGCTCGCGTCCAGGGACGTCGATATCGCGCGGTCGATCGGCACCGACGCCGAGCACCACCGCGTCGAAACGCGAACGCAATTGCTCGGTGGTGACATCGCTCCCGATGTCATACCCGGTCTCGAATGTGATCCCCTCGGCCTCGAGCAGATCGATGCGGCGGTCGAGGACCCACTTCTCCATCTTGAAGTCCGGGATCCCGTACCGGAGCAGGCCGCCGATGCGGTCCGAGCGCTCGAAGACCGTCACGCGGTGGCCGGCACGATTGAGCTGCTGCGCCGCGGCGAGTCCGGCGGGACCTGATCCAACGACCGCGACCCGACGCCCGGTGCGGTGCGCCGGCGGCTCGGCGCGGATCCACCCTTCGTCGAATGCGCGGTCGATGATGGACTGCTCGATCTGCTTGATCGCGACCGGGTCGTCGTTGATCGCGAGCACACACGCCGGCTCGCACGGGGCAGGACACAGACGGCCGGTGAACTCCGGAAAGTTGTTGGTGGCGTGGAGCCGTTCGATCGCGGCCCTCCAGTCATCGCGATAGACGAGGTCGTTCCACTCGGGGATGAGGTTGCCGAGTGGGCAGCCGTCGTGGCAGAACGCAACTCCGCAGTCCATGCATCGCGCTCCCTGGTCGCGCAGCACCTGCAGCGGCAGCGGCAGGTAGACCTCGCGGTAGTCACCGATCCGTTCGGCAACAGGTCGCTTCTGAGCGGTGTGCCGAGTGTGCTCGAGGAAACCTGTGCGCGTGCCCATCAGCTCACCAGCTCGAGCTGTGCGCGCAGCGCGCGCCGGTACTCCTCCGGCATCACCTTCACGAAACGCTCGCGCTCCTGAGCCCAGGTCCGAAGCAATCGCCTCGCCACCGCACTGCCGGTGAGCGCGAGGTGTCGCTCGAGCAGACCGCGCACCAGTTCGTGGTCGTCGACGCCGAGCGGCTCGAGCGCCACGGATGCGCGGTTGCAGCGCTCGGCAAACTTTCGCTCGTCATCGAGGACGTACGCGACGCCACCACTCATGCCCGCTGCGAAATTTCGCCCGGTCGCGCCGAGCACGACGACGGTTCCACCGGTCATGTACTCGCAGCCGTGATCACCGACCCCCTCGACCACAGCGACTGCCCCTGAGTTGCGCACGCAGAAGCGCTCGCCGGCCACGCCGCGAATGAATGCCTCACCGGATGTGGCGCCGTACAACGCGACATTCCCGATGATGATGTTGTCTTCGGCACGCCGCGTGGCGCTGTCCGGCGGAAGAATGACCAGCCGGCCGCCCGAGAGTCCCTTGCCCACGTAGTCATTCGCCTCACCGCGCAGGGTGAGCGTCACCCCGTTCGCCAGCCATGCGCCGAATGACTGTCCCGCGGCGCCATCCAGCTCGACGTCAATGGCGCCGTCAGGCAGGCCTTCCGCGCCGTGTCGCCGGGCGATCTCGCCGCTCAGCATCGCACCGACGCAGCGATGCACGTTGCGCACCGGTAGTCGCATGCGAACGGGACAGCCGCTGTCGAGCGAATCTCCGCAGCGCGCCAGGATCTCGTTGTCGAGCATGTCACCGAGGTCTGCCGCCTGGCTGCGTGCTGTGCCGGCGATCCTCCGGGGCATCAACTTCGGGCACCATCAGCAACGGCTCCAGGTCGAGCCCACGAGCCTTCCAGTGATCCACCGCGGGGTTCGTCTCGATGAGATCGACGCGTCCGATCATGTCCTCGAAGCGGCGGAATCCGAGCCGCGACATCCAGCGGCGCACGTCCTCGGCGAGGAAGAGCATGAACGCCACGACGTGCTCGGGGCGACCCGCGAACCTGGCGCGCAAGCCGGCGTCCTGTGTCGCTATGCCAACCGGGCAGGTGTTGAGATGGCAGACGCGCATCATCACGCACCCCGCCGCGATGAGTGGCGCCGTCGCAAACGCGAACTCGTCGGCGCCGAGGAGCGCCCCGACGACGACGTCACGTCCGGTCTTCATCTGTCCGTCGGCCAGCAGCGTGACCCGGCTGCGGAGGCGCTGCCGGATGAGGACCTGCTGGGTTTCGGCGAGCCCCAGTTCCCAGGGCACGCCCGCGTGTTTGATCGCCGTCAGTGGCGAGGCGCCGGTGCCACCTTCGTAGCCGGCGATGACGATGTGGTCCGCTCGCGCCTTGGCAACTCCTGCAGCCACAGTGCCGACGCCTGCCTCGGCAACCAGCTTGACGCTGATCCGCGCCTGCGGATTCACGCAGCGAAGGTCCCAGATGAGTTGCGCGAGATCTTCGATCGAATAGATGTCGTGGTGGGGCGGCGGGGAGATGAGGCCGACACCCGGGGTGGAATGGCGCAGCCTCGCAATCGCCTCATCGACCTTGGGCCCGGGCAGCTGACCCCCCTCGCCCGGTTTGGCACCCTGGGCGATCTTGATCTGCAACTCCTCGGCGTTCACCAGGTAGTGGGCGGTGACGCCGAAGCGCGCGGACGCGACCTGCTTGATCGCGCTGCGACGCCAGTCGCCGTTGGCATCGGGTTCGTAACGTGAGGAGTCCTCTCCTCCTTCCCCGGTGTTGGATCGCGCTCCGATGCGATTCATCGCAATCGCGAGCAACTCGTGGGCCTCCTTGCTCAGCGAGCCGTGTGACATGCCACCCGTCGAAAAGCGACGCACGATATCGAGCGCCGGTTCGACCTCATCGAGCGGCACCGGATCGTGCGCCTCGCGCAGCCTGAAGAGGCCGCGAAGACTCTTCAATCGGCGCGACTCGTCGTCCGCCAGCGACACGTAACGGCGGAACTCGTTCTCGTCGTTGGACTTCACCGCATGCTGAAGCGCGCCGATCACCGCGGGATTCCATTGATGGTGCTCACCATCGCGACGCCAGCGATACTCGCCGCGGTCCTCCAGGGTCGGCGATGTGATGCGTACGTCCGGAAAGGCGCGCTGGTGACGCGCGATCGCCTCTGCAGCGATGACGTCCATCCCGATGCCGCCGATCCGCGACGGGGTATTCGGGAAGTAGCGGTCCACCACGGTGCGATCGATGCCGAGACACTCGAAGATCTGCGCGCCGCAGTACGACAGGATCGTCGAGATGCCCATGCGCGCGATCGTCTTGCGCAGCCCCTTCACGAGTGCCTGCACGTAGAGCTCCTCCGCGCGCGCGGCGTCGACTGTCGGCGGCATCAGGTCGCGGCGCGCGAGCTCCGCGATGGTCTCGAACGCGAGATACGGGTTGACAGCTTCGGCCCCGTAACCGATGAGCAGCGCGAGGTGCATGACCTCACGTGCCTCGCCCGTTTCGATGACGAGACCGACGCCGGTGCGCGTCTGCTCGCGAACCAGGTGGTGGTGCACGGCGGCGGTGGCGAGCAGGGACGGGATGGGCACATGCGATGCGTCGATATGCCGGTCACTGAGGATGAGGACGGTGGCGCCTGCCTCGATCTGCTGCGACGCCAACCGGCAGATCCGCTCGATGCCGGCGACCAGCCCGGCCGCGCCCAAGTCGCGGTGGAAGACCATGGAGATCGTCTCCGCCGGGAACTGGCGCTGCGTGACATGGCGGAGCGTCTCGAGGTCGTGGTTGGTCAGCACCGGGTGGGGCATCTCGAGCCGCTTCGCCTGTGCGGGGCCCTGCTCGAGAAGATTCCCGCCGGCACCGAGGCTTGTTTCCAGCGACATCACCGCCTGCTCACGAATGGGGTCGATGGGCGGGTTGGTGACCTGCGCGAACAGCTGCTTGAAGTAGTTGAACAGCGGAAGCGGCCGATCGCTGAGCACGGCGAGAGGCGTGTCGTTGCCCATCGATCCGACTGCCTCGTCGCCGGTTGCACCCATCGGCTCGAGCAGCATCTCGACGTCCTCGATGCTGTATCCGAATGCCTGCTGGCGCACGAGAAGCGTGCCCGGATCCGGAGCGGTCACGTGCTCCGGGGGATCGAGCTCGTCAAGGTGCACGGTGCCCAGGCGAATCCATTCGCGGTACGGCTGTTCGGAGCTGAGCGTGCTCTTGACAGCGGCGTCGTCGAGAATGCGGCCGGCCGCCGTGTCGACGAGCAGGAGGCGTCCGGGCTCGAGTCGCCACTTCCTGGCAATGCGCTCCTCGGGGAGATCGAGGACACCCGCCTCCGAGGCCATCACGACGAGGCCGTCCTCGGTGACGAGGTACCGGGCCGGGCGCAATCCGTTGCGGTCGAGCGTCGCACCGATCACCCGCCCGTCGGTGAATGCGATCGCCGCAGGGCCGTCCCACGGCTCGAGCAGCGCACTGTGAAACTCGTAGAAGGCGCGTCGCTCATCGTCCATGAGCGGGTTCTGGTGCCACGCCTCCGGGATCATCATCATCACGGCGTGCTCGATCGACCGGCCGCTCTTGGCGAGGAGCTCGAGGGCATTGTCGAACTGCGAGGAGTCCGAGCCCGACTCATCGAGCACGGGCATCAACTTCGCGATGTCGTCGCCGAAATGCGGGCTGCGGAACTTCGACTGACGCGCGCGCATCCAGTTGACGTTCCCCCGGAGCGTGTTGATCTCGCCGTTGTGGGCGGACATGCGGAACGGCTGGGCGAGGTCCCAGCGTGGCAACACGTTGGTGGAGAACCGCGCGTGAACCAGGGCCAGCATCGAAGTGACCCGCTCGTCGAGCAGGTCCGGATAGAAGCCCGCGAGCTGCGCGGCGGTGAGCATCCCCTTGTAGACGACGGTGCGGCTGGACAGGCTCGCCCAGTGGAACCGATCCCGGCCGATCCCGGCCGCCAGGGCGTCGCGTTCGATGACTCTCCGAAGAACCAGGAGCCGGCCTTCGAGCGCCGACCCGTCCAGGCCGATGGCGGCGACGAAGAGTTGACGCAGTTCCGGCTGAGCTGTCCGGGCCGATCGTCCCAGCGCCTCGCCGTTCACCGGCACGTCGCGCCAGCCGAGCAGGCGCAATCCCTCGGCCCGGCATGCCCGAAGCGTGATCTCCTCGCACTCTTCGCGTTGGTCCGGGTCCTGGGGGAGCATCGCCATGCCGACGCCGTACGCGCCCGGCGACGGCAACTGCAGGCCAGACGCCTCGCGAAGGAATTCGTCCGGAATTTGGAGGAGAATGCCCGCGCCGTCACCGCTGTCCGGCTCGGCGCCGGATGCGCCACGGTGACCGAGGTTGACGAGCGCCTGAATCCCCTGCTCGACCACCGAATGGGCGGGACCACCGGTGATCCGGGCGACGAATGCCACGCCGCAGGCATCGTGTTCGACGGCAGCATCGAACAGACCTCGATTCGGGGGCTGCGTGCCTACGTGCTCGCCGATACGTGCGTAGCCTGACATGCTCGGACGATCAGATCAAGCCGAGCATCCGCGACGCGCTTGCTGTGCTAGTGTGTGGCGAAATGGCCGCAACTGCGCGTCGATACTTTGGCCCGCCAGCCGTAAGGCTGCCGGGGGTCTACTAACCCGACCGCGCAGTCGTTACCAGGGCTGGTTCATCAGAGATGGGTCAGCCCCGGATCCCGTGTGGTGGCCCATCACCACACGGAGGTGCCTCACAGTGACCATCGAGCCGCTGCTGCTCAGCGCGACACGACGACACGACACACACCAGGTGGACATCGGCGCCGTGGTGGTCGGCGGTGACACGGTGCCGGTCATCGCCGGGCCATGCGCTGTCGAGGGCGGCTACGTCGACCACGCGGTCGCGGTGCGTCGAGCAGGCGCGTCCGCGCTGCGCGGGTCCGTGTTCAAGCCGCGCACACGGCCAGGATCCTTCCAGGGCCTGGGGAGCGCCGGCCTTCCCCTGCTCGACGAGGCGCGACGCATCACCGGGTTACCCGTGATCGCGGAACCGCTCGCCGGCGACGACATCGAGGTGCTGCGCGGCCACGCCGACGCGCTCCTCATCGGAGCACGCTCGATGCACAACACCCCGCTCCTGCGCGCGGCCGGACAGAGCGGCATGACCGTGATCCTCAAGCGAGGAATGTCCGCGACGTATGACGAATGGCTCGCTGCCGCCGACTACATCACGGCTGAAGGCAACCGCCGGGTCATCCTCTGCGAGCGCGGCATCAGGACGTTCGAGACAGCGACCCGGAACACCCTCGACGTGAGCGCGATCGCAGTGCTCCGCGACATGACCGACCTGCCCATCGCCGTCGATCCCAGCCACGCCGCCGGCAACTCGAGGTGGGTGCCGTCACTGGCGGTCGCTGCCCTGGCCGCCGGTGCCGACGCGCTGCTCGTCGAGTGCCATCCCAGTCCGGCGGAGTCGCTGTGCGACGCCGCCCAGGCAATCACCCCGGCGATGCTGGGCCGGATCGTGCAGACGTCCCGGGCGCTCAGCGCGATGACCCGTCCGGCGGTCCCCGACTCAGTCGCGGGATGTCGCGCGGTCATCGACACCATCGACGAAACCGTGTTCCGCATGCTCGAGCACCGCGCCGCGATGGTCGAGGCCGTGCAGCAGTGCAAGCTGGCCACGTCGATGCCGGAACGAGACCTCGCTCGCGAGCAGGAGATCGTGGAGCGTCTGTCCAGGCACGCACCCCGGCTCGGCGAGCATCGCGTCGACCGCCTCGTCCGCGCGATCATCGACGAGTGTCTCGACGCCGTTCAGATGCCGCAGGCGGTCGCCTGAGCGACGACTCGTAGGCTGCGTGGATGACTGCGGGCTCCGCGCTACCGATCGGACCTGTGCAGGAGCGCACGCTGGTCGAGCTGTTCAAGCGTCAGGCCCGCGAGCGGGCTGACAGTCCGGCCATGTTCAGCCGTGCCGGCGGTCGCTGGGAGTCGACCGGCTGGAACGTGTACGCAGAGCAGGCTCGCGAGCTGGCGGCGTTCTTCATCGATGCGGGGCTCGGGGAGGGACAGCACGTCGCGATCTGGTCGTTCAACCGGCCGGAATTCATCATCAGCAGCACCGCGACAATGCTCGCTCGAGCGTGTACCGCACCCCTGTACCAGACGCTGAGCGCACCCGAGGCGGCCTATGTGCTCGGACATTCGGATGCGCCGATCGCAGTCGTGGAGAACCAGCACCTCCTCGCCAAGGTGCTGGAGATGCGACATCGGTTGCCGGACCTGAGGTGCGTGGTGCTCATGCAGGGTTCAGCCTCCGGAGACGGCGCACTCGCCATCTCGTCCTGGGAGCACGCACTCCAGCGTGGGCGCGATGCGTTGGGACAGGTCGCGGCTGAGCTGGACAGGCGCTCCGACGCGGTGCAGCCGTCCGACGTCGCGACGCTCGTGTACACCAGCGGCACGACCGGACCGCCCAAGGCGGTCATGGCAACCCACGGCAACCTGATCGCTGCCATCAACGCCCTTGGGCCGATCGTCGATCTCTCGGCAGATGACCGTGTCCTCAGCTATCTGCCGCTCGCCCACATCCTCGAGCGTCTCAACAGCGAGGTGCGCCTGTACTCCGCCGGCAACGCGCTCTGGTTCGCGGCGTCGATCGCCGAGATGCCCGCGGAACTTCGCGACATCCGCCCGACGTGCTTTGTTGGGGTTCCCCGCGTCTGGGAGAAGATGGCAGCGACGATCGAGGCCGCGATCGATGCCATGCCGCCGGCGCGCCGCCGCCTGGTGCGGTGGGCGATCGCCGTCGGGGAACGGGCCGTCGACGGGCGGCAGCGAAACGAGCCGGCGACGTGGACGCAGCGGTTGCGCCTTTGGGTTGCGGATCGCCTGGTCCTGCGACGGATCCGCGAGCAAACCGGTCTCGACCGGGCGCACACCTTGATCACCGGAGCGGCACCGATCGCAGTGCACGTGCTGCGCTTCTTCCACGCGATCGGGCTGGAGGTGCTCGAGGGCTACGGGATGAGCGAGAACATGACCGTGACGAGTGTCAACCGTCGCGGCCACGCACGCCTCGGCACCGTCGGGCAGGCCGTCGACGGCGTTGCGATACGCATCGCCGGCGACGGCGAGATCCAAATGCGCGGTGACGTGGTGTTCGCGGGGTACTACAAGGACCCCGCGGCGACCGCCGAGACGGTCGTCGACGGCTGGCTGCACACCGGCGACATCGGCACGCTTGACGCCGACGGGTATCTGCGGATCACCGACCGCAAGAAGGATCTGATCATCACTGCGGGAGGAAAGAACGTCTCTCCCAGCAACATCGAGGATGCGTTGCGCAGCGAGTTGATCGCGAACCCCGTGGTGATCGGCGACGGGCGGCCGTACATCGTCGCGCTGCTGACACTCGACGCATCAGCGCTCGAGAGCTTTGCGAGCAGACATGGTCTTCCCACTCGACCAGACGAACTCCGGCGGCACCCCACCCTGCTCGATGCCATCCAGCAACGCGTGGGCACGGTCAACAGCGGTCTCGCGAACGTCGAGCAGGTGCGACGTTGGGTGGTGCTGCCCGGTGAGTTCGCCATCGGCGTAGAGCTGACTCCGACGTACAAGGTTCGGCGGCGGGTCGTCGCGGAGCGCTTTGCGGCAGAGATCGAGGCTCTGTATGCGCCGAGACCGGACGCGGTCCGTCCGGTTCCTCCATCATGGGGACATGACTGATCACCCCGAGGATCTCCCCTGGAACGACGCCCCCGCCGACTCGGATGCGCCGTTCGGGAACGGGGACCCTGACCCCGCGGAGGTGAGCGGGGACGAGGACGACCCGGCCATCCGGGACTTGTCGTTGGCTGGGCGGCTGCACGACGTCGACGAATACCGGCGCGAGACCCTCGATGAGCGACTCAGCGAGGAGGAGCCGGATCGCGCGGCGGAATCGCAGGAGCCGGAAGCAGGTGCGCTTCAGGCACCGGAGAGCGACGACGACGATATCGCTCTGCTGGCTGGTGAACCGGATCAATTGGATTCGGTCGAGCCCGAGGACGCATCGGCAGAGGAGGCCGCCATCCACGTCATCCCTGACGGCGGGGAGTAGTCCACCGGCCCCTGGACCCGGCATCGATCCCCCTAAGCTTGGGTGATGGCAACGCCGGACACTGATCAGCGCGGCAAGCCGGCGACCCCGGCGCCGCGTGCACCGAACCTTCCCGGCTACAACCCAATGAGCTGGCGACGGTTCTGGCTGGTGATCGGCTCGCTGCTCCTCCTCAACATCGTCATCACCACGATCATCGAATCGGTCACGCAGGCTCCCTCGGTGACGATCCCCTACAACGTCTTCATTGCCCAGGTCGCTGCCGGCAACGTCTTGAACGTCACGGCGACCGGTGACTCGATCGTCGGAACCACCAGGAAGGCGGTCAGCGCCGGGGCGGGGCAGCCGAGTGCCACCAGCTTCGCGACTCAGCGTCCGTCGTTCGCGTCAGACAATCTCGAGGCATCCCTGCTCAAGAACAAGGTGAGCATTCTCGCCGAGCCTCCCAACCCACCCACCCCCTTGTGGGAAACGCTCCTGTTCAGCTTCGGACCGGCGCTGCTGTTTGTGTTCGGACTCATCTACCTGATGCGTCGCAGCGCGGCGCTCGCAGGCGGTGGAGCGGGCGGCATCCTCGGACGGTTCGGCCAGAGCGGGGCACGCCTCTACAACCCGGAGCACCCGGATACGACGTTCGTGGATGTTGCCGGGATCGACGAGGTCAAAGCCGAGCTCGTCGAAATCGTCGACTTCCTGAAGAAACCCGAGAAGTACCAGCGTCTCGGCGGCACGGTTCCCAAGGGCGTGCTTCTGATCGGGGCACCCGGGACGGGCAAGACGCTGCTCGCGCGGGCCGTCGCCGGCGAGGCCGGCGTGCCGTTTTTCTCGATCTCCGCATCGGAATTCATCGAGGCGATCGTGGGAGTCGGTGCAGCCCGGGTGCGTGACCTGTTCCAGAAGGCGCGCGGTGCAGCCCCGGCGATCGTGTTCATCGACGAGCTGGATGCCGTCGGTCGATCGCGCTCAACGGGCGCGCGTCTTGGGGGCAATGAGGAACAGGAACAGACCCTGAACCAGATCCTCACCGAGATGGACGGTTTCGATCCGCACGAGGGGGTCATCGTGCTCGCGGCAACCAACCGCGCCGACGTGCTCGATATCGCGCTGCTCCGTCCCGGGCGCTTTGACCGCCGGATCACGGTGCCGTTTCCCGACCGCCGCGGACGGCTCGAGATCCTCAAGATTCACACGAGGCACATTCCGCTCGGTGCGGACGTCGACCTCGGCATCATCGCCTCACTGACGGCCGGCATGGTCGGCGCCGACCTGCGCAATCTCGCCAACGAAGCGGCCCTCGCGGCGGCTCGTCGTGAAGCACAGACGGTGATGCAGATCGACTTCACCGCTGCGCTCGAAAAGGTGGAATTAGGGTCCGAGCGCAAGCTCTCACTCACCGCGGCAGACCGCGAGCGAATCGCGTACCACGAATCCGGTCACGCGCTCCTGGGGCTGCTGCAGCCGGGCGCCGACCCGGTACGCCGGGTCTCGATCATCCCGCGTGGACAGTCGCTGGGGGTCACCGTCCAGAGCCCCGTCGATGACCGGTTCAATTACGGCGAGGACTATCTCCGGGGTCGTATCACCGGAGCACTTGGCGGCCGGGCCGCCGAGCAACTTGTGTACGGAGTGGTCACGACCGGCGCAGAGAGCGATCTGCGTCAGGTGACCGCGATCGCTCGTCAGATGGTGGTGCGCTACGGCATGAGTTCCAAAGTCGGCGTGCTGAGCCTGGCGGATGACGGCGACAACCCGGGTCAGTCGCTCACGTTGACGCGCTCATACAGCGAGGCAACCGCGGCACTCGTCGACGAGGAGGTGCGCCGCATCTGTGACGAGTGTCTGCAACAGGCGGTCACGCTGCTCACAGGCAACCGAGACAAGCTGGACGCGCTCGTGCACGCGCTGCTCGAACGCGACACCCTCGGCGAAGCGGAGATCCTCGCGGTCACCGGAATTGCTGCGCCGGTTGCAACACCGGTGGCAGTGGGCTGAGCATGCCGTAGCGCGATTGCGCATTGGGTCACCAGGCGCGCCGGCGTCGGGGGGCGCTAGGAATTGCCCGTGGGAATGTGTGAGACTCCCGCCCGCGGGCGTCCCTCGCACCTGGAAGGCGGAGAGACGAGGCGCGCACAACCCTGCGGGATTCCTTGCATGTCACGAGACACGCTCGTGTTTCAGATCTCTTCGGCCGGGGTCAGTCTGGTTGGGGGAAGCGGTCTGGGCGCGGGGTGGACAGGCAACGTCCACCTGACCCTCGATGAGGAGCCCATCGCGGCTCGGGTTCATGGCTCCAGCCGGCCTGCCCGGTTCGAGTGCGCCGACGAGCCGGTGCGCATCGTCGGGCCGTACTGGGCGAAGCACGCCGTGGTGGTCCCTGTCGGTGGAGAACACCTCGTGGTCTTCGGCAGTGACGAGTCCTTACCCGACTCGGACGCCATCCTTGTCCCGGCGGCCGCGCACCTCGTCGCCGAGGTGCAGCAGGTCTCACCGGCACGGTTGCTCGCTGACGAATTGGAGGTCGCCAATGCCATCCGAGACCTCATCGAATATCGTCCCGAGCGGGTCGTCGAGACCGCGCGGCACATCGCCGCGAAGGCGGCGGAACCCCTCTCGTGCGAGGTCGGAGCCGTGCTCCTGCACTACAACGGCCAGCTCGTCGCCGAAGTCGTGACGCGAAACTGGCAGGGCATCCTCGAACTCGAGCGCGATCCGAGCCACGCTCATCACGCTGTTCGCACGTGCGGAACAGGGAGCGTTCGTCGAGCTGGAGCTGGAGCCGGAGGCCGAGGCCGGTGATGCACTGGGGCGTGACCAGGGACTCGTGGCTCGCTTCGCCGTCCCCATCGGAAGGCCAAACCCCTTCGGCGTCCTCGTCGTCGCCCACGCGGCAACTCGAGCGCGCG
Source organism: Candidatus Dormiibacterota bacterium (assembly GCA_963756075.1). GTDB lineage: Bacteria > Chloroflexota > Dormibacteria > Aeolococcales > Aeolococcaceae > Palsa-851. Next base: position 85,501 of record CAVWMH010000006.1, on the reverse strand, counting down.
GGTTCACCAACCTCTGCCAGCGTATCGGCCATGCGCTCGCCGAGGTTGCCGAGTTGCTGCTCGTGCAGGCAATGTCGCGCGAACAGCTGGCGGCCGACCGTGATCGTTTCGCGCGTCAAGCACGGATCGATCCTCTGACCGGCCTCGAGAATCGCGCGGCATGGGACGAGCACCTGGCGGCGGAGGAAGCCCGGCGGGTCCGATACTCGCGCTCGGTGAGCATCGTCGCCGCGGATCTCGACAACCTCAAGGCGGTGAACGACCGCTACGGCCACGAGGCGGGCGACCGGCTGATTCGCGCCGCCGCCAATCTCCTGCGCAAGCACGCGCGCGGCTCTGATCGCATTGCCCGCGTCGGCGGCGACGAGTTTCTGATACTCATGCCGGAAACTGGTCAGCATGGTGCTGGCCGGTATCTGGCGCGAGTGCGGAGCGCTGTCCGGCGGATCCAGGCGAATGAGGTGTCGGGGCTCCGCCTCTCGTTCGGCGCCGCGACTGCGCGCGAAGGAGAGTCGCTGACTGCCGTGATGGCTCGCGCCGACGCGGCGATGTACGCCGCCAAGAAGCGTCGCGTCCACAGGGGGACGGTACCTGTCGGCACCTGACGGCCGAGGGTCGCCTCCAGACGTCGGTCCGCTTCCTCCGAACCGCGGATGACGGTCGGCTCAGTGGCGGAGCCGGGTCTTCTCGATGTCGTCGTGGGTCATGCCGAAGTAGTGGCCAACCTCGTGCAGCACCGTGTCGTGCACCTGGTCGACAAGTTCGGCGTAGGACCTGCACCATCTCTCGATGTGGTGTTGCAGTAACACGATCCGCTTGGGATATCCCGAAGCGCTGAACGACGACTCGGTCGCGCCCTGAAAGTAGCCGAGCACTCGCTCGTCGATACCGGTGCCACGATCGTCGGGGGTGGCCTCCTGCTGGATGGTGATCAGAAGATTGTCGGCATCCATCCGGGCGCGCAGCGCGGGTGGAATGCTCTCCAGGGCATCGGCCGCGATGCGCTCGAACTCGTCGGCGGACACGTGATACGCCACGGCGCTGAGAATGTCACACCGCCGCTGAGCGACGGCAGCAGGCGCTCTGTTTGCCGCCCAGACCCCCAGTGCCGCAGCCAATCACCGTAGCCGCCCGGCGGCGCAGGTGGCGCGGCGACCCCGTTGCCCTATCCTCGTCGGCCATGGAAGTCCAGCAGAACGGCTACGCCATCGAGGTCTCGGCGCTGCACAAGTCCTTCGGCAAGGTGCACGCGCTTCGGGGCATCGACCTCGCCGTCCCCCGCGGCAGCGTACTCGGGATGCTCGGCCCGAATGGCGCCGGCAAGACCACCGCGGTTCGTGTCCTGACCACGCTGCTGCGGCCGGACTCGGGCCGAGTTGTCGTCGAGGGATATGACGTGGTTCGTGACGCCGCCGCGGTGCGCCGCCGCATCGGGCTCGCCGGCCAGGCGACGGCGATCCAGCTCGAATTGACCGGCCGCGAGAACCTCGAGATCATGGGCAGGCTCAGCCACATGCCGCGAGGGAGCGTCCGTGGCCGCGCTGCCGAGCTCCTCGAGCGCTTCGACATCGCGGACGCCGCCGATCGTCCTGCCAAGACGTACTCGGGCGGCATGCAGCGCCGCCTCGACCTCGCCGCAAGCCTGATCGCCGAGCCGTCCGTGCTGTTCCTTGACGAGCCGACCACCGGTCTCGACCCCGTGGGACGTCTCGGGATGTGGGAGATCATCCGCGAGCTGGTCGGCCGTGGGACCACGCTGCTGCTCACCACGCAATACCTCGACGAGGCCGACGAGCTGGCCAACACCGTCGTCGTTGTGGACCGCGGCGAGGTCATCGCTTCGGGGACACCGGATCAGCTCAAGGACCAGGTCGGCGGCGATCTTCTCGAGTTCACGGTTCCCGACCGAGCGCGAGTCGATGACGCGGTACACGCCGTCGCCGGGCTGTCCGACGCCGCCCCGACCGTCGAGGCGGACACCCGACGGGTCAAGGTCGCAGTCGGCAGTCACGGATCCACTGCGCTCGTCGAGGCTGTGCGCCGGCTCGACGCCGCCGGCGTCGCCACTGAGGACCTTGCGCTCCACCGGCCCTCGCTCGACGACGTGTTTCTTGCCGTCACCGGTCACGCAGCTGAAACATCCGTCGACGGCCAGGGCAAAGGCCGCAAGAGCCCATCAACAGGAGTGACGCCGTGACCGCCATCGCCGAACGTGCGATCACACGAACCCGGCCCGGCGCTGGGCAGATGGCGCGCTGGGCGATCAGCGACGCACTGGTGATGACACGGCGCAATCTCCTCGTGTGGATGCGCGTTCCGGCCTACATCGTGTTCACGGTGGTGCAGCCGGTCATCTTCGTGCTGCTGTTCCGGTACGTCTTCGGCGGCGCCATTCAGGCGCCCGGGTCGGGTGGATATGTCAACTACCTGATGCCCGGCATCATCGGGCAGACCGCGGCTTTCGCAACCTTCGCGACCGCGATCGCTCTGGCGCAGGAGGCGACCAAGGGAGTCATCGACCGCTTCCGCGCGATGCCCATGGCGCGCTCCGCCGTGCTCGCCGGCAGGCTGCTCGCCGACTCGATTCGCATGCTGATCGTCATCCTCGTCATCATCGGGGTCGGCTACGCGGTGGGCTTTCGTTTTCAGAATGGGGTTGCCGGCGCCGTCGGGATGGTGCTCCTCGCCGAGGCATTCGGTGTCGCGGTGTGTTCGGTTTCCGCGTTCGTCGGACTGGCGATCAAGGACGAGGAATCCGTGCAGGCGTTCGGTTTGATCTGGATATTCCCGCTCACGTTCGTCAGTTCCGCGTTTGTGCCGATTGCGACCATGCCCGGCTGGCTTCAGGTATTCGCCAACAATCAACCGGTGACGCTGGTGATCAACGCGATGCGCGCGATGGCACTGGGCGGTCCGCACTTTCCGCTGAACCCCGCGCTCTGGGAGAGCCTCGTGTGGCTGGCAGGGGTGCTGATCGTGTTCGTCCCGCTCGCCGTGCGCAGCTATCGCCGGGTCGGTTAGACCAGCCTACTGAAACCAGCCCTCGACATCGAGGATCGCGTTGATGGTTCCCGCGCCGTTGTAGAGGCGCGCGTCGCCGATGGCCGAATCGGTGGTGTCGAGCTGCACCACGACGAGATTGGCGAGCACCGCGCCCGCCGCGACGTTGATATCCGATGCGAGTGGCAGAGCCAGATTTGCCGGGTAGAGCGTGAGGAACGTTCCCTGCGTCGGTGCGACGCCGGTGAGGTTGCCGATCACCGCCCGGACCACTGGGCTTGGTGACGGGATCCCGGACACCCCCGCGACCCTGACCAGCTCCGATGTACCGGGGCCGAGCGCGGACCCCGCGCAGCGCACGCCGGACGCCGGACGCGTGTCGCAGACCCGTGTTGGACCAACGGCCTGGTACTGGAAGCCGGTCGCGGCGGCTGCGGTCCCGAACCAGCCGTTGGCGTCGACGTAGATGTTGATGCTGCCGACCGCGTTGAAGATGCAGACCGATGTGTCCGGCCCTCCTGGCGTGGCGGGACCCAGGGCAACCAGCACCCGGTTGGCACGGACGGCGCCGGCTGCAAGATTGAGCGTCGAGAACGGCGGTGCATGGGTCCCGGTGAACGCGCAGGTGCCGTTCGACGTCGTTGGGAACACGCTGAGATACGTGGACGCGGAGCCGGCGATGCCGGCGACGTTCAGCGCCGCCACGGCGGCGTTCGTCCCTGGAATCGCGTCGCTGCCCGATCCGGTCACGTTGACGATGATCGGCTGCCCACTCAGCAGCGCACCGTGCGCCTGGCATGGCGTCGCCGTCACCTTCGCTCGCGTGTCGCAGACACGAACCGGAGCTATGGGATGGAACTCTCCCGTCGGATCACTCGGACTGTCGGGTGTGAAGTAGCCTTCCACGTCGGCGACGACGTCGACGGTCCCCAGGGGGTTGTAGATGTTGACCTCGCGATTGACATCCGAGGGACCGCTCTGGCCGAGGGTTACGGTGACAAGGTTGGCGGTCGCAGTGTGCGCCAGGAAGTTGATGTTGGACGCCAGCGGACGGCCGGTCCCATTCGGGTACACCGTGAGCAGGCTGAAGGTGTTGTCGTTCACCGCTGTCACGTTGAGCGCCACCGCGGTAGCGGTGTTGGGTATCGGATCGGCCCCGCTCGGCAGGCCGCTCACCCCGGTGATCTGCAGCGTACGCGTCGCACCAGGGCCGAGTGCTCCCGCACCGCACTGGATGCAGTTCGATACGCGCGTATCCAGGATGCGGAACGGCGTGACCGGGACGTACCCCGCAAGGCTTGTATAGACGTACCCCGATCCCGGTGTCAGCGCGCTGGTCCCCAGCGAATCGGCCACCTGTACCTGGACGTAGCCCGCAGCAGCGGCTGGGGTCGTGAAGGTGAACGACGTCGCCGTCACCGCCGCGGGCGTCACCGACATGCCGCCGATTGTTGCGGTCATCCCTGGCTGAAACCCAGCGCCGTGGACGGTCACCGTCTGACCACCCGTCGTCGGGCCGGCGGCCGGTGAGACGGCGCCGACATCAGGCCCGTCAGGGACGGCATCCACCTGGGTTCCACCCTCGACGAAGATCATGCCGCCGGAGGCTGATGGCGAGGTGAAGTGGTTGCTGCCGCTGATCGCGTAGCTCGCGAGTACGGTGCCGTTGGTCGCGTCGTACTGGTACAGCGTGCTTCCTCCGCTCCCCACCGACCAGACTCCGCCTCCCACCACGATGGGCGGTTTGCTCGACGCCTGGCTCGTGTTGTGCCAGCCCAGGGTGAAGTTGTTGTTTGACGCGGCGATCTGCACCGCCTGCAGCCCGTCGCTGCATCCGACGAACACCGTCTCGACGCCACCGACCAGGCTGTAGGCCAGGCTGCCGAATGCGGCATCGCTGGTTGCCGAGCAGACCTGGTGGGATGCGAGACCACCGCTGAGGTGGCCGAGGCCGGCACTGTTGAGCAGGTACCCCATGCCGCTCTTGCCAACCTGGAAGACACGGTTCCCAGGGAGTTGCAAGGGCGTCGTCGACCCGAGGTCCGCGTCGCTCGCGTTGTCCTGCCACCACGTCGGACCCCCATCGTGGGTGGCGTCGAGGACTCCGCTCGGCGCGAAGTAGTCGGCGAGCGTCAGCGTGCTCGCGCTGAGCTTGATGACGCCGTCGCTCTCGTCGTAGGGATCGCCACTGCTCGTCTCGTTGCTGTTGCCCGTGCCGACGTACACGCTTCCGCCGGCGTCCACCGAGGCTCCTCCCGCGGCCCACGCGCCGGCCTCCATGTCTGTGGAGCTCAGCGACGCGGACGACCACCACTGGACCGAGCCGGTGCCGGTCTCGGGATACCCGATCACGTAGCCGCGGTATCCGTCGCTGCCGTTGCCCGGGTTGGTGCAGTCGCCGGCGAGGCCGCCGAGAGTCGCGTACACCTCGCCGGCAGCAATCGTGAGCGCCCCACGCTGCTGCTGATAGTTGGCGTCGAAGACGATGCCGCCACGATTACCGGGATTGATGTTCACGCGCCGGGTGATGGCACCGGTCGACAGTGACAGCGTCACGAGATCGAATTCGAACGTGGTCGGCGTGTCCTGGATCTCCGCGACGACGAAAACGCTGCCGGCGTCAATCACCGGAGTCCCGGTGATCCCAAGGGGGTCGATGTTCCCGCAGGGAAAGTTGGCCGTTCGGGGTGCTCCGATATGCGTGCTCCACACGACATGTCCGGTGGTGGCGTTGAGCGAGTAGACCGTATCGTTCTCGGTTGCCACCACCAGCTGCCCGCCCACGATCACGGGCTGCCCGTAGAGCTGTCCGTCCAGCGCGACTGACGTCCACGGCGCACTCCCACTCACCGCCTGATCGGTCGTGTCGTTGCCCTGGCGCGTGTTGTCACCGTGGTAGGTGGGCCAGTCTGCGGCTGCCCGCGTCGCGGTCAACAGCGGCGCGATGACCGCGAGGGCGATGATCAGCCGGCGCACGCCGAGCATTGTCAACCTGGCACGGCCATAGGCATGACATTCTGGTCACAGCGCTTCGCTCCGTGCCGTACGCTCTGAGCCCTGAACCCCCATCGATGGCTCGGCAGCTCGGAGCTTCGCATCGGCCTTGGCTGCATGCGCCTCTCCACGGACGCCGATGCTGACGACAGCGGCCGCGTTCGACGCCATCGCGGCCGCTGCCGATGCGGGCATCACCGTGTTTGACACCGCGCACGCGTACGGCGCCGGAGATACGCCGTCGGGCCGCAACGAGCGACTGATCGCCCAGGCGCTCCGACGCTGTGGCGCGGACGTGCGCGCGAGGATCGTCACCAAAGGCGGCATGACCCGTGCCGGCGGCGGATGGATCCCGGACGGTCGCGCCAGGGCGATCCTCGCCGATTGCGAAGCCAGCCTCGAAGCTCTCGACGGGCTGGCCGTCGATCTTTACCTCATCCACGCGCCCGACCCTCGCATCCCCTGGCGCACGTCCGTGCGCGCGCTGGCAACACTGCTGCGGGACGGCGTGGTTGCACACGTCGGGCTGGCGAATGTCAACCGCCTGCAACTGGAGGAAGCGTGCGAGCTCGTCGACGTCGCCGCAATCCAGGTCTCACTCAGCGTGCTGGACGACAGCGCCGTCAGGGGTGGGCTTGTCGATTTCTGCGCCGAGCGAGGTATCGCCGTCATCGCGCACTCTCCGCTCGGCGGCGTGCGCCGGGCGCCGTCGCTCCGTCGCCGCCCAGAGCTGGTCGACATCGCGCGCGCTCGCGGGGCGACGCCGGAGGAGGTTGCGCTCGCGTGGGTGCTCGATGTCTCCCCTGTGGTCGTCGCGATACCGGGCGCACGGCGTCCAGCGACGGTCCGCTCAGCCGCGCGGGCGGCGACGCTCCACCTCGAAGCAAGCGACCGGGCGCGGATCGTCAGTGCCTTCGGGTGGCCGCAACCGGGAACAGCCGACACATCGGCAACGCACGCGCACGAGGCCGAGGTTGTCCTCGTGATGGGTATCCCGGGCGCCGGCAAGAGCCGTCACGCCGAGGACTTCGTGGCGCGCGGCTACGTCCGCATCAACCGCGACGATCGTGGCGGATCGCTCCGCGAACTCAACGACGCGCTCGGCGAGGCGCTGTCGTCGGGTGTGCGCCGGATCGTTCTCGACAACACGTACCTCACCCGCGTGACGCGCAGCCACGTCATCGAGACAGCCACCCGGCACGGCGCGTCGGTTCAATGCATCTGGATCGACATCCCGCTCGCGCAGGCGCAGGTCAATCTCGTCGAGCGCCTTCTCGGACGGTTCGGCGAGCTGCCCGAACCCGAGGAGGTCCGGCGCATCGGACGCCGTGAGGCGGGCATCATGCTTCCAGCGAGCCAGATGCGCACACTCCGCGAACTGGAACCTCCGGCGATCGACGAGGGGTTCGTTGCGGTGCAGCGGATCCAGTTCCAGCGCACGCCGGCAGCGTCGATGTCCATCGCGACCGAACCTTCAGGAGGCTGTCTTCGTGGCTGCCGCAGCGCTGAATATGCAGGGCTGGGAACGCACAGTCACGGCTGCATGGCACCCGAGGCGCCCCACCTGCTGTTCGAGTGGAGACCTGGCGAGACCGTTGACATCCTCGATGCGAGCGTTGCGTCGACTTTCCGCGCACGTTCGAGGCAGCGTGGCTGCTGCGCTCTGCCCCCATCCCGGAGGTCCGCCGGTGTGCTGGTGCCGGCCGCCGCTGCCCGGGCTCATCCTCGCCTTCGCACGAGCCCACGGCATCAACCCGTCTCGTTCCACCCTTGTCGGCGCGAGCCCCGCCCACCGGACGCTTGCCGCAACGATCGGCGCGCGCTACCTCCAGGTCTGAGGCGCTGGCCGTCTGGCAGATGCCGCCTCAGGGATGCGACGGGGCGGGCGGTGCGCCCTCGAGCTCGAACATGAGGTCATCGAGGTAGCAGTAGTACCAGTCCTCGCCCGGCTCGTATGACCGGATGATCGGGTCACCGCCCGACTTGAAGTGCGCCGTCGCATGTTTCCCGGGCGAGTTGTCGCAGCACCCGACGTGTCCGCATTCCTGGCAGACACGGAGATGCACCCAGTCGTGGCGGCCGGCGGCCACGCACTCGACGCACCCGGTACCCGAGGGTGTCACATCGTTGATCTGGTCGAGATGCTGGCAGACGTCGTTCATTTGGCTCTCCTCGGGGCGTGATCAGTGGGACGGTCGGGTTCGCTGAATGTCGTCAGGTCGCTGCTCCATCCCATCAACTGCGCGGCCCCGTCGTATGACGATGCGAGAAAGTCACGGATGGCTCGCCGCGGGTCCGACGTCGCGAGTGCCGCGTCGTACGGGAAGAGGAATTCGCCCGCATCCGGGCTCCAGGCGGCTCCGGATGGCTGCAGGGTGACCGCATCGATGTCGGGAGGCGCCGGGTACGCGTACGAGAAGAACGTCGCGGACGGCACGCGGTGATCCCCGGGCCACCAGCCCGCGCAGACCTCCTCCGCGTCCGCGCTGAAACGGGTGATGACGCTGTCACCGGGCAGTGGATCCGCCAGCTTGCCGGAGTATCGCGTCACCGCGAGATCGAAGGTGCCCCAGAAGAAGTGCACGGGCGAGGTCCGCCCGCGGAAGCGCGCGCGATGTTCTTTCATCACCAGGTCGACCATGGAGAGCACATGGTGAAAGCGCTGCACCTGATCCCTGTCGTAGGTGGCATGGGTGTGGTCGTCGGGAAAGGGAATGGGATCCGGTACCTCGGATGGATGCACTGAAATGGCGACGTCGATCCCCATGCGTCGCAGCGCGTCCATGACGTCGGCGTAGTACTCGGCGACCGCGCCACCAAGCGGTCGGCGTTCCATCTGTCCGTCGCTGGTGCGGATCACGAGCACGTGGTCGTGCAGGTCGAGCTCGGCGTCGAAGCTGCGCAGGCCGATGGGCAGCGGCGACGTGGTGAGTTCCCGAGCCGTGACGTAGAGCGGCACATTCGCCCAGCCGGGCTCGAAAGGGCTGAGGGCAAGGCGCAGCTTGCCGATCACCTGCGAGTACATGTGGAGCGTGTCGCGAGTCGCCCGCCACTCCATGTATGGGAGAGCCGGCCACCCGCCGGAGGCGTCGTCCATCCCTCCATGATGAAGCTGACGTGCCTGCGGGCGGCTCGGCGCGGACCGGGTGTCCCGTGACTCGCGCCGAGGCGGTCAGTTCGTCGTGTCGACGTCCTGCATCTCGATCCACACGAGACCCTGCAGGCCGAGGCGGAATCGCCCGCCGGCGCGCACGATCACCATGAGCACACCCTCGCACGCGCTGCATCGCAGCACCGCACCCGGCGAGCGTGGAGACATGTACAGATGCTGCGCACCCATGGGTCCGACTGTTCCGCACGCGGCGCAGGCGCCGCGCGCTGCGGTGAGCTCGTGAACAAAGACCTCCTGAAGCAGTCCCGCCGCAGCGTTGCCGTCGAGCCTCAGCTCTTGCTCGGTCATCTCAGCGTCATCCTCCGGTGGGGCCAAATCGCTCGGTCTTGATGTGCGCCGGCTCGTGGCCGAGGTTCACGAGTGACTCCGCCGCCGAACTCGACGAGCGGCGTCGGACCGCAGACGAAGATCAACGGGCGCTGCGCGGGTGGCCACGCGACGGTGCTCAGCATCGCTGCATCGATGCGCCGGCGCAACCCTTGCCACCCCTCGGGGGCGCTGCGGGTCAGCGTGTGGATCACCGCCAAATCTGACCCCGTCGCGACCAGCAGGTCGAGCTCGTCGCGGTAGATGACGTCCTCGAGAGAGCGCGAGGAGTACAGCAATCGGGTCGGAACGGCACTCCCGGCAGCCTGCCTGAGCCGGAGCATCGCCATGAGCGGACAGATCCCGGATCCGCCGGCGACCAGGAGGAGCGGACCTCCCAGGGCGACCTCCCAGACAAAATAGCCACCGATCGGGCCGCGCAACTCGAGCTTGTCACCGGCCAGCAGCTCGCCGGCAAGGTACGGCGATACCTCGCCATCGTCGAGGCGCTCGACGGTCAGGGTCAGCCGCTCCCCGTCGGGCGCAGACGCGATCGAGTAGCTCCGCTGGGTCTGGTAGCCGTCTTCTGCCGTCAGCCGTACATCGACGTGCTGACCCGCCAGGTGTCCCGGCCACCCGGGAACGGCCAGGACCAGGCTTCGCACCCGTGGGGTCTCGTCGACGAGGTCGAGCACCTCGGCGGTGCGCCAGATCAGTCGCCGCTGTAGCGCTGTTCCTGCCACGGATCGCCATACATGTGATAGCCGTACGTCTCCCAGAAGCCCGGCGAGTCCTCGTTCATCAAGCGGAGTCCGCGCACCCACTTGGCGCTCTTCCAGAAGTACAGGTGCGGCACCAGCAGCCGTGCGGGGCCGCCGTGCTGGCTCTCGAGTGGCTGCCCGTCAAAGGCAAAGGCGATCCAGGCCTTGCCCCCCGTGACGTCGTCGAGCGGGAGGTTGGTGGTGTACCCACCGTCGCAGAACGCCATCACGTAGTCCGCTGCTGTCTCGACGCCCTCGAGCAGGGTATCGACGGAAATGCCCTCCCAGGTGGTGTCGAGCTTGGACCATTTGGTGACGCAGTGGATGTCGCGCGTCACCGTTTCGCTCGGCAGCGCACGCAGTTCCTCCCAGCTCCAGTGTTTCTCCTCGTCGACCTCGCCCTCGATCGAGAACGACCACTCAGCGAGCGACGTATGGGGCGTGGGACCGGCGGAGAGCACCGGAAAGTCGCGGACGAGGTACTGACCCGGGGGAATCCGCGCGTCTCGGGGTTGATCGCGCGGCCGGCCTTTGAACGCCCGGCTCACGAATCCCACGCGGTGACCTCCACGCGGGCATTGTGATCGGCTCCCGATCGTGCCTGCAAGGCTGACCTGCCGCTCCAGGGTGCCGATTCGCTCGCCCGGGCACGTTTAGCCCGGTACCGTTGGGGTATGGTGATGGCATCACCTCGAGTCTCGAGGGGTATCGCTCGTGGTCGTCAGTCCTTCTCGAACGGACGCGCTGCGTCTGTTCTACATAACGAGAAGGAATTGGAGAGACCAGAGTGACTGGTACCGTCAAGAAGATCGTCGCCGAACGCGGCTTCGGCTTCATCACCGCCGAGGATGGACAGGAGTATTTCTTCCATCGCAGTGGACTCGACAGTTCACTGACCTTCGAGAATCTCACGGGCGATGAGCACGTGAGCTTCGAGATCGAGCGTAGCGACAAGGGCCCGCGCGCCCGCCAGGTCCGCGCGGCCTGATCCTCGCTGCCTGAGGCATCCGGTCATCGCCATTTCCTGGCGATGACCGGAACCTCGATTCGCCGTATAGAGTGGAAGCATTCACATGGCGGACGAAACCCCGAGGAAAGCGCTGATAGCAGCGACGGTGCTGTCGTCTGAGCATCGCTAACCGAGCCGACCAGGTGGCCGTGTCCGCTCGGCGGAAATTACCGCTCCCGCTTCGCCGCGTGTTGACCGGCGTGATCGGTCTGGCCGGAATCGCAGCCGTTGTTGTGTTTCTCGACCCCGCCAAGGTGGGAAGCGCGCTGGAACATTTCCAACTGGCCTTGATTGCGCCGATCGTGCTGCTCTCGGTGCTCGTGTACATTCTGCAAGGGGTTCGCTGGCATTACCTGCTGACCGACGTCGGCACCAAGCTGCGCCTCCGAGACACGATCCTCATCAACCTCGCAGGGCAGACCATCACCGCGATCGTGCCGCTGGGAGATCTCACCCGCGCCGCGTTTGCAAGCACCGCCGACGGCACGGACTTCGGCACCGTCGCGGCCACCGTCACCGTGCAGGAGCTGTCATACATGCTCTGGCTCATCCTCGCGGCGCTGCCGGCGATTCTTGCGCTCGGTTACGGGCTCGCCGCGGTGATACCGGTCGCCCTCGGCATCGCACTGATCGTCATCGTGCTCACGGTGTCACCGGTGTTCTGCCGGTTCCACAACCTGGTGGCGCACATACCGTTTCTCAACAAGCTGCTCCCGGCGATCGACGAGTTGCAGCAGGAGACCTCCACATTGCTGCATCGCGGTGACGCCCTTGCCCTTTCGGTGCTCGACGCAGCGCGTGTCGTGGTCGCCGTCACCACGTTCTGGCTGGTGCTGCAGGGTCTGGAGCCGGGACAAGTCGGCTGGTGGCAGGCCGCATTCGTCCTCGCGCTCGCCACCATCGGTGGCGCGGTGAGCCTGATCCCCGGCGGCGTCGGCGCCAACGAGGCGAGCGTGGCAGCACTCCTCATTTTTCTGGGGTTTCCTTCGGGGAGCGCCGGCGCCGCGGCGATCATCCAGCGCGGGCTCATGACCGGGCTGTCACTCGTCCTCGGCTTCGCCGCCTACGCGCTGATCAACAAGCGGCTCCACCTCGGCGGCATCTTCCAATTGTTCGCACACAGAGCGGCGCCCGTTAACGCGTAGTCGCCCGGAACCCGTCCACACTCTGTGCATCGTGGACGCGACGCCGATTGCGAAGATCCTGCCTCGGAGCCCCACCGACGGCCTCATCGCGCGCGGCACGTTGGAGCAGCTCGCAGCGACGGCGCGCACCCGTCGATTGACAGTGGTCGTGGCTGAAGCGGGATTCGGAAAATCGACGCTGCTCGCGTCGTGGTGGGAACGGGCTCCGTGTGCCTGGTACACGGCCGACCAGCACGACCTGGACCTCCCCACGCTGGGCCGGCAGCTCAGCGACGCCTTGCGCCTTCGTGTGCCCGACATCCCGAGCGATGTGAGCTGGCTCGCCGAGGGTGCCGGCGGTCCCGAGCTCGAGCAGTTCCTTCGTGCTGATGCACTGGCTGCACAGCTCGCCGAGATCCTCCACGCCCAGCTCACCTCGGACCTCATCCTGGTGATCGACGACGCACACGAGCTCGCGGCCTCGAGCCCATCTGCTCGGCTCGTCGAAGCGTTGTGCCGCCATGCGCCTCCGCGACTTCATCTGGTCATCTCGGGGCGGCGGCAACCGCCGTTTCAGATCGAGCGGCTGCGCGGACAGGGACAGCTGCTCGAGATCGACGGCAATCAGCTCGCGTTCACCGTCCCCGAGGTCGGCGAGCTCGTCGAGCGTCAGCTCGGCCTCAAGGCCGATGAACTCGCGGCGGAGATTCATCGCATCGCGGGCGGGTGGCCTGCCGCCGTGACGCTCGCGATCGAGGCGCTCAAGTCATCACCGCAGGAGACCTGGAGCACCGTCTTCGCCGGCCTCGACAAGCCCAGCGCCCCGCTGTTCTCATACCTGGCGGAAGAGGTGTTCGCGCGCCATCCCGACGCGGTTCGCGACCTGGTCAGCAAGCTCGCGCTCTTCGAGCGGTTCACGCCTGAGCTGTGCGAGGCAATCGGCATGGTCGGGTCGCGATCCATGCTCGTCGAACTGTCGCGCCAGGGTCTCTTCGTCGAGCGCGGACAGGACGGGTCCCTCTCGCTGCGACCGTTGATCCGCGACTACGCGCTCGAGTCGCTCCCGGTTGCCGAGGCGGTCGCGCAGGATCTCCGCGTGAGCGGCGGGCACCTGGCTCGACGCCAATGGCCAGTCCGCTGACGCGATCCAGGTGCTGCTCTCGGCAAGCACATCGGAACAGCTGGCCACGATGGTCGCGAAGCAGGGCGCGAGACTGCTCGCGGCCGGCCAGATCGCCACCGTCCTGCGCGCGTGCCGAGCCATCCCGCCGGCGATGCGGTCCACCGAGATCGAGCAACTCGACGGCGAAGCGCAGCAGATCCAGGGCGACTGGAGCGAAGCGCTGGCGTGCTTTCAGCGTGCCACCGCGGGCCGGGAGTCGCTCCCCGCCCACCTCGCGTGGCGGATCGGGCTGATCCACTACCTGCGCGGTGAGCACGAGGAGGCGCTTGCCGTCTACGAGCGGGGGATCGACGATCACGAGGCGGATCCGATGGAGATGGCGCTCCTGCTGGCCTGGATGTCGACCGCACATTGGATTCGCGGCGACGTCGAGCCCTGCCGGGAGCTTGCGAGCCGGGCCCTCGCCGCCGCGAACGCGTGCGGCGATCACCGAGCGCTCGCCGCCGCGCACACCGTCATGGCGATGCTCGCGGCTCTCGACGGAGACCGGCGTGGCAATGACGCGCACTACCTGCTTGCGTTGCGCGCGGCCGAAGAGGCGTCAGACGTGCTCCAGGTCGTTCGCATCCGGACCAATCGCGGCTCGCACTTTCTCGAGGAGGGCTCATACGCCGAGGCACTCCAGGAGCTCGACGTGGCGGTACGTCTCGCGGAGCTCACGTCGTTCGCGAGCTTCCTGGCGCTCAGCCTGAGCAACCGAGGTGAGACCAAGCTGCGGATGGGCCGAATCGATGACGCCCTGACCGACCTCGAGGCCTCGCGACTGCGCTACCTGCAGATCGACTCGGACATGGTGGCGTACCCCTTGACGTTGATCGGCGAGGTGTACAGCGAACGCGGCAACCTCGCCCAGGCGCGCGTCATGCTCGAGGAAGCCGTCGAGATCGCGGAGCAGTCGGGCGATGTGCAAGGGCTGGTTCCGGCGCTGGCCTGCCTCGCAATGGTCGTGGCCGGCGAGGATCCCGACCGGGCGCGAGCTCTTGCCGATCGCGCGGTGTCGTACGGCACGGGCATGGCCTACGTGATCGCGCTCCTGGCTGCCGGCTGGATTGCCGCCGCCGGCGGCGACGTGCCTCGGGCTCGTGAGCGTGCCGCGGAGGCCGAGGCTGTGGCGCGGGGCCGCCACGACCGGCCGGGGCTGGCCGATGCACTGGCGCTCGCGGGAGTCACCGCCGAGGATCCGCGCGTCACCACTCGACGCCTCGCCGAGGCACGTGCCATCTGGGAGGAGGTCGGGAACCCGCTTGGCGAGGCCAAGGTGGATCTTGTCCTCGCGTCAATCGACAGAGGAGCCGGGTCGGCGGCGCTGCGCCGCAAAGCGGAGCTGCAACTGGAGGCGCTCGGGGTGCGCGCGCATCAGAGCGGCAACGTGGCGGCCGGCCTCCTGACGTTCCTGAGCCCACGAGACCGCGTGGCGGTGCGGATCCAGTCACTCGGCGGGTTCTCGGTGTTTCGCGACGGTGAGCTGGTCCGGGTCTCCGAGTGGCAGTCCAAGCGTGCCCGGGAGCTGCTCAAGCTCCTGATCGCCCGGCGCGGCCGTCCCGGGCCGCGCGGGTACCTCATGGAAACGCTGTGGCCGGGCGAGGACCCCGATCGCGTGGCGAATCGCCTGTCAGTGGCCCTGACCACGGTGCGCGGCGTGCTCGACCCGCAACGCAGATTCGCCGCCCGAGCACTTCGTTCTCGCGGACAAGGACGCGGTCGCGCTGAACCTGGACGCGGTCGACGTCGACGTCGAGCGGTTTCTCGCCGCCACGGCGGACGGGCTCGACTGTCTGCGCCGCGGGGATACGGCGCGCGGACTGCCGATCCTCAGCACCGCGACCGTCCTCTACACGGGTGATTTCCTCGAGGAGAATCCGTACGACGACTGGGCGGTCGCCCTCCGTGAGGAGGCACGCGCCGGATACGTGGCGGCGTTGCGGCTGCTCGCCCGGCACTCCGCCGATCCCGACGCGGCGGTGACCCACCTGCTTCGCATCCTCGAGACGGACCGCTACGACGAGCAGGCGCATCTCGCTCTCGTGCACGGGCTGGCTGATTCCGGGCGGCACGGCGAGGCTCACCGGCACTACCTGAACTACCGCCGCGCCATGGACGATCTCGGGGTGGAACCCGCTCCTTTCCCCGGCAAGGCGGCGTCGATCAATCCTCGCTGATCGTGACGAGGCGCCCCAGTACTGCCCGAGCAGACCAGGGTCTCTGATCTGCGGCCTTTTTGTTCAGGGGTATAGACTGCCCCGCGATCCGGCAACTCGTTTGAGGGGCTTCGATGGGACTCACGATCCTGCTGATCGGTACTCGCAAGGGGTTGATGATCGCGCGGAGCACCGATGATCGCCGCACCTGGGCGACCGAAGACTTCCAGTTCCTCAACCAGGAGGTCTATGGCGTCGCCATCGACACGCGCCACGACCCGCCACGGATCTTCGCCGGCGTCGGTACCGGGCACTGGGGTCCGCTGCTGACCTACTCCGACGACCTCGGCAAGTCCTGGACTGAGCCGGCGGAGCCGCCGATCGGCTTTCCTCAAGGGAGCGACGCGACGGTCGCCCGCGTCTGGCAGATCCAGCCGGCGCCTGCCGATCAGCCGGACGTCGTGTACGCCGGGGTCGAGCCGCACGCCCTGTTCAGATCCGATGACCGCGGTGAGAGCTTCGCGCTCGTCGAGGGCCTCTGGCGGCATCCGCACCGTCCGAGCTGGATGCCCGGCGGTGGCGGCGCCTGCCTCCACACGGTCCTGCCCCACCCGACCGACCCCAACGATGTGCTGGTCGTGATGTCCGCCGCCGGCGTCTACCGAACGCGAGATGGGGGCGCGAGCTGGGAGCCGGCGAACCGCGGTATCCAGGCGGCATTCCTCCCCGAGGATCAGCGCTTTCCTGAATTCGGCCAGTGCGTCCACAAAGTAGCGCTCCACCCGGATCGCCCCGACCGCCTCTTCGCCCAGAACCACTTCGGCGTCTACCGCAGCGACGACCGCGGCGGCTCGTGGACTGCCATCGAGTCGGGGCTGCCGAGCAATTTCGGATTCGCCCTCGTCGCGCACCCGCACCGGCCGGACACCCTCTACTCGTTTCCGCTCAAAGCTGACGGCGAGCGGTTTCCACCGGAGGGGAAGCTGCGCGCCTACCGAACCGAAAACGCGGGCGACAGTTGGGAGCCGCTGTCGGAAGGCCTGCCCAAGGACCCGTACTACGCCGCCGTCCTTCGCGACGCGATGGTCGCCGATTCCGCAGACCCGGTGGGCGTGTACTTCGGCACCAGGCTTGGAGAGGTCTACGCCAGCCGGGAGGAGGGCGAGAACTGGTCGCTGATCGCCAGCCACATTCCAGACGTTCTCTCCCTCCGGGTTGCCGAGGTCGCGTGACCTCGCGGCTGCTCCTGCCCGCCGCGCTCCGGCGTTACGCCGACGACCAGTCCGAGATCGAGATCCCCAGCGGCACCCTGGGCGCCGCCCTCGATGACCTCTGCAGCCGGCTGCCCCAGCTCGAGCGCCGGCTGCGCGACGAGCAAGGCCGGCTCCGACCCCACGTCCTCATGTTCGTTGACGGGGTGAGCGTGCGCACCGGATCTCCCATGGACACGCCGCTGGTTGACGGGGCCGAGGTCTTCGTCGCGCCGGCCGTGTCGGGCGGATGCGGCGACTGATTGTCTTCCCTTCTCGAGGCTCCACGCGTGGTGGCGGGTGGGGAGGGGATGGACTGCGCCGGGCACGGGGTCGGGACGCCTTCGCCGTCCCGCCCCTCACTCTCGCCGAGGGGGGTAGCCTCGGCTCCGAGATGACCCGGCTCCGTCCATCCCCTCCCCACCCGATCACACCGTCAACCGATGAGCACTGAAGAGTCGCGCAGCCTGACGGTCGAAGGGGTCGATGCCGTCGAGGTCACTGTCCGCGACGCATGGATCGTTGCCGAGACACCGGAACAGCTGCCGGCGCCTGTGTGGGAGTTTGCCGCGGCACACACGGGACACCGGTCCGTGGCCACCGGTCAATGACGTCTGCCCCAGGGCCGCTCGGCGGGAGGCGGCGGCTTCGCTCAGGAGGTGGCGCGATAGTGGAGATGGACCATCCCGCTGGCGAACCGGCGTTCGTCGACTAACTCGAGTCCCACCAGGACGCCGCTGGGGAGGGAGCGGATGCCGCCCCCGACGATGACCGGCGCGATGATCAGGTGGTACTCGTCGACGAGGCCCGCGGCGATCGCCTGAGCGGCGAGGTGCGGCCCACCCACGCTGATGTCGTGGTGTGCGCCGGCTTTCAGGCGCCGCACCGCTTCGGCGTCGAAGTCTCCTTCGATAGTGGTCCTGGCGCTGGAGACCACCGCAAGGGTCTTCGAGTACACGATCTTTTCGGCCGCCTGCCAGAGTGCCGCGAATTCCCGCACGACGGCGGATTGATCAGCCAGAAGGTCGGCGCTCTCCCAGTACACCATCACCTCGTACATCCGCCGACCGTAGAGGTAGGTGCCGATGGGCCGTTCCAGGTCGTTGACGAACCGGTGCACCTCTTCGTCCGGCGCCGCCCAGTCGAAGTTTCCATCCGCGTCCGCCACGTAGCCGTCGATGGAGGCGATCGTCGCGTAGATGAGCCGCGCCACGGTCAGGCGGCGACGCCGTCGATGGTCACCTCGAACAGCGGACTCGTCGCGACCATGTTGTCGATGTCGTCACGCTTCCAGATTCGCGCGATGTGTGGCATCACTTCGCGGCGCTCTGCTTCGTCGGTGATCACCCGAGCGGTGGCGGCGAGGTCGGCATGCACACCGCGCTTGAGGTGAAAGGTGAAGTGCGGATTGGCCGTGAGATTGGCGATGTAGCTTCGCTTGAATCCCGGCATGCCGCTGACATACAGCCGGCCGCCGACGTTGTGGAAGACGATCTCGATACGGTGGGGGTTGCCCGTCTTGCGACCGGTCGTGGTGATGTCGATGACGCCGCCGCGACTGAGTTCGTCACGGATGGGTTGGTCGAGAGGTGCCGTGGTCATGGTGCTTCCCCGGAGTGGTCCGTCCTGCTGGCGCGTGAGCCCTCAGCCTAGACGGACCGCTCCGGGAGCCGCACGGTCAGCTTGCGCTGAGCACCGGAGCCAGCTGGGCGACGCGGATGTGGTTGCCGAACGGATCGCGGAGGCCGAAATCGATGCCGTAGGGCTGTTCCGTCGGCTCCTGGGTGAACTCGACGCCCTTGGCACGAAGCTCGTCGTATGCCTTGTGAGCGTCATCCGTCGTAAAGAAGAGGTGCCCGCCGGTTCGGCCCTTGGTCAGGAGCAAGCGGACCTCGTCGGCTGTCGCCGGGTCCATCGCGGGCGGCCCGGGCTTCTCCAGCATGATCTGGCGATCGGGATCACCCGGGATGCTGACAGTCAGGAAGCGCATGAAACCGAGATCCTGATCTGTGTTGATTTCCAGGCCGAGTTTGCCGACGTAGAAGTCGACGGCCTGGTCCTGATCGAGCACGTAGATCTGCGAGATTCGGAGGCTGTTGAGCATGTCGTTGATCCCCTTGTCTTGGGTGGTTGACGTGCCCCAACGCTAAAGGTTGGACCGGTGGCCGTCTTCTCCAAAACTGCTCGGTCTCGTCCACGCCATGGCGAAGCACGTTGGTACGGAGATGACCTCCCCCCGGTTCCGGTACGCCGTCGGCGATTCGCCGACGATCAGGTGAAACGTCTTGCTGAAGGTGCCCAGGCTCCCGAAGCCGACGTCGAAGCAAATATCGGTGATGCTTCGGTCGGTGCAGCGCAGCAGGAAGAGCGCTCGCTCGACGCGCCTGCGTTGCAGATAGCGGTGAGGCGTCTCCCCGAATGCCCCGCGAAACGCTCGAATGAAGTGGGCCTCGGAAACGTATGCGATGCGCGCGAGCGTGGGAATATCGAGCGGCTTGCCATAGGTGAGATCCATGGCGTCGCGCGCGCGCAGCAGTCGCCGATTCAACTCCTCGACTGCACGGGTCATCGAGAGTCGGGCGCCTTCTCCGGAAGCGATCGCGCGTATCCCACTCCCTCCTGGACCCACCGTTGCAGCTGCGCTTTGCTCCGAACCCCGTCGGGCTCCACGCGCAACCATCCTGGCATCTCCCGTCCGCGCATCACGGCAACCTGCGCGTGCGGCCGTCCGGCGAGCGCGGCGCTCTTTGCAGGGTCGACCCGCACCAGAACGCCGCCCTGTCCGCTGGCGCTGATTGCCATGTTGCCGCCGATCAGAAAGGCCACGCCGCCGAACATCTTCTTTTCGGTCAGCCCGGTCTCACGGCCGACGAGCTCGCGGATGCGAGCCGCCAGTTCCTCATCAAAGCTCACACGTTCATTCTCGGCCACCGTCCCGGTTCGGGTCCACATCAGGCCGGGGCACGAAACTCGAAGACGGTCCCCACCGACGGTTGGACGAACGCGTCCGGTAGCGCCTTCGCCAGTGCGTGCATCGCACGCCACCCGGTGCAGTGCGCCGGCACGATTCGCTCGATCCCAAGCGCGGCGATGTCGTTGACCGTCTGCGGGATGAGCGGCTCGAACAGTCCGCCGGTGAGATGGAAGCCACCGATCAGCCCGGCAACCCGCGTGATTCCGGTCAGCGACTGCGCGTTGCGAACGACGTTGACGACCCCCGAGTGCGAGCACCCGGAGACGATGACGAGTCCCCGGTCACGCACATTCACGACCACGTTCTGATCGTCCCATACCCAAGGATCGGGTTCCCATTCCCCGCCAGTGCCGGACCGCGCCATCTGGGTCGGAAACCCCTTGTCATAGGAGGTCACACGGGCCACCTGGCCCGAGACCAGGACCGTGCCGTCGATGAGCAGCGTCGGGCCGCGTTCCTCGATAACGGTGAGCCCCTCGCGCTCCAGGTCGTTGTGGTCGGGTGGCGGCAGGTGCAACTCCGCGCCCGTTGGCATGACGACCTTGCGGTCCCTCCAGGCGTCCGGATGGATGATGAGTGGCAGCCGCAGTGCGCCGTGCCGGCGGAAGAGTTCCTCCAGGCCGCCGTGATGATCGACATGTCCGTGTGAGATGGTGATGGCGCGCAGGGTGGTCACGTTGACCTGCATGACATCCAGGTTGTGCTGGAGCGCCATCGGCGAGAGGCCACCGTCGTAGAGGACCGCTTGACGAGTGCCGTTCACCGTCACGGTTACCAGCGCTGAGAATCCATGTTCCGCCAGCAGCGAGTCGTGATCCGACCAGTCGTATGCCAGCTTGAATCGCTGAACACCGTCCTGCCCCGACATGAGGATGTCGAGCGACAGATCCATCACGAGCGTCACGTCGACGGCATCTACAGGGGCGAGAACGACAGTCACGAGAGGTTCATCAATCGTACATTTGGCGCCAGGTCACAGCGGCACCCGCTCACCTCAGGAGGTCCGCGCGAACCACTCGCGGGCAATCGCCCCCGCCCCGACGTTGCGTGGTATCGGCAGACCAGTCAGCCCGAGGCCGACGGCGCCGAAGACCGGCGGTTCAGACGTCACTGCGCCATCGTGCGGCGTCGATGACCGGTGCCGCTCGGCAGCCGCAATCGGACTGCAATCAACCGGATACACGATGCGGGTACGTCGTATAACACCAGGAGCATCACCATGACCGACCCCATCGACAGGTTCACCCGGGCGATCGAGACCGCGTCCGTCATTGGAGCAGGTGTGTTCGCAGACGACGCCGTTCTCGATGCGACAGTCCCCCACTGGCGGTTTGTCGTGAACGGCGCCGCCAACATCGAGGCCGAGCTCGGCCGCTGGTATGCCGACGCGGGGCGCTTCGAGGAGATTCAGCGGACCGCCCTGCCCGACGGAGAGCTCCTCGAGTTCGTGCTCACATGGGAGGAGGACGGGGAGCCACACATGGCCCACCAGGCGCACCACATCCGGGTCCGCGACGGATTCATCACGCACGATCGCGCGTGGTGCGGCGGCAGGTGGGGCGCGGCCCTCCAGGCGGAGATGGCCGAGGCCGCGCTCTTGTGACCACGCTCTCGCCGGCACATAGCCCCATTCCGGTTGCGGACTCGCTCGACCGGTTGCTCCAGGGCTACGAGCATCGCGAACCCTGGAGCACAGCCGATGGGCTGTCCGGGAGCCGTTTCGAACGGGTCGTCGTCAACGGGACGCCGATGGTCGTGAAGTACATCTCCGTCGACGATGACTGGATCATGCGCGCCACAGGCGATCTCGGACGGCGTCAGCTGACCTTGCTCTCGTCCGGCGTGCTCACGGCGCTCCCCGCGTGCATCGATCACGCGATCGTGGGATGTGCTCCCCTCGCCACAAGCAACGGGCATCAGGGGCTTGCGCTCCTGCTGCGCGATGTGTCGGCAGCACTGATTCCCTCGGGGAGCGAGCCGATCGCGCTCGATGTGCACCGCCAATTCATGGCGCACATGGCGGCATTTCACGCCGCCTACTGGGGATTCCGAGACCACGCGGACCTCTTTCCTTTTGCCCATCACTACGTCTTCCTCACTCCCACGATGGCTGCGCTGGAGGCCGCAAACGCTCATGCGGACCCGGTGCCCCTCGCCGTGGCTGCGGGTTGGCACCGGATCGACGATCGCCATCCACGTGACGCGAGACGGCTTCGTGAGCTGATGGAGGATCCGTGGCCGCTGGTCGCGGCGCTTCGCGCCGGACCGCAGACGCTTGTCCATGGCGATTGGAAGCTCGGGAATCTCGGCCGCGATGGCTCGCGAACCATCCTGCTCGACTGGGATCGGACCGGTGCAGGGTCGGCCCTGCTCGATCTCGCCTGGTACCTCGCGGTGAACTGCGACCGTCTTCCCGAGACCAAGGAGGAAGCGATCGGCGCGTACAGAGCCGCGCTCGAGTTCAGCCGGCATCGAGACCGGGTCCTGGTGGGACGCGCAGCTGGCAGCGGCGTTGTCGGGAGCCTTCCTCCAGCTGTGCTGGGACAAGGCCGAGGACGACGCCGAGTTCGGGTGGTGGAGCGACCGTCTCGCCGAATGGCTGCCGTAGACCTCGAACCGCGCAACGCCTACGAGGGCGTCGCAACGGCATGGGCTCGGGGACCGGCAGCGCTGTACGACAAGCTGGCAACGGTCACCATCGAGAGCGTCGCGCCCGAGCTTCGAGGTGCGATCGTGCTGGACGTCGGCGCCGGGACCGGCGCGCTCTGCCGCGCGCTTCGAGTGGCGGAGGCGATCCCCGTCGCGGTCGACACGTCGCGTGACATGCTCGGCCTGATCGGTGATGCGACCGCCCTCGCGCTGGTTGGCGACATGTGCGCGTTGCCCCTCAGCGATGGCCGGCTCGACGCCGCCGTCAGCGGGTTCGCGATCTCGCACATCGACGACCCTGACCGCGCGCTGGCGGAGATGCGGCGCGTGGTGCGACCAGGCGGCCGGGTGATCGCCGCAGTCTTCGGTGCAGCGCCCGCCGGCGCATCAAAGGACGCGGTCGACGAGGTCGCTCGGGACTGTGGGTATGTGCTACCGAGTTGGTACATCGCACTCAAGACCCGTACCGAGCCACTATCGAATACGCCCCCGCTGCTCAGGCGCTGCGCCGAGTCCGCCGGCCTGGTGGACATCGAGATCGCCGACGTCACCGTGGACTCCGGGCTCGACGAGCCCGAGGCCATCACGGCATATCGCACCGGACTTGCGCACATCGCGCCCTTCGTTGCGTCGCTGCCCGAATCCCGGCGCACAGAGTTCATCACCCGAGCCGTCGCCGCAGTACGCGAGCGCGGTCAGCCGGTACGGCCGCGCCTCCTCGTGCTCTCGAGTCGCGCCCCGGCGTAGTCGAGAAACACCGCGCGAGCGGACGCGTCGAGGTGGCCGGCGAGCCGGTCGCGGTGCGCAGCAGCAAGCTCGAAGCACACGTCGGACCGGAGCCAGGTACCGAGGTCCGCCATCAGCCACCACGCCTCAACCCCGGCGACGGCGGACAGCGACGAGCTCAGCTCCGCGAGGGCATCGTCGGGCGGCGGCTCGGCTTCGAGCGCAGCGCGCGCCTGCAGGCGTATCAGCTCGCCAAGCTGCGCATATCGCGGTGCGTAGCGGGCGGTCGCTGTCGCGATGAGTTGTTGTGCCAGGACGAGCGCACCATCCGGATCGCCCCGCAGCAGCGCGAGCCGTCCCTCGAGGACATCGAGACGCAACTCGTGGCGCCACCGGTACGCGTACGCGTCCTCCATCAGGGTCCGTCCGGCATCAATCGCATGGCTCGCTGCGCGGAGGTCGCCGGCAGCGATCGCGTCGTCGCAGGGGGCGAGTACGGCGTAGACCTCCTGCTCCCGGAATCCCGAATCGCGCGCACCCTCGAGCGCGGCCGCATTGCGTTCACGAGCGAGAGCGACCTCGCCGATGTTGCGACAGCACCCAGGCGCCGATGTTCACGCCCAACGCCGCATACCGCGTCAGGCCGCGCCGCCGCCCCTCCGCCGTCCCGCGCTCGAGGACACCAAGGGCTTCACCGGCGCGACCACAGGTCGCCAGCGCGTACCCGTGGGCAAGATACGCGTGCACCGGCGTGTAGATGGTGGACCCGGCATCGACCGCCGCCGCCGGGCTTGCCTCGATGGCGCTGATCGCGAGCCCCGCTTCGCCCATGTGCACCTTCAGGAACGCGTATATCGACGTGGGCGGGCGAAGACGGTGCTTGCGGGACGCGGCCATCGCACTCTCCAGCACGTCGTCCGCACCTGCGACATCGCCGATCGCGTGCAGCGCTCGAGCGCGGATCACCTGTCCCTGCAACCGCTGTGCTGGGTCGCTCGCCTGCTGGATGAGCGCCTCGCCGAGTGCCGCCGCGCGTTGGAAATCCTTGCAGTAATAGGCAACTGAGCCCGCGACCTCGAGCGCTCGCGAATCGGCGGCGCTCTCGACCGCGATCAGCGCATCCGATTGCGCGGCATCGAACCGATTGAGCCGCAGCTGGACGATCGCGCGCTGCACCCGGGCGTCTGGCGTGTCATCGGCTTCGATGGCTTCGGTGGCCAGATCCAGCGCAGTCGCGTAGTCGAAGCGGTCGGCGGCGATGCGGCTCGCTGCGGTGAGCGCCGACGATGCGAGTGACCTGGCGCCACTGAGCCTCGCGTGGTGCGCGACGAGCAGGGGATCCGCAGCCGGCCTCGTCGATAACACGCGTGCGGCTTCGCGGTGAAGGAGTGAACGCCGAGGCGACGCGGTGGACGCGTCGAGGACCTCGCGCACGACCGCGTGGCGGAAGGCATACCCGCCGTCGCGCGCCTCGAGCAACCCGAGGCGCACACCCACATCGAGGTCTTCGAGCAGGCGGATGGGATCGGTTCGGAGCACAGCCGCGAGCACGTCGATGTCGATGGAAGCCCCGAGGACGGCCGCGCTCGTCAACGTCCGCGCCGCCGGGCCGGCCTCCGCGCAGCGGTCCAGTACCGCCGCCTGGATGGACTCCGGCGGCGCGGCGCGCTCGTCGCTGGACGCGAGCTGGGTCAGAAACAGTGCATTGCCGCCACTGCGCTCGTGAAGCCGGCGTGCATGCTCTTCCCCCACGATCTTTCGTGCAGCCTCGAGCGAGAGTGGCGACAGCGGGAGACGCATCGCCTGAGGCGGTACCTCTCCTTCACCGGTTCGGCGGGTGAGGAGCACCAGCAGCGGGATGTCCGGGCTCGTGACCAGGTCGTCGATCCAGGCCCACGTGAGCGGGTCGGCACGCTGGATGTCGTCGACGAAGAGCACGGCCGGTGATGAGCACGCCCGCCGCACGACCCGTCGCAATGCTGCGAACGCAACGGCGAGACCCGCGAGCGACGATGTCTGCGTTTGGGTGATGTCGCCGAGCGGCTCGGTCTCGATCGACGTCCAGTCGAGCATCGCTTCGAGCAGCGATGCGTCGCCGCCGAGTAGCTCCCGGCCCATGTCCGCGCCGACTCTGCGGAGATGGTTGCGGATCATCTGCAGGACGGGCTGGAGCGGCAACGACCTGCTCAGCTGGTCGCAGCGCGCGGTGAGGACGACGGTCCCCGCGTCGAGGCGATCGATCCACGCCGCGGCCACTGCGGTCTTGCCGATACCAGGCTCACCCTCGATGACCACGGCCACAGGGGAGCCCGTCTGCACGCGGACAAACGCCTCGTCGAGCACCCGCAACTCGTCCTCTCGCCCGGGCAGGTCCGTTCCGCCACCCTGTCGGTGGGGGCGCGACTGGGGGGACGCGACGACGATGCCGGGAACGGCGAGCCCCTTGAGCAGCGCGACGTGCGCAGCGTCGGTCTGCTCGGATGGCGATGTGCCCAGCTCGTCAGCGAGCCTGGCACGCATGCGCTCGTACATCGCCAGTGCCGATGAGGACCTGCCCTGCGCAGCCAGTGCCGCCATCACCAGTCGCAACGATTCCTCGTCGTACGCGTCCTCGTCGAGAGCCTGCTCGGCAGCCTCGACACCGGTGGCGAGATCCCCGGCAGCAAGTGCCGCGCGGGCGACGAGGTGCCGGGCTCGTGCACAGAGCCGCTCGACGGCACGACGTTCCTCCCCAGGCCATGCTTCGTCGTCGAGCGCGGGATGAGCGAGCAGCGCTCGCGCGGCCATCGCCGCAGCCAGCGCAGGCGCAGTCTCGTTCTCCTGCAAACGCCGATCCGCCTCGGATGCGAGTTCCGACGCCGCAGCGAGATCCACCCAGTCGGCGTGCAGCGCGTACCCCGAATCACTGTGGGTGATACGCGCTGGCCCCAGGACGCTCCGCAGCCGGCTCATGATCACCGCCAGTTGCGCCGGCGGGTCTCGCGGCTGGTCATCGACCCAGAGGACGTCGGCCAGACGCTCGATGCTCACCGGCCGTCCCTGCGCGATGCCGAGGACCCGCAGCGCGAGCCGCGCTTTGCGGCTGCCGAGCTCGTGCTCGGCGAACCCTTCAACTGACAACCCGTCGATGACGCGGATTCGCACCGCGTCCGGCGGCGAGACCGGGCGCACCGACGGCGGCGCCTCGGCGCGGACCACGGCACCTAGGATACGTGCCGCCGGTCCGCCCGAGGGGGGCATGTACAGCGCCGGATCAGGCCTTGCCGTAGTTGCTCGCGCCGTTCCAGTCGATGAGCACAACCGGCTCGTCGCCGATGACCCATGCGTCGTGGCCCGATGGCAGAGCGGTGATGTCGCCCGTGCGTGCATCGAATTCGCTGCCGTCGGCCATCTGGATGCGCAGCACGCCCGAGGCGTGGTACTGAAAGTGCGGCGCCTCGCAGAGCTCGGTCCCGGCGATCGGCTTGACGTGCACCGACCACCGCCACCCGGGCTCCAGGGTCAGTCGCCCGACCGTGCCACCGCCGATAGTGACGAGATCAACCCGTCCCTTCTCGAAGACCCGCTCCTCGTCGGGGCTGCTCAGAGTTTTGTGTTCCGCCGAGACTGTCGTTGGCATCGCATGCCTCCTGTGAATCCGCTTGGCACCATCAGTGGTGCCTCGGGAGGCATGCTGCGCACCCCCGATTGCAGGTTCCATGCAGCCTGGTTGCGCTCGCGGCTCCGCGCGAGGACTGCGTCTTAGGCTGACGCGTCTCCCGGAAGCGTCGCGCTCGGTGAGCCCGCTGCGCCGTGGCGGAGGCCGTCGAAAAGAAGACCCACCAGGCGCTCGGATGCCGCTGACCGCTCCTGGTCCGTCGACATGCAGATGCCGCCCACGGCGCGGAGCAGATCCCCTCCGTTGACATCGGCGCGGATCGTCCCTGCGGCGACGCCGGCCTCGAGGAGCTTGGTCGCAGCCGCAGTGGCACGCCCACGGGTCTGGACGGAGAAGTTGGGGTTGGTGCTGAGCATCGGCTTGAGCAGGGAGAGCATGCCCCGCTTGGTGGCCACGTGGACCACGAACAGCTGCATCCACTCCGCCAGCGCCTGTTCGGGTGGCATCGACTCGAGAAGCTGATCCGCCCGCTCGCAGAGCACGTCGACCTCGTGGCGGTACACCGCCTCGACCAGCGACTCGCGCGTCGGGAAGTGCCGGTAGAGGGTGCCGATGCCGACGCCGGCGTTCCGGGCGATGTCCTCGAGGGGCACATCGGCGCCCCGGGCGGCGAAGGCCTCGGCTGCCGCCGTGATCAGCAGATCGCGGTTGCGGACCGCATCGGCGCGGGGGCGGCGATCTGCGGACGTCGCTTCGGCGGGCTCCATCGCCTCGCTCTCGGCCACCGCCACGTCATGTGCCACCACTGGATCACCAAACCTTAAGTTGCAAAACGGAGGGAGCCTCCGTATACTACCGGAGGAAGCGTCCGTTTCCTCAGTCTACCCCACGGAGGTCCCTAATGCAATCCACCGCCACTCTCGTCGCCCCGCCCGGCAGGGCCACTCGGCACCGGCCCCGCAGGGGCCTGGTGCTCGCGATCATCCTTGCCGTCCAGTTGATGGTCGTGCTCGACGCCACCATCGTGAACATCGCGCTGCCCGACATCGCCGGCGCACTCCACTTCTCGCCTGCGAACCTCTCGTGGGTCATCACCGCGTACACGCTGGCCTTCGGCGGCTTCCTGCTCCTCGGCGCCCGCGCGGGTGACCTGCTCGGTCGCCGTCGCGTGTTCATCGCCGGCATCGCGCTCTTCACCGCCGCGTCCTTCCTCGGCGGTGTGGCCCCATGGAGCGGCTGGCTCCTGGCTGCACGCGCGCTGCAGGGGATTGGCGGAGCACTGGCTGCGCCCTCTGCGCTGGCGTTGCTCATGACCATGTTCCAGGACGGACAGGAGCGCGTCCGCGCGATCGGCTGGTACACCGCCGTGTCGATCGGTGGCGGCGCCATCGGCCTGATCCTCGGGGGTCTGCTCACCCAGTGGGCGTCCTGGCGATGGGTGCTGTTCGTCAACGTGCCGATCGGCCTGGTGGTCATCGCGCTGGCCCGCCGCCTGCTCACCGAGACGCCCAGCCGCAACGGCCACTTCGATGTTCGCGGGGCGCTGGCCTCGACCGTCGGTGTCACCGCGCTGGCGTACGCGTTCGTGCGAGCCGCCACCTCCGGGTGGGGTGACATGCTGACCGTGGGCGCGTTCGCCGTCGGTGCCGTCCTGCTGGCGACGTTCGTCCTGCTCGAGCGCCGTGCATCGGAGCCGATCACGCCCCTGCGGCTCTTCGCTGACCGCAGCCGCAGCGCGTCGTATATCGCGAGGCTCTTCCTCACTGCCGGCATGTTCGGGATGTTCTTCTTCCTCACCCAGTTCCTCCAGGAGGTGCTGCACTACAGCCCCATCAAGAGCGGCCTGGCGTTCCTCCCGTTCACTTTGGCGCTGTTCGCCATGTCGCAGCTCAGCGCGCGGGTGCTCGTCCAGCGGTTCGGCGCCAAGCCGGTGATGGTGTTCGGGTTCTCCGTGTCGACGATCGGCATCCTGCTGCTGACCCAGCTGTCAGCTTCGAGCAGTTACCTCTCGTTGTTCGCGCCACTGATGCTGTTCGGCGCCGGCAACGGGCTCGCGTTCGTGCCGCTCACCTCGACATCGCTGAGCGGGGTCCGCCAGGAGGATGCCGGCGCGGCGTCTGGGCTCGTCAACGTGATGCAGCAGCTGGGTGGTGCGCTGGGACTCGCTGTGCTGGTCTCGGTTTTCGGAACCGCCGCACGCGGGGCCGCCGTGCAGTCGGTTGCCGCCGCGCAGCATGCGTTCGTAGTTGGAGCCGATCACGCGTTCATCGCAGCGACGGTGTTCGTATGCGCGACAGTGCTCGTCCTGGTGGTGGCGATCCGCGGGCGGCGTGCAGCCGCCCGCGCCGCCGCTGTGCCCGCGTGGGTGCGCGACCTGGACGCGACGTCTACGACGGCGGTTGAGGCGTGATCCCGTCGATGAAGATGGTTGATCGGTAGTACGCGAGCTCGGCGATCGACTCCCTGATGTCGTCCAGCGCTCGATGCACCTCCTGCTTGGGAGGTGCATCGGCGAGCACCTCGGGATACCAGCGCCGGCAGAGCTCCTTGACGCTTGACACGTCGATGGAGCGGTAGTGCAGAAAGTTCTCGATCTCAGGCAGCTGCGCCGTCAGGAAGCGCCGGTCTGTGCCGATCGAGTTGCCGCACAGCGGCACCGAACGTGGCGTGCTGATGTGAGCGCGAAGAAATTGCAGGGTCCGGTCGCCGGCCTCGGCACGTGAGACGCGCGACGACTGGATCGCTTGCAGGAGCCCGGATTTCGTGTGCATGGATCGCACCACGTCGTCCATGCCCTCGAGCTCTTCGGTTGTCGCGTGCACGACGATGTCCGGACCCTCCGCGATCAGCCTGAGCTCGTCGTCGGTCAGCAGCGTCGCGATCTCGACGATGACATGGCGTGCCGGGTCGAGACCGGTCATCTCCAGGTCCATCCAGGCGAGCACGTCCCGATCCTAGCGTGCGGTGATCGCGCGGACGCCGGTCAGCCCGGCCGCCGAGATCCGCCGGGCGCTGCGCCGCGAGCGCGGGTGCGCGTGGGAGTAGGCTCGTGGGAGCGATGACCAGCGCCGAGACGATCGTCACGTACCGCAGCCCGCTCCACAAGATGACCCAGACGACGCCGACGCGTCTCTGGAACGAACTCGGCCGCGATCGACGAGCTCGTCTACGCGATCGAGCACGGGGCCGTCGGGGCAACCTGCAATCCGGTGATCGCATTGGCGGTGCTCGCGGGTGACGCGGCCACATGGCGGCCGCGCACTGAAGCGCTGCTTCACGAGCTCCCCACGGCCACCGAGGACACCATCGCCTGGAAACTCGTCGAGGAACTCTCGATCCGAGCGGCGAAGCTCCTTGAACCGATCTTCGAAACACACGGCGGGCGCAACGGCCGCCTCTCGATCCAGACCGATCCGCGGTTCTTTCGCGACAGTGACGCGATCGTCGAGCAGGCACTCACGTTCAGCCGCCTCGCTCCGAACATGATCGTGAAGATTCCAGTGACCCGCGCCGGGATCCCCGCCATCGAGGAGGCGACGCACCAGGGAGTCAGCATCAACGCGACTGTCTGTTTCACGCTCCCCCAGTGCATCGCGGTTGCCGAGGCGGTCGAGCGCGGGCTGCGCCGTCGGGAACATGAGGGCAAGGACATCGCGTCGATGGGCCCGGTCTGCACGATCATGGTCGGCCGTCTCGACGACTGGCTCCGGGTGGTGATGGAGCGAGAGCGGATCGCGATCGATCCCGGGTATCTCGAGTGGGCCGGCGTGGCGGTCTTCAAGAAGACGTACGCGATCTTTCGTGAGCGCGGGTATAGGATCCGGCTGCTCTCCGCTGCGTTTCGCAACCACATGCACTGGAGCGAATTCATCGGCGCCGATGCTGTGGTCTCGCCGACGTCCGCATGGCAGAAGCGCATCAACGCGAGCGACATCGAGGTGATCCCGCGCATCGACATCCCGGTGGATCCAAGGGTGGTGAACGGACTGCTCGCGCACTTCGAGGACTTCCGCCGCGCCTACACGGAGCACGGGCTCAGCGTCGAGGAGTTCGACTTTTTCGGCGCGACCCGGAACACGCTGCGCCAGTTCTGCGCAGCATGCGGCGACTTGAACGCCTTCGTGCGCGACGTGTTGATCCCCGACCCCGCTCGGGGGTAGGCGCGATCAACCTCACGTCCTTGATCCGTGCCGGCGAACAGACCGAACACATCTCGCTCGACCTGGTTGCGGCGCAGCCGGGAGAATCGATCGTGCTCGGTCCCGGAGACGAACGGCTGGCTGTCATCCTCTCCGGGCGTGCGACCGCCACGGTTGACGGCCAGGATTTCGGTGCTGTGGGCGGGCGATCGGACGTCTTCGAGGGTGCGGGCGACGCCGTCTATCTCCCGCCGGCGTCGTCAGTGGTGCTGATGCCGGAAGGAGACGGCGATGGAACCGAATTCACGATGGCCGTCGCCGCCGCACCCGCCGGCTCGCTGCCATCTGGCCCGGCACGCTTGATCGCAGGCGCGACGCAACGCGAGGTCGTGGTCGGACGCGACAGTTGGGGCCGGACGGTCCGGACCATCCTCGGACCGGATGATCCCGCCTCGCGACTCATCGTCGGTGAGACGGTGCACACCGGCACCGGAACGTGGTCGTCCTTCCCACCCCATCGGCACGATCGGGAGTTGCCAGAGGAGGCGCGGCTTGAGGAGGTCTACTACTACCGCGTGCATCCGGCCAACGGCTTTGCGGTGCAGGTTCGATACGACACCGACGGCGGACCGGAAAACGCTGCGCATGGTGCGCGACGGCGACGCGGCGGCGATCACCTCCGGCTTCCATCCGCTCGTGGCGGCGCCAGGTCACGGTCTCTACTATCTCTGGATCCTCGCCGGGGAGGAGCGCGCCATGCGCGTGTTCATCGATCCCCGCTATCGCTGGGTGATGGAGCAGACGTCCGGCTGAGCGGCGCCGGCTTCGCTTTCCGCAGATCAATTCGTAACGAGATGTCTCCGCTACCGGTTCACGCCTTAACAACCCCGTCCACGACGAGGCAAATAATCGCTACGGGATTGGCGGAGCCCGTTATGGAGCCACGATGACCACGACGACACGCTTCGCACTCCTGCTGCTCTTCGGCAGCGCACTGGCCGCCTGCGGGAGCACGCCGGCTGCGAGCCCCACCCCCACTCCCCTGCAGACGCCGATTCCGACACCCGGTCCGACGGCCACGCCGGTGCCGACTGCCACGCCGACTCCGGCGCCCACCGCCACCCCCACTCCGACGGTAGTCCTCACCACCAGGTGCGACGTGGTTGGCACCGCTCAGGGTGGCAGCGTCTCGTGGAAGGGCGCAGGCGCAACGTGGGAGCTGCTCATCTCACCGGGTGGCATCGTGGTGAACCCCACCAACACGAGCGGCGAGTTCGGTCCTCTCACCGCGGGCACCTATACGTACGAGTTCAAGGATGCCGTCGGAAACGAGACCCAGCACGGGCAACTCAAGATTGCCGCGTGCCCGACGTGAGGGTTGCACGTCACGTTGACGGCGCTTTTGCTCTGGCCGCTACGTCGGGACGCGAGGTCCACGTCATGAATCAGCAGGGACGAACAGCAATCCCTTCGGACTGAGGAACGCGTTGGAGAGCGGGGTGATCTGGCCCGTGAACAGGTTGAGTGTGCCGATCAGCGGATTGCCGTTGTCGCTCGGCTCGCCGACGAAGACGGTCCCTGCAGGCCAACCGTCGGTCGTCAGTGCAGTGATCGTACCGGCCTTCGCATCCACGACGAAGAGTGTGCCGCGCTCGGCGGTCGCGGTTGCGAGCCCATCGATTGGCGGGATGTTTCCGGCGACGTTGTCGGTGACGTTGAGCACTGTCAGGTCCCGATCGCCGTGCCGGATGGATGCGAAGACGATCTGACCGTCTGCCTGGCTGATGGTTGCGAGCTGACCGGCGAATCGCGGAGCCGCATCGGGAATGACGCCGTTGGTATCGGGATCGGTCAGTGCCAGCGTCACGGTCGTGTGTGTGAGCGCATCGACAGCCCTGCTGTCATCGGAGAAGAGCGCGCGGAGATGCGCAATCCGCGATGCGCGATCGAGGTCCACCGTGTAGTCGGTCACCTCCTCGGTGTCGTTGGGGTTGGAGTGTGCGAGCACGATACGGCCGCCCCATATCGCGATGCTGTCGGTGCCACCGTTGCCGTTCTCAGCGGGCGACGGTTCGTAGCGGAACCGGGTCGCCTCTCCGGTGCCGGCGTTGATCAGATACAGCGCCGAATTCTTGTCCTCGTTGACGGTGACGACCAGACGGTGGATGCCCGGGTCAGCAGTGAGCCCGTCAGCCTTTCCTGTCACCCAGATCGTCTTGACCAGCGTTCCGTCGATCGGATCGTAGCCGGCGATCGCGCTCTTGGTCGGTCCGCCCGGCGTCCCAGGCGTCCCATCCGGGTTGATCCCATTCTGGTACGCCGTCCAGATGAGCGCGCGCCCCCTGTCGACCCCGGGTGTTGCAAGCCGGGTGATGTCGTCGGGCCCGGTGGCCCCGGCGGGCGGGCTCGCAACAAAGATCGTGCCGGGAAGCATCCCGGGGTCACTCACAACGCTGCGTCCGGCGGCTGCGCCCACAACGGACAGCAGGGCTATCGACGTCCCGATGGCCATCGAACCAGCACGCAGCCGACGTCGCATCGCTGATCTCGACCGGTTCATGAGGATCTCCTTCGCACTGCAACTTGCGGGCGCCGAGTATCAGCAACCCAAAGGGGTGTGTTCGTGTTTTGCAGTCTAGGTAGGCGTTCCTCAAGAGCTGGTTAGCGACCGGTTATGGAGTTGCGATGCCTTCCAGCACTAGGTGGGCGGATCGACCTCGTATGCCGCACCGCCCTCGCGCAGCATGTACCACTCGCGATACTCGCTACAGCGACCGTCGTCTGCGAAACGAAGCATGAAGATATTTCCATATTCCTTGTCGACGCGAGATCGTGACTCGTCGAAGTACCGGGAGAAGCCCGTGACGATGGCCAGGTCTCCCGCAACGACTAATGGGTCGTACTGCGCTTCGAAAGCGTCTGCAGGATCGCCTGTGAGCCGCCAATACTCAGCAATCGCTGCATGCCCGTGGCGTGGGGCTGCGAAGGGGTCCGCATAGTACGCGGCGTCGTCGGTGAACAATTCCGCCACGCGGGAATGATCGCCGGACTTCCAGACATCGATGTAGCGAGCGAGCCACTCGCCCACCGCTCGCTTGGTGACCGGCGCGTCCCGGGCGCTCACGCTGCGCTCATCTCGCCTACGCGATCGATGCGCATGTCACATACCGGTGCTGCTCGCCCGAGCTCCCTCGGCGGGCGCGAAGAGGACGAGAACCGTCAGGTCTTCGACGATGCCCACGAAATGATGAGTCTCGCCCGCGGGCACATAGACGACCGAGCCAGGTCCAACATCAGCAGTCGCATCTTCGGTCGCGAGAGCGCCGCGGCCGCGCAGCACGACGTAGATCTCGTCCTCGCTGTGCGGATCCTGCGTGTCGACACTTCCGGCGGGGAGCGAGTACGTGCCGACGCTCAGGTCGGGAACGCTCAGATGCTCAATCCAGTGCGGCGGTCCCCCGGCCTGCGCCCCGAAGCGATCAGCTCCGCTCAATACTTGCATGGGACGTCAGCGCGCCACGGTGGGAGTGGCCCCGCCGGCGATGTCGAGCAGCGATGTCAGTCCGCGTTTTGCGATCTCGCCCGCGATGATGATCCGCTGGATCTCCGACGTGCCCTCCCAGATCCGATCCACCCGGATGTCTCGATACAGGCGCTCCACCGCACTGTCGCGCATGTAGCCGCGGCCACCCAGGACCTGGAGGCATCGATCAACCACGCGGCCGGCCATCTCGGACGCCGACAGCTTCACCATGGCCGCCTTCGCGTGGAGAAGCTTTCGCTCCAGCCGGCCGGTTGCCTCCCACGCGACCTGGTGCACGAGCGCCTGCATGAGCGCGATGTCGACCGCGCTGTCCGCGAGCATGGCGCCGACGAGCTGGTGCTCGATGATCGGCCGGTCGAACTGCACGCGGGTCCTGGCGAAATCAGTGGCGATGCTGAGCGCGCGGCGCGCCGCGCCGACGCATCGCGCCCCGATCATCAGCCGCTCCTCCACGAACCACTCCTTGGTGATGTCATACCCGGCGCCCACCGCGCCGAGCACGCACTCGGCGCCGACCGCCACGTCCTCGAGGATGAACTCCGGATGCTCGAAGACGAACGTGTGCATGTATCGCGGCGTGCGCTTGACGCTGACACCGGGAAGATCCTTGTCCACGAGGAAGAGGGTCGGCGCACCCTCCGGTTGAACGAGGGCGAGGACGATCAGGAAATCGGCCACGTCGCCGGTGGTGACGAACCACTTCTCCCCGTTGATGCGGTATCCGCCGTCAGTGCGCGTTGCGGTGCTGGTGATGCGCGACGGATCGGATCCGGCATCGGGCTCGGTCACCGCAAAGCAGTCGCGGCGCTCACCGAGGATCGCCGGAAGCAGGAAGCGCTCGCGTTGCGCCTCCGTGCAGTGACGCAGCGCGTTGGCGGGGCGCCACACGAGGTCCCAGAGGGCGTTGGTGAGCCCGCCGAGGACCGACTGGACGATCACCTGATCAAACGTGCTCAGCCCCTGACCACCCCACTCGGCAGGCATGTTGATCGCGTTCAGGCGGTGGTGACGGATGCGCTCGGCTGCCCAGGCGAGTGACTCCGCAGTCGAGACCTCGATCCGCCTCGCAGCGATCCTCGAGCGTCATGAGCTCGGCGGTCAGCGCCTCCGCACGGTCGCGCAGCTCCACCTGGCTCGATTCGAGGGAGAAGTCCATGATCAGAGCTGCGCAGCGAACTGGTCGAGCGCGGCGCCACCACCGAGGTTGTCGTCGCGGGTCATGCGCCGGTACACGAGGAATCCGATCGCGACGGCGACGATCGAGATCACGAGCATGATGGTTGCGAGCGCGTTGAGCGCGGGCGTCGCGGTCGAGCGCGCACCGTTGTAGATCTTCACCGACATCGTCTCCGACGACAGTTCCGCAGAGAGCGCTCGTACGATGACGAAGTCATCGATCACGTCGGCGAAGACGAGCACGGCGCTCGCGAAGATCGCCGGCCACAGCATCGGGAGCAACACGCGCCGCACCGCCTGAATCGGTGACGCGCCAAGATCCATCGCCGCCTCCTCGTATTGACTGCCGATGGAGAGGAGCCGTGCGCGCACGATGACCACCGGGAACGAGAGCTGGAACGTGACCAGTCCGATCACCTGCGCGGTGGTTCCGAGCGGTATGAAGGTGGTGAGCTGGGTGAAGACGAGGAGCAGCGCCACGCCGATGATGATCTCGGGGATCACGAACGACACCAGCATCTGGAAGTTGAACACCGCCGGCAGGCGCCCGCGCCAGCGATCGACGCCGATGGCGAAGATCACACCGATGGGAACCGCGATCACCGTGGTGATCACCGCGAGCTTGAGGGTCTGGAAGAGCGCGTCGCGCAGGGTCGGGTCGTTCCATACCGAACCAGCCGGATCGGCGAAGTACCAGCGCAGCGAGAAGCCCTGCCACGCGGTGCGGCTGCGGCCCGAGTTGAACGAGAAGAGCACGGCGAGGCCCACCGGCAGGATCGACCAGAGGAGGTACAGCCACGTGATCGTCTCGAGCATGACGGGACGGCGCCATGGATTCGAGCGCGAGGGCAGGAATCGATACAGCGGGGATCGCCGTTCGCTCGACGGTGCAACCGGGAGGCGGCCGCGCTCGATGCTGACCTCGCTCATGCCTCGACCATCGAGCGACGCGACGTGCTCCTCGCGTAGTACACCATCGGCGGAATCAGCAGCGCGAAGAGCAGGAGCACGAATGCGGCTCCCTCGGCGGCTTCGCCAGGTGTGCTCACGGCGGTGTTGATCAGGTTCCCGAGCATCGAGGTTCGTGGCGAGCCCGAGAGCAGGTCGTTGGTGAAGTAATCACCGAACATTGGGAGGCTCACGATCAGGAGTCCGGTGAGAATCGCCGGGCGGCTCATGGGCAGCGTGACCCGTCGAAATGTCGAGAAGCGCCCCGCGCCGAGGTCGCGCGCCGCCTCGAGCAGGCTGTTGTCGATACGGTCAAGACCCGCGTAGAGCGGCAGGATCATGTAGGGGATGTATCCGTAGACGAGGCCGAGCACGACGGTGATCGGCTGTCCCGACAGCCATGCCACCGGCGTGACCCCGAAGATGCCGAGCGTGTGGTTGACGAGTCCGTCGACCTCGAGGAGGTTGACCCACGCGAGCATGCGCATCATGTAGCTGACGCAGAACGGTGCGAGCAGCAGGACGAGGAACAGCACGCGGCGACGTCCCGCGAATCGCGCGACGAAATACGCCACCGGATAGCCGACGACGAGTGCGACCACCGATGCGGCGATGACGTACGCGAACGTCCGCAGCATCGGCGGTCCAAAGAAGCCGGCATCGCCGACGAGGTGGCCGAAGATGAACTGGAATTGCGAGGGATCCCAGTTCAGCGGGTTCCAGACCGGGATCGGGCTCCGGAATACCGGATCGAGCGTCCCGAAGGCGATGCTGAGGACGACGTACAGCGGCAGCAGGAAGAAGAGAGCGAGCCAGAGCATCCCCGGCGTTGCGAACGCCGGCCAGAGCCAGCGCGGATACAGCACGCCCCGGGCTGGATGCTTGGAGACGGCCCGGGCCGCCTCCCCCTCAGCCACCCGCCTTGAACTGCTGCCAGACGTTGTGCCAGGCAGTGTCGATGGCCGGGCTCAGCTCGAGCTCGCGATAGCCCTCATTGAAGTACTGCGGCAGGACGACGACGCTGGCGAGGTTGGCCGGGATCGTGCCGTCACTCACCATCGTGTTCGGGTCGATGCCGTTGTGGGGCGTCTGATACCCGGTGAAGGCGGCGTTTGACTTGGCGTTCTTGAGGTCGAGCATGTAGTTGAGCCACAGGTGGGAGAGCACCGGGTTCTTTCCGGCGCGAAGGATCACGAAGATATCCTGGTTGACCGCCCCCTTGCCGTTCTTCGGATACCAGTACCGAAGCACGCTCGCACTCTGCCCTGCGGGCATGTTGTACTGCGCGTTGACCATGTCGCCGGACCATGCCTGGCTCACATTCGTCGTGCCGTTGGGAATGTCCTGGTAGTCGGTGATGTTCACCTTGGGGTTCGTCTTGCTGATCATGTCGGTCAGCTGCGCCGACACCAGGCTGAGTGTCTTCGGATTGCCGGTGAGGATGTTGGTGATGCCGTTGCGCAGCATGACCATGGTGATCGCTTCCCGGTAGTCGTCGAGGACCGCGATCTTGGAGCTGTAGATCGGGTCCCAGAACACGTCGTACGGGTTTGCGCGCAGGCTGATGTCCTCGGTCACCTTGTCCGAGCGCCAGCCGATGCCGGTCGTGTAGATGGTGTACGGGGCCGTGTACCGCCACTGCTGGTCGTAGAACGGGTTGGTGAACTGCGGCCACACCTGGGAGATATTGGGGATGTAGCTGTGCGTGAGCGGGAGCAGGAAATTCCCGTACACGAGCTTGCCGATGCTGTCGTACGAGGGAACAAAGAGATCGAAGTCGACCTCACCGGTCCGCAGCTTGGCGAGGGCCTCGTTGATGTCGTTGAACGTCGAGATCTCGACGGTGACGTTGTATTGCTTGTACTGCTTCTCGAAGTTGGTGACCGCCGTGGGAAGGTCCAGGTAGTCCGGGTAGTTGTAGATCTTGAGAGTGGCGTTGCTCTCAGGAGTGAGTCCCGAGGCGATCGGCTTGTTGTCCTTCGAGATCGGCCAGAGCACCGGGTGCTGCGGGCTGCCGAGCGGGAAGGGATTCACTGTGGCGACGGTCGCCTTGGCGCACGCCTCAAGCAGCGGACCGAGTCCGGCGATGGCTACCCCGGCCCCCAAGGACCGGCCGATGAAACGGCGGCGGCTCCACCGCGCCGAGAACATGCGATCGATCGACCCTTCGCTCGTCATGGCGACACCCCTGCAAGTGCTGCACCTTGCGGCTCGGGCGGAGTGTGGCATAGACTGAATGCTTAGTCAACATCCGCTTCCTTGAGGGCTCGATGCAGGAGACGTACGGCCTCACCGCCGAGGACCTCGAGATCCAGGGGCGTGCGGCGTCGATCGTCCAGGAGCTCATCCCCCACGAGACTGCCGCCGAGCTCAACAACGGCGTTCCTCCCGACGGAGTCCTGGAGCGCGCTTCGCAGCGGGTTCGCGAGCTCGGGCTGCAGGCGATCAACATGCCGCGCGAGCTCGGCGGCGGCGGCTTCACCATGCTCCAGCAGGTCCTCGTGCAGGAGCAGACCGGACGGGTGACCAACGCGCTGGCGTGGGTGATCCCCGCCCCCGCGGCGTGGTTCCCGCGCGTCGCCAGCGACATCCAGATGGAGCGATGGGTGCTGCCCACGATTCGAGGCGAGCTCCATGAGTGCTACGCGATCACCGAAGAGGGGTCAGGGTCGGACGTCGACGCCCTCACCGCGACGGCGACGCGGGTCGGCGATGGCTATGTCCTCAACGGCGTGAAGTGGCACGTCACCTCGTTCAACGAGGCGCAGTACGTCTTCTTTCAGGCGCGACTCGCCGGTGGAGAGCGTGCGGGTGCGCATGCGATGTTCATCGTCCCGCTGCCGTGGGACGGGATCCGCGTGCTGCGCACGCCGGCGTACATGCACACGTTCGCGCACCAGCATCCGATCGTCGCGTTCGAGAACGTGCGCGTCCCTGCCGAGCATCGTATCGGCGACGAAGGCGACGGCATGACCTTCGCGCACGAGTGGTTCCGCTACGAGCGATTGATGATCGCCGCGCGATGCCTCGGCGCGGCGGCACGGCTCATCGAGGAGGCGACGCAGTTCGCGCGAGATCGCCGCAGCCAGGGACGACCGATCATCGAGCACCAGGCGGTGCAGATCCTGCTTGCGGACTCGATCACCGAGCTGTTCGCCACCAGGGCGATGACCTACGCGGTCGCTCGCACCCTCGACGCCGGTGCGGACGCGCGGGTTGCGCACGCGCAGTGTTCGATGGTCAAGCTCTTCGCGTCAGAGATGGCGGGGCGCGTGGCCGATCGCTGCCTGCAGGTCTTCGGTGGTCGCGGCTACATGCGCGAGAACGTCGCCGAGCGGTTCTACCGTGAGCTGCGCGTTGAGCGCATCTGGGAGGGAACGTCGGAGATCCAACGTGTGATCATCGCCGGGCAGCTCGCCAAGCGCGGCGTCGCCGGTCTGATCTGACATGCAAGCTAACCGGGCGAAACGGAGATGACACCCGAAACCATCGAAAGGACCACGATCGACCAGCGCCTTGACGAGCTCATCGAGGAACAGGAGGCGCTCTTGCTGG
The DNA here is from genome assembly GCA_963756075.1 of Candidatus Dormiibacterota bacterium. Lineage (GTDB taxonomy): Bacteria > Chloroflexota > Dormibacteria > Aeolococcales > Aeolococcaceae > Palsa-851. The sequence continues at coordinate 45,255 of CAVWMH010000006.1, read as the reverse complement.
CGCGCCAGCCGCGCTCGCGAGCGCTATCGGATCGGGCGCGCAGCTCGCTCGCTGGTGGGGTCACCTCGAGCTGGCAGATCACCCGGCCGCAGGCAATGTGGATCAGCCACGGGGTGGGCTCGAAGATCGTCGACGCCGACGGCATCGAGTACGTCGACCTCCACGGAGGGTACGGCGTCGGCGCCGTGGGGCATGCGCACCCGGCGATCGTCGAGGCCGTGTCGCGGCGCGTTCGCGAGGGGACGCACTTCGCGCAGCCGACCGAGGACGCGCTGATCGTGAGCGAGGAGCTGGCGCGACGCTGGGGGTTGCCGCTCTGGCGGTTCGCCAATTCGGGAACCGAAGCCACCATGGACGCCGTGCATCTCATGCGCGCGATCACCGGCCGCTCGCTGATCGTGAAAATCGAAGGCTGCTATCACGGGCACCACGACTCGGTGCAGGTCTCGGTCTACCCGGCCGAGGACGAGATCGGACCCGCGTCGCGGCCCAACAGCGTCCCGTCCAGCTCGGGCGTGCCCAGCGAGATCACGGAGCTGACCCGCATCGTCCAGTACAACGATCTCGAGGCTCTCGAGCGAGTCTTCGCGGAGCACCGCGACGCGATCGCGGGGATGATCCTCGAGCCGGTGATGATGAACGCGGGCATCGTCACCCCGGACGACGGCTATCTCGCGGCACTGATCGACATCGTGCACAGCAACGGAGCACTGGTGGCGTTCGATGAGGTCAAGACCGGCTTCACCGTCGCCGCCGGGGGTGCGACGGAGTTCTACGGCATCCGCCCCGACATCGTCTGCCTCGCGAAGGCGCTCGGAGGGGGGTTGCCCGTGGCGGCGATCGGTGGCACCGCGGAGGTGATGGAGCGAATTGCCGACGGCACCTACGAACAGGTGGGCACGTTCAACGGCAACCCGCTCGGCATGGCCGCGGCGCGGGCGGCGCTCACCGACGTGCTGACCCCCGAGGCGTACCGGCGGTTCGACACCCTGCGCGAGTTCATCGTCGAAGGTTGCGAAACCGCGATCAGCGGCGCCGGCCTCCCCGCGCATGTGGTGGCCATCGGCGCCAAGGGATGCGTCACGTTCACCGCGGATCCGGTGCGCAACTTCAGAGACTTTCTGACGCTCGACGAACGCTACAGCCATTGCCACTGGCTGTTCCAGCACAACGGTGGGGTGTTCCTGCCGCCGTGGGGGAAGGCGGAACAATGGCTGCTCTCGGCGCAGCACAGCGAAGCGGATGCAGCCCTCTTCGTCACCAATTTCGCGCGATTCGTCGCGGCGCTCACCGCCTGACCGTGGCGAAGGGCGCAGTCGAGCTGGTGGGGCTCCGCAAGGAGTTCGGGAGTGTCGTCGCCGTTGACGGCATCGATGTCGCCGTCGCGGGCGGCGAATTCTTCTCGCTGCTCGGGCCTTCAGGGTGCGGCAAGACGACGACGCTGCGCATGATCGCCGGCTTCGAGCAACCGAGCAGTGGCTCGATCTTCATTGACGGCGTGGATGTGGCGCGCACGCCGCCGCACAAGCGTCCGGTCAACACCGTCTTTCAGAGCTATGCATTGTTCCCACTGATGACCGTCTTCGAGAACGTCGCCTTCGGCCTCCGCTACGTTCGCGCGACCAAGGTGGAGATCGAGCAGCGGGTGCGGGCCGCGCTTGCGATGGTGAGGCTTGCCTCGTACGAGAAGCGCCGGCCCGCACAGCTGTCCGGCGGCCAGCAGCAGCGCGTTGCGCTGGCGCGAGCGCTCGTCCTCAATCCCGCCGTCCTGCTCCTCGACGAGCCGCTCGGCGCACTCGATGCAAAGTTGCGCAAGGCGCTCCAGCTCGAGCTCAAGTCGCTGCAGGAGCAGCTCGGGATCACCTTCATCTACGTCACGCACGACCAGGAGGAAGCGCTCACGATGTCCGACCGGCTCGCCGTGATGGCCAACGGTCGTGTCGAGCAGGTGGGAACCCCGGGCGAGGTGTACGAAGAGCCGGCGACCGCGTACGTGGCCGACTTCCTCGGCCTCTCCAACCTGATGGAGGGTCAGGTTTCGGCGGTGAGTGGCAACGGCACCTGCCGCGTGCGCGTCGGCGAGATCGACCTCACCGCACGGTCGGTGGAAACGCCGGCCGGCAGCGTGAAACTCGTGATCAGACCAGAGCGCGTGCGCCTGCTCCCAACAGGCAGTGACGTCGCCAACTGCGTGCACGGAACCGTCGATCGGGTGATCTACCTTGGCGCCACCCGCCAGGTCGTGGTTCGGCTCGGCCATGGCGAGACCATCCAGGCGATGCTCCCGAACACCAGCGACAGCGTGGCCTACGCGCAGGGCTCACCGGTGATCGCCGAATTCCCGCAGGACTCGCTTCGGGTTCTTCCTGACCATGCCGCCAACGCGGAGCCGCCGTAGTCGCTCAGAAGCCGACAGCGGCGCCCGCGACACGTGCGCTGTCGAGCCCGCCGGCACGGTATCCCTTGCGCACCATCTCGACGAAGTGCGCGACCGAACCCTCCTGGTAGCCGAGCGGCCCGGGCCGGTATGCGGGAGAGCTGACGCCGCGCTGCACCGACTCGCACGCCGCCCAGTCCTGCCGGTTGGTGACGTCCCAGAACTCCACCGCCGGCGTGAGGCTTGCCTCGCCACGTGTTTCCGGCAGCGACAGCCATTCGCATTCGACAAACGTGCGGTCGGGTGCCAGGGGTTCGAGCCGGTGGGTCATGACGTAGTCGGGGTGGAGGCTGAGCAGCAGATTGGGAAAGAGGCTCACGTACACCACGTCGCGCAATGCCGACCCGGAGATCCCTGGAAGCGGGCGGCCGCCCTTCCCGGTGAGGGACATGGTCTCCACACGGTCGCGCAACTCCATGGTGCCGCCGGCCCACATGCCTCGCGGTTCGCACGTGGTTCCGCTGTCACTCGCGCTCAGCTTGATCAGCTGCGGATGGATGCTCGGGCAGTGGAGGCACTCGTGGTAGTTCTCGACGATGACCTTCCAGTTGGCGCGCACTTCATACGAGTGCTTGTCGATCGATACAAGCCCTTCCGGCGCGTAGGGGCGCACCAGGTCGTCCAGGTCGTCGACGAACGAGACGACATCCGCGGCGTCGCGGGTTGGGTTGACAAATATCCAGCCGTGCCAGTCTGCAAGTGCGACCTGTATCAGGCCGCTGCGCACCGGATCATCGTCGGGCAGGTCATCGAAGTTGGGTGTTGCGCGCAGGCTGCCGTCGAGCCGGTACGCCCAGGCGTGATACGGGCAGCGAACGTACCGATGGTGATTCGAGGCTCCGACCGGCAGAAGCTCATGTGCTCGATGCCGGCACACGTTGTAGAAGCAGTGCAGCTCGCCATCAGCGTCGCGCACCATCAGCAAGCCCTGGCCGCCGGCGACGAACGCACGCTGATCGCCGGCATCGGCCAGCTCGGATGCGCGACCGACGCAGATCCAGCCGGAATGAAAGAAATGGTCCAGCTCCCAGTCCAGGATGCTGGTGCTCGTGTACGCGGGAGCGGGGAGCGTGCGGACGAGATCGCTCACGGCATCACGCGACCGCCACCTTGCGCGTCTCCCTCGGTGTGCGGCGAGAGCGGACGGCGCGCCGGCGCGGCAGCGAAAATCCAAGCACGGAGGCCGCATATCCGAGGCAGAGCTGCAGCATTCGCGCTGCGTCCACCTCCGGATCCTCGAGTGCGACCTGCAGGGCGAGCCCATCGACCAGCGCGGCGAGTTGGAGGGTGAAATCGTCGACGTTCACGGACTTGAACTCACCGCACGCCGCACCCTGGAGGACGACTGTCCGGATCGTTTCTCGCCAGTGCTGGTCGAGTTTGCGCCGGTGCTCAGCCACCTCGGGATTTCGTGCCGCCACGGCCCACAGGTCGAGCCAGAGCACCCACGACGGTTGGTCGGGGTCGTCCGGGTCTCCCGCCGTGCAGCTCAACTCCAGCAGGCGCATCAGCTTCCGCGTGGCGGTGGCCGTTTTCGCCATCTCGGCAGCGGCGAGGTCGTAGAAGCGAGCGTCCGAGTACGCGAGCGCCTGCGCAAGCAGGCTCTCGCGAGTACCGAAGTAGTAGACGACCAGTGCCTGGCTGACGCCCGCGCGTTCAGCAACATGTGAGAGACGCGTATCGGCGTGACCGCGGCGGCTGATGACCTGCACCGCGGAGCGGAGAATCTCCTCTCGGCGATCGATCGCCCCTTGCGACCTGGTCACGTCATCCTCCACGAGAGTTGCGGCCTCACCGCGTGGCTTGCGGAAGCTCCCTGCCGCATTCTACACTGGGTCATCTACTGAATGCTCAGTCAATAGGGGCCGACGATGCCTGAACAGTTCGATGCGCTTGTCGTCGGTGGCGGCCACAACGGCCTGGTGGCAGCCGCGTACCTCGCCCAGAGCGGCCTGAGGACGGTGGTGCTCGAGGCGCGTCACAAGACCGGTGGCGCCGCAACCACCGAGAGCCCATGGCCGGATGCACCCGAGTTCAAGGTGACGCGCTTGTCGTATGTCGCGAGCCTCATGCCGTCGTCGATCATCAAGGACCTCAACCTGGAGCGCCACGGGTACAAGGTGTATCCGATGGGCCCGTACTACCAAGCGTTTCCCGATGGTCGCTCCATCAAGATTTTCGCCGACGACGCGCAGCGAAATCACGATGAGATCGCCAAGTTCTCCAAGGCGGATGCCGCTGCGATGCCGAAGTGGGATGCGTGGATGGCGGGACTCGCGGATGTGCTCGGGCCGATGCTGATGGAGGTGCCACCGAATATCGGCTCGCGGCGCCCGCGCGACGTGCGTCAGTTGCTGCGCCTGGCATGGCGCCATCGCGGGCTCTCGGTACGTACCGTCGCGGACGTCACCCGTCTGATGACCATGAGCATCGCCGATCTGCTCGATGACTGGTTCGAGTCGCCGCAGGTGAAAGCGGCAATGGCCATCAACGGCGTCATCGGAACGTGGGCCGGGCCGTACGAGCCCGGCACCGCATACGTCATGGCGCATCACTCGATCGGCGACGTCGGCGACGGCAAGCTGGGAAGTTGGGGATACCCGGAGGGCGGCATGGGCGCCGTGTCAGACCAGATCCGCGCCAGCGCCGTCGAATCAGGCGCGACCGTTCGCACCGACGCTCGCGTCGAACACCTTTTGATCAAGCGCGGCAGGGTCACCGGGGCCGTGCTCGCCGGCGGCGAGGAGGTGCTCGCACCCATCGTGGTCAGCGCGATGCATCCCCAGACGACCTTCCTGAAACACATCGACAGCGGGGACCTGCCACCGGAATTCGTCGCCGACATCAAGCGATGGCGGTCGCGCAGCGGCGTCGTCAAGATCAACCTGGCGCTCGCGGAACTGCCGAATTTCACCGCCGACCCTGGGAGCAACCAGCAGGAGCATCACACCGGATCCGTTGAGATGGCGCCATCGGTGGAGTGGATCGAGGAGGCGTTTCAAGAGGCGCGCCAGGGACGTCCAGCGACGCGACCGTTCTCCGACAGCGTCATCCCCACGACGTTCGATCGCACCCTGTGCCCCGAGGGCACGCACATCATGTCGCTGTTCACGCAGTGGGTGCCGCACGAGTGGGCCGACGCGCCGCACCTCGAGGACCTGGAGGCGTATGCCGATCGGATGATCGACTGCTACGCCGAATTCGCTCCCAATATCAAGGGCGCCATCCTCCACCGCGACATCATCGGCCCGTACCAGATGGAGCAGGAATACGGCCTGATCGGCGGCAATATCTTCCACGGCGAGCTGTCGGCAGAGCAGCTCTTCCACATGCGTCCGGCACCCGGCTATGCGGACTACCGCTCCCCGATACGTGGCCTGTACCAGGCCAGCTCCGCGACCCACGGCGGTGGCGGTGTCTGCGGTATCCCGGGCCGCCAGGCTGCACGCGCCGTGCTGCACGACCGCCGCAACGCTCGCTGGTCTCGCCGTACGCAGTGACCGCCGCGCACAGCGCGGTGGCGCCGGCGCTGCACGCGATGCTCGAGGCGCGTAGCGTCGCCGTGGTCGGCGCAAGTGCGCAGCCCGGATCGTTCGGCTTCGAACTGCTGCGTCAGCTTCGTGTCGGTGGATTCGACGGAAGGATCTACCCGGTGAATCCGCACTACGCGGAAATCGATGGGCTGTCGTGCGTTGCCGCCATCGAGGATGTGCCTGAGCCGGTCGACCTGGCAATTCTCGGCGTCGGCAACACCGCACTGGAGAAGGTCCTGCGCAGCGCCGGCGCATGCGGCGCGCGCTCGGCGGTGATCTGCGCCAGCGGCCACGAGCCCGAGGGTGCACCGGGGCCGCCGCTGCCAGAACGGTTGCAGGCAATTGCCCGCGAGTTCGGCATGGCGGTCTGCGGCGGCAACGGCATGGGGTTCATCAACGTCGAGCGCAAGCTGCGCGCCACCGGGTACAGCCAGGATCCGGACCTTGCACCGGGTCCGGTCACGTTTCTGACGCAGTCGGGATCGTCCTTCTCAGCGCTGCTCCGCAACCGCCGCGGGATACGCTTCAACCTTGCCGTGTCCGGCGGGGACGAGCTGGTCACGACCATGGCCGAATATCTCGAGTACGCGCTTGAGCTGGAGAGCACCCGGGTTGTCGCCATCTTCATGGAGACGGTCCGTGATCCAGCGCGTTTCCGCAGGGCGCTTGAACTGGCTGCTAAGCGCGAGATCCCGATTGTTGCGCTCAAGGTCGGATATAACGACTTCGCCCGGCGAATGGTGACCGCCCACTCCGGGGCGATCGCCGGCGATGACGGCGCATACGAAGCGCTCTTCGAACACGCGGGTGTGCTCCGTGTTCGCGGGCTCGACGAGCTGGCCGATACGGTCGAGCTGCTGTGTGCCGGGCGCGTCGCCGCCGCGGGAGGGCTGGCGACGCTGCACGACTCCGGCGGGGAGCGCACGCACCTCATCGATGCCGCGGACGCATGCGGTGTGCGACTCGCGGTCATCAGCGACGCGACCACCAAGCGCCTCGCCACGGTCCTCGGCCCCGGGTTGCCGCCGGTGAACCCGCTGGATGCATGGGATACCTCCGACACTGCCCACGACGTCTTCACGGCGTGCTTGCAAGCGCTCCACGACGACCCCGACACCGCGGCTGTCGCATTCGCCGTCGACCTGGTTGCCGATGAGCGTGATGACGTCTACCCGGCGGTGGCGCTGCACACCGCCGCGACGACGACCAAGCCGTTCGCCGTGCTGTGCAATCTCCGCTCCGCCATCGACCCGGACAAGGCACGCGCACTCCGCGATGCGGGCATCCCTGTCCTCGAGGGCACGGAGACCGGCATTCGCGCGATCGGCCATCTCATGGCACGGCGTGATTTCGCAGCTCCGCCGCCTCACCGACGCGCCTCCGGACCACATCGACTCGCGACGAGCCGAGCTGTGGCGCGCGCGCATCAGCAGCGGTCGCTCGGCGAAGCAGGCGCGATGGATCTGCTGACCGCATATGGGATTCCGAGCGTGCGCTGCATCGAGGTTGAAGGTCTGGACAGCGTGCTCGACGCCGCATCGGCGATCGGCTGGCCGGTCGTGTTGAAGACGGCGGCGCCCGGGGTTGCACACAAGACCGATCGCGATGGGGTGCGGCTCGATCTGGGCGACGAATCGGCGTTGCGCCAGGCGTACCGCGATATCGACTCCCGCCTCGGCCGGCGGATGACTGTCGCGGCCATGATCCCGCAGACACCGGGCGCCGTCGAGATGCATCTCGGCGTCGTGGTCGACGAACAATTCGGGCCACTCGTCGTGGTCGCTGCCGGTGGCGTCCTGGTCGAGGTCTTCGACGACCGCGGGGTGGCACTGCCGCCGCTCACCCTCGTCCGCGCCCGTACCCTGATCGACCGCATGCGGATCAGCAGGCTCCTCGACGGCGCGCGCGGGCGACCACCGGTCGATCGGGTCGCCATTGCGGGCGCCCTCTCGGCGCTGTCGCAGCTCGCGGTGGAGCTTGGAGACGTTCTGGAAGCGGTCGACATCAACCCGCTCATCGCGGGACCGCAGGGGTGCATCGCGGTTGACGCCCTGCGTCATCCCGGCTTCGCCACATCAGCGCGTTGTCGGAACGTGACCTGACGATCACCGTTGCCGTCAGTGGCAGCGCACAGACTGCAGGCATGGCGCACGATCGCCCGGCTTCACCGCTCTCCTCGCGCTGGTTCATCTCGGCTGCGGCAGCGAGTGCTGCGGTGACCCTGGCGTTCCTGGTGCTGATGCTCCGCACCCAGCCAGGAGATGGCTTCGCCACGGACGTCGACGATATCGGCAACCTGGTCGCCGCTCTGGCTGCAGCCGTCGGCTGCGGCGCCGCCGCCATGCGTCATCGCGGACACCTGCGCTGGGCGTGGTGGCTGCTCAGTCTCGGGGCCTTGAGCTGGACGGCCGGTGAGGCGATCTGGTCGTGGCTGGCGATCATCAAGGGCGAGGCGATCCCCTTCCCGTCATTGGCAGACGCCTTCTACCTCGGCGGCGTGCCCATCGCCGCCGCCGGCATCCTGCTGCTCCGGCCTGCGTCCGACTCCATCCGCAGCCGGCTCCGCTCGCTGGTCGACGGCGTGCTCATCGCGGTGAGCCTGCTCGCCGTGAGCTGGGTCACGGTGCTCGGCGCCGTGTGGGCCGCAGGCGGCACCACGGGCTTCAGCCTCGCGTTGAGCCTGGCGTATCCGGCCGGCGACGTTCTCCTGCTCAGCATGCTCGTGATGCTGGCGATGAAGGTCCCGCCGGGAGGACGTCTGCCCGTTGTCCTCCTGGTCGCCGGTGTCGCTGTCACGGCCTTCTCGGACAGCGGCTTCGCATATCTGTCAGCGGCCACCACATACGGCGGGACCAACGTCATCGACGTCGGATACTGGGCCGGCTACCTCCTCATCGGGCTCGCCGGCATGAGTGCGGCAATCAATCCGATCAGCACGCGGGCGGCGCTGCCACCTCGCACCAGGCTGTCGCTGGTGCTTCCCGTATTTCCCGATCCTGGCTGCGCTGGTGCTCGCGTTGATCGCGGAATATGAGCACCGACTCGATCCCTTCCTGTTGAGTTGCGTCACGGTCATCGTCGCGGCGGTGCTGCTCCGCCAGTTTCTGGCGCTTTCGGACAACGTGGAACTCGTCAAGAGCCTCGCCACTCGCGAAGACCAGCTTCGCCACCAGGCCGACCACGACGCATTGACGGGCCTCGCGAACCGGGGTTGCCTCCTGCGGGTGCTGGACGGCCACCTCGCATCGTCGGAAGGCGGGGAGTCAGCCTTGCTCTTCATCGACGTCGACGACCTCAAGCTCATCAACGACGAGTACGGGCACGCCGGTGGCGACACCGTGCTTCGCGCGGTCGCAGGCGTGCTCGCAGCATCTGTGCGCAAGGGCGACCTGGCCGCACGCCTGGGCGGCGACGAATTCGCGATTCTCCTCACCGGCGTCTCCGGCGAGAGTCAGGCGAGCGAGGTTGCAGAACGGGTCCTCAACGAGATGGCGATGCCGCTCGCGGAGCTGAACGGCAGCAAGGTCGAGGTATCCGCGTCCATCGGCATCGCCGCCTCAAACCGCGGCGAAATCCTCAGTGGGGAGGAGTTGCTCCGCCGGGCCGACGTCGCGATGTACGCCGCGAAGGCAGCGTACAAAGGCGTTGCCGTCGCATGGGAGGATCGCCTCGACTCGACCGACGAGCAGGCCGCCGCGTGGACAAGTGACCTGGAGCGTGCGGTGGCGGAGCAGCAGTTCGTGCTCGTCTACCAGCCCGTCGTCGAATCGGTTTCCCAGCGCATCGTCGCCGTTGAGGCGCTGCTCCGCTGGCAGCACCCTCGCTATGGCCTGCTGGCGCCGGACCGTTTCATCGACGACCTCGAGACGACCGGTCTCATCGTGCAGGTTGGTGAGTGGGTGCTGCGCACCGCGTGCACGCAGACGCGAACGTGGTCAGAGTCGACTGGGCGTCGCCCTCGACGTTCATGTCAACGTCAGCGGCCGTCAACTGTCCCGCACCGACTTCCCCCATGTGGTACGCCGCGCCCTCGAGGCGTCGCTGTTGAAGGGGAACCGGTTGGTGCTGGAGTTGACTGAAACGAGCCTGGTCGAGTCCAACCGCGCCGCCGGGGTCCGCCTCCGCGCGGTGAAGCGGCTCGGGTGCCGCGTTGCACTCGATGACTTCGGCACCGGGTATTCGTCGCTCGCTCATCTCAAGGACTTCCCCATCGACATGCTCAAGGTCGATCGTTCCTTCATCAGCGAGCTGAGCCTCGACGCCGTCAAGCCCTCGCTCGCCGGTGTGCTGATCAACCTCGGCGCCAGCATCGGGGCGACCGTTGTGGCCGAGGGTGTCGAGACCGAGGAGCAACTCCGGGCGTTGACGGCGATGCACTGCCCGCTCTACCAGGGCTTCTACTTCAGTCGCCCTGTCGATCCGGATCGGCTCGGCTCGATGCTCACGAGCAAGGGCCAAACGGTTCTAGCAGCCCCCGCCTGAGCGCAAGAAGAACCGGCCGGCCCGAAGGCCGACCGGTCCACATGATCCGTCTTAGCGGGACTACCGGGAGGCGGCGGCGGCCAGGTCCTTCCAGGCGGTTTCCAGCGCTGCGATGTTCTCGCTGCCGAGCACCAGGCGCGTGTCGGTGGCAACGTAGACCGTTGTCAGGTTGATGCCGGCATCGGCGAGGCGACGTGTGACCTTGCCAAGCGCGCCGGGCTGATTCTCGATGCGCTCCATGATCACCTCGGTCTCGCGGGTGACCTTGTAACCAACCTTGTTGATGACGCGCATGGTTGCGTCCTTGTCGGTGGTCAGCAGGTGGAAGATGACGTTCCCGTTCTCCTCGACGGCGCACAGGCCCTCGATGTTGATCCTCTCGCGGCCCAACTCCTCCGCGAGCGTTGCAAGACTGCCCTTGCTGTGCGGTATGACGATCGTGAAGTCATATGCGTGCATCACTGTCCTCCTGTACCGGGCGCCGTATATCTCAGCTGGCCCAGGACTCACCCTGCGCGCGCTGTCACACGAAATGCAACCGGCGCGAACCACGCATTGTCGTCAGGCGTCGCACGCGTGACGATCGCGACTCAGCCGTAGCCGGCGGCATCGGAGGCGACGCGCTGGGCGAGATAGACGGGAATCGCAGACGCGATGATCACGCCCAGTGCCACCGCATTGACGATGGGCAGCTGATTCGGCCGGGAGAGATTGGCGAAGATCCAGATGGGGAGGGTTTCGTTGAAGCCGGCGGTGAAGGTGGTCACGATGATCTCGTCAAACGAGAGTGCGAATGCGAGCAGCGCGCCCGCGATCAGCGCTGAACGGATCACCGGCAGCGTGACGAAACGAAATGTCTGCAACGGATCGGCCCCGAGGTCGGCGGACGCCTCGACCAGCGAACCAGGAGTGCGTCGCATCCGCGCAATGACGTTGTTGTACACGGTCACCACGCAGAAGGTAGCGTGGCCGACGATCAACGTGAACAGGCTGAGTTCCCCGAACAACGTCCTGAAGGTGGTGTTCAGCGCGATACCGGTGACGATGCCTGGGAGCGCAACGGGAAGAATCACCAGGAAGGACACCACGTTGCGACCGAAGAAGCGGTACCGATGCACCGCAGCCGCAAGGAGACTGCCGAGGACGAGCGCGATCGCGGTGGCGATCAGACCCACCTGAACCGAGAGAACCAGCGCACTGCGCGCCCCGGGGTTCCCGATCGCGGCCTGGATCCACTGCAGCGTCAGGCCCGTTACCGGCCATTTCTGACTCTTGGACGGGTTGAACGCGTACAGCACGATGAGCAGGATCGGTACGTAGATCAGCACGAGCAAGCAGCCCGATGAGCCGATGAGCACAACGCGGAGGCGGCGCGTGAGCTGCATGGCTACAGTGCCTCGAAGGCGCCGGCGCGGCGTGCAAGCAGCAGATAGACCACCATGACGAGCACCGGCACCGTGGCGAACGCGGCGGCCAGGGGGAGGTCACCCACCACGCCGAGATTGGCGTAGATGACACTCCCGATGAACTGCGTGCTCGACACCTGGCTCACCGCGATGTAGTCCCCGAGCGTCAATGAGAAGGTGAAGATCGATCCCGCCACCAGCGCCGGAAACACCAATGGCAGGACCACCGACCGGAACGTCTGCCACGTCCGCGCGCCAAGATCTGTTGACGCTTCCAGCAGCGAGGTGGGCACACGTTCGAAGCCGGCGGCGAGCGGCAGGATCATGTACGGAAGCCAGATGTACGAGAGCACGAGATACACGGCAACCTCGCCGAACCCCGGCCCGGAGAGGTGAAGCGGCTTCAGCAACCAGTTGAGGAAACCGCCGTCCGAGAGGATCAGGCGCCAGGCGAGGATCTTGACGAGGTAGCTCGTCCAGAGCGGCATCAATACCAGGACGCCCAGTAAGGAACGCAGCTTCGGTCCGGCCAGCTTGCCCATCACGAACGCGATCGGAAAGGCGAGGATGGAGTTGGTGATGGTGACCAGCGCAGCGATGAGGACGGTCCTGCCGGCAATGCTCCTGTAGACAGGGTCGGAGATGAGGGCAGCAAAGTTCTCGAAGCTGAAGGTCTTGGTGATGGCGAAGGTGATGTTCGCGTCGTAGTGCCAGAACGCAGCCGCGAACAGCACGGCCAGCGAGCCGAGGTAGAACACCACCAGCCACCCAACCGGCGCGGCGAGCAGCCCCGCGACCCGGATCCTCGGCAGACGCGCGAGGATCCGGGCAACGCGGCGGGTCAGCGTCGGCCGGTAGGTCGACAGCTGGCCGGCGCTCATGTCAACACCCGGCGCTGATGCCTATCCCTTGATGTCGGTCCAGGCATGCAGCCAATCTGAGTACCCCTTGCAGACGTTGCCTCTGCTGTCTCCGCAGTTGGTGAGCGGAACCTTCCAGAGCGCGAGGTCATGCAGATAGATCGCGTCGCCCACGTGGTACGTCGTGCAGAACGTCGGGTCACTCTTGGCGATGATGTCGCACGCCTTGAGGTTCGCCGGTGCCTCGCCGAACCACTGGGCCACCTGCGCCTGCACCGCGGGCGTGGTGATCCAGTTCATCCAGAGGTACATGCAGTTGGGATGTGCGGCATGCGAATACATCATCCAGGTGTCGGACCACCCGGTCGATCCCTCCTTGGGAACGGTCACGGAGACCGGCGTCGGGTTCTTGTCCGTGAGGAGGAGGTTCGCGATCACCTGCCACGTCGTGCCGACAACGGAGTCCGCATTTGCGAACGCGGATTGTTCCTTGGTGTAGTCGGACCAGTACGTGCCGATCACGGTGTGCTGGGCTTTGAGCAGGCTCACCGCGGCGTTGAACTGCGCGGTGTCCAGCTCGTAGGGATCAGTGATGTGCAGGTCCGGTCGAGTTCGACTTCAGGTAGAGCGCCGCATCCGCGATGTAGATCGGATCGTCATACGCGGTGATCTTTCCCTTGTACGGAGAGTTCGCGTCGAAGACCACGCCCCAGGAGTCCGGGGCGGGCTTGACGATGTCGGTGCGCCACATCAGCAGGTTCGCTCCCCAGCCGTGCGGCGCCCCATAGTGCACGCCGTTGTAGGTGTTGTACGGCTGATCCTTCAGGCTTGGGTTGATGTCCGGGTAGTTGGTGAGCAGGTTCACGTTGATGGGTGCGACCGTGCCGCCGGCCATGAGACGAAGGGTGGCGTTACCCGACGCCGAAACACCGTCGTATTGACCGGTATCCATCAGCGCCACCATCTCGTCGGACGTGTTGGCGATCTTGGCGTTGACCTTGCAGCCCGTCTGCTGCTGGAACGGCGTGACCCAGTCGACCGTCGGATCGTCCTGTCCGGCCTCGGCGTACCCGGCCCACACGATGATGTTGAGGGCCCCCTCACCGGCGCCGATCTTCGTCAGTGTGGCCGACCCGGTGGGGCCCGTCGATGCTGAGCCGCACGCGGCGATCCCCAGCGATGCGCACGCCGCGGTGATCCATATTCGTGACCTGCGACTGATCATGCTCCTGCCTCCAATTGCGTTCCTGGTAAACCCGAGCCGAGTGCCATGGTCTGATCCCGTTGCCACACGAGTCGCACCTCGCGGCCCTTCTGTGCCTGCGCGTCTGTCGCTGTGGCGCTGACGTTCTGGGTGACGACGCTGAGCGTGCGCTCGTCTGACACCGTCACCACGTACACCGTCTGGGCCCCGAGATACACGATGTCCCGTACCGTGCCGACGGCGGTGCAGTTATCGTCCCCGACCGGATCGGCGACGCCAACGATGCGAATCTTCTCCGGGCGGATCATGAACCGGCCGCGCACCCCGATGATGCGAGTGGCGAGGTCATCTTCGATGAGATTGGACGCGCCGACGAATCCCGCAACGAACGGCGTCGCCGGGCGCTCATAGATCTCCGAGGGCGTGCCCACCTGCTCGATGCGTCCGGCTCCGAACACGGCGATGCGATCGCTCAGCGCGAGCGCCTCGTGCTGGTCGTGCGTCACGAAGATGAAGGTGATGCCGGCGCCCCGCTGCACATCCTTCAACTCGATCTGCATCTCCTCACGGAGCTTGGTGTCGAGCGCACCCAGAGGTTCATCGAGCAGGAGCACGCGGGGACGATTGATGAGCGCGCGTGCCAGGGCAACGCGCTGACGCTGACCGCCGCTGAGCTCAGACGGCTTGCGCGACTCGAAGCCGCCGAGCCGCATCGTTTCCAGGACTTGCGCCACTCTCGTGGCGCGCTGGCGGCGCGGCACGCGGCGCACCCGCAGGCTGTACCCGACGTTGTCGCCGACCGTCATGTGCGGGAAGAGGGCGTAGTCCTGGAAGACGGTGTTGACGTCCCGCTCGAAGGGCGGCACTTTCGTGACGTCGCGACCGTGCAGCCAGACCTTGCCGCTGGTCGGTCGCTCGAAGCCGGCGATGAGGCGAAGGGTCGTGGTCTTGCCGGATCCCGACGGTCCGAGGAGTGAGAAGAACTCGCCGTCTGCGATGTCCAGCGAGATGTCGGTGATGGCGACCTGGTCACCGAACCGCTTGGTGAGGCCGACCAGCGAGACGGCGGCCGGGGTGGTGACTCCTGGCGCCTGACGCTCGCTCCCTTCCGCCAGGTTCTCTCGAGCCAGCACTGGTCTTCCCCAAAGCACAGCGCGCGACGGCCCCTGCGGCCCGTTTCACACGTGTCGGTCGAGATCCTAGACCCTGAGACAGCCTGTCGGGGCGGGGAAGCCGTGGTCCTGGCGCTCCGCCGGCGTGGCCGAGCAGTGCCGCTGCCTAGCTGACTCGCACGCGCGGATCGAGGACCGCGTACAGGGCATCGACAACGATATTGGCCGCCACCACGAAGGCCGCTGATACCAGCACGATGCCGATCACGACGGGGAGGTTCTGCACCTGGATCGCCTGGACGACGGCGAGTCCAAGGCCCGGCAAGCCGAAGATGCTTTCCGTAACGATGGCACCCCCCATCACGCCGGCAAGGTCGATGCCAAATTGCGTGACGATGGGTGTGAGGGAACTGCGGAGCGCGTGGCGATAGACCACGCGCCGCTCGCTCAGCCCTTTGGCACGCGCCGTCCGGATGTAGTCCTCACCAAGCGTCTCGAGCAGCGAGCTTCGCGTGAGCCGCGAATAGGTCGCGGCAATGACGAGCGCCACCGTGATCCAGGGCAGGATCAGGTCGTGCGCCCACTCCAGAGGGTTCTGGGTGATCGGCGTCCAGCTTCCCGGTTTGGGAAAGATCGCAATGCCATGAATCGTCAGCAGGTAGTAGAGAACATAGAGGAGCAGCAGGCCGAGGATGAAGACCGGCATCGAGACTCCGGTGAGGACGAACACGGTCGCGCCGCGATCCCACGCGCTCCGCGGTCTTCGTGCGGCGAGCACACCAACACTGATCCCGAGCACCGTCCAGATCACGGCTGCTCCCGCGGCGAGCGAGAGGTCGATGGGGACCGCCTGAGCGATGATTGTGGTCACCGGAAGCCGGTTGTTGTTCGACGTGCCGAGGTTGAAGTGTCCGGGGATCGGCACCAGGCGCCCGAGGTAATGCCAGTACTGGACGATCACCGGTTGATCGAACCCGTACTCCTTGTTGATGTTGGCGAGCAGCGCCGGTGTCACGGCTCGCCCAGCGAGCTCGCGCGCCGGGTCGACGCCCGGGCGTGCGTAGTACAGGACGAAGACCAAGGTGATGATGACCCAGAGCGTGATCAGGCCCAGGATGACGCGACGGATGAGGAAGCGGATCACGCCGCCTTCTTCCTCCTTCGGCCCGCGAAAATTCGTTCCGTCCGCGGGTCGAGCGCGTCGCGCACCGCGTCACCGAGGAGGTTGAACGCGAGCGTTGTCAGCAGCAGGAACAGCATCGGGAAGATGTAGAACCACCATGCCTGGAAGCCGACCCCTTCCGCATCGGAGAGCATGTTTCCCCACGACGGTGTCGGCGGCACGACGCCGAGACCGAGGAACGACAGCGTTGCCTCGAAGATGATTGCCGCGGGAATGAGCAGCGTGGCAAGCACGATGACCGGCGCCACGAGATTGGGAAGGATGTCCACGAACATGATGCGAAGATTGCCCGCGCCCAGCGAATGCGCTGCCTCAACGTATTCCTTCTCACGTTGGGAGAGCGCCTGCCCGCGCACGATCCTCCCGATGGCGGCGAACGAGAAGAACGCGATGACGAGAATCGTCAACGGCAGGCTGGGTCCGAAGACAGAGACCAGGACGATGGCAAACATCACGTACGGGAAGGACAGCACCACGTCCATCAAGCGGGCCAGTACGGAATCGAACCAGCCACCGAAGTAGCCTGCGAAGAGTCCGATGACCACTCCGACCACCGTCGCGATAGCGGTGGCGAGCACCCCGACCAGCAGCGAAATACGCGCCCCGTAAGCGATACGAACCAGGATGTCGCGACCGAGGTTGTCGGTGCCCAGCAGGTATCCGGCTGACCCGGGAGGCAGCGGTTGGCCGTTCGCGTCCGTGCCGGTATCGACGTTGGTGTCTGTGGGGCCGTGCCCGGTTATGGCCGCGATCAGCGGAGCGCCGATCGCGAGCAGCACGATGAGCAGGATGACCACGATCGAGGCGATCGCCACGCGGTCGGTTCGCAGCCGCGCGATGACAAGTCGCAGTGGGGTTCGTGCCTGGATGCCGCCCGCTGCCGGCTCGTCGGGAGTGACCTCCGGATATGCGACTTCAACGGTCGACAGGCTCATGACGTGAGCCAGACCTGCGTGATGTCGTAGTACTCGCTGAACGGTATGAAGATGGCGTTGTGGACCCGGGTCGAGTGGAACAGCGGGGTCAACTGGGTCTGGAAGGGGATGAATGCCGCGTCCTTCATCACCTGCTGGTCGGCCTGGTGCCAGAGGCTCGCGGCAGCGGAGATCGTCGTCGCCGACTCGGCCTGGTTGACCAGTGAATCGACTGCCGGATTGTCGTAGCCACCCCAGTCGGAACCGGGGAAACTCAGCGCGCCGTCGAGGATGTCGGGAAGAGTGGCGCGTCCGTTGGTCGGGCCGAACCAGTCCGGCACCCAGCCGGGCTCGGTGATGTCCCAATGGCCGGCCTTGAGACCGTCGGGGGAGGTCACGCCGATGCCCGAGGAGCCGTAGTAACCGGTCGCAATTGGGGTTCCGACCACGGTGACACCGCACCGCTGGAAGTCGGCCTGGACCTCCTGGAACACGGCAGGGTGGTTGCCGCTGTTGCGGTAGTAGTCCTTGAGGGTGATGCCGTTCGGGTATCCGGCCGCCTTCAGGAGCGACTTGCACTTGGCGGCGTCGCCCTGGTTGTTGTTCGTCGGGTAGTCGTTGAACGGCACGTAGCCTTCAGCGCCGGGAGCGATCACCTGGTTGAGCGGCTCGTTGAGACTCGCGCCGCCGTAGATCTTGTTGATGGCCACCTTGTCGAGCGCGTACTCGAGCGCTTGACGAACCTTGACGTTGCCGAGGGCGCCGCCGTTGTTCGGGCTCTGGACGTTGAAGACCAGGTACGGGTTGGTGGTCCCTGGGGCGGGAAAGACACCGAGCCCCGGATTCCATGTGGGCGATTCAAGACCATGGATGGCGGCCGGGGGCACGTTGGTGTTCCACTCGAGGTCCGCCGTGCCCGCCGCGAGATCCTGCTGGACCTCGGTCGCAGCAGCAGAACCGGCCAGGTCGAGCTTGACGTCGATCGCATTCACGTACTGGTGCCGGATCGGGTCGGTGCTCGCGCTCCACGCGGCGTTCCGGGTGAGGATGAGCTCGTGCCCGACGTTGTACGTGGTGATGGCGTAAGGGCCGTCCGAATACAGGACGTTGCCTGGCGCAAGCGGTGTGTACGTCAGGTACTCCGCCGGCGCCGCTGACGCGAATGGCAGCGCGATGATGTTGTTGAAGTCGGTGGCCGGCTGCGTGAGTGTGAAGACGATGGTGTTGCTGTCCGGCGTCTTGATGCCCGATACGCTGTTCATGCCGTTGTTGATGAACGTCGCGCGAGCGGCTGGGCTTTCAGCCGGGCTGGAGGCCTCGAACGCGGTGCAGAACGCCTTGAAACCGGCGATCGTGGCCATGTAGTAGCCGGGGTTGCCGTTCGGCGAGAGCGTGGGATCGCAGTTGCGCAGGACGCCGCGCGCGAAGTCCTGCGAGGTCACCGGCCGCGGCGGGCGCGTATTCCACATCAAGCCCGAACGCAGCGTGAACGTGTACGTCAAGCCGTCGGAGCTGACGGTTGGCATGCTCGCCGCCGCATCGGGAACGACCGACTCCGCCTTGGTCAGGTCAGTGGACGCCGGGTAGGACAGCAGCTGCCGGGCGTACGCGCGCTCGAGTGTGAAGCCGATCGTCTCGTACTCACCCTGAGGATCGGCGGCCGCCGAGAGGTCGGTGCTCCCTTCGATCTGCAGGGTGCCCCCCATGACCGGGGAACCGCTCGCGTTCTGGTTGGCAGACAGCCACGATATGTTCGATGTGTTGAAGCTGCTCGGGTTGAAGAGGTTGTTGCCCTGCGCGGCTCCCGAGGATGTACTGGAGGTGCTCGTTCCGCACGCGACAACAACGACCGCGGCGAACGCAACGATGCCGATCCGTTTGTTGAGACCGCGAGCCGTCCTCCGCGTGTCTCGAGCCAGCAAGCTGCGAACGCTCATCGGAACCTCCTTGATGACTTCTCCTCGCGGACGCGCGTGTCTTCGGAGAATAGCCAGGTTGACAAGCGTTTTTGCAGGGTTCGGCCAGAATTCACTCCAACGAATGAGACCAGTTCCATCTGATCTTGTGGGTCCAAAAGAGTGGGAAGCCGTCGAACGTTGGTTGCACCAACGTGGTGCGTCGCATCCCCGCGCATGAGTCCAAACCCGCGCGAAATGCGGGTGCCATAAGGGCAACGCCTCACACCACCGAGCGGGTGTGGCAAGATCCAACCAATGGCGTCTGATGAGGCCAGATGGCTTCCGTTGGAACGACGCGCCGGCGAGACCCTTCGATCGGCTCTGGAACGAACCTTGCGCGAGGCGATCGTCAGCCGGGCGTTGCGCGCCGGCGTTCGACTGCCGGCTTCACGTGCGCTCGCCGAGCACCTCGGTGTGTCGCGCCGGGTCGTCAGCGATGCGTATGCCCAGCTCCAGGCCCAGGGGTTCCTGCTGACCCGAGAACGCGAAGCGCCTGTTGTGGCCAGCGTGCAGGAACGGTACGGGGTTCGAGCCGAGCCCGGCCCACAAGAGCCGCCGGCGCGCTACGACCTGAGGCCGACCAGACCGGATGTGTCGCTGTTCCCGCTCAAGCGGTGGCTCGCGGCGATGCAGCATGTCACCCGCCGAGACGGGACGGCCACGCTCGACTACAGAGAATCGCGCGGAGAGCGCGTCCTCCGCGAGGTGCTCGCCGATCATCTCGGCCGCACGCGAGGGGTCATCGCCGACCCGGCCGACATCGTGATCGTTCAGGGAACAGCTCAGAGTGTGGACCTCCTCATGCGCACGCTCCGGCGGGGTGGCGCCTCGCGTATCGCCGTTGAAGATCCATCCCAGACGACGGCACGTGAGCGCATCCAGTCAATCGGTCTCGAGGTCGTGCCTCAGCCAGTCGACACCGAGGGCATGGTCGTCGATGGCCTTGACGCAGATGCTGTGCTCGTCACACCGGCGCATCAGTTCCCGACCGGCTACGTGTTGAGCGGCGAGAGGCGCCGCCGCCTGATCGCCTGGGCGTGTACGAACCGCTGCCTGATCATCGAGGATGACTACGACGCCGAGTTCCGCTACGACCGGGAGCCGGTGCGTGCGCTCCAGGGCGTCGCGCCGGAGCACGTGGTGCAGATCGGAACGGTGTCGAAGACACTGGCGCCGGCGCTGCGCCTTGGCTGGCTCGTCGTTCCGGCGCATCTGGTCGACGAGGTGGAGCGCACCAAGCGCCTTCTTGACCACTTCTCTCCGGCTCTCGACCAGCTCACCCTCGCTGAGTTCCTGTCCCGCGGCGACTACGATCGCCACGTCAGGCGCGCTCGAGGCGTGTACCGCGGCCGGCGAGACCGCCTGATCGCCGCGCTGGCCAGACATCTGCCGGAATTGAAGGTGGAGGGCGTCGCTGCCGGGCTGCATCTCGTCGTGCGTTTACCGGCAGGTGTGGACGACAGGGCAATCGCTCGCGACGCCAAGAGCGCGGGGATCGACGTCGCCGCGCTGACTGCGTTCCGCATCCAGCCGGCGAACAGCGGCGGACTCGTCATCGGTTATGGACGTGTTCAAGAATTGGCAATCGAACCGGCTGTCAGAGAACTTGCCGCCGTGACGCGTCCCTTCCTGCGATCGCGCAGCTCGCCAAGCGTTCCCATGCTGGTGCCGCCGCTCGCGGCGGCGAGCCTGAACTACCGGGTCTGAACGGAGGAACAACATGAGCGTCGATGTCGTCACCGCAATCGATATCGACGTGCCGCGCGCGGTCGTGGCCGCATATGCCTCGGATCCGGACAACGCCACCAGCTGGTACGCGAACATCAAGTCGGTGACGTGGCAGACGGCGAGGCCGATGACGTTGGGTTCACGTTTCGAGTTCGTGGCACACTTTCTCGGTCGCCGGCTGGCGTACACCTACGAGGTCAAGGAGCTCGTGCCCGACACACGCTTTGTGATGGCCACCGCACAGGGCCCATTCCCGATGGAGACGATGTACGAATGGGAAGATGCGGAAACCGGTGGCACCCGCATGACGCTCCGAAACCGTGGCGACCCGTCAGGCTTCTCCAGAGTTGCCGCCCCGATGATGGCCCGGGCCATGCGCCAGGCCAATGCCAAGGATCTGAAGCGCCTCAAGCTCGTGCTCGAGTTCGGTCGTCAGCGAGGTTGAGTAGCCGCTGCCAGCGCCGGCAGTGACGTGGGCACCGCGACGTTGTGTTCGAGGAGACGTCGCATCGCCAGCGGCGGCAGCGGTTGTCCGAAGAGGTAGCCCTGGGCCAGCTCGCATCCGAGGTCGCGGAGCTCGTCGAGGCACTCCTGTGTTTCGACTCCCTCGGCGATGACACTGAGACCGAGGCCGACGCCGAAGTTGAAAACCGAGTGCGCGAAGCCGATCGACTGGGTGGGACCGCAGAGCGAGGCGGTGAACGACCTGTCGATCTTGAGCACGTCGACGGGGAAATCGCGGAGCCGGCTCAGCGACGAGTGACCGGTTCCGAAGTCGTCGAGTGCGATGCGCACCCCGAGGTCGCGGAGCGCGTTGAGACAGCCGATGATCGGTTCGGTGTCGTAGATGATGTCCGCCTCGGTCACCTCGAGGATCAGGCGGCGAGCGTCAAGGCCGGTGTCGTGAAGCGCGCTGCGCACGCTGCCGACGAAGTCCGGCTCGCGCAGCTGGCGAACGGCAACGTTGACGCTCACGGCAACGGGGTCTGCGCCGTCGATCAACGGCCAGTCTCGCGCCTCTTCGCAGGCGCTGCGCAGCACCCAGGCACCCAGCTGCGTGATCAACCCCGTCTCCTCCACCAGGCTGATGAAGTCGTCCGGCAGGACCGTTCCGCGTGTGGGATGCCGCCAGCGAAGCAGCGCCTCGGCGGCGACGATGTCGCACGTCGCGACACGCACGATCGGTTGATACACCAGTTCGAATTCGACCGACTCCACGGCGTGGTACAGGTCGGCCTTGAGCCGATGCCTGTGCTGCACGGCGGCGTACATCGATGGTTCGAACAGCTCCCAGCGTGACTTGCCCGAACTCTTCGCGGTGTACAGGGCGAGGTCCGCGTTCTGGAGCAGTTCCTGGCCGTTGCACCCGGTGTCGACCGCGGTTGCGATGCCGATGCTCGCGTGGGTCAGCACCTCCTCGGCGGCGATGATGAACGGCTCGCGGAGAGCCTCGATGACCCGCTCGGCGATGCGCACAGCGGTCGCCGCTCCATCGATGCCGATGAGCAGGACCGCGAATTCGTCACCGCCCAACCGCGCGGCAACGTCGCCGGGCCGGAGGCACTCTCCGATGCGGTCGGCGATGGCGCGCAGCAGCTCATCACCCGCGGCGTGCCCGAGGCTGTCGTTGACGGTCTTGAAGTCATCGATGTCGATGAAGAGCACGCCGACGTGCTGCCCCATCTGCGCCAGCGCCTGGTCGACTCGCGAGCCGAAGAGGAGCCGGTTGGCCATGCCGGTCAACGGGTCGTGTGACGCCTCATGGCGCAACTGCTCCTGGAGCACGGTGAGCTGTGACAGGGAGTGCTGCAACCTGCCGCGTTCGAGGATGACGCCGGTCTGATTCGCCAGCATCTCGAGCAGGCGCAGATCCTCGTCATCGAAACCCGTGACCTCGCCGAGGCGGTTGGCGATGAGCATGGTCCCCACCATGTTGTTCTCGCCACGCAGGACGACGGCCATGGCATCGCGGAGCCCGCGGCGCTCGAGGAACCCATTCGGATCGCCGTCGGTCTTGCCGTGCGCGCTCAGGAGCAGTGGCGAGTTGAGCAGAAGGCGGCTCATGAACTGCAGTTCGGCGTCATCGAGCGTGACCGGGGTCATGAACTGTGTCGTCTGCTCCTTGTCGACAGTGGTGCGCACGACGGCATCACGTTCGCGCGTGGGGAGGAAGGTGATCTCCGCGCGTTCCGCACGGAAGACCTCGCACGATTTGCTGAGCAGCGCGGCAACGGCGTCGTCGACTGTCGCGGTGCGCTGCAGCTCCTTGCTCGACTGGTAGAGGAAGTCGACCTGGTCGCGCTTCTCGCGCTCGGCCACGTAGAAGCGATAGGCGATGAACACGCCGATCGTCGGGATGGCGAGCAGCCAGATCTCCGCGGGGTTCTCCCAGACGATGCGGACGCCGATCAGGGCAAGGCAGGTGTTGACGACCGTTGCCGCCTGCGTGAACCCGAAGGTCGCGGCGATGCCGGCCGCGTCGACACGCCCCTCGGAGAAGGAGATCGCTGCAAGGATCACCAGCGACTGGAGCACGCCGCCGACAAGGATCGCCACCAACACGCCGAGGAAGCTGATCGCACTCAGGGGGTCGTGATGGTCGACGAGATGCATGAAGAGCACCGCGACGACGCTGTTGGCGACGGTGAAATTTGCGAGGTTGAATGCCAGCTTCAGCGGTGACTGGCGGCGGTGGACGGACAGCGCGAGTGCGGTTCCGGCGACCATGGACAGCACGACCACAAGCGGCGGCGCGAAGAAGAACCCGGCAACAAGCGGCAGCTCACTGAGCGAGAACGAGTGGGCGTCGCGGCGGAACTGGAGGTGGACGACGAACACCTCCGCTGCGCAGAAGAGCGGGATGAGCGCCCACCAGGAGATCTGACGTGGCGCGGGGAGCTCGCGAAGCGGGGCCACGACCTCGATCAGGAGGACAACGGCGGTTGCGACGAGCAGCAGGGTCAGGAGGTGGACTCGGTGCCCCCGGCGCGCCGAAGTGGGATGGCTCGGATCGCCTGCAGACGCGGGGTCATCGACCTCGTTGGTCATGTCGAGATGCTCCCCGACGTGAGAGCGGGCTGAACTCACCGTGCCAGCCCTGTTGCCAAGCGGTAGCAGCGCTATCGGCGGTGCGCGCATGGACGTCGCGCAGTGCTGCCGACCGGCGGTCGGGCGAAGGTCGCGGACCTAGCTCCAGTCGTAGTCGGACCAGCTGGAACCCGACCAGGACGAGCCGGACCATGAGCTCCCGGACCACGAGGACCCGGACCATGAACCCCCCGACCACGAGGAGCCCGACCACGAGCCACCGGACCACGACGAGCCGGACCACGAGGACCCGGACCAGGACGATCCCGACCAGGAGGATCCTGACCACGACGACCCATTGAAGGTGCCGCCGTTCCAGGCAGAGGCGTTCGCCTCGGCTGTGGCCAGCGCCGTCGTTTTGACCGCGTTGCCGAAGATGTCCTGCTCGCCGGTGAGCGCGTGGCCGTGTGCGTCGACGACGTGATCGGATCCGCGCGATGCCTCGAGGCTGCCGGTGCCGTTCGAGGCCGGCCATGACTGGGTGGCATTCGGCGTCGAAGCATCGAGCACGCTGGCGAGGTTCAGCTCGCCGCTCCCCTTGAGGTCGGAGGGGCCGTACATCGAGTGCGTGTTGCCCACGAGCAGCGCCTTGACCTGGTCAGGTGTGAGACCGGGTCGCTGGCTGAGCAGGAGGGCCGCCGCGCCCGAGACGACGGCGGCTGCCTGCGACGTGCCGCTTCCGAGGAAAAAGCGGCTGTTGACGGTTGCGGTGGTGCCGAATTGATCGTCGATGAGGGATCCCGGATCCCTCAGGGACACAACGTGGACGCCGGGAGCAGAGAGGTCTGGATTGCGGGTGCCGTCACCCTGGCTCGTGAAGCCGGCGGGCGTGTGATAGCGGACCCACGTCGTGTTGCGCGTGTTGGCCGCACCGACGGCGATCACGTAGGGATCGATCGCCGGGTCGTCAAGTCCGTTGGAGTAGTTCCCCTGGTTGCCGGCGGCGACGACAACGACGATGCCCTGCAGCCACGCTTGTTCCGCCGCATACGCGAGGGGATCGAGCACGTAGCTCTGCGAGCTGTCGGTGCCGTACGAGAGGTTGAGGACGCGGATGTTCATGCCGTTGTCGTTCTGGTGCTGGACCACCCAGTCGATGGCCGCGAGCACCTGCGAGACGTCGGTCTCGCCGAGCGCGTCGGCGACCTTCACGTTCACGATCTGAGCGTTCGGTGCCATGCCGGCGAAATGTGTGGTGTCGCTCGAGCTCACCGATGTCAGCTCACTGTCTCGGCCGGCGATGATCCCAGCCATGTGGGTGCCATGACCGAAGGTGTCGAGAGACTCGAGCGACGGATTCTGTGATTCGAAGGAGAGGTCGGGGCCATTGATGACCTTGCCCGGCGTGCTCAGGCCGTCGACAGGAGAGACGCCGGAGTTGATCAGCGCAACGCCAACGCCCTGGCCGGTGTAACCAGCGTTCCAGTACGCGTGAGCCCCGTCCATCTGCTCGATGCTGGACATGGAGTCGACGTTGGTTGCGGCGCTATACGTGCCGCTGACCGCGCCAAAGGAGTTGCCGAGCAGATGCACCGGAGCGTTGAGCGTCACCTGGGCGACACCCGGCGATGTCTCGAGGTCGGTGACGGCACTGGCCGGGACATTCGCGACTGTCGAGTTGACCAGCGCGATGTGCTCCTGGACGTGGCCGCCGAATTCGGCGACCGCCTCGTCCGCGGCTGCACCCTGGCCCGGTTGCGCTCGCACGATGACCGAGACGAGGCGCGTGCTCGCGTGAGCCACCGTGGCCATAGCGCCGGCGCCGACCAGAAGGGCCGCGGCGGTCGCGAGCGCGCTGACAGAACGGCGCTTGCGATCGTCCCAGCTGATCCCGTGTACAGGAACCATCCCCTGCCAGTCCCCCAACTCGTGCCGGCTTGCGGCACCGTGTCTCCCGCCTCTGATTCGCCTGGATGAAGGCTACCGGGCAACCGTTCGGCCGGCTTTCGCCGCCACTGTTCTGCGACGCTCTGATCCGATCTCAGCCGCGTAGATCAGAGGTCTGGAGGTCGCGGCGGTGGTCCCCATTGGATGGCGGCGTGAACTTCGCCATCGGCGTCCCGGTGCTCGCCGCGGTCATCGCCGCAATCGTGCTGGCCATCCGGCACCGTCGTCGTCGCCCGTCGGCGTAGGCCTCACCAACAAGAACGTCCCGGCGAGCGCGGACCCCGGTTGCCTCGTCGGCGCTACAAGGCCGCAGCGACCTTCATGGCGAGGTTTTCGACGCCGGAGCGCAGCCCAGAGGCGTCGACGAACGTGGAGCCTGCCCCGACGTATACCAACAGATCCCGAATGCCGAAGACGATGAAGGCGACGCCCGGAATGGCCTCGCCCAATGCATGATCACCGATGCCCACCACCGGGAAACCCTGAAAGGGTTGCACTGGTTCTCCAAGCGAGAAGACGGTCGCGGCGTCCCGCAACGTTGCGGCGCCAACGCCGCCCGGCACTCTCTTGATTTGCACCTCCACCCTGTCAGCTTCATCCCGAACGTCGGCGAAGATGCATGCGACGTAGCCGGATTCATGTCTCCACCAGGTCGGTAGCCTGGTTGGTGACTCTCGACGTCTCCACTTATCTGAGCGGCAGTGGTCCGTGTCAAAACGAGCAAGGCCGGGTTGCCGGGGATGGTCACGGAAGTAGCGCTGGACCGGGCGCTTGCTGACATTGACGCGCCGGGGTTCGGCGCCGTACGAGCCACACGCCGCGACGACACCGACGACTGAGAACAAGCAGAGAAAGCGCCCAGCGGGAGCGAATGGCGGTGGCCACGGCCGGATGACACTAGCAGCGGATGAAAGAGGGGCCGCCTCCAGCGTTCGGAGGCGGCCCCGGGCGAGAGGGGAGGAGGTGCTAGTTGGTCAGCTGCAGCCGCTCGTGGCGCCGCAGTTGTGGCACTTGTAGCAGGCGCCGTTGCGCACCATGAGGCTGCCGCAGTCGCTGCAGGTGGGTGCGTCTTCCTGGTTGATGAATGCGCCGGCGCTGATGGTCGGAATCGCGGCAACCGGCTTGCGCGCCGTCGCTACCGGAGCAACCGCGACCGGTGCCATCGCCTCGATCGCTGCCTCGGCGGCTGACACCGGTTCGGTTGCGGTTCCGTCGGGCTCGCGGCGGATGATGCCGAGGCGGTCGCGATCCTCCTGCGGCAGGAAACGGGACGCGAGCCAGCGGAAGATGTAGTCCATCACCGACTTGGCGATGGGAATCTCCGGGTTCCGCGTGAACCCCTGCGGGTCGAAGCGCGTGTGCGAGAACTTGTCGACGAGTGCCGGCAGCGGAACGCCGTACTGCAGGGCGAGCGATACAGCGGTGGCGAACGAGTCCATCAGTCCGCTGACCGTGGAACCCTCCTTGGCCATGCGCAGGAAGATCTCGCCAGGAGTGCCGTCTTCGTACAGACCGACCGTGATGTAGCCCTCGTGGCCGCCCACCTCGAACTTGTGGGTGATCGCAGTGCGCTCGGCCGGAAGGCGCTTGCGCAGGGGGCGCTCCACGACCTGGACGCGATGCCCAGTTGTCTTGTCGATGCTCGTCGCCAGCGGCTGGCTGCGCTTGCTCCCATCGCGGTAAATGGCGACTGCCTTGAGCCCGAGCTTCCAGCCGTCGGTGTACGCGCGCTCGATGTCCTCGATGGTCGCCTCGTTGGGCATGTTCACCGTCTTCGAGATCGCCCCGCTGATGAACGGCTGCACCGCGGCCATCATCCGAAGGTGTCCCTGCCAGGTGATCGATCGCTTGCCGTTCTGCGGTGTGAACGCGCAGTCGAAGACCGCAACGTCCTCATCGCGCAGCGTCGGTGCACCCTCAATGGTGTCATTGGCGTCGATGAAGGCGATGATGTCGCCGATAGCAGTCTCGCCATACCCGAGCCGGCGCAATGCGGCCGGCACAGTGCCGTTGACCATCTTCAACATGCCGCCGCCAACGAGCTTCTTGTACTTGACGAGTGCGATGTCCGGCTCGACGCCGGTGGTGTCGCAGTCGAGCATGAAGCTGATCGTTCCGGTGGGCGCGAGCACGGTCGCCTGCGAGTTGCGGTAGCCGTGGCGAGCGCCGAGCTCATGTGCCTCGTCCCAGGCGTGCCGAGCTGCACCGACGAGGTCGGGCTCGATGTTGTCGGTGGGGATGTTGTACGCGGCTTCGCGGTGCTTGCCCACCACACGCAGCATCGGCTGCCGGTTGGCCGCATAGCCGTTGAACGGGCCGATCTCGCGGGCGATGCGGGCGGACTGCGCGTACGCCTCGCCGGTGAGGATCGACGTGAGGCACGCTGCGAGGTCGCGACCCTGCGGCGAATCGTAGGGAACGCCGCGGGCCATCAGGAGAGCACCGAGATTCGCATAGCCGAGGCCGAGCGGACGGAATTCCTCGCTGTTCTTCGCGATCTTCTCAGTCGGGTAAGAGGCGTTGCTGACCAGGATCTCCTGCGCCGTGATCGTGATGTGAATCGCGTGCTTGTAGGCCTCGATGTCGATCGAGCCGTCGTCGTTGAGGAAGCGGGTGAGGTTGATCGACGCCAGGTTGCAGCTGGTGTCGTCGAGGAACATGTACTCGCTGCACGGGTTGCTGGCGTTGATGCGCCCGGTCACCGCGGACGTGTGCCAGTCGTTGATGGTGGTGTCGTACTGCATGCCGGGATCGCCGCACTGCCATGCCGATTCGGCGATGAGCCGCATCAGCTCGCGCGCCTTCACCGTCTTGAGGATGCGGTTGGAGTCGGTCACCGCCCGAAGGTGCCAGTCGCGGTCGTCCGCGACGGCGCGCATGAACTCGTCGGTCACACGCACGGAGTTGTTGCTGTTCTGGAAGAAGACCGACGAGTACGCCTCACCCGTGAACGCGCTGTCGTACCCCGCCTCGATGAGCGCCCACGCCTTGCGCTCCTCGCTCACCTTGCAGGTGATGAACTCCTCGACGTCGGGATGGTCGGCGTTGAGGATGACCATCTTCGCGGCGCGACGGGTCGTCCCGCCGCTCTTGATGACTCCGGCGAAGGCGTCGAAGCCCTTCATGAAGGAGACCGGCCCGCTCGCGGTGCCGCCGCCGGCGAGCGATTCCGTTGCGGAGCGAATCGTGGAGAGGTTGGTCCCCGTCCCGCTGCCGTACTTGAACAGCATGCCCTCGGTCTTGGCCAGCGTGAGGATCGACTCCATCGTGTCCTCGACACTGTTGATGAAACACGCCGAGATTTGAGGCTTGCTCGTGGCGACGCCGAGGTTGAACCACACCGGGCTGTTGAAGCTCATCTTCTGATGGAGCAACAGGTGTGTGAGCTCATCCTGGAACGCGCGGGCGTCGGTCTCCGTCGCGAAGTAGCCCCCCTCTCGGCCCCACTTCCCGATCGTGTCCGCAACCCTCGAGATCATCTGCTTGACACTGGTCTCGCGACCGGGCGTGCCGAGCTTGCCGCGGAAGTACTTGCTCACCACGACGTTTGTGGCCATCTGTGACCAGAACGTCGGGATCTCGCAGTCCTTCTGCTCGAAAACGGTCTCCCCCTTCTCGTTGCCGATCGCCGCGGTCCGGGTTTCCCACGTGACCTCGTCGAACGGGTGCACGCCCTCGTGGGTGAAGCGCCGATCGACGTGAATCCCGCCGCCCTCAACCTCCACTTTGGCGCTGACGCGCGCCTGGTCAGCACCACTTCTGCGTCCCGATCGACGCCCCGACGGCGGCTCCATCGAGATGCTGTGCGAGTTGTCTGGGACGGGCTTTGAGGCGGATCGATCCACGGTCTTTCCTCTTCTGGCTGGTGGGCGCTTCATTGTGCAGAGACGTGTGCGGGACCGCGCCCTGGCGACCTCGAGCCCCAATCTCCGCGTACTGAGATCACCCTAATGATCCCATATCTTGGGGCTCCGCCGTCCGGGAGCCCCCATATCTTGCGAGTTGAGAGGCCTGCCGTCAAGGGGTATCACGCCCCAGTTTCGCCCGTGAGTACGGATCGGTGCAGCTCCGGAACCTCGATCCGCATGGCAACGCGCCGATCGCCTGCGAGGAGCAGGAACTCGCCGCGAGATGCGGTCTCGAGGAACCTTCGCTGTGCCTCGGTGAGACCGAACGCCTGCTCCATTCGCGCGGTTTCCGCAGCTCGATGACCGCCGAGCAGGACCACCGCGCAGTTGGTCGCGATGACGCTGCCCTCGTCGGTGCCGAGCAGGTCCTGCGCGTTCTGCGTCGCCACCACGAGCGACGCGCCGTACTTGCGGCAGCGGCGCGCGAGCTGGACGAGCAGATCGCGCAGCGGCCGGTGTACGCAGAGCGCACCAACCTCGTCGAAGACGATGTGACGCCGGCGACGGTCCCGGCGCACCAGCTCCCACAACCAGCGCGCGACGATCAGGGTCGCGGCCGCAACGTGCTCGGGCGGCATATCGCGCAGTGAGATCGCGCACACGCCGGAATCGACCGTGAGCGATGTTGGGCGATTGAAGAGCGCGCCGAGCCCGCCGGTGCAGAACCGGCGCACCACCATGGCCACGGGTCGTGCTTCCACATCGAGCATGGCGAGGCAGTCCTCAAGGAGTGGCGTGCGTCGTTCGAGGAGCGCGCGCTCCATCGCCGCGCGTGCCGCGGCGTCCACCACGGCGCGCTCGACGTCACCGAGGCGATCACCGCAGAGCACGGTCACGAGATCGACGACCGCCGCCACCGTCTCCTCGGGATCGTCGGCCGCGCCCTCGAACACGTTGACGGCCGCTTCGGTTCCGGGCGCGAGCTCGAGATAGCGCCCGCCGAGCGCTGCGACCAGGCCGCGGTACTCGCCCTCGGGATCGATGATCACCGAGTTCACCCCCGCAACCGCTGCTTCGAGCACCAGCGTGCCGATCGCGAAGCTCTTGCCGTGGCCGGAGGCGGCGAACACCGCGATATTCGGGTTCGAGTGGCGAGCGGTGTCGAAGGGCGCTACTCGCACCGGAAGCCCCGAGCGCGTCGTGGCGCCGAGCCGATATCCGTCCGGATCCGAGCATCCCGCCTCGATCCAGGGAATGCACGTGGCCGCCGCAGTCGAATCGACGAGCTTGCCGCCACGCAACGCGTTGACCGCAAGCGGCAGCGTGCTGACCAGCGCTGCCATGTGCCGGAAATGCGTCACCTCCATGCCGATCAACGCCGATGCGAATCCGACGCGCAAGGCATCGCTGCGCATGCGCACCTCGTCGATGGAGGTGCCGCGCGCGGTCGCGATCACTGAAAGATGCAGCGGGCGTCCGATGTTGCGCGCGAGGCGCTCGCGAAGTGCGGTTGCCGAGTCGAGCCCGATGTCGACGTGCACATCGCCGAGTGCGCCGCGTTCGACCTCGATCATGCGGTGCGCGGAGAAGTCGCGGAGGCGGCGGTTCAATCGACCGAGCGCGTCACCGAGCGGCGCCGGCTCGAGGTGGATGGCGATGTCGGCCTCGGCCTGCACGCTGAGCAGCGGCGCCAGCCATCCGGGGCCGACGGGATGCCCGGGGAGTCGTTGCAGCGCATGGCCGCAGACAATCGTTGTCTCCGTACACCGCGTGCTCTCGATACTCGGACCACGTGATCGCGGTGCTGCCGTCGAACCCGTCAGTCATCACGTCAGCGAGTGCGTCGCCATTGAGGCGGTGCGCGCTGACACCGAGTGCAGTCAGGCGATCGCACGCCTGCGTGCACGTGGAGTCGAGTGCCGTCGGCGTGTGCGCTGCGAGGACCACGAAGACGTTGCGGGTGTGCCGCTCGCCGTCGCGAATCTGGTCCGCCCAGTACCGCTGCATCGCGTCATCGAGTCGCGCGTGCGGTCCCGCGACCGGTGCCGACCCGGGATCGGCGAGCCGGCGCACCCGTATGAGCAGCTGCATCGGGCGTTCGAGCGTGTGGCACATCCGCGCGAACGCGGCCGCCGCTGCCGCTTTGCGCGCCGGGTCGAGCGAGTCGATGTCGAGATCGCTGGTGGCCAGCACCGCGGAGAACATGACCGCCGCGCTCGCACCGGTCCTCGCGAATCACAACCGGTTCGTCGAGCGGCGCGCGGGGACGGCCGGCGCTCGGGATGGCTCCGATGGTCAGGCGGGCCATGCGGAATGCAGCTCACTGCCGACGCGGCGCGCGAGGCGCCGGAGCGCAATCGCCGCCGGGCCCGATTCGTCGAGACCGACAAGACGATGTGTGTTCTCGGCCGTGACCACCGCCTCGTCATCGGGGATGTCTCCGATCAGCTGCCCGCCGAGGTCGGCCATCGGCTCGCTCAGGTCGGTGCCGGGACGCGAACGGTTGACGATGTAGCGGAGCTGGTGGCGCAAGCCGAGGCGGCGCAGCGCCTCGGTGCTGCGATATGCGTCCTGCACGCCGCCCGCGGTCGGCACAACCACGATGAAGACGTCATCGCACGCGCAGATCGCGGTGGTGGTCAGGGGATTCAGCTCCGGGCAGACGTCGAGCACGACGAGGTCGAATCCCTCCATGTCGAGCTCGCGGAGTACCTCGCGCAGCAGTGCCGGCGTGACCGGCCACTCCGGGTTGACGGCGCGTTGCGGGCCGAGCAGGACATGCGCGCCCGACGCATGGCTGACCATGAAATCGATGACGCTGCGATCCTCGGGCGCGGCGAGCGCGAAGTCGAGGAGCGTCCGCTCGGGGGCGCCCAGCCGTACGGCGACGCTCGGACTGCGCAGGTCGAGGTCGACGAGCGCGACTTTCGGCGCCGCGTGTTGCTCGCTCTGACTCGCCGCGAGGAGACAGGTGAGCTCCGTGGCGAGCGTGCTGCGTCCGGTGCCACCGCGCAAGGAGAAGAAGGTGACGCGGCGGGCGCCGTCCGCCCTGCTCGTCGGCCGCATGACCCGCGAGCGGTTCGGATCGCCCGGCGGCTGTGCGGACCGCGTCTTCTGTCCTCGAGTCGGTGGTGGCGTATCCGGGTCGCTCGCGCGTGGGGTGGGCTTGCCAAAGAGCTCCAGGATCGAGGCTCGGGGAGCTTCAGCCTCGCGGGGGGCTGCGCCATCGGCCCCGCTCGCCGCCGCCACCTCCCACCGGACCGTCCCCCGCCGCGGTCGCATCGAAAACAGGCCTGCGAACACCGCCCAGTCGAGCGCCGGACGCCCGGCAATCCGCAGCCACCCGAGCCCTGCCGCACCGACCGCGAGCACCGCCGCTACGGGATCCGCGATCGC
The DNA here is from genome assembly GCA_963756075.1 of Candidatus Dormiibacterota bacterium. Classification (GTDB taxonomy): domain Bacteria; phylum Chloroflexota; class Dormibacteria; order Aeolococcales; family Aeolococcaceae; genus Palsa-851. The sequence goes on along the minus strand of CAVWMH010000006.1, from coordinate 12,220 downwards.
CGGCGCCAGCGGCGATCGCACCAGGGAATACGCGGCCAGCGCACCCACCATCACCACCGCGAGCTGTCCCGCTCCGAGCCCGAATGCGATGGTGTCAGGTCTGTCGAAGCCGTCGGCGAACTCGATCTGATCCATGCCGACACTCCACTATGTGCGTTCGCAGAATGACAGTATCGTAGGGGTCAACACGAACCGATTCGCGGGACAAACGCGCCGAGGCAAGCTGCACTACCCGCATCCGTCGGAAAGAAGTCGCATTGACGCGCGTGCTCTGCGGAACCCGCATCGCCAGTATCAGGCGCGCACGAAGCGGCTCATCCCATCGACTGGGGACGATTTAGCCGGCCGTCTCCACAGGCGTGGCCGGGCGACGCGGCCATCGCTCCCGAGGCTCGAGCGTGGAGGCGCCGACGTGCTCATCGAGCCAGGCGGTGAGCGGCGCTGCGGCGTGCCAGCTTCCCGCCACATGGTCGAGCGCTGCTTCTCGACTGATCCCGGACTCACCGGCGATCACCCGGCCCACCAGCAGCGATCGGTGCTTGAGCAACTCCGCCCGCGGATGATCGCGTGGATAGCCGCGGGGTACGGAACCGAGGCTGTCGCCGATGAATTCGAGACCGGCCTCCATCGCCGTGGTTTGCGCTTCGAGCAGGCCCTGACCGAGCGCATCGTCCACGACGGCGGCGCGGTACCGGCTCAGCTGGTCCGACGCGAGTCGGTGATATCCCGAGCCCGAGTAGAGGCCCCGCGACGACACGTCAGCGTAGACGCGAGCTTTCACCGGCGACGAGTACTCCAGGACGCCGTAGGTGCGTGTCTTGTACGGCGACGCTGGCGCGAATCGCATGTCGTTCTGTTGACGGAACACCCGCACCTCCCCGCCGAACGTCGCACTCAACTCCCGCAGCATGAGCGTGAGCGCATCGCGGACCTCGATCGCATACCGGTCGCGGGTCGCGTTGAAATACGCTCGCGAGTTATCCCGTTCAAGCCCCGCGAACCACTCGAAGACCCACGCGCTGAACCCCCGAAACGCGGGGTCCTGCAGCTCGGGCGGCTTGCCTGATCGTGGCTTCTGCGACGGCACGGTGCAGAGGATGACAAGCCCGGCCGCCCAGCACATGGACATAATCGACACCGGTGTCAACGTCCGCCCGGAGGCGGAGGAGGTTAGTCAGTGGCAGCGATCGTCGAGCCGGACGTGGCGACGTACCAGCAGTACATCGACGGCGAGTGGACCGGCGCCGAGGACGGCCGCACCTACCACGTGATCAACCCATCGACCGAAGAGGTCATGGCCGTCGCCCCCGCGAGTACCCGCGCCGACGCCCGGCGCGCCGTCGCGGCGGCACGCCGCTCATTCGACGCCGGCGACTGGCGCCTCAAATCGCAGCTGCAGCGCACCCAGATCATGTTCCAGATCGTCGAGCATCTCCAGGAGGTCTCCGAGGACTGGGGCCTGCTCGAATCGCAGAACGCCGGCGCCGCGCTGCGCAAGACGTCGGTGGTGGATGTGCCCCTCGCCATCGAGTGGTTCCGGAGCATGGCCGAGCAGGCGCTGACCGTGCCCTGGTACGAGCCGCTGCCGTGGATCGATTCTCCATACGTGTCCTGGAACTTCGTGCAGCGCGAGCCGATCGGCGTGTGCGCCGGGATCATCCCGTGGAACTATCCGCTGATCTTCGCGATGTGGAAGATCGCGCCGGCGCTCGCCATGGGCAACTCGGTCGTGCTCAAGCCCGCCGCGCAAACGCCGCTCAGCGCACTCGCTGTCGCCCGCGCCATCGATGAGACCGGTCTGCTGCCAAGGGGCGTGCTCAACGTCGTCACCGGCGACAGCGTCGACGCGGGCATCGAGCTCGTCGAGAACCCCGACGTCGACAAGGTGGCCTTCACCGGGTCGACCGCCACCGGCCGCAGGGTCCTCGCCGCTGCAGCGCCCACCATCAAGAAGGTGACCCTCGAGCTCGGCGGCAAGTCGGCGAACATCGTCTGCCCCGACGCGGACCTCGACATCGCGGTCGACGGCGCGCTCTTCGGCACCTTCTTTCATCAGGGCCAGATGTGCGAATCCGGCACGCGCCTCTTCGTCCACGACGACATCTACGACACGTTCGTCGACCGCCTCGTCGACGGTGCGGCGTCGCTGCGAGTCGGCGACGCTGCCGACTTCGACACCCAGGTCGGCCCCGTGATCAGCCGGGCGCAGTACGACATGATCCTGTCCGCCATCGAGCGCGCGAGGCAGGAGGGTGCGACGGTCGCATGCGGCGGCGGACGCGCACCGAACGTCGGGGATCGCGGATTCTTCGTCCAGCCCACGGTGCTCACCAACGTCTCGCCGGATTCGCATGCCGGCACCGAGGAGATCTTCGGACCGGTGCTCGCGGTGCAGCGCTGGAACGATCTCGGCGAGGTGATCCAGCGCGCCAACCGGACGATCTACGGACTCGCCGGCGGGGTGTGGTCCCGGGACACGCGCGGCGCGATCGAGATCGCCAAGCAGCTGCGCACCGGGACCGTCTGGATCAACGACTGGCACCTGCTCAATCCGCTCGCCCCCTTTGGCGGCTACAAGCAGAGCGGCATCGGGCGCGAGCACGGGCGCGCGGGGCTGCTCGAGTACACCGAGGTCAAGCACATCCACGTCGACCAGGGCGTGCCCCGGAGCGAGCGCTACTTCTGGGACGTGCTCCTCGGCTGAGCCGCCAGCTCGTCGACGAACGCGGCGATCGCCGCCGCGACTTCCACAGGACGCTGCACGGGCAGGTCGTGCACACCATCGATCCACACGAAGCGCGCGCGATCGCCGACCACCGCCTGCGCCCGGGCGACTCGACCGCACCTTCGGCGAGTCCTCGTGGTCGGGATGCCCGGCGGGGATGAAGAGCATCGGGCAGCGCACCTGCGCCATCAGCTCGAACCCGTTGGCATCGAAGAGGTGGTGGGCGATCTCCATGTGATGCTCGAGCGACAGGCGCGGGCGGAGCGTGCCGGCGCCGCTCCCGTCGTCCTCGAAGTTGCCGCCGAGAATCTCGGCGGCGGTGTCGGGGTCGGACCCGTCGCGAAGCGGCGATGACTCCATCCACGCACGCAGCATCGCGGGCGTGATCCCCTTCAGGGCGGGCGGGCGCATGGTCTGCTCGGCCACCTCCCAGCTTGGCTCCGAAGTACGCCTTGAGGTCGCCGGCGCCGCCATCGATGCAGACGACGCCGAGCGCCAGCGCCGGGTACGCCGCCGCGAACGCGAGCGCGACCGTCGCGCCCCAGCTGTGCCCGACGACCACCAGCGGTTCGGGATGGCGCAGCCCCGCCAGCAGCCCCTCGAGATCGCGGGCGACGGTGTCGAAGTCGTAGCCGCCGTCAGGGCGGTCGCTCATGCCGTGACCGGGCAGGTCGACCGCGATCACCCGGTGGGCGGGCACCAGGCGGTCGGCGACCAGGTCCCACCATCGCGCATTGCTCGCCAGGCCGTGGAGCGCGAGGATGGCGGGCTCGCCGCCGGCGTGGTCGCGCACCGAAAGCGCCAGACGCGGCGTGTCGACGCGGTATTCGGCGATGGGGTGCGTCATGTGACACGCGGATTGTGGCCGCTCTGGCCGTCGCGACGACCGTCCCGGTAGCATGGCTTGGCGGGCAGGCCCCGCTCGGGCGGAGTAGGAGTTGAGCCTTTGTCGGCGATCGAGCCGTACACGCGCAGGATCCTCGGGAACGTTCAGCCCATCATCGTCGCCAACCGGGCGCCGCTGGTTCTGCACAACGCCGATCCGTACCGCGGCACGCCGGAGCGGCTCGTCAAGGGCGCCGGCGGCCTGGTGACGGCGATGACCTCGCTGGCGTCCGCAACCGACGCGGTGTGGGTCGCGCTGGCCCGTGACGCCTCGGATCGTCAGCTCGCCGAGCGGGGTGACCCGGCCGAGCTGACGACGGACGACGGCACCACGGTCAAGGTCGCCTTCGTCGAGCCGACCAGCGAGGCATACGACCTCTACTACAACGTGATCGCCAACCCGCTGCTCTGGTTCATCCAGCACTACCTCTGGAATCTCGCCCGCGAGCCGGTGGTCGACGAGACCATCCACCGCGCCTGGAAGGAGGGCTACGTGAAGGTGAACCGGCTGGTCGCGGACCGCGTGATCGCCGAGGTCGAGCGCTCCGACAAACCGGCGGTCGTGTTCGTGCAGGACTACCAGCTGTACTGCGTCCCGCGGCTGATCCGCGAGAGCCGGCCCGACGTGCGCATCCAGCACTTCGTGCACATCCCGTGGCCGACGCCGCAGTACTGGACCGTCCTGCCGCGGCACATCCGCGATGCGATCGTGCACGGCCTGCTCGGCGCCGACATCATCGGCTTCCAGACGCTGCGCGACGTGCGCAACTTCCTGATGACCTGCGAGCAGAACCTCGGATTGACCGTCGACCACCGCGAGCGCACCGTGTTCTCCGAGGGCCGCGCGGTGTGGGTGCGCAATTACCCGATCAGCGTCGATCCGAAAACGTTCATCCAGCATTCGGAACAGCCGGCGGTGCTCGCGGAGATCGAGCGCATCGAGCAGTGGCGTCCGAAGCACCTCATCCTCCGCGTCGACCGCACGGATCTCAGCAAGAACATCGTGCGCGGGTTCCTGGCGTACGAGCGGATGCTCGAGGCGCACCCGGAGCTGACCGGCGACGTCATGTTCTGGGCATTCCTGCAACCGAGCCGGCAGGACATCGACGACTATCGCGCCTACCTCGGCCACGTGCTCAGCGTCGCGGCGCGAATCAATCGCGAATACAGTCGTGGCGGCTGGACGCCGATTCGCGTCGAGATCGAGGACAACATGGAGCGCGCAATCGCGGGCTATCGCATCTTCGATGTGCTGCTCGTCAATCCGATCTACGACGGCATGAACCTCGTCGCCAAGGAGGGCCCGCTCGTCAATCAGCGCGACGGTGTGCTGGTGCTCAGCGAGAATGCCGGCTCACACGAGGAGCTCGGCGAATGGGCGATCACCGTCAATCCGTTTGACATCGATGAGCTCGCTGAGGCGCTCTATCTCGGGCTGATGATGGATGAGCCGCAGAAGAAAGCTCGTCAGGCCAAGATTCGCGAGGTGGTCCGGACCAATGACATCACGCGCTGGATCTCACTCCAACTCCAGGACCTTCGTGAGCTGATCGACTAGCGCCCCGCCCCTCGGGGGTCAGTGGTTGAAGCCTGCAAACCCTGCGATGAACAGCCAGCCGACCAGCGCGAAGGCAGTAACCCAGATGGTGATCCACGCGCGACCGGTCGCGAAGCGACGGCTGCGGCGCAGGTAGCGGAGGCGAACCGCCAGGTCAGCGGAGCCGTCGGGTCCGCCGCGGGGGAGTCGAGTTGGGGCGATTTCAGCCATCTGCGTATCCAACGGGGTGGACCGGGGCCGGGTTACGCCCCCCGCGGCACGCGCAAGTATCATGCAACCTTGCGAGTTTGGGTGAGCTTGCGGGCGACGCGCCGCACTGGAGTGTCGCGTTGAGCTCCCGATCCGAAGTCAGGAGGTACCGTGGACGGCGACGCGCCTGAGAGCACCGACCCCGTCTCGCTTGCGCGTCAGGTGGTCGAGGACGCCATCAAGCTGGCGCGCGCCGAGCTCAACGTCATTGGCGCGGAGCTGAAGCGGGCGGTCATCCAATTGGTGATCGCGATGGCGCTGATCGTTGTCGCGTTGGTCTTCCTGTTGATTGCAGTGATCGAGGCACTGGGCGCGCTGCCGTCGGGGCTCGATATCCTGGGCCCCGAGTGGGTGCGCTGGCTGGCGCTCGGCGGGGTCTTCCTGATTCTCGCGGGCGTGCTCATCTTCTTCGGGCAGTCACGGGCGAGAAAGGCGATCAAACGAGGGCGGAAGTCAATCGAAGGAACGTTGAAGGAGGATGCCGAGTGGCTCCGGGAACTGACGAAGCGCAGCGTCAGCGGGAGCTGACCAAACAGGCGCTCGCGCAGAGCGCCGGCCGGTTGGAGCAGAAGGTGCGTGCCGAGCTCGACTGGAAGGCGCGCCTGCGCCGTGATGGTCCGCGCTACGCCGCGATCGCCGGCGGGGCGGTGGTGCTGATCGGGACGATCGTGTTCGTCCGCTCGCGGCTCCGCCGCGATGCGCCCGAGGAGGAGACGGCGCCGGTGACCCTGGACGACCTCGTGGCCGAGCTCCAGGCGCTGCGCAAGGAGGTCAAGAAGGGCGGCGACAAGACGCCGGTCTGGCAGAAGGTCGTGCTCCGCGGCGTGTCGGCGGCCGGGTCGGCCGGCGGCGCCTACGCCGCCAAGCGGCTGGTCGATCGGCAGGAAGCTAAGGCCGGGGCCGAACCGCGATCGTGATCCGGCCGATGGCGCAGAGCGCGCCGTCGTCGTTGGTGATCTCGACGTCCCAGATCCAGGTGGTCCGCCCGCGGTGGCGCGGCTTCGCCTCGGCGTGGATCGTGCCGGTGGTGATCGGGCGCAGGAAGCTCATGTTGTTGGACATCCCGACGGAGATGTTGCCGGCGTCCTTGACGCCCAGGTAGGTGCCGACTGAGGTGATCGTCTCGCCGATCGCGCAGAAGACACCGCCGTGGACGATGCCGAAGGGCTGGAGGACCTTGGGGGTGACCGGGCACGTGGCGGTCATGCGCTCCGGGGAGGTCTCGCCGAACTCGAGCCCGTAGAGGGCGTCGAAGACCATGCTCTCGCCGGGATCGAGGCTCGCCATACGGCGGGCAAGTGTCGCACGACCCCCTGGCGGGGATCGCCGTCAGCGCTTGACGAGCAGCTCGGTGAGCGCGCCTTCGTGCGAGGAGAGCAGCGAGTGGAGCTCGAGCATCTCGTCACCGGTGATCGGGTCCGCGACGTCCGGGAACCCCTCATCGATGGCGGGGACCTTGTTCTCCTCGGCCTCGGTCTGGAAGATGATCTGGAGGAGGTTCTCGTCGTTGCAGGACGCGCAGGTCACGCGGACCAGGGCGCGGTTGCCCTGCTGGGCGAGGACGTTGATCCCGCAGTCGGCCATGTTCTCGCCACACGCCGAGCAGCGATAGCGCCGGGCCTGGAAGCGGAGCAACTCGAGCAGATCCATCACTGTCCAGTATATGCCGCGTGCCGAGTGGCAAACAGGGGCCCCGGGGAGTGTCCGGTACACTCGATGGCCTCCGCTGGGGAGTGGCCAAGTGGTAAGGCAGCTGATTCTGGATCAGCCAATCAGAGGTTCGAATCCTCTCTCCCCAGCCAATCCGAATCTCCAATTCGATTCGGGCGTTTTCGGGTGCGTTCGATCAGTGGATAACTCCACCGCCCGTCACGCGCTCAATCGATGCTGAGCATCGGGTTTGCGGGCAAGTTCGATCAATATATTTGCTGGCACGTGCAACAAGAAAAGGGCCCTCACCATGGCCGCACGACCCCTCAACGGAGCGTCGACGTCGCCGCTCAGGCTCCTCGCCGACGACTACCTGAGCAGCTGCCGCGCCCGGGGCCTCTCGCCCCGCAGCGAGCACCAGTACACCTACTCCCTCTACTCGGTGTTCTTCCCCTGGTGCGAGCGCGAGGGCATCACCGACCTCGCCCAGCTCGACCGCCGCGCGGTCGACCGGTTCACCTCGGAGCTGCTCGCCCGCACGACCGCCGCCGGCCAGCCGCTCTCCAAGCACAGCGTCGCCACCTACATCCGGCCGATCCGGCTGCTCCTGAACTGGGCGAGCCGGGAGGGGGAGGACGTCAAGGCCAAGCCGCAGGTGCCGCGCCGGGAGCGACCCATCCGCGACGTCCTCAGCCGAGCCGAGCTCGACGAGCTCGAGCGGGCGATGCCCCAGGAGCGGGACAAGCTGATCATCCGGATCTTCGCCGACTGCGGTCTGCGGCTCGAGGAGCTGACCCGACTCGACGCAGGTGACCTGATCCGCGGAGGCCGCCAGGTACACCTCCGGGTGCATGGCAAGCGCGATCGGATCCGGGACGTACCGCTGCCACCGCAACCTGGTCCGGCGGGTCGAGCGGCTCATCGCCAGCCGGCCGGTGGGGCGCACCTCGGACGCGATCTTTCTGTCGCACCGGCGGAGGGGGCTCGGCGATTACGACGCGCTGACCACGGGCGGTGTCTACCAGGTGGTCAAGGAGGCCGTGGCGCGGGCGGGGATTACAAAGCGCGTGTTTCCCCATCTGCTGCGGCACTCCTGGATGACCGAGATGCTCCGCTGCGGCATGAACCCGATTCAGCTCTCGCTCATTGCCGGCGCCTCGACGGAGGTGATCGCCAAGAACTACGCGCACCTGACCCGGGACGATGCGTATGAAGCCATGATCCGTGCGCTAAGCGGGTCTCCGACGGCCGCTGGCCACCGATGATGACCAGACCAGGCGAGGGCGTCGGCTGAAGGCTGAGGACGCGAGCCATCGCGTAATCGTCGTCGCGGAACTCCCTGGAGACCGCGCGCATCTTCGGACGGACTTCGTCCCGACCCTTGCGTACAAAACCGCATCGCTATGTCGCCGTTCCCGAAGCGACCGTCTCATCAACGATAGCGGGACGCGCGCTCGGTGGCGGCTCGGCAAAGTGTAAGCGCGACGTAAGCAAATCGCGTCTATCCTGAGGCCGTGAGAGACGTGCGCCGGGCGCCCATTCGCGCCGGGTCTGTGGGCCTTCGCGCAACAGGCCCATCGATGCTTATCGCAGCGCGAAGCTGATGTGAGCACCAGGTTGTTTGGCAGACGCGGCATTGCTTCGACGTGAAAATGCGACAGGAGAGCCCCACGGCATGAGCATCCGCCTCGCTGCCGATCGGTTGCGGATTGAGATGGCCCGTCGCGGGTGGGCCGCCGTCGACCTCGCCCGAGAAGCGCGCCTAAGTCCGGCAACAATCAGTGCCGCATTGTCCGGTGAGCCCATCTCCGCGAGGTCGCTCGCCCTCATCGCCGAGGCACTCCTCCATGCTCCCGTGATCGACATCATCGACTTGCTCGTTCAGAACTCCGACGAACGCGCGCGCCTTCTGCTTGCCTAGGCTCGCGCTTCCACACGGTCCTGGCCAAATCGGACCTAGCCAAATGGGGCTCTCCGCGATTCGCCGCCGTGACATCGCGCAGGCCATTCGGCCCTGCTCTTTGACAGCGATCAAGGTCGCGGGATCGCGGACGCCTAATACAGGATCACTCAGGGTCGCACGCGCATGACCTTGCTGGGTCACAATGTCGCGCTGTGGCCGCCGCACCCAACCACGTGGAACTGGCCGAGATGTGGGCTAAGGGGCTATACGAACCGCAGATCCACCACATACGGTTTCCTCGGTTCAGAAACCTTGAGGATGGTCTAAGCCTTGAGTTTGGCCACCCTATCACCGCCATAGTCGGAGCGAATGGAACGAATAAGTCGTCGATTCTTCGGGCGCTCCAAGGCTGCCCCGACTACGAAAACATAGGACGCTATTGGTTCGGGACGGCGCTCGATATCATCTCTCCCGACGAGCGCCACCGGTTCATCCACGGCCGGTGGTCTCAAAGTCAACGGGCAGTCGTCGAGGTGTTGAAGACTCGCATCAAGCGAAGGGCCTCCGACGCTGCGTCTGACCCAGATTACTTCGAGCCCTCTCGTCCGATCCGCGGCGACCAGATGAACCCGATGCCCGAGGCGCCGGATCCGCTACCTGCAGACCGCACCACCACCCGCTGGAAGGCCATCGAGAAGCCTGTCGTCTATGTCGACTTTCGTGCAGAGATCTCTGCCTTCGACAAATACTTTCTTCACCATGACTATAGAGCGCGGAGAGCGGACCGGATCAGAAACCGAGAGGACCTAGCAGCGCGCAAGGCACTGATTCGCGAGCGGTCCCCCCGACTGAAGAGGATATTGGACAATGATCTCGACACATACAGCCCCGGTGGTCACGAGTGGGTTCTCGTGGCCCCGCGTGACCTCAGCAAAGCTGAAGTGGATGCAGTTGGAGGGATTCTTGGACGGGAATATTCACGAATCGAGGTGGTTTCTCATCGTGTATTCGAGGTAACGGGAGCGACAGCGCGGCTCCACACGTCTGACTTTTCGTACACCGAAGCTTGGGCGGGGAGTGGCGAGTTCGCCGCCGTTCAGGTCGTCACAAACGTGGCAAACGCAAAGCCCCATTCGTTGATACTGCTTGATGAACCTGAGGTATCCCTCCATCCAGGGGCGCAGCGTCGGCTATTGGCGTTTCTCGCCTCTGAGTCAAAGGCGAGAAAGTTGCAGATCGTATTCGCTACCCACTCACCTGTAATTATTGAAGATCTCCCGCCCGTAGCAATCAAGGTTCTGGAGATACAACCAACCACTCACAGGGTCACCTTGCGCTCCCAGGAGTTCCTCAGCGACTGAAGCCTTCACGGCAATAGAGCATCGCTTCGACAAGAAGACGGTGCTCGTAGAAGACGCTCTTGCCCGCGAGATAGTCCTACGGGCGATGCGGGGCGCTGGCGGAGCGCAAATTCAGGCCATCGACGTCGTGGTTCAGGTGGGCGGATCAAGCCAGCTGCGCGGACGCGCGATACCCGTCTTTGCTTCGTTGCATCGGTCTGATGTTCTTGTCTACTTGGATGGCGATCAGCGACTCAATCCGGCACTTGAAACACCAGATCGTCTGGCTCCAGCGGACCTACAGGTTGAAGCGTGCCGATTGCTAGGTGTGCACAGCCTCGACGGGTATGTGGCTGCAAATACTGGGGGAATCACTGAAGATCAACTGCGCGGATTGCTCGCCTGGGCGCAGACGTATCTGCGGTACCTTCCGGGCGGGCAACCAGAAGCGTGGTTACGAGACCAGGTATCCCGGAGTTCGGAAGATACGCTGGGCGAGGTTCGTGACGCCAAGAGCTGGTGGAATAGCGTGACCGCAAAGGTTTTGGGGAAAACAATCCATGAGTTGGTCGTCAGTAAGGAGATACTCGAGTGCCAGAAGCAATTGTTAGCGAAGCTGGACGATGAGGAAGCCGACCTTGTAGCAATTCGCGCCGACATCGCCACGTTCCTGGAACGCCTGTGACGAGCGCAACACGGGTGCAGGTTGTCGACTTCTTCTCTGGGTGCGGCGGCACGAGTTTCGGGTTCCAACAAGCCGGACTCCACATCGCAGCCGCCGTAGATCACGACCGCCATGCCGCCGCTACGTTCAGGCATAACTTCCCGGACGTCGTCTTCATCCAGCGCGATATTCGGCGTCTCAAGACCTCGACTATTCGCGATGTTCTGACGAGGGGTCCCGTTTTGTTCTCCGGCTGCGCGCCGTGTCAGCCTTTTTCTGGCCAGAACCAGCAGCCCTCCCCGAACGACCCTCGCAGGACACTCCTACATGAGTTCCAGCGATTCGTAACCGAGCTACTCCCCGAGTACGTGGTCGTTGAGAATGTTCCTGGCGCGCAACGAGTCAGCAATCGGGGACCCTTTGGTGACTTTATCCGTGCCCTCGAAAGAGCGGGTTACGCTGTGCGCTCTGCAGTTCTTCGCGCAGGAGACTTTGGCGTCCCGCAGGAGCGCCGGCGCCTAGTCATTGTCGCCGGGCGTGATCGGCCCTTGGAGCTGCCCGATGCGCAGGGGTCGTTTGCCCGCACAGCAACGGTCCGAGACGCCATTGGCCATCTTCCGGCGCTTGACGCTGGTCAGATTGACCCCGATGACCCTGACCATGCCGCGATGCACCTGACCCCCCTCAATCTTGAGCGAATCCGCTTGACCCCCGAGGGTGGAGGGCGGCGAGACTGGCCGCCGGAGCTTCGTTTGGGCTGCCACGAGCGCCACGACGGACACACTGACGTCTACGGACGCATGAGCTGGGATCGGGCAGCGTCTGGGCTCACCACGCGTTGCCTGAGCTATTCAAACGGTCGCTTTGGCCATCCAGAGAGAGATCGTGCCATCAGCGCTCGTGAGGCAGCATGCCTCCAGACATTTCCGGACACCTTTCGATTCTTTGGGCCACTAACTGAAAAGGGTCGGCAAATAGGCAACGCGGTGCCGCCGCTATTTGCGAGGCGAATCGCCGAGGCAATCACGCTAGGCGACGAGGAGACCCGCCAAGCCGACGCGGGCCGTTGAACGCCGAGCGATTTGCCGCCGCAGTCTGCTGCACGGCGCCCATCTCGGCAGCAAGTCGGCGAGCCACACACCGCAGCGACCAGCCGATTGGTGAATGCCTGACGCTGATTTCGACCGCGTTGGGCAGGCGCCCGACGAGCGTAATCACAGCGGCCATATCTCGGGTGATAGCCGCT
>CAVWMH010000005.1:0-238273 GCA_963756075.1 Candidatus Dormiibacterota bacterium | reverse complement strand
CACCAATAGTTCGACGATTCATCTTTGGGGGACCTCTTTCCTATCTGTGAGCCAGCCTGGAGCGGCTCGGGACCGATTCATGACAATACCGGATCTCCCCCCGAGGCGTCGAGGGGAGATCCGGTTGTGAACATCTGTACGATGATTGCCCTACTGCCGGCGACGCTCGCGGACGCAGTTCGCTGGTGAGGCCGAGTGCCAGGCCACCGAGCAGCAGTTCGATCCCAAGACCCGCCTCACCGATGCGACCCGGCCGCGCCGGTACCCGGGGTGGTGATGCCCTGGACGCCGCTGGCGATGATGACCACGGGCTCGCTGCCGCACTTGCTCGTAGAACCGGCAGTATGCGCGTCGCCGCTGTAGCTGGCCATCCAGTTGTAGGTGCCGCGCGATGGTCGTTGCGCTGAAGTTGCGCCGAGGTGGCCATGCCATTGGCGCCGAGCGCAACGGCGCTGGTGAAGAGCGCCGTGCCGGAGCAGGTTGCGTCACTTGGCGCAAAGAGCTTGAACGTCACGGTACCGGTCATGTTCGTCCAACCCGTGACGGTCGCGGTGTCGTGAATGACGGTTCCAGTCGCTCCACCGGCCGACGCGGTCGTCGACATCGACGGACGGATCCATGCCGATGGTCACAGGCTCGCTCGAGCACGAGGTGCTTGCACCCTTGTTGTTGGCGTCACCGCTGTAGATCGGCGATCCAGTTGTACGTGCCCACGGCGGTGGTGGTGAACGGCGACGATGCGCTGCTGGCCGATCCATCCGAGCCGAGTGCGACGGTGACGGTCTGGACTGAAGCCGGCGCCGCCCTCATTGATGGTGCAGTTCTGGTTGCTCGGGTCGAAGAGCTCGAAGGTGACCGTGCCGGTCGGGTTGTCTCCGCCGGACACCTGTGCGGTGTCGTGGATCTTGGTGCCGAGCGGTCCGCCCTCGGAGGCGACTGTCACGATCGTCGGGTGACATCTTGCCGATGACCACACTCTCGTTGCCGCACTCGCTGGTTGCGGTGGTGTTGTTGGCATCACCGTTGTAGTGGGCGACCCACTGGTACGTGCCGGTCACGGTGGTCGTGAAGCCAGGATCCGGGACCGACGCCTTGCCGTTGTCATTGAGCGTCGACGGTCCACTTCTGCAGCCAATGCAGACCTGAATCCGCGTTGTTGACGCAGTTCGGATCGTTCGGCCCGTAGAGGATAGAACGTGACGGTGCCCGTGGGATCGTTGCCCTCGACCGCGGCGGTGTCTTTGATCGACGGTGCCAACCGGTGCGCCATCCCTGTTCGACGGGACGGTGCTGATCGACGAGTCGGTCTTGCTGAGACCACCACAGACTCAGTGCCGCACGCGCTGGTCGCGCTCACGTTGTTGGCGTCGCCGCTGTATGTGGCGACCCACTGGTAGGTGCCGATCATGGTGGTCGTGAATCCCGGGGCCGGAACGTTCGCGTTGCCGTCCTGGTCAAGCGTTGTCGACCCATGACTGCAGCGACGCGAGACCCGAATCCGAGTTGTTCACGCACGTCGGATTGTTCGGCCCGTAGAGCCAGAACGTCACGGTGCCGGTGGGATTGGCGCCGGTGACGTGCGCCGAGTTGGTGATGGCGGTACCAATGGGCGCGCCGTCCGCGTTCGACTGCGTGGTCTTGATCGATGACGCGGCCTGATTGACAGTCACCTGCTCATCGCCGCAGGCGGTGGGCCCGTTCTCGATGCTGCCACCCGCGTTGACGACGATCTCGGCGGTCCACTCATAGATTCCGACCTGCTTGGGGCACGTACGTCGCAGAGGTCACAGAGCTGTTGGTGAGCGTCGCCGTGGTGACCGGCTCGCTGTCGGTGAAAACCGGCGAGCCACCCTGCGACGCCGCAGGTACCGGGCGCCCACAGGAAGAACACGACGTGGCGGGTGTTGTCCGCATAGACGAGCGCTGTGTCAGCCAGCGGCGTCGTGCCGACGACACCGACCGACGGTGCAGGAGTGGTGGACACGATGTGATGCGCGAATGCCGTCACAAACGTGGCAGCGCCGCCAAAGACGAGCGCTATGGCAACCGCACCGGCTCTGACGACGCCCCGGCGTGTCCGATGTGTGCGCGGCTGCCTGGATTCGTTGACCTCGTTCGCCACCTGAAAACCCTCCTGTTCCTGCCGGCTGAGCCGGCAACCCTCTCTGCTCACCGTCACGATTCATCGTTCCGGTGTTGAAAGAGCGTCGATCGGAGCATTACTCCCGAACGCTTCTTCCGTCACAACCCTAACAAAGTGGCGCGTGCGATGCAACTGAAGCGTTTAGAGATCGCGTTCTTCGCAACAACTTGCCGTCTGTTGTGACGGTGTTGGCGGGTGAGCTCTTGCGATGGGGTGCAGACGAGCGCAGGCGAGCTCGACGCTACAGCTCTATGCGAAGCTCGGACTGGATGTGGTCGGTGTCGACCGAATTCGCAGAGCGCTCCCGGGCTCGCGCTGAACCCAGGAGCGCTGCGATCCCCCATCCCTCAAGGCCGTCTCCCCGGCGATCGGTGCAAAGCGACCGAACGTCGTAAGACTATCAAACCCTTCAAGCTGGATGCAAGCGCCGGATATTTCAGTTACTCGGGCGCGATATTCATGGGGTCCGATGGCATGTCGCGTTGCACATCAGACAGCTGCGAGCCTACGGGGCCGTCGGGAGGAGCCGTTCATCCAGCCGTCCTCCGGCGGCGATGTAGGCAAGGATCGCCCGATCCGTCAACCACTCAACAGGTGCTCGGTCGTCGGTGAGGGGGTCGAGCGACGGTGCCGCGACGTACGCGGACGCGACAACGAGCGGTTTGAGGATCTGGACCTCGTTGGGGAGTGCAGCCAGGCGCTGAGCCAGCGACGACTCGGGGATCGCCTCGGACAACCCGACCACCAGCTCATTGAAACGCAGCGCCGGCCACACCCACACCTGAGCGAACTCGGAGGCCACGGTCCCGGAGATCGCCTTCACCAGCTCGTCGTTGCCGGGGACCCGCTCGACGTTGAGGGCGACCCCGCCGCCGGCATTGAGATGCGCGTGCAGCAGGGAGAAGAACTCCCGCGTCGCCAGATAGAAAGGGATGTACTCGGTGCGGTATGCGTCGACGACGATCAGGTCGTAGCGTTGGGCCGTGGTCTCGAGGTATGCGCGGCCATCCGCCGTGACCACGTGGAGGTTGGGGATCGCGTCGAGGCCCATGTACTGGCGGGCAAGGTCGGTGACAACCGGGTCGAGCTCGACCCCGTCGACATGGATGCCCGGATACTCGGACGCGAGCGCTCGTGCCGTGGTCCCGCCCGCATCGCCGATCACGAGGACGCGCTGCAGGCGGCGGGCAAGCAGCGGCGGGACCACCAGCGGCATGTCCCATTCGCCCCCGGTCAACGCCGTGTCGGTTCGGTACACCGATTGATCCGCGATGCCGTCGTCGAACCGCATGACGATCTTTCCGTCCGCCTCGCGGACAACCTGGATGTACTGGTACGCCGTGTTGCGCTCGGCGAGCGTCCCCTGCGTCTCCTTCACAAGGCCCGGCGGGAGGATGAGCAGGACGACGATCAGCCCACTTGCGATCAGCGCCGGCCGCACCAGGAGTGGGACCGACACGAGCGCCACCAGGAGCGCTGCGCTGAGCAGTGTTCGCTGCGTGCCCACGCCGGGGATGAGCACGAGGGCAGACCCGAATGTGCCAATGATGGCGCCAACAGTCGCGAGCGACGAGAGGCGTCCGCTGGTGCGACCGGCCCTGTCGAGGTCGGTGAGCGACAGGCGCAGCGCAAAGGGCGAGGCCATGCCGAGCAGGGTCACGGGAACCGAGAAGAGCAGGAGCGTGGAGAGAAACGACCCGACCACGGTACCGACGCTCACCGCGGCGAAGCCCTGCAGCGCGAGGTTGAGAAATGGCCGTGCGATGAAGGGGAGCACCGCCGTGCACAGCGCTGCGATGACGAGGATCAGGCCAAGGGCACGCTGCGTGGGATGCCTGTCGGCGATCCGCCCGCCGAGCCAGTAACCGACCGACAGATAGATGAGGATGAGACCGATGACGTTCGCCCACACCACCGTCGACTGGCCGAAATAGGGAGCGAGCAACCGGGTCGCGCAGATCTCCGTCGCCAACGACGACGCTCCGGCCGTGAAGACGACCGCGGAGAGCACGCGTGGGGACACCGGGGGATCGTAGACGCGCCGGATATGGTGACGGCTCGCCCTACGGGGCGAGCCGCCTTGGGAGGGAGGCTTGGTATGGCGATCGCGTGAGGGGATTCACCCTCGCGACCGATATTGTCAGTTCGCTGTTGATCGGCCCATGGAGGGGCACGTATGCGAGGTTGTCAGCGTGTTCGACGCCATGGTTGAGGCCGAGGATGCTGCATTCGAAGCGACGAAACCCGTGACGCCGCCGCCGATCAGGAGCCCTGCGGTGGCAAGCAGCGCCGCCGGGCCGCGACCGAGGCCGCCGAAGCTGCGTCGATGCGACTGGTCGTCGGGCGGGAGAGCGTCGGTGAAGTTGTCCTGATCCATCGCCAGCCTCCTGGGGTTCGTCCACTCGGAGGGTAGGACTGTCAACCTTTCGACTCGGTGACGCGCCGCCGCACGCCGGCGAGTCAGGTCCTACGGCAGCTCATAAATGTGCGCCGTGTCCGAGTAGTAGAGCGCGTGGTTAGGACCTTCGACGACGTCGAAACGGCAGCCGGACGGCCCGAGGCGAACCGTCGCGTGCGGACTGCCCGCGGTCGCGATCGCCATCCCCCTGTCGTACGTGCAGAACACCAGGTGACCGGCATACCCGGCCGGGCCGCTGGCGTCGACGAACGTCGCCCCGGTCGGGACGTAGGTGCTCGCCTCGCTGCTCCAGCTCGGGGCGACACCGCCGCCGCAGTTCGACGCGGCGAGCGGGTGGCTGTACCCATAACAGTCCGGCCACTGGTAGTGGGCGCCGCGGGTCACGTTCAAATACAGCGTGTCGTATCCGGTACCGGGACTCCCGGCATCGCCGGACGGACCGTTCATGGTGATCGCAAGCTGTCCGGTGGATGAGAACGCGATCCCGAACGGATTGCGAAGCCCATACGCCCATACAGGGTTTGTCCGTCCGAATGGGTTGTCCGGCGGGACCGTCCCGTCGGGGTTGTACCGGAGTACCTTGCCGCGAACGTCGCCGACGTTCTGCGCGCTGGGCGCATCGTGCTCGTCGCCCAGGGTGACGTAGAGCTTGCCGTCCGGCCCGAAAGCGACGCGGCCGCCCTTGTGGCAGCAGTCGTTGCCGGCGGGGAAGGTGGCGATGATCGTTGGATGGGTGCCGGTGCCGGCACAGTCGTACCAGCGGATGACGTGCTGGGTCCGGTAGCTCGCGTCGGAGTAGAACGCATAGACGAACCGGTCGGTGGTGAAGGTCGGACTGATCGCCAGGCCGAGCAGGCCGCGCTCGCTGTAGCTCCCGTTCGGCTGGGAGGTGACGGTCCTCACGCTCGCGAAGACTCGCGACACGCCCTTCTGCCACACCCGGACGGTGCCCGAGCGCTCCGCCCAGAACAGCCTGCCATCGGGTGCGAATGCGAGCGCGGTTGCGAAGTTGGCCGCGATGGTGCCCCTTGGCGCGGGCTCATTCGACGGGGCAGTGCACGCGTTGGGGACCGGCGTGCTGGGCGGCGCGGTCGGCGTCGGGGTCGGCGTGACCACGGCGGTCGCGCTTCGCGTGGCGGTCGGCCTCGGGGTCGATCCGCACGCCGCGAGGACCATCGTCGCGCCCGCGAGCGCGGCCCATCGACGGACGCCCATCGACAGGTCAGCCGACAGCGGCTTTGGGCTCCTCGTCGATTTCAGCCGAGGGGACCTCGCCGAGATGCTCGCGCGCCCAGCCATCGATTGCGTCGATCACCCGCTGTAGGTCGACGCCTGCCGGGGCGAGCTCGTACGACGTGCGGGGTGGCATCTGCGAATGGACGGTGCGCTTGAGGAGCCCGAGATCCTCGAGGCGGTCGAGCCGGACCTTGAGCGTCGCCGGGTTGCAACCGCCAACGGCGCGGCCGAGCTCGTTGAAGCCCAGCGGGCCGTCCAGCAGGGCGCGGACGATGTGCATCGTCCACTTCTCCTGGAGCACCTGGATTGCCTCGTGGACCGGGCAGTACTCCCGTTCGCTGGTCATGTGTCTTAGTCCTCGCATCCCACGGAACCGATCTTAGCTCGCCCCGGGGAAGAGTTACTTGGGTGATCCGCTTGACTAAATATAGCACTTTGGGTAATAATGCGGTGCATCGGCCATAGCGGGCCGAGCCCCCAGGGGGCGAACCCTGGAGAAACCGGAGTACACGACATGACGTGGACACTCGACCCCCACCACACCTCTGTCGCTTTCAGTGCGAAGCACATGGGCGTGGCCACCGTGCGCGGCCGCTTCGACCAGGTCACGGCCGACCTCGACCTCGACGACCCGAACGATCCGACGACCGGGCGGGGCACCATCACCGTGCAGGCGGCGAGCATCAACACCGGCTCGGACATGCGTGACGGGCATCTGAAAGGTGCTGACTTCCTCGACGTCGAGAAGTACCCGACGATCGTCTTCACGCTGAAGTCGGTCAAGGAAGACGGCAACGACAACTTCAAGGCGATCGGTGACCTGACCATCAAGGACGTCACCAAGGAGATCGTGCTCGACTACGAGCACAGCGGCACCGCAACGGATCCTTACGGCAACCTCAAGGTCGGCGGCACGCTGACCGGAACCATCAACCGCACCGACTGGGGCCTCGTCTGGAACGTCCCGCTCGGCGGTGGCGGCCTGCTGGTCGGCGAGAAGGTCAAGCTCGAGATCGACGGTGAGCTTGCTCAAGACAAGGTTGCCGCGGCAGCCGAGGAGTCTGCTGTCGGCGCGACCGCGTAGCATTTGACACGAGGTGCATGACGATGGCTGAGCGCATTCGCTTCTACTTCGACCCACTCTGTCCGTGGTGCTACCAGACCTCGCGCTGGGCGCGACGGCTCGATGAACTCGGTGTGGTCGAAGTAGAGTGGCGGGTGTTCTCCCTGGCAATCGTCAACGGCGGCGAGGAGGGGCGCACGGCCACGGACACCGGTTCCGTGCCGTCGCTCCGAACCGCCATCGCAGTGCGCGAGGCCCAGGGCAACGATGCTGTGGGCGCCTTCTACAAGGCGATCAGCGACGCGCTGCATCTCCGCGGCCAACAGCTCGACGACCATGCGGTCATCGAGGCAGCCCTGCAGGAAGCGGGTCTCGAACCTGAACTACTGCAGCGCGCGCTCGACGATCCGGAGACATGGGAGGCGGTCCAGCGCGAGCACGATGAGGCCGTCACCGCGCACAAGGCGTTCGGCGTTCCCACCATCGTGCTCGACGGCGGCGACGGACCGCATATGTTCGGGCCAATCATCAGCGAGGTCCCCGACGATGACGCCGCAGTCGACCTGTGGCGTCATTTCGCGTGGGTTGCGCGCAATCCCAACCTCGCCGAGATGAAGCGCGATCGGGTCGCGCTCGAGCTCGAGAGCATTCGCATGTGGCGGCGTGAACGCGATCGCCGCGATCGAGAGAAGCGGACTAAGACCGCGGCGTGACCAGCAGCGGAGTCGAGCGCGCCGCCCAAGAGCCCTCGCAAACACGGAGAGGTCGGTCCCCACTACAAGTGGGTGGCGCTCTCCAACACGACGATCGGCATGCTCATGGCGACCGTCAACTCGTCGATCGTGCTCATCTCGCTGCCGGCGATCTTCCGCGGCATCAAGCTCAACCCGCTTGTTCCGAGCAATGTCAGCTACCTGCTGTGGATGATCATGGGATACATGGTCGTCACCGCCGTGCTGGTGGTGAGCCTCGGGCGGATCGGCGACATGTTCGGGCGAGTCCGGTTGTACAACCTCGGGTTTCTCGTCTTCACGGTCGGATCGATCCTGCTCTCGCTGGTGTTCAGCACCGGGCCGACGGCGGCGCTGGAATTAATCCTGTTCCGCCTCGTTCAGGGTGTGGGTGGCGCGATGATCTTCGCCTGCTCCACCGCGATCCTCACCGATGCGTTTCCGCAGCGCGAGCGCGGCATGGCGCTCGGCATCAACGCGGTTGCCGCGGTGTCGGGGTCCTTCATCGGGCTGATCGTGGGCGGGTTGCTCAGCACCACCGACTGGCACCTCGTGTTTCTCGTGTCGGTGCCGGTGGGCCTCTTCGGCACCGCCTGGGCATACCTCAAGCTGCGCGAGACCGGCGTCGTCAAGCGGTCGCGTGTCGACTGGTGGGGCAACGTGCTCTTCGCGGTCGGGTTGATCTCGGTGCTCGTGGGGATCACCTACGGGATCCAGCCGTACGGAACTGACTCGATGGGCTGGACGAATCCATCGGTGCTCACCGCGATCATCGGCGGCGTCGCCCTGCTGGTCGTGTTCGTGATCGTCGAAAGCCGAGTCGACGAGCCGATGTTCCGCGTGAGCCTCTTCCGGCTCCGCGGGTTCACGTTTGGGACCGTCGCCGCCCTGCTCAGCGCCATCGGTCGGGGCGGCCTGATGTTCATGGTGATCATCTGGCTGCAGGGAATCTGGCTGCCGCTGCACGGGTACAGCTTCGAATCGACCCCGTTCTGGGCGGCGATCTTCATGCTGCCGCTGACCGCGGGCTTCCTCATCGGTGGGCCGACGTCGGGATTCCTCTCTGACCGGCTGGGCGCTCGCGGTTTCGCGACCGCGGGCATGATCTTTTCGGCGATCGGGTTTGGACTGCTCATGTTCCTGCCGGCCAACTTTTCGTACGTGCCGTTTGCGCTGTTGCTGTTCCTTGTTGGCGTATCGATGGGAATGTTCGTGGCGCCGAATACCGCAGGGGTGATGAACGCGGTGCCGGCCGAGCGCCGTGGCGTCGCCTCGGGCATGCTCGCGACGTTCCAGAACAGCGGTATGACGCTGTCGATCGGCATCTTTTTCTCGCTGATGATCGCCGGCCTCAGCTCGACGCTGCCGTCGACAATGTTCGCGGGGCTCACGGCCCATGGCGTTTCCACATCATTGGCGCATCAGGTGGCGAACCTGCCGCCGGTGGGGTCGCTGTTCGCGGCCTTCCTCGGGTACAACCCCATGACCACGTTGATCGGCCCTTCGCTGCACACGCTGACTGCGAGCCAGGCCGCGTACCTGTCCGGGCAGACATTCTTCCCGAATCTGATCAGCGACCCCTTCATCGTCGGGATGCACATCACGTTTGCGTTCTCGGTGATCATGATGCTGGTCGGTGCCACGGCGTCCTGGCTGCGGGGCGCGAGCCCGGCGCGTGCGGCGCCCGCTCGAGTGACGGCCCGGACCGAAGCGCTGAGCCCGCCGGTCAGCTAGAGCCGCGCCGCCCGGGGGCAATCGGTCGGCGGTCGCGGTGCGTTTGCGGTTGTGCAGTCTGGTCGCGTTGCGGCGAGTGGATACACAGGGATGTGTATACTACAGAAATGTGTGATGGCGCCGGCGAAGGTCAAGATCAGATGGACGAGATCGGCCGGCTCGCTGTTGCGACCGACCGAGTGCGACATCGCTCAAGGAGCGCGGACCCGGTGGCTCTACGCGACGACCTGACCCGCCTGCGCAGAATCGTCGATCGGATCGAATTGGAGTTCTCGACCGTGGCGGGGGCTTTCGCGAACACCGAGGAGGAGGAGTGGCAGGGATGCCTGAGCCCGCCTCACTGGATGCGCCTGGAGTGCGGGATGACGTCGGCTGCCGCGACAAGTGCGATCGCTGTCGGGTCGCAGGCTGAGGCTCTGGCGGAGAGCATCACCGCCGTGGAGGAAGGGAAACTCGGTTTCGCGCATCTCGCGCTGATGGCCGGTACGGCGCGCGCGTTTCAGGCTTCCCCGACCGCTACGCCATTCGAGGAGCAGCCGCTACTTGACCAGGCGTTGAGCCACAGCTTGAGCCGCTTCCGCGTCGACTGCGCGCACGTTCGTCATGCGCATGACGCTCAGGCGTTCCAGGCCGAACAACTGAGGGACGTCGAGTACCGCACGCTCGAGGTACGCGCCGGCGAAGGAGGTGCGGTATTCATCAAGGGATTCCTCGATCCCGTGGGCGGAGCGACGCTGTGTACCGCGCTCGATCCGCTGGCCCGCAGTTCCGGGAGCGACGACGATCGACCACGAGCCCGCCGCTACGCGGACGCGCTCGTGGAACTCGCGGGACACGGCCTCGACGCATCGCTCCTACCCCGCGTGGGTGGTCAACGTCCGCACCTGCAAGTCACCACGAGCCTTGACACACTGGTCGGAGCCACGGGCGCTCCCGCCGGGATGCTTGAGCGGGCTGGGCCGATCGGTACGCCCACCGTCCAACGCATCGCATGCGACGCCAGCGTGACCCGTGTGCTGTTGGGTCCGGACTCTGCGGTGGTCGACGTTGGGCGTGCGCGCCGGCTGCCTTCTGGGCCCACGCGCCGTGCCCTCCATGCTCGGCATGACGGATGCGAGTGGCCAGGCTGCGATCGCCCGTCGTCCTGGACGGCGGCGCATCACATCAAGCACTGGGCACATGGCGGCGCCACTGATCTCGATAACCTCGCGCTCCTCTGTCATCGTCACCACTGGCTAGTCCATGAAGGGGGATGGCAGCTGCTTCGTACCGAGGACGGGCAGATGAAGTCGGTGGCGCCGATCGCTGTCGTGAGATGGCATTCGCGAGCGCCGAATTCAACCACTGACGGCTGAGGTCGGCCGGGAGCTTCGAAGTTCCGGTCTTCGTGGGGTCCATTCGTCCAGAAGCGATGCTGTCCGGTTGCTTAGGGTGCGGTCCAGCGCACGTGTTGTTTGCCGCTCTTGGGCACCGCCGACGGGACGGGCTACTCGGTGCGGTCGGCGGTTTCCACCGACGGCACATGGACGATGAGGACCGGCACGCGGCTGTGGTGCAACACCGCGTGACTGACGCTGCCGAGGAGAATGGATCCGGCGTCGCCTCGTCCTCGCGAGCCGACCACGATCAGGTCGTGCTTTCCGAGCTCTGCCTGTTCAAGGATCGCCTCGGCAGGTGAGGCCTCGATGACGAGCACGTCGGCCTTGACGTCAGATGGGATCGCGGCCTTCGCCTCATCCGCGACTGCCTCCGCGTCGCGTCGGACGCCGGCGACGAAATCGTCGACGGCACTCTGAGGCAGTGGCGCGACCGGGCCCCAGGGCATCAGAGTGTTGTAGGCGACCAGGACCGTCATGGTTGCCTTCTGTGTGCGCGCGATGTCGGCCGCCTGGGTGAGCGCGGCCTGTGCGTGCTGCGAGCGATCAACGCCGACGAGAATGCTTGTGAACATGCCAATCTCCTTGAGGACTGCGCGTGCGTGCGTAGCCCTGGAGATTCTGCGGCATTGTGCGGTCGCGCCCGCGAGGGCAGCCAGCCTTCCGTATAAGAGGTGCGGGCCGCTGTGAGCGTGACCATCAGCGCGCGAACCGACGCGAGGACCTTGTGACTAACGCAGGAGGCCGGCGGCGGGGCCGTTAGGCGATCCATCTCAGCGTGGATACTCGTCCGTTTCCTAGCCCCAGGACCTCCCAGTCGGTGCAATGCGTGCAGCTGGCGAATGTGTCTCATGCGAGTTCCGATTGTCCGGAGACCGTCCGCGAGGCCCTCCTAGAGTTTGCCTTCCGGCCCCGAGCGGCCTAGACCGAGGGTTGAGGAGCGTCCGCCATGCTGGTACTTGCCGTCATCACAACGGTCCACTGGTTCGCCGCGCTGAGTCAAGTGTCGCCCAATGATCCTCTCTCGCAACAAGTGCTCGCGCGAGTTGCGAATCCGCTGCTGACATCGGCGCAATTTCTAATTCCCGCGGCAGTCGGTATTTCCGGCCTTCACAAAATGATGGAGCATCGCGACGCAATTGACTCAAGTCTTGCACGATGGACATGAGCATCACCCCACGCCCAGCTCCCTGAGAGGCGAGCGCTGGCAGGTCTTCGATCGGCACGACGTTGGCGAGCTCATCAAGGAACAATCCAAGCGCTGCGGACGGGCGGCGGGTCGCGTCAGTCTCCGACGCCGCATAGGCGCACGTCACGACCGTCATGAGGATTCCGACGAAGAGGCTGGCCACTCGTTCCGGAGTCTGCCGCGGAGTGCAGAGATAGAGTGTGCCACGACGACGTAGGAAGTCATCGGGATCAAATCGACTCGACAGAGCAAACTCAGCGACCGCTCGTTCTGTGAAGACGTTGAAGATGCGCATCACAGTCGAAAAGACGGTGCCGCGCTCACGCTCCGGTCGCTGATCGATCGACGCGAGCATCGACATCGCCCGAATCGGGTCGGCGTCGCTCAAGGTTCGCGGATCAAGCAGCATTTCCTCCAGCATGCTGATTGGCGTGGCGATATCGAATCCGTGAATCCACGTCCGAACGTCAACGATTGTTCCGCCTGTGATCGCGGCCACGTAGAGAAGCGGGGCGATCAACAGCTTTCCCGATTCAGCCCAGTGTGACCAGTCGTTATCGCCGCGTCCTCCGCCCTGCTGCAGCGAGGCGCAGAGCCATGACGCGACCATCCATGCACGGTCGAGGTCCTCGCATCCAGCCAGCGGTGACCAGGTCACTGTTCCGTATCGCTCCCCGAGTTCACCTGTTGGGTCATAGATGTGAACTGGGCCCATCGACTGACGTTGGCCTGCGGTGAGGTCGACCAGTTCGCTCTTGGTGCTGGTCGCAATAGCGGGACCCTCCCAGTCGAGGAGATTCGGTATCACCAAACCGGCAGTTTTGCCGGATCGCGTTGGGCCGATGATGAGGACACTGGTTTCCCGCTGCGTCGTCAGCGGCCGGCGCCCGTGTCGACCAACGAGAAAGACGCCACCTCGGCCCGGCCGGCCGCGCAGCGATCGCAGATCCACCGGGCGAGCCCACCGCCCCACGCGCACGACCCGCCGTGCGGAAGGAACGAATCGCCTGAACCTACCCGGTGGCATACCGGCAAACTGCATCCTCGCGCCCATCACGCAAGTGGTGACTGCGGCGCCAATCAGCGAAAGACTGGTCCAGAACCTCCAAGCGACTACCGTCGACGTCGGCGATACGAGCTCCCACCACTCCAAGGGCCCGATCCCGGAGCGGATGCGGCGAGCCACCTCGCTCGGGTTGATAAAGGCCGCGGGTGACGCGCTCGGATGACCGCCCGCGACCCACGTCGCCGCGGTGAGGGCGAGCCACGGAAACATCCACAGCGCAATCAGAACAGCGACCGCCCCGATCTCGTGCCATGCCTGCGATCGATACCGGGGAGTTGCAGACATCAGTCAGTTCACGGTGCGCCACGTACCCGGACCTGCTCCAGACATTGCACCGCCAGACGGCCCACGCCACGTAGGGGAGGTCGCTCAGTCCGTATCGCGACGCGTCAGCGCCAGCATGTCGTCCGCGAGTTGATCGAAGGTGGAGTGCAGGAAGCCGCGCACGCTCATCACCCGCACTCGGTCCGCGAGCCACTCGACACTCTGGCGGTCAATCGCCGCGCCATCCACGACCTCCTCGACGGACCCCGACGACCGTTGCAGGCGATTCCTCACGAGCAGCCTCAGCTGCGGCAACAGCGAATCGACCAGCGTCGGCGATCGATGCTCCGCTGGATCACCTTCGGCCTGCAGATATGTCGACCCGTCGCGGTGCGGTCCAAACAGCGCCGACAGGGTGGCGTTCGGATCGTCGTCCGGCACGACGATCGGCCGGGTTATGTAGCGCGCGTCATCCTCGTGTCGCGGGCCTTCCGTGAGTGGTGACATGACCATCGGTGCGGCGACCGTCAGTGCGGCGAGCGAGGACTGCCCAGGTTGCGATGCCGAGCTTGCGCCACGATCGACGAGCACGCGTATGGTCCCGACGCCTCCGGCGGCAAGGTCATCTACGAGATCCGAGCCACCCAGCGCGTGTTGGGATTCGGCAAACGTCGCAATCTGCCGGCCGTGCTCGATAACCGTCACCGCGCGTGCGGTCGGCGTCGTCAACTCGACGACGAAGGTCAAAGACCGCTCCCGGAGGTCATTGAGCAGCTGCGGCCACGCCACCCACTCGAGGCGGAGGTCGGCATAGCAGGGCTCACTCCTGATCAGTGGTCCAATGAGACCCATCGCCTCGCCCGACAGGCGGCATGCCGAGACCGCGGTTGTTGCAGCGAGCCGAATCTGCGCGAGCGCGACGTCACCGGTGCTTCGAACGCCGTTCGCGACCCATACGCACTCGGACATGACGTCGTCGCGGACGACGACCAGGCCCTCCTGGCTGCCATCTCGCAGAGTGATCAGGCCGTTCCCGACCGCGGGCGCGAGTGCATCGAGCACGATGGCCGCGAACGGAAGCGACTCGAACATCGGCGTTCCCGCTGGTAGGAGCGGCAGCGACCAATCCCTTCCCAATTCGCCAGCCATCGCGATCAGTATGCTGGTCGAGAGGTACCCTCGTGCGGACAGCCGAGGGACGTCCGCCCGCCACCAAGCTGCTAGTGTCCCAGCCGTGGATCTCGGGCTTCGCGGACGCGCCGCGTTCGTCGCGGCGTCGAGCAAGGGCATGGGGCGTGCCATCGCCGAACAGTTCGCCGCCGAGGGCGCCGATGTCGGCATGTGCGCGCGCTCGGACGAGACGTTGCAGGCTGCTGCCGACTCGGTGCGCGCACACGGCGTCCGCGTCGTCGCCACACCGGCGGACGTCTCGAACGCCGGGCAGATAAGCGCCGCGATCGAGCGCACCGTGTCCGAGCTGGGCAGGCTCGACGCGCTGGTTGTCAACGCCGGCGGTCCGCCACGAGGAGACTTCGACAGAGCTCGACGACGACAAGTGGGAGGCGGCGCATCAACTCACGTTCATGAGCGCCGTGCACCTCGTCAACGCGGCGCTGCCGGCACTGCGGAAGTCAGATTCGGCGGCCATCCTGTTCATCGCGTCGACAAGCATCAAGCAGCCGCTCAAGGGCCTGACCCTGAGCAACAGCATTCGCGGTGCGGTGAGCGGTCTCGCGAAGACCCTCGCCAACGAGCTGGCGCCCCATATTCGGGTCAACTCCCTGCTCCCGGGCTCCATCAGGACCGATCGTCAAATCGAGCTGGCGCGTGCCGCCGGGGTCACCGACCTCGACGCCTTCTTTGCGAACGCCGGGAGCATCAATCCTCTGGGGAGAGTTGGCACCCCTGACGAGATCGCGAATGTGGCTGTCTTCCTCTGTTCGCCGGCAGCGTCGTTCGTCACCGGCGCCGCGATCGCCGTCGACGGCGGTCAGATTCAGTCAGTCGTCTGACCGAGTCTGAGCGTTCAGTACTCGGCGCCGATACCGTCGGTTCGTACCGAGTCGATGCGGCGGGCGAGCAGCTTCGCCTCGTAGCTTTCCGCCTCTCCCTCGAGGACGAGCCGCGCGAGGCGCGCGGCATCCTGTCGCACGCCGTTCTCGATGCGCACCCAGCGAGCGACCTCGCCTTCTGCACGCGGGGTCTCTGAGGAATCGTGCGTCATATCGCTCATCGGCATTCCTTCCACATGACGTCCTGCCCAACTCCCCTTGGGCTCCTGCAACATACACCAGCGATACGGACTAGGAAAGTCAACAGGTCGTCGTGGTGCTCAGAATCGCGATGATGTTCGGAAGGTTGAAGAGCGCGTGGGTGAGAATGCCCGGAATGATGCTCCTCGACCCTTGGTACAACGAAGCGAGCACGACGCCGACGAAGAAGAGCGGCAGGAACAGCACCAACTGCTGGTGCACCGCAGCAAAGATCACCGCACTGAGCGGGATCGCGAGCAGCGCCGGCCCCCAGCGATGCAGCCAGCCGTAAATGAATCCACGAAAGATGGTTTCCTCGGAGATCGGCGCGATCACGCACACCACGATGATCGCGAGCACGTAGTAGTGGCTGTAGTCGTGCTGCACCTCATGGCACTGTCCGTTGCTGACGCCCGGGAACAGGTTCTGGTTGATGGTCTGCAGATAGCCCGCCCCGACCAGCGCGACATACGTGGCCACGGGGGCGAGCGGGAGCCACCACCACTTGAAGCCGCGCCATCCGAGGTCGTGCAGCGTCCCGCCGCGGCGCATGAACCCGAGCACGAAGATGTTGAACAGCATGCCGCCGTACTGGCACACAGCGAGCACCGACGATTCGATCGCGTTGCGAACCGTCGCATCCGAACTGGTGCTGATGACGTTGGTGAGAAGCACGGCAACCGAGCCGAGCAGCTGGAACGCGCTGAACCACCCCGGCCAGAACATGACGAAGTCAGTCCAGTCCCAGGGCACCCTGGGGTCAGGGTCTGCAGGGTCGCGTACGGCCGGCACATCCCGTCGCATGCGTGTGGCGCCGACCCCGAGAATCGCGACCCCGACGATGCACAGGCCTCCGCCGCCTGCCACGGTCAGCAGATCACTGCCTTCGGCGCCGCTGAAGAAGCCGAATGAGATGAGCACGAGGAACGCCGCTTCCATGTAGAGGATGACCCGCGCGGCGTAGTGGCGTCCGCTCTCGGCGTGGTGCGGCGGCACGAGGGCCTGCGCCGGCGTCTGGGACTGAGTCACCGCGGGCAATTCTGCACAATCCATCCCGTGACCACGCTGGACTCGGTGATCGGCCACGGCCCCGTCCTCCAGCGCCTGGTGGCGAGCGGGGTCGATGACGAGCTCACCCACGCGCTGCTGTTCATCGGCCCCGAGGGTGTCGGCAAGACCACAGCGGCGCTCGCCCTTGCGCTCCGAGCTGCTCGACGCGCCGACCTGGCCGGGCGGGCTCGAAGCCCACCCGGACTTCTGGCTCGAGGACTCGGCCGTGGAGAACATCGGTATCGATCGGATGCGACCCTCGCCGAAGCGCAAGCCGGGCGACGAGGAGGCGGGGCCGTCGTTGCAGCAGTTCCTCTCGCTCTCCGCCTACGCCGGCGGGCGGCGTGTGGCCGTGATCGCACGCGCCGACCGGCTCACCGAGCAGGCGGCCGACAACGTGCTCAAGACCCTCGAGGAACCACCACCGCGCGCACACCTGGTGCTCACCTACAGCGCATCCGGAGCAGCTTCCCCAGACCGTGCGATCCCGGTGCGAAACAGTCGTCCTCGGCCCCGTGTCCCCAGCGACGATCGAGACGTGGCTCGAACGAGTTCATCAGGTGAGCGCTCAGGACGCCTCAACAGCTGCGGCACTGTCTGCGGGCCGGCCCGGGCGGGCGCTCCGGCTTGCCACCGAACCGGGCGCGCTGGAGGGAGAGCTCGATGCACTCGATCGATTCATCGCCGCCGGTGGAGGCGGCACCGAAGGGGCGCTTCGAGCCGCTGCCATTGTCACGGTCGCTGCCGCGGCCGGCACCGAGCGTAATGCCGAGGTCCGTGAGCAAGCCCTGATCACGCTCGGGGCATGGGCGTCGTTCGTCCGCGACGCGGCGTGCTTCGCCGCGGGGGCTCCGGAGCTGGCGGTCTGGTCCGCCTACCGTCCGGCGCTCGAGGCCTGGGCGGAAGACCTGGATCTCACGCGAATCGTCGAGATCCTGGCGCGCATTCTGGCAACCACCGAGTCGGTCGCCATGTACGCTCAGCCGCGCCTCGCCTTCGAGGCGCTCATGCTCGACGTCTTCGCCGGGCCGGACAGCCCGCCGCTCGTGTCGATCGCTCCGCGCGGAGGGCTCGCGGTCAGCGCCGGCGGCGTAGCACCAGGAAAGCCACGCCGATCCCCACCAGCACGGCGGGGATGATCCAAGGGCTCTTGGCCGCGATCGAGGAGAGCCGCTGACCCACGCTGGTCTCCGCGTCGTCAATCTCGAAGGGGTCGTCGGTCATCAGTCGGACGGTGCCGGCGACCCGGCGCGGGGTTTCCTCCTCGTCCTCGACGGTGTAGTCGTGGCGGGCCGGCTCTGGGGTGGGCATCCGCGCATTATGGGCCGGTTCGATGGGGCAACCGGAGTCGGCGCGGACCAGGCGTTCGGCCCCTCGTCCAGCGAGACCGGTCTTCATGGGGTCAGAGCGAGCCCGACCGCGCATGGCGCCCGTATTCTGGTGCCATGAGAAGCACGCCCCATTGCCCGCTGAGGTCGGGGTAGCGTCATGCCCGATGTCGTGGTGATCGACCTCAGCGGCACCGAGGAGCTGTGCACGGAGCCGGGTGCCCTGGAGCGGGTGCGCAAGGCATACGCGCGCCTCGAGCCCGGCGACCGCCTCGAAGTGCGCTCGCCGGTCGCCGAGCATGCATTTGCGGTGCGCGCCTGGAGCCGCAAGAACGGCGTGAATCTGATCGCAGATGAGCCGTCCGATGGCTACCGGCGGCTCATCCTCGAGGCTCCCGCGGCGGCCGGGTGACGCCGAGGCGTCTGCCCGAAGGCTTTCTCCTGGGGTGCGCCACGGCGGCGCATCAGGTCGAGGGCGGCATCGACAACGACTGGTCGAGGTGGGTGGCGGAGCATCCAGAGGCGATCAGAGGTGGAGGCGACGCGGTGATCGCCATCGATCAGTACCGCCGCTACGCGGAGGACCTCGCACAGCTCGGATCGATGCACCACAACGCGCATCGCTTCTCCATCGAGTGGGCGCGGGTGGAGCCGGCCCCCGGGAGGTTCGACCATGACGCACTGGCGCATTACGCGGACATGGTGCGCACCTGCCGCCGTCACGGAATGGAGCCGGTGGTCACGTTGCAACACTTCACGCTCCCGGTCTGGCTCGCCGAGGCTGGAGGCTTTGCGACCCCCGAGGCGCCGGTGCGCTTTGCCCGCTACGCGGCCGCGTGCGTCGAAGCGCTGGGAGACACGGTCACCTGGTGGGTCACGATCAATGAGCCCATGGTGGTGGCGGTGCTCGGATATCTCGAGGGGGTGTGGCCGCCAGGAGAGCGCTCACTGCGCCGCACGATGGCCGTGTTACGCGGTCTCCTGCGGATGCACGCCGCCGCTGCACAGGCGATCACGACAGTCTCTGCTCGTCACGGACGACCTGCGCAGATCTCGATCGCCCATCACGAACGTCGCCTCGTGCCGCGCGACGCGTCGTCGCCGTTCGATCGAGCGGTCGCGAAGCTGCCCGACTATCTCTTCAACCGCTGGTTCCTGCGCTGCTGCATTGCGGGCCGTGTCCTCCGCCCGGTGGGCGGCGGCGAGATGGTGCCGGGGCTGGCGGGCTCGCTCACGTACCTGGGCCTCAATCACTACACCAGCGAGGCGGTGTCACTCGACCTGCGCGCTCCGGGAATGTTGTTCGCGCGGCACGAGGCGGTACCGGGGTTGCCGCTTTCAGGCGCTGGATGGGCGATCGATCCGATGGCCCTGCGTCTGGCGATCATCGATCTCTGGCAGGAATTCGGGCTACCGATCCTGATCACCGAGAACGGTGTCGCCGACGACCATGACGAGCTGCGCCCCGCGTTTCTGCGCGACCATCTCAATGCAGTCATCGATGCCGTCGACGCAGGCGTCGATGTTCGCGGCTACCTGTACTGGACTGCGTGGGACAACTTCGAGTGGGCCGAGGGATACACCCAGCGCTTCGGGTTGTTCAGCGTCGACCGCGAGACGCAGGAACGCATCGCCAAACCGAGCGCGGCACTGTTCGCGGAGATCTGCCGGACGCGAGCGATTCCCGAGCGCGAGGCCGGCTAGAGGACCGAACGCGCGACCGCGCTCGTCAGGCTCGATCGCGCAACGGGGGCACGCTCACACGTGCCCCCGCACGCGAACCGGCGACATCAGATGCAGTCGTTGCGAGCCGACCATGGATTGACCACGGCGGAAACACGTTGCAGCATCGTGCGCTTCGAGCATTCCGACTCGTCGTAGAAGCTGCGTTGGCGCTCGATCGAATGAACGAGCTCGGCGGCCCGAGTCAGCTCGATGGTGACGAAACCACTCATGTCTTTACCTCCTTTATACTTGGTTGTCAGTGGGTGCGATGGGGCGGGCGCGGATAGGCGAAGAACAGCACCTCGATCGGAACGGCTCCACTCGGACGCTTCTTCGGGTTGCCGATGCGCTCGGCAAACGGCTTGACCAGAGCGACCATCTGCTCGTCCAACGCCTGCAGCTCGTCAACGGTCACGTAGAGCAGGAATTCGCTGGCGCCGGTCGCCTTCTGCCACTCCGTCGGGGTGTCGCGGCGGAGCGCGAGGCCCTCCTTCAGACGGTCGAGGTAGAACGAGTGCAGCACGCGCGACAGCGCGGTCGCCGCAAGGCGGGTCTCAGGGTCGTCGCTGACGTCCGAGAAGCTCAGACCGGTGTGCACGAGCCGCCACGGACGCTTGCGTCCGGGAACGCCCGCGACCTCTTCGATGAACCCGTACTTGGCCAGCTGGCGAAGGTGGAAGGAGCAGGTCGTCGGGCTCTCGCCGATGTGCTCGCCCGCCTGGGTGGCGGTCAGCGGTCCCTCGGTACCCAGGACCTCGAGCAGCGCGATCCGCACCGGATGGGCCACGGCACGCATCGCCTTGGGATCGGTGAGTTTGCGCGGTTCGAGCTTGGGCAGCGTGGTCGGCTCGGCCTGCGGTGTTGAGAGATTCGTATCGAGATCCATGTATCGAATTATATCTCTCGAAAGATATCTCTGCAAGCCGGGGTCGCCACTTTGTGACAGTGCGCGTACCATCGTGGCGCGGGAGCTCGGCGGGACCGGGCTGAGAGGGTCGCTGCGGGCGGCCGACCGTGGAACCTGATCCGGGTAATGCCGGCGCAGGGAGCGCACCGCCTGCGGACGGCGGCTCTCCGGGCGTCGTGTCACATGGAGGCGGACATGACCGAGGTGATCGATCGAGAAGGGATCGCAGCCGCGCACCCCGAGACCGCTCGTGCGGCTGCGCGCCGCGTTTACGTTCAGGGCTCGCGGGACGACCTGCGCGTGCCGTTCCGCGAGATCGCGCAGGCACCGACTGGCGGAGCGTCCGGTTACACACCGAACCCGCCACTGCGGCTCTACGACACGAGCGGTCCGCACGGTGATCCCGAGGTCACGGTCGACCCCGAGCGGGGGCTCCCCGCGTTGCGGACACCCTGGATTCTCGAGCGCGGCGACGTCGAGGCCGTCTCGGGAGCGCGCGGGACCACCCTGCGCGCGCGCGCCGGTGCGGCGGTGACCCAGCTGGCCTACGCGCGCCGGGGAATGATCACCCCCGAGATGGAGTTCATCGCCATCCGCGAGGGCGTCGCGCCCGAGCTGGTCCGCGACGAGGTCGCTCGCGGCCGCGCGATCATCCCCGCCAACATCAACCACCCCGAGGCGGAGCCGATGATCATCGGCACGAGGTTCCTCGTCAAGGTGAACGCGAACATCGGCAACTCCGCGGTGCTCTCGAGCATCGACGCCGAGGTCGAGAAGATGCGCTGGGCGACGCGCTGGGGATCGGACACCATCATGGATCTGTCCACCGGCAAGGACATCCACGCGACCCGCGAATGGATCATGCGCAACTCCCCAGTTCCTGTCGGAACTGTCCCGATCTACCAGGCGCTCGAGAAGGTCGGCGGCAATGCGGATCAGCTCTCGTGGGAGATCTACCGCGACACGATCATCGAGCAGGCAGAGCAGGGTGTCGATTACTTCACGATCCACGCCGGCGTGCTCCTGCGCTACGTCCCGCTCACGGCGAAGCGCGTCACCGGGATCGTCTCCCGCGGCGGTTCGATCATGGCGGCGTGGTGCCTCGCGCACCACCAGGAGAACTTCCTGTACACGCATTTCGAGGATCTCTGCGAGATCCTGCGCGCGTACGACGTGTCCTTCTCACTCGGCGACGGACTGCGCCCGGGTTCCATTGCCGACGCCAACGACGAGGCACAGTTCGGCGAGCTGCGCACGCTCGGCGAGCTGACCCAGGTCGCGTGGCAGCACGACGTCCAGGTGATGATCGAAGGCCCGGGCCACGTCCCGATGCACAAGATCAAGGAGAACGTCGACCTGCAGATGGAGGTCTGCCACGAGGCGCCGTTCTACACGCTGGGTCCGCTCACCACCGACATCGCGCCCGGCTACGACCACATCACATCCGCCATCGGCGCGGCCATGATCGGCTGGTACGGCACGGCAATGCTCTGCTACGTCACGCCGAAGGAGCACCTCGGTCTCCCGGATCGGCAGGATGTCAAGGACGGCGTGATCGCCTACAAGATCGCCGCGCACGCTGCCGACCTCGCCAAGGGGCATCCGGGTGCGCAGCGGTGGGACGACGCGCTCTCGCAGGCGCGCTTCGAGTTCCGCTGGGAGGATCAGTTCAACCTGAGCCTTGATCCCGAGACGGCGCGGTCGATGCATGACGAGAGCCTGCCCGCCGCCGGTGCGAAGGTGGCCCACTTCTGCTCGATGTGTGGCCCCAAGTTCTGCAGCATGCGCATCACCCAGGACATCCGCGACTACGCGCGCGACCACGGCGTCGGCGAGGACCAGGCCGTGCGCCTCGGCATGGAGGAGAAGTCGCTGGAGTTTCGTGAGCTGGGTGGCCGGATCAACGTTCCCCAGTAGGGTTTCGATGTAACCAGTCCGCGGGGCTCTGGTTAGAGTGGTGTGACCGTGGACTCGAGGCCGCATCGATGATCCGCCTGCGACGGCCGGCAGTCGCCGCGGTGGGGCTGCTGACCCTCGCGGCCGCGGTCGCGCTGCCAATCTGGACTCTTGCCGGCGGCACCACGTCGCGCGCCACCGGACAGGTTCCGGGCGGGTCCACTGTCGTCCCGACCCCGACGGCGCCGGCCGTGACGGCGACACCGGCGGCGACGGACGCCGGCTCCGTGTATCTGCCAGGGCTGATCATCCAGCAGGATCTCCCCCTCGACTGCGAATCGGCCGCGCTCCAGGTTGCGCTGGCCTTGCGGAACATCGACGTACCCCAGGATCGGATCTACGCGAGCCTGCCTCAGGACCCGCGCCCGGTGGTGCTCGGCTCAGATGGATACCCCGCCCAATGGGGCGATCCGTTCACGGCGTTCGTGGGTGACGTCAACGGCTACGAGCCCCACTTCACCGGGTACGGCGTGTACTACCCGCCGATCGTCGCCGCCGCCGAGCGCTACGGGGCTGTGGCGGATGGTCATACGGGCTGGACCATCGCGCAGATCGTCGCGGAGCTGCGCCAGGGAAACGCCGTCGTGATCTGGCTGACCTCGGATTTCAAGGCGCATGTCCCGCGCTACTGGACCGCGTGGGACGGAACGCGGGTCCCCTGGGCGATCGGCGAGCACGCGGTGCCGGTGATCGGCTACGACCCGGTGCAGAGCACGATCACCTTTGTCGACGTGCTCTACGGGGTGCAGCGGACCATGACCACGCAGGCGTTCGCGGCAGCGATGACCACGTTCGGGGGCATGGGGGTGGCTGTCTCGTCGGCGCGGTAGGCCGGGTTAGTCTGCCGAGTTGGCGAGGCAGTGCTGTGCGCCGCGCACGACGATATGCGCCATTTGCAGCGCCGGGATAAACCGAAATGTGCGCTAGAATCCGCTGAGCCTGTCGCGCTTGTGCGCTCCGCCCTAGATGGAGGCTCTCAATTGGCATCGTCCACCCGAAGGGAAGCGCCCCCTGACCTGCTGGCCAGGGTGGAGGACGCGCAGGTGCGTCACATCGACCTCCAGTTCACCGATGTGGTCGGGGGCGTGAAGACCGTCACGATCCCCGCGTCACAGCTCGGCGAGGCGATCGAGCACGGAACGTGGTTCGACGGGTCGTCGGTGGACTCCTTCGCCAGGACGGCCGAGTTCGACATGTACCTCGTGCCCGACCCGTCGACATTTCAGCTCCTGCCCTGGGGCGATGAGCGCACCGCGCGCCTCATCTGCTGGGCGACGACGCCTGACGGTGAGCCCTACCAGGGCGACCCGCGTGGCGTGCTGCGGCGAGCCATCGAGGACGCCGAGCGCCTCGGGTTCGAGTACCGCGTCGGGCCGGAGGTCGAGTTCTTCCTGCTCGAACGCGACGTCGACGGATCGCTCGTCCCGACCCGCAACGATCGCAGCTCGTACTTCGACTTCTCGAGCGACAGCAATCGCGATCTCCGCCAGCGCATGGTCAGCGCGTTGATGAGCATGGGCATCGCCGTCAACACCTCCCACCACGAGATTGCCGGCGGCCAGCATGAGATCGACATCGACGCTGCGCCGGCGCTCAAGGCAGCCGACGATCTGATCACGTTCCGCTACGCGCTCAAAGCCGTCGCGGGGCAGTCCGGCGTGATCGCCACCTTCATGCCCAAACCGTTCGACGGCAAGCCGGGCAGCGGGATGCACGTCCACCAGAGCCTCGAGCGCATTCGCGATTCGGCGAATGCGTTCGCCGGCGACGACGCGTACGGGCTCAGCGAGGTTGCCCAGCACTTCATCGCCGGGCAGCTCCACCATGCGGCGGGCATCAGCGCCGTGCTCGCACCGCTGGTGAACTCCTACAAGCGCCTGGTGCGCGGCTTCGAGGCGCCGATCTTCATCTCGTGGGCGCGGACCAACCGCGGCGCGCTCATTCGCGTCCCGCATGTCGGACGCGCGGAGGCAACCCGCGTGGAGCTTCGCAGCCCCGATCCCTCGTGCAACCCGTACCTCGCGTTCGCGGTCATGCTCCGCTGCGGCATCGACGGTATCGAGCGCCGGCTGCCGCTTCCTGCGCCGGTCGAGGAATCGCTCTACGGATTCGACGAGACCGAGCTCGAGCGCCGCAACGTCGGCGTGCTCCCCGACAACTTGAAGGACGCCATCGACGCGCTCGAATCCGACGAAGTCGTCATCGACGCGCTCGGGGACCACCTGGCCGAGCGGTTCATCGCCGCAAAACGCCTGGAATGGCAGGCGTACCGCGGGCAGGTCACGCCCTGGGAGCTCGACCAGTACCTCGAGCGCTGCTGACAGGTGCTCATGCCGTGAGCTCGCCCACCCTCACCGTCAAGGACGTC
This sequence comes from Candidatus Dormiibacterota bacterium, assembly GCA_963756075.1. Taxonomy (GTDB): domain Bacteria; phylum Chloroflexota; class Dormibacteria; order Aeolococcales; family Aeolococcaceae; genus Palsa-851. The sequence continues at coordinate 213,466 of CAVWMH010000005.1, read as the reverse complement.
TGGCGAGGGGTCCTGCCGTCAGGCACCGACCTGCTCGGCGGCGGCGGCGGCCTCGAACGCAGGGTTGAGTGGGCCTGCGCGCTGCGCACCCGTCCGCCCGCGTTCGAAGCGGTCAAGGGCGGCGAGATCGCCTTCGTGCCGGTCAAGAGCATCCGCCTCCTCGACGAGCGCCTCGATCTGCCCCAGGTCATGGTCAGCTTTGCGGAGAAGGGTGGGGTCGCCGTGGCGGTTGTCGGCGACGTGTCCGTCGAGAGCATCGCCGCAGCCGACCGCCTGATGATGCCGCTGCTCCGGTTGCCCGACGGGATCCACGCCACGGACGCGCATCACACCTGCGTTCGCTTCATCCTCGACCAGCGCGCCCTCCTCCACGAACGAGCCCAGGAGCTGCAGCTGGAGCTCATGGATCTCGCGCTCGGTGGGGCTGGTCCTGACAAGATCATCGAGCGTCTCTCCGAGGTCACTCGCCTCCCTGGTGCGTGGCTCGACGAGGCCGGCGAGGTGCGCCATCTCACGGTCACTGACGAGGCGCTGCTCGCCGACGTCGAAGCGGGAGCCGACGCGCTGCGGCGCTGGGGCGGAACGATCGCTGCGGTCGGTGCCGATCCCCCGGTCCGCGAATTCACCGTCGGGCGAGACGGACTTGCGTCGCTGGTGAGCCCGGTGCCGATGCGCAGCGGGGTCGGCGGCTTCGTCTGCGTGATCGGCGAGGAGCACCGCCTCGATCAGATCGCGCGTCTCGCGGTGGCGAGAGCGGCGTCGGCATGCGCCATCGAGTTCGACCGCGAGCGCGCGGTGACCGAGACCCGCGACAAGCTCGAGGGCGAGTTCATCGCCTCGCTGCTCACCGGGTCGTACTCGTCAGAGCGGGTTGCGCTCGAGCGGGCACGCCGGCTCGGTGCCGACCTGTCCCAGCAGGTGACCGTGATCGCGCTCCGCGGCGCCGTGTCGTCGTCGTCCTGGGAGCCGCGAGCGCTCCGCGCCGCGCAGAACGTGGTCGCCCGTCGCGAGGTTCGCGCGCTTGTCGCAGCTCACGAGGACGCGGTCTGCGTGGTGGTCATGCCGGACCCCGGCGGAGCCGTCGACGCCATGTATCGATTCGCCGAGCTGGTGCGCAGCGAGTGCGCTCGCGCCACCGGAGACGCGACGACCTCGCTCGGACTCGGTCGCATCCACGAAGGCGCTTCGGGGGTGCGCCTGTCCTTCCGCGAGGCTGAGCACGCGCTGGAGATGAGCCGCCGCCTGCTCGGCCCGGGGCGGCAGGCGAGCTTCGCCGACCTCGGCCTTCATCGCCTTCTCTTCGCGATGGCGCAGCACCCCGAGCTCAGCGATTACTACCGAAGCAGCGTCGGCGACCTGGTCGCCTACGACGAAAAATCGAACGCCGAGCTGATGGCGACGCTCGACGCGTACTTCGAGGCCAACGGGTCACCGACCGAGACCGCGCAGCGCCTGAAGCTGCACCGCAACACCGTGCTCTACCGCCTGCGTCGCATCGAGGAGGTGGGCCGGCTCCGTCTCGATGACCCCGCGACCCGTCTCAATCTGCACCTCTGTCTCCGCATCCGAGATGTGCTCCAGGCGGGGGCCGCACGGGGCGCTCAGCCGGAGCCGGAGGGAGTCCCGGGTAGCTGAGCGCCCTTGGTCGGCGGCGCGGACTGTTAGTGGAGCAACTCGAACGTGTTGGTCGCGTCGTCCACGAAGTACACACCGTTGCGGGTGGGAGTTACGGCGAGTCCGAAGAGGGCGCCGCTCCCCGGCGGCGATCCGCTTATGTCGAGCCACTGGAACGCGACCTGCGCGCCTGCAGGTGTCGTTTCGACGATGCGTCCATCTCCGGCGTTGACGGTGAGGATGTCGCCGTTGGGCGCGAGGGTCAGGCCGAGCGGCGAATTCAGCATGCCGTTGCTGGTGACGTCGGTGCCGGTCATCGCCGTGCCCTTCCTGGTGAAGGCGTCAGGGATCGCCGCGATGCGATTGTCGGCGGTATCCGCGACATAGAGCGTTCCCGAGGCGGTCACCGCGTCGCCCGTCGGTCCGACCACCAATGCTGCGGAGTCGGTCCGCTCCGCGAAGCCGGAGCCCACGACCGTGCTCGACAGCGACCCGTGGCTTGGCGTGGCCGGCGGTGTGCAGCACGATCCTGACGACGGTGCCGCGATTGACCACCGCGCCGCCGGCTGCGACCGTGCCGTTGAGCACGTTGGTCACAAAGACGAACGAGTCAGCTCCGCGATCGACTGCGGTGAGATCCCATGGCCCGTTGATGCCGAAAGCGTCGTTGAGCGTCTCGACGACGTTGCCGTTGCTGTTGAGAATGATGAGGCAGCCGGCCTTCGCGGTGGCCGAGGTGCCGTCGGAGGTCGGGAGCGATCCCACGATGACCCATCGGTGCTGCAGGATCGCGAGCGCCGTCGTGAGCCCGACGCCGCCTGAGCATCTGCCGCGCACGTCTTCGGATGTGATGTGCGCAAAGACCGATCGGCTGCCGTCCGGGGTCATCTGAACGATCGTCGTCCCGGTTCCCTGCGCGTTCGACGATGCGTTGAAGTTGCTCACGAGCACGTTTCCGGCGTCCAGCCGGCCGGAGTCCTGGGTCACGACGGCCATGCCGTATGGGTTGAGGTCGCCGTTATGGGGCACGGTCGAGCCGAGGCTGGTGACATGCGTGAGCGGCCCGATGAACGGGCCCGACGCCGCCGCCGCGACCTGACCGAGCAGCAGCCCGGTGGCCGGGATCGCCACCATGACCAGGCGTCTCAGGATGTGACTACCCCTCACTGTCGATGCTCCTTCGGACGCCGGACAGCACCACTGGACCGCCTTGGGCAGCGCCTCGAAAGGAGTACGGGAGGCGGTTACGTCGAGTGCAGCGAGTTCCCCTTGGTAAACTCAAGACGGCTATGACCTACATCGTCACGGAGACCTGCGTCGACCTCAAGGACAAGTCCTGCATCGAGGTGTGCCCCGTGGATTGCATTCACGAGGCGGCCGAGGACCGGATGGTCTTCATCGACCCCGACGAATGCATCGACTGCGGCGCGTGTGTGGATCCGTGCCCGGTCGACGCCATCTACGCCGAAGAGGATGTGCCCGAGACGCAGATCGCCTTTGTCGACATCAACAAGATCTACTTCAAGGACAAGGCGCTCGCCCGATCCCAGGTGGCGGACGTCAAGCCTCCCGTCGCTCCCTGAGCGACCGCTGAGCTGATCTTGGTTTGTGCGGTGCGCACAAGCCATTCCCGGGAATCATAGGTCTGCAAGACCATAGTCCGCCGCCCGCGAGACCCCTAGTCTGCATCTCGTAGTGTGCCGCGGCGGCCGAGGGGTCCACTCGGTGGCGGCGGTGTGTCAGCCAATGCCCGCGGAAGGAGTCCAATGGCCATCGACAAGTCCTTAGCCGTGAGAGTTGCAAACGAGGTGAGGCGCGCGATGTCTCCGACAGCGACCAGCAAAGCCAAGCCCGCCGACGTCATCAGGAACGCGCGCGAGCTCGGCATCAAGATCGTGGATCTTCGCTTCGCCGACCTGCTCGGCAGCTGGCAGCACTTCAGCATCCCGGTCGGCGAATTGACGGAGGCGCTGTTCTCGGAGGGCATCGGATTCGACGGGTCGAGCATCCGCGGCTTCCAGAAGATCTACGAGAGCGACATGCTCCTGTTCCCCGACCCGGGGCGCACCTTTGTCGACGGCACGCTCGAGATTCCGACGCTGGCGATCGTCTGCGACATCAAGGACCCGCTCACGCTCGCGGATTACAGCCGCGACCCGCGCTTTGTGGCGCGAAAGGCGGAGGAGTATCTGCTCAGCACCGGGATCGCCGACACGTCGTACTGGGGCCCTGAGCTCGAGTTCTACATCTTCAACTCGGTGCGCTTCGACCAGAACACGCACGAGGGCTACTACCACATCGATTCCGACGAGGGCATCTGGAACACCGGCAAGAACGGCACCGCCAACCTCGGCTTCCGCCCGAAGCTGAAGCAGGGCTACTTCCCGACGCCGCCCATCGACAAGCTGCAGGATCTGCGCAGCAAGATCGTGCTCGCACTCATCGACGCGGGCGTCGCGATCGAGGTCCACCACCACGAGGTCGGCACCGCCGGTCAGACCGAGATCGACATGCGCTTCAACTCGCTGGTGAACATGGCCGACAAGGTGCTCATCTACAAGCACATCGTCAAGAACGTCTGCTACGAGAACGGCTACACGGCGACCTTCATGCCCAAGCCGCTCTTCGGTGACAACGGCAGCGGCATGCACACCCATCAGTCGCTCTGGAAGGATGGTGTCCCGCTCTTCTACGACAAGGACGGCTATGCGCTGCTCAGCGACACGGCTCGCTGGTACATCGGCGGCCTGCTCATGCACGCGCCGGCGGTCCTCGCGTTCGCAGCGCCCACCACCAACAGCTACCGGCGCCTGGTGCCCGGGTACGAGGCGCCCATCAAGCTCGCGTACAGCGCCCGCAACCGGAGCGCATGCGTTCGCATCCCGACCTACAGCGCGGCGCCGGCCGCGCGCCGCCTCGAGTTCCGCTCCCCCGACCCGATGAGCAACCCATACCTCTCGTTCGCGGCCTGCCTGATGGCCGGGCTCGACGGAGTCAAGCGCAGGATCGAGCCGCCGGCACCTGTCGAGGCAGACCTGTACGAGCTCGAAGGCGAGGAAAAGGCACGGGTCAAGGATCTCCCCGGTTCGCTGACCGAGGTGCTCAACGCCCTCGAGGTCGACAACGAGTTCCTCACCGAGGGTGGCGTGTTCACCCCGGACCTCATCGACATGTACATCTCGTACAAGCGCGAGAACGAAGTGGACCCGGTGGCGCTTCGGCCACATCCCTACGAGTTCGCCCTGTACTACGACGCCTGAGCGACGCGCTCAGAACTTCTCAGCACACTCCTTCCTGGACAGGGGGGCCGGGTTACCTCGACCCGGCCCCTCCTTTTACTTATTGTCTTTCTCGGAGTTGCTTGGATTTCTTTGAGCATCTGGCCCGAGGATCGATCGCGACGATCACGCGGTGCCGGCGCTCTCGCGGGGACGGAGGACGCAGAACTCATTCGCCTCCGGGTCGGCCATCACCACCCAGCTGACGTCGCCTTGACCGATATCGATCCGCCGGGCACCGAGGGAGATGAGGCGCTCGACCTCGGCGTCCTGGTCGTCGGGACGCAGATCGAGATGGATGCGGTCCTTGACCGATTTTCCCTCGGGCACGTGGAGGAACAGGATGTCCGGGCTGTCACCTCCCGGCTCGATCCACAACTCGCCGTCTTCGGGCCCGTGCAGTTCGAGGCCGAGCGCCTCGCTCCAGAACGAGGCAACCAGCAACGGGTCGGTGCAGTCGATGACGACGTTCTGCCAGCGAAGCGACATGCGAGCAGTCTAGCTGTGGCCCGAGGTGCCGAGCACCGCGTCGCGGATGGCGCCGACCTGCGCGGCGGGCGTGTACCAGCGCAATGTGTGCGCGAGCCCGCGCTCGGCAACGCCGGCGAGGTCGAGGTCGCCGCACACGGCCTGCTCGAGCCGATCCTCCCAGTCGTATGAATCGACGAGATATCCGTTCACGCCATCCTCGATCGCGAGTCGAAAGCTGTACGTCGGAGTCGCAAACGTCGGGGTCTCGACAATCGCGGCCTCGAAGTATTTCAGCTCGGACTTCGAGTTGCTGAACGCGTTGGTCTGCAGGGGGACGACGTTGAGCCCGGTGGCGCCGATCAGTGTCTCCAGCGTCAGGAAGTCGGTGAGCGGGAGGATGTCGATGCGATCGCCGAAGCCGCGCAGGGCGGGCCCGACGTCGAGGAACCCGACGATGCGCAGACGCACGTCGGCGTGGCGGGTCATGACTCGAGCAAGCGCGGTCGACACGAGCTCGAAGTCGCGGTTGTGCGTCGGTGTCCCGCTGAAGTAGCCGATGGTCGTGACCCGACCCGGCAGATCGGATGCATGCCGGTTGCGGCGGACTTCCGCGGCCCGTTCCAATTGCAGGTCATTGAGGAAGTTGGGAACGACCCAGGCGGGAAGCTGGGCGAAGTCCTCGATGCGTGCGGAGAGGAACTGGTTGGTGGAGATGGCTCCGTCGCAGAGGCGCAGCAGCGCCCCGATTCGCGACATCGAGGCGAACCACTCGTCGAGCATCGCCTCCCCGGGGTTGCGATCGAGCGTTTCCAGGACGAGGCTCACGTACCTGGTGTCGAAGATCAGGTCGTCGACGTCGAACAGGACACGGCACCCGGCGGCACGTGCACGCGCGACGAGGCTGTCAAGCCGCGCCGTGTATCGCGTCCGGCAGATGACCAGCGTGCGGACCTCATCGATGAGACGCTCGAGTATCGGCAGCTCGGCTCGCGTGAACCAGGTCGCCGAGATGGGTTGACTCTCATCTTCGAGGCCGAGTGCCTCGACCATGTTGAACACGCGATAGCGAAACGTGCTCGTGTCCGGAACCTCGTAGAGGTAGGCGACGGTGTGCGCGCCTGGTGTCGAGACCCTGCGGACACGCTCATCGATGCTCGGCGCCCACGGATCCGGAAACTCCGGCGGAGCTGCCCTGGTCCGCACCGCTATGCTTTCGTGGCGGAGAGCGCACCCGCGAGTTGATCGCAGATCGGTGCGAAGACGGCGCTCCAGTCGGTCAGGAATTTGCTCGTGCGGTGGTTTGCACTCCGGCGAGCAACGTCGTTGGCGAGAGCGACGCCCTGACCGATGCCGGCGACCAGGCTGGCCACGTCGGGATCGCAACAGATGATGTTTGTCGAGTACTGATCGAGTGACCGCTTGTCGGGTCCGAAGGTGTTCGTCACCACGGCCGCGCCCGCAGCGGCCAGGTCGAGGGGCGGATAGCTCGAGTGCGGCGACGCCATCAGCGACAGCCCGAGGTCCATGCGGCGGAGCAGTTGCTGGTAGTCGTGCCAGCCCAGGTTCTCGATGAGCGTCGGGCGGACGCCCCGGGGCAGGGCGACCGGCTCCAGGTCCCTGCCGATGAAGAAGAAGTCCCATGCCGCGGGGTCGAGATGGCCGCATTCGATGGCGCCCGAGATCGCCTCGAGGCCGCGGTAGTACAGGTTGCGGAGATTCTTCGGTCGCGCGTAGAAGATGAACTTGCGTTTGCCCGGGGCGGACTGTTCGCGCGGTGTCAGGAAGGCCGGGAACGCGGGCTCGAACCACGTGGGCGCTCGCTGATGACGGTCAGCAGCACCGAAGAGATAGTCAAAGAGGGGCTTGGAGTTGACGACGCAGGTGATGCGCGGGTCGGCGAGGACTTCCGCGCACCGGATCAACTCGTCGCCCTCCGGGTAGAAGCGCCGCTCGTCCTCCTGGACAAGGTAGATGATGTTCGCCGGATCGACCGAGGCGCGAACTGCAGAAGTCGTCCACCACGACGTGGTGACGAAGAGATCGCCGTCCACGACATCGACGAGACGCCCGTTCGACGTGTCGCGCGAGGAGAAGACGAAGTCGACGTCACCCTGCCATGGAATCCCGTTGGCCTCGAGCACGGTTCGGCAGTTTGCGGGGGTCGGCGGCTCCGAGCGAGTGATGATGCGCAGGGGTCGCTCCATGCGCCTGGCCAGCAGCGTGGCGAAGATCAATGCCGTGCCGACCCCGCCGAACAGGCTGCCGCTGTTGATGCTGTCGGTCACCATCGAGATGCGCTTCGGTGCCGAGGTGCTCGCGTACACATGGAGTGGACGGAGGTTCGGGAAGCGCTCGTCGAGCGTGAGCGTCAGCCACTGCCGCTCCACCGTCGACGGCGCGATCTTGCTCCCGCGCGCCTGTCCGTGGCGCAGGTAGTGGAGCAGCGCATTGGTCCCGCGCGACACGTCGGGGTTGTGTTCCAGATAGAAGTCGGTGGAGAAGCGCGGGCCCGGATCCCATCCCTGGGCCGCGCCGATGAGCGCGTAGTGACGGAGCGGGCTCATCCCGGAGCGCGCGACCTCCGGGTAGTTCGCCTGGTACCAGTCCGCGTCGAACAGACCGGAGCGTTCCATCTCGCGCAGATCGCGCGGATACTGCAACCGCGCGAGCGCCCTGCGGTGGAAGTTGATCCGTCCCGTCCCGGTGACCACGTTGAGCGCCTTGATCGCCGTCTTCGACGCCTGCGGATACTGGCGGATGACCGAGCGAAGCTGTGAGTACGGCGGCTCGAGCAACGACTGTCGCAGCCGGACGTTCTGGAGCCGAGCCTCGTCGAGCTCGTGCTGCAGCAGCGTGATCTCGAGGGCGGGATCGGAACCAGATCCCAATTCCCTGTCCTGCGAGCGGGTGGAGGGTGTGCGACTGTCGTCCATGGTCTCGCGCTGCTCGGTCCGACCGGTCAGCCCGCGAGCACCTCGGTCGCGGGCAGGAGCGCGAGTGCCGCCGCCGCGATGCCGTCGGCGTCGAGCCCAAGCTGTCCGAGCAGCGCGGCCTGCGCGCCGTGCTCGATGAACCGGTCGGGGAGGCCCATCCGCACGATGGGCACCATGACGCCGTCGCCGGCGAGCATCTCGGTCACCGCGGACCCGAAGCCGCCGCTGGCGACGCCATCCTCGACGGTGATGACCGCGCGGTGGCGCGCGGCGATCGCGCTCAGCTCTGGCGCAAGCGGCTTGACGAATCGCGCATCGACCACCGTGGTCGAGATTCCGAGGGCGCCGAGCTGCTCCTGTGCCTGCATCGCGACCGCCACCATCTTGCCGACCGCGAAGAGTGCGAGATCCCGGCCGCGGTGGCGAGTGACGATGCTCGGGACTGAGACCGGCTCGATCGGTTCGCTGCTGTCGGACGGCGCGGGGCCGCGCGGGAAGCGCAGTGAGAACGGCCCTTCATACGCCATCGCAGTCGCGAACATCCTGCGCAACTCGTTCGGCGAGCTGGGCGCCGAAATGGTCATGCCGGGAATGCAGCGCAAATAGGCGAGGTCGAGAATGCCGTGATGCGACGGCCCGTCGGCGCCGGTGATCCCCGCACGATCGATGACGAAGGTCACCGGCAACTTGTGCAACGCGACGTCACATGCGACCTGGTCGAACGCGCGCTGCAGGAACGTCGAGTAGATGCAGACGACGGGACGCAGGCCGCGCATCGCGAGCCCGGCTGCGAACGTCACGGCGTGCTGCTCGGCGATACCGACATCGAAGAAGCGCTCCGGAAAGCGCTGCGCGAACTCGAGGAGTCCCGTCGATGATGCCATCGCGGCGGTGATCGCGACGATGCGCTCGTCGGTTTCGGCCGCCCTGCAGAGCGCATCGCCGAAGACGTCGGTCCAGTCGAGGCCCTTCTTGACCGCTGTGCCGCTGTCCGGGTCGAACGTCGAGACCCCATGGAACTTGTCAATCTTGTCCGCAACTGCGGGACCGTAGCCCTGACCCTTGTTGGTCACAACGTGCACGACCACCGGCCCGCGGATGCGCGCGGCATCGCGGAGTGCCTTCTCGACGGCCTGGAGATCGTGCCCGTCGATCGGCCCACCATATTTGAGGCCGAGCGTCTCGAACAGCGAGATCGGCGCAACCAGCTGCTTGAGTGAGTTCTTCATGCGTCGCGCGGTCTCGTACGCCGAGTGCCCGACCGCCGGGAGTGAGCGCAATGCGTTCCCCGCCGCATCCTTGGCGGCCTCATAGCGCGGTGACAGGCGCAGATGTCCGAGGTTCTCCGCGATGCCGCCGACCGTCGGGGCGTAGCTCCGGCCGTTGTCATTGAGGATGATCACCATCTCGGGCTTCAACTGGCCGATGTTGTTGAGCGCTTCGTACGCCATGCCGCCGGTGAGGGCTCCGTCGCCGACGACGCAGACCACCTTGCCGGTGTCGCCGCGCAACTCGCGCGCCGTGGCGAATCCCAGCGCGTAGCTGAGCCCGGTTGATGCGTGCGAGTTCTCGATCAGATCGTGCTCGGACTCCTGCCGCGACGGGTACCCACTGAGGCCGCCCTGCTGGCGGAGCGTGTCGAACCGGTCGAGCCGCCCGGTCAGCATCTTGTGCACGTAGGCCTGGTGCCCGGTGTCGAAGATGATCGCGTCGCGCGGGCTCTCGAAGACCCTGTGCATCGCGACCGTGAGCTCGACCACGCCGAGATTGGGACCGAGGTGACCTCCGGTGCGCGACACGGCGGTGATCAGCTCTTCACGAATCTCGGCGCAGAGCCGGGTCAGATCTTCCGGGCCGAGCCCGCGCAGGTCCTCTGGGCCGGCGATCTCCTCGAGCAGCACACGGTCAGTCTAGTGGAGCCGACCCGCCTGGGCTCCTGTGGGAAATGCCCATGCACGGTGGTCGCGGAGCATGATTACCGGCCATGCAGGGACTGGAGCCACGCGAGGCGGTGCTCGAATGTGCCGCGCGCGACGGCGATATCGCCGAGGGTGCCCTCTGGCTCGCGGCCGACGATTGCCCCGGCGTGGAGCCGGAGCGATGGCTCGAGCGCCTCGACGAGCTCGCCGGCGAGTTGCGCTCGCGGTGCGGGCTCGATGGGTGCAGCCCGTCCGACGCCCCACTGGTCGGTGCCCTGCTGCGCGACCGGCTCCGCCTGCGTGGCGCGGGAGGTGGCGACCCACGCGCCCACTACCTTCACACGGTGCTCGAACGTGGAGCGGGGGTCCCGATTGCCTGTTCGGCCATCTGGATCGCGGTCGGCGTCCGCGCCGCCATCCCCGTGGAGGGGGTGAACCTTCCCGGGCACTTCGTGGTCCGCGTCAACGGACACCTCTTCGACACCGTCGCCAGCGGTGAGCCACTCGACGAAGAGGACGTCAAACGGCTGGTCACGACGTCGACGGGGCAGGAGATCGAACGCCTCGAACCGTCTCAGGTGGCGCGTGCGAGCGCCCGAGACATGCTCGCGCGCATGTCGCGCAACCTGCGCCGCTGCTACACGAGCCTCGAATGCTGGGACCAGGCGTTGCGCGCCGCCGACCGATGCGTCGACCTGGTGCCGTCGCCCGCCGAACGCCGCGACCGTGGATTGCTCCTGTGGCGGATGGGCAAGGTCGTCGCTGCGCTCACCGACATCACGGCCTATCTCGACGAGGCGCCCGAAACGTGCCCTGATCGCACCGCCATGACCGAGGTCGCCGGCAGGCTTCGCGCCTTCCTCAACTGACCGCGCTCATCGATCCGCGGCGGCGCCGATCTTCAGTGGACCCCGATCAGCAGTGAGAGCAGCCAGATCACGCCGATGAGCGCGAGCACCGCGAACGGCATCATCACGAACACGACGAAGGAGAAGACGAGCCGCTCGTCCGGCATCAGCTCCGGCGTGCGCTTGCGCACTCGAAGGTCGTGCGCGTACCAGTAGATCCCGCCGACGAGGAATCCCAGCAGCAGGAAGAAGATCCCGGCGAAGGCGGTGACGATCCCGACGGCGTTGGGCGAGAGGGTGAAGCGCCAGGCGGCACCGCCGGCGAGGGAGAGCAGCCCGCACGAGATGTAGCGCAGCAGCATCGGGACGGGACGGGGCTGGGTCGGATCAACCCGCTGTCGCGCTGTCGCCGCCTTCTTCGTCGCTGCAGCGCCGGGACGGGAGTTCGAGGGCACGGGCCGAGTATAGGGAGGGCGACGCCCACGTCCCGGCGAGCGGCCGCCCGCTGGCGCTCGCCTACACTGGGCCACCACCGCGGGCGCGAACGGAGGATCCAGAACCATGACGGTCGGGGCGCGACTCCCTGATTTCGACCTCGAGACCAGTGCAGGCGGCCGCGTGAGCAACGCCGATCTCGAGGGCCATCGCACCGTCCTCTACTTCTATCCGAAGGACGACACGCCCGGCTGCACCATCGAGGGTCAGGAGTTCACCCGCCTCAACGACGCGTTCGCGGCGGCGGGGGTGCCGGTCTACGGTGTCTCGCCGGACACGGCGAAGAGCCACCAGCGTTTCATCAGGAAGTGCTCACTCGGCATCCCGCTGATCAGCGACCCCGAGCGGCGCCTCATCGATTCGCAGGGCCTCTGGGTGGAGAAGAAGTTCAGGGGGCGCCAGTACATGGGTGTGGCGCGAACGACCCTGCTGATCGGACCGGACGGCACCATCGAGCGCGAGTGGCGGGATGTCAAGCCAAGCGGGCACGCCGCGGAGGTCCTGGAGACCGTCAACGGCGGTTAGGCGCGCCATCGCCGGAGAGCGGATCGACCTCGCGACGCTGCTCAAGCGGCGGGTCATCTTCGTCGCGGGCAAGGGAGGAACCGGCCGGAGCACGATGACCGCGGCTCTGGCTCTCCTCGGCGCACGTGCCGGCAAGCGGGTGCTCGCAATCGACGTCGACGCGAAGGGTGACCTCGCCGCCGCGCTCGGGTCACCTCCCGCCGGGTTCGCACCGCGTGTCGTCCAGCACGACCTCTCGGTCCTGGAGTTGCGCACGGACGAGTTGTTCCAGGAATACCTGAACATCTATTTCAAGGTTCCGCGCGTGACCCGCCTGACTCCGCTCGCGCGCGTGTTCGACTTCATCGCCACCGGCGTTCCCGGTCCGCGCGACATGCTCGTGGTCGGCAAGATCGCCTACGAGGAGCGTCGCAAGGAGCCCGGGTCGACCGCGCCGGTGTGGGACCTCATCCTCGTCGACTGTGCCGCGGGAGGCCAGGCGGAATCACATCTTGCAGCCGCGAAGGCGATGCTCACACTCGTCAGAGGCGGCATCATTCGCGCGCAGGTCGAGTGGATCGACGGCCTGATCCGGGATTCGCGCCGCACCACCGTGGTGCTGTGCGCGCTTCCTGAAGAGATGCCCGTTGCTGAGGCGATCGAGCTGCACGAGCGCCTGCGCAAGGGTTCAGGTGTGGCCGTCGACATCTGCGTGCTGAATCGTGCGGTCGACGAGCCGGTGACCGCCGCACATCGCCGTCTCGGCCACGCGCTGATCGACCCGGACAACGCGGCGGAGCTCACGCAGCGTCTCGGCGGGTCGCCGGTTCCACTCGAGGCTGCCATCGACCTCCAGTCGCACCTGTACGACACGACCGCTCGCTACATGCGCCAGCTTCGGAGCAAGCTCCCCATGCCGGTCGTGCCGGTTCCGTTCATCGTGGATCGGACCGGGCTGACGACGACTCGAGCAGTTGCCGACGCGCTCAGCGTCCGGCTGGCATGAGCGCCGCGGAGACCGGCCACGTCCCCGAGCGGCGCAGGAGCGTGCGCAGGGAGGCTGCCGGATTGGGGCGCCGTGCTATCGCCGCTCGACGTGGTGATCTGCTGCGGCAGCGGCGGTGTCGGCAAGACCACGGTGAGCGCAGCACTCGGCATGGCCATCGCCGCCGCTGAGGACAAGCGCGTCCTGGTGCTCACCGTCGACCCGGCACGACGCCTCGCCACGGCCCTGGGCATCCAGGGCATCGGCGCCGACCCGGTGCGCATCCCCAAGGCGCGACTGCAGTCGAGCCGGGATCACCATCACCGGCGACCTCGAGGCGGCGATGCTCGACATGAAGCAGGCGTGGGATCGCATGGTCGAGCGCTACTCACCGGATCGCGCAACCACGCAGCGCATCCTTCGCAATCCGCTGTACCAGCGCATCACCGATTCCTTTGTCGGGTCCCACGAGTACGCGGCGATCGAGGCGCTGTACGAGCTCCACGACGCCGGTGAGTACGACTGCATCGTGGTCGACACGCCTCCTTCGCGCAATGCGCTGGACTTTCTCGAGGCGCCGACGCGTCTCACCGACTACGTCGGCTCGCGCCTGCTGTCGCTGCTGTCGGGCGGGCCGTCACGTTTCGGCTTTCGCGCCATGAACTTTGCAGCCGCACCGTTCCTCCGGCTTGCCGACCGCTTGCTCGGCGCCGAGGTGCTCGCCGAGGTGTCCGACTTCGTGCAGCAGTTGCAGCTACTCTACGTCGGCATTCAGGGCAGGGCGCGATCGGTGTACCGGCTGTTGCGCAGTCCCCAGACAGGCTTCGTCGTGATCACCACCCTCGAGCAGGGGCCCTTCAGCGAGGCCGAGTTCTTCTGCACCAAGCTGCGCGAATTCAAGATGCCGCTGCGCGCAATGGTGGTCAACCGCGTGCTTCCAGATGTGTTCCGCGACACCGGTGGCGTCGCCGCGGCAACCACCCTTGTCGAGGATCCCAAGGTGGCCGCCTGGCTGACCGATCACCTCCACACCCGAGTCTCCGCCGACACTGCCAGATTCATCGGCAGGACGTTTCTCGCCCGCCACACTCTGGCGCAGCGCGAGTTGCGTCAGCTGACGAGGTTGAGCCGGCTCGGGGAGGTACCCGTCGTGCGCATACCGCTCTTCAGCGAGGAGGTCTCCGAGCTCGAGGGGCTGGTGCGCATCGCCAGGGCACTCTGACCGGCGTCGTCCTCGCCGGCGGCGGCCTCGACGCTCACCCCTGACCCGCGAGCAATCGCATCCTCGCGCTGTGGCGCCCGAGCGAATGCGCGCCGCCGATCACGTCGAGCACAGGTGGGTCTTCGAGGCGCACCACGGAGCAATCACCAGCGGTGACTCGTGTGACAGCCTCGACCATCGCGGGGTCGGCGGTGCTCAGCAGGACCTGGTGGGTTGCAGACAGGTCGTGCAAAAACTCGATGAACAGGTCGCGACGCACCGGGTCCGAGGTCAGGAGAGGTTCATCGAGGAGGAGCGGCGTCCGCTCGCCCCCGCCGCCGAGCACCTCACACAGCGCAAGTCGCAACAGCAGGGCGACCTGGTCACGGGTGCCGTGCGACACCGCGTCGAGCGGCACCATGTCGGGCCGCTCGCGGCCCAGCAGGCCCAGGGCGAAGTGGTCGGTGTCGACGTTGACATCGACGTAGCGCGCGCCGGTGAGCAGGCTGAGACGGCTTCCCAGTGACTTGGCCAGGCGCGGAGCGAACTCCCGGTGGGTGACGCGGGACGCCGCCTCGATCAGGTCGGCTGCCCGGCGAAGGGCCTTGAGCTGGCGCAGGCCGCGATCGCGTGCCGTTTCGCAGGCGTCGCGCTCATCCTCGAGGTCCGCGATCGCGGGGAGCGTGTCGAGCACGCCGCCGAGGCGGGCACGCAGCTCGCGAGCCTGGTCGCCCGCAGACGCGGACGCTCGCCGCGCCCGTTCGGCCTCGAGGTCGAGCGCCTGGAGGGTGGCCGCGTCGGGTGGCGCAGCGGCGAGCGCATCGCCGGGATCGCCGCCACATTGCATCAGCTGATCCGCCAGCTCGGTCTCGAGACTCTCGAGCATCGCCGCATCGCCGCCCAGTCCGTGCGCCGATCGCTGCAGGTCATCGAGCCGGCGGCGCGCCGCGTCGTGACGGCGCCGAGCGTCACACCCGTGGTGGAAGGCGTCCAGCGCGCCTGTCGGGTCACCATCGGGGATCCCGATGCCGGCAGACTTGAGGATCGTCCTGAGGCGGACCTCGAGGTTGGCAACTGCCCGCGCGGCGCGGTCGACATCCTCGCTCGACTGCGCGCACGCCGACTCCTCGGCGGCGAGCACGGCGTCCTCCGCGACGAGCTCGTCGCGCCGCCGCGCCTGGAGCACGAGGAAGTCGACCCGGTCGAGGACGCGCTGCGCGTTTGAGATCATGGCGTCCGGGGTCGCCCCCGACCCGTGGTGGGCCTCGACCGCACCCGCCTCGGCGGCGAGCGCGCGGGAGCGTTCAAGCAGCGATGCCAGCGCGACCTGCAGCGCCTCAGCGTCGCCTCGACGGAGCGAGGTGGCGCCGCTCAGCGTCGTCGAGAGCCGCGTGCAGGGTGCGGAGCACCGGAAGCCGATCCTGCAGCCGGGCCAGTTCTGCCGGATCGATGCCTGCCTCGAGGGCAAGCGCCGCTGCCGCGGCCCGGGCCCGCGACGCGGACCGTGACCGCACCCAGGCACGCCGGCCGCAGGCCGCGGTGAGCAGGCCCCCGACGACCGCGGCGAGTGTTGCCGCCAGCGCGAAGTGGGCGCGATCCAGCCCGGCAGCAATCAGCGCCGCCAGGGCGGCAACCAGGACGGCGCCGGCGGCAAACATACGCCCGCCACGCCCGGCCGCTTCCAGGTTGGGGAGCAGCTCGTCGATGACCTTCGCCGGCAGGCCGCGGAGCCCGGTCGCGGCGATCTCTCGGCGGAGTCCGGCTTCGCGAGCGTCGTCACCGCCCGTGCGGCGCGCGGCGTCCGCGACAGCGATCAGCTCGCCGCGCAGGCGCTGCGATCGCTCACCGGTATCCGCGTCGAGCTCGCCCATTGGGCCGATCGCTGCGATCCCGGCCGCGATCTCCGCGCGCCGTGACCGGACCGGGCGCAGCCGATCGACCGCCGCCTGCCAGCGTGTCTCGGCACCTTTGGCGTTCGACCTCGCCTGCGCGAGCTCGCCACCGAGTGCGGTCACCTCGGTCTCGACGTCCAGGGGGAATCTTGCGTAGGACGCCGTCGCCTCGAGCTCAGCCATCTGGAGCTTGGCCTCTCGAACCATCTCCGTCAGGCGCACCCGACGAGCGGCGACCTCCGCAAGCCTTCCCGCGATGCGCGCTCGCTCGGCAGCGACCCAGTGCTCCGTCTCGGTGGCCAGGGTTGCGTCGAGTGCGGCGAGGCGCTCCTGGTCGACGGCGACCGCAGCGAGCCTCGCTCGAGCGTCGGCAATGATGCGATCGAGCGTTCGAAGCCGTGCCGTCGCGACACCAAGAGGACTCGCGGTGCGGCGCTCGGATCCCACCCGGTCCATCGCCTCGCGGATGCGGACCAGCGCCTGCGCCGCGGTCACGCCCCGGCGCGTGTCGGCGAGCCGCTCGATCGCCTCCTGGAGTTGTCCTGCGCGCTGGCGGGCGCTTTCAGGAGCGTCGATGCGGAGTCCGTCGTCGCCAAGCCACGCGGTTGCGCAGAAGACCGTCTCGTCGATGCCCAGGTGGAAGCGGCCGGGCGTCACCGCGCGCCCGCTGCGCAGCTCGTCGGTGAGCTCCGATCCACCGAGCTCGAGCACCTGGACGGACTGCTCACGCGTATCCAGGCGCCGGGCCACCCGGATGCGACGTCCGTCGTCGAGCTTGTACGTCAAGGCGAGGCCGTATCCCCCTCGCGTCCATGGCTCGTAGCGCGCCCAGTCGCTGCGATCGACCGCGCGACCCTGGCCGCCCGCATCGATCCCGTACAACGCCCCGCGCACCGCTCTGAGCAGCGTTGACTTGCCCGACTCGTTCCGGCCAGTGATGACCGTAACGCGCGGGTGCATGTCGGTGGTGAGCTCGTGGAGCGATCCGAAGCCGGTGATCTCGAGACGCTCCAGGATCATCGCAACCCGACCTCCGAGCCGGACAGCGCCATCAGCCCGTAGCGGAGCGCGTCCTCGAGCACCAGGGCCTCATCGGGATCCGCATCCGCTGCCGCGGCCGTTGCGGCTCGCACGAACGCTCCTCGCGTGCTCTCCTCGTGCAGCGCGGATTCGAGATCGATGAACGGCGACGTGAGATCGCGCACCTTCACCGCGGCGAGGTTGAGGCGCTCCCGGACCGCCATCTCCACGGTGAATGCATCCAGCGAAACCGATGCATCGATCGCGCCGCTGAGGTCGACCCGGATCATGGTCCGCTCAGGGTCGATGAATCCCGTCGACCCGCAGTGCATCGTCACCTCGTCGATGACCGCCTCCACGGAGCCGCATTCCTCCGCGTCGCACTCCACGGTGAACACCGACCATCGGTTGGTGTCGTGAGCCGTGAACCTGACATCGCCTCGGCCGGTGACCTCGACCACCACCGGCCCGCGTCCACCCTCGTCGTCGAAGCCGAGTGGTTCCGGGGTCCCGGGGTAGAGCAGCCCCGAACTCGAGTCCAGACGCCGTCGGTGGTAGTGGCCGCAGAGCGCCGCGGCGAAGCCGGCCTCGCGGATTCGCTCCGCGTGGAACGGACCATGGATCGACTTTCCCTCGGGACGCGAACCGAGCTCGGCGCCATGAAACAGCGCGAGATGCACGCCTGATCCCGACGTCGCGGGTGCACCCGCCAGCGGGTCGCCCTGCCATGCCGGCTCGCGGTGCGCCAGTCCCCAGACCGTGACCCCGTCGGTGAGCTCCACGGGCTCGAACTCCGTACCGGCGAACACGGTCACGTTGGATGGCCACTCGACGCGTCGGTACAGCGACCCCGGGAGCAGGGCATCGTGGTTCCCGGGCGCGATCAGGACGCGCATCGGCTCCCACGAAGCGAAGGTGTCGGCGAGGAACCGGCCGGTGTCGACGCCGGCGCGCTCGTGCTCGTAGAGATCGCCACCGATGGTGACTGCCGAGCAGTCCAGGTCCATCGCCAGCCGTCCGGCACGCGAGAGTGCTTCGCGGAGCCCCTGGCGGCGGCGCCGCGCGAGCTCCCCCTGGCAGCCCATTGCGGCGAACACCCGATCGAGGTGGAGGTCGGCGAGATGGAGGAGACGTGTCGTCATGGTGCTGGGATTGAGAGCGGCAACCTGGGGGGCGAACGTCAGTTCGCACAGCCTATCACAGGTATATCCGCGGATCTTCTGGCACAATTGGTCAGTACCGACGATGGGGTGCCCTGGCCGCCGGCACGGGGCATGTCGGATCATCGGGTGGGGGATCAGGTGGACTTTCGATTGCATTTGTCTCGGCGTTTCAGCCAGGCAGGAGCGGGGATCGTCGGCGTTGCCGTGGCCATCAGGGTGCTCGCGCTTCCTGTCAGCCCCGGCACCCGGGTGGTGGACGCGTTCATGGCGGCGCTGGCGCTCTGCATCTGCCTCGCACTGCTCCGCCTGCCCGCGACCGGGGAGCGATACCGGCAGGCGGCGTCGAGCTTCGGCGCTGTGGCGCTGGCGGTGGTGGCCGCAATCGGGTTGCGAGCCGCCGCCGGTCAGCTTCCGGATTTCACCGTGTACGCGGCGGTCCTCTTCACGGCGATCCTCGTCGGCCTGGACACCGACGCCCCGCGCAACGTCTCGGCGCGGACGAACGAGTCGCTGACCCTCGGGGGACGGCCTTTGGCGGTCGTTGCAGCAGGCGCCGTCATCGCGATCTATGTCGCGCTCTGGCTCACAACGGCCCCTGGGTCGTCCGAATTCGCGGCGCTGGCAGTGACCGTTGCAGGCATGGTGGGCATCAAGCTGCTCGCTGTCGGTGGGACCGAACGAACCCTCGCCGGACTGGACTCCGAAACGCGGCGCGGCCACGTGTACGCGACCCTCGGGCGGAGGCTCGGTGTCGCTCGAGACGTCACCTCCGTCGCTTCGGCGGTTCTCGAAGCATGCAGGGAGATCTTTCCTGCGACGTCGACCGGGATGGTACTGATCAACGACCCCGCGGACGGCCTGCTGAAGTCCCCCGGAGCGTTCCTGTCGCCGAGCGGCGTGGGATCGGGCGGGCCTGCGTACGAGCTCGCTCCTGGCGAGGGTCTCGGGGGCGCCGTCTTCGTCGCCGAGCATGCCGAGGTGTGGCCGACCACCCTCTCCGCGTCAATGGCCCAGGCGAGCCTCCGCGAGGCAAACCGTGTCCGGCTGCGGCAATCAAAGCTCGGATTCATCCGCTCGGCGATCGGTGCACCGTTGCGTGTCGACGGCGCCACGATCGGTGCCATCCTGCTCACGTCCGAACGCCAGGAGAACGCGTGGGACGACGCGGACGCACCGATCATCGAAGCACTCGCGGATGAGGCCGCTCGGGCGATCGAGCGCGCGCGCCGCCACGAGGACGAGATGGGCCGCGCGCAGCTCGACGCGGTCACCGGGATGCCCATGCGCCCGCAGCTGCTCGCGGTCATCGACAAGGAGCTCGCCCGCGCGTCGCGACGCGAGGGGACCCTCGCGCTGATCATGACCGACATCGACGGATTCGGCGATCTCAACGACCGCCGGGGTCACGACGCCGGCAATCAGCTGCTCGAGACGTTCGCCGGAGTGCTCCGGTCCATCCTCCGCCGTGAGGACAGCGCAGCCCGTTTCGGATCCGACGAGTTCGTCTGCGTCCTCCCCGGCGCCGATCGCGACCAGGCCGGGGCGGTCGCCGCACGCATCCAGCAGCGCTTCACCGCCGACACGTCTGCCGAGCAGGGTGTCGGCCGATCGGGCGCCACGGCCTCGGCCGGGATCGCCGTGTACCCAGCCGACGCGCAGGAGGCCGGCGGGCTGCTCGAGGCAGCGTCGCATGAGCTCGCAACCGCCAAGGCTTCGCACGAGCTGACCGGGCGCTCGCGGCTCCGGCGCCGTGTTCGGGACGCCGCACCGGGTTGACCTCGACTGACGAATAGTTCTAGACTGAAACTATTCGTCCATCGAACACTCGAGGGCAGCGTGTGAGCCAGGCTCCAGCCGTCGACCGTCCCGGCCATTCAGGAAGCAGCACCGGCAACGCTCGTCGTGACGAGCTCGCCGATCTGCTCTTCGGATATATCGGCGGCCTCAAGCGCCGGCTGATGGCGAGCGTTCCCGACGAGCTGAAGGGCGAGTTCGGCGGCGTCACGTGGCACCAGGTCGGGGCGCTCGAACAGCTGCGCGCCGCCACCGAGACGTCGTCGGGGGCCACGATGAACGAGATCGCCCGCATGCAGCAGTGCGCACTGAGCTCGGCGAGCGCCCTCGTCGACCGGATGATCCGCCTCGGATTCGCCGAGCGACTGAGCGACGTGGATGACCGCCGGATCATCCACATCGTGCCGACACAGCTCGGTCTGCAGATGCTCGACCGATTCGATGAGGCGAGGAAGGCGGTGTCCCTCGAGGCGCTCGCTCCATTGAGTGACGAGGACCTGGAGCAACTCGTGCGCCTGATGGCCAAGATCGTCGACTGGCCGGAGCCGGGACATCCCCCCGGACACGCCCCGGGGCACACGACGGAGGCTGCGCATGACTGAGGTGCTCGACCGGCCCGAAGCCGCCCCGGTTGCGATCGCCCCCGCCGGTGCCGGCACCATCGCGGGTGACGCGCGATCCGGACGCTTCGATTACAAGTGGATCGCGCTCGGCGTCGTGCTGCTCGGCACGATCATGACGATCCTCGACGCGACCATCGTCAACATCGCGATTCCCACGCTGCAGGGCGACCTCAAGGCCGGTTCCTACGCGGACATCTCCTGGGTCATCACCGGGTACATGCTGGCCCAGGGCGCGGTCATCCCGATGGCCGGTTGGGCGACCGATCGCTTCGGTACCAAGCGCCTGTACCTGATCACGATCGCGCTGTTCACGCTCGCTTCGATGGCATGCGGTATCGCGCAGAATCTCCCTGAGCTAGTGGTCTTCCGCGTCCTGCAGGGACTCGGCGGTGGCATGTTGATGCCGATCGGGATGACCATCATCATGCGAGCCGTCGGGCCGCAGAACATGGGAAGGGTCATGGGGATCTTCGGGATCCCGATGCTGCTCGCCCCGGCTGTCGGCCCCGTGCTCGGCGGGTGGTTCGTGCAGGACTTCTCGTGGCGCCTGATCTTCTACGTCAACGTTCCCATCGGCCTCATCGCCTTCGCCTCCGCGTGGCGATTCCTCACCGAGTCGCCGAAGTCGCACGGGCTGCGGCTCGACACCTTCGGTCTGTTGACGGCGCCGCCCGCGGCCGTGGCCGTGATGTACGCCGTGAATCAGAGCGTCACCATTGGATGGGGTTCGTTGCTGGTGGTCAGCCTGCTCGCCGGTGCGGCGGTGCTGATCACGGCATTCGTGCTGGCGCAGTTGGGTCGCCGTCGCGCCGCGACGCTGCTGATGCTTCCCCTCGCCGCAGGTGCCGGACTGCTGGCGCTGCGCAACGGCTTCGTCGACGGCTGGACGGCGCTCGACACGCTGGTCGTGCTCGCCGGCGCCGCGCTCGCGGTCGTCAACCTCATCATCGGCAACCGCGGCAATCCGGAGCCGCTGCTTCAGCTTCGCCTCTTCCGCGACCCGACCTTCTCGTGGTCGATGGGTCTCAGCTTCATCATCGTGACCGCTCTCTTCGGCGGCATGCTGCTGCTGCCCCTCTACCTGCAGGAGGTGCACGGATACAGCCCGCTCGAGACGGGACTCCTGTTGCTGCCACAGGCGGTCACCGCCGCCGTCGCCATGCCGCTCGGCGGATATCTCACCGACCGCATCGGTCCGCGACCAGTCGTGGCGACCGGCATGGTGATGCTCGCGGGCGGTGGATTCCTGCTTGCGCAGATTCACCCGACGTCATCGAACTGGCTGGTTGTCAGCGCGCTGCTGCTCCGTGGGTTCGCGATGGGATTCTCGATGATGCCGTCGATGGCGGCGGCCATGGCGCGAGTCCCACATCATCTGAGCGGGAGCGCGTCAAGCATTTCCAACAGCTTGCAGCGCATCGGCTCGTCCGTCGGCATCGCGGTGCTGGTGACTGTGCTTGCGGCACAGTTCACGACGGCGATCGGACAGGCTCCATGCGCACCGTCGCCGGCCGTGCTCAGTGCCGCATCCACGCCCGGCCACCAGGTCACGACCGCGCAATTCTGCAGCACGCTCAAGGGACAGTACGCGACGCTCATCCAGAACGGCGGTCAGCCTTCGGCGACCACCAAGGTCGCACCGGTGGTCGCGCACTTCGGCCGCACGTACGCATCCGACGCCCTCAGCACCTCATTCGATCGCACCTTCGCGTTCATCACGATCCTGACGCTGCTCGGAGTGATTCCCGCATTGTTCCTGCGCCGGCCTGACAAGACGGCTACGGGGTCAATGCCCCAACTCGATGCCGCGTAAGGTCCTGGTCCTCGGCGGCACCGACTTCGTCGGGCCAGCCGTGGTCGGCGCCGCGCTCGAGCGTGGGGATGAGGTCACGATCTTCCATCGCGGCCAGACCGGATCAGCGCCCGACGGCGTCCGGGTGATCCACGGCGACCGGACCAACCCGGACGAGCTGGGCGTGCTGACACATGAGCAGTGGGACGTCGTGGTCGACGCGTGGTCACGAGCGCCACAGGTCGTGCAGAGCGCGGCGCGCGCACTCGAACCGCATGCGCGCCGCTACGTCTACATCTCGACGATCTCGGTCTACGCCGATGCGCACGAAGGCGTCATCACCGAAGCGTCGCCGACCGTCGAAGCGCGTCCCGACGCCGGCGCAACCGATTACTCGGCCGACAAGCGCGGCGCCGAGCTCGCGATCGAGGAAGTCTTCGGTAACGACCGATGCGTCTTCGCGCGACCGGGCCTGATCCTCGGGCCGCGCGAGAATATCGGGCGCCTCCCGTGGTGGCTGCGTCGCATCGCGAAAGGCGGCGACGTGCTCGCCCCGGGTCCGCAGGACCTCGCCGTGCAGTACATCGATGCGCGAGACCTCGCAGTCTTTGCCATCGACACCGCGTTGCACGGCGCAGTGAATGTTGTGAGCCGTCCGGGCCATACGACGATGGGGGAGATTCTCGAGCTCTGCCGCGAGGTCACGGGTTCAGCCGCGTCCTTCACGTGGGTCGACGCGGAGTTCCTGCTGGCGCACGAGGTTGCACCGTGGACGGAGCTGCCGATCTGGGTGCCCCCGATCGGCGACATGGCGAGCTTCTACAGCTGCGATTCCTCGCTCGCGCTTGGATCCGGTCTGACCTGCCGCCCGGCACGCGAGACCGTGCAGGACACGTGGTCGTGGTTGCGTGACCACCCCGAATGGACTCAGGTGGTGAATGCCAACCGGGCGCGCGTCGGCATGGGACCGGAACGCGAGGCCGCGTTGCTGGCCGCCTGGGCGGGTCAGTCCCCGGCAGCCCGGTAGCGCCGCCGCCGCTCGGCGACCAGCTCGTCGACCGGTACCTCGCAGAGCTCGTCGAGGTGGCGGATCACAGCGCCCCGGATGGCGGCGATGACCAGCGGCGCGTGCGCGTGCGCACCGGGGGGCGGCTCCGGGATGAGCTCGTCGACGAGCCCGATGCGGTGCGCCGTCTCGACTCCCGGCCGCAGTGCGGCAGCCGCCCGGGCGCGCTGTCCCGCATCGCGATACAGGATGGCCGCGCACGTCTCAGGAGGGGCGACCGTGTACACCGCATTCTCGAGCGCGAGCACGCGATCGGCGAGGGCCAGCGCCAGCGCACCCCCGGAGCCGCCCTCGCTGAGCACCACGCTCACCGTCGGTGTCCGCAGCCCGAGCATGCAGAGCAGCGCATCGGCGATCGCCCATGCCTGGCCGCGTTCCTCGGCGGCGATGCCGGCGTGTGCCGCCGGCGTGTCCACCAGGCACACGACCGGCATGGAGAACTTCTCCGCCTGGCGCATGAGCCGGACCGCTTTGCGATATCCCTCGGGGTGGGGCATCCCGAAGTTGTGGAGCGCACGGGTCATCGGGTCGGTGCCCTTCTCCTGACCGATCACCATCACCGAGCGACCGCCGAGCCGAGCGGGACCGCCGACGACGGCGCGGTCGTCACCGAAGAGCCGGTCGCCGCGAAGCTCCGTCCATCCACCGGTGATCGCGGCAATCACCTGGAGCGCGCGGGGGCGCTCCGGGTGGCGCGCGAGCTCGACCGCCTCGAAGGCGATCCGTTCGCGCTCGGTGGTCTCGATCGTGCTGCTCATGCGCGCCCCGAGTAGATGCGAATCAGGGTCCCCACCGTGTCGCGCAGGCGTCGGCGCTCGACCACCGCGTCGACCATCCCGTGGGCGAGCAGGAACTCAGCGGTCTGGAAGCCGTCGGGCAGCTTGTCGTGTGTCGCCTGCTCGATGACCCTGCCTCCTGCGAATCCGATGCGCGCTCCAGGCTCGGCGATGATCACGTCCGACTGGACCGCGAAGGAGGCGGTCACGCCGCCGAAGCACGGGTCGCCGAGGATGGTGATGAACGGCAGTGGAGCGGCGATGACCTCAGCGACGGCGGCCGAGCAGCGGGCCATCTGGGCGAGCGAGGCGATGCCCTCCTGCATCCTCGCGCCACCGGACGTGCACACGGCCACCAGCGCTCGCTGCTCGGCGACCGCCAGCTCGCAGGCGCGAGCGAAGATCTCGCCGGCGCCGCTGCCCAGCGACCCGCCGAGAAACTCGAAGTCCATGCAGGCGAGCACCACCGGATTCCCGGCGAGCGATGCCCTCGCGGTGAGAAAGGCCTCGTGCAGACCGGTGCGTTCCCGAGCCCGCGCGACCCGCTGCGGGTACGGGACGCCGTCGTCGAATCCGAGCGGATCGCGATCGCCGACGTCGATGGCGAGCGTCTCAGCTGTGTGCGGGTCGGCGAGCTGGTCGATGCGCTGGGCCGCGCCCACCACGCCGTGATGGCCGCACTCGGAGCAGACGTTGAGGTCGGCGGCATAGCGCTCGGCGACAAACCGGCGCTTGCACCGCGGACACGCGACGGTCCCGGTGGTCGGCGCCGTCGGCCTGAGCTCGGGTCCCGGCGCCTGCAGCCTGTTTCGCGGCGCCTGTCGCCGCGACGTCACCGCGTCGGCGCGATCCATCGGAGAGCGATACCACCCCACACGACGCCCGATCCAAACGCGATGCAGACCACGCGATCACCCTGCCGCAGCCGGCCAGTCTCGACGGCCTCGGCGAGCGCGATCGGGATGGATGCGCCGCTGGTGTTGCCGTACCGATCGATGTTGATCACCACCCGGTCGAGCGGGACGTTCAAGCGCTTCGCGACCGCCTCGATGATGCGCAGGTTTGCCTGGTGGGGGATCACGAGGTTCACATCCTCCAGCGACCAACCCGCCTCCGCGCAGACAGCGCGCGCCGCGTCTGCCATCCGCTCCACGCCGAGGCGGAACGTCCCCTTGCCGTACATCCGAAGGCCGTTCTCGCCATCCTCGTCGCCGGCTTTGGGACCGTAGTAGATGAGGTCGGCCTCGGCGCCGTCGGCACCCCATTGCACACCCTCGATACCGCCGGCGTCGGACACCCCGAGCACCGCGGCACCGGCCCCGTCACCGAAGAGCACGCAGGTCGATCGATCCTTGTAGTCGATGAGCGAGGTCAGCGCGTCGCCCGCGATGACGAGCACGCGGCTCATGCCCGACGCCACGATGAGGCCGCGACCGATCGCCAACCCGTAGACGAAGCCCGCGCAGGCGGCGGCGATGTCGAAGGCTGGGATCCCGCCCAGGCCGAGACGGCGCTGCACGAGGCACGCCGTCGACGGGAGGGGCGAGTTCGGGGATACGGTCGCGACGATCAGGGCGTCGACACTGTCCACCCCCGCGGCTGCCATCGCCCGGCGGCCGGCTTCGGCGGCCATCATCGAGGTCGTCATCCCGGACGCGATCTTGCGGCGCTCGCGGATGCCGGTTCGCTCGAGGATCCAGGCGTCCGACGTCTCGACCATCGCCTCGAGGTCGGCGTTGGTGATGACCTCGTCGGGAAGGTACGAGGCGATCCCGAGGATGGCTGCCGTCCTGGTGGCGCCTGGGGGACTCCTGCGGGTGCGGACGCGGGGGCGTGGAGTATCGCCATCTGGACAGAAGCTTAGGCGAGCGCCGGGGGTTACGTCACCGTTGTCCTGATGTACATTTCCGGGTCGAGATGCTCGGGAGCCTGATCGCGGTCAACAACCCGTTCCCGTTTTCGATCAGCGGGTTCACCGGGCTCACCACTGCCCAGATCATCTCGTTCTTCCTCGTTTTCGTCATCTTCAACGGCTATGTGGTGCTCATGGCGATCGCCCTGGTGGCCTTCTACTTCACCTCGAAACCCCGGCACGGGGTGGTTCGCACCGCGGCGATCTGGCACTTCGTTGCGGTCCTGTGGATGCTGATGGCGTTCATCGGCACCGTCTGGGGTGCCCCCGCGGAGAAGACCTTCCTCGGCGGGACGGGGCTGGCCACGCTCGGCATCGGACAGCGAGCCATCAACGAGTTCATCAGCATGGGCTTCGCGCTCATCGCCGTCGTCTGCATGGGGGTCGGCTTCGTCCGCGGCTCGGCTCAGAACCGGGAGATACGCGAAGAGGTCCTCGCGGCAGTCTGACGCCAGAGCGAAGGCCTACGGCGCAGAGGCTTGTAAGGCGACAGGGGACGGGCGGCGCCCGGCGAATTTGACCGCTCCCGAGCGAGCGCGACAATCTGCTTGCGCGAACGAGGGAGCGGGCAAGCTGAGCAAGGTGCCGTCCGTCCCCTCTCGCCCCACCACAGAGCGACCGAGACTGCGGAGGCGAATCCTCAGCGCAGCGAGAACGACAGAATCGAGGCCGGGTTCAGCAGTGCGAAGGAGCGCTGGACGGCGTGGGTCTCGTTGGTGATCGCGGTGATCCACAGGGCGGAGAGGTTGGTCACCGGCAGGAAGTCGCCGGGATGTCGCTCGAGGTGGTCCTGGAGGTCGTGCCCAGGCGAGAGATGCACGTCGCCGACGAGCGAGATCGCCGAGGTGTTGATCGACGCGGCGTACGGGACGGTCTCGCGCCACATCGCCGAGTTGCCGTCGGGGACCTCCTCGAGCGGTGACACCAGGATCACCCCCGCTTTGGCGATGGTCACGCGAGGCTCCAGTCTGCTCAGGACCGGGTAGTTGGTGGAGAGTGGTTCGGCGCGCGAATTCCTGACCTGAAGGAATGCACCGAACCGGTTGATGCTGTCGCTCAGGCGTTCCGCGCCGATGACCTCGAGCTCGCCCGTCAACCGGATGAAGGTGCCGTAGATCTCGACCTCACGCCATCCGCTCACAGGTCGCCAAGGCTACTCTCCGGCGGGCGCCCGGGGCGTGCTCGACCCGGCGCGCGGCGCGGCCCTCGCGGTGACGTATCCTTTCGGCCGTCTGACGCTCCGAACACGAGAAATGGAACGCCTTATCGTCGCTCTCCGCACCGACTTCGGATGCTTCGTCATCATCGTGGCATTCGTCGTGATCATGATTTCGGCGATAGTGTTCGCGAACATCCTCACACCACCCGCAAGCAATCCGCTGCTCTAAGACGGATGAGTCTCAGCGCCACTCGCGGTCAGGCGGTGTCCGCCTCGCAAGCTCGTAAACTTGGGCCGAGCACGAGCACCCTCCTGAGGACTGTATGGCGCTGAATCCGTACGAATCGACGCGCGGGAGGATGCGAGCTCGCGCCGAGACGACGAGGCGGCAGTTCCTGATGATCATGGGCGGGCTCGCCGCCGCCGGCGCGAGCCTGTTCGGCAGCATCCAGACCCTCAAGTTCCTGTTTCCCCAGGCCTCGGGGAATGCACCCGCGCTGTTCAAGACGTCGTTCACCTTCGAACAGCTGACCGGCGGCATCGTCAACGGCAAGCCGGTGACGCCGGTCAACGTGCTCTCGGAGACCGCCAAGCGGGTGACCGTCGTCCTCGACGACGCAGGCATCTACGCGGTGTACCTCGTCTGCACGCACCTTGGGTGCACGCCGAACTACGTCACCGACGTGACCACGGGGTCGGGCGTCTCTCCGTCGACTGCAGAGGCGCGCGGCGTGCGCGCGGCGGACCAGCGGCTCCCCAACGGATGGGCATGCCCGTGCCACGGCAGCCGCTACTTCATCGAACTCGACGAACTTCTACGGACCGGCACCCCGGCCGATGGACTGGGTGAGCATCTCGGTCACCCCCGACGGGTTTTTCGCAGTCGACCGATCGGTGCTGGTGGCGACACGTGGACCTGGGAACAACGCTGCGCCACAATGGCGCCTGCTGGTCGACACCAAGAAGAGCAACGGCAAGACCCTCGGGGTCTAAATTGAGGAGGCGGGCTACGCGGATGAGGGGTCTCGGTCGATGAGCGCAACCCCCGGCGAGGCAAATCCCGTTCGCGCGTTCGTCGCGCAACTCTGGGGATCCGTCTTCCGCCACGGCCTGCCGACCAATGACAAGGTCGCAGCACGCACCGCGCTGACCAACTTCTTCCTGCACATCCACCCGGTGCGGGTCAAGAAGTCCGCGGTGCGCGTGTCGTACACGCTGTGCCTCGGCGGGCTCTCGTTCTTCCTCTTCATCCTGCTGACGATCACCGGGCTCTTCCTGATGTTCTACTACATCCCCTCGGTGGATTCGGCGTATCAGAACGTCAAGGATCTGCAGTTCGTCGCCGTCTTCGGCGACATCATCCGCAACATGCATCGCTGGGCCGCGCACGCGATGGTGATCACCGTCTGGCTGCACATGGCCCGCGTGTTCTACCAGGGCGCCTACAAGCCGCCCAGGGAGTTCAACTGGGTCATCGGCACCTTCCTGCTGCTGACCACGCTGCTGCTCTCGTTCTCGGGCTATCTCCTCCCCTGGGACCAGCTCGCCATCTGGGCGATCACGGTCGGCACCAACATGGCCAAGTACGCTCCGATCGTCGGCCCCTATACCCGATATCTCCTGCTCGGTGGCGACCAGGTAGCACAAGGTGCTCTGATTCGCTTCTACGTCTTACACGTGATCGCCCTGCCCCTCATCGGCTTCCTGCTGATGGTCGTACACTTCTGGCGCGTCCGTAAAGACGGGTTCACAGGAGGCCTCTGATGGCGACCGTCGTCGAGGGAGGACGCGACCCCCGGGGCAGTGGGACGCCACGGCCGCAGGCACCCGTTTCGGGTCCTGAGCTGGCGAGCACGCCGCTGGTCATCCGCCGTCGCGAGGACGAGGAGACGGTGGTCACGTTCCCATTCCTGGTGTGGCGGGAATTCATCGCGGGCCTTGCGGCGTTCGTCTTCCTGATGCTGGTGTCCATCCAGGTCAACGCGCCACTCCTGCAGCGGGCCAACACGTCGATCACCCCGAACCCGGCCAAGGCGCCCTGGTACTTCGTCGGTCTCCAGGAGCTGCTCGAGCGCTTCCCGCCGATCATGGCGGGCGTCGCGTTCCCGAGCTTCGTCATCATCTTCATGATCCTGACCCCGTACCTCGATCGCAACCCGAGCCGCCGCCCTCAGGACCGCAAGGTGGCGATCGTGCTCTTCACCGTCTACCTGTGCCTCGCGGTGGCCTTCGTCGTCATCGGGGAGTTCTTTCGCGGTGAAGCCTTCAACTGGGACTGGACCCTGATCCTCGGTCACCCGGGCTTGAGCTCCCCTGTATGAGGACGCGGATCCTCTTTGTCGGCCTGAGCGTCGCGCTGCTCGGGCTGGTCGCCTGGGCCGCCTTCAAGGACTCGAACGCCAGGGGGTACATCGCCGTCCAGCAGCAGTACCTCAAGGACTATCCCACCTCTGACTTCAACGTCCAGGTGCAGCAGCTCTTCCCCAGCTTCCCGCAAGCCACTATCGAAGGCGACACCTACCGCGTGGAGCGATGCATCTCATGCCATGTCCCCGACATCGGCACCATCGGGCCCACCGAAGCCGCCAAGCGCTTGAGCGAGGGTTTCCTCAAGTACGAGCCGAACGCTCAGCAGCTGATCAACGAGTACCACCTGACCCTCACGCATCCGGCGTACATCAGCGCGACGGGGGGCAACTACCCGCCGTCGATGAGTTACCAGACATACGGACCGACGGGGTTCATCTCCTTCACCTACAAGCCCTACACGCCGCCAGGTGCGCCGGCTGCCTCCGCGGTGACGGTTCAGCAGCCGGGGCCTCTGCCCTCGTTCCTGGATCCGTCGACCAACTACGGGACGTCGGGGTCGGCGACCGGTCCTCTGGGCATCGATCAGGTCGGTTGCATCGTCTGCCACAACGGCAACCGTCTCGGCCTCGACGAGACCGACGCGCATCAGAACCTCATCATCAATCCCGAATATTCGTTCACCGAGGGCGCGCAGCTCTACTACGCCAACTGCGCGCGCTGCCACGGCGGGCAGGGTGAGGGCGGAGCCGGCCCGCCCCTCAACAACCAGGACCGTCTCGGCTATTACAACGAGGATTATTACTATCGCTGCATCGAGTACGGCTTCACCGACTTCGAGCACTACGGCAGCATCATGCCCAACTGGGGTGGGATTGCCGCTGATTACAATCCCGCGACCAACCCGGGCGGTCCTGGAGTCGTGGAGAACACAGCGCCCGTGTTGAGCCCGACGCAGATCAACATACTCGTCCAGTTCATCCGCCACTGGGAGGACTACAACACCCTCCCATGAGGACAGGACAGTGAAGCGCCGGAGCACGTTCGCGCGAGATTTGATCGGCACCCTCGCCGTTTTCATCGGCCTGCTGGTGTTCACCTTCGTGCTCATATACGGCGAGTTCCTGCTCGAGAACTTCAAGGCGCACTGACGATGACCATCCCGTTGCTCGCGGTCCTGTATCCCGGCGAGGCCGGCTGGGGTGACGTGCTCTTCGTCGCCATCTGGTCGTTCGGCACGCTTCTGCTTGCCGCGTACTTCCTGTACCGGGCTTTCGTCGGGCGATGACGGGGATGACGCTGCTGGGCGGCCGCGCCCTCTGGACGTATCGTCGCGCCGGTGATGGCGTCTGAGGCGGGAGGGGTCACCCCCTTGCGGCGGCCGAACCCCGGTCTTGCCGCCGGACTGTCGATCGTCCCCGGGCTCGGTCAGCTCTACACCGGGCATCCGAGAAAGGCGCTGTACTACCTGTTCTGGACGGTCTTCACGATCGGCCCCGCAGTGCTGCTGATCATGGCCGGACAGACGATCGGCCACTCGCTGCTCACCCACGGCTCCGGCGCGCTGTTCCTCGTCATCGCGCTGGTCTCGGTATTCGCATTCATCGGTCTGTTCCTGGCCGGGCTGTTCATCTGGGCGAGCTCGATGATCGACGCCTACCAGAGCGCTGTCGCGCTCGGCGCCGGTGACCCCGAGCGGGCCGCGCAACGCAGGATGTTCCGGCTGTGAGCTCGAAGGGTCCGAGATCGCTGCTGGGGCGGCTGCGCCGGCGTCAGCGATCGGCGGCAACCGGCGAGGTGCTGCCGGATCCGTCGCTCCCGCCCGGCAATCGCGGCTCGTGGGATCGCGCCGCACTCATCAACACCGACATCACCGAGCTCGTGAAACGCCAGATCAACACCAAGACCAAGATATGGCAGCGTTGATCCGGCGCAGGAGACCCATGGCCTCGAGCGGCTCGGATTGCCCGGCTGAACGCGGCTATGCGATCATCCTGCGTCGCGGATGAACGTGCTCGCACAGTCCACCTGTTGCGTCAACAATGCCGGACCTTTCGGCGATGGCGGCGCGATCAGCGACCGAGCCCTCGGCGTCTACACCGCCGTGTTCTGGGCATCGGTGGTGCTCGGCGTCATCGTGACCGGACTGCTGCTCTATGCGTTCGTCAAATTCCGCCGGCGCAGCGACGACGACGATCCACCGCAGTTCCACGGGAACACCAGGCTCGAGATCGCCTGGACGCTCGTGCCCCTGGCGACCTTTCTCTCACTCTTCGGGCTCACCGCGGCGAACATGCCGTTCATCAACAACGTGCATGCCGGCACCCCGTACACGGTGACCGTCATCGGTCAGCAGTTCAGCTGGACGTTCGACTACGGCACGAGTTCGAGCGGCGCGCGCATCCGCAGTTTCGGCAGGCTCTACCTTCCTGCCGGCACTGATGTCGCACTCAATATCGTGTCGACGGATCCTCCATGCAAAGTCAGCCCGCCGGTGTCATCGGGAGTCACGCTCGCGCAGGCCATCGCGAATGAGGGCTGCGGGGTCAACCACAGCTTCTACGCTCCCTCGCTTGGTCAGCAGATGAACGCGATTCCCGGCGATGTCAACACGGCGCCGATCGATGCTCGTGAGGGGACCTACTACGGGCAGTGCACTGAGCTCTGCGGTGTGGGCCACGCAACAATGGTGTTCGATGTCGTCGCTCTGCCCATGAACCAGTTCCAGTCCTGCGTGTTCGGCAATCCCAGCGGTTCGATCGACGGGAAAAGCACGGCCTGCACTCTCGGAGGATCTTGATGGCGGTCATGGACGCGACGCTTCCCCGGGCACGCTTCGCCCGCGTCGACAAGTCGAAGGGCATCCTCGGCTGGCTGACCACTGTCGACCACAAGAAGATCGCGATCATGTACCTGTTCCTGACCTTCTTCTTCTTCATCGTCGGCGGGATCATGGCGCTGCTGATCAGGATCCAGCTTGCCGAGCCGCAGAACACCTTTCTGACGGCCGAGCAGTACAACCAGATCTTCACGATGCACGGGACGACGATGATCTTCCTGTGGATCATCCCGGTCTGGGCCGGGTTCGGGAACTACATGGTCCCGTTGATGATCGGCGCTCGCGACATGGCGTTTCCGCGCGTCAACGCGCTGTCGTTCTGGCTCCTCCCGCTCGGCGGCCTGGTGATGTACTCGGGCTTCCTTGTTCCCGCGACCACGCACGCCGGCCTGCTGTGCCCAGGTGGACCGGGTGACGCGGGTTGGACCGGGTACGTGCCGCTCACCGGCGCTCATTACAGCTGCAGCATGGGCCAGGACCTGTGGATCATCGGACTGCACCTGGTCGGCATCTCATCGATGCTCGGCGGCATCAACTTCCTGGCCACGATTCACAACATGCGCGCGAAGGGCATGACCTGGGGACGGCTTCCGCTGTTCGTGTGGGCGCAGGAGATCACCGCGGCGCTGGTCGTGCTCGCGTCACCGTTCCTCGCATCCGGTCTCGCGATGAACCTGCTCGACCGCCAGATCGGGACCAACTTCTTCGACCCGGTCAACGGCGGGAGCGCGCTGCTGTACCAGTTCGTGTTCTGGTTCTACTCGCACCCGGCCGTGTACATCATGATCCTGCCGGCATTCGGGATCATCAGCGAGATCATCCCGGTGTTCAGCCGCAAGCCGATCTTCGGGTACAAGGCGATGGCCGCATCCATCGCGGCGATCGCCGTGCTCGGCTTCATCGTGTTCGTGCATCACATGTTCGTCACCGGTCTGCCGCTCGTGGTGCAGACGTTCTTCGCCTTCACGACCTTCGTCATCGGCGTGCCCACGGGGGTCAAGATCTTCAGTTGGCTTGCGACGATGTGGGGAGGAAGCATCAAGTTCGACACGCCGATGCTCTTTGCCGCCGGCTTCTTACTGATGTTCCTCATCGGCGGCATCGACGGCGTGTACCTGGGCAGCCTGGCCGTCGACCGGCTCGTGCACGGCACGTACTGGGTGGTCGCGCACATTCACTACGTGCTGTTCGGGGGCAGCGTCTTCGGGGTGTTCGCCGCCTTCTATTACTGGTTCCCCAAGGTGACCGGGCGTTTCCTCAACGAGAAGCTCGGCAAGCTGCACTTCTGGTTGATGTTCATCGGCATGAACCTGACGTTCCTGCCGATGCACGCCCTCGGTCTGCTCGGCATGCCGAGGCGGATCGCGACCTATCTCGACAACCGTGGCTGGGGCGACATCAACTCACTGGTGACCTTCGGCGCGTTCGTCATCGCGATCTCGATCACCGTCTTCATGATCAATTTCGTGATCAGCATGCGTGCTCCAAAGACGGCACCCGATGATCCGTGGGAGGGCAACACCCTCGAGTGGGCGACAACGTCGCCGCCGCCGGCATGGAACTTCGACGACGAGCAGGAGGTGCTCAGCCTGAGGCCGGTTCGCGACCGGCGGCTCGCGCGCAAGAAGGCGTCCGCGGGAGCACCCGCGTAACGCTGGTGGCAGCGTGATCCCCGCGCGGCCGTCGGTCGGGTTCCGCCGCCTCGCGGTGTGGACCGCTGTGCTCACCTACCTGCTGATCGTGTGGGGCGGCATCGTGCGCGTCAGCGGCAGCGGCAACGGATGCGGGACCGCCGACCAGTGGCCGCTGTGCCACGGCTCGCTCCTCCCGGCGTGGCAGATCAACACGCTGATCGAGTTCACCCACCGCTGGATCGCCTCGGTCTGCACGCTGCTCGTGATCGTGCTCACCGTCTCGACGTGGATCTGGCACCGGCACCAGCGCCGGATCCTGATCGGGACGAGCATCGCCGCCGGTCTGTTCGTCGTGCAGATCGCGCTTGGAGCTCTCGCCGTCGAGTACAACCTTCCGGGCGGCGTCGTGATGATCCACCTGGCCAACGCGCTGCTGCTTTTCGCGGTGCTCATCTACGTTGCGGTGGTCGCGTGCACGGTGGGCACGCCCGCACGCAGTCCGAGCCTCTCAGCGGGGCTTCTGCCGTCGTTGAAGGGACCTGTGATCATCGCCGTCGCGGCGACCTACCTCGTCGCCCTGAGCGGCGCGTTCGTGGTCGAGACGGACTCGGGAGCAGGCTGCGGCAGCTGGCCACTGTGCGGCAGCGGGTTCTCGCTGCCGTCCGGACAGGCGGCGACGATCAATGTCGCTCACCGCCTTGTCGCGCTGATCGTGGTGCTGCTGCTCGGCGGGCTCATGGCCATGATTGCGCGCCGCCGCCGCAGCGATCGCGCCGTCCGCATGGGCGTCATGGCGGTCAACCTGCTCCTCGTTCTGCAGGTTGCGGCCGGCGCGCTGGTTGTGCTCCTCGGCCTCCCGGCCTGGGTGCGTGGTCTGCACATCGCGCTCGCCTCGCTGCTGTGGGGTTCGGTCGTGGCGGTCGCGGTGTTGTGCATGCTGCCCGTCGATGCAGCGGCGCCGGTACCTGCAGCCCAGCGCGGTGATGCGCTGCGGCCGCAGGCGAAGGTGGCGCCGTCGTGACCGTCGCCGTCAGCCTCGAGGCACTTCCGCGCCGTCGAATGGCCGACGTCGCCCGCGACTACGTCGCTCTCACCAAGCCGAGAGTCATCCTCCTGCTCGAGGTCACCGCGGTCGCTGCGATGGTGATCGCCGATCGAGGCTGGCCGGGGTGGCGTCTGGTGCTCCT
This sequence comes from Candidatus Dormiibacterota bacterium, assembly GCA_963756075.1. Lineage (GTDB taxonomy): Bacteria > Chloroflexota > Dormibacteria > Aeolococcales > Aeolococcaceae > Palsa-851. Next base: position 178,054 of record CAVWMH010000005.1, on the reverse strand, counting down.
CACCGTCGCCGGCGGCTGGCTTGCGGCGTCGGGCGCGAACGCCATCAACTGCTGGTTCGATCGCGACATCGACCGGACCATGGGCCGCACCAGGACCCGGCCGCTGCCCTCGGGGCGCATCGAACCCCGTCAGGCGCTCACGTTCGGCGTCGCCCTCGGGGCCGCGTCCTTCGCGCTGCTGGCCACGACGGTCAACCTGCTCTCGGCGAGCCTGGCGTTGCTCGCCCTGCTCTTCTACGTCTTCGTCTACACGATGTGGCTGAAGCGCTCGTCGATGCAGAACATCGTCATCGGCGGCGCCGCCGGCGCGATCCCGCCATTGGTCGGGTGGTCAGCGGTGACCGGGGGCTTGAACATCACCGCCGTCTTTCTCTTCGCCATCGTCTTCTACTGGACGCCGCCGCATTTCTGGGCGCTATCGCTGCTCATCAAGAGCGACTACGCCCGTGCCGGCGTCCCGATGATGCCGGTTGTCCAGGGCGACCGCCAGACCCGCTATCAGATCGTGCTCTATACGATCGTCCTCTGCCTGGTGACCGTGCTCCCCCTGCTCGCCGGGTCGTTCGGTGCCGTCTACCTCGGGGGCGCCGCCGTGCTCGACGGGTTCCTCCTGGCCGACGCGATCATCGCCGCCCGGCGCCCGACGGCGCGCACCGCACGCCGGCTCTTCTACCATTCAATGATCTACCTGGCCCTGCTCTTCGCGGTCATGGCGGTCGACCGGGTCACAGGGCTCTGAGGAGGACGCGCCGATGAACCGAAAGCTCGCCCGCAGGAACATGCGCATGGGCGCCGCGATGTTCATCATGCTGCTCATCCTCATGGGGGCGGCGTTCGTCTGGGCGGCGATCTTCCTCGCGGTGACCAAATGATGGCTGGCCGATGAGCGACGACGCGGTCGCGTCCGCGACCCACGATGAGGATGCCGAGCACGAGCACGCGACGCCGCACCTGCCGCCGCCGAGCTTTGTCCCCATCAACCTCGCGCTCGCGCTCGCGATCACGCTGACCGGCTTCCTCACGGACATCCGCGCGGTCGTCGGTCCGGCGATGTGGGGCATCGGTTTGATTTATCTCATCGTCACGTGTTTCTTCTGGGCTCGCGGCGCGAGGAGCGAGTACCTCGAACTCCCGGAGGACGGAGGGCACTGACGGCACATCTGGGGTTCGCCGACTGGACCTGGGATCCCACCGTCATCTGTGGCCTGGTTGCCGTCGCCGCCGGCTACATCATCGCGGTGCGTCGAGGCACGATCGGACCGGACGACGACGTCACGCCGTGGTTTCGCCATCAGCGCTGGCGGCCGGTGCTCTTCTGCGCCGGCCTGCTGCTCACGTTCATCGCACTCGAGTCGCCGATCGACCGTGGCGGCGACTACTACCTCTTCTCGCTCCACATGGTCCAGCACATGGTGCTGATGATGGTGGCGCCGCCGTTGCTGCTCCTCGGGATCGCGGGCGCGCGGCCTGCACCGCGACAACGCCACAGCACGCTGCGCACCGTCTGGTGGGCGGTGACCCGCCCCTGGCCGGCGGTGATCATCTTCAACGCGGTGCTCCTCCTCTGGCACATCCCATCGCTGTATGACACGACCCTGACCACGGTGCCGGTGCACATCGTCGAGCACCTCAGCTTCATCGGCGTTGGGATCATCGTCTGGTGGCCGGTGGTCGACCCCATACGCGACGAGGCAACAGTGTCTGTGAGTCCGCTGACAAAGATCGCCGCGCTCGGCCTCGCGGGAATTCCGCCGACGGTCCTCGGCATCGTCTTCGCCCTGGCGCCGTCCCCCCTGTACAGCTTCTACGAGCACGCGCCCCGCCTCTGGGGCCTGTCGGCGCTGACGGATCAGCAGTACGGCGGCGTGATCATGCTCGGCGTCGGCAATGTTGTGTACTTCATCGCCATCATCGTCGTGTTCATGCGCCTGTTCTCGGACCCGGGCCGTGACGAGGAACTTGCCGCGGATCGTATCGCCGAGGCACTCCAGTGAGCAGCGAGGCGTCTCGGCGAACCCATCCCTTAAGATCCGTCTGAGATGCACCTGACTCGATCTGCGCACGCTTGCAGCCGGCTTGGGAGTGTGTGTCGCGATCGGGATGTTCGCCTGTGGCAACGGCCCGCCAGGGGGCGGCCCGACCGCCCCGGCCGCGTGCAACGGTTCCGCCGCGGTGAGTTCCTTGGGGACCGCCACGAAGACCATCCAGGCGACGGACAATCTCGTCTTCGACCCGGCATCATCAACTGCTGCGGTCGGGGACATCGTCGAGTTCAAGAACACGGGCACGGTGCCGCACACCGTCACATTCCTGGACAACAACGACGGGTGCCTGACGGACAGCACGCTCGCGCCGGGTGCCACGTGGGAGGTCAAGTTCACCCAGCCCGGCACCTACAACTACCTCTGCACCATTCATGCTCCCAACATGAAGGGCGACATCAAGGTGACCGGGTCGGCCGCGGCATCGTCCGCCTCCGCGTCGCCCGGAGCGTCGCCGTCCACAACCCCGTCCCCGGCCGCTTAGCACCCGCCCTCCGGCGTCGAACCACGCCCATCAGCCGGCACGGGTCGTGAGATGCACGTCGCCGGCCAGGAAGCGATGCTTCTGACCTGACGCCTCGACCAGAAGCGTGCCGTCGTCGCCGACGTCGATCGCCACGCCGTCGATGACCCCCGCGGGCCCGGCAACGCTGACCGCCTCACCGAGGCCGACCGCACAGCGGCGCCAGTCACCGAGGATGGCTCCGATCCCACCGCGTTCGAGAATGGCGATGTGGGGAGACAGCGCGTCTCCCCACCTGATGAGCAGGTCCTCGGCGGCCGGAACATGCTCGACGAGGGTGTGCAGGCTCACCGCCTCGATGCCGCCCGGAAACCGGTCGACGCGGAGGTTGACGCCGAGACCGGCTGCGAGGGCCACCTCCTCGCCGTTCGACTGTCCAGGTGCGACCTCGCAGAGGATCCCGGCCAGCTTGCGGCGATCGACCAGGACGTCATTCGGCCACTTCAGGCGTGCGGTCACCCCATGGTCCGCCGCCAGCACGTCGACGAGTGCCAGCCCCGCGGCGAAGGGGATTCCCGCAGCCACCGACGGGGACCGACGAATCAGTACCGAAGCAAGCAGCGCCGCGCCGGGAGCCGCGATCCACTCGCGTCCCTGGCGCCCGCGACCCGAGGTTTGCTCGGCCGCAAGGCAGCAGAATCCCTCGTCCGCACCGTCTCGGGCGGCCTTGAGCACGACGTCCTGGGTGCTTCTCGTCCTCGCCACCCGCATGATGCGCAAAGCGTGGAAAACGCGCTTCTTGACCGGGTGGATGCCGCGACATACGATGGAAGTTATTACAGGGATAGAGGTGTGAGGGTGGTGGTCCAATGATCCAGGAGACTTGCGTGGAGATCGGTGAGCTTGAAGCTCGCTGGACCTCCTTGCGCGAGGCACGCAACGCGCGCCGCCAGAAGATCCGCTACATCGACGAGCTCATCGATCAGTTCGAGAAGCTCAATCTCGCAGACGAGGTCGAGGTGCCGTACGAGCTGGTCGGCCGGGCCGTCGCGCTGATGAGCAACGACACCCAGCTGGCGGGGCGCTCACCGCAGGAGCTGATGATCTCGGAATGGATGGACGCGCTGTACGACGTCCAGGACAGCCTGATGTTCACCGCCGAGGACGATTCCGACTGAGCCGTATACTGGCCACGGTTGTCCCGGCGAGCCGCAACGGGCGCCCGTAGCTCAGTTGGATAGAGCGCCGGCCTCCGGAGCCGGGTGCGGGGGTTCAAGTCCCTCCGGGCGTACGTTCATATGGCGTGCAGCTGCCGCAGCATGGTGAGATCGTCGCGCACCGCCCACCGATCGCAGATGCGACCATCGCGAAGCCGGTACATGAAGACGACCTCGCGCCGGTAGTCGCCCGGCTGAGTCGGGAACCCGAGAAACGGGCCGCCGGGCCAGTGGCCGCCGCGCACTCCGTGCTGCACAACGAAGTCACCCTCGGCGATTGTGTCCAGGCTCTCCCAGGTATCGCCCAGGAAGCTTCGCCCGGCCTCCAACTCAAGGAACTCCTTGGTTCCCGCCAGCCCCGGGGGCCGGCTTGGGGCGAGCGCATGGTTGTGCATGTCGGGGGTGCAGAGCTCGTCGAGCCGCTTCAGGTCACGTGTATTCAGGATCCGGTTGAACTCCTCGACCACCTGCTTGTTGCCCATCACTGTCGCTGCCATGTCGCCTGCCTCCGTGGATCACGTTCTTTGGTGAGAGTGTCACTCTCATCTGAGAGTGGTACTCTCGCAAATTGCATGGCTCCTGTCAAGCCGCCTGGTGGTCCTCGGTCCTCCGGGCCGCGCAGCTACGACAACTCACGTCGGGCTGCTCGTGTCCGCGCCGCTCGCCGGCGGGTCATCGATGCTGCGGGACGCCTCTTCCTCGAGGGCGGCTATCCGACCACCACCATGGAGACAGTCGGCGCGGCGTCGGACACGCCGATGTCCACTCTCTACCGCCTCTTTCCAGCCAAGGTAGACATCCTCCGCGCGGTGCTCGAGACGGCATATGTCGGCGACGACGAGCCATTGGCGCTCCACGACCGTCCCGATGCGGCGCGCGCAGCGGCGGAGACCGACCCACGCCGGCTCCTGGCTGGGTACGCCCACCTGGCGAGGACTGTGCTCGAGCGTTCCGCTGCGCTGCAGCACTTGCTCCGCAGCGCTGCAGCGGTTGAACCGGGCGCAGCGGAGCTCCTCGCAAACAACCGGCGGCAGCGGGCCGACGGCCAATCGCGAGTCATCGCAGCGCTTCGGCAGCTGGGTGCGCTGCCGCCGGCGCTGACCGATGCAGTGGCGCTGGACATCGCGTACGGGCTCATGTCACCCGAGTTGCACTGGGTGCTCACCGATGATCGCGGCTGGAGTCATGACCGCTACGAAGAGTGGCTTGCGGCAGCGCTTTGCTCCATGCTGCTTGCGCGGTGAGCAGCGCGTCAGACGTCAAGCCGTGCGTGCAGCGATCTGCTCCGACGGCATGCCCATCATCCTGAGCATGCCGATGCCGCCGGTGCGCAGGAACCGGACCAGGAGCAGCGCGATCAGCGCAAGCACTGCGATGTTCAGGAATGTCGTCGCGTCCCATGAGATCGCCATGGCGTAGGCGGTCACGTTGCGGCTCCCCGGCACCAGGCCGAGCGCGGCGAACAGCCATCCGACCAGCAGCCCTGCGGCGACCATCGTCACGTAGGACACAACAGCCAGGTAGACCGCGACCTGGCCCCCGTAGTACTTCCGGTAGATGTTGAGGATGGGCAGGATGATCAGGTCGCCGAAGATGAAGGCGATGGCGCCGCCGAAGCCGATGCCGTTCCGCCAGAGCACCGCCGCCAACGGCACGTTGCCGACCGAGCAGACATAGCTCAAGAGCGCCACGAGCGGACCGATCAACGCGCTCGAGAGCGCGGGGACGAAGCCGCTGCCGCCGACGAACAGATGCGACCACACCGCCTCCGGCACCCAGGCGCCGATCGCTCCGGCGATGAGGAACCCGAGCAGGAGATCCCACCAGAGGCTGTAGACGTTCATGAAGAAGTAGTGGCTCACCGACGTGAGCGCGCGGGGCGATGTCAGGCGCTCGAGCAGGGGGCCATCTGTGACCGACATGTCCATCGCGCCGTGGCCCTCCATCTTCCCGGGGATCCCTCGATCGGCCTGGCGTCGCGCGCGGTCAATGAGCCCGCCACGCAACGTGACCTTGAAGAGGAGGGCCAGCAGGACCACCATGATCAGCCCGCCGGTGAACTCCGCGGCGACGAACTGCCAGCCGAGCAGGATCAGGAGCGCAAGCCCGAGCTCGAAGACGAGATTGGTCGACGCGAACTCGAAGATGATCGCGTTGGGCAGCGTCGATCCCTTGCGGAAGAGGGTTCGCGCCACGGCCACCGCAGCGTATGAGCACGACGACGACGCCGCCCCGAAAAGAGTCGCGAGGCTCGCCGAGCGGACCCCGTCGCGGCCAAGGAGTCGTGAGATGGCCCGCGTCGAGACGAAGGTCTCGACACACGCGGAGAGCAGGAACCCGAGCGCCAGGGGCCACAACACCACCCAGAACATCTCGAACGCGAGGCGCAGGGCGTCGCCCACATGCGTCAGAACGAAGCTCATCGACCGAACCGTGGCGATCGCACGTGGTCAAGCGTAGCCAAGCAGGGTCCGTTCAGAACTCTGAGCGATCTCCCAGGGGAAGCGCATGGCGCTCTGACAGCCGGGCGCGACGCTGGTCGACGTCAAACGTCAGTCCACCAAGGAGGTACACACCATGGACGGCGACCAGTTCATCCCACCGCCCCCGCCACCGGAAGAGCCGGGAAAGCGCAGGGCGGGTCCGCGCAAGATCGCGGCGACAGCGCTGCTCTCGGTCGGCCTGCTCATAGGCACGGGAGTTGGCGGCTTCGTGATCGCGCACGCTGCCTCGTCGACCCCCGCGTCGAGCGCGCAAACCTGACGGCGAGCACCGCAACGCCGTCAACCACGGCGCCGGCGACCAAGACGCCATCGACCACGACACCGTCGACCAACTGTCCGAACATGGGCTCGACGAGCACGACCGGCTAGGCGTCCCTTCCTTCTTCCAGGCGGCCCGCCGGCTCGGCGGGTCGCCTCACCACCACTCGAACGGTCTGCCGTCCCAATCGTCGAGCACCGGGTAGGTCGGGTCCTCGGCCAGCTCGGCGACCCGGCTGGCGAACGCGGTGACCTCCGCCTCGTTGAGCAGCCGGCCAAGCCGTGTGCGCAGCGCGCTCATCCGCACGTCGTCCCTGGCCAGATCCTGCACCCGTTCGGCGAGCCTCGGCGGGAGCGGCGATCCGCCCAGCGAGAGGAGCGCGGTGCGCTGTCGCGGATAGGGAAGGAAGCTCAGGGCGTTGTCAATCGCCTTGACGCTTGGGCCGTCCACGACGAGGAGGTGCGACCGCTTGCGGTCGGCGTTGTTGATGAGCACGTCGAGCACAGCGACCGCACGGAGTTGTGAGTCGAGCTTGCCGGCGCGCTCGGCAGTCAAGGCTTCGTCGAGGACGTGCACGAAGCGCTGCACCGACCCCGGCCCGAGAGGTCCGTCGCGAAGGACGGTCACCGGCACCCGGTGCAGGCCAAGTGCGGCGTCGACGACGTAGGCGGCGACCTCGCGCAGATAGAGGGTCCTGCGGGGAAAGTCCCAGAGGGGCCGCTCGCCACGGACCGGTTTGTAGACCGCCCGCAGCGGCTGGGTGGGCAGCGCCGGATCGGGCGCGTCGAGCTCGAGCAGGAAGACCCCGTTGCTGCCGTACACGACCTCGGCGATGCCGTCGATCGGTGCCTCGGCGAGCGACCGCGCGATCTCGGCGTCTCGCGGTGCCGCACCGTCGGTGGGACCCGGTGCCACCGCGGCCTCGAACCGTGCGCGAAGCGAGGGCGCCGCGGTCTCGTCGTCACCCGCGGGGAGCGCGAGCCCTGGTATCGGGTCGAGGTGCGGTCGCCGTGAGGCCTGGAAACGATGCCTGCGCCTCGTCCCCTCGTCGCTCACGGCAGTCCCAACGGTGCCGAGGACGTGCTCAGCTGTTCCGCCGGACGAGGTACATGGTGACGAGGGCGGCCAGCCCGAAGGGGATTGCGACGAGGAGCGTCAGCGCCACGTCTTCGGACACGCCCTGATCCCCTAACGAGACCATGCCGAAGACCACCACGACCACGAGGGCCACCAGGACGCTGATGAGCAACAGCCGATGCTTTGGCGCCGGCTCGACGCGGCTCGTGGCGACCTCGACCATTGGAGCCACCGGATGAGCGTCCTCGTACCAGCGGCGATGCGCCGCGGGCACCTCCACATCGTCGGGAAGATCGACCCGGTCGAGCGCCGCCCACCATGTGGGGGCGCCGTCGTTTCGTCGCTGGCCGTAAGGCCGGGCGGAGCGAGAAGACTCGTCGGACATGGAGCCTCGCAGTACGACGGCTGACCACGACGGCCGCTCAGCTGTGATGGAGTGACTGACGAGCGGTGAGGAGATGATATCGCCTTGGGTTGGGCGACGCCACCCCGGCGAGTCAAAGTCGGGTCACCATGCCGAGGCAAGGCGCCGGGGTGCGCTCGCTGAGATCACTGCAACGCGCGCAGCGGGCATGCACGCGTTGCGCAGACGCGGGCTTCATCGCCAGCGCGCATCCGGTGTTCAGCGGCCACGCGGGTCAGCGAATCATGCTCGTCGGTCAGGCGCCCGGCCCCGTCGAGCATGACCAGACGAGGCCGTTCGCGGGACGAGCCGGGCGTCAGCTGATGCGTTGGCTGATTCGCGCCGGCTTCCGTGACGAGGACGACGTGCGCGATCGCATCTACATGACCGCGATGACGACGTGCTTTCCGGGACGACGACCCGATGGCGCGGGGGACAGGCGACCGAGTTCCTGCGGAGGTCGCACTCTGCGCGCCGTGGCTCGACGGGGTCATCTCGATGCTCAACCCTCCTCTCATCATTCCGATCGGGTCGCTGGCGCTCGAGCGATTTCTTCCCGGGCGGCGTCTTGACGACGTAATCGGCGCCGCATACACGCACGACGGGATCTCGATCCCCGGCGCTCCCAAAGTCGATCACGTGCTCGTGCCGCTGCCTCATCCCTCAGGTCAGAGCAGGTGGCTGAACGATCCCGCCCGTGTCACGCTCCTCGACCGTGCCATCGCGAGGTTGAGTGACCTGGTCGCGTGGGCCGATCCGGGCGGCTGAGCTGGTCGCGCCGGGATCGACTTTCTCGAAGGATTGCCGATGCTATCATCGGCTCTCGCACGTAGTGCTGTGACGGGGAGAAAGGTTGCGCGAGCGTGGTATGCGGCGTCGTGATGAGGGCGCACCTCTGATTCACGACGAAGCCACATCCCCCGCCGAGCCCGCCGTCAAGAACGCCGAGGACATTCTCGAGCGCATCTTTGCGCCGACACCGAAGGCGAGTCCCGCGGAGCAGGCGGAACGCGCGTTGCGCCGGCCGAAACAATTGATCTACTGCGCGCTCAGCAACCGCAACTTCTACTGGCGTCAGCACATCACCAAGTTCGTCCTCGACGAAGGTCAGGTACCGATCGTGCCGTTCATGCTCTTCGACTACTACCTCGTGCACACGGTCCCCAAGGATGTCGTGCGCGAGGCCTTCAACAATCTGATCGTGCGCTGCGATCAGATGTGGGTGTTCGGCAACCCGTCGCTCGGCGTCAAGGTGCAGATCGGCATCGCCAAACGCCTGAAGAAGCCGATTCGCTACTACGACATCACCGACATGCCGTATCGGGTGGTCAGCGTCCCCGAAGCGATGTTGCGCGAGGAGTGAGACACTGAGCTGATGACCGTGCTCGTGATCGTGCTGATCATCGTCGTCCTTGTCGCACTCTACGTCGCCTATCGATTCAACCGGCTGATCCGGCTGCGCACCCGCACCCAGGAGGCGTGGTCGGACATCGACGTCGAGTTGAAGCGTCGCTATGACCTCATCCCGAACCTCGTGAACACCGTGCAGGGGTACGCGGCGCACGAGCGAGGCGTGTTCGAGGCGGTCACCGCGGCGCGCACCAATGCGCTCGCGGCGTCGAAGACCGGGGACCCCTCGGCGATGGCCGGCGCCGAGGACGCGCTGACCGGGTCCACGCGCCAGCTGCTCGCCGTCGCCGAGAACTACCCGCAGCTCAAGGCGTCCGAGCTGTTCCTGAACCTCCAGGAGCAGCTGACCACCACCGAGGACAAGGTCGAGTTCTCACGACGCTTCTACAACGGCAACGTGCGCGATTTCAACACGGCGCTGCAGACGTTTCCCACCAACATCTTCGGACAGATCATGCACTTCCAGCCGTTCGCGTTCTTTGCGGTGGCCGACTCGGAGCGCGCAGCGCCGACTGTGTCGTTCACGCCGACCGCTCCGCCGGCTGCGGCGCCCCCGCCCCCGGCTGCAGCGCCCCCCGCCTGACCGCAGCCCTGGTGGTCGAGCCGACCGGCGGCGGGGACCGCCAGCTGTGGCGCCTGCTCGTCGCGATGGCGAGCCTGATGCTCGCCGGCACGCTGGCCCTCGGCGCCACGTTGCTCCATCACCCAGGGGTGAGCGTGGTCTTCGTGGCTCCCGCGATCCTGGCGACGATCGTGCTCGCGCGGCCGTCGCACATCGTGCTCGGGCTGGTCGCTGTCTCGCTTGCCGTGGAGATGCTGATCCCGTTGCAGACCGGAGGCGGCCGCATCGGCGACTGGGATCTGCACTACCAGCTCAGCCGGGCGTACGCCGGGCTCGCATCCACGGTCCGTTTGATCGACCTCCGGCAGCGCACGCCGCTGTTCGACGCCCTTGCAGGCGGCGTCCTCTTCTGGGGGAAGTCGTACTGGGTGTTTCAGATCGTCAGCGTGTTGCTCAACTCCCTGTGGCTCTGGCCGGCGCAGCGGTTGATCCAGTTGCTCGGCGCGAGCCCGCGGCGTCTGCTCATCGTCGGTCTCACGCCGATGATCATCATCTACTCCGTCTACACGTGGCCCTGGGGCTTCGTCTCGTTCTTCGTGCTGGCGGCGATATGCGCGGCGCTCTCGCGGGGGCGGGTCGCGGCGATCACCATCGGAGTCGGGCTCGCCGGCGCATTGCTCACCCACATCGGGGCAATCGGGCTGGTCGCCGGTCTCGGGCTGTGGGTGCTCCTCCGGCGCCGTGACTGGAAGCTGACGGTTGCCGCCGGGCTGGCCGGCGTTTGCCTGATCGCGCCCTGGGCGGCCTTCACGCACACGCTCTCACCGAGCGTGCTCTGGCAGGGGTCGATTCCCGCCCAGTTCGCGGGATCGCTCGGTCAGTGGCTGCTGAGCCGGCCCGTGCTCCTGGCCTCGACCTTCTGGGGCATCCCGCCACTCCGCCTCGGCGCCCCGCTGCTGGACGCGGTGATCTCGCTGTTCTTCTTCTCGACGACTGCGGCGCTGCTGCCCGTGCTCCTGGTCGGCCGGCGCTGGCCGCGTCCGCCCGCGCCGGCGGTGTGGGCGATCGTCGGCGGCGTCGCGGCGGGCATGCTCCTCCTGCCCACGAACACGTCCCGATCGGGTCTGGCCGAGACGGTGTTCACGGCGAACATCGCGCTGATCATCGCCGGCGTGGCGCGGCTCTCAGCGCAGCAGGCGAGGACGCTCGGGGTGGTCACGGCCGGACTCGCCTGCATCGCGGTCGCGGCGCTCGTCTGGCGCTCTGCGATCGTCGTGCCCGGCGATCCCAACCTCACGTACAAGGTCACCCAGGCCCTGGAGTTCTTTGTGGCGCGATTCTCGCTGGTGCCGGGGATCCTGGTGGGGATTGCGGGGATTGCTCTCCTGGGACTGTCGTGGCGCCGTGAGTCCAGACTGCTCGCAACAGCACCGCGGCTGCTGTGATCGTCGCCGCCGTCGCGAGCAGCGGAGCCGCCGGCGGGACGGCTGTGGCCGGTCCCGCCGACGAGATGTCGATGAGCAGGGTCGCGGGAGTCATCGCGACGCTCAGCAGCGCGGCGATGCGGCGATGGCCCACCGAGCAGCAGGAGTGCCATGGGCCACATCAGGTATTGATCCGAGATCGCGGGGGCGAGACCGAGGACGATGAGCATCGCGAGCGCGACGATATCCACGACCGCGACGTCGCGCCGCGCGCACTGCACGACCATCCACAGGACCAGTGCCGCAACCACGAGGTCGACCGGGACGATGAACGGATCACCCCATGCGGCTGGAAAAAGCAACGATGTCCCCAGTCCCTGGCGGTGCGGCACGTACGCGATGACGCCGAGCAGGCCCTGCACGATGTGATCGGGGTGAATCACGAAGTAGAGCGCGAAGGCCGCCACCGACGGAACCAGCACGCGGGTGATGAAGCCGGGCCACTGTGCGCGACGAACACCGGCGAGCAACGCTGGGACGAAGTACGCAGGCCAGACCTTGACCGCCGCCCCGATGCCCACCAGCCACGCCGCACGTCGCGGGTGAGCGGCGAGCCATGCGACCGCGAGGAGCACGCAGAGCGCCGGGATGCTGTCGAACTGTCCATGCAGCGTGGGCACCGCGATCGCGATGGGGTTCAGTGCGTACAGCCACGCGCTGCGCCATCTCCACCGTCCACGGACCAGGAGCGCGAGCACGGGGGCGATCGCGGCGTCGACCATCCAGAAGGGCGCGCGCACCAGCGCTGCGAAGAGGTGCGGGCTGCCGCTTGGCACGATGGTCGCGGCCAGCGACCACCACCAGTAGATGACCGGCGGGTAGTTGGCGAGCGAGGGGAGCCGTTGCGCGAACACGTCGCCGCCATGACGCAGCTCGTCGCCGAGCTTTCGATACGCGAAGAAGATGTCGTAGGTGCCGCCGTCGAAGAGCAGCGATACCGCCGCTCGTAGGCAGAGCGCGACGAGGGTGATCGCCAGGAGCCGCAGGGCGACGCGTCCAGCGCCGGCGCCGCCAGGTGCGGGTGCGAACGCGATCGCGATCCCGGCGAGGCCGGCTCCCACGAGCAGCACCCATGCCAGCAGCGTGGCGGTGCCGGCCGGCAGACCGATGGTCATCTTCGAGGCGTCAGCCTAACCGCCGCGCTCGGGTGCGTCGACGCCGGCCTCATTTCCGACGATACGAGGCTGCAACGATCCGCCCACCCGCGATCGGCCGCTCCGCGGCTCCGCTTAGCGTCGGGCTTCATGGCCGACGAGGTTCAGTCTCCCGACAACTCCCGGTTCGATCCAGGCGCGGGATGGCAGGTACGCGTTCGGGAGGCCCCCGCACCGGATTGGGACGCCAGGCCGGCTCCCGCACCACCGCCTTTCGTGACACCACCGGTGTTCGACGCCGTCTCGGCGCCGCCCGCGCCGCCTCCGCTCGAGCCGCTGACGGCGCCTCCAGGGCCTGCCGCGCCGGCGCCGAAACCGCGGAGCCCCCGCACCGCGATGCTGGTCGCGGTCGCGCTGATCGTTCTGATGGCCGGTGGTGGCATCTATCTCGTCAGCCGCAGCCCGCAGGCGGTCCTGCCGCTGAGCACGCCCCTGGCGTCGACGGTCGCCGTGGTCCATTCGGGTCCGGCCCAGCTTGCGCTGGTCTCGCTGAGCGGGGGCACCGCGACACGGACGCTGAAGCTCCCCGGCACCCCGGACGCCATCCTCGAGACGCCCGACCGATCCAAGGCGTTCCTGCTCGACTCCTCCCACGGTGACGTCATCCCCGTGAACCTGGTCAGCGGTCACGTGGGTGCGGCCATCGCGGTCGGCAAGCTCCCGACCGACGAGGAGATGTCCCCGGACGGGGCAACCCTCTACGTCACCGACAACCTGAGCGGGACCGTCATTCCCATCAACGCCGCAACCAACCGGGTCGAGCCGGCGCAGCCGCTGACCCAGGGAGTCGACTTCTACGTGCCCTCGCCGACAACATCGGGCGCGCTCGTCGGCGCGGCAACGTCGGCGGGGCAGCCCGGCGTCGTGTATTTCTACAACCAGGCGACGGGCTCCGGGACCCCGGTACAGGTGGGTGCGAATCCAGCCGAATCCGCCCTCTACAGCAAGGACGGCACCACGGTCTGGATCACCGAGGCCGGCACCAACAGCCGGCCCGGAGCGCTGATCCCCGTCGACGTGGCCACGCACAAGCCGGGCACGCCACTCAAGCTCGGCGTCGCTCCGGGCGCATACGCGCTGGCGCCCAACGGTGAGACGCTGGTCATCGCCAACCGATCGGACAGCACGCTCTCGGTCATCGATCTCGTGAAGCGCGCCGTGGTCGCAACCGTGCCTGTGGGTTCGACGCCGACCGGAGTGGCCATCGACGCCGCCGGAACGACCGCCTGGGTTGCCTCGATTCCCGATCACAAGCTCGTGCCGGTCAGCCTCGTCACCGATCACGCCGGGACGGCAGTCGCCCTCGACAACGCGCCCGGCGACCTGGCACTACCGGCGGCATCGGGCGTCGCCTGGGTCTTGTTTCCCAGTTCGAACGGCAGCGTGAGCTTCCTCACCGGAACCACCGGACCCTTCGGACGCTCGATCCATGTTGGCAACGGTCCCGAGCTTCTGATCGGTACCGGGTCCGAGACCAGCTGGGTCGCCAACGCGCTCACCAATACCGTGCAGCGCATCAACGCCGCGGGTCAGAGTGCCGGGCGTCCCATCCCCGTCTTCCACGCGCCGAGCGAGCTGAAGCTGACGCCGGACGGGAGTGCGCTGCTCGTGCTCAGCTACGGCGACGGCGTCCACTCGGGCGCGCTGACATCGATCAACGTCACGACGTCCAAGCCGAGCACGCCGATCAGCGTTGGCGCCGGCCCGTCGAACCTGACGCTGACCCCCGCGGGCGACGTTGCATTTGTCGCGGATTACCAGGCGAATGCGGTTGTCGTCGTCGATGTCACGAACTGGAAGGTCAAGGGCGTGCTGCCGCTTCCCTGCGGCCCGACGGATCTCGCCATCACTCCGGACGACACGCAGCTCTTCGTCGGGTGCGGCGACTCGTCGGCGGTGCTTCCGGTGAAGCTTCCCGACTACACGCTCGAGGCACCCCTGGCGGTCGCCAGCCTGCGCGCCCTCGTCATGCCGAGCACGGGGACGAACCTGCTCGTGGTCGGCAGCAACGGCCTCCAGACGCTCGACACGACCACGAACAAGATAACCAAGAGCGTGAATGAGACCTCGAACCTCGTCGACGCCGTGGAGACCACCAGCGGGGGGACGATTCTCGCAGTCGACAATTCCGGCGCTGCCCTGTTGCTGATCGATCCCGCAACGCTGGCCACCCGTAGGTCGCTGGCGGTGGGCACACGACCCGACCAGGTGGTGCTGTCGCCGGACGACTCCCGCGCGTATGTGCTCGACACCAGTCTGCAGAAACTGTTTGTGATCGACGTCTCCTCCTGGAAGGTCATGGCGACGCTGCGCGTGTCCCCGGATGCCACCGGCGTCGTCGTCCCCGACCCGGTCGTTGTTCCGCCCTCCTCCTGAGCGTGTCGACTCCGACCATCGCTCCGCCGCTGCCGCCGCCGGTGTGGCCGGATCCGCCGCCCCCTCCGCCGCCACCGCAGCTGGACCCGCCGAATTCGAACAACCGCCCGTACGTGATCGGCCTCGTCGCCGGCGCGGTGGTGTTGCCGCTGCTCGCGGTCGCCTGGCTTGTGCTGAGTGGCGGTCACCCCGTTGCGCCACGCGCATCCGCGCCGACGGCCGTCAGTGACGACGGGATCGTCAACATCAACGGGGTCGTGCCCGGCGGCTTCATCGCGGGCACCGGCATGGTCCTCACGGCCGGAGGGCTGGTGCTCACCAACAACCACGTTGTGGCCGATACCACCGGGCTCACCGCCCAGCTTGCCGGCCGCGGCCCTGTCTACCGAGCCGTCGTGATCGGCGTGGATCCCACCCAGGACGTCGCCGTGATCCAGCTCGAAGGGGCAGTCGGGCTCCCCACCACCCCATTCGATCTCTCCGGGTCACTCGAGGTCGGTGATCCCGTCACCGGCCTCGGCAACGCCCTCGGTCGCGACGGTGCCCCGGTCGCCGCCACGGGTACCGTCACCTCGCTTGACGAGACCATCGTCGTCGCGGACCAGGAGGCCACCATCGTCGAGACGCTCGCCGGCGTCGTCTGCTTCAACGCTCCGATTCAGCCCGGTGATTCCGGCGGACCGCTCCTCGAAGCCAGTGGCCGGGTGATCGGCATGGACACAGCCGGCGCGCTGAGCACCGGAACCGGGGCGAGCCCGAAGTGGGGGTGCGCCATCCCGATCACCCGAGCGATGACCATCGCGCACGAGATCGAGTCCGGCACCCCGTCCCCGTACATCGAATCGGGCCATCGCGGCGTCCTCGGTGTGGCGGTCGTCAGCGGAAGCGGCGTGCAGGGCTGCGTGGTCACGACGGTCACCGCTGGCGAGGCGGGCGCGGGTGCCGGTTTGACACCCGGCGACGTGATCACGGTCGTCGCGGGGGTCGCCGTGGCCTCGGCGTCGGATTTCAACATCGTCATGCAGGACCGTCGACCGGGTGACGACGTGACCGTGACGTGGCGTGATGTGCACGGGACCGCGCACACCGCCCGGGTGGTGCTGAGTGCGGGACCGCCCGCCTAGGTCTGCCGGACCTGGAGCATCGCCTGAAGTGCGGCGATGCGCTCTTCGATCGGAGGATGCGTGTCGAAGAGGTGGTGCGTGAATCCGCCGTGATGCTGCAGCGGATCGTCGATGCACATCGCCGCGGTGGCATGGGTCATCTTGGCGAACGGCTTGTCGTTGGCCTGAAGCTTCTGCAGCGCATGGAGCAAGCCGGCGGGATTGCGAGTGAGCTCGACGCTGCTCGCGTCGGCGAGCGACTCGCGAGAGCGTGACAGCGCGAACTGCATCAGCGGGCCGACGACCACCGCGACCACCGAGAGCAGCGCGGCAGCGGCGATGAGGACGATGATCAGATAGCCGCTGTCGCGGTTGTTGCCGCCGCGCGTGAAGAACAGCGAGCGCCACAACAGGCTCGCGAGCAGACCGATGAGCGCGACCGACGTCGCGACGATGAGCACGAGCCGGACGTCGTAGTTGCGAATGTGGCTCATCTCATGCGCGAGCACACCCTCGAGCTCTTCGCGATCCATGATGGCGAGCAGCCCGGTGGTGCAGGTGATCGCCGCTTTCTGCGGGCTCGTGCCGGTTGCGAAGGCATTCGGCGAGGGGTCGTCGATGACGTAGATCTTCGGCATCGGCAGTCCGGCGCCGATCGTCAGCGTGGAGACGATGTCGTACAGCACCGGCGCCTGCTGTTGCGTCACCGGTTGCGCACCCGAGACGGCGAGGACGGTCTGCTGACCGAGGGTGAGCGACCACAGCACCACGAGCAGGGCAACGATCGCCGCGATGACGATGCCCGAGATGCCCCCGCTGACGCCCGACGCGATGTAGCCGATCACGTAGCCGATCGCTGCCCAGATGATGAAGAAGGCCGTGACCACGATCACGCTCTTGCGCTTGTTGCGGGCGATCTGGTGATACATCGAGTTCACTATGCCACGGCCGATGCCGGGGCAAACCGATGTTCACACCATGAGTCAGGTCCGGTCAGATCAGATCAGCCCTGCGTAGCGCTCCCGAACGGCTCGCAGCGACGCGGGCACGGGTGTGAGCGCCGGTGCCCTCGAGGCGACGCAGTCGGCAGTCTTCAGCCCGGCCCCGGTGATGTAGGCGACCACCGTCTCGTCGCCCTCCCAGCGGCCGGCGCGCGCAAGCTTGCGCAGCACGGCGACCGTGACCCCACCGGCGGTTTCCGCGAAGATGCCCTCGCTCGCCGCCAGCAGCTCGATGCCCTCGACGAGTTCCTCCTCGCTGGCGCTCGCCACGACCCCGCCGGTCTCGCGCGCGATGTGCAGGACGTCGGCGCCGTCCGAGGGATTGCCGATCGCGATCGAGCGAGCGATCGTGGCCGGCCGGACCGGGATGACGGTGGTCTCGCCGCCGGCGAAGGCTGTGGCGACCGGCGAGCACCCCTGCGCCTGGGCTCCGGTGAGGCGGGGCAACCGAGTCGTGCTGTCGACCAGACCGAGATCGATCAACTCGCCGGCCGCCTTGCGGTGCTTGACGAACTGGCAGCCCGAGGCGACCGGCACGATGATCTCGTCCGGGAGGCGCCATCCGAGCTGTTCGGCGGTCTCGAAGGTGAGCGTCTTGCTCCCCTCGCTGTAGTAGGCGCGCAGGTTGAGGTTGCAGAACCCCCAGTCGACACAATCGGCGAGCTCCGTGCAGAGACGGTTGACGTCGTCGTAGCTGCCGTCGACCGCGATGATCGTCGGACGGAAGATCGAGGTCCCGATCATCTTGGCGGGCTCGAGATCGCTGGGCACGACGACGACGGCGCGCAGTCCGGCGTGGGCCGCGTACGCCGCCACCGAGTTGGCGAGATTGCCGGTGCTGGCGCAGGCGATGGTGGTGAGCCCGTGCTCGCGCGCCCAGGTTGCGGCGACACTCACCACCCGGTCCTTGAACGATCCGGTGGGATTCTGCGTGTCGTTCTTCAGATAGAGGTTGCGCAGCCCGAGCTCGGCGCCGAGGTTGCGCGCGTGGATCAGCGGCGTGAATCCTTCGCCCAGGGAGATCGGCGCGGTCTCCTCGAGGTCGACCGGGAGGAGGTCGCGATAGCGCCAGATGCTCGGGGGGCCGGCGGCGATGCTCTCATGGGAGATGCGCCGAGCCACCTCCTCGTAGTCGTAGCGAACCTCGAGCGGCCCGAAGCACCGCTCGCAGATGTTTGTTGCCTCGACGGGGGTCTCGTGACCACACGCGCGACAGACGAGGCAGCTGACGTGCGCACCCGACGGAGCGCGTCCGTAGCGTTCCAGCAGACTGATCGTGGACATGAAAAAACCTCCCGGGCGTATGGTCCGGGAGGCTTCCCAACGAGGGCGCGCGTGCCCCTACGTTCGGAAACCTCCGCGGGGCATGATCATTGTTGCGAGCACAACTCTTGGTGTCAGCACAGTGCGGGCATGCTAACACGGACGGCGCGCCCGGTCGCAAGTCGCAGCGGTGACAATGCCTTGCACGAGCTCAGATTCGGCGGATGAGATCGCGCTCGACGCGCTCGCGCGTGAGTGTCACGACCGGGTGCAGCGCATGGCCGCGAAGCGCCTGCTCCATCTGACGGAGCAGCGAGTAGAGGCTCTTCACCGCCTTGACCACGTCACCGGTGTCGGCTCCGGGAGGGGGCTCGATGTCGGCGAGGGGGACGCCCGACGCCCATTCGTACGCAGGACGGATCTGCTCCAGGGACAGCGGCGGCATCGTCTCCAGCCCATGCTCGCGCTCAAGCTCGACGAAGCGGCGCATCGCTGTGCGCAGGCGGCGGTGGCGTTCCTCGATGCGCGGCGTCGGAAAGTGGCGGCGCGACGGTTGGGGCCGCTCGCGGCCGCGGTCCTCGGCGACCAGGCTCACCAGCGTGGCGGCGAGCTCCTCGGGTTTCAGGCCGTCCAGCACCCCGGAGGCGATCGCGTCCGCAACCAGGAGCGAGCTCTCGCCGTAGAGCGAGCCGGCGAGCCGCCCGAGGTCGGTGGGCTCGTCGCCGTCGAGGAAGCCGGCCGCACGCAGCACCGCTCGATGGGCGCGGAACTCGCGACGGAAGCGATGCTGCGAGCGTTCGAGCTCCTCCTCGGCTCCCGCGAGGGTGGTCTCGATATCGGCGATCCGGTGGTGGTGGGCTCGATGCTCCCCGAAGTAGGGGCAGTTCCGGCAGGGCGATTCGTTGAGCCGCTCCTGGAGCGACCGGGTGCTGCGTCGCAGCGCCTCATAGCGCTGCCCGGGGTCCGACCCGGCCTTGCCGTAGCGGCCACGGCGCGCGTCGGTCCAGTGCCCGCGCCGGACCCTGCGGAGCGCGAGCTGCGCCTCGCCGAGCTGCGTGGTGGTGGTGAGAAACGAGCTCAGGGTCCGCTCGGTGCAGGGCACGCGCGGATGCTGAAAGCGCCGGAGCCGTAGGTCGTGCAGCTCCGCCTCGAGATTGGCTTTCCGATGCTCCCACCGAGCGGAACGCTCGACCGCCTGATACTGCCCGAACGAGCTGTCGAGGAGCAGCTCGGCGGCCTCCGCGGACCTGGTGCGCAGCAGGTTGAGCACCATCGTGTAGGTCGGGGAGAACTTCGAGTCCACCGCGAACTCGCCCGAGATGGCGGCGTCGTAGATGTCGCGCAGGTCGACGTCACTCTCCTTGAGGATCACACCGTGTCCGACCGTGTCGATACCGCGCCGGCCGGCGCGGCCCATGAGCTGGGTGAGCTCGCCGCTGGTGAGGGATGCGAAGCTCACACCGTCGAATTTCGTGAAGCTCGAGATGACGCACGAGCGGGCCGGCATGTTGAGGCCGAGCGAGAGTGTCTCGGTGGCGAACACCACCTTGATCAGCCCCTGCTGAAAGAGCCGCTCCACAGTCTCCTTCGCGTAGGGGAGGAGACCGGCGTGATGCATCGCGAGCCCGCGGCGGAGCAGACGCCTGTCGAGCTCGAGCAGCACGCACTGACGCTCGTCTGCGTCGCTCAACGCCGCCATGCGTTCCGTGACCGCGATATCGATGCGCTCCTTCTCGTCGTCCGTGGTGAGGTCGACACCGTGCACGCCGCATCGCTGGAGCGCCTCGCGGCAGCCCCGGCGCGAGAAGATGAAGTAGATGGCGGGGAGCATTGCGCGGCGGCGCAGCACCTCGATCACCTGGAGCAGATCGTTGTCGGGCGCACGCCGTGCCTCGCGAAACCGCGGTTGGTGCACCGCGTCCGCCTGCGCAAGCTCGAGCGTGCCGCGCGCCGCGTTGCCGGCCTTGTCGAACAGCGGGTGCAGCCTGTTGTCGATGCTGAGCCACATCTCGAGCGCAACCGGGCGTTCGGTCCGCGTCACCGTCTCGATGGTTCCGCGCAGACCGGACATCCACGCCGCCACCTCACCGACATTGCTGATCGTCGCGGAGAGGCCGGTGAGGCGGATGTGCTGCGGCGCCTCGATGATCAGCTCCTCCCACACGGTGCCACGCGGGTAGTCGTCGATGTAGTGCACTTCGTCGAGCACGACGTCGCCCACTCGATCGACGCGCGCAGGCTCGTCGTAGAGGACGTTGCGCAGAATCTCGGTGGTCATCACCAGGATCGGCGCTCCGTCGTTGAGCGTGTGCTCGCCGGTGATCAACCCGATGCGCTGCTCACCGAAGCGCTCGCAGAGGTCGCGGTACTTCTGGTTGCTCAGCGCTTTCAGAGGCGTCGTGTACACGACATCAGCCGCGTCGGTGACCGGCCTGCGCAGCGCCGCCGGAGCGTCGAGGCGGCGCCAGATCACGTAGTCGGCGACGACGGTCTTGCCGCTCGATGTCGGCGCGCTCACCAGCACACCGCGTGAGCCTTCGAGCTTGATGATCGCCTCACGCTGAAACTCGTCGAGCGCGAACGGCAGCGTCGCCTGGTATGCGTCGATGAGATCCCGCGTCAGCGGGCCCTGCTCAGACGTGGATCAGCTCGAAATGCGACCCGAGGACGAGCGCCTCGCCATGGTCGTCGACGAAGCGCAGGACCTTCTGGCACATCTCGTCCGCGTGCCTGCTGTCCGAGCTCACGCAGGCGACCCCGATCACCGCCGACTGCCAGAGATCCTGGTCCGCCACTTCGGCCACCGCGACGTTGAACGTGTTGCGGAGCTTTGCGGTGAGCGAGCGTACCACCTGACGCTTGTCCTTGAGTGATGCGCTGTCAGGTACCTGGAGGGTGACCGTCAGGGTCCCGATGACCATTCGGAGCTACGGGGAGAGGACGGCATCGACGGCGGCGGGCCGTCTCGCAGCCGGGGCTACCCCCCCCGGCGAGAGCGAGGGGCGGAACGGCGAAGGCGTTCCGACCCCGTGCCCGCGACCGTCGATGCCGTCCTCTCCCCGTACCCTCACAGGGCGTCGAGCAGCTTCTGGCGGAGGACCTCCAGCTTCTCGAAGTCGTCGACGGACGGGCGCGTCGGCGCCTTGCTGGGGAACTTGAGGTGCTGGACCGCGTCCGAGAGGATCCGCAACTCGTCGTCGGTCAACCGGACCGAGCGCATGTGGGGCGCGGGGGCGGTCGGAACCGGGTGCACGGCGTCGTTGATTCCGGGCGACAGCGGGGCGTCGAGCTGCTCGGGTTCCGCGGATCGGAAGAGCTCATCGCTGCCGCGCAATTGCGCGCGGCGGAATCCGCGCATCACCCTCGTGCCGCGCGCACCCGCTCGCGTGGACGTTCCGCGCTCCCGGAGACCTCGATGGTGCCGCCGTCGCGATCCTGCGCGATGACGGCCTTGGCGAGAGCCCGATAGGAGCGAGCCCCAGGCGAGTTCGGGGCGTACTCGAGGATCGACTGGCCCGCCAGCGGGGTCTCGGCGAACCTGATCGAGGAGTCGACGGTGATCGGGAAGACCAGGTCGGGATATGCGCTCTTGACGAGATCGAGCACCTCCTGGCTGTGCAGGGTGCGCGACTTGTAGAGGGTCGGCAGGATCCCGGCGACGCGCAGGTGGCTGTTGAGCTTCGCGCGCACGCGATCGATGGTGCGCTGCAGCTGCTGCATCCCCTTCATGCCGAAGTACTCGCACTGCAGCGGGATGATCACGTCCGTCGACGCAACAAGCGCGTTGATGCACAGCAGCCCGAGCGACGGTGGGCAATCGATGATCACGTAGTCGTAGCGGCCGTCAACCGGTTCGAGCTTCTCCTTCAGGATCGAACTCGCGTCCGAACTCTGTGACCAGCTGCAGCTCTGCGCCGCTCAGATCGATGTTGGCAGGGATGAAATCGAGCCCCATGCCCTCAGACGTCAACAGCACGTCGGCCACGCTGACTCGATGGTCGGTGAGGAGGTCGTAGATCGTCCGCTCCAGCTCGTCCGGCCGGCGGCAGCCCATGTTGATGGTGAGGTGGCCCTGGGGATCGAGATCCACCGCGAGCACCTTGAAGCCTGCCTCTGCGATGGCTGCCGCGAGGTTCACGGCGGTCGTGGTCTTGCCCACACCGCCCTTCTGATTCGCGACCGAAATGATCCGCGTCATGACCGGCGCGGTGTCAAGAGATCGCAAAGGGAACGGACGCGCCTCACTGAGCAGGTATCATAGCGAACCCGATTGCCTCTCTCGGCCGTGGGTCGGGAGCGAGTGCACTTGCAGCGGTCATTGACCCTTGAATGCGGAGTGGTGTTTGGTGTCTGAAGAACGTGTGAAGCCTCGCAGCCTGTTCGTCGACGAGGCTATTGCGCTTGCGCTCGAGAGCCGTTGGGCCGACGCGCTCGCAGTGAATCAGTCGCTCGTCGAGCGCCACGGCGCCGACGAGGACACCCTCAACCGCATCGGCAAGGCGCTCACCGAGCTCGGCCAGCGCGAGGAGGCGCTGGCATCGTACTCGGCCTCCCTGCAGATCAATCCGCTCAACCTGATCGCGCAGAAGAACGTGCGCAAGCTCACGGCGATGCTCGAGAGCAAGAGCACCGCCGCCGGTTCCGCGGCCGCCATCGACGTCGAGCTGTTCACCGAGGAGCCCGGCAAGAGCGCGATCACGGTCCTCAGCGCACCATCGAAGTCGGCCACCGTCGCGATTGCCCCCGGAGACGTCGTCGAGCTCTACCGGGAGGGGTCGACGCTCAGGGCGCAGACCTCGCGAGGCGTCTCGCTCGGCGAGGTCGACACCAAGATCGCTCGGCGCCTGGTCCCGCTGATGGAGACGGGCAACCGCTACTCGGCCGCCGTCGCCCGGCTCGAGGACGAGCGGGTCGAGATCATCCTCCGCGAGACCTACCAGGCCGCCGAGAACGCCCGCAAGTCGTCATTCCCGCTCGCCAAGGGCGGCCGCCGCGAGGAGTTCCGCCCCTACGCCAAGGATTCGCTGCTGTCCTCCCGCGAGATCGACTCCACCCCGCTCGACGACGACGGCGAGGAGATCGTCGGTCGATCGGCGGTCGATGACTCCGAGGACGACCTCGGGGAGCTGGGGATGAGCACCTTCCAGTCCGACGCCGAGGAGACGCCGCCCGGAGCCGACACCGAGGATGACGATGACTCGCGCCCCGAGGACGAGTACTAGCCGGTCGGACCCCAAGGGTCACGCCGTCTCGCATGAGCGGATCGACGGGTACCTGCCGATCGGCGCCTACGGGCTGATCGGCGACTGCCGCTCCGCGGCTCTGGTCGGGGTGGACGGCAGCATCGACTGGCTCTGCCTGCCGCGCTTCGATGACGATGCGCTGTTCGGGCGCATCCTGGACGCGGGCCGGGGTGGGAGCTGGCAGCTCCATCCGGATGAGCCGCACCAGGTGCACCAGCGCTACCGGGACCGGACCAACCTGCTCGACACCGTGTTCTCCACCGGGACCGGCGTCGTCGTCGTCACCGACTTCATGCCGGTCGACGATCACAGCGTCGTCCAGCACGCCAGGCCGCACAACCGTGCCCGTCTGATCCGGCTGGTGGAGTGTCTCGCCGGCGACGTGACCATGCACCACGTCTTCGATCCCGCGCCCGGGTTTGCCCGCTTGCCCGTGGAGCTCAGAGTCGAGGACGGGCAGATCCATGCCGACGCGCAGAAGCTGCATCTCTGTCTGAGCTCGACAATCGAATTGGACGGTCCCGACGACACCTTTCACATGCAGGCCACCGATGCGGTGGCGTTCGCGCTCCACACCGGTGTGGCCGGACGCTGCCGGGCGAGGCCGTGGAGCGTCGAGCGAGCACGCACTGCGCTCCGCGAGAGCCAGCGCTACTGGTGGCGCTGGGTCGGTCAGGTCGACTACCACGGCCCGTACCAGGTACACGTCTGGCGGTCGGCGCTCGCACTCAAGCTGATGACCTACGCGCCAACCGGCGCCATCATCGCGGCGCCCACCACGAGCCTTCCCGAGGACATCGGCGGAGAGCGCAACTGGGACTATCGATTCACCTGGCTGCGCGACGCCGCGTTCACGCTCTACGCCTTCTTTCAACTCGGCCTCCACGACGAGGCCAGGGCGTACTTCGACTGGCTGACCCACCGGCACCTCGCGGATCGCAGGTCCACCGACATCCCCAATCTGTTCGACCTGAGCGGGCACGCGCATGCAACCGAGCGCATCCTCGATCACCTCGAGGGATACCGCGGATCGAGCCCGGTGCGAGTCGGCAACGCCGCAGTGAATCAACTGCAGCTGGACGTGTATGGCGAGGTGCTCGACAGCGCATACGTCTACGCTCGATTCGGCGGCGTGGTCTCCGACACGCTGTGGGAAGAGCTCCGCAACATCGTCGAGATCGCCATCAGCCGATGGCAGGAGCCGGACTCGTCGATCTGGGAAGTTCGCAGCGAGCGCAAGCAATACGTCTACAGCAAGGTGATGTGCTGGGTGGCCGTCGATCGTGGGATGCGGATCGCCGACCGCTACAACCTCCCGTACGACAAGGACGCGTGGCGCCTCGCGCGTCTGCGCATGCGCCGCGCGATCACCTCGCGTGGCTACTCGGAACACCGGCACTCATTCACCCAGGAGTTCGACGACGACGCGCTCGACGCATCGATCCTGCGCATGAGCCAGGTGCGCTTTCTCGCCGGCAAGGATCCGCGCATTCATTCGACGGTGCGAGCGATCTCCCAGCACCTCGGCGAGGGTGTGCTCGTCAAACGCTACCTCCTGGACGAGAGCGAGGACGGGCTCCGGGGTGATGAGGGTGCATTCTTCATGACCTCGTTCTGGTTGGTGGACGCGCTCGCGCACACCGGTGACCTCGAGCAGGCGGAGCGCCGCTTCGAGCGGTTGCTCCACTTCAGCTCGCCACTCGGGCTGTTCTCCGAGGAGGTCGACGTGCGTACCGGGCAGCTGTTGGGGAACTTCCCGCAGGCGTTCACGCACCTCGCGCTGGTGGGTGCAGCGGTGAACCTGGAGCGCGCTCGCCGGCGCGAGCTCGGCGTGAAGGGGCTGCGCAAGCGCCAGAGGCCGCGGTCCTCGACTGCATAAGTATGCAGCCGGGACCGTATACTTCTCGGTCATGCCCCACGCGACACCGCTCCGCGCCGCCGTCGTCGGCTCCACCGGGTACATCGGGATGCAGTGCACCGCCCTGCTCGCCGGGCACCCCGATGTGGAGCTCACGCGCGTGCTCGGACACAGCAGCGCCGGCAAACGCTACTGCGACGTGGTGCCGGGGAGCACCGTCGAGCTGATCATCGAGGACAGCCTCGATCCGGGTACGGCCGACGTCGTGATGGCAGCGCTGCCTCACACCGTCGCGGCGTCACTGACGCCCGGATGGCTCGCCGGTGGTGCGACCGTCATCGATTGTTCCGCGGACTTCCGGCTTCGCGACGCGGCCGACTATCAACGGTGGTACGGCGTCGAGCACCCCGCGCCCGACCTGCTCGGTGAGGCCGTGTACGCGATGGTCGAGCTCGAGCGCGAGCAGTTGGCGGACGCGAATCTCATCTCGGTGCCGGGGTGCTATCCGACGGCGACACTGCTCGCCTGCGTACCGGCGCTTCGCGCGCGGCTGATCGACCCTGACATCGTCGTCGACGCCAAGAGCGGGGTGAGCGGCGCGGGGCGCGAGGCGAAGGTGGCCAACCTCTTCTCGGAGGTCAACGAGTCGGTGCACGCGTATGGCGTCGGCGGCCATCGCCACAAGTCGGAGATGCTCCAGCAGCTGCGTGACGCCGCAGGCGGTGATGTCCGGCTCACGTTCGTGCCACACCTGATTCCGATGACGCGCGGCATCCTCGCCACCGCGTATCTGCGTCCGCGCCCCGGCGTCAGCGAGGCGCAGTTCCGCGATCTCTACGCCGCGTTCTGCGCCACGAGCCCGTTCCTCGACCATGTCCACACGCCGCCGGCGACCAAGAGCGTGACCGGCACCAACCGCGCGGCGATACACGCCGGCTGGCAGGACGGCATGGCGGTGGTCACCGTGGCGATCGACAACCTCGGCAAGGGCGGCGGCGGACAGGCCGTGCATGCGATGAACGTTCGATTCGGATTCGACGAGACGGCCGGGCTGGAGTCCCGCGTTCTGTGGCCGTGACCGCGCCGGTCGCCGCGCAGGCCCGCGCCGGCGTGTGCGCGCCGATGGGATTCCGCGGGGGCGCCGCCGCCGCGGATATCCGGGGCGACGGTGACGGCACGCGCACCGACATTGCGGTGATCCGGTCCGATGTTCCCGCGGCAGCCGCGGGTGTGTTCACGCGCAACACCGTCAAGGCGGCTCCGGTGGTCATCTCCCAGCTCACGCTCCGGCGCGGGACGCCGATCTCCGCGATCGTCGTGAACGCGGGCAACGCCAACGCGTGCACCGGTGCGCAGGGATTCCGCGATGCGCTGGTCATGTGCACGACCGCGGGTGACGCACTGGATCTCGATCCCAGCGATGTTCTCGTCTGCAGCACCGGGGTGATCGGACGGCCGATGCCGATGGACCGCGTGGTGCGCGGCATCCGCGCCGCGGCGCTGTCCATGTCGCCGGCCGCAGGTGGCGACGTCGCCCGGGCGATCATGACCACGGACACGGTCGCCAAGGTGGCGGAGGCGACGTTCAGCGTGGGCACTGTGACGTACACCGTGGGCGGCACCGCGAAAGGCGCGGGGATGCTCCACCCCGACATGGCCACGTTGCTCGCATTCCTGACCACCGACGCACCCGTCGATGCGACCCTGCTGCAGCCGGCGCTGGCACGCGTCACCGACAGCACGTTCAACTGCGTCACCGTCGATGGTGATACCTCGACCAACGATTCGTGCATCCTGCTCGCCAACGGCGCCGCAGGAGGTGCGACGTTCGTGGAGGGATCGAGCGCGGCTGCCGCATTCGAGCGTGCGCTCATCCAGGTCTGCGACTCGCTCGCGGAGCAACTCGTCGCCGACGCCGAGGGCGCGACCCGCCACTTCCGCGTCGCCGTGAATGGCGCCGTCGATGCGGGCCAGGCGCGCGTCGCCGCGCGCGTGGTCGCGCAGAGCCCGCTCGTCAAGACCGCCATCCACGGTGGCGATCCCAACTGGGGTCGCATCGTCGCCGCACTCGGCCGCAGCGGCGCGACGTTCACGCTCGACCGCTGCCGGGTCGCCATCGGTGGCCTTGTCGTCTTCGATCGCGGCGCACCCGAATCGGTCGACGCGGAGCGTATCCGCGCGGCGCTCTCGCACCCGCGTCTCGACATCGACATCGACCTCGGCGCCGGCGACGGGACGGGGCACGCCTGGGGCTGCGATCTCTCCGCCGACTACG
The DNA here is from genome assembly GCA_963756075.1 of Candidatus Dormiibacterota bacterium. GTDB lineage: Bacteria > Chloroflexota > Dormibacteria > Aeolococcales > Aeolococcaceae > Palsa-851. Next base: position 150,360 of record CAVWMH010000005.1, on the reverse strand, counting down.
TGCGCATCAACGCCGACTACACCACCTGATACGGAGCACCACCACAACCACCATGCCTGAACAGACCATCGACGAGCGGATCCATCGTGCCGAGGTGCTCATCGAAGCACTCCCATACATCAAGCGTTTCGCCGGCCACATCCTGGTCATCAAGGTGGGCGGTGCCGCAAGTGCGACGGCCGACCTCGATGCGCTGCTCGAGGACGTCGTGCTTCTGCGCTTCGTCGGCATGCGGCCGGTGATCGTGCACGGCGGCGGGTCGGAGATCAGCGCGTGGCAGGAGCGCATGGGCATCGAGACGAAGTTCGTGAACGGGCTTCGCGTCACCGATGCGCCGACGATGGAGATCGCGAAGATGGTGCTGACGGGAAAGATCGGTCCCGACATCGTCGCGCGCATTCACACGCTCGGCGCCGGAGCGATCGGGCTGTCCGGCGAGGACGGGCCGACGCTGCTGGTGCGGCCGCGCTCCGACGCCGGCGGCGCCGACCTCGGCTTATGTCGGGGACGTCGCGCAGGTCAACCCGGAGCCACTCCTCGCGATCCTCGACCAGGGACGGATCCCGGTGATGGCGTCGATCGGCCTCGGCTACGACGGTCAGGCGTACAACGTGAACGCGGACACGGTGGCTGCCGAGGTTGCGGTCGCGATCCATGCAAGCAAGCTCATCCTCATGACCGACGTCGAGGGTGTCCGCGACGCAGACGGCACGCTCATCAGCGCGCTCGATGCCGTTCGCGCTCGCGAGCTGCTCGCCGCCGGGGTCATCCGCGACGGCATGATCCCCAAGGTTGAAGCGGCGATCAGGGCCACCGACGGCGGATGCGCGACCCACATCATCGACGGCCGGGTGCCGCACGCGCTGCTCCTCGAGCTGCTCACCGAGCGTGGAGTCGGCACCATGCTGACCGAGGGCGAGCAGACGTGACCGCCGACGCGACGGACGGTTGCGGCTCGCGCGAGGAACGTGCTGATGGACACGTACCAGCGCCAGCCGATCGCGTTGCGCAGCGGCCACGGTGTGTGGGTCACGACCGATGACGGGCGCGAGCTCCTCGACCTGGTCGCGGGCATCGCGGTGAACATCCTCGGCCACAATCACCCGGCACTGCGGCGGGCGATCGCCGAGCAGGCGGCGACGCTGATGCACACGAGCAATCTGTACTTCACCGAGCCGCAGGTGGAGCTTGCAGAGCGGCTGATCGCGTCGGCCTTCCCGTCGCGCGTGTTCTTCTGCAACAGCGGTGCGGAGGCGAATGAGGGTGCCATCAAGCTGGCGCGCAAGTGGGGCAAGCTGCACCGCGACGGCGCGCACGTCATCGTCTGCGCGCAGGGGGCGTTCCACGGACGCACCATGGGTGCGCTGGCGGCGACCGCCAACCCGCGCTACCGCAAGCCGTTCGAGCCACTGCCGAAAGGCTTTGTGCACGTCCCCTTCGACGACCTCGGCGCGCTCGAGCAGGCGATCGACGACGCGACGTGCGCGGTGATGCTCGAGCCCATCGAGGGTGAGAGCGGCGTGATCCCACTCGAGCCGGGCCGGCTCGCCGCGATACGGCGGCTCTGTGATGAGCGCAACGTGCTGCTCATCCTCGACGAGGTGCAGACCGGGATGGGACGCACGGGCCGGTGGTGGGCGCATCAGCACGAGCACGCCGCGCCGGATGTGATGACCGTCGCCAAGGCGCTGGGCGGTGGTGTCCCGATCGGCGCGATCCTGGCCGCGCCGCGCGCGGATGTCTTCGAACCGGGCGACCATGGTTCGACGTTCGGCGGCGGGCCGCTGGCATGTGCCGCCGCGGTCGCGGTGATGCGGACGGTGGAGAGCGAGGGGCTCGTCGATCATGCTGCTGACGTCGGCGACTACCTCGCGGAGTCGCTGAGCGCGCTCGCCGGCGCGGGCGCGCCGGTGGCGGGCGTCCGCGGCCGCGGCCTGCTCCTCGGAGTGGCGCTGACCCACGACATCGCGCGCGATGTCGCAGCCGCTGCGCTGCATGAGGGTCTGATCGTCAACGCCATCGGCGATCGCACGCTCCGTCTGGTGCCCCCGTTGATCATCACCCGCGACGAGGTCGACATGGCGGTGGAGCGCCTCAGCAGAGCGTTCGACTCGGTGGCCGTACCGGCCGGCGACGCATGAGTGCGAGCGCCACGCGTGTCATCGGCCCCGCGGCGAAACCCGCGCGCCACCGCGCCATCCTCGCGGTGGTTCGCGGTGGTGTCATCCGCACCCAGGAGGACCTCGTCGCGGAGTTGCATCGCAGGCGATTCCCGGTCACGCAGGCGACGGTGAGCCGCGACATCCGCGAGCTCGGTCTGCTCCGAGTCCACGACGACGCAGGCCCGCGCTACATGGCGCCGGTGGCCGAGCTCGACGTCGAGCAGACCATGCAGCGACTCCGCAACGCCATCCGTGAGCACGTCCAGGGGATCGAGTTCGTCGACCTGTTCGGCATCGTGCACACGGCGCCTGGCTGCGCGCCGCTGGTGGGCGGCGCGCTCGACGGATCACGCTTCGAGGAGGTCGCCGGGACCATCGCCGGCGATGACACGGTGCTGGTGATCGCCCGCTCGCGGCCGGCGGCGCAGCGGCTCCTGCTCCGCCTCAACTCGATGTCCGAGGAGGACGCGTGAGCGCGCGCGAACGCTGCGTGCTCGCCTACAGCGGCGGCCTCGACACGTCGGTGGCGATCCGCTGGCTCCAGGAGGAGCTCGGCTATGACGTCATCACGCTCACCGCGGATCTCGGCGAGTCGAAGGACGTTGACGCGGTCGCGACCCGCGCGCTCCGCACGGGCGCGCTGAGCGCCCACGTCGCCGACGCACGCCGGGTGTTTGTCGAACTCCTTCTGCTTTCCAACGCTTGCAGCGGGTGCGCTCTACGAGGGTGTGTACCCGCTCGCCACCGCGCTCGCGCGCCCGCTCATCGCCAAGCTGCTCGTCGATGTCGCCCGCGAGGAGGGTGCCGTGGCGGTGGCGCATGGATGCACCGGCAAGGGCAACGACCAGGTGCGTTTCGATGTCGCAGTCGGTGCGCTCGCTCCCGAGCTTCGCGTGGTCGCACCCGTGCGCGACTGGGACATGGGCCGGCCCCAGGAGCTCGATTACGCAGCCAGCCACGGCATCGAGGTTCCGGTGACCAGGGCCTCCCCGTACTCCGTGGATGCGAACCTCTGGGGCCGCAGCATCGAGGCCGGGGTGCTCGAGGATCCGTGGATCGAGCCTCCCAGCAATGTCTTCGAGTGGACCGCGAACGAGCACGCTGCCGGTGTCGTCGTGGAAATCGCGTTCGAGCGTGGCGTCCCGGTGTCCATCGACGGCCGCAAGCTCGATGGTGATCTGCTCGTCGCCGAGCTCAATGCGACCGCCGGAGCGCGTGGCATCGGACGCATCGACCATGTCGAGAACCGTCTTGTCGGCATCAAATCCCGAGAGGTGTACGAGGCGCCGGCGGCGGTCACCCTGCATGCCGCGCACGACGCGCTCGAGAGCCTGACCATCACCCGCGACGTGGCGCGATTCCAGCGCATCGTGGGCGACGAGTGGGCACGACTGGTGTACGACGGTCTCTGGTTCTCGGCGCTGCGCACAGCGCTCGATGCGTTCGTCCAGGAGACCCAGGCGCACGTCACCGGCGTCGTGCGGATGCGCCTCGAGAGCGGGGTTGCATCGGTCGCCGGCAGGCGTGCGGAGCACTCGCTGTACAGGAACGACCTCGCGACCTACGACCGCATCAGTGACACGTTCGACCACGCCGCGGCGCGCGGCTTCATCGAATTGTTCGGCCTGCCGCTGCGCACGCAGACGCGTGTTCAGGGCGCCCTCGAGGACACGGCACCACTCCACGTCGAGCGGCGCACGCGACGGCGTGGCGACACCTGACCGGCGGGCGCGCGGCACTGCGCGCACAGGCAAGGCCGCAGCTGGTCGCAAGGTCTGGGCGGGCCGCCTGAGCGCGCCGACGTCCGAACGAGTTCGAGCGATACACCTCGAGCCTCGCCGTCGACCGGCGACTCGGCGCCGACGATGTTGCCGGCTCCCGTGCTCACGCGCGAATGCTGCGCAGCATCGGAGTGCTGACGGCCGCGCAGCATCGCGCCATCGACTCGGGACTGCGCGCCATCGCAGTGGAGCTCTCCAACGATGAGTTTGCCGCGTCGCCCGGGGATGAGGACATTCACACTGCCGTGGAACGCCGCCTGTTCGAGCTCGCGGGGCCCGTCGCCGGCATGCTGCACACAGGCCGGAGCCGCAACGACCAGGTGGCAACGGACCTGCGCATGTGGGCGCGGCGTTCATGCACCGATCTGCTGGTCGCGCTCGCCGGATTGCAGGAGGCCCTGGTGACGCGCGCGGCGGAACATCGCACGGCACCGATGCCCGGGTATACGCACCTGCAGCGCGCGCAGGTCGTGTCGCTCGCTCATCATCTGCTCGCCTACGTCGAGATGTTCGCGCGCGATGCGCTCCGGCTCGGTGCGGCCCGTCGTGGCTGCGACGAGCTCCCCCTCGGCAGCGGCGCGCTCGCCGGCTCGACGCTGCCGCTCGATCGTGACCGCGTGGCTCACCTGCTCGGCTTCGAACGGGTCGCCGCCAACAGCATGGACGCCGTCGCCGACCGGGACTTCGCCGTCGAGATCGCCGCCGCCTGCGCGCTCACGATGGTCCACTGCTCGCGCCTCGGCGAGGAGGTGGTGCTGTGGACGAGCGCCGAATTCGGGTTTGCCAGCCTTCCCGACAGCCACGCCACCGGGTCGTCGCTGATGCCCCAGAAGAAGAACGCCGACGTCGCGGAGCTGGCCCGGGCCAGGAGTGGGCGCGTGATCGGAGACCTGGTCGCGCTGCTCACCGTCCTCAAGGGTCTGCCTCTCACGTACAACCGCGACCTGCAGGAGGACAAGGAGCCGCTCTTCGACGCGGTCGACACCGCGGGCGCCACGCTGCGGATGCTCACCGAGGTCGTCGCCGTCGTGCGCTTTGACGTCGACGCGATGCGCCGGGCGGCCTCCGACCCGGCACTCCAGGCGACCGACATCGCGGAGCACCTCGTGTCCATGGGCGTGCCCTTTCGCGAAGCGCACGCGGTCGTCGGTGCGCTGGTGGCGCGCACGCTGGCCGAGGGGCGCACGCTCGCCGAGCTCGACCTCGATGAGTGGCGGGCCGCCTCGGATCGCTTCGACCCGAGCGTCGTCGAGCTCTTCGATCCCGATGCGGCGCTGCGTCGCCGCGACGTTCCCGGGGGCCCGGGTCCGCGTTCGGTGACCCGCCAGCTCACCCGGGGACGGGCGCTCGTGGCGCGCACGCGGAAGGCCGCAGCCGGCGGCTGAGCTCGGCGAGCGATCGTATCCTGATGCCGTGACCCGGCCCACCCTCATCGTCGGCGACGTCCAGGGAGACGTCGACCGGCTCATCGACGCGCTCGAGCCCTACCCCGATGACGAGGTCGACACCGTCTTTCTCGGTGACTTCTTCCAGGGAGGCGAGCCCGGCGCGGGTGGCGGGGCCGCGGCCGCCACGCTCGCCATGGAGCGCCGCAACGCGCGGTCAGTGCTTGGCAACCATGACCTCTTCCTGCTCGTGATGCTCGAGCGCTCCCGCGGCGGCGACCAGCTCGGCGCCTGGCGCACGCGCGACGGGCTCAGCATCGAGGACCTCTGGCTGAGTCGTCGAGGCGACTGGGCGGACCTGGACGCCGTCGCGTCGGATGCGAAGCTCGAGGCGTGGTTGCGGTCGCTGCCGTTCCTCGTCGAGCTCGACGACGGCACGCTCGCGCAGCACACCGACGACGACCGCTACGCGGAGATCGGCGCCACGGTCGGCGCCGTCAACGCGGCGGTGCGCGCCTGGCTGGCCACGCGGGGCGGAGCGTTCCAGGCCCTTCGTTACACCATCGGGCGGCACGGCTTCGCCGACCCGGAGCGGCTGCGCCGATACCTCGAGCACTTCGGCGTCCGGCGGGTCGTGCACGGACACACCCCGCACTGGGACGAGGTGCCGATCTCGTTCCACGGCGGTCTCGCGGTCGGCTACGACGGCAGGTTCTCGCGCTTCTGGGGTCGGGCCGAGGGTGAGGAACCGGGGCCCATCAGCGCAACCGTGGCCATCCTGCCGCCGCTCCCGGTTGCTGCCAGGTGACCCGGCCGCGTCATCAGGGGTGGCGGCTGAGCATCGCTCCCAGGCGCGCGATCGGCGGTTCCTGACCGGCGGTGACGTAGGCGGTCACCACCAGTGAGAGCAGGAGCACCTTGAGTGCGTGGAACGGGGCGGCCGGCGGCTCCTGCACGACCAGGCCCGACAGCGCGATCCCGTCGATGGCGCTCAGGATGGCGCCTGCGAGCTCGGGCGGGGACACGAGCGCGTAGGCGGGCAGGCGTCCCAGCACCTGGCGGACCTCGATCTCGATCTCGTCGACCATGTGGGCGCGGAGCCGGGCGCAGCGGACGCGGAGCGCCGGGCTGCTCAGGCTGACCGTGTAGAGATCAAGGAGCAGGCGGAAGAATTCCGGTTGTTGCGCGCAGCGCGCTTCGGCATGGTCGAGACCGGTCACGATCCGCTCGAGCGGATCGTCCACCGCGTCGACCACGGCCTTCCAGTCGGCGATCATCTGGCGCTCGGTCACCACCACCACCTCGAGGAGCAATTCCTCCTTCGACTCAAAGTAGTAGTGGAGCAGTCCCGGCGCCACCCCGGCCTCGCGCGCGACGTCCTTGAGGGAGGTCTCCGCGTAGCCCTGCCGGCCGAGCACCGCGGCCGCGGCGCGCACGATCTGGCTTCTCCTGCCCGCCTCGTCGGTGTCGGCGGCCTGGACGGCCGTTCCCTGGTCGATGGCGCTGATCGTGGCGATATCTCTCACGCGTTCAACCTGACCGGAATGCTAAACCGGCCGGCGCGTGTTCAACCATCGACAACGTCACGCCACCGGCTTGTGGAAGCCCACGCCGATCGCGCCTGGCCCGCTGTGGCAGCCCACCACCGGGCCGACCACGGTCAGTGACGGCTCGCCCGAGACCAAGGGGCGCATCCGGTCAACGAGCTCGGCTGCGACGCGGGGGCGGTCGGCATGGGCGATGACCACCTCGGCGCCCCCCCAGGCCGCCGCGGCGCGTTGACACTCCTCGACCACACGATCGATGGCGCGCGGGTACGTGCGCACCCGTCCGACCGGCTCGATGACGCCGTCGCGGATCTCGAGGATGGGCTTGATGTCGAGCATCGAGCCGAGCAGCGCGCGGGCGCCGCCGATGCGGCCGCCGCGCCGCAGATACTCGAGGGTGTCGACGGTGAAGAGAACCCTCTCGGTGCTGCGCACGGCAGCAACGGCCGCCTCCACCTGGCCGGCGTCACCGCCTGACTCGATCACCCGCACCGCCTCGAGGACGGCCGCGTAATGGCCCACCGCGACGCTCCGGGTGTCGATCACCCGGATGTCCAGCTCGGGCAGCGCAGCGCGCGCCTGGGTGGCCGACGCGTAGGTCCCGCTCAGGTCGGCGGAGATGGTGGTGCAGACGATCGCGCTGCCATCCGCTCCGAGCTCTCGGAAGACGTCTTCGAATTCGGCAGGCGTTGGCTGGGACGTTCGCGGGAACGGTCCCGGAGCAGCCAGCCGGGCATAGAACTGCTCGGCGGACATGTCGACGCCGTCCAGGAAGGTCTGGTCACCGAAGATGACCTTGAGGGGGACGACGCGCACCGTGTGAGCGGCACGAAACGCCGGGTCGAGGTCGGCGGTGCTGTCGCAGACGAGATGGACCGAGGGCATGGCGCCGTAGCCTACCGCGCCGTCAGCCGTCTCGCCGGACGCTCACCCCGGTCCTCGGCGATCAGGAGGGCGCCGAGCAGCGACCGTTCCTCGCCCAGGCTGCCGCGCGCGATCTCCGGCTGCGGCTGGAGGCGCAGATACCGCTGGACGGTGTCCATCAGCGACGGCGAGAACCGGCTCCAGCTCGCGCAGACGCCGCCGCCGAAGATCACCGCGTCGGGGTCATGCACTGCCGTCACGTTCACCGTCGCGAGCCCGAGCCACCGGCCGATCTCGGCCCAGGCTTCAGGGTCGCTCAGGTGCTCGGCGACGATACCGTAGCGCCGGGCGATCGCCCGTCCACTCGCCAGCGCCTCGAGGCAGCCCGCGCCGCCGCAGTGACACGGCGGGCCACCGAGCCACGCGGGCCAGACCACCATGTGCCCGCCTTCGGTGTCATGCCTGCCGACCACGATGCGCCCCTCGCGGACGATGCCGCAGCCGATGCCTGTGGACACCGTCCAGTACACCACCGTCCGGTGACCGGCGCCGGCCCCCTGACGCGCCTCGGCGAGCGCTGCGCAATTGGCATCGTTCTCGACCACCACCGGGCAGTCGAAGCGCTGGCCGAGCAGGTGAGCCAGCTCCAGGCCGTGCCATGACGCCGGCATGCCTGGCGGATTGCGCAAGGCGCCTGACGCACGGTCGAACGGCCCCGGCGCCGAGATCGCGATCGCCTCGGGAAGCACGCCACCCATCACCCCCTCGACCAGCCCCCGCAACGTGGTGAGCGGGGAGTCGACGGGCGTTGGGATCCGGCGGACCGTCCCGATCGCCGCATCGCGTCCGGCGGCCGCCGCGATCTTGGTGCCGCCGATGTCGAGCAGCGCGATCACGTGGCGATGATGCCTACACTCGCCGCCATGCTGCTCGCGATCGACGTCGGCAACACCAACATCGTGGTCGGCGTGTTCGACGGCGACAAGCTCGTCGCCGATTTCCGGATCCACACCGACGACCGTTTCACGGGGGACGAGCTGGGGCTCGTGCTCGTCGACCTGCTGCGGCGTCGCGATCTGGCGCCGGGGCAGGTCAGCGCCGTGGTGGTGAGCAGTGTGGTTCCGACCCTCGCCCGGAGCATCGACGAACTGTCCCACACCTACTTCGACACGCCGCCGATGATGGTCGGCCCCGGGACGCGAACCGGGATTCGCATCCATTACGACGACCCCCGGCGCGTGGGCGCCGACCGGATCGCCAACGCGCTGGCGGCGCACCATCTCTACCAGGGTCCGGCCATCCTGGTGGACTTCGGCACGGCGACGACCTTCGATGCCATCGATGCCAGGGGCGACTACCTCGGAGGCGCGATCGCGCCCGGCATCCAGCTCAGCCACGATGCGCTGGTGAGCCACGCGGCGATGCTCATCCGGGTGGAGCTCACCGCCCCCGACGAGGCGATCGGCCACTCGACCACGGGGAGCATGCAGTCGGGCATCGTGTTCGGCTACGTCGGGTTGGTCGAGGGCCTGGTCGCTCGCTTCCGCAAGGAGATGGAAGGGCAGGCGAAGGTGATCGCAACCGGCGGCCTGGCGGCCTCGCTGGCACCGCTCATCCCCGTGATCGACATCGTCGACGAGCGGCTCACGCTCCACGGGCTGCGGCTGATCCACGAGCAGAATCGCTGAGCCAGGCGGATCGCCCCCCGTACCATGGGGCGATGGCTCTCGCTGCGACCGCTCTCCGCCCACTGCGGGTCGGCGGGCTCGAACTCTCGTCGCCGGTGCTGGTGGCGCCCATGGTCGGGATCACCGACGCGCCCTGCCGGGAGCTGTGCCGGGAATTCGGCGCCGGCCTGGTCTCGACCGAGATGGTTGCCGCTGAGGCGGTGGTGCGCAGCACCGACGCGGTGGTGCATCTGCTCGATTTCCCTCGCGAGGTGACTCCGGTCGCGGCCCAGCTCGTGGGCTGCGATCCGGCCGTCATGGCAGCTGCCGCCCAGGTCTGCGTCGAGCGCGGCGCGGTCCTCGTCGACGTCAACCTCGGGTGCCCCGTGTCCAAGGTCGTGAGCCGGGGGAGCGGTGCGGCGCTGGCGCGCGACGTGAGCGCGACCGCCCGGGTGGTCGCGGCAATGGTCGAGGCGGTGCCGGTTCCGGTCACCGTGAAGATGCGCCTCGGGTGGGATTCGTCCACGATCAACGCCCCCGAGCTGGCCCGCGCCCTCGAGGACGCCGGCGCCGCGGCGGTCACCGTTCACGGCCGCACCCGCTGCCAGAAGTACGAGGGGACCGCTGACTGGGCGCAGATCGCCCGGGTCAAGGAGGCGGTCGGGATCCCCGTCTTCGGCAGCGGCGACGTCGAGGACGTCGGGACCCTGGCCGGTCGCATCGAGTCCGGGATGGTCGACGGGGTGGTGATCGCCCGGGGCATGCTCGGCAATTTCTGGTTCGTTCGCCAGGCTGTCCACCGGCTGGCGACCGGGAGGCTGCTCCCCGATCTCGACTTTGCCGGCCGCATCGCGCTCGCCCGGCGTCACCTCGACATGCTCTGCGCGTACCACGGCGAAACCCGCGCCATGCGCATCGGTCGCAAGTACGTCGCCTGGACGATTCGCGGGTGCGCGGGCGCAGCGCGGCTTCGAGCTGAGGTCCAGACGATGGACACGCGTGAACGGCTCGATGCGTTGCTGGATCGCGCGCTTGCGTCTGGACCGCGACCCGAAGGATGGTTCCAGCCCGTGTTTGTCAGCGGTGATGGCTAGTCGACTACAAATAAGAAGGGCGCCTCTGGAAACCAGAGACGCCCCGAGAGGGGGGGCAGTAATAAAGATCCCCACTGCGACCTCGCGACGGATCATATGAACAAGAGCCAATTCCGTCAAGGAATAACGACAAGTTGTTACGCCGCGTTTGACGTTTGCTCGCCTATACTCCGGGCTCCCCAGCGCGGATGATACCGGACACCTCCGCCCAAATCTCGTCGTACCAGGGAATTGAATGGACAAACCTGTGTTGCTCACGCGAGACGGTCTCGTCAAGCTTGAGAACGAATTGGAAGAGTTGCGCACGGTTCGTCGCTCCGAGGTGGCCGAGCGCATCAAGTACGCCAAGGACTTCGGCGACATCTCCGAGAACGCCGAATACGATGAGGCGAAGAATGAGCAGGGAATGCTCGAGGGTCGCATTCTCGTGATCGAGAACATGCTGCGCAATGCCGTCATCATCGAGGAGGGCAGTGAGAGCGGCATCGTGAGTGTCGGCACGACGGTCGACGTCAAGGATGACTTCGGGAAGCAGACGCTCACGATCGTCGGCCCTGCCGAAGTTGACGTCGCCGAGGGACGGATATCGATGGAGTTGCCGGTCGGCAAGGCGTTGCTCGGTCACAGTGTCGGTGACACAGTCGACGTGATCAGTCCGGGCGGGTCTCGTCAGATCAAGATCGTCAAGATCAACTAGGGCGCTGCCGATCGCGTCACGCGCACGCGGCGAGCCCTGCCGGGGAAGATAGGCCGCATGCCATCCGACGACCTCTTCGCTGAGCGCCGGCGAAAGATCGATGAGCTCGCTGCGCGCGGGATTCCGTCCTACGGTGTCGACTTCACGCCGAGCGCAACCACGGACCAAGCCCGCCAGTTGCTCACCACGTACGAAGCGGACCACCCGGCCGCGGACGTTGACGCTCCGGATCGCCCGGTTGCATCGGTGGCCGGTCGGATCATGCAGCTGCGCGACCTCGGTGGTGTGGCGTTCGCGCATATCGAGGATGAGTCAGGTCGCCTCCAGGCATGGTTCAGAGCCGATCGCCCTGGCGGTGCGCACGCGATGGTCGGCCTGCTCGACCTCGGCGACATCGTCGGGATCACGGGACCGATGACACGCACCAAGCGCGGTGAACCGAGTGTTCTCGTCGATACGGTCACGCTGCTGGTCAAGGCGCTGCACGCGCCGCCCGAGAAATTCCATGGACTGCAGGACCAGGAGACGCGCTACCGGAAACGCTACCTCGACCTGCTGAGCAACGCCGCGCAGCGCCGTCACTTCGCCACCCGAACACGTTTGATTCGCGCGTTGCGATCGACGCTCGACCAGCGAGGCTTCCTCGAGGTCGAGACGCCCATTCTGCAGCCGATCCCCGGCGGCGGACACGCGCTCCCGTTCGAGACCCACTGGAATGCCCTGCACACCGACGTGTACCTGCGCATCGCGATCGAGCTGCACCTCAAGCGCCTCATCGTCGGCGGCTATGCGCGCGTCTACGAGATCGGGCGCGTGTTTCGCAACGAAGGGCTGTCACCGCGCCACAACCCGGAGTTCACGATGCTCGAGGCATACCAGGCGTACGCGAACTACGACGACATGCGCGAGCTCACCGAGGCGCTGGTCACCTCCGCCGCCAACGCGGCAGGCCCACAGGTGGCCGAGGAGGAGGAAGGGGGCAGCGCGCCATGCGAGGACCCGTTGCTCCGCACGGCGTTTGGTCGGTCGCTCGACCTCCGGCCACCGTATCGCACGGCGACCATGGTCGACCTCGTGCTCGAGCACACCGGCATCGATGCGCGCACAGCCTGGGACGAGATCCACGCGGCCGCGGCGAGCCTCGGCGTCGAGGTCGCTCCTGATCTCGGTCCGGGCGCCGTCCTGCTCGAGATCTACGAGCAGCGCGTGGAGAACGAGCTCTGGGATCCGACGTTCGTGCTCGACTATCCGGCGGAGGTGAGCCCGCTGGCACGCCGCCGTCGCGATGACCCCCGGTTCGTCGAGCGGTTCGAACTGATCGTTGCCGGCCGCGAGCTTGCCAACGCATTCAGCGAGTTGAACGATCCGATCGATCAGCGCGCGCGCTTCGAGGAGCAGGCCCGCCTGCGTGCCGCCGGGGACTCGGAGATCCCGCCCATCGACGAGGACTTTCTCGAGGCGATCGAGGTGGGGATGCCACCCGCGGGCGGTCTCGGCATCGGTGTCGACCGGCTCGTGATGGTGCTCACCAACTCCGCGACCATCCGCGACGTGCTGCTCTTTCCGACCATGCGTCCCCAGCAGCGCGGTGGGACCACCTGATGCTGCCGATCCAGCGCATTCGCGACGACCCCGAATCGGTGCGCGACGGCGCGCGCAGAAAAGGTGAGACGGCGCCCATCGACGAGCTGCTCGCGGTTGACACCGAGGCACGCAGCCTGCGCACGACGGTGGAGCAGGCACGCGCCGAGCAGCGCGTGGGATCCGCGGCGATGCGCGGGAAACCGTCCGACGAGCAGCTCGCGGCGCTGACGGCGCTCAAGCAGCGCATCCAGGACGGTGAGGCGCGCCTGGCTGAGCTCGATCAACGTGTCGAAGCGCTCCTGCTGGAAGTGCCGAATCCCCCACACGAGAGTGTTCCGGACGGCGCCGGCCCGGACGACAACGTCGTCGCGCGGACCTGGGGGGGCGTGCCGAGCTTCGCCTTCGACCCGCTGCCGCACTACGAGATCGGTGAGCGGCTCGGCGTGTTCGACTTCGAGCGCGCCGTGAAGATCAGCGGCTCGCGGTTCGTCGTGCTGCGTGGTGACGGCGCTCGCATGCAGCGTGCCCTGACGTCGTTCATGCTCGACGTGGCCCGTGAGCACGGCTACACCGAGATCGCACCTCCGTACCTGGTGCGCCGTGAGGCGATGATCGGCACCGCGCAGCTGCCGAAGTTCGAGGACGAGGCGTATCACGCCGACGACGGCCTCTTTCTCATTCCGACGTCGGAAGTTCCGCTGACCAACCTGTACGCGGGTGAGATTCTCGACGCAAAGCAGCTGCCGATTGCTCACGTCGCGCTCACCCCCTGCTGGCGTCGCGAGGCCGGTGCCGCGGGGAAGGACACGCGCGGGTACATTCGCGTGCACCAGTTCGAGAAGGTGGAGATGGTGCGCTTCACAACCCCGGAATCGTCACTGGAGGAGCTCGAGCTGATCACCTCGCACGCCGAGCACGTGCTGCAGCGGCTTGGCCTGCACTATCGCGTGCTGCTCATGTGCACCGGCGACCTCGGGTTCGCGCAATGGAAGAAGTACGACGTCGAGGTGTGGGCACCGGGGCTCCGGCAATGGCTCGAGGTGTCATCGTGCTCGGTCTTCGCCGACTTTCAGGCGCGACGCGCCAACATCCGCTACCGTTCGGCGCCTGGCGAGAAGCCACGACATGTGCACACCCTCAACGGCAGTGCGCTCGGCGTGCCGCGCACCTTCGATGCGCTCCTCGAGAGCTATCAGCAGGAAGACGGAACCGTGCTGATCCCCGAGCCGCTGCGCGCGTACCTCGGTGGCCTGGACCGTCTGACCGCACAGTGATCAACCACGAGATCGACCCGGCATGGCTCAACGATCGCAGCGAATTCCAGCAGAACTGGGTGCACGGTCTTCGCAACCCGTCGGGGCTGCACCTGCAGTACGAGCTGGACGGCGCCCTCGTCTTCACCCACTGGACGCCCGGCGACGCGCATGCGGGGTTCCCCGGCTTCGCGCACGGCGGCATCATCGGCGCGGTGCTCGACGACGTCATGGGCCGGTGCTCGGCGCTGCATCGTCACTGGGTGGTAACCGGTCGCCTCGAGGTCCGCTACCGCCGCGCCGCGCCGCTTGGAACCGCGCTTCGTGTGGAGGGCCGCATCACCCGGCTCCTGCGCCGCGCGCTCCATACCGAGGGCCGCGTTCTCCTTCCCGATGGCGGCGTGGTTGCCGAAGCGACGGGAACGTACCTCCCGCTCTCGGACGCACTTCGCCGCCAGATGGTCGAGGCGTGGCCCGGGTTCGAGGAGTTCCTCTGACGGCCTAGAGTGGTGTCGATGCCCGAGGAACGCGAGATCAAGATCCCCGTCGATATGGACTTCGTTCTCCCCGACCTCGACCATGTCGTCGACGGCACGCGCGCCGTGGACCGCGGCACCATCGAGCTGTCGGCGACGTACTGGGACACCGATGACCTCGTGCTCCTGCACGCCAAACTCGGCCTGCGCCACCGAAGCGCTCCCGGGGAGCAGGGGAAGTGGACGCTGAAGGCCGGTGCGAGCATGGTCGGCGACGCCGTGTCGCGCGACGAGACGGACTTCGCGGGGCCTCCGGACCGGCCGCCTCAGGCAGCCGTCGATGCGATCCGCGCGGTGGTCGGCGATGTCGAACTTCACCCGGTCGCCCAGCTGGTGACCGACCGGCACACCCTCGATCTCGTCGCCGGTGGCACGCGCCGCGCCGAGGTCGCCGATGACCGCGTCTCGATCCGGTCCGGCGGCAGGACCGTCGAGACCTTCCGGGAGGTCGAGGTGGAGCTCTTCGACGCCGACGAGCAGCTGATCGGGGCGGTCATGTCCCTGCTGCGAAGGGCGGGAGCGGGCGAGCCCGACAGCACACCGAAGTACGTTCGCGCGCTCGTGGCACTCGGGCACCGCATCCCGGACCGGACACCGAGCTGAGCGCGATCCACCGGCTCTTGCGGCGGAGGAGAGAGGCGTAGCCCGCTTGACGCGGGCTGCGCTCCCGTCCGTAGACCCGCCCCCTGGGCACCGTCCCCCTGACTGGCAACCCCCCTCCGATGTGGCCCCTGGGCGAGCATCCTGACGATGCCCGCCTGAGGAGTTGGAACTGCCACACGCAGGCTTCACCGTTTTTTACCGTCAGCAAATAAACATTTGCCGAGCACTGCCCCTCAGCCCTTTGGTTGCCCCCTCCCGCACTAGTAAAGTCGGAGGTGTGACCTTAGCTGCCGACACGAAGCCGGAAGTCCGGAACTGCGACTTCTTCCAGGATGCGACCATCGAGGATCTCAGGCTCGCGGCCATGTTCCGGCGCGGCTTCCGGCAAGCGATGATCCACATCAACCGCTCGCTCGCCCAACATGACCTGAGTCCGCTCCAGTACCACCTCCTGCTCGAGGCCGGGGCCGCCGGGAGCGAGGGCTGCGTCCAGGGCGATCTCGCTGAGCTCATCCAGGCGCCCGAGGCGCGCGTCTCCCTGATGGTGCACGAGTTGAACGGGCGCGGTCTGGTGCGGACGCTCCGGTCGGCTCCCGACCGGCGCATGGTTCGTGTCGGTCTCACCGAGCCCGGCTGTCGAGTTGTCGAGGCGGCGCTCCACGCCCAGCGTGCGGCCCTCCACGAGTTCGCGCAGGACTTCGACGTCCCGGGCGTCGCCCAGATGCTCCGAGGAGCGGTGCAGCTATACCTCGGGGTTGATATTGCCGAGGAAGGCCGCCTCTAGCACTGCGCCGACCCTGAGCGCGTAACGCGGCGCGTGGATCCCGAGCCAGATCGCCTCGCCCCAGTTCGCCGGTTGCCGGATCGCTCGCGCCGGTGCGGCCCACGCCGCAGAGAGTTCGCGGGACGGTGTGTCAAGGATCACCCTGAGCACCCCGAATCGCTGCGCTGTTTCGGCGGCGGCAGCCGACTCCATGTCCACGGCCACGTGACCACGCTCCGCCCATGAGCCCCTGGCCGCGCCGGTCACCATCCCCGACGCCGAGATCAGCGACCCGCCCATGACCGGGAAGCGCAGGTAGTGCGCCGCGCGCTCGAGCGCCGCAACGACAGCGGGATCGCAGTCGTGCGTCGCACCCTCTTCGTCAACGACCACTGACGGGATCACCACAGTTCCCGGGGTCTGGTCGGGGAGCAGGCCGCCGCAGAGCCCGGCGCTGATCACGATTCCCGTCATCTGAGACGGTGGTCTCCCGCCGATGCCGACCTGGACGACGCGGAGATGCCGGGCGCGCCGTCGCACCCCCCAGGCCTCCACGCCCATCGCGCAGATGACCTGAACCGGCGCCTCAGGCGGCATAGCCGTTGTCGCGATACCAGCGCACGGCTCGCTCGATTGCGTCGTCCGCGCTCGAAGCTTCGTATCCGAGCTCCCGCGCCGCCTTGGCGCTGGAGGAGTACATCTCCAGCCGCCCCATCCGCACCCCCTCGAGCGGGATGGCCGGCTGTCCGCCGGTGATCCGGACCCGAAGGGCGTCCACGCGAGCGGCGCTGGCGGCCACTGCGTAGGGGAGCCGGACTGTCCGCTGCGCCGTCCCCGCCGTTCGCGCGATGAGCCGCCACAGCTCCGCCAGCGTGAGGTTGACGCCACCGGCGATGTAGCGCTCGCCGGGGCGACCGCGCTCAAGCGCGAGCAGGTGCGCCGCTGCGACGTCTTCGACCGGGACGACGTTCATGCCGCCGCCGAGAGTGGCCGGCATGCGCCCGCGAAGCAGGTCGAGGATGATCTTGCCGGTCGGCGTGGGGCGGCGATCACCCGGCCCGACCGGTGCCGTTGGAAGCACGGTGATCACCGTGACCTGGGCGTTCAGCGCCGCTCGCTCGGCGGCGAGCTTGGAGCCGTGATACGACACGCGCCCATGTCCGGCGCTTGCCCATTCGGACTCGGTCGCAGGACGGGAGGCCGACGCGGGTGGCAGGGCAGCCGAGCTGGATGTGACCACGCATCGCTCGACGCCGGCCATCCTCGCCGCCTCGAGGATGCCCGCGGTGCCGCGGATGTTGACCGCCGCGATGGCCGTCCGGTCGCGTGGCGAGAACGAGTAGAGCGCCGCGGTGTGGATCATGTACCGGCATCCGCGCAGCGCGGGCACCAACGCTCCCGGCTCGCGAAGGTCACCGGTGACGCTGACAACGCCGGGCGGCGCCTCCCATCCCCCGCGCACCAGGGCGTGCACGCGGTACCCGCGGGCGAGCAGCGCGTTGAGCACGTGGGATCCCACGAACCCCGACGCGCCGGTGAGGAAGACGTCACCCTCACCAGGCGCCGTCTGCGCCGCGTTCACCTCAGTTCAGATGCGGCTTCGTTGATCCGCGCGGACGGAGCGTGTCGGTCGCCGCGCGCAGCGACTCGCGCAACGACGCGGACGTGGCCACGACGGCGGTCGGCTCGTAGCCGCAATGTGCCATGCAGTTCCCGCAGCGTTCATCGCGACCCCGGCCGTACTTGTCCCACTCGGTGGTCTCGAGCAGCTCGTGGTACGACGAGGCGTAGCCGTCCGACATGAGGTAGCAGGGACGCTGCCAGCCGAGCACCGAGTAGCTCGGGATGCCCCAGGCGGTGCAGTTGAAGTCGACCTTGCCTTCGAGGAAGTCGAGGAAGAGCGGGGAATGATTGAGCCGCCACTTCTTGCGGCGTCCGTCGGAGAACGCGTCGCGAAAGATCGCGTGGGTGCGCTCGACGTTGAGCCAGTGCTCCTGGTCAGGCGCCTTCTCGTACGCGTACCCAGGCGATATCTGCATGCTGTCGACCTGCACCTCGTCGTTGAGGAAGTCGAGCACGCCACGAATCGACCGCGCGTCGTCCTGGTCGAAGAACGTCGTGTTGGTGGTGACGCGGAAACCGCGTGCCTTGGCCGCCGCGATGGCGGCGATGGCCTTGTCGAACACGCCGGTCCTGCAGACGGACTCGTCGTGGCGCTCACGGAGTCCGTCGATGTGGATCGAGAACGAGAAGTAGGGCGAGGGCGTGAAGAGGTGCAGCTTCTTCTCGAGCAGGAGGGCGTTGGTGCAGAGATACACGTAGCGCTTGCGCGCGACCAGGGCGGCGACGATCTGATCGATCTCCTTGTGCACCAAGGGTTCCCCGCCCGCGATCGACACCATCGGCGCCTCGCATTCCTCGACGGCGTCGATGCACTGCTGCACCGAAAGCCGGCGCTGCAGGATCGCGTCCTCATGCTGGATCTTGCCGCACCCGGCGCAGGCCAGGTTGCATTGATACAGTGGTTCGAGCTGGAGGACGAGCGCGAACTTCTCGTTGCGACGCAGCCGTTGCCGCGCCACGTAGGCTCCAACTCGCATCGCCTGTCGCAGTGGCACCGCCATGGCTCTCTCCTTATTGCTCGTGAACTTATCTGGGGGCGACGAGCTCGCGCTCGACTGCACGCTGTCCGCTCTCGGTGGCCTCGCCGCCGGCGAGCGCGAGGGTCGGAAACACGTGCCGGTACAGGTGGTAATTGATGTAGAAGTCGCCGGGGAATCCGGTGCCGGTGTGCTCGGCCTCTTCCCACGTGCCGCCGCGCTGGCGTTCCAGAAGGAACGCTCGGCCGCGCGAGCACGCGGGGTCGTCACCGAGTCCGGCGAGCTGCAGGGTGAGCATTGCCCAGGCGGTCTGCGACGGAGTGCTGGTGCCGACACCGGCAAATGACTCATCGACGTACGAATGGCAGGTCTCACCCCAGCCACCGTCAGGGTTCTGCACGCTGCGCATCCATGACGCGGCCGCGCCGACCATGTCGTCGCCGGCGTGCAGCGCGACCAGCGCGCTCACCACGCACCAGGTGCCGTAGATGTGGTTCACGCCCCACCTGCCGTACCACGATCCCCACGAACGCTGGGCGGCGCGCAGGTACGCGAGCGCTTGCGGGATTTCGCCGTCCGAAGCGCCACAACCGACCGCCGCGAGCATCTCGATGACGTGCGCGGTCACATCCTCGGACGGCGGGTCAAGCATGGCGCCGAAGTCCGCGAAGGGGAGTTTGTACACGACTGCGCGCGTGTTGTCCTTGTCGAATGCCGCCCAGGCACCGTTGCTCGATCGCATCGCTCTGCACCACCGTACCGCGTCGGCAACCGGCTTCGAGATCAGCTCCGGGTCCCCCAACTCGAGCAGCGCGAGGACCACGACCGCGGTGTCGTCGATGTCGGGATAGATGTCGTTGTCGAACTCGAATGCCCAGCCTCCGCATCCGTCGAGCGGGACCTTGACCTGCCAGTCGCCTCCACCCGAGATCTGCTCGGCGAGCAGCCAGTCCACGGCGCGGCGCACCGCGAGGTGATCGCGCGGGATTCCGGCCTTGCGCAGCGCGAGAAGCGCCCACGCGGTGTCCCACACCGGCGACATGCATGCCTGGAGCCGCCACCCATTCTTGTCGTCGATGGCGAATCGTTCGAATCCCTCGAGCCCGCGGCGCATGACGGGGTGATCGACGGACATTCCCTCGAGGTTCAGTGCGATCAGCGAGTACACCCACGGCGGCTGAATGCCGCCCCAACCACCGTCGGCCTCCTGCCGTTCGGTGATCCACTCGACCAGCCTCGCGCGCGACCTGACGCGCCCCGGTTGGCGGGGGAGACGGTCGTACAACTTCAGCGCATGATCAAGCCACAGGAACGCGCCCGATCCCGCGACGCGATGCATGCGACGCTCGCTGCCGGGCGCGATCACCTCGTCAACACGGATCCCGAGGTCGCGAACCGGGCGGTGTGAGATGACGATGAGCAGTGGCGCGATCGTGCCCCGCGCCCAGCATGCGAAGTCGTACAGATTGAGCGGCGCCCATGCCGGGAGTCGCACCAGCTCCGGTGGCATGCTCGGCACCCCGTCCCACGGGTAGACGCCGAAGAGCGCGAGCCAGATCTTGGTGAACACGCGCGCTTCGGCGAGCCCACCCTGGTCGAGAATCCTGCGCAGGGCCATGCGCAACCGCGCATGCGTGGCGTCGACCCCCAGGACGCGAAGCGCGACGTACGCCTCGATGGTCGTGCTGAGATCGCCAGGGCCGTCGTGGTACAGCGCCCACGTGCCATCCTCGCGTTGTGCGCCGAGGATGTGACGGATGGCTCCGTCACGAATGTCGTCGTGCGAGATCCCGAGAAAGCGCAGCAGCAGCACATGCTCGGCCGTCATGGTCACGTTGGTTTCGAGCTCGCCGCTCCACCAACCCGATGCATCCTGATGCTCCAGGAGCCAGTCGACGGCGGAGCGCAGTGCCTCAGACTGCACGGGCCACCTCGAGCGTTGCATCCCCCGCGCGCCCACCGTCTGCGGATGACCATCCGGCGATCTTGCTGAACAGCGTCAGCGCCGCCGTCCGACCGCTGCGCACCGCCGACTCGATGGTTGCGGGCCAGCCGGTGTCGGTCCATGCACCAGCGATCACGAGGTTGGAGAGCGCGGTCGTCGCGCCGGGTCGGTGTACGCCCGGGGCGGGGATGAACGTGGCGTCCGGGTCGCGCGTCGCCGCACCGCGCAGCAGCTGCGCGCGACCTGCCTGCGGCAGCACCGCGGCGAGCTCCGTGCGGGCGAGCTCGACGAGCTCTCGCTCCGGGCGTTGCACGAGCTCATCGGCCGCACTCAGGCTGCAGCACACGTAACCGGGTGTCTTCTCGAAGACCCACTGCACCGGGGAGTCGAGCAGCGCCGCGAAGTCGCATCCCAGCACCGGGCGGTCGTACCAGAGATGCACGTCGACGATCGGCATGGCCGCAAAGCCGTCCAGCCCGCCGACGCCGGACGCAGGCGCATCCTCGAGAATCGCGCTCAAGCGCGTGGGTGGCACCGCGATCACGCACGCGTCGCACGCCGCACCGGCGCCGCCGCTCAATTTCACGCCGGTCACCCGATCACCCTGCCGGTGGAGGCCCACCACCGCCTGACGGAGATGCACACCGTCAAGACGGGCGGCCGCCGCCTCCGCGAGCCGCGCCAGGGGCACGGTGAGATACGCGATCCGCGCCGCATCGCGGTCACCGAGAAACGCGGTCCTGATGACGAACAATCCCATCTCCGCTGACACGCGATCGAGCGGCGCGTTCAGCGCGGGCACGAGGAAGGGCTCCCAGAATGCGCGCAGGGCACGCGTGCTCTGGTGATGGCGGCGCAACCACGCGGCCATATCGCCCCTGGGCGCGCGGTCACCGCGTGCGGCGACGAGTGCGCTCCCGACCTGGATGCGATCGAGCGTCGAGAGGTGCGGATAGTGTGCGAACCCCGCCATGAGATGGAGTGGCGCCGGCAGCGCTGACGCGCGCAGATGCGCCGGCGGGCGCCGGCGGGAAAGAACGGTGACCTCGAACCGCGGCTGGATGTACAGCGAATCACTGAGGCCGAGCTCCTCGATGAGGTCGAGCGTGGCCGTGCAGCACGCGAGGACCACGTGCTGTCCGCAGTCGACCTCGTGGCCGTCCACCTCGAACGAGGTCGCCTTGCCGCCGAGAAGTCGGGAGCGTTCGTACAGGTCGACACGCCAGCCCCGTTTGGCGAGCGCGAGCCCAGCCGTGAGGCCTGCGAGGCCCGCACCGACGACGGCGACTCGCGGCTGCCGCGTCATACCGCTGCCAGCCATGAGCGGGCCATGACTCCCAGCTTGGCCGCCTTCGAGAGGCGCGCACGACCCCGCAGCGGCAGCTCCGGCGCCGCTTCGATCTGATCGAGGATGCCCATGTAGATCCCCGCCATGGTGCGAACGCACACCGCGGGTTGCTTCGGGATCGACTCGGTCACGCGGATGCCGGACGCGTGCAGCGCTCGGGCCCGGGCGATCTGCATCGCCATGAATGCGTGCCAGCCTGGCGCGACACTGCCTTCGAGGATGTGGTTCTCGGTGATGCCGAACTCCGCCAGCTCACGAAGCGGCAGATAGATGCGCCCGCGCGCAGCGTCCTCCTGCACATCGCGCAGTATGTTGATCAGCTGCAGCGCGACTCCCAGCTCATCGGCGCGTTCCAGCGCGACCGGGTCGCTGAAACCGAAGATGCGCACGCACATCCGCCCGACGACCGACGCAACCAGGTTGGCGTAGGCGCGCAACTCGTCCCAGGTCTCATAGCGCGTTGTCGACAGGTCCATCGCGACACCATCGATGAGCATGTCCAGCTCGGCCATGGGAATTGCGTGACGCCGCATCGCGATCGCGAGCAATCCCATGATCGGGTCGGTGCTGTCACCGGGGAGCGTATGGCGGAGCCGGTGTCGATGGTGCTCGAGCCGTTCGTCGCGCGAGGCGCGACCGCCGAGATCAGCATCGTCGTCCACCTGCCGCGCAAAGTCGTAGAGCGCGTAGATCGAGGTGCGCTGCCGGCGTGGCAGCGCGATGAACCCCCAGTAGAAGTTGGCCGCCTCGCGGCGAGCCATGTCCTCGCAGTAGCGCTCGAGTGCGCGCACGTCGCCGGCAGTGGGGGTGTCAAGCATGCGGGTCACCCGCCGGGCGCGCCCGAACCGGGACAGCCCGCGCCTCGCCGCGATGCACGCCCGCCGAGAGGGCTGCACCGATGATGCGCACCCTCGCGGCGCGATCGACGACGGGGCGGCGCGCGGCGGTGCGATAGCCCGCAGCGGCGATCGCGTCAAGGATCGCCGCGCCGCCGAGGCGGTAGAGCGCGAGTTGGACGCGCAGTCGCGGTGGTGCGAGCGCCTCCAACGTGACTCCCGAGTCGAGCAGCGTCCGGGCTCGTTCGCACATCGCGCGCGTCGCGCCGTTGACGCTGTGCTCGCGGATGTCACGCTGAAGCAGGTAGGTGCGGCCGAGGCGTCTGTCCACCGACACGTCCTGTGCGAAGTTGGCGAGCTGAAGGCCGATGCAGACGTCGTCGCTCAGCGCCACGGCAGCGGGATCGCGAATGTCGAACAGGCGGAGTACGATGCGGCCGACCGGGGCGGCGGAGAGCGTGCAGTAGCCGCGCAGCGAAGGCCAATCCTCGTACGTGTCGACGCGCTGATCCTGCAGGTTGGCGTCGATCAGGTCGACGAAGGGCTGTGCCTCCAGGCCGAAGCGCCGGACGGTGTCGGTGAGCGCGACCAGGACCGGATGGGTGCGCTCATCGTGATCGAAGCTCTCGCGGGTTTCGTCACGCCACCGTCGCAGGCGTCGCATCGCCACCGCACGATCGCCGCTCTCGTCGCCGAGGTCGTCGGTGAACCTGCAGAACGCATACACGCGGGTGAGGTCACGACGCAGCGATCGCGGTGAGAGTCGAGACGCGACCGTGAAGTTCTCGTAGTGCCTCACCAGAACTCCGGCAGTACGCGTCGGCCGCTTCCATCGACACGGCGGGCTGCGCCATCAGAGCGCCCTCCCGTCGCGATGGATGAGACGTGCGTTGGTGCGCAGGTCGGTGACTCTCGCCGTGCCGACGCAGAACATGGCGAGGCGGAGCTCCTCGAGGATCACCGTGACGGTATCGTCGAGCGCATCGCCTCCCGCAGCGGCCGCACGCACGAGTGGCCCGGCGATCCCGACCGAATCGGCACCAAGAGTCACGGCCTTGGCGATATCGATGCCGTCGCGCACACCGCCACTCGCAATCAACACGCCGTTCGGTGCCGCACTGCGTGCGCGCATCAGCGCGTCGGCGGTGGGAATGCCCCAGCCGGCGAATGCGGCTGCGACGCGGGCGAGGACCGGGTCGGTCATGCGATGGCGCTCGACCTCGCTCCACGATGTCCCGCCCGCACCGGCGACGTCGACGGCCGCCACACCCGCGTCGAAGAGTCGCGCAACCAGGTCATCGGCGATGCCCCACCCGACTTCCTTGACGATCACCGGCGCGCTCAAGCCGGCGCACACGGCACCGATCCGCGCCAGCAGACCGGCGAACCCTGTGTTGCCCGACGTCTGCAGCGCCTCCTGGAGCGGATTCAGGTGCAAGACGAGCGCATCCGCGCGTAGCACGCGAAGGAGATGCCTGCACTCGTCGACCCCGACGCCCAGGTTGAGTTGCACGGCGCCGAGGTTGGCGAGCAGCGGCACGTCAGGCGCGAGCTCGCGCATGTCAAAGGTCGGGAGCACGTCAGGCTGTTCGAGCAGAACGCGGCACGAACCAAGACCCATCGCCAGCCCGTTGGCCTGGGCGACGCGAGCGAGCCGCTCGTTGATGACCCGTGTCTGCACCGTCCCACCGGTCATGCACGAGACGAGCAGCGGCGCGCCGACAGGCCGACCGAGAAAGCTGGTGCGCAGCTCGACGTCATCGAGATCGATCTCGGGGAGCGCGCGATGCACGAAACGCCAGTCGTCGAAGCCGGTCTCGATGCCTTTGGCCGAAACGTCCTCGTCGAGATTGATGCGCAAGTGCTCGTCCTTGCGCGAGGCCGTGCGCGATCTGGTGTTCGCGTCGGTGCTCGAGTTCAGCGGTTGCGTTCAGCAACATGGATCGCCAGGTCCGCGAAGTCGGTGAGCGACTCGTCGCCAAGGCCGGTGAGTGCGGCAATGGCATCGCGTGCGAGGACCATCGGGACGCCCGCGGTCAGTGCAGGGCCACCCAGCTCGTCGAGCAGCGCCCGCAGCCTGAACTCCCCGCCTGGCTCGCGCTCGCGAAAGAGCCGCCGCAGCTCGCGACGCCGCGCCGGCGTCGCCACCTCGTATGCCGCGACCACGGGGTATGTGAGCTTGCGGCGGCGCAGGTCGCCGCTCCGGCCCTTGCCGGTGACCTGCGGGTCGCCCCACGTCCCGAGCCAGTCGTCGCGCACCTGGAACGCGAGGCCGAGCAATCTGCCCGCGGCGTCGAACCGCCGGGCAACCGCCCGCGAGGCTCCCGCGAGCACCGCGCCCGCCGCCATCGCGGCACCGATCAGCGCTCCGGTCTTCATCGTGACCAGGCGGAGGTAGGTCGCCTGGGGTGCACCGGCACGACCTTCCAGAGCGAGGTCGAGGCACTGGCCCTCCACCACCTGGACCACTGCCCCGCTCAGCAGGTGGGCGGCGCGCATCCTCCGTCCAGGGCGCGGCCCGGGAGCAAGCAGGCCACTGAGCGCGTTGGCGAACATGCCGTCGCCGGCATTGATGCCCTGCTCGGCGCCCCAGATCGTCCACACCGTCGGACGGTGGCGGCGGAGTTGATCGCCATCCTGGATGTCGTCGTGGATCAGGGTGAAGTTGTGGATCAGCTCGACCGCAACCGCTGCCGGCAGCGCCCAGGCGGGGTCGCCCCCCAGCGACTCGCACGCCCAGAGCGTCAGCGCAGGGCGGATCCGCTTGCCGGCGGGCTCATTCGCGGGATGGCCCTGCGCGTCGATCCAGCCGAGGTGATAGGCGGACATCTGCCGGAGCAGCCCCCGGGTGCGAGGCGTG
The DNA here is from genome assembly GCA_963756075.1 of Candidatus Dormiibacterota bacterium. Lineage (GTDB taxonomy): Bacteria > Chloroflexota > Dormibacteria > Aeolococcales > Aeolococcaceae > Palsa-851. Next base: position 124,835 of record CAVWMH010000005.1, on the reverse strand, counting down.
CTTCTTCGCAGGCCGTGGTCGAGCAGATCGGCGTGCCGGTCGAGCAGCGCCGGCTGTCCCTCGAGCGGGGGCGACGCATCGATGTCGAGAACGCGTTCCGCCATGGGCCTCCCCCTGCAAGGAAGCTTTCTACGCCTTAACTGTCGCCGAATGGTAACCAACCGGCTTCGGCGGCGGCAAGCCGGTCAATCGCGGCGGGTCACGTCGTCCATTGCAGCAGGGAGCACAACCTGGAACTCGGTCCCGCGGCGAGGCTCCGAGGTCACCGACACGGTTCCCCCGTGGGCTTCAACCACGTGCCGGACGATTGCGAGGCCGAGCCCCGATCCCTCGCCGTCGCGCTGTCGGGAGCTGTCCGCTTTCCAGAAACGCTCGTAGATCCGGGGGAGGTCGGCCGGCGTGATCCCGACCCCGGTGTCGCGACATCGGAGGACCACGTGGCCCTCCGATCCCGGAATCGCGCTGACGGTGATGCTTCCGCCCGACGCTGTGAACTTGATTGCGTTGTGTGCGAGGTTGCGAAGCACCTGGCCGAGGTGCGAGGCGTCGCCGAACACATCCGGGGTGCCCGGCGCGACGCTGACGTCGAGTGACACGCCCTTGCTCTCGGCGAGGGGACGGAGTCGATCCAGGCTGCCCATCAGTCCGGCGATCGGCACGCGCTCCCTGGACATCGGCCGCAGCCCGGATTCGATGGTGCTCAGCTCGAGCAACTCCTCCACCATCTGCGCCATGTGCGACGCCTCCTGACCGATCCGCCGGACGAAGCCGGCAGCGGCCTCCGGGTCGTCCAGGCCACCATTGGCCAGCGTCTCCGCAATCAGCTGCACCGCGGTGATCGGCGTGCGCAGCTCGTGCGAGACGTTGCTGACAAAGTCGCGTCGAACTCGCTCGAGGTGGTGCACGCGCGTCTCGTCGCGCACCATCAGCAAGGTCGCAACCTCGCCGGTGAGCGCGATCGCACGCGCGTTGAAGTCGCGATCGTGCAGCGTGATCGCGCGCTCCTCGACATGGCCGCTCTCACGCGCGGCGTCGAGCAGGCGGATGAGCCGGTAATCCACCTCGGCTGCGACGAAGTCCGAGCCCTCGACGAGTGGAAGCCCGAGCAGCCGGCGCGCGGGCTCGTTGGCGAGGAGCACCCGGCCATCAGCGTCGAGGCCCACGATGCCGGGATCAAGGAGGAGCCCCACCGCCCGCAGCACATCGATGCCGCCGGAGCCGGAGAGCAGTTCGACGGCGCGCACCTCCTCCACCCTCGCGAGTATAGGCTCGCGGCCGGCGGCGCCCACCCAGGCGAACCGCTAAGCTCGTTTCATGGCGCCCCCCGTCGCCAAACGCATCCTCGTGGTGGAGGACGAGGACGCCATCCGCGAGACGCTGCGCTACAACCTCGCCCGTGAGGGGTACCACGTCCTCGAGGCCGCAACCGGACCCGATGCGCTCATCGTTGCGAGGACGGAGCGACCCGACCTGATCCTCCTCGACGTGATGCTCCCCGGGTTGAGCGGAGTCGAGGTCTGCCGCGTGCTGCGCCAGGAATCGTCCACGCCGATCCTCATGCTCACGGCCAAGGGAACCGAGGTGGACAAGGTCGTCGGGCTGCAGCTTGGCGCCGACGACTACGTGACCAAGCCGTTCTCCTTCAACGAGCTCCTCGCTCGAATCATCGCCCTGCTCCGCCGTTCAGAGATGAGCGCGCGTCCGGCGGGTGCACCTGAGATCGAAGAGTTCGACGGGTTCCGCATCGATCGCGCAGCGCGGACCGTTCACGTCGACACCGTGGAGCTGCGGCTCGCCCCAAGGGAATTCGACCTCCTCTCTCTGCTGCTGCGCAACACCGGTCGCGTGCTCTCGCGCCAGGCGATCATCGCCGCGGTGTGGGGCAATCGCTTCTACGGCGACCCCAAGACCGTCGATGTGCATGTCCGCTGGCTCCGCGAGAAGTTCGAGCCCTTCGCTCAGATCCCCTTCCGGATCACCACTGTCTTTGGCGTGGGTTATCGCCTCGACCGAATCGGCGTGATCGACCCGCACTCGTAAACTCGAACCACTAGCGGAGGTTTCGCGTGGACGCAGTGGTCATCGGCGGGGGGGTCATCGGTCTCGCCGTGGCCTGGCGGGCCGCGCGAGCGGGCCTCAGCGTGGCAGTCGTGGATCCTGATCCAGGGTCAGGCGCCTCGCACTTCGCAGCGGGAATGATCGCGCCGGTCGGTGAAGCCGAGTTCGGCGAGGAAGCAGTGATCGCGATCAACCGTGATTCTGCGTCGCGATACCCGTCGTTCATCGCCGAGCTCGAGCTCGACGCCGGCCGATCTGCCGGATACCGCCAGACCGGGACGCTCCACGTCGCCATCGACGCCGACGAGCAGGTGGCCCTGGAGCGCCAGTATCGCTACCGCCAGGAGCTTGGGCTGCCCGTGGAGCGGCTCACGTCCCGGCAGACACGTGACCTCGAGCCGGGGCTCGCACCGTCGATTCGTGGCGGCATGCTGGTGGAGTCCGACCATCAGGTCGACCCTCGAGCCATGGTTGCCACGCTGCTCCAGGCGTGCAGCCGGCTCGGCGTGCAGATCCATCGCTCTCGCGGATCGGTGCTCGTCGACGCCGGGCGTGCGACCGGGGCGTCGGTCGACGGTGGCGAACGGATCGAGGCGTTGTCGGTCGTGCTTGCAGCCGGGTCATGGTCGGGCGCGGTCGAGGGAGTTCCGGACGAGGACCGCCCGCCGGTACGGCCCGTGAAGGGCCAGATTCTCCGCCTGCGCGGGGCGCCGGAGATGATCGCTCGAACGATCCGGGGCGGCTCCGTGTACATCCTCCCGAGAGGAGATGGCCGGGTGGTGATCGGGGCCACGGTCGAGGAGCGCGGCTTCAACTCATCGGTCACCGCCGGCGCGGTGTACGAGCTGCTCCGCGAGGCTCGCGCGCTGGTCCCCGATGTCGCCGAGCTGGAGCTGCTCGAGGCGTCGGTCGGCCTGCGTCCCGGCTCGCCGGACAACGTGCCGATGGTTGGTGACGCCGCGACCCCCGGGCTCATCATCGCGACCGGCCACTACCGCAACGGCTACCTCCTGGCGCCGGCCACGGCCGACGCCGTCGCGAGCGTGCTTGCCGGAAACTCGTGGCCGGCCGCCACGCGGCCGTGGTCGCCCTCGCGGTTCCGCCGCACGGCCGGGGTTCCGACATGATCATCGTCGTCAATGGCGAGAGCCGGGAGGTGGCAGAGGGCATGGGGCTGACCGACCTGCTGCGCGAGATGGAGCTTCCGCCGGAGCAGCGCGGCATCGCGGTCGCGAGGAACGGCGACGTGGTGCTGCGCGCGAGCTGGCCCGACACCACACTCCTTGCCGGCGACCGCCTCGAGATCCTCCATGCGGTCCAGGGTGGTTGACGTGGACGATGTGCTGCTCATCGCCGGAGAGCGCTTCCGGTCGCGACTCATCATGGGGACCGGCGGAGCGCCGAGCCTCGACATTCTCGAACGGGCGCTCGAGGCATCCGGCACCGAGATCGTCACCGTGGCGCTCCGCCGCCTGGACCCGTCCGGGGCAAGCTCGTTCCTGGATGTCGTCGGCCGGTCCGGACGCAGAATCCTGCCCAACACCGCCGGCTGCTTCACGGCCCACGATGCGGTCACGACCGCCAGGCTGGCCCGCGAAGCCTTCGAGACGAACTGGATCAAGCTCGAGGTGATCGCCGACGAGGACACACTGCTGCCCGACGGCGCCGAGCTCCTCGTCGCCGCGGAACGGCTGATCGATGACGGGTTCGTCGTGCTCCCGTACGCGAACGACGACCCCGTTCTCTCCCGGCGGCTCGAGGACCTGGGCTGCGCGGCGGTGATGCCACTCGGAGCGCCGATCGGCAGCGGATCCGGCATTCGCAACCCGTACAACCTGCGCATCATCCGCGAGCGTGCCGGGGTCCCCGTGGTGCTCGACGCGGGTGTGGGAACGGCGTCGGACGCCGCCATCGCCATGGAGCTGGGATGCGATGCGGTGCTCGTGGCCTCGGCGATCACGCGCGCCGCCGAGCCGGTGCTGATGGCACGCGCCATCGCCGCCGCGGTGGAGGCCGGCCGCCTGGCATATCGGGCCGGACGGATTCCCCAGCGTCTCTATGCGTCGGCGTCGACATCCTGGGAAGGACTGGCCGACCTCGGCCACCGTCCCAAGGCGGTGACACCCCTCGGTGATGCCGAGTCCGGGTGACCGCAGGCGGGAGCGGCTGGCGCGCGCCCGCCTGTACGTCGTCACCGGAGCGCGCGAGCAGCACGGAGATCTCGCGCAGTTTCTCGCCGCCGTGCTCGCGGCGGGCGCCGACATCGTCCAGCTTCGCGAGAAAGACGCGGAGGCGGGAGACCTCCTCCGCTGGAGCCGACACTTCCGCGCTGCTGCCGACCGGTGGGACGCGCTCTTCGTGCTGAACGACCGCCCCGACGTCGCCATCGCTGCCGGGGCCGACGGCGTCCACCTGGGCCAGAACGACCTCCCACTGTCGTCGGCGAGACAGATCATCGGCGGCGACGTGCTCATCGGGCTGTCGACGCACTCGCGAGCGGAGTTCGACGCCGCCGCGCCGGAGGCCGACTACCTGTGCGTCGGCCCGCTCGCGGCCACACCGACCAAGCCCGGCCGGCCGGCGACGGGGCTCGAGATCGTGAAGCACGCCGCGTCCCGCGCACAGGAGGGCGCGGAGCGGCGCCCCTGGTTTGCCATCGGCGGTATCGACGTCGAGTCGCTCGCGGGCGTGCTCGGAGCTGGGGCGGCTCGCGTCGCCGTTGTTCGTGCGGCCGCCGGGCAGGATCCGGGTGCCGCTGTCAAAGCCCTGGTGGCCGGGCTCGCAGGATCACCCGTTTTCTAGCTCCGCCGCCTCGCGCATCCCGGTGATGGAGGGCGACAACTGTTAAGCGTCCCTTAACCCTCTGGCTGTGTCGCCGTTAACCAGCCGGTCGGCAGGATAAGGCCGTGGAGTCGCCACGAAGGCGACGAGAAACGGGGTAATGAGGGCAGACATGATCGCTGAGATCGAACCATCGCCGAACCGTGAGCGCCGATTCTGGCGTCGAGGCGCGAGCGTGCGAGGTGCGCTGACATTGGTTGTCGGGGGCTCAGTCCTCGCCGCCTGCGGGTCGACCAGCGGCCCCGCTGCGACGAACGCCCCGAGTGCCACGCCGACGCCGGTCTGCACAGGTACCACTGCGAACCCCGGCTACAGCAACGGCCTCGCTACCGTTTCCGGCCAGGCGACGACGCTGAGCGGTGCGGGCGGGACGTTTGTCGCGCCCATGATGTCCGTATGGACGAAGGCTTATGCGACCGCCAACAGCGTCCAAGTGGCATACCAGTCGGTTGGCTCCGGCGCGGGCATCGCGCAGCTTCAGGCAAATACTGTCGACTTCGGCGAGTTCGGATGCGTTCATGAAAGACTCCGACATCGCCAAGGCCAAGGGTCCGGTCGTGCAGATTCCGCTGGTGCAGGCGCCGGTGGTAGTTGCGTACAACCTCCCGGGCGTCGCAAGTGGTCTCAAGCTCGACGGCGACACGATCGGCAAGATCTTCTCGGGCGGTATCACGGTGTGGAATGACCCGGCCATCAAGGCCCTGAACCCGGGGATCACCCTTCCGAACACCCCCATCGCCGTCGCCCACCGTTCGGACGGATCGGGGACCACTGCCATCTTCACCGACTACCTGACTCAGGCGAGTCCAGCGTGGGTCGCAGCCCTCGGCGGATCCACCACCAGCGTTGGCAAGACGGTGGCGTGGCCGGTCGGGATCGGCGGCAAGGGCAACGAGGGCGTGTCCGCCGTTGTCAGCCAGACGCCGGGTGCCGTCGGCTACGTCGAGCTCGATTACGCTATCGCGCAGCATCAGACCTACGCAGACGTCAAGAACAAGGCGGGCAACGTTCATCGAGCCTTGCGAGCAGACTGCGGCCAATGCCACGGTCGGCATCACCAGCTACCCATCCGACCTGCGGGTCGACATCATCAACCAGTCGTCGAATCCTGAAGCGTATCCGATCACCGGTTTGACCTGGGGCCTTGTCTACCAGAACCAGACCAAGGCCGCGACGGCGGCTGCGCTCGTCAACTTCTTCTCATGGGTGCTGACCAAGGGTCAGGATCTCACGGGATCGGTCAACTACACGCCATTGGGGCCGACCCTGCAGGCGCTGTGTATCGCCCAACTCAAGAAGATCACGGTCAACGGTACGCCCGTCTCGCCGTGACCCGAAAAGCACCTTGACCGTGGTGGACTCCTGATGCCGCCGCCAGCCGATGTGGGCGGCGGCATCGCCGCGTCTGCCATCCGGGTGGCGCCGTCGCTCTTGAAGCGCGGCCGGCCGCGTATCGCTGACCGGATCTTCGGTACCAGCGTTTCGATGATGGGCGGGATCGTGCTCGTCGTGATCGCGGGGATGGTCGTGTTCCTGGTGCTGGAAGGCCTTCCCGCCATGCAGCACTATGGGTTCTTCTCGTTCATCTCGAGCTTCCCGGTGGACGCCGTCGACCGCATTCCCGAACGTGTCGCATCCCAATCCGTACGGGATCCTGCAGTTCATCTACGGAACGATGCTCACCTCGATCATCGGGATGATCATCGCGGTCCCACTCGCTGTTGGGGCGGCGCTCGTCATTACCGAGGTGGCACCGCAGCGCATCAAGGGTCCGCTCTCTGCGCTCGTGGACCTGCTGGCAGCGGTACCCAGTGTCGTCTATGGATTCTGGGGAGTCTTCGCGCTGATTCCGGCGATCAAGCCGGTCGTGGATTTCCTCACCACCACGCTCGGCACCGTCCCGGTGATCGGTGTTGCCTTCCAGGGCCCGTTCTTTGGATATTCGTATTTCGCCGCAGGGTTGGTGCTCGCGATCATGGTCCTGCCGATCATCGCGGCAGTCTGCCGAGAGGTCTTCCGGAGCACGCCGCGGAACGAGAAGGAGGCGGCACTGGCTCTGGGAGCCACTCGCTGGGAGATGATCCGCATCGCGGTGCTTCCGCGTGCGCGATCGGGCATCGTTGGAGCGTCGTTGCTCGGTCTCGGCCGCGCTCTCGGCGAGACGATCGCGGTGACCATGGTGATCGGCAATGCCGTGCTCCACATCAACTCCAGCATCTTTTCGCAAGGGGCGACGATGTCCAGCGTCATCGCCAACGAGTTCACTGAGGCCACCGAGCCCTTTCATCTCTCGGCACTGTTCGTCGTCGGGTTCTGGCTCCTGATCGTCGCGCTGTTGGTGAACATCGTCGCGCGCCTCGTCGTACACCGCGGGGTGGCGCTGTGACACAGCTCGCGCTCGGCACGCCCGGGTTCCGCAATCGCCCCGCCCTCCGCCGCAGACGCGCAAAAAGCGCGGTGCTGGTCGGCGTGCTCATCGGGGCGGTGGTCGTCGCGGTGGGTGTGCTCGCCTGGGTGCTCATCTACGTCGCCATCCAGGGCATCGGCGCGTTGAACCTGGGTTTCCTCACCCAAACCCCTCCCGGCAACCCAGCCGCTCCAGGCGGTGGGTTCTATAACGGCATCATCGGCAGCCTCATCATTGTCGGGATCGCGGCGTTGATGGCTATTCCACTCGGAATCGGCGCAGCGATCTACCTGGTCGAGTATGGGCGCGGACGGCTTGCTGACACGATTCGTTTCTTCAACGACGTGTTGATCGGGATTCCAACCATCGTCACCGGCGCGTTCATCTACGCGATCTGGGTGACTCGCTTCGGCTTCTCCGGGTTCGCCGGATCACTGGCCCTCGCTATCGTGATGCTGCCGCTGGTGACTCGAACCACCGAGGAGATGCTGCGCCTCGTGCCCAATGAGCTCCGCGAAGGCAGCCTCGCGCTCGGCGCCACGAGAAGCCAGACGGTCATGAGGGTCTGCATCCCAACGGCGTTGCCGGGGATCATCACCGGAGCCATGCTCGCTGTCGCCCGCGCCATGGGGGAGACCGCACCGTTGCTCCTGACCACCCTCGGCAACGAGCTGTTCACCGAGTACAACCCGACGAGACGCATGTCGACGCTCTCCCTGCAGATCTTCGACAATGCGGTCACGGGGTTCCAGGAAGGTCAAGCACGCGCATGGGCGGGAGCGCTGACGCTCATCGCCATTGTGCTGATCTTCACCTTCATCGCTCGCTTCTTCGGCCGTAGAGTACGGACATCGAATGCCTGACGTGGCCACTGAACCTGCTCCTGCGACGGCGAAGGTGGGTGAGACGATGAGCACCCCGGAGACCGCGGCTGATGGGCTGTCGATTGAGAAGCTGAACGCCTGGTTCGGCAAGCATCACGTGGTGGCTGACGTGAGTCTCGCGGCCCCCGCCCATCGCGTGACCGCTCTCATCGGTCCCTCGGGCTGCGGCAAGAGCACGCTGCTGCGGTGTGTGAATCGCATGCACGAGATCGTGCCGGGTGCACGAGTTGACGGCCGGGTGATCTTCGGAGGACAGAACATCTACGACCCGGATATCGACCCGGGCTCCGTGCGCAGCGAGATCGGGATGGTGTTCCAGCGCCCGAACCCGTTTCCCACCAAGTCGATCTATGAGAATGCGATCATCGGCGTGCGCCTCGCAAAGTCGGCAGGGGATCGGAAGCTGGACGACATCGCCGAGAGCGCGTTGCGCCGCGCGCAGCTGTGGGACGAGGTGAAGGACCGTCTCAACAAGCCGGCGGTGAGCCTCTCCGGAGGCCAGCAGCAGCGGCTCTGCATTGCGCGTGCGGTCGCGGTGGATCCCGCGCTCCTCCTCATGGATGAGCCGTGTTCCGCGCTCGACCCGATCGCGACCTTCAAGATCGAGGAGCTCATCGGGGAGATCGCCGATCAGTACACCGTGATCATCGTGACGCACAACATGCAGCAGGCGACGCGCGTATCACATTCACCGGCTTCATGACGATTGAGCACGCCGGCGAGCCAGGGCGGCTGGTTGAATTCGGCACGACCGACCAGATCTTCGGATCCCCGGCGCAGCCGGCGACCGAGGCATACGTGAGTGGGAGGGTGGGGTGAGATGGCGAGTGAATTGAGCATCATGGGGCGGTTGCAGGAGGCCGACTCCGGCAGGGGGCGTCCAGCGCGACCCAGCATCGCGCAGGTGGCGAATCCCGCCATCAGCACGAGAAATGTCAATGCGCGCTATGGGGCGTTCCTCGCGCTGCGCGACGTTTCCATCTCGGCACCGCACGGTGAGATCACCGCGATCATCGGGCCCTCCGGCTGCGGCAAGTCGACGCTGCTGCGAAGCCTCAACCGGATCAACGACCTGATCCCCTCGTTCACCCTCGAGGGAGAGGTCATCCTCAACGATCAGAACGTGTATGCGCCGGACGTCGACGTCGCGAGCCTGCGCCGGCGTGTGGGAATGCTCTTTCAGCGCCCGGCGCCGTTCCCGATGAGCATCTACGACAACGTCGTCTACAGCCTGCGTCTCGATGGACGCCAGACCAGGTCGACGTTGGATGATGCGGTCGAGCGCTGCCTCCAGCAGACGGCCCTGTGGGACGAGGTGAAGGACCGTCTCAAAGCGGCGGCCACCGGGCTCTCCGGAGGACAGCAACAGCGCCTGTGCCTGGCGCGCACGCTGGCCGCGGGGAGCGACGTCATCCTCATGGATGAGCCGTGCGCAGCGCTCGATCCCATCTCAACACTGCGGATCGAAGAGCTGATGCGCGACCTGCGCGGGACGGTGACGATCATCATCGTGACCCACAACCTGCAGCAGGCCGCGCGGGTGAGCGACTACACCGCGTTCATGCTGATGGGCGAGGGGCGTGCCGGCGAACTGGTTGAACTCGGCAGAACGGACGACATCTTCAAGGATCCGGTCGACAAGCGAACCGAGGACTACATCACGGGGAGATTCGGGTGAGCCAGCCGACGCCAACCACCACGCACGTCACCCACCGGCCGGTCCTGCAGGCGGAGCTGGATACCATCCGCGCAGCCATCGTCGAGCTCACCAAGCAGGTTGAGGTCGCCATCGAACGCGCCGTCTGGGGCCTGCGTGAACGGAATCCCGACATCTGCACCTCGGTTATCGAGGGCGACGTCGCGATCAACGAGCAGCACCGAAAGATCCGGGACGCCTGCTTTCACGTGATCCTCACGCAGGCGCCGGTGGCGCGCGACCTCCGCGACATTCACGGCTTCGATCACATGGCCTCCGAGCTGGAGCGCATGGCGGACCACTGCGTGTCAATCGCCCGGATCGGCAGGTCGATGACGGAGCTGCCCGACGTGCCGTCGTCGGAGCCGCTCGGGGCACTCGCCGAAGAGGCGAAGACGCAGGTGCGCGACATCCTCGCGGCGTTTGAGGCGCACGACACCCTTGCCGCGCGGGACATCGCTCGCCGCGACAGCATGGTCGACATGACGTACCGGCAGATCTTCTCGACGTATGTCGACCAGATGACCGCTGACGGCAGCCTCGCCCCTCGCGCCACCGGGCTGGTCTTCGTTGCGCATTATCTCGAGCGGATTGGTGACCGGGTGACGAATATCGCCGAGGAGCTGATCTTCGCCGAGACAGGCGGGCTCGAAGACCTGGGGTAGTTTCGGGTCCATACCCTGGCGGCGTTTCGCACCGCCATCCGGATCCAGCCCGGTGCCGCGGGGTAGGATGGGTGCTCCGTGGAGTTCCGTCGATGACCAGCCTCTTCCGGCGGCGGCGCCAGCGAGGAACCCCCAGCCCCGCCTCCGGAGCCCGCCCCAGCCCACCGGCATCGACTGCAGCGTGCCCGGGTGCCCGAACACCGATGCGCTGAATTGCGAGTACCGCGACCGCCGGGGTCATCTGTGCACGCTCGCCTTTTGCCCGAACCACGGGGCGGTGATCGAAGGGGTCCCGTACTGCCGCCGTCATGCAAGCACCGTCCGGGCGATCGGGCCGCTCGCCACCGATCCCAACGCCCTCCCCGACATCAACGATCGCACGCCGTCGCTCGTCAACTGGATTGCGCGCGAGCTCGACGGACACATACGGGCGCAGCTGGAAGCTGCGGCGCGCGAAGGTGAAACCGTCGTGACCGACGACGCTGTGCACCTCTCTCGCGACAGCAAACGGAACCTTCGCTGGGAGCGGAGCTGGCGGCTTGTCGAAAACACCGGCCTGGTCCTGAAGATCGGCATCAGCGTGTCCGAGGAGAACGATGCGCTGGTGCGGATCAACGTCGGCAGCGAGATGGTCGCCGACGGGATCCCGCCCTGGATCGCGCGACGGCGCATGGGTGAGGATGTTGACGTCGCGATCGATGTGGCGCAGCGGCAGCTGTTCTATCAATACCTGCAGGAGAGCATCGCCAAGGCGGTGGCGGAGTTCCGGGGCAGCGACCGCCGGTACGCGCGGTAGGGTCGACCGCTCCGGCGGCTACGCTGTCGCGCTGCGAGCAGACGTTGAGCACACCCCTGGAGGAGCGTCGATGACCGCCGAGGAATACCTGGACAACACGGGTCGGGATGACGTCCTCGGTGGCGGCGCGAGGAAGATCCCCATCCGCACCGCCTTGGGTGAGTTTCACGTCTGGACCAAGCGCGTCGGCAACAACCCGACCGCGAAGTTGCTGCTCCTGCACGGTGGTCCCGCCGCCACCCACGAATACTTCGAAGCCTGTGACAGCTACCTGCCTGCGGCGAACATCGAGTACTACTACTACGACCAGCTCGGCTCCGCGTACAGCGACCAGCCCGACGAGCCCGACCTCTGGCAGCTCGATCGGTTCGTCGACGAGGTCGAACAGGTGCGTGTGGCGCTCGGTCTCGACGCCGGCAACTTCTTCCTCCTGGGTCACTCGTGGGGCGGGATCCTCGCCACCGAGTACGCGCTGCGCTATCAGGAGCACCTGAAGGGTCTGGTCATCTCCAACATGATGATGAGCATCCCCGCGTACAACGAGTACGCGCGCACGGTGCTGATGCCGGCGATGGATCAGGATGTGCTTGCGGAGATCAAGCGGCTCGAGGCAGCCGGTGCAACCGAGACGCCTCGATACATGGAGCTGCTCAACGACCACTACCTGCAGCACGTGCTCCGCATGCCGGCCGAGGAGTGGCCGGATCCCGTCAACCGCGCGTTCGCCCATCTCAACCGATCGATCTACGTGCCCATGCAGGGACCGAGCGAGCTCGGTGCGAGTGGGATCCTCGCCAACTGGGACAGGACGGACGTCCTGGAGAGCATCGAAGTGCCGACGCCTCGTCATCGGCGCGACCCACGACACCATGGACCCGGTGCACATGGAGATGGTGGCCGGCCGGCTTCCTCACGGCCGCTTCCTGCTCTGCCGCAACGGCAGTCACATGTGCATGTACGACGACCAGGTCACGTACTTCCGCGGGCTGATCGATTTCATCGTCGACATCGATCACTGGAGCGCCTCGAGACAGGCTGCGGTGACGCGCACGCGCCGGGGCATCGGCGGTCGGGAGCGGCTCCAGCGACCCTGAAGCCCCTATCCTGTGCCGGTGCGGGCTCCCCAGGATCGGCTCGGTGATGCTGCGCCGGGGCAGCACCGCTCGCTCTGGTGGACCTGCGTGGAGGCATTGCTCCTCGCACTTGCGCCGGCTGCCGCCTTCTTCGGGCTGAGGCTGACGTTGATGGCGCCGCCGGATCTCAACGACCCGGCGATGCACACCACCTTCATGATCGACCCGCACGACATCTTCGTCCGCTATGCGGCCGTCTTCCAACCGACCGAACGGCTGCGCGAGGGGGCGCGGGTTGGGACTCCTGGTGCCGGGTCGCATCGCCTACCTCCTGTTCGGCGGCGTGCCGGGGTTTGTGGTGTTCCGCTACGTGCTGGCGTTGATCGCGGTGGTGCCGACGTACCTGTTGCTGCGACGCCTGTACAGCCGTGTTGCCGGCGTCATCGGGGTCATCGTCATCCTCAGCTGTCCGGTCATCATCCTGGCCTGGGGAACCGACTTTCCCAACTCGGCCGGCGTCTCGTACTTGCTCGGCGGCCTTGCGTGTCTGGTGATGCCGTCAGCGCGGTACCGCGTCGGCTGGTTGATCGGCGCCGCTGTGCTGTTCACGCTTGCCGTCTGGGCGGTGGCCGCGTCGGCGCCGCTGGTCCTCGCGACGCTGCTGGCGTACTGGCTCGTCCGGCGCAAACGCGAGCGGCCAAAGCTGTGGCGAGACCTGGGGCTGCTGGCCGGCACCGCCGTTGGCGTCACCGGTCTGCTCGCGATCGCCTCCGCCGTGCTGATCGGCCCGTGGGACTACATCCTCACAACGATCCAGTCGCTGATCTACCTTGCGCAGCCGTCGCAGACCGTCGCGAACCACTCGCGCAGCCCGCTGTGGGCGCCGTACATCACGTACCTGCTCGTCCCCCCGGCGGTGGGCCTCGCATGCTACGCAGCCTTCGGTGGGCGGCTCAAGGACGTGCTTGCAAGGGATCGCTTCGCGCGTCTCGGACGCCGGCTCGGGACGATTCCGACAGCCCAGCTCTGCGTGAGCGTGGCCTGCGCGTTCCAGATCCTGATCTACGCGATCCTGCAGTTCATCGGCAGCACGCAGGTGCTCGAGGTGCACTACTTCTCATCGCTGCTCTGGGCGTCGGTACTGCTCACACTCGCGATCACGATCGCCGAGCTCGGCCGTCCGATCCTCGAGCACCAGCGGTATCGGTGGCTCATCCCGGTGGCGCTGGTCGCCGTCCCGCTCGTGTTCGAGATCTCTCCCGGCGTGCCGCAGTTCGGCTGGATGCCGGTCGGGTTGCTGATCGTGGTGGCAATCGTGCTGCTCGCCTGGATTGCGAGAAAGGAAGCCGCCTCGCACGATGTTGTGCGATCTCGCCTCATGGTCGGCGGAGCACTCACTGCGATTGTTGCGGGGCTGCTCGTGCTGACCGTCACGCCGACACAACACAAGCACGAGCGTGGCACCGTCGACGATACCTTCCCCGACTATGCCTACACGCTGGGCGGCAACGACCCCGCCTGGGGCAGCGACTCGACGTGGGTGAACCTGTATGCCGTCACCACCGAGATGCCCACGTTCGTCGGTCCCGCCTCGTACTCCGGCGAGCAGCTGCTCATGTGGTGGAACAGGAGTCAGCTCAAGGAATTGCGCGAGCCCATCGGCATCTTCCACGCGTTCTTCAACTCGATTCCGAGCAACCTCGGTGACCTGACCCCGCTCGACAAGTACTTCTTCGGACAGCGCCATCCTGCGCAGATACTGCTGATGAGCCTGACCGGCCAGGGGTTTCAGGCGTCGCTCGAACTCGCTGCAGCCCTATGGTGCTGAGCTGGTGCGCGCAGGAGTCCTGCGTTCAGGTTCCGTCTCGCTCCACCTCTGGCTGATCGACCTCCACCAATATCTGAAGACGCCCTAGGGCGCGGCGACGCGGGACCGGACGCCACCCCCATCTCGTGACGATCTGGTGATTGGGGGGCGCCACGTGCTTCGGGATGGGATCGTCGGGTTCATGAAGGTGAAGAGGAGTCCGATGTGGGCCGCGCTGATAGCTCCGGGCTTCCTGGTTGCCGGGACAGTCACCAGCGGGGGCGTCGCCGCGGGTGCTGGAGCGATCACGCCTGCTGGACAGCGTACGTGGCCAACTTTGATGCGAGCTCGGTCACCCCGATCGACATAGCCACGAACGTTGCCGGCCCGTGATTACCGTGGGTAGCCACCCCGGTTCGGTCGCGATCACCCCCAACGGCAAGGCTGCGTACGTGGTGAACACGCAGGCCGCGACTGTGACACCGATCAATACCAGTACGAACACTCCGGGATTGCCGATATCTGTGGGTTCTTCTCCACAGGGGATCGCCATCACGCCGAACGGCAAGATGGCCTATGTGACCAATTCGGCGTCGAATTCGGTCACCCCGATCAGTCTCAGCACGAACACCCCCGAGCCTTCGATTCCGCTCGGCGTCAGCCCGTTCGCATCGCGATCACGCCGGATGGGACCAGTGCCTACGTGACGAATGTCGGCTCACATACGGTGATTCCGATAGATCTCGCCACCGGGGTTGCGGGCGCGGCGATCCAAGTCGGTTCAGCACCCAACAACCTCGCCATCACCCCGGACGGAGCGACCGCATACGTCGCGAATATCTTGTCGAACAGCGTCACGCCAATCAACATCGCCACCAACACCGCGGGCACCGCGATCAGCGTCGGTCACCATCCGTCAAACATCGCGATCACACCAAATGGCACGACGGCGTATGTGACCAATACCGCCGACAACACCCTTACGCCGATCACTGTCGCCACCAACACCGCCGGCGCAGCGATCCCGGTAGCGGCCGGCGTGGCCGGCATTGCCGTCACCCCAGACGGCAAGATCGCATACGTCACCAACGACGGGACGACCATCACGCCGGTCGACACCGCCACCAACATCGCGGGGACCCCGGTCGCGGCCGGGAGTGAAACCACCGGCATCGCGATCACGCCTGACCAGGCTCCTGCGGCGGCACTCTCCGCCACCGGGTCGGCGCTGGGACTCGCCACCACCTTCGACGCATCCGCGTCAACGGTCGCGTACGGCAGCATCGCCTCGTTCGCCTGGAACTTCGGCGACGGAGCCATCGCTACCACTACAACGGCGACGACCGCACACACCTACGCCGCGGCCGGGACCTACACCGCCACCGCCACTGAGACCAGCACGGCGGGAACCTCGACGTCTGACGTTTACACCGGTCTGACCATGAATCAGAAGGCGGTACGTCGGCGCGCACGTCTCAGGTGGTCTCCATCGTGGCGCCGGGGACGTACACGGCGCTGAGTTCCCTACCGCATCTGCGACACCCGCCCAATTGTGCCAACCAACCAGTGCACAGGCCACACCCTCGGGTCTGCGACTTCCATCGACGTGCATGTCAGCGGAACGACAGGGCCGCTGGGCCAGTCCGTGCCCGGCAACGGGCTCGCAGTGGCACTCAACGTCACCGCTCTCAGCGAAAGCTCCATGAACAGTTTCATCAGCGTCTTTCCGGCCGGCGAGGCGTTGCCAAAAGTCTCGAACATCAGCTTGGACGCCGGCGCGACCCAGGCTAATCTCGTGGTTGTCCGCCTGGCGGGTGGCGACGTCAGCGTGTTCAACGCCGCCGGAAGAGCCGACGTCGTAGTCGACGTCGAGGGGTACTTCGCTCCACCCGGAACATCCCCGGTTGCCGGCAAATTTCACGCCATGCCGCCACTGCGGATCTGCGATACGCGCGCGGGTACGGGCACAGAATGTGCGGGCATCTCCGATCGCTCCCTTGCGCCAAATAGTTGGCGCGACGTGGTGCTTTCAGGCATTCCCTCCGGCGCCCCGAACGGCACACCGTCTATCCCGACACAGGGAGCGGCATCGGCTGTATTCAACCTAACCGCGGTCGCTGGTACGCAGACCACGTACCTCGCCGTGAGGTCGCCCGACATGATCACTGACGCGTGTCCGACTGGCGCACCCGCAGCGTCGAATGTCAACCCGCGCGCGGGGTCGGCGCTGCCCAACCGCGTCATCTCGGCCCTTGGACCCCGCCAGGACGTGTGCGTCTACAACGCAGTTGGCAGTATCGATTTCATCATCGACGTCAACGGTTGGTTTGGCGATGGGACTGAGGCAGGAACCGTCCCACCCGGCGCGTTCTTCTACTCGCTCCCACGGCGCGCATCTGTGACACGCGATCCGCCGCGAATGGATCAGGGACCAATTGCCAGCACCAGCCGCTCGGACCAAAGAGCCTTCGTGTCGTGCAGGTGGCCGGCGAGGGTCTTGTCCCCAGCGCGGGAGGCGCGAATCCACCGCTTGCGGTGGTGGCCAATCTCACCGGCGTGGCGGGGACGGCCGCAACCGTCTTCACGCTGGTTCCCGACGGTGGCCATCGTCCTGTTGCCTCTGACCTCAACCCCCGAGCCGGCGACGTGGTCGCGAATCTCGCATTCGTCGAGATCGCCACATCGGGAACGAATCCTGGTGCCATGGATGTCTACAACGACGTTGGCACCATCAACGCGATTCTCGACGTCGCGGGCTGGTTCCAGTAGGCGACCGAGACGCCTGACCCATCGCGTCTGCCAACGCGTCGTAGGCGGCGATGTTCGACCTGAGGGTTCGATGCGTTACTCGGCCGGGAACGGGGCCAGTGGCGGGGGAGCAAGCGGTGGTGGAGCCGGCGGAGGTGGCAGTGGGGGTGGAGGCGGCGCCATTGGCAGCGCTGGCACGGTGCCGGCATTCACGGGGGCCGGGTGGGGACGCGAGACAAAGCTCATGACCAGCACGTATGCGAACCCAGCGTCGCAGATCAGTGAAACCACAGTTGCGACCACTGCGGTGGACTGCTCCCCGCCCATTCGGGACATCGCCGCCAGAGCCTCAAACAGGACGACAACCAGCACGATTGCGCGTGCGATCCCGTACTTGGTGAGCCACGCGATGATCGCAAAGAAAACCAGGGCGACAACCGCGACCAGCGCAAGAAATGGGCGAATGTTCAGCGTCTGGTCGACAATCACACCCGTGGTCGGATCCTGCACGGGGACGGTGATGGTCGGGATGAGCAGTCCGATTGCAAAGATACCCAGAACCTGGAGGGCGCCATAGCCGAGAGTGATCCACCGGGCGATCGCGATCCAGTCGGTCCCCACCATGAGCGGTGCGAGCGACACGGAGGGGGCCTTGATGGCGACCACTGCAGGCGCGGTGCCATCTCGGGCCTGGTCGACGCGACGGCCGTCCGATAACACGAGTGGGGAGCCACACCGTTTGCAGTTGGTCGAGTTCTTCAGCTCCGACCACTTCCAACAGGTGGGGCAACAGACGGCAACAGGCGAGGTGGCGGCCACAGCGCATTCTCTTGCGCGGATTCCCAGGAAGTCCCGTGCCGTACTCGGACGGTGCCATCACCGTCACGCATTCGCGTTGCGCCATTCGTGGCGGCGTTACGTCAGGGAGCAGCGCCAGGATCCGCGTGCATCGGTCGGCAGTGCAACTCAGCACGGTCGTCTCTGCTCAGCGAACGCGGACAGACCACCCCACCGGTGCAAGTTCGACGGGCGGGGGCTGAGGCAGTGCTACTACTGTACTGGCGGGCGGTGCCGCAGCTACTTCGTCAGCGCGACGACCGTCGGGGAGGATGAGCGGTGTGTCGCAGCGCTTGCAGTTCATCACCATCCCCGGTTCCGTCCATTTCCAGCAAGTCGGGCAGCAGAGCTTTATATCCACCGCTCATTCTCAACAGGCAGACGCTGCGAGTCCAGCGCCGTTCGTGGACGGTGCCGAGACCGTGACCGGTTCAGCGCAGATCGAGATATGAGAGTCGGAATCGCAGAGCCTAGAGCTCGCGCCCAGCGCGGGGCTTTCGACCCCGACGTTCCATGATCACCTCGATGCCGAGAATCGTCACCGCGACAGCGCCGAGGATGAACAGCCAGGCGAGGGCGGTGCTGCCGAGGAGATCGGATTCACGCATTTCGATCTCGCGCAACGAGCGGCCGGCGAGAACGGATCCGCCCGTCCTCACAGGCACGACCACCGCAGCGATGCGCACGCCCGATCGCGGTTCCCAGGTGACCGTGTCCTCACCGCTGGTTCGTGCCGAGGTGAGCACACCTTCGGGGAGCGCTGGCGTCTTGCCGTCGAGCGTTGCCGACGACGCGGTGACGTGTCCTCGATTGTCGTAGACGATGAGAAACGTGTTCAGCGAAGCGGCAATGTCGACCCGCGCACTCGGGACGAGAGATGCGACGGGGGTTCCCGCTGCGAGTGCCGCGGCGGTGTCTTCTGCCATTTGGATCTGCGGGTCATTCGCTGTCTGCCGAAGATCCTGCTGCACCAACGTGAAGGTCAGGACGCAGAGCAGCGTGACCGCGACTGCGATCGGCAGCCACACCCGCAGGGAGCGCACGAGCAGCGACGACATCTCGAAGCGCCAACGCTCGGGCTCAGAGGTTGGTTTCAGATCGGAGGGACGCACGCCGATGCGGGAGCATCCTGGCCGCACGCGTAGATAGACGGCTGCGATGACGATTGTGAGAACAGGATTCGAGCTTGGCTGAGCGCGCGCCGATCACTAGCCCAGCGAAGCTGTGACCATAAGGAGACGCCGAACGAGCTGATCGCGGCGCTGTCACGCAACACGGGCCATCCGAACCAATTGCATGAGTTCGTGTTTGGCTTAGGCCAGCCGTTTGGACCCGGCCGACGAACTCCTCAACCCGGAGACAAGTGCAGCAGCCGTACTCACCGCCGCCCCAAGTTGCACCGGCGCCTCCGTCCACGGGCTGGGCAGCGCCTCCCCGCGCTGATTGGGCGCGGCTCGCCAGGCTGATGATGTTCGCCGAAGCCGCATTCTTGTTGTTATCGGGGGTGCCATTCCTGCTTGGAATGCTCGTGCTCTTCGCTAGCGGTCCCACCGGTGGCATTCCAGCGGGCCTGGGGGTGGTTCTGGGGATTCTCTTGACGACCGTCGGTGTTGCCTTGATCTTCGCCGCGCGGGGTTTGGACCGAGGGTCCGTTGGGGCACGTCGCGTGACACTCGCGGTTCAACTTGCGCTCCTCGCTAGTGCTGTCGTTTCTGTCCCATTGCGTCTCGTCGATTCCTGGCCGATTTGGATTGCCGTGGTGCTGATCTCCGCCCTTGTGTTGTACGCCGTGCTCTTCAATTCCGTCATGACGGCGGTCGTTGTGCGCCCGACCTCGACCCCGCAGCACAATCGTTCACCTGTTATGAGGTCACCGGCATGGGCGACGATAGGCAAGGCGGCGGGCATCTCCGTCGCCATCATCGCCGTCCTCATCGTGATCGCCACGGCACTGCTCTTTGCCTTCTTTCTCGTCATTTGGCATGGGTTGGGTCAGAGTGGCTAGTCGATCGATCAGATCACAAGCCAGGGAGAACTCATGGTCGAGACCGCACGCTCCGCAGACGGAACCAAGATCGCGTACGAGCGCACCGGTGATGGACCGGTCCTGATCCTCGTCGGTGGCGCGCTGAACAACCGGCACTCGGCTGACGCGCTGGTTCCTCATCTCGCAGAGAATTTCTCCGTTGTCGCGTTCGACCGTCGCGGTCGTGGGGACAGCACCGACACCCCGCCGTATGCCCCGGCGCGCGAGGTGGAGGATCTCAAGGCACTCATCGATGCCGTGGGTGGTTCGGCGATGGTCTTCGGACACTCCTCTGGGGCGGTGCTCTCGCTGGAAGCCGCGGCGGCCGGCGCCGCAATCACCCGGCTCGCCGTCAACGAGCCGCCGTACCTGACGGGCAACGCGGAGACGAGAAGCGCCACGGTGCGGGAGGTCGAGGCTGCCCTCGAGGCAGGCGACCGTGCCACGGCGGTGGAGATCTTTATCCGCACGACTGGCGTCCCCTTCGACCCTGCGATGAAGACGCAACCCTGGTTCGTGGCCATGGAAGCGGTCGCCCACACCATTCCTTACGACCTCGCCTTGGTCGGTGACAGCAGCGTCCCCGTGGACCGGCTCGCGAAGATCAGCGCTCCGACCCTCGGCCTCTATGGCGGTGCCAGCCCTGAGTGGGCTGCAGCATCGATTGCGGCGGTCGTCGGCGCAATCCCTGGTGCGACCCAGAAAGTGCTCGAGGGCCAGACGCACGCGGCGAACCCTGCGGTCCTGGCGCCGGTCCTCATCGACTTCTTCGGCTGAGCGGCGAACGCGTCTCTGACCAGACGCGCTGTAGTGCCAAACGCCCTGACCACAAGGGGTTTGGCGGAGGGAGAGGGATTCGCCTCCTCACTCGCCACCCTGGAGGTGCTATTCGCGTGAAGGCTGTTTGCCGCGCGACGCCATAGCGGGCCACTAGCGGCCAGGTCGTGCCCACTGAAATCGACGCAAAACGGCGCGCGGCCGTACGGTGGGCATCCTTTGGGCGGGCCCAGTGCAGAGACCACAGCTGCCCCAGGTTCGAGTCCACGCTGGAACCCGCTACAGGACTCGAACCTGTGACCAAGGGATTAAGAGCACCACTGTCACGCGTTCGCGGGCATCCGGAGAAGACCGGACAAGTTCACAGAAACGCCGCAAACGTCCCGGCTCCGACTGCGGGTGGCCGCGTCTGACCGCCCGGGTTGCTCCTACGATTGCTCCGAGCCGCGCGCAACCGAGGGGAGTGAGCCAGCGTCCCAGCATCTCGTTAGGGCGGATACCGGTTCCGGCATGCCAGTGAGCGGGGCGTGGGCGTTGCCGGTTGACCGCACGGACGTCGCGTCCTGGAGGCGTGGACGCCGCGGCCCGTCGCGAGGATCGGAATCGGCGTGGTTCTCGCCTCCTGTGCAGCGTCTGCGACCTTTGAAACGCTGCGCGAGGAGGAGGTGACAGCCGCTGAGCGCGCCGCGTCAGGATGCGGGTGGCTCGCCTCCGGTGTGCGCGAAGGTCTTGTTCACGATCCACCAGCGCCCGTCGATCTTGGCGAGGTTGAAGAAGTCTATGAACGAAACGCTCCCCCAGAAGCCGTCCTCGGCCACGATCGCGCCGGCAGCGTCCCCGACCTGATTGATCGCAAGGATGCGCCCGCGATAGCGACCGGCGGTATCGGCAGGCCCCGCCTTGACCAGGTCGACCAGCGCCGAGAGGGGCTCGTCGTACCGCTGTCCTGCAAGAGAGCCGAACATCTGCGACTCCGGATGGAAGGCCTGGTTGATCTTATCGGGCTCGCCACGCGCGCAGCCATCGAAGTAGAGCTGAATGACCGCGGCGATGGCCTCGTACTCGTCGACGACGTCCGTGCGCTCAGGAGCTGCCACCACTTGCTGCACCATCTTGTTTCCTCCTCTGCCAGGTAGCGAGGGCTCAGATCGTACAACGCGCACATCGGTCTCGTATCGCAGCTCGGCCTCACTTCACCAACCTCTTGACTTCCCGGCGTGCGCTGGTCCGCCGAGGTACCTCACTACTCGTTTGACTTCCGGCGGAAGAAGGTGGCCAGGGCTCAATGGCCTGCGTGACCAATTGGCGCATCGCGGTCCTACAATCCGGGTGCCGAAACGGCCCCTCTGACCGCCCTCACAGGCCTCGTTTTAGGAGGCTTGAAGGTTCGACCCGTGAGCTGCTCTGTGGGAGGTGAACATGGACCGGCTGGCGCAAACCACGACGACCGACGACGGCAGAGTGCTCATGTTCGCGGAGTACGGACCCGCTGACGGGTTGCCCGTGCTGACTTTCCATGGCACTCCCCAATGTCGACTTCGAGTCGAACGTGTCGTCGGCGTCGTCACAGCGTTGGGCATGAGGCTCATCAGCTACGACCGGCCCGGCTGTGGAGGTTCCGATCGCATGGCGGGCCGCATCGTCGCCGACTCGGCGGGCGATGCGCGGGCAATCCTCGCCGCCGTCGGCGTCGAGCGCGCCGCCGTCCACGGAGGGTCTGGCGGGACACCGCCAGCGATGGCTTTCGCGGCCCTGTGTCCTGAGCGGGTCACCCGGCTCGCCCTGCAGGCGCCGATCGCGCCGCGCCAACGACTCGGACACGAGGCCTGGTCTTCGGGTCAGGACGCAGAGACGCGGGAGTATATGGCGCGCTGCCTCGAGGGCGAGGAAGGCGCGGCCACCGTGATTCGTGCGGAGGTCGCCGCCCTGGTCGACCCGGGCAACCCGGATACCGACCAATATGCGGAGGCGGTCCGACACGGGCCATGGGGCGCGGTCGACGACGAACTGGCGCAGCTTGGGAATTGGGGCTTCGAGCCCGAGGCCATCGTCGCACCTACCGCCATCTTCTACGACCCTGACGAGACCGTTCTGCCTCCGCAGCATCCGCACTGGCTCGCCGAGCACATTCCGAACTCGACCCTCGTGATCACACCGACACTCGGCCACCGTCACACCGATGAGGACCGAGTACCCGACCTCACGCGGATGTATGGGTGGCTGACGACGACCTGACACGAACTGGTAAACCTCTACGCCAACTCGGCCTACTCACCGATCATCTCAGCGCCCGTCGACGGGCCGTTCGGCCGCACTTTCACGTTCGCGGACCCCGACGGCTACCAGGTGACCCTCCACGATCGCGGGTGAGCCGGGCGTCCTGGTCTTCGGCGCGGCAGCGCCCTGAGCGGGCTTCTCACAGCGGCCGGCCGGTGCAGGCGCCACTCGATCCGAGAGGCTGTATCCCTGTCATCGCATTCGGTCTGAACGTTATTGTCACTAATGACGACATCTCGGGGAGGCTGGTGGCGGAGGGAGAGGGATTCGAACCCCCGGGGGCTTGGCGGCCCCTGCGGTTTTCAAGACCGCTCCGTTCAACCGCTCCGGCATCCCTCCGCGAAGGCGGAGCAAGTTTAACCGGGCCTGGTCTGTCTGGCCAGACGCGTGGGCAGGGCGGCTAGGTCGGGTCGTTCGGGTTGGGCGGGTTCGCAGCCAGATACTGCTGCTCTGCAGAGCGAGATCGGCTGCTGTGTCATCGGCACCGGACCCAGAGGAGTCTGCTGGTAGTCGAAGGCGTTGCTGTAGTCGTATGCGGTGCCGTCGGTGGTGCCGAGTGGCGCCAGCCCAAACGTGGCCTCGGTGAACGCGAGCATCGACCCGAAGGTGGCGTTGGTCGAGTTCGGTGTATCCGGGCTTCGCATATGGGCTCACGATGATCATCGGAATCCGGATTCCCCAGGTCGAGACCGGCGGAGGCACGTGGTCGTAGAAGCAACCACAGTCGTCCCACGTGATGAAAATCGCGGTCGATGACCAGTCCGGTCCGTTCTCCACCGCCTTGACGGCGGCACCAATCCAGTTGTCGCCGACCGCCATCGATGTGCCGTTGTGCTGCGAGGTCGCGCCGCTATTCCCGCCCTGGGGCAGGAGAATCGAGAAGCTGGGGAGCGTGCCGTTCTGTGCGTCGGTCGTGAACTGGCTTGGCGCCACCATGTTCAGTTTCTGGCTGGTGTCGAGACAGTCTGCAAAGGTCGGACAGATCGCCCAGTCGTAGTCGCTCGTATAGAGCTTCCATGACAAGCCTGCGGCGTCGAGCCGGTCCATGATCGTGTCGACGTGTTGCACGGGCGTCGCCCGGTATGCACCGCCATACGGGTACTGGACGGGATTGAGCGATGGATCCGGGACGCACGACGGCTCCAGCGTGCTGGTGGTTGACCCAGGGGCGGTCCAGTACATGTCGTTGTTGGAGTCGCACCCCCAACCCTGACCCTGCGGCGGGGGTGATGCGCTCGGGTTGTAGAAGGGATTGTTGCCGAGGAAGCCGTCCAGGGTCTGAGCGACCAACTCGAGGTGTGCTCCCCAGCTCGGCACCGGAGACACTTCGAAGGTTCGATCGGAGATGGCGAAGGTCGTCGCGAGCGCAGCCGTGTTCGGGATCTTGACTCGGCTGGTACGTGCTGTAGCAGGCATACGCCGGAGCGTTGCAGCCGCCGAGTTTGGAGAACCCGTCCATCTTGCCGCTGTCGATGGAGGTGGTCTGGGCCGCCACGCCGTGGTCGACGCTGGGAACGACGTCGCGGCTTGGCTCAGCGGGATCGTGGTCCCGTTGGGGAGCACTCCGGTGGTGGCGCCGTCGCATGGCGTCGCCCGTGTGTTGGCGGCGCAGAGTGCCCCCAGCACATTGTCGAAACTGTGGTTCTCCTGGAAGAAGAACACGATGTGCTTGATCGGCGTGTTGCCCGGAGATGGTGACGGCGAGGGCGTGGGCGTTGCAGTGGGCGTTGGCGTTGCGGTTGGCGTCGCGGTCGGCGTTGAGGTGGGCGTTGCCGTTGGGGTTGCTGTCGCTGTTGGGGTCGGTGTCGGCGGAGGCGATCCATTGAGCCGGAACGTGACGATGACACCGGTCCACGCGACGGAGGCGCTGAGTTTGGCGCCATAACTCTGGGTACCGGAGGCGGTGAGCACCTTCCACGCCGCCTGTTCACCGGTTGCGTCGCCGCTGACATTGGACTGCTCGATGGCAGTCAGCGTGTAGCCGGCAGACTGGGCGCTCGGCGTCACCTTGGCGTTCCATCCAATGTCGGGGATGGCTATCTCGCTCGCCTGGGCCGTGGTGGCCGTGGTGCCACTCGATGCGGCGGTGCTACTGCCGGCTCCAGTCGCGGTGACGTCGAGCGGCGCCGCCGACGCTCCCGTGACATCAAGAACGGTGAACGCAAGTGCGGAGGCACTGGTCACGGTCACCGTCACCTGCCCGGGCGTCGTGATGGCGGCCGCATTCGCCGCGTACCAGATCTCCCCCTCCGCCTGTCCACCTTGGCTGATCTTCGCCGCCCTCACCCACACATTGCCGGCGGAGTCGTGAACACCGGTTACGGTTGCGAGGTTCTTGGTGCCACGGTCCTTGATGGCGGCGACGAGGAGGTCACCTGCACTGGTGGCGACGGCCGGCGCCGCCGATAACGTTGTCCCCGACGCCGTGCTCACCGCGCCGAACGAATGGGCCACGCCGAGGGTCACGCTCGCCTGCGCAAATCGTCCCGGAGCAACGGTGGCGATCAGCAGCAACGTCAATCCGAGCACTGCCGGAGCGGCTCTCCGCACCCCGCCAGGGCGGAATCTCATATCGACGCGGTCGCGTGGGGCGATGCTACCGATAGCGCCTCCGGTGCTGACCCGTGAACCCCGTCCTGACCCTCCGGCGCAATCCTAGGCTCCGCCGGATTTCTTCGTCAAGCGCATGGCGCATTGACGGACGACCTCGGGACGGTGACCATGACTGAAGTGGTCGCGCTCATCGTCCTTCTCGGGTGCATCGTGGTGTTCCTCGTCCTGCTGTTCTGGTACGGACTTCACAGGCGAGCAGAACCAGGACCCTGCGATCGGCACCAACCGGCCGTATCCAGACGGGCTCGGCCCGACCGGACCGGGCGCAGAGCTCCCGCCGTATCTCCCAACCTTCACGGTCAGCGACGCAGAGACGTTCCGCCGCGGCGCCGATCGACGGCTGACCCGCATGTTTCGACGGCCGCCGAAGGCTCGAAGCTGGATGGACGAGCCTGGTGCGCTCGAGGCCGCGGGACTCGTCGATGCGTTGCCACCGTCGACGGAGCCGAGCCGCCACTCCGCCAGTACCGCAACGCCGCCACCGGCGCAAGAAGCACCGCTAGGTCGAAGCGGCGCGCATCCCTTCGAGCTGCTCGGCGTGCTCCTCGAGGTGGCCGACCAGGAACCTCTCGACGAGCTCGTCGACGGTCATCGGCCCGAGCTTCGGGTGCAGCCCGCGGAGCTCCCACTGGGCGGCGTCCATGTCGCGGAGGAACCCTCGGAGCGTGGCGATGCTTGCGTGCGCGTTCGCCCAGAGCACGGACACGGGCTCACGTCGATCCTGCTCGATCGCCGCGATGCGCTGCGGGTCGCTCTTGGTCCGCCCGAACGGCACGGGCTCGCCGGAGGCCTCACCGCGAAGCACCGGACCTGCCTGCGCGATCCAGTAGGGGATGAACTCGGCGACATGCGCCCAGACCTGGCCCCGATCCCACCGCTCGCCGCTGTCGGGATCAGCACCGGTGAGCGCCCCGTGCGGCGGTTCTGCCCCTGCCGCGGCCGCGAGCCGGCCGTCCACGGCGTCGAGACGTGCGAGGTACGCGTCGCCGGTGCTCATCGCAGCGGCCGCAACGGACGCACCGGCAACCACGCGGTTGCGAAGTTTCCCCAGCCGCTCCACGCTCAGCTCGACGACGTCGCCCGGTTGCAACCAGGGGTATTGATCGATGCCGTGCACCATGGACAGCTCGAGGATACAACCGGTGCCGCACGTCCCGGAACCGATGATGTCTCCCGTCTCGACGCGCGTGCCGCGCGACGCATACGCGATCATCTCGCCGAAGCTCCAGAAAATATCCGCGAGCGACGCGCGCGAATACTCGACGCCGTTCACGGTCGCGGTCATCTCGAGGTCGTAACTCTTGTTGCGCCGCGTGTCCTCGAGCTCGTCGGGCGTGACGAAGACCGGTCCGATCGAGGTCGCGAAATCCTTCCCCTTCACCGGACCCATGCTCAGCTTCATCTCTCGTCGCTGGATGTCGCGCGCGCTCCAGTCGTTCATGACGCAATACCCGGCGATGCCGCGCTCCGCCTCCTCGGGATCAAGGTCGGCGCCGCCGACTGCCGACCACCGCGGCGACCTCCAGCTCGTAGTCCATCTCAACGCCGCCGGGCGGAATCGCGACATCAACGTCGGGGCCGACGATCGCATAGGGATTGCTGAAGTAGAAGACGGGCAGCTCATACCAGTCAGGGTCCATCTCGAGCCCACGTCGCTGCCGGGCGGTGCGCACGTGCTGCTCGAATGCATAGAAGTCGCGAACCGTTGGCGGTCGCGGTATCGGCGCGAGCGCCTGGATGGAGTCGAGTTCGAACACGTCGTGTGGATCTCGGCGCAGTTCGTCGCCCTCGGCGGCGAGCAGCGTGCCGTCGTCACCGAGGAGGCTGAGCAACGTCGTGTCGGGACCGCACGCGTGGATCCGCCCATCGACCAGTAGGCCGGTTCGCTCGCCGGGGTATGTCGACTGAGTGAACGTCACCCAGCGCATTGACGCCGTCGCCTCCGCATGAGGACCGCAAGCATCGCGACCGCTGCGACTGCAAGGCTCGATTCCGCGACAAGCAATGGAATGGCAGCGCCATGTGGCTGCGTCGGGCCGGCGGCGACGCTCGTCAGAAGGCCGAGGCCCGCGGCAGCGACGCCGGCGTTGTCGTCTCCCGTGAACGCCCTCGGGATGCGGACGCGGCGCGAGGGAACCCACGGCGCGGGGCGTGCGGTTGGAGGCGCGGTTGCCACTGGGGGCGCGTGATGAGTGATCGCCACCGCGTGCCGCACGGCGACGTGGGGTGCTGCGGCACGCGCGATGCGCTCGATGACAATGGCCATGCTCCCGTAGATGGTGAAGGTTCGGGCGAACTGCGTCATGGTCGTGCCGTTGTACGAGCCCGTCAGCGGATCGCTGAACTCGAGAGTCCCGGCGGTCGTGTTCACCCCCATGAGCACCACGACGTGGCCCGCCTCGGTCCACGGCACCAGTCTCCCGTCCCACGCGGTCCAGGTGCGAGCTGTCTGTGACGAGTAGTTGACGGTCGTCCAGACGAGGACCGGGTGACCTGCCTCGACGGCTGCGTACAGCGCCTGGGGATTCCAGCCGGTGAGCTGCGCCGCCACCGGAACGCCGAGCGATTCCGCGGTCCGAGCGACCACCGGAGCATAGGCGCCCCATCCCGCATACGCGGCCCAGTGCGGATTGCTGCCCGGCTCCGAGCCCATCACGTGGCCGACGAAGCCCGTGTACGGGTCACCCCATTGCGACGGAAGACCGTTGGCGCCGAGGACCGGGGCACGGGTGTCGGTGGGGAAGTGCCCCTGCACCCACCGCTGAGTCGTGTGCACGCCGACGGCAGCGAGCGCGATGGTCAGCGACGTCGCCTCACAGTCCAGCGGCATCTGCATGCGCTGTGTCCCGACCGGGAGCCGGAACATCGCGGCCTCGGCCGTGACCGGGGCGGTCGCGAACGCAACCGCACCCATCCCGAGGGCGACGATCGCGGCGGTCCCCCTCCGCGCGTGGACCACGTCGCGACTCTACGAGGGGCTCGATTTGAGTTGGTCGCGAGCCGGACACGACATATACTGGCCCCGGCCTGGGGAGGTGGCTGAGAGGCTGAAAGCGCCCGCCTGCTAAGCGGGTGAGGGATCTTAAGTCCCTCCGGGGGTTCGAATCCCCCCCTTCCCGCCAGGCCGGGGGATCGCAGCGCGGTCGAGAAGGGCGGCAAAGCGTCGCGTGAACAGGTATGCGTCGCCAGGCCATCGCGCTGAGACGTAGTTGCCGTCCTCGACAACGAAGGCGGGCGCATCATCGTCGAGCTTCCCCCGCCGGGACGATCGAGCTGCCAAAACTGCGCGACCCGCTGTTGGAGGAGCGCGGAGCCGAGGTACTGGCGCATGCCGGGGGCGTGGCCGCCAGGCAGCAGCAGGCCGATGTAATGCTTCGGGTCGACGGCATCCCAGGCGATCGGCAAAGTCGCGGTCGGGCAGGGGAATCAGGACGTTCATGCAATCGGTGCGAGCTCAGGACCGGCACAATCATGGCTGGCTGCGGAGTGTTACTCGCCTCCCTACCATGGTAGTATTGGAGTATGAAGGTGAGTATGAGCCTCCCCCAAGAGGACGTCGAATTCCTGGATTCCTATGCTCAGACCCAGGGATATCCCTCTCGCTCCGCAGTGCTCCACAAGGCGGTTCGGCTCCTTCGCGCCGCCGAGCTCACCGATGCATATGAGGACGCTTGGGCCGAATGGGCAGCGACCGGCGAAGCAGGTCTCTGGCAGGTCGCTGCCGGGAATCGTGTCAACGCCTGATGAGGCGAGGTGAAATCCGCATCGTCGACCTCGAACCAATCCGTGGAGCCGAGCGAGCAAGACGAGGCCGGCTGTGATCGTGAGCAACGACGGCGCGAACAGCACGGCGACGCGCCTCGGACGCGGTGTCGTGACGGTCGTCCCGGTCACGTCAAATGTCGAGCGGATCTACCCGTTTCAGGTGCTGTTGAAAGCCGCTGCCACGGGACTGCAGCGAGACTCCAAGGCGCAGGCGGAGCAAGTCCACTCGGTTGCCGTTGAACGCATCGGGAAGCGAGTGGCAGTGGTGTCGCCCTCCCTGATGGCACAACTCGACGAAGCTCTCCGGCTCCACCTTTCGTTGTAGCGCTTCAGTGGCGTTAGCGGCGGAGCCCGACCTCCGCGGGAGTCCGTGAATCCACTGACGACGACGCGCCAGAGCGATCGACAGGTACGTCCCAGGGAGCTGTGCGCGTTGCCACGCCGTTGGCAATCGGCGCCGGCGCCTTCTCGCGTGGCAGCGGCGTTGTCGGCGTTGCGTGCTTCACCTTCATCGGTGCACGTCGCGGCACGGTCAGGCCGAGGATGCCGCCAAGGAATCCAGCAAGCGCGCCGCCGGCGACGAGGAAGTACCCCGGCTGCAGGTGTCGCACCAGCGACACAGCGGGTACCAGGTGGTCGAGGTCGTGGTTCGCGCTGCTCAGCAGCAACACGATTTCACCCGCCCAGGCGATCACCAGAACAGAGCACAGGAAACCCATTCCGCGCGAGATCGCGCCTCCTCTGAGAACGATCACCAGGCCGAAGAGCATGAGCGCACCGGCCGCAGCGAAGCTCACCGCCGCGTCGATCGGCGTGCTGCCCATCGTGAAGCCATTCAACGCTTGTCCGTTGGCCGGGAGCGTTGCCCAATTCTGAGAAACCCCAACCGCGATTACGGCCCCACCCGCGACGAGCAGGAGCCCGGCGAGGAAACGTCTGATCATTGCCGTCACCTCCGTGTGCTATTTCCACCCTAGCACCGGTGTACCGCTCGAGACGCGCTGCAGCAACGAGAGTCCGCTGACGCGGTTGCAACAGGCGATGCGTTATCGATGCGAGTCGGATCTACCGCTCGGTTGGAGCCGAATAGACATCGACGGATGCACGAGGCGCTGCTGCCAGGATCTCGTCGAGCGCCGGAGGACACAGGACGATCGTCCAGCGCTCCACGCTCTTCACCACAAGCTTCCCACTGGGTGCCCACGGGTCCTCGGCGAATCGTTTGCGGACGTCCTTTTCCGAGGACGCCGCGCAGATATGGAGAGTCTCTCGGTCGCCCGCCAGGGGACCGCCCAAAATCAAGAACCCAGCATCGACCAGGCCGTTCATGAACGCGGCGTGCTCCTTCCAGCCAGTCTGTTCCCGCATGCCCCGCGAGAAGTCATACGGACCGCCGCGGAGGAGCCGCACAACCCACAACTCCGCGGGCTGCGTTGTTTCCTCAGCGCTCACGGCTGCGCTCATTTCATAGCCTCACTCGAGTGGAAGATCCGCGTATGACTCTAGGACAGCATGAAGGTTGTCGGCGCATCAGGCTCGCACGGCCGCTCATCGATGGCCGGCCGTCGGACGACCCTAAGCGTCGCGCTTGACGAGGAGAACCGCGGCACCGGCGATCGCTGCGAATGCATAGGCGGCGAAGACGCCGAGCCCGACCCACGGTGCAAGCACGTGCGCCTGCGGAGCGATGCTCATGATCGCCTGCCCAGCATTCCCAGGGAGAAACGGCCTGATGCTGTTCGACATGCCCGCAGGGAGGATGAAGACGAGCACCGGCATGACGAAGAGGATGACGGTCAAGCTTGTCACAGCGGCCGCGGTGCTCCGGAAGATACCGCCGAGCCCGATTCCAAGCAGTCCGGCGATCGTCAGGTAGAGCGCAGATCCGATGACCGCACGCGCAACACCGCTGTGTCCGAAGGCAATCTGCACGTGGTCGCCGGCCAGGATCGCCTGCGTGCTGAAGAACGCGACCAGCATGGCCGGCACCGTCACCGACAGCGCGATGATCGTGTACACGGCCGCCTTACCCCAGAGGACCGGGAGACGCTTGGGCACGGCAGCGAACGTCGAGCTGACGAGTCCGGTGGAGAACTCGCTCGTCACCATCAGGACGCCGAGCACACCGATCACCATCACGCCGATGTTGGCGCCGACGAGGCTGACGTTCAGCGGTTGAAAAGTCGCCTTGTCGGCGGCCGTCATCGTGCCCCACTGCGAGACGACGAGAATGGCGGCGGCCAAAGCGAGTCCGACCGTGAGGCCGACAGTCGCCAGGAGCGTGTAGCGCGCGGACCGCAGCGAACGAAACTTGGTCCACTCCGAGAGGATGACTCTCGTCTGCGTCACGCGCCCGCCACTCGGCGTCCGCGGAAGGGAGATCGGTGCGATCGACACACTGCTCATGCTGCTACTCCTGCGGCGTCGGCGACGCCGGCGTTGGTTGACGCGTTGCGGTATTCCACTGAGTCGTGGGTGAGTTCCATGAAGGCGTCCTCGAGGGACGCGGTCTGGGGGGTGAGCTCGAAGAGGACGATGCCGTGCAGCGCCGCGAGGCGCCCGATCTGCTCCGACGTCAGACCTTCGACGTCCAGCATGCCGGGCTTCTCACTCGAAATGGTCGCTGCGTGGGAGACGACCAAACCGCGTAGCCGGTCCGCTTGCGGAGAGCGAACCCGCACGACGTTCCTCGATGACTCCCGTACGAACTCGCCGATGCTGATGTCGCGGATCAGCCGTCCCCTGCCGATGATGATCAGGTGCTCCGCAGTCAGTGCCATCTCGCTCATCAGGTGCGACGACAGGAACACGGTGCGACCTTCAGCCGCAAGTGTCTTCAAGAGCCCACGCATCCAGTGAATGCCGTCCGGGTCGAGGCCGTTGATCGGCTCATCGAGGATGAGCGTGGCCGGGTCGCCAAGCAGCGCGGAGGCGATGCCAAGGCGCTGGCCCATACCGAGTGAGAATTGGCCCACGCGCTTCCCGGCCACGTCCTGCAGGCCGACAAACTCCACCAACTCACTCACGCGTGCGCGCGGAATCCCTTGCGTTTGCGCCTGTGCGAGGAGGTGATCGTAGGCGGAACGACCCGGATGGACGGCGCGTGCCTCGAGCAATACACCGACATCGCGGAGCGGAGCCGGATGTGCCGCGTAGCGCTTGCCGCTCACTGTTGCAGAGCCACTTGTCGGCGCGTGCAGTCCGAGGATCAGGCGCATGGTCGTGGACTTTCCGGAGCCGTTCGGCCCGAGAAATCCGGTGACCACACCTGGCTGCACCGTGAAGGTCAGGCCGTCGACAGCGGTCTTGTTGCCATACCGCTTGGTCAGGTTGTCGACCACGATCATGTGAATCTCCTTTGAAATGTGTGGAGGCTGAAATGTGTGGAGGCACGTGGAGCCCGGCCGAAGCCGGGCTCCGCGTCGTGCCGTGTCGGCAGCGAAACCTACGCGGCAACGACCGCATCGACCTGATCGCCCGCAACCGCGCGGACAGAGGCCGCGCCGGCGTCAGGAGCAACCCGACGGAACCCCTTGAAGGTGAGCCACAGGCCCAGGAAAGCCTCCCAGACGATCTCCGGGGCGGTCGCGACGCTCTGCAAGGTGGACTGCGGCTTGATCACACCGAACAGCACTGCGATACCTGAGGCGGCGAGGAGCGGACCTCCGACGACGCCGAAGAGGGCTATCCGGCGTGACACCAGACCGGACCGGTACATCAGCCAGCCGAGCATCAGCCCAGTCCCGATTCCGTCAACGAAGCCGGGCCCAAGCAGGAACGTCCAGTTCTTGATGGCGATGAGCGACTTGCCCACTGTGACGAGCGAGGCGGAGTCTGCAGCCACCGCGTGCTGCCGCAACGTGACGACGGCGAGGACGCTGAGGATGCCCACCAGGATGAAGGTGCACTCCATGATCCGAGCGGCGACGTAACCGAGGGCGATGGCTTCGCTTTGCCGCTTGAGGAGCGGGAACAACACGACGGCGCAGCCGATGTTGGTGATGATGAGGAAGAGCTCGAGGAACGCACCCAGGAACACCCGGGTGTCGGCGCCGCGCACCGATGACGTAGTTCGGATTGGTCAGGACAGGACCGTATGCGAACGCCGCTCCAATCGACGTGACGAACGTGAGGATGAACAGCACTCCGACGACGAGCGCAATTCTTCTATTTGAGTTCACCTGGACTTCTCCTTTTGATCGGGTTGTGGTGGCTGTGGTTGTCGGATTCATCTGAAGCTCCTTGTGTTTCATGAGGTCATCGGACGCGGTGACCACTGCTGCTGCTCGGTACGGCGCGTAATCACCCGCCCGCCATCAGCCACCTCCTCCGTCGCCGTCGAGTCCACTCTCCATGCGAGGAGTTCGCCCTCGCTCATCAGCCTCGGAGAGCGCGGGTGTCGAGGTCAGGCCAATGACCTCGTAGCCGCGGAGCGCTTCGAGAAATGGCTGAACGCTGCCGCTGACGAGGCAGCGCACTCGACCGCCGTCGACCTGCACCTCGCTGACCCCTGACGCGCGCGTCTATCTGCCGGGTCGGTGGGTGGCCGACGAAGGTG
The DNA here is from genome assembly GCA_963756075.1 of Candidatus Dormiibacterota bacterium. Classification (GTDB taxonomy): domain Bacteria; phylum Chloroflexota; class Dormibacteria; order Aeolococcales; family Aeolococcaceae; genus Palsa-851. The sequence goes on along the minus strand of CAVWMH010000005.1, from coordinate 91,007 downwards.
ATCTCAACTCGTCGGGTCGGAAGCTCCTCGTTCATACTGGCGAGCGTGAGGGAGCAGCCGCGAACTCGACATCGTCAGGATTGCTGATTCGATGCGTAGTCGACCCGGCGACGAGGTACGCCGGCGTGACTACTGGTACCCGGGATGGCCAGACCTAGGCACCCATCGGGCAACCTGCCGGCGGAGGCAACGACGTTTGTCGGCCGCCGACGCGAGCTTGGCGAGATCAGAAAGAAGCTCGCGACCGCGCGGGTGGTGAGCCTGGTCGGCCCGGGCGGGGTCGGCAAGACGCGGCTCGCGGTTCGTGCCGGAACCGAACTTGCGCGGAGCTTCGCGGATGGAGCCTGGTTGGTCGAGCTTGGCGAGGTCACGCGATGCGGCCGTCGTGACCGATGCCGTGCTCGCAGCCCTGGACCTCAGAGACCAGGCCGGGTCGAAGCCGATGGAGATCCTGCTGTCGTACCTGCGGGAGCGCCGCCTCCTCCTCCTCGTCGACAACTGCGAGCACCTGCTCGAGGCGGCTGCCCAGCTCGTCAGCGACGTCCTCCGCGCCGCACCAGATGTGCGGGTGATCACCACCAGCCGGGAGCCGCTCCAGGTGCGCGGGTGAGTACGTGGTACCTGTCCCGCCGCTCGAGCTGCCTCCTGTGCAGATGGAGGCGAGCCGCTCGCTCAGCTCCAGCAGAACGAAGCCGTCATGCTGTTCACCGAGCGTGCGGCAGCCGCATCGGGTGCGTTCGAGCTCACCTCCTCAAACCGGGCCGCTGTCGTCTCGGTGTGCCGGCGGCTCGATGGCCTGCCGCTGGCGATCGAGCTTGCCGCGGTCAGGACCCGCGTCCTGAGCGTCGAGCAGATCCTCGACCGCCTGAGCGACCGGTTCGCGCTGCTCACCGGAGGCGGCCGCGCTGCGCTCCCGCGTCATCAAACGCTCCGCATGGCGATCGACTGGAGCTTCGACCAGCTAACCGACGCTGAGCAAGTCCTGTTGCGGCGCCTCTGCGTTTTTGCCGCGCACTTCACCCTCGAGGACGTGGCGGGAGTCTGCACTTCAGACGACGCAACAGGATCGGACGCGTTGGACCTCCTGGCCTCGCTGGTTGACAAATCACTCGTCGCCAAGGAGGACGTCAGGGGCGTCACGTGCTATCGGCTTCACGAGACGATGCGTGAGTACGCCGGCATCAAGTTGCTGGAGGCTGACGAGGAGGATCTCCTCCGGGAGCGTTGCATCGAGCACTATCGCTTGACGTGTCTGCGTTCGGCCGAATGGGCTCGCTACCACCTCGTCGAGTGGCTCGCGTGGGCGGACCTGGAAATCGACAACCTGCGGGCGGTGCTTCACCAGTGCGTGGCTCGCGAGGACCTCGCCTGTGGCCTCGATATCGCCGCGTCGATGCGTTACTACTGGATCACGCACGGGACCACAGAGTCGGTGCGCTGGCTCGACCAACTATTGCCCGCTGCAGATGCGTCTGCGCCCACGATGGTGCGGGCCTACTACCTCCGTGGTTGGTTGAGCATGCTGCAGGGCGATCCCGCCGCCGGCAGGCCCTGGATCGCACGAGCGGTGGCGACCGCTCGTCAGGCGGAGCAGCGGTGCGCTCCTGTCCGAAGTCGCTGTCGATGAGCGCGACCATCGCGACCGTTGCGGGCGATCCTGAATCGGCGAGACGCTACCTCGATGAGGCCCAATCGATGGCCCAGGGCCTGGATGACTTCGCAGCGACGATCGAGCTCTTGCTGTCTCAGTCGATTCACGCGATCTTCACGGAGGATGTCGAGACTGTCGAAGCGCTGTCTCTCGAGGGTGTCACCCTGAGCCGTGAGGCGGGTGACCTCTACCAACTCGAAAACATGTTCCGCAATCTCGGTGTGGCGCGAATGATGTCCGGCGATCTTCATGCGTCCAACGCGTGGTTCGGCGAGGCATTGCAGGTCGCTCGTCAGGTCGACAACCGGCTCGGCCAGTATTGGGGCCTTGCGGCCGCGGGCTGGTATGCGGCGCACGTCGGCCGCGCACGAGTAGCCGCACAGCTGCTCGGTGCGGCAGACGTGCTATGCGCGCAGACAGGCTCGGCGCTCGGGGGACCGACGATTCCAGTTGCCGCGGGAGCGCTGCACATGACGAAGGAAGCGTTGGGGTCCGCGGCCTTCGATGCCGCATTCGCCGCGGGTCAACACATGAGTCGCGAGGCGGCGTTGCGGCTCGCGCTTGGCGAAGCCGCTCCTGTCGACGTGTCGGGTACCGAAGGTCTCGCCGCCAATCCGCTGGCCAAGCGGGAACTTGAAGTCGCCGGGCTGGTCGCGGAGGGTCTCAGCAACAAGCAAATCGGTGTGCGCCTCTTCATCTCGGAGGCGACAGTTGCCAGTCACATTCGGCACATCATGGACAAGCTCGGCGTCAACTCACGCTCACAGATCGCGGTGTTGATGACGCCGCGACCGACGAACGAACCTCAGGTCGCCCCGTCACAATCCGCAGTCCCTCCGAGAGGGCCACACTGACGTGTGGCCGAATTGACATACGCAGCCGTGGCCGGGGAAACGCTCCACCCCGAAGCGCGCGCTGCACGGCGGGTGGGATGGGGGTTCATCTCCCTCTACATGTTGGCCTTCATGAGCACCAACCTGGTGTTCCTCGCGCCGATACTGGTGACGCTGCCCTTGAGAGTCAACGCGCTGGTGGGCATCAAACAGGCACCCGGCAGCCTGGCGCTCGTCTCCGGGATTGGCGCCTTTGTGTCCATATTCGGCAATCCATTCTTCGGGAGAATGAGTGACCGCACGTCGTCGCGGTTCGGCATGCGACGGCCGTGGATGATCATCGGTTTGGTCGGCGGTACCGTCGGCGTCGCAATCGTCTCATTCGCGCCCAACATCCCGGTGGTCCTCCTCGGATGGTGCATCGCGCAGCTGTTCTTCAACGCCCTGCTCGCCGCGCTCATAGCGGTACTCCCAGACCAGGTCCCAGGTGCTCAACGCGGCATGGTTTCCGGTGTGCTGGGCGTCTGTCTGCCGATCGCGGCGGTGAGTGGCACGTTTCTGGTGAAGCTCCTCAGCGGACATCAGGTCGCTGCGTTCCTGGCCCCGTGCGCAGTGGGGGGATTCTTCATCCTGCTTTTTGCGCTTGTGTTGAAGGATCGGCGCCTTGCCAAGGCTGACAGGCCCGTGTGGTCACTGCGGGAATTCGCCAGCACGTTCTACGTCAAGCCGCGGACAAGCCCAGACTTTGCCTGGGCATTCGCCAGCCGCTTTCTGTTCCTGATGGCCTACGCCCTCTTGACGACGTACGAGGCCTACTATCTGATTCAGAAGATCGGCAGCACCGTGGCCGACGTGCCGCAACAGATATTCCTCGGCACGCTCGTGCAGTCGGTCGTCATCGTCGCCGCTTCGCTGATCGGTGGCCACTTCTCCGATCGAACCGGTCGCCGGAAGGTCTTTGTCTTCATCGCATCGATCGTGTACGGCCTGGCGCTGTTCGCGGTCGCAATGGCCAGCAGCTTCAACGGTTTCCTGATCGGTATGGCGATCAGCGGGCTGGGCTTCGGGATCTATACGGCCGTCGACCTCGCGCTCGTCGCCGACGTGCTGCCGAACCCAGGCCAGAACGCCAAGGATCTCGGCGTGTTCAACATCGCCGGCGCCCTTCCCTTTTCCCTGGCGCCGGCGTGCGCGCCGGCCATCCTGGCGATCGGCGGCGGCAGCTACGGCGTGCTCTACGCCGCCGCTGGGCTCTGCGCTGTCATCGGGGCCCTCGCCATCCTGCGCGTGAGGGGCGTTCGCTGAAGCGTTATCGAGGATTGAGTTGGGTGACGTAACGCGGGAGGTCACCGCCAGCCGCATCGTCGGCGCTGAGACTGGCCGCGAGGTCCGCGAGGACCGCGGTGAGCTGCTCGACAGAAACGGTGGTGAGACCCGCGACCGTCTGCTCTGCCACATGGCGCCATGCGGCTTTCAGCTTCGGCAGGAGCGCCCGACCCGCGTCGGTCAACTCGACGATCGTGGCGCGCCCGTCGGTCGGCGATTGACGGCGAGCCACGAGCCCGGCGGCCTCGAGCTGCCGAACGCTCAAGGTGATGGTCGGCGGCTCGTAGCCGCTCGCGGTGGCGAGCTGGGCCTGGGTACACGATCCCGCCGCCTCGAGCTCGAGGAGCAGGAGCTTGTGCCCGGGATGGATACCGAACGGGGCAAGCGCGGCGATGGCGAGCTCTCGGTGGCGGAGCCCGATGGCGCGGATCGCCTCGTTGAGCGCGTCGGCCTGGTCGAAATTCATCCTCGGACCTCTTGCAGGGACCTCTCGCAGGGACCCCTTGACGGACAGATACTTAGGTGCCTAATATTAGGCGCCTAAGTAAAAGTCTACCGCCTGGCGCCTCCAAAGGGCCAGCGGTGATCACCCAGAAGGAGACCTGCCATGGCCACCACAACCATCCGATACGCCGCCACCGCAACCGGCGTCGGCCGGACCCGAGCTCTTGGCGTTGCCGGAGCCGTGCTCGCAGCCGTCGCGGTCTGGGCCGTCGCGGTGCCGCTGTCGGGCACTCACCTGCTCATCCGGTTCGGGAGCGGCGCAGCCCAGAGTATCGGGATCGATTACGTGATCGGAGCGAGCCTGGCTGCGTCGCTGGCCGGCTGGGGTTTGCTTGCCCTCTTGGAGCGACGCACCGCTCGTGCTCGCAGGATCTGGACCGGTATCGCATGCGTCGTCGTCGTGCTGTCGTTGAGTCTTCCGCTCACTGCGGGAATCACAATGTCGTCAAAGGTCGCCCTCGCGCTGATGCACGTGGCCGTCGCCGCAGTCCTCATCCCGGCAATGCGACGCAGCCCAGCGCCCTTGACGGAATAGCTCAGGCCTGGCGGGGCGACTGCAGCGCCCGGCCTTTTGTGTTGCGGATACGTCGGGCAAGTGTCCCTGCCTCCACCAACAGGTGTCGACGGGTTCGAGGCGTCCGTCACGTATATCCGCGCCGCGGAATCAGGCTGAGACCCGCTCCGCGGCGAGCTCGCCGAGCACGCTCATCGCCATGTCGAGTTTCCGGCGGGGTGCGCTGAAACACAGGCGCAGGTGCGAGGGCACGCCGAAGGCGATGCCGGGGGTCAGGAGCACGCGACGCGCGGTCAACGCATCGATGAGCTGGAGCGTGTCCGGCCACGGGCTGCGCAACCACAGGTAGAGGCCGCCCTGAGGCTCGATCGCCTCGAGCCCGTCCGCGCGCACTCGATCCATGACCATGTCGCGACGCTCGCGATACGGGACCGCGTTGATCTCCCACGAATCGAGGTGAAGTAACGCGCGTTGCGCGGTTGCGGGTGCGTTGACGAAGCCGAGCGCGCGCAACGCCTGTGCAAGTCCGCGATGAGCCTCGGCGTTGACCAGCGACGGATGCAGCACCAGATATCCGATGCGCTCCCCCGCGATGCCAAGATCCTTGGAGAAGGAACGTGCGAGCACGGTGTGCTCGTAGAGGTTGAACGGCTCGACTCGCTGATTCGGGGGGTAGGTGAGCCGCCGGTACACCTCGTCGATGATCAGCAACACCTTGCGGTCATGCTTGTCGTTGTGCGCGTGAAGCACCGCCGCAAGTCCTGACAGTTCGCCGCCATCGAGGACGTGGCCACTCGGGTTGCACGGCGAGTTGACGATCACCGCGGCGGTGTGCGCGGAGAGCGCGGCGCTGATCCCGTCGAGATCGAGTCGGAGGTCGGGACCCGCCGGCACAGGCACGAATCTCGCCGACGCGGTTTCGCAGTAGAGGCGGAACTCCGGGAAGTACGGGGCGACGCCGATCACGTCATCGCCGGGGTCGACAAAGGTACGGATCGCGATTGCGATCGCGGCTGCCGCACCCGGCGTCATCGCAATCGAATCGGTGCTGATCCCCGGGAAATCGACGTCCTCGGCGGCGCGTGCGCGGACCTCCGGGTAGCCGAGGTTCGGCATGTAGCCGAAACGCCCCACGAAACGCTCACGGCTCGCGGCGGCGAATGCCTCGACCACGGCCTGCGGCGCCTCCAGTGGCTGGCCGATGGAGAGATCGGAGACGGTCTCCTCGCCGAACTCTGCGCGAAGCCGCTCGCCCTCCATGAACATGCGCCGGATCCAGCCACCATCCTGGAGTTGCGCCCGCGACCACCGGGAGATCGGCACGATCAGGCGATGCTGGTCGTGCCGGAAACGCCGCCGGTGTGCCAGCTGAACGGGTAGTCGCGGTCGAAGATCTGACGCGCGATCGCGGTGCGGTGCAGCGGCCGGAAGGTGTCGACCATCACGGCAAGCTCGTCGGTCTCGCGCGGGCGGTCGAGTGACGCTTCGAGTGCTCCCGGTTGCGGCCCATGGGGCAGTCCGCCGACATGATGCGTGAAGGAGCCCTGACTGATGCCGCGGCGCGCAGCGTAATTGCCCTCAACGTAGTACAGCACCTCATCCGAGTCGAGGTTGCTGTGGTGATAGGGGAGATGGATCGCCTCTGGATCCCAGTCGAGCTTGCGCGGCACGAACGAGCAGATCACCAGGTTGGTGGCCTGGAACGTCTGATGGATCGGCGGCGGCACATGAAAACGGCCGGCACGCGGTTCGAAGTCGTGGATGTTGAAGGTCACCGGGTAGATCGTCCCGTCCCAACCGATGACATCGAACGGATGGTGGTCGAGCACGTATCGGCTCACGTGGTTGGAACGCTTGAGCCAGATTTCCGCGGGACCGTCCTTGGCGCTCTCGAGTGCGTCGGGTCCGTGAAAATCGCGCTCGCTGAAGGGCGCAAATTCGGTGAGCTGGCCGTTGCGTGCGCGGTAGCGATCCGGCACATCGACGAGCCCGGTCACCTCGATGCAGAGCAGCCGCACGCCGGCCAGGTCGTCGAAGTCGATGCGGTAGATCGTGCCCCGCGGAATCACGACGTAGTCGTGGCGTTTGAACGCCTGGCGCCCGAACTGCGTGTGCAGCGTGCCACTGCCGGCGTGCACGAAGAGCACCTCGTCCGCCGAGCCGTTGACGTAGAGCACCTGCTGTGCGCTCACCGGGGCGACGAGGCCGATGTGCACGTCGTCGTTGACAAGCAGCCAGCGCCTGCCGGTGATGACGTCGCCCTGCTGGGGAAGGTCAAATCCCTTCAGGTGCGCGTTGGTGTGCACCTGCTCGTGCTCGGGGGTCATGAGGTCGGCGGGACCCTCGCTGACGTCCTGCGCGCCCTCGGGCATGTGGCGGTGATAGAGCAGCGAGGACGGTCCGCTGAACCCCTCGCGTCCGAACAGCTCCTCGTACGCCAGTCGGCCGTCGTCCCCGAAGCGCATGTGCCGCTTGGGGGGGACGTCGCCGAGTTGCTTGTATGGGCGCACGTTCAGAGCCTAGCGGTTCAGCACTACGCCAGTGCGCCGACGACCTCGAAGATCGCCTCGAGCTCAACCGCGGCGCCGAGCGGCAGCTGCGCGACACCGATGGCGCTCCGGGCGTGGCGGCCGCGCTCTGCGCCGAGGACGGCCACGAGCAGGTCCGATGCTCCGTTGATGACGGCCGACTGCTCGGTGAAGGCCGGCCCACTCTGCACGAAGCCCGTGAGCTTGACGACGGCAATGGTCTCGAGCGTGCCCAGCGCGGCGCGTGCCGTCCCGAGGAGATCGATGGCGGCGTGGCGAGCCAGGTCGTACGCGGTGTCGGTGTCGACATCGTCGCCGACCCTGCCCACGACCACTGCGCCATCGCGTTTGCCGAGGTGACCGGAAAGGTAGAGCAGGTCGCCCGTCCGCCGCGCGGTCACGTAGTTGGCAACGGGGGCGGTGGTTTCGGGAATGACGATGTGAAGCTCGGCGAGACGATCGTCGACGGTCACGGTCAGTAGTCCTGCAGGTAGTCGCAGTTGTCGGGAAAGCTCTCGGCGTCAAAGCCGAATCCGACACGGACCGAGTCGACGCGCGTGATGTTGTTGCGCCCCAGCATCCGGAGCTGGTCGCGGGTCACCGGCGGATGACGGAGGAGCTTCTCCATGATGAACGCCGGCGGCACCAACATCGGGACCGGGACGTGGACGAGCTTGCGGTGCAGGCCCAACGCCGACTTGATGGTGCGGACGATGTCTTCGTAGCTCATCTGGTCGGGGCCACCGATCTCATGGACGAGCGATGCCGGACCGCGCTCGAGGGCGATGACGATGCACCGGGTCACGTCCCCGATCGAGATCGGCTGGAACAGCGTCCTCCCATCGCCGGCGATCGGGACGATCGGATTGATCCGCATCATCCGGGTGAGCAACGTGAAGAAGCCGTCGCCGGGGCCGAAGATGAGTCCGGGGCGCAGCCCGGTGTATGGCACGCCACTCGCGCGGACGGCCTGCTCACCCTGCCACTTGCTCAGCAGATAGGGGTACCTCGGGTCCGGGTCGGCGCCGAGCGCGCCCTGGTGCACGAAATGAGCCACGTTGGCCCGTTTCGCGGCCTCGACGACTCGTTCGGTGCCCTCGCGATTCACGCGGTCGAAGGTTCGACGGCCGCGCTCGTTGAGGATCGCGACGAGGTGCACGACGGCGTCGCACCCGGCGAAGGTCTCCGCCAGCTTGGGCGCGTTGGTCACGTCGGTCTCGACGAACGTGACCCGCTCGCCTTTCGGGCGGCGGGTGGTCCCGCGGGCCACGATGACCACCTCGTGCCCGGCTTCCTTGAGCGCACGAACGGTGTGGATGCCGACGAAGCCGGTGCCACCGGTCACCGCAACGCGCACGCAGTTCCTCCTCGCCGGGCTGGGACGTTCGCCCGCGAGTTTACGGGCCGGGCCGCCGCGCGTGCCCCAGGTATCAGGCGCCGTCGCGCAGTGCGGTAATCACCGCCGGTGACCCCTGCACAGCGGTGCGCTGCATGAAGTGCGTGACCGCGCGCATGCCGCCGAGCTCCTCGCCACCACCGGCTCGGCCGGGGCCGCCGTGCACCAGTTGCGGCATCGGCGTGCCGTGCCCGGTCGACTCCCCGGCGCAATCACGATCGAGGATGAGCAGACGGCCGTGATACGGCGCTGCGCCTGCCACCACGTCGCGCACGAAGTCCGGATCGTAGGAGACGATCGAGCCGACGAGGCTGCCCCCGCCGCGCGCCGCCACGGCGCCGAGATCGACCGGCGCGGCGTACGGGATGAGCGTGGTGACCGGGCCGAATGCCTCGATCTCGTGCGGCTCGGGCCGGTCGCCGGTGGCCAGGAGCACCAGCGGTGCCATGAACGCGCCGCGCTCCGGGTCGGCGTCCACGGGATCGACCGACATGGGATCGCCGTAGACGATCTCGGTCGCGCGCTCCAGTGCGGCGACCGCGTCGCGGACCTCGTCGCGCTGGTGGAGGCTCACCAGCGCACCCATGGTCACCGTCTCGTTGCGCGGGTTGCCGACGACCACCTTGTCGAGCCTCGCACGGATCCCGGCGATCACGTCGTCAACCATCGATTCGGGAACCAGCGCTCGACGGATGCACGTGCATCGCTGTCCCGCCTTGGTGGTGATCTCTCGCGCGACTTCCTTGACATACAGGTCGAACTCCGGCGTTCCCACCGTGGCGTCCGGCCCCAGGATCGAGCAGTTGAGCGAGTTCGGTCTCGGCGTTGAATCGTGCAGCGCGTGCGGTGACCGCATCGTTGCCGCGCAACACGGCCGCAGTGCTGGCGCTCCCCGTGAAGGCGATCACATCCTCGCCACCGAGGTGATCGAGCACATCGCCTGCGCTGCCGCACAGGAACTGCACGGCGCCTTCCGGGAGCGCTCCCGACGCGATGATGTCGCGCATCACCGCAGCGGTGAGGTACGCGGTCTGCGTTGCGGGTTTCACGATGCTTGGAACGCCGGCGAGCACCGCCGGGGCCAGCTTCTCGAGCATGCCCCACACCGGGAAGTTGAACGCATTGACCTGCAGCGCGACGCCCCGCAGCGACGTGTACACGTGCTGTCCGACGAACGTGCCGCCTTTGCCGATGGGCTCGATGTCGCCATCGGTGAGGAGATGGCCGTCCGGCAGCTCTCGTTTTGCGCGGCTGCTGAAGACGAAGGTGGTACCGATCCCGCCGTCGATGTCGCCGGTCCCGTCGCGCCGGGTCGCACCGGTCGCCAGCGAAAGCTCGTGGTACGCGGCCTTGTTGTTGTCGAGGTACGTGGCCAGCTCTTTCAACGCTGCGGCGCGCTGGTGGAACGTGAGGCGACGCAACGCGGGGCCGCCGACATGGCGTGCGTGGTCGACCATCTGTCGCGTGTTGATACCGGTGGTCGACACCCGCGCGACGGCATCACCGGTTGCGGCGTCGACGACCACCGCACCCTCGTCCGGGGCCGTGTACCACTCGCCGGCGACGTAGCTCGCGAGCATCTCAGGCATTCGATGGACTCTAATGCCGAGCTTGCGAACCGAACATACGTTCGCTACACTGGCGTCCCGCCTCGGCGCTCCTGCTTTCCGTCCCAGTAGGCGGCGGCCTTTTCCAGTGAGGAGCGATGTCCGATTCCCTGTCCGCCGCTCTGGCGACACTTCGATCCCGGTACGGTCCCCAGGCACTTCGCCGTGGCGGACCGGCGGAGGAGGCGGGCGCATGGTCCACCGCGGTGCCGGTCCTCGACGGCGTGCTCACTCCTGGTGGGCTTCCCTTTGGCCGGGTCACCCTGCTTGCCGCCGCCGGACGTGGGCCTTCGGGCCGGCTGACGCTGCTGCAGTCGCTCGCCGCGCTGGCCAGTCGCTCGCATGACACCGGCTATGTGGATCTTGCGGGCACGCTCGATCCCGGTTTCCTCGCCGACCTTGGGGCGGATCTCGACGCCTGCCTGGTGATCTCCCCCGGCCCCGAGAGGTGGGAGCGAGGGTTGGTCATGGCGCGCGCCCTGGTGGGCGCGGGCATGCCGTGGGTGGGAGTGGCGCTCGGCGGGGACCAACCCCGGCCGTCGCTCTGGGAGCACGCCCTCGCCACGCTGGCCGAAGCGGTTGCCAAGCGCGGCGCCATCTGCGTCGTCGCCGCTCCGGCCCCGGTCGCGGCGCCGCTTCGCCATGCCTCGTCGCTCACGCTCGTCTGCACGGCCGCGGGCTGGCAGCGCGCCAACGGCGATGTGGCCGGGCTGCGGGTGCGGCTCACCACTGCCAAGAACAAGCTCGGCGCGCCCGGTGCCGAGGCCACCGTGCTGCTCCGGTATCCCCGCCCCTACGCCACCGCCGAGGTGGTCGGGCTGCCCAGCGTGGTCGTGCCGCGCTTGCAGCCGATCGTCCTGCCCATCCCGGATGTTGCCGGCGTGGCGGCTCGAGGTTGAGGTGCGCGTTCTCTGTGCACGCCATCCGCATCTCGGCCTGCTGGCTGCCCTTCGCCGCTATCCGGAGTTGCGCGGAGAGCCGGTGATCCTTGGCGGTGCTCCTGAGCTGCGCCTTCCGGTCGTCGCCGCTTCGGAGGCGGCGCAGGCGGCCGGGGTACGGGTTGGGCAACCGCTTCGCCAGGCGCAGCAGTCCTGCCCTGCCGCGGTGTTCGTCCCCCTCGATCCCGACGGGGTCGCACGGTTGCGCGCCGCCGTCTGCGCCGAGCTTCATCGGCTCTCGCCCACGGTGGAGGCCGGTGACCAGGAGGCGTTCGGCGATCTCTCCGGTCGTCACGCAGAGTTTCCCGGACGAAGCCGCCTGGGCGTCCGCCCTGGCGCGCGGACTGCGCGGCGTGCTCGACGTGGAGATCGCCGTCGGCGTGGCGGGATCGCGATTCGTCGCCCGCCTGGCGGCGCGTTCGAGCCATCCCGGCCGGATCCGCCGGGTTCGCTCCGGCGACGAAGCCCTTTTCCTGGCGCCGCTGCCCCTCGACGTGCTCCCCGTCGATCCTGCGATCACCGCCCGGCTCGCGGCCTTCGGGCTCGACTGTCTCGGCGCGGTGGCCGGCCTGGGTCCCGCCGACCTGCAGCGTCAGTTCGGTCCCGATGGGCTCCGGCTGTACCGGCTGGCGCGTGGTGAGGACAGCGGGGGAATCCACCCGGTGCCGGCGCAGCGGGCATGGAGTGAGCGGCTCGTGCTCGACGGCGCCACCGGGGATCTCGAGATCCTGCTTCGAGGCGTCCGGCAGTGCGCCACCGCGCTCGGTGGCCGCCTCACCGCCGAGGCCCTGGCGGCCGGTGAGGTGAGCGTGATGTTCGAGGTCGAGGAGGCCGAGGCGATCTCGGTCTCGGTGGTGCCTGCGGCACCGTCGGGCAACGCTGGGGAGCTCTGGACGGCGGCGCTCGGCCTCCTCGGTGAGCTCAAACCCCAGGCGCCGGTGGCAGCTGTTCGCCTTGGCGTGAGCATGCTGGCCCCGGCGGCAGGGCGGCAGGCCGATCTGCTGCGGCCCGGCGACGGCGCTCACGACGCGGTGGTCGCCACGGCGGATCGCCTCCGAAGCCGGTTCGGCGCCGCCACCGTGCGCCGGCCCAGGCTCGCGCTCGATCCGGGCGACCTTCCCGAGCGGCGGTTCACGTGGGATGCGCCGGCCGTGGCGGGGGCGGCTCGATGACCGAGTTGCTCGAGGGCATCGTCGAAGTGCGCACCGGCGCAGACGGCCGGCCGATCGCGATCCGCAACGGGCCGGCGTGGGGGCGGGTGGCCGAGGTCGTGAACACCTGGCGTGTGGCAACCGACTGGTGGCGGACCCCGGTGGGTCGCGACTACGTGCGATGTCTTCTCAACGATGGGGAGTGCGTGGATCTCTACCGGGACCTCGAGACCGGTGAGTGGCATCGGGAGCGCCGCTATGACTGAAGAGTGCGTCACCCCTCCCTGGTGGCCGCCGGTTGAGGGGAACCGGCGGCCGGGAAAGGGGAGAAGGCCTGAGCTGAGCACCCGCTGGTGCCGTTCGCGGTGGTGGGCTGACCCGATCGATAGTTACACAAAATTGTAGTAGTTGTCAAGCCGCCACATGGTGCCGATGCCCGGGTTTGCCGAACTCGCCGCCCGTTCCCACTACTCCTTCCTGGAGGGCGCCGCCTCGCCCAGGAGGATGGTCGAGACCGCGGCCCGGCTCGGGATCTCCGCGCTCGGGCTCTGTGATCGCAACGGCCTGTACGGGGCCGTCGAACTGATCCAGGCGGCGAAGGCGCAGGGGATCCATCCGATCATCGGAACCGAGCTCGAACTGGCCGGCGGCTCGCGCCTCCGGCTCCTCGCGCGCAGCCGCACCGGGTACCGCCAGCTGTGCCGAGCGGTGAGCGCTTCGCAGCTGGCCGGCGTCAAAGGTCAGCCGCGCGTTGTGATCGACGGGATTGCGACGGGCTCGGGCTTCGGAGACCGTGCGAGTGCGATCCGGACGGGTCCTGCCGTCGCGGGGACCCCTCCGCCCGTGCTCGGGTCAACTCGCACAGGCGGCGTCCCCCCGCGACGTCACCCCTCCGGATCTCCTGGGTTGGGAGTCTCCCGCCTGCGGGCGTCGCAATCCCGGCGTCCTACGGTGGCGCCTCCCGAGCGCCCGGCAGCGCTTCGGCCGACGGCGGGACCTTTCCCTGAGGGGTGGCCGGGGCTGCCGTCTACGACCTTGCTCGTTGAGAGTGAGCCGGCACGTGTTGATCCAGCTGAGCTCGACGACTGCATTGCGCTGATCGGTGGCTCACGCAGCGCGGTGGTCGATGCCCTGGTTCATGGTGACCGCAGAGAAGCGCTCCGTCATGCGCAGATGGCCAGGGAGTGTTTCGGGCGTGAACGTACGGCGATGCTCGTGAGCAATCACCTGCACCCTGCTGATCGCTGGCTCGTTGCGGAATGCGCGGCGATCGCCCGTGCTGCGGACATCGCGCTGGTCGCGAGCGCGACGCCGGATCACGCCACCGCCGACGACAAACCGCTGCTCGATGTGCTCACGGCGATCCGCCATCGCACCACGCTCGACCAGGCGGCAGCGCACGGTCTGCTGCTGCCCAACAGCGAGCACCGTCTTCACGGTGAGGCGGAGCTTCGCGCGCTGCTTCCCGATGTTCCGGAGGCATTCGACAACGCGGCGCGCATCGCCGCCGCCTGCGAGGTGTCACTCGATTTCAGCGATGTGCGTTTCCCGGGTTTCCCTGTCCCCAAAGGCGAGACGCCGTTCTCCGTGCTCTACCGGCTCTGTCAGGAGGCGGTGCAGCGCAAGTACCACCCCATGACTCGCGCGGTTGCTGCCCGCCTGCAACGCGAGCTCGACGTCATCGAGAAGACACGGCTCGCCGAATTCTTCCTGATCACCTGGGACATCATGCGATTCGCGCGCGAGCACGGCATCCCGGGGCAGGGACGCGGCAGCGCGGCGGACTCCATCGTCGCCTACCTGCTCGGGATCACGCGTGTCGATCCGGTTGCGCACGACCTGCTCTTCGAGCGATTCCTGCACGAGGACCACCAGGGCACGCCCGACATCGACATCGATTTCTCGACCGACCATCGCGAGCAGGTCCTTCAGTACGTGTACGAGAAGTACGGCACGGACCGAACCGGGATGGTCGCCAACGTTGTCACCTTCCGTCCACGCATGGCGATCCGCCAGGTCGGCGCCGCAATGGGCTTCCCGGAAACCGTGATCGACAAGCTCAGCACGCATACAGACAGCTGGTACCTAGCGGACATCGAGTTGACACTGACGTCGGCCGGTGCAGGCGGTGCAAGCACCACGAGGCCGGGTGACGCCGGTGCAGGCACATCGTCGGCCGGTGACGACAGCTTCGATGCAGCGACGGCCGGGCTGCCGCCGCAGGGGCCCCTCCGCCCCGGCTTCCGTGAACACGCCGGGACGGCTCCCCCCCGCGACGTCACCCGGCCTCGTGGTGCCTGCAGCGAGGGCACCGGCCGTCGCTGCATCGAAGCTGTCGTCACCGGCCGACGATGTGCCGAACCGCGCGTGGCAGCAGTTCATCGACATCCTGCGCCGCATCGAGGGCACACCGAGACATCTGAGCATTCATGTGGGCGGCATGCTGGTCACCGGCGAGCCACTCGTGGATGTCGTACCGGTGGAGCGGGCGACGATGCCGGGACGGGTCGTCGTGCAGTTCGACAAGGATGACGTCGAGGACATGGGGCTCATCAAGATGGATCTGCTCGGGCTGCGCACGCTCTCGGCGATCGCTGAGTGCCTTGACGTCATCGAGCAGACCACCGGGGAGCGACCGGATCTCGATGCGCTGTCGCTCGACGACCAGCGCGTCTACGACGTGATCTGCAAGGTCGACACCATCGGGCTCTTCCAGATCGAGTTGCGCGCCCAGCAGCAATCGCTCTGGCAGTCGCAGCCTCGGTGTTTCAACGACCTGATCGTGCAGGTGGCGATCATCCGCCCCGGTCCGATCCAGGGTGATGCGGTCCATCCGTACCTTCGCCGCCGCCAGGGGCTCGAGCCCGTGACCTACCTGCATCCCAAGTTAGAGCCGATTCTGGCGGAAACCTGCGGTGTCGTCCTCTACCAGGAGCAGATCCTGCGCATCGTCATGGAGATCGCGGGATACACCGCCGGCGAAGCGGATCGGTTTCGCCGGGCGATGAGCCGGCACCGTTCTCGGGTGGAGATGGAGGAGCTCCGCGAGGGCTTCATCCATCGCTGCATCGAGCACGATCTCGATGAGCCGGTGGCGCAGCAGATCTTCAAGAGCGTCGCCGGCTTTGCGGAGTTCGGCTTCTGCAAGTCACACGCCGCGGCGTTCGCACGCACCGCGTATGAGACTGCGTGGCTGCGCATGACCTACCCGGCGCACTACACGTGCGCGTTGCTCAACGCGCAGCCGATGGGCTTCTACCATCCGTCGGTCCTCGTCGACGACGCCAAGCGGCATGGGGTCAAGATCCTGCCGGTCGATGTCACCAGGAGCCGGGCGCGTTGCACTGTCGAGGCGCTCGAGCCGGCCGGCTTCGGGATACGGCTTGGGTTCGCATACGTGCGCGGGCTGGGACCGTCGGCACGCGCCGCGTGTGATGACGCGGTGGTCGCCGGGGCCAACACCTCGGTCGCTGATTTCTGGCGGCACACGCTCCTGCCCCGGGTTGCGATGGAGAACCTCATCCGTGTCGGCGCCTTCGACGCGGTGGCCGCGGGCAGGTCGCGCCGTCAACTGCTCTGGACGCTGAAGGAGAACGAGGAGTTGCTCCCGCCGCGTCGACGCCGGAGAGCGACCATCGCCCCGGCCGATCAATCCGTCATCGCTGCGGCGGTGGTGATCGGCCCGCCGCGAGGCAGCGGCGCGATCGCGGGCAACCGGCTCGGCGACGCGCCCCACACGCCACACGATCCGAGCACCGACCCGGTGCCGCCGCTGGTATCGCTTCCGGCGCCGCCACCGCAGCTGCCCGTGATGGACGAGCGCACCCGGGTGAACACCGAGTACGCGCTCACCGAGGTGAGTACCGGCCCTCACCTGGTGTCCTTCATGCGTGAACGGCTCATTGCGCTCGGCTGCGTGCCACTCGTGAAGGTGCGCGACCTCGTCGACGGCACGAGGATCCGGGTCGCGGGACTGGTCATCACTCGACAGCAGCCGTCGACGGCACGCGGTTTCAGATTCTTCACGCTTGCCGACGAGGACGCCCATCTCGATCTGGTGTTCCGTCCCCCGGTTGTGCGGCGCACGCTCGAGGTGAGCCGTCATCCCCTGCTCATGGTCGACGGCAGGCTGCAGGTGGAGCACGGGCGGGTCAACGTGCTCGTCGAAAACGTGACCGCACTGACCCCGGACGGCGACCCGATCGCCCACCCCGGACCCTCGTCTCCCGAGAGCGGTCTTCCCGGTTCTCACGACTACCGGTGACGCGAAAACCCCGAGCAATACGTCGTGGGCGCGGCGTGACACATCCGTGACACTCCGGCAGCAGTGCCCTGACGTCCCCCGTGGTGGGCGCGACTGCCGTCATAGGCTGCGGGCATCTCGACGGCTACGCCGCGCCCCATGCGGGATGGAAGACGATGACCGAGCGCAACCCAGAGGGCGGCGGAGTTCCCCTCTCGTTCAAGAAGGTCCAGGACCAGACGCACTACGAGCGCGCCCCCGCTGCACGCGAACCGGTGCGCGACACGGGCGGTCCCAATCTCGCCTTCGAGGACGCCCCGCGCGCACCGCTTCCCCAGGTCGCTCCCGACCCTCGAACCCTCAAGCAGTCTCCGCTCATGCCGCCGCCACCCCCTGAGTTCAGGACACCATCCATCGAGCCGCCGCCTGCGTCGAGGCTGCCGGGGTTCGAAGCGGTCCCGGCCTCGAGCGTCGCCGCTCAGCAGCGGCTCTCGGCGCCGACGATCGGCATTCGTCCCGAACCTGTCGATGTTGCCGGTCCGGTGAGCCCGGGCGGGAGCGGATGGAACATCCGCAGCCGCGACGAGCCATTCCTGCCGAACCGCGGCCGCGCCGTTGCGGCGGACGGGCCCGCATGGCAAACCCGTGAGCTTCCCAACGCGAACCGCGACCGGTCCGAATGGATGGTCCCCGAAGCCCCACGTACACGCAGGCTCTCCAGGAAGCAGCTGCTGGGGGTCGTGCTCACGGCCATCCTGGTTGCGATCCTCGGGTTCGCGGGATACCAGTGGTTCGCCGGCCGGGCGCATCCAGCCCACAGCATCAGCGCGCCGTCCGCGGTCGGAACCCTCACCGCGATCCGCACACCGGCAACCGCGGCGGTGACGCACCAGATGCAGCAGGTCATGCAGCAGCACGGCGCCACCCACGTGGTCAGCGGCGTCTACGGCCAGGCCGGAATCGCGACTCTGGTGGTGCTGCTTGCGCAGGGAGCGAACATCGAGACGAGCAGCAACCAGTTCTTCGCCGACTTCACCACCGGGCTCAAGGCCCAGGGGATGACCGTGAGCGGCGGCAGGACGCTCAACACGACCACAAGCGGCAGCAACTTCATCTGCTCGCCCGCGACAGGGCCCGCGCCGCTGACGGCGGTGTCGTTGTGCGGGTGGGATGACGGCGACACCATCGGGCTCGTCCTGAACGTCACGAGCCAGCCGATCAGCGCGACGCTGCGCGACGCGGTGGCAGCTCGGGGAGCCGGCGAGCACTGAGCTGAGGTCACTGCCGCCTGCAGGCCGACTAGCATGCAGGGGTGATCTCTGAGCGCGGTCTGCCCGACCGGCTCGCCGGCATCACCGACCGCCGGCGGATCGGCGTCGTGCAGGTGCGTGGGGCGATCGGCGGCGCCGCGCGTACCGATGACCTGATCCGCACGATCGGTCAGGCGCGCCGGAACGCGAGGATCCGCGCGGTGCTCCTCGAGATCGACTCGCCCGGAGGCACCGCGATCGCTTCCGAGCAGCTCTACGTGGCGGTGCGCCGGCTGGCTGCGCGCAAGCCGGTGGTCGCCTGGATCAAGGGCGTCGGAGCCTCCGGCGCGTACTTCCTGGCCTGCGCGGCGACTCGCGTGCTCGCGTTTCCCAGCGCGCTCGTGGGGTCGATCGGGGTCATCAGCGTTCGCCCGGTGCTGGTCGACGCGCTGCGCCGCGCCGGCGCGCGCGTCATGGTCACCAAGACCGGCCCGTTCAAGGATCTCGGCGCGCCGTGGCGCGAGCCCACCGAGGACGACGAGGCGCACGAGCGTGAGCTTGTCGACGCCATCTTCCGGCGCTTCACCGGGGCGGTGCGCTCGGCCCGTGGGTACGACGACGAGGGGCTCGCGCGGGTCACGACCGGCGAGGTGTGGCTCGGCACCCGGGCGGTGGAGCTCGGGCTGATCGATGGTCTCGCAGACGACCAGGACACGGCGCTCGAAGCGGCGCAGGACCTGGCATCGCTGCCGCACCACCTGACGGTCCGGCTCGGGGGGCGGCGTACGATCCTGCAGCGGCTCGGCATGCCCGGCGCCGGGATGGGTCCGCCCGGGGAACGCTGGCTCGTCGAGATGGAAAGCTGGCTCAGCACCCCACGGCTCCGCGCCTGACGTCCTCGGGATTGCGCCGATCAGCGGGCGGCGCTGCGGCGGCGGTCGAGGCTGAAGAGCACTGCCACCACGATGACAAGCAGGGCCGCAAGCCCGGCGATGATCGCCACGCCGGGAACGCCGCCTGACGGTGGGGGCGCCGTGCCGCCGCCACCGGGCCGCACCGCCGCAAAGTCACCGAGCTGAGCCGAGGTCACCTCGAAGGTGTTCCCGCACCCCGCGTTCAGGGTGGGCAGCGGCGTCCACGATGTGCCGTTGAACCGGTCGATCGTCGGCGCAGGGAAGGACGAGAGGCCGCGCAGGATGATGAACACTGCGAGCGACGGCGACACTGGTTCGAGAGCGGTTCCGGCTGCGTCGCGCGCCGAGAATCGATAGACGTTGCCTTCGATGGTCCCGTTCGGCGGTTTGGCGGGTGGCGGTACCACCGGGGTGATGCTCACGGTCACCGCCGTCGAGTTGTTGAAGGTGCCCGGCTCGATGAGAATCTGCGCCTGGGGCGGCGTCTCGCCGGTCAGCACCTCCGACGCGGGAAAGGTGCTCGCCGCGGGAAACGTCTTGGATGCCGCTTGCGGAGCGGGACTGCTCCCCAGTGCCACATAAGGATTGGCGATGCACTGCCCGTCGTAGATCGGTGGCGATCCATTGGGAAGGAATCGCCAGACCACGGTCAGCGCAAGGACCGACAGCACGACGACGATCCAGCCTCGCCGGGCGTTCACAGCAGCCATCCCCCGGCGAGGTCGGCGATGACGTGGGCGAGCGCAGGCGCGAGCACGCCGCCGCTCACGATCCGGAGTCCGCCGAGGAGCATGCCGGCGGCGAGGTCGAGGGGCAGCGACCCGATGCCGTAGAGCGGCACGTGCAGCAGCGCGAACAGGAGCGTTGTGGCGACCAATGCGCCGCCATCGCCGCACCAGGTTCGGATCGCGTCGAAGAGCGCTCCACGCATCGCGACCTCCTCGGCAACCGCCACGACGGCGACGAGCGGTGTCCAGAGCGCGAGGCCCGCGTTGAGCGGCGCAATCTCGAGGGCGGGCGATCCACTGGCGACCAGCCAGGAAGCGATCAGCACGCCGCCTCCGGCAGCGCCGAGCGCGACAGCCGCGAGCCGCGGCCGCCCCGGACGCCACCCCGCGGCGATCGCCACCGCCAGCAACGAGAGGGCGAACACGCCGCCCGCCGGCATCGACGCGGCGGCTTCGGGTGCGCCGAGAGCGGCGCGGAGCCCGGCGGCCGCCACGATTCCCGCGACGCAGAGCGCTGAGCGCGTCGCTGCCCGCCGGCGGACCGCGAGCCGTACGTGGTCCGCGACCATCGCCCCCGCCGCCGTCGAAGCTACCTCGCCGGCCCGGGCGCGGCTCGCGCCGGCGCCACGTCGGGTCGTTCCGGCTGCTCGCTCGAGGCGGCGCTCAACAGTGGTTCGATCGCGGCCACCGCCAGGGTTGCGGTTTCCAGCGCGGTGGCTTCGAATCCGCCCGGAGCGAAGCGCTCGCACACCACCACGGCGGCGACCCGGTCATCGCGCACCACCGGGATGAGCATGCGCGAGGCCGTCTCGATGTTGGATCGCCGCTGGGCGCGGTAGGACGCCGCCTCGGTGAGCAGGACGGGGCGCCGGTGGGCGATCACGTGCGCGAGCAGTCCGTCGGGCAGGCCCGAGGACGCGTCCCCCCGCGCCGGCAGGAGGTACGCGCGATCCGCCCCCACCTCGTCGGCGAGGCGCGCGAGACCACCCTGCACGCCGTGGTCGATGGCCACCGACGCCCACATGGATGGGCTGTGATGGAGGTGTGCGCGGTTGACCAGGCCGTTGAGCAGCATGGCCACCAGGGCCGCCGCGAGCCCGGCAAATACGCTGGGCACGCCGATGTCGATGAGCACGGCGAAGACGCAGAACATGACGCAGCCGCTGAGCAGCGCGAACTCCAGGTAGTGACGAGGCCCGGCGCCACCACGGCGCTGGTCGCCGAAGGTGAGGCGCCAGTTCATCGCGGTGTTCCATGCGGCGCTCAGCCCGAATGCGGGGACAAAGGCGATCAGCGGGTTCAGGTTCACGATCCCGCAGAGGATCGCGAGCACAGGAAGGAAGACGCAGAGCCCGCTGAGCCCCACGAGCCCGAACTTCCACACCCGCGCGGATCCGGGGACATCGAAGAAGAGTGACCGAAGGTGACGCAGGTAGAGCAGCCCCTGGCGGGCCGTCGCCTTGCTCACCCCCTCAGCGCGAGCGGCCTGAGTGACTGGGACATCGACCACGCGGAGGTCCGGCACGCACACGAGCAACTCGAGGAGGATCTTGAAGCCGACCGGCCGGAACTCGATCCCGTCGATCAACGCGCGGCGGCAGAGGAAGTAGCCGGACAGCGGGTCCGAGCTCTGGCGCGCCTCCTTGAACAGCAGGCGCGCCACGACCGTCGCTTCGCGGCTCACCAGCCGGCGCACCGGAGTGCCGAGGCCCTCGTGGCTCCCGCCGGGCGCGTACCTGCTCGCGACCACGAGGTCCGCGCCGCCCTCGGCCTCGGCGAGGAGCTGCGGGATGAGCTCCGGCGGGTGCTGCAGGTCGGCGTCCAAGACGCAGACGTACAACCCGCGAGCCATGTGCAGGCCGGCGACGACGGCGGTGCTCAGACCTCCCTTGCGGTCGGCGCCCTGGCGCAGCAGGCAGCGGACCGACGGGTTGGACTGTGCGAGGTCGAGAAGCAGATCCCCGGTGGTGTCGTCGCTGTCGTCGACGAAGCAGATTTCGAACGGCGTTCCAGCGAGTGCGGTGGTGACCCTGTCCACCAGGGGCTGTACGTTGTCCGCCTCGTTGCGCGTGGGAACGACAAGGCTGACGACTGGCGCGCCGCCGCGCGGCCGTTCGGGAGTCACCGGCAAAGGATAGGCGTGAATCGCCGCTCAGAGGTTGGCCGCGACGAGAAGTGCGATGAGGATGAAAAGGAGCACCGCGTCCGGCAGCATCGCCAGGGCGACTGCGACAAAGGGCGTCACGTCGAACACCGCCTGCACTGCCAGCGCGGTCAGGTAGAGGAACCACGCCAGCAACGGCAGCGTCAGCCATGCGATCAGCGACTCGGCGGCCGTGCTGGCGCCGGCGGCGGCCTCGAACACGGAGAGAACGCCGTAGGCGATCCAGGGGATGAACGTGAACCCGCTCACGGCGAGATACGGACGCCACCGTCCGGAGCGGTGTGACAGCCCCGCCGCGGCGTCGATGATCAGCGCGGCCGCGCCCCAGTACACGAGAAAGAGGATGGGGAGCAGGAGCGACGCCGCGGTTCCCGGCCCGCCGCCACCGCCGATCTGGTTGGCGAGCAGTCCGAGCGCGAGGGCCACGATGCCACTCCCCACGACGGCGGCGAACCCGGGCACGAGGCGCGGCGAGCCCGCAAGGCCGGCGAACGTGCTTCTCGGCCGGACCACGACCCCGATCACCGTCACGGGCACCACGGTAGACGAAGGATCGGCGTTGTGAGCCTGCGCCGGGGACTCCTGCCCGACCCTGGTATACTAGCTTAGGTCAATCTGACCTAAATCCAGGGACCCCGTGAAACCGGGGACAGATGGCGGGATGATCACAGCAGAGCGGGACGTTGCGACGGAGGTCCGGGCGAGGGTTCTCGACCGGATCGAGCGGTTGCGGAACGACCGCAACGCGGTGATCCTGGCGCACAACTACCAGCGCCCCGAGGTTCAGGATATCGCCGATTTCGTCGGCGACTCGCTCGGCCTCTCGCAGCAGGCGGCGGAAACCGACGCCGCGGTGATCGTCTTCTGTGGCGTCCACTTCATGGCCGAGACGGCGGCAATCCTGTCACCGGCGAAGACGGTGCTCCTGCCTGACCTCGAGGCCGGTTGCTCACTCGCCGCAACCATCGACGCCGACCAGCTGCGCGCCTGGCGCGCCCAGCACCCTGGCGCGGTGGTCGTGTCGTACGTCAACACCACCGCCGAGGTGAAGGCGCTCTCGGACTACTGCTGCACCTCGTCCAACGCCGAGGCGGTGATCCGCTCGATCCCTGCCGATCGCGAGATCCTGTTCTGCCCGGACATGTTCCTCGGTGCCCACCTGGAGCGGGTCACCGGTCGCAGGATGCACGTCTGGATGGGGGAATGCCACGTGCATGCGGGCATCGTCCCGGAGCGACTCGATGCGATGCGTCGCGAGCACCCAGACGCGGAGTTGCTCATCCATCCCGAGTGCGGCTGCACGTCGTCCACCTTGTACCGGATGTCCTCCGGGGACGTCGCCGGCCCCGCGACCGTGGTGACCTCGACAGAGGGCATGGTCCGGCGCGCGGCCGCTTCCCCGGCCTCGACGTTCATCGTCGCCACCGAGATCGGCATTCTCCACCGCATGCAGGAGCAGTCCCCCGGCAAGCGGTTCCTCGCCGCCTCGGAGGCAGCGGTGTGCCCCTACATGAAGAAGATCACGCTCGAGAAGGTCGCGCTCTCGCTGGAACGGATGAGTCCGCGAGTGACGGTCGACCCGGCGATCGCCGCCCAGGCCAGAGGCGCCATCGACCGGATGCTCGCGATCGCCCCGACCGGCGCTCCCCGGATCTCGACCGCAGCCTGAGCGTCCGCACGTCCGTGGGGCTGACGCCTATGTCAGCATCCCTCGCGTGAGCGAACCCCCTCGATGTATGCCAGCGGCGTGCTCGCCTTCCATGAGTGCCGATAGGCAAAAAAAGACCGGAGGGGGAACCCTCCGGCCTTTCAGGAAGGGAATGAGTTTCATGTGGGCAGCCTGCGGGCTGCGGCCTTGACTGTACCCCTCGCCCCTCAGGATAGCAGTAAAGGAACCTCCAATTCTTGTAAATAGATGTCAACCGAAGTACTGACCTCAGAGCCTACCAAAGCTGGGTCGGATGGCGGCGTCCCGCTCGTCCGGGCGGGCTTGCGCGGATTCCTGGACCTGGGTCGCTTCGACGTCATCGCCGTGGTCGTCCTGGTGCTCGTGGCGTTCGGGCTGCGCATCGCCAGCCCGATCCTGCCGGATTTCCTGAGCGGGGGCGGGACCGTCAGCGCGCTCGGGGTCGGGTACCCCACCACCGCCGGGTCGAGCGCCGAGTGCACGCCCGTGCCCGTCGGTCCCCCTGGTGTGGTCGGCGGGGTGAAGGTCAGCCACATCGACGTGAGCGTCTGCGGCTACGTGTTCGACGAGGTCTATTTCCCGGTCGACGCCGCCAAGGACCTGCGCCAACCCGCCGAGTCGTACTTCGACCCCGAGCCGCCGCTGGCCAAACTGCTGATGGCGCCACCGATCGCCATCTTCGGTTTCAACAGCTGGACCTGGCGGCTGAGCACGACCATCTTCGGCAGCCTCCTGGTCGGGCTCATGTACCTGGTGGCGCTGCGCCTCCGCCGCGACCGCTTCTTCGCAGTGGTCACCGCGCTGTTCATCTGCTTCGACGGGCTCGCGTTCGTCGAGTCACGGACCGGTGTGATCGACATCATCGCCATCTTCTTTGTGGCGCTCTTCTATTACGCGTTCCTGCTGCACTGGCAGGCGCGCACGCGCGCCCAGTGGCGCACCACGTTGTACGTCATGGCCGGCATCGCCGGGCTCGCGTTTGCGGCGAAGCTCACAGCGCTCGCTCCGCTGGTCGTGGCCGCCGGCCTCATCGTCATGCGCGGCATTGCGCCGTACCTCGCCGCGTTCATCCCCTGGTTGCGGCGCATCGCAGGCCCGGGGCGCGCCGAGACGATCATGTGGCGTCAGGCCGCGGGTCCACGCGCGCTCCTGCACTACGTCGCCGGAGGCCTGATAGCGCTCGCCATCTTCGGTGCCTCCTTCTCGCGCTACGAGACGATCCAGCACCAGGACGTCTACTTCTTCACGGGGTGCAACCCCGCGGTATCGGGTCTACCGGGGACGCCGAAGACGCTCAACGTCCCGGTCATGCACGTCGGTCCACTGACGGTACCGAACCCCGTCGAGGCGATCGACAACATCGTGCAGATCACCGCGGCGTCGCTGCGATATCACGCCGAGGAATGTCACAGCCACCCCTACTCGTCGCTGTGGCTCACGTGGCCGATCATGGAGCACCCGGTGCTCTTCTACGCGACATCCCAGCCCAATAACGGCCCGGTGTCTGAGATCACCGACATGGGCAACCCGGCGATCTGGTGGCTCGGGATTCTCGCGCTGCTGTTCTGCGTCTGGCGCATGACGCGTGGGCCGAACCTGTGGCGGGTGCTGGTCGCGCTCGTCGGACTCGGCTCACTCGTCGCGATGATCATCCTGTACCAGGCCGCGGTCCGCTATCACAACCCCAACAACTTCAACACCTCGTATACGGCTGCGCAGTTCAGAGCGCTGTTCCATCAACAACCGTCGTCCCAGTACGAGATCGCGCGGACCTCTCCCGGGTTTTGGTTCGTCGTCGCGTTTGCCGGGATGGTCGTCTTTGCCGCGCTGGTGACCATTTCGGCCGTGATCTCGCGGCGGT
This sequence comes from Candidatus Dormiibacterota bacterium, assembly GCA_963756075.1. Classification (GTDB taxonomy): domain Bacteria; phylum Chloroflexota; class Dormibacteria; order Aeolococcales; family Aeolococcaceae; genus Palsa-851. The sequence continues at coordinate 65,712 of CAVWMH010000005.1, read as the reverse complement.
TCGTGCCCGCATTCATCGTCCTCGGGTACATCGCGTCGTGGATCATGTGGGTGCCCGGCAATGAGCGGCGTGTGCTGTTCTTCTACCACGCGCTCGGCATCCTGCTGTTCACCGCCCTTGCGCTCGGCTACGCGGTGACGGCGATCCGGGGTATCCGACTCCGCGTCGGCGGCAGGCAGATGACGCTGGCGCCGGTCGCATACGCGTTGATCGGGAGTGTGCTCGCGGCGTTCATCTTCTTCTACCCGATCTGGACGGCGATGCCCCAGAGCTCCGCTGACCAGCAGATGAGGATCTGGGTCGACGTCGGGTGACCGCCTTCCTTGTCCTTCTTGATGCCGCGCTGACGCTCGCGGCCGGTGCGGCGCTGTCCGGACTCGTCAGGACACATCTCACCCTCGTTGAGCGCATTGCGATCGGCGTGACCAGCGGGATCCTCGTCGGCGCCGCCGCAACCTATGGGCTCGCACTGCTCGCCGGGCTCAACACCGCGACGGCGCTTGCCGGACCGGCACTCGTGCTCGGCGGCGCCGTTGCCGTGTCGCTGCTGACCGTCAATCCACGCGCGACCTGGCACGCCTCGTGGGTCGAGTCGAGGGACCGCTGGGCACAGCGCATCCCGTGGTTCTCGATCGTGGCATTCCTGGGCGGTGCGGCGGTGGTCGTCGCGATCTTCGCGCACACCGTCTACACGGATTCGGGTGGGCTCGAGGCTGGATACCCGACTGTGTGGGCGGACTGGTCGCAGCACCTCACCACCGCGGCGAGCTTCGCATCGGGGAGCAACATCCCGCCGGTCAACCCGCTCTTCAGCGGTACCACGCTGCTGTACCCGTTTCTGCCCGACTTTCATGCGGCGACACTGATGACGCTCGGCCTCGCCCCGGGTCTCGCGCTGGCGATTCCCGGCGGAGTCCTGGTCATCGTCATCGGTCTGCTCGTGGTCGCGCTGGGTCGCCGTCTCGGACTCGGGACCGGGGCAGGCGTGGTGGCGTTGCTCGTCTGCTTCATCGGGGGTGGCCTCGGGTTCATCGGCCTTTTCTCCGACGCGTGCATGAGCCACGGATTCACCGCATCGCAGTGCACGTTGCAGTACGTCGTCACGCACCCCGGCACGGGGGTGTCGATTGTGGGGTGGACGCTGCACGACCTTCCCGGAGCCATCGTCGCGCAGCACCGTGCTTATGACGGATTACCCTCCGACGGCGGCACAGCACCGCTCCCCGATATGCAGTGGTACACGCCGCTCATGGCGTGGTGGCTGCCCCAACGCACGCTGCTCTTCGGGTTCGCCGCAGCGATCTCGGTCCTCCTGCTCGTGTTCGCCGGGGCGTCGTCGCATGGCCCGGGCTGGGAGCCCTTTGCGCTTGCCGGCGTGCTGATCGGTCTGCTCCCGATCGTCCACGTCCAGACCCTGATCGCACTGTCGATCCTGCTCTTCGTGCTGCTCTGGCGCAGGCGCCGGCGTGAGTGGTTCGCGTTGCTGGGGATCGCCGTGCTGCTTGGCGGCATCCGGCTCGCGCAGCTCGCGCTCACGCAGCACGGCGCATCGGTGACCCCCTACGGGACCAACGTGTACCCGTGGCTCGAGCCTGGATGGCTCGCCAACGCCGGCAGCGCTGTGAACCCGAGCGGGCGGCTCGAGATGTCGATCGGCAACGCGTTCACGGGCGCGATCCAGGCGGTTGCCATGCTCGGCACCCCGCAGTGGTGGGGATTCTGGGTCGCCAATCTCGGCATTGCGGTGCCACTCCTCGCCGTCGTGGCGATCGCCGCCGCGGCTCGAGTCGGTGGCGTCAAGGTCGGACGCGTGATGACCGCGGCGTTTCCGGCGCCGCTGCTCGAGCTCACGATCGGAGCGCTGATCATCTTCGCCGCCTGCAACCTGGTGGTCTTCCAGTCCTGGAGCTGGGACAACACCAAGCTGCTCGTGTACTGGTATCTCGTCATCGCCCTGCTCATCGGCGCGCTCGCAGCGCACTGGTGGAAGCGCCTGTGGCCCCGGGTCGCGGCACTCGTGCTGGTGGCTCCGGTGCTCCTCACGGGTGCCCTCGTGGTGCTCCGGTTGCTGCCGTGGACGCCCCCGGAGGACGCCATCACAGGTCCGTACACGATTGCGAACACGCAGGAGGTACAGCTTGCCTCGACAATCGACCGCGTGACCCCCAACGGCGCCGTGTTCCTCACCTTTGGCCGTCCCAACGACCCCGTGCTCGCTGTCGCCGGACGCATCGGGGTGATGGGCTACGGCGGCTGGCTCTGGAGCTATGGCATCAGCTTCGAGACGCGCTACGGCGACGTGCAGGCCATGTACACCGGCTGTGCCGCCGATGCTGCGACATGCCCCGTGTTCAGTCTCCTGCGCAGATATGGCATCAGCTACGTCGAGATCGACAACCGGCTCGCCGACCCAGGCGCGATCGATCCCCAGGCGGGCATCACCTGGTGGGCGGGTCAGGGTCTCCCGGTCGTCGCGCACTCCGACCACATCACGATCTATGACGTCCGTGGGCATGGTTGATGTGACAGTGCAGGTGCCGGCGTCGCGCGTGCTGCCCTCGATCAGCGCTGTGCTCCCCGCGTACAACGAGGAGGCGGTGATCGCCGAGACGGTACAGCGCACCGCCGCAGCGCTCACCGAGCTCGGTGTTGCCGAGTTCGAGATCCTCGTTGTCGATGACGGCAGCAACGATGCGACGGCGGAGCGCGCGTCGAGTGCGCGCGCGTCGGACTCGCGAGTCCGCGTGGTGTCGCATGCTCGCAACCGCGGCTACGGCGCGGCGCTGCGCACCGGGTTCGAAGCGGCCACGTGTGACGCGGTCTTTCTGATGGACAGCGACGGTCAGTTCGACCCGACTGAGATCTCCCGGCTCCTTGCGCTGTACGGGCGCGACCGCGTGGTCTGCGGGCATCGAATCCTGCGCAGGGACACGTGGGCGCGGCGCTTCTATCACAAGGCATTCTTCGGCCTGGTGCGGCTCGGATTCGGCCCGACGGTGCGCGACGTCAACTGTGCCTTCAAGCTCTTTCCTCGGGCGGTCGGCAGGGGGCTCCATGCCGACGGAGCGCTCGTGTCGACCGAGCTGCTGGTGCGCGCCAGGCGGAGTGGATACCTCCTCATGGACGTCGGCGTGCACCACTACCCGCGGACCACAGGTCGCGCGACCGGCGCCGACATCCGCGTCGTCCTGCGCGCGTTCCGCGAGCTCTGGCAGCTGCGCAACCACCCCGCACTGCTCGACGGCCTCGATCCGCCCGCGTGATACGGCGCGCGACAACGTCGTCGTGGGGCAGCGCGCTTGCGGCGGTTGCGGTGTCGCGGGTGCTCTGGGTCGGCGTCTTCATCGCTGTGCTGGCGATTGATTTCCCGTCGACGCCGTTGCTGACGGGCATCCGCGCACATCTGGTCGCGTGGGATGCGATCAGCTACCTGTCGATCGCCGTCCATGGCTACCCGGCGCATCTCGACTACCGCGACGCCTTCCTTCCAGGCTTCCCCCTCGTGGTGCGCGGGGTGATGTTCGTGACGCGCGACCAGGTGACGGCCGCGTGGCTGATCAACGCCGTCGCCGAGACGATCGCGCTCTGGTACCTCGGCCGCCTGGTGCTCGGCGAGCGCGATCAATCGTCGGCGCGGTTCTCCGTGTGGCTGCTCGCGCTTGCGCCGACGGCGCTCTTTCTCATCGCTCCGTTCAGTGAGAGCTCCTTCATCGCATCGGCAGCGGCGAGCCTGTACTACGCTCGCGCCGGTCAGCCGGGCAAGGCGGTGGTCGCCGCAGCGCTTGCGTGCGCGTTCCGGCTCACCGGGCTCGCGCTGATTCCCGCGCTCGCCATCGAGCAACTGCGAAGAACTGGATGGCGACCTCGTCCGGAGCTGCTTGCGATCCTGCTCGTGGCGCTGCCGCTGGCGCTCTACGGTGTGTACATGCAGGTCCATATCGGTGATGCCCTGGCGCTCCTCCATGCCGACCACCTGCCGTCGTTCGGTCTGCAACCCACTCCGCCGTGGCAGGGATTCGCGAGCACGTGGCACACGCTGGTCAGCGCCTCCAACGGAGAGACGCGGTCGATCTTCGCCCGAGAGGTCGCGTACGGTCTGCTCGGCCTGGCGCTCTGCGCCGGGATGTGGGTGTCGTCGCGAATCCCCCGATCGCTCGCGCTGTACTGCACCATCGCCTGGTTGATGACCGCGTCACTGCCGTTCTGGCGCTCCCAGCCCCGCTACAGCCTCGCGCTCTTCCCGGCGGTGCTGCTCGTGTCCGATCTCACCCAGCGATTCCCGCGCGCACGGCCGGCGATGCTCGGCGCGAGCGCCATCCTCATGTGCGCGGGGACCTGGATCTTCGCTCAGGGGCGATGGCTCGGATGATCATCGACAGCCACGTCCACATCCTGCCGGCGAGCATGCGCGACGCCCGCGATCGTCTGGCCGAGCTCGATCCGTGGTTCGACGTCTGTCATCGAGGCGGGCGCTCGATCGTCACCGCGGACGAGCTGCTGGCGTCGATGGATGCGACGGGGATCGACCGCTCAGTGTGTTTCGGCTGGCCGTTCGCCGACCCGGAACACTGCGCCGAGGTCAACGATCACCTCATCGCCGTACAGCGCGAACACCCGGACCGGCTCACCTGCTTCGCAACTGTGAGCGCGGCGAGGCCGGGAGCCGTCGCCGAGCTGCAACGCTGTGCCGGAGAGGGTTTGCGCGGTACCGGCGAGCTCAACGCGGATGCTCAGGGGTTCGATCTCGAGTCGACGGCGATCGACGAGGTGGCGGCGGCGTGCACCGACCTGGACATCCCGCTGGTGTTGCACTGCAGTGAGCCGGTCGGTCACGACTACCCGGGAAAGGGCACGGCGACGCCGGGGCGCGTCGCCGGATTTGCCCTGCGTCACCCCGGGCTGCGTCTGGTCTGTGCGCATCTCGGCGGCGGGCTTCCCTTCTACGCGCACATGCCGGAGGTGGCCGAGCTGTGCCGCCGGCTGTGGTTCGATACGGCGGCGGGCCCATTTCTCTTCGCTCCGACGGCGTATCGGTCGGTCGCCGACCTCTGTGGTGCCGATCGCCTGCTCTTCGGCTCGGACCACCCACTGCTCCCCGCCCGGCGCTACATCGATGCGTTCGCGCAGGCGGAGTTGACCGCTGCGGAGCGAGCACTGGTGATGGGCGGCAACGCTGCGCAGCTGCTTGGTCTATGACAACGTGCCCCTCTCGTTACGAAGCTGTGTCTCAGCATCGGAGGCAACGTTCGGGCGCTTTGCGACACTCTCTTCGGGCGGAGAAACCGGCGCCCGCCAGCCGGTCCTTCGCCTCTTTCGTGACCAGGATTGGGGGCTTCGGCCCCCGTCCGTGGTCGCAACCGACGCCCCGATGAGGGACCGGGCGCACGTCGAAGCCGGCACCTCTTGTGGCCGGTTTCGCACACTGTGGGGCGATGTTCACTCCTGAAACGCTCGACGTGGTCATGGTGTCCTTCGAGGGACCCGATCAGTACAGCCAGGCCGGCGGCCTCGGCGTGCGCGCTCGCGAGCTGTGCAGGGCCTTCGCGGCGCTTGGATATCGCACGACGCTCGTGTTCGTCGGTGACCCGGACAAGCCCGGTATCGAAGTCGACCAGGGGGTCCAGCTCGTCCGCTGGTCCCAGCAGATCAGCGATCGCTACCGCGCGGGTGTGTACGAGGGCGAGCTGGCGAAGATTCGAGACCTGACCGCGACGCTGCCGGACGCGCTCATCGACACCGTCCTGCGTCCGGCTGCCGAGGCAGGCAGAGTCACGGCGGTGCTCTGCGAGGAATGGCACACGGCGTGGTTTTGCAAAGCGCTGAGCGACCGGCTCCACACGCTTGGACTGCGCCAGAGCGCCGTGCTGCTCTGGAATGCCAACAACCTCTTCGGGTTCGACGCCATTGACTGGCCGGTGCTCGACTACGTCGCCTCGATCACCACTGTCAGCAAGTACATGAAGCACCTCATGTGGCCGTACGGGGTCAACCCGGTGGTGATCCCCAACGGCATCCCTGAGAGCGCGCTGGCCCCCGTTGACGGGACAGCGGCACGCGCGATCCGCGCCGCTGCGGGGTCACCGTGCCTCTCGTTCAAGATCGGCCGCTTCAGCCCGGACAAACGCTGGAACCAGGCGGTCGCCGCCCTCGCGGAGCTGCGATCGGAGGGACTGCCCGGACGCATGCTCATGCGTGGCGGGATGGAGCCGTACGGCGCGACGGTGCTCGCCTTCGCCGCCGAGTGCGGGCTGGTGGTGACCGACTGGTACGAACCGGTGGAGGACGCGGGCGGCATCGTGCGCGCGCTCACCGAGACCGACGGCGCCCCGATCGTGCACCTGCGTCGATTCCTCCCCGACCAGGTGATCACCGAGATCAACGTTGGGGCCACCGCGGTGCTCGCCAACTCCGGGCATGAGCCCTTCGGCCTGGTCGGACTCGAGGCTATGGCTGCCGGCGGGGTCGCGATGGTGGGCGCGACCGGCGAGGAGTACGCCCGCCCCTACGGCAACGCCATCGTGGTCGAGACCGACGATCCCGCCGAGATCTCCAGCGCGCTCCGTGGTCTGGTCGAGCAGCCTGCGCTGGGAGAGCGGCTGCGCGTTGCGGCGCGCCTCGACGCTGCCGACTTTGCGTGGCCGGTCGTCATCGCCGGGCTGCTCGAGCGGCTCCGCTTCATGTGTGTGCATCAGCGAGTTGTTCTGCCGGCCGACGGAGCATCCCCGCGCGCGTAATTCCTGGCAACGCGCCATATGATCTGAATCGGCAGACCGGTGCCGAGGAGGTGGCTGTGTGAAGGCAGTGGTCATGGCGGGGGGTGAAGGAGCCCGGCTGCGTCCGCTGACCAGCCGTCTTCCCAAGCCGCTCGTCCCCGTCGTCGGCACCCCCGTGCTCGAGCACATCCTGCGATTGCTCAAGGAGCACGGGATCACCCAGGTCGTGGTGACGCTCGCGTACCTCGGTGCGGAGATCCGCAATCGTCTCGGCGATGGCGCCGAGCTCGACATGGAGATCGAGTACGTCGTCGAGGATCGCCCGCTCGGCACGGCGGGGAGCGTGCGCAACGCCGCCCATCTCCTCGACGACACGTTCCTGGTGATCAGCGGCGATGCTCTCACCGACATCGACCTCAGCGCCGTGATGCGCGCGCATGCCGAGCGCGGCTCGCACGCGACCATCGTCCTTCACTCCGTGCCGAACCCGCTCGAGTATGGGGTCGTCGTCACCGATGACGAGGGAAACATCAAGCGCTTCCTCGAGAAACCCTCGTGGGGTGAGGTCTTCAGCGACCACGCCAACACCGGGATCTACGTCATCGAGCCGAAGGTGCTCGAGCACATCAAGGAGGGGGCCAACGCCGACTGGTCGCAGGACGTGTTCCCGACCATGCTCCGCCGCCACGAACCACTCCACGGCATCGTTGTCGACGACTACTGGTGCGATATCGGGTCGATTCAGTCATACATGCAGGCGAACTGGGACGCGCTCGACGGCAAGGTTCGCTGCCACATCACCGGGCGCCGCGAGGGCAACGTCTGGATGGGTGAGGGCGTGGAGGTCGGCATCGGTGTCCAGCTCGACGGACCCGCCTTCATCGGCGACGAGGTGAAGCTCAAGGCCGGCGCCCACGTCAACGAGCACGGCGTCATCGACCGGTACAGCGTCATCGACGACAACACGAAGGTCAGCAACAGCGTGGTGTGGCCGCACTCGTACATCGGAGAGCGCTGCCGGCTGCGCCAGGCGATTGTCTGCCGCAATGTGACCATCAAGAACGACTCGCTGCTCGAGGAGAACTCGGTGATCGCCGACGAGTGCGTGCTCGGCAGGGGCTCGCAGATCCGCGCCGGAGTCAAGATCTGGCCGAGCAAGACCGTCGAGCCTGGTTCGACCGTGAATGAGTTGGTGATCTGGGCCGGTGAGTGGCGGAGCGGCCTGTTCTCGTCGTACGGACTCGGCGGTCTCATCAACGTGGAGCTGACGCCGGAGTTCTGCGCGCGGCTTGGGGCCGCGTTCGGCGCCACCCTGGCTAAAGGTGCGTGTGTCGTGGTCGGTCAGGACCACGCGCGATCGTCGCGCATGATCAAGCGGGCGATCGTCAGCGGCATCGTCAGCGCCGGGGCCAAGGCTCGGGACGTGCGCGAGCTGCCGGTGCCGGTGACGCAGTGGGCGACCCTCGACGCCAACTGCGCTGCGGGCATCCACGTGCTCGTGTCACCGCTCGACCAACGCAGCGCCGACATACGCTTCTTTGACTCCGACGGTCTGCAGATCGACAAGCGCGCAGAGCGCAAGCTCGAGAACCTGCTCTTCCGTGAGGACTTCCGCCGCGCAGGGTTCTATGAGATGGGCGACATCGAGTACGGCGAACCCATCGCCGGGTACACCGCCCATCTCTTCAAGTCCGTGGACGCCGACATCATCCGCAACGCGTTGTTCCGCGTGCTGATCGACTACGACTACAGCGACGCGTCGGCAGTGCTTCCCGCGATTCTCAATGAGCTGGGCGTGACGACCATTCCGCTCAACGCCGGCATGCGCGAGGGCGGACACCATCGCACGGTGCCGGACGAGACGGCGCTGATCAGCAAGACAGTGCGCGCCGACGTCGGATGCATGATCAGCCCGACAGGCGAACGCATCATGATCATCGACGAGAAGGGCGTGGTGCTCACCCCGCACGAGTGCCTCGCCGTGCTGGCTACGTGGTGGGTGCGCTCCAACCCCGGTACCGTGCTTGCCCCCGCCGCAACGCCGATGTGGATCGGCGACCTCGTTCGCAAGGAGGGCGGCACGCTGAGCGCAACCCCGGGAGATCCAGCATCGGTGCTTCGCGCGTCGGCGATGGCGGGGACGAGCATCGCGTCGGATGGCGAGGGCGGATTCGCCTGGCCGGGGCACCTGGGCGCATTCGACGCCATGTACACGCTCGTGAAGCTGCTCGAGCTCCGCGCGAAGATCGGCATTCCGCTCAGCACGGCGCGCGAGGCGCTGCCGCAGGTCGCCTACGTGACCGCCACCGAGTTCTGTCCCTGGGAGATGAAGGGACGGGTGATGCGCATCCTGCTCGACCGCCATCGCACCGATTCCGTGGACCTCGTCGACGGGATCAAGGTCTACGTTGACGACGGCTTCGTGCTCGTCCGGCCGGATCCCGATGAACCGTCGTATCACGTGGTCGCGAGCGTCACCGACCCGGAGCGCGGACGCCAGCTCGTGGACGAGTATCTGGCCCAGGTGCGCGAGGCCGAGGGGGCCAACGGCGTCCACGCGTCCGTGGAGGCAGCCGCGGGGGCCGAGTAGCCTGGCTCGAGGATTCGGAACCGCGTGACGCGTATGGGCTCGGCACGAAACCGTGTGACGCCAATGGGTGACATCGAGGCAATCCCACTGCGGGGTGCCTGGACGGGCAATCGCGGCATCCTCCACTCCGGTCACGAGATCGTCCGCTTCCACGCGAGCGATCTTTGGATCACCTGCGCGCTCGAGTTTCGTGGACGTTGGCGTGAGCAATGGCAGCCGGGTCACTACACCTTTCTGTACTTCCATGACGAGGCCGTCTCTTTTGCAGCCGGGCATCGACCGTGCGCGGAGTGCCGGCGCGACAGCTACAACGCCTTTCGTGCCGCGTGGGCTGACGGTCTCAGAGTCGATGAGCCGTCAGCGAAGTTGATGAACCAGCGGCTGCACGGCGAGCGGATCGTCGCGGGGACGCATCGCCGGCGTCGTCACGCGATGCCTTGGCCGGATCTGCCTGACGGGGCGTTCGTTCTGCTCGGCGCCGCGCCCGCTGTGGTCGTCGGCGATCGTTTGGTGGAGTGGACGCTCCAGGGGTACCGAGGTGGGGTGGCGAGGCCGGTGCGGGGGAATGCAGACGTCGTCACACCGCCCTCGAGTGTTGCGGCCCTCCGCGCCGGCTATCCAGTCCAGATCGATGTCTCCGCGTATCAGTGAGCCGCGCCCGGGGTCCTACGCCGCGACCGTCATCTCGCGAGTTCGCGCGATTCCCCGTGGGCTGGTCTGCACGTATGGCGACATCGATCCGAACGCGCCGCGAGCTGTCGGGCGCGTCCTCGCGATGGATTACGCGGACGTCCCGTGGCATAGGGTCGTTCGTGCAGATGGCACTGCGGCGATGGGAGTGCCACAGCTCGAGCGGCTTCGTGACGAGGGAGTGGCGGTGCGCGGTGGCCGCGTTGATTTCGCTGCGGGGCGAGCGAGACGGGACGAGTACCGTGCGGCCAAACGGCGAGGCCGGCGTCGTGCCGGCGGGGCGTGACGCATGTGACCGCGGGGCGCAGCGACACGTGGCGGTGATGAACACACCGTAGACCGCGTTGGGTAGCCTGGCTCGAGCATTCGGCCGCGCCTGCGGTGTTATTGCCGGAGATGGCTGTAACCTGTCCTGGACCACGTTGTCGGAAGCGATCGCCTCACCGCGTTCGAGGACATCAGCGACGGAAGCGAGCGCGAATCGCTTCGACCACCTCCAGCGGTCGAGTAATCGTGGGCACATGGCCGGCGCCATCGATCAATAAGAACTTGGCATCGGGAATCTCCTCCGCGACCCGCCTGCCCAACTCCGGCGGGACGATGACGTCAGCCGAGCCGTGCATCACCAACGTGGGCACTTTGATGCGGCTCAGGTCCACTGGGGGCAACGGATCGGTCGTTGCCGTCGCGGTCATTCGGAACGCAGCCGCACCCCCAGCTCTCATCAGAATCTCCCTCCCCCACCGACGCAGGTGTTCGCTTTCCGGCTCGGGTATGCACCTGTCCACGAAAGTGGCGACGACGGTGTCGTAGTCGGGCCGCTCCTTACTCGCTCCGGACCGCGGCGCCTCACCGGTTTGCTTGGCCTTGGTGGACGGCGGCACGCCGTCGACGATTACCAGACCTTCGAATCGCTCGGGATGGCGGAGCAGCGCCGAGATGACTATCGGGGCGCCCAATAACTCACCAGCAACAATGCAGCGCTCGATACGCAGTGCATCCATGACGCCGATGACGTCGTCAACGCATCCCTGCAGCGTGATTTGCTCGATCGGAACCACCGAGAGACCTGCACCTCGGTGGTCGTAGGAGACACAACGCCACTGGTCGCTGAGCAGCTCCATGGGTTGCTGCCAGAGCTCCCAGTTGGCGACCCAGCCGCCATGCGCGAGCAGCGTCGTGGAGCCGCTCCCAAACGAAACAGTGTTCAGGAGAAGGCCGTTGACCTCGACGAACATTGCAGCCGTATCTTAGGCTGCGCGAGTCTCCTAGGCGACGGAACCGGACAGCGCCTGCGACCAGCGAAGCACATCGACCCACGGGGGCGAGCGCCAACGATCCCACGCAGGCCAACCCGGGCAGTCTGGTGCAGCTGGTGTTTCTCCCGGTGTGGGCGAGGAATGGGAGGGCGCCCGGCGAATCGCCCGGGAATTCCTGAGTGCCGAAGGGTCGACGGATGAGGGCGAGGGGGTCGCAAGTTGCTACGAGCAGACCGCGTCGCTGACGATCAACCGCGGCATCCCGTCCACCGGCCGGGCGGAGCTCGCCGCCACCGCGGCCAGCTTTATGCAAACCTTCCCGGATCTCCATGTGAGCGTCGATCACGTGCTCGTAGCCGGTGACTCCGTCTTCTGGGTTTGGACGCTGACCGGAACGAACAGGGGTCCTGGTGGTACTGGCAATCCTGTCCGCGTGAGCGGCATCGAGGTTTGGACCATGGATGCGTCAGGCTTGGTAGCGAATTCGATCGGCTACTATGATGCGGGCATCTATGAGCGACAGCTCGCCCACTGCATCGAAACGTAATCGATCGGACGGGCGCGGAGACCGGGCTCACGACAGCTTCAGAGCCATGGTGGTGACGTTGCCTCATGCAGCGCCGGATACCGGTCGTTGGCGCCACCGAGCTAATCGACCTCGTCCATCGTTGATACGACCCCTCTGAACGTCGTGTGAAGCCCAGACGGAGGTCTGACGATCACGGCTGCGCAACGATCGCCTTGCGCAGCAATGCGTTCACCGTGTCCGGCGCTTCGAGATTCACCATGTGCCCGGAGTTCCGGGACGTCGAACCGCTGCGCACTGGGAATGCGCCGCGCGAGCAGATCGGCCATCGTCAGGAAACAGGGCACGTCGAGCTCGCCGACGACAACGGTCGTGGGCGCGCCGATCTGCTCGAGCATGGCGATCGGGTCCGGGTCCGTTCGCGCCTGGGGATCCTCATGCGTCCAGTGGAATCCCGAGTACGGTTCGACCAGCGCGGCGAGACGTCGGGCCAGTTGCGCGTCGCGGCACGCCGGAGCGAAGAGCGGATGCCGGAGCCAGATGGCTCTCGCCGCGTACATCCCCTCAGCTGTCGCGGCACGCTCCGCATCCTCCATGCCTTGCTCGGACGCGGCGTCCCACTCCACACCATTGAGCACTGAATCCAGCAGTACCAGACCGTGGACGCGCTCAGGCGCGACGAGCGCGGTCTCGAGGACGACGCGCCCACCCATGGACAATCCGACAAACACTGCGCTGTCGATCCCAAGTCGATCGAGCAGCGCAAGCAAGTCTGCGCTGTGCGTGTAGGGGATGCCGGCGGAGGGCTCGCTCGATCGTCCGAAACCGCGCAGATCGCAGCGGACGACGGTCGCGACATCGCGAAGGGCGACGACCTGCTCGTCCCACATCCGGCCATCGAGTGAGAAGCCGTGGACGAGTACGACTGCCGGGCCCCTGCCCTCGACGTCGTAGTAGAGGTCGGCTCCCGCAACCGGGAGCCGACCCTCAGTGTTCACGTGCGAATTGTGGTCGAGCCTCACCTACTTGCGGTCCGCCGCCCGCGTTCACAGCCGCCAGCAGCACGTACACCTCCACGCCCGACGGCTAAGTCCGGGAGCGGACAACGCGTTGTGTCGCTGGCTTGAAGTCCTCCGGCTTTGCGGTCGGGATGTTCACGAAGGTTTGTGGATTGCGATCCACGAGTGGGAACCAGCTGCTCTGCACCTGCACCATGACGCGGTGGCCGCGACGAAACACGTGGTTCACATCGGGCATTGTGAAATTCACGGCTTCAACACTCTCCGGCGCAAAGGGCTCGGGCTCCTCGAAGCTCTTCCGAAACTTTCCGCGAAAGGGCCAGCCGCGCACGAGTTGCTGATACCCCGCGATCCTCACCACCGGCGGGCCGACGTCCGTCTCAGCCCCCGCCCCACTCTCTGCCATGCGATCGCTCCGGTCGGGCGGATAGACATCGATCAGTTTCACCACCCAGTCGGAGTCGGTCCCGGTCGTCGAAACGAAGAGCCTCGCTGAGACCGGACCGGCGAGAGATAAATCCTCTTCGAGCGGTTCCGTGACGTACACGAGCACATCGGTCCGCGTCGCCGCGAATCGCTGATCCGACACCATGTATTCCTCCGGCACCGTGGGCGCCGTGTAGCCGACAAACGGTACGGGTTTGGCAGGATCGCTCACGTAGGAATCGCTCGCGTCCGCCGCCGTGGGCGGCTCGAAGGCGAGGCCGCCGGCTTCTCGAAAATACAGAACCTGAGGCTTTGCATCGGCCGGGGGCCAGGCGGGATACCGACGCCAGACATTGGTGCCGGTTTCGAACACGCACGCCTCAGGCGGCTTCGGATCGCCCACGTCTTTCAGATGAAACTCAAAGAACGGGAGCACGATGCTCTCCCGGTAGTACCTCGCCGTGTCCGCGGCGAAATCGACGCTCCCCAGCCGCCGGCCGTCATGGCGCGCCCAGCCGCCGTGCACCCAGGGTCCCATGACGAGGCTGTTGCTGATGCCGGGGTTGTTCGCCCCGATCGCGTGATATACGCGCAGCGGTCCCATCAGGTCCTCGGCGTCGAACCAGCCGCCCACGGTCAGCACAGCGCAGTGGATGTTCTTGAGGTGGCGCCAGATTGCACGGGAGTGCCAGTACTCGTCGTAGGTGGGATGCGCGACGGTCTCATCCCACATTGGGTTCGGACCTCCGAAGTTGGGCCGCGATGTTGGGCAGCGGTCCGAGCTTGAGGAAGAACTCGTAGCCGTCACTCGTGCCGTAGTCGAACGGTACCGTCACTTTGGGCGGTGGTCCCGCCTGTGGCGGGAAACCCGCCGACCCCTCGAAGTTCGCCGCGAGCATGAACGCACCGCCGTGGTACCAGTCGTCGTCGAGGAACAGATCCGCAACAGGCGCCTGCGGTGACGCCGCCTTGATCGCCGGATGGGTGTCGATGATCCCGGCGGCGGTGAAGAACCCAGCGTATGAGATCCCCCACAGGCCCGCGCGGCCATTGTGGTTGGGGATGTGCTGCAGTAGCCACGCCACCGTGTCGTACGTGTCCGTGCTCTCATCCACATCTGAAGGGGTTCGCTTCTCCGGTCGATGCGGAGTCACGTGGGTGAACGCACCTTCCGACAAGGTCCGGCCGCGAACATCCTGTCGCACCCATATGTAGCCGGCCTTCAGGAAGGCATCGGTGTGCACGGCTGCCAATGAATATTCGTCAGACCCGTACGGACCCACTCCAAACGGGCTCCGGACGATCATGAACGGGTACGTGATCGACGCGTCCTTGGGCACGAGCACGGACGTGAAGAGCCGCACGCCGTCCCGCATCGGGATGCGGTATTCGTACTTGATGTAGTGCTCGCGAGCGTCGTACGCCCCAGGCGGCGTTTGGTCGTCGCCGGCAGATGCGGTCAGGAGCATGAGGCCCCCCCGCGGTTCATCGGCGCGAATGGTAGCCGACCTCTAACGGTGGCCGCTCCCGGCTCCGGATTGGTTCCCTAGCCCAGCCGACCTTCGCCTTGTGAAGGCGCGACTTCCTTACAGTTCTGAGAGTGACCACATCACCAATCTGGAGCTACGGCAGGTTCGTGCTCGGTTGCGGCACGTTCGGCGGGATTGGCGGGAGCCCGAAACTCGTGGGTCGTGGTCTGGACGAGCTGTCGGCGTTCGCGACGATGGACGAAGCAGTTGGTTTGGGCATCACACTGTTCGACACTGCGGAGCGTTACGCCGGCGGTGCGAGCGAGATCATGATCGGCCGATGGCTGGCCGAGCGCAACTCCGCCGTCACCGACCGAGTTCGTCTCGCTACCAAGGTTGCCCCGCCGTACGTCGACGGGTCGGGCGGCCGCTTCGACGCCGCCTTTCTCGAAGAGAGGTTCTCGGGCAGCCTTCAACGACTTGGCGTCGACACTGTCGAGTTCCTCCTCACCCATGCGCCCGACGACGCCACACCGATCGAGGTGACTCTCGAGGGGCTCGAGGCGATTCGCGCCAGTGGCCGCTGCCGTTACGTGGGCGCGTCCAACGTTGATGCGGGCCAGCTCACGGCCGCCCTCGACGCGGCCGAACGACTCGGCATCAGCGGCTACCAAGTCGTGCAGAACGCCTACAGCCTGCTGGGACCCCAAGACAACCGAGCCGTGCGGTCGATCTGCGCCGAGCGCGGTCTGGCGTTCACGCCGTTCTCGCCCCTGGCCGGCGGTGCACTCACCGCGAAGTACGAACGTCACGTCACCCCACCCCCAGACTCCCGTATGGCGCTGCGCCCAGACGGGGTCGATGAGCTGCTAACCCCCGCCGTGTACGATGCGATCGATCAACTCCGCTCTGAGGCGGAGCGCCGACACGAAGTCGAATGCGGTGCCCTCGCTCTCGCATGGCTGTTGCACCATCGCGAGGTGACCGCTGTTGTCACCGGTCCCGCCCGTGGATCGCCACACCTGGAACTGGCCGCACGGGCCTTCGATGTTGTTCTGTCGGATACGGACTTCGCCGAGGTCGAATCCTGGTTCGCGTCGGCCGCTGCCAGCACATAGCGGAACGCGCTCGACGCACCGTCAGCCGGTGGATTGAGGGATCCCCTGGTGCAGTGGCTCAGGGCGGAAGCACGGCATTGGCCAATCTCGTCTCTCTGTGCCGGCCGCACCACCGTGCGGTGCACGAGCAGGGGTGGCGCATTCACATCGCTGACGGAGTGGCCGTCGTCGACCCGCCACCCTGACGAAAAGGCTGCGCGATCCGGCGAAAGGGCACGAGCGTTGTTGGCGCCAGTCTGTAAACACTCCTATCTGCGAGGGCGAATTCTTAGCTCAGGCGAGCATCAGCAAATGTCGTCTGAGCACCAGCGACGTGCCTCGCGAAGGCGAGGATCGGCTAACCGGTTGCCGGGTCGACGGTAGATGCGTTCACGCTAGCTTGACGCTGCTGGGACAGTCGGCCAGGCGGACGGTGGCTTGAAGTTGTTGCCCGTGTTTCCCCAGTACCAATCAGCTGGGTCAATCGGTCCGACTGACTGAGCGGCCCTTACCGTCACATCGACAAGCGTGGTGTCGTTACATCCGTACGTCACGTCTGCCCCGCCACCACAGATGACCGCCTGATCGTATCCACCGGGGAAGTCGGAGGGGGACGCCGGCGCCGTCACCACGCAGCTCCCCTTTGTAGTTGTCGCCGCGGTCGGCGAAGCGCAGCTGGTGCTGAGAACGTACACGAGAACGTGGTACACGCCCGCGGGAACGCGAAGAGTGTATGGCCCCGGATACACATCCACCGTTATCGGCTGCTGCAAATGATCTACCGGAAACGCCGCAACGCGCTCCAACGGCGAGCCTTCTCCCGCTCCTGACGCCACCATTCCCTCGATGGTTCCAAATTGAGTAGGAGCCGGAGAGGCGCTGGGGGCGGCCAATGAGGTCGGCTGCGTCGTCGGGGCGCTGGCGGTCGGCTTGGACGCAAGACGTGGTGAAGAGATGCTTGGCATGCTGCTTGAACCACACCCGGCGAGGACGGCGGTGAATACTCCCCCAGCGAGAAAGGAACCCGGCCTCATGATCGAATCTCCCGCGGCATGGCTCTGCGCGTGGTCCCATTGAAACGACCGGTGCACCCGCTTGGTTACCGTTGACGCTGTAGGGGCTTAACGTTCTCGGTCTGGTGCATATAAGAGATCACACAGCGAATCTGCACGCGGTAGCTTCGACGGCTCTCGCATCGGTTCGGAGCTGGAGGCCTGCACGAGCCGCGCACTACCGTGGCACCGCGACAGTCGCCGTGATGAACACAAAGTAGACCGCAGTGGCTGCGATCACGAACACGTGGAACACCTCGTGGTAGCCGAAGACTCTGGGCCAGAGTCGAGGCCATTTCACGGCATAGACAACGGCTCCCGCTGAATACAGCGCGCCTCCGACGAGCAGGGTGATCACGCCGCTTGCATGGATGCGGTCGGCAAGCGCCGGCAGGAAGAACACGACCGTGCAGGCGACGGCGATGTACAGCACCACGGTCACCCAGCGCGGCAGGGGCACGCCCGTGGTGGCGACGATAACCCCGCTGATCGCGAGGACCCAGATCGCGACGAGCAGAACGATTGATTGCCATCCCTGGAGGACGTTGACGACCACCGGTGTGTATGTGCCGGCAATGGCGACGAAGATGGTCGCGTGGTCGAGGCGCCGCCAGACGCGGCGTGCCCGCGGGGACCAGGGCCCGCGATGATATGAGGCGCTGACCGCGAACAACAGCACGATGGAAACGCCATAGATACCAAGGGAGATCTGGCGCGCATATGTTGCCGCCGCTGATCGCCACCAGGACGACAGCACCAACGATCGCCAGTGGGACGGTGGCGAGATGGGTCCACCCCCGCAGTGACGGGCGAGGCGGCGCGGCGGTCAAGGTTGTGTCAGGCAGCGGGGGCGATCTCCTGGCTTGGTGATCGGGGCGACGCAGCCAGCGGGGGCCCCACCAGTTCGCCCTGCCGAGCAGTCTCATCAGCGCGGGGACCACGAGCGCGCGCACAAGCGTGGCGTCGACGATCACAGCGACGGCCATGCCGACGCCGATCGACTTGATGGTGACCACGCTCGCGAGCGCGAACGCGAGAAAGACGCAGGCCATGATCGCGGCGGCGCCGGTGACGAGGCGACCGCTGCGCTCGAGGCCGTCCGCGACCGCCTTGCGATTGTTGCCCGACCGATGCCACTCCTCCTGCATCCGGGTGAGGAGGAACACTTCGTAGTCCATCGACAGCCCGAAAACGACGCAGAACAGCAGCACCGGGATGGTGGGATCGAGGGGACCGGCGGTGAAGCCGAGGATCGACGAAAGGTGGCCCTGATCGAAGATCCAGACCAGCGCGCCGAATGCCGCGCTCAACGAGAGCGCGTTCATGAGCACCGCCTTGAACGGGAGCACCAGCGAGCGGAGCAGGACGGTGAGCACGATCAGCGTGGTGATCAGCACGAACCCGATGGCCAGCGGTGTGTGATCGATCATGTAGTTGACGAGGTCGATGTCGAAGGCGCTGTCCCCGGTGACCTGAACCGTCGCACCGGGCACCGCATCGATGGCGCGGACGTCATGCACGAGGTTGTGCGCCTGGTCGCTGGTGACGAAGTAGGGAGTGGCAACGTCGAGGACGGCGATGCTCGACCCCGTCAGGTTGGTGAGCAACGACTGGACCGCAGGGGGCAGCGAGCTCTTTGGTTGCGCGTACAGCGTCTGGTACGAGGTCAGGCTGAACGTCGGGTCGACGGTGACGTAGCTGCGGACTCCCGTCACACCCTTGAGCGTCGCCAGCCGCTGCGCGAGCTGGTAGGCGGAGGAAACGTTGGCGGGAGCAGTCGGCCGTCCATGCTGGAAATTCATCACCACCGCGATCGTGTTCTGACCTACCTGCGGAAACTGTGCCTGGAGCAGGTCAGCACCCTTGCGTGCCTCGGCCGACGTGGGCAGCTGATTGACATCGCTGTTGGCGAGCTTCAGGTCGAGGAACGGCGACCCCGCAATCAGCAGAATCGCGATCGTCGGGATCAGCACCATCCAGGGCCGGCGCATGACCCAGGTGGCGAGGCGATGCCATGCCCCCTCGCCGAACGGCTTGGGTTGCAGGATGGGCACCCTGATGCTGTTGATGCGTGGTCCGAGCATTGCCAGCATCGCCGGCAGCAGCGTGACCGCATACAGCACGGAGACGGCCACCACGATGGCGCCGGCCAGGCCCATCGACACCAGTGCGGTGCCGGTGTAGAAGAGCAGGCCGGAGAGTCCGATCGCGACTGTGAGGCCGCTGAACATGATCGCTCGCCCCGCGGTGGCCATCGTGGTGCCGAGCGCATGCTCAACGCTGTGGCCCGCGCCGAGCTCCTCGCGGAACCGCGTCACGATAAAGAGCGAGTAGTCGATCGCGATCCCGAGCCCGACCAGCGTCACGACATTCACCGCGTACGTCGAGACATCGATGGCGTGGGCAAGAGCGAGCGCCGCGCCCACGCCGCCGAGCACCGCAAACACGCCGACGCCGAGGCACAGCAGCGCGGCCACACCGGTGGTGAAGACGATCACGAGCAGGATGAGTGCGAGTGGTAGTGACACCATCTCGGACCGGCTCAGGTCGCTCGCGAGATACGTGTCGAAGTCGTAGGCGAGCGGGACGTCGCCGGTCGCGGTGATGCTCAGCGACGGGGATCGGACCTCACCTCGGATCTGCCCGTATTGCGCGCGCGCCTGCGAGAAGTCGATCTTCATTCCCACCTGGACGAGCACGCTGTGCTTGTCGGTGGAGACCATGAGCGGCACTGCCGCTGCACTGGCCGTGTAGGGTGTGGCCAGTGCGCTCACGCGAGAGTTGTTGCGGAGCGGCGCGACTGCCGCATTCACCGCCGTTTCAAACGCCGGCGTACCGAAGGTTGACTGTGCGCTGGTGAGTATCAGGGTGAACGACGACCCTGTGGTCGACGGCAACTGCGCACCCTCGAGGTTGGCGGCGCGCACCGATTCGACATCGTAGTTGCTCGCGTTGATCGGTTGACCGGCGGTGAGCAGGCCGACAATGGAGAGTGCAAAAAAGGCGAGCGACACTGCGAGTACCGCTTTGCGGCGGCGGAAGACAAAGTGCCCCCAGCGCCTCACCGTGACACTCCTTCGATCACCGCGATCGAGTATATCGACCCGCGGTTTCGCCACCGCGTAGACTCCCGAGGACCGCGATGGCAACGCACGTCCCGCCCCCGGTCGGGGAGATCAGCGCGATCTCGCATTTCGCGACAGCCACCCGCGAGCCCCTGCCCGGTCGCCAGCTCGACCTGATCCGCAAGGCAGCCCCTGAGTTTCGAGCGTGGTTCCGGACGACCGGGATGCCCGATTGGATCGGCACCTTCGATCTCGTGTCGCTGCCCTACCCGACGCGATTCGGCCTGTTTCGAGCGGCGATGACCCCGGCTCCCTATCTGTCCCTGACGCACCGGCTGGTGGTGGTGCGCTGGCGCGAGCCGGACGGCAAGTCGCGGGTGTTGCTCTTCGAGCCGACCGACGTGGAGCTGGCGCGGCGCACGCCGTATTTCGCGCGGCTGAGCGAATCCACGCCTCCGGCGTTCGAGCGCGCTTTCGCGCGTCCACTCGGCGACGTCGTCAGCCATCTGCGCAGCGTCGGCATTGACAGCGGCGACGTCGACTGGATCACGTTCGACCATCTGCATACGCAGGATGTGCGTCGATGGATCGGCACCACCGAGCCTGCACCCGACCTCTCATCGAGTGTTCCGATTGCGCCCGTGTTCCCCCGCGCACGACTGATCGTGCAGCGCGCTGAACTCGACTCGCTCGAAGCGCTGCATCCATTGCAGCTGCCCTGGTACCAGGCCTGGACCTACGCGTCGCTGCGGCCGGACGCGCTGCTGCCGATCGACGGCGATGTGTTGATCGGTCCCGGGGTTGCGCTGCTCTCGACGCCCGGGCACACCATCGGCAATCACACGCTGGTGGTCAACACCGAGACGGGCATCTGGGCGAGCAGCGAGAACGTGATCGCCACCGAATGCCTCACGCCCGAGCACAGCCGGATTCCCGGGATGCGCCGCTTTTCACGCGCGTGGGAACAGGAGGTCGTGCTGAATGCCAACACACTGGAGGACACGGCGCGGCAGTACAACTCGTGCGTCCTCGAGAAGTCGATCGTCGATGTCGCGCGCGCCGACTCGCGCTTTCTGCAGTTCATGCCATCGTCCGAGCTGACCGGGACAATCCTCAGCCCGGGGACGTCGCCGACGTTCACGCACTCGGGGATTTTTCACGGCACCCTGACACCCGCAGGCGCGGTCCGAGGCTGACACCGTGGCCGATACGATGCACGCCGTGTCCGCAACGCTCGCGCGCCGTGCGTGGACCCTTTTCGAGCCGATCCACGCCATCGTCTATTTCGCATCGGAGGCGCCCGAGCACTACAAGGCAGCAGGGCTGCGTGGCGGATGGATGGGCTACTTCGCCTCGCGTTCGGCGCCCATGGGAGCGGTCACAGCGGGGGTCGTCACCGCCGTGTTCCACAACTTCCAGCCGGCCATGGTCGCGAGGGCAATTCCTGACGCGTGGCACTTTTCAAGCCCGGAGCTGGCGCTGACGGCGAGAATCGCAGTCGCCGATTCCGCGCTGCGGCGTCTGTGGGGCGACGAGATCGAATCCGCCGACGTCGCGGCGGCAGCGACAGCGAGCGATGGCCGTGGCGCACCGGCTGAGCGGCGCCGGCCGCCCCCTGTACGCGGCCACCGCGGGGCTCGACGAGCCTGAGGTCGCGCATCTCAAGCTCTGGCACGCGTGCACGCTGCTCCGCGAGCATCGATTCGATGGCCATGTCGCGGCGCTCACCGTCCCACGGCCTCGACGGGCTCGAATCGCTGGTGACCGCGCTCGCCGCCGGCAACGGGATCGACGTCCCCACGATCCGCAGGTTTCGCGGCTGGTCCGAGGAGGAGTGGGACGCGGGTGTGGAGCGTCTCAAGGATCGCGGAATTCTCGATGCCGCGGGTGCGCTCACCGAGGGCGGACGCGCGCTCCGTGCCGAAGTGGAGACGACGACCGATCGGCTCGCGAGCGACGTGTGGGACACGATGGACGAGCCGTCGCGCGAGCAACTCTTCGGCAGGCTGCGCCGGCTCGCGACGCTCCTCGAGAGCCCGGACGGCATCTTCTATCCGAATCCGATCGGGGTGACCCGGCCGGCTTGACGCCTCGACGGGAGCTCAGGGGACCGCTGTCGACGCGGCTCCTTCGCGCTCGCGTTCGACGACGGCGGCCAGGGCGCGGATGAACGTCGGCTGGGTATTCGGCAGCGCGATGCGATGCATGGTGATGCCCGCGGCCGTCGCCTCCTCTCCGGCCGCGACATCGATGTCGTAGAGGATCTCGAGGTGATCCGCGAGGAATTGCAGGGGCACGATCGAGGATCTCGGTGATGCCGTCGGCGCGAAACCCGGCGAAGAGATCTTTCACGTCCGGGGTGAGCCACTCTTCGGGCGTGTGCCCGGCGCTCTGATACGCAAAGCTCCAGCGCTCGCCGGCGAGGCCCAATCGTGCGGCGACCGCAGCGGCAGTGTCGCGAAGTTGCGTGATGTACCCGGGGTCGCGGTCGACGACTGAGCGGGGGAGGCTGTGGGCGGTGAAGATGATCGGAATCCGAGCACGGACCTGCGGCTCCAGGCCGGCGAGCGCCTCCTCGACACGCTCCGCGAGCGCGTCGATCCACTCCTGGATGAGGTGCCAGGCGCCGGCGATGCGGACGTCCACATCCGGGTGCTCGGCACGCCATGAGGCGACGGTGCGCTCATACCCCGCGAGGATGATCGGCGAATACTGCGGTGACAGGACCACCACGACGATGCGGCGCGATCCGCCCGCGGCGAGGGCGTCGAGCGCATCGCCGAGTCGAGGATCCGAATGGAGCATCCCCGCGACGACGCGCGTGCCGTCTCCATCGCTCGACCGGTCGAGCAACGCCTGCAGCGCCGCGCACTGCGCCAGGGTGATGTCGATGAGCGGGGATCTGCCGATGCGGTCGTAGCGTCGCTGGAACTCTTCGATCAGATCCGCCGGCACCTCGCGCCCACCGCGCACCGATGCGAGATAGGCGGGAACGTCATCCGACGTCACCGCGGAGCCGAAGGTCGCGAGGACGACACCGAGCGGAGCCATGGCCCAAGCGTAGAGGCTGCGCGCTGCGCCCCGGGGTCAGGCCTTTGCGCTCTCCTCGTGGACGAGTTCGGCGAGCCGGCGAAGGCTGTCGCTCGGCGTGTCGGGGAGCACGCCGTGGCCGAGGTTGAAGATGTGGCCGGCCCGGCCGCCCGCGAGGTCGAGGATCTGCCGCGCCTCCCTTGCAACGACCTCGAACGGGGCGAGCATCACGCCGGGATCGAGGTTGCCCTGGATGCCGCGGTCGCCGATGCGGCTCCAGGCCTCGTCGAGGGGCAGCCGCCAGTCGACGCTGATGACGCCGGCCCCCGAGCGCGCCATCGCCTCGAGGAGGTGCGCGGTGGTGGTCCCAAAGTGGATCGTCGGCACCCCGGTCTCACCGACCGACTCGAGGATGCGGCGGCTGTAGGGCAGCACCATCTGCTCGTATGCGGAGATGGAGAGGGCTCCGGCCCAGGAATCGAACAGCTGGATCATCTGCGCGCCGGCCTCGACCTGCGCCCGCAGGTAGGCGATGGTGACCTCGGTGAGCGTGGTCATGAGGCGGTGCCACAGCTCCGGGTCACCGTGGAGCATCGCCTTGGTGCTCGAGAACTCCTTGGTGGGCCTGCCCTCGATCATGTACGAGGCGACGGTGAACGGGCCTCCTGCGAATCCGACCACGGCTGTCTTGCCGTCGAGCTCGTGACGCACGAGCTTGATGGCTTCGAACAGATCGGGGGTCGCCTCGCGCGGGTCGACGATGCGCAGCGCGGCAACGTCGGCCGCGGTGCGCACCGGCGCGTGGACCAGTGGCCCGATCCCGGGATCGATCGAGAAGGGGACGCCCATGCCGATCAGCGGCAGCATGATGTCGGCGTACATCACGGCAGCATCGACGCCGAACTCGTCGACCGGCATCAGGGTCACCCGCGCGCAGAGCTCGGGGGTCCGCGTGATGGTGAGGATGTCGTACGTCTCGCGAAGAGCCCGGTACCCGGCGAGGCAGCGTCCTGCCTGCCGCATGAACCAGATCGGCGTGCGGTCGGCCGGCTGGCACCGCGCGGCGGCGAGCATGCGCTCGGCGCCGGTCATCGAGTCGGTCCGGGTGACTGCCATGAGCATCGAGGGTAGCGCTGCTACAAGCCGGCACGGATGCTGCACAGCGTGCGGGATGCCAAGTACGATCTCGACGACCTGGGTGCCCGTGGGATCGGCGCCTGGTCAGCGCCAGAACATGCAGAGGAGAGTGGCACCCATGAACTCGACCATGCAGGACGCGCAGCTGAGCATCACGGAGCTCTTCCGCCACGGTGCGCAGGTGTTTCCGGACAGCGAGATCGTCACGTTCGAGGGCGAGCGGGCACGGCACACCAGCTACGCCAAGGTGGCGGAGCGGGTCAACCGGCTTGCTGGAGCGCTACGTACCCTCGGGATCGTCCCTGGCGATCGCGTCGGGACCCTGTGCTGGAACCACCAGGAGCACATCGAGGCGTACTTCGCGATCCCCTGCATGGGCGCCGTGCTGCACACCCTCAACCTGCGGCTGCCACCGCAGCAGCTGGCGCAGATCATCAACCACGCCGAGGACCGCGTGCTCATCGTCGACGACTCGCTCGCCCCGCTGCTCGCGTCGGTGATCGACAAATGCCCGAGCGTCGAGAAGGTGATCGTGGTCGGCTCCGGAGAGGTGTCCGGGTTTCGCGAGCCGCTCGCATACGAGACGCTGCTCGCAGCGGAATCGCCGGTGTTCGACTGGCCCGACATCGACGAACGCAGTGCCGCATCCATGTGCTACACGACCGGGACGACCGGTGATCCCAAGGGTGTTGCGTACAGCCACCGCTCGGTGTACCTGCACTCGTTCGCGGTATGGGCGACCTTCCATCTCGACGACAGGGGCCGCCTGCTGATCATCGTGCCGATGTTCCACGTCAACGCGTGGGGGACGCCCTATGCGGGCTGGTTGGTGGGCAGTGACCTGCTGCTCCCCGGACGGTTCCTGCAGCCCCAGGGACTGTGTGACTTCATCACGCAGGAACGGCCGACGTTCACCGGTGGCGTGCCAACGATCCTCACTGCGCTGCTCAACCACGTGCAGGCGAACGGTGGCGATGTGTCGAGCATCAAGACCGCGGTCTGCGGTGGATCGGCTGTGCCTGCGACGTTGATCGCCGCGTATCGAGACGTGCTCGGTATCGAGCTGTGGCAGGCGTGGGGGATGACCGAGACGAGCCCAATCGCGACGATCGCGTTCCCGCCCAAGGGCACCGCACCGGAGGACGAGATGATCTACCGGGCCAAGACAGGTCGGGTGGTCCCGGGGGTGGAGCTGCGCCTCGTCGACGACAGCGGCGCTGAGATCCCGCACGACGGTGAGGCGGTGGGGGAGATCGAGGTCCGCGGGCCGTGGATCACCGCGTCCTACTACAACGCAGATGCGCCCGAGAAATTCCACGACGGATGGCTGCGCACCGGCGACGTCGGCAACATCGACGCGCGCAATTACGTGCAGATCACCGACCGGTCCAAGGATGTGATCAAGTCGGGCGGCGAGTGGATCTCATCGGTCGAGCTCGAGACCCTCCTGGTCGGTCATCCCGCCGTGGCGGAGGCTGCCGTCGTCGGAGTCCACGACGACCGCTGGGCGGAGCGGCCGCTGGCCCTTGTGGTGCTGAAGGCGGGAGCGTCAGCGACACCCGACGAGCTGCGCGCGTTCCTCGCGCCGAAGGTGGCCCGCTGGTGGCTCCCCGAACGCTGGGCCTTCGTCGACGAGCTCCCAAAAACGAGCGTCGGCAAGCTCGACAAGAAGCTGATCCGATCCGGCTACCGAGAGGCGAAATACTCGGTGGTCGAGCTCGAGGCATCCCCGAGGTAGATTGCGCGTACTGGCGCTAGTGCAGGATCGGTCCTGTCTCGACGGCCTCGAATGCGCTGCCCGGGACGGACTTGAGCTCGTTGAGATTGTTGTCGTTCCAACGCGAGTTGGTCGACCCGCTGATGTACCAGCTGCTGCCGTTGTCGGCGACGATCATGCCGTAGGTCTTGAGGGCTCGGAGGATCACCAGCGCCTCGCCGTTGAAGCCCGCGAGGCTGAACGAAGCCTTGAGCCGCAGCCGGAGTCCCATCGGCGGAAAACTCGAGTTGCTCGAGCCAGCCTGATGCGTCGCGGGGTGGATGAAGCCGTTCTGCGTGTCGGCAACGGTGAAGCGGAGCGCGTGGTTGATCACGCCCGCCGCGACCTCGCTGTACAGAGCGAGCCCGGGAAGGATCGGGAGGCCGGCCGCGTCCGCCGATGTCCAGGTGTTGGGACGCAGCGCGTTGCTGCTCAGGTTGAACACTGCGCCCGATGCGCAGACCCAGCCGCTGCCGGACTGCTGGGCGTTGTACATCTCGTAGAGGTGGCAATTGCCCGAAGTCAAGGACGAGCACGTGGCGGTCGCTGCCCGATTCCACCGGGGCGTTCAGCGGAATGGGGTACGGGCCCGGATTGCTCTCGCTTCCATATGGGTTGAACGTGATCGGCACGAACTTCTGCGACGCCGGAACGATCGTGTAGGGGATGCCGTAGGTGGGGTTCGACCCGAAGTCGGGGTGCAGGAAGTGTTTCGTGGAGTTGATCGAGGCGATGTACGTTGCCGACATCGGGTTGACCGGTGCATTCGCGATGTTCTGGTTCCAGGGGTTGTTCGTCGGGAAGACCTGACAGCCGCCGAGGACAGTTCGCGGTCCTGAGGCGGCGGGGGGCTTCGTGGAGGTGGTCCGCGCCGTTGGCTTTGGCGTTGCCTTCGGAGTCGCTCGGGCTGTAGCTGTCGCTTGCGCCGAAGGCAAGGCCGACGCTGTGGGTGTGGCGAACGGAGTGGGCGATAGACCGAGGTGCCCGCCTCCCGACGGCGTGGGAATCGCCTGTGCGGACGGTCCGCTGCAGGCGCTCACGACGACAAGAGCGCATACCAGCGCCATGCCCAGCCGGAGGCCTGGCGCTGCTCGTATTCGGATCACGGCTGTAGCATGGCCCGGTGAAGCGCCTCGATCGTGACGAGCCGGTCACGAGAGCCTCCAAGGTCTCCTGACCGGTGCGCTATGGTGGTGGTGAGATGAACGGACGCTGGCGTAACCGGCCACGCAGGGGAGGAACCTTCCAGGCGTAGTCGGGATCCGTGCGGGAGTAACTCAATGGTCGAGTGCAACCTTCCCAAGGTTGAAGTTGCGGGTTCGAGTCCCGTCTCCCGCTCACCGCCAGACAGGGAGCCGCACTTGGCGTTCCAATCAACCGCCGCTGCATCTCGGCCCGTCACATCAGACGTCTGGACATCATCTCCGCCCCGCCCTCGACTGTCCGCGGTGAGGGCGCGACGCCTTGCTTCGATTCGTGCATGCGGCGTCGCCACGGACACACAGCAGGCGGCGGCACTCGCACGTACCACGCCTGGAGGGACATGTTGAGGCGTTGCACGAATCCGACGAGCGCCGACTGGACGCGCTATGGCGGGCGCGGAATCACCGTTTGCGATCGCTGGCGCCGCTTCGAGGACTTTCTCGCCGACATGGGTCCGTGTCCTGACAACCTGACGCTGGATCGGATCAACAACGATGGCAGCTACGAACCGGGCAACTGTCGTTGGACGACTTGGGAGCAGCAAATGCTCAATCGCCGTCTACTCCGCGGCGAACGCCATCCCAATGCCAAGCTGAGAGTCGGTGACGTGTTATCCATCAGACGGATGGCGCGTTACGGAACCACGTACCGTTCCATCGCATCGGTATTCGGAGTCAGTCACGCAAACGTGGGGTACATCGTGCGAGGGGAGGCGTGGCGGGAACTCGTGTTTGACCATAGCGGTCGAGAGTCGCCGCGGCTACGCGGAGCATGCGATGCCCCGCAGCTCGAGGCCTAGGTATGGAGCGGCGCGCACAGTCGCGCCGGCTCTGCATTCTTGAGAACTGAGCGTCCGCTCTCCCACGTGGTGGCGACGGCGTTTTCGCTACTGAAGCCAGCCAGCGTTGTCACGGGCTGACGGGCACCGGTGTCGCTAGTGGCCGTCACGATGTAGGGCGACCACGCCGCGTCGACGGCAACTCCGTACTCGATTTGGCACGGATTGCCTAGAGTGGCATGACGGTCAACCCCTGCAGGTGGTAACCATCATCCCGTGACCTCAGGGACGCGTATTCGCTGCTCCCGAGGCCGGCGCAGTGCCAGAGAATGTAGGTCTCCGGCGGGTCCTGCATCACGAAGTCGATGATTCTAGACGCGGATTGGGTGATTACGCCGACTCCGCCTTTACTCGGACGTTGCTTGGATCGCCGGTCCCGCTGAGCGCCGCTCTGCCTTCAACATGTCGGACCATGACACTCCGCATCCTGGAGCCGCTGGCCGCGCTCTCGGTCGTGACCGATCTGGCGCACGGCCGCCCCGCCGAGCAGGCGCTGCGCGCCGCGCTGCTCGCAACGCGGGTGGCGGAACAGATCGGCGAGAGGGCGTCGGGACGGCGCGATGCGCAGTACGTCACGCTGCTCCGGTCGCTCGGTTGCACAGCGACATCGCACGACTACGCACACTGGCTTGGCGGCGACGACATCCTCGTGCGACGCGAGGGCGACCGCATCGATCCCACGACCGCGCGCGAGGGTCTCGCCTTCGTGAGGCGCGTTGCTCGGGAGGTGCCCGTCAGGCACCGTTTGGGCGTGCTTGCGGTCGGCGCGACGCGCGGATCGCGCATAGCGGCTGACGCAGCTCGCGCGGATTGTGAGGTGGCGCAGCAATTGGGAGTGCGCCTCGGTCTGAGCGACGACGTCACCAGCGCCCTCTTTCAGGGCTTCGAGCGCTGGGATGGACGTGGACATCCCCAGGGCCTCCGCGGAGACGCGATTCATCTGAGCGCCCGTATTGCAGCTGCAGCCTCCGCGCTGGTGATGTTCGAGCAATCACTTGGGGCTGCAGACGCTGAATCGATCCTGCGCCGCTGGGCAGGGCACGCGTTGGACCCCGACGTCGTTGAGACCATCCTTGAAGTCCTCTCGGACTCGGGCGGCGCGTTGAACGTGGAGGATCCACTGCCGGCACTGCTCGCAGCGGAACCCCGCCCTGCGCTCGAGGTGCCTGACACGCGATTGGACGACGTGGCTGCTGCGTTCGCGATCGTCGGGGATCTGAAGGGGACGCACCTCCACGGTCACTCGGGCAGCGTGGCGCGAGTGGCTGAGCGCGCAGCGCGCCTTCGGGGAAGGGCGGATGACGCGGTGACGACGTTGCGCCGCGCCGCGTTGCTGCATGACCTTGGGCGCGCTGCCGTGCCCACCGGGATATGGGAGCGTCCCGGCCCCCTGAGCAGCGCGGAGTGGGAACGCGTGCGGCTGCACGCCTACCAGACCGAGCGGATCCTCGCGCGGTCTTCGGCACTGACGGAAGCTGGGCGCATCGCCGGCATGCATCACGAGCGGATCGACGGCAGCGGATACCATCGTGCCTCGCGCGCGGTTGAGCAGGACAGCGACTGCCGGCTTCTCGCAGCCGCCGACGTCTACAGCGCGCTCACGGAGTCGCGCCCACATCGGCCCGCCCATAGCCCTGACGCTGCCGCTCACACGATGCGCGGGATGGCTCTCGACCCCGAATGCGTCGAGTGCGTGCTCGAAGCTGCGGGGCAGACTCGACGGCGGATACGGACGCGACCTGCCGGGCTGACCGAGCGTGAGGTGGACGTCCTCCGGCTCATCGTCCGCGGCATGTCGATGGGCGAGGTCGGCACAGCGCTGCACATCTCGGTGTCGACGGTGCACACGCATCTGGCGCACGTGTACGAGAAGGCCGGGATCTCGACGCGAGCGGCCGCTGCGGTGTTCGCAATGGAGAACGATCTTCTCGATCCGTAGGGCCTCTGAAAAATCGACAGAACTGTCGATGGACGGAGGCCTCGGCCGCCCGTACGGTCCGCGCATGACAACCAACAGCGCGCCGCCGACCCCCGTCGAGATCCGTGACGGCCACGATGACGGCCTCACACGACTCCCCGCTACCGAGATGGCGCGGCTCGTACGATCCCGGACCCTCGACCCCGTCGAGCTTCTCGAGGCCAGCCTGCGGCGTATCGACGCGCTGGAGCCGCGCCTGCATGCGTTCGTTGCGGTCCTCGAACGTTCAGCCCGTGACCAGGCAGAACGCTTGCGCGACCGGTCTGACCTCGAGAGCCTGCCGCTCGCCGGCGTCCCGGTTGCCGTCAAAGACAACATCGAGATCGCCGGTGAACCCACGACCTACGGCTCCCGTGCCACGTCCGAGACGCCGGCCGCGGAGGACTCGATCATCGTGCGGCGGCTGCGCGCGGCCGGCGCGGTTGTCGTGGGCAGGACGGTCATGCCCGAGCTCGCGATCTGGCCGTTCACCGAGCCCGAGGCGTTCGCGGCTCCCCGCAACCCGTGGGACCTGGACCGCACCCCCGGCGGCTCGAGCGGAGGCTCGGCGGTGGCGGTGGCCGCCCGCATGGCCGCCCTTGCCGTGGGTTCGGATGGCGGTGGATCGATTCGCGTCCCCGCCGCCTGCTGTGGCATCGTCGGCGTCAAACCGGCACCGGGTCGCGTGCCCCTGCCCGGTGGAAATTCCGAGCACTGGTACGGACTCACAGCGTTCGGACCGCTTGCGCGCAACGTGACCGACGCAGCGCTGTTGCTCGACGTGCTCGCGGATAGCCACAGCTATCGGGATCCCGTGGCGGCGACGAGCGGTCTGCGTATCGCAATCTCAACTCGCCACCCTGTGTTGGGCGTTCGACCGTCTCGCGAGATTCGCGACGCGCTCTCGAGCACGGCAACCGCGCTGGTGGCTGCCGGCCACACCGTCGCACAAGCGGATCCTCGATACCCGATGCTGCCCACGCAGTTCACCAGCCGGTGGCTTGCAGGCATCGCTCAGGACTTCAGCTCACGTCGACATGGGAGGGGTCGAACCACGGACCGTCGCGATGGTGAGGCGCGGACGGCGAGCGCAACGCAAGGTCCGACCAGCGAGCGAGAGCGGGTTCGCCAAGTACATCCAGGGTTGGCTGAGCGGATGCGACGTCCTCATCACGCCAGTGCTCTCGTCGCCTCCAGTGCCGATCGGCACATGGGGCGGCCGGGGATGGCTCTCGACGATGCTCGGCGTCGGTCGGTGGATCTACACGAGCATGTGGAACGTCGCCGGCGTTGCGGCGGTAGCCATACCAGCCGGCATCACGCGTGACGGTCTACCGCTGGGTGTGCAACTCATCGGACCGGCAGGTTCGGAGTCACTGCTTCTCGCCGTCGCCGCACAGTTGGAGCAGACGAATCCGTGGCCGCTGGCTCCGGTCTAGAACCTGCTTCAACTCCCCCGTGGCGACGAGGTGCTGTCTCTCCCGGGCGTTTATTCTCCGCGCCCGACTGCAGCACTCGTCACCGCGTTCACCATGAGCCCTGCGGCATCTTCATCCGTGAGCCCCTGCGACGTGAGGCGCCGCCAGGTCCAGAAGTCAAGCGCGAGTCCAACGGCGGCACGTGTAGGTGTCGCCCTCGAAGGGCGCGGCTTGATCGCGGCGGTCAATTCATCGCCCAACGTTGCCATCCGTTCGTCGCTCACCACACGAAGCACTGCGTCCAACGCGGGCAGCACCAGGCGGTCTCGCTGCACGTGCTCGCTCATCCTGGCGGTGTCCCGGTACCAGTTGTAGAGAGGGCAGAGGACCGCGCGAAGTCGCTTCCACGGGTCGTGGATGGCCATCGCCTTTGCCGCATCTGGAGGCGGGTGCAGCGAGCGCCAGTGCGCCCCACACGCGGCAAACAGTGAGTGATCGTCGGGAAAGTTGTTGTAGACGGTGAGGCGCTGCACTCCGGCGCGCCTGGCGATCTCGGAGACGGTGGTCAGCGCGGGGCCGACCTCCTCGTGGAGCGCCGCGGTCGCAATCACGATCCTCCGCCGCGTCTCCTCCTGCTGCGCGGCGCGAGCCTTCAGCGTGTATGGGCGCTTTTCGCTTGACATGGCGTTCATCGATAGTCTAGCATCGGCACGCAATAGATGAACACACTGTTCAACCAAAGGAGCCATGTGCCATGGGAATCTCGACAGTCCGCATCGTTGGTCCTCGAGACGGCAAGGCGGGAAGCCTCGGCAGCATCGGCGCTCGGTTGATGATTCGCGGTCTTGAATCCGGCGGCGGATTCGCGCTCGTCGAGCATCCGATGCCACCTCGGGCGTTGGCTGCTCCACTGCATCGCCACCACCGAGAAGACGAATACAGCTACATACTCGAAGGGCGTGTCGGAGCCGACCTCGGTGGGCAGATCGTCTACGGCGAGCCCGGAGACCTGATCTTCAAGCCGCGCGATCAGTGGCACACGTTCTGGAACGCGGGTGACGAACCCGCCCGACTACTGGAGATCATCGCACCCGCCGGCTTCGAGAACTTCTTCGAGGCGCTGGTGGACGCGGTTGCGGCTGGCCCACCAGATCCGGCGGCCCTGCTCGCGCTGGCCGCAAAGTACGACTTGGACATGGACCTCACAAGCGTGCCGCGTCTCATGGAGGTGCACGGTGTCACCTTCCCGACTCCAGCGCCTCACGAGTCCTGAATCTCGATGGTCGCCCAGCCGCGTCTCGCATGAAGCCGACGAGGCCATGACGCCAACTGCTTGCCGTGTACGGCTCATGGTTCCATCCGCCCCATCTTGCACGCCGTCGAAGGATTGGCCTCCCCGCCTGAGTACGCCGTATGGCGGCTATGGCGGGAATCACACGGATTCTCACAACGCATGACCGGCGCGTTCAGCGAAGAAGGAAACACCATCAGGGTTCATGGGGAGCTGTCACGCGACGGTTCAACATGGGAGCCGGACCTGGATGTGACGTACACGAGACTGTCGCCGAATTCGCCGATAACGTGATGATTCCTCGAGCCGGGAGAAGGAATTGAAAAAGGAGGCGCTTGGCGCCTCCCTTTTCCAGGCGAGTAACGGGCTAATCAGCTGATCCGCACCGTTTCCTGAGTCCGGCGGATGGCCGCCGGCCAGACGATCCCGATCAGGCCAACCAGAAGCGCGACCCCAGCCGCGACCACGGTGAGGTACCCGGCCAGATCCACCGACAAAGTGTTGGGCCAGAGGTACGACACCATCACGACCCAGAGCGCCACGTCAGTGACGGCAAAGACCACTGACATCAAGAAGTGGCGGGGCAGCAGCCACAACGCGATGACGACCCCGACGATTGCCCAGATCATGAAGGTCATCCCAAGTGCCTGCGCGACGTCGGCATTTCCGAGAGCCGACAGCGTTGAAGCGCCCAGAAGCACGTAGGTGAAACCGAGCGCTGCCAGGAAACCGAGTCCACCGGCCAGCGCCAGCCTCTTACCGACCACCGCGTAGATTGCCAGCAGTACCAGACCGATGCCGGAAGCGACAAGCACTGGGAAGATCACGCTGACGGTGCCAACCGTGATCCATCCGGTGTTCATGACGCCAAGGCCCAGCAGCATGGTGCCCACCGCGATGAGGCTGAGCACATCAGCCCCGACTTTGTGATCTACAGGTGTGACCACCGCTGGCTCACGCGATCCTGGGGTCACCTCCCACACCGCCGCATCGAATTCCGTCTTCTCGACTATCGTTGCCATTTCAGAACCTCCTTCATGGCTTGCACGCGTCGACTCTTTTAGCTACACGCTAGGCTCCGGGGTTCGCATGCTGCCAGGGCTGAAAGGCACCATATGGGCATGACTAAACGCCCTATATCGTATGTCCCGCTTAGCTTCGGGGTCGTCAGGTCGGTCACAAAGAGGCATCGCCGTATCGCCGACGCCGCGAGGCGGAATATGCGCTCCGGCTCGTTGCCAAGAACACGGTGCTGGACTTCCGGGTCACTCGGCGACGGCGATGAGGACCAATGGCCCTTTCTCTCGACGGCACGTCCGAATACCTTGAACGGATGAGCGATCACGTGACGGGTGAGGAAGCGTTGACGCCGGTCGGTAACAGCGTCGGACCGGCATGCGCATCGCGTAGCAGAACGCTGAAGGTCGGCATTGTCGTCCCGGTCGTTCTCGTGGCGCTGCTCGTCGCAGCCTGCGGCGAGCAGAGGGTCCCGCCGACCTCCGTCGCTGCGTCGCCCACAGCAGTGTCGTCCGTCGACACGGGCGCCGCGAACCTTCAAAACGCCTTTGTCGCCGTGGTCGAACGCGTACGCTCCTCGGTCGTCCAGATCCAGACAAACGTCGGGCTCGGGTCGGGAATCGTCTTCGATGACAAGGGCGACGTGGTCACCAACAACCATGTGGTCGCGGGGGCAACAACGATTCAGGTCACCACAGCTGAGGGCAAGACCCAGACGGCCTCGCTCCTGGGTACGTTCCCCGTGGGTGACCTCGCGGTGATCCGGGCCCCTGGCCCTCTGCGGCCCGCGGCGTTCGCGAACTCGAGCGCGCTCAAGGTTGGGATGATCGTGCTCGCGGTTGGTAACCCGCTCGGCCTCCAGAGCAGTGTCACCGAGGGCATCGTCAGCGCGGTCGATCGAACCGTTTCGGAATCGAGCGCCATCACTCTGCCGGACATGGTGCAAACGAGCGCGGCCATCAACCCGGGGAATAGCGGCGGCGCGCTGGTGGATCTGGCGGGCAACGTGGTGGGGATCCCGACGCTCACGGCAGTCGATCCAACCATCGGCGCCGCAAACGGGATAGGTTTCGCGATTCCCTCCAACACTGTCAAGGACATCGCGAATCAGATCATCACGAACGGACACGTGGTGAATTCCCACCGAGCCTATCTCGGCATCCGCACGAGCACTGTTGTGAACAGCACGAACAGTCCAGTCGGTGTCTTGGTTGCTTCCGTGGCCCAAGGTGGACCCGCCGAGAAAGCCGGGCTGACGACTGGGGATGTCATCGTCAAACTGGGAGGGACGACGATTCGCTCGACGACCGATTTGTCAGCGGCGCTGGCCGACCTCCAACCAGGGAAGGTGGTCACCATAACCGCGCTTACCTCTGCGGGCGTGCAGGAGACTCTGACGGCGACAGTTGCCGAGATCCCCGCTGGGTAGGGATATCGAGGAGCCACCAGGGTCCGACGTCCCCCAGGTCCGAGCAAGACAACGGCTCCGCCTCGCAGGCGAGCCGGGGATAAGAAGGGTCCTGCGGCGGGATTACCTGTGACAAGCGGCACTTATCGGACGGCCGCCGCCTCGCACACAATCGTCACGACCGGCACCGCTCGTCGAACTTCAGGGACGGCCGGGAAGGAGGCGCAACGTGGCCAGGATCGCCGATCGGGCGAGCAACCGATGGTTCGGATTGACTCCCACTCAATTCGTCTGGGCCGTAGCCCTTCGCGTGATAATCGCCGCGATTGTCGGTGCAGTCGTGTACCTCGCTACGGGTAGCGTGCTCTGGCTGATCGTGGCGCTCTTCGCGACGAGTGTGGTGATCAACAGCGTCGCGAACTCACGCCACCGAGCCTGAGGGAAGGTCGAGTGCGCGGCCACGGCCGCCTGCGCGTTCCAGGGCCAAAGGGCCCGACATACTGGTTACGTCCTCCCCTCGTCAGCGAGCCGCAGAAGGCGTCTAGTTGAATACGTTGAATCAGGCGATTCGTGGGTTCGCCAAGGAGGCACGTCCATGAGTAGTGGGAATTCTCAGAAGGGAACGCGGATGACCATCATGGTCATCGAGGGCCTTGTTGGAATCGCCGCACTGATTGCCGGGCTCCTCTTCATCGCACGACCCGATGGCTCTCTGCTTGGTATGGCCAGGGGTACTCTGTCCGAGACTGCGTTCACTGACTACCTCGTGCCGGGCATCCTACTCGTGGTGGTCGTCGGCGGCGGGACTCTCACAGCAGCCTGTGCCGTCGGCCTGCGGGCGCGCAATGCCGCCGAAATTGTGCTCGCGAGCGGCGCAATGTTGGTGCTGTTTGAAGGTGTCGAGGAAGCGCTCATCGGCGGCAATCCCCAGCAACCTCTGATTGTCTTGCTCGGCCTCGTCCTCATCGCATTGTCACTTCGACTAGCTGGCCCGATGCAAGCGGCTCAGGTGGAGCTCGTGGGCGATAGCGTGATGGTTCGGTTTCCCGGCGCCTCGGCTCTCCTGGCGTTCAAGCGGCCACTTGAGATTCCTCTCGCGCATGTCAGTCGGGTGGATCGCGCTTCGACTGGCCCAGAAGAGGAGTGGCACGGCTTCCTCGGTCTCGGAAGCTGGCTTCCCGGTGTTCTTGGAGCGCCGAGGTTCCATCACGCGAGCGGGCACGTGTTCTGGAACGTGAGTGATCCCGCGAACGCCATCGTCATGCAGCTCCAACAGGAACACTATTCGCGCCTGGTCATCGACGTGGCGGACCCGGACGGAACCATTGCAACCGTCCGCTCGGCGCTCGCCGCGCAGACGCGAAGCGCGGCCTGAGCGTGGCTGGTCGAGACTCCCGACTTCCGAGCCTGCAAACGCTGCAGTTACTCGTTGCCGTGGCTGGATTGTCCGCGGGCGGCGCTCTGCGCATCGCCGGCGCGGTCGCGCCGGCAAACGTATTCTGGGGCGCCACCGCCGCGGTCGCGCTGCTGCCGACGACGCTCTCGGTCGCACGGGACCTGCTGCGCCATCGGGCCGGCGTCGACATCGTCGCGGTGCTCGCGCTGGGTGGCACCCTCGGTGTCGGTGAATACCTCGCCGGCGCCGTCATAGCGCTCATGCTCGCCACAGGCCGCGAGCTCGAGGCGAGGGCATCTGCACGGGCGCGCCGAGAGCTGTCGGCGCTACTCTCGCGAGCGCCGACGGTGGTCCACCGCGTTGATGGTGACACGCTGGTGACCCAGGCGATCGACACCGTCCGTTCTGGCGATATGCTCATCGTTGCTCCCGGCGAGGTGGTTCCGGTCGACGGCCTGCTGGCAAGTGCCAGCGCCGTGTTCGATGAGTCGGCGCTCACAGGCGAATCCGCGCTTGTGGAACGCGTGATGAGCGATCCCGTTCGGAGTGGTGGCGTCAATGCGGGTGGCGCGTTTCGTCTCCGCAGTACCGCCACCGCTGATGAGAGCACGTACGCCGGCATCGTGCGGCTGGTTCGCCAGGCGCAGGAGTCGCGCGCACCGTTGGTGCGAGTTGCCGACCGGTTTGCCCTGTGGTTCGTGCCTCTGACCATCGTGCTCGCCGGACTGTCGGGAATCCTCGCCCGCGACCCCGTGCGTGCAGTTGCTGTGCTGGTGGTGGCCACGCCGTGCCCCCTCATCCTCGCCGCGCCGATCGCGCTGGTTGGGGGGATGTCGCGAGCTGCTCGGCGTGGCATTGTCGTCAAGGGCGGCGCGGCGCTCGAAACGCTGGGACGTGCGGACGTCCTCCTCTTCGACAAGACGGGCACGCTGACCGAAGGTCGAGCGCGAGTGGCCGACATCGAAACCGACGGAAGTATCAGCGCGGATGAGGTGCTGCAACTCGGGGCGTCATTGGATCAGGTTTCGACACACGCTCTCGCCCGGCCGATCGTCCAGGCAGCTCGCGCCCAGGGCCTTCATCTCGCCCTTCCCGACGACGTTCACGAGGACCTCGGCAGAGGTGTGCACGGAAGAGTAGACGGGCGCGACGTGATGATCGGCCGCGCCTCGTATGCGGCGGGCGGCGGCGCCGTGCCGGCGTGGGCCGCGCGCGTGCGCAGACGCACTGCCTACGAGGGCCTCGCCAACGTTTTCGTTGGCGTCAACGGAATTCTGGTCGGGGCGATGGTGCTCGAGGACCCGCTCCGGCCCGACAGCGGGCGTGCCGTCGCACGTCTCCGGCGGGCGGGGATGCGCCGTGTGGTGATGGTTACCGGGGATCACCCAGACGTGGCCCAGGCCATCGCCTCGGCGATCGGCGTCGACGCCGTTTATGCCGAGCGCAGCCCAGCCGAGAAGGTCGAGGTCGTGCGTCAGGAGCGCGCGCGAGGCATCGTCGTGATGGTTGGCGACGGTATCAACGACGCTCCGGCGCTGGCCGCTGCTGATGTCGGCGTCGCCATGGGAGTTCGCGGGGCAACAGCGTCATCCGAGGCGGCGGACGTGGTGCTCATGGTAGATCGCATCGATCAACTCGCGGAAGCGGTCCAGATTGCCCGCCGCTCCCACCACATCGCATTGCAGAGCATCTCCGTCGGCATGGGACTCTCACTCGTCGCGATGGGCGTCGCGGCATTCGGCAGCCTCGTGCCTGTTGTCGGCGCCGTCGTGCAGGAAGCGATCGATGTCGCGGTGATTCTCAACGCACTGCGCGCCCGCGGCGCTCGTGAGGAGCCGCGGCCTTCCGAAGTGGCGCTGAGTGCCGGACGTCAAGTGCTTCGCGAGCACGCGGCGATGGAACGCGAAACAGCTCACCTGAGACGCCTCGCCGATGACCTCGGGCGCCTTCCGAGTGCTGCTGCCCGGATCCGCCTCCAAGAGGTGAAGCGCTTCCTGCACGACGACCTGCTGCCGCACGAACAGGAGGAGGAGCAGGGTCTGTACCCGGTGGTCGCCCGCTATATCGGAGGCCCGGAGAGCGTCGCGGTGGCACGCCGCGAGCACGCCGAGGTCGCACATCTGTCTCGCGTACTCACCGGCATGATCGATACCCTGGATCCGGACGGTCCAGACGACGAGGAGTTGATCGGACTGCGCCGCGTTCTGTACAGTCTGTCCGCGGTTTTGAGCCTGCATCGGTCCGGGGAGGAGGAACGTCTCAGCGCCGTGGTTGGTGAGCACGACGAAGCGCCGATTCACAAGACAGGATGACCCGGCCGGCCTTGACGCTGATCGCGGACAGCGGCGCTGCCGGCCTGGTGGATGAGCAAGGTCTCAGCTCGGACGAGGTGGAGCAGCGGCGGCTGCGAGGCGAAGTCAACTCTGTTCCAACCGGGACGAGCCGTACGGTGGTCTCGATTCTCGCGAGCAACCTCTTCACCAGGTTCAACGTGTTGCTCGGCGTCCTGCTGGTGGCGATTCTTGTCATCGGACCGCTGCAGGACGCCCTGTTCGGTCTCGTCTTGCTCGTGAACACACCGATTGGCATCATTCAGGAGCTCCGCGCCAAGTGGACGCTCGATCGCCTTGCGGTGCTCACAACCCCAACGGCGCGCGTCATACGCGACGGTGTTGAGCAGGAGATCCCCGCCGCGACTCTTGTGGTGGAGGATGTCATCGATCTGCACACCGGAGATCAGGTGCCGGTGGACGGTTGCGTCATGCGTTCCACTGGGCTCGAGATCGACGAGTCGCTCGTCACCGGGGAATCGGCTCCAGCTGAGAAGCGCCAAGGCGACGAGGTGCTCTCCGGCAGTTTTGTCGTCGGGGGCAGCGGGTTGATTCGGAGCACCAGGGTGGGATTGGCGGCATACGGGAACGCCCTCACCGCTGAAGCGCGCCGTTTCGCTCCGGTGCGATCCGAGGTGCGTCGTGGCATCGATCGACTGCTTCTCATCATCGCGATACTGATCGTCCCCTTCGGCGCCGCGCTGATCGTGAGCCAGATTGGGGCGAATGACACTCCCGTGGAAGCGATACGTTCTTCCGTCGCCGGGCTCGTGACCATGATCCCCGAGGGTCTCGTGCTGCTCACCAGCGTCGTCTTCGCCATTGCGGCCGTCCGATTTGCGCAACGCGGTCTGATCGCTCAGGAATTGGGCAGCGTCGAAATGCTCGCTCGCGCTGACGTGGTGTGTCTCGACAAGACCGGAACTCTCACCGATGGCCAACTCAGCGTTGCAACAATGGTGCAACTTGGAGGGGAGAAGAACAGCGTCGTCGCAGCGCTCGGCGCGCTCGCAGCGGTAGATCCTCATCCCAACTCGACGCAGGCTGCGTTGGCGCTGGCGTTTCCTGCGCCGGGGGATTGGACGCCGACCAACGTCGTGCCGTTCTCGTCCGACCGAAAGTGGAGTGGCGCAGCCTTCAAAGGCCGGGGCTCGTGGATCCTCGGAGCGCCCGATGTGCTCGCGATCGCGCCCGGTGCGTCGGCCGTGCGTGAGCAGGCGGAACAGCTGGCGGAAGCGGGGAACCGGGTCATGCTCATGGGGAGGCTCAGTTCGCTGCCTGAGATCGATGAAGCCATGCCTGCTGTCGAGCCGCTCGCGTTGCTCGTCCTCCGAGAGCGCCTGCGTCCGGACGCGTCCCGGATTCTCGCCTACTACCGCGATCAGGGCGTCGTGGTCAAGATTCTCTCCGGCGATCATCCCGCCACTGTCGCCACGCTGGCCGCGTCGGCGGGAATGCATGGAGCGGATCACCCGCTTTCCGGCGCCGACCTTCCAACTGATGCTGCGGAGTTGGGGCTCGTCGCTGAGGCGACGACCATTTTCGGCCGTATGAGTCCGCGGCAGAAACGCGATGTTGTCCGAGCTCTCCAGGCGCGCGGGCACGTTGTCGCCATGGCCGGCGACGGGGTGAATGATGTCCTGGCGCTCAAAGCCGCGGACGTCAGCGTTGCGATGGGGTCCGGGAGCGCCGCCGCCCGAGCTGTCGCACGTCTCACACTCGTCCATGATTCATTCGCCAGCGTTCCATTCGCCATCGGCGAGGGCCGCCGCGTGATCGCGAACCTCGAGCGCGTTGCGACCTTCTTTCTCACCAAGTCGGTATACGCGATCGTGCTTGCGGCCGCCGTGGCACTGCGCGCGATGCCCTTCCCACTGCTCCCGCGACAACTCTCACTCATCGGACTGCTGGCCATCGGCGTCCCAGCCTTCGTTCTGTCGTTCGCCCCGAGCGCGGAGCGAGCTCGATCAGGTTTCGTCACGCGAACGCTGACGTTCGCAATTCCCGCCGGGGTCGTTGCCGGCCTCGCGTCGTACGCGGCGTTTGAGATGGCGATTGCCGCGGGGAGTACCATCGATGACTCGAGAACCGTCGCCACGGTTGTGCTGCTGGGCATCGGCCTCTGGATTGTCGGGCGCGTGGCCCAACCGATCGGCTGGTGGCGCCTCGGTCTCCTGGCTGCGATGGCGGCAGGAGCAGTCCTCGCCTTCACCCTCGAGCCCGGCCGCTTCCTTTATGGATTGGCGCTGCTCGACCCCGGTGAGTGGCTCGAGGCCGCCGCGATCACGGCGCTGGCCATCGTCGCGCTAGCGCTTGCCTTGCGCCTCAGTGTCCGCCTCACAGGCGGGTTGCATCTCCATGCACGCCGTTCGAGAACCGCAATCGTGAAGGGTTCCCTTCCTAGCTAGCCGCGCACGTGACCTCCTGGCTCGCGCGCTCACCCATCACGCTCCCGATGCACCCGAAGGTATCCATGCGACCAATCGGTGCCACTTGTGGACGTGGACGATGACCTTCGGCCCTTGTTCAGCGCGCAGGAGGGTGCCAGCCTTGATATACGAATGAACGCGTTGGTAGCGAGGGTTGATCATGAATCGTGGGCTGATCCGGACAGTGCTTTTCGACTTGAACCTGTTTCTCGGCGTCACCGCAGTCGCCGGCGGTTTTGCATTGCTCGTCGGATGGATCAAGATTCCCTTGAGCTCACTGGCGGGCAGCCCGTTCAGTGACTACACGCTGCCAGCAGCTCTGCTCGTGGTGGCGGTCGGCGGCACCGGCTTGCTCGCGGCGTGCTTCGTTCGCCTCAAGCTGAGTGTCGGCGTTCCAGCGTCAGTAGTCGCCGGGGGAGCGATCATCGTATTCGAGATCGTTGAGTGGAGCGTGATCGGATTCGCTTGGCTGCAGGCCGCATATATCGCCATTGGTGTTCTCATCATCGCCCTCGCCGCTTGGGTGCGTCTTGCTCAGGTCGCAGGTCGGGCTGAGCGCCACCGGTCGCCGCACGCGATCCACTGATCGACGGCGCAACCTTCGCCTCATGGGCTGCAGCGAGTGCTCGGCCGCCATTGATCCGGGGATGCGGATGACATTCGACCCCCGACTTGGATGCCCTTGAGCACTGGAGAAGAGGGCGTCGGCGCGGAGATACTGAATCCAGTGATCGCGTTGTCGCCATCGGAGGAAGATCATGTCCGCTCAAACCCAACGCCGCCTGGAACGGCCCGAAGACCGGGTCATCGCGGGCGTCTGTCACGGCCTCGGCGACTACTTCGACATCGATCCCGTCGTGGTTCGAATCGCGTTCGTGATCCTCACCGCAGCAGGTGGCGCAGGCGTTCTTGCGTATCTGATTCTCTGGATCGTGATGCCGACCG
Source organism: Candidatus Dormiibacterota bacterium (assembly GCA_963756075.1). Lineage (GTDB taxonomy): Bacteria > Chloroflexota > Dormibacteria > Aeolococcales > Aeolococcaceae > Palsa-851. Next base: position 23,651 of record CAVWMH010000005.1, on the reverse strand, counting down.
CTGGAACGACCGTCGCGACCGGCGGAGCAGGCATCGGTGAGGGAGTCCGCAACATGGCGAACGAACTGAAGGACGTCGGACGCGAGTTCGGCGGCTCGGTTGCGGGCGCATGGCCGCCCCCACCGCCACCCCCGACCTATCCGTTGGGCGGCGTTGACCAAGCATCAGCCTCGCGGGCAGCGCGAGGAGCTGGGTTTCGGCACGAGCGCAGTGTGCCGATTCTTGGGCTCGCTTTCATCGTTCTGGGACTGTGGCTGCTTCTCGCCAATCTCGGCGTGCTCGACTGGGCGAGCGCGCGATACGTCTGGCCGGTTGCTCTCGTGGTTCTCGGCTTGGCCCTGGTCATCCGGCGTCTGCACTGAGCAAGAGGTCGAGACCAACTTCATCCTCTCGAAAGGGTGCGCAGCGCAGGCTGTAGATTCCCCCTCAATGAGAGTCGCCGCGATCGAGTCCGTTACCGAGCAGCGGCGGCTCTCTCTTTACCTCACCGTCTTTGCCTCCGCACGACATCTTTCGCCGTGAAGTTTCGGGCCTCGCGATCGTTCGAGCTGCGGGTCTCATACAGGAAACTTCACCACGTGCCGTCGCGACGCTGGTTCAGGGCTTCTTGACAACGGTCGAGCCGCCCGAGACGGTGACAGCGCTCGTCGCGGTACCGGCGGTTGCGGTTCCCGGCGAAAGCGAGGTGGTCGTCGTCTTCGAGATGACACCGTCGTCACCGACGGTGATGACGGTTGTCACCGTTCGCACGGCCGACACCGCTGGAATCGCCGTCTTGCTCGGAGCACCGACAGCCACAAAGTAGCCGACAAGACCGAGCCCTGCGATGCCTCCGGCGCCGGCCACTACCTTGATCTTGCGGCGCAGAGCCAGGGCGCGATCTCGTCGTGCGACGCGCTCCTGCTGTGGTGGTACGGGTTGCATCTCAACTCTCCGAAAGTTGCGTGCTGAGTGACATCAGCGTCCCATCGACAACTGGAGACAACCTTGACGAATGCTCAGAGTTCGCTGAGAGCGGGGAGACCGTATCCAACCTGGGATCTCGCGCGACTTAGTGGCATGTATCCGGCGTCGTAGCGGCGCTCGCCACCTGGAGGACCTCATGCGCCCTCATGCTCGCTCTCACTTCTTCTCGACGGTCGCGCTCGTTGGGCTGGCCGGCGTTATCACCGGTTTCGGGGCCGCAGACCACATCGGCCCCTTCTCAGGGATCGGCGCCGGTGCTCAGCACACCGTCGCGGCGCGGCTCCCAGGCGCGCCGCTGCGGGCCGATAGCCTCTATCCGGCTCCGACGAAGCCTCCGACCGTTCACGAGATCATCGTGATCACCGACCCCGCACCGACTGCACGGCCCGGGGTTCGCTACTCGGCGGTTGGCCCCAGCGCGGCTGCGACACCCTGGCCGACGGCCGCCGCCTCCCCGACACCGGGGTGTGACGACAGCTGCGGCGGCGGCGGAGACAACTGAGTGGCGCAATATCGACCCGACGACCGCGACAAGGCGTTCAAGCGAGTCACGTCATGGACGATCGGCGGCGTTTCCGGCGTCGTAGCGGTGACCGGAGCCTTGTCTGCGGTCAGCGCAGCGGGTTTTGCTGCCGCGACGACGAGCGCGCCGGTCGAGCGCGTGCCGCCGATTCCTCCCGAAGCAGCTCCGCGCCAATCGACACCACCCTCGCCGGCAGTGATCATCAAAGTTGTCCACGTTCCGGCTTCGGCTGGCGCGTACCGGGGGGCGCGTGTGATCTCCCCGCCTCGCGTGGCGCCCGGCAGCGTCCCGAAGGGTTCCTCGCCACACCCGCCGCCGCCGCCGCCCCCGCCGCCCCCGATATGCCACTCGACTCCAACGCATCCGTGTTGACCTCTTGTGCATTCCGCGCAATGGGCACGGTGAACGTCGTGGCGGTGGTCGACCCTGACGCGCTGGCGCCGGCGACCGCCGCCGCGCGCGAGGTGATCGACGCGGTCGACAGGGCATGCTCTCGGTTTCGAGCGGAGTCCGAGATCTCGATGCTCAACAGGTCGGCAGGCTCCGGACCGGTTCCCGTCTCGGAGCTGCTCGACGACGTCATCGGCACCGCTCTTTCGGCGGCCGCGGCCACAGACGGCCTGGTCGATCCGACCATCGGCGGACTCATGGAGCGCATCGGCTACACCGTGACCTTCGTCGACCTGCCCGTGGACGGGCCCGCGATCGATCTCCAGATCCGCTCAGCGCCAGGGTGGGCGAGCATCGAGCACGATCGCGTCCACCGTACGGTGACGCTCCCGGAGGGCGCGTCGATCGACGTGGGGGCGATCGGCAAGGCCTGGGCCGCCGACCGCGCTGCGATCGCCGCGGCGGCGCGAGCTGGCACCGGTGTCCTGGTGTCCTGTGGTGGTGACGTGGCGTTGTCCGGGCCGGGTCCCACCGACGGGTGGTGCATCAGGGTCGCTGAAGCGACCGATTCGGCGGAGTGGCAGGACATCCACGTGTTTGACGGCGGTATCGCCACCTCTGGCACGGGCACACGGACATGGCGCCGTGGCGGCGAGGTCCTCCACCACATCCTCGATCCCGCAACCGGCCTCCCGTCGGCCTCTCCGTGGACGATGGCCAGCGTCGCTGCGGCGTCGTGTACTCAGGCCAACGCTGCTGCGACCGCGCTCGATCGTGCTGGGAGAAGGCGCGCCCGCATGGCTCGACAGCCTTGGCGTGCCGGCACGGCTTGTCAGGCGTGACGGCTCGATCGTGAGGGTCGGACGGTGGCCGGTCTGACATCGGGCCCGGCTTGATGCTCGCGTCGTTTTCGACCAACCCCAGCCCGCTGTGGTTTGCCACGCGGGGCGCCGGCGTGATGACGATCGTGTGCCTTACCGCGGTGGTGATCCAGGGGATCTCAACATCGCTCCGGGTGACGGGTCGGCGCTCGCCGCGCTTCGTGATCGCGGCGCTGCATCGCAACTTCGCGCTCTTCACGATCCTGCTCCTGGCAGTGCACATCGCGACATCGGTTCTCGACCCGTTCGCGGGCATTCGGCCCGTCGATGCGGTGGTTCCGTTCGGCGGCGCGTATCGAACCTTCTGGCTTGGCCTCGGCGTCCTCGCCGCCGAGCTGCTGCTCGTGGTCACGGCAACCAGTCTCCTGCGCGGGCGGATCGGGCCCCGCGTCTGGCGGATCATCCACTGGGCCGCCTATGCGTCGTGGCCGCTGGCGGTGGTGCATGGGCTCGGAACCGGCTCGGATTCCCAGGAACCGTGGATGCTCGGCCTCACCGCCGCGTGCATGGCAGCGGTGCTCGTCATGCTGGGGCAGCGCCTGCTGGTCGGGCGCCTGCGCAGTCTGCCGGTGCGAATCGCAAGCGGTGCGGCCGCGGTGATGACGATATACGCGATATGCGCCTGGAGCGTGGCCGGTCCGCTCCGACCGGGCTGGGCGGTGACCGCCGGTACGCCGGCGTCAATCCTCACCTCGAAGCCGAGCGCGTCACCGATCCGTTCCGCCACGCACGGGTTCTCCGACGCCCTGATCGGCACAGTGACGAAGACATCGGCGGCGTCGACATCGGATTACGGGACACCGTGGACACGTCGTTGACCGTCGTGATCATGCCCGCCGGACCCATGGAAACCTTGCCACAGCTGAGCGTTGCTCGCAACGGCGTCAACGTCTGCGCAAATGTGCCGGCCCGGGTGGGAGTTTCGGTCTATGCCGTCTGCAAGGGCACTCGCCTGGTCATCACCATGTTCGGGTCTGGACCGTCGATCACGGGGCGTCTGGTCACCTCGGGGCCCCTGGGGTGACAGCGTCTGCGCTTCTCATTCCAGCGGATGCACCGCCGCTCCATGTCGAACGTACTGGTGGGACTCCGCGCCTGCTCTCTGGACCGCGACTCGACTCCGGCGCGGAGACGCTGCACGAGCATCGGCAGCGGCTGGGCCGGCGCCCGATAGGCGGAGACTGGCTCCTGGATGTCATCGAGCGCAGCGGTCTGCGCGGTCGTGGTGGCGCATGGTTCCCGACACATCGCAAGTGGCGCGTGGTGAGCCGGCACGCGCTCGAGCGGGGGCCATCGGTGGTCGTCGTGAATGCCTCCGAAGGAGAACCCCTCTCGGCGAAGGACAAACTCCTCGCGGAGAAGCGGCCGCACATCCTCATCGACGGTGCGCTGATCACCGCCGAGGCGGTGGGCGCCGATGATGTCGTCATCTATGTCTCGCGTTCGGCCCGACAAGCGACGCGGGCGCTGCGGCAAGCCCTCGGCGAGCGCCGTCGCGACGAAGTCAAGGAACCGCATATCCGGATCGTCCGCACGCAGCACCGATACGTCGCCGGTGAGTCCTCGGCGGTCGTGCGTCGCATCAACGGAGGACCGGCGAAGCCGTCGTTCAGCCCACCGCATCCGTCGGAGCGCGGAGTGCTTGGACGCCCCACCCTGGTGCAGAACGCCGAGACGATCGCCCACGTCGCGCTGATTGCGCGACAGGGCGACGGGTGGTTTCGTGAGCGCGGTACCGCTGCTGCTCCGGGTACGGGGTTGGTGACGCTGGTTGGCAACATCGCCCGGCCGGGTGTGTACGAGGTCGACCTCGGATCGTCGCTGCTGAGTGTGGTCGGCGCCGCCGGTGGTGTGCTCTCGGCTCCGGCGGGTCTCCTGATCGGTGGCTACTTCGGTACGTGGCTTGGGTCCGAGCGCGGGGCCGCGGCAACGCTCTGCCCGGAGCGCGTCTCCCTTGGATGCGGCGTCATCGGCATGCTTGGAAAGGACGGATGCGGCATCGACGAGTCGGCGAGGATCGTGCGCTACCTCGCCCGCGAGAGCGCCGGCCAATGTGGGCCGTGCGTCTTCGGGCTTCGCGCAATTGCCGAGGCGATGTCGCGGCTGGCCGCGGGTGACGCCGATCGTGGGGACCTGACTCGAATCCATCGCTGGTCGGACCAGATCGTGGGACGCGGAGCCTGCAACCACCCCGACGGCGCGGTCAACAACATCCGCACTGCTCTCGATACATTCGCGGCCGACGTCGAGCGCCACATGAGCGGGCATGCCTGCGTGGGGTTGGGCGCAACGCCGTTGCCCATGCCTCCTCGCTCTCGGTTCGGTTGGCGATGAGCGACTCGGGACTACGCCTTCGGGTCAACCCGATTCGATGCACTGGAGTCCAGTATTGCGCCGAGATCGTGCCCGAGCGCATCAAGCTCGATGCCTGGGGCTACCCGATCGTGTCACCGGCTCCGATCGAGGATAAGCGGCTCCTTCGCCTGGCGGAGCGCGCGGTCAACGAGTGCCCGCGGGTCGCGCTCCAGCTCGCCCGGCTTCGCGCCCGCGAGCGCTGACCTCAGTCGTCGGGCGGTGGCGTCTGCCCCGGGCTCGGGGAGGGGCCACCGTCGCGCCCGTCGTTCTCGCTGCCTCCGGTCGGTGACGGGCCGCCGCGACCTATGGACGAGGAGGGACTCTCGCTCCCATCCCCCTCGGCAGGATTCGCGCCCGCGCGGGGGGTGTCGTCCCCAGTCGGGCGTGGGGTGCCGGCCGGCGCTGGTGAAGGGCTCTCCGACTCGAGCCCGGATTCCTCGCTGAGCAGGGTTGCCTCGTCGAGTCGGTACCGAGGCCAGAGTGGCGACGACGGCTCGCTCGAAAGTGCCGTGAATGCGGCCTTGAGCTCAGTGCCCGCGTCCGCGAGGCTCTGGGACGGATTGATTCCCTCTTTCGCGTAGGCAATGCTTGACTCCGCGAACTGAAGGTGGAGCGTCACGTCATTCGCGCCAGGAAGCTTGAGCATCACGCCCTGGCGTGCCTCGCGTACCACGAACAGCGCCGATCCTGGCGCTGCGTTCCATCCCGCTGCGGCGACGGTCGTGGCAGCCACGATCGTCGCCGTCGAGGCGATGAGGCCCGCTCGGCCGAAACGCAAGCGAAGGCCGAGGAAGCTTCGCGTCCGAGGTCGCCGCGAGGCGACAACCATGGCGTCGAGCATTGCGTCGTGCGCGCGCTCGCGGGCGTGGCGACGGGGCGCGCGGCGGCTGCTCAGGCGCCAGGCGTCGAGTGAGGCGGAAAACTGCGGATCGATCCAGTCGGTCACGCCGCCCTCTTCGGACTGAGTGCCCGGCGCAGCGAGTCCAGCGCCCGGTGTTGCATCGACTTCACCGCGCCGACGGTCCGCTTCGTCGTCGAGGCAACATCCTCCAGCGATTGGTCGAGAACAAACCGCCGAATCAGGAGATCGCGCTGGTCCTCGGTGAGGTGGACCATGGCGCTGCGCACTCGATCCGCCTCCATGTTCATCTCAGCGATCGCGCCCGGATCTGCGCCCGGGGGGCGGGCGTCGAGTACGAGCCCGCGCTGGCGGCTGGCCCGGCGGATGTGGTCGGCCACCTTATAGCGGCAGATGTGCAGGAACCATGCCTGCACCGCGGGTTCCCGTCGGTCCCGGAGCGTCTTGATCGAGGTCACTGCCGCCACAAACACTTCCTGCGTCACGTCTTCAGACGCTGCGAGGTCGCCGAGGCGCGCGAGCGCATAGGCATGCACATCGGGGTAAAAGCGCTCGAACAGAGCGGTCCACCCGTTAGCCTCGCCGCGCTGCGCGGCCTCTACCGCCTGGGTGAGACGGGTGGTCTCTGCCAGGCTCGCGCCGCCGCTGTCGGATTCATCACATCTCAAGTCGGCTGCGGGGGCCTCCGGGATACGGGTGGTCGCCAACGGGTACCGGTCCTCTCCTCGGATACGCCGCCGTCCTGTTGAATTCGAAGTTGGTAGTTACCTTGTGACAATCGGCTCTGTCGCTACTGGAAGCGGAGATATCAACATGCTGATATGAAGCCCGTAACAGTGAGGGTACTGCCATGAGTGTATGTGTAGTCAGCTACGAGGCGGCACGAGGCGGCAGCGATGTGCGCGGCCCCGTTGGGTACTTGGCCACACATCCGACGATCGGCGTGACGTGCGCGGCTGCGGCATTCACGACCAGCCTATACGCATGCAGACGCGCCGTCCGCCCCGCCACAAAACTGAAACGCGCCGCCTGGGCGGCACTCGCTGCTCTGACAGCCGTCGAGGGTGCGGAAGTCTACGCGGTCCTGGCACACGCCTGGAGACCCCGTCGGGCCGAAATGGGAGCGTCGGCATGAGCATCCTCATTGCGTACGCGAGTAAGCACGGCGCCACAGCTGGAATCGCCGAGCGCATCGGCGCAGCCCTGCATCTGCGCGGTCTGGAGGGATGCGTCATGTCAATTTCCGAGGTGCAAGACCTTCAGCACTATGACGCGGCGATCATCGGCAGCGCGGTCTATATGGGACGCTGGATGAAGGAGGCATCGTCGTTCGTTCGCCAACACCAAGCCGAGCTCGTGCGCGCACCGCTGTGGCTGTTCAGCAGCGGGCCTGTGGGGCCCAAATCGTTACCCGAGGCCGCCGACCTCGCGGAGTTTCGCGCACTGCTGAATGCCAGGGACGTTGCGACGTTTGATGGCGCCCTCGACGCAGAGAAGCTGTCGCTTTCGGAGCGCCTGATGGTCAAAGCGGTGCGGGCCCCATATGGCGATTACCGCAAATGGGATCGCATCGACGAGTGGGCGGACTCGATAGCCACTTCTCTCGGCGCAACCGCCATGCAACTGACGTAGTCCAGGTGGCCTGACGCGCTGGTGACTTTCGACCCTGGCACGTGGCCGCGCTGAGGATCACTCTCAGAGACAGAACGTCGAGAACCAGGGAGACCAGCCATGAGTGCACAGCCCTATGGACCAGCGACCAAGCCTGAACGCACCCGTGGCGCCGGTGGTATCGCGCTCATCATCCTCGGCAGCATCGCCGCGTTGATCGCGCTCGGCCTGCTCGCAGGCGGCGGCGTGTTGATGTGGGCTGACCGAACGCAGCGGGATAGCGCGGGCTACCTGACGTCTCCGAGCACACGTCTGGCGTCCTCCTCATATGCAATTGCGGCAACAGATCTCAATGTCGCCACGGATGCGCCTGGATGGCATGTGCCCACCGGGGCGCTCGGCACAGTGCGCGTCGTGGCTACTGCGGGCACAGCGGGTCCACTGTTCATCGGTATCGCACCAAGCGCCGACGTGCGGCAATACCTCGACGGGGTCGCATATGACCAACTGCAGGGATTCGTGGGGGTGTCGGGAGGACCCGACTACCTGCCGCACAGCGGCGGTGCCCCTGCATCGCCGGCTTCCCAGACATTCTGGAAAGCGAAGGTCTCTGGTAGCGGCACGCAGTCAGTGACGTGGAGCCCTGCAAACGGTCATTGGGCGGTCGTACTCATGAATGCGGACGGCTCGCAGACCGTTGCCGCCGATGTGTCGGTTGGAGCAACGGCGCCATTTCTCTTCGCCCTGGCGCTTGGGTTGTTGATTGGCGGCGGCGTGGCTCTGCTGGTGGCTGGCGCTCTCCTCTTCGGAGGCATCGCCATGTCGCGGTCTCGGGAACCCGGCCGGTCGCAAACCTTGGTTCCGCCCCCGTTTCCGCCAATCCCACCGTCACCCGACTACGGCGCGGCGCCACCGCCACCGATGGCTCCGACAGGCGTGAGCTACCCACTCCGCATCGAGGGACATCTTGACGCGTTGCCAAGTCGGTGGCTCTGGCTGGTGAAGTGGATACTCCTCATCCCGCATTACATCGTCCTGGCGTTTCTCTTCATTGCGGCGTTCGTGCTCACCGTGATCGCATTCTTCGCGATCCTTTTCACGGGGCGGTATCCGCGATCGATCTTCGACTTCAACGTCGGGGTTCTGCGCTGGTGGTGGCGGGTCAGCTTCTACGGCTACAGCGCCCTTGGCACGGATCACTATCCGCCGTTCACCTTCGACGCAGCAGCAGAGTATCCCGCGACGCTGGATATTCCCTACCCGGAACGGCTGTCTCGAGGGCTCGTGCTGGTCAAGTGGTGGCTTCTCGCCATCCCGCACTATCTCGTTGTGGCGGTGCTGGTTGGTGGCACCGCGCTCGCCGTCCACGGGGCGTCCACGTATGCCGCGCCGTACTCGGGATTGATCACGATACTCGTGCTCTTCGCGGCCATTGCCGTGCTGTTCACCGGGCGCTACCCACGAGGCATCTTCGACCTCGTCATTGGGCTGAACCGCTGGGTCTTCCGCGTCCTTGCCTACGTGATGCTGCTTCGGGACGAGTACCCGCCGTTCCGGCTCGACCTCGGTGGTGAAGAAACACCCGGCGCTCCACGTGTGGAAGCACCGATGCCACCAAGCCCCATCGGCCAACCTCATCGGCAGGGCATTTGAAGACGCTGGGATCCACCCACGATGCGAGGCCAACTGAACACAGCGGCGCGTGCTGACGCGACGATTGATCTGTACTGGCTCCCTCTCGGCGCCGGCGGCCACTTCGTGCGCTGGAATGGACGTGCGTACGAGGCGCTGATGGCACTCCGTGAGCGACGGCGGCCCCAGGAGCTCTACCACTCGGCCCTGGTGGCCAAGGTGGAGCAGGGCGACTTCGTGATCGAGATGACGCCGATCCGCGACGCCAAAGGCGGCGAGCGAGGCGTGGTCGCTGAGGGGCCTGTCGGTTCCCGACTTGCCGGACACCTCCGCCTATTTCGCTACGAACTCCGCCGTTGGAACAATGGAGTCATCCCCGATGTCGACGAGGCAGTCGACAGTCCGGTGCATCTCAGCAGCGACGCGCGAGACGCCCGCCGGATCCTCGAACTCGTGCCCGAGGTGCCGACGCTTGTGTGGGGTCGGGACGAACTTCGCGCTGGTGACATGTGGAACTCGAATTCGGTCGTTTCGTGGCTTCTCGTTCGCGCGGGCCTCGACACCGACTCGATCCGACCGCCGGCGGGAGGACGTGCACCTGGCTGGAAGGCCGGCCTGGTTGCTGCGAGACGACCGCCGCTCAAGCGGACGTCGGTCGAAGTCAAAGCGGACACGTGTGGACTGCAGTCGGGACCAATGCCTCTAGACACGCCTCCGATCTCGTTGTCAGATGAGCCTGATGAGAGCAATACTCGGATGCCTGAGGCGAACGTGATGAGCACGCAGAAGATCGTGGTGGGAGTGAATGGATCGGCGGCATCGGACGCCGCACTCGAATGGGTAATCGAGGAGGCCGCATCCCGGGGCGCCGAGATCATCGCGGTGCATGTGCTGAAGCCGATCGGCGCCAACGGCGGCACGACAGTGAGGGAGGTTCGCCTACGGGAGTTCGACTACCTGGGGGACGATATGCGATCTCATGTCAAGAACGAGTTGTTCGGCCCCCTGACCAGGACGGACGTCAGGCATCGGATCATCGTCGTCGAAGGGCATCCGGCATCGGAGATCCTGCACGTGGCCGAGGTCGAGGACGCAGACCTTATCGTGGTCGGCAATGGGCAACACAGCACGATGGAGGATCTCTTCCTCGGCAGTGTCGCCCACGAGTTGAGCCACAAAGCAAGGCGTCCTTTCGCGTTGATTCCTTCGGCGACGCACGCCGGAGCCCTCGTCGCCATGGGACGAGGTCAACGAACTGCCCGTGTGCCGAGGCAGTCGTCGGCCGCATCGAGCCGGCGACCACATCCATGAGGTCGAAGAGGTCGCGCTGATCCGGTAGCTCAGTCAGTATCGAGAGTGGCTCACTGCGGATGCGCGACGACCGCCACGTGAAACCCCCACCGAGCAGCGTCTCCGCGGATCATGAGCGGCGACCTACGCTGTCGTGGTCGGCCTCTCGACGGAGGGCACGTGCACGATCAGCACGGGAACACGACTGTGGTGCAGGACGGCGTGGCTCACGCTGCCGAGGAGCAGTGAGGATGCGTCCCCCCTGCCACGGGAGCCGACGACGATGAGGTCATGGTTGCCTGCCGCGGCCTGATCAAGCAGCGCCGGCGCCGGTGAGCCGTCCACGACGAGCATCTGAGCCGCGAGATCCGCGGGGATCCTGGCGGCGACCTCGGCAGCGAGTGCCTTGGCGTCGTCTTGTACCCCGGTCAGGTACTCGTCGACGGCGTCGGGTGGCAGTGGAGCCGGTCCCCACTGGATGACGCCGCTGTAGGCAACGAGCACTGTCATGGCCGCTCCCTCAGCGCGTGCGAGATCGATCGCCTGCTCGAGCGCCACCCGCGCGTGTTCTGAGCGGTCCACTCCGACGAGGATGCTGCTGAACATCAGCCACCGTCTGTGCGGGCCGAGCGTCCGAGCGCAGGACCCAACCATCTCAATGATGACCGACGACATACGCGCGGTAAATGTTCGTCGCATCGTCTGCCCAGGAGCGGCTAGTGCGCCACCATCACCGGCACAGTGGCAGCGTGGATGAGTTTGTTCGAGACGCTGCCGACGAGCATACCCGTCAGGCTCGACAGCCCCCGTCGTCCCACGATGATGAGATCCGCGCCGCTCTCGTTCGTGAATTCGATGATCTTGCGCGGGACGTCGCGCGTTGATGACTGCAGCACGTGCCCGTTCGCGCTGACGCCATTCGTCTTGAGCAGTTCGATGGCAGCCGCGACGACGACATTGGCCTCCTCGGGCGTCTCCAGATCCGGGCTCATGCCGGCTTTCGAAGGAATGAGGTCGTGCTCGTGAACATGCAAGACCTCGACATCCGCACCCAACTTGGCGGCGAGCCCACCGGCTGCAGCAATCGCCGCATCCGAGAATGGCGACCCATCGATCGCGACCACTATCTTCTCGAACATGTGACTTGGTGCCTCCGCGTGTATGAGTGGTTCCGTTGCCGCCGGGCCGGTACGCCCTTGTGATCCACGCATGATGTGAAACGCAGAAGGGCAACCGCAAGGGCCAAAGGTCCTCGCGTCAGTCGTGCTTCCTGGTCGGAATGACGAGCACGGGGCAGGGTGCGATCTGCAGCAACCGGTGTGCGACGCTTCCCAGGAGAAGGCCCTTGAGCGGCCCACTGCCGACGCTGCCCAGCACGATGAGGTCAGCGCCAGATTTCGCGGCGGCGTCCGCGATCGCGTGAGCCGGGCCACTGGGGCCGACCTTGTACGTCTCGAGCTCGACGTCGAGGCCTTCCGACTGCGCTTGGGTGACCTGCTCCCCGATCTTCGTCCGAAGTTCCGGCTCCATTGCTTGAACGTGATGCGCTCCCCCGTGCCCCGGAATCAGCTCATCGACGTGGACGACGATCAGCCGAGACTTCTGTTCGTGGGCAAGTTCCTTCGCGAAAGTGACCGCGCGATCCCCGGAATCCGATCCGTCGGTCCCGATCAGAATGGTCGGAAACATGTCAGTAACCCTCCATGTAGCGGTTCTTGGTCGCGATCGCGCGATGCTCGGAGGCTACTTCAGTACGGCACGGCGATGGGGCCGTCCTGGCAAAGAGACCGCAGGCCGCATGGCGACAATCAAGGACTTTGGCAACGGCGCGACGATAGCGACGCGATTGCGGTTTCTCCAGATCATGACGGTCGGCCCTGTTGTACCCCATTCGGAATGGGCGATCCTTTCGACACATGGCCAGCATTCCCCAGCGGTTCCGCCGGTTGTCTCCCCCAGGTACAGCAATGGCCGGGGTCGATGGCATAAATCTCCCCGAGGCTGCACGTCTGCCCTCCGCGGCGGTACTGGACGCACTGGGCTCGGGTGACCAAGGTCTCCGTGCAGCGGAGGCAGCGGTGAGGCTCGAGGCCCGAGGCGCCAACGTCCTTAGAGAGCACCGCGTCACCGCCACTGGCGTCCTGCTGCGCCAGTTCCGCAATCCGCTCCTGCTGCTGTTGCTCGGCTGCGCAGCCGTTTCGGGGTTCACGGGTGATCCGACCGACGCGGTCATCATCGCCGCCATCGTCGCGGTGAGCGTGCTTTTGAGCTTCGTCAACGAGTATCGGGCGGAAAGCGCCGTTGCGGCGCTGCACCGGGAGATCCATCACCGTGCCCTCGTCCGGCGCGATGGGCTGGACCAGCTCGTCGACACGGTCACGCTGGTACCGGGTGACGTTGTCAGCCTGAGCGTCGGCAATATCGTCCCGGCCGATATGCGGCTGCTCGAGGTCGACTCCCTCGAGTGCGACGAAGCGGTGCTCACCGGGGAGTTGCTGCCGGTTGCCAAGACAGCCGAGCCTCAGCCGGATGCCGCCGGTGTGGATCTCGCCTCGTGCGTCTTCATGGGGACGATCGTGCATGAGGGGGCGGCGCGCGGAGTGGTCGTCGCAACCGGCCCGACGACGGTGTTCGGAGGCATTGCTTCCGGCCTCACCGAGCACGCGAACGCTTCCGCTTTCCAGCAGGGTCTGAGTTGTTTCTCAACGCTGCTGGTGCGCGTTGCCGCTGTGCTCACGCTCACGATCTTCGTGTTCAACGTCGCATTCCACAAGCCGCTCCTGGATGCGCTGCTCTTCTCACTGGCCATCGCAGTGGGTATCACGCCGGAGTTGATGCCGGCGATCGTGACCGTGGGTCTGTCAAGCGGCTCGCGCGCGCTCGCCCGCCGGAGAGTCCTGGTGAAGCGGCTCGTCGCCATCGAAGACCTCGGCAACATCCAGATCCTCTTCACCGACAAGACCGGCACACTGACCGAAGGTGCGATCACCTTTGACCGCAGCCTCGCGGCGGACGGGCAACCGTTGAACACACCGTTCCTTTTTGGCCTTGTCTGCAACGAGTTGATCGCCGGGACCAGTGGACCGGTCGGCGGCAACGCTCTTGACCAGGCGCTCTGGACGAGCCCGCGGAGCGAAGAGCTCGCCCGTCTTCCGGGCAGACCCGCCACATACCGGCGCCTGGGGCGCATCCCCTTCGACCACGAGCGGCAGCTGGCGTCGGTGCTGGTGGACTCCCCGGACGGGCCGTTGCTGGTCACCAAGGGCGCTCCAGAGTTGGTGCTGGCTCGCTGCACCTCAGTGTCCCCGGTCGCGGAAGCGACGCTCGACGGCCTGTTCGCGGAAGGAGCTCGGGTCGTGGCAGTGGCGACTCGAGCCGCGTCCGCCACCGCAAAGCTCACTGCAGGCGACGAGCGGGACCTGACTCTGGTTGGGTTTCTGACGTTTGTCGACCGGCCCAAGGCCGATGCCGGCGAGGCGATCTCCCGGCTGCACGGGCTCGGCATCGAGGTCAAGATCATCACCGGAGACAACGGCACCGTCGCCGCGACTGTGTGCCGGCAGATCGGTGTCGATCCTGGAACGGTGGTCACCGGCGCGGAGATCGACGCCATGGACGACGAGTCGCTGATGCGGGCGATCACAAGGACTTGGGTCTTCGCCCAAGTCAGCCCGGATCAGAAGTCGCGGATCATCAAGGTGACACGGCGAACCGGCGTCGACGTCGCGTTCCTCGGTGACGGAGTCAACGACGCAGTCGCCCTCCACCACGCCGATGTCGGGATTTCCGTCGACTCGGCGACCGACGTCGCCAAGGACGCGGCCGACATCGTGCTCCTCGACAAGGACCTCGGCGTGCTTGCCGACGGCGTCGTCGAGGGCCGTCGCGTCTTCGCCAACACGATCAAGTACGTACTCATGGCGACGTCGTCGAACTTCGGGAACATGTTCAGTGCCGCGGTCGCTTCGGTGTTCCTCTCCTTCCTGCCCATGCTGCCCTCACAGATCCTCCTCAACAACCTCCTCTACAACGCCGGGCAGCTTGCCATCCCCACGGACGCGGTCGACTCCGAGACACTCGCGCGCCCGGCCGCCTGGGACATCGCGTTCGTTCGCCGGTTCATGATCGTATTCGGACCGGTGAGCTCTGTGTTCGACTTTCTCACGTTCTTTGTCATGCTGGATCTGCTCAACGCCAACCACAGTGAATTCCGTACGGGGTGGTTCGTGGAATCGCTCGCCACGCAGACCCTTGTCATCTACGTGATCCGAACGCGGCGGGTCCCATTCGTGCGCAGCCGTCCGAGCCCGGCGATGCTCATCGTTCCACTGCTCTGTGCAGTTGTCGGCGCGATTGTCCCGTTCACTCCGCTCGCCCATATTCTCGGGTTCTCACCGCTGCCGGCCGAGTTCTTCCTGATCCTCGTTGCGATGATCGTGACGTATCTTGCCCTCGTGGAATGCGTCAAGGTCGTCTTCTATGCCGCACATCCTCGGGCGTTCGTCAAACCGCCGACGACGCATCCTGTGCGGCTGACCCGGCGCATCGCTCGGCGTATGAGCCATTTCACTCGCCACGGGATCGCTCCCTGATGGCACAACACGGTGCGATGCACGCGCGGCGCACGTTCAGGATCGCAGCCGATGGCGCGTACGAAACCAGCCGTCGCGGGCTGGATGTTCTTGAGGCGCCGGTGCTCAACAAGGGGTCGGCGTTCACGCTCGAGGAGCGCACGCAGCTTGGCCTGCACGGACTGCTGCCGACCGCGGTGACCACGATCGATCTGCAGGCTGAGCGTTCGTACGAGCAGTATCGCCATCAAGGCGAGGATCTTGCCAAACACCTCTTTCTCGACTCGCTCCACGACCGCAACGAGGTGCTGTACTACCGGGTGCTCAGCGAGCATCTCGCCGAGATGCTTCCGATCGTGTACACGCCCACGGTGGGGGAGGCGATCGAACGCTACAGCAAGGAATTCCAACGCCCGCGGGGGGTTTACCTGTGTGTTGACGATCCAGACGGCATCGACGTCGCCTTCGAAAATTTTGGCGCCGGCGCCGACGACATCGACCTGATTGTCGCCACGGACGCCGAGCAGATTCTCGGTATCGGCGACTGGGGAGTGGGAGGCATGGCCATCTCCGTCGGCAAGCTCGCGGTGTACACGGCCGCGGCCGGGATCGACCCCATCCGGGTGATCCCGGTCATGCTGGACGTCGGCACTGATCGCGAGGAGTTGCTTGCCTACGCTGCGTACATGGGCGCCAGGCACCGGCGCGTGCGCGGTGACGCCTACGACGAGTTCATCGACCGCTTTGTGCGGTCCGCGACATCTCGCTTCCCCAACGCGATCATTCACTGGGAGGACTTCGGGGCGAGCAATGCGCGGCGGATTCTCGAGCGTTATCGCGATCGGACGTGCACGTTCAACGACGATATGCAGGGAACCGCCGCCGTGGTGCTCGGCGGTGTCATCGCGGCAGTGCGGGCCGCAGAGAGCGCACTCGCGGAGCAACGCGTGGTGATCTTTGGCGCGGGGACGGCCGGGATCGGCATCGCTGACTTCATCTGCAGCGCCATGGTGCGCGAAGGCGTGACACCTGGTGACGCCAAGAGCCGGCTCTGGTGTCTCGGCAGCCACGGTCTGCTCGTGGAAGGCATGGGGATGCGCGACTTCCAGCGTGCGTATGCTCGCCGTGAAGATGAGGCCCGCACCTGGCATCGTGACGGAGACGACATCGGCTTGCTTGAGGTGGTGCGGGCGGTGCAGCCCACGGTGCTGATCGGATGCGCCGCCCAACCACGCTCATTTACCGAGGCGGTGGTTCGCGAGATGGCTGCGCACACTGCGCGTCCCATCATCTTCGCGCTGTCGAATCCGACATCGCTGTCCGAGGCGGCTCCGTCGGACCTGATCACGTGGAGCGACGGTCGTGCCCTGGTCGCAACCGGAAGTCCGTTCCCACCGGTCGAGCACGCGGGCGTGACCTACGTGATCGGTCAGGCGAACAACGCGCTGGTCTTTCCAGGGCTTGGACTCGGGACCGTCGTTGCCCGAGCGCGAGTGGTCAGTGACGGGATGCTGCTTGCGGCTGCCGACACGGTGGCGGAGTTGGTGGACGCGTCGCGGCCGGGGTCATCCGTCATGCCGGCGGTGGAGGAGGTGCGAGCGGTGTCGTTGCGGGTCGCGGCCGCGGTGGCGCGAGCAGCCGAGGCTGAGGGCCTGGCTCGGGCCGACGTGAGCGACGCCGCGGCCAAGGTCCGGAGCGCGATGTGGGAGCCGGCCTATCGCGTCGTGCGCTCGCTCACCGCGGGTAACGGCGGAGTCGCGAGAAGGTAGTCGCGCACGAGGCGGGCGGCGCGCTCGGTGCTGCGCGCGACCTCCAGCGTGAGCCCCTCACCCCATCCGAGATCTTCCGGCTCGATGCCGATGAGTCGCAGGCGGGTGGGCAAGCGACCGACAGCGTCGCCGAGCGCGATCGCCTCGAGCACGCCCAGGCTGTGCGACCCATGTTCCTGATGGGTGGTAGCTGACGCGCCCGTCCATCTCTCCCACTCGACTGCGGCGACGGTCCCAGGAGGATCACCACGGCGCACCGTCTCGACGACAACGGCCAGCTCGACATCCGTCCAGGAATCGATGAGCCGGGTGGGTTCGCCGTCACTTTCCACCAGGAGCACACACGCTGGAGCAAGGTCGCTCAACATCTCGATGACTCGGAGAGCGGCACCGTCGTCTCGGCGGAAGCGGTTGCCGATCCCGATGACAACCGTCGGACCGCTCACCCGCGATCCACGCTGAGATCGAGGAAGTGGGTCGCGCAGGAGATGCAGGGGTCGTAATTGCGAATCGCCTGCTCGCACTGCCTGGTCAGCTCGGCGTCATCGAGATCGAGACGATCCTGAACGAACTGCCGGAGACTGTGTTCGATCGACGGCTGATTCTGTGAGGTCGGCGGCACGATGACGGCATCACCGATGATGCCGTGGGCGTCGATGGTGTAGCGATGGTAGAGGGATCCTCGCGGTGCCTCAGTGCATCCATGGCCCGTACCAGCTTGCGCGAGTATCTCGGCATGTGATGTGGCGGGAGGCTCGTACGCCGCAATGATGCGCAGCGCTTCGTCGCAGGCGAAGACCACCTCGAGGGCGCGGACGATGATGCTCTGAAACGGGTTGCGACAGCTGCCTGCGACACCAACGTCGGCCGCCACCTGTTTGACGAGCGGGGGCAGCACACCGAAGTTGAGGTTGTAGCGAGCCAGCGGTCCGAGCGTGTACAAGCCGCCTGTCCGAGCGTGCCCCTGGAGCGCCGTGGAGTGCGCCACATGTTCCTCGGTGAAATGGTCGGGAAAGTCCGCGACCGCGATATCGAGACCCGCAGTCGAGGCGATACGCCCTTCGAGGATTGGATATTCGTCGTCGTGGCGCAACGAGACGAGGTCCCCCTCGAGCGCAACGTCGGGAAACTCGAATCCTGCAACCCAGCGTGCCGTGGCGATCGCCGCATCCCGTGCCCAGCTGAGACGCTCGGTGAGCGCTTCCAGCTCAGCGACCAACGGCGCCTTGTAGAAGCCGCCGACGCGGACGTTCACCGGGTGGATCGCGCGGCCGCCGAGGACATTGAGGATGTCGTTGCCGATCTTCTTGAGCTTGAGCCCGCGCTCGACGATGTCGCGATGGTCCCGGGCGAGGTCGATCGAGCTCGCGTACCCGAGGAAATCCGGCGCATGGAGCAGATAGATGTGGAGCGTGTGGCTCTCGATCCATTCGCCGCAGTAGAGCAGGCGGCGCAGCGCCCGGACCGTGTCGTCGACCACCACCCCGCAGGCGCTCTCGATCGCCTGGCAGGCACTCATCTGATATGCCACCGGGCAGATCCCACAGATTCGAGCGGTGATATCGGGTAGCTCCGTGTATGAGCGTCCCCGAAGGAAGGCTTCAAAGAACCGCGGAGGCTCGAAGATGCGCAGCTCGACGTCACGGACAATCCCGTCACGCACGACCACGTGCATGCTGCCCTCGCCCTCGACACGAGCAAGCGACGCGACCGACAGCGTGCGAGATGCCCCGTTGGTGTGGGTCACGGCTTGATCATCCCGGCCTCGGCGCTCGTGCTGGCCTCGCGAAATGCCGGGGCGTCGGCGTTGAAAGTTCGAAAGACCCGAACGAGGTCGAAGCCGGACATACCGCTCGTCCCCAGCGCGTCGACGAACCCCGGAACATTGGTCGTGTCAGCGGGCCCGAAGCACCCATAGCACCCGCGATCATAGGTGGGGCAGATCGCGCCGCACCCCGCGTGGGTCACCGGCCCGAGGCAGGGAATGCCTTTGGATACCATCACGCAGACCGTGCCGCGCCGTTTGCACTCCACACAGACGGAGTGTGAGGCGATCTGAGGACGCCGTCCGTGCAGGAACGCGGTGATCACCTCGAGCAACTGGTGCTTGTCGATGGGGCACCCGTGAAGCTCAAAGTCAACGTCGATGTGCGCGGATGGTGGGGTCGAGTGCTCGAGTGTGCGGATGTACTCCGGGTGCGCATAGACGGCGGACGTGAACTCGCGAACGTCGGCGAAATTCCGGAGTGCCTGGATCCCGCCGGCCGTGGCGCAGGCACCGATGGAGATCACGTGGGTGCTGAGGCGCCGAACCTCGCGAATGCGCTCGATGTCGTCGGCGGTCGTGATCGAACCCTCCACGATCGAGAGGTCATACGGTCCCGCGAGGACGGCGCGCGACGCCTCGAGGAAGTAGGCGATGTCAACCTGCTCTGCCACCGCCAGCAACTCGTCCTCGCAGTCCAGGAGTGTGAGCTGACAGCCATCGCACGATGAGAACTTCCAGACCGCGAGCGTCGGCTTCTTGACGGTGTTCATCGCTGGCGCACCGCAAGCAGCGGTTCGACGCGATCCCAGGTCAACACCGGACCGTCCGCGCAGACGAACACCGATCCCAACTGGCAGTGTCCGCATTGCGCAATCGCGCACTGCATATTCCGTTCCATGGACACACGGATTCCCGAGGGCGGCATGCCGCGTTCCATGAGCGCGAGGGCGGTGAATCGCATCATCACCTCAGGGCCGCAGATCATCGCGATGCCTGCGGGATCACAATGGATGCGCGGAAGCACGGTCGTGACCACGCCGACGGTCCCTCGCCAGCCAGGGGTCGCACGGTCGACGGTCACATGGACGGAGAGGTCGTCGCGCGCTCGCCAGGCGTCGACCTCCTCTTTGAAGGCGAGCTCCTCGGGCGTGCGCGTGCCGATCACCACCTCCACCTCGCCGAAGCGATCTCGCTGTGCGATGACCTGGGTGATGACCGAACGAAGCGGCGCCAGACCGATCCCGCCTGCGACGATCACCAGGTCACGCCCCGCCGCACTCTCGACGCCCCAGTCGGACCCGAAGGGACCGCGCACGCCGAGGCTGTCGCCCGGCTGCAGCTCGCACAAAGCGCGTGAGACCGCGCCGACGTTGCGCACCGTATGGGCGATCGGTCCGTCCGCGACCGGGTTCGCGCTGATGGAGATCGCCACCTCGCCCACGGCGTAGGCGTAGAGCATGTTGAACTGGCCGGCGGCGTAGCGCAGTCGAGAGCCGTCGGCAGCCTCCAGGAGGAGGGTCACCGCGTCCGAGGTCTCCTGGCGGCGCCCGACAACCAGATGGCTCACCGGCGTCATCGGGGCGCGCGCCCGCGCTTCAGCGTGGTGTCGGAGCGCCATAGACATCCAGGATGCGGAGGCGAGCGGCGTGGAGCCGGTCGCCGAGGATTCCGGCGACGCGCTGCGCGAGGTCGAAGCCAAGCCTGGGGTCGTCCGCACACTTGCCGCGGAGGCAGACGGCATCGAACACCACCGCGTGGACCTCGTCGAGCGCGTCGGCGTCGAAATGCCAACGGTACGGTGGAAACAGCCACGCCCATCCGAGGACGTCGCCGGCATGGAGCGTGTCGAGGGTCTGCATGCCCCTCCCAGGCGTCGTGACTCCGAGCGCAACCCTACCCGTGCGCAACGCCCAGAACGCGTCGGCTTCGGCTCCCTCGCGGATGATCGATGTGCCTGCCGGGATCACAATATTTCGAGCGCATCCGGTCAACACCTCGAGATGGTCCGGGGCCATTCCGGCAAAGAATCGATGAGCTGTCAGCTCATCAGCGATCGTATTCATGTTGCCGCCGCAGCACGAGCGCCGTCGGTTGATCGGATCGCCGCCGCCTCCTCGGTGATGTCGATGCCGACCGGGCACCAGGCGATGCATCGACCGCATCCCACACAGCCCGAGGTCTCGAACTGATCCCACCATGTGCCCAGCTTGTGGGTCATCCACTGGCGGTAGCGGCTGCGCACGGTGGCTCGGACCGGGCCGCCGTGAATGTACGAAAAGTCGCGTGAAAAGCAGGATGCCCATTCGCGCACTCGCTCGCTCGTCGCGCCGTCCGGTGACTGAGCCTCGACATCGTCACTGCAGAAGCAGGTTGGGCAGGCGAGGGTGCAGTTCCCGCAGCTCAGGCAGCGCGCTGCGACATCGTCCCAGCGTGGGTGTTCGAGATTGCGCTGGAGCAACTCGGGCAGACCGCGCGTGTCCATGGTGCGGCCCATTCGCTGCGCGGATTCGTCGGTCACCGCTGCGGCCGCCTCGATGTCCTCTTCGGTCGCCAGGTGCGTCGGCAGTGCGTCAATCAACTCCTGCCCAGCCGATGTTCCCGCCTCGATGACGTAGCGCGGCTCCGCCATATCGAGGAGCTCCGTGATCGCCACGTCGAAACCCTCACGCACGCGAGGGCCGGTCCCCATGGAGGTGCAGAAGCACACCTCCGACGGCGACCCGCAGTGCACCGCGATGACGAACAGATTCTGCCGGCGCGCCGAATAGGTGGGGTCCGGGTGCGAGCTGGTGGCGAACACCCGATCCTGGACGAGGATGGCGGCCAGCTCGCATCCCCGCACACCAAGGAAGGCAAATCGAGGCGGCGGAGCCGCGGTCTCGTCGAACACCAGGGCTCCGTGCTCATCGCGTCGAGCTTTCCAGAGCGTCGTGGTCGGTGGAAAGAGGTACCGCTTCCACGAAGAGGGCGCGGTGGCAAATCCAAAGTGGGCGGCATCCTCACGCTCTCGCAGGCGATAGCGGCCGGGTGACTGTTCATCGCCAACGCCGCGCGGCAGCTGAGCTGCACTCGTCACCGGTGCATACTCGATCGCGCCGTTGTGGACCGTTGGCGCAATCACGGTGTAGCCCCGCTTGCGCAAACCGGCGATGAGGGCTTCCAGGCCATCCTCATCGAGGACGCGAGTTGCTCCAGCAGACACCGCCATGGCGGCTATTCTGACCACGTGCCGGTGTCGAGACGAGGGCACACGGTCATGGCGCGTCGAGGACGTTTGGCCCTGGTTCGGTCAACGCGGTCTGGCTAGGCTGGACCCATGCTCTTCCAGGTGCGCATCCACGGCCGTGGTGGCCAGGGCGTGGTCACGGCGGCCGAGGTGCTCTCTGTCGCTGCGTTCCGCGAAGGAAGGCACGCCCAGGCCTTCCCCAGCTTCGGCTCGGAGCGGACCGGAGCCCCCGTGGTCGCGTTCTGCCGCATCTCTGACCACGAGATCCGTGCGCATGAGCCGATCGCGCGCCCGGATGCGCTGATCATTCAGGACCCGACGCTGCTCCACCAGGTCGACCTCTTCAGTGGCCTGCCGGAAGCGGGCTTCCTGCTCATCAACTCCAGCCACAGCCTTTCTGAACTGGGGCTCGGCGATCTCGCGGCGAGAGTGCGTCCTGAACTCGTGGTGGCGGTACCGGCGACCGAGATCGCTCGTGAGACGGTGGGGCGGCCCATCGCGAACGCGGTGCTGCTGGGCGGCTTCGCCGCCCTCACCGGCGTGATCTCACTCGCATCGGTGATAGCCGCCATACGCGACCGATTCTCGGGGGCTCTTGCCGAGGGCAACGTCGCCGGCGCTGAACGTGCCTACGAATTCGTGCGTCAGCACATGGCGGAGGTCGCCGGTGCTCAAGCAGGTTGAGGGTTCGCGCGCGGTCGCGGAGGCAGTCGCCTTGTCGAGGCCCGAGGTGATCTGCGCCTATCCCATCTCGCCGCAGACGCACATCGTCGAGGCGCTCTCGACACTCGTGAAGAGCGGACGGCTGACTCCGTGTGAGTTCATCAACGTGGAGTTGGAGTTCGCCGCCATGTCGGTCGCCATCGGCGCCTCCGCCACCGGGGCACGTGCCTATACCGCGACCGCGAGCCAGGGCCTGCTCTTCATGGTCGAGGCGATCTACAACGCGTCAGGACTGGGATTGCCGATCGTCATGACTGTCGCCAACCGCGCCATCGGCGCACCGATCAACATCTGGAACGACCACTCGGACTCGATGTCGCAACGCGATTCGGGCTGGATCCAGCTCTACGCTGAGAGCAATCAGGAAGCGGTTGACATGCACATTCAGGCGTTCCGGCTCGCCGAGGAGCTCTCGGTCCCGGTGATGGTGTGCATGGACGGCTTCATCCTCACCCACGCGGTCGAGCAGGTGGATCTCCCCACTCAGGAACAGGTCGACGCGTTCCTCCCACGGTTCGAGCCTCGCCAGGTCCTCGACCCCGACGATCCGGTCTCGATCGGCGCCATGGTCGGGCCCGAGGCCTTCACGGAGGTGCGCTACCTCGCGCATGTGACCCAGATGCAGGCGCTCGATCTCATTCCCGAGATCAGCCGGACATTCGAGGGCGCCTTCGGGCGAGCATCCGGAGGTTTGGTCCGGCCCTATCGGACCGACGACGCCGAGACCATCGTCGTGGCGCTCGGGTCGGTGCTGGGGACGATCAAGGACACCGTCGATGTGTTGCGTTCCGAGGGCGAGCGCATCGGCGTCCTCGGGATCACGACGTTCCGGCCCTGGCCCAGCGAGGAGGTGCGCCGTGCGCTGCTCGGTGCAAAACGCGTCGTCGTCATCGAGAAGGCGCTCGCCGTGGGGATCGGTGGCATCGTTTCGCTGGACGTGCGGGTTGCCTTGTCAGGCCTCGATCAAGAGGTGCACACCGTCATAGCCGGCCTCGGTGGGCGGCCGATCACCACGACGTCGCTCCACCTGCTGCTGCGGCGTGCGGCGGAGCTGCCCGAGCTCACCTTCCTCGATCTCGACCGCGGT
>CAVWMH010000004.1:0-188556 GCA_963756075.1 Candidatus Dormiibacterota bacterium | reverse complement strand
GATGGCCAACCAAGCCGGTCCCGTCTGCCGCCTCTGCCGCCGCGAGGGCGCCAAGCTCTACCTGAAGGGCGCCAAATGTGTGACCAACTGCACGTTTGACAAGCGAAGCGGGCTGCTCCCTGGGCAGCACGGGCTCGCGCGCCGTCGCAAGGCAAGCGACTACGGCATTCAGCTCCGAGCCAAGCAGAAGGCACGCCGCATCTATGGCGTGCTCGAGACCCAATTCCGCCACTACTTCGAACGCGCCGAGGGCGCCGAGGGCGTCACCGGTACGGTCCTGCTGCAGCAGCTCGAGCGACGGCTCGACAACGTCGTCTACCGGCTCGGGCTCGCCAGCTCACGTCGTGAGGCGCGTCAGCTGGTGAGCCATCGACATTTCAAGGTCAACGGGCGGGCGCTGAACATCGCCTCCGCGCAGCTGCGCCCCGGGGACATCGTCGAGGTTCGGGAGCGCAGCCGCAAGATGCTGGTGCTCGAGAATGCGCAGCAGCTGGTGTCAGGGAGGTCGGTCCCCGAGTGGCTGACCCTCGACGCCGGGGCGCTGAAGGGCACGGTCACACGTTTGCCCGAGCGCCATGAGATGGAACAACAAATCGAAGAGCAGCTCATCGTTGAGTACTACTCGAGATGACCGTGCTCCGCGCCGGGATCGGCGCAACGTCCCTGTCCCCTGTAGAGGAGTCCTGAATGGCAATTGACATGATGACCACGCCCGCGGTCAAGGAGATCGAGAGCAGTGCCGGCTATGGCAAGTTCGAGATCGAGCCGCTCGAGCCGGGATTCGGCGTCACGCTCGGCAACTCGCTTCGCCGCGTGCTCCTGTCCTCGCTCCCCGGAGCCGCGATCACCTCGGTCTCGATCGAGGGCATCGCGCACGAGTTCAGCTCGATCGAGAACGTCAAGGAGGACGTGACCGAGATCCTGCTCAACATCAAGGAGATCAACGTCCTCTCGCACAGCGCAGACCCGGTGCGGATCAGCCTCGACCAGCATGGCCCACGTGACGTGACGGCGGGCGACATCGAGTGCCCGAGCGACATCGAGATTCGCAACCCTGGTCAGCACATCGCGACGCTGGATTCGCCGAAGGCGCAACTGCGCATGGATCTCATGGTCGAGCGCGGCAAGGGGTACGTGACCGCCGAACGCAACAAGAAGGAGGGCCAGGCGATCGGCGTGATCCCGATCGACGCCATCTTCACCCCGGTCCGCAAGGCCAACTTCTTCGTCGAGAAGACCCGCGTCGGCCAGGAGACCGAGTGGGACAAGCTGGTCGTCGAGGTCTGGACCGACGGGACTCTCGCGCCGGTTGAAGCCGTCAGCCGCGCCGCGGGTCTCTTCACCGAGCACCTCGGCCTCTTCGTGCGGTTCGGCGACAACCTCGCGGCCCCGCAGCAGCGTCAGGCACGGGGCAACGACCTCCCCAGCCGGCTCGCCGACGTCCCCATCGAGGATCTCGAGCTCAGCGTCCGCGCCCTCAACTGCCTCAAGGCGAACGACATCACCAAGGTCGGCCAGCTGGTGGCGATGAAGCAGGAAGAGCTGCTGACGTTGCGCAACTTCGGTCAGAAGTCGCTCGACGAGATTCGCGAGAAGCTCGTGCAGCGCGAGCTGGTCACCCCCGAAGAGCTGGACACGTTGTTCCAGCCGATGGCGAGGTAACCGGAAGCAGTCATGCGACATCGCATCGCAGGTCGGAAGTTCGGGCGCAGCGCGGCGCATCGCCAGTCGATGACGCGCAACCAGGTGACCTCGCTGCTGCGCTACGGCCGCATCACCACCACCGAGGCGAAGGCCAAGGAGTTGCGTCGATGGGTCGAGCGCGTCATCACCGACGCCAAGCCCGACGACCTGAACGCGCGTCGCAAGGTCGCGTTGTACGTCAACGACCGCGAGGTGTCGAACAAGCTCTTCTCCACGTATCTGGAGCGCTACAAGGAGCGTCCGGGCGGCTACACGCGGGTCGTCAAGCTCCCGCCGCGGCACAGTGACGCCGCGCCGATGGCGATCATCGAGCTGGTCGAGTAGGAACGAGCCACTCGTGCCCACCTACAGCCTCACCCTCGAGTACGACGGCACCGATTTCGCCGGCTGGCAGATCCAGCCGAGCGTCCGGACCGCCATGGGCGTGTTCGACAGCGCGCTCCACGCCGTCACGTCCGAGAGCCCCGCGCTCACCGCGGCGGGCCGAACCGACTCCGGCGCACATGCGCACGGGCAGGTGGTCGGATGCACCCTCGAGCGTGCCTGGGCGCCTGACGAGTTGCGCAACGCGCTCAACGCGACGCTTCCCGCAGACCTCGCGGTTCGGAGTGTCGCGCTACGGCATGACGGCTTTCATGCGCGTCGCGACGCAGTGGAGCGGACGTATCGATATCTCGTCGTGTGCAGAGACGGCAGGGCGCCGGTGATGCGCCGGAACGCGTGGACCGTGCGCGGTCCGCTCGACCTCGACGCCATGCGTGAGGCGGCGGCCAACCTCGTCGGCACGCACGATTTCGCAGCTTTCGGGAGCGCGCCCCGCGCCGGCGGCACCACGGTGCGTCACGTCGCATCCGTCAGCGTCGAGCACAACGAGCTTGGCAGCGGCGAGGCGGGCGAGCCGGTGCTCGAGACCGTCGCGATCACGGTGCGCGCCGACGCATTTCTGCGCGGCATGATGCGGTCGTTCACCGGCGCACTGGTCAAGGTCGGCCAGGGCCGTGCTGGGCCGGAGTGGGTCGGATCGCTTGTCGACACTGCAACCATGCGTGATCCGTCGCTGTCGGTTGCTCCGGCGCGCGGCCTGCACCAGTGGTCGGTGCGCTACGAGCCGGCGGCGGCAGACCGGGAGCTCGCGGCATGACCAGCACGTTGACCTATCAGGCCAAGCCCGCCGAGCTCGAGCAGCGCTGGTTCCTCGTCGATGCCCGCGGGCAGACGCTCGGCCGCCTCGCCGCCAACATCGCGCGCGTCCTGCGCGGCAAGCATCGCCCCGAGTTCACGCAGCACATCAACACCGGCGAGCACGTCATCGTCATCAACGCCCGCGACATCGTGGTCACCGGCCGCAAACGCACCCTCAAGAAGTACGACCGTTATTCGGGATATCCGAGTGGGCGGCGCGTGCGCACCTTTGATGAGGCGATGGCTGTCGACGCGACATTCCCGATCATGCACGCCGTCCGCGGCATGCTGCAGCACAACACCCTCGGTGCAGAGCAGCTGACCCACCTTCGCGTCTACGCCGGCTCGGAGCACAAACATGAGGCTCAGCGACCGCAGACGATCACGTTCGGCGAGCTAGGGGAGATCATCGTTGCCCGCAACAGTTGAGGCATACAAGCAGGCCACCGGCCGTCGCAAGACGGCGGTTGCGCGCGTGCGCATCGTCCCCGGTGACGGCGTCATCGTCGTCAACAACCGCCCGCCGAGCGAGTACTTCGGACGCCGCGACCTGGAGACCGTGGTCACGCAACCGCTGCGCGTCACGGACACCACCGGCCGGTTCGAGGTCTCAGTCAAGGTCTTCGGCGGCGGCATCGCCGGCCAGGCCGGGGCCGTGTGCCACGGGATCGCCCGCGCGCTGATCGCTGCCGACCCCGAGTTGCGCCCGGTGCTCAAAGCTGCGGGGCTGCTCACCCGCGACTCGCGGGAGAAAGAGCGCAAGAAATACGGCCTGAAGCGAGCACGGAAGGCGCCGCAGTACACCAAGCGGTAGTGGAGGCGCCGCCCGTCACGCGAACGACGGTGCGGGCTCGCGTGCTCGGGTGTCCGGTCGACATCGTCGACATGGCGACAGCCGTGCAGACGCTCGTGGAGATGGTGGAACGGCGCCGTGCAGACGAGACGTCGCATCCCGCCGTGGTCATCACCCTCAACCCAGAGATGGTGATGATGGCGCGACGCAACCCGGCTTTCAGCTCGGTGCTCGAATCGGCCGCGCTGGTCGTACCGGATGGCATCGGCCTGGTGCGCGCCCTCCGCCGTCGTGGGCATCCCGAGGTCGAACGCGTCGGTGGTGCGGACCTGATCGTCGCGTACCTCCGGGAGGCGGAGCTCCGGGCGCACAGGATCGCGCTGGTCGGCGGGGCGCCCGGCGTGGCCGGCGCGGCGCGCGATCGCATGGTCGAGACCCATCCGGAACTCAAGATCGTCGCAGTCAGCGATGGGCCGCCCGAAGACGACGACGGCGCTCGAGGTCGAGCATTCGCGTCCCGAGGTGGTCCTCGCGGCATTCGGCGCCGGTCGTCAGGAGCTGTTCCTGGACCGATATCTCGGGCCGATCGGAGCCGCGTCGGGGATCGGCGTCGGCGGCGCCCTCGACTTCCTCGCCGGCCGGGTGCGCCGCGCGCCCGCCGCGGTGCGGCGCGTCGGCCTCGAATGGGCCTGGCGGCTCGCGATCCAGCCGTGGCGCCTTCGGCGACAGTCGGTGCTCCCGGTCTACTGGTGGCTCGAGCGCCGCGAGGCCGCCGCCCTGCGCGCCGGACGCTGACCTCTGATGCTGAGCATCGTCGTTCCCGCGTACAACGAGGAGCAGCGCCTGCCCGCGACGCTGGACCGGATGCGCGCGTACCTTGACGGGCGCGGAGAGCCGTATGAGGTGCTGGTCGTCGACGACGGCAGCAGCGACGAACACGCTTTCGATGTCGCGCACCATCGCCGAGGGGTGGCCGCAGCTGCAGGTGCTCGCGCTGGAGCGCAACACCGGCAAGGGAGCGGCGGTGCGCCTCGGCATGCTGAGCGCCAAGGGTGAGCATCGCGTCTTCAGCGACGCCGATCTCAGCACGCCGATCGAGGAGGTCGAGCAGTTGCGGGCTCGATTGCACGGGAATTGCGCGGTCGCCATCGCGTCGCGTGCGCTGCCCGATTCCCAGATCGACGTGCACCAACCGGGGAGACGCGAGGTGATGGGCCGCACCTACAACCGCTTGCTGCGCCTGGCCGCGCTGCGCGGCCTGCACGACACCCAATGCGGGTTCAAGGCATTCACGGCCGACGCCGCGGTCGCCTGCTTCGAGCCGCTGCGCACGCTTCGCTTCGGTTTCGACGCCGAGGTGCTCCTCCGGGCGCGGCGCCTCGGCTGGACCGTCGACGAAGTGCCGGTGCGATGGGAGCACAAGGAGGACTCCCGGGTGAGTGCGATGCGCGATTCATTTGGCGTTCTCTACGACTTGGTGCGTCTTCGGTTCATCGTCCGGCGATAATCGTTGCGTGAGAACCGCGCAGCGAGCCACCACCTCGGGCCACATCGACGTCCGCGTCGCGGAGGCTCCGCTGACGGGGCTGCGCTTTCATCTGGATGCGCGCGCGGCGGATCTCGAGGATTTCGCCGACGACCTCGAGCGCCAGCTGATCGACATCGGCGTCCGGCGTGCCAATCTCCTCCTCAGGCTGCGCCGGGCCGAGGAATCGCGGCGGAAGGCGCTCGAGGTGCTCCCCGGGCTGGCTTCGCGGGCGATCCTCTCGGACATCGCGGCGACCCTCAACGAGGGCCTCGAGATGAGCACCGAGCTCACCCGCCTCGAGACCCGAGCCGAAGGGATCCGGACACGCCTCGCCGACGTCACCACCGAGCAGCGCCTGTTGCGCACCGTGAGCCGCCAGCTCACCCAGGTGCCGGGCGAGTCCGTGGCCGACCCGCACCAGCGAGCCAGCCGGTACAGCCAGGCCGCTCGCCAGATCTACGAGATCGCCGACGTCGAGCACGCGGAGACCGCCCGCATCATCCTCGAAGGGCCGATGCAGCGCCTTGCAGATGCGGCGCTCGAGGCGGAGCTGATCGGCAGGAGCCTGGCCCGGGAGCCGGAGACGGCGGCCGGCGCCAGCACTCGGTGCAGGACCGCGGCAGTCGAGGCGTCCGACCAGCTGGGTGATGTCATCGCCGGACTGCTCCCGCTCAGCGAGGGTCGAGGGCTCGTCGGCGCGATCCGAGAGCTCCTGGCGGCCTGGTCGGACCGGGGATCGGTGCTCCTCCACATCCTCGGCAGCGAGCGCCGGATGGGGTCGCTCGCGGAGATCACCATGTATCGCATCCTCGAGCAGGGCATCGACAACGCTCTGACGCACGGGCACCCCGAACGCGTCGACGCGATCATCTCGTTCCTGCCGCACCTCGTCGTCGGGGTGGTCAAGGACGACGGCGACGGGTTCGACGTCAACGCCACCGACGCGCGCCTGGGGCGGACCGCCGGTCTCGGGCTGATCCAGATGCGCGAACGGGCGGCGCTGGTCGGGGGCCGCGTCCAGGTGCGCAGCGGGCTCGGGCTCGGGACCGAGGTCCGCGTCACCGTCCCTGACAGTCAGGCGACGACCTAGCGACGGCGCTTGCGCGCCGGCAAACGCCCGCTAGGATCGCGGACATGCCCTCGACGCAGCGAAGCTTCCGCCTGACCACGGCCGCCGGCACCACTGTGGTCGGGGCGGTGGCCATGGCCGAGACTCCCTGGCAGCGATTCATGGGCCTGATGGGCCGCCGCGAGCTCGGGGCTGACGCCGGTCTCTGTCTGCGTCCCTGCAGCTCCATCCATATGTTCTTCATGCGATTCCCAGTCGACGTCGCCTTCATCGACGGCGACGGCCATGTGGTGCGCATGTACCACGGACTGCGCCCCTGGCGGATCTCACGCGTCGTGCGTCGGGCCAAGGCGGCGATCGAGCTTCCAAGCGGCGCGCTCGCGCGGGCCGGGGTCGGCGTGGGAGACCTCCTGACAATGTCCTGATTCGGTACGGTCGCCTCCGCCACTTCGCGTGATTGGAGGAATGACGTGTACCAGGGAATGCTCGCCGAGACGGTGACCATCGCGGGTCATCGCGACGAGGACGATCGGTGCGTACCTCGCCCGGCCACTCGGTGCCGGACCCTTCCCGGGAGTGCTGGTGATCCACCATGCACCGGGGTGGGACGCGGCGACCAAGGAGATCGCCCGCAGGTTCGCGGCCGAGGGGTACATCGCGATCTGCCCGAACCTGTATCACCGTTTTGGGCCTGACCTCGCCCCGGACGACGCGGCCGCGGCGGCGCGTGCCGGAGGCTGGATCAGCACCGAACAGTTCCTCGGCGATGCCGCCGGCGCGCTGCGCTTCCTGGGGAGCCTGCCGGTGAGCAACGGGAAGTCCGGCTCGATCGGGTACTGCTCGGGGGGAAGGCAGTCCTTCCTCGTGGCGTGCGAGCTGCCGGTCGATGCCGCCGTCGACTGCTACGGGGCGTTCGTGATCTCCACCTCGCCGCCGGAGTTGCCCTATCGGATGGAGCCCATCATCGATCGCGCGCCGAAGATCTCGTGTCCGATCCTCGGGCTGTTTGGCGCCGAGGACAAGAACCCGTCACCTGATGAGGTTGCCCAGATCGACGCCGAGCTCACGAGGCTCGGCAAGGAGCATGAGTTCCACACGTTCGAGAATGCCGGTCACGGTTTCTTCGCCGTGGACCGGCCCATGTACCGGGTCGAGGCCGCCGTCCAGGGCTGGCGGCTGATCCTCGACTTTTACGGTCGCCACCTGAGCTAGGAGAAGCCAATGTGCTCGTACATCGTTGAGAGGACGGCGGTGACGGGAAGCGCCAAGGCAGCGGGCGCCTGGACGCCGATCACGGACGCCGTGGTGTCGGTCGACCACCCTTCCCATGCGACTCTCGACCACGCCCTCATCGTCGATTTCGTCAACGCGGGGCGTCCGGTCAGCGAGCGCGTTGCCCTCGAGCTGAGCGTGACGTCGGCGCGGGAACTGGTCGCGTGCATGCAGGCGGCGCTGGACGCGTTCGTCGAGGGCTCGTAGCGCCGCTTTGTCCGGACGGCGTCGGCGGGCGCACGCAAACCTGCATGGATGCTTGCGGCACTGCTCAGGCTCGTGCTCGACGCGGTTGCGCCGCTGCGCTGCGCGGGATGCGATTCGGTGTCGGACGACGCGATCTGCCCAGCCTGCGCAACCGTCATGGGCGCCATGCCGCTCCCGCCAGTACGCCGGCTGCGCCTTGGCAGCGCGTTTGCGGGATTCGAGTTTGTCGAGCCGGTCCGGTCCGCGTTGCACCGGGGAAAGTACGGCGGTGATCGCCGGGCGCTACGCGAACTGGCGGCAATGACCTCAAGCCGGTTGTGCGGGCCGCGGCTCTTCACGCCCGACGCTGTGGTGGCCGTCCCCCTCGGCCCGCGCCGGCGCAGGCAACGCGGATACAACCAGTCGGAGGTGCTCGCCGCCGTCATTGCCGAGGATCGAGACGTCCCCGTGATGGACGACCTCGGGCGGATCCGCGACACCCCGCCCCAGAGCGCCCGGGACGAGGCGACGCGACGGGGCAACGTGGCCGGCGCCTTCGCCTGGACCGGTACGGATCTGGGCGGCGCGTACGTCTGGCTCGTCGACGACGTCCTCACCACGGGCGCAACCGTTGAGGCTGCCTCATCAGTTCTGGGGCGGGCCGGAGCGTCGCTGATCGACGTTGTGGTGGTGGCCGCGGTGCCGTGAACGGCGAGGGCTGCCAGAATGAAGAGGAGTATGTCCCTCTTTCGAAAGCCGATCAACAAGGTCCTGGGTGACCCCGTCAAGCGCGAGATCAAGCGCTACCAGGGCGTCGTGGACCTCATCAACGAACTCGAGCCGGAGATGTCCGCGCTTACCGACGAGGAGCTGCGAGACAAGACCCGCGAGTTCCGCGAGCGCCTTGGCGTCGAGGGCGCCGACGTCACACACGGGCAGTCCTTCAATGCCGGCCTGAGTGAGGAGACCGAGGAGCTCGCCATGCAGCGCGCCGAGGAGGAGGAGCACGAGGCGGCGCGCCGTCAGGCGCTCGACGACCTCCTCCCTGAGGCCTTCGCGGTCGTGCGCGAGGCATCGAAGCGCACCCTCGGGATGCGCCACTTCGACGTCCAGCTGATCGGCGGGATCGTCCTCCACCAGGGGCGGATCGCCGAGATGAAAACCGGTGAAGGCAAGACGCTGGTCGCCACCCTGGCGCTCTACCTCAATGCGCTCGAAGCACGCGGCGCTCACCTGGTCACCGTCAACGACTACCTCGCACGACGCGACGCCGGCTGGAACGCGGCGCTGTATCACTTCCTCGGGCTCAACGTCGGCGTCATTGCGGGGCAGGATCTCTCATACGTCTACGACCCGGAGTTCACCGACGACACGCACCCGGATCCGCGCCTCCAACATCTCCGTCCGTGCACGCGGCGTGAGGCGTACGCGGCGGACATCACGTACTCGACCAACAACGAGCTTGGTTTCGATTACCTGCGCGACAACATGGCGCAGAAGCTCGACCGGTGCGTGCAGCGGCGGTTGCGCTACGCCATCGTCGACGAGGTGGACTCGATCCTCATCGATGAGGCGCGCACGCCGCTGATCATCAGCGGTCAGGCCAGCGAGGCGACCGACAAGTTCTACACGTACGCGCGATTGATCCCGCGGCTGGTGGCCGAGGACGACTACACCATCGACGAGAAGACCAAGTCGGCCACGCTGACCGAGGAGGGCGTCGACAAGATCGAGAAATGGACGGGCATCTCCAACGTCTACGAGATGGAGCACGCCGCGGAGGCGCACCAGATCAACCAGGCACTCCGAGCGCACGCATTGTGGTTGCGTGACCGCGACTACATCGTGCGCGACGGCGAGGTGATCATCGTCGACGAGTTCACCGGCCGAACCATGCCGGGACGCCGTTGGTCGGACGGTCTCCACCAGGCGATCGAAGCCAAGGAAGGCGTGGCCGTCCAGCAGGAGACGGTCACCCTCGCGACCATCACCTTTCAGAATTTCTTCCGCCTCTACGACAAGCTCGCCGGCATGACCGGTACGGCGCTGACGGAGGCCGAGGAGTTTCACAAGATCTACACCCTCGAGGTGGTGCCGATTCCGACGCACCGGCCGATGGTGCGTCTCGACGAGCCCGACCTGATCTACAAGGGCGAGGACGGCAAATACCGTGCCGTGGTCGACGAGATTGCTGAGCGGCATGCGAAGGGGCAGCCCATCCTTGTCGGAACCACAAGCATTGAGAAGAGTGAGCGGTTGAGCCGGATGCTCGACAAGCTCGGTGTTCAGCACTCCGTGCTCAACGCCAAGCTGCACGAGCGAGAGGCGGATGTCATCGCCAACGCCGGCCAGCGCAGCAGCGTCACCATCGCGACGAACATGGCCGGTCGCGGCACCGACATCGTGCTCGGCGAAGGTGTCGCCGACGTCGGCGGCCTGTACATCATCGGCACCGAGCGTCACGAATCACGGCGCATCGACAATCAGCTCCGCGGCCGGGCGGGTCGTCAGGGTGATCCGGGCGAGTCTCGATTCTTCCTGTCCTTCGAGGACGACCTGATGCGCGTCTTCGGCGGCGAACGCATGCAGGGCTTCATGGGCAAGCTCGGCGTCGATGAGGACACTCCGCTCGAGTCGAAGCTGGTGTCGCGGCAGATCGAAGGAGCGCAGGCACGGGTCGAGGGCCACAACTTCGACAGCCGGCGTCACGTCGTCGAGTACGACGACGTCATGAACAAGCAGCGCGAGATCATCTATGGCGAGCGTCGCAAGATCCTCGAGGGGACCGACACCCGTTCGAATTTCATCTCGATGGTCGAGCACGTCGTGGCGACCGACGTCCCCGCGTACTGCGAGGGACGGCACCGCGAGGCATGGGACTTCGAGGGGCTGTGGACGCAGATGCACACGCTCGCTGCCGGGTTGCCACCGTTCTCTGAAGTCAGCCTGGACAGCCTCGGCAACAGTGTCGACGAGGTGTCGGAGACGCTCAGCGGTGAGCTGATCGGCCTCTACGAGGAGAAGGAGGAAGAGTACGGCGCCGACTTGCTCCGCGAGGTCGAGCAGAGCGTGATGCTCCAGGTGATCGATTCGCGCTGGCTGACGTACCTCACGCAGATGGACCATCTCCGCGAGGGGATGGGCTTGCAGGCGTACGGTCAGATGGATCCGCTCGTCGAGTACAAGGCGGCGGCCTTCACGGCGTTCCAGGATCTGACCGAGGACATCCAGCGCGAGATCGTCAGGGCGCTGCTCAACGTCCAGATCCGTCGCGTGGATCCCAATGAGGCCGATCCGGCCGCGGCGGGCCTGGCGCCCGAGTCGGAACCGGCTGTCCCCGCACCCACCGCCGGGGCGGCTGAGGCGACCGCGCCGCCGTCTCCTCGCGCGGACCGGCCCGGCGGCGCGGTCGACGGCGCGCAGGTGCCTCCGGCGCGGCCCGCTGCGGCGCTCGCGAGCGGCGCCCTCGCTCGGGCGACGGGGACCCGCGTGTCGACACCACTCGTCAGCAAGCCGATCGTGCGCAACATCGTCGAGTCCTCGTCCGAGGGCACGCGCCGCGCGGACGGCAACGGCAACGGCGCCGGTCATGGCGCGAACGGCAAACCGCAGGGCAAGGTCGGCAGAAACCAGGCATGTCCATGCGGGTCGGGGAAGAAGTACAAGTACTGCCACGGGCGCTGAACTCCAGCCCGAGGACGTCGGCGGAGCTGATCGCCGAGGTGAGTTAGCGCATCCGGATGAAGCTGGCGTTGCTCCGGTAGGCATCGAGCGTGCGCGCGTCCATGTACGACATGGAGCTGCGAAGCCCGGCGACGTAGCGCTGGATCACGTCGGCCACCTTGCCCTTGTACGCCACGATCGACTCGGATCCCTCGATGTACTCAGGATCCTCACCGGCGAATTCCTGCTGCACCGAGAACGACGCCGCCCCGCGCATGATCTTGAACTTCTTCCCGTCAACGACGATCACGCGTCCTGGCGCCTCGTACGTCCCCGCGAGCGCAGAGCCAACCATGACGCAGTCAGCCCCCAGCGCGAGGAGCTTGCACATGTCGGCCGGACTCCGGATCCCCCCGTCACCGATGATCAACGCGTCGCGGCGCACCTGCACACATTCGTAGACGCTGTACGGCGTGGGTGCATAGACGCCTGTCTCGGTGCGCGTCTCGCAGACGGACCCGCCGGCGATGCCGACGCGGATCGCATCCACCCCGAGGTCCTCGAGCCACCGGAACGTCTCGGCGGTCGCGACGTTGCCTGCGATGACAAAAATGGCCGGATCCTGCTCACGGACCCACCTGACGGCATGCGCGACCTGCTCGTGCGCGCCGTTCGCCGTGTCGAGGCAGACGATCCTGCAGCCTGCCTCAACGATGCGTGCGAACCGGTCGCGGTAGTCACCGGTCACGCCAAGCGCCGCGGCGAGAGGGCCGCCCACCGCAGCCACTTCCGCAAGCTCCGCGGCCTGCTCGCTGATGGTTTGGAAGCGAGGCAGGATGCCGATCGCACCGTGTTCGCCGAGCGCCCGGCACATGTCGACGCCGCAGACGTCCGGCATCGGCGAGCCGACCAGGGGAACCGTGAGCCGCACCGGCCCGAAGTCCATTGCAGCCAGGGCTTCGGTCCGGTGGACAAGCGTCGACCGGACCCGTGGCACCAGCGAGACGTCGTCGAAGTCGAATGCCCGGGGCACGTCGGCGAACAGCTCGCCGATCGCCTCGGATGTGACGGCCGCGACGGTTTGCATCACTGCATTGTGGAATACTCGCCAGATGAGCGAGCTTGCTGACCGCGCCACCGACATCGCCGCCCGCATAGCCGAGCTCCAGGGGCATCTTTGACCTCGACACGAAACGCGTCCGTCTGACCGAGCTCGACCAGGAGATCTCGGCCCCGGACGTCTGGGATGACCCGCGACGCGCGGCGGCGCTCAACCAGGAAGCGTCACGCATTCGCGATGACCTGAGCACGTGGGAGTCGCTGACCCAGCGCGCCAGCGACACGCGAGAGCTTGCCTCGATGCTCGAGGCCGAGCCGGACGAGGCGATGACCGCCGATCTCGAGAAGGAGCTGCGCGCCCTGGAGAAGGAGGTCGGCCGCCGCCAGATCGACCTGCTGTTCAGCGACCCGTACACCGACCATGTGGCCCTGATCGGGATCCATGCGGGCGCGGGCGGGACCGATTCCCAGGATTGGGCGCAGATGCTGCTCCGCATGTATCTCCTCTGGGCCGAGGAGCACCGCATGCCCGTCGAGTTCCTCGAGGAGTCGGTGGGGGATGAAGCCGGCATCAAGTCCGCGACCATCCGCGTGTCCGGTCCGCGGGCGTACGGCCTGCTCAAGGGCGAGCACGGGGTCCACCGGCTCGTCCGGATCAGTCCCTTCGACGCCGCCCACCGGCGCCACACGTCCTTCGTACTGGTTGAGGTGACCCCGGAGATCGAGGACACGGTCACGGTCGAGATCGATCCGGACGACGTGCGTACCGACGTCTTTCGCTCCAGCGGCGCAGGCGGCCAGCACGTCAACAAGACGTCCTCCGCTGTGCGTCTGACCCACATCCCAACCGGCGTGGTGGTCACCTGCCAGAACGAGCGATCTCAGCAGCAGAACCGTGACGTCGCCTGGCGCGTCCTTCGTTCCCGCTTGCTCGCCCTCCAGCAGGCCGCCCACGCGCAGAAGATCGCCGATCTCAAGGGCGAGCTCATCGCGGCCGAGTGGGGAAGTCAGATCCGCTCCTACGTCCTGCAGCCGTACACGATGGTCAAGGACCACCGGACCGGGGTGGAGGTCGGCAATGCTCAGGCGGTGCTCGATGGCGATATCGACCCCTTCATCGAGGGGTACCTGCACTGGGCGGCCCGCGAGGGCGCAGAATCCAAGGCGTCCTGATCGGATGGTCGGATCAAATCCGGGTACGGAAGTGACCAATCTGTGAAATATCGCGGGTGTCCGCCGGAACCCCGGTTTATACTGGCCGCCGATCCAGCAGCGATCCCAGAAGCCATCCTATGAACACATCGCCCCAGGGGGCAGCCTGGTGAGCGTGGCGGTAGCCGAGCGGTCTGCGGCCCCCCCTCAGCACGCGCTGCGCCCGGTCATCTCGTTTCACGGCGTTAGCAAGGTTTACCCGAACGGAACGGAGGCCCTGCGCGACGTTGATCTGGCGATCCATCAGGGCGACTTCTGCTTCCTGGTGGGGCCGAGCGGCGCCGGCAAGTCGACGCTGGTGCGCCTGCTGATCCGCGATGAGGCCCCGTCCACGGGCCGGATCTTCATCGACGGGCAGGAGGTGAGCCGGATGTCGCACCGCAAGCTGCCCAAGCTGCGGCGCAAGTTCGGCATCGTCTTCCAGGACTACAAGCTGCTCTCGCGGCGAACGGTTGCGCAGAACGTGGCGTTCGCGCTCCAGGTCACGCGGCCCGGTCAGCGCCACATGCGCGAGAAGGTGGAGGAGGTCCTCTGGATCGTCGGGCTCGAGGACAAGCTCGACAAGTTTCCCGACGAGTTGAGCGGCGGTGAGCAGCAGCGCGTCGCAATCGCGCGTGCGCTGGTGCACCGGCCGCGCATCTTTCTCGCGGACGAGCCCACCGGAAACCTCGACCCGGACACGTCCTGGGGCATCGTGCAGCTGCTGCTGCAGATCAACCATCGCGGCACGACCGTGCTGATGGCCACGCACAACCGCGAGGTGGTGGACCTTGTCCGCCGCCGCGTCATCGCCATCGACAACGGCCGCGTGGTCAGGGACGAGGCCGAGGGAAGCTACCTGCGCGAAGGAACCGCGACCCTGTGAGGCAGATTCTCGCGTCGCTGTGGTTCGCCCTCCACAGCGCCGGCCAGAACTTCCGGCGCAACCTGGGTGTGTCACTGGCGGGTGTATTCACCATGGGGTTGATCATCTTTCTGGTCGGGGGATCGCTGCTCTTCACCCACTCCGTGGACACCGTGCTGCAGGGCCAGGAGCAGAACGCGAGCCACCTCAAGATCTATCTGTCGGACAACGCGTCGCTCCCAGCGATCACCAATTTCGAGAGCCGCCTCAAGCTCGATCCGCGGGTCATCTCGGTGAGCTTCGAAACCAAGGACCAGGCTGCGCGGCAGGCGTCGCAGAACCCGTCGATCCAGAGCGCACTCGCCGTCCTGGGCAGCAACCCGCTGCCGGCGTCGCTGAACCTCAACGTCCGCAAGCTCACCGACCTGAGTCAGTTCAACGCTGAAGCCAAGGCCACGCCGATCGTGGACAGCACCACGCCAACTGACTACAACTCCGACGTGATCGGCAAGCTCAACACGGTGATCACGGTCATCGAATGGGTCGGGGCGATCATCGCGATCATTCTCCTGACCATCAGCATCGTCATCATCATGAATACGATCCGAACCGCCGTGTACTCACGGCGAACGGAGATCGAGATCATGAAGCTCGTCGGCGCAACCGACTGGTTCGTGCGCTGGCCGTTCATCCTCGAGGGGATGCTCGGAGGGTTGCTCGCGGCGATCTTCTCCGGGGCAGTGGTGTTCGGTGCGTACCGGCTTTTCGTCCAGGCCGCGCAGGGCAACCTGCTGAGCGTGCCGTTCGACGTCCGCTACACCGTCACCCTGCTCATCGTCCTCTTGATCGGCGGTGTGGCGGTCGGCGCCTTCGGCAGCTTCCTCGGCGTACGCCGCTTCCTCTCCGCCTGACGTCGGCCGCGTGGGCGCCGCGTGGTTCCGCGGCACCGTCGTCGACGTTTGAGCCGCAGGGCGCCGCCGATATACTCAAGGCCTGTGGCCGAACGATTTGACATCGCCATTCTCGGGGGCGGGATGGGCGGCTACCCTGCGGCGATCCGCGCGGCCCAACTGGGACTGAGCGTGGTCCTGGTGGAGGAGGACAAGGTGGGTGGCACCTGCCTGCACCGCGGCTGCATCCCCGCCAAGGCGCTGCTGCAGAGCGCCGCGCTCCTCGATGAGCTTCGGCACGCCGAGTCGTTCGGAGTCACGGCCGGCGACGTCCAGTTCGACTACGCGGTGGCAGGCCGCCGTCGCGACCAGGTGGTCAGCCAGCTGCACAAGGGGGTCCAGTTCCTGCTGCGCAAGAACAAGGTGAGCGTCGTGAGCGGGCGTGGCCGCCTCGACGGCGCCGGCCGCCTCGCGGTCCTTGCGACCGGTGGCGAGGAGGTCGCGCTCGAAGCCGGCTCGGTGATCATCGCGACCGGGTCACGGCCCAAGCAGCTCCCGGGCATCCCCGCCGACGGGAACGTGGTGCTCACCAGCGACGAGGCGCTGCGGATGAATCGAGTCCCGGCATCGGCGATCGTGCTCGGCGCGGGGGCGGTGGGCGTCGAGTTTGCGTCGCTCTACCGGAGCTGCGGCGCCGAAGTCACGATCGTCGAGATGCTACCGAGCCTCGTCCCCCTCGAGGACGCCGCCGTCGGCGTCGAGCTTCAACGTCAGTTCGAGGCACGCGGTATCACCTGCCTGCCCGGGCATCGCCTCGACCTCGGCTCAGTCGAGCGGAACGAGGGCGGCGTCGCCGTGACCGTGGCGGACGCGGACGGCAAGGAGCAGCGTCTGCAGGCCGAGGTCCTGCTGGTTGCGGTGGGCAGGGCGGCCAACGTCGAGGACATCGGAATCGAGGGGACCGGGGTCGCCGTCGATCGAGGGGTCATCGCCGTCGATGCCATGCTCCGCACCGGCGAATCCGGGGTCAGCGCGGTCGGCGACGTCGTCGGCGGGTTTCAGCTGGCACACAAGGCGTTGCACGAGGGAGTGCTCGCCGTCGAGGCGATCGCCGGACGCGACCCGCACCCGCTCGATCCCCGCCTCGTGACCCGCACCACCTACTGCACCCCGCAGATCGGGTCGATGGGGCTCAGCGAATCCGAGGCCGAGGCCGCCGGGCGCGAGGTGGCGATCGGGATCATGCCGTTCCGCGGCAACGGCCGAGCCGTGATCTGGGGCGAGAGCGGCGGATTCTGCAAGGTCGTCGCGGACAAGGCGGACGGCACCGTCCTCGGCGTCCACATCATCGGCCACGAAGTGACCGAGCTCATCTGGGGGCCGGCCCTGGGCGGGCTCCTCGAGACCACCGCTTTCGAGATGGGCCACGCAGTCGCGCCACACCCTACACTCAGCGAAGTGCTCTCAGAAGCAGCCCTTGCCGTGAGCGGCGAAGCGATCCACATTTGAGCGGGGTGGGGAGCGTCGAGGCGCCGCCGCTGGCGTTCACTCGTCCGGAGGGATGATCCACACGTGGCAATGACGAGGACTGAGACCAAGGCTCGCGCCGGCCTCGATGCCGAGACGCTCCGCCTCATGTACCGGCACATGCTTGGCTCCCGGTTGCTCGATGAGCGGCTCTGGGTGCTCAATCGCCAGGGACGCGCGCCATTCTGGATCTCCGCAGAGGGTCACGAGGCGGTTCAGGTCGCCTTTGGCATGAACCTCCGGCCCGCATACGACTGGGTGGCGCCCTACTATCGCGATCTCGCGCTGACGCTGGTGCTCGGGATGACCCCCAAGGATCACATCCTCTCGGTGCTCCAGCGCGCCGCCGACCCCAACAGCGGCGGCCGGCAGATGCCGGCGCACTACGGCTGCCGGCGGTTGAACATCATCACCACGGGATCGCCTGTGGGCACGCAGCTGCTGCACGCAACCGGCATCGCGCTCGCCTCGCGCATGCGCGGCGAAGATGCGGTGACGCTCACCTCGATCGGCGAGGGCGGCACCAGTGAAGGCGATTTCCACGAGGCTCTGAACTTTGCGGCGATTCACAAGCTTGCGGTGATCTTCCTCGTTGAGAACAACGGGTTTGCGATCAGCGTCCCGTGGCAGAAGCAGATGCCCACGCAGGACGTCGCCGATCGCGCCAAGGGATACGGTATCCCCGGCGTCATCGTCGATGGATGCGACGCCATCGCCTGCTACAAAACGGCGCGGGAGGCGGTGAAGCGCGCGCGTCGCGGCGACGGGCCGACGCTCGTCGAGGCCAAGGTGCTCCGCCTGACCTCGCATAGCTCCGACGACGATCAACGCCGCTACCGCACCGCCGAGGACCTCGAGTCCGACAAGGAACGCGATTCCCTGCTTCGGTTCAAGGCCACCCTCGAGGAGCTCGGGGTCCTGAATCCCGGCGACGCCGAGGAGATGCGCAGCGAGCTGGTGCTCGAGTTGAATCGTGCCACCGACGAGGCGGAAGCCTCGCCGCTGCCATCGGCCGACACCGCGATGCTGAACGTCTACGCCGAGCCGGGAGGCTGATCGTGCCCGAGAAGACGTACATCGAGGCGATCCGCGACGGCATTCGCGAGGAGATGCAGCGCGACGAGCGCGTGATGATCCTCGGTGAGGACGTCGGTGCAAAGGGCGGCGTGTTCGGTGTCACCGAAGGCCTGCAGAAGCAGTTCGGGGAGTGGCGGGTGCTCGACAGCCCGCTCGCCGAGTCGTTGATCGTCGGGGTCGCGATCGGCGCGGCGATGAACGGGCTTCGCCCCATCGCCGAGATCCAGTTTCAGGACTTCATCATGCCGGCGGTCGATCAGATCATCAGCGAGGCAGCGAAGATCCGCTATCGGAGCAACGGCGATTGGAACGTGCCCATGGTGCTGCGCTCCCCTTTCGGCGGCGGCGTCCACGGCGCGCTCTACCACTCGCAATCGATCGAGGCGATCTTTGCGCACATTCCTGGACTCCGCGTGGTCGTGCCGTCGAATCCGTATGACGCGAAGGGCATGATCATCGCCGCGCTGCGCGACCCCGACCCCGTGCTGTATTTCGAGCACAAGCGCGCCTACCGCGCGATCAAGGGGGAGGTGCCGGACGGCGAGTACACCGTGCCGCTCGATCGCGCTCGGGTGGTCCGCGAAGGAGCGGACATCGCGCTGTTCAGCTACGGCATGATGGTGCACACGTCGCTCGAAGCCGCCGATCGCCTTGCTGCAGATGGGTTTTCCTGCGAGGTCGTCGACCTCCGTTCGCTGCGACCCTTCGACCGTGCCGCCATCGTCGCGAGTGCCAGCAAGTGCGGCAAGGTGTTGATCGTGCAGGAGGCGAACCTGGCGGTCAGCGTCGCGTCGGAGGTCGCGGCGATCATCGCGGAGGACTGCTTCGACAGTCTCGATGCTCCGGTGATGCGTCTGGGCGGACCCGAGATTCCGGCGATGCCCTTCTCGCCGCCGCTGGAACAGTTCTACCTGGTCACACCCAACAAGGTCGAGGCGAAGCTCCGCGAGCTCGCCGCGTACTGAAGACGAACACAAGGAAGCTCGCGAAATGGCACTGACCGTCACGATGCCCCAGCTCGGGGAGAGCGTCACCGAAGGAACCATCGCCCGCTGGCTCAAGCACCCCGGCGACGCGATCGCGAAGTACGAGTCGATCGCCGAGGTGATCACCGACAAGGTGAACGCCGAGATCCCCGCGCCCGCCGACGGCGTGATGTCCGAGTTGATCGCCCCCGAGGGAGCGGTGGTGCCGGTGGGGCAGCCCATC
Organism: Candidatus Dormiibacterota bacterium; assembly: GCA_963756075.1. GTDB lineage: Bacteria > Chloroflexota > Dormibacteria > Aeolococcales > Aeolococcaceae > Palsa-851. Next base: position 169,341 of record CAVWMH010000004.1, on the reverse strand, counting down.
TGCTCCATCGACACCGGCGCTGCGGCGTCGGAGGCTGCTCCGGAACCTCAGGCACAGGAGGCAGCCGCCGTCGCAGCCCCGGTGGCGCAGAGTGCGGAGGCCGCGCCCGTGGCAGAGCCCGCGCCCGTTGCGCGGTCCGCTGCCTGTCGCGCCGACCGCGCCGGTGGAGCCGCAGGCGGGAGGAGAGACCGCTGTGGCCCCGATCCAGGCCGCGTTCACCGAATCGCCTCCGGCGACTCCCGCGTCCGGCGAGGCTGCCGGCGGCAACGGGCAGGCCGGTGGGTTCCATGTGACGCCGGCGGTCCGCATGCTCGTTCGCGAGCACGGGGTCGACCTCTCCCAGATCACGGGCACCGGGATCGGGGGGCGGATCTCCAAGAAGGACGTTCTTGAGTACGTGCAGCGGCGGGACGCCTCTGCTGGCTCTTCTGGTGCCGCGCGCACGCCGGCTGCGGTGCCTGCTCCGGCGACTCCACCGGCTATGTCGCCTACTCAGGCACCACAGCCGGCTCCTTCGGCGGCACCGACGCCAGCCCCGGCTTCCGCTGGTCCGGCCTCCTTCACTGGGGCCGAAGGGGAGACGGTCGTTCCGTTGTCGCAGGTTCGGAAGGCCATTGCGGAGCACATGGTTCGGAGCCGGCAGACGTCGCCACACGCCTACGTGCTGGTCGAGGTCGACATGTCGGCGGTATCGCGGATCCGTGATCGCGAGAAGGCCGCGTTCGAGCAGCGGCACGGCGTCAAGCTGACCTTCCTGCCGTTCGTCGCACGGGCGGTTGTCGAGGCGCTGCAACGGCATCCGACGCTCAACGCGTCGTGGAGCGACGCTGGCATCGTGGTCAAGCGTGCCATCAACCTCGGTATCGCCGTGGCGCTCGAGGACAATCTGATCGTGCCCGTGGTGCGCGACGCGGATCGCCTGAGCATCACCGGGCTGGCCACCACGATGGCGGACCTGGGTGCCCGGGCGCGCAGCAACCATCTCAAGCTGGACGAGATCCAGGGCGGCACCTTCACGCTCAACAACACGGGCGCGCTCGGCGCCGTGATGACCCAGGCGATCATCAATCAGCCGCAGGCGGCGATCATGACCATGGATCTCGTGGTGAAACGGCCGGTGGTGGTCGGCGATGCGATCGCGATCCGGCCGATCATGAACCTGGGCCTGTCATTCGACCACCGCATCAACGACGGCCTCCAGGCGACCCGCTTCGTGACCTCAGTCCAGAAGCTCCTTGAAGGGCTGGACCCATCGGCGACCCTCGTTTAGGCCGTCCTGGCTATCATCAGGAGGAACGATGATCGAGCAAGGCGCATTCGATGCTTGGGGGCTTCGGACCCCGCCGGCCTGGGCGCAGCGCGCTCTGGAGAAGGGCATCATCGACGAGAGCAGGTTCCAGGCCCTGATCCGGGTCGCGTCCGAGACACCGTCGATCGCGAGGCGAACGCCTCGGCACCCGGGGAGTTGCTCCTGCCGGCGGCGACCCACTCGCTCCTGCACGCGCTGGCGGGCATAGCGGCCGGTTCAACCGGAAGGCTTGCCGGCGTGGTGCGGGGACGCTGTCAGTCGGGGTCCTGGTGGGGGTAGCGCCATTCCGTTGGAGGAACGAACGTCTCCTTGATGACCCGCGGTGACACCCAGCGGAGCATGTTCAGCGCTGACCCGGCTTTGTCGTTGGTCCCGCTCATCCTCGCGCCACCGAACGGCTGCTGACCAACCACCGCGCCCGTTGACTTGTCGTTGATGTAGAAGTTTCCGGCGGCGTAGCGGAGATGTGCCGCGGCCTCGTCGATCGCGGCCCGGTCATTCGCGAAGACCGCACCCGTCAGCGCGTACGGCGAGGTGCGATCGACCAGGTCGAGCACCGAGCGCCAGTCCGAGTCCGGGTACGGAAAGACGGTGAGGATCGGCCCGAAGAGCTCTCGCTTGAGCAGGTCGTGCTGCGGGTTCGAGGTCGCCAGGATCGTGGGGTGAACGAACCACCCGACGTCCGAGTCGCACTCGCCGCCGGCAACCAGGGTGAGATCCGGATCGGAGCGCGCCGCGGTCAGCACGGCCTCGTGCTTGCGAAAGCTCGGCTCATCGATGACCGCGCCCATGAACGTGTTGAACTCCGCGGGATCGCCGACCGGGATCGCCTCGGTTGCCGCAGCGAGCGGATCGCGCAGCTGCTCCCACACCGAGTGGGGGATGTATGCCCGCGACGACGCCGAACACTTCTGTCCCTGGTACTCGAACGACCCGCGGAGCAGCCCCACCAGCAGGGCGTTGCTGGACGCAGACGGGTGGGCAAGCACGAAATCCTTGCCGCCGGTCTCGCCGACGAGGCGGGGATACGTCTTGTACGTGCCGAGATTGGCGGCCACGGTGTTCCAGAGATGCTGGAAGGTGTCCGTCGAGCCGGTGAAATGGATGCCGGCGAGCGACGGGTGGCTGACGGCGGCCTCGGAGACCGCGGCGCCGGGGGCGGCGATCATGTTGATGACTCCGGGTGGCAGCCCCGCCGCCTCGAGGATCTCCATGATGACCTGCGCCGCAAGCAGGGCGGTGGTCGCGGGTTTCCAGACAACGGTGTTGCCGACGATCGCGGGAGCCGCCGCGAGGTTGCCGCCGATCGACGTGAAGTTGAACGGGCTGATCGCCAGCACGAAGCCCTCGAGCGGCCGGTGGTCCATGCGGTTCCACGTCCCCGCCGACGACACGGGCTGCATCTGCTGGAGCTGCTCGCCGAAGTGCACGTTCCAGCGCCAGAAGTCGATCAGCTCACACGCAGCGTCGATCTCTGCCTGATGGACGCTCTTGCTCTGTCCCAGGATGGTGGCCGCGTTGAGGCGGTCGCGGAATGGGCCGCTCAGGAGGTCGGCGGCGCGCAGAAACACCGAGGCACGGGTCTCCCAGGAAGTGGTCGACCAGTCGTGGTGGGCCGCGAGCGCGGCGTCGACGGCGGCGCGGACCTCATCGGTCGTCGCGGTCGACGACTCCACGAGCGCCAGGGTGTGGCGGTGGGGCGCGCTCACGGTGATTCGCTCCCCGTGACCGTCGACGCTCCGCCCGCCGATGTGGAGGGGGACATTGTGCGGGGCCGTGGCCTCCATGTCGCGAATGGCGGCGCGGAGACGAGCGCGCTCCGGCGATCCCGGTGCGTAGAGGTGAACTGGCTCGTTGATCGGTGGCTGAGAACTCATCGCGGCGATTGTGGCGCAGCGAGTGTGTAGAGTGAGAGAGCCCCATGGACCAGATCCGTTTGCGGCCCGTTCCTGTGGCCGATCCCCGGCCGCTGCACCAGCGGCTCCTCCCCGAGGGCGTGGACCGGCGCCCTGAGTGGCTCACGGTCAAGCTCCCGGCAGGGGACGGGTACTCGCAGATCAAGTCGATCATGCGCGGCCAGAATCTCAACACCGTTTGCGAGGAAGCCCGCTGCCCGAACATCGCGGAGTGCTGGGGGCACGGGACCGCCACCTTCATGATCCTGGGCGACGTCTGCACCCGAGCCTGTGCCTTCTGCGCGGTGAAGAGCGGCAAGCGCGGTGGCGACATCGATTGGGATGAGCCCCGCCGGGTGGGTGAGGCCGTCGCCACCATGGGTCTGCGCCACGCGGTGGTCACGTCGGTCGATCGTGACGACCTGGCCGACGGCGGAGCCGGTGTGTTCGCGGCCACGATTCGATCCATTCGGGCGCTGTCGCCAGGTACGACGATCGAGGTGCTGACCCCCGACTTCCAGGGCGACCACGCGGCGCTGCGCACGGTGATGGACGAGATCCCCGAGATCTTCAACCACAATGTCGAAACCGTCGGCCGGCTCTACCGCCGGGTCCGGCCGAAGTCGGAGCTCGACCGGAGCCTCGATCTGCTGCGCGCGGCCAAGCGCATCGAGCCCCGCAGCCGGACCAAGTCCGGGCTGATGGTCGGCCTCGGCGAGGACATGCACGAGGTCAAGGAACTCCTCGACCAGATGCGCGCACACGACATCGAGATCATCACCATCGGCCAGTACCTGCGCCCATCGCTCAAGCACCATCCCCTGATCCGCTACTGGCATCCCGACGAGTTCGCGGAGCTGAAGGCGTACGGGAAGGCGCTCGGCTTCAAGCACGTCGAATCGGGACCGCTCGTCCGCTCCAGCTACCACGCCCACGAGCAGGCGGTCGCCGCCCGCGCGGGATGAGCGCGTCGACGACGGAGCCGGTGCTTCGCTGGGCATGGCTCGGGATGGTCGGCTACCAGGACGCCTGGGAGCTGCAGCGGGAGATCTCGCTGGCGCGCCGGTCCGGTGCCCTGACCGACGACATGCTGCTCCTGCTCGAGCATCCTCCCGTCTACACGGTCGGACGCCAGGGAGAGGCTCGGCACCTCGGCGACGGGCCCGCAGCGCTGACCGCGGCGGGCGCTGAGTTTCTCGAGGTTGATCGCGGTGGCTCGGTCACCTTCCACGGGCCGGGCCAGCTGGTCGCGTATCCGATCGTCCGGCTGGCCGGCATCTTCCCGATCCCCCGTCATCCAGCCCACGGTGATGTCGACCGCTACCTTCGCGCGCTCGAGGCCGGCTTGATCGCAACCGCAGGCGCATATGGCGTGGAGGTGACCCGCCGGCCCCCGTACACGGGTGTGTGGGCGGGCACGAGGAAGCTCGGCGCCATCGGCGTGAAGCTCGCGGGTGGCGTCACGAGCCATGGTGTCGCTCTGAACGTCGCGACCGACCTGAGCTGGTTCGAGCGCATCACGCCGTGCGGCATCGAAGGAGCAGGCGTCGCGTCGCTTGAGACCCTTGGGGCCGCCGGTCACAGTCCCGAGGAGGTCGCTCCGGTGCTTGCAGCCTCGCTCGCATCGGCGTTCAGCCGCCGGGTCGAGGACGCCGGTCCGCTGGATGCGCTGCTCCCGTCGCGCGCACGCGAGGCTTCGGCGGCCTGAATCGACGCCGCCGGCGGGCGGCCGAGTCTGGCGGCGATCTCTTGGCGATTTCTCAGCGGCGTCTCCGCATGGTCTCAGGAGCCACGCGCGGGGCTCTGGTTGGATGAAAGACATCCACAGACGCACCAAGGAGAAATCGAATGCCCCGTCTCACGGCGCTCACGAACAGCGCCCTGTGCTGCATAGCGGTCGTGGGGATCGCCGCGTGCGGCGCCGTCCGGCCGAGCAGCAGCGCCAGCACCGCCGTGCCGGCCAGCTCCGCGACCGGCGGGTCGAGTGAAGGCGCGGCGGCGGCCGCTCAATCCGCCATGCCGACGGCGACGCCGGACACAAGCGGCATCAACCAGCAGATCAGCGGCATCGACAATCAGCTCAGCACCATTGACGGACAGCTCAACGCTGCCAATGCCGGGCTGAGCAACAGCGAAGGAGACCCGTTTCAGTGAACACACGGATTCTCGCGCGTGGCGTCGCCACGCTCACCCTGACCGCAGGCCTTGGACTGGCCGGCGCGGTGGCGGTCGACGCCCAGACCACGCCACCGCCGGCGCCAACTGCCAGCCCGACCACGGCGCCGCACACAGTCACGCTCGCGACGCTCAAGGAGCGCTGCAATGTCGCCGTGCAGCGCCGGCTCAGCACGCTCGCCGCCGATAACACGTTCGTCAAGGACTCGGCGGCGCTGAGCAGCGGCGACCGGACGACCCTCGAAGGACAGATCAGCGTCGATGAGCAGGGGCTGACAGCGCTCGACAAGACCATTCAGAGCGACACGACGTACCACCAGGCATGGACTGACTGCCAGACGATCGTCACCGGGTATCGCGTCTACGTGCTCGAGGATCCCAAGATTCACGAGGTCATCGCGGCGGACGGCGTGAGCAAGGTCAACGCGACGTTCGCAACGCTGATCCCCGAACTGCAGACGTTGATCAACAACTCGTCGGTATCGGCCACGGTGAAAGCACAAGCGCAGGCAGATCTCAACGATCTGACCAGCAAGGTCAACGCGTCGCGGACCTCGATCTCAGGCGTCTCCGCGTCGGTGATCAACCTCCTGCCGGCAGGCTGGCCGGGCAATCAGGTTGACCTGAAGAGCGCCGCAGAGAACGTCAAGACCGCGCGCACCGATCTCACCGGATCCGGTGCGGACGCCAACCACATCATCCAGCTGCTCGGCACCTAACACCTGCCTCCCCTCAACCTGCGGGAGCGGCTCCAACGCGGTGCCGCTCCTGCAGGCTCCGAACATGTGTTCCGCTATGCAAATGGCCCACAAATCGGTAGGATCGCGACCACAGGACGTCCATCTGTTCGGTCCGACTCACCCTACATCACATCAAACCCCCGAACCCGATGGGCGCGCCGAGGGAGCGTCATGGCCACCTTCGTCCGAAACCGCGTCCTCAATCAATTGGTGTGGTCAGCAGAAGAGGAACGACAACGGGTGCAGCGACGCGAAACGCTGTGCGAGCTCGACGGGTTGCTCACGCAGCTCGAAGAAGTGAATCTCCGAGGCGGCCCGATCCCGACGCGGGTGCTGGTCGCGCTCCGGCGTCGCGGGGTCACGTTCCGTCCACGGACCTCGGCGGCGGAGCTCATCGAAGCGGTGTTCCTCGTGCAGGAGCGCTTCATGCGGCAGCCTGACGGCCTGCATCGCGACGCGGTGTCGACGACGGCAAACGAACTGAGCAGACGCCTGGCGTCCTGACCGCTACGCTGCACGGGTGGATGTCGACGCCGCCCGCCGTGCAGCGGGGGAGGCTGCGGTGCCGCTAGTTGAGGACGGCATGCGAGTTGGCCTTGGCACCGGCACGACAGCGCGCTGGTTCATCCTCGGTCTCGCGGAGCGGGTGCATCAGGGCCTGAAGCTGCGCGCTGTCGCCACCTCGGTGGCGAGCGCAACGCTCGCGACCGAGCACGGCATCGTCGTCGAGGAGCTCGGGGCCGACGGACTGGATCTCGCCGTCGACGGCGCCGACAGCATCGATCCCGCGCTGCGTCTGATCAAGGGCAGGGGAGGCGCAATGCTGCGCGAGAAGATCGTCGCCGCGTCGGCCGCGCGATTCGTGGTTATTGCCGACGACAGCAAATACATGTCCGGGCTCCGAGGCCGCATCCCAGTCGAGGTGGTGCGTTTCGGGAGCGCCCGAACACTCCGCGTGCTCACCGAGCGAACCTCGATGGCGTGGGCGTTGCGCAGCGGCGCCGATGGTGACCCGTTCATCACTGACAACGGCAACCTCCTCGCCGACAGCGAGTACGCGGACGTCCCCGATCCGGTCGCCCTCGCCGCGGCGATCGAGTCCGTCCCCGGGATCAGCGGGCACGGACTGTTCCTCGGGATGACCGACCTGGTGGTCATTGGCCATGGCGACGGCACCGTCGAGCAATTGAGCGCGCCTGGAGATACAGTCGCAGCGGGCGGATAGCTCAGCTGGTTAGAGCGCCTCGCTTACACCGAGGAGGTCGCGGGTTCGATCCCTGCTCCGCCCACTCGCAGCGCGCGTGCCGGAGCACCGATCGCGAGCTCCTTGGTGAGTTGTCACGCTCCTGAAAGGAATCCCGGGCGACGATCACGCCGTTGGTCGCGGTAGCAACCGGCTGTGGGAGTCATCGAGCGTGAGACGTCGCCTGCTGGGCAAGCCTTTCATCATCGGCATCGTCATCGTGGTCGTTGCGGCAGGTGTGGGCACGTTCTTTCTCACTCGCGGCGACGCGGCGAGTGTTTCCTATCGGACGGGCCTCGCGACTCTCGGGACGGTGACGCAGACGGTGTCGCTGTCCGGGAATCTCGCTGCCGACGGCGAGACCGATCTCGATTTCCAGGGCGCGGGCAAGGTCACCGCGGTCAACGTGCAGCCCGGCCAGACCGTGACTGTCGGCGAGGTCCTCGCCACCCAGGATCCGACCACGGTGGACGCCAGTCTCACCCAGGCTGAAGCGACCCTTTCGTCGGCAGAGGCGAACCTCACCCAGGCCCGATCGGGTGCATCCGCATCGACCCTCGTGCAGGCCGAGGCGCAGGTCAACAGCGCATACGTGTCGTACCAGAACGCCGTGACCAGCCTCGCGGACACCAAAGCCGTGAACGCGCAGACAGTCGCGCAGGCCTCTGCCGCGTACACAGCCGCGCAGGCGACCGTCGCTGCCGACGGCTGCACACCCGGCGACACGACGCCCCCCTGTCCGCAGGACGAGACCACCATGAGCCAGGACTACCAGGTGTGGCAGTCGGCGCAGGTCAAGGCCGCGCAGAGCGACGATCAGGCGCAGGGCCAGGTCAACGCCGACAAGGTGCAGTGGGAGAATGCCAAGGCTTCCCTCGCCGCACTCGAAAGCGGATCGACGTCATCTTCCACGCAGATCGCCACTGACCAAAGCCAGGTCGCGATTGACCAGGTCAACGTCAGCAACGCGCAGGCGGCGGTGAACGCCGCCACGCTGAAGGCGACGAGCGGCGGCCTGGTCGAAGCGGTCAACATTGCCAACGGCCAGCAGATCTCGAGCGCCGGCACCGGGGGTGCTTCTTCCGGCACAAGTGGTTCCGCGACACACGCCATCGTGATCATCACGCCGGGCGTCTTCGAGGTCACCGGGTCGGTCAGTGACGCGCTGGTCAACGAGATCGCCGTCGGACAGTCGGCCCAGGTCGTCGCCGCCGGATCGAGCGAAGCGGTGGCCGGCAAGGTGACCGAGGTCGCTGAAGAGGCCACAGTCACCTCGGGCGTGGCGACCTTTCCGGTGACGGTGGTCCTGAGCGGTGCCAGCCCCTCGCTGCGTCCGGGGATGTCGGCGTCAGTGCGCGTGATCATCAATCAGGTTGTCGGCGTCACCACTGTTCCCACCAGCGCCGTGCACACGACCGGCGCCGGCAGCACGGTCACGCTGTATGTCAACGGCAAGCCGCAACCCGTTGCCGTGACCGTCGGCGCATCGGATGCGACACTGACCCAGATCCTCAGCGGGGTCAAGGTCGGCGACCAGGTGGTGATCGCGACGATCACCAGCACGATTCCATCGTCGACCACCGGGACCGGTCGGAGCTTCACAGGAGGCGGGTTCGGCGGCGGCTTCGGTGGCGGTGGTGGCGGCGCGGGCCGCACGGGCGGCTGATGGCCGCGGAGATCATTCGCCTCCTCGACGTGAGCAAGGTGTACGGCAGCGGCGACGCGACGGTGCGCGCGGTCGACGATGTGTCGCTCGCCGTGAAGGAGGGTGATTTCCTTGCAGTGATGGGACCTTCCGGCTCCGGAAAATCGACGCTCATGCACATTCTCGGGTGTCTCGACGTGCCCACGAGCGGCGAGTATCGCTTCGCCGGCGAGGACGTGAGCCGCATGAACGAACGCGAGCTCGCGAGCATCCGCAATCGACGCATCGGGTTCGTCTTCCAGCAGTTCCACCTGCTGTCGGCGATGTCTGCATGGCGCAACGTCGAGCTGCCGCTGCTCTATCGCGCCGCGCGGGATCGCAGGCAGATGGCGCTCAACGCGCTCGCGCAAGTCGGTCTGACCGACCGGGTGCACCACCGTCCCAACCAGCTCTCGGGCGGCCAGCAACAACGCGTTGCGATCGCTCGCGCGCTGGTCACCGATCCAACAATGATCCTGGCCGACGAGCCCACGGGGAACCTCGACTCCAAGGCGAGCCGTGAGGTGCTCGACATCCTGACCGGCCTCAACAAATCGGGCCACACCATCGTGTTGATCACGCACGATCCCAACGTTGCGGCTGTCGCCGAGCGGGTCGTCGAGATGGCGGACGGCCGGCTTCGCGACCGGGTGGCGGCGTGAATCTGCTGCGCACCTTCGACACCGGCGTGCGCGGCCTGCTCGGTCACCGGCTGCGCTCGATCCTGACGACCCTGGGCATCCTCTTCGGCGTCGCCGCGGTGATCTGCACCGTCGGCATCGGCACGGCGTCGGCGGATTCGGTCAACTCGCGGATCGCGGCGCTCGGCACCAACCTGCTCACCATCTCGCCCGGGAGCACGACGAGTTTCGGTGTGCGTGGGGGATCCGGCTCGGCCAACACGCTGACCATGGAAGACGTCACCGGGCTCGCGGACAGGCAGGACGCGCCCGATGTCGCGGCGGTTGCGCCGGTTGTTTCGGGGAACGCGACCCTGGTGAGCACGAGCACCAACTGGTCGACGACGGTCCAGGGCACCACGCCCGGGTGGCTCACGGCGAACGCTCGATCACTGTCCGGTGGGGTCTTCTTCACGCAGCAGCAGGTCGACAAGCACGCACAGGTGGTGGTGCTCGGCACGACGACGGCCCAGGACCTGGGCGTGACCGTCGGCTCGCAGGTGAGCATCTCGGGGGCGCCGTTCGATGTGGTGGGCATCCTCACCGCGACCGGCAGCACCGGGTTCACCAACAACGATGACCTCGCTGTCATTCCGATCACCACGGCGCAGGACCAGGTCACCGGAGGCAGCCCGGATTCGGTGCAGCGAATTCTGCTCAGCGCCACGAGCTCGGCGACGATCGGGTCGGCATACCTCGAAGCCGATCAGCTCCTGCTGGAGACGCATCACATCACCAACAGCACAGCGGCGGACTTCAACATCACCTCGGCGTCGACGCTGGCGAGCACCGCGGCGTCGGTGACGACGACGCTGACCATCCTGCTCGCCAGCGTGGCCGCGATCTCGCTGCTCGTCGGCGGCATCGGCGTGATGAACATCATGCTGGTGTCGGTCACCGAGCGGACCCAGGAGATCGGCCTGCGCAAGGCGCTTGGCGCGACCCCTCGCGACCTGCTGCGTCAGTTCCTGATCGAGGCTGCCGCCCTGAGCTTCGTCGGCGGCCTGCTCGGTGTCGGCGCCGGATTGCTCGCAGGATTCCTCGTCCCGAGACTCGCCAACATCGCGGTGACGATCACGCCCACGCCGGTGATCATCGCGGTTGTGGTTGCGGCCGGAGTTGGCCTGATCTTTGGCGTCTACCCGGCGGCGCGTGCTGCTCGCCTCGCGCCGATTGCAGCGCTGCGAGCCGAATGATCACGAAGACCTTCATCCTCTTGGGAGAAACAACCTCATGAACCGTGCCCTTCTCGGCGCCATCGGCAGCATGGCCGCTTTCGGTATCGTCGCGTGCGGCGGTGCCGCAGCCAGTGGCGGCTCGAGCCCGTCGGCGTCTCCGTCCGCGGGCGGTCGCGGAGGTTTCGCCCGCAATGCTGCCTTCGGCCAGCTCGTCCAGATCAACGGGGCGACGCTCATCCTCAGTGGCACCACCGGGGACTCGACGGTGACGTACGCGGCTGCGACGACGATCACCCAGACGAGCACGGGCACCCTCGCGAACATCACTCCCGGCATGTGCATCACCGCCACCGGCACCAAGGATGCGACCGGCACGCTGACCGCAACGTCGGTCCTCCTCAGCGCGCCGGTCAAGGGGTCATGTGCCGTCACCGGTTTCGGCGGCGGTGCCGGCGGTTCGTTCACCCCACGACCAGGCGCCACGCCGCGTCCGAGCTTCTCGCCGCCGGCAGGTGCCGCCGGGTTCACCGCCGCGCGCGGTCAGGTCAAGTTGGTCACCGGCACGTCGGTCTCCATCACGCAGACCACCGGCGTGACGACAACGATCAACGTCCCGACCACCGTCAGGGTGACCACGTCAACCGTTATTCAGGCGAACGCCCTGCAGACTGGTGAGTGCGTGACCGCGGTCGGCCCGAAGAACAGTGCGGGTACCGTCGCGGCCCGGGCGCTGACGATCACCCCTGCGGGCGCGAACGGTTGCACTCTGGGCTTCGGTGGCGGACGCTTTGGTGGTGGTGGCGGATTCGGTGGCGGCGGTGGGTTTGGCGGCGGCTCCACCGGCGCGTAGCCTGGTGTACTGATGCGCGTATTGGTCGCGGAGGATGACCGCGGGCTTCGGGAGGTCCTGGTCCAGGGCCTCGAGGAGGCCGGCTACTTTGTCGACGCCGTGGCCGCCGGCGACGATGCGATCGAGCAGCTGCGCTTCTATGAATACGATGTGGCGGTGATCGACTGGCGCATGCCGCGTGTCAGCGGGCTCGAGGTCGTGTCCTGGGCGCGCCGCCACAACCGGCCGACTGCGATGCTCATGCTCACCGCCCGAGACACCCCGACGGATCGAATCGAAGGGCTCGATGCCGGCGCTGACGACTACCTGATCAAGCCGTTCGACTTCGGCGAGCTCGTGGCCCGCATCCGGGCGTTGCAGCGGCGCCCCCGCAACGTCGACGGTCCGGCGATCACCCGAGGCGCGCTGACGCTCGACCCTGCCCGGCGCGAGATCGAAGTGCATGGCGCGCCGGTGAACCTCACGTCGACGGAGTTCAACATCCTGGAGCTGCTCCTCCGGCGGTCGCCGGCGGTCGTGGACCGCAAGGCAATCGCCGAGCATGCGTGGCGCGACGAGACCCAGCCGCTCGGGTCGAACGCGATCGACGTCCAGATGAGCCGCCTGCGCGCCAAGCTGCCCAACACCGGGATCCAGATCGTGACGGTCCGGGGTGCGGGATACAGGCTGGAAGAGGCATGAACCGGCGTCTCGAGCGCGTCAATGTCGCCTCACTTCGAGTTGCCCTGATCAGCACCGGCCTTGTGGCCGTGGTCTACGCGGTTGTGGCGATGGTGGTCGTCGTCTTCGTCACGAACAACCTGACGGCCCAGGTCGACGAACGCCTGGCGGCCCAGCTCGCGCACTACGAGCAGCAGCCCGCGGTCAGATTGCCGTTCGCGAGCGTCAACGATTCAGGTCAGGGCGACTTCGGTGCGCCGCTGCTGATCTGGGCGGTTGACCCCGCCGGTTTTCAGCCGACCCAGACCAATACCGTCCCGCAGGTGAATCTGCCGCCCCAGGACGCCACCGTGACGACGCCGATCACGACGTCACTCCATGGCGTCGACATGCGCATCGCAGGCGGTCCCGTCGGCTTGTATCACCTCGTCGTCGGCTACAACGTCGACTCGGTCTCGCAGGCCCGATCGTCGCTGATCGTCACCGAGACGATCGCTGGATTCGGGGTGATGCTGCTCGTGTTCTTTGGCTCGCTGATCGTGGGCCGCCGCGTCGGCGCCCCGATCGAGCTGGCTCGGCAGCGTCAGCTCGAGTTCACCGCCGACGCATCCCACGAGCTGCGTACTCCGCTTGCGGTCATCGAAGCCCAGACGAGCCTGGCGTTGAACCAGGATCGCGACGCCGCCTGGTATCGCAATGCCTTCGAGCGCGTGGGATCAGAGAGCGGCAGGATCCGCCGCCTGGTGGACGACCTGCTCTGGCTTGCGCGGGTGGATACACCGCAGGGCCGCCCTGCCGCCGAGCCCGTCGAGGTCGGGGTGATCGTCCACCAGGCGGCTGAGCGGTTTGCGGCGGTCGCGGAGAATCGAGGGATCACCCTGCAGGTGTCGGTCGGCCTCGGCCCGCTGGTCGTCCAGGGCTCATCCGAATGGCTGGATCGCCTGCTCGGCGTCCTGCTCGATAACGGGTTCAAGTACGCGCCACCTGGAGGCGTCGTCGCGGTGAGCGTCGGGGTCGAGGGCAACCGGGTGCGTCTGGTGGTCGAGGACTCGGGCCCGGGGATCCCCGACGATGAACGTCCCAAGATTTTCGATCGCTTCCATCGAGCCACAGGCCAGGGCGGATACGGATCCGGTCTCGGCCTGGCGATCGCGGACGCCGTGGTCCGGCACACTCACGGCCGCTGGGAGGTGAACACCTCGTCGCTGGGCGGCGCTAGGATGGTCGTCAGCTGGCCGCGCGTCCTGATTGGCCCCCGAGATCAGGAGGAAGCCGATCCGGCGGTCAGCTGGACCGTCCCGGCACCCACCACGCCGCCGCGCGAGGCCTAGGAAAAGGCCGCTCCGCGAGATCGGAGCGAGGGAAAACGCAACTCCAGGTGGCACAATTTGCTCAGTTCGTGCCATCATCTTCCGAAACCACACCGAGTCTGGAGGAGGCCGGAGCATGACCAAGGGAGCTATGGCGGCGCTGAGTGCGGGGGTTGCCGTATTCGGGTTCGATCCTGAGCCCGGGACCCCTGCGAGCCGAGCGTTGCACGTGCTCACGGTGAAACGGACCCTTCCGACGGGCGATCTCGGCCCCAGGGAGCGGTTCCCTGAAGCAGCGCTGCGGGCCGCCACCGAGGCCGGTATCGACCTGGGAGGCCGTCGCGGCGCCCGCGGGGCCCATCGCCTCCACCTGGTCGGCGTCGACGACGATCCCGCTCGGGCAAGGAGTGTCACCGTCTGGTACTACGCGGCCAGCCCGTATGGGCCGGTGCCCGGTCCAGGCGTCTGGTCGGCGACAGGACGAGGCCTGCACCTCGATGCGACGGGGGCGGCAGCGCTGCGCGCAGCCCTCGACCGGCTGCGGGCTGACACCCGGCAGCTCGCCGGCGCCGCCGCGTTGATCGGCGACGTCTTCACCGGGGATGACCTCCTTCGCCTCCACGTGGCCCTCCACGGCGGCCCTGAGGGCAGTGAGCGGACCTTCAGGCGGCGCATCCAGGAGTTGCGCGATTCGGGCGTGCTGCGGCCCGTCCGGGACACCGAGGTCGCTGCGCTGCGGCTCCGAGTTCCGCGATTCCGATCGCCGGCAGGCACCGGGGGCAGGCCCCCCGAACTCCTCCGCTACTCGGGTGCCGGTGGAGAGGACGAGCAGTTGGCTGCACTCAGGGCACGCCGCGCGGGCTGAGTCGCCTCAGCCGGCGTCGGCCGGCCAGTCCGGCTCGGCGTTTGTCAGGACCAGCGTGACCGGTCCGTCGTTGGCGAGGTCGACGGTCATGTGGGCGCCGAACCTCCCCGTTTCGACGCGATGCCCGAGCCGGCGCAGCTCGGCCACGAACGCCTGGTAGAGCGTGTCTGCCAGCTCGGGGGGAGCCGCACGGATGAAGGAGGGGCGGTGGCCGCGGGACGCGTCGGCGTGGAGGGTGAACTGGCTCACCACAAGGACCTCGCCGCCCGAGGCCGCCAGGTCGAGGTTCATTCGGCCGTCGCCATCGGGAAAGATCCGAAGGCTTGCGATGCGACCCGCGAATCGCTCGGCGACGGCCTCATCGTCGGTGGGGCCGACCGACAGCAGGACGCAGAGACCGGCGGCAATCGCGCCCACGATCTCCGCGCCCACGTCGACCCTGGCACGGCTGACCCGCTGAACGACCGCCCTCACTCGAGGAAGCGCAGCCCGCGCCACATCCGCATCGCCTCCGCCTCGGCTTCAAGGAAGTCCGGTCGCGAGTCGCGCATGCCGTGGACAAGGAAGCTCCAGGCCCGGCGCTCGCCGTCGGCACCGTCGATGGTGCCGAACGCACTGCCGAGCGCCCGGGGCGGGTACATCTCGATCCGGTTGCCGTCGCGCATTCGTTTGAAGATGGGCCGGCGCACGAGGATCAACTCCAGGGCGCGCCGATCGGCGAGCCTGCCGTTGACCAGGTCGACGATGCGCAGCTTGGCGATCGGGTTGTCGGGGTCGCGCACCCCGACGCGGCAGCTGAACCGCTCGGAGAGATCGCGAAGGACGAAGACGAGCGCGAGGGCGTCGGTCTCATCACCCGCGACGCGGATGAACCCGGCCGCCGACAGGTCGATGCCCTGCGGGTCGTCCCAGAGGTCGGCCGTCAGCGCCTGCTGGTAGAAGAGTTGGGCAAAGAGATCGGTGGAACCGGCGTCGGCCAGCCAGGGGAGCTGATCGCGCCACTCCCTTCCACTGATGAGCTCGGTGAACCGGTCCTGTAATCGATCCCGGTCGGCTGCTGCGACCCCGCGCACGCGAACGTGGATGACCCGGGCCATGCCTGAATTGTACGGGCGCTCCTGTGGAGCAAACGCGCCATGGGATGCGCGCGGCGGGCCGCTACACTGCGTCGCGGATCGCCGAGGTAGCTCAGTTGGTAGAGCACAGGTCTGAAAAACCTGGTGTCGACAGTTCGATCCTGTCCCTCGGCACCACTCGAGCACCACTCGTCGCCGCCCGGACTAGGTTTGGTGCACCCGAGTGAAGCGTGCCGACATCGTCGGCCGGCGCCTCGCTTGGCACCGTGTCTGGACCCCGGTGTCGTCGAGGCGCTCACACCGCTAGGAGGCAAACACGCGGATAGCTTCGCTTCCCAATTGCCTCATCGTCTCCAGGCGATCCTGGCAGCCGTATGGGGACACGCGTCTTTGGCCTTGTCTCGGGCGCGTCGCTCGCGGCAGCTGACCGCGTCGGCACGGCCGGGGCCCATGTCGCCGCTGAGAGAACAGCGGAATCCGAAGTACTGTGATGTCAGGGTCGCGACCGGGATCCCGTCCGACGGGTTCGCGTCATAGAGCGGCAGCGCAGGCGTGCCGCAGTGGCGTCGTGTCTGTTCGGCCGGTCGCTGAAACGCACCGCGTGCCCAGCGCAACGTGAAGATCATCATGGCTCTCGGGCTCGGTTTCGTAGCTTGCTTACCTATCTGCCGAAGTTGCTAACTTGACTGTGCTTCAGCTCCCCACGATGGTCGAGCGTCAGTGGATTTCGTGACGAACGGCTCTATGCCCAAGATGCTCGCAACGCCAAGCTAAGGACGATCGGCGCTGTAGAGGCGCGAGCAAGTGGGCATTAACCATGGCTGGCGTGTCTAGGGGTAGGGCTTCGAGGGCTGTGGCATCGTGCCCTTTCTGCGGACAGCCTCTGCTGAACAGCAGTGCAGTCGCCCACTTGGACCACCAAGTTGCTGCGCACGACGCGCAGCTACGCCGAGAAGCTGAGGACGAGGCGCGGTCTCGAGCTGACGCGCGAGTTCAAGCGGCCGACAAGGCAGCCAGAGCCAACGCGGCGAAACAGGTGAAGCTGGCAACTCAGGAGAGTGCGAAAACGGTCGCCGCCCTGAACCGCCAGCTCCAGGAGGCCAAGAGAAATCAGGCCGCCAAGGTTCAAGCCGCGGTGGAAAAGCAACTTGCTGAGACGAGTAAGACGCGCGAGCGGCTTGAACAGGAGTACTCCAATCGTAAGAAGCGGCTCGATATGACTGTGAAGAAGCTCCAGGAAGAGAACGCCGAGTTGAGCCGCCGAGTCGAAGGGCTCGCAGCAGGGGATCGGGGCGAGATCAACGAAGAGGAGATCTTCCTTCGCCTGACAAAGGCGTATCCCGACGACGAAATTACGCGTACACGCCGTGGCCGGCCCGGTGCCGACATCTTTCAGACAGTGCGGTTCCGCACGGATGGAGAACTGACGGTGGCGGGCCGAATCATCTACGAGTGCAAGGACGTGTTGCATTGGAATAACAGCTTCATCACGCAGATCAAAGCGGCGGCAAAGCTGGACGGCACTCCGTACGCGATCCTCGTCACCCGTTGCTTCCCGCGCAACCTCAAGAGCGTCGCGGTCGTGGACGACATCGTCGTCGTGGATCCAGCCCGTGTCGTCGTGCTGGCGGAGATCCTCAGGCGGATGGTTATTGTGTCGTATCGCAGCGGCGCCATCGCCGGATCTCAAGCAGAGAAGACTGTCGAATTGTTCCGATTCATCTCTAGCACGGAGTTTGTCCAAGCCTTCGACACCCTGACTGAGGATGTCACGACTCTCGAGGGACTTCTGACTCGGGAGCGCGAACTGCATCAGAGGACTTGGACCGACCGCGGTCGTCTTTACCAGGAAGTGAGCAACACGCTCGTCACGATGGATGTGCAGTTCAGATCCATCTTGGAGAACAAGGCCAAGAAGAGGGTCGTCCGCGTACTACCACACGCGAGGGCGTCGGCATGATCTCGCTACTTCGACGTGGACGTCGCGAGGCGAGCCCTCGGCAAGTGGCAAAGATCAACTGGACAGCCGACGAGTTCTCATTCGTCGATAAAGACGGCGAGACGGTGAAGGGCTCCGGTATCCACCGCTCGATCAGAACGGAGAGCTCATCCACAAGGTTTCTGGGGACCAACACTTTGATCACCTCGGCGAGGGGGTGCGCGCGTGCAGTGTCGCTGGTGTGGAGCACCGCCATCGTGAGGTTCAAAGCGCTGACTTTGCTCCGGGTAAGCGGCTCCGTCTCGTGGCCGACCCAGAGAATCCCTTCGACCGGAATGCGATCGAGGTGAGATCCGCTGACGGCAAGCTGATGGCTGGGTTCGTCCCGCGTGAAATCGCTGCCGAGCTTGCGCCGCTCTTCAAACGAGACCGCACTTGGGACGCCATGTCCGTCTGGGAGTGGCAAACACACTCGCGAGGCCGCGTCGGTCTTCGAATGCTCCTGGCGCCACACCTAGAAGTCACCGTGGACACGTGCGGAGTGCCCAGGGAAGTTCGGTAACCCATTGGTAAGGGTGGAGTTACACAAGTGAGATGCAAAGCAGAAACAAGAACCACCGTCATTGGTTGATGACCACCCTGCCCCTGGCGGTCCTTCTGGCCGCCTGCGGCACCAACGCTGCGAACTCATTCTTCCTCTCCAACGCCAACCCCCACGACCCCAGTCCCAACCCCGAGCCCGACTGCGGTTCCCACCCCCACTCCTGAGCCCGTCTTAGGTGTACTCGAAAATATCACCACCTGTGGCGGTTGTTCGCCGGAAGGCTTCAGGGTAATCAACGTCCAGGGAGTTACCCAGTGGAGCCTCACCGGTGCCCAGGTTAATGCCTACCTCGGCCTAACCGGCCCGGAAGACACCACCAGCACCGGCTTGCGCTGGGTCGCCAGCTATGTTGTGGCTGGTCCGAATATCATCTTGCTCGGTCATACCGAGCCTGCCACAGCCACCACCGTGGTGGTTTTCTCTCGAACCGGCGCGCTGCTCGGCAAGTCCACCATGCCGTTGATCTCCGGTGCAGTCTTCTCCCCGGATGGGACGCAGTGGGCTTGGCTCGTTGATCAATCCCCCGCCAACCAGATCAATAACTCCGGCTACGGGGACACCTACCGCCATCACGGGGTGATCAATATGGGAGGCCTGGGCGAGCCCAACAGAACCGTGTACCACTGGTTGGCTCCTGCCGGCAATGTTGAAGCGTTGGAAGGCTGGACCAATACCGGCATCATCCTCCACCGGGAGCAGTACCTCGGTGTGGACTGCAACATCTTCTACCAACCCGGCTCCGCATGGTTTGCCCTCAATCCCAGTACCGGAACCCTCACCCAGATCGCTGACGGCAACAAGGTCGCCTTACTGAGCGCCAGTAGTAATGACGTAGTAGCAGCGTCCCTCAGTGACGCCCACGCGGTGCTTATCAACGGCGTGACCTATACCGAAAGTAAGTCCCAAGTCACCGGCGCCTCCATCAGCACGGATGGGTCCTATGTTGCGGTCGCTCGTTATAGTCAGACCCGCTGCGATCTGAACGCCGACAGCGGCAAGAACACCGTAGAGATGGTGAACGTGGCCAACCATACCCATGTCGATCTGCCTAACCTGGTTCTTTATTGTTGGTGGGACGACAGTCAGTTTGTCGCCACTGGCCCTAACCAGAGTGTCTGGCTGTACACCTTCCAGGGGAAGCCGCAACATGCCCTCCCGGTGCCGTATGGCTGGACCTTTCTGGGGATCCTGACCGGATAGCAACATGGTTCCGGGTGGCCCGACCGGTACAACCAGCGCAGATACAACACCGCTTTGAGGGCGACCCGTCGATCCCCTCTCTCAACAACTCATCTGGGAACTACGGCGAGAGCTGTTAGCGCTCCTCGATCAAGGCCGGTACGGCTGTTGACACCTCCACGCCGCGTCACGCGTCAACGGTAGTGAACCTTGCAGCGACCTGCGAATGATCGTCCCACGTCCCTGCCCCCAAGAACGCTAGTCCGTAATGCCTCTCCGTTTTGTTGAACCTTAGGCGAAGCATGCCGGCGCAAGGTGTCAGCGGAGGTGTCGTGACCGCGCATCCAGGACTTCAAAAGACGTCTACGGTATTCGACGAGACCGTTCGTGCCGAGCCTTGCGCTGGGTTTGGTGAACCTAACGCCGCACGACCCCGATCGGCCAGCCGTAGGGGGAGAGAGAGCGGCACCGAAGATTGCAACCAACGTTGTCGGTCATAGCGGTCAGGTGAGGCGTCCGGTGGCAGAGCAGCACCACGTTTGCGAAGCTCGGTCTTGCCACCGTAACACCGGTGGCGGACTCGCGCTCAGCGTGGACGCGGCACCGCGGCATCGGCAAGGAGGGAGAGTGCTCGTGCGACCCGACCGCTTCGTCTTAGGGCGTGCGACCGGGAGGTCAACCGACCCTGTGGCTGAGCTCCACGAAGCGCTCTCGGCGGTGCTCGCCCGAGAGCCGGCTCACGACGGAGTCTTCGCTCCAGCCTGAGAGCGCGACCCGGAGCGCGGTTGCCCACGGTGCCCAATCCGGTCAACCGTCGAGCGCGGTCACGCGTCCGCATCGAAGATGGAGACACACACGTCCATCAGCGGAACCCCCGCGGTCAACGGATCGATGGCACTAAGTTGGGACAGATGGCATCGGATATTGCGACCTTCGCCTCTGGACGGCGCCGGGCCGTCATAGCCAGAGTCAGCCGATTGGCGGACACACAGGGAGACCAGCTATGGACGAGACGAATGTACTCATCTTCACCTTCTCCGATCCCAGCAAGGCGTATCAGGCGCTGAGCGAGTTCAAGGCACAACCCGGGGTCGAGGGAGCCGCCGTCGTCGAGCGGACCGCCACCGGCGAGGTTCGAATCGCCGAGGGTTACACGCCGAAACTAGGGGCGGGCCCCGCAGTCGGTGGCCTCATCGGCGCCGTCGTCGGGATCCTCGCCGGTCCTCTCGGGGTGCTCCTCGGCTGGAGCACCGGCATGTTCGCCGGTGTTGCATACAAGTCATTCGAGGCCGCCGACGCCGATGACGGCTTCACCGAGCTGAGCAAGCGCATCCCCGCCAGCGGCAATGCGCTCCTCGTGGAGATGACCGAGACCAGCCACGCCATCGCGGACGACATCGCCAATCAACTCCAGGGCACCGTGACCCGCGTCCCGAGCAGCGAGGTCGAGGTCGAGGTGGCAGCCGCCAGGGATGCCGCGCGCAAGGCGACCAAGGAAGCGCGCCGGGTGCGCCACGAAACGCGCACGGCAGCCTTCAAGGAGAAGGTCGGCGGGGTTCTGCACCACACGACGGCATAGCAGACGGCAGTGAGCAGCTAGAGAGCGGGAGGCGGACGTTCGATCAGGCTGGTTGCCCGATTCCGATCCGCCTCCCTTGCTCTCGTGAGCGGTTGTACTCAGCGCTCCGGCAAGGATCGCGAA
This sequence comes from Candidatus Dormiibacterota bacterium, assembly GCA_963756075.1. Lineage (GTDB taxonomy): Bacteria > Chloroflexota > Dormibacteria > Aeolococcales > Aeolococcaceae > Palsa-851. Next base: position 148,252 of record CAVWMH010000004.1, on the reverse strand, counting down.
TCCGGCAGCGCGACACGCGCCGACAGTCGCCGGGCTGCCGTCACCGACCTGGCGTCGCCACGATGCGACCCTTCTGGATGGCCGCCGTGAAGGCGGCGTAATCGGCGTCGTTCTGCTGCGCGTACGAACTGGCGAATGCGGCGACGGCGCGGTCGAAGGTGTCCGAGCGACCCATGTAGGCGGCCAGCACAACCGGGTCGCCGGAGCGCGCGTGGCCCCGAGCGAGAGTCCATCCGCACATGTACGCGTAGCCGGCCACTTCGTCGCGCGTCAGGCGGGCCACGTTGACCGAACCCTTCCAGTCGCGCAGCTGTCGCACGTAATAGTCGACACCCTCAACGTCGTGCCGGGTCCACCCGAGCAGGATGTCGCTGACCGCCTGGGTGAGGCGCTGACCTTCGACGACCCGCTGCCCGTGGTTCGGGTAGCGGCTGGGGCCCAGATGCTCTTCCAGCACCGATGGGCCCGCCTCTTTCACCTGTAGGAAGAGCGGATCGTCACTGTCGCGCCCCTCGAGAAGCATGATGAAGCAGCGCGTGCCCACGCTGCCGACGCCGACCACCTTCTGCGCGACGTCGACCGGACGGAAGCGGTCGAGCACAACTCTGCGGTCGTCGCCGATCGTCCGTTTGTACGCCTCGTACGTCGCTCGCACGGTGGCGAGCACTGTGGCGGGGTCACCGATCTCAGGGATTTCGCGGAGGGGCAGCAGCACTGGGGGGTCGCTGCGGATGTGGAATCGCCCGTCCTCCTCGACGGCGAGTGCATTTAGGGCGTGCAAGCTGTCGCGGGTGCGCGCCCGCTGCTCGACTTTGGCGACCTGCTGACGCGCCCGTCGCTGCGACCACTCCGCGGCCTCGAGGAGCTTTTGGGTGGTCAGGTGGTCGTACCACACGTCGAGGCTACGCATCGCCGCCGCCTCTCCCATCCCAGTGCGGTATCCCGCCACCGCCTGCTGGGTGATCGCGTCGCATGCGGCGCTGTCCAAGCGCTGCTGGCGGCAGGCGATCACGAAACTCGTGGCCAGGCGCTTGACATCCCACTCCCAAGGTCCGGGCAGCGTCTCATCGAAGTCGTTGATGTCGAAAACGAGCTGGCGCTCTGGCGACGCGTAGACGCCGAAGTTGGCGAGATGAGCGTCGCCGCACAGCTGCACCATGAGACCCGACGATGGTGTCGCCGCCGCGAGGTCCGCTGCCATGATGCGTGCCGCCCCGCGGTAGAAGGCCAGCGGTGACGCCATCATGCGTCCGTGGCGGATGGGCACGAGCCACGGCACCCGGGCTCGGTTCTGCTCGTCGAGCAGCACGACGGGATCCCGGCGCGACGACGACGGAGACCACGCCGCATGCTCGGTTCGCGGCACCGCTTGGCGCGCCGCGTGACCTCGCGCGGCGCGATCGGCGATGCTGGGATGCGATTCATCCGCCGCTGCGGACGTCCGGACTCTCGACCCTCGCACTTTGCTCATTGCCCCGGCTCCCGGTGGATTTGCGGTCGAATGGAGGGTGGCACCGCCTTGCCCCGTCGGTGCGCCAGCCAGGCGCGGGTGCGGTCGACGACGTCGATCCAATCGATGAAGATGAGGGCGGCGATGCCGGCCAGCCCCAGCAGTCCGACGCCGATGGCCAGTGGCGACGCCACGCCTTTGGTGACGACGTCGCGGATGCTTCCCCCAATGCGGGAGGCGGCCGACAGGGCCACGCTGTAACTCACCAGGCGCCCCGCGGAGAACGCCGCGACCAAAGGCCCGAGGGGAGCTCGGGCCAAGCCGGCCGCCTCGAACAGAGTGTTCGAGGGGAGTGGGGAGACCGCGAACAGCAGCATCGCTCCGAGCAACCCGCGCGTGCTCGAGAGCGTTGCACCGACCGCCTCGAGGTTCTCGCGGCGCTTGGGCGGCAGCCGGGAGCCGAAGGTCCGGACGGCCCAGGCCAGTCCGTAGCGACCCGCGGCTGCAGACAACGTGCCGACGACGACCATGACGGCGATGGGGAAGCCATAGGCGATCCGGAAGTACACGAGCACAGCCCACGTCGGCGGTGCGAACGCGGGCAGCAGGTTGACGAGCACCACCACGCCGGCGACGATCAATAGGCCGTTCACTGCACCGCTTCCGTCATCTCGAGTCTCTGTGCACCACTGCCACCGCGCTCTCGGCCACAACTATGGCAACCGATCGCCGCGTTGGGGTCGCCTCGGAGGTCGAGCGTTTGGATCACGATGCGGTCCGCGGGGCTAGCAAGTTGCCCTCAGCTGTGCCGAGGCTGAAGCACTGCTCGGACACGGGTGGTTTCTGACCGCAGCTTGAACGCTGCGAAGACCAGCGTGAATCCGTACGTGAGCAGCCAGAAGGCGAGGAGCAGCGCCAGCGCGAATATGGAGATGCCCGGGTAGAAGATGATGGAGATGCCAGCGGCGATACCAAGCAGACCGCCGACAATTGTCCAGCCGCGATGTGGCATCCCGCGGAGGTCGATCCCGAGCATGAGCTCGAGAGTCCCGAGACGAGCCAGAAGAATCCCACCGTGATGGTGAGGACGAGGACGCTCAGCACGGGGTGCGCCAGAAGGTAGACGCCGAGCGCGATGGAGATTGCCGCCATCAGGGCTGTGAGCGCTCGCAACCATCCATCCCCGGTGAAGCTGAATGCGCTGACGAAGCGAAACACGCCCGACCACACCAACCACGCGCCGAACACGATCGCGATGACGTACAGCGCCTGCCCGGTGAAGAAGAGCATGCACAGGCCGGCGGCGATTCCGATGAGACCGAAGGCGAGGACCCAGCCCCACGCCCCTCCGATGCGCTTCAGCATCGTTGTCAGATAGTCCTGTCGTTCAGACACTTCGTTGTTCTCCTTTGTTTCAGTTCTGGCTCGACACCAGATTCAATGTGCGACGTCTGGCTTCAGTACCAAGCGCCGTTTGTCCCAGCGGCGACCGCCGCCTGTGACGAGAATCCCGTTCATCACTCCATGCGCTCCTCCTCGCTGTGCGCTGATTCGTCCTGCACCGTGACATCGGGAAGCGGAGCGGAAGCGATCCGATCAGCCTCGTCTGCTGGCACACCGAGCATCCGAAGCACAGCAGCGGCCATCCGGTCGGTTGACGACGCCGCATCCCTGTCGGGCCCCTGCCGGAGAATCTCGCCCAGGCACAGTGCCGGCCCCACCACCATGCCGAGCGCCAACTCGAGGTCGGTGACGCTGAAACGCCCGGCGCGGATGCCGGACTCGAGATCGCGGCGCGCATACGGCACGAGCCCGTGCTTCGCTTCCATCATCCCGGGGCCGGCACTCATCGCCACCTGCATCAATTCCGGCTCCAGGCGGAAGAGCCGCCCTGTGAGCCGGAAGCCCTGCGCCAACACCTCGGCGGGGTCCTGCAGGCCTGCCCCGAGCTGGTCGAGCCGGGCGCCGAGCGCATCGAGGGCCTCGTCGACCGCGACCTCGAACAGCGCGTCCCGGCTTTCGAAGTGGTTGTAGAAGGAGCCAAGCCCGACGTCTGCCGCCTTCGTGATCTCGAGGATCGGGACATGGCGCTGCCCGGCTCGGATGAAGCGTTGCGCCGCCTGCACCAGGGCGGAACGGGTCCGGGCCTTCCCCCTCTCACGGCGGTTGCCTGGGCCTTGGTCGCTCCGGACCCGGGCCCTTCCGGCTCCGGATGTCGAACTGCGGGTGGTGGTCTCCACGAGTGCCTCCTGGATCGGTGATGTTCGTGCTTGACGATTCCGTCACTTATGATATTATCGTCAGCAATGAGCTGTCAAGCGGCTATTCAAGGAGGTTCAGCGATGACGATCTGGGTTCTGGCGGCAGTGCTCGCCGCAGGGTTCGCGGCGATCGGCGCCGCCAAGGTGCTGGCGCTACCCGCGATGCGGGAGCGCGCGGCTCGGTTCGGGTTCACCGTGGCGGCCTACCGCCGCATCGGACTCCTCGAATGGGCGGGTGCGACAGGCGTGCTCATCGGACTGGCGGCGCCGGTGATCGGCCTGCTGGCGGCAATGGGGTTACTGCTGCTCCTCGCGGGAGCGCTTGCCGCGCATGCACGGCACCGCGACGGCCTGCGTGAAGCAGTGCCAGCGCTGGTCTTCGGTGCTGTGGACGCTGCCTACATCGGCCTGACCGTTGGCGTTCTCCGTTGAACGAGCACCACCTCGGTCAGCGGCGATCAAGGGCCGCGGACGGCTGTGGCCGGAAACCCCGCGCCCCGGTCACTGGGGCATCTGCACGGCTCCGAGCGACGCCGACGAAGCGAAGTTGAAGTTGCTGATTTGGGGCGGCGCGAATACGACCGTGGATCTTAGAAGACCTCGGAGAACGTCAGTTCGCTCGACTGACAACCCTGGCGGCCAGCGTTCCAGTTCGGAGGCATCATGAACATCCTCGTCCTAGGCGCCACCGGTGCCACTGGCAAGCTTGTGGTCGAGCTGGCGCTGACCTCCGGCCACCGCGTCAACGCACTCGTGCGATCTCCGCAGAGGCTCACGACCGGTCACCCGAACCTGAACGTCATCACGGGCGACGCGACCGAGGCCTCCGACGTCGCTCGCGCAATGCAGGGGACGCTCGCCGTCATCAGCACTCTCGGCGCGCCCAAGGGAACGGTCATGACGGACGCGACCAGGGCGATACTCGCAGCGGGACCGCAGCACAGCGCGAACCGCATCGTGATGCTGTCGTCGTTCGCAGTGGAGCGCAACCGACTCACCGGCTTCACCAAGGCCATGACAGGAATGACGATGAAGTCCGCCCTGAAGGACAAGGCCATCGCGGAGGAGATGTTGCGTGCCAGTGACCGTGACTGGACCATCATCCGTGCCACCCGACTCATCAACGCGGCCGCGAGCGGAGCGGCCAGCATCGTGCCGGCTGGGGTGCGCATCGGCATGGCGCAGAAAATCTCCCGCGCCGACGTCGCAGCTTGGCTCGTCAACGAGGCAACGACCTCCACAGGTCACCGCCGCCAGGAGTTCACCCTCTCCGGGTGACGTCGCCCTCTGACCAGAGAGATGGGGGAAAACTCTCACACATTCGAACTCCCAAGCGCCGCTCACCGGCCTTTAGCGTCAAATCACACGAGCGATCTGCTCAGCAGCGGCGGCCTCGGCGGCGGTGCCTGGCGACACCACGAGTACTTGCGCCCGCTGTAGGGCATGACCGTCTACGACGTGTGATGCACGCCCGCCAAAGCCCGCTGCCCATCCACGAGCGCGTTGGCGCCCTGGGAAAGCCCGGGGTTCAGGTCCGTCATCGATTCATGCGGTAACGAGGCGCTTCATAGCGTCGACACTGCTTCCTTTCCCGTTCGGCGGGGGGTTGTATTAACGATGGACGAGGTTCGCAAGGTTGGTCTCCCCGCCGCGGGCCGCAGTGTAGGACGTGGTGCCCGTCAGTCCAAGAATGTAGGTTCAGGCAGGAGTCCGCGGCCACATTGTCTGCCGTGGTCGACGACTGCAGCGGACGTGCCGATCGCACGGCACCGTCGAGCCAAGGGCTCGCCTCGAGTTGCACGAAGGTGGGACTACGTCTGACTTAACCAAACAAGAGAAAGAGGGAAGCATCGGCAGTGGACGAGCGGTAAGAGAGTGAGGCCCGGCGCGGCCGGATCGGGGTCAGGTCGTGGGCTGAATGGACGCCAGAGCCTGGTCTATTGGTGTGGGGGTGAGCCTGAAGGTCTGCTCGGTGTATATGGAGTCCACTACGAACGGGCGGGTCCACTGATAGTTGGTGATGCGCAGCTCGCGCAGGGTCGGGGAGAACAGGCCACTGGTCCAGAGCACCGGGTAGGGCAGGGAGGTCAGCTTCGGCGCCGGAGCGTGGGCGAGTGTGGTGAAGCGGGTGCTGATCTCGCGGACGGTCAGCGGCGGATTGGTCGGCACCAGCCATGCGCGTCCCCAAGCTTGCTCGCTCGTGGTGGCCGCGATCAAGGTCGTGGCCACGTCGGTGATCGAGGTCCAGCTGTGCGGCACATCTAATGCGGCTGGCACGTAGGCCCGCTTCCCGGCCAGCAGCGGCTTGGCCAGGACGATGGTAAAGATGGAGTTGGCCTCGATGTAGTCGCTGGCGCGCACCTCGGTGGCCCGGATCCGGCCGGCCTGGTGGGCGGCCTGGGCGTCGAGCCACATCTGCGCGCGCAGCTTCAGCTTGGGGTGGGTCGCTGCAAGGGGCGTGGAAGCGGTGATGGGTCCGTCGACTGGGCCGTAGCCGTACAGATTGCTGGCGGTGGCCAGGACCGCGCCGCTGCGTTCTGCCGCGGTCAGCAGCGCGGTTGCCAGCGGCGGCCAGTCAGTGAACCACTGGTGATAGGGCGGGTTGGCGCAGTTGTAGAGCGCGGCCGCGCCGCTGGCTAGGACGGCGAGCCGGTCGGTGTCAGTGGCGTCGGCGGCTATCCGCTCGATGGCCGGATGCTGCGGGCCGCCACCGCGCCGGGACAGCACCCGGATCCGCTCGCCGCGCTCGGCGAGCAGCGTCGCGGTGGCGGTGCCGACCGGGCCGGCACCGACGATCACGTGCAGCGACATTTCTCCTTCTCCTTCTCCCGTTCAAGAGCAGCGCTCTCCGTCCGATTCAAGTATTGCGGAGGGGGAGCGTCGGCGGTGTTCAAAACACCAACTCCAGAGGAGGCGGTCCGAAAATGCTCCCGATCAGAGAAGAGGGTCGGCTCAGGCTCCCCATGGGCGGTATGGGTTGTCTTGCTTCGTCGGGTACAACGCTTCAGGAGCCTGGCCGTGAACCCTCATTCTTGACAACCGTGCTCCGCAGTAATTACTATAGTCATAGTGTTATAGCTCTATAGGTGCAGCGATGATCGATTTCCGGCTCGATCCCCGATCAGGGGTGCCGACCTACCGTCAACTGGTGCACCAGGTTCGTCAGGCGCTCCGGGTCGGCCTGCTCTCGCCTGGCGATCAGCTGCCGACCGCCAAGGAGGTGGTGGGACGGCTGGCGATTAACCCGAATACGGTCCTCAAGGCGTACGGCGAGTTGGAGCATGAGGGCCTGGTTGCAACCCGGCAGGGGCAGGGAACTTTCGTGGTGCGCGACCTTCCCGGCCCGAGGGTATCGGACTTACTGTCACTACGCCGCGGACTGCACAAGTGGCTTCAGGAGGCCGAGGCCGCCGGCCTCGACGACGAATCGATCGATGCGCTGATTGCTACGGCGCGGCGCGACCTTGCCGTGGAGGACATCGCGTGAAGGGGGCGGTGGAGGCCACGGATCTGGGCCGTCGATACGGCAGGATCTGGGCGCTTCGCGGTTGCACAGTCTCGATCCCGATGGGCTGCGTCGCTGCGCTGGTCGGGCCCAACGGCGCTGGCAAGACCACGCTGCTCGAACTCGCTACTGGGCTTCTCGAGCCCAGTGAGGGCGAGGTTAGAGTTCTCGACGCGTCGATGCGCGGCCAGCCCGCGAAGATGCTCGCCAGCGTGGGATTCGTGGCACAGGATGCGCCCCTCTACCGCAGCTTCTCGGTCGCTGACATGCTGCGCTTCGGGGCACATATGAACCCTCGCTGGGATGACAGTCTCGCCCGACGTCGGCTGGAACGGCTCGACATTCCGCTCGAACGTCCATGCGGCAAGCTGTCGGGAGGACAACAGGCACAGGTGGCGCTTGCCCTCGCGGTCGCGAAGCGTCCCGAGGTCCTGTTCCTCGACGAACCCGTGGCGCGGCTCGATCCGCTCGCACGGCGTGAGTTCCTCGAAGCCTTGATGGAGACTGTGGCCGAGAGCGGCGTGACCGTCCTCCTGTCGTCGCACCTCATCTCCGACCTTGAGCGTGTGTGTGACTACCTCATCGTGCTGTCGCGTGGACGTGTGCTGATGGACGGCGCGACCGAGCCGCTCCTCGCAGAGCATCACCTCATCAGCGGTGCACACGAGCACGTCGACGTGGTGATCAGCCATCGGCGTGTGATCGAGTTGCGTGCGACTGAGCGCCAACTCACCGCGCTCGTTCGTGGCAACGGCACCATGCCGGATCCACGAGTTGATGTTCGCGGCGTCAGCCTCGAGGAGATGGTGCTCGCGTATCTGCGGAGCCCGGATAGCCCTCATCGAGCGCTCGAGGTCGTGGGGTCGGGAGCTGGGCAGTGATCTGGCTCAGCTGGCGCCAGCTCCGCGCGCCGTCCATCGCGTTGGCGCTGATGCTCGCGCTCCTCGCCGCTACGTTGGTTGGCACCGGCATCGAGATGCGCGGGTTCGAAGGTGGACTCGCGTGCCTGAGCGTCAATGCGGCGCCGAGCTGCGGTGGCCAGGGAGACTTCGTTCGAGAATTCGGCACCATGTTCGGTTTGAGCGGATGGCTCAATGTGGTGCCGTTGTTGCTGGGTATTTTCGTCGGTGCACCCCTCGTGGCGCGCGAGCTCGAGCGCGGCACCCACCGGCTCGCGTGGACTCAGTCGGTGACGCGGCGCCGTTGGATTGTCGTGAAGATCACGGGACTCGTCGTGCTGGGCGCCGCCCTCGGTGGAGCCCTGACGTTACTCATGACCTGGTGGCGACAGCCATGGGACCTCATTAACTCGTCCTTCGACGCGTCGGGATTCGACTTCGAGGGCTTAATGCCGGTCGCCTACAGCCTTTTTGCGTTATCGCTCGGCGTCGTCGCGGGCACGCTGCTTCGGCGTGTCATGCTCGCGATGGCTGTGACTCTCGCCGGGTTCCTCGCGGTACGCCTTCCGATCGAGTTCCTCCTGCGGTCGCACTTCATGAACCCGATCACCGTCATCGGCACCAGCAATGCCGCACCTCCGGGTGCGTGGATCCTCGACCAGGGCCTCGTGGACAGCCACGGCAATCAGGTGTTCGAACCGCAGGCATTTCAGTTCTGCGGCCCGGAGTTGCTGAGCGGACCAAAGCAGGCGAGTGCGTGCCTTGCGCAGCACGGGATCCACGCGAGTTTGGTGTATCAGCCGGCCGACCGATTCTGGCCATTCCAGTTCATGGAGGCGGGCATCTATCTAGTCGTCTCCGTGGTCTGCATCAGCGTCGCACTGCTATGGATACGGCGGCGCCTGAGCTAAGGTCTTGGCTCATGCTGTTGCAGCGGCGCCGTTATCTCGGTCTACCCAGACGTCGACGGCTCACATGCGCTGATGGACGTTAGCCTCCTCTTCATCTGCGTGTTGAATACGAAGGTGAACCTCTGAGGACGAAGGCGAACGTCAGTTGGCCCGACTGAAAACCTGGTGTCGACAGTTCGATCCTGTCCCTCGGCACCACTATTTCGAATACAACTCTGCACCTTTTGAGTGCTATATGAACACAAATTTTGTGAGCCGCTCACACCGTTTCAGACGAAGACGGTGTTGATGGCATTGGCGGATAACGCCCAGTAGCAGGAAGTCGCACAAGCCGAGGGGGTCGCTGGTTCGAGTCCAGTCGCTCCGACATGTCCCGCGGTTATTGGGGTCGAGTACCGCCACAGCCAACGAGGGGCTATCCTCCGGCGATCGCCAGCATGTGGTCGTGAAAGCCTTGCCCGAATGTCTGGCTTGGCGTTCCGTTGTAGTCGGTGATAAGCGATGGCTCGGCGGTGCAACTGCCCACGTTCCATGCCCACGCGGTATAGCCGATCCCGTGGGCGTCGGCAAAGTCGAGCAGCGGCGTGATCGAGGTTGCGGTGCAATTCTCCAGCGACGATGGGCACCAGGCGGGGTAACCTCAATCGGAAAGAGTGCGCAAGCAAACGTCGATCCTCGAGCAACAGAACGCCCAGGCCCGCTGCCGCGGAAGACATTCCGGCACAACTCGCAAAGCTTGGGCAACTCAGAGACGGCATCCTGACGCGCTCGATGCCGCCGTCCGTCTCACCCAGGTTGCGATACGCGGGAATGAGTAACTGCGTTGAGGCTTGGAGTGAAGGCGGCGAAGTGTCCTGACGACATCAGGCGCATGAGCAGCGACGGTGGCTCTCCGGCGGCCAACACCACGTTATTGACCTCGACCAGCAACAGCGCGGTCTCTGCTCTCGCATCGTAGCCTTCGCTCCGCCGCGCTTGGACGCCGGCCGATGCATGCCGATGACCGTCGGTTTCTTCGCTTTCCGTGTTGTGTTACTCGGGTAAGCGAGGTCGAGCGACGCGAACACAACCTCCAGCCCCAGCCAATCAGCATCCACATTGACGCGTTAACGCAATGTCGGGAAAACAGGTCAGTTAGCGCGATCGCGTTAGGCGAAGCAAACAACGCAGAGTCAAGCGCTGTGAGCGCCGCACATCCGTCGGTCGCGCGCAGTGCTCCAATGTTGACAAAGCGTTCGAGCGTTACGTACACTCCGGCGGAGTTCGCGGGGCACGGGAAGAGATACGCGTGGGGGCGCGGCGACGCGGTCCGCGAAGGCGGGGGCTATCAGTTGGGCGAGGTGGGCGCACCAGCACTCGGACGACTTGCACGCCGTCGCGCGCGCCGACTGAGTTGTTTGAAGCGATACCTAATTGAGGTTTGTTTTTTTGAAGCGGGAGCTGCCGCTCCTTGAAGGGGATATGACCAGAATGCGTCGAGATCTCAAGGCGTCCGCGCTGGCTGCTGTTGCAGCGGGCATCTGCATGTTCCCGCTCCAAGCAAGCGCAAACAGCAAGACCGTTTCGGTTGATGGTCGCGGAAGGCTGACCACGCCGAGCACGACCGGCGTCATCACGCTCACCGACCTGAAGGTGAGTGCCACGTATCGGGTGGTGGACGTGATCGAGGCGCTGCCCAGAGGCACCGGGTTCGCGTACGGCAGCTACACGCTCAGCTGGGGCGCGTGCGCGCACGGTTCCGCTACCGGGGGGTCCTTCAAGGTCGTCTCGGGTGGCTCCTATCCGAGCACGCCGCCCACGACCAATCCGTCTCCGACCGGGGTCCGGATCAGGAGCAGCGCCGCCGGTGGGTTCAGCTGCGCGTACACGCTCGCGTATCCGGCCGGCCACGTGCCCGCAAAAGCCGTCTCCGTGAGGAACGACTTCTGGTTGGTGAACTCGGAGGGCATCGTCGCAACCCAAGTCGCGTCGAAGTCCGTGAAACCCGGCGCCGGTCCTGGAGTGCCCGAAGTTAGCGTTGCGATCTCCATCCCTGTTGCGATGCTGCTTCTCGGCGGTGGTTACGTCGTGCTTCGGCGGCGTAGGGCTCTGGCCGCCGGTTTCTGACCCACCGCACCGTAAGCAAGTCGCATGCTCGCTCGACGCTCGACGGCCAAGGCCAGTAGCACTGTTGGTGTGGGCATCAGGCTGCCCATACCCCGCGCAACCTTGCGCGACCGCGCGGCGCGTCTGGTCGCCGACGGTCGCCAAGCGGCCGGGGTTTGGCGCGCGGGCGCCGTGTTGCTCTTCATCGTCGTCGCGTACCGCTACTCGCTGCAGACACTGGTCCAGGAGATGGGCCAGGAGAGCCCCCTTGCGTATCTCGGACTGATTCCTTTCATCGCGCTGCTCCTCGCCGTCGCCTTGGCCCGCCCCCAGGCGGGTGAGCCCGACATACACGACCGCTACCTCGACTACATCGTCGGCGTGCCCCTGATCACCTTGGCCTTGCTGCTGCTGCTCTTCGCGCCTGCGGCGGTGCCGAGCGTCTATTGGCTCCACCGGGTCGACCTGCTCTCGCTACCACTGTTCGTGGCCGGTGCCATCTCGCTTGCGTTCGGGATGCGCGCCCTGGTTCGGATCCGCGCTGCGGTGGCGTTCCTCCTGCTCGCATGGCCCTGGCCGTACATCGTCTTCCTCGACCGCGAGCTCAACTGGTTCACTGATACCACCGCAGCAGCGGTCAAGGCGATGCTGCACCTCATCCCGGTGGCATCGGTGGCGCCCGACGGCGACTTCCTTGTCGCTCATGGCGCCAACCCGAGCCAGAGCTTTACCCTGACGGTGAGCTCCGCCTGCTCGGGTATCAACAGCGGCCTTGGCTTTCTCATCGTTGGCGGCGCCGCCGCAATCCTGATGCGCGGCCGGCGCTCGCTCAGGATTCTCTGGCTCGTCGCCGGCGCCGCCTTGATGTTCGTGGTCAATGTCGCGCGGATCCTGCTCGTGCTCGCGGCGGGCAGGCAATGGGGCGAGCAGTTCGCCATCGACGTCCTCCATCCGCTCATCGGCCTCGTGATGATCCTCGTCGCGACGTTGGTCATGCTGCTGCTGCTGCCGCGCTTCCACCTCAGCCTTGATCATCTGGTCGGCCTGCGCCGTCGGGACTTAAGCAGCAAAGCCGTGGTCAGGGCCAAAACTCGCCGTGCGGCGGGCCCGGGTCCCACTGATCGTGCTCGTCGGCGCCAGCCTCGTCGCAATGGTTGCAAACGCGGGCATGTCGCGCTACGAGTTGCTCGCCTTCGGCTTGGGCCCCTCGCGCCTGTCGCCAAACAGCGTGACGGGCGCACCGGTCGCGGGGTGGACCTTGACCGAGTCAGCTACCTATGCCTGGGTAACCCGATATTTCGGAGCCGAAGGAACGTGGACACGCTACTCAGACGTCGAGACCTCAGATCCACGCAACAACGAGGCACCAGCGGCGATCACCGTCGACGTGATCGGCACCGCTGACCTCGGTACGTTCTCGACGTACGGTCTTGAAGCCTGCTACGGGTTCCACAACTACGCACTACAGGACACACGGCTCGTCGACCTGGGCGGCGGCCTCAACGGCAAGGTGCTCCGTTACGTGATCCCGGCATCGGGCGGTTACTGGTTGGGGCTCTACTGGGAGTGGCCGGTGACCTTGCCAGGGACTGTGCGCTACCAGCGTGTTGTGCTCAGCGTCAATTCCAGTCTCACGTCGAACGAGCCCGATCAACAGCGCCTCATCAGTCTCGCGCGGCAGCTCGTCCAAGAGGCCGCCTCTCACGCAACCGCCGTGGAACCGGGGGTGTTCTGATGGCGACCGCGCGGCGCAAGCGCCCGCCCTCAGGAGTGCACCCAAAGGACGGGCACGTCCTGACAGAACTCCGGCGGCTGCGCGTCACAGGACAGATCACGCGACACGAATTCGAGAGCCGGCGCGCCGCGGCACTGGACGGAGCGGTGGTCCGGCTCCGACTGCACCATCCCGAGCCCCCGGCCGCGCCGGCCAAAGAGGAAAACGTCAACATCCTCAAGGAACTTCGACGGCTGCGCGTATCCGGAAAGATCACGCGACACGAGTTCGAGAGCCGGCGTGCCGCCGCCTTGGCGCGAGCCACCGACGAAACTCCGCAGCAACCTACTGCAACCGCGGCTGCGCCGGCGAAGGTGGTCTACCGACTCCAGCAGCCCTCTGCCACGCCCGCGATCGCACCGGCGGAGGTGGGCAACCGACTCCAGCGCCGCAAGCCCGAGCGCGCCGCTGCGCCCCCGAATGCGCTTGACGGGCTCCGGCGGCTCCATCCTGCGACCACGGCTGCACCGGCGAAAGGGGACAACGGAAAAACCCTCGCGGAGCTCGGGCGGCTGCGCGCGTTTGGACAGATCACGCAACATGAGCTCGAGGTCCGGCGCGCCGCCGTACTGGCGGAAGCGGCCGACACACCCCGAGCGCGCCGCTCCCAACGGGCAACTGCGCCGGCGAAACTGGAGAAGCAACGCCGACTCGCCACTCCTGAGCCCGGCGCTGCGCTGGCCGAAGCGGTTGATGGACTGCGGCTGCGCCATCCCGAGCTATCCGCCAGCCGGGTGCTGACGCGCTCGCAGGGGTTGGCGCTGGTTGGAGTGGCCATCGTCTGTGCGCTCGGACTGTGGCGCGCACCGCTCACCACCGGCGTTCTGCTCTCCGGCTGCGTCACGGCCATCTATGCGGTGGCCTTCGTCAACAACGTCGCGATCTTCCGCCGCCTCGCCCGCACGCCCCAGCTTGTCGCGGTCACTGACGCAGAGGCACGCGAGATACCCGACGACGCGCTGCCGGTGTACACGGTGATGGTCGCGGCGTATCGCGAACCCGAGGTAATCGCGGCGACGCTGCGTTCACTAGCGCAACTCGAATACCCCGCCGATCGCGTCGATATCAAGCTGCTGCTGGAGGCTGACGACGCCGAAACGCGTGCTGCCGTGCGTGCCGCGCAGCCGGCCAACAACGTCGACGTGGTGCTGGTGCCGCCGAGTCAGCCGCGCACCAAGCCCAAGGCGCTGAACTTCGGGTTGCTCCAGGCTCGCGGCGAGTTGATCACGGTTTACGACGCGGAGGATCGCCCGGAACCCCTCCAGCTGCGTCGCGCCGTGGTCGCCTTCTCGCGCATTGATGCGCGCGTCGCCTGCCTCCAAGCGAAGCTCGTGTACCACAATCCGCGCCAGAACTTGCTGACGGGCTGGTTTGCGATCGAGTACCTGTCCTGGTTCGGCTCCGCGTTACCCGCTGTCGCCCACGGCGACACGCCGGTGCCGCTGGGCGGCACCTCCATGCACATGCGCCGTGCCGTGCTGGACCGGATCGGTGCATGGGATCCGTTCAACGTCACCGAGGACTGTGACCTCGGTGTGCGCTTGTACCGGATGGGCTATAGAACCGCCATCCTCGACTCGACAACGTACGAGGAAGCCAACAGCGATCCCATCAATTGGGTGAAGCAGCGCTCTCGCTGGTACAAGGGCTACGCGCAGACATGGCTGGTGCACATGCGCCACCCTCGCCGCCTCGAGCGCGAGCTCGGGCTGCGGGGCTTCTGTGGCTTCAACCTCCTGGTCGGCGCGACGACGCTGACGGCTTTGCTCAACCCCATCTTTTGGATGCTCACCGCGACCTGGTTCGTCCTGCATCCAGCGTTCATCGCACACATTTTTCCCTCGTGGGTCTACTTCCCGGGGCTGATCTCGATGGTCGTGGGCAACTTCCTCGGCTATTACGCCGGCCTGATCTGCGTTCGCGCCGCCAACCGCGCGGACCTCACGAAAGCCGCGCTGCTCGTCCCCGTGTACTGGCTGCTGATGTCGATCGGCGCACTGCGGGCTTTTCTGCAGCTGCTGGTATCTCCCTTCGTGTGGGAGAAGACCGAGCACGGCCTCGATCGCCGGTTCGTGCCTGAGCCCGAGGGCTGACGATGGCGACCGTCGCCGCGCTGCCTCGTACCCGCCCGCCGATCAGTCAGCAGCGGAGCCGTGTGTGCCGTCACCGGCCCTCACTTGCGACGTGCTTCTTTCTCGCCTTCCTCGTGCTTTATCTCGGCGTCGCGGCGGTTCTCGTTTTCAGGGGCAACGCGCTCGAGGGCGACGGTGTCTCGCGCGTTGCCATCGCCAACCGGATCCTGTTCAGCCGCGATCCCCACCTCGCCGCCATCGGCTTCGTCTGGAGCCCGCTCCCAGAGCTGGCCCTGCTGCCGCTGGTGCCCTTCAAATTCCTGTGGCCGGCGCTGTTGCAGCAGGGGTTCGCGGGCAACATCGTCTCGTCGCTCTTCATGGCGGGTGCCGTCTACCAGCTGTTCCGCTTCCTGGAGGATCTGGGAGTTCGAACGCAGGCTGCGCATCGTCATGACGCTGTGCTTCGCGCTCCACCCGATGATCATTCTCTTCGGCGCCAACTCCATGACCGAGGCGGACATGGTCTTTTTCATGCTCCTCGTCAGCCGCCGGCTGACCGCCTGGTTGAGAACCGGTGAGCTGCCACCGCTGATTGCCACCGGCTTCTATCTTGCCCTGGCGTATCTCACTCGCTACGAAGGTGCCGCTGCTGCAGCGGTTGTCACCTGCCTGGTCCTCGTGGCCACCTACGCCCGCAGCCGCGGCACCATGCGCTCTCGGGCAACAACGGCGCTCTGCGATGGGCTCGTGGTCTCCGCGCCCTTCGTCGCCGCCTTCACGGTCTGGGCGTTCACCAGCTGGCTGGTCACGGGTGTGGCCTTCCAGCAGTTCTCGTCCGCGTACGGGACGGAGCCACAGCTGAGCGCCCGAGGGTTGACGCATTTCACCCTGAGTTCAGGATCTGACGGCGGCGATTCAAGCCGTGCAGTGGATGCTCAGTCTCGAGCCGTTCCTCCCCATTGCGACGCTGGTTTTGATCGTGTATGTGGTGAAGCGGCGAGACTGGGTCGCGGCCGCGGCGCCGCTCGCGATGTGGGGCGTCCTTGCCTTCATGTTCTGGGCGCACACGTCGGGCACCATCCTGCGGCAGCCACGCTATTTCATCGTCGTCATCCCCCTGACGATCGTGATGCTGGGGCTGGCGTTTGGTTCCGCGGGGAAGAGGGCACCGGTCAACGTCCACCGGCCCTCTCGCACTCGGCCGTCGCGACTGATCGTGCGTGGCGCCGCTGTCACGTCGGCTGTAGCGATGCTCGTCGTCGCGCTGCCATCAGGGGTGCACGCGGTGCTCGACCCGTCGATCAGCAGTGTGGAAGCCTATCAGCTCCAGGGGCTTCTCAATCGCGGGACTCTCACCACCCGGCAACGGGAGGCTTCGCTGCGCTGGGTGAACGATCGGCAGATTGCCGGCTACCTCGACTTGCTCCACCTCAGGAGGGGAGCTGTGCTCGTCGACGACTTCCTGGGCTTCGTCATCGTGATGTCGTCGCAGAACCCGACTCAGTTCGTCATCACGTCGGATCGCGACTTCCTGCAGGTGCTCGCCGATCCCATCGACAACGGAGTCGAATACATCCTCGTGCCCACCGACCACGACCTGGGCAAGCTCGACGCCATCAACCGCGCGTATCCGGGCATCTATGCGAACGGCGCCGGCATGGGGACGCTGGTGAAGGAATTCGTAGACCACAGCGACAACGAATACAACTGGAGGCTCTACCGTGTTTCGTGAGGGTATGCCAACGTCGCCATCGCTGGGGGGGCGAGGGGTTTCGGTTGTGCTCCCAGCACACAACGAGGAAGCGGTGATCGCCGGGGTTGTGGCCAATTGTGTCGAGGTTCTGGCAACGATTGTCGAAGACTTCGAGGTCATCGTCGTTGACGACGGCTCAGTCGACCGGACCGGGGACATTGCGGACGCTGCTGGGGCCGCCGACAGCCGCGTGCGCGTGGTGCACACCGTCACCAATCGCGGCTACGGCGGTGCGCTGCGCGCCGGCTTTGACGCCGCCCGCAAACCCCTGCTGTTCTTCATGGACTCCGACGGTCAGTTCGATATCGGCGACATCGCACAGTTGATGCCGCTGGCCCATGCGGGCAAACCCGCGGTGATCGGCTATCGCCGTCACCGTCAGGACCCGCCCCTCCGCCTGCTCAACGCGTGGGCATGGAACCGGCTGGTGCAATCGCTGTTCCACTTCCGGGTGCGCGACATCGATTGCGCTTTCAAGCTCTATGACATGGCACTGGTGCGCAGCCTCGACGTTCAGGCGAGTGGGGCAATGATCAACACCGAGATGCTGGCCAAGGTCTTCAGGCTGGGAATTGCGCCGGCCGAGGTGCCGGTTCGCCACTTCCCCAGGCTGCACGGGCAGCCGACCGGTGCCAACCTCGGCGTCATCGTCAATGCGTTCGGCGAATTGCGAAGCCTGCACCGATATCTGCTGCACTGGACTCCGTTGACACCGAGTCCCGAGACGGCAACGCCTGAGGAAGACGTGTTGCTGGTCGGAGTCCCGGTGATCCAACCGCAATCGACGTTGAGCGCGGTGTAATCGAATGGGCCTGCTCGGTGTCGTGGTTGAGGAGCGAGGCCAGCCGCTGCAGCAGCCTGCGACTCTGTCGACCGAGGCGGTGGGTCGGGCCCTGCTTTCTCCATCGATCCGTCCACTGCGATTCGCCTTCGTCGGCGTGCTCGCGGGGCTGGTGCAGTTGGGCGTGTTCAGCTTGCTGATCCTCCGTGGTGTCAATCCGATCCTCGGTAACGTCCTCGCGTTCCTCGGGTCTGTGCAGCTCAACTTCCTGCTGTCGTCGCTGATCACGTGGCGCGATCGAGGAGTTCCTCCCGGCTGGATGGAGGTGCCGCTGAGATGGGCGAGGTTTCATGCCGTCTGCGCTGTCGGCGCCTCGGTGAACTTCATGACCTTCTTCATGCTCGCGCGCGGCCCACTCCCCGCTCTGGTCGCGAGCGGCGCCGGCATCCTCGCCGGCGCGATCGTCAACTACTCCGTCAATGACCGCGTGGTGTTTCGGCGCAGAGTTGGACCCGTCGGCGGCATCGCGCCGCAGTCCGATCCAGTGACCGCGGACACGGCGGTGGCCAGCTGATGAAGAACCTTCAGCGGGCGCTTGGGGCGGGTCTGCTTGCCGCGATCCCCGTAGCTGCAGGCGTGGTGTTCGCGGCGTCACCGCGGTTGGCCGCGGCCGGGAATACAGCGAGCGGCCTGTCCGTTTTCGTCGGTTACGCGGAGGACAAGGAAACCAACACACCCGACCCGTCGTCGTTCCCCACCCCTTGGGCCGGAGCGTCGAACACCATATTCCTCGGCAACCCGGTGCCCGGCGGTTCGACGTCCTGCGGCGGCATTCCGATTTGCTGGGATGCCGGCGGCATCCGCCTCGACAACAGTGGCACGACACCGATTGTTGTCAGCAGTGTCACGGTCGACGTCCACTCGGCGATCACGGGGGGAAAGCTCTTCCCCAATTTCTGGGGATCGTTCACGGTTCCCGCCGGCGGGAGCGCAATCCTGACGGAGAATCCACCCGCCAACAATCCCACCCACGACAACTTCGATACCAGCGGCTATCCCGGCAACAACTGCACACCCGTCACCATAGCGCCGACGGTGACGATCACGGTCGCCGGGATCGCGACCACCCTGGCGGACACCACGCATGTGCTCGACACCGGTGGCATCGACACCGGTTACTGCCAGCCCAAGCGCAACGAGTTGATACAGTGGCGCGCCATCGGCGCAGCCGGTAGCAACGCGGCCACGCTGACTCTTGCCCCAACCACGATCACCGCGTTCACCGGGGGGCAGGCATCAGAGACGGCGACGCTGCTCGACGGCGGTGGCGCGGGCCTTCCCAATACGACGGTCAACTACAGCGTGATCAGCGGGCCGGACACGGGTGTCACCGGGACCGCCGTCACGGACTACAGCGGACACGCCACCTTCGCATACTCCGGCGCGGCGAGCGGCGTTGACGTCGTCGTTGCCAGTACCACTACGGTGGGGAGCTTCCAATCGAACCCGGCGCGTGTCATGTGGGCGAATGATTCGAGCGCGGGCTGGAGTTCCGCCGATATCGGCAGCGCCACTCCCGCCGGCACCCAGTCGCTCGATACGACCACCGGGACGTGGACCGTTGCGGGCGGCGGCGCCGACATCAATGGTACCAGCGATCAGTTTCGGTTTCTCTGGCAAACATTGCCGGGCAGCGGTGGGGTTGCTGCTCACATCATTTCGCAAACGAACGCCGACCCGTTGGCCAAGGCCGGCGTAATGCTGCGGAGCACGAGCGATCCGGGCTCGCCCTACTACGCCGCCTTCGTCACTCCGAGCAACGGCATCGTGGTTCAGGATCGCGCCAGTCAAGGGGGAGCGACCGTCACGCTGGTGAACCCCGTCGGCGCGGCTCCCGCCTACCTATGGGTGACCGATTCCGGAGGCAGCCTCGCCGCATTCACATCGAATGACGGATACGTCTGGAGCCGCGTACCCGGGTCCGCCGCCACGCTGAACCTCGGTTCGACGCTCCTCGCTGGGCTGGCGGTGACATCCCGCAACAGCGCGATGCTGAGCACCGCGACCATGGACACCGTTGCGGTGACCACCAGCCCGCCGCCGCCGCTCTCACCGGTCGCGTGCCCGGCGCCGTGGACGTGCGCAGACATCGGCAACCCCACTCCCGCAGGAAGCCAGACCTTCGATGGCAACACCGGCACCTGGACCATCAACGCCGGGGGTGCCGACATCACCGGGACGTCGGACCAGTTCCACTTTGTCTGGCAGCCCCTTTCCGGTAATGCCAGTGTCAGCGCTCACGTCACCTCACAGTCCAACACGAGCTCCTCGGCCAAGGCAGGGGTCATGCTGCGTCAGACCACGGATGCGGCGTCGCCGTACTACGCCGTCCTGGTCAGCCCGGGGTCTGGGATCAAGGTCCAGGTTCGCACCGTTCAGGCCGGCACCACCACCAAGCTGGTCAACCCGACGGGCACGGTCCCGGGCTACCTGATGGTGACCACGTCGGGAGGTACGTTCAGCGCCTTCACGTCTGCCAACGGCGTCACCTGGACAGTGATCCCGGGATCGACGATCATGCTGAACCTCGGCTCGACGCTGCTGGCGGGATTGTCGGTCACCTCGCACAACTCCGGCGCGCTGGGCACGGTGACGATGGACACGGTGTCACTTGGCGGGAGCTCACCACCAGCGACACCGACACCGACCCCAACACCGATACCGACCCCTACACCAACACCCACTCCAACACCGACGCCCACTCCAACAGCAACACCAATACCCACTCCAACACCGACGCCCACTCCAACGCCTTCGCCTTCGTGTCCCAGCGCCTGGATCTGTTCAGACATCGGGAATCCCTTTCCGGCCGGAAGCCAGACCTTCGATAGCACCACCGGCACCTGGACGATCAACGCCGGCGGCGCCGACGTCACCGGGACGTCGGACCAGTTCCGCTTTGTGTGCCAGTCCCTTTCCGGCGACAGCAGCGTCAGCGCTCACGTCATCTCGCAGACCGTCTCGAGTTCCAATGCGAAGGCGGGCGTCATGCTGCGTCAGACCACGGATCCAGCATCCCCTTACTACGCCGTCCTGGTGAGCCCGGGTGCTGGAATCAAGGTCCAGGTTCGGACCGTTCAGGGCGGCACCACCACTAAGCTGGCCAACCCGACGGGCACGACTTCGGCCTACCTGATGGTGACCAACTCCGGCGGAAAATTCAGCGCCTTCACGTCTGCCGACGGCGTCACCTGGACATTGATCGCCGGCTCGACGATCACGCTGAACCTCGGCTCGACGCTGCTGGGGGGACTTGCGGTGACCTCCCACAACTCCGGCACGCTGGGCACTGTGACGATGGACACGGTCGTAACTACTTGACGAGCCACACGAGCCGCCTCGTCAGCGTCCTAGCGGCGGGACTTGTTGCATTGGCGGGGATCGTGACCCTCGCGCCACAGTCCGTGCAAGCGGCCGCCTCCCTGCCCGAGGACTGGCCAACGTTTCTGCACGACACCGCACGCAGCGGCGCGAGTGGGGAGACCATTCTCAGCACCACGAACGCCCCGTTGTTGAAGAAACGTTGGTCCTACCTCACCGGCGGCGTCATCGCCGCCTCCCCGACCATCGTCGGCGGCGTGGTCTACATCGGTTCGTGGGACGGATACGAGTATGCCATCGACGCCAGGCTCGGCACGCTCAAGTGGAAGACCTTCATCGGCCAGACTACGGATGCGAACTGCAATCCGCATGTGATTGGTGTCACATCGACAGCCGCTGTCGTCGGCGGCGTGGTCTATGTCGGAGGCGGCGACTCGAATTGGTATGCGCTGGACAACGCGACGGGTGCGGTGCTGTGGAGCGTCTACACCGGGGATAACAGCGTTACCGGCGCGCACTACAACTGGTCCAGTCCGCTGATCTACAACGGCTTTGCCTACATCGGCATCGCCAGCAACTGTGACGCTCCGCTCGTCCAGGGCGAACTGCTGCAGGTCAGCCTGACCACCCACCAGGTGGTCAACACGGCAAAGTTTGTCCCCGACGGCCAAGTCGGCGGCGGCGTCTGGACCTCACCCACCGCGGACCCGGCGACCACCTCGATCTTTGTCTCCACCGGGACGCTCAACCTGCAGACCCAAACCATGTCGGAGGCGATCGTCCAGCTGGACCAGAACACGCTGGCCATCAAAAGCGTCTGGCAGCTGCCCCGCAACCAGGCCGGCCTCGACACCGACTGGGGCACGACCCCGACTTCTGATGACGGACAAGAGCGGGCGCCCCCTGCTGGCGGTGGCCAACAAGAACGGCATCCTCTACGCGTTCAACCGCAACAATCTTGCGGCTGGGCCGGTGTGGCAGCAGACCGTCGCATTCGCTGGCGACTGCCCAACCTGCGGTGATGGCAGCATCTCGTCGGGCGCCTTCGCCAGCGGCGTGCTCTACTACGCCGGCGGCAACACCACAATCAACGGCGTCGGCTATCGGGGGTCGGTTCGCGCCTTCGACCCAGCCTCGGGCACCGTCCTGTGGCAACACGGCACCGACCAGGCAGTGATCCCCGCCATCGCCTACGACAACGGCGTCGTCATCGATGCGGAGGGAGCCACGATCGAGGTGCTCGACGCGGCCACCGGACAAAGCCTCTACGACTACGTCTCCGGCGCCCCCATCTACAGCGCGCCCTCGGTCTGGAACGGCATCATCTACGTGGGGTCCGGTGACGGCAAGCTGTATGCCATCAACATCGGCGCGGCCATCACTATTCCTACGGACCCCAACTGCCCCGCTGGATGGACCTGCCAGGACATCCGCAACCCGGCGGCGGGATCCGAGAGTTTGAGCGGCGGCGTCCTCAGCGTCACGGCGGCGGGCGTTGGGGTCCATGGCACCGGCGACCAGTTCCGTTTCATCTCCCAGCCGGTCGGCGGTGACACGCAGATCACCACCGCGGTGCTCAGCCAGAGCGTTCAGGGAAACACGCCGCAGGCCGGCCTGATGCTGCGGCAGAGCGGCGACGCGACCTCACCCTTCTACGCGGTGGTGGAGTATCCCAACGACCTTCCGGAGAACTTACCGCTGCCAGCCGTGCGCATCTGGTATCGCAGCTCATTCGGCGGAAACGCCATCCAGGCCAACCTGATCTATCCGACACAGTATCCGCAGTACCTGGCGATCCAGCGCGTCGGCAACCTCTTCAGCGCGGCGATGTCAACGGACGGGGTCAACTATCAGCTGCTCCCCGGATCCCAGGCGTCCATAGTCATGCCGAACACGCTGATGAGCGGGCTGGCGACCGATTCGAGCGTCGCCACGACGGGAACCGCTACCTACAACTTCAGCGCCACGGCGGTCGGGCCGCCGTCCATCTCGTTCACTCCCGCTGCCACTGCCACGCCATGCCCGGCGGGCTGGAGCTGTCGCGACGTCGGAGCCCCCTCGCCGACGGGAGACCAGGCGCTCAACAGCGGCACCTGGACGCTCAAGGGGGTGGGTCCCGACATCGCCGGCACCCTCGATATCTTCCACTACGTCTCACAGGCACTCCCCGGTGACGGGACCATCAGCGCGCACTTCGTCAGCCAGCAGGCAACCGCACCCAACGCGAAGGCCGGCCTGATGTTCCGCCAGACGTTCGACAACGCATCGCGTTACTACGGCATCTTCGTCACACCCAACAATGGGATCGTCGTTCAGTGGAGGGTCACGAGCAACCTGCGCACGAGCGTGCTCGCACTCCCGGGCGCTGCGCCGCAATATCTCCAGCTCTCGCGCTACACGGACCCGGCGACGTCCACCACCTACTACACGGCGTTCACGTCCTCGGACGGCGTCAACTGGACTCCAGTCGTGGGCTCGACGGTGGCCATCCCCATGAGTGGCACGATTCAGGCGGGCATGGCGGCGGACGCCAACGCGCCTCGGGTGCAGAGCGCGGTCACCGTGGACACGGTGAGCATCACCAACACCTCCGCGCGGCCGGCGACGCTGTGTCCCAACGGTTGGAACTGCGCCGACATCGGCACCGCGACGGTGCCGGGGGACCAGCTGGTTCAGGGCGGCACCTGGACCTTCAAGGCAGGCGGTCCCGACATCTGGAACGTGTACGACGGCTTCCGTTTTGCGTGGCAGACACTCAGTGGCGACGGGACGGTGAGCGCGCGTGTCGTCAGTATGAGCGGGGGAGGAGCTTGGCAGAAGGCCGGCGTCATGCTTCGTTTCAGCACCGACCCCGGCTCGCCGTATTTCGGCGTGTTCATGACCCCATCACACGGCATCACCGTGCAGTACCGGACGGCGCAAGACGGCCAGAGCACTCAGGTGTCGATGACTGGAACCGCACCCACCTATCTGGAGGCCGCCCGGTCGACGGACCCGCAATCCGGACAGACCTACTACGCCGCGTACACGTCGAGTGACGGCATGCAGTGGAGCCTGGTCCCCGGGTCGGTGATCGCCCTGCAGATGCCCGGGTTCATCCTTGCCGGCCTTGCCGCCGACTCGTACGCTGGAGGCACGGCGACGTCCGTCTTCGACAGCGTTTCGGTCGGGACGCAAGAGGCGGTACCCTCGGTCATCTGCCCAACCTCGTTGACGTGCGCCGACATCGGCGGCGCGACGCCCGGTGGCAGCCAGACGGTGAACGGGGGCACGCTGGTTCTCCAGGGCGGGGGCGGCGACATCTGGGGAGCGGCGGACAGCTTCCGCTATGCGTACCGGGTGATCCCCGGCGACGGAACCGTCTCGGCGCATGTCAGCTCGCAGGGAGCAACCGACCCATGGGCCAAGGCCGGGACGATGATGCGCGCCTCAACAGATGCCGGCGCCCCTTACTATGCCGCGTTCGTCACTCCGGCCAACGGCATCGCCGTGCAGTATCGATCCGCGCAGGGAGGTTCCTCCTCCCAGGTGCTGACTCCCGGCACCGTGCCCACCTACCTCGAAGTGGCTCGCACCAGCTCTACCTTCACTGCGTACACATCGTCTGACGGGATCACATGGACGGCGATCCCGCGCTCCACCGTCAGCCTGCCCGCGCTGACCGGCACCATCCTCTCAGGTGTTGCCGTCACCTCTCACAACGTGAGCGTGCTCAGTTCGGTGGCGTTCGACTCCCTGACCGTCGGCAGCACCACGCCGCCCCCCGTGATCAGCGCCATAGCTGTGGCTCCCGGGCCGTCGACCGCGACGGTGACATGGAGCACCAGCACACTCGCCGACAGCCAGGTCGACTATGGCTTGACGACTGCCTACGGCGGGTCGACGGCGTTCGACCCAACCCTGGTCAGCAGCCATTCCCAGAAGATCACCGGGCTCGCGCCCAACACGACATACCACTTCATCGTCCTGAGCCGCGACGCCTCCGGTCAGCTCTCCATGTCGGGAGACTCCACGTTCACCACCGCGGCGTGTCCGGCCGGCTGGACGTGCGTCGACGTCGGCAACCCCACGCCCGCCGGCGGCTCGTCGCTGTCCAGCGGAACCTGGACCGTCCTGGGCGGCGGAGGGGACATCTACGGAGCGAGTGACGCCTTCCAGTACGAGTATCAGACCGTGGCGGCGAGCGGCGCCATCAGCGCTCACGTCGATTCCCAGACGAACACCGACCCGTGGGCCAAGGCGGGGGTGATGGTCCGCGCGAGCACCGATCCGGGGTCTCCGTATTACGGCGTCTTCGTGACTCCAGGGAATGGTGTTGCGGTGCAGTACCGCGCGGCGCAGGGCGCCCTCACCACACAGGTTGGCACCGCCGGCACGGTGCCGCTCTACCTCGAGGTCGCGTGGGCAGGCGGCACGTTCACCGCCTACACATCGGCTGACGGCGTGACCTGGGCAGCGGTGGCCGGCTCGAGCGTCTCTCTTGCAAACCTGACCGGCTCGCTGATCGGCGGCCTGGCGGTGACCTCGCACAATGTCAACGCGCTCAGCACCGTCACCTTCGACGGCGTCACTTTCGGTGCCACGGTTCCCGCCCCGGTGATCACGGGCGTTCAGGCCGGTGCGATCCAGGACAGCACGGCGGCCATCCAGTGGAGCACCGACACGCTGTCAAGCAGCCAGGTCAACTACGGTTTGACGACCGCGTACGGCAGCTCGACGTCACTCGATCCGACGCTGCTGACCGCGCACACCCAGACCCTCACAGGGCTGAGCCCCAACACCCTCTATCACTTCCAGGTACTGAGCCGCGACAGCGGCGGTCAGCTCACGGTCTCTGCGGACTTCACCTTCACCACAGCGCCCGTGCCACCAAACATCAGCGCCGTGCAGACGTCCGGAGTCACGGGCAGCGGTGCGACCATCACCTGGAGCACGGACACGAAATCCGACAGCCAGGTCGAGTACGGCACCTCCACCGCCTACGGCAGCTTCAGCTCGCCCGACCCGACATTGGTCACCGCCCATTCCGTCACCCTTTCCGGGCTCCAGGGCAATATCACCTATCACTTCGCCGTGCTCAGCCGGGACGTGTACGGCCAGCTGAGCACGTCCCCCGACTTCACGTTCAGCACAACGGTGCCGCCCCCGCCTGTGGTGAGCAACGTGCAAACGACGGCGATCACGGGTAGCGGCGCGACGATCACATGGACGACGAGCACGCCTGCGACCAGCCAGATCGACTACGGCACCACCACGGCGTACGGCAGCTCGACAACGATGGATCCGACTCTCCTGACCACCCACTCCCAGACGATCACGGGATTGAGCCCCAACACGGTCTACCACTTCCTGGTGACGGGCACTGACGCCTACAGTCAGACCGGCTCGTCCACAGACATGGGCTTCACGTCCGGCCCACCGCCACCGGTGATCAGCAGCGTGAACGCCACGACGAACAGCAGCATGGCAGCGACGATCACGTGGACGACGAGCACCCCGAGCAACAGCCAGGTAAATTACGGCACCACGACCGCGTACGGAAGCGCAACCGGGCTGGATGGTGCGCTGGTGACCAGTCACTCGGAGCCGGTGACCGGATTGACACCCAACACCACGTACCACTTCCAGGTGGTGAGCGTCGATGCGTCGGGGCAGTCGTCGAGCTCAACCGACTACAGCTTCACCACACCTGTGGCGCCGCCGCCCGTGATATCCAACGTCACCTCAACCGCGATCACCTCGACCGGAGCCACGATTTCCTGGACGACGAGCACGCCGTCCACCAGTCAGGTGAGCTTCGGTACGACGACCGCGTACGGCAGCTCCACGACCGCTGACCCAACGCTTGTGACCAATCACTCGCAGTCGCTCACGGGACTGACGCCATTCGCTCAGTACCACTTCGAGGTGATCAGCGTCGACGCGTACGCGCAGTCCACGACCTCGACAGATTACACGCTCACGACATCGGCGCCGCCGCCGCCGCAGGCCACCAATGTGCAGGCGTCCCACATCAGCGCCTTCGCCGCGACCATCACGTGGACCACCAGCACGGCGTCGACGAGCCAGGTCAACTACGGCACCACGAACGCCTATGGGAGTGCCACAGCCCAGGATCCAACGTTGGTGACAACGCATTCGCAGACGCTCACGGGCTTGGCTGCGACAACGACCTATCACTACCAGGTGAGCAGTACCGACACTTACGGACAAACCACGGCGTCTGCCGATTTCACGTTCACCACCACCAGCTGTCCCTCGGGCTGGAGTTGTGGGGATGTCGGCGCCCCGGCTCTGATCGGCCGAGAGTCGGTGACCCCGGGCGGAACATGGACGATCACCGCTGCCGGCACTGACATCGGCGGCACGTCCGACCAGTTCCACTTCAACTCGCAGCTACTTGCCGGCGACGGAAGCGCTTTTGCTCATGTCGTCTCACAGCAGAACACCAGCGCATGGGCCAAGGCCGGAGTGATGCTGCGCCAAACCAGTGATCCCGGCTCACCCTATTACGCGGTGCTGGTCACGCCAGCAAACGGCATCGTGGTCCAGTACCGCACCACCCAAGGTGGGACGACCGGCACGGCGGCGACTCTCGCCGGGATCGCGCCCGATTACCTTGGCGTGGTCCGGTCGGGAAACACCTTCCAGGCCTACACCTCAACTGACGGAGCCAGCTGGACATTCGTGACCGGGTCGACCAAGACCATCGCGATCACAGGTGGGATGCTGGCCGGCCTCTCTGTGACCTCGCACAACCCGGCCAGCCTGGGCACCGCGGTCTTTGACACCGTGTCGATCTCCGCAACAACAGCGCCCCCGCCGTATCCGTGCCCAGCGACCTGGACCTGCGCTGACATCGGAGGCGCAATGCCTGCGGGCAGCCAGGCGCTCAGCGCTGGTGCATGGACGATTGTCGGCGGTGGCACTGACATCTACGGCGCCACCGACATGTTTCATTTCGTTTGGCGCGGGCTGGCCGGTAATGGGAGCGTGAGCGCTCACGTCACTGCGGAAACCAACACCAGCGCGTGGGCGAAAGCAGGGGTCATGTTGCGCCAGAGCACTGATCCGGGGTCGGCGTACTACGCGGTCTTTGCAACCCCCGGCAACGGGATCGTGGTGCAGGTACGCACTGTGCAAGGCGGCGCCACCACAAAGCTGGCGACGCTGACCGGCACGGTCCCCGTCTATCTCAAGGTCACCCGGGCGGGCAGCACGTTCACTGCGTACACCTCAGCCGACGGTGTCAACTGGACACTCATTGCAGGTTCCACCAAGACCTTTGCAGTCACCGGTGGAATGCTTGAGGGCCTCGCTGTGACATCCCACAACACAGCGGCCGACTGCACGGCGACGCTCGACACGGTGACCACGAGTTAACCATGACACGGCGAAAAGCTTGGACTGTTGGGGAAGAACACCAGGAGGGGAGACGGTGACACGAGCGCAAACGAGATTCGTGATGACTCGGTTCATCAAGACGCGGTGGTCAGTGGCGCTCGTTTCGCCAGTGATGGTTGCTGCCACGCTCGGCGCCGTGACGGCGGTGGCGTCGCCCGCCGGTGCCGCGGGCCCCGTGACAATCAGCGTGCAGGCCACGCCCAACCCGGTCGCCTCGACCCAGGCGATCGCCTACACCGTCACGGTCCGCAACGTGGGTTCCGGCACCGCGACCAGCGTCAGCATGACCGACGCCCTCAACGGTGTCGGACCCGGGCAGTCGACCACTCCGACGATGACGTCTAGCCTCGGCGGCTGCACTTACTCGTCTCCGCAGGTGACATGCACCGCGGCGAGCCTCGGTGCCGGCCAGTTGTGGTCGGTGAGCATCACGGGCGCCGTCACGGCGGCGGCGGGATCGACGCTGTCGGATACGGCGACGGTATCGGGCTCGGAGTTCCTCGTCGTCATTCAGCGCGTCAGCGACCACGACGGACAATGTCAGCCCGAACGTGACGCCAGGATTTGCCCAGACACAGCTGGCAGGAGGCCTCAAGAAGCCGATTGCGCTGGCCTTCGCTCCCAACGGGGACATCTACATAGCTGAACAGGCGGGTACGATCTTGATCTACCGCAACGGGGCGATCCTTCCGACCCCCGTGATCACCTTGAACGTCTTCAACGTGGGCGAGACGGGTTTGCTCGGGATAGCGCTCGAACTCGAACTTCGCCACCAACGGTTACCTGTACGCGTCGTACACGATTCCGCTCACGACCGGCGCGGGGACCAACCAACCCTACGCGCAGTTGTCGCGGTTCACCGTCGTAAACGGCGTCGCCAGTACGTCCAGTGAGAAGGTCCTGTACCGAGGCAACCAGGTCCAGCTCCAGGACGGAAGTGGCGGCAATTACGATCATGCCGGCAACGACGTGCAAGTCGGCCCCGACGGGAAACTGTGGTGGAGCGTCGGGGACAACGTCCCCTCAATCAGCAACGGGCAGACGCTGACCAACATCTACGGGAAGATCCTCCGCTTCAATCTCGACGGATCCGTCCCCAGTGACAACCCGTTCGTCAACGTCCCCCGCGCGGTGCCGTACATCTACGCTTATGGGTTGCGCAATCCGTGGCGTTTCACCTTCCTGCCGAACGGCCAAGCGATGACCGAGGATACCGGATCGAGCTATTGGGAGGACCTCAACGCAATCGAGCCCGGGGAAAACTTCGGATGGCCGATCAAGGAGGGCAACTGTGGGAGCTGCGGTTACGCCAACCCCTCCTATGCGTACGGCCATCTCCCCACCGACTCGGCGACATCGGCGATCGCCGCGTACTCGGGCTCGACCTTCCCCCAGAGCTACAACCACGTCGTGTTCTTCGGCGATTACAACCGCCGAGACATCGAAGCGGTGACGTTCGACTCGACGTACAAGACCGAGATGTCCGACACCGTGTTCGACAGCTCGGCCGGAACCATCGCCGACCTCACGGAGGGTCCCGACGGGAACCTGTATTTCCTGAGCATCTTCGAAGGCACCTTCTCCAGGATCTCGGCCGTTGGGCCCTTCCCACCGACAGCCGCCGCGGCGGCGACGCCGAATGCTGGAACGGGCCCACTCACCACGCAGTTTTCGTCTGCCGGCTCCAGCGATCCGTACGGAAAGCCGCTCACGTATTCGTGGAACTTCGGTGATGGCTCGGCCGCGGCGACCCTTGCCAATCCGTCGCACACCTACAGCGGTAACGGCACCTACACCGCCACCCTCACTGTGAGCAACGGGACCCTGACCGGACAGGCCCAGACACAGGTCGTGGTCGGCGCAACGCCGCCGTCGGCGTCGATCACGGCGCCGAGCACCTACAACGCGGGGGACACCGTCACGTTCGGCGGCGCTGCCACCGACGCTCAGGACGGGACGCTCCCCGCCTACGACTACACCTGGACGGTCGACTTCTCCAGCAACGGGGTGGTGCAGCCGTCCTATTTCGCCGAGGTGGCGACCCCGTTCTACGGGCCGACGTCCGGCATCACGAGCGGCTCCTTCCAGATCCCCACCGACCCGTCGCAGACCTCGGGGAGCTTCTTTCGG
This sequence comes from Candidatus Dormiibacterota bacterium, assembly GCA_963756075.1. GTDB lineage: Bacteria > Chloroflexota > Dormibacteria > Aeolococcales > Aeolococcaceae > Palsa-851. The sequence goes on along the minus strand of CAVWMH010000004.1, from coordinate 117,846 downwards.
ATAACCCTCACGGTGACCGACTCGCTGGGGATCAAGACGGTCGTCACCCATGACCTTCATCCGAACCTGGCTGCCTGGTCGGCCGGCGCCAGCGTTTCCGGAGCCGGCTACTGGGTGGATGGTGCCTGGCAGACCGCGCCCTACAACGTCTCCGACGTTGTCGGCGTCCGCCACGTGCTCACCGGGATGGCAATGCAGCAGTCCATCGGCGGTGGCCTGTACCGGTTCGCCGGCTGGGCCGACGGCAGCGCCCTCACCGACACGATCGCGGTTGGTTCGGGCGCCGCCGGCGTCACCGCCCAGTACGACGCCGTCCAAAACGCCATGCCATCACCGTGGCTCAGTGCCGATGTGGGGGCGCCCATCCTGGCCGGCGGCGCGGACTACTCATCGGGGGACCAGTCGGTCTACATGGACGGCGCTGGTGCTGATGCTTTCGGTTCGAACGACCAGTTCCACTACGTCTACCAGACCCTCAATGGGGACGGGACCATCATCGCCAGAGTTCGCTACCAGACGAATTCCAACTCGTGGGCCAAGGCGGGCGTGATGATCAAGCAGTCGGCCACGTCCGGGACGTCGTTTGTGGACGCCTTGGTCAGTCCGGATGTGAGCCAAAACACTCCCAATACCAACGGGGTCGGCTGCACGTCCAATGGGTGCTTGAGCCCATTGCCGCCCGTGACGCCCGCCATGGGCCACGGCGTGCGTATGCAGTACTCGGGGTCGAAGTCGGCCACCCCGAGCTCTTATCCGGCCGGATTCACCGATCCCAACAAGTGGCTGGAGCTGCAGAGGGTGGGGAACACCTTTACGTCATGGCTGTCCGCCGACGGGACGAACTGGACCAAGATCGGAAGCACCACCCTTGCCATGAACAATCCGGTCACGATCGGCCTGTTCGACACGTCGCATAACATCGGCGAACTGAGCACGGCCGCCTTTGACCACGTCCAGGTGACCGGGGCGACCTCGCCGCCGCCTCCGGGTCCGCCGTCGGTAACCCTCGCCCCCAGCGCGCAGAGCGCCGGCACGGGTGTCCTCCAGACGGTCACCGCCACCATACTCGATGGGTCCGGGAACCCGCTGACAGGCACCACTGTCAACTTCAACGTGCTCAGCGGGCCCAACGCCGGTCAGACCGCCAGCCCCGTCACCGACGGCGCCGGCCACGCGACGTTCACGGTCACCAGCGCGACCGCCGGCACTGACACCATCCAGGCCAGCTTCGTGGACTCGACGGCAACCACCCGCACGAGCAACCAGGCGCAGGTGACGTTCACCACCGGCACGACTGGTGGGGTCGTGATCACCAACCTCTCGGTTTTCGACACCACTCGGGCGAACGCGTGGTCGATCCAGCAGAACCTGCAGGTTGGGGACGTCCTCTACGGCGACCGTACGTACACCCTGACAGCCGCACCGTCGCTGCTGCTCGGCGACACCTGGATCCGCGACGCCAACGGCTCCAAGGCGTACCCCGGCAATCCTCTCGTGACGTTCACCATCAACCAGCAGGCCACCGTCTACGTCGGTATGGACAAGAGGGCCGGAAGGCCGGCGTGGCTCGACGCCACGTGGACGGACACCAAGCTGACCGAGACGGGCACCGGCCCGGTCACCTACGAGGTGTTTAGCAAGACATTTGCGGCTGGCTCGGTTGCCCTGGGACCGGTGGGCGTGTCGACGGTGTCCATGTACACCATCGCCGTGCACTGACGGCCGTCAGGAGGAGACGGGTGTGGGGGAGGGGATCGCAGGGCCAGAGGCGTGGAACCTCTGAACCCTGGAGCGTACGGCGGAGTGTTACTCGGGCTGACGGGTGGCCCGCGCGACTCGGAGAAGCCGCATACCCTCGCCGACCGTCGGCGCCGAATTCAATCCCGATGCACGAGCCCGGTCCGGCCTGGGTTTGCACGAGCGCCACCAGCATTGCCCTGGTCCTCGCTTGTGAGCGGCATCCATCGAAGTCGGTCCCAGCGCGCGCTGGCGAGCGCCTTGATCGCGTTTGCGACCGATGTCGGGGCTACTGTCATCGCCGAGGGTATCGAGGACGCCGATGAGCTTGTTGTGCTGCGCGATCTCGGCGTGCCGTGGGGCCAGGGCTACTACCTGGGGCGACCTGAACCAGCGACCCGGACACCCGCCGTGGTCGCGCGCTAGTCATTTAGACCGGCGCGTTACGACCTCTGGACCCGCCTATTGCGTGGGCTCCGGGATCATCGATTCGACGTGCCTAAGCATGATCACGTTGCGATCGAGCGGCGTGCCCGCACGCCCCGAGTTCGAACCCCGCCCACGGAGAGTTACCGGCCAGCTGACGATGAAGGGCAGCCAGCTCCATACGGGTCTCCGCGCGCGCCGGGTCCGCTGGCCCGTCATGGTCGATCAGGGTGCTGGCAATCGCGATCATGCCGTCGCCCGCATCGAATAGTTCGATCAGTCGAGCCTGACACGGCCAGTCAACCAATGATCCGGTCGTCACCTCCCAGACCCCATTGCCGATACCGAGCGGGTCCGCGCGCGGGCGGATCTTATGGGTGTGCGTGTGTCCGTTGAGCCAGAGCAGGACGTTGTTGAACCGGAACAACGTGGGGAGCAACCTCGGGCCACCGCCATATCCGGAACCGTCTGCGTGGGGGCGGCTATTGCCAAGGACCTGCGAACCGTGGTGCGAAACCACCACCACCAGGCGGTCTCGATTCCCGGTGTCTACGGTGCGCCCGTTGTTTTCGCGGTAGTGCGAGTGCACCTCGACGAGTCGCTGCTCGAGCCACAGTAGCTGCTCATCGCCGATGCACCCGTCGGCCGACCCTGCTGGGCACGCCGTGTCCATGACGATGTACCGAATGGAGGGGGTGTCGTGCACGTAGTAGGCGGTGCGCCCCGACAGATTCCGGTCATCGAAACCGTGTCGCGATGGTCTCCCAGCAACGCTGTGCGCGCTCAGAAAGTCCTCCAAGGTGCAATGCCGGCGCTCGGGGTCAGCAGTCACGAATCGTGATGGGCTCGCCAGGAACGCCTCCGGGCGCGTGATGAACGTTTCATGCGCGGTGTCGCGACCGATCCCGGATGGCAGCTCGATCGGCTTCTGCCCTGCGACAAAGGCCGCCGCCAGCTCGGGAGTCACGACGCCGACGCCCTGGCAGAGCGTCTCGTGGTTGCCGTGGCAACCCAGCCACGGCACGCCCAAGCCTGGGGCATCGACCGGTCGCAAAGCACGATCGAGCAATCCGGGTATCAGCGGAAAGCCGTAGTCGCGCCTGAACAGATCGGGCTCCCCCGGACCCCCGTCGGGTCGCCAGAAGATGTCGTCGGGCCATGCGGCGGACTGCACGCCTTCGTACCTGGTCGAGCCGGAATTGAGGCGTACATGGCCACCGTCGAGCAACTGTGTGAAGGCCCGAATCTCATTCTGCTGCGCGTTATCGATCGCGTCGCCACCGGTGAGCACCAGCTCGAGCGGGGCCTTCGTGAGTGGTCCGCTCATGTCCCTGTTGAGAGCGCCGATGAGTGCAGTCAGGGCATGCGGCGTCAGAGCTTCCTGCGGTCGTTGCACCGGAACCAGCGCGACGAACCGAGGATCACTGAACTCTCGATTGAGAAATTCAAAGCGCGCCGGTGACTGCACGTCGGTCACATGGAGGTCGGTCATGTGTGCGACACACGCGATGGGCCGCTCGACACGCACTCTCTCCACGGCTAAGCCGGCAAGCTCGAAACGCACCAGGTGTCGTTCCCCAGGGTGGGTCACGACTGCCCGGTACGGGAGGTGAGCACCGACGTCGAGGACGTGACCAGCGACGAGGCGGCGGAGATGCGTGAGCGGCACGATGGCCTAAGGGGCTACAGGATCGTCGTCTCGAGTGATCAGCACGGGATCGAGCCGCAGCGCCACCTGCACTCGCGTTCCCGCCGGGTACCCGATCGCATCCGCCGTGGGAATCTGAACAAGCACAACGGCGTCGCCGAGGTCGACGGTGACTCGGCTCGTTGCGCCCAGGAACGCCACAGCGACCACCGTTCCCACCAGCGGTCCCGCTAACGTGTCGGTCGTCGCGGACAAGGAAACCGCTTCAGGCCGGACGAGCGCGACGGCTGGGCCGTCCGCTGCGCTCGCGGCTATTAGCGGCAAGCGAACGCCGCGGACCTCCACGGCACTTCCGCGGACCAACCCGGCGAGCCGGTTCGTGAGGCCTACGAACTCGGCCACAAACGCTGAGGCCGGCTTGGTGTAGACGGTAGTCGGCGCTGCCAACTGCTCGAGGCGGCCAGCGCGCATCACACCGACCCGATCGGCTATGGCGAGCGCTTCCTCCTGGTCGTGGGTAACGAAGAGGGTGGTGATCCCCACCTCGAGTTGGACTTGCCGAATCTCGTCCCGCAACTGGCCGCGCACCTTCGCGTCGAGGGCCGAGAGAGGCTCGTCGAGGAGGAGCACGGACGGTCGGATGGCGAGGGCACGTGCGAGCGCGACCCGCTGCTGCTGACCACCCGACATCTGATGGGCGTAGCGGTCCGACTGTGCCGTTAGCCCCACCAGCTCCAGCATCTCTCCGGCGCGTCGAAGGCGCTCGCGAGACGCGACGTTGCGCATGCGCAGCCCGAATGCGACGTTCTGACGGGCGGTCATGTGTGGAAACAGTGAGTAGGCTTGGAACACCATCCCCGCGTCACGTCGGTTGGCTGGGAGGTCCGTGACATCCCTGCCGCCGATCACAACTCGGCCATCGTCGGCGTCCTCGAGGCCCGCGACCAGACGTAAAGCGGTTGTCTTGCCGCAACCCGAGGGCCCGAGCAAGGCGACAAGTTCTCCGGCGCCGATGGTGATGCTTAGGCCGTCGAGGGCCATCACTGAGCCGTATTGGCGGCGCAGGTCCTCGAGGCGTACCTCGACGGCGGCGCGCGATTCTCGGCGCGAGGCAGAATCCGTCTTCGCGACGACCGTCGTCACGTCACACGGCCCCCGCCCGGCGCCGGCGTGACCCGGGCCTGGGTACGAACGACAATGCGAGCAACAGTGCAAACACGAACAGGAGCGATGCTACAGCGACCGCGATGGACACGCCCGCATTCGCCCTGCCTATCAATGCGATGGCTGCTTGGAGGTTCTCGAAGTTGAGCAGGTTGGCGATCGTGAACTCCCCTAGCACGACCGCCACCGACAGCAGACACGCGTTGAGGACTGCGCTCGACATGTTAGGCACGATGACCTGCCAGACCACGGTGGCCCATCCCGCACCGAGACTGCGCGCCGCTTCCGAGAGCGTGCGGATGTCGACGCCGGAGAGGCCTGCGTCGAGGGCTCGATACGAGTATGGGAGGACGAGGATCAGGTAGGCGAACCCGAGGGTGAGGATCGAATCGCTCAGGTTGATGTTGATCCACCGATAGATAGGAGCAAGGCCGACCACGAGCACGATGGCCGGAATGGTGAGCGGCGCAAGACAGAGGATCTCGATAACCCGAACCATGCGCGGCACCCGGAGCCGGACCCAAACCATGGTGGGAAGCAGGAGCACGAGCATTGCCGCAGATGTGATCGCCGCGAGTTCGAGAGAGGCCACTATCGCGCCGGTGAGATCTGGATAGGAAAAGATGCCGGTAAATGATGTGAGCGTGCGCGGGGCGTTGATGCCGACGCCTCGCGTCGAGAACTCCAGCATTGCGCCGATTGGCACCAGGAAGAAGGTCCCCAGCACCACAAGCACGACCGTTCTGAAGATTTGCAGGCGCCGCCGCCGCCGCCGGTTCATGGGAGCCACCGAGCTGTGCGCCGTTGGAGCCATGAATAGAGCGCCGTCACAACAACGACGATCACGACCATGGCAAGTGCGAGCGAGCTGGCGACATTCGCCTGCGCGAGGCCGACCTCACTGCTCAAGGCGCTACTGATCTGCAGCGGCACAATAATCCCGCCTTGGTTGATCAGCGCGGCTGCCGTCGCATAGGCGGAGAACGCATTTGCGAAGAGGAGCAGCAGACATCCAAGGAATGCGGGCAGCAAGAGGGGGCCGGCGATATGGCGCCAGTAGTGCCACGAAGTCCCGCCGAGGTTCGCGGTCGCCTCACGCCACTGTGGACGGATGCCGTCGAGAGCGGGTAGGAAGACGATGACCATCAGGGGGATCTGAAAGTACGTGTAGACCAGAATCAAGCCGGTCAGCTGGTAGAGCCAAACACCGTTCGCGTAGATGTTGATGCCGTGTTCCTGTAGCCAGAGCGTGATGAAGCCCGCTCCCCCGATCGTTGCGATGAAAGCAAATGCCAGCGTAACGCCACCGAATTGCGAGAGCACGCCGCATGCGGAGGTGACGACACGTCGAATCACACCGTTCGGCGATCCGCTCGCAACGGCGTAGGCGAGCATCGCGCCAACCACCGCGCCGATCGCGGCGCTGGCTGCGGACAGCACGACGCTGTGGAGAAAGGAATCCACGATATATGGCTGGGTGAGCGCTGAGATGTTGGTCAGACTGGGACCGTCGGTTCCGGCGAACGCTCCGCCGACCACGATCGCCGTGGGCAGAATGAGAAACGCCGCGACGTAGACGAAGAACGGGACGACCCCGACCCAGGCTGGAACCCGCAGGCGAGCCCTGAGAGGGCGACCTGCGGATTCCGCCGCGGCACTGGCGAGGGTTGTCACCCGATGGCCTGGGCCCAGTTGGAGTTGAGATACGCCGCTGCTGCGGTGGCCTGACTCGGGCTCAGGAAATTCGGTGTCCCGCCCACAGGTGGCAGCGCGGCGGCGTACGTTTGATTCAGGGTCCCGGCTGTGGTCATCGCCGCCATCTCCACAGGGCGCGCGCCGCCTTGGAGCCAGAGATTCTGGCCGGCGACTGAGTACAAGTACTCCTCCCAGAGGCGAGCTGCCGCTGGGTCAGGGGCCGTCTTCGAGATTGCCTGGGCGTAGTAGCCGCCGAGCACCGCGTCCGGTGGCACGAACACCTTCCACGTGGGCACGTCCTTGCCGTGCGCCGCCGAGAGGTAGTCCCAGTCGAAGACCACAGGGGTCGTGCCGTTCTTCACCGTCGCGGTGGTCGCCTGGATGGGCACGAAGTTTCCAAGCTGATTGAGCTTGTGGAAGAAGGCAACGCCTTGTGCGATGCTGTCGAGCGATCCGCCGTTGGCGAGCGACGCCATCATTACCCCGTTCAATGCGGCGTTCGCCTTGGTCGGATCGCCGTTTAGCGCCACAGCGCCCTTAAACGCTCGCTTGAGCAGATCCTGGACTGACGTGATCGTGAACTTGCTCGAGTCGTACCCGATGGACATGTAGCCGCCGTAGTCCTGGTACCAGAGCCCACCAGCGTCCTTCTGGCTCGCTGGGATGTCACTCCAAGCGGTGACCTGGTACGGCGCGAAGAGTGTGGTGTTGGCGAGTGCGACCGCCATGCCGATGTCGAGCACATCGGGCGCGCGACTGGTCCCGCCCTGCGACTGCACGGCGTTCACTTCATCCTGGCTGCTGCCGTTCGGGTTAGCCGAGTTGATCTTGATGCCGTACTTCGCGGTGAAGCCGCTGATGATAGCGCCATAGTTGGCCCAATCAGGTGGAAGCGCGATGACATTCAGCTGGCCTTCCCTCTTGGCCGCCGCAATCAGTCCGCTCATCCCGCCGAACGCAGCCGCCGACGCGGCGGTTGCAGCGTTGACACCGGAGCTGGTCGCGGGGGTCGATGTTGAACCACACGCGGTGACCACCACGAACGCCGCCAACGCGACTCCTGCGCGTGCGAACCCGTTTACTTGCTTCGACATTTCGCTGTGGTATCTCCCAATGTTCGAGATGAGTGTGCCAGTGGACACTACGGGGTCACCGATGCAGGAAGCAAGTCGGATTCCTCCGCGCACAGCGTGTTAACTAGTCGTTAGTCGGTCCACGGCAATCACCTTAATCGGACCATAAGCATGCTGTAAGGTTTCGGCGGCAGTGGGGGACACCGTGCGCTAGATGCTGGATGTGAGAGGCGCCGGTCCAGTGCGCTACAACGGAGCGCCTGAGCGTCACGTGACGTTTGGGGTTTGTGGGGGAGGTGTCAGCCAAGGTGTCACGGCGTCGCGCATTGGGGCCAAAGATCGAGCCACTTGTATCCGGAGCCCATGCGTCGGTGGGCCTCGGCGCTAGGTTTGGTGTACCTGAGATGCGGGGCGTGGCCTGCTGAGGTCACCCTGACGCGGAGAATGGGAGCAACCCGTCCGACGGTCGGGCACCATCCTAATCGGCGGCCCTGGGAGACATCGATAACGATGTTGAAGACGGATGTCCGAGTGCTCAACTGAAGTGCCAACGTTATCGCGCAAGTCGCTACAGAAACCAGCACGATGCGGCGCCACACCGGCGCGAGGAACGATAGCCTACCCGCAGCCTGAAAGCGGGTTACCACTGGGTTGCAGTCAATGCATCCCACGGCTACTGCTCCCACAGCGCCGCCTAGCCTCGCGCTTTCTGCTGCGCCGCATCGCTACCGCTTAGTCCGCCAGATTGGCACGAACGTTGCCGCGATAAAAACCGATACCATCGGCTTGCCGAGTGTCGTGCAACATCACAGCGCAAGAAACGTTGGAGTAAGTCCTTGCCCCTGCCGGTAGCCTCTACTCTCACCCGCCCCAAGATGCAGTGGTCAGCGTTGGCGAAGGCTCCGCCCCACCCTTTGGAGGCGACAACGCCAACGGAAACATTCCGATGAAAGGATTGATGCATCGGATTGTGGCGCGGCCGGCGGTGTACGACGCGTTACAGACTGTCGCGGGTGTTGCCTATTCGGACAGGCGGGTGAGAAAGGCCATGTGGCAATGGATTCCGTTGAATCCGGAATCGACGGTGCTTGATGTTGGTGGGGGGACTGGTCGGGCGCGCACGCTCTGGCCGGAGTCGGTGAACTATGTTCTCATTGATAACGACGAAGAGAAAATCGAAGGGTTTCGCCAGAAGGGCTTTTCAGGAGAGGCAATTTGCGCCGATGCAACAGAACTTCCATTCGAGACTGCTACGGTCGCCGTGGCAATGGTTTCAGCGGTCACCCACCATCTGCCGCCCGGCGTACCGGAGCCTGTTCTGGCCGAATTGCACCGAGTGTTGAAGCCTAATGGGCGACTCCTGTTCCTGGATGCAGTGTGGCGACCGTGGCGTCCGGTGGGCAGGTTGCTGTGGCATTTCGATCGTGGCAGCTATCCGCGAACCGCTGAGGAGCTTCGACAACTCTTGGATGATCGATTCGAAATCGTCAGCTGGGAGACGTTTAGTATTTTCCATCGGTACATCCTCGCTGTGGCGCGGCCGCGGGCGTAGCGAGAAGCCACGCGCCGCGTCGTCTTCAGCGCCTACCGCGCGCGCTCCTGTCAGGACTTGCTGGCGCTCCAGTTCCCGCCGCCGGCGCCACCCACGACCGTGTAGGTGCCGGACATGCTGCTGCCGGAGACCGTGCCCGTGTAGGTGACGGAACCGACCGCACCGAAGGTGATCGCGTTGCCCGTCAGGGATCCGCTGATGTCCAGGGTCTTCTTTGGAGACGAGAGGGCGATGCTGCCATTGACCTGCGACCCTGTTTGGTTCCAGGTGAGCGTGAAGGTGCCGTTGTAGTAGCCGCTGTAGGTCCCTGACCAATTTCCGCCGACCGCGACCGCCACCGGCGCTGCGGTCGGAGTCGCTGCTGGCGTGGGCGTCGGTACCGGGGTGCTCGTCGGGGTGCTCACCGGCACGCTCGTGGGCGTCGGCGTGCCAGTCGTGGACGACGCACTGCAGGCCGCCAGCAACGACCCCAGCGCAATCGCCATGAACATCAAGATTGTCCGCTTCATTTCCGAGGCCCTCCGGTTGATTCAGTCAAAAGCAAGTTGCTGCTACACATGGCTTATACTCCCTGACTCGTCTCGGTCGATTCTCGCCGCGGGTGCGAGGTCACCCTCTGGGCCGCCGGGGTCGCTCAGAAAGCTGACGAGCGCCGCCGGCTGTGTGAAGGTGACTTCTCGACCCGAGCTCAGATGCACCGCCGTCCCCCGCAGCCCCTCGGGGCGCTCGTCTCCGTCCGGCTTCCAGACCCGCACCAGGAATGCGTCCATCGGCCACAGGCTACGCAGCACTGTTCGGGTTGCCTTAAGGCCGACTTAAGGTGGTCCATCGCCGCCTCCAGGCTCCCGGCCCAAGGCCGCGCGCTCTCCCGCCCAGGGCGAGCGGCTTGCCTCGAGGATGCGCTCGAAGGGGATCGCCGCACGTTCGGGCGAGGGTGACGCTCCGAACGTCGTAGTGGCGCGGGGAATCACCAACCGCGAGATCGCCGCTCGAACTGTTCATCAGTCCGAGCACGGTCGGGGGAGACCGACAGCGCGCCCGCCGTCGCGACGACCGGCGCCTTACCTTAGGCTCCGCAGAGTGAGCGCGACTGTGACCCTCGAGCCATGGGGCAGCGGCGATCTCCCGCTTCTCGAGCGGCTGATGGGCGACCCGCGCATGACCGAGCACCTCGGCGGCCCCGAGAGCCCGGAGAAGCTGCGCGAGCGTCAGGGCCGCTACGAGCGTCTCGAGGGTGGCGACCGCATGTTCAAGATCGTCGACGAGGTCAGCGGCACCGGCGTCGGCTCGGTTGGCTTCTGGACGAGAGAGTGGAGGAACGACCAGGTCTACGAGACCGGCTGGATGGTCGTACCGGAGTTCCAGGGACGCGGCATCGCGCTGGCCGCGACCGCGCAGGCGATCGAGCTCGCCAGGCGCGACGACAAGCATCGCTTCATGCACGCCTTCCCGAACGTCGACAACGCGCCGTCGAACGCGATCTGCCGCAAGCTCGGCTTTGAGCTGCTCGAGACGAAGGACTTCGAGTTCCCGAAGGGTCACTTCATGACGTGCAACGACTGGCGACTCGACCTGCGCGCGTAGGGCGGCCCTGGTAGTAGCTGAGGTCGGTCGACGAAGTTCGCTTACGGCGCGGCTTCAGTTATGCGATCGCAAGGCACCACGATGATGTACTTGCGGAAGAGCAGGCTCAACGAGACGTGACTGAGTCTGTCCGTCGTACACGAGATGGCGGCAGACCTGAGTTGCGCGTCCCAGCGTGGCCCGTAGTCGCGAAACGGATTGCCGCTGACAACGACAAAGTCCGCCGAGAGGATGAACGCCAGCCACACGACCGTTATCCCTACGAGGATTCGCTGATACTGGTCGCCGAGCCACATCCGCACGTCGGAGGAACCGACCACAATCGCAACGCTCGACCAGAGCATGAGAAGCGGGGCTCCCCAGTAACGCGCAGGAATTCCCAGGAGCGAGGCGCGGTGGGGAAACATGATCGTCTCCCAACGCCCAATGATGGGAAGGCCGGCGAACACGATGGCTCCAGCCACGAACACCAAAGCCACCCACGCGGTACGGCGGAGCCGTCGGGTGAATGCAACGCCGGCGCATCCGGCGAGCAGGATCAAGGCCGCAAATGCTATCGCCGCCCACCGGAAGTCAGCCCACAGACGACTGCTGAGCATGCCGCCAACGAGAAACGGCAGTGCTACCCGACCTCCGAACACCGCCGCAAAGTCGAGAGGGATGTTGGGAGCCCACGTAACCTCGCGCGATGTGACGATCACCGGCACTTGAATCAGCAGGCCCGCGATCAGCCCATAGGCGGGTCCTGACCCCCGCCGGAAGCCTGTAAGCAACAGCCGGGCAATCGCGATCGGAAGGACGAAGAGGGTGATTGGATCGCTGCTTGCCGCCAGAAAGCAGACTACGGTCGACAGGCCATTGGCGATCCGACCCTGGGGTCGCCAGAGCAGAGCCCACATGACGACGAAGTCGAAATAAAAGTGGAGGTTTGTCGCGTTTGCCTCGGTCTCGAAGCCGACGACGGGAATCGCGACGAACATGGCCGCGAGAGCCAGGCGCAACGCCCGCGACATGATGTGTCCCGCAGCGGCCTGATACAGGAACACGCCCAGGAGCGAAACCACCAGTGCGGACCCGATCCCAAAAATCGCCGCCGCCCACTGCAGCGGAAGGAGCGCCGCAACCGTGGCCAGCACACGCGGCACCACGTGCAGATATCCGGCATACGGGATCGTGAACGCATGCAGGATGCCCTGGTTGATCGCCTGATTCAGGAAGACGCTTCCGTCCTCGGCCCAGATGGTGTTGTATGCCGCGTCCCCCGGCAACCGGATCACCTGAGCGAACGTGCCAATCACCACGGCCGCAACAACAACAAGCGCGTCGCGTCGATGAAACCGCACGGCGGGCTGAACCGGAAACAACACGGCGAACGAATGACGTGAAGCAGACGTGTGAACGTTTGCGTTCTCGGTCACGGTCCCTCCCGGAGGATGGTCGGCGGCTCGCCGCGTCGCCCGCGATGCTTCGATACTGAATGACGCCTATGCGACTTTACGCGGAGCCTCCCAATCCGTGAGGCGGAAACGTACGCCTACAAAGTTAAGATCCCGCCGCCCAACTCGTCGCAGATTGCGACGGACTGCAGCGGCGCCCATCTCGTATTGACGAACGACGCCGGCACTGTCGAGTCCCTCGGCAAAGCGGAAGCCTGCACGTCACCGCGGGCAATTGGACGGGCTCTCTCAACGGGGCTTTGGGATCTGGATGTGAGTGGAAGGTGACGCTCACGCGGAGCTAGCCACGCGATCGCGGTAATCCATCGCACTTTCCGCCGAGTGGAGCAGTGTCGAGCTCAATCAGGCGGTGACCCTGCCCGTCCCCGGCGGCCCGGCCAGAATCGTCGGAATGTACTCAAGTAGTTGGATGCGATCATCGAATGTGCGGCTGCTGACCATCTCGAGAGCAACATCGGGATAGCCGTCGTAGATCCGCTCCCGGCCGCTGCTTCCGGTGATGACGGGAAAGATAACCACCCGAAACCGATCAACGAGACCGGCCCTCAGAAGGGAGCGACACAGGGTGAGACTTCCGATGGTGCGCATCGACTTGGAGCCCTCGTTCTTCATCTCTCGCACCGCCTCGGCAGGGTCTTGAGCCACGAGTTGCGTGTTCGCCCAGGCAAGTGGTTCGCTCAGCGTTTTCGAGAACACTACCTTCGACATGGTCGCCAGGGCATCGGTACCGGGCTCACCCTCCGCGGCGAATCCCGACATGACGCGGTAGGTGGTCGCGCCCATCAGGACGGTGTAGTCCGCCTCGGGCTGCGCGTTCAGCCAGGCGAGATACTCCGGTCCTTGCAGCCCCCACCAGCCCGGCCAGCCTTCGGCCGCCCCGTAGCCATCCAGCGAGGTGATGAAGTCGATAAGAAGTTCTCGCATCGTCGTCTCCTTGTTCTTGGATGTGACGCGGTCAGCCGGCGAGGAGCCCCTCGAGCTTGTCGAGCTGCTCCGACCAGCCCTGCTCGGCGCCAGCGAACGCGTCGGCGGGCGGCATCGGCTCGAAGTAGGACTGGCGCATGGTGAGTGCCGTGCCCCCGTCGCGCGCCTCGAAGGTCAACTCGATGAGCGTCGCGAAGAGCTCGTCCTGGTCGTCGTTGATGACCCGCCCGCTCATGACCAGGCGGTGCGGACGATCGATCTCGTAGTACTCACCACCCAGGTAATGGGAGAACTGGGCGTCGGCAGGAATGACGTCCGGCCACTCCATGGCGAGCCGGTACCTGCCCCCGACGCGAAGATCTACCTCCGCGGCGGGGCAGCTGAAGCCGTTGGGCCACCACCATTGCTTGAGCTGGTCCGGATCGGTGAAGGCGTCAAAGACCCTGTCCGGCGGGGCATCGAAGGTGCGTTCGATGCGGAGTTGCCTGGTCGGGGTGGCTGATCGGACGTCCACAGGAGTGCGGGCCTCAGGCACTGTAGTTCTCCTCCGTGGTGGCTGCCGGTTGAGCTGCGAGATAAGCCTCGAGACGGTCCAGGCGGTCGGACCAGTCGGTGTGGGCGCGCCGTAGCCAGTCGTCGACTGGGAGCAGGCCGTCGAGCTGAAGCCTCGCGGGGCGGCGCTGGCCGTCGCGAGCCCGACCAACCAGGCCGGCGCGCTCCAGCACTTTCAGGTGCTTGGTGATCGCAGGCTGGGTCAGGGTGGAGGCCTCTGCGAGCTCGACGACCCCGGCCTCGCCCGACGCGAGGCGCTCCAGGATCGCCCGGCGAGTGGGATCGGCAAGTGCGGCGAAAGCGAGGCTCAGTGGGTCACGGCTAGACATTGCTACTAGGTTATATAACCATCAGGGAAAGTGCAAGCAAGCCGGCCTTCTTTGAGAATAGGTTCGTCCGTGAACGCTTGTAGAAATTTGGTGGGCGCTAGCCAGAGCCCTCTGCCGCTTTTCGGCTCGGGCATCGCCGGTAAGTAAATGGTGATCTCTGGAAGCCGACAAGCTGAGGAATATCTGACCCGCCCACGATCCGCGCGCGGTGCCGTCCTGACGATGTTCTTTGTCAATGGCGCGGCCCTTGCAACATGGTTGCCACTGATACCGGCCGTGCAGCAGAAGCTCGCTCTGAATGCCGGCGAGCTCGGCATCGCTCTCTTTGGTGTTGCGGTCGGTGCGGTCGCCGCCACGCCGTCGACCAGTTGGCTTGTCGGACGAGCGGGCGGCCGAAGGGTGGTGACTCTGGCTGCAGTTGCGTGCTGCGTCATCCTGCCGCTCCTGCTTATCGCGCCGGCGCTGCCCGTGCTCACCCTCACCTTGGTCCTCTTTGGCGCCGCCATGGGAACGATGGACGTCGCCATGAACATCGATGGCGCAGTCGTCGAAGGTTTGTATCAACGGCCTCTCATGTCGACGTTCCACGGCTTCTACAGCATTGGAGGGTTCGCCGGCGCACTAGTCAGCAGCGCTCTCGCGGCGTTCGGCATGGCACCTTTCGACCGCGCGCTCTGGCCGGCGCTGCTTCTGGGAGCTGTCGCAGTATTCGCCCACCAGTGGCTGCCGCCTGCACAGCCTCGGACAGGGAGCCGGCGACCTCAGGCGCGCGTACGCCTTCGGAGGCCGTCCGCGGCGATGACAGCGCTCGGAATCATGGCCTTCTGCAGTCTTCTTGCCGAGGGAGCCAGCGGCGATTGGAGCGCCCTGTACCTCCACAAGTCGCTTGGAGCCGACGCAGCTTTCGCTGC
Source organism: Candidatus Dormiibacterota bacterium (assembly GCA_963756075.1). Classification (GTDB taxonomy): domain Bacteria; phylum Chloroflexota; class Dormibacteria; order Aeolococcales; family Aeolococcaceae; genus Palsa-851. The sequence continues at coordinate 102,794 of CAVWMH010000004.1, read as the reverse complement.
AACCGCATTCGCGGCGTTCTCGGTGGCTATGGCTGCAGGGCGCCTGAGTGGCGACTGGCTCACCAGTCGCCTGGGCGCCGCGCTGCTCCTGCGCAGCGGCGGTTCGCTCGCTGCCCTCGGATTGACCGCGACGTTGATTCTTGGTCGGCCGGCCATCGCCATCTGCGGATTCGGCTTGGTTGGGCTCGGTCTCGCAAATGTGGTCCCGACCGTATTCAGTGCGGCCGGTCGATCGAGATCCGTCGCGCCGCGGGTGGCCATCGCCGCGGTCGCGTCCGCCGGCTACGCGGGACTTCTCGCCGGACCTCCGTTGATTGGCTTCGCCGCGCAGGCGTTCACTCTCACGCGCGCGTTGATCGCCGTGGTTGTGTGCTGCGGGATCATCGCCCTCCTGGCGCCGATGGTCCGCCGTTCCAACTGATCAGCCTCCCGAGGGGTGACGCACCAATGTCGCCCACCCTTTGTCGAGTGCGGATGTAACTGCATGGTTCTAGGATTCCGGAACACGGAGGTCCCGGGTTGGGACGTTCGGTACGCCAGCGGACCGAGGAGCGACACACCAAAGTGGAACGGTGGCGAGTCCAAGAGGGGGTGCGTGGATGGAGCGTTCGCAACTCAATGCATCACGCGGGATCCGCGAACACATGTCAGATCCGCAGGTGCAATCTGCATTCGGTCGCCTTGTTGGCAACGGCAAGTCGGGCATCGATAACCTGAGGCGGTTTCTCGCTCCGGCCCAGTAGGATGGCCGAACTTCCCCTGTTGCGATAAGCCTCCAGCCGTTGTCATCAGTCGCCCGGGCCGTCCCCGTAGACCGGCCGGCGAATGAACTCGACATGGCTGGAGACGGAACGACCGGTTGCTTCGGCAATCAGAGTGCCCAGCGCGAGAATCGTTGGCGCCACGGGCGCGACCGCTTGAAGTTCGTCGCTTATCCCTTGTGGTGCGCCGTACTCGGCGTCCAGCCCTTCCAAAGTCGGCGACACGCTCCAACCAAATCCCTTACCGGGGGGACGCATGACGTTGTGGACGAAGTTGTAGTCGAGAGCGGCCACTATTCGCGACCCAGGTCGAGTGCCTCTGATTTTCAGCGCGTCGCTCGCGCCCCTTCCGTTGGTCCACACACGGTGGACGATCCAGATTTGGTCGACCGCGTAGCTGAACACTTGCGGATGCCGCTCCCTCGCGAAGAGCATCGTGCTCGTGGTCAATTCCCCCAGGCCAGGTGAGAATCGCCACGATTCGCTCCGGAGCACTCGAGACCTCGGGGGGGTGACGACAATCCGGTCGCCTTCTCTGACCACGTGATAGGGCTCAGGTGGGTCGAACGACCCGAGCATGCCGGAATTGTTGGCCACGTGACGAGCGGTCCAGTGTTCGACCCGCGCCTTGAGGGCGGCGACGTCGACATGGTCAGGATCAGGATCCTTTCCGAATCCCGTGTGCCACACCTCCGCCAGGCGATCTCCGACGGTCCGGTGCGCAACCTGAACAGGTGCGGCCTTCGGGTTGGGTCGCCGTGGAAATCGCATGTTCAGACTATTACCTGGTTTCCGCTAAAGCGCGCGCCTCCGCCGTAGCAATCGCCGAATACCGAAGCCGACTTCCACGCCGACGAGGGCGCCTCCCCCAGGATGAGCATCAGGCCGCCCGGGATTGATGCGAGCAGTGACTGCGCAGCACCGGTTGAGGGCACCGATACCCCGGCAACCACGAATGCAGCTCTGACGGACACCGGGAATACGTCGTTCGAACTCACTGCTGCAACGTCGCTGATCGTCGTCCCTCCCGGAGCGTCGACAATGACTGGCATCGACAGAGGCGGCAACATGGTCCCGGGTGGTAGCGCAGTCGACACCGCGTAGGTGCACGTGTCCTTCTGGCCGCTCACCGAGCACACCCACCCGGAGCCGCCGGCGCCCGACGCGTGTGGTGAAACGCTCGACGGAAACGTATCCGTCACCAGAATTGACTGCGTTTCCGGCCCACCGGAAGCAACCGTCGACACGTGGAGCACGTAGGTCGCAATCGCATTCGTTTGCGCCGGCTGCACACTGAGACTCGCAGCGAGGCCGGGCAGCGTGCCGCTGAGCGTTTCTGCGGCAGCATCGGTGATCTCGTGTATGTCCGTGGCACCACCGGTCGAGCCGACCCATCCCATGGTGAGCTGGTATGGCAACCCGGTTTTGGGATTGATCCACGCCGCGGGGATGGTTCCACCGGGGATCTCCCCGTTGCTCGCCGTCGGCAGCGCGCCGTGGAAGCTCTGCTTCGCGCCTCCGATCGGGGTGAAGGCGACGACATAGGCCCCGGCCGGGACCACCAGACCAGAGGTCGTCGTCAATGACGAGGCACTGGGATTGATCGCGATCTCCACCGGCACCTTTGAACCAGCGCGAGTTCCGGACGGCCCGCCATCGAGTGCTTGAGGTGCTCCCGAGTCCGTTGCGGCGGTGCTGGTCAACGGACAGTAGCCGGTGGTTCCGTTTCCGGGACCCCGAACGGTCACCTGGCCTGGAACGACTGAGGATGCCCCCACCCACGACGGGTCCGTGCAGCCGGTCCCGTCGAAGTTGCTGTTGGTGTAGTTCCCGTACACGTCCAGGCCAACCCCGAGGTAGCCATCTGCGAGCCCGGTGGTGCCCGTTCCTGACGAGTAACCCAGGTCGCCGCCCGGCGAACCGATGGTGCTTGGTGGGGCGGGGCTGGCGGGGTTCGTTGCCGCCAGGAAGAAGCCGATTCCGTCGGCGCTCGATCCACCGTACTGATAACTGTTGAATGAGACGTCCAATCCCTTGGTCGTGGGCAACGTCTGCGTGAATGCCACGCCACCCTCCTCGCTGCCCACGGCGTCGGTGAGGCGCAGGGCGCCGGCTCCAGCGGGATCGGGAGTTGGCAACCCACAACCGGGGATCGGCGATTGTGATGAGTTCGATGAGGCGGTGAGGCACGCGACGTTGATCCCGGTGGGTGCCGTGGGCAACGCCCACTTCAAGGAGGTCGTGGTTGCGTTGGTGAAGCTCTCGATGACGATCGGTGTCTCCGCCGCGAAGGCTGTGGTTGCCAATGCCACGGTCAGGATGATGGCCAATCCGCCCGCGACCGATCCGCGCCAAAGCTTTCCAGCCGACGGCAAGATCGTGGCATCCGGAGCGGGTTCACCCATGAGCGGCGGAGTCTACTGCCGCGGGTGAGGGATGGTCCGAGTGGCCGGCGCTGTCATTCTCCAGCGCGGTGGTGGTGGACGACGTGGAACTCAACTCGATAAAGGACGGTGTCATTACTTATCGGTCCCGCATGAGCAGCACGTCTACGGAGCGACTCTCGATCACGTTCACCGGCTCGGCGCACGTCACTACGGCTGATCGCGAAGAACGGGATCAGGTCGATCGCGTCGACCTGAAGGTCGACGTCGCGAACGGCATAGATGCCTCCAACTCGAACCTTCGGCCGCTGCCAAAGGCGAAAGAAGACGGTGATGTCACCCGCGATGACCCTGGGGCGCAACTCTGGACTGAACTGCATTGCATTGGTGACAATGACGCGCCAAGCAGGTCGTATTCGCACAAGGCAGCATCCTGCCGCTCGGCGAAATCCCCCGTTTAGACCAACGCGGCAGCCTTCGGCTGCACCCGCGCAACATGATCGCCGGCGGTCAGCCGCTCGCTGACCGCCCAGAGCGTCGCCGCAACCTCTCGATCGTGAGTGATTGGCTTCGACCTCCGCTCCTTGCTGTGCATGAAGAATTTGCCGGTGACGCCCGCTACCTCATGTGACGTCGCCAGGTAGACCGAGGTGCGCGCGGCCTCCTTCGGGCTCCTGAACAGCGGCGTCCGCTTCATCATCCGCGAGAAGAACAGCGGAAAGCCGGCCATGTTGTCGCCGAAGCGTGACTTGGTCGGGCCCGGGCTGAGCGCATTCACCGTCACTCGGCGTGCGAATCATGCTGCGACATCGATCATGTCCTCCTCGAGGCGGCGCGCCAACTCGTACGCGAAGAGAATGCGACGGCGAACACCGACGCGTTGATGAGCAGTGCAGTGCTCTCGGACTGCACGAACGTGGACGCCACCACCTGAGAGCCGACGCGGCCGAGCGGGGCGTTGAGCAGCGCGGGGGTTGGCGTCGGGCAGCCTGGATCGCCGCCGCGGGTTTGGCGTCGAAGCGCTTCGAAGCAGTTCTCGCCCTGCAGGTTGCGGCGAGTCGACGGCGGCTGTGCGTCTCCGTCGACGCCACGGCGTGCACCCGGCTTGAGCGCGCTAGCGTCCACGCCGCGTGCAGTAGATGAAGGGCGCCAGGTGCGTTGACCCCCGCGACCGAGCGTTCGCTCGTATCCCGTCGACCGTGATCCGGATGTCGCGCGACGAGAACGAGGCCCCGCGTTGTTGATCAGAACGTCGATGTGCTCGTAGCGCTCGTGCATATCCTCAGCCAGAGTGTGGATCTGCTCCTGGGACGAGAGGTCTGTGATGAGCACCGCCGGTGCAGGTCCAACGGCCACCTCGGCCACCGCGGCACGCGCCGTTGCTGCGCGCTGGACCTGAACAGCTACTCCCGACAGGTCCTCCGTCGTCCGACGGCTCTCCTGGGCCATCAGGTCCCGTCGTCCGGGACGGGGCCTGATGGCCTGCCCGGTTGGCGGCGCCGGTGGGCGTACGGCCAATACGCCGGGTGGCGTACGTCGACAGCCGCGCTCGGGCGGATGACGACGCCGTCACCGGCGGTTAGGGTGTGGTGCATGACCGAGTCATGACCAACCTCCCACGATCCGGAGCGTCCCAGACTGGGGAGTTCGTCGCATCCGCATCGCCACGCGCACTCTGGGCCGAAATGGCGCGACGTGCGCCTCTGGTGGCCGACCTGATCCCTGCGCTGTTCCTGACGGGGTTCCTGGTGGCGGCGAGTACGGCTCAGCAGCGCGCCATCGGTGACGCGCACCGGATCGGGGTCGGCGGCTACGTGCTGCTCGTGGGGGCGGCGATGGCGTTGGCGCTGCGGCGACGGTGGCCGCGGCTCGCGTACGCAGGCTCGCTCGCCTGCACGGGCACCTACCTTCTGGTTGGCGATCCACCAGGGCCGATTCTGCTGGCGCCATTTCTCGGGCTGGTTATCGTTCTGGGGGCGACGAGATCGCTGCCAATCTGGATCGTGTCGACGCTCGGGGGCGCCGGCGTGCTGTCCGCAGTCCACGGCGCCGTGTACGGATGGTCGTGGCCAGTGGCGCTCTTTGCCGGTGTCTGGGTGTGCGTCGCTGCGCTCGCGGGGATTGCTCTCGACGCGCGGCGGCGCTTTCTCAGGGAATCGCGGGCGCGGGCGGAGTGGACGCAGCGCAGCCGCGAAGAGGAAGCACGCCGGCGCATGGTTGAAGAGAGATTGCGGATCGCACGCGAGATGCACGATGTCATCGGCCACAGCCTGGCGGTCATCAGCCTGCAGGCCGGCGTCGCTGAGCACCTCCTCGCGAGCCGGCCAGAGGAGGCGCGCAAAGCCGTCAGCGCCATCCGCGGCGTGAGCAAGCAAGCCCTGACCGAGCTGCGCAGTGAGCTCGCCGCGCTCCGAGGAGATGGCCTCGCGGTTGCGGATCGCAGGCCGACACCGGGACTTTCGGCGGTGCCGGCGCTGGCTGCGCAGATGCGCGATGCGGGGCTGCAGATCGATCTCGATCTTCCGCAGCGCGGCGACGAAGTCCCAGAGATTGTCTCGACCGCCGCCTACCGAATCGTGCAGGAGTCGCTGACCAACGTTGCCCGGCACGCCGGTACCGGCACGAGGGCGAGCGTGCGCGCGGTGCTCGAGCCTGACCGGCTGGAGCTGGAGATCGTCGACGATGGCATCGGGGTGAGTGAGCCGCCACGCGAAGGCGGCGGCCTCCAGGGGATGCGCGAGCGCGCAGCTGCCCTGGCCGGCGCGTTCTCGGCAGGCAAACGTCCCGAGGGCGGATTCCGGGTATGGGCATCGCTGCCGCTGGAGGGACGGTGAGCGTCCGCGTGGTGCTCGCCGACGACCAGGCGTTGATCCGTGTCGGCCTGCGAGCGCTCGCCGACGCGGAGCCCGACATCGAGGTGGTGGGTGAGGCCGCTGACGGCCAGGAAGCGTTACGAGTTGTGCGCGAGCTGCGACCCGATGTGGTGGTGATGGACATCCGTATGCCGGTGCTCGATGGATTGGAGGCGACGCGTCTGATCGCAACCGACCCGCAGCTGTCGGGTGTCCGCGTGCTCGTTCTCACCACCTTCGAGATCGACGAGTATGTGTTCGAAGCTCTTCGCGCGGGAGCAGGGGGGTTTCTCCTCAAGGATGCCGAACCGACAGAGCTGCTCCGCGCCATTCGCGTCGTGGCAGCGGGAGACTCCCTGCTTTCGCCGGCCGTGACGCGGCGCGTCATCGAGGCCTTCAGCGCGCGCCCGGCGCCCATCGCACCGCGGACGAAGCTGCTGGCCGACCTCACCGAGCGTGAGCGTGAAGTTGTGGCGCTCGCCGGTTGCGGGCTCTCCAATGACGAGATCGCCGAAAGGCTCGTGATCAGCCCGGCGACGGCGCGCACCCACGTGTCTCGATCCATGCAGAAACTCGGTGCAAGGGATCGTGCACAGCTCGTGGTCTTCGCCTACGAAACCGGCCTCGTGTCACCGGGCCAAGCGCTGGCTTAGGCACGTCGTCAACGCGGCTACGCAGCAGGACGTAGCCGAAAGTGTCGCTTGCGGACGGACGACAGGACCACAACGCGTTTCCGACGATGTTGCTGTTGGCATCCAACGCACACACTGGAGGAACACGACATGCCCGGATACTGGGTCGGCGGCGGCTTTGGCTTTTGGTGGATCTTTCCGTTGGTCTTCGGCGCTCTGTGGCTCACCGTGATCGGCCTCTTCCTCTGGCGCGGTCGCCTCTGGTGGAAGGGTGGCCATGGCACGACGCCGGACGCCGCAGCGGTGCTGCGCGAGCGGTTCGCGCGCGGCGAGATTGACACCGACGAGTACCAGCGTCGCCTTCGGGTGCTCGATGGGCGGTGAGCATCGCGCTCATCGCCCGCCGCGGGTTCGGCAACCGTCGCCTTCCACGATGCGTACTATCGCGCCAAGACACGCGCGGGCGGAAAAATTGGAGGGACGACAGCCCTGCTCATCGATCTCAGCCACCCTGTGGTGGAAGGCATGGAGACCTACCGGCCGCTGCCCACCCCGAGGGTCGAAATCCTCAACGATTACGACCGGTCGAGGTACGAGGGTAAGTCGGAGTTCCTGATCGCCTCCCTGCACTTGTGTGGCAACACCGGGACCTACGTCGATTCGCCGCGGCACCGGTTTCGTGAAGGCGTCGACCTTGCCGGCTTGTCACTCACGCAGCTCGCGAACCTGCCGGTGGTCCTTGCCGATGCCACGGCCACGGGGCGAGCTATTGGCCCTGACGCCCTGCCCACCGCGGACGTACACGGCAAGGCGCTCCTTGTCCGCACGGATTTCTCGCGGCACTGGGGGACCGACGCGTACTTCGCCACCAACCCGTTCTTGACAGCCGATGCGTGCGAGGCGCTTGTCGCCGCCGGAGTCGCGTTCGTCGGGATCGACTCGCTGAACATCGACGACATCGGCGACTTGGCGCGACCGGCTCACACGATCCTCCTCGGTGCAGGCGTTCCGATTTGTGAGCACATGACCAATCTGGCTTCGATCACATCCGGCGGGCGCCTCCATGCGGTCCCGATCGCTTGGGTCGGCGGCGCAACCTTTCCGGTGCGCGCCTACGTGGTGAGCGAGGGGTAGCCTGCGCGTGTATTGGACAGGCAATTCGAGGGCGACAAGATGACTGTCGAGCGACGCGCAAAGCTCCACCACACGCCGAAGACCAGCCTCTCGGCCAGGACTGCGCAGAGCTTCGGGATGCGACGACTGGCGGGAATCTCGGCAGAACTGTCCGGCTCGGAGAGGATCTGGATGGGCCCACCGAGAGGAAAACCCTTCTCGCGATGAGGAGGCGGTCGTCGTCCTTGCCCGCACAACACAAGAGGCGATTGTCGTAAACCTCCCCGGGCTCTGACGAAACCAGTCCCAGGCATGAGTTCGGTTCGTGGCAGTATCGACCCTGTTGACTCTGAAGGACCTCGAATCCACCGTCGCCGGCCGCGTCGAGGGCTCGGCGATCGACGTTATAGCGTTGCGTGGCGATGCTGACGCCGGCCAGCTGGAGATTGCGGAGGCTCGCGACAATAGCCTTGCAATTGGAACGATTCCTGCCAACCCAGCGCGTCGCATGGTCCCCGCCACCCAGTTTCGGCCGTGGCCCCAGTGGACTGTCCATATCGGTGGGCAGCCCTTCGTGTATCAATGGATCGGTGGCAACGCCATATGCACTCGTTGCGGCACTGAGCTCGAGCATTTCGGGTTTGTGGGAAGGTCCGGAGGTGATGTGCGTGAACGCGAGCAAGGCGCCGTTCGGCAGATTGCCTACTGCCAACGGTGCGCGCGCAATCCGTTCTGAAGCCGCGGGGTTTAACCCTCCGGCTACCTGCCATCGAGGACCTGGCGTAGTTTGCCCGCGAACGCTTCGGGCTGGCCGGGGTATCCGAACTCGCCGCCCATGAAACCGCCGTGGTGGCTCGGGAAGACGGTCGCCTGCTGACCAAGGAGATCAGAGGTCACGAGTGACGTGCGCCACGTGACCGTGCCCTTCGACTCCTCGCCGACCGCGATCACTACGCGAGTTGGCGCTGCGGCCACCGCGTCGAAGTCTGGCCGATAATCGCTGACCGCCCACGACCGGTCGGAAAGGAGCGGGTCGCCACGAACGCCGTCGTCCGCGCTCGGCATCCCGAACTGGGCGGGATCCGGAGCAGACTGAGCGAAGAAGTCGTCGTTGAACTCACCCTGCCACGACGTCATGGCGATGAACGCCGCCATTCCGGCACCAAACCCCTTGGCCTCGTACGCGTCGCGAACGCCCGCGCGTGCGCGCTTGGCGCCCCTCGCGTCCGGAAGCACCGCGAGCAGCGGCGGCTCGTGCGCCACCAGAGTGGTCACGTCGTCTGGGTATGCCGCCACCAGCGCGAGGGCGGTTATCGCGCCGCCGCTGCTCGCGAACATCTCGACGGGGCCAACGCCGAGAGCATCGATGACGGCATGCACATCGTCTGCCTGAACGCTGGGCGTGTTGTCGACCCGGCCGTCCTTCCGAATGCTGCGACCGAGGCCACGCGGGTCGTAGGTGATCACGGTGCGGTCAGAGAAGTGCGACGCCAACGTTGTAAAGCCGCTGGCGTCCATGGGCTGGCCGATCATGAAGAGAGGAGGGCGTCCGTCAGCGGTGGGCATGGGGCCGTGGACGTCGTAGACGATGCCGGCCTCGGCGGTGTCGAGTGTGTGTGTCGTCATGCCAGTGTTGACCTCTCGTTGCGGTGAAAACTCATCGGGCCGAAGATAGGTAACCGCGCGCTCGAATCTGGGTACTCCTCCCGATTCGCGCTCGGCAGAGCTCCTCCTAGTCTCGCTGCCAGGTACTCGCGCTCGCGAGAACAGCACAAGGAGGAACGCAAATGCCGAGATACGTCGTGGAGCGGACATTTCCGGATGGACTTAACATCCCTGTCGATTCGCAGGGGGCTGCGACCTGCCTGGCCGTGGTCGATCGCAACGCCGATGAGGGTGTCACCTGGGTGCACTCCTATGTCAGCGACGACAAGAGGAAGACGTTCTGCATCTATGACGCTCCGAGTCCGGAGGCGATCCGCAAGACCGCCGACCGCAACTCGCTGCCGGTCGACCAGATCACGCAGGTGAGCGTCCTCGATCCGTACTTCTACAGATGAGGTGGCGTGATCCGCTGGACCTCAGCGTGGGCCGGGGGCTCCACTCGCACCGTCGCCGATAAATCAACCGAACGGTCGATGTCTCTTCCCGATGGCGCGCGGGAGAGTCGATCACCACGGCTCGGGTCGCCGAGCATACGAAGAAGACTGGAGGTCAAGATGATGTCGTCTCCCCGGTTCCGAAGGGTTGTTGCACGAAGTGCCACAGCCTCCGTTCTCACATTGGGCCTTCTTGCCGCGGCCCCTCAGTTCAGCTCATCCGTGAGCGCGCAGGCCAGTGCCATTTCTTGCACGACGCCTATCACGAGCGCTCCGACCGGCCCTGCGACCGTGTCGACGAAATCGACAGAATTTGGGAAGGTGTTGAGCATCGGCTCGGGCGCCAACGCCGGTTGCTCTCTGTACCTGCTCACGTCCGACAAGCTCCATTCGCTGACGTTTGGTCTTGCGGCATTTGCCTGCAGCAATGGCGCAAACCCCATCGGGCAGCCGTGCGACACCGTCCTCTGGCCGGCGCTCCTGACCAACGGTGCTCCCATCGCCGGGCCCGGAGTCAACAGCAAACTCCTCGGGACGGTGACCCGCGCTGACGTGCTCTCTGGCGAGAGCGTGCAGCAGGTGACCTACGCCGGTCTGCCGCTGTACCGGTTCTTCCTGGACGAGACGCCGGCGCAAACGGACGGGGCCAACCTGTTCGACCCGGTGACCAGCCCCACCGGCACCTGGTACCTGGTGGAGCCAGGTCGAGGCCATCCCGCGCCTGGCCGGATTCAGATGCGGGTCGAGACGGTCAGCGGCAACGAGGTGCTGGCGGCATCGATGGACAACGACTTTTCTCTTCTGCCGCATGGGCGCTTCCCCGTCTACACCTTGAGCAAGAACCATGGCCAGGCCTGCCAGAGCTACTGTGCCCTGATCTGGCCTCCGCTCCTCACCTCCGGGCGGCCTGAGGCCTGGGAGGGCGCCGATCCGCACGCGCTCGGAGTTGTCGTGCGGCCGGACGGCACCCGTCAGGTGACCTACAACGGCAAGCCCCTCTACCTGTTCATCCAGGACGCCTACATACCGGGCATTGCCGGGACGCAGAGCATCAACGGCGCGGGTGCGGTCACCCCGTGGGGTGTTTTCAACACGATCGCGTTGCCCTGAACGGGAGAGCCACCGGGTCGCACCGTAGGTCTGAAGCCTGACGAGTGCGACGGGCCGCCGTTCCCGGAGCAACACGCAAGCCCCGGCCGATAGTCGGCCGGGGCTTGTCGTGCCGTGGCAATCGCGCGGAGTCACGCCCGCGGCAAAGCGCCTGAGCCCCTACGGTTCTTCGGCAAGATCGCGCAGCCGTTCAAGGGCGGCGGACCAGTAGGGCTGTACCTGGCCAACCACGGCGCCAACATGGCGGCCAGCGCCTCCCCCTCAACGCGGTAGTGCTGCTGGCGGCCCACACGTTGTGAGGTCACGAGCCCTGTTGCCCTGAGGCCCATCAAGTGCTTCGAAATACCGGACGCCACGAGATCGGGAAACTCTCCAGCGAGCTGGCCGACGGTGAGGGTGCCGCGTTCCACGAGCGTTGGTCAATGTCAAACCTCGCCTTTTCTTGCGATCGCGGGACCCCGGCGTCATCCTCAAAGCGATGAACATCCCGCCCACACCGACGCCCCCGATGGATCCCGGTCCTCCGCCGGGTGAGATTCCGGATCCTGTTCCCGAGCCCGATCCGGTCCCTGAGCCCGAGCCGCCGAGCGAGCCGAATCCGACCGCCCTGCTTGAGCGATAGCAGCAATCTCAATCCCGGCTACTGGTTGTTTCGCCCATCGTCGCCAGGTCCTATCCGCCGTATGTGTCGAACCGCACGAGGCGGCGAGAGTTGACCCGCAGCACTGGACGCTCGCTGAGCGTGAGCGCCGGTGATGAGCCGCTCGCGATCGAACAACGCCGAGACGATGCGAAACAGAACGACGTCGGCCGCGAGGAGCACGAGTGCGAACACCACCGCGAGCGTGAGGCTCGGTGTGAAAACGTTGAATGACACCAAGGCCACGACTGCGAGCGGTGGGATGCTCGACAACGTCCCCAGCTGTTGTGCGACACGAACGTCGCTCGCTCGCGTCGAGATGCCGATGCCGACCCAGATCGACCATCCCGCGAGCAGCGGCGCGAAGAGAATCTCCGCCAGGATGTGGGGACCTTGCCCCAGCGCTGATACCACAGCCGGATTGCTGGCAAAGAGACGAGCACAGACCTGGATGACGACGAAAAGCACGTAGGCTATCCCCACGGCAGGAACAACTACGCCAAGCGCCTTGCCGAGGAGCAACTCCTCGCGGCGCAGGGGGGTCGTCAGCAGGGGTTCGAGGGTGCCCTGCTCGCGCTCTCCGACCACGGAGTACGCGGCAATGACAGCGGGCAGCAGGGCGGGCGCGATCAACAGAACGAGAAAGGTTGCGCCGACAGCCGCGTCGACCTTACTTGCCGCGACCGACGGCCCGATGCGAAAGATCGTGATCAGGGGTTCGATGAGGAAGACGAGCGGGAGCACTCCCATGGTCACAACGATGAAGGGGCTGCGGCGGTATTCACGGAGCTCCTTATGAAGCACCGCACCCAGACGTCTGACGCTGAACTTCATGGCCGCGACGCCTCCGGGTCCTCGTCGATCAGCTGCAGGTACACGTCCTCGAGAGAGTGACGGGACTCACTGATCGAAACCACATCGGCACCGGCGGCGACGAGCGCTCGGGTCACATGCGGCGCCGCCAACCTCGGGTCGGTCGCGCTCAGCACGTAGGTGCTCGCGCCTTCGGGTCGCCAGCTCTCGACGCCGGCAATGCTGCTGAAGACGTCATCGGGCGCGGCAAGCGGGGTCAGCGTTTCGACCGACAGGGATCGGCTGAACAGCTGCTCGCGCAGCTCCTCAGGTCGTCCGACCGTACGCAGGGTGGTGTTGAGGATGGCGACCCGGTCGCAGAGGCGCTCCGCCTCCTCGAGGCGGTGAGTGGTGAGGAAGACAGTTACCCCACGCTGGCGCAGGCCATTGATGAGATCGTGCACCTCATGTGCAGCGACCGGATCCAAGCCTGACGTCGGTTCGTCGAGGAACATGACAGCCGGGTCATTGAGCAGCGCGCGGGCGAGCCCTACCCGTTGTGTCAGTCCCTTGGACAGGCTGCCGCAGAGGTCGTGCCCGCGGGTCGTGAGGTTGACCGCTTCGAGCGCTTCGTCGATCCGCGTAGCTGCGTTGCGCTGACCGTACAGACCAGCGAACAGCTGCAGGTTCTCGATGACGGTGAGGCGTCTGTATAGGCCCGGGTTCTCGGGCATGATCGCGATTCGCTGGCGGATCTCGGGTCCGTTCTCGGAGGTGAGGGGAATGCCGGCGACGCTTGCAGAGCCCGACGTCGGTGCGATCAGCGTCCCCAGGGTCCGAACCGTGGTCGTCTTTCCCGCACCGTTGGGTCCCAGGAAGCCGAAGACCTCACCGGGCGCGACCGTGAACGACACGTCCTGGAATGCGGTGCGCTCGCCGAAGCGCTTGCTGAGGTGGTCGACGGTCAAGGCGGGAGGGCTGTCGGATCGAGCCTTTTCGGGGGCAGGTGATGTCATGTCGGACACTATAGCTAGGTGATATCGTTCCGATAGGCTACGGTCAACTCTACGAGGACAACCATGAGTTCGGAAACGCCCAGAAGCAGACTCTCACTCGCCCAGACGCCGGCTCTCCTGGACGAGCGGGCGCCGCGCGCGCTTCCTGGCTGGTCGGTGCTCGTCGCGGTGGTGATTCTGCTCGTCGTGGGCATTGCACTCCTCAGCCGCGGCCTTGTCGAGCGATTCCACGGCCCTGGCGCATCCAATGCGCTGCTGGCAATCGGCGCATCGCTGGTGGTGGTCGCTTTCGCCGAGTTGCGCGGGCTGCTCTCGGTCACACCCGGTGAGGCGGTGGTCTGGGTCGTCGAGGACACGGCGCGTGCCCTCTTCGCGGTTGACAACTACATCGAATTCGTCCGAGTCCAGGCTGAAGCCGGCGTGCGTCACATCGCGAGCGGCTATGCGTACGACACGCGCGGAAGCGACATCCCATCGCTTCGCGAAAACGCTGACGGGATCGACGAAGAACTCTCGTCGGAGATCGCGGCCCGGGTCACCGCCGCCGGCGTCACGGTGGTCGAGTCGCGACTCACGCGGCTTGCCTACGCCCCCGAGATCGCCCAGGCGATGCTCAGGGTCCAGCAGGCAAACGCGGTCGTGGCTGCCCGCCACCGCATTGTGGAGGGCGCCGTGGGTATGGTCGAGCTTGCCCTGGACCGGTTGTCGGCGGACGCGGTGATCGAGCTCGACGAGGAGCGCAAGGCAACGATGGTTGGCAATCTGCTCGTTGTGCTGTGCAGCGACCACGACCTGCAGCCAGTGGTGAACGCCGGCTCGTTGTACTGATGACACAGGTCGCGGAAACGGCTGCCGTGCTCCCCATCAGGAGGAAGTCAGTTCTCCTCCGTCTCGATCCCGAGGTGCACAACGCCCTGGCGAGATGGGCGGGGGACGAGCTCCGCAGTACGAATTCCCAGATTGAATTCCTGCTCCGCCATGCGCTTGTCGATGCGGGGCGGCTCCCATCGACCAAGGCAACCCGTCCCGGCCGACGCAATGGTGGCGGCACCAGGTGAGCTCAGGAGGGAATGTCATATCGGAGTCAAATCACCCGCATCTCGCGAGTATCAGCGCGACGCTTGCACGCTCAGCGACTTTGACCCAAGAGGAGGGCCAATTCAGGTGGAGTTGGAGGCATTCGAACTCGTCATCCTGCGTCGCCCGGAAAACGCGCGTGCATACGACGACGCAACACTCGCACGTATCCAGCGCGAACACCTGGAGTACCTTCATTCGCTTCGGATTGCCGGTCACATCGTTGCCAACGGCCCGGTGAGCGACCAGCCCGACGAATCCTTGCGCGGGCTCGCGTTCTACGCAACGGGCTCACTCGAAGCGGCGCGCCGCCTTGCCAATGAAGATCCGGCCGTGCAATCCGGACGGTTGACAGTAGAGATCATGACGTGGCTGTGCCGGCCCGGAATGATGTCCCGACCTGGGCGACGCGTCTCTGTCCCAGAACCCTGAACCACGCTTCCGATGCTCGGATTGTCACATCGAACTCTTCCGGCCCCCCGCACAGACGTCGACAGCCTTCTGACGCTGGCGTCGGATCAGAGATCGGAGCGCCGACCCGCACGGTCCGCTCCCGGCGCTGCGATCCCTCCGCTACATTGATGCGATGACTCGCGTCCCTCGCGCAGCCGGCCGAAGTGCACATGCTCCCGAAGTCGATTCGGGCGCACAGGGAACCACGGCGCGCGAGGATGAACCGTGGGCCTGGGAAGAGTTGCGGTGGCGCGGGTATGTCGAGCGGGTGCGCGCCGGGCGAAGCCTGAAACCGCATGCGTGGCCTGGGGGTGCCGACGTTGCCGTGGCGATCTCGTTCGACTCCGACCACGAAACCATCCCGCTGCGCAATAGGGAAACGCATCCCGGCAAGCTGTCCCAGGGAGAATACGGCGCACGGGTGGCTGTGCCCCGCATCCTCCGGCTGCTCGACCACCATCGCGTACCCGCGTCATTCTTCGTTCCAGCCGTGTCCGCGCTGCTCCATCCGGGCGAGATAGGGACGTGTGTCGCTGCGGGGCACGAGATCGCGCTGCACGGCTGGATCCACGAGTGGAACGCGACGCTTGGCCCCGACATCGAGCGCGACCTGCTCGTGCGCAGCATCGACGTCATCGAGAGGCTCAGCGGGTCGCGTCCTGTGGGCATCCGAACACCCTCCTGGGATTTCAGCGATCACACGCTCAACCTGATACGTGAGGCGCATCTCACCTACGACTTGTCGCTCATGGCCGACGATGAGCCCTACGAACTACTGGCAGATGGAGTGCCCACCGGCATCGTCGAGATCCCGGTTGAATGGATCCGCGACGATGCCCCGTATCTCACGATGGACCGTCACACGGGCACGAGGCCGTACACGCCGCCACGCGAACTCCTGCGCATATGGCTGGACGAATTCGAGCAAGCGCACGCCGAACGTGGCCTTTTTCAGCTCACCCTGCACCCCCACATCATCGGCCACCGGTCTCGCATCATCGTGCTCGAGCAGTTGCTCAAACACATCTCGTCGATCAGCGGCGTGTACTTCGCACGACACGATGAAATTGCCGCGTACCTTGTCGGAAGCCGGTCGACATCTTCGAGCTGAACAGCCTCGCGGCTTAGGTGCAGGGGCATCGAGCACGCGTAGAGGACAGCAGCCGCGACGAGGCGCGCGACAGCGACGATCCGCGGTTGGTACGGTGATGGCCGATATGCGGACGGGGTCCTGAGTGTCATTGCGCGGTCGAAGTCGCTGGATGCCGATGCATAGAATGGGTGCCATGAGTGGATACGTATGCGGGATCGACGAGGGCGCCGCTTACGACTGGCGCGGGGCTCGCGTGGTCATCAAGGCTTCCAGCAAGGACACATTCGGGCAGCTCGGTGTGATGGAGAGCATGTATCCGCCCGGGCTCTCGGTCCCATCGCATCATCACCCTGGTGAGGATGAGATGCTTTACGTCCTCGCCGGCGAGATGCAGGGGTTCTGCGATGACAGCCAGTGGACGGCTACCGCAGGCAGCTTCGTGTTCGTGCCCAGAGACCGTCCCCACGGCTTCGTTGTGACCAGCGACGTGCCCGCCCGCGCGCTGGTGATCGTCGGGCCGCCGCGGTTGGACAGTCAGATCGCCAAGAACGGAACTTTGATCCACCCCTAGTGCGCGGTCACGCGTTCGAGAAGAGGGGCACATTGGCGCCGCTCGCGATACTGAGCGGACTGTCGAGCAGCGCGACGATCATCGTGGCAACCTGCTCGGGGACCAAGCCCGGTCGCAGCGACGGGTTCGCCCGGCGAAGCATGTCGGTGTCCACCGCTCCGGGGCTCAACGATATGGCACTGATGCCGAAGGGCTTGCCCTCGACGGCGATGCCTTCGGTGAGTCCGATCACGCCATTCTTCGATGCGTTGTACGCAGCGAGACCTGGGAACTTCTCGGTCGCATAGACGCCTGACAGCGAGGCGATATTCACGATACGTCCCTCGCCGGCCTTGCGCATCAACATGAACGCCGCGCGGCAACAGTTGAACACGCCGGTGAGGTTGACACGGATCGTGCGTTCCCACGATGCGAGACTTATCTCGTCGAAGGCCTCGCGCTCCAGAGTTGCGGCGGCGCACACGAGCGCAGTGGGTGGCCCGATGCCTGACGCGACGCTGAACAGCTTGTCGATCTCGCTGGCGTTGCCCACGTCGGTGGGCACGGCCGGTCGCTTGTCCGCCGCTGTCGCGAATCGACGAAACGGTTGCGTCGAGAGCGGCCGCACCTCTCGCGGCGACCACGACATGGGCTCCCTCGCGGGCGATCGCCAGCGCGGTCGCTCGACCGATGCCCGCGGCTCGCACCGGTGACGACGGCCACCCGACCGGCGAGCCAGTGTGTGCCCTCAGCCATGCGTTGTCGCGAGCGCCGACGTGACGATGTCGCGGTATGCACGCTCGTGGGCGTCCAGCACTGCCTCGATGTCGAGCTGCGCCTCCGCGTGTCTGCGGCAGCCGGTGCGGTCGAGCTCTGTGGCGCGGCAGAGCGCCGATGCCGCCGCATCACTATCTCCGGGAGCGACAAGGAAGCCCGTGACTCCGTCAACGATGATGTCCTGGAGCCCGCCGCGCCGATACGCGACCACCGGGGTGGCGCACGCCTGCGCTTCAGCGGCAACCAGGCCGAAGGGCTCGTCCCACCCGACAGGGCAGAGCACGGCCGCGGCGCCGGCAATGATCCGCCAGAGCCTCGCACTCGGAACCGCGGGATGGACGCTCGACGCCGGGCTGGTCGCGCGCGGCAAGAACGTCCCGTTCCGCGTAGCCGCCGTCGTAGGCATCGCCGTACAGGTCAATTGCCATGCCCGCGCGCCGCGCGATCGCGATGGCATCGACGGCGCCCTTCTCGGGGCTGAAGCGGCCGGCGAACACGGCCCCCTGTCCGCGTGTCGCAGACCACGGGATCCGCTCGGTGGCGACGCCGGCCCGAAGGACGGTGTCGATCTTCACGAATCGTCGCCACGCGTCAGCCTGCGCCCTCGAGACCGTGGCGATGACCGGCGGATGGTGCGATCGTGACGCATCGCGAAGCGCATCGACGACGGAGCCCTCGGGCGGAAGGTGGAGGGTGTGCATCACCGGTGCCGAGATCCCTACTGCGCGCTGAATCGCAGGCGCGTCGAAAGCGTGGTTGTGCACGACGTCGTAGGAGCGCTGAGCGAGTGCGTCGAACACTCGCGCGTATGCAGCCACGAACGGTTCCCGGTCGACCGGTGGGGAAGAGCTGGCGCGGTAAAGGAAGTCATGCAAGGTGGCGGAGTTGATGCCAACGTCGACAACGCGAGCCCCCTCGACCTCCGATCCGGATGCGGCGTACACGTCGACCGCGTGGCCCCGTCGTGCCAGGCCTGCTGCGAGATCTGCAAGAAACGCCTGCGCTCCGCCGCACTGAGGCTCGCGAATTGGCGACACGAGCGACGCGATGATCGCGAGCCTCAACGTTCGATCACCTTGAACGCGAGGTCCCGGGGTGGATTGACGCCGATCACGTCGTACCCGACGCGAGCCGCGCCGCGAGATCGGACGTCGGCGATGGCATGCGGATAGAAGATCTCGGTCATCTCGATCGCCTCCGCGGCGTCTCGGAACTCCATCCACATATCGCCCGGAAAGGTCACATGGGTGAACCCACGCGCATTCAGCCAGCCGACATGATTCGGCCAGACCACCACGACCATCCCGCCGGGCGCGCACACCCTCTCCATCTCGGCGAGGCCGGCATCTCCGCCGTGGGCCGAATCTCGCTCGAGCGCGGCGCAGGTCACCACGAGGTCGGCAGAGGAGTCAGGCGCCGGCAGAGCGTCGAAGAAGCCATCGACGATGTCGACCCTGCCCACCGCGTGAGTGGACATGCTCGCGGCGAGCCGATCGCGCATCGGCCTCGCGGGTTCAACGGCCACGATGTGCCGGCAGCGCGTCATCAGGTGCGAGGTCAGACGCCCGGTACCGGCTCCGACCTCCACCGCTCGCTCGACGAATGGGAACCACTCGATCACCCCGGGGTGGATACGCTCGGCTGCCACCAGCCGCTCCCACAGTTCGGGTTCGAGCCTGTAGAGCAGCTCGAACGCGAGCGATCGATTGATTGGTGCGTCGGAGGTCCCGCACGGCAGGAATCTCGCTCGCTCCGCCGGAGAGAAGACGTGGAGGTCCTCGGCGCCGTAGCGCCGCGTCAACTCGGTGGTGCGGCTCACGGAGTCCATCGCGATCAGTCGCTGCGGATGCATTCAGCCCAGTTCTTCTCCGTCTCCCATACCCGGACTTTGTGCAGGCTGCCGCGCGTGATATGCGGGTCCAGCCGCTCGAAGAACACCATGGCGAGGTTCTCCGCAGTTGGAATTCGCCCAGCGAGCCACGCCACGTCGGAGTTGAGGTTGTGGTGATCGACGTGCTGGATGATCTCGGCCTTGATGAGGTCGGCGAGTTGCTTGAGGTCGACGACGTAGCCCGATGAGCCGTCCATGTCGCCCGCGACCACCACCTCGAGCTGGTAACGATGGCCGTGAAGATTGACGCATTTGCCGTATAGGGCGCGATTCTCGTCCGGGGAGAGCTGAGGGTCGCACAGTTGGTGCGCGGCATCGAAGGACTCACGCCGGCAGACGCGGAGCGCGGGACGGGCGGGGCTCATCGACTCGTCAAGCGTGGCACGTCGGCCGCTTCAGGCACAAAGGCTGCGCAGGTCCGTCTTCTCATCTTCCAACGATGCCGGCGAGACGCCGAGGCGCGTGCCGACCAAGGCTTTGGCCACGGAGAGCTCGCCGCTCTCATCCAACTCCGGATCCCCGCCGCGGTTCAACCCCATCACCGCAAGCACACGGCCATCCCCGAGATAGAAGCCGAGGAATTGGCGCTGCTCGAGGCTCCCGCGCACCACAAACTGATCCCAGGTTCGCGCGTACCCGACGTATTCGAGCGCGTGCTCGTACTGATCCGACCAGAATGAATGCAGGTCGGCATACGGCTCCGTGCTTCCGAGCATGGAGCGCGCCGCCGCCCGTCCCTGGCGTTCAGCGTTGTTGAAGTGCTCAACGCGGAGGCGACCGAATATCGGATGCAGATGGTTTGCCACGTCTCCCGCCGCGTACACGTTCGCAACGCTGGTGCGGCATTGCGCGTCGACGATGATCCCGTTATCTACAGCGATTCCACTCTGGCGAGCGAGCTCCACGTTGGGCTCGATACCGATTCCCGTTACTGCGAAGTCGCAGGGAACCGTTGAGCCACGACTGGTCACGGCGTTTTCCAGGTGCCCATCGCCCGTGAATGCGACGACGCGATCATCGAGGAGCAGTTCCACGCCCTTCTCACGATGGATGGCCGCCATCACCGACCCAACCTGGTCGCCGAGCACAGCCGCCAACGGGCCCACGCCGCTCAGCACGGCGGTCACGCTGACGCCCAGCTTGCGGAGGGACGCGGCGACCTCGCTGCCGATGAATCCCATCCCGACCACGACCGCGCGGCTCCCCGGCACCGCGCGTTCCTTGATGGCGTCACAGTCGGCCAAAGTGCGCAGGCCGAGCACCCCGGGTAAGGTCGAGCCCTCGGCCGGCAAGCGCCGATTGCGACCGCCGGTCGTCAGCAACAGCCGGTCGTACTCGATGCGCCGGCGTGATCCCTCGATCACGATCTCGCGCGCCTGCACATCAATCGACTCGACGCGTCCGTGCACGCGCTCGACGTTGTTCTGGTCGTACCAATCGGGAGGCTTGACCGACCACACGGTCCAGTCCTCCTCGCCACGGAGATACGTCTTCGAGAGTGGAGGGCGACCGAACGGTGCCGCGGCTTCGTCGCCGACGAGCACCACGCGCTCCCGGTATCCCTCCTCGCGCAGTGTCACCGCCGCATTGCCACCACACATGCCGCTTCCGATGATTGCGGTCCCGGAGCTGGTCATGTCTGGTTGAGCCGTTGGCAGGTGGCCAAGCTGGGCGTGGACGTCATCGGGGCAGGTTATCCTCGCGAGACTGCGTCGAGCTTTATTCCAAGGAGACAGGGTGAGACTGCTGCGCCACACCCCCGCGGCTACCCTGCAGGCTCCCTACCTCAAGCTCCATGGGTTCATCTACCGTCACTCGGGAGGGCTGGTCGGCTCGCGAATCGTCGCCGGGCGGGCCTTGCTCCTGACGACCACAGGTCGAAGAAGCGGTGAACCGCGAACCACCGCCCTCATCTACCTGAAGGATGGGGAACGGTTGGTTGTGGTCGCGTCCAACGGAGGGAGCGATCATCCGCCGTCCTGGCTGCTGAATCTCCAAGCTCATCCGGGCGTAACGGTCCAAATAGCCCGAAACAAATTCTCAGCGCGAGCCTGGGTGGCCCCAGCCGAGGAGCGCGAACGGCTGTGGCCGCTTGTGAACCGGCACAACATGGGCCTCGCGCCGATCATTCACCCGGGCGCGCGGGGCCGATACGACGTATACCAGCGGCACACCAGGCGCGAGATTCCGCTCGTGCTGCTGGAAAGAACACAGGCGACAACCCTCAGCGGTTGATCCTTCGTAAGGCGACCATCTGCCAGAAGATGCCCGCACGGTCGACAGTGGCTTTGAGCCCGCGATCCTCTGCCGTGGCCAGGATCCTCTCAGGCCGGTGCACGAAGACCTGGAATCCTCGTCGCGTCAAGCGCAGCAGCAGGTTGGCGAGCGACAACCCAAGACGGGTCCACCACGTCCGCCGTGGAAAGCTCAGCACCAGCACCTGCCGAGTGTGGGCGGCAGCGGCTCCGGCGAGCGCTGGCATGTCGGGGTAGCAGCACAAGACACGGTTCAGCACAACGATGTCAGCGGCTTCAACGTCCTCGGCCGCCTGAACGAAGTCCATCACCTTGCGCTCAACGCGGTCCTTGAAACCAGAGGCACGGAGCAGCTCGCCGGCAGCCTCCTCGTACGTCGGCGTGAGCTCAACGCTCACGGCTTGGGCGACCCCCGCCTTGAGCAGTTCGACCTGGACAGCGCCAACACCGCCGCCAACCTCGAGCAGGGTGAGGCCCTCCACACCTTGGGCCTTCAAGAACTCGACGATGCGTCGAGAGGTTGGCTCGAGCCCTCGGCGTTCGTAGCGCTGTGCCTCACGCCACGCCCGTTTCTCGCTGAACGCCCACCGATAGCCGGACGGCGAACAGCAGTCGGTCATGAGCGGATTATCCGGCCTCGCCCGAGTTGACCACACCGAGAGACCTATCGAAGCGTGATTCCTCCGGGCTGGATGACCATGAGGAAGATGATCACGAGAAAGAGCACGGTGGTCACGCCGCCGACAATCTGAAGGCGGCGAACTAAGGTCATCACCTCCGGCGGCGGTGGACCGGGTGCTGCCGCGGGAGGCGGGGCCTGTTCGACGAGGTGCACGAGCCGGCTCGTGGACGGCAGAAGAACCCTGAACGCGAGTGCCAAAGCCACCAGATAGAGAATGACGCCGACCAGGAGGAAGGGTGTCTGAAAGATATTGATGTTCGCGGTCCAGATCAAACCCGCGCCACTGATGGCCATCGTCACAGCCAAGGGCAACACCAGGCGCATTTCGATCCGGTGATTGAGCTCGAAGGCGAAGCGCAGGTGCTGCGGCATCTGAGCGGCGAGGCTGCCGACGATGGGAAATACGAATATCGGCCCAAAGGCGATCACCGCCGCGAGGATGTGCAGGAACAGCCAGAGCAGGAACCAGTTCATAGTTGCCTCCCAGTCACTTAGAGCCGGACGCGCCCGATGGTAAAGCCGACGTCGAGCCTGTGCATGTTTGGCGACTTAGGCACCGGCGCGCCCGGCATGCTCGAACCGCGCACGGAGGATGGATCATGAACTGGACGCTCGAACTCGTGGTCGTGCCCGTATCCGACATCGACCGCGCCAAGTCGTTCTACATGGAGAAGGCGGGATTCGACCTGAACGTCGACCATCGTGCCGGTGAGGACTTCCGCGTCGTTCAGCTCACCCCGCCTGGCTCGGCGTGCTCGATCGCGCTGATGAAGACGGACATGGTCCCGGGCTCGCTCAAGGGGCTGCAGATATGCGTTTCCGACATCGACGCCGCGCGAGCGCAGCTCACCGAGCATGACGTCGACGTCAGCGAGGTCTTCCATTTCGGCGAGGCCGGTCAGACCCCCGGCTACGACCCGCAGCGAGCCGACTACAACTCGTTCATCTCGTTCAGCGACCCGGACGGGAACTACTGGTTGGTCCAGGAGGTGAAGTCGAGGGCGTGATCCGGTCAGCGTGACTGCGCCGGGCCGCTGTTGACCTCACCCGGATGCTGGTATCCCGCCCGTCGCCGTGCTTGCATCCTTGGTTGCTGCTGAGCGGAGCACGACAATGGCGACGTCCCACACAAACTCACTGTGAGCCTGAAATAGACAAGCAGTTCGCTACCAGGATCGGTTGGTCGCTGTGGACGGTGTCGCTGGCGGTCGCTGTGGGTGGACTTGTCGTCTCCCGCCTGGCCGGGGGCGCATCCGCGTTGATCGAGCTGGTCGTCGCAGCAGCCTTCGCCACGCTGGGTGCTTTTGTCCTGTCACGGCAACCGGCGAACGCCATCGGCTGGCTTTCGGTCGGGCTCGGCCTGGTGGCGGCGACGGACAGCTTCGCGCAGGGCTATGCCGTGCGGGCGCTGGTGCGTGCCCCCGGCTCCCTTCCGGGAGGCCTTGCCGCAGCGTGGTTCCAGGAGTGGGACTGGCTTCTGCTGATCGGCCTTGGCCCGGCGTTTCTGCTGCTGCTGTTTCCAGACGGCCGGCTGCCGTCACCTCGGTGGCGTCCCGTCGCCTGGATGGCTGCGGCCGGAACCGCGCTCGCTGTCGCGGGGCTCATGTTCAAACACGGGGCATTCACAGACGCCAACAGCCTCCTCAGCTCAATTCAGAATCCGGTCGGGGCGGACGATGCCCTCGGCATCGCTGTTGGGGCAGTGTTCCTTTTGGGTTTGGTGCTGCTGCTGGGCGCGGTGCTCGCCTCGGTCGTGTCCCTCGTCGTGCGATTCCGCGGCGCACAGCCGGATCAGCGGCAGCAGATCAAATGGTTTGCCTACGGGGGTTCGATATATGGGCTGATCGTGGTGATCGCCGCGCCTTTCTGGCCTGTGTCGCCGATCCCTCAGTTCCTGATCCCACTCAGCTTTGTGCTCGCGCCGGCGACGGTCGGCGTCGCCATCCTGAAGCACCGGCTGTACGACATCGACGTCGTCATCAGCCGGACCCTGGTGTACGGAGCGCTGGCAGCCTTCATCACCGCGCTGTACGTCGGCATTGCCGTGGGGATCGGGTCACTGGTGGGAAGCGGTGGCAGGCCGAACCTGGGTCTGTCGATCCTCGCGACCGCGATCGTTGCCGTCGGTTTCCAACCACTGCGCGCGAGGCTGCAGAAGATCGCCAATCGCCTCGTGTATGGCACGAGGGCCACGCCCTATGAGGTGCTCAGCGAGTTCTCTGGACGTGTCGCAGAGACGTACGCCGCCGATGAGGTGCTGCCGCGGATGGCGATGCTCTTGCAGGAGGGAACGGGCGCGGTCGCGGCGACCGTCTGGCTCCGCGCCGGTGATGAGCTGCGACCAGCGGCCACGTACCCCCACGATGGCAACTCCGAGCATCCGATCCCGGTGGCCGGCCAGGTCCTCCCCGAGATCGTCGGGTCAGACCATGCAGTGGCGGTTCTGCATCGAGGCGACCTTCTTGGTGCGCTCAGCGTGATCAAGCGTCGCGGCGAGACGCTGACCGCCATCGAGGAGAAGCTCTTTGCCGATCTGGCCAATCAGGCGGAACTCGTGCTCAAGAATGTCGGTCTGGCAGCGGAGCTTTTACAGCGCATCGACGAGCTCCGCGCGTCGCGCCAGCGCCTGGTAGCCGCGCAGGACGCAGAGCGACGGCGGCTGGAGCGCAACCTTCACGATGGAGCGCAACAGCACCTGGTCGCTCTCAAGGTCAAGCTCGGGCTCACCGAGATGCTGGTGCAACGAGACCCGGAACGGGCATTGGTGACGCTCCGGCAGCTCAAGTCAGACGCTGACGAAGCGCTGGAGACGCTTCGCGATCTCGCGCGCGGAGTCTATCCGCCGCTGCTGGCCGACAAGGGACTGGTCGTCGCACTCGAGTCACAAGCGCGCAAGGCCACGTTGCCAATCTCCGTCGATGCCGACGGTGCGATTCGGCGCTATCCCCAGGAACTCGAAGCGGCCGTGTACTTCTGTGTCCTTGAAGCGCTGCAAAATGTGCAGAAGTACTCAGCCGCCTCGCACGCGGTGGTTCGCGTGTGCGAGGACGGAGGCCGGCTGCGTTTCGACGTCGAGGACGATGGCCGCGGATTCGATCCCGTCACGGTAAAAAAGGGATCCGGGCTCATCAACATGACGGATCGCCTCGACGCGCTGGGTGGAGACATGAATGTCGAACTCGCGGCCAGGGGGAGGGTGTCGGCTGCACGGCTCGTTGCCACTCCCGGTCGCAGCGCTCGTCTGAGCGTCGCAGACGTCCGTCACGCTCCGTCGGTTGCGCGCATCAGGCGCCGGATGGGTAGCCATTGCGTACGTAGAAGAGCAGCCCGCCGCTGCGCAACACTCGGAAGTGCGCGGCCACGTAGGCGCGCAGCCGAGCATCCGGTGGGATGTACCAGTCCGCGAACGGCGTGCTCGTCAGCATGTAGTCGCACTGTTCAACCATCCCCGTCCAGAGGCGCTCTGCACCGGCAGAGCCGTATCCATATGAGAGCGTCGCCCCCTCCGGATCGATCAGGGCATTGCAGGAGGTGGCTGCCACGAATCGGTTCGTGGTCACGAGCTTTGACGGTGCATCCGAGAGCGTGCAGCCTCCCGCGGGGATCACGGCGTCCACAAGCCTGGCGATGTCGGATGTGGATGAGCCGTTGATCCCCAGCGTTTGATGCGCGAACAGGATGGCAACTCCAAACGCCGCTACAGTCACGGCCAGTCGCGGCGCTCGTTGGTCGACGAGGCGTGCGATGGAGATCCCCAGCAGCAACCCCAGGAACGGGGTGACGAACGCAGTGTAGTTGGCAAAGTAGTAGCTGGGACCGAGTTGAGCCATCGCCGCCAGGAACGTCGCGGCGATCGCGAACCACTCCAAGGGTGATGGCCGGCGCCGCTGCGTGACAAAGGCGGCGACCACGATCGCGACGATCAGGGCCGTCGCGATGATCGCCACGGATGCGCCCCCAAACGCCGACGTACCGGTGATATCACCAAGCCGCACTGGAATCGACACGCGGTTTCCCGCTGGGATGCTGCTCAGGGGCGTGATGACGACATCACGGATGAAGGAGCCCGGCGCCAACACGAAGAACGGCAGCGTGGGGACCCCGAACCCGGCGGCTACACCCGTGACGAATGGAAGCAGCCGGCGGCGGACGTCGGTAAGGCAGAGTACGAAAAGAACGAGCACTGGGACGATGGCCGGCGCCTTGACCGTTCCGGCAATGCCGAAAAGGATGCCACCGACAAGGATGCGACGACGCGACGCCGCGAACGAATCGCCATCGAACACGAGCGCTGCTCCCGCCAGGCAGAAGAAAACAACGACTGATTCGAGCAGCCCGCTCCGAAGCGCGTACAACTCGGCGGGATAGAACGCCATCACCCCGCACGCGATGATCACGGCGACAAGCCCGTGCTGCCGGACCACTCTGCCGATGAGCAGGACGCTCGCCGCCGCGAGAAGCGGCGTACAGAGACGCAGGATCGCAAGTGCATCGCGCGTGCCGATCCACTCGGAGAGAAACGCGAGCGGGCTCACGAGCAGTGGGAATCCGGGGGGCTGCACCAGGTCGAAGTCGCGGTACGGCATCGATCCATGGACGAGCCGGACGGAGCCGCCGAGCCAGGCGGCAATGTCAGGGGTGATGCCGAACAGGAATCCCGGACGGGTGAGCTGATAGAACGTGATTCCTGCCGCGAGCACGGCGATCACCCTGATGATGACCGTGCTGCTCCGATCGCTTTCTCGCTGCATTCGAACCCCAGGCCGGGACTCGATGGTCCCGGCCGTGAACCTGTGCTCGTGCGTCGAGAATAGCGGTGCGCGCACAGGAGCGCGCGATCACACCCCGGAACAAGCGTAGTGGCCGCGGTACGTTATTTGATGACCGCCATCCCAGCGGCGTTGACCACTTCCCAGCGAGCCCCGAAGGCATCGATCCCCTCACCACTGGCCATACCGGGACCCGAGTCGGCGATGAAGTAGTAGAGCGGGTGTCCATGGTAGGTGACCTGCTTGGTGAGGTTCTGGCGGGTGATCGTCCCGAGGAGGCTCTGCGACACGCCACCCATCGCTCGTGGTGTCCCCGAAGTGGTCAATGGTGGCCAGTTCTGCGCACACGATCCAAAGCAGGTTGACATGCTGGAGGTGTCGCTCATGAACAGGTAGAGCGTCTTGCCGTTGGGACCGATGAGAATTGGTCCGAGATTCCCGACGCTCCGCAGTGTCAATGCAGTGCCCGTCGCAGGCGGGGGAGTAGCGTGCACGGTGACCGGGGTTGGAGTGGGAGTTGCGGTGGGAGGTGCCGTCGGTATTGGTGTCGGCGTTTGGACGGGCGCGGCGGTCGGCGACGACGTCGCTCCACCAAGCGTACCCACGGTTGCGGAACCGCACGCCGCGATCGTCAGCAGACTCAATGTTCCGCCCAGGACGGCGAGTTTCTGTTTCATTGATCCGTTGCTCCGCGGCCACCGCCGCATCTCTGTCCGACTCCTCTGCCGGATTCCAACATCGATACGCGCGCCGGTTACGCATGTGCACAGCGCCGAGCGCTCTCAGCGGACGTCAACGTGTGAAATCACGTGCTGCTACAAGACACACGGCATCAACGCGTGTAACCGTGCTCCGTATGTTCAGGTGGGCCGCGCGTTGGCGGGACACCCCAGTTCGTCGCCCCCGCGGTCGCCGCGGGCGTATTGCCCACCGGGACGGCTGGGTCGTACAGAATCGCGAGCATGAATTTTGCAACCACGCTCTTGGGTTAGCACGACTTCTGATTGGCCTGGGTGGAGTCGCCGCTGCTCTCATCGTTCGCAGCCTCGTGGCCGGGATACCCAGCGAGTACCGAACGCTCAGCGCGCGGCGCCTGATCCTGAGATTCGGCTCGAGCGCGCTGTCCATCGTCGGCCTGATCGCGATTGGCGGCGTGTTCGTTGGAGACGACTTCCAGGACGGGTTCGCGTGGCTCTCCGGCATCGCCATCTTTCTGCTGCTCACCTCACTCCGCAACTCCTGGGATCTGCTGGTGAGCGTCGGTCGCGCCATTCAGGCTCCATCGCATTCCTGACCAGAGCGGCGGCGAGACGTCCATGGCTATTGACTTTAGCCACACGGCTAAGTAGAGTAGCCACCATGCAAACAGAACTCCACCACCCGCACCGACGAAACGAGCTATCTGCCGCGTCCCGACGGGCGGGTCGCGTATGACGTCGATGGCAGCGGGCCGCTGCTGGTACTCGTGCCCGGCATGGGCGACCTGCGCGCCACCTATCGATTTCTGGCGCCGAGTCTTCGCGAGGCGGGCTATCGCGTCGCCGCTGTAGATCTTCGCGGCCACGGAGACAGCGACACCACGTTCGCGACCTACAGCGACCTCGAGACCTCGGGCGACATCGTCGCCCTCATCGAGCAGCTCGGAGGGCCCGCGATTGTCGTCGGCAATTCCATGGGGGCGGCGTCGGCAGTCATCGCCGCGGCCGAGCGACCCGAGTTGGTGAACGGCCTGGTCCTGATCGGTCCGTTCGTCCGCAACGCCAGGATGAGCGCGATGCAGCGGCTGCTCCTTCGGGTGGCACTGGCCCCGTTGTGGGCGGCCGTCGCGTGGAAGTCATACCTCCCCAGGCTCTACGCCGGCCGGCGTCCCGAGGATTTCGACGCCTATCGCGACCGGGTGGTCGCCAGTTTGCGTCTGCCCGGGCATGCCAAGGCGTTCTCGCGCACAACGCGCGTCAGCCACGACCCGGCCACAGCTCGCCTCGACGCTGTCGCGGCGCCAACCCTGGTCGTCATGGGCGAGAAGGACCCGGACTTCCCGGACCCGAAAGCGGAAGCCGACTGGATCGCGGAGACGTTGCGCGGTGAGGCGGTCATGGTGCCCGAGGCAGGCCACTATCCGCAGTCGCAGCAGCCCGAGATCACCGCAGACGCCGTGCTTCGCTTTTTGCATGGACTCGGCGATCGTGCCTAGAGCGGGACTCACCGAGACGCTCGTCGTCGAGGAGGGTGAGCGGATCGCCGACGAGGTCGGTTTGTCGAGCCTGACGCTTGCGGCCGTGGCAGATCGACTGGGGGTCCGGCAGCCGTCGCTCTACAAGCACATCGCGGGGGGCGATGCGCTCCGGCGCAGCATCGCATTGCGTGCCAAGAACGAGCTCGCCGATGTCCTCGGGCGAGCGGCCGTCGGTCGCGCCCGCGGCGAGGCGATTGCCGCCATTTCCCACGCGTACCGAGCCTGGGCCATCGAGCACCCGGGTCGGTATGCGGCGGCGCAGCGAGCGCCTTTGCCGGGAGATGTGGACGACGAAAGCGCCAGCAGCAACGTGGTCCGGGTCGTTGCCGACGTCATGGCCGGCTTCGAGTTGCGTGATGACGATGCTATCGACGCGATTCGCGCGCTGCGCGCTGGACTCCATGGCTTCGTGACCCTCGAGGCCGACCGCGGGTTCGGATTGCCGGTCGACGTCAATCGCAGCTTTGACCGGCTCGTGGCCGGGCTCACCACCGCGTTCGCGCGCTGGGGTGAGCTACGGTTCCCGAATGGCTGATCCGGTTGTCAATCTGCGCGACGACGACCGGTCCTCTCGCATGGAGGCCACCGGGGAGTTGTTCGCACTCCGCGAGTGGTCGGGGAGTGGACCTGCAGAGCTCCACGTGCACCACGGGGATGACGAGGCGTGGTGCATCCTCGCGGGAACCGTTCGCTTTCGGTTCGCCGATCGCGAAGTGGATGCCGGAGTCGGATCCACAGTCTTCGTCCCAGCAGGTGCTCCGCATACGTTTGTCGCGCTATCGCCCGATACGCGCTACCTGCTGATCTTGACGAAGCGATTGGTATCTCTCATCGAGTTGCTGCAGGGCGGACCCAGCGGCGACGCGAAAGCACAGGTGTATCGCGACCACGCCTCCGAATTGCTGGAGTAGGTCCGCCACGTTCATCGGCTTTCGAGTGAGCCAACCGCGCTAGCCTCAACGCGATGGATGTGGCGCGGACCCACGACAGTGCGGAAGCGGCCGAGCTCCTCGCGACCGGTGGCCGGCTCCGCCGGGTTGCCGATGACATGGTGGTCGACCTCGAGCACGCAGAGGTTCCACCGCGTCACGGGGTGCCGTCGGGGCTGCATCTTGGAGCCATTGACCACGATGCAGTCAGGCTCGCCCACGCTGCGTCCGCCGCAACGGACACGGACCACGTCGATTTCCAGATCTGGTTGGGTGTTGATCGCGCCAGGTACTGGCGGCAGCTCCTGGATGGAGAAGGCCCATGCGGCCCCGTCCTGCCCGAACCGTCACGCCTCGTGCGTGAGACAGACGGTGCCATCGCAGCGGCAGTCATCGTGACCCACATGCCGGCGACCGCGTGGTGGGCGGGCGGCCCATGGATTCCGGAGATCTTCGTGGTGGCGAAGTTTCAGCGCCGCGGCGTTGGCGGGCTGCTCCTCGAGCACGCGTTGGGGGCGTGCGCGCGCTCCGGTGACAAACGCCTCGGATTGACGGTCAGTCAGGGCAATCCCGCCCGGCATCTCTACGAGCGGTTCGGGTTTCGGCCGTTCCGGTCCACGTGGTTCATCGAGCGTCCTTGACGGTGCATCGCTGACGGCCGGCATCGCCGAGACCTTCGCCAGCTCGGGGTCGTACCGTGTCGGTCGAAACATGTCTGAGCGTCAGCTGCCGAAGTGGTCTGAGATCAAGCCGCTGCTGCGGGCGCGACCTGTCCAGCTCAACGCGACCGACCGCCGGCTCTCTCGGGCGTTGACCATCGCCGACCTCCGCGCCGCGGCACGCCGTCGCGTTCCGCGTGCGGTCTTCGACTACACCGATGGAGCGGCCGAGGGGGAGATCAGCCTGCTTCGCGCTCGGCGGATGTTCGAGACGCTCGAGTTCACGCCGTCGGCCCTGCACGATGTCTCCGCCGTTGATACCAGCGGCGTCGTTTTGGGTCGGGCGGTCGCGGTCCCGTTTGCGTTCGCCCCTACCGGCTTCACCCGCCTGATGCACCACGAGGGCGAGCGAGCAGTCGCTCGTGTCGCCGAGCGACGTGGCATCCCGTACGCGCTGTCCACCATGGCGACCACGTCGATCGAGGACGTCGCTGCCGCGGCGCCCGGCGCACGGAAGTGGTTTCAACTGTACGTGTGGAAGGATCGCGCGGCGGGTGCGGAGTTGATGACCAGAGCGAACGCAGCCGGCTTCGAGGCGCTGATGCTGACCGTCGACGTCCCAGTTGCGGGGAATCGACTCCGGGACGTTCGCAATGGGTTCTCGATCCCTCCCAGCCTCACGTTCAAGACCGTCGCCGACATCGCGTCTCATCCCGCGTGGTGGGCGAATCTCGTCACCACCAGGCCGCTGACCTTCGCGTCGCTCAGTGGTTGGGACCGCACCATCGCCGAGCTCATCGATGAATTGTTCGACCCGACCATGACGATGGCGGACCTCGAGTGGGTGCGTTCGTGCTGGCCAGGGCCACTGATCGTCAAAGGCATTCAGTCCGTCGCCGACGCACGTCGCATGGCCGACGCCGGTGTGGATGCGATCGTCCTGTCCAACCATGGAGGGCGGCAACTCGACCGAGCGCCGGTGCCGCTGAGCCTGGTCCCGGACGTCGTCGATGCCGTCGGAGATCGGACCGAAGTGTGGGTGGACACGGGCGTGATGAGCGGCGCCGACATCGTCGCTGGGGTCGCGCTCGGTGCGCGGACCGTCCTCGTGGGCCGCGCCTATCTCTATGGATTGATGACCGGGGGTGAGCGTGGCGTCGAGCGAGCTGCCAGCATCCTCATGCGTGAGATGCGTCGGACAATGCAGCTCCTAGGAGTCCGCAGCCTCGCCGAGCTCAACCGCGGCCACGTGAGGATTCGGTAGCGCTACGGCGCGGGGGTGGGAGGATCCGGCAACGCGTCGAGAAAATCCTGCGAGGGCACGAAGAACAGAGCGCCGCTGACCGCGGTGGAGAAGTCGAGGATTCGATCGTAGTTCCCCGGCGGGTCACCGATGAACATGTTGGTGAGCATCCGCTCGGTGATGCGTGGCGTGCTCGCATATGCGATGTAGTACGTGCCGAACTCACCGCGACCGACGTGGCCGAAGGGCATGTTGTCGCGCAGGATCTTGAGCTCGCTGCCGTCGACATCGGTGATGACGTTGAGCGCAACGTGCGAGTTGCTCGGCTTCTGATCCGCCGGAAGTTCGATGTCCGACAGCTTTGTGCGTCCGACCGCCTTCTCCTGAGCCTCGACCGGGAGCGCATTCCACGCATCGAGATCGTGCAGATACTGCTGCACGATGACGTAGCTCCCGCCGGCGAAGTCGGGGTCATCGGCGCCGACCGTGACCGCGTCGTACGCGGCCTGGCCCGTGGGGTTCTCGGTCCCATCGACGAAACCGAGGAGGTCGCGCTCATCGAAGTACTTGAAGCCGTGGATCTCCTCGACGACGGTGACGCTGCCGCGCAGTCGGTTCATGATCTGGCCGGCGAGCTCGAAGCAGAGGTCCATCTCGATGGCCCGGATGTGAAACAGCACGTCGGCGGGCGTTGACACTGCTCGATGGCGCTGCCCGACGAACTCGGGAAGTGGGTGCAACTCGGCCGGACGAGCTCCGCTGAACATCCGGTCCCAGGCGGCCGCGCCCACAGCGATGACGCACGTGAGCCCGCCGTCCGGCAGTCTGAAGCCGACCGCGCGCTGGAGCCCCGCGCAGTCGCCGAGCAGCTCGCGAACGGTGGCCTCGCCACCGGGATTGATGGTGACGACGAGGAAGATCGCCGCGCCGGTGAGCGGGGTCAGCACCGGTTGCGCTGTCGGTCCCGTGGCGGAGTCCGTCGACCCGGTCAAGGCTGCGCCTCCTCGAGGTTCGAGCCTGATTGGCGCCCCCAGTGTAGAGATGGCTTGACTCCGATCTTCTATTAGTCTAATACCTAGGCTAATAGATAAACTTCGGGAGGCTAGTCGATGATCGCGTTCCGGCTCAGCTCGACTTCGGGATTATCGACGTATCTCCAGATCGCGCAGCAGGTGCGTCAGGCATTGCGTCTCGGGACCCTCCAGCCCGGTGACCAGCTCCCGACCGTCAAGGAGGTCGTCGGAGCGCTCGCCATCAACCCCAACACCGTCCTGAAGGCGTATCGGGTGCTCGAGGCGGAGGGGCTCATCCAGGGTAGGCCGGGTCAAGGAACGTTCGTGATCCGATCGCTGCAGGGCACCCCGACGCCGAAGCTGGCGGCGCTTCGTCGCAGTCTGGAGAGCTGGGTTCGCGAGGCGCTCGAGTTCAGGCCTCGATCCCGATGCGCTCGATGCGATGCTCGACGCGGCGCTGCGTTCGGCGCAGGAGGACGTCGCGTGAGCGCCATCGAATGCGCCGGGCTCGGAATGCGCTACGGCTCGAGGTGGGCGCTTCGCGATTGCAACCTGCGCGT
Source organism: Candidatus Dormiibacterota bacterium (assembly GCA_963756075.1). Taxonomy (GTDB): domain Bacteria; phylum Chloroflexota; class Dormibacteria; order Aeolococcales; family Aeolococcaceae; genus Palsa-851. Next base: position 69,208 of record CAVWMH010000004.1, on the reverse strand, counting down.
CCCTCTCTGGGCGGATCGTGGCGTTGGTGGGGCCGAACGGCAGCGGCAAGACAACGCTTCTGCACCTCGCCGCCGGGCTCATCCGCCCGACATGCCGGCGCCATCACCATTCTGGGCGCGATCCCGGGTCGCGACCCCGGACTCGTCGGCAGGGTTGGTCTGGTCGCACAGGATGTTCCGCTGTACAGGAGATTCACTGTCAACGACACGCTCGAGCTGGGGCGACGACTCAATCAGCGATGGGACGACTCGGTCGCGCGAACCCGTCTCGATCAGTTGGGCATCCCACCCGGGCAGCGTATTGGCGAACTTTCCGGAGGCCAGCGAGCACAGGTGGCGCTCGCGCTCGCGCTCGGAAAACGCCCGGACGTGCTTCTCCTCGACGAGCCGCTCGCCAACCTCGACCCCCTGGCGCGTCGCGCCTTCATGCAGACGCTGCTCGACAGCGCGACCGAGACCGGCGCCACCGTCGTGCTGTCGTCGCACCTCGTGGCCGACCTCGAGCGTACCTGCGACTACCTCATCCTGCTGGCGTCCTCGCGCGTTCAGGTTGCCGGCGATATCGACGAGCTCCTCGCCACGCATCGCGTGCTCACCGGGGCACGATCCGACGTGCGCAATATCGAGGGGGTCGTCGTCGATCGTGGAGGAGCATCACACCGACCGGCAGACGATGCTGCTGGTCCGTACCCAGGGACAGGTCCCTGATGCGTCGTGGTCGTCGGAGAGCATCAGCCTCGAGGACCTTGTCCTCGCGTATCTCGGTCACCCGGCAGCATCGGCGCTGCCGCCACCGCGGGTTGCGGTGGCATCGGGCGAGGCGTCGTGATCTGGCTGACCTGGCGCCAGCATCGTTTCGACACTGCTGGCGGGTGCTCTCACGCTGTTCCTGGTCTTCGCCTTCCTCCTGATCACCGGCATCGGAATGCATTCGTCGTTCACCGATTCGGGTTTGGCAGCGTGCCTTGCCAGAGATGCGACCCGTTGCTCCACTCTGGCGAGCGCATGGTCGAGCCAGTACGCCGGTTATCAGTTCGTGATTCCGTTCTTTCTCGTCCTGCCCGCACTCGTCGGTGTGTTCTGGGGCGGTCCGCTCGTGGCTCGAGAGCTGGAACAGGGAACCCATCGGATGATCTGGACCCAGTCGGTCAGCCGGACGCATTGGCTGATGGTCAAGCTGAGCGTTCTCGCGGCGGCCGTGATCCTCGGATCGACGCTGCTGACCCTTGTTCTCGAATGGTGGTCCGGCCCTCTGGTCGCGGCTGCGGGCGACGATCGGTTCATGCCAGGCATCTTCGATCTCCTCGGGCTGGTTCCGATCGCGTACGGAGTCTTCGCCTTCGGGCTCGGAGTCGCGGCCGGCGCGATCATCGGCAGGACGGTGCCGGCGATGGCTGCCACCCTGGTGACCTTCGCCGGGGTGCGAGTCCTTGTGGAGTTCATGCTTCGCCCGAACTTTGAGCCGGCGCTCCACGACACGTACCAACTGTCGGGGATCGCGACCACCACCCGGTCCCTGATGCCTGGCGCCTGGCAGATGACAGCCGAGACCGTGGACAGGGCGGGTCACCTGGTCGGGAGCGGGATGGGCATCGACTTCAACAGGGTCGTGGGCGACTGTCCGGACCTGAAGGGCACGGGCGGTGTGGCTCTCCCGGATCCGTCGAATCTCGATGCCTGCATTCGCCATGCGGGGATTCACGTCGTCGCGACGTATCAGCCTGCGGACCGATACTGGCTGTTCCAGAGCTTCGAAGCCGGGCTGTTCATCGTGCTCGCGGCTCTGCTCGTCGCCACGGCGGTCTGGTGGGTTCGCCGCCGAGCGCACTGAACGACACGTGACGGCCCGGCCAGGGTGGGCCGTCGCTCTCCGATGCTTCTTGACACTCGCTTGTGCGTGCGTCTACACTTACCGTAAGTGGTAGCTAACCTAGAGCCTCTGACCGTCCTTGGCGATCCAACGCGGCGCGCGATCTTCGAGCGGCTCGCTGCCGGGCCGATGGCCGTCGGGGCGATCGCTCGCGACCTCCCGATCAGCCGGCCCGCGGTCTCGCAGCACCTTCGCGTGCTGAAGCATGCCGGCCTGGTGATCGACCGCCCCGAGGCCAACCGCCGCATCTACAGCATCGACCAGCGTGGCATAGCCGAGCTACGCGCGTACTTCGACCGTTTCTGGACGCAAGCGCTCAGAGCGTTTCAAACAGCAGCCGAACAATCAGCGGGCAAGGAGGAGGCATGACCACGCAAACCGCAGGGACATCGGTGCGCGCATCGGTGCTTGTCGAGGCGCCGATCGCGCACGCATTCAAGGTGTTCGCAAAGGCCGCCGCAGGATAGTTCGGATCGTTGGAGTTGGCGAGGAGCCGCCCGAAGGCGGCTCCTCTCAACGCATCAGCGTCAGCGAGGGCAGGGGTTGTGCGCCAGGATCTTCTGGTAATCGTTGAAGGAGTACGAGGCAACGCCTCCGGGCCCGGAGTACGCCACCGCCAGCAACTTCCCGTACTGCTGATGCCCGCCGTAGCTGTTGGTGCTGAAGCCGGGATACATCTGACCGACGGTCCACGCACATCCGCCCAGCGCGGTGCCGGTGGAGTAGTAGGGGTAGAACGTCGCCAGTGACCCGTCGTCAGTCGGCGGGATGATCGTGCAGCCTGCGCCGGTCGTGGTGTTGCAGGTGCCGAGTTGGTCCTCGATCGCCGGCAGGTCCGTGTTGAATCCCACCGATGAATAGTTGGTGTTGTAAGCCGGCCCGGTGAGAGGGCTGGTGAAGATGAATGGAGTTGGGCGGGACGAGGAGCCGTTCGGCCAGTCCGCGATGTACGAGGTTCCGTCATAACCGACGTTGGATCCCTCACACCCGCCGATCTGAATGAGTCCGGATGCCGACCCCGGCCAGCAGCCAACGTCGTCAGCGTCTGTCGCCTCGGTGTTGCTTCCGACCCCCTCGTTGCCGGTGCAGCCGAACGTCGTGGTGTCCACCGCGCTGCAGTAGTCGAAGTGACCGATCTCGGTGTCGAACGCCACGTTGTACGTTGCCGCCGCCCACGGAACGGTGGTCTGGGTGGTGGAGGTTGCGTACATCGGGTGGAAGTTGTACGGGATGTTCTTGCACTGGGTCGACGGGCTGGGCGCGAACTTCACCTGGCCGAAGCCGTTTGCTGCGCTCGCCGTCATCGATCCGGAGGTCCCGTTGGTGGTGTCCTTGACGACAGCCTGGAGACCACTCGGCGTGTCATGCAAGTTCACGGTGAAGGTATCGCCCTGGTTGAGAAACTCCACCTTGTGCGGGTCCGGCGTGCCCGACGCGAGCGCCTGGAACTGCACGGGGTTTGGCGGACCCTGCGGCTTGCCGCTGTGCGTGAGGTACGCGAAGTTCACGTACTCCTCACCAACCAGGCTCTCGCAGGCCGAGTTGTTCTGCAGACCCGTCATTGAGTTGAGCGACAGGCTGTCGATCGTCAGGGCGACGCACCATTGCGTGGGGGAGCAGCTGAAGCCGTTCCACTGCTGCACGTAGCCGGGTGGATAGAACTGCAATTCCATGTAGGCCGCGCCTGGGTGGTAGGGGCTCTTCGCGGGGTCGACGATGTTGGCATTGCTGTCCGGAACGCACGAATTCACGAGCTCCGGATACGACTGCGTGTCGCACATCGCCATTCCGAACCAGAAGGCAGGAGGTCTGGAAGGTGTACACATGCTTGCCGGGAACGTTGGTGGCAGACGGCTCATGGGCAGCGAGCCGCTGTACTGCATCTCGTTGCCCGACCCGTTCGTGTTCGAGTAGAAGAGCAAGCTGGGCTCGTCGTGGCCGACGTAGTGACCGAAGACCTTATCCGAGTCACGCACCTCGGTACACAGGAACCGCGCGGAATTGCTGCAGTCGATGTGCGTCGGCGCCTTCGCGGCAGACGACGAGGCCGATGACGTAACCCTCCGCCGGCCAGCGCCGCGGGCACGGCGAGAGCTGCTACAAAGAGCGAGGCCGTAAATCTCCATCGCGGGTGACCCATCGCGTCCTCCGTGAGTGGAGGTTTTGGAGGTAGCGGAGACCGAGCCCCCCTCAGGGAACGTCCACTCCTCGTCCCCGAGTGCGCGCAGGCTAGCAGCCGCGTACCAGACGTCGCAACCGGCGCCCCGAGCCCCTGGGAGTCAGCCTTCGCGGCCGCGAATCTGCACCCGCCCGGCGACCTTTCGAGCCTCGAATTGCGGTTGAGGAAATGTCGCCGGGCCGCCCAGCACCGCGCCGTCGCTGAGCCGGAATCGGGAGCCGTGCCACGGACAAACGACCTCGCCATGCTCCACGGTGCCTTCGTTCAACGGACCGCCCGCGTGGACGCAGGTGTTCTCGAGTGCGCACACGACTCCGTCCACCCGAGTCAGCAGCACCTTGCGATCGTCGACGTCCACCACCGTGAGAGCTCCCTCGGTCACGTCCGCGTCGGCTGCAACGTCGGTCCACTCTGCCGGGCCGGAGAGCCACGCGGTGTGGTTGACCGCAAGGGCACGGTCGAACACCAGATCACCACCCAGGTAGGCAGCCGCGGCGACGGCCCCGAGCCCTGTCACCGATAGCAACCGGCCGCGCCCCTTTCGCCCGCGCAGGCGCGCGGCGAGGGCGCCAAGCTGCACGCCGAGCACCGCGGTGTTGACGAGTCCGTGCACGAGCGCGAGGCGCCGATCGCGACCGACGGTCACCGACCAGTCGGCCGTTCCGGTCGCCACGGTTGCACCGGCAGCCATGCATCCCATGGCGGTGAGCATCGTTGCGCCGGCGTCGTCACCGATCAGATCCAGAACCGGCACGCTGGCCCACATCCCGATCGGCAAATCGCTCAACACCGGATGGAGCGCGTGCCCGAGCCAGCGACCGTGCAGCACGTCCATGAGACCTCGCCGCCTGGTCAGCGGGTCGAGCGCTTTGACCAGCCACTCGCTCACGCTTTCCAGGCCGGGTATCGCCTCGATGGCGGCGACGATCTGCGCGTACGGGGGCTGGGTGGGTGCCTGGTTCTCGATCACTCAAATGACACTCGAAACTCGTAAATGTGCGGCCCGGTCGTGCCGTCGCACAAGCCTACATTCCGCGTACCGGACGGAGACTGAGAGAAACCCATAGTGATAGAGTAACTATCATGAAACATGACTGCTCTCTAGCAACCACGTTGCCGAGGGAGCAGTCGCGCCAAGGAGGACGACAAATGCCTGTGAAAGCGTGGTCGCCGAAGCGCGAGCGGCAGTACGCACACATCAAAGCGGGTCTCAAGGATCGCGGCACTGATGAGGACACCGCCGAGGAAATCGCCGCGCGCACGGTGAACAAGGAGCGCGCTCGGGCGGGGGAGTTGAGGGAGGCGAGCCGGACATCCATCCAGGACATCTCGTCAGGCCGGCGCGGCGGATTGCGATCTCACGGCGGTGCCCGCGGCCGGACGTATGCGCAACTCCGCCACGAGGCGGGCGAGCGCAACGTCAAAGGTCGCTCGAAGATGAACAAGGAGCAGTTGGAGCAGGCGCTGCAGCGCTGACTCGGAGCCCCTCGGCTGCCACCGTGGGCATCAACGCCGATGTCGTGCGACACTCCGGCGGGTGAACGCGCGGACCCGGCTGGCCGTCTGCCTGGGCCTCGGTGTCATCGGGTTCGCGATCGCGTCCGTCCTTGTCGAGTGGCAGGTGGCGGTCCTGGCCGGATGGGACGTCACATCCGCGGCGTTCATCGCAATTGTCTACTTCGACATTCGAGGGAAGGACGCAGCCGCGACGCAGCGGGCCGCGGTGAGTGAAGACGACTCGCGTACCGCCTCGGAAGCGATTCTCGTCGGCGCGAATATCGCGAGTTCTCGTCAGCGTTGCCTTCGCCTTGATCGCCGCCGGCACAACCCACGGCTTCATCAAGTCCACGATAACCACGCTCGTGGTGGCGAGCGTCGTCCTCTCATGGGCAGCCGTGCACATCGTGTTTACACTGCGGTATGCCCGCTTGTACTACGCACAGGGTGGAGGCATCGATTTCCATGCAGACGCTCCTCCCGATTTCAGGGATTTCCTGTACGTCGCGCTGACGATCGGGATGACCTTCCAGGTCTCGGATACCGACCTCAACGCCAAATCGATTCGCATGACCGCGATTCGCCACGCCCTGTTGTCCTACCTGTTCGGCGTCGTCGTCGTCTCGACGACGATCAATGTCATTGCCACCCTGCTGACCAAGTAGGCAGACCGCTGCATCTCATCGCTGCGCCGGCGCGGTCGAGTGGTGCTGCCACCTCTCCACCTTTGGTGCTGGCTCCATCGACGCGAGCCCCGACCGCCGGTACCGTGCTGCACGTGATCCAGGCGCTCGAAGCTCGCATGTCCCACGCCGCACCGAGCGCGGTGCTTTCACGCGGCACGACCAAGGGGCGTGAGGTCGATCGGCATCAGGCTATCGTGGTCGGCGCCGGGTCGTCCGGCCTTGCGGCGGCGGTGGCCCTGCAACGTCGCGGCTTCGAGACCATCGTCATCGAGAAATCCGACACCATCGGAGCCAGCTGGCGCTCACGATATGCCGAGCTGCGGCTCAATTCGTGGCGTCCAATGTCCAAGCTCCAGGGCCGCGGGATGCCCCGCCAGTGCGGACGATATCCGAGCCGGGACGACGTGATCTCTTATCTGGAGCAGTTCGCACATCAGCATGGCGTCGCCCTGCGCCTGCGAACCCAGCTGATCGAGGTGCAGCGCGAGCACGATGTCTGGCGTCTCGAAACCTCGTCCGGCAGGATGGTGTGCCGCTATCTCGTCATTGCGTCTGGGTGGGATGCGGTGCCATGCATGCCCTGGTGGCCGGGCGCGGCAACCTTTGACAGCGAGCTGATCCACTCATCCGAGTTCACCAGTGCCGCCAAGTACACGGGGCGCGAAGTTCTGGTCGTGGGCGCCGGTAACTCGGGCCTCGATATCGCCAGCCACCTGGTGAAAGCAGGCGCCCGGGTCACGCTTTCGATGCGCACGCCGCCGAACCTCGCAGCGCGCGAAGTGTTCCGCATCCCGGGTCAGCCGATCCTCGTGTTTCTTGGCGATCATGCGCCGCGCGGAATGGCCGACGCGATGTTCCGCGTCGTGCAGCGGATGACGTTCGGCGATCTGAAGCGCTACGGCATCTCTCGATCGCCGCTGGGCGTATACGCCAACTATCGCGAGCACCAGCGCAACCCGGCGGTCGATGATGGTTTTATCGCCGCGCTCAAACGAGGCGCCGCTCGCGTTGTGGGTACTGTTGAGCGGTTTGAAGGAAGCGACGTGGTCCTCGCCGATGGTGTGCGGCTCCGTCCTGATGCGGTGATCTGCGCAACGGGTTACCGCCGGGGCCTGGAACCCCTTGTCGGTCACCTCGGCATCCTCGGAGACGACGGGATACCCATTCACCACGCCGGAGCGCCCGATCACCCGCGTGCCCCGCGCCTGTATTTCTGCGGCATGTGGGGGCAGTTCAGCGGCCAGATCCGGCTCGGACCCATTCATGCACGGCGTATCGCGAGGGCTGCCAGCCTCGACCGGCGGATGCGTTATCGGGTGTTCGCCGGCGGCAGCACTGCGGATGGCTGAAGTGAAGACCCTGGTGACCGGTCTCGTCTTCGGTGAGCAACCGCGCTGGCACAACGGCCGACTCTGGTTCTCCGACTGGGGAACGCAGGACGTCATGGCCGCGGATCTCGCCGGCGGCACTGAGGTCATGGTGCACGCCGGTTCGTTTCCCTGCTGTTCCGGCTGGCTGCCCGACGGGCGCCTGCTCGTTGTTTCGCCCGGTGACGGTCTTCTGCTCCGCCAGGAGACGGATGGAACTCTGGTGACTCATGCGGATCTCGCAGCCGCATCGAATCCGCCGGCAGGGAACGAACTCGTTGTCGATGGACGCGGCAACGCGTATGTCAACGGAGGCGGCTTCAACCTCATGACTGGCGAGCCCTTCAAGCCCGGGGTGATCACGATGGTCACCCCGGACGGATCGGTTCGCCTGGTTGCCGATGACCTCGATTTTCCGAACGGCATGCTCATCACCAGCGACAACGCCGCGCTGATCGTAGGTGAGTCCTACGCCAAGCGGCTCACGGCCTACGACATTGCCGGCGATGGCGGCTTGTCGAACCGCCGCGTGTGGGCCGATCTCGGCGATGGAGTTCCCGACGGCATCTGTCTCGATGCCGAGGGCGCCATCTGGTACGCGGACGTTCCCAACAAGCGGTGCGTTCGCGTCGCGGAGGGCGGCGAGGTGTTGCAGACGGTTGAGCTCGACCGCGGCTGTTTTGCATGCGCGCTCGGCGGTCCCTCGCGGACCACGCTCTTCATGATGGCAACCCAATGGAACGGCCCTGCGGCGATGTTCAAAGAGCCGCGAACCGGTCAGGTCGTGGCGCTGGAAGTCAGCGTGGCAGGAGCTGGGTTGCCGTAGCAGGATCCTGAGATCGACCACGACCTGCGGGCCGCTGCCCGCGGGGTGGCAGTATTATCGAACGAATGTTCGAGTGGTTGGACCATCTGACCGACGCCCAGCGGCGTGCCGTGACCCATGAGGGGGGTCCGCTTCGCATCCTCGCCGGTGCCGGCACCGGCAAGACCACCACACTTTCCGCCCGAGTTCGCGTGGCTGCTGGCGACCGGCGTGCCCCCCGAGCGGATCCTGCTTCTGACATTCACGCGGCGGGCCGCCCGGCAAATGCTCGCCCGTACCTCGTCGCTGGTGAGCGCCGCGGGCCTCGACCGGAGCTCCGGCTCGCCGGCCGCGCGGGTCATCGGTGGCACCTTTCACGCCGTGGCGCATCAGACGCTCCGCCGATACGCGGCGACGCTCGGGATTCCAGAAGGCTTCTCGGTCCTCGACGCGGCTGACGCCGCCGATGTCATCGACATGGTCCGCGACGAGCAGGGGCATGCGGCGTCGACCGGACGGCGGTTCCCGCGCAAGACATTACTGGTCGACATCTACTCGGCCGCTGTCAACACGGGGAGACCGCTCTCGTCGGTCGTGCCTGAGATGGCCCCGTGGGCCGAGGACTTCATCGACGCGATCTCAGAGATCTGCCGTGGTTACGTGCGCCGCAAGCGGTCGGCGGGGCTGGTCGACCTCGACGACCTCCTGCTCTTCTGGCGCGCGGCAGTTCAGGCCGATCGACTCGGCTCGCGTCTTGCCGGCGCTCTCGACCACGTGCTTGTGGACGAATATCAGGACGTCAACGACATCCAGGTCGACATCCTGACCGGCTTGCGACGCGGAGGCCCGGGCATCACCGTCGTCGGCGACGACGCACAGGCGCTGTATTCGTTCCGCGCCGCCGAACCGCGACACATCCTCGAGTTCGACGGCGCCTTCCCGGGATCGACGACGGTCATCCTCGAGACAAACTACCGCTCCAGCCAGCAGATTCTCGATGTCGCCAACGCGGTCGGCGCCGATGCGACTGCCGGTTTTTCGGCGGTGCTTCAGGCGGCAAGGAAGGTTTCGGGCATGGTTCCGCAACTGGTGCGCTGCGCTGACGAGGACACCCAGACCGACTCGGTGTGCGAGCGCATCCTCGCGCACCGCGAGGCCGGAGTGCCGCTCCACGAGCAGGCGGTGCTGGTTCGAGCCGCACATCACTCGGCGCTGCTCGAGCTCGAGCTCGGAGCCCGACGGATCCCGTACGTCAAGTACGGTGGTCTGCGCTTCATCGAGGCGGCGCACGTCAAGGACATGCTTGCGGCGTTCCGCCTGGCCGACAACCCGCGCGACGTTGTCGCATGGTTCCGGCTCCTGCAGCTGCTCGTCGGAGTCGGACCCGCGACCGCGCATCGCGTCGTGGCCACACTCGGGCTGCTGGGCTCGGATGACGAGCGTCAGGGCGGTGACGTCCTGGAATCGTGGTCAAGCGCAGCCACTCACCTCCCCGACGCGGCTCGGCCGGCCGCCGGAGACCTGGTCGTGGCGATTGCGGGACGACCGGGCGAGTCCGTCCCAACCCACGCAGAGCGACTGCGCGTGGCAGTCGCGCCGCTGGTCGCCGCGGCGTATCCGGAGGCGTCCGCGCGGCTCGCGGACCTGGACACGCTCGTCGCCGCCAGCGCAAACGTGGCACGGCTCTCCGATGTGGCATCCGATCACGTCCTCGAGCCGCCAAGGTCGACCGGAACGCTCGCGGGACCGCCGCTCATCGATGAGGACTGGCTGATCATCTCGACGGTGCACTCCGCGAAGGGACTCGAGTGGGACGTCGTCCATGTGCTTCACGTGACCGACGGCAACATTCCTTCGGATATGGCCCTCGGATCGCCCGCCGGCCTCGAGGAGGAGCGGCGGGTGTTCTACGTGGCGCTGACGCGCGCCCGCAACGCGCTGCACATCTACGTGCCGGAGCGCTACCACCACCACCCGAGCGGGCGCGATGATCGGCATGGCTGGGCGCAGCCGTCGCGCTTCCTCTCCGAGCGAGTCATTGCTCGCTGCGATCAGCTGAGCGAGCGAGGCCGCAACGCCGCTTCACTCGAAATGCTGCCGGGTGCCGACGCCACCGAGCGTGTCGGGGTGGCACTCGAAGCGCTGTGGTCGTAGCTGCGCGACGCGTGACCGCTCACGCGACCGGCTGCGGCGGCCTATGCTGATCGAGCGATGAGTACAGAACAGCAGAACCCAAAGCCCGAGGATGAAGCGACCAAGGAGCAGGGTCAGGCGGACGACCGGCGTCGCAAGGATCAGTCCGAGAAGCTCGAACGCGATCGAGCTGACGAGGCTGGACGCCGCTCGCGCGAGGGCACCTGAGCCGGCATCCGATTCTTCAGGTTGATTGCGCGGGTGCGCTGCGGGCGCGAGGAGCAGACGGCGTGCCGTCGGCGCCGCGGGCCAGGAGAAGCGACCCTACCGTCGCCGGGATGAGCGTCAGGCATCCGCCGGCAACGAGCGCCGCCGCTTCCGCCGGTCCGAGCAGACCCGAGCTCAAGCCGAGGCTTGCGGCAGCAGCCGGCATTCCCAGCTGGGCCGACGCGGCCAGCCCCGTCGCCACGTACCGCTCATGGCCGGCGACGCGCGCCGCAATCACGTGGGTGATCACCGCTGCGATGGCGAGCCCGATGGCGAGAAGAATCCGCGACGGGGAGGTGAGCAGCGCTCGCAGGTTCAGCTCCGCGCCGAGCAGCACGAAGAACAGCGGGACGAAGAAACCGTTTGCGACGCCCGAGAACTGAAGCGCGAGGCGATCCGATTCGTGCAAGCGCACGAGGATCATCCCCGCCAGGAAGCCCGCAACCAGTGTGCTCGCCCCGGTCTCCTGAGCGATTGCGGAGAGGCCGAGCAGCAGCACGAGCGATATGCGCACCTGCCACGCCCACCCGCGCTGGAGGGACTTATTGCGCATCTGCTGCACAAAGCCTTCGCGCCGCGCCCGGCTCGCAGCCACGAGCGCCATCACTCCGACGGCGATGATCGCGGCATCGCCACCGATCGCCTCCAGCGGGTTCCCCGACCTGACGATCGTGAGCGGCATGATCACGACGGTCACGGAGTCAGCGAGTGCGACCCACGCGATGAGGAATGCGACATTCGGGCCGGCGAGGTGACGCTCCTCGATGATGGGAAAGGCGATCGCCGCCGAGCTTCCGGTGACGATCACGGCAATCAAAGCCGGGTGTCCGACGCCGAGCGCATGATCGAGCAACAGCCCGATCGGCACCGCGGTGACCGCGACGATGGCGAGAGCGAATAGACCGCGGGCGAACCCCTGACGGATCGCCGGGGAGGCGATATCCACGTGGGTGCCGGCGCCGAACATGAGCATCGCGAAACCGATGGCGCCGAGCACGGGCAGCGGTTGGGCAGCCGAATTGACGACGCCGAACCCGGTGTGCCCGAGAACGAAGCCGGCGAAGAGCTCACCGATCACCACCGGGATCAGCCCGCGCCGGCCGAACGCAAGCAGTGGTCCGGCGAGTCCGGCGAGCACGAGGATCGTCAGCTGCGCGAACATCGAGCGATCATGCCCCGAAAATCGCAGCTCGCGTCGATCGTCGCGGCGACGCGCAGCTACGAGTTGTGGGCGGGCCGGCAGGTGGCGTTGGTGCGGGCCGATCTGGCTTTCAAGCACGAGCAGATGGCGCTGGCGCCCTTTCCATTTCTCCGCTCGACCTTCTACCGCTGGGTGCAGGCGTGGGAGGCAACGTGTCCGGAGCTGGCGAGCGCGCCGAGGGTGCTGGCCGTGGGCGATCTGCACACGGAGAACTTCGGCACGTGGCGTGACAGCGAAGGCCGGTTGGTGTGGGGGATCAACGACTTCGACGAAGCCTTTCCGATGGCGTACACCAACGACCTGGTTCGGCTGGCGACGTCTGCGCGCCTGTCGATCTCGGCCGGCACGCTGGTCCTGACGCCTCGCGCTGCATGCAACGCGATCGTCGAGGGATATCGCTCATCAATTCGGCGCGGCGGCCGGCCGTTCGTCCTGGCAGAGCAACATCCGGTGCTTCGCCATGACGCGGCATCGGAGTTGCGGGATCCCGTTCGGTTCTGGACAGGAATGGCCGATCTCCCTCCGGCTCGCCGCCCGATGGCCGCTGCGGTGACACTGCTGCGCCGCCAGTTCCGAACCACTGAGAATCCTCGATACGTCACGCGGCGCGCCGGTCTCGGCAGCCTGGGACACCCGCGCATCGTCGCCATCGCGGAGCATTCCGGTGGCTGGATCGCGCGAGAGGCAAAGCAGCTGGTCGCCTCAGGCGTCGCGTGGGCGATGGGAAGCTCGGCAACGGTGCCGATCCACTACCCGACGATCGTTCGCCGCGCGGTGCGATGCGCCGACCCCTTTCTCGAGATCCGCGGCCGCTGGGTGCTGCGCAGGCTGGCGCCTGACTGCAGCCGGATCGAATTCACGGTCGCCCGCCTCGCGGCTGAACAGACCGAGTTGCTCCATGCCATGGGCGCGGAGACCGCCAACGTCCACATCGGTTCGGGTGTGGCTCGGATCGCGGCGGTCAGCCGGGACCTCGAGCAGCGATCGTCCACCTGGCTCAAGGTCGCCTCGCGGGCCATGGAACGGGTGACCACGGACGACTATCTCGACTGGCATCGGGCGCAGCGCGGCTGACGGTCAGACGCGGAGCAGGGCGACCAGCGACCGGCCGGCGACGGTCATCTCTTCGCCGGGATGGTGGTGCCGGGTCGACGGGGTGACGTCACGCTCGGCGGTGTCGGCGAACACCGACCACAGGTCGCCCCACCCGCTTGGGAGGATCCACCCGATCGGGTCCTCCCCCGCGTGGAGCAGCACCATGAGCGTGCCACCCCGGATGCGCCGGCCGCGCGGATCGCGGTCGGGGATCTCATCGCCGTTGAGGATCATCCCCAGCGATCGCTGTCCATCGTCGAACCACTCGTGATCGCTGACCTCGCGACCTGAGGGCAGGAACCACGCGATGTCCTTGCGCCCCGATCCGTGCACTGCCTGGCCTGAAAAGAAGTTTCGGCGGCGCAGCACCGGGTCACTTCGGCGCAGCGCCACCATCCGCGTCACGAAGGCAAGCATGGGCTCGTCAAGGTGGTCCCAATCGATCCATGACACCTCGTTGTCCTGGCAGTACGCGTTGTTGTTGCCCCGCTGCGTGCGCCCGATCTCGTCGCCGCCGAGCACCATCGGACATCCCTCCGAGAGCAGCACGGTCGCGATGAGATTGCGCCGCTGGCGCGCTCGCAACTCGATGATGCCTGGGTCGTCCGTGGGGCCTTCGACGCCGCAATTCCACGAGCGGTTGTCGTCGGTGCCGTCCTGGTTGTTCTCGCCGTTGGACAGGTTGTGCTTTTGGTTGTACGACACCAGATCGGACAGCGTGAAGCCATCGTGAGCAGTCACGAAGTTGATGCTCGCGGACGGTTGACGGCCGTCACCCTGGTACAGGTCGCTCGATCCGGTAAGCCGGTATGCGAGGTCGCGTATGCCCGTTGCGCCGCGCCAGAAATCGCGCACCGTGTCACGGAACGCTCCGTTCCATTCCGCCCACCGCACCGGGAAGTTGCCGACCTGGTACCCGCCCGCGCCGACGTCCCACGGTTCCGCGACGAGCTTCACGCGCGACAGCACCGGATCCTGGTGGATGATGTCGAAGAATGCCGAGAGCCGATCGACATCGTAGAACTGGCGTGCCAGAGCGGAGGCGAGATCGAAGCGGAACCCATCCACGTGCATCTCGATAACCCAGTAGCGAAGACTGTCCATGATGAGTTGGAGCGTGTGCGGGTTGCGGACGTTGAGACTGTTCCCCGTGCCCGTGACATCAAAGTAGAAGCGAGGATCCTCGTCCTTGAGCCGGTAGTAGGCGGCGTTGTCGATCCCACGAAAGCTCAGCGTGGGACCGAGGTGGTTGCCCTCGCCGGTGTGGTTGTACACGACGTCGAGGATCACCTCGAGTCCCGCAGCGTGCAGCGCTCGCACCATCGCCTTGAACTCGCGCACCTGTTCGCCATTGGTCCCGGACGACGAGTAACGTCCTTCGGGCGCGAAGTAGCCGATCGAGTCGTAGCCCCAGTAGTTGACCAGGTTGCGCTCCACGAGCTGCTGCGAGTCGAAGAGGTGATGCACCGGCATCAGCTCGACCGCGGTGACGCCGATGCGCGTGAGATGTTCGATGGCGGCGGGATGTGCCAGGCCGGCGTACGTCCCACGCAGCGCCTCGGGGATGTCCGGGTGCCGCTTGGTGAATCCTTTGACGTGCAGCTCGTAGATGATCGTGTCGGACCACGGCGTGCTGGGCCGCCGGTCGTCGCCCCAGGGAAACGACTGGTCGACGATCACGCAGCGTGGCATCGCCGGCGCGGAGTCGACGCCGCTGATGCGCATGTCGTCGCTGCCCAGGCGGTAGCCGAAGAGCGAGCGCCCGTGGCGGAAGCGGCCGGCGATGGCGCGTGCATATGGATCGAGCAACAGCTTGGCCGGATTGTGGCGCAGGCCCTCATGGGGCGCGTAGCGCCCGTGCACTCGGAAGCCGTAGCGCTGTCCGGGGCCGACGTTGGCGATGTATCCGTGCCAGACGAGGTCAGTTCGCTCGACGAGCGGATGGGTTGCGAGCTCGGCACCTCGCTCATCGAAGAGCACGAGGTCGACCGCTTCGGCGCTCTCCGAGAAGATCGCGAAGTTGGTGCCCGATCCGTCCCATGTGGCGCCGAGTGGAGCGTCGGTACCCGGCCATGCGGCACGTCCGTCGGGCGCGCGTCCGGCTGCGGAAGGCTCTGGGACAGTCATGACTCCACTCAGGTCGCTGATCGCGGGCTCCCGACGTGACCGGCGCTGTACGACGGGGCAATCAGCCGGCGTGGGGAGTCCAGAGAGAGTACGTGGATGCGGCGGGCGCTCGCCGGAGGGTGAGCGCCGAGCGGATTCGGGCGGTCGAGGCATGCATGCGTCCCGGCCTCGACGAAGATGTGGCGCCCGCATTCATCCGGCCGGGAGCGCGGCTCCCGCTAGGCGTCCGGAGCATCGAGCTCGAAGGTGGGGGCGAGCTCCATGGCGGTACCGCGCTTCACCGCGACACACCTTTTGGATACCACCAGCTCGTGATGCGCGACGGCCGCCGTGTTCCCATGGTGACCAGCCCGGGGAGGTGCGTCATTCCAGCTGCACTCACCGGCTGGGGCTGGGCGGCGCAGCTGTACGCGGTTCGGTCGCGCGACGGGTGGGGTGTCGGCGATCTCGGCGACCTCCGCGCGCTCGGGTCGTGGTCCCGGAAGCACGGCGCCTCAATGCTCTTGGTCAACCCCCTGCATGGGGTGAGACCGGGGACGCCACAGGAGGCGAGCCCGTATTTCCCCTCGAGCCGTCTCTATCGGAACCCGCTGTACCTGCGGATTCAGGACCTACCCGGCGCTCACGAGGATCCCGCCGTCGGTGGTTTCCTGAATGCGGCCGAGCGGCTGCGTGAGGCGCCGCTCATCGACCGCGATCGCATCATGCCGCTCAAGTTGCGCGCGCTCGAGACGCTGTGGTCGAGCTTTGGTGGCGACGCCGGTTTCGACGCCTACGTCGCCCGGGAGGGTCACTTGCTGGAGCGCTACGCCTGCTTCTGTGTCCTCGCCGAGCGCCACGCCGGCTCGTGGACGTCGTGGCCCGCTCGGTTCCGGCGTGCCGACAGCCGGGCTGTGCGTGACCTGGTCCGGAGTGATCGCTCGCGCATCGACTTCCACCGGTGGCTGCAGTGGTCGCTCGACACTCAGCTCGCCCGCGCCGGACGGGCGCTGCCGCTGGTCCACGACCTCGCGGTCGGGTTCGCGCCCGATGGTGCGGACGCGTGGATGTGGCAGGACGTGGTCGCGTCCGGGGCGCGCATCGGCGCTCCGTCCGACGATTTCAATCCCGCCGGGCAGGACTGGGGCGTCCCACCCTTCGACCCGGTTCGGCTCCGTGCGGCCGCGTACGCACCGCTGGTCGCGACCATGCGCCGGATGATGAGCGCGGGCGTCGGGCTGCGCATCGATCACGTGATGGGCCTGTTCCGACTGTGGTGGGTCCCGCTTGGCTCCGGTGACGCGTCGGCGGGAGCGTACGTTCGCTATCCGGCAAGCGAGCTCCTCGACATCCTCGCGCTGGAGAGCGTCCGCGCAGGATGCGGGGTGATCGGCGAGGATCTCGGCACGGTCGAGTCGGGCGTTCGCCCCGAGCTGCGCCGGCGCGGCCTGCTCTCCTACCGTCTGGCCTGGTTCGAATCGAAACCGCCGGATCAGTACCCCGCGCAGGCGCTTGCGGCATTGACGACCCACGATCTGCCCACCACCGCCGGCGTGTGGACCGGTGCGGATCTCGCCGAGATCCAGGACAGCGGCCGCCCGGTCAACCGGAGAGCCGAGCTCAGCGTGCGCCGCAGGCTGCAACGGCTCGCCGGTGTCAGTGACGGCGACCCCGTGCCCGTGGTCATCGAACGCGCCTACGCGGCGCTCGGCCGAGCTCCAAGCAGGTTGGTGGTGGCGACACTCGACGATGCCACCTTGGCGGTTCGCCGACCCAATCTTCCCGGGGACCTCGACCGGCCGAACTGGTCCATCCCACTGCCCAGGACGCTCGAGCAACTGCGCCGTGACCCGCTACCCCGCCGGATCGCCGCGGCACTCAACCGTCGCAACTGAGCAACGGTCTCAGGCCTGGATGCCGATCTGTCCTGGGACTACCGAGGCCGCAGCGGCACGCGCGGCGGTCACTGCCTGGCTTGGGTCATCACCGATCGGCGCCACACCGGCGGTGAGCGTCAGATCGAGCGCGAGACGACGCATCTGGGCGAGCACCCGCTCGGCCAGCGCCTTGCCCGACGTGATCCCGCCCTCACGGACCAGGACCAGGGCGGCGCCGTCGTCGAGGACGCACACCGGCTCGTCTGCCCGCGAATACGCCATCACGAGTGACGCATAGCCGCCACGGGCGGCCTGAGGAATTGAGGCGTCGACGACGAACGCACAGCAGGCGCCGTCCGAACCGACCTCGCCGGCCTTGTCATTGAACTCTTTGAGCGTTACCTGCCAGGGCAGCAGCGACAGCGTCCTCGGCTCACTCATAGCGGCGATGGCGCCATGGGCGCGAGACCGCCTCTCATGCGCCGACCAGGAAGATGTGTTCGAGCTCCGCAAGCGCCGCCCGGCGCTCGCCAGTAGGGCTGCCGCCGGCGTCGCGCCAGCGCAGTAACGCCTCGACAGTCTCCACCAGGTCCCGAGCCCGAAGCGGCTTGCTCAGAGCGCCAACTCCCGGCGATGGGGGGCCGCCCGTCCCGGATGGCGCCGGTGACAAATGTGATGGCGACCCGCTCGAAAGCGGGGTCCTCGAGGATTGAGCGAGCAAGGCGGATGCCGTGCATGTCGGGCAGGATGCCGTCGATGAGGATCACCGCAATGGGGGAGTCCCGGAGCACCGCCATCGCCTCTTCGCCGCTGCGCACTCCGAGCGCCCGATGGCCACCGCTCTCCAGAGCGAAGGTCAGGAATCCGCGAACGGCGTCATCGTCCTCGACGACGAGAACGGCAGGAACGCCAGTTGCGACCATCGGGCTGGATCATAACCGCCACTCCCGAGGCACACGCCGGATCAGAGCACTCTTTCATCGACCCGTCACGGTCCGCGACCGTCGATGAGCGCAGTCATTGGTGTTGTGATGACAGCCGCAGGTGTCCATGGTCTCAAGGAGGACGAGGTCACCGCCGGGGTAGTGCACGACCGGCAGGCCGTCCGGAGAGGCGCCATTGGCAGCACGAGCCCCTTTGACATATACGGCCCTGCCGTCGCGCATGACCCAGGGAAGCATGTTCGGAACACCGGCTCGCACCATGCGTTCGGCCTCCTCGGCTGAACCGGCCTCGTCGAGCGACCGGTGGCCGATGGACGTCCGGTAGGACGATGTCGTCATGTCGACGGCAATCCCAGGCGCGTCCGCGAGCAGCCCGTCGATCGCCACAGGGAGCAGCGGCATGCCGGCCTCGACCAGCCGGCGGGTCAGCGTCCCCGCCGTGTCACCCGGCAGGATCGGAACTCTCGCCTGGGCGAGGATCGGCCCCGAATCCACCTTGGGCGCGGCCTTGTGAATGGTGATGCCGGTGACCGCTGCGCCGTCGGCGATCGCCCAGTAGACCGGCTCGGGCCCGCGGTACGCCGGAAGGAGGCTCGGGTGCACGTTGAGCCAGCCGCGCTTTGGGAGCGCGAGCGCTCTCGGTCCGACGATCTGATCGAAGCTCGCCATCACCACCGCGTCGAGGCCGAGCTCGTCGAGCTCGAATCGCGAGTGCTCGTCGTTGATCCGCCATGCGCGAATCAGCGGGATTCCGAGGTGGTCGGCGATCCTGCTCAGCGCGTTGTCGCCGAGGATGGCCGGATGCGCACCGGGCGATGTGATGATGCCCACGGGCTGCACGTCCAACTGGAGTAGCCGGAGCAGGAACGCCAGGCTGAAGTCGGACGGGAAACCGGCGAACGCCACGCGCGGACCGCTGCCCGGCGTGATCGTGTCCGGTGGAGGCGGCAGGTCACGATCGGGGATGAAGGTGAAGACCTCGCGTGCCCAGAGGTCCCGGCCGACCGCGTCGAGGTATGCGGAGGAGGTGGCCACGTCAATTGATCCTAACCATGCGCGGGGTCGGATCAACCAATCCTTCATGGACGAGGGTGTCGAGTACGAGCGCGATGTCGGGCGACAGCAGCCTGGCGGCGGGTGGACCGGCTCGCGTTCGCAGCTCGTCGATCGTCCTGGGCCGAGGGTCGCCAAGCATGGCGCGCAGGACCGCACCACGAAGCTCACGCGTGCTGCCGTGGTAGCGCGGCGAATGCGGCCTCAGCACTGGTGACGCAGCGACGAGGCGGGTTCGGGACGGGCAGGTTGCGGCGAGCGGGCATCCCTGGCAGCGCGGTCGCGCTCGGCAGTGCAGCGCACCCGTGTCGAACAGCGCGTACGTGAAGGAGCGCGTACTCATTCCGCGGGGTCGCCCGGCGGCAAGCTGCTCTTCAATGGCGGCGTGACCGACCTCGTCCGGCTCGCGGCCGAGCGCAGCCCTGGCCGTGACTCTCGCGATGTTGACGTCCTGAGGAGGAACGGTCGACGCTCCGAACGCCAGGACCCGCAGCGCCCTCGCGGTGTACGGGCCGACGCCGGCGAGTGCTCGCAAGCCCGCCTCACTGTCGGGCCAGCCGGCGGCCGCGACGGATCTGGCGGTGTCGTGCAGCGCTCGAGCGCGACGCGGGTAGCCGAGACCCTGCCATTCGCGGAGCACCGCCGGCAGCGGCGCGGCCGCGCATGCTTCCGGCGTTGGCCAGCGGGCGAGGAATGCCTCCCATCGGCCGGAAACGCGCGCAACCTGCGTCTGCTGCAGCATCACCTCGCTGACGAGGATTGCCCACGGCTCGGCGGTTGCCCGCCATGGCAGCTCGTGCCGCCCATGCCTTCGATACCAGCGCGCGAGCCCCCGGGTCCACACCGAGCGCAGTTTGTCAGACTTCGCGCTCCACCCACTTTGAGGAGACCATCAGCAATGGCGCAACACACGATCACATTGATCCCCGGTGACGGGGTGGGACCTGAGGTCAGCGACGCCGCGCGGCGCGTCATCGACGCCACCGGGGTTGCGATTGAGTGGGAGGTACACGATGCCGGTCTTGGTGTCATGGAACAGTACGGTGACCCGTTGCCGGCACACGTGCTCGAATCCATCCGTCGCAACAAGATCGCGATCAAGGGCCCGCTGACGACTCCGATCGGCAAGGGCATCAGATCCGTCAACGTCGCTTTGCGCCGCGAGCTCGACCTCTTCGCGCTGATCCGCCCGTGCAAGTCATATCCCGGCGTTCGCAGCCGCTACGAGAACGTCGACCTGGTGGTGATACGCGAGAACACCGAGGACCTGTATGCCGGGATCGAGTTTGCCGAGGGAGAGCCGGGGACACTCGAGTTGATCGCCGACATCGAACGCCTCGGCGGCCGGAGGATTCGCTCGGACTCCGGCATCAGCATCAAGCCCGCCTCGATTTTCGGCACACAGCGGGTGTTCCGCTTTGGTTTCCAGTGGGCGATCGACAACGCCCGCCACAAGGTCACCGCCGTGCACAAGGCAAACATCATGAAACACACCGAGGGACTGTGGCTGCGTGTCGCTGAAGAGGTGAGTCACGAGTTTCCGCAGATCGAGTTCGAGGATCGCATCGTCGACAACATGGCGATGCAGCTGGTGCAGAAGCCCGAGCTGTACGACGTGATGGTGATGCCGAATCTCTTCGGCGATATTCTCAGCGACCTGTGTGCCGGTCTCACCGGCGGACTCGGGCTGGCGCCTGGGGCCAACATCGGCGACGAGGTCGCGGTGTTCGAGGCGACGCACGGCAGCGCGCCGAAATACGCCGGACAGAACAAGGCGAACCCGATGGCGATGATGCTCAGCGGCGTGCTCATGCTCCGTCACATCGGAGAGGGCGCTGCCGGCGACCGGCTCGAGCAGGCGATTGCGCGCGTCATCGCCGAGGGTCGCAGCGTCACCTACGACATGAAGCCGGAGCGCGATGACCCCACCGCCGTCGGCACCTCCCAGGTCGCCGATGCAGTGATCGAAGCCATGGGATCGTCTTGGGACGGAACGGCGCGCTGATCCACCGGTTTCTCAGGGTGCCGGACAGCATCTGAGCCTGGGGCGGCTTCACAAGTCGGTGAAGTCGCTGCAATTCGCGGATTGGGGCGGATACTGCAGGGTGCCTTGAGCACTGCGACCCTTGTGCTGTCGTGGGCTTTGGGGGGCGCCTGCCTCCTGTTGGGCGCATTCACCACGGACGGGTGGCTGCGCCAGCGAGATCGCACGCGCACGTTCCTGGCGCTCTCCGTCGTGCTGCTGTGCGGCAGCGGAGTCGCCGTGGCCGCCACCATGCTGACCCGCGACCAGGCCGCATGGAGCAGCGACCTGTCGTTCGCGCTCTTCCTCGCCTCCGGATGGGCGTTCTTCGGGTTCCGCGCGGCGATCGAGCGGCTGGCCATCACCGCCGATGTCGCCGTCGGCGCCGTGGTGGTCGCGACGATCGTTCTTGTCAGCACTGCCGGCATCTCCCTCGCGGGAGGCCACTCGACGGGACAGCGGCTGGTCATCGTGCTCTTCACCGGGGTCTGGCTCGCGTGTGTGGTCGAGCCGGCCATCCGGTTGTGGGCGATATCGGCTTCGATGCCTCGCGTGCAGCGCGCCAGGCTTCGCTCGATCACGATCGCCTACGCAGTCGTGACAGTTGCGCTCCTCCTCTCGATCGGCACCGATGTGGTCCTGGGACGGGACCACCCCGAGATCACGGTCGCACTCCCCGCGCTTGCGGCGCTCCCCTTCTTCTACGTCGGTTTCGAGCCCCCTCGCTGGCTGCTCGGGTTCTGGCGGCAGCACGAGGAGGGCCATTTCCGCGAGGCGTTCACCGACCTCGTGCTGTACACGCCCGATCGCCAGCGCCTCGCTGAGCGCGCCGTGGAGTGGGCGGCGCGTCTTGTCGGTGCCGACGGCGCGGTGATCGCGACTGAGGACGGCGAGGTGCTCGCGGTGCACGGGCTCGACCGCACCGCAGGCTGGAAGCTCGTCTCCGAGGTGACCGGACAGGGTGACGCACGCTCGGTCATCAGGAATCCCACCAACTCGCACGGGGTGATTCGGGTCGTCCTCGAAGCGCAGCTGAGTCGAGGGATCATGGCAGTCACCTCGGGACCGTTGACGCCACTGTTCGGGGAGGATGAGGCGGTTCGGCTGACCCAGTACGCCACGGCACTCGCGCCTGCTCTCGACCGCGTGTTGCTCGTCGAGCGCATGCGGCGCAGCTCGCAACTCCTGGACCTCGCCTACGACGCGGTGACCACATGGAACGTGCGCACACAGCTGATCACCTTCTGGAACAAGGGGGCGGAGGAGCTGTACGGCTGGACCAGCAACGAGGCGATCGGTCGCAACCCGGAGGAGCTGCTGCATTCGGAACTGCCGGAGAGCCGCGACTCCATCCTCGCGGTCCTGCGCGCCGAGGGGCGCTGGGAAGGCGAGATCATCCAGACGACCAGGACGGGGAGTTGTATCAACGTCGCGGTGCGCTGGGCGCTGCAGAAAGACGGCGTCGGCTGGCCGGACGCGGTTATCGAGATCGGCCGCGACATCACCGCCGACAAGGTGGCGGCAGGCGAGTTGCGCGAGGCACGCGACGTGGCTGAGCAGGCGTCGCAGGCAAAGAGCGAGTACCTGTCGCGGATGAGCCACGAGCTGCGCACCCCGCTCACCGCGATCCTCGGCTACAGCGACCTGCTCGAGATGCGCGAGCCACGCGAGGACCAGACCGAGGCCATCGCTGCCGTGCAGGAGGCAAGCGGCCACCTGCTCAGCCTGGTGAACGACGTGCTCGATATCGCCCGGATCGAATCGGGGCGAGAGTTGTTCTCGCTCGAGCCCGTCGCGCTCGAGGCGACGGTGGAGGAGTGCGTCCGGCTCGTGGCGCCCTCCGCGCTCAGCCGCCACATCACGATCACGCGATCGCTCGGCGACTGCGCGGGTGACTATCTCCTGGCGGACCGGCAGCGGCTGGTGCAGGCGTTGCTGAATCTGCTGTCGAACGCGGTCAAGTACTCGGGCAAAGAAGCACACATCATCGTGGAGGCATCACGCGACGTAGAAACCGACGTATCGGCGGGATCGAGGAGCGAGTTCATCCGCCTCGGGGTCCGCGACACCGGTCCTGGATTCACAGATGACGAGAAGGCGCGGTTGTTCCAGCCCTTCGAGCGACTTGGCGCCGAGCGCACGACCGTCCCGGGAACGGGACTTGGTCTCGCCTTGACACGCAAGCTCGTCCAGGGCATGCATGGCACGATCGGCATCGAGAGCGAGCGCGGCGTGGGGAGCACGTTCTGGATCAGGCTCGGCCGCTCACCGATCGCGGCGCCCAAGCCGCGCGTGCGTCGCAGCAAGCCGCCTGTCGCGCCGGCCGTCGCCTGCGAGCGAACGGTGCTCTATGTCGAGGACAACCTTGCGACCATCGGGTTGATGGAGGAGGTGTTCTCGATGCGGCCCCAGATCCACCTCCTCACGGCGATGCAGGGTGGGCTCACCCTGGAGCTCGCGCGCGAGCATCACCCCGATCTGATCGTGCTCGATCTTCACCTCCCGGACATTCAGGGTGACGTCGTCCTCGCACAACTCCGAGCCGACCCACGCACCGCCGGGATTCCGGTGGTGATGTGCAGCGCTGACGCAACGGAACGCCGCCGCAAGCAGCTGATCGCCGCGGGCGCTCACGCATACTTGACGAAACCCGTGAAGGTACAACGGTTTCTGCGCATGCTCGACGACGTGCTCAACCGCATCCCGGTGACGCCCGCGTGAGCGGCTGAGTTGCCACCGGTCTTCGAGGTTCTCAGTGCCGCATCCGGCGGCGAGCCCAGAGGCGCGGAGGTCGCGTATGGAGGACCACTGCGGTTTCCGGCGTCACCACGGCCCTACGTCATTGCGAACTTCGTTGCATCCATCGACGGTGTGGCGTCGCTCGGCCTCACCGACGGAACCGACTCGACGACCCTGAGCGGCAGGTCGCGGGCTGACCGCTATCTCATGGGCCTGCTGCGCGCGAGCGCCGATGCGGTGGTCATCGGCGCGGGCACGCTGCGAGCTACTCCCGGCCATCAGTGGATTCCCGCCGCGGTGGCGGGCGACGACGCCGCTGCGATCGACGCATACCGATTCGAGCGAACCGGCGCCGACCAGCCGCCGCCGCTCGTCATCGTGTCGGCGAGTGGCGATCTCCCCGCGCATGTGGCCCTCGACCGTCCTGCGACAAGCGTCGCGGTGCTGACCTCGGCTGCGGGGGCCATGAGAGTCCGCGCGGCGCACCCACTGGTGTCCGTTATCGAGGTCGAGGACCACGACGGGATCGGCGGCGCCGGCCTGGTGACTGCGGTGACCGGTGCCCTGGGCCCGGGGCTGCTCCTTTGCGAGGGCGGGCCGTCACTGTTCGGCCGCCTGATGGCGGATCGAGCCGTACACGAGCTGTTCCTGACCATCTCGCCCCGGGTCGCGGGACGCGACCACGCGGAGATACGGCCGGGCATCGTCGACGGCTGGGCCGCCGCTCCCGTGGGGCTGCCGACCGCCACGATCGACTCGGTGCGCCGGTCTGACGATCATCTGTTTCTCCGCTACCGCTTCCAGGCCTGAGGTCCACGCGCGCCCGACCGCGTCGGTCAGAAGATCCTCGACACCCCGACCCGTCTCGCCGGCGCCGCGACGGGCGAGCGCAAGCAACTCGGGGTTGGTGCGCAGGAAGCGGGTCGCGGCGTCGATGATCACGGCGTTCTGTGGCATGCGGACACCTTCGGCCGCGCTGACGACAGGTGCCTGTCGTCAGTCCTCGGTCTTCTCCGAGGGGGATTCGCTGCCCGCAAGCAGCAGGTACAGCCGACGACGGGCGTCGCGGAGGATGGATCTGGCTTCGGCGATGTGTTTCGCGTCTCCGGTCCGGCTGACCTGCCAGACGGCCGCGAGCAGCTGGAACGCCTGATCGCGGAGGTCACGATGGTCCCCGCCCATGGAGCCCGCAGCCTCGGCCCAGGGCGCCGGACCGGCGGCGAGCTTGGTCGCCTCCTCGCGGCCCGAATCGGTGAGCTCGAAGACGCGGCGACCGCCGTCCGCCTCCGCGGCGCGCACCAGACCTTCGTCCTCGAGCTGCTGGAGAGTCGGGTACACCGAGCCAGGGCTGGCCCGCCACGCGCCATCGCTGCGGCGCTCGAGCTCCTGAATGATCTGGTAGCCGTGCGACGGCTTCTCGGCCAACAGGACCAGGATTGCAGCGCGGACGTCGCCGCGCGCCGCCCTGCGGCCCGGGCCGAAGGGCTGGCCGAAGCCTCCGGGCCCTGCGAAGCCGGCGCCGAAGTCGGGAGCGTCGAAGGGCGGCCAGCCCCGGCGATGGCGGCCCCGGGCACCCTGCTCGAAGTGGTCACGAACGTGGTGATGGAAGCGTGCGGCGGCGTCGCGACGAGCCCACGCGCGCTCGTCGTGAGAGGTGGGGTGGGGGTGTTCCCTGGTCATGTCGGTTCGCTCCAATGCGGCTGATTCGATGTGCCAACGATATATCGAGACCGGTCGCTTGTCAAATCGAGCTACGCACTCGCGGCCCAGTCGAGGCGCATCTGAGCGAGCATCTCGGCGGCCACGCCCGGGGCCGAGATCAGCTCGATGTCGAGCTCGTGGTTGCGCGCGAACCCTCCGCCCGACCAGTTGGCACTACCGAAGAGGACCGACGTGGCATCGGCGACGATCGCCTTGGCGTGGAGCAGCTCGCCCCGGCTTCGGTACCAGCGGACCTGAATACCGTCGCTGCGCAATGCTGCGTATGACGGGTCGCTCGACGGCTGAGACGGGTCGAGGAGAACCCGGACCGTGACGCCTCGATGCGCTGCGGCTTCGAGCGCGTGGACGACACCGGTGTCGGTGAGAACGAACAGCTCCAGGTCGAGCGTGTGGTGCGCGCCGTCGATGAGCCCAAGTGCGAGCGGACGGATGTCCGCGCCGGGGAGGGTCGCTGCGACGTCGATCGACTTGTCGGCCGCGGGTTCTGGCACGGTCACGCCACGGCCGCAGGTGACCAGGTCGCGATCAAAGACGCGATCGAGGTTGCGCACCACCGGACCGTGCACCTCGGCATCGTAGTCGTGGTTCGCCGGCGAGTTGACGCCCCAGTTGATGCCACCAACGACCGCAACAGTGGCGTCGACGACGAGGAGCTTGACGTGGTCGATCATCTGCTTGCGCACGGGGTAATCGACGACGTCGATGCCGGCGGTGCGGAGGTGAGCGGCCGTCGCGACGCTGGTGAGCTCGGACGGATCGTCGATGACGGTGACCGCGACCCCCCTCGACTTGGCGGCGACCAGCGCTGCCGCGAGTCCCGGTTGGCCGAACTCGTAGATTTCAACGTGGATGCTGACCCGCGCCCCGTTGATCAGTGACCCGAGGCGGGCGAAGGTTGCGGGGCCGCTGCGCAGCAGAGCCACCTGGTCGGCCCCGACCAGCAATGGCGGCGCGGGTCCGAGGAGCGGCGCCGGACGGGGCGGCGGGAGCGCCGACACCTGGATCTCGGCGCATCCGACCACGAGCGCGGCAGCGACAAGCGCCGCGAGCAGGCACCGCCAAATGGATCCGAACAGCGTACGCAAACCTGGCATTTCGCGTACACACTACCACAGATCAGCGTAGGCGTTCAACAGGCACCCCTCTGGCTGCGAGGAGTGGATCGCGCCAATGCACCTATACTCGGGCCGATGCGTTGTCAAGGAGGCGTTGTTGCGTGAAAACGGCTCTCGCCGTGGCCCAGGTGGTGATCGGGATCCTCGCGATCCTTGGCATCCTCCTGCAGACCCCGAAGTCAACCGGTCTCGGCGGGACTATCGGTGGTGGAGGAGACTCCGGCGGCGGGTACCGGCGCCGGCGCGGACTCGAGGCCAGCCTGCTGCGGTTCTCGGCAGCGATGATCGCGCTCTTCGTCGTCGTCTCGATCCTCGCTACCTACGTCACCAAGTAAGGTGGCTCCGCCGGCATAGAGCCATCGAGGTCATCGCGGGGACGGCGCTGGGGCTGCTGGCGATCAGCGGTCTCGGGTTTGCGCTCTCGGTGCATTTCGGGCTGATCGGTGGGCCCCAGTTCACCGAAGGGCTGGTCGTGAGCGAGCGGCCGATGTCCCTGAACCCGCTCGTCGGCGCTTCCGACCCGGCCGTCGTCGACGTTGGCCATCTTCTGTACCGGTCGCTCCTGAAGCTCGACCGCACCGGATATCCGGCGACGGACCTCGCCGAGTCGTACTCGGTGAGCACCAACGGGCTCGTCTACTCGATAGTGCTGCGGCCCAACCTCGAGTGGTCCAACGGCGCCCCGATCACCGCCTCGGACGTCGTAGCCACCGACGCCTTTGCGCTTTCGGCGCAGGCCGGCGACCCCACACTCACCACAGCACTCAAAGGCGTGAAAGTCGCGAGCTCGCCGACCACGGTGACCTTTACGTTGCCGGCGCCGCGTTCGTCATTCGCGGCAACGCTCACTCAGATGCCGATTCTGCCGCTGGGTGGTCTCAGCCCGGCGGAGTTGCTGACGGCCGCGCAGCATCCGACGTCGCCACTGCCAACGTCTGGACCGTATGACGTCGCGTCGACCGGCGCGCTCGCGATCGTGCTTCAGCCCAACCCTCACGCCGTCGTGCACCCGGCGATCAAGAGCTATGAGCTCCGCCTCTTCGTCACCTTTGCCGACGCGGCGTACGCGTTCTCCCGGGGGACGGTGGGCGCACTCCTCGCCACGACGCCTGCGGAGATGTCGACTCTCATGGCCGTCAAGGGCGCTCAGGCGGAAAGCATCACCACCCCCGAATTCGTCGATCTGATGTTCAACGAACGCGTTCCAGCTCTCGCCGATGCCGCCGTCCGCCACGCGATCGGCATCGCCATCAACCGCTCCGCCGTCGTGGCCGGTGCGCTGAACGGTCGTGGTGGCGTGATCCAAACCGGTCCGTACTCTGCCGGCATTCCCTGGATCGGTTCCCCGGCCAGCGAGGCGATCTCACCGACCGCGGCGGCTTCGGTCCTGCAGAGCAACGGATGGGTTGCCGGTTCCGATGGCATCCGCCAGAACGGCTCGAGCCGTCTCGCCTTCACGTTGTCGGTCCCGAACATCAACCCACTCCCGGTCGTCGCGCGGGAGGTGGCGAGCCAGCTGGCCGTGATCGGGGTCCAGGTATCGGTTGACGCTGTGCCGCCGGCGAACTTTCTCAGCGGCACCCTCGCCGGCGGTCACTTCCAGCTTGCGATCGACCTGTGGAACCCCGTGCCGGACCCTGACGTCAGCGCGTTCTGGCGGTCAAACGCCGTACCGCCGCATGGGTACAACGTGTCGGGCGGCACCCCAGACGCCTTCCTCGACGCGGCCCTCGACATGCTCGCCGAATCGCCGGAGCGCGGTGTGCGGATCAGCTCCGCCGCGCAGGTCGCCGCTCTCGTCGCCGAGGATGCCCCGGCGGTCTTCCTGTACACCCCAAGGGTGTCGATGGTCTTCCGATCGCCCGCTCCGACGGCGCCGATGCCGTCCATTGGGCCGGAATCCTCCCGCTACGACGACATCGCCTCGTGGGAACTGCACTAGCGACGAGGTCGCTGGGCACGGCGCTGTACCGCTGATACCATCTCGGGGCACCTCGCCGAGGTGGTGGAACTGGTAGACACGCAGCGTTCAGGGCGCTGTGCTCGTAAGGGCGTAAGGGTTCGATTCCCTTCCTCGGCACTCTGCCAATCCCTCAGCGCACCGCCTTTTTCACGAGCGCGGTGATCCTGGCCTCTTCGGTGGCAGTCAACTTGGTGAGCGCGTACTGAATCGGCCACATGGCGCCGTCGTCGATCTTCGCCTTGTCGCTGAAGCCGAGGGTTTGGTATCTGACTTTGAACTTCCCTGCGTTTTGGAAGTAACAGATGACGTTGCCGTCCTTGGCGTATGCGGGCATGCCATACCACGTTTTCGGTGTGAGAGCCGGTGCTGCGGCTGTGATCAGTGCGTGGACCTTCTTGGCGATGGCGCGATCCGGCTCCTGCATCCTGGAGATAGCCGCAAGCAGCTCCGTTTTCCCATCTGCCTTGGCCGCCTCGGCCTTGAGCTCCCGGACACGCTCGCGCGCCGCCGCCTTTTCTTCGGCGCTGAATCCCGTGGATGCCGCGTTGTTCGCGCTGCTTCGATTCGCACGTTTCCGTGTGCTGTCGCTCGCTTTTGTTGGGGCCATACGTCGCGCTCCTCTTCGAGAGTTGACGCCTTCAGGCGACGTCTTGGCGATGCTCGGTGCCAACGCCTTCAGGCGTCGACGACGCCTCGGCCTGGCGAAGGTCGGCATCCTGCTCGCGCTTCTTCTTGGCCCTATCGGCCGCAGCAGCCTCTCGCGCGGCCGCCGCAGCGAGGGCGGACCGGTACTGCGCGAAACTCGGCCCACGATTCGCTGGCATGGGCATCGGAGTCTACGCTTGCGTACCGAGGAGCGTCTCCAGGTCCCAACGGTCACGGCGCGCCCAGGACGGCTAGCCGCGCCGATATTTGGCGACCGCAAGCGGTGCGAACACTGCGATCAGTCCGAGCGACCACAACAGCGAGCGCATCACGAAATACGAGGCGGGGTGACCGAGGAGTGCCTCGGCAGGGTGTCCCTGCGTGAGTGTGCGCACTGCGTTCACCATCACCGTGATCGGCTGATTCTCGGCAAAGCCACGCATCCACGACGGCATGGTCGCCACCGGAATGTATGCGGACGAGACGAACGTGAATGGGAACACGATGAGCGCAAAGCCCTGGGCGGCTTGAGCAGAGCCCGCGACCATGCCGATGAGCACGAACACCCACTCGAACACAAAGCCGAAGAGCACGACGAGCGCGGCGGCAGCGAGGGCTGCACTCCAGCTGTCGTGAAGGCGAAACCCGACGAGGAAACCGATTGCCACGGTAATTGCCAGTCCCCAGATCTGGATGACCGTGTCCGCCAGCGCGCGACCGATGAGCACGGCGCTTCGCGGAATGGGAAGCGAACGCAGGCGCGAGATCAGTCCCGCGCTCATGTCCTCGGCCATGCCCGCGGACGCGTACATGGCGTTGAAGAGCACGCCGGTCGTGATGAAACCCGGCACGACGAAGTCGACGTAGTTGATGCCGGCGAGTGCGATGGCGCCGCCGAACACGTAACGGAAGATGAGCAGGAACATCGCGCCCTGCACCGTGCCGACCACGACGAGTTGCGGCGAACGAATGAACTTGAGCAGGACGCGACGGGCGATCTGCCTGGTGGAGACGAGAAGACCTGCCGCGTTGCCGCGCGGGGGTGCGATCGCGATGCTCATGCCACGTTCTCCTTGGGTGCCCCGGTGAGTGCGAGAAATGCTTCGTCGAGCGTTGGTTGACGGACCGAGACCTCGTCGATCGCGATACCCGTGTCATCGAGCGGGCGCAGCGCCGCAAAGACGCGATCGGTGTCGGCGCTCAGCGCGACTCGAACGCTGCGCGTTGGCCGGTCGATCGTCGCCGGCCCATCGCCGATGGCCATCAATGTCGAGGCGACACGGTCAAGCGACGAGCTGTCGCGGACGCGGACTTCGACCACGTTCTGCCCGGCGCGTTGCTTCAGTTCGCGAGGCGTTCCCGCCGCGACGACGCGACCGTGATCGATGATTGCGACCTGTGACGCGAGATGATCAGCCTCGTCGAGATACTGCGTTGTCAAGAGGACGTCGGTGCCGTTGATGACGAGCGAACGGATCGTGTCCCACAGCTCGAGGCGGCTGCGCGGATCGAGACCGGTGGTTGGTTCGTCGAGCAGAAGCAGCCGGGGACGGCCAACAAGGCTGGCGCCGAGGTCCAGGCGGCGGCGCATGCCGCCCGAGTACGTGCGCACGGTCCGATCGGCGGCGTCGGACAGACCCATCTGCTCCAGGACCTGGGCGGCATCGCGACGGGCGGTCGCGGCGGAGGCGCCAAAGAGGCGAGCGACCATCACGACGTTCTCTCGACCCGTCATCGTGGGCTCGACCGCCGCCGACTGGCCGGCGAGCGCCACGAGGCGGCGAACCGCACCCGGGTGACGGGCGACGTCGATGCCGTCGACGCGGAGCGTCCCCGCGTCGGGACGGAGCAGGGTGGCCACAAGGTTGACGAATGTCGTCTTGCCCGCGCCGTTCGGACCGAGCAATGCCATCACCTGCCCGGGCCCCATGGTGAGATTCAGCCCGTCAAGGGCACGCGTCTTGCCGAAGGACTTGACGAGGCCGCTGGCTTCGAGCGTGAATTCCATGTCTAACACCATCCGTGGGTTTGGCTGTCTAACGCTGACATGTGTCATACTAGCCAAACATCGTTAGGTAAGTCAAGCTCGAGTTGAGGACCTGGGATCCTGGCCGAGCGCAACGGAGGACAGACCTGTGGCCGGTCAAGAGACGGAGACATCCGGGCTCAACCGCGAAGCGGTCATCCAGGCCGCGCTGTCGATGCTCGACGAAGTGGGCGTGGATGGCCTCTCCATGCGCGCGCTTGCGGACCGCCTCGGCGTCAAAGCCGCCTCCCTGTACTGGCACCTGCGCGACAAGGATCAACTCCTCGAATTGGTGGCCGAAGCGGTGCTGGACGGCGTGGCTGTACCCGTTTCGCCACCGTCATGGCGCTCACAGGTCGCCGGGGCATGCGACGAGCTGGCTCGATTCCTCGTGAACCACCAGGCTGCCGCGAGCGTGGTGCTGGCTGCACTCCCGGTTGTGCAGCGCAGCCGCCTGACCCGCGACCTCGCTCGCATCCTTGCGGCTGCGGGCCTTCAAGCAGCGGAAAGCGCCGCGTTCACGTTGATCGTCGAAGCCGCGGCGTCGGCGTTGACCGCTCCTTACGCGACCGGGCGCACGCAGGGCGCTCAGGTCATGACGCTGGCAATCGAACTCGGGCTCATGGCGCGTGCTGGTCCGCGCCGCCGCACCCGGTGCCGTCGATCTCGCAACCTCGGTCGGTGGGGGCGGAGCAGCCTCGGTGGAGGCTCGCCCGGGCAATCTCGTGCTCGTCAAGAATCGCCGCGGCGGCGATCACGGCGCCGTTGAGCTGAGTCCCGACCACGCGTGGTACTTCAAGATCCACGGCGGGACGTGGAACACGGTGCTCGATCTGAGCGGCTTGACCGTCAGCGGGATCGAGCTGGACAGCGGCGCGAGCAACGTGACGTGCACGTTGCCCGCTCCGAAGGGCGTCGTTCCGATCCGAGTCAACAGCGGCATCGTGGGGGTGACGCTGCACCGGCCACGAACCACCGCGGTGCACGCCGCCCTATCGTCCGGATCTGTGAAGGTGCGCATGGACGACAAGCCGATCCGGGCGTTGACATCCGATGTTCAGTGGGAGACGCCGGGTGCGATGCGCAACCCCGATCGTTACGAGCTCACCGTGTACAGCGGCTGCGTAAGAGTGACGATGGACACGGCCGCGCCGGCTGGTGCGCCGGTACCGCAGGCACCGCCAACCGGCACGGGCGATGCCTCGGCCTGGCGGGCCGACGATGGCGTCAGTCTCATCCTGGACGGCATCGAGAAGCGCTTGAGCGAATCCCGCGCCGGCTGAGGCGTCGAGGGGCGACCCTCCGCCGTCAGTCGCTGCGGTCCTGGATCTCCCACGCGTGGTCGAGGGCGTGCCATGCGACGCGGCGGGCGCAGTAGCGCGGGGCCCATCCACGCTCGCGGGCGGGTGCTCCGGTCCGGTCCGCACGGATCACCGAGATCAGCGCCTGGCGCACCGCCCGAATCGCAGCGGGATCGTCAGCAGGCGGTGGGTGCTGCGCACGAACGCCGATCTTCCCGGCGTAGGCCAGCTCCGCGCCGAGAACGTGCTCGAACATCGCGTCGCGATCGCGACCCCCGCCGCGCGGCCCCTTGCGCAGGTGCGCCGGCGCGGCCGCAACGACGTCGTCAAGGGCCGCCCACGCCGCCTCGACGAGAGTTGCGACGCGGTCGGCTTCCTTGGCGGTCGCAGGCTGTGTCTCCACAGACGCAGCGGTGCTCGGCGCTCCGAAATCAGTTGTCGCGTTGCCCTTGACTTCCTCGATCACGTCGAAGGATTCGATGCCTTTGACGGCCGGCAACCGGAGTCCGGCGCTGACGGCCACCGGTCTGTATCGATCCGCGTAGGCGGCGAGCGCCTCCAGCGCGGCGTCCGGGGTGCGCCCACTCCGGCACCAGCCCGGCCAGTCGATCGCCGAGGCAAACGAGCGCTTTTGCGCCAACTCGACGACGACTCGGATGCGCGAACCCGCCTTGCCCACGGCCGCGGATTCTGACAAATACGGCGCCGCTACGCCGCCGCGGAGACCTCGGTGGCGATGGGTTCGAGCGCGACGTTGATGGCTTCCTCGACGCGGCTCGCAAGGTGGAATGTCATCACCTCACGGACGCTCTCGGGCACGTCCTCGATGTCCTTCTCGTTGCGTCGAGGCAGGATCACCTCGCGCAATCCCATGCGATGGGCCGCGAGGACCTTCTGCTTGACACCGCCGATCGGCAGCACGAGCCCCTGAAGGGTCACCTCACCGGTCATTGCGACGCTGCTCCGCATCGGTCGCCCGGTCAGAAGGCTGACGATCGCGGTGGTCATCGCGACACCCGCGGACGGACCATCCTTCGGGACCGCACCAGCCGGCACGTGAACGTGAATGCTCTGGCGGGCCATCCCGGGGTCGACGCCAAGGGCTTCCGCGTGGGCGCGCACGTAGGAAAGAGCGATCTGGGCGGATTCCTTCATCACGTCGCCGAGCTGGCCGGTGAGCGTGAGCTTTCCGTCGCCAGGGGCATTGGCGGCTTCGATGAAGAGGACATCACCTCCGGTGCCCGTCACCGCGAGCCCGGTGGCCACACCCGCGACCGCGGTCCGCTCTGCGACCTCGTTGTCGAACTTCGGCTTGCCGAGGAGCTCGCGCACCTGTGCGGGCGTGATCTCCAAGGGTGGGACCAGGTCGCCCGAGGCGATGCGGGTCGCGACCTTGCGGGTCATCTTGCCGAGCTCCCGCTCGAGATTGCGCACACCCGCTTCGCGCGTGTGATCGGTGATCACCGCGAGAATTGCCGAGTTGGTGACGCTGACCTCTTCGGGCCGCAGGCCTGCGTGCTCCACCTGTCGACGGAGGAGGTGATCGCGCGCGATCGCAACCTTCTCATTCTCCGTGTAGCCATCCAGACGGATCAGCTCCATCCGGTCGAGCAGTGGCGCCGGGATCGTCTCCCACACGTTCGCAGTCGGGATGAAGAGCACCTCCGACAGGTCGAGATCGACCTCGAGATAATGGTCGCGGAACGTGTTGTTCTGCGCGGGATCGAGCACTTCGAGCAGCGCCGACGACGGGTCGCCCCGCCAGTCACTGCCAACCTTGTCAATTTCGTCGAGCATGATCACCGGGTTCTTGGTTCCGGCTTCCTTGAGCGCGCGCACGATGCGTCCTGGCAGCGCGCCGACGTACGTGCGCCGGTGACCGCGGATGTCCGCCTCGTCGTGGATGCCGCCGAGCGAGATGCGCGCGAACTTCCGGCCGAGAGCCCGGGCGACCGACTCGCCGAGCGACGTCTTGCCGACGCCGGGAGGTCCGACCAGCGTGATGATCGCTCCCGAACCACTGCCGAGCACGGTGATGCCGCGCTCGCTGCGCAGCTTGCGGACGGCCAGGAACTCGATGATCCGCTGCTTGACGTCCTCGAGGCCGGTGTGATCCTCGTCGAGGATGCGCCGCGCCTCGACAAGATCGAGGTTGTCCTCGGAGCGGACGTTCCATGGGATCTCGAACATCCAGTCGAGGTAGGTCCTGATCCACCCGTGCTCAGGGCTCTGCTCGCTCGTCCGCTCGAAGCGGTCCAGCTCGCGCTCGACCTCGGCGCGCACGTTCTCCGGCATGCCGGCGTTCTCGAGGCGTCCCCGGTACCCGGCGGCGACGTCATCGCCGCCTTCGCCGAGCTGCTTCTTGATCGCCTCGAGCTGCTGCCGCAGCAGGAAGTCTCGCTGGGTCTTCTCCATGCCCTCGTTGACCTCGGTGCGGACCTTCTCGCGCACCGACGCGTCGGCGAGCACGTC
Source organism: Candidatus Dormiibacterota bacterium (assembly GCA_963756075.1). Lineage (GTDB taxonomy): Bacteria > Chloroflexota > Dormibacteria > Aeolococcales > Aeolococcaceae > Palsa-851. The sequence continues at coordinate 34,122 of CAVWMH010000004.1, read as the reverse complement.
CTTCGTCCAGGCGATCAGCCGGGACAGGCGCTGCTCGATGTCGAGCGTCTCGAGAATCTCGAGCTTCTGCTCGATGCTGAAGTCAGGCGAGTAGCCGGCGAGGTCCGCGAGGTGGCCGGGATGGCGCACTGAACGGACGGCCTCGATGGCGCGGCCTGCGCCGCGCAGCTCGAGCAGGTTCTCGATGAGCGCGCGATACTCGCGCGCCAGCTCACGCGCCGCGTCGGTCGGGTCCCTGTCAGGGAGAGGCTCGACCTGAACCCAGAGTGCCCCACCGATGTCGGACTGGCCGCCGCCGAGGCGGGCGCGGTGCAGTCCCTTGAGGATGGTGACCTCGGCGCCGGACGGCAGCTGTCCCGATTCCACGACCTCGGCGACCGTACCGATCGCCGAGAACCGACCGTCCACGTGGGGCACGAGCAGGATCAGCTTGTTGCCGTTCTGCGCGGCGGTGAGGGCAGCCCGTTGCGGGTCACTCTCGACGGCGAGGGTGGCGGTCATACCCGGCAGAACGACGACGTCGTTCAGCTGCAGGATCGGAAGAAGCTCGGAAGTCAACTCAGCCATGTTCAATCTCGTGTAGCCGGCCATCAGGGACGATCGGCTCGTTGGGTTTTCGAAATCCGTATACCCGCGGTCAGGATTTCCGAACCCACCTCTCCGCGCCTGCCACGGCACGGCGATGCGGTACAACCAGCCGCGCAGATGCGTGCCCTCACAACGACCGGCAACGACGACCTTCTCCGCCTTACCGAGGTGCCTGACCCCGAGGCCACCGCCAACGAGGCGCTGGTGCGCGTGCAGGCGACCAGCCTCAACCGCGGCGAGGTCCTGCGCGCCAAGAATGCGCCGGCGGGCCAGCAGGTCGGATGGGATGTCGTCGGCGTCGTCGAGCGCCCAGCACTGGGCGGGGGCGGGCCCGCCGCGGGGACCACCGTGGTGGGGCTCGTCAGCAACGGTGCGTGGGCAGAGCTGGTCGCGGTGCCCGTCGATTACCTTGCACCGGTGCCCGACGGGGTCACGGCCGCCCAGGTCGCCTGCGTGCCTGTCGCAGGCACCACCGCGTTGCGGGCACTCGCCCTCGGCGGATTCCCGATAGGCAGGAGCGTGCTCGTCACCGGCGCCTCCGGCGGCGTCGGCCATGTCGCGGTCCAGCTCGCGCGCGCGGCCCATATGACCGTGACCGGCTTGATCAGAACCCCCGAGGCGAGTCCCGGCGCCGCAGCCGCGTGTCACCACGTCGTACGCGACATCAGTGAACTGAAGGGCCCGTACGACCATGTCCTCGATGGCGTCGGCGGCGAAGTGCTGACCCGCTGTCTCGAGGTCGTGGCGCCGCGCGGAATCGTTGTGTCCTACGCGTCGACGCTCATGGAACCGGCCGCACTCGGACCGCGCTGGTTTGGCGCGCACATCGGCGCCACCCTGCGGTCGATGCTGATCTTCGACGAACTGCGGTACACGCAGAGCGCTGCGTCGGATATCGCGAGGTTGTGCGGTCTGATCGCCGCCGGAGTGCTCGTGCCGCACATCGACGTCGAGGCGGACTGGTCACGAGGCGGGGAACTTGCGCGCGACCTCCTGGCGAGAAACGTCACCGGCAAGGTGGTGCTGAGGATCGGACCGGACTGAGCGCGCGACTGGGAGTGTTTGGAGGCAGGAGATGGCGCAGACCGTCGTTATCGGCAATCAGACGTACAAGAAGCGAAACGTGTTCGCGGTCTGGATCGGACTCCCATTCATCACGCTCGGCATCTACTCGTACGTCTGGATCTACAAGATCAACGATGAGGCGCGACGATTTCTCGGAGACGACTCCATAAGGCCCGCGCTCTCCGTGCTTGCCTTCATCCCCGGGGCGCTGCTGATCATCCCGCCGTTCGTGGCCATCTATAGAACGGGCAAGCGCATCGCGCGCATGGAGGCTGCAGCCGGGAGCCCGAACCGGGCTGAGCCGGTTGTTGGTCTTGTGCTTGCATTTGTCTTCGGGCTGTACACGCTGTATTACCAGGACCATCTCAACGGCCTGTGGGATCGATATCTCTGGTCAGGAAACGTGCCCGCGCCGGCGCTACCGCCACCGCCACCGCCGCCGCCACCATCAGCAAGCTGAGCGTGAGCAACGCGTACCACTTCGTCAGCCGCTGGCGCCTGCACGCGAGCGCGGACGAGGTTGCTGCAGTTCTGCGTGACGCGCGGGACCTGCCGCGCTGGTGGCCGGCTGTGTACCTCGACGTCGAGGTGGTGGAGGAGGGGGACTCACGCGGCGTCGGCAGCGTGGTCGACCTCTGGACCAAAGGGTGGCTGCCGTACACGCTTCGATGGCGGTTCACGACGACCCGCAACGACGGTCCAGGCGGATTGTCCCTGCGAGCCGACGGCGATTTCGTCGGCGAAGGCACATGGACGTTCATTCCGGACGGCGACCACGTGAAGGCCTTCTATGACTGGCGAATTCGCGCCGACAAGCCGCTCCTGCGCCGTCTGACGTGGCTCATGCGACCGGCTTTCAGCGCCAACCATCGCTGGGCGATGCGCAGGGGCGAGGAGAGCCTCCGGCTCGAGCTTGCACGCCGCCGCGTTCCCCCGGAGCAGGCCGACCAACTTGGGCGACCGCCCGGTCCGACATTCTCGAGGCTCATGCGCGCACGCAAGCGCGTCAGCTGAGGGATCGAGCCGTCGGACTTGGACCAATAGGTGGCGTGATCGCCAGGCGCATGTATCGATACGTGGTCACCGTCGCGAACCCGAACCGCTCGTACAACCGCACTGCAGGGGTGTTTTCCGGATCCACCTCGAGACCCACGTCGGCAACGCCTTCGTTGCGCAGCTGGTCGATGACCGCGGCGAGCAAACGCGTACCGAGGCGCCGGCCCCTCTGCCGTTCCTCGATGACGAACCCGTAGATCATGGTGCGTTGCGTCGTCTCGGTGAGGCGCAGCGTGCCGACAACCTTGGCGCCTTCGACTGCGACGAAGCGTCGCTCTTCGGGACGATCGATGTAGTCCTCGCCAAGCACCTGGACGATCGCGTCGCGGTCGGCATCGGTGGCTGGACGCATGTCCAATCGCGCCTCGGCCATGAGCGCCATCGCCGTCGGCGATGTGAGGCGAAGAACCATCCGGCGTTCCGTTCGACTCGAGGGTGGCGCCGATCGCGCGCATCCACTCAAGCCCGGCACGTCCCGCCTCCTCGCAGATGACGAGGATGCTCTCCCGCCCGAGCCGTCTCGCCGCCCCACGCGCCCCGCTCAGGAGCGCCGTGCCCACCCCTCGACGTCGCCATGAAGGGTGCACCATCCCGCAGACCTCAGCATCATGGTCGCCGGTCACCCCCGCGTAGCCGATCACCTCGGCGCCCGCAGCGGCGAGAATGTGCATCGGACGGCCGAGATGGTCGCTCTCGTCCAACTCGATCTTGAGGTCCAGGGGTTCGGCCGCCTCGCAGGCGCGCCGCAGGCGGTCAACGTTCGATCGGTCCCCGCCTCCGAGGCGAGCCGTTTCAGTGACGTTCCATGCGGCCACGAGGCGAGAGCCTGACATGGCTCCGGGCTGACCGCGTGCGCGAAAAGGACTGTCGTGTCGATTTGGGGCTTCGCCGTTCGTCGTCATGATTGGGACGACTCATCCGGACGCCAAGGAGCGCAACCAGTGAAGTACATGCTGCTGTTCGTCAAGAACGAGGACGCGGGGGTCGACGAGGCGGCTGAGCGCGCCCATTACGCGGCGATCGACGAGTGGTTCGCCGAGGTCGGCCGTGACGGCAAGCTTCGCGGCGGCGAGGAGCTGCAGGCGTCGAATACAGCGACCACCATCCGCTTTCAAGAAGGACGGCCGCTGGTCACCGACGGGCCGTTCATGGAGAGCAAGGAGAACATCGCGGGCTTCGTGACCATCGATGTCGCGGACCTCGACGAGGCGATCGCCATCGCCAAGAAGTGGCCGCCAAAGGACCAGGCTGTTGAGATTCGCCCGGTGAAGAGCCACGACGACATGCCCAACCATCCGGTCGGCTGAAACAAGGAGCTTGCGGCGTGGCGAACGACCCGACCGTCGAGGCGATGAACGCCGTCTTCCGTGCCGAGGTCGGTCCGATGTGCGGCTCGCTGGTGCGGATCACGGGTGATTTCGACCTGGCCGAGGACCTCGTGCAGGATGCCGTGGTCGTCGCCTTGCAGCGGTGGCCGGTCGACGGCGTGCCCGAGCGGCCCGCGGCCTGGCTGCTCCAGACCGCCAGGCGACGCGCGATCGATCGCCTGCGCCGAGATTCGACCTACCGGGCGAAGCTGCAGTTGCTGACCGATGGGTGGGCGCCGGACGTCCGCTCCGATCCCGACGACCGTCTCCGGCTCATCTTCACGTGCTGTCACCCGGCCCTGGCGCGAGACGCGCAGGTGGCGCTGACCCTCCGGGCGGTCATGGGGATGACCACAACCCAGATCGCCCACGCTTTCCTGGTCTCCGAGGCGACCATGGCCCAGCGCATCGTGCGCGCGAAGCGAAAGATCGTCCACGCCCACATCCCGTATCGGGTGCCCGGCGCCGACGAGCTGCCGGAGCGGCTCGCCGAGGTGCTCGCGTCGCTCTACATCGTGTTCAACGAGGGCTACCTGGGCAGCGGCCCGGATGTCTCCACGAGCCGCGACCTCTGTGTCGATGCGCAATGGCTCTGTGAGCTTGTCGCCCGGATGCTGCCCGAGGAACCCGAGGCGCTCGCCCTGCTCGCCTTGATGCGCCTTCACGAGTCGCGCCGGACAACGCGCTTCGACGCGAGCGGTGCGCTCGTCCTGCTCCGCGACCAGGACCGCACGCGCTGGGACCACGCCGCGATCGCAGAGGCGGGCGCGCTGCTCGAGCAGGCCCGCCGCCTTGGCCGCCCCGGCGCCTACTGGCTGCAGGCCGCCATCGCCGCCTGCCACGCGGAAGCGCCGACATTTGAGGAGACGGACTGGGCACAGATCCTTGCGCTCTACGGCGCTCTCGTGCGGGTCAGTCCCGGACCCGTGGTGCGCCTGAATCGCGCCATCGCGCTTGAGCACGTGGCCGGTCCGGTGCCCGCCATGGAGGAGCTCGACGCCCTGCGCACTGAGCTGGACGGCTACCACCTCTACTGGGCGACGCGAGCCGAGCTGCTTCGCCGCTTCGGCAGGCTGGACGAGGCGGCCGATGCCGACCGCCGCGCCATCGAGCTCACCGACAACCCATCGGAGCGCGCGCTCCTTGAGACGCGTCTCGAACCAACGGTCATCCGCGCCATCGGCGCGAACGGCAACTGACCAACCAAGGAGGCACGACATGGCGAAATATCTGCTCGTCTACCACGGTGGAGGCATGCCCGAGGGCGAGGAAGCTCAGGCCAAGGTGATGGCAGCCTGGGGCACGTGGTTCCAGACCCTCGGCCCCGCGCTCGTCGACGGCGGCAACCCGATCAGCCAGACCCGGACCATCGCGGCCGGCGGTGCAGTTTCGGACGGAGGTGGCGCCAACCCGGCGAGCGGCTACAGCCTGATCGAGGCTGACAGCATCGACGCCGCCGTCGCGCTGGCCAAGGGTTGTCCGGTGCTCGAAGGCGGCGCAACCATCGAGGTCGCGGAAACCTTCAACGCGATGTAGTTCACGTCGGGCTGGAAGTCCGAGTCCGACGGCAGGGATGCCCGCGTCCGCGCCCCGTCCGGCGCGGAGCGCGGGAGATCCCCGTCATGCAGTCGACAGCCCGAACTCGCAACAATAGAGCGAGCATGAGCGAGGAGGAGGTCCCCGCCGGTCCGCCGGCGTGGCCTGGGGGAACGGGTTCGAGCGACCCATGGGGCGGCACGGGATGGGCATCGGCGCCGCCTGCGCCCGGATGGTGGTCGCAGCAGTACTACGTGTACGAGCCGCCGCCCCCGAGGCGGGCATCGCGCCTCCTCCTGCTCGGGATAGCGGTTGTCATCTTTGTTTTCACGGCGAGCGCTGCCGCGACCGTCGTCATCGCCATGAGGGGCCTCGGCGGATCAGGTGACACCTCACGCGCCAAGGCCGCGGTGGTCGACATCGTCTCGGCGCTCGGCGGCGGGGCTGCCGCCGCGGGGACCGGCATCGTGCTGACCTCATCGGGGGTCGTGCTCACCAACGACCACGTGGTCGTCGGCGCGGAGGCCATCAGCGTCCGTCTCACTTCGACGGGCCGCACCTACCCCGCGACGTTGATCAACGCTGATCAATACCACGACGTCGCGGTGATCCAACTCCAGGGAGCGGCCGATCTGACCGCCGCTCCGCTCGGCGACTCCGCGACCGTGCGCGTCGGGGACAGCGTCACCGCTTGGGGCAACGCGCTGGGTCGAGAGGGTCCGCCGGTCGCGGCCCCGGGCAGGGTCACCGCACTTGGACAGTCCATCACCGCGTCGGATGAGACCGGTCAGACGTCAGAGAGCCTCACCGACATGATCCAGACCGACGCACCGATTCAACCGGGGGACTCCGGCGGCCCGCTCGTCAACAGCAACGGCCAGGTCATCGGCCTGGACACCGCCGCAAGTGGTGTGCGCCGCGGACACCATCCCGGCGCCGTTCAGGCCTTCGCGATCCCGATCGATACCGCCCTCACCTACGCACACCAGTTGATGGCAGCCCCGCCGTCCAGCTTCTCCAGGGCGCGAGCCCGGGCCCTGGCGTTGGCCTGGCGCGCTCCGCACGGCGTCATCGAGTCGACGACCGGCTGGACGACAATCCTCGCGTGGAGGAGTCCCTATCCGATCTGCTGGTCGAATATGAGCTCGCGGCGCGCGCGAATCTGACCCAGGCGGCCTTCGACTTCATCGCCGCCGGCGCGGGCGACGAGCTGAGCCTGGAGGAGTCGCGAGCGGCCTGGCGGCGGTACCGGCTCCGTCCGCACATCTTTCGTGGGGGCGGCGCTCCCGATCTTTCCACCGACGTCCTGGGCACGCATCTCGCGATGCCGCTCGTCGTGGCGCCGACGGCGTATCAGGTGGTCGCGCACGCAGACGGAGAGGTGGAAACGGCTCGTGGAGTCAGCGCGGCCGGTGGCCTCATGGTGGTGACGACGCGAGCGACCCGCGCGCTCGAAGAGATCGCCGCCGAACTTCACGGTCCATGGTGGTACCAGGTGTACGTGGTCAGGGAGCGGCGCGTCACGGAGGAGCTGGTGCGCCGAGCAGCCGGGTTGGGAGCCACCGCGTTGATGCTCACCGTCGACACGCCGTACCCCGGTTTCAAGCGTCGCGGACACGTCGCGCCGGTCGGCATGGAGCAGCACCTCGTGAACTTCGGTGCGCATCTCACGCCCGGCGCGACCTTCGAGGAGGTCACCGCGGGCCTTGACCAGGACGCGTCGATCAGGCTCGAGACCATCGCCTGGTTGCGCGACATCGCCGGGCTTCCGGTGCTCGTGAAGGGAGTCCTGCGCGCCGATGACGCGGTCGCCTGCATCGACGCGGGCGCGGCCGGCGTGGTGGTCTCCAACCACGGGGGTCGCCAGCTCGATCGCGCCATCGCCACGGCCATCGCACTGCCGGAGATCGCCGACGCGATCGAGGGACGCGCGCCGATCCTGGTGGACGGCGGCATCGTCAGCGGTACTGACGTCCTCGTGGCGCTCTCGCTCGGCGCCAGCGCGACGATGATCGGGCGACCGATTCTCTGGGGTCTCGCGGCCGCCGGGGCGGTGGGGGTGCAACGGGTGCTCGACGCATATCGCTCGGAGCTCGCCCACGCGATGGGCCTTGCCGGCGTCCCCTCGGCCGGCGATATCAGCCGCGACTTCGTGGTCTGAGCGGCCGTCGAAGCCTTTCGCACTTTGTAACGTCGACGCCTGACCCGCGACGCGGACGGACTCGTACGATACCGGCGACCCCACTCCGCCGAGCCGTAGCGAAGGAGCCGCCATGGACACGAGCGACACCGGACCATCGACATCGAGCCGATCGCGTGGGCGTCGTGCGGCTGCTGCGGCGGCAGCGACGGAGACGGAGACGGCCAGCCTGGTGGTCCTCGGGCCGCGCGACACGCTCGTCGGCACCCTGACGGTCGACGGCGATGTCCGGGTTGAAGGCACGCTTGACGGCGAGGTGTCCGCAACCGGCGAGGTCAATGTTCATTCGTCTGGCACCGCACGCGCGCAGATCTCGGCTCGGGACATCATCGTGGGCGGGACTGTCGAGGGCAAGGCGGTCGCGCGCGAGCTGGTGGTGCTGGGCGAGGCGGCATCCTTCGCGGGCGAGATACACGCCGGGCGCCTGCGCGTGGATGAGGGTGCCACGCTGAACGCCACCATCACGATGACCCCGAGCGGCGACGCGCCGCCCGCGCGACGTATGGAGGAGCGCGACGCTGACACCACGGTTGACGTGACCGGGTCAGCGGTCAGCGGCGAGGGTGACCAGGGAGCCTACGGCGAAGAGCCGGGTGGCTCCGAGTCCGATGCGTACAGCGACGAGCGTACCGCGGAGACATCCGGCGTCTCCTCAGGTGCGGACTCAGAAGTGGGCTGAGCCGGGGACTGGTCGCGAAGCCGCCCGGTAGCGAGGGTGAATGCGCCGTGAAACGCGTAATCACCTTCGCCCAGGCGGTGCATCGTGCTGTCGAGCTCTTCCTCAAAGGTGGCCCGAGCGGCGGCACTCAGGAGCCCGATCATCGCGTGTGGCCACGGTCCGGACCACTCCATCATCTCCGTCCATTCATGCACGTCGTTGGCACGCACACCGACGAGCAATTGTGTGATCCGGATGTCCGCGAATCCGGCCATCTCCAGCATGCTGCTGAGCACCCACGGTTCACCGAAGAGCGCGTGATGCGACGGCGTGCGCGCGCGGCGGATGGCCAGATGTTCGAGTTGTTCGAAGAACACACCCTGCGCAGGCGTTGAGAGACTCCTGCAGCGGCACGAGACCGCGATGCGGCCGTTCGGTCGCAGCACGCGCCGGATTTCCGCGAACGCCTGCCACGGATCCTCGAGATACGCAAGCGACTGTCCGAGCACCGCGACATCGAACATGCCGTCATTGAAGATGAGCTGATGCGCGTCCATGACCGAGTAGCCGACACCACGATCGCCCTGTGCCTGCTCGCGGGCGTAGGCGACCATGTCCGGTGACAGATCGAGCGCCATGTGGTTGAGGTCCGAACCGCCAAGCCCCAGTGACCGGCTCACCAGGCCCGTGCCGCAGCCGATGTCAATCACTCGCTCGTGCGACCGGACGTCGGCGAACGCCGCGAGCCGCTCGGCAGCACGAACGTTTGCGCCCCCGGCCCATGCGTCGTATCGATGCGCCGCCTCGCGGTAGAAGTCGAGTTGCAGCTGCCGGAATGTATCCGATGTCGGAGCCACCGTCACGGAGTTGTCTGCCCATTCCACCCGCGAAGCGGCCGCAGGATCAGTACGATATGCGCTGAGCAGCGGACGAGAAGGAGAGGAGACATCGATGGAAAACATCACTGAAGTCGAAGAGGCAGCAGCAGCCATCCCACGCGGAGGTCACCGCAACGGCGCGGCAGGCGCCAAGGGAGTCACCCTGGGGCCGCGCGACGTCCTGAACGGGACCCTCACCATCGAAGGCGATCTCCACATCGAGGGGACTGCTGATGGCGAGATCACCGCGTCCGGGGACGTCGACGTCGAGGCATCGGCCACGGTCCGCGCGGGGATCGACGGACGCAACGTCACCGTTCGTGGGAATGTGACCGGCAATGTGGTGGCGCGTGCGCGTCTCACTGTGGCGGGAAGTGGCGTGGTGCTCGGTGACGTGCGCGCTTCGAGGCTTCGCGTCGATGATGGTGGCACCGTCAACGGCAGCATCACCATGGGTGCGACCGAGTAGGCGTCGTTTACCCGGCCTGATTGCATCGGCGAATTATCCGCCGTTCGAGGGTCGGCGCTTCAGGCCGGCTTCTGCAGACCCTCGAGCAGGCGTGTGGTCGCGGCCGTCACCTCCAGCACGGCCGCGTCGAAGGCCGGCTGGTTCGCCTTGGACGGCGCCCGGTAGCCGCTGATCTTGCGTACGAATTGCAGTGCGGCGGCGCGAGTGTCACTCTCATCCGCAGGAGGTTCTGCACCACGGAGCGTCTTGATGCTTCGGCACATGCGTTGAGAATAGCGCGGCAGTCGGGACGTAACGCTGCGGCGTACTCATTGCATCGTCCACAGCGGAGGTTCTCTCTATGCAACGACTTGTACTGACCCTGGCCGGCGCCGGGATGCTCGCCGCCTGCGGCGCGGCCAGCCCCGGCGGCACGGCGCCGCCGACCACGAGCGGGCCGAGTTCGACGGGCACCGACGGTCAACACTAGGACGACGTCGCTCGGGACCGTGCTGACCGACTCGAAGGGCTTCACGCTCTACTACTTCCTCCCCGAGAAGGGCTCGACCCTCGGCGCGTGCACGGGTGGCTGCTTGACCGTCTGGCCGCCGCTCGTTGTCACGGGAGCACCGACGGAAGCCTCCGCCGCCACCGGGGCGCTCGCCACGGTGTCGATCATGCTCAACGGCGCCGCCGCGACCGAGGTCACCTATAACGGCTGGCCGCTGCACACCTACGCAAGTGACACAGCTGCCGGCCAGACGAACGGGCAAGGCGTCATGGGCATGTGGTTCGCGGCCATGCCGGGCACAAGCTCGACAGCGACCGGGGCGACGACGGGCTCGAACTCGACACCGACACCGACACCGCCCCAGGAGGTTATGGATACTGACGCGTCACAACCGTGAGCGTCTTTCAGTACGTCTCTGACAACTGGGACCAGATCGGGCCCCAGATCGTCACCCACCTCGAGATCGTCGGCGAGTGCATCGCCATCACGAGCGCGCTCGGACTGGGGCTCGGCATCGCCGCCGCGCGATCCGAGCCCCTGTCCACGATCATCCTGGCCGTCACCAGCACGATCCTGACGGTGCCGAGCTTCGCGCTCTTCGGACTGCTCTCGATCTGGTTCGGGCTGGCCAACCCGCCGGTCATCATCGGCCTCATCCTCTACGGCCTGCTCCCGGTGACACGGAACACGCGAGCAGGCATCAAGACCGTGGACCCGGCGGTGGTGGAGTCCGCACGCGGCATGGGCATGAACCCACGCCAGGTGCTGCTGAAGGTTGAGCTCCCGCTTGCCGTGCCCGTGGTGCTCGGAGGCATCCGCCAGGCGACGGTCATGATCGTCGCGATCGCAACGGTGGGCGCGACCGTCGGGGTCGATGACCTCGGCCAGACGATCCTCTCGGCCATCGGCCGCGGCAGCGGCCAGCTCGATACGGTGCTCGCCGGGATCCTCCCGGTCGCCGCCATCGGCATCCTCGCCGACCTGATCCTGGCGGGCATCCAGCGCGGCCTTTCGCGCGGACGCGTTTCAGTGGCGGCGACATGATCACCTTCGACCGAGTCGTCAAGCGCTACGCGAACTCTGTCGCCGTCGACCATCTCTCGCTCGAGATCAAATCGGGGGAGACGGTCATCCTGGTCGGCCCCTCCGGCTGCGGCAAGACCACATCCTTGAAGATGATCAACCGGCTTGTCGAGCCGACCGAAGGTGCGATCCTCATCGACGATCGCGATACGCGCACCTATGACGTCAACGATCTGCGTCGCTCGATCGGCTACGTGATCCAGCAGGTGGGGCTCTTCCCGCATCAGACCGTGGCCGAGAACATCGCGACCGTGCCGCGGCTGCTGGGGTGGACGAAGCAGCGGATCGCGGCGCGGGTGGAGGAGCTGCTCGAGCTGATCGCGCTCCCGCCGGCCCAGTACGCGCGACGGCTGCCATCGGAGCTGAGCGGTGGTGAGCGGCAGCGGGTCGGAGTTGCCCGGGCGCTCGGGGCGGACCCGAACATCCTGCTGATGGACGAGCCGTTCGGCGCCATCGACCCCATCGCCCGGGAGCGCCTCCAGAACGAGCTGCTCCGGCTTCAGAGCGTGGTTCGCAAGACGATCGTCTTCGTGACCCACGACATCGACGAGGCGGTCAAGCTCGGCGACCGGGTGGCCCTGCTGTCCAAGGGCGGCGTGCTCGAGCAGTTCGCCACCCCGGAGGAGCTGCTGGCCAATCCGCAATCCGAGTTCGTCACCGGGTTCCTCGGCGAGGGTCCCCTGGTGCGCAGGCTCGCGCTCATCCCGATATCCGAGGTGAACCTCCAACCGGTCAACGGGGCCGCGCCGGCCGCGACGGTGGAGGCCGGCGGGACCCTTCGCGACGCGCTCGATGCGGTGCTTCGCTCGGCCGACGGGCGCGTTCGAGTGGTCACGGGTGACCAGACCCTCGGACTCATCGACGCCGACGTGATCCGGGCCGCATCGATGAGGGCGCGTTAGATGCCACGCCTGCCCGGATGGATGCACCGCCTCCGACTGTTTGCCGTGCCGATCTGGGTCGCGATCGGGATCCTCGTCTCGGTCGGCGTCTACCAGACATTGCTCGGAAAGCAATTCGACTCCGAGATCCTCAATGCGCCGAACCTCATGAGCGAGACCATTCAGCACGTGTATCTTTCGGGGATCTCGTTCGCGCTGGTCGCGGCAATCGGCGTGCCGGTGGGTGTGGCGATCGCACAGGCGGGCCGCGCCGTTCGGGTGCCGGTGTTCCTGATCGCGAACCTCGGTCAGGCCGTCCCCGGGATCGGGTTGCTGGTGCTCCTCTTCGCGATTCTCGGACTCGGAGTCGCTCCCACGGTGATCGCGCTGGTCGTGTACGGTCTGCTGCCCGTGCTGCGCAACACCGTCGCGGGTATTCAGGGCGTTGATCCTTCCGCGGTTGACGCGGCACGGGGAATGGGCATGACGCGTTGGCAGGCTTTGATGCGAGTGCAGTTGCCTCTTGCCTCCCCGTTGGTGTTTGCCGGCCTGCGCACAGCACTCGTCCTAATCATCGGAACCGCTACACTCGGGAACTTCATCGGAGGTGGCGGCCTCGGGGACGTGATCGCCGCAGGCATCAATACAAGCGATCGGATGGTGTTCGTCGGGGCCGTAATGGTGGCATCTCTCGCCCTACTCGCAGACTGGGGGCTCTCAATGATTGAGCGCGTCGCAGTCCCAAAACAAGTCAACAGTTAAGACATGTCAGCAGTTGGAACATGTGGAGGAACACATCCATGAAGCGCAAGCTACTCGCGGTCATCGCAATCGCGATACCCGGGACCCTTGCTGCGTGCGGGGGAGGCAACTCCGGTGGCGCCCCGTCCGGCACCGCGACGGCGTCGACGTGCCCGACGGGTTCTCAAACAAGTGGCGGTGGTGCCACGCTGTCGATTGGCAGCAAGCCTTTTGCGGAAGAGAAATTGATGGCTCAGATGGCCGTCGATGTGCTCGGCGCGCACGGGTTCACCGTGACCAACACCTTCAGTGCAGCCGATCCGGCGCTCGGACATGCGCTGTCCAGCGGCAACATCGACATGTACTGGCAGTACACGGGTACAGAGTTGACCGACACCGGTTATCTCAACTTGAGCGCAGGACAGTTCCCGACGGACCTCCCCGGGGCCTTCGCCAAAGTGAAACAGCTCGACGAGGCGAAGCAACTTTGCTGGGTGGCTCCGACGCAATTCGACGATACCAACGGCATCGCCATCAAGGCAAGCGACGCCGCGAAATTCGGTACCTCGCTCTCGGCATTCGGCGCGTATCTGACATCGCATTCGAACACGCCGGTCTGCATCCAGTCGGAATTTCTCACCCGGCCTGACGGCCTACCCGGCCTTGTGACCACGTACGGTTGGCCATCGGCTGCGAATTTCCACTACACCCAGATCGGCAGCACGGCGGAAAAAGCGATCGCCTCCGGGCAGTGTGCCGCGGGCGAGGTCTACACAACGGACTCCGCCATCCAAGCCAACAATGAGCAAACGCTCACCGACGACAAGAACCTCTTCCCGCCGGACAACGCGGGGCTCGTGGTGCGCTCGAACATCCTCCAGCAGCACCCGTCGATCGGCGCCTGGATGACGCCGGTTGCGGCCAAGCTGACCACGTCAGTGATGCTCAGCCTCAACGCCATGGTCGAGATTCAGAACCAGACCGTGGCCAGCGTCGCGCACACGTGGCTGGTGCAGAACGGGTTCCTGACGAGTTGACGCTCGGGTAGCAGTCGCCGCAGCAGTGCGGCGGCTGCTACCGACGACCGGCCGTCGTACTCAGCCGGTGCACGCTTGGGTGGATACCCCGGTCGTGCGATGCTCGCCGGCCTGGAGGTCGGGATACACCTGGGGAATGGTCAGCGCATAGCCGACGTTCGACTCGGTGGTGCTCGCCGCGAAGACCACCCCGATCACCTGACCATCGACATCGACGATCGGGCCGCCCGAGTTGCCCGGGATGACCCGAGCGGCAAGGACCTCGATCCTGCGGGTCACCAGGGTGTCGCCGTAGATGTTGTAGCCGGTTGCCGATTCACTCCCGCTCACCGCGGCTGGGACCACCTGCTCCCCGCCGCCCTCGGGGTAGCCGATGACGGCGCCGCTGGTCCCGCGCGCGGGTGTGCTGTCCACGACCACGAGCGGGCGCAGCGACAGTGCCGGAGCGTAGAGGACGGCGAGGTCGGTGTCCGGATCGAAGAGCACCACGCGCGCGCTGTGGCGGGCGCCGTTCGGTGTATCGATCTCGACGCTGCTCGAGCCGGCGACGACGTGGGCGTTGGTCACGAAGTACCCGGGCGCGAGCGGCCAGGACGATCCCGCCTCGGCCCCGCCGCCGCATCCCGCGGCGATGACTTTGGAGGTCACGCTGGTCGCCTCCCGGATGCCCGCGGTGTTGACCAGAGGCGGGATGGCGACGGGTGCCTGAGGGACGTTCAGGATGGTCGAGAAGGGGTTCGGGAAGTCGCCCGGCCGGAAGAGGTTGCCGATGGCTGCCAGAAACCCGGGCGGCCGGGGCATGAACTGGTCCAGCGAGCGCTCGATGGCGGAGTTGCTGATCTGGTTGTCCAGGGTCACCCACGCGCTCTGCGAGAACATGAGGCCCAGGTACCACGCGGTTGACAGCGCGGCGAGGAGGCCGAGCACCGCGCCCACCCCGGAATCGGCCTTGCCGAGCAGCACGGTGCGCTGCGTGCGCCGCCGGAGGCGGAAGCCGATCGCCGCGCCGATTCCCTCGACGAGGAGCGCAACCCCTACGAAGATGCCGATCGCGAACGTCGGCTGGGTCGTCCGGTCCTGGGTGATCGCGCGGGCGATCGGTGGGGCGATCAGGGCGCCGAGGAAGAGACCGACCAGGAGACCCGCGAGAGAGAGCGCAACCCCGGACAGCCCGCGGCGCAGCCCGGAGACGGCGAAGGTGATGAGGAAGACGATGATGACGACGTCGAGGATGTCCACTGGGAGAAGAGTTTGCCGTGGGGGGACGTCCGGGGGGTCGGATCAGCCAGAGCTGGGGTTCGCCGGGTCTATGCGGAACTGACGCCGGCAGGCCAGGATGGTGGCCTCGCCGACGGCCCGAAGCGCCACGCCATGTCGAATGTCTCCCAGAGTGTCGGTCCCGGTGGCGACGCGTCGTGTCGAGGCGTTTGGATGGCGAGTAGCGAGCCACTTGCGCGGCAGACGGTCTTGCACTTCGGGTTGTGCGGACCGACGCAGTCATGGGTGCATTGCGGGTTATTCGCTCCGTAGCAATAGGTCAGGCAGTGACTGTTGTTGTTTCCCAGGCAGTACGTTGTGCATTGCTGCAGGCTCGGACCGGAGCAGTGCTTCGTGCACCTGGGTTGAGTGTTAGTGCACGTTGGGCAGAGCGACTGACGGCGGCGGCGTTGGCATCGGTGTCTGCTGTCGGCGTCGGCGTCGGTGTCGGTTTCGGCCTGGACGTCGGCGTCGCGTTTCGGGGTCGGCGCTAACGTCGAGTGGGGCTGCGGGATCGGTGACGACGTTGCGCCTGGTGCCATGGACGCCCCGGGCGCCGGCGAGGCTGACCCGCTGAGGTCTGATGGCGGAGCGGAGGATATGAGACCAGGCGAACTCGAAGGCGGGCTCGGGATGATGGATGCGCCGGGTGACGGTGGTGGCGGTCCAAATCCGCCCACGGTGATCACGGTCGCGGTGATGGCGCTCAGCGCGCCCGTCCCCACCCAGGTGCCGAGGCTGCCGAAGGCCTCCCAGAGGCGGCCAAGGTTGGGAATCTGGCCGATCCACGCCCCAATCCCGACGGTGCGCCAGAGGCGACCGATGGAGATGTTGAGGAACGCCCGTACGATGGCTGGATCCAGCTGGGTCCCGGCAACTCGCGTCAACTCGAGGCGCGCGTCGGCGACACTCGTGGTCGCCTTGTACGGACGGGGAGAGGTCATCACCTCGTAGACGTCGGCGACCGCCACGATCCGAGCGGCGAGCGAGATCTCGGTGCCCCGCAACTGGCGCGGGTAGCCGGTGCCATCCCAGCGTTCGTGATGTTCTGCCACTGCCCGCCCCGACTCACCGAGCCAGGCGAGCATCGGCGCCACCAGTCGAGCTCCCTCCTCCGGGTGGCGGTGCAGTATCTCCCATTCCTCGGCGGTGGGTTTGCCGGGCTTGTTGAGCAGGGTTGGGGAGATCTCGAGCTTGCCGATGTCGTGCAGCAGTGCCGCCCATCGCAATCGAGCCTTTTCGCCCTCTTCGAGTTTGAGTTCGTCGGCGAGCATGTCGGTGAACACCCGCACGCGCTCGGAGTGCCCGCGCGTGGGCTTGTCATGAACGCTGAGCGCGAGCACCAACTCGATCACGGTTTGCATACCCCTGGCGTCGTCCTGCTGTCCGGCGGCGCGCGCTTGGTCGAGCTGTTCCCGAAGATGACCGGGGCTGCCCGTCCTGCGCGCCACCGCAAAGCGCGCCGGCGCCTTGTCCGGAAACAGCAGCGAGACGTTGAGCAATGCAGCCAGGGGTAGGAGACGCCGGGCCGCGCGCTCGAAGACAACCAGCGTCAGCAGTGAGCTCCCTCCGACGATCGCGATCCAGAGCGCCGCGGTGAGGGGGCTGCCGGCGCGCGGAAGCAGATGACTGGTCAGGGCCGCGATCAGGAACGAAGCGCCGATCGGCCCGACGATGATCCCCAGGCGCAAGGCTCGGCTCAGAGCCGGACGGCGCCGCCAACTGGCCCCTTCCGTACCCTCGTTTCGCCGGCGTCGAAGCTTCAACGGTGACCTCAACTCGATTTCTGGCATGGCTCGCGCCGATCTCCAGGCCTCACGTTGCCAGCCAGGTACGACCGCGACGCTGGCATTCCCGTCACGATCAGGTGCCGATCGTGGACGCCCTCTGGCGGGGTTGGCTCAGGAGGCGTTCGCTGATCTCCGGACGTGACCCTGGGTGAGGTGCCCACGCGCCGAGGCCGTGCTACCTTTCGAGCCGGAGCCTATCAGCCGTCTGTAGGTTCGGGTCTCTCGTCAGGCAAGGTCTCGATACCTGAGAGCGCGGGGTTGACCCGAGATGTCCAGCCCGATTGAGAGGTTGCTCACAAGTCTCAGATTCAGTGGGATTCCAACAGCCTCCCGTCCTCCCGGTCAACTCCACGCGAGCGGATCCAAACGACCGTTGCACCAACCAAATACAGCACCGAGACGAGGGTTGCCATCAATAAGAGGTTGTCCACTTCTACTCGGTCGCGACTGTAGTCCTTATAGTCGGCGCCGCCAGCCGTTATGAACGTACTCGCGACGATCAGAGCTATCACGAGAAGGACGCGTCGTAACCCCGACGCCGCTCTGATTCGCCCCGGCACGACTATCGCGACCAGAATGGCAGGGAATAGCAGTGATCCCAGGTCGTTGATGGGGACTTCCACGTTCGCGTCCGAGATTGCTTGAACGTTTTGTCGCCGTATCAGATCCGGCGGAAGGAGCCACACGGTAATCACATCGCGTGCATAATCAAGCACAAACGTCAGGGGATGGTCAAGAACTGCATGGTTCAAGAAACCGGCGAGGACACGCGAGTTTGGACCAGCAATGCAGTAAGCGGGTAGTCGCGAACAGAACGGTGTGAAACTGAACGAGTTTTTAGGTCCGAGAGTTCTGAATGACGTGATTGAGCACAGCGTATTGAGGCTCGGCGACTGGAATCTTGAACTCTATCTCCTTGTGCAGCAGAGCGGAGTATCCGATATTTGATAAACCCCAGTAGTTCTGGGTCACGCCGTTGGCCACTACCAGGAGAGCGAGTGGTACCAACGTGATAGCAAGGAACCGCCAGCGCTTGTATTGGATGACCACGGCGAGGATGAGCGCAACCGGAACGAAGGTCGGTCGTACAAACACGAGGGCCACTGCTGTCACCGCGAGTGCAGTCTGCCTGGATGCCGACGGGCGCTTTACAACGCGTTCGGTGAGTAAAACGAGGGTTATCAGCAGCCAGTAGGCAAGTGTCTCCGTGAGGATCCAAGCCTCCCATTGGAGTACGAGCACATTCAGGGCCGCGAATACCCCAATGAATGTTGCTAACCACTTCGAACCGGAGAGGCGATACGTGAGCACGTATAACTCCAGAGCAGCTGCGCCCATCAGAACCGCCTGAACGAAGATGACCGCCGTGAGGTTCGTGCCGCCAGTGATGTCAAAAATCAGTGCCAGAAATAGCGGGTAGCCCAGGCTTCTACCAGGATCAGTGAGCCCACGGAACTGCTGAATGCGATGCGCAAAATCGATGTAGCCGGGGCTGTCACCTGCGAGATTTGGAGAGGTGCCGTATCTGAGAATGAAAAGCTGGCCGAGGACGTAGGCCAGCAGCATTAGTACGAGAGGGACGCGATTGGTCGTGACGAAGTCACGTGTTCCGTGCACCCAACGTTGCAGTCGATCCCTGTGCCCCGCCGCTTGCGACCCCTCCTCAACCGGCGAGGCGTGAACCCCTCCCTTCCTAGCGGTACTCATCGACCCTATCCGTACTCGTCGCCGGATGGGATCACGCCGCTAGTGGCGGCGGGGATTAGCGTTCTCCAATTCATCGACGCGACTTTACGCCTCCGCGTGCGGTTGGCCTTTCGGGCTGCCGGGACCAGCCCCGGCTGCTAGGTCATGCGGTCAGTCCCGAGTGCCACTCAGCAAGTTGCTCACAGCTCTTGGCATTCCGAGCCTGACCGCGTTGCGAGTTCGTCACGGCGCGGGGATGGTGCGCGCTAGCTCCTCGGGCAGAGTCGGGTAGTGAGGTTGATCGCTTTTCAAGCGGAGGTCGAGCACGTGCCCAGACTGCTGGGTACGCTCATCGGCTTGGCCATCGTTGGCGTTGGGGTTGCACTGGTCGCCTACCGTACCCCACTCACAACCGGACTGAATCGCCTTTACGCAGCACTGCCGGGTCGATTCCAATACCCACACTGGTTTGCCGCCTTCTTTGGCGGGCTGACATGCGCATTCGGCGCTGTCATCACAGTCCTGAGCCTGATCCTCGGGCATTGAGTACCAGAGCTTGAAGTTAGCTAGGAGCCTTATTGGGTCGTACTAGTCGCGGTCGCCATCGGCGTTGTGCTGGGTGGCGCGCTCGTCATCCTTGGTCACGTAGGACCTATTTAACGGACCCGAAGCACCCGAACGTTTTCGACGGGACCCGCACCCTGTCCGATTGAGCAAGAAGATCTAGTGAAAATCGACGGAGCCGAGACTTCGCCTGATTAAGCAGGGTGCTAACAATTCTCGGTGAAGGGCGATGGCCCCTTTGGGTCGTCAGCCTGATTTTGCCGCGCGTGCCCGCACTCAAACCGTGGCCAGCGCGACGATCGCGACCAGACGTCCCGACCGATCCCCGCAACGGCGCCGAGGGATTTCTTCGCCTCGGCACGTGCTACCTTTCGATATTCAGGCTAAAACGCTCTACATGAGAAAAGTGCGGCACCACCGCACCATCCTCAGACAGATGCGGTAGCTGAGATCAAAAAGCGTCGGGGCGTGGCGCAGTGGTAGCGCACCTGCTTTGGGAGCAGGGGGTCGCTGGTTCGAGTCCAGTCGCCCCGACATAACCCTCACCGCACCGCCGCCGCTGCCTGCGCGAAGATCCGTCGATGCCAGACCGGGCGCTGACCTCAGCCGAGATCTCCTTACCCGTGCGCCCCGACACTGCACGTGTCACAGAGCGGATCGCACAGCTGGCGCGGGACGTCGAACTGGTCGTGCTCACCGACAATCACGCTGGCCAGCCCCGGATGTCGCCACTTGCCGCGGTGGCCCTGGCGAGAGAGCAGGGCGTCCGGACCGTGGTCCATATCTCGGCGCGGGATCGCAATCGGCTAGCGCTCCAGAGCGAGGTGGTTGGCGCTGCCGCCCTCGGCTGCGACGGAATTGTCTGCCTCCACGGCGACGACGTTCCCGGGATTGCCCGGGTCGGCGACATGACCGGGACGCAGTTGCTGGCTGCTGCCGGGGAATGGCTCGCCCCACTGCCAATCGTGCGGGGCTGCGTATTGAACCCGTTTGCCCCCGACCCCGACAGAGAGCTGCGGCTGCTGCGACGCAAGCTTGACTGCGGTGCAACATTCGCTCATACCCAGATGTGTTTCAGCATCCCCGCTCTCACTGGGTTCTTGGATCGCGCTGACGACGCGGGGCTGCTGCATCGGCTGCGCGTTTACGTGACCGTAGGAGTGCTGCGGAGTCGCGCCATGGCTGATCGTGCCCGCTCCCTGCCTGGCTGCGACCTGCCTGACTCAGCCTATGCCCAGGTGTGCGCCGGGGGAGGACGCGAGTTGGCCCTTGAGATGGCACAGCGCTTAGCCGATCTTCCGGTGGTGGACGCGCTGCATGTCATGCCTTTGGGCGACGAGCCCACCGCTGCCCAAGCGGCAGCCTCCTTCCGCCGTGCCCGGCAGGTCGCCCCGAGGCATGGGGTCGCGGGCCCTTGACGTGTGGCTACCTCCCGCACGGTGCGACCGCTGACCCCGCCTCCGGGCTTGACAAACCGTCATGCGCCCGTCAGGAAGCAGCACGGCCTCACGAACGCCGAGGTGTACCGCAGCGCCGATGACCCCAACGACATTCTGGTCGTGCTCGATGCCCCGTCGCGCGAGGCTGTTCTCGGTTTCATCACGGACCCTTCGCTGAAGACCACCATGGACAATATCGGGGTGATCAGCGAGCCCAAAGTGGTCATCGGTGAGATCCTCGCCGCGCAGCCGGCCTAGGAGCGCGAATCCCAGCCCGGAACCGCTGCGCCAGGCGGCGCATTTCGAGGTGGAGTTTCCGGGTGCGAGCAGGTCTGCGAGCGAGGTTTTGTTGAACCTCGCTCGCACGTCCTCCGTCAGTCTCGCCGAGCTGGATCGACGCCACAGGTCGGCGATCGGCAATCTCTCCTTGAGCGGCTGGCAGGCACTCGCAGTCATCGAAGGCGCCGGCGCGCCGCTACCGCCGAAGGTGATCGGTGAGCGTCTGCTGCTGACCAGCGGGAGCATCACGTCACTCCTCGACACGTTGGAACGCCGCGGATTCGTGCGCCGCGAACCGCACCCGGACGATCGGAGAAAGCTTCTCGTCAGTATCACGGACGAGGCGCGGAAGCTCGTCGATCTCATGCTCGCGCTGGTCCACGCAACCTCGATGGACGTGATGGCGGGGATCAGCGAAGCCGATCGCGAGCACCTCATCCAGACGCTTGCGAAGCTCCGCGCGAACGCCGAGGCGATGGGAGCGCGCCCCGTACCGGCGGTTACGCTCCGAAGACAAGCCGCGCGCGTCCCGTCCGCTCGCACCGGGCGTGCGAGCTGACGCGAAGAGCAATCCCGGATTTGGACTTCTTCCTGTACAGCCGCGATGCAGCCGATTCGGCAGATCTTCGTGACGACCACGAGCTGCTCGAGAAACACTGGTCGTACATGGACGGGTTCGCGGGGTCGATGATCGCCCGCGGGCCGACGCTCGGCGCCGACCGTGAGACCGCGACCGGCAGCCTTCACGTCCTTGCGTTGCCCAGCGTCGACGCGGCGCGCGAGTTCGTTGCGCTCGAGCCGAACAACCGTGCAGGTCTCTACAGGGAGCACTTTCTCTGGCGGTTCGAGAACCTGCTTGGACACTCGATGTGGGAGTTCCCGGCTCGACCGGCCGAGCCGCGGTTCCTGATCATCGGCCGTTCGCATCTTGGCCGGCCCATGTCGGCGGAAACCCTCCCAGCGGAGCTACGCGAGCGGCTGATCCTGTATGGAGCACTCACGACGCTCGATGGTGACGAGCCGGTCGGGGTCGCGCTGGCCCTTCAGGCGCCGGATCGCGATGCCGTCGATGCGCTCATCGAGGGCGAGCGGTCTGGGCTGGGCGCGTTCTCCGATGTCGAGGTCCACGACTGGGAGTTCGGCGGCCGACGCTGAACGCACGCCCGATAGGGCGCGATCGGGTCGAACGGAGCTGTGAGGGATCTCGACAATTCGACTTGGAAGCGCGAGAGCCCGCGATCCTAATGAAGAACGTGTGGTTTCGTCGGATGCTCCGCAGGCGATTCCGGGGTGCCACCCTGGATTCGCTGACCCTGACCCCGTGCGATTCGTTCAATCGACCCGCTCGGAAAGCCTGACCCATACTCGCCGCGCGAACGTGCGCGCTCCGAGGCGGCCAATCGCCGAGTGGAGCGCCAGGTAGCCCCGACCGCCAACGCGATCCCGGCGACGAAGGGACCGAGCACGAGGGCCGCCTCTGCCCATCGCGCCGCGGGCTTATTGAGGACTCCGACGCCAGGCATGTGGGGGTCGACGTAGACGACCACAGGAATTTGTGGGTCGCTCGCCGGCCGGTCATGAGCGTCGAAGGAATAATTGGCGCCCGCGTACGAATAGGACACGATGCTGCCGATTTCGGTACCGGCCACCGCCTTGCCTGTCCAGAGGACCAGGTCCGGCGATTCGAGCTCCGCGACGGCAAAGAGGACACCAATCACAAAGAGCATGGCGGACATGAGCCTCGCCCATCCCGGGACTCGTCCGATCATCGTCTTCCGATTGTAGGCTCCAAGGAGCGGGCTTCAATGCCGCGAGCGCGACGGTCAAACCCCATCTCACTCACCGCATTGCGAGTGCACGGGAGCACGTCGATCTTTCCGTCGGAGCACACCACCTGACCGTCCGGAAACAACCCCGCGATACGCAGGTGAACGACGACTGGCGTCGCGGCGAGATTGGTTACCTGATAGAACTGCCCGGGGGCCTTTGACGCCGCGCCAAGGCTTGTTCGTAATGGGTCTGGCACCACACCACCGTCTCAGTTGGACCGAAGGGCCGCAAATAACTCGACGCTCGCGCGTGCCACGTCGCCTGCACCGCCGGTGCACCGCAAACGCGACAGCCTTTCTGCAACGCCACCGGGCGATCGTGGGAGAGCCAGAGCATGTGGCGGAAATAGGGCAGACGACTGAGCAGCACGAGAGCGACGAACACCGCTGCGAATACCCCGACGGCAGCCATTTCCCGAGCCTACAGGCGCCCCGCCGGACGATTGGTGACGGCTGAGTATCAGGAATCTGGCCAAATCGGGCTGAGCAGCAGGGTCGTGAGGCGATCGATGCGCGCGTGATCGAGGCCGATAGCCCGCATCAGGGCCACCGCCCCGCCGTGCTCGGAGTCGACGCAGTCCATCGTCTGCACCATCGCCTCGCGGCGCACCGTGAACAGCCGCTCGACGCGCACGTGGTCCATCCCGCGCTCGATCGCGGTGACCCGATCGCGAGCGAGCATCTCGGCGAGCTGCACGCCGCTGATCGCGTAGTCGTCGGCGATGTCATCGATGCTCACGCCGGCGAGGCGCAGCACCAGGGCGACGATGACACCGGTGCGGTCTTTGCCGGCATGGCAGTGGACAAGAACCGGCGCCGAGGGCGCGTCGGCAATCGCGCACATCGCGGCGGCGACCCCGTTGCGACGTTCTCTCAGCCACCAGCAGTAGACCTCGGCGGCGGTGGAGAGGTGGTCGGGGTAGTCCTCGTCGTCAGTGAAGATCGGGGCGTGCGACGTATGCACCCCGGCTTCGGCGAGTGGGCTCGGTCGCTGCTCACGCTCCGACGTCGTGCGCAGGTCGACCACGGCACCGATGCCGAGGTCGAGGAGTTCACGGAGACCCGACTCACTCAGGGTGTGCGGCGATTCACTGCGCAACAATCGGCCCGGCCGGGTCGTTGCGCCCGACGCGGTAGGCAGGGCGCCGAGATCGCGCAGGTTGATGAGCCCGTCGATCGCGAGCGCGTCGGATTGCTGGGAGATCACGTACTCACCCTACCAGCGCTCTGGTTAACGACGCGGTATCCAGCCGGACAGGGGCTTGACGCACCCCGCCCCGGAGGCGTAGGCTACCGCGCTAGGCAGTAAGGTTTCCTAATTAGCCAATAGAGGAGACAGCCGGGTGGTGCGGTCGCGCGGATGGCTCGTCGTCGCCGTGTCGATTGCCATCGCCGCCACGGCTGCTCCCGCCACGCCGGCGGCTGCCGCCTTCGATACAGGATCCCGCCTGCCATCCCATCTCTTCACGCCGTACTTCGAGGCCTACACGACGGACAGTCCCTGGCAGCTCTCGCATGAGTTGGGCGCGAAGTACCTCACCCTGGCCTTCCTGCAAACGCCCGCGCCCGGCTCCTGCACGATCACGTGGAACGGCGATCCCGCGACCCCGGTGGCGTGGTCAACGTACGGCGCGGACATCGCCAGGGTTCGCGCCGCGGGCGGGGACGTCATCCCGTCATTCGGCGGCTACAGCGCCGACCACGACGGCACGGAGATCGCCGACAGTTGCACCAGCGTTCCGGCGATCGCGGCCGGGTACGAGCACGTGATCACCACATACAACGTGATCTCGTCTGGACCTGGACACCGAGGACAACTCGCTCACCAACAACGCCGGGATCGATCGCCGGAACCGGGCGATTGCGTTGGTGGAGGAGTGGGCGGCGCATGTGCATCGCCTCGTCCAGTTCGTCTACACGGTCCCGACGAACGTCGCCGGTCTGGATCCAACCGGCGTGCACGTGCTCCGGAACGCAGTGCTGCATCACGCGCGGATCGACATCATCAACATCATGACCTTCGATTACTACGACAATCAGCCGCATGAGATGGCCAACGACACGAAGACGGCCGCGGGACATCTGCTCGACACGCTCCACGACCTCTACCCGAACAAATCCAGCGTCGCGCTCTGGCACATGATCGGCGTCACCGAGATGATCGGCGTCGACGACTTCGGCCCTCCCGAGATTTTCACTACGGCGGATGCGCGTCAGGTGCAGGAGTGGGGGCGCGACAAGGGCATCGCTGAGCTGTCGTTCTGGGCGCTCGAACGCGATAACGGCGCGTGCCCCGGTGTTGCAGGGAGTGACAGCTGCTCAGGCGTGACTCAACCCACCTGGCAGTTCACGCACATCTTCAGCCCGTTCACCCGCAACTAGTATCCGCGTCGCCCCTTCGAGTCCCGTTGCGCTGCTGGTGCACCTGCCCTGAACTAGGTACCAACTCGCGAACGCGTCAGTCGCGTAACCAAGCAAAGGGGTGGTCGTTCAACAGGCACTCTCTGAAGCATGAAGGGAACCACTCGATGAGGATCCAACGAACCGCGCTGGTGATCGCCGGCGCAGCTGCCCTGGCAGGCTGCGGAGCGGCGACGCCCTCACCGAGATCCTCACCGGCGGTATCAGCGACGCCCTCACCGACACCGACAAGCGCTTCCGTCGTTGAGACACCTTCCCCCGTGCCGACCCGCCCCTCGTTCGAGCCGCTTCTCGTCGCGTTCGGCAACGCGAACGTCGGCAACGCGAACGGTGTGTTGATGCTGGCAAGCGGAAAGACGACTGTTTCGATGCCCTCGGGGCCCATCATCGGCGGCGACGCGACACTGGCGATTTCCGGGCCGTTGGGCAGTCGAATGATTGGAACCGACGGCCAGCAGATCGTCGGGCCGGGCGGACCGGTTTCAATCGTCGCGGTATCGTCAGATGGCACCCTCACGACCCTCGAAAAGAACGTTGCCGGTTCTCCGTCGGTGATCGGACGAGATGATGGTCAGGCGTGGGCCTGGACTGTTCAAACCAATTCGCCGGCCTGCGGATCGTCAACTCGAGCGGCATTCGACATCTACACCGACGACGGCAACGGAGCGCGGAAGATCGGGAGCGCGTCCTTCGGCGCGGGGGTCACGCAGGTCAGTCTGGTGGCGTGGACGGCTGCCGGCATCGTGGCGCAGGGCGACAACGCTTGCGGTGGTCCCGCCGACCCTTCGACATTGGCTATCTCCCCAGCCATCCTCATTGATCCTGCGACGGGAGAGGCCATTGGTCTCGCGGGCCGCATCGGAACGGACTGCAGTTTCGAAGACATCGTCGACGACGGGACTATCGCCTGTTCGCTTGATGGTTCACCAGCGATTCGAGTCATCGCACCCGACGGCACACGGACCAACTACAGCGTCCCGGGGTTGACATCACGGCGATGCCTCAACGGAGGGGTCGCGCTCTCACCTGACGCCGGCTTTGCAGCGGTTTCCATCCAGTGCCCCACCGCATCGAGCGCTATTCGGCTCGTCCTGCTGGACGTGGCGAGCGGCCGTGTCGTGACTGTCACCGGTGGCAGCGACTTGGCCCCGACGCTATGGACGCCGGACGGCACCTTGATCGCATCCGATTTCGGACGTGACAAAACCTACGCAGTTGCGACGTCGGGTATGGCAGCGCTCATCAATGCAAGGTATGCAGCACAAACGAGCGTCGGCTAGTACGACCTAGCTCACCTGCTCAACCGCAGCGCGCGCCTGCTCGGGCATCGCCGGGTTGAGGCGGTAGAACGCCCAGATCCCGCGCTTGAAGCTGGTGACGATGCCGGCCTCCCGCAAGGTGGCGAGGTGGTGGCTGATCGTCGGCTGCCCAAGGTCGAACGCCGCAGTGAAATCGCAAACGCAGACGGGCTCGCTTGCGGTCGCCAGGATATGCAGGATCTGGATTCGTGTGGGATCGCCGAGTGCTTTGTAGACGGCTGCGAGCGCATCAGCCCTCGCCTCAGGCAGCGGTGGGGCGACCGGTTGACAGCATCCCTTGACGCGCAGTGGTGCGACGGTGGACCTGGTTGCAGACGCTGCGTTCATGGCCTGCGTCGCTCCATGAGGACCACGTCGCGCCACGTCCCATTGAGCTGTCCCAGCCTCTCGCGCGTACCAACCACTCGGAATCCGCATCTCCGATGCAGCTCGATGCTCGCAACGTTTTCGGGGAAGATCCCGCTCTGGATGGTCCAGACGTCACCGGCATCCGCGTGCGCGATGAGGGTTTCGATCAGGCGCCGGCCAACTCCCTGGCCGCGCGCGTGTGCGGCCACATACACGCTGTGCTCCAACACGCCCGCATACGCGCAGCGGTCGGAAACAGGGGAGGCAGCGACCCAGCCGGCCATCGCCCCATCGCGAGTCGCAACAAAGCGATGCTCCGGCGGATGCGCGGCGGCCCAGCTTTCGAACGCCGGCACCTCGGTCTCGAAGGTAGCGTTCCCGGTCGCGATCCCCTCGGCGTAGATCACGCGAACCTGCGGCCAGTCATCGTCGCGAAATGGCCGGACCTCAAGGTCGGTCGCAACGGCGTTGGATCCAGTCTGCATGGCGCGTATTCTACCCATTGACAGCCTTCGATGGAACGCGCTAGGATCCGATCATTCAATCGACGATCATCGATAGGAGGTCTGGTCACCATGAACTGCGATTGCGGCTGCGACTGCGGCGGCACTTGCGACTGCGACTGCTGCTGAGATGGGACGAGTCCAGCTCGCGCTGAACGTCGCCGATCTCGATGAGGCGATCGGGTTCTATTCCAAGCTCTTCCAGACCAAGCCTGCCAAACGACGTCCCGGGTACGCCAACTTCGCGGTTGCCGATCCGCCGCTGAAGCTGGTGCTGTTCGAGAACCCGGCGCAGGCCGGCACCCTCAACCACCTCGGCGTCGAGGTGGCCACGACCGGCGAGGTCGCCTCGGCATCGCGCCGCCTCTGCGCCGCGGGCCTTGAGACGGAGGTTGAGGACGGCGTCACGTGCTGCCATGCTCTCCAGGACAAGGTCTGGGTCGCCGGGGCCGATACTCGCTGGGAGGTGTACACCGTGCTGGCAGACGCGCCACAGGTCGACGAGGCGATCGCGACGCAGGGGTGCTGCGGCACAGCAGCATCTGGTGACGCGGGCGAAGTCTGCTGTGCATCACCGGCCGGTGCCTCTGATGCGAAACAGGTCGCGCACAGTTTGGGCTCGTAACCTCGCGATGCGAGTTGTCGCGATCGGCGGCAGCGATGCGGGAATCAGCGCTGCACTCCGGGCGCGTGAGCTTGACGCCGACGCCGACGTATCGGTGATCGTCGCCGATGAGTATCCGAACTTCTCGATTTGCGGCATTCCGTACTACGTGTCGGGCGAGGTCCCCGACTGGCGCAACCTGGCGCACCGCACGGCGGCGGACCTCGAGGCGACAGGAATGCGCCTTTGTCTTGGGACCACCGCCGAGCGAATCGATGTCGGCGCGCACGAGGTCCAGGTCCGCGATGCCGGCGGGACGCGGCGCACCGTGGCGTATGACGCACTCGTCATTGGCACGGGGGCCCGCCCGGTGCGACCATCCATCGACGGCCTCGACCAGCTGACCGCACGTGAGCGTGTCCATGTCCTCCATTCGATGGGCGACACGTTCGAGGTCATGAACAGCGTCACTGCGGCGAATGCCCGCCGCGCAGTGATCATCGGCGCCGGGTACCTCGGAATTGAGATGGCCGAAGCACTCGTCGCGCGCGGTCTCGAGGTGACCCAGGTCGAACAGCTCCCTGAGGTGCTGCCGACGGTTGATCCCGAGCTGGGCGGCATGGTCGCTGCAGAGTTGCGGGCGCACGGTGTCGACGTTGTGACCGACACCGCGGTGCGACGCATCACGCGCGCTGAGGATGCGACATGCGCAACCGCTGCGTGTCGAAGGCGCGTCAATCGAGGGCACCCCGTTTCGTCGCGACGCCGACATCGTACTGATCTTCGCCGGGGTCCGACCTGACGTTGCGCTGGCCGAGGCTGCCGGCGCCAAGCTCGGTTTCCGAGGAGCGATCGATGTCGACCGCGGGATGCGCACCAACCTGCCGGACGTCTTCGCCGCCGGCGACTGCGTGGTGACCCACCACCGATTGCTAGGAACCACGTACATCCCGCTCGGAACGACAGCGCACAAGCAGGGACGCATCGCCGGCGAGAACGCGGTCGGTGGCCGGCGTGAATTCGCCGGGAGCCTCGGGACGCAGGTGGTCAAGGTGTTTGACATGGCCGCGGCGCGCACCGGCCTGCGCGACCATGAAGCGGCCAGCGCGGGGTTCAACCCCGTCACCATCGCCGCCGAAGCCGACGACCACAAGGCGTACTACCCGGGCTCGCACCGGATCGCGATGCGATGGACCGGCGATCGTGACACCGGCCGGCTCCTCGGCGTGCAGCTCTTCGGCCACCGGCATGCGGAGGTGGCAAAGCGAATCGACATCGTGTCAGCGGCAATCTTCAACGCGATGACCGTCGATGCGTTCAGCGAGCTTGATCTGTCGTACACGCCGCCGCTGGGAAGCCCCTGGGACGCTATGCAAATCGGCGCGCAGGCTTGGGTTCATGCCGCGGGCCTGCCCCGGGAGCCGGCAGCCATCCACGACCCCGCGGCCGGGAACAGACCGTAGTGATCGCACAGATTGGCAAGGACCAGGACCGCGGCGAGAAATCCGATCATCGGTCCGAGACTTCGCGCCTCGGTTCCGGCCTGCCCGAGCGACGGGATGCCGAGCACCAGAAGCAGGCCGGCGGCCGGACACACCCCCGCACATGCCACCCTCCAAGACACCATCTCGACCCGCACGTGCTCAAACGCTCGTACGTTGGACGCTCCTCCTCCAGGCCCGGCATAACCAACCGCGGCGCGCCGCATCTATAGTCCCGATTCGTGGAGAGTGCTGACGGCGTGGTGCGGGTGGCGGTCGTGCAGCAGCCGCCGGTATTACTCGATCGAGCTGCAACCCTCCGCGCGGCGATCACGCATCTCGAGGCCGCTGCCGGCGCGGGTGCCGGACTGGTCGTTTTCCCCGAGACATTCATCCCCGGCTACCCGGCGTGGATCTGGCGGCTGCGACCCGGCGATGATCACGACCTGACAGGCGAGATCCACCAGCAGCTGGTCGAGAACAGTGTCGATCTCGCCGCCGACGGCTTGAAGTCACTGCGCGACGCTGCGGCAGAGTTGCACCTTGTGGTGGTGTGCGGAATCCACGAGCGTGACGGTGCGTTCGGCCGGTCGACGCTGTACAACACCGTGGTCACGATCGGCTCGGACGGTACGATCCTCAACCGCCATCGCAAGCTGGTGCCGACCAACCCGGAACGCATGGTGTGGGGACAGGGTGACGCCGGTGGACTTCGCGTCACCGACACCGCGATCGGACGCGTCGGGACGCTGATCTGCTGGGAGAATTACATGCCGCTCGCGCGCTACGCCATCTACGCGGACGGCGTCGAGGTGTACGTCGCATCCACGTGGGATGAGGGCGACACGTGGATCGCGACCATGCGACACATTGCGGCGGAAGGACGGTGCTGGGTGATCGGCTCGGGATGCGCGCTGCGCGGCTCGGACGTCCCGGCGTCGTTTCCCGGGCGCGAGCAGCTGTTTCCCGGACCCCGATGAGTGGATCAACCCCGGCGACTCGGTTGTCGTCGCACCCGGCGGGTCGCTCGTCGCCGGACCCTTGCACGAGGAGTTCGGATTGCTGCTGGCCGACATCAAACCGTCGCGTGCGGCGGCAGCACGGCGGACGCTGGATGTTGCCGGCCACTACAGCCGCCCGGACATCTTTCAGTTGACCGTCGACCGCAGCGCCCGTGACCCGGTGACCTACCGTTAGTCTCAGTTTCGGTTGACCCGTTCGGCGTCAGACGGGGTGAGCCTGCTTGAGCAGCTGGACGTGGAGCGCCTGGATCGGAGGGCTTGGAGTCGCACCGAGCTCATCACGCAGGAGTGTGCGCAGGTCCTCATAGACACGGAGCGCCTCTGCGATGTTCCCCCGCGCGGCAAGAATCTCCATGAGGAGGCGGTAGCCGGATTCGCGATACGGAGCGTGCTCGATGAGCTCTCGTGCGGTGCGCTCTCCAACGTGGAGCTCGCCTCCACCAAGCCCGAGCGCCGACGTCGTGTAACACTCGAGTGCCGAGCAGTGGATGTCGTCGAGGCGGCGCCGGTGCGGTTCGATCCAGGGGAGGTCGTCGCCGCGCAGCAAGCCACGCCGGGCGGCGAACAGCGCGACCAGCGACGGCCCCCACGCGCGTGCCCACTGCCCCCGCGCGATCGCCGACTCAGCTCGGTGGATCGCCTCATCCGCGGCCTCGAAATCCACCCAGGCGTCCGCCGGGAGGATGAGGCGCACCTCGCCCCGTCCGCTGAGGTGGTCGACGCCGACCGCCCTGCGCAGCCTCGAGAGGACGGTGCTGAGCGCGCCGTCAACGTCTGGAGGCACGTCGTCTGCCCAGAGCGCGTCAACGAGCTCGTCCCGGCTCGACTCCCGGTGCCGATTGATCACCAGGTAGGTGAAGAGGAGGCGACCCTGGTGCCGGGGAATCAGCTCCGTGACCGTCTGGCCGGCGATCTCCACCGCGAGACGCCCGCAGATCTGGATTCGGGTCGAAGGCTGGTGCGTCAAGGTTGCGGCAAGGAGAATGTCAGAAAGTTCGAGCAACCGCGTGCTGCGGGCGCGACGGACCATGGAGGAGAGGCGCAATGGCCAAGCAGATCATCTGTCAGTGCGGATTCGTCGCACGCGGCGAGACGGCAGCCGATGCTGCGGCAGTAGTCGAGCAACACATGAAGAGCGATCATCCCGAACTCGTCGGCGAGGTGACCACGGACGACCTCCTGGCGATGGTGGAGGAGGCCTGACCCCCGGCCAGACGGCTTCGCCACAAGCGTCAAGGTTGGCGCAAGGTCGCGGTAAGAACCCATCGATGTGCTGCTTCTAGGGTCTCGGGCATCGACCCACCCCCCACCAAGGAGCACGGGAATGACAGAGGCCACCGCATCGCCTGAAACGCCCCCCGGGCCGCTCGTCAGCGCTGACTGGCTCGCAGGCCAATCTAGATCAGGAGCGTGTGCGCGTCCTCGACGTTCGCGGACGCCATCCCGAGCTCGTCGCTCCCCCACGCCAAGCGCCTCGAGTACGCCGAGGGCCACATCCCGGGGGCGATCTTCGTCGACTGGGAGCAGGATTTCGTCGATGTCACCGATCCGGTGCCCTACCAGATCGCGTCGCCCGACGCCTTCGCCCGGCGTGCCGTTGAGCTCGGCATCGAGCAGGGCGACCTGATCGTCACATACGACGACTACTACGGCATCTTTGCCGCGCGCGTCGCCTGGGCCTTTCGCTTCTACGGGGCTGAGGCACGGGTGCTCGACGGCGGATGGCGAACCTGGCTCGAAGATCACCGACCCACGACGTGGAAGTGCCGAACGGCCTGCCAGCACGTTCAGCGTGAAGACGCGGACGCCGTTGCGCCGCAGCCTTGCCGACGTGGAGCGGGCACGGGGCTCTGGGGCGACGCTGGTGGATGCCCGCCCGCGCCATCTGTATCTCGGCGAGCCCGGGGTCGCCGGCACGGGCCACATCCCCGGCGCACTCTCGCTGCCCTACCAGGAGCTCGTGGACGGTGCGACCGGATTGTTCGCGAGCCCCGCAGCGATCGTCCGCCTCCTCCGCGACGCGGGTGTCGACCCCGCGCGACCGCCTCGGGAGGTGATCGCCAGCTGCGGCACCGGTGTCTCGGCAACCGTCGCGCTCATCGCGCTCGAGCTTGCGGGTGTGCACGGCGCAGGCGTGTACGACGGCTCCTTCTCGGAATGGAGCGCCGACCCCAGCCGGCCCATCGAATATGGCTCTGCCCGGATGACCTCGCGCGTCGCCTAGTCACCGCGACCCTCGCTTCAAACGACAGATATCAGTCACAAGGAGGACAGGCAATGGCACCAACGAGCACTCGGATGATTCGGAAGAGCCTCGACGCTCCCGACGAGACCCGACGCTTCGAAGCGGGCAGCGGGAAACTCGAGCTTGTCAGCACAGAAGGCGGGCCAGTCGGGCGCGCCACGTTCGAGCCCAGATGGAAGTGGTCGGAGCACGTCAAGCCGATCGCCAAGACCGACAGCTGCCAGGCGTCCCACGTCGCCTACTTCATCTCGGGGCGCATGAAGGTGGTCATGGATGACGGCAGCGAGGACGAGTTCGGTCCGGGCGACCTGATGATCTGCCCACCGGGGCATGATGCCTGGACCGTCGGTGACGACGCTTGCGTTGTCGTTGACTGGGCCGGTTTCGGCGACTACGCAAAGCGCGCGTGAGACGGCAGGGCCGGCTCCCGGTCGCGGGAGCCGACCTCTATTACGACGTGGAAGGGATTGGCCCCGCCATCGTGCTCGTGCACGGCTTCACCCTCGACGCGCGCATGTGGGACGAGCAGGTGGCAGCCCTACGTGATATCACGACCGTCGTTCGCGTCGACCTTCGCGGCTATGGGAGGTCAAGCGATCCCGCTGCCGGAGTTGCCTACGCTCACAGCGCCGACCTGGTCGCGCTCCTCGAACACCTGAATATCACGGGTGCAGTCTTTGTTGGCCTGTCCATGGGCGGGCTCGTGGTGCTGCATACCGCGCTGGTAGCTCCGCAGCTAGTTCAGGGACTAGTCGTCCTCGAACTCTGTGCTCGATGACTTCGCGTGGGACGACGCATCGCGGCTTGCGATGCTCGCGGCCGAGCACGCCGCGAGCACCGACGGGGTCCGCGCGGCGAAGGACGTCTGGCTCGAGCATCCGCTCTTTGCTCCTGCACGTCGCGACCCTGCGCTCGCCGTTCGGCTCGCCAAGCTCGTCGAGATGTACTCGGGCTTCCACTGGACGCACGCCGATCCTGCCGAACCGTGGCTCCCGAGCCCGAACGCGGCACTTGAACAAATCGGGATGCCAGCGACGGTGGCGGTCGGCGAACTCGACGTGCCTTGTTTTCGCGCCATGGCGGTGGAGATCTCGCGACGGGTCCCGGGTGCGCGCTCCATCACGATTGCGGGCGCGGGTCACATGGTTAATCTCGAAGCTGCGGCTGCGGTAAATGCGATCCTCCGAAACGCGGTGAGCGCGAGGTCCTGATCGGATGAGTGCACCAGACCTCCGCGGCGCGTTCACAACCTGTTCACAGGTGGCGGCGACAGTGGTGGACATCCC
>CAVWMH010000003.1:0-169467 GCA_963756075.1 Candidatus Dormiibacterota bacterium | reverse complement strand
CGGGTGGCGCGGAGTTATACCGGGCAGTTTCTGAAGCCGGTTTTTGGAAGAAGGGAGAATAAGCGGAAGAAGAGCGGACAACAGGCGGCGGAGTGATATTTAGTTTTTCCACTCATGAAGTTTTCGATCTTCGACATCCCGCATGCCGGCTTCTGTAATTTGATATGCTCTTCCAGTGAAATGGATGAGTGCTCGATCGTGCTCTAGTTGCACCAAAGTTCGTTTGTCGATGCGGAGCGCCTCCGGCTTTGGACATTTGCCCGCGCAGCAGCCGATCCGCGAACAATTGGAAGGACGACCGTTGGATGAGGACCGCCCAGACGTACGGCGTTGTAATTTTCTCGGCCTTGATGGACCTATGATTAGTCCTCATAGCGGAAGTGATGTACCGGACGAATCACCGGCTATATGGAAGTATCTTCCCGTAGTGCCTGAAAAGTCGCGTTCGGGCCCCAAGTATAACTTACTATATCTCCGTTTTGCAGGAACTTCGGTCAAGTCGCTCGCTTTTCATCGATTGGGATTCGGGTTGCCGACAACACCCCCGGAACCTGCCAATGAGTGACTCGGCCCGTTCTAAGCCGACGGGGACTCGGTACCGAATCCAGAATCAAGAATGCCAACAGTCCGTTCGGGATGAAACGGGCGGGACCTCAGTCTCAGAACGGGCATAAGATCCATTGACAGGAATTTTAGACCCGGGAAGAATTACTGGATCCATGGAAAATTCGGGGTGAGAATTCGGTTCAGGGACCGAATTCTCACTCCTCCCATGTGCGCTGCTGGGTGCCGGGTTGATTCCAAGTCCAAACACTTGAGCAATCTACACAGAGCCCCTTTGTCTGGCCCCATACTTGCGAGATATCAACCTACGGAGGATTTTTCATGAAAATAGGTACAGCGCTCGCGACTTCCCTATTCGCCATAGCGAGCTTCCGCTGATGGCGCAGCAGCCACCCGCGACTAACCAACCGGACAGCCCCGCCACTCAGCAGAGCCGCTCAGGAACGGAGGCAGCGCCACCGCGTGGTCCGGCCGCGAACCCCGCAGCATCTGCCGAAGAAATGAGCCCCATCAACGGCGAACTTGTGAGCAAGCTTGACTCAAAGACGGCCAAGACCGGCGACAGCGTGGTGGTCCAGACCAAGTCGTCAGCAAAGACCGCCGACGGTACCGAGATTCCCAAGGGGTCGAAGCTGGTAGGCCATGTGCTCGGTGCGCAAGCGAGTGGGGCTGGCGAGAATTCTCAAGTGGCGCTCCTCTTTGATCACGTCGAGCTGAAGGGTGGGAAGAGCGTGCCGGTCCATTCGCAGATTCAGTCGATCGCTCCGGCGGGAGGTGCGGCATCGGCCAGCGGGTCTGCTGCGATGAGCGGGCCGCCGGCGGGCAGTTCCTCTAACCCGAGTGCGGGTGGGACTCGTAGCGGCAGCGAGGCGAGTGGCGCACCGCAAGGCACAGGCGGCGACGCTGGGGCAGCCGCTGCTGCGAGTGGTGGGCCTGCGGCGGGAACCGTCGTCGCGAAAACCGGCCAGATAGCCATCAGCACAACGTCGATCCCCGGCGTGCTGCTGGCGAACAATGCGCCGGGGCGACAAGATCCCAGGATGGCTCGGGCTTCCAGCATCCTGCTCGGCGCGAAGCAGATTCCAACTGGACAGCGGCACGCAGATGGTAGTTGGCGTCTCTGCCGCGGGCGGAGAAACGCGGTAATCGGCAATGGTTGGGGCAATCGGCGCAGAACAGCTTCCGGAAATAAGGAATGCTTTCTTCGAACGCTGCTCGATTTCTGCACGTCTTTTCTATGGAGACTTAGTTAGGATCCGAACGAACATAGTTGATCTCATCCGGCAGTAGTTCTTCACGACAGCGACAACTCGGGCAGTTACCAACGTGCGGCGGTCGGCACCGGCAGTGAGATGGTTTCCGTTCAGCCTTGTGGTCAACAGACCTCAAGTGAATTGGGCACAGCAAGCCTGCGTGCCTGAAATGGCGTGCACGTCGCGCTGAAAATCCGCCAACAATCATCTGCAGAATCTTTGAGCCAGGACGCACGTTAAAGCACGTTCAACCGCAACGCACGATCAGACCGGGTCTTCGACCCGTCGGACTGCGGCGTTTCGACGTCATGCTCCGCGCCGGGCGAGGACCCACCAAGGAGACATGAGATGTTTTTCCATCGCAAAGAACTCATCGTTTCGGTTGAGGTGAAGAACCCGGATCCCGCTTAC
Source organism: Candidatus Dormiibacterota bacterium (assembly GCA_963756075.1). GTDB lineage: Bacteria > Chloroflexota > Dormibacteria > Aeolococcales > Aeolococcaceae > Palsa-851. Next base: position 167,239 of record CAVWMH010000003.1, on the reverse strand, counting down.
GCCCAGTTCCTCTTACAGCAGTTCGGCGGCGCAACTGGCGAACTAACCGCTGCCCTGCAGTACTGGGTACAGTCCTTCCACTGCGACAACGCCCCCATCCGCGACATGTTGCAGGACATCGCCCTCGAGGAGTTCAGCCACCTGGAAGTGGTCGGCAAACTCATCGAGCAGCACACCAAAGGCATCGACAAACTTGAAGCCGATGCCCATCGCAGTCCGCTCTTTGCCCTGCGCGGCAGGGGGCCCCACTTCGTCGACGACTCTGGTATAAGTTGGACCTCCTCGTACATCAACGAAGGTGGCGACATCGTCCGCGACCTCCGCGCAGATATTGCGGCTGAAGGTGGCGCCAGAGAGACCTACGAAGCGCTGCTGAAGCGTGCGAAAGATGAGGGGACAAAGAAGGCGCTTCACCATCTTCTGACCCGCGAAATCTCTGACACAAAAATGTTCATGAAGGCGCTCGACTCCCTTGGCAAACTCACAGAACCAGCTTTCGGTAACGTGAAACCCGACGAAACTGTCAATATCTACTATCACATGTCCTCTAATGGATCGCCGCAACGCGGCCCCTGGAATCAGGAGCCGGACTTTACCTACATTGCCGACCCAGTGAAGCAGATTAGCCAAGGCGAAGTCGTAGGCGCCGCTGCCAAGAAGATCGGCGTAATCGAATGCTCTCGAACGGCCGCTTGGCCCCAAAGCTCGGCCGCGAATCCCCGCCCGAACGTGGTCCGCTGCGCCCCGCTCCCGCACCGAACGGCCGTCCGCCCTCCCTCCCTGGCTTGCTGCTCGGCCGTGCCCCACCCGCCCTTGGCTTCCCGCTGCTGGTGCTCGCCGGCCGGCCCAGTCCACGCTTCACTCCGGAATGGCCGCGGCGCGCTGGACCCGGAGCGACCAGTGCTCGGTCGTCCAGTTCCAGTCCGACCCGCCCCAGATAGCCAGACCGGCGGCCGACCCGTACCCGCCCTGTCTGACCTTGGCCGGTCTGACTTGCCCCGACCCGACGGAGGCCGTGTCGACCTCGGCCTCTCACTCCGCTCAAAATCCTGCAACCGGCTCAATATGAATCTTGATCGGCTTCCGTGGCTCCATGTCCTCCATCGGCTCCGGCCTCGGTGCCGGCCTCCGGGTATGCCTCCGGCCGCGGCGAAAACGGCTTCTTGTAAGGCGCGCGATCGCCCGACTCCGGCTTCTTCCAACCCGGCTTGGCGGGAAACTCCGTCCCGCAGCTGGCTTGTCGCCAAAAGGCCCGCTGCCGCCCGGCTTCGCCCCAAACGTCCGCCCCGCTGTCGGTCTGTCTCCGTAACTCCTGCCCGCTGACGGACGGCTTTCCCCAGATCCCTCAGCCCCAAACCGCCCTGCGGATCCAGCCGCGGGCCGCTCCGGCCTTCCAGTCCCAAACTTCGGCGGTCCAAACTTGCCCGCCCCGGGCCTTCCCGTACCTGCCCCAAACTTGCTCGGCCCAAATTTAGCCGTACCCGGCCTGCCCGTCCCAAACTTCGCTGCCCCTGGCGCACTCCGATCTGGCCCACTCCGAGCCGGCCCGCCTGTCTCAAACGCCCGCTTCGGCTTGTAATCCTTCGGCCCCGCCGCTGGCCGCTCGCCCCTGGGCCTGAACGGCGCCTTCTCCGGAGGCAGCGAGTCCACAATATTCCGTCGCCGAATCTCCTTCGCCTTGGGCGTCTTCCACTTCCCATCGGCCGCCTTGCGCAGCAGCTCCAGTTCCTGCTCATCCAGCTCGCGCAGATTCCCCGGCTCCTGGTCCAGAATCAGCGGGCCATACCCCACGCGCCGAATCTTCTCCACAAAATGCCCGACTTCCTCGAACATCTTGCGCAGTTCGCGGTTGCGCCCCTCAATCAGCACCACTTCATACCAGGGGTTGTCGCCCTGCCGCACCTGCCTGATCCGCGCCGGCGAAGTCCGCACCTTGCTCGATCCCGGCTTGCCCTTTTCGATGGCCACGCCCGCCCGCAGAATGTCCAGCTCGCCCTTCGGTCGGAATCCCCGCAACCTTCACCAGGTAAGTCTTCTCCACGCCTACCGACGCCTTGGTCAGCTTGTTCGCCAGGTCGCCGTCGTTGGTCACCAGCAGCAGCCCTTCGCTCATGTAGTCCAGGCGCCCCACCGGGTAAAGCCGCTCCCGCATCTTCTCAAAGAACTGCATCACCGTCGGCCGGCCTTCGGGATCCTTCACCGTGGTCACAAACCCGCGCGGCTTGTTCAGCACAAAGTAGCGCAGCCGCTCAGAACCCTGCAGCAGCTTGCCGTCCACGCGAATATGGTCGCGCCCCGCATCGGCCTTTGTGCCCAGCTCGGTGACGATCTTGCCGTTCACCTGCACCCGGCCCTGCTCAATCATCTCCTCGGCCTTGCGCCGGCTGGCCACCCCGCTCTGCGCCAGAATCTTCTGCAGCCGCTCCAGCTTCGCTGGCGGACGAGCCTTCGCCTTGAACTCCGCCTCGCCGTCCTCTTCCTCGGAGTCAGATTCGTCCTCGTCCTCGTCTTCTGCTTCCTGCTCCTCCAGCTCCGTGATTCTGGCTGGCCAGGACGCTGTCGTCAAACCGGATACCGTCCTGATGATTCTTGACAGTCCCGAACTCCAGAACGCCATGGTGGATGCAGAGTTCCAGCTCAAGACCGCAGAAGCTACGTACACCGACACTGAAATGACCCTCGAGAAGCAAGGTCTCGACCAGCAAGCCGCTGCCGCAACTGTAGATTCTGATTACCAACAGGCGAAACTGACTGCGGATCGGGATATGTTGCTGGCCAAAGACGGCCTGATCCCGGATCTGACGGCAAAGCTATCCACGGTAAAAGCCGCCGAACTGGCGAAGCGCAGCAAACTGGAACAGGAGAGGGTGGCGTTCCAAAAGCAACAGGTGCAGGCCCAACTCGCCGCAAGCAAGGCCAAGATCGACCAGCTTCGCGCCATGTACGAGCTGAAAAAAAGCCAGGTCGAAGCCCTGAAAATCAAGGCGGGAACCAATGGCATTTTGACCGAGGTGCTGGTGGATGACGGCCAACGGGTTACGGCCGGTACGCCGCTAGCGCGCATCACGCAGCCCTGGAAATTGAAAGCCGAATTGAAAATCACCGAGACGCAGGCCAAAGACATCGCCATCGGGCAGGACGCGCAGATCGACACCCGCAACGGGATCATTCCTGGAAAAGTCTCTCGTATCGATCCGTCGGTGATCAACGGCACGCGAACCGTGGACGTTCGTCTGATTGGTGCACTGCCACCGGGCGCGGTGCCGGATCTGAGCGTAGACGGCACGATTGTACTGGAAAATTTGAGCGACGTCGTGTTTGTGGAGCGCCCCGTGTTCGGCCAGCAGAACACCACCATCTCGCTCTTCAAGATCGAACCGGATGGCAAGGGCGCCGACAGAGTGAACGTGAAGCTTGGGCGCGCTTCGGTGACCACGATCGAGGTTTTGGACGGACTGAAAGTCGGAGACAAAGTGATTTTGTCGGATATGTCGGCCTGGGATGGGCGCGACCGCATCCGGCTGAACTAAAGCTAGATTGAAGGAGAAAAGATGGCGGACGGAGCGGTTCCACTCATACATCTCGAAGGTGTAACCAAGGTATTCGTCACCGACGAGGTCGAGACGCACGCCCTAGCGGGCATTCACCTGGATATCAAGAAAGGCGAGTATGTTTCGATTTCCGGCCCTTCGGGCTGCGGGAAATCGACGCTGCTGGCGATCCTGGGGCTGCTCGATTCGCCCAGCGGAGGGCACCTACATGCTGAACGGCAAGCCGGTCAGCGGCCTGAAGCTGCAGGAGCGGGCGCGCATCCGCAATCGCGAGATCGGATTCATTTTCCAGGCATTCAACCTGATCGGCGATCTGACGGTGTATGAGAACGTCGAGCTGCCGCTGACCTATCGCGGCATGCCGGGTCGGAGCGCAAGAAGAGCGTCCACGAGGCGCTCGAACGGGTCGGCATGGCGCACCGCGTGAAGCACTATCCGTCGCAGCTTTCGGGCGGCCAGCAGCAGCGCGTGGCGGTGGCGCGGGCGCTGGCGGGCGATCCCTCGATCCTGCTGGCCGACGAGCCGACCGGCAACCTCGATTCCGCCAACGGCGAAGCCGTGATGGACCTGCTGCGCGAACTGCATCGCGGCGGCGCGACCATCTGCATGGTGACGCACGATCCTCGTTACGCGCGTTTCGCCGACCGCAGCATCCATCTGTTCGACGGCCGCGTGGTCGAAGAAAAGATGGAAGTAGTCTAGACAGAGATCTCGATCTACCACGAGTGGGGGGGTTGTTCCTGTCTGTATAATGTTCCTGAAGGCAACAAGGCCCGGAGGAACGCAGCGTGTTCAACATCAAATTTCTTCTTGGATGGCATTGGATTTGGCTCTTGGGTGTGGCACTTTTGTTTGCCGCGCCGGCGGTGTTATGGCGTGGGAGGCGATTAGCATATGTTGCGGTATGTTGCGCGATGCTGGCCTGCGGTGCGGCCCTCCTGCCACTTCGGAACTTTAACGCACGGGAACAGTTGGGCCCCCGGTTCATGAATGAATCGCCGGGGATGTACACGTGGAATTCCATCGGCTTCGAGTCTTGCGGAAACGGGTTCGGGGTTTCCCGGGTGACTGGAACCATCAGGTCGCCGGGCGGGGTGAATGAGGGGCGCAATGGAGTACAGTTTGAATGGGTGCGTGACGGGCTGGATCCGGGAGAGTTGCGGTATCCAGAAATGCCGTCGCCCAAATTCAGCCTTGCCGGCCTACAAGTCTGGTGGACAAGTTTGTCCGGGCGAGTCGAAGGGATGTCCGGGAGTTCCTGGCGTGTTGTTTTTCCCGCGTACTTTCCCATACCGTTCCTCCTCATTTTGCCCGCCTTATGGACACGCCGCTTTTTCAAACGCCGCAAGGTCGCCCGCTGGGCACGCGAAGGCCGCTGTGCCAAGTGCGGCTACGACCTGCGGGCCAGCCCAGACTGTTGCCCGAATGCGGGACCGTTGTGCCGCCGCGTCCGTCCGCGGCCGCATGTGCCGGCTTTGCCCGCCGTCGCCGCGAGACGCCGCTGCGCCTGGTTAATTTTGAAACCTGTCCATCGGCCACCTTCCTTCTTTCGCCGCGTTCCTTCCTGAGTTTGAATAGTTCCCGGGTCCTCGGGTCACCGCCCATCGCCTTCCTGCTCCGACGGCTCGTGCCATCGTGCGAGCAACCGGCGAGCCATCGCCGGCTTTTTGGGGGTGTCGGTGCACACAAGAGAAAGCCAAGCGCCACGCACGGGGGCGCCTTTCTTCTCCGGGCAAAAGTTTACCCCCCCCCCCACCGGTTGTCAAGGAAAAACGGCTCGTTTTATCCTTTGTATTTTTTCTGCCTCGGCGTGAGGTTGGGGCGAAGGATTGGGGGCGAGGCGCAGTGCCTCCCTGACGGTCGCGGTACCAAAGGGGCCGTGGCGCGCGGTGGGTTAGGCGAGGATGGCGTCGATGGTGGCGAGTTCTTTTTCGGTGAGAGGGGGGTTGGCGACGCCGGCGGTGATTTCTTCGATTTGGGAGACTTTGCTGGCGCCGATGAGGGAGCTGGTGACGGTGGGGCGGCGGAGGGTCCAGGTGATGGCGAGTTGGGCGAGGGATTGGCCGCGGGCGAGGGCGAGGTCGTTGAGTTTGCGGACTTTGGCGAGTTTTTCGGGGGTGATGTTTTGGCGTTTCAAAAAGCCGTGGGGTTTGTTGGCGCGGGAGTCTTCGGGGACGCCATCGAGGTAGCGGTTGGTGAGGAGGCCCTGGGCGAGGGGGCAGAAGACGATGCAGCCGATGCCTTCGGCGTCGAGGGTGTCGAGGAGGCCCTGTTCGACGTGGCGGTTGAACATGTGGTAGGAGGGCTGGTGGATGAGGCAGGGGGTGCCGAGGCGGCGGAGGATGGCGGAGGCTTGTTGGGTGGCTTCGGCGGAGTAGTTGGAGATGCCGACGTAGAGGGCTTTGCCGGAGCGGACGGCGTGGTCGAGTGCGGCCATGGATTCTTCGAGGGGCGTTTCGGGGTCGGGGCGGTGGTGGTAGAAGATGTCGACGTAATCGAGGCGGAGGCGGCGGAGGCTTTGGTCGAGGCAGGCGAGGAGGTATTTGCGCGAGCCGAAGTCGCCGTAGGGGCCGGGCCACATGCCGTAGCCGGCCTTGGTGGAGATGATGAGTTCGTCGCGGTGGTCGGCGAGGTCTTTGTGGAGGACCTGGCCGAAGGTGTCTTCGGCGGAGCCTGGCGGCGGGCCGTAGTTGTTGGCGATGTCGAAGTGGGTGATGCCCAGGTCGAAGGCGCGGAGCATCATGGCGCGGGAGTTTTCCAGACGTCGACGCCGCCGAAGTTGTGCCAGAGTCCCAGGGAGATGGCGGGGAGTTTGAGGCCGGTTTTGCCGCAGCGGCTGTATTTCATGGATTCGTAGCGGGTGGGGGAGGGGGGCATGGGGGGCCTTTCGGGTTGGGGTTGGTGGTGCCGTGGTGACAAGGTACAAGGTGAAAACGAGTGGGAGGGCGCGGGATTGCATAGGGGGTTCGATCATGTCCGGCGTGGAAAGCCGGGGGGCTTATGGGGAACTTTCGGCGAGGACGTCGTGGGCGGCGAAGTATTGGGCGTTCATGGCGGGGGTGGCGCGGGAAATGAGTTTGACGGCCGCTTTGTGCAGTTTTCCGGGGGGCGGTCCTGGCCTTCGTCGAAGGCTTTCTTGGTGGCGGGGTTCCAGCGGATGCCCTGGGGGGTTTGGGCTTCCACGAGGGTGCGGCGGGTTTTGACGAGGCCGGGGCCCATCGAGAAAACGATGATGTTGGAGCCGACGGAGTGGAGTTCTTTGGTGAGCAGGAGAGTGAGGCGTTCGAGGGCGACTTTGGAGCAGCAGTAGGAGGTGCGGCCGGGGATTTCGGTGCCGCCGGCCATGTTGATGATGATGCCTTCGCCCCCCCTTGCGTTGGAGCATGTGGGGGAGGACGCGCGGCAGCAGAGCATGGGGCCGCGGAGGTTGACGGTGATTTCGTCCCACCATGTTGTCGGGATCGACTTCCCAGAGGGCGCTGATGACCGGGAGGCGTGCGGCGTTGTTGACAAGGATGTCGATGCGGCCGAAGTGGTTCATGGTTTGTTGGACCATGGCTTCGACCTGTTGGCGATTGGCGACGTCGGTGGGGATGGGCAGGCACTGGCCGTTTTCGTTGCGGATCAGGGATGCGGTTTCTTCGATGTCGGTCGGCGTGCGGGCGCAGCAGACGACGCGGCAGCCGTGACGGGCGAATTCACGCGTGACGGCCCGGCCGATGCCGCGGCCGGCGCCGGTGATGATGGCGACGCGGTTTTTGAGTTCCATGACGATCTCCTCACTTGGGCGCCTTTTCGATGGCGTTTTTGCGGCTGATCGAGCCGAACCGGAAGTTCCGTGAGTGGCTGAAATCCAAGGGCGTTGACCACACCGACATAGAAATTCCCGGTATGCACACGTGGATGGTGTGGCGGCGCAATCTCTCCACGTTCTGTCCGCTCATATTTCAGGGGAAATAAGTTGCGACGGGCCGAGGCGGGAAGAGAGACAGGGTATCAGCATCTCGCCGACATCCATTGGTGTACTCTGCCTCCGCCCCTTCAACCCCACGGCGATCCCATTCCCCCCCCGACAGAAGAGGTGAAGGCTGAGGCGGTGCTTCATCCGGCGGCCAGGATTTCAGGCGGTTTTGGGTTGGAGCATTTCCAAACCCGCGAAATTAATTTCCAGTTCCCCTCTTTGAAAGGCCTTCACAAAAGCTTGGACGACGGCAGGGTCGTACTCCGTCCCCGAGCCCTTCGCGATGACTTCTTTGGCGTCCAGCGGCGACATCGCCTTGCGGTAGGGACGATCGCTGACCAGCGCGTCGTAAACATCGGCAACCGTAATGATGCGCGCTTCCAGTGGGATTTCAGCGCCCCGCGTCGGATGTTGCCCCGATCCGTCAAACTTGTCATGATGGGCGAGAATGATGGGGATGATGCGGTGTAGTGATCCTCCGACCGGCGAAATCGCGCGCACCCCCGCATCCACATGGCGCATCAGCTCGTTGCGCTCACTTTGGGTCAAACGCGCCGCCTTGTGGAGGAGCTCTCGTGAGACGTCCAGCTTGCCGATATCGTGCAATAGGGAGGCCGCCCGCACATCTTCAATTCGATCGGCGTCCAGCCTCATGTCTGTTGCAATTTTGGTTGCGTATATCGCCACGCGGTAGGAGTGGTGCTCAGTGTATTGATCGCGCGAAATGAATTGCTGGAGAATGAGCAGCACACCATGGTACGTCGCGCGTAACTCCTGGACGCGGGCTTTTGTTTTTTCATAGAGCGTGCCCATGGCATAGGCGGTAACCATCAGGGTACCGCCCCAGATTGCGATGTCGTACCACTTCTCAGCGATGATTACTCTCGTCCGGCCTTCGTCCCTAAACAAAAGAGGATTCCAGTGTACAATAAGGATCACCATTAAGAAGCTGCCCAGTGCCGTCAGTGTCGCATGACGCCTCCCGAAGTAGTAAGCGGAAAACACCGTGGGCAGTACGTAGAATCCCAGCATCATCCGGTCCGAGGCAACCACGTAATTGAGCGCTGCCGCAATACCGAACATCATCAAGAAGAGCCACAATTCCTTATTCGCTTTTTCTACCTCGCGCACGATTCGCAACCACATGAGCATCTCCTTGGCCGCGCTACCGCCGGGAAGGGTTCACAGAACCCGAAAATCACCTCTGTATTCTGGGTGATGGCGACTTTCCCTTTTGGCGTTCAACAAGTTCGCACCAATCTCCCGGCAATAATGACTTGAGTAAATATTATTGCTTCGTCTAGTACCACAGGGATTGCCACTTGTCAAGCAGTCTTGCTCTCCTTTCCTTCTATTGGCTTCCGGGATAAGGGACAAAAAGTCCCCCTGGCCTACCTCGCGGGGGATCATCCGACCCCGCCAAACGTGACGTTCGGCCCTGGTCAGACTGGGACACCCTGAGCAATGATCAGACTGATGATCGGGCTCGGGCTCGGTCCTTACGGAGGTGTGACGATGAGAATCGTGAGAGATGTCATCGCAACGCTGATCGTTGCGGCGATTGCCGTCTTGTACATCGATGTGGTCGGCGGCTCGAGCTTGGGATTCATCGCCGACGCGCGTGGCGTGGCGGCGACGGGGCTGGTGCTCGGATTGGTCGCGTGCGCCACTGCAGGTGAAGTCGGTCACTGTGTCGAAGCCAGGAGTGTGGCGTACCGTCGCGGGTCTCTTGGTGGCCCTGCTCGTGGGAGCCGGCATCGTCACCGTGATCACCAACAGCGACGTGGTGCTCGCCATGTTCATGGCACTGCTTGTGCTGTTGTGGGCCGGGTCAACTCTGCACCACCTGGCCGCTCCAGCGGCTGGGGCCTCTGTGCGGTCAGGCACGACCCACGCGTGAGCCGGCGGGATCGGATTCGGCGAACACAGGGCTGACGCCGGAGTTGCGCGACCTCTCGTGCGAACGCAAGCTGCGCGTCCGTCGGGGAGACAGGACTCGAACCTGCGACCCCTGGTCCCCCAGACTAGTACTCATTTAGCGTCGACTGACTGCGTTCAGAAACAGTGGTTTCGTCGGGGATTGGTTGGAATCAAGACTAGACCGTGGCTGATGGAATCCGTTGGAATCGCGTCGACATCCGTAGGCGTGATTGAAGGAGTTGATCGCTCTTCTCCCCGGGGCGTCACGCGACCAGCCGTGCGAAAGCATGCGGAGCGTCAGGGTGCTCCGCCTGAATCACGTGGATCACCACACCCGGAGCGGCACTCGCACAGGCTGCAGGCTGAGGTTGGTCAAAGCAGCGAGGCGCTCCTCGCCGACGGGCTCCGTGCTGAGGAGCGGGATGATGGCGACCCGCTCGGCCGTTGCGAGGACTCGGTTGATCTGCTCGATTTCAGCAGCGGCACGCTGCTGGAGGAAGACCGAATCGGGGTGGGAGGCGGCGATCGAGCTGTTGACGACCCACGCCCATGGATGAATCCCAGCGCGCTCCAGATCTTCCTGCAGCCCTTCGGCTTCCAGCACGGGGGTTGTTTCCGCCAATGTGATGAGGATGACTTTGGTCTCGGCACGGTCCTGGAGATGCATCAGCGGTGTGGTGAATGAGGTGAAGTCCTTTCATCTGACGAGTGATCTCGCGGTGATAAGAGCCGGCGGCGTCGAGCAGCAGCAGGGTATGGCCGGTGGGCGCAGTGTCGATGACGACGAACTGGCTGCGCGACCGGTTCACCGCCCTTGGAGAACTGCCCGAAGACCGCCACCTCCTCCGTGCACGGCGAGAGCAGATCCTCGGCGAGGTTGGCTCGTCCCGCGGCATCGAGGTCCTTGCCTTTCGTGGCCATTATCCGGTCGCGATACTCCTGCGTGGCCGCAACGGGGTCAATGCGCTCGACCTGCAATCCAGGCACGTGCCCTGCAGGGTCTCGGTGAGATGAGCTGCGGGGTCGGTTGTGGTCAGGAGCACAGCCTTGCCACGAGCGGCCAAGCTTGATGGCGATGGCCGCAGCGATCGTGGTCTTTCCGACACCCCCCTTGCCCATGCACATGATCAGCCCATGATCGCCCTGTGCCAATTCGTCGACCAGCGCTGCCAGGGGTGCGTCTGGGATTACCGGCGTCGCTGGAGTGCGGCGAGTGGATGTCAGCCGAAGTCGCCGAAGTGAATAGCGTGTCGAGCGCCGCCACACCGACCATGTTCGTCGCCTTCAGCTCGAGCACGTCGCTGGGAAGTGCAGCCAACGCCGGCGGGATCGACGCGGATCGCCGCTGTTTCCCTCTCGCGCAACACCTGAGTCAGTTCGTCGTTCCCAGACGTAGCCGGCAGGACGCCGTTGATAACAACGAACGATCCGGTGATGCCGATTTGGATGAGTTCGCGGTGGCTGCGGTCAGTCTCGGCCAGCGCCGATCGCTGCGGGCGGCTGACGAGAACCATCCGAGTCTGGGCTGGGTCTTTCAACGCAGCAACAGCCTGGGCGTAGACCGCCTTGTGTTTCTCCAGTCCCGCCAGGGGGCCTAAACAGGAGGCATCACCCTTGCCTGACTGCAGGAAGTCCGTCCATGAGCCGGGTAACTGGAGCAGCCGGAGGGTATGCCCGGTCGGCGCCGTGTCGAACACGACATGATCGAAGTGGCCGAAGACGCTTTCGTCGGCGAGCAGACCGGTGAACTCGTTGAAGGAAGCAATCTCAGTCGTGCATGACCCCGACAGTTGCTCGGTGATGGAGAGAACTTCCTTGTCCGGCAACAGCCCCCGTACGGGTCCGATGATCCGCTCTCGGTACGCGTCGGCGGCCTGTTCAGGGTCGATCTCCAGCGTGGAGAGCCCGGGCACTGCGTCGATGAGTGTCACGGTATCGCCAATGGTCACGCCGAAAACCTGTCCGACGTTTGAAGCTGGGTCGGTGCTGACAAGCAGCACCGACTTGCCCGCGTGGGCGAAATGGAGAGCCGTCGCGCACGCGACGGACGTCTTGCCAACTCCGCCCTTGCCGGTGAAGAAGAGGAAGCGCGGGGGGTTGTCGAGGAACTTCATCACACGATCACCCCTCCGCAGCATCCGGTCGGGCCGCATGCCCCACCCGACTTCTCGGTCAACTCAAGCCGGGCGACCCCTGCCGGCACCGCAACAACATCGGCCAGTTGCGCGTAGGCGAGTAGCTGGGCTCGGGTCGGGTACGAGCCTGCCATCACGGTCACCCCGTCGACAAGTGTCAGCGGCAGACCATCCGAGCCAGCCACGTGCAAGTACGCCCGAACCGTGTCGTTCGCAGCGAAGCTAGAAGGATCATTCGCGAGGTTGTGCCGAGCGATGTCCGCACCCCGGCCCTTGAGATGCTCGAGGTCCGCGGTGAAAGTCAGGAGTGCTTGGTCGACATCGAGGCCGCACACCCCCGTGTTGCAGCACAACGCCGGTTCGTAGACCTGGATGGTTCGCATGGTGTCTCCCTTCTCGGCGGGCTCCGGTTTCACGGTGCCGGGCCGGGTCGAGGGCTCATCTCCGTGACCGTGCACGAAGTGTCGACATCGTCCGGTCTCGAGTCGGCGATCAACCGGACAGCTGGCGCGTTCACGGTGGGCAGCCGCCATTGATGTATCGGCCGTCGGGAGGTTCCCTCAGGCGTCATCGCCGGCTACCGCCCAGCGCGTTGGTGGCAGGCGGGAGCGCGCGACCCAAGCGAGGCCGGGCCGAATGCTGCTGTGAAGGCATCGCAGGCGGTCTCAACCGAGATCACTTCGATGCTCATCGATGCAATCCTCGCGCTGCTCGGGCGTTCGCGCCAGGGTCAAAGGCCCTGAGTGCCTGGGCCGGAGGACCCACACAGCGCGAAGGATCCGTGGTCGGCGACCGGATCACGTCGACGCGATAAGGCCGAAGCCCGCTGGCCACGACGAGCCCGGCTTATGGATGGTTTGGGTCTGACCCGAATCGATAGCGTGGGCTGGTCGCGGGCCATCGGCCCTGCTTGGGAGGTCATTCGGCCATAGCGCACCTCGCCTCCGCTGGGTCAAGCTCGTTGCATGAACGTGGCCGACGCTGCCGAGCCCGAGGGGCAAGCGGATCTCGTCTGGGCGCAGGCGGAAGATGTCGCTCGCCTCGCGCGGCAGCTGTGCGGCCATCCCGAGGACGCCGAGGACGTCGCCCAGTCGTCGCTCATGAAGGCGGCCGAGCACATCGCTGGGTTCCGGGGCGATGCGACGGTGCGCACCTGGCTGCACCGCATCACCACCAATGAGTGCCGGATGCTGCGCAGGCGCGTGATGGCAAGGTCCCTCGACGGTTTGCTCGAGGAACATCCCGGCAACGCCGGAGTTCCTGCTGTTGGCGGCCGCTGATGCAGACCCGGAGGCTCTCGCCGAGCGGCGAACACTCGGGAACGCGGTGCTGGCAGCCGTGGCCGCGCTACCCGAGCGGCAGCGCGTCGCGTTCGTCCTCCACGAGGGCGGAGCCGTGGGCATCAGCGAGGTGGCGCGGCGCCTCGACACCACAGTCCCCGCGGTGCGATCCCTCCTTGTCCGAGCGCGGCGGGCCATCCGCGCAGAGGTCGCGGCCATCCTGTAGGAGATGCCTGCGCACCATTCGGCCGGGTCGCGCATCCGTGGTGGTGGATCGAGCTGGTCCCATCGGGTCCTGACAACCCAGCCGGCTCCCCATCGGAGATCGTCATGACACAGAACATGGGCCCCATTGATCGAGCAGCGCGAGTTGTGGTCGCGTTCGCGGTCGCGCTCCTCTCGCTGTCGCTGGGGTTTGGAACCGTGATCGGCATCGTTTTGCTGGTTGTTGCGGGTATCCTCCTCGTCACGGCGACGGTCGGCTTCTGCCCGCTGTACGCGCTCTTCCACATCAGCACGCGGTCACGGGGCCGTGCCAGCCTCTGACACGGATGCTCACCCCTCGTCGTCGACCACGCCGTGACCATTTGCGACATGGTCTGACGACGTGACCGGCAGTCTCCCGTTTGGCGCCCGTGTCCTCGCCGTGGTGGCACATCCCGACGACGAGTTGTTCGGGCTCGGAGCGGTGATCGTCGCCTTCAGCCAGCTCGGAAGCGACACGGCACTGCTCTGCTTCACGCACGGGGAGGCGTCAAGCCTGCACGGGGTTGACGGCGATCTTCACGGCGTGCGTCAGCGCGAACTCAACCGGGCAGCAGCGACGCTCGGGGTGGGCGACGTGCGCCTGCTCGACTACCCCGACGGGAAGCTCGACGTGATGAGCCTCGACACCCTTCGCACTGATGTCGAGGCAATGATCAAACGCTTCCACCCAGATATGCTCCTCGTCTTCGACAAGGGCGGCGTCACCGGTCACCCCGACCATAAGCGCGCCACGGAAGCAGCGAGGAGCGCCGCGCGTGGAGATTGTCCGGTTGTCGCGTGGGCCCTCCCCCAGGAGGTCGCCGCAGCCCTCAACCTCGAGTTCGGTACCGCATTCTGCGGTCGTCCGCCGACCGAACTCGACTTCCGGTTGCCGGTCGATCGCGTCACGCAACGCCGGGCCATCGCCTGCCACGCCAGCCAGGCGAGCGACAATCCGGTGCTCTGGCGCCGCCTCGAATTGCTCGGCGACACAGAGTGGCTGCGCATACTGAACCGTCATGGATCGTGAGGCATGGAATCAGCGCTACGCGGATGCCGAACTGGTCTGGAGCGCTGAGGCGAACCGTTTTCTGGTCGAGGAGGTCGCGGATCTCCCGCCCGGGCGAGCCCTCGACCTGGGCGCCGGTGAAGGTCGCAACGCGATCTGGCTTGCGGAACGAGGGTGGCGCGTCACCGCTGTCGACTTCTCCGGCGTCGGCCTGCAGAAAGCACGACGTCTGGCGGAGGCGGCGCGGGGTCGAGGTCAACTGGATCGAGGCCGATCTCCGCAGCTACTCGCCGGCGCAGCGTGCGTTCGATCTGGTCGTTCTCGTCTACATCCATCTCCCCGGCGAGGAGCGGCGTGCCGTGGTGCGCCGCGCCGCAGACGCTGTCGCGGCGGGCGGCACGCTCCTCGTGATTGGACACGATCGCAGCAATATCGAGGAGGGATACGGTGGGCCGCAGGATCCGACCATCCTCTTCAGCCCTGATGACATCAGCCGATGATCTCGCCGGCATCGAGGAGTTGCGTGTGGTGCGAGCCGACCGTGTCATGCGTCCAGTCATGACCGACGATGGCGAGCGGATCGCCATCGATGCCCTGGTGCGTGCCGAGCGGCGCTCCACCGACGACGACCATGCACGGAGATCACCCGCATGAGCACCACAAATGCGTTCGGGTTCAGTGTCGACGTGCCGATCGCCTATGAGGAGGCCGACTCGCGCGTTCGCGAGCTGCTCAAGGCCGAGGGCTTCGGCGTGCTCACCGAGATCGACGTGCGCGCGACGCTGCGGGAGAAGCTCGACGTTGCGTTCCCCCGCTACGAGATCCTCGGCGCCTGCAATCCGCCGCTCGCCCACCGGGCGCTCCAAGCGTATCCGGACGTCGGGCTGCTTCTCCCGTGCAACGTGGTCGTCGCCGAGCGCGCCGAGGGTGGATCGCGCGTGTCGTTCATGGACCCCGTCGCGATCCTCGGCCTCGTCGACAATCGAGCGTTGGCGCCGATCGCGGCGGACGCCGCCGAGCGCTTGCGCCGCGTTGCCGCAGCACTCGAGAGCTGACCGACTGCCTGGTCGGGCGCGTCGAGCTGTGACGTCAGGGGTGACGTCCGAGCCACTCGGACAGTACGGCCCGACACTGTAAGCAGACGAGCTCGCTGAGCAATCCCCTCCCTCCTGCGCTGGTTGCCGGGTAGGAGGCACCGAGACGGTCATCGAGGACCTGCACGTCGCGGCGGAGTTCCGCGGCAACTCCGAAGACACGCTGGCTGGACGTGGCGCTGTCGACGTCCCAGCCGACGGGGTTCAGCGGTTCCTGGGACTCAAACAGATCATCGGCATTCAGCTTGAATTCGCGCCGCACGATCGCCACAGCCGTTTGTGCAAGCGTGCTCGGATCGTCAAGCCTGCCGCCCGCAAGGTCGAGGGTCGTCCTGCCGACTCCCGGCCGGAACGATCGCACCGGTGCGATCAGCCGGCCGTCGTGGACGGTGACCACGAGCAGCGAATCGGGCTTCTCGACTCGCCAGTATTCGAGTTCCCGTCCGGCTCCCTCCCGCCACCGCTCGCCGATCATCGATAGCCAGGGCGTTCGGACCTCGACGATCTGCGACATGACCTGCCACCGGCCCTCGTCAGGTGCGTCCGTCATGGGGTCTCGGCTACGAGTAAGGCGATGACAGGTTGATAGCGGCCGGTCGACCGTGGCAACTGCGCTACCGCGCCCGGAGGCCGGGAGCATCAGCAACCACACGATCGAAGGTCTCGATTTCGACTGCCTCGAAGAGCACCTGCTCAGCGCCAGTGAGAATGTGCGCGTGAACGACGGGCATGCAATCCTCGCCCTCGACCAGGAAGTGCGCGTTGCCGATCTCCAGGAATTCCGTGAGCAGATCGTGCAAGGCCGCACGGTTCTGCGCCGGCGTCCACTCGATGATCGCCCGGGCCAGATCGTCCAGACGGACGTGATCGGCGCGGAGCCCTGCGATCTCAGCGTCAGACCCGCTCATGAAGGTCTCGATGTACGGATACACGACGCGTTCTTCCGCATGTCCATGCGCGGCAATGTGGTCGACGAGGAATCGAACGTGGCGCATCGCCTCGAGCACCTGTGCGTCGCTCATGGTCGGCATCTCGGCGGTCAGCGCACGGATCTCATCGAGACGCTGGCGCAGGGACTGTGCTTCACCACTCAGGCGGCCATTTGCACTGCTCAGCGTCGTCGCTTTCGGCTGGTCAGACGCGATGGGATTCATAGCTACCTCCTGGGTGGTCGCCGGACCAATCCAGAATCGCAGCGTCACGCAGGGCGCGCCAGGGCCATAGGTCCTCGGACGGCTTGGCACTGTAGGAATGCTGCCGAAGGTCCAAGGTCACAGGCGGCCACCCTTCCAGGCCCGTGGCGCACTGACGTCACCGCCGTTCGTCGCAAACGAGCGCCCCGATTTCAGGACGCGCCCGAGCACTCGCGACGAGATGGCGCAACACGAATCGAGCGGCATGAGCTGAATCGTCCGTGGTCAGCGAATTGCCGCTACCGTCCGCGCAGGCGGCTGAACCAAGACTGCGAGGCCCCTCGGGAGGCCGGCGTGGCAGTCGACCGGGCATCGCACTGGCAGCGCTGATCACGAGGAACATGGCCAAGTACCTGTTCGACGTGCGCACCACACCCGGCCCAGGTTGGGCGCCGACAGGTCTTGCAGGTGACTGCTCTACACATGAGCATCGCCCGTCACGCCGTGGGTGGCCGATACGCGCACGCCGTCCATGTCAAGTGCACGGATCTGAGCGATGAGATCCTCGAGCGCTGTAGCCGGCAGAGCGCCGGGCTGGGAGAACAGCAGGATGCCGTCCCGAAAGGCCATGAGTGTCGGTATCGACATGATCCCGGCGCCGCCGGCGAGTTCTTGATTAGCCTCCGTGTCGACCTTCGCAAAGGTGACGTCCTCGTGCTTCTGTGCGGCTGCGTCGAACGTGGGCGCGAATGCACGGCACGGGCCGCACCATGATGCCCACCAATCGACCAGTACGATGCCGTCTGCCTCTATGGTCGGTCGGAAGGTCTCCGCAGTCAGGTTGATCGTGGTCATCTGTGCTTCCTCTCTCAGTTCTCAAGAGTCGCGGTTGCAAAAGAAAGAGGTCGAATAGCGGTTCGGGTCGTTACCTCCGGCTGCCCGGGCATCAGGCGAGCTTGAGGAACATCTTCTGGACAGCGCCGATGTCGTATCCGGCGGCCGCCGACCGGCGCGGGTCTTCGAGGCACCAGGTCAACCCGGCAGCGACGAGCACGAACCCTGCCTGTTCGAGAGCCCTGTTCGCGGCAGCGATCTGCGTCACCACATCACGGCAATCACGACGCGCTGAGAGCATCTGCTGAACTCCGCGAACCTGGCCTTCCACCCTGCGCAACCGCCGCTGCAGGTCAGCCAGCGTGGCGTCATCGAAGTCGATGCCGTGTGATTCCGACGAGGACGTACTGTTCATGGTCTCAGCTGCAGTATACCCCCCAGGGTATGCTGAGGCGCATGCCCGTTCCCCAGTCTCTCGGAGGCAACACCCGAGGTTGCTGCAGCGCTGCAGGCGCTATAGATACGACCCGAGACGAGGCAACGCTCGTGGCTCAATGCCTGAGCATCGTCCGCGAAACGCCGCTCAACACATGATCCGGCGCCACCGTGGGACTTCCGTCGGACGACCCCGGCAGCACGTGACCAATGGCCCTTGCTGCTCTGCTGCCCGGAGTCATCTGTTCTCCTGCAGAGACATCACGTGTCGCGGAGGTCCATGCCATGCAAACGCTCACTCAAGTCGCGTCGCTCGACTGCGCGGCTGAGTTCGGCAAGGCAGGACGAAACGCAGTGTGTATGAGGCACGAGGGATCGCTCGGATTCGCGCGCTCGCCGAGGTAGTAAGCGGGTGACGGGATTTCCCGCGCGAGTACCACCGAGTTTGGTGAGGTTAGCTCCTCGTATCGCCTGGGGCGTCGCTGGGTGAGAAGACCGGAGCGTTCGAATCCTTTCAAGCTGGGAAGACTTGATGGATTTTTCGAACTTTAGAACGGCGCAAACGCGCCTCCATGGTGCTGGCCAGCGCGCCACAGATATCGGCGCGCGCGCAACTGAGTGTGGTGGGTACCCGCGTCCTGGACGCGCTCGGTGAGTTGCTTCACGGCAGCACGAGCCAGAGGTTGACCCTGCACACAGACGTGCCCGTCGTCGTGGTTCCACTTGCCGCCCAGGTGACGGGGCGGTCACGCGTCGCGGCACGAGCTCAAGCCCCTTGTTGAGGTATGAACGCGTAGACCGAGCGGCTCGACGCCTTCGACAATCCACGCGCGACTCCGGTCTGGACCCATTTCTGAGCATTGCGCGAGCCTCCCGCGTACCACAGGGCTCGTCCCGATTTCCTCCTGTCAACTCCTTCCGATTGACTATCCTTATCGTCGACTTGCTTAGCGGCGACTGCCAGAGTTCAAGGTCGCGACCACGGTGAGTCCTTTGCCAATGTCTCCACGCGGTTCGGATTCGGCGCGCTTGAAGCAACTTGCCTTTTCATGTCAGTGGCGCTCTGGCTCGTGATGGGCGCATCCGGGTTGGCAAGTGATTGAGTCGCGACCCTTGTGGGCGTTCGCCATCACCCTAGCGAGAAAGGAGGGTAAGGAGGATTTGCCGCGCAGGGCCAGTCCGCAGTCGTCGACAGAATGCCGCGCTCCAGGAACGTAGTCGCTTCACGCGCCAAGCATCCCGAAGTATCCTGGCTGAGTTGGCCGTGTCCATACCCACGCACCTGGACGCTCAGGCTGTTCGGCATAGTGAGGGTTGCACCGGCAACATTTGCGGGAGGATCGTCCGGGTCGGCCGTGCCGTTGAGGAACACGATTGGCACCGTGCTGCGCACTGATCCAGAAGCACCGACCGCTTGCGGCCACGCTGAGCAGAAGGCCCGGCTGAGTACCGCAGCCTCGACGGCCGATGCCGTGAAGATCGATGCACCTCCTGACGTCCGGGCCGCCGTCGGGTCCATCTGAGCCCAGGCATCGCTGCATTTGATGGTCTGGGCAGCAACGAGAGTGTCCGTTGGATTCGTCGTCGGCGCCGACCTCAGGAGTTGCTGCGCAAGGTATGGCCATTGGCCAAGGTATGCGGCGAAGATCAATGCCGGAACCTGAGCTTGATCCTGCACTGTGGCGAGAAAGCTGTTAAGCACCGACACGAAGCCGAGGGGGGTGATCGTGATGGGAACTGTGGTGTTCGAGCGTGGGTCGGTGACCGTGAAGCTGACGGGAGAAGAGGTGAGACGAGTCAGGATATCTGTCAGCTCCGAACGAATCCACGGATACGCCGTATGACACGATGCGTCGGCCGCGCATCGGTCGAACAACGACTTGAGCGCTCCGTTCTCGGAGGCAGGTGACAACTGCCAGAGCCGGACGTCGAGCAGCGATCCGCTGTCGAGCAGAGCAGCGCGCACGTGCCCGCCATGCCGCTGAATGTAGGTCAGCGCCGAGGATACTCCGTAGGATCCCCCGAAGATGTCGATCGACTGATACCGGAGCGCCACGCGAACGCGATCGACATCGTCGGTGAAGATCGGTGTCGTGTACATGCGCGGATCACCGGCGCGCGCCGTGGCGGCCAAGCAGGCCTTTGCAGCTGCTACCTCATCGGCGGTGGAGGGAAGCAGGCCCATCTGGAGCTCATTGACCTGCATCAGACGCGGGCAGTTCATGGCGTTGGACCCTCCCGTCCCGCGCTGGTCGACGAGGACCAGATCGTGGGACTCGTTGAAGACCCGGAAGGTCTCCGTCGCCCATTGCACGGAGTCGGATGCGGCACCGCCTGGTCCGCCTGCGAAGTAGAAGAGCGGGTCGCCGGCGCGATGCGCTCCGGACGCTGGGACAACGACCACCCTGATGTTGATGTGGCGTCCCGTTGGCAATCCGGGATTCTCGGGCACATTCAGCCACCCGCAGGTTGCGGCGACTGACTGGACGACGCACGGTGAGAGGGGCAGCACAGCTGTGCCGCCGGTTGCCGGCGATGCACCGCCGCACGAGGCGAGGCCCAAGGCGATGAGTGATGCAGCGCTGCACGCTGCCAACACGCGTCGAGATGCCGACGTCACCGACCCTGACCCTTTGGCGTGATCGGATGCACAGCCGCAGAGGATGTCTGATCTGCCGTTAGTCCTCGGATGCTTTCCCGGGAGTGCCATGAGGGGCCTCCTTCGCAATGCGGAATCCCGTAAAGATGGCGCCGCGCCGCGGTGGCTGCCAGAGGCAAAAGTCCCGATCCTCGATGTGCGTTCATCGCCGTCTACACGACTCGCGGGCGGCGACTCGCGCCGTTCGCTGCGGCTCATTGGCTTTCGGATACCTCGGCCGCCCCATTTGGCTGGATCGTTGCATTCGAAGCCCAACGCGTGGCGCGCTTCAGGACGTGCACCTCGCGGGGATCATCCGACCCCGCTGAACGTGACGTTCGGCCCTGGTCAGACTGGGACACCCTGAGCAATGATCAGACCGATGATCGGGCTCGGGCTCGGTCCTTACGGAGGTGTGACGATGAGAATCGTGAGAGATGTCATCGCAACGCTGATCGTTGCGACGATTGCCGTCTTGTACATCGATGTGGTCGGCGGCTCGAGCTTGGGATTCATCGCCGACGCGCGTGGCGTGGCGGCGACGGGGCTGGTGCTCGGATTGGTCGCGTGCGCCACTGCAGGTGAGTTGGTCACTGTGTCGAAGCCAGGGGTGTGGCGTACCGTCGCGGGTCTCTTGGTGGCCCTGCTCGTGGGAGCCGGCATCGTCACCGTGATCACCAACAGCGACGTGGTGCTCGCCATGTTCATGGCACTGCTTGTGCTGTTGTGGGCCGGGTCAACTCTGCACCACCTGGCCGCTCCAGCGGCAAGGGCCCCTATGCGGTCAGGCACGACCCACGCGTGAGCCGGCGGGATCGGATTCGGCGAACACAGGGCTGACGCCGGAGTCGCACGACCTCTCGTGCGAACGCAAGCTGCGCGTCCGTCGGGGAGACAGGACTCGAACCTGCGACCCCTGGTCCCCCAGACCAGCACTTATTTCCCATCGCGTGCTGAGTTCGATTTAGAGTGGTTTTGTGGGGAATTGGTTGGAATGACGACTAGAGCGGGCGCGATGGAATCCGTTGGACTCGCGTCGACATCCACAGACGTCAATTGGGCGTGCCCCATCTCCCCTCTTCCCCATTGTTCTCGTACCTCGAACTCGGCCGCATCGTAACGAGGCCACCACGGGCGCATGGGATGATCGTTGTGGGTCGGTTTATTCGATTCGGCCCTCCCCGCGCCTGGAGCGGGCGAAGGTCTCCCACGGGAGTACCACTGCGGAGGGGAGCATCGACTTTTCGTACCACTGACGTCCGCTAACGTGGTGTAGATCCGGGGTCCCAGCGCTGCCGACGGGGTAGAAAAGAGGCCACCGCGGAGTTCTCTTGGAAGCTCTTACCCAAACCAGGAGACACACGATGGCCCAGAACAGGATGACGTACCAGGCGCTGCTGGATCAATTCGAGGGTGCCGACACGGACGTGTTGCGCCGCGTCCTCGAGCACGCGATGCAGCTCCCGAGGGCATGGGGGATTAGCTGGTCTTCTGCTCGGCCCTGTCAGCCAACAATGCGTCGAACACGCCCCATGTCCCGTGGTGGTCGTCCCCCGGCCAACCGCGACAGCGAGTAAAGCGACGTGACGTCGCGGGCAGGTCTGACCCA
Organism: Candidatus Dormiibacterota bacterium; assembly: GCA_963756075.1. Classification (GTDB taxonomy): domain Bacteria; phylum Chloroflexota; class Dormibacteria; order Aeolococcales; family Aeolococcaceae; genus Palsa-851. The sequence continues at coordinate 145,394 of CAVWMH010000003.1, read as the reverse complement.
GCTTGGATACCGGCGATACCCTCGATGTCGCCGTATCCGATTAGTGGATGCAGTCACGTCTTAGCTTAGGCGTGCTGGTCTGCGACCGGGTCTGGTTGAACAGACCAGTCGGCAGGTTCGTCGTCGGTGTCGGTGTTGGCGATCGCCTTGGTCTGATGCACCTTGCCCGGCGTGTGGTGTTGCGGCGCATAGACGGTGTAGACCTGCATCGGCTCGTCGCCGATGTTGGTGACGTTGTGCCAGCTGCCGGCCGGAACGATGACGCACCAGCCGTCGGTTACCTCTTGGTCGAAGGTCAGTTCGTCCTTGCCGTGTCCCATCTGGGCTCGACCGCGGCCGCGGTCGAGCCGAATGAACTGGTCGGTGTCAGGGTGCTTCTCTAGTCCGATGTCGCCGTTGACCGGAATCGACATGAGGGTGACCTGCAGGTAGGTGCCGCTCCAAGCCACGGTGCGGTAGTTCGGGTTCTCGAGCGTCTCGGTCTCCAGATTGAACGCCTGGGGACGGGGACCGATGTCTGCGATGCTCATGGTTTGACGTAGATTACTTTATCCCGGATCCACCAACTCGGCCGGGCCGATCCCCGCCGCGTTCGGGCCAATCTCGCTATCAACCATCGTCTCAGCTGGGCTCGAGGCTCAGCGGTTCTTTCCCGTCTAAAGGAAGGAACTGGCCGGGTTTAGGGGATACCCTACGGGGTACCATGGGGCCATGACACACTCACATGGCAAAGAGGTCCTCGACGATCTGCGTCCACTTCACGGCGAGCTTCGCAAACAGATACCCGGTGCGTACGAGGGATTTCAAGCCCTCCATCACGCAGCATTCGAAGCAGGAGCTTTGGATGTCAAGACCAAGGAACTGATCGCGTTTGCGATCGGAGTGATTGAGCAATGCGATGGTTGCATCGCTTCGCACGGGCAATCGGCCGCTCGCGCAGGCGCGTCGCGGATAGAGGCGGCCGAAGCTATCGGCGTTACCTTCTTGATGGGTGGGGGACCTGCAACTATCTATGGGCCGCGCGCGTATGCTGCGTTCTGCGAATTCAAGGACGCGGTAGAAGCGAAGGTCCCGGTTTGATGAAAGCCGAGACGTTTGCGGATAAGGATCGCGATGCCATCGTTGCCCGCCTTCGTCGGGTGGAGGGGCAGATCCGCGGGCTACAACGAATGGTGGATGAAGGCAGGGACTGTTCGGAAATCGTCACGCAGCTATCGGCTGCGCGGGCAGCGCTGGATCGAGTAGGGAACGTCATCGTGAGTTCGGGGTTACGCGGTTGTCTTTCTGAAGCCAACCTCAGCAAGATGACGATGGACCGCGTGAATACTACGCTCGACGCCCTGGTGTCGCTTCGCTCGTAAGGAGAATCACGATGGCTTCTGAGATAGTCACCTGCGGCTTGCGCGGAACGGCCAATCGGGTCGCACCATTCGCCTCTGGTGCGCCACATTGTGCCAAGCGCAATCCACGCGCATAGTCACTGAGGGTTGATTCGAGCTCGGGCTCATCGGCTGAACCAGTGTCGTCCCTTCGTGGCCGTGCGAGCACGGCACTGGCAACGGTCATCTGGAGCGACGTGCCCCAGCACCTGCTCCACGTGCATATCACACCCCTTCCAGGACGGTCGGCCGCACTGCCTGCATGTCACCGCTGCACACTTCGTTTGTCCCTCTCTTCGTTTCGAGTGCCGAAGCGCTCAGCGGTGTTCCTTCCGGATGATCTTCGCCATCTTCAGGTTGATGGCGAGGAAGCGCCCGAACTGGGAGACCAGGCTCGTGCGAGCCCGAAGGGTCTTGGCCGTCGGGAGCGGCGCACTGGCGATGTCGACAGCGGTGTGGTCCATCGTCCTCTCCTCTTCTACTCGGGGATCAGGTGCCAGCCCGGGCGGGCCTTGGCCTTGTAGATGAACATGTAGTGGAGTGCCAGCTTGATCCAGTGTCCGGCCAGGCCGATCTCACCGAAGGTGTCCTTGAGGCTGCGCCCCGTGCCAGGGTACTTCTCGAGGTCGGGCACGACCGGGTACATGGTCATCGAGGCCGCACTCCCGTGGCGCAGGCCGGACCCGGCCGAGGCCACACAGGCCGCGGCCATGTCGGCCATCGAGGCCGACCGGACCTGAACGGCGTCCCCCTGCTCAATCATGGCCGCGATGTTGGTGGCGGCCAGCTTGCCCATGATCCCCGAGGGCATGCCTGTCCGTGGAGGCGACGGCGCGATGAGCGTCCCGTGGGGCGACGTCCGGGGTCGCGAGATCTGGTGGGGCGGAGCGAAGGCGATGCCCACGGCGAAGATGTTGAGGTACCGGGGTACCTGGTAGGTGCGCGGCCAGTCCTCGGCCCGCCACTCCTCGAAGGGCTTGGCCGTGTAGTCGGCGTCGACCTTCATAAACCCGTTGGGGGCGAAGAGCTCGGCGCTGATGTCCTGACCCTCCTTGTCGAACGCCTGGAGGTCGACCCCTCGGAAGGGAGGGAGGAGCATGGCGAAGTCGAACGCCAGTGCGTTGGCGGTGCCGTCCAGCTGCTCGTAGCGGACCATGCCCTCTTCGACGCCGATCACATGGGCCCCGGTGATGGCCCGGATTCCCCGCTCCCGGAAGAGCGACTCCGTCCACAGTTTCGACGTCGTCTGGAATCCCTGCTGGGTGAAGGTCAGCCCGCCGACACCGAAGTCACCGAGCTCGTACTCGTTGGTCAGGTACACGATGTCGGCCAGGTGGCGTACCCCGGCTTGGCGCACCTCGTGCTCGACGTTGAAGGCGTACTCGAACGCCGCGCCCTCGCACGTGCAGGTGCCGTGCCCCATGCCGATGACGAGCACCTGGTGTTCGCCCCGCTTCATCTTGGCGATCGAGGCCTCGAGTGCGACCGACGCCTCGACGGCGTGACCCGCCGTGCACACCGAATAGGAGTGACCGTCGGGACCCAGGCCCGGGGTGGCGCCGAAATTGAGCTTGGGACCGGTGGCGTTGATCAGGTAGTCATAGGTCAACTCCCCGTGCTCACCGGCGCGGGTCGGGTCGGTATAGGTCACCTCGACGTAGGGTGAGTCGTGCGTCGAGTCGCCCTCGGGGTGGATGGCAGTGGCCAGGGCCTGCTCGTAGCCGATGCCCTTGCGCTTGTAGATCGGTCCGAGCTTGAAGGTCACCTGATCCGCCTTCATCTTGCCCACCCCGACCCAGATGTTCGAGGGGATCCAGTTCCACCGCGAGTTCGGCGTGACCACCACGACCTCGTCAGGGCGCTTGAGCATCCGGGAGAGATGGAGCGCCGCCGTGTGGCCGGCTATTCCTCCGCCCAGGACTACGACTCGTGCCATGTCAGACCTCCATCTGCGTTGCTGGGACCAAGCATAGCAGATACCCCCAGGGGTATGGACACGAACTCGGGTCGACGTAGCGGAGCAGTGTTCAGAGGATCGCCGTTTGGCGAACAGAGGTGGTGACGTATTCGTTGTCAAACAGCCTGACCCAACGGTGGCTGCGATCCGTTGGGTGAGCACGAACTGCTCCAACAGCGGCCTGCGCAAAGCCTCCACCTACCGGCTCGAGGTCAGCGCGATGACGGAATGAAAGACAGCGTGCTTGTGGGTACTCGCCATTCCGACTGAGGTCGTCTGCACCTCGTGCCAGCCACGACGGCCACTACCTCTCCGTGCTCGCCAATGCTGACCCCTTGATGCAGCGTGCCAGTTCGACCAGTATCCGACTGCACTTGCTTGCTAGGCCATGCCGTCTGGGGATGGGCTTCATGCCCTTCGCGATACGCGTGCACGCATGCGAGGCTTATCTCCATCGACACCCCCTTGGGGTTCGATTAACGATCGACGCGGTGTCCAGACTCCCGGCACGACCGTGGTCTTCAGTGCCCTTCAACGTCGATGGCAGGGTTCAATAGCAGATGGGACTCCGAGACAACCTCGCGACGTCCCGCGCGCTCACCGACGCAGCCGGGAAGAGGACGCTCTCGACGCGTGCGTCCCTCCCCGCCTGGGTATCTCAGTTCAGTTCGCCGCCGCAGTGTCGCCGCTGGTATTCGTCACGACGTCGTCGTGGTGGCCCCGCTCCTGGATAAACCCGGGACCGTTGTTGCATTTGATGACGTTGTAGCAGCGCCCCGCGATGATGTAGGTCATCGCGGTGCTGCTGCCGAGAAGGTGTCGTTGCCCTTGTTGCTGATGATCAGCACGCTCGCCGCTCTGCTGGGACTCGTGAGATACGCATTGGCATGCGAAGTACTAGCACATAACACGATATTCGCACTGCCGGTATAAGTCTGATCGTTCCCAGCCCGACCATCGGACGGTGGAATTGGCCCGAACGATTGAGCGTCAGGTCCTACGCGATCGATGTAGCCGTCAGCAACCAGCCCGCGACCTCTCCCTTGGAAGGAATGCGCCCACTCGCCTTGAGCTTCCCGTCGATCACCAGCCCTGGTGTGTGCATGATGCCGTAGGCCATGATGGCCGGGATCTCGGTGACCTTGTCGATGTCTGTCTGCACATGCTCGGCGTCGGCGACCTCCCGCACGAGCGCCTCCAGACGCTTGCAGTTGGCGCAGCCGGTTCCCAGGATCTTGACGTTCATGCGTGTTCCTCCATTTTCGAAGCCTTGCCTTCATCACGGTTCTCGACGCTCGCAGCAGGCGCGGACCACGCACCTCTCATTCGACCGCCTCCGATACTTCTGAACTGCAGCGTCCTCCGCAGTCGTCTGGGAATGACCGCGGAGGAAAGCGGAGCCCTTACCGCAGCGACATGGACCAGCAGCCGCTTCTTCAACTGCACCGGCGCAGCATCATCGAGATCGCATGTTCCCGTCGCGCCTTCTGGCCGCGCCGATTCCGGCAACGCGTCACAAGATGGCATTGAAGACATACCCGATGGCGATGATTGCCACCGTCACGATCGCGATGAAGACGGCGATCAGTTTCCATTTGATCACCCGGCGCAGGATGATCATCTCCGGAGTGGAGATGGCGGTGATCGCCATCATGAAGGCGAGGGTTGTGCCCATCGGCATGCCCTTCGCGAGCAGCGCCTGCACGATGGGGATCGTCCCTGCCGCGTTCGAGTACAGCGGTATCGCGATAAGTACCGCCAGCGGCACCGCCAGGGGATTGCCCGGCCCGGCGTACTGCACAACAAGTCCGGTCGGTGCGTAGCCGTGGATCCAGGCACCGACGGCAATGCCGCCCAAAACCCACGGGAACACTCGGCGCAGGATGTCCTTGGTGTAGACGACGCCGCCCCGAAGGCGATCCGCGAAGCGAAGCTGCGCTGCCTCCGCTTCCCCAACCTTGATCTGATAGACGTAGTCCTCCACCTGGTTCTCCAAGTGCAGGCGGCCGATCACCGTGCCACCCACCACTGCGACCACTAAGCCCAGGCCGACGTAGAGGAGGGCGACCTGGATGCCGAACAGGCCGGCGAGGAGTACGAGGGCGACCTCGTTGACGACCGGTGCGGCGATCAAGAACCCGAACGTGACGGCGAGCGGCAGCCCCGACTCAACGAATCCGATGAACATCGGCACCGCCGAGCACGAGCAAAAGGGGGTAACGGTCCCCAGCAGCGCCGCCAGTACCGTGCCACCGAACTCGCCCTTGCCGGCCAGCGCCCGCTTCACGCGTTCAGGCGGGAAGTAGCTGCGGATGACCGTGACGACCGTGATGATCCCCGACAGGAGAAGGAAGATCTTCGGGATGTCGGTGGCGAAGAAGTCGACGGCACTGCCAAGGTGGGTACTGCGATCAAGACGGATCACGTCGTACGTCAGCCATGCGGCGAAGGTGTCGAGCTGACTGTAGGCGCCTACCCAGATGACCACCGCAGCCGCGATGCCCAGAGCGAGCCGCAGTCGTTCGTGCCCGCGAGGGGGATCGGCCCCGGGCCGCGCCGAGATGTCGACACCGTCCCCTCTCGGGTTGGCGATCGCCTGGACAGCTGGCGCGTTCACGGTGGGCCAATCGCCGTTGCTGTAGCTGCCAGTCGGGACGTCGCCTCGGGCGTCATCGCCGACGACCGCTCAGCGCGCTGGTGGCAGGCGGGAGCACGCGACCCAAGCGAGGCCGGGCCGAATGCTGCCGTGAGGGCATCCCAGGCGATCTTCAGCTTCAGCGGGTTCACCGTGAAGTGGATCCAGCGCCCATCGTGAAGATCGCGGTGCTCGCGCACCAGGCCAGCCTCACGCAGCTTGCTGAGGTGGTGGGAGACAAGGTTCTGGGGAAGGTCCAACTCCTCGGCGAGCTCGCAGTTGCAACGCTCCCCTCTCATGATCAATAGGAAGATCTGCCGTCGATTCGGATCCGCCAGCAGCCCCAGGAGGTCGGCGGCAGCCGGCTGGACATCGCTGGGCGAGTGCATCCGCGGAGGCGCGCTCATGCTCGCTGCCCCCAATAGCACGGCTGAGCGTACGGCGGCGTCCGCTGCGTTGCCTCAACCGAGATCACTTCAATGCTCATCGATGCAATCCTCGCGCTCCCCGGGCGTTCGGGCCAGGGGCGAAGGCCCTGAATGCCCGGGCCGGAGGACCCTCGGGCGCGACATGATCCGTGGTCGGCGCCAGGAATCACGTGTGCGCGACAAAGCCGAAGTCCAGTTGGCGACGACGAGCCGGCCTTCTCGATGGTTTGGGTCTGGCCCGAATCGGTAGAGGTGGGCCGGTCGCAGGACATCGATCCTGCTGGGGAGGTCATTCGGCCGTAGCGCACCCCCCGTCGCCGGGTAAAGCTCGTGGCATGAACGTAGCTGACATTGCTGAGCCCGAGGGGCAGGCGGATCTCGTCTGGGCGCAGGCGGAGGATGTCGCTCGCCTCTCGCGGCAGCTATGCGGCCATCCTGAGGGCGCCGAGGATGTCGCTCAATCGTCGCTCGTGAAGGCGGCCGAGCACATCGCGGGCTTCCGGGGCGAGGCGACGGTGCGCACGTGGCTGCATCGCATCACCACAAACGAGTGCCGGATGCTGCGCAGGCGCCTGATGGCAACGTCGCTCGACGGCTTGCTCGAGGAACATTCCGGCGACAGCGAGCTCCTGATGTTGGCGGGCGCTGACGCAGAACCCTGAGGCTCTCGCCGAGCGGCGAACAGTCGGGAACGCCGTGTTAACGGCCGTGGCTGCGCTACCCGAGCGGCAGCGCGTCGCGTTCGTCCTCCATGAGGGCGGAGCCCTCGGCATCAGCGAGGTGGCGCGGCGCCTCGACACAACCGTACCGGCGGTGCGATCTCTTCTTGTCCGCGCGAGGCGGACCCTCCGCACGGAGGTCGCAGCCATCCTGTAAGGAGACGCCTGCGCACCATTCGGCCGGTTCGTGCATCCGTGGTGATGGATGGAGCCGGCCGACAGCCAGCGTACCTTGTGGCGCGGACGAACTTCCCAGCAGAATCACCAAAGCTGTGACGCCTTAACGGTCGGACAACTCACGCCGCCTCGGCAATCCTGGGCTGCGTGTCACCGGTGGCCCCGATTGATCCCTGGCGGCGCTGTGGAGAGAAGTGACGCAGCCGCAGCGCGTTGAGCACCACCGTCACCGAACTGCACGCCATGGCGAGTGCGGCAACGATCGGCGGCAGGATGCTCACCATCGCCAGCGGGACGAGCACCAGGTTGTAGCCAAATGCCCACGCGAGGTTCTGGCGGATGACGCGCAGCGTCGCCCGCGAGAGCGCAATCGCGACACTCACCGCCTCGATGTCGCCGTGCACGAGGGTGATGTCTGCGGTCTCCATGGCCACGCCGGTCCCGGTACCCAGCGCGATGCCGACGTCCGCGAGTGCCAGCGCGGGCGCATCGTTGATGCCGTCGCCGACCATGGCGACAGGCCCGAGAACTCGAGCGCAGGCTGCGGATGAGGCTCGCCTTGTCCTCTGGGCTGAGTTGGGAGTGCACGTCGGCGATCCCGACCTCAGCTGCGATCGCCTGCGTGGTTGCCGCGCGGTCCCCGCTGGCGAGGACGACGTGCAGGCCGAGGCGGCACAGATGATCGACACCCACCCGGCTGTCGGCGCGGATCGGATCCGCTACCGCGATCAGCGCGGCGACGCTGCCGTCGATCGACACGGCGATCGCCGTGCGCGCCTGCTCGCAGATGGCTGCCGCCGGATGCTCGGCGTCAGCGGTGGGGATCCCCTGGCCCTGCAGCCACGCGAGCGATCCGACGAGCACGTGCGTTCCTTGGACCTCCCCGCGGATGCCACCTCCGGGGATGGCCTCCACGGACGCGGGCTGTACCAGTGCGCTATTCCGCGCGGCGCTGGCCACGATCGCTCTCGCCAGCGGGTGCTCCGAAGCCTGCTCGAGCGAGCCGGCGAGCGCCAGGGCCCGGAGAGCGCTCACCCGCCCAGCGATCGGGATGACCTCCACCACCTCCGGCGACCCCTGCGTCAGCGTGCCCGTCTTGTCGAAAACGATCGCTCGCAACGCTTGAATGCGCTCGAGCGATTCCCCGCCGCGGATCAGCAGTCCCAGCTCAGCGCCTCGTCCCGTGCCAACCATGACGGCCACGGGCGTCGCCAATCCCAGCGCGCACGGACAGGCAACAACGAGCACTGCGACCGCCGGGATCATCGACACCACGAAGCTATGCCCGGTGAGCATCCAGCCCACGAAGGTAGCCGCAGCGATCAACAGGATCGCGGGAACGAAGATGGCGGAAACCTGGTCGGCGAGTCGCTGCACGGGGGCCTTCTCCGTCTGCGCCCGCTCGACGATGGCGAGGATGTGGGCCAGCGTCGTCTCCGATCCCACCCTGGTGACGCGGATCACCAGGGCCGAGTTGCCGTTGACCGTGGCACCGATCGCCTGGTTCCCTGGCCGCTTCATCGCGGGCATGCTCTCGCCAGTGAGCATCAACTCATCCACCGCACCCGAGCCATCGATGATCACGCCGTCGGTGGGCACCCGCTCCCCTGGTCGGATGAGCACGATGTCACCGAACCGAAGCCCATCGACAGGGAAGTCGACTGGTGTCGCTTTCCGCCAGTCAGCCGACCTGGCCGCGCGAGCCAGCAGCTGCGCAGTGCGCGGCTGCAGACCTGCCAACGCCTCGATGGCGCCACCGGCTCGACCACGTGCGATCACCTCCAGGAGCTTGCCCACCGAGATCAATGTGACGATGAGGGCGGCGACGTCGAAGAAGGTTGCCTGGCCGGGAAGCACGAACACTGCGGCGGCTGAGTAGATGAAGGCGACGCTCGACCCCAGCGAGACCAGCGTGTCCATGTTCGCCGAGCCATGCCGTGCGGCCCGCAACGCGCCGCGATGGAACTTCCAGCCCACCCAGAGCCACACGGGTAGGGCGATGGCGAGTTGGAAGTACCCCGACCAACGCCATGAACCGAATCCGTAGCTGAGCAGCAAGGTCACCCCGCTCAGCAGCACCCCAACACCGAGTTGGCGTGCACGCCGGCGAACGTCGGCGCTCCTGCGGAGACGGCGTTCGGCGGCGAGAACCATGGCGTTGCGTTCTGGCGCGACAATGCGCGCCTCGTAGCCGGCATTTCGGACCGCTGTGATGAGGCTGTCGGCGTCAACTGTGTCTCCCGTATCGACCCCCGCCAGCTCGGTAGCCAGGTTGACGGTGGCCGAGACAACGCCGTCGACCTTCTCGAGGGCCTGCTCCACGCGACGTACGCAGGATGCGCACGTCATCCCCGTGATCTCAAGATCGACGTGAGGGTGCGCGCCTGACGCCTCATCTCGCATCGATCCCGGCGGGATGCGGCTCACCACGGGTGCTCCACTCACCACGTCATCATTCGTCAACCAACGGTCAGGGTCGCCCTACCGTCCGCGCAGGCGCCCGAACCACGACGGCGAGGCTTCTCGCGAGGTCGGCGTTGCAGTCGGCCGGACATCGCACTGGCAGCGCTGATCACGAGGAACATGGCCAAGTACCTGTTCGACGTGCACACCACACCCGGCCCAGGTTGGGCGCCGGCAGGTCTTGCAGGTGACTGCTCTACACACGCGCGTCGCCCGTCATGCCACCCCGCTTGCGACTGACGTGCGCACGCTGTCCATGTCGAGTGCACGGATTTGCGCGATGAGATCCTCGAGCGCTGTTGCAGGCAGGGCGCCGGGCTGGGAGAACAGCAAGATGCCGTCCCGAAAGGCCATGAGCGTGGGGATGGACATAATCCCTGCGCCACCGGCGAGTTCTTGGTTAGCCTCGGTATCGACCTTCGCAAAGACCACGTCTTCATGCTTCTGTGCGACAGCCTCGAACGTGGGCGCGAATGCGCGGCACGGGCCGCACCATGATGCCCACCAATCGACCAGCACGATGCCGTCTGCCTCGATGGTCGGTCGGAAGGTCTCCGCAGTCAGGTTGATCGTTGTCATCTGTGTTCCTCTCTCAGTTCTTGAGACTCGTGGTTTGAAAATTGCGAAGTCGATGAGTGGTTCAGGTCGTGACCTCCGGCTGCGACCATCAGGCGAGCTTGAGGAACATCTTCTGGACGTCGCCGATGTCGTATCCGGCGGCGGCGGACCGGCGCGGGTCTTCCAGGCACCAGGTCAACCCAGCTGCAACGAGGACGAACCCGGCCTGTTCGAGTGCCTTGTTCGCAGCGGCGATCTGTGTCACCACATCACGGCAATCACGACGCGCTGAGAGCATCTGCTGAACACCGCGGACCTGGCCCTCCACCCTGCGCAACCGTCGCTGCAGGTCAGCCAGTGTCGCGTCATCGAAGTTGATGCCTTGTGGTTCCGGCGAGGACGTCTGGTTCATGGTGTCAGTCTACACCATACCCCCCAGGGTATGCTGAGCGGATGACCGTACCCCAGTCTTACGCCATCACTAGCCCGTGACTTTCTCCCTCCTCGTCCTGCCTCTGGGGTTGCTGATCGGCGTCTCACTTGGAGGACTCGGCGGCGGCGGATCGATCCTGACTGTCCCGGCGCTCGTCTACGTGATCGGTGAGAACCCTCGGAACGCCACCAGCGCGTCCTTGGTAATCGTCGGTGTGACAGCCCTCACCGGGACCATCGGCTATGCCCGCTCGCGACGCGTGCGTTGGGGCCCCGGACTTGTCTTCGGGGTCGTCGGTATTGGCGGATCCCTACTCGGTTCGGACATCAACAAGTTGGTCAACCCGAATGTTCTGTTGCTCGCGTTCGCCGGTCTCATGCTCCTAGCCGCGGGAGCCATGCTGCAGCGGTCGGCGCAAACCACTTCGGTGCAGCCATCCGCGCGCCGGGCGGTCAGAGACGGACTGACCGCCAAACGGCTCGTCGGGGTCGCCACTGTCGGCACGGTCGTGGGCTTCATGACGGGCTTCTTCGGAGTCGGCGGCGGATTCGTCGTGGTTCCGGGTCTGGTTCTGGCACTCGGATTCGGCATGCCTGAAGCTGTGGGCACTAGCCTCCTGGTCATCGCGTTCAACAGCGTGGTCGCGCTCGCGGCCCGCGGAGATGTGACGGCCCTCGACTGGCACGTGGTCGTTCCCTTTACGGCAGCGGCCATGGCAGGATCGGTTGTGGGCGGTGGCCTTGCCGCCAGGGTGCCGACGTCCGCGCTGGAGCGAAGCTTCGCCGGCCTGCTCGTGCTCGTTTCGGTCTACACGGCGAGCAGGAGCATTCTCGGCCTAGTCTGACGCCAGCAGGCGGACTGCGCCGCGTTGCTGCTGGTCAGGTCGGCCAGTCAGTGGAACGATGCGCCGCTGACCGGCGGAGATCTGGCCGACGTCTTGGGGGTCGCCAACGGTCGCTTCCAATCGGTAGACCAGGTTCAGGCGAGGATCGGGAAGATGACTGTTCACGGCCTCACTCCTGATTTGGGTCTCGGTCGCTTCAAGATTTGAGCGGCGATGCCAGCGGTCAGCGGGGTCTGGACGAAGGCCCGACCTATGAGGCGGCTCGCCCGGGGCGGCAATGCGTCAGGCCCCAGCGATCAGCGACCGCGCTTCTGCCGGGCCGACTACGAGATCGTGAAGGTCCCCGCCCACCTCTAGTCGGCTCGACTGTTTGATCCCGCCGAGCTTCATCGGCTCGAAGCCGGCCGTCCGGATCAACCGCTCGACTACGTCGCTCCCACGGTCGTCGTCAGTCACGTAGAACAGAACGGCGGGTTCGGGTGTTCGGTTGCTCGAGGACTCGAAGAGATCGGCCGACATGGTGCCAAACGCCATGGCCAACCGTGCCCCGGTCGGCAACCACCCGGCGATCGTCTCGCCAGATGACTGCCCTTGTGGTAGGAGCCGCACAACCTTCCCTTGCGCGTCGAGGCCGACCGGGTTGCTCGGAGCGATGAGGGACTTGTGGCCCAGCGCGTCGGCGATCTCGTCGATGACGTCCTTCAGAACGGAGAACCGCAGCGCGAGGATGACAGCGTCGGCTCCCTGCAGAGCGCTCCGGTTGTCCACCGCCACGACAGCAGCCGCGCCGATCACCTCAGCGAGCCTTCGTGCCGACTCGTTGTCGGCGCTCGAGAGCTGCAGGGCCTCCCCGCCGGAGGCGAGCTGACGCGCGATGGCCGATCCGATGCCTCCGGTGCCGATGATCGCCGTGGTCATGATGGAGATCTCCGCCCGGTCAGGAAGATCATTGCGACGTGCTCGATGACCATTGATCGGGGAACCAATCTCCCCCCGGGTCCGTCGTTTGTCCCACCTCGATGAGATGACCATCGGGATCGCGGAAATAGCAACGGATTTCGTACTGGTGCTGCTTCGGTGGCGTCAGGAATTCCGCACCGCGCGCGCTCCATTGCGTGTACACAGCGTGGATGTCCGTCACTCGTACATTGAGGAAACTGCTGACCCGGTAGGGATCGGCGGGCGTCTCAAGGGTGACCTCCGGCTTGTCGTCGGTCGGCCCCCCACCGACGTTGATGATGATCCAACTGTTTGACAATTGGACATAGGTGAGGCCTCCGGGTCCGGAGAAGGCATCCCTGCCCCCGAGCACATCCGTGTAGAAGCGGCGAGAGCGTTCGACATCGCCCGACACGATGAAGTGGGCCAGCACGATTCCCGCTGGGGGCCTTGGGAGCCCGTCGGCGGGCGTAATCGATGGCCAGTGATCGGGTACCCAGTCCCCCTGCGGGTCGGTGGTCTGTCCCACTTCGATCAGGTGACCATCGGGATCACGGATGTAGCAACGGATCTCGTATTGATGCTGCTTCGGAGGCGTCAGGAACTGAGCGCCCCGCGCGCTCCATTCGGAGTACACCGTGTCGATGTCGTTGACCCGGATGTTGACGAAGCTGCTCACCCGATTTGGGTCGCCGGGCGTCTCCAGGGTGACCTCCGGTTTGTCGTCGGTCGGGCCTCCGCCGGCATTGATGACGATCCAGCTATTGGCGAGTGCGACATTGGTCGGTCCTCCGGGGCTGGAGAAGGCGACCCGGCCCCCAAGGACTTCGGTGTAGAAGCGCCGAGAGCGCTCGACATCGTCCGATACGATGAAGTGTGTGAGCAGGATTCCCTCTCGGCGGGGAGTGACCTCGGCCATCTGCTACCTCCGATGATCTTCGACGGTCATAGCCGTGCCAGCTGCGCCTATATGCGCTGCAAAGACGGCGGCATTTTGGCGATCTCCATTCGAAGGGTTTTGAAAGCCGAATCGAAGATGGTCGAGAAACTCGGGAACGGCTGGATGACGTCGCTCAATACCTCCAACGGAACGCGCGCACGTATGGCGAGCGTCGCCTGCTGGAGCCACTCGCCGGCCTCGGCCCCGAGGGCGTAGGCGCCGGTCAACCGGGCGCCGTCGCTGAGCAGGGTCAAGAATCCGTTCGACTGGGCGTAATGGTGGTTGTACGTCGCGGTCTTGGACACGCTGGTCAGGAGCGTCGTGCTGCTGTAGGGTGCCTCCGCGGCACCGACAGCGGCCGCCTGCGGATCGGTATAGGTGACGCGCGGCACGGCTTCATAGTTCGTCGGGTGGCTCTCTCCCGCGATGTTCGCCGCCACCACGTCTCCCTCGTACTCGCCAACGTGCGTCAGCGGCCAGATCCCGTTGACATCCCCAATGGCCCAAATGTTGTCACCGGCACGCAGATACTCGTCCACCACGACGCCGTGTGGATTCGCCTCGATACCGACCGTCTCGAGCCCGATCCCTTCGACACGCGGACGGCGGCCGGTCGCCACGAGCAGTCGATCTCCTTGTACCGAGGTCCCATCCGAGAGCGTCAGGACGTAGTCGCCGCCGTCGTGCGAGGCCTTCGAGGCTTGGACTCCGAGGTGCAACTCGATCCCGTCCCGCCGCATTGCCTCGGTGAGAGCCACGCCGAGGGGGACCGGCTCTCGCGGGATCAGCCGACGGGCGCCCTCGACGAGCACGGCCTGACCACCGAGCCGCCGCACCACCTGTGCGAGCTCCACACCAGCCGAGCCGCCTCCGAGCACGATGAGGCGGCTGGGAACCGTCTTCATTGCCGTCGCTTCGCGCGTGCCCCACACGCCGACCAGGCCGTCGAGCCCCGGAACGGGTGGAACGAAAGGATCCGCGCCCGTCGCCAAGACCACATGCTTCGCCGTGTGGCGCGTGCCGTCCACGTCGACCACGCCGGGCCCGGCGAGCCGACCCGTGCCCCGGACTAGCGAGACGCCCCGATCCGCCAACCACTTCTCCTGTCCCGCATCCGAATAGCCGGACACCATGTAGTCTCGCCAGTCCAGCGCCGCCTGCACATTCACGTCGGCGCTGGCGCCCACGTCGCGGGCGCCTTGGACCGCCTCCCCCGGACGCAAGAGGGACTTGGACGGGATGCACGCCCAATAGGAGCACTCGCCGCCGACCAACTCCCGCTCGACGACGGCGACACGAAGCCCGCGCGCCGCGATGGCCCCGGCGCAGTGCTCACCGGGCGCACCGCCGCCCAGCACGATCACGTCGAAATCGGTCATACGGGAAGATCCTGGCCACTCTGTTCGCGCACCATGTAGTCTGCGTACCAGTCGGGCCAGTCCGAGTCAGCCCGGCCGACGCGCCTCTCGTGCTCAGCGTGGGCCGATTCCGCGCGGCGCAATGCTGTAGCCAGGGCACCGGCGGAGCCGAACGAAGCGGTAGTCGGATCGAGGCGGCCCGGCAGGCGATCGGTCACCTCTTGGAGCAGCCAACTGTTGCCGTCGGGGTCTTCGAACGTGGCAAAAGACCTGTAGCTCTTGTGATCCGGATCCGGCCCATTGACCCGATCACCCGTCCCGTCAGGGTCGAGTTGCGCTCCGGGTGCTCCTGAATGGAACACCCCACTGACCCTGGCTCCCCGGCTGACAAGGTCGTCCCGCCCGGCTTCGATGTCAGACACGATCAGGTACAGGCCGTGGGCGGATCCGGGTGACGCCCTCGTGATGTGGGAGCCGAACTGCACAGAACACTGCGATCCAGGTGGCGTGAATTGCACGACTCGGAAGCCGTTGTCGAAGGACAAGTCGGCGTCGAGCCTCCAGCCGAGGCCAGCGTAGAACCCCTTGGAGCGATCGGCGTTGGCCACGGGGATAACGACCGCCTCCAGCTTGAGATCGGTCGGCTCGTTGCTCGGCGTCCCGCCGGGTGCGCTCTGTCCAGGGAGGGTGCCCATCCCTACCTCCTCTGTCTGGTCCGAAAGGATTGTCGCACCCAGGCGAACGCCCTGCATTTGAAACATACGTCGCACTCGGGGTTCGGCGTCGTTCCAGCGCACTGGGGCGAATGGCGATGCACTGCACGTCGCAACTTCTCCGCCCGGCCTGCCAGCAGTTGTTCCTATGGGCGAGAACCCGAGAGGAGGGGGCGCTGCGACAACCCATGGTCAGCGTTTGATGCCGATGCTCTTGCCTTCGGTGTACCGGATCGGCTCCTCCAATGTGTCGACGAGGAACTGATTCCGGTCTCCGCGTTCCCATGCCTCCCTCAACCCCGGGGCCGCCAGGTCGAAGTCGGGACGAATCTTCTTGAACACGCCCCGCAGATCTACGTGGAGCTCTGCCATCGTGGGCCGGCCCCAGTACCAGTATCCGTTGTAGATCTTGAAGATCTTGAGTCCGGGCTCGAGGACGAAGGTGTGCGGGATCATCGGATCGTGCGGCTCATCCGTGAACTCTTTGATGTCCAGATCCTTTTGCACGACCCGATCGGGGTCCGACAAGAACGGCCACGTGGCGCCCAGCGCGTCCCGGAACTCATTGATGTTCAGCTGAGTGTCGGTCGAGATGAGGGCCAATCGCGTGTAAGCATTCCTGAACTCGGGATATACGTTGACCAATTGCCGCACGAACTGATGCTCTTTGGGATCGAAGCCGCCACGGGACAGATGGAGCACCATTGGGTTGCCCCCCTGGAGCTCCGACAGGGACCGCCGCCGGCCGGATTGATCGGCGAGCTCGTAGTCGGGAAACGTCTCACCTTCACGGATGTCGCTGCGCATGTGGCCTCCAAACTTCAAACGATCTGGTGCAAAGATCTCACGCGAGCCCAGCCGATGTTGAGTCGGTTGCGCCTGTCCCTCGCTCTTACTGGACTGCGATGAGTTCCGCCCTTTTGGTCGTCTTTGTTGATGCCCAAGGTCGCTGCAATCCCCAGTCGACGCGCAACTGTCAAACGGGCGGTTCGATGTCGTCGTAGATTCGGGCGGCCGCCAGCAAACCGTCCGGACCTCGCTCATAGACGCTAATTCCAGCTTGCGGTGTCAGGTCATGACTGCCCCATCGAACACAGTTGAATTCCAGGGCGCAACGTACGCCGTCGTCGGTCACAGTGCACTGCTCGAGTTTGAGCCCACCACCTGCCTTGAAGCACTCGGCGAAATACGAACGCAGCTCACCCGTGCCACGGTGCAGATAGTGCGGACCGATCGACTCGCGGAAGTACCCATCTGGGGCGAACGCGCTCACGATGGAGTCGAGATCTCCGGCGCTTAGCGCGGCTAGATATCGGCCGACAACGCCACTCAGTTGGGTGTTCTGCCGGCTCGAGCAGGGGCCGCCTTATGTGACGCTGTCCGTCGACTGGCCATTGGCTGCAATAGGTGCGGAACACGACCGCCAGTTCGTCGGCGGACTCTGCAACGACGGCTATCGGCCAATCCACCGGCTGACCTGCGTAGTCGTCCAGGTGCGCCAGCAGCTCCACGACGGCCCGCCCGCCAACACAGATGGAGGCTACCGTTTCGATGCGGACGTGGCGCTCAGCCCACAACGATTGATTGTTGCGGACAAACCGTCGAAGCTGTCGATGACCGCGCACTTCCCCCTCGCGGGGGTCGTAAATCGCCACTTGGCCGGGCCATATTTCTTCTAGTTCGTGAGTGCGCCCGGTCTCGAGGGCGTTGAAGTACTGCTGGACGGGATCAGCAAGGCCGACGGACCGTCTCTGGCGACGGGCGAGTTCGACCGGCACTAACGAAATCTGGAAACCATGGCATTTTGCCGTCCAGGGTACCTTCTCTTCTGGCAGAGCGATGGGACGGTCAACCCGCCGGCGTGGCTTACAAACGCGACACGAGGTCAGCCACGATCTCCGCCGCTGGTCGTAGCTGCCTGGCGAGCGCGACGCTCTGTCCGGCCCACATGGAGAGCGCTTCAATGTCACCGGTGGTGCCAACCATCGGGGGCGCTGGCTCGTAGCGGACGATTGCTTCGCCCGAAGCGAAGTGCGCGATGACATCACCCGCTCCGGGCCGACTCTCCAGAGGCGGGCGGCCCGCGGCCTCCCACATCTCGGCCGTCGAGTTGCGGAGCGCGCGGTGGGGCGAGTCCGGCCAATCGACGTCATAGAGGTCGGGGTACCACTCCGCGTCGGTCTCGACGGCGTTGATCAGGCGAGTGCGGTAGTCCTGGTGAATGGGCATCTCGTGGGCAAGCAGAAACTGGGTACCCACCCACGCCGCCTGAGCGCCTAAGGCGAGGACAGCGGCCACACCGCGAGCGTCCCCGATCCCACCGGCCGCGATCACCGGCACCGGCGCCACCGCGTCTACGACGGCGGGCACCAAGGGGAGCGTCGCAATCTGACTCCCCACGTGCCCCCCAGCCTCCCAACCCTGCGCCACGATGACATCAACTCCGCGGGCGACCGCCCGCCGCGCCTCGCTGGCGCTTCCGACCGTACACAGAACCAGTCCGCCGGCATCGTGGACCCGCTCGATGTAGCCAGCGGGATCTCCCAGAAACAGTGACACGATGCGCAAACCGGCCTCCAGGGCTTGATCGAGGCGACGGTGCTGATCGGAGGTGAGAACAAGGTTGCCGCAGAAGGGACGATCGGTGAGCGCCGCCGTCTCGCGAACCACGTCTCCTGCCGGGTCGGACCACGTGAGCGTCACCATGCCGAGCCCACCGGCATTCGAGACCGCTGCCGCCAGTTCGGGCACCGCCACCATCGCCGCCAAGACAATCGGTTGTTCAATCCCGAGCAGTTCGCAGACCGGCGTTCGCATTACTGCCACCTACCCCTTCGATCCAGGCCGTCCTCCATGCGACACGGACAGATCCATGTCTTCTAGGACTCGTACGATGTGGGCATCGACTTGGCGGCCCGTTTGTTCCAACCGTGGAAGCTCGAGTAGTCGCCTTCGTCCCAGGCCTCGCGCAATCCCGGTTTGCTCAGGTCCCAGTCGGGGCGGATCTCGCTCGACGCAGCGCACAAGTCGGACCACAAGTCGTAAAACGACGGGCGTCCCCAGAACCAGTAGCCGTTGTAGATGCTGTGGATAAGGAGTCCAGGCTTGAGGACGAGTGTGTGGGGAATCATCGGATCGTGCTCGGGGTCGGTGTATTCCTGGATGTCGAGGTCCTTTTGGATCGTCCGAGCTGGGTCCGAGAGAAAGGTCCATTGGGCGCCGACTGAAGCCCGGAACTCCTGCAGGGTGTGGTGGTCATCGGTGGCGATGGTGACGACCTGGGTATAGGCAACGGCGATTTTCGAATAGTTCGCTGCGAGCTCCAGGTGCTGCTGGTGTTCCTTCGGACAGTAATTGCCTCGCGCCAGCGTGAGGATCATCGGATCGTCACCTTGGAGTTCACTGAGTGTGCGAACGATGTTGGTGTGATCGGGCAACGAGTAGTCGGGGAACACGCCGCCTGGTCTGATGTCGGATCGCATGGATGACCCTCTTTCACTCGACCGATGCCTGCCGGGAATCTCAGTGTCGGTTGGGTTGGTCGCCGGGTGGCGCATCTCGCCGGTTCGGAGACCACCCCGCCCTGCCACCGGCGTGGCAGCTCCACAGATTGCGCCACCGGACATGAGATGTCCATAGGCGATCAGAAGACCGCCGTCGCGCGGTGCGATTCGGGGGTCCGCAACGAGAACGGCTGCTCCAGAATGGCTGCGGCGTTAGCGATAGATCCCGTCGCGTCGCCCGCTGTCTCAATCGCGTACTTGTGCAGGCCAGGGGTGGCTGTCCACGGGCTTGGTCAGCCCCCGGCTGCCCGGCCCCCGTCGATACGGAGCGTCGCACCGGTGACGAACGTGGCGCGTTCGAGGTAGAGAACCCCGTCGACCACGTCGCTGACCTCGCCCACTCGTCCCAGGGGATGTCGTTTAGCCAGCTCATGGTACGAAGCCGGGTCGTGAAGTGGGGTCTCGATGATGCCGAGCGCCACCGCATTGACTCGGACGCCCCGTCCGGCGTACTCGGTGGCCAGAGAGCGTGTCACCGCCTCCAGCCCGCCCTTGGTCAGGGAGGTAAGGGCCGATGGTTCCCTTGCGTCCGCGTGCTCCACGAGGCTGGTACTGACGTTGACGACGTGGCCTCCACCCTGGGCGACCATCTGCGCGATGGCCCGCTGGGTCATGTGGAAGAACCCGGTGAGGTTGACCGACGTGATCGCCATGTAATCGTCGAGCGTGTAATCGGTGAACGCCTTCCCGATGTAGATACCTGCATTGTTGATCAGCGTATCGATCCGGCCGAACCGATCGAGCCCCTGCCGGACCACAAGTTCGGCGGTCTCGGCTTGCGCGATGTCTCCCGGTACCATCAGCACATCCGGTGTTGCGGACGGCTCGACGGAAAGCGCCGTACCCACTACGGCGTAACCCGCCGCGGTGAAAGCGGCAGCGATGCCTGCACCGATCCCTTTCGACGCCCCGGTGACGATCGCCACCTTCTTCTCCGCTCGTGACGCACCATGCTCCGGCTCTGACGCCGGCGTTGCGCTTACAGAAGATGTCATCGACGCTCTCCTCCACTCGTTGGGACCTGGCCGGGTCGCCGCCCTCAGAGGTATAGGAGCTTGACACTCGGGTGCGCGAGTGTGCCAAGTGGCCATTCGCGGAAGGTTCTCGCGGTCAGCCGAGCCGTACGAACCACCCGACCTCACCTGGCGGTCTACCTCAGCGGTTATCGTCCGCCGAGAGTCGCGCGACTTATAGTGGTTTTGCAGGAAAGAACATCAATCAGGGAATGAGGACTAGTCCCTGCAAAGTGACTGATCCCCGCAAGTTGGAATCGGCTGCAACTGAGTGCAAATGGCTGCACTGCAGCTGCAATGGGCTGCGAATCGGGGAGACAGGACTCGAACCTGCGACCCCTGGTCCCCCAGACCAGTACTCTAACCATCTGAGCTACTCCCCGAGGCGCGCCTAGCGACTCTAACGCGCCGGCCCGGGAGGCCGAGAATGCCTCAGTCGTCGCTCTCGTCGCGGTGACGGGTGACGATCCGCAACCGGACCCCCGCGAAGCCGAACACGGCGCGGATCCGGTTCTCGAGATATCGCTGGTACGCGAAGTGCATCAGCTCGGGGTCGTTGACGAAGAGCACGATCGTCGGCACCGGGCTTCGCGCCTGGGTCGCGTAGAGGATCTTGAGTCGCCGACCCTTGTGGGTGCGTGGCGGGTGCTCGTCGAGCGCATTCCGGATGAGGTTGTTGAGCGCGGGGGTTGGGATGTGAATAGCTCGCGCATCGGCGACGGCAAGCACCGCCGGCATCACTCGCTTCAGGTTGCGTCGCTCGGTAGCCGAGAGAGTCAGCACCGGCACGCCGGGAACAAACGAGAAGAAGTCCTGGAGTTTCTTCAGGAATCCCGCATCGACACGGTCCTCGTGCTTCACGAGGTCCCACTTGTTTGCAGCAACCACGAGTCCCGCTCCCGCCTCGACGGCGTACCCGGCGATGTGCCGGTCCTGCGCGCTCGCGCCCTCGGATGCATCGATGACGAGCAGACCGATGTCGCTGCGCTGCAGCGCGCGCAACGAGCGCAGGAGGCTGTACCGCTCGACGTTCTCAGTGACGATGCCGCGGCGGCGAATGCCCGCGGTGTCCACGAGCCTGATCTTGCGTCCGTCGAGCGCGACCACCGTGTCGACCACGTCGCGCGTTGTCCCCGGCACCGGAGAGACGAGCGCGCGCTCCGAGCCCACGAGCCCGTTGAGCAGCGACGACTTCCCGGTGTTCGGCCGGCCGATGATCGCGACGCTCACCTCACCAGCCGCCGGCTCCGTCCCGGCGGCACCGTGCTCCGGAAGCTCGGCGACGAAACGGTCGAGGAGATCCCCGGTGTCGGTCCCCTGCAGCGCCGAGATCAACAGTGGATCACCGAGCCCCAGGCGATACAACTCGTCGGCGCGATATCGATCGACCTGGCTGTCCGCCTTGTTGCCCACCAGGACGACCGGCCGCCCTCCTCGACGCAGCGCCTGGGCGATCTCCTCGTCCAGCGCAGTCACGCCGTCGCGTACGTCGACCATGAAGCAGCACACATCGGCCTCGGTGATCGCCATCTGCGCCTGCTCGCGCGTCGCTCGCGTCAGCGCTGCGATGTCCGTTGGGGCGTCCCGGGGCAAGGGCACGTCGAGACCGGCGGTGTCCACCACCGTGAAGCGCTTTCCGCCCCACTCCACCACTCCGTACAGCCGATCCCGCGTCAGCCCAGCGAACGCATCGACGATCGCGCGCCGCGTTCCGGTGAGCCGGTTGAAGAGCGTCGATTTGCCGACGTTGGGCCGCCCGACGATCGCGACAACGCCCACCGCGGGCGCAATCGGATCCGCTTCCTCGCGACGGCGCCGGCGAGTGGCGCCGGCCGGGCTCATTTCCCTCCGCCCGGGACCGGCGAGGTGTCCATCGCGATCTGCGCGAATGGGGCGCCCTCTTCCTCAAGGGCGAAGGCGTTGACGTCCTCGGCGCCGGACGCGGTGGTCCGGCAGATGATGTAGACGTAGTCGAGCCACGCCCGGTCGGTGTCGAACTGCGACGGTCGGGCCGGGTGATCCGGGTGGCTGTGCCAGATGCCGGCAACGTCGAGGCCCCGAGAGCGTGCGTCGCGATCGGCCTTCATGAAGTCGACCGGGTCAAGGTCGTAGCGATCGGCGCTGCGCTCCGTCCACATGTTCCGTGCGGAGGTCACATCGACGATGAGCATGCGCGTCCCGTCGCGCCGTCCCAGGAGCACGCCGCATCCCTCGTTCGGGTAGGCGGCGACGGCCAGCTCGCGGAGGCGCTGCTCGGCGGCAGGCGCGATCGTCGCGAATCGCAAATTCACCGGCCGGCCCGCCGGTAGAGGCCCGTGGACAGATAGCGATCGCCCCCGTCGGGCAGTACGGTGACGATCACCCCGCGGCCGATCCGTCTGGCGATCTCCCCGCATGCCCAGAGCGCGGCGCCGCTGGAATGGCCGGCGAGGATCCCCTCGGTGCGCGCCAGCTTCCGAGCCACGTCGTACGAAGGCTCGGTCTCGACGCCGATGTCCTCGTCGGCGAGCGAGGGGTCGTAGATCCCGGGCACGATCGAGGTCTCCATATGCTTCAGCCCTTCGAGTCCGTGCCACGGCTCGGCAGGCTGCACGCTGACGCACTGCACGTCCGGATTCAGCTCCTTGAGGCGCCGGGTCACGCCGATGAAGGTGCCGCTCGTCCCGAGCGCGGCGACGAAATGCGTCACCGACCCGCGCGTCTGCTCCCAGATCTCCGCACCCGTGCCGTCGTAGTGAGCCAGCCAGTTGGCGTCGTTGTTGTACTGATCGGGCATGAAGAACGCGTCCGGGTTTTCCGCATAGATGTCCCGAACCAAACGGATCGCACCGTCGCTCCCCTCGAGCGGATCGCTGTACACGATGTCCGCGCCGAATGCGGTCACGAGCTGCCGGCGCTCGTCGCTCACGTTGCCGGGCATCACGAGGCGCACACGGTAGCCCTTGGCCGCACCGATCATCGCGTAGGCGATGCCGGTGTTCCCGCTCGTGCTGTCCATGATCGTGCGATCGCGCGTGAGCAGACCCGACCGCTCTCCGTCCTCGATCATCCGGAGCGCGGGACGATCCTTCACGGAGCCCCCGGGGTTGAGAAACTCAGCTTTGGCATATACCGCAACGTCCGGGCACTCGTCTTCAAACAGGCGTATGCGCAGCAACGGCGTGTTGCCGATGCGTTCGGTGATCGTCTCCCCCATCGCCCTCGGTACGAGCGTCAACGCCGGCTGTGCCGGTTGCTGCGGCGTGGTCACGCCGATCAGCCGGCCTCGGCTCCCTGCGCCACCCGAAAGCCGGCAGCACCGCGTCGCTGATCGGCGATGACTGCGATGACCGCGTCGGGGCGAACCAGGAACGGCCCATCCTCACCCGGAAGCTCAACGAATCCCGAGCCTCCGCCGGAGGCATTGAGCTTTGCGGTGATCTCCTCGACCGTGAGCTTCACGGAGAGATCCCCGCCGTTGGCCAGTCGAACGTGTGCCATATGTCCTCTAGGGTACCGGGTCGGTGCGCTGCCGGTCGGTTTTGAGCCTCATCCGGCCGATGCGGCGACGAGAGCTGCATCGAACTCCGCTTTGAGATCGTCGATGTGCTCGATGCCGACGCTGATGCGCACCAGCCCGTCGCCGATACCGAGCGCGGCGCGTTGCTGCGGGCTCAGTGCCCGATGCGACGTGCTCGCCGGGTAGCTCACGGTGGTGGCCACATCCCCGAGGCTCGGCGCCAGGCGAATGCCGTCGAGGCCCCTGATAAACGCGTCGGCGGCGGTGCCGCCGCCGCGCAGGTCGATGCTGAGCATTGCGCCGCGACCGTACGGGAGCAGACGGTCGGCGAGCGCCCTGTCCTCGGGTCCGCGGGTTCCAGGGTAGTGGACCGCCTGGAGCTCGGCGCGGTCCGCGAAGAAGTCGGCGAGCGCCGCGGCGTTCTCGCTGCAACGCTCCATGCGCAGCCCCGCGGTGCGCAGGCCGCGAAGCGCGAGCCACGCATCGAACGGCGAGAGATTGCACCCGAGCAGCCGAGCGTTGGAATCGAGCCAGTCGCTCGCCTCATGCCCGCTGTCGACCAGGAGCACGCCCCCGATCACGTCGCTGTGCCCGGCCAGGTGCTTGGTGAGGCTGTGGAACACCAGGTCCACCCCGTGCGCGAACGGCTGAAAGAGGAACGGGGGTGTGAACGTCGAGTCGACGACGCAGGCCGCGCCGGCGGTGTGGGCGGCCGCCGCGATGGCCGGAACGTCGATGAGACCGATGAGCGGGTTGGTGATGACCTCGGTCACGACAGCGCCGACATCCGCGCCGAGCGCGGCGGCGACCATGGCTCCGTGATTCCCGCTCCCGTCAGCCGGGAGGTCGACTGTCGAGATCCGCACGCCGAGATTGCCGAGCGGCCCGGCGAGCAGGGAATCCGTGCCTCCGTAGCAGGGGCGAACGACCACGATCCGCGGGCGAGACGGCGTCACCACCAGCGTGGTGGCGAGCAGCAGCGCCGCCTGACCGCTCGAGGTCACTCGGGCCACCGGAGGCGTGTGTCCCGGCACCGTCTCGAGCTCGATCATCGCCTCCTCGAGGCGTTGCGGGTTGCCGCCGCCATAGCGGCGGTATGCGTTGCGGCCCTCCATCGCCTCATCCACCGATGGCAGATCGGCGTATGCACGGACTGACGCGAGGCTCAGTGGAGCGACCAGGTCGACGCCGTCGGCCGCGTCACCGCGACCGAGCCCCGCTCTCGCAGTCGTAGTGGAGGGATCGACGCGCCGGGTCATGGTCAGGCCGGCTGGCGCTCGGTTCGGAAGAACGGCGCCGCTCCCGCGTAGAGCGCGGATTCGCCGAGCTCGTGCTCGATGCGCAGCAGGCGATTGTACTTGGCAACCCGTTCCGACCGCGACGGTGCGCCGGTCTTGATCTGGCCGGCATTGACAGCAACTGCAAGGTCGGCGATCGACGTGTCCTCGGTCTCGCCACTGCGATGACTGATCACGCTGGTGTAGTTGTGCGCGGTGGCGAGTGCGATGGTTGCGAGCGTCTCGGTGACGGTGCCGATCTGATTGAGCTTGATGAGAATCGAGTTGGCGATGCCGCGATCGATGCCCAGCTGGAGACGGGCGGCGTTGGTCACGAAGATGTCGTCCCCCACGAGCTGCACGCGACCGCCGAGGCGATCAGTCAACAACTTCCAGCCGTCCCAGTCGTCCTCGGCCATGCCGTCCTCGAGGGACACGATCGGATACTTCTCCACCCACGCCGTCCAGCGATCGACGAGGCCCGCGGAATCGAGGGTGATCCCCTCGCCACGCAGCTCGTAGTGACCGTCCCGGTAGAGTTCGGATGTCGCGGGGTCGAGGCCGATGCCGATATCGCGCCCCGGAGCGTAGCCCGCGGCCCCGATGGCCTCCATGAGCAGTTCCATGGCGGCCTCATTGTGGTCGAGATCCGGGGCGTAACCGCCCTCGTCGCCCTGACCGGTGCCGAGCCCGCGATCGTGGAGGATCCTCCGCAACGCGTGGAAGCACTCGGCACCCGCCCGAAGCGCCTCACGGAACGTTGGCAGTCCGATCGGCAGGAACATGAACTCCTGGAAGTCAACGCGGGTCTGGGCGTGCGCACCGCCGTTGAGCACGTTGAACTGCGGCACCGGGAGCACGTGGGCGCCGTCGCCGCCGAGGTGGCGATACAGCGGGACGCCACCGGCCGCAGCCGCCGCGTTGCTCGATGCCAGGCTCACCGCGAGGATCGCGTTGGCACCGAGCTTGCCCTTGTTCGGTGTGCCGTCGAGCTCGCACAGCTTCGCGTCGAGCGCGGCCTGGTCCGTGACGTCGAAGCCGATCAACTCTGGTCCGATCACCGCCTCCACGTTGGCGACTGCCGTGAGGACTCCCTTGCCGCCGAAGCGTGTGGAATCTCCGTCGCGCAGCTCCACCGCCTCGTGGACTCCCGTGCTCGCCCCACTCGGGACGCGGGCACGACCCACGGAGCCGTCGTTGAGCGTGACCACGCATTCCAGCGTTGGGTTTCCGCGGGAGTCGAGGATCTCCAGCGCGGTGATCGCTTCGATTCTCGTCATGGCGTCCTCAGAGCCACGGCCAGCTCGTCCCACAGACGGCCGAGGACGCGAATGCCCTTGAAGTACATGTCGAGGGTGAACTTCTCATTCGGCGCATGGATCTGGTCATCAGGCAGGCCGAGACCGACGAGGACGGCCTGCAATCCCATGAACTCGAGCAAAGGATTCCACGGGCGGTATCGACCCGCCCTCGCGGGTCAGGGCTGGCTTCGCGCCGAAGACGCTCTCCATGGCCCGCGAGGCTGCCTGCACAGCGGGATGATCGATCGAGGTGACCACCGGCCTGCCCCCCTCCTTGGCGTCCGCGGTCACGCTGACGCCGGCCGGCGCCGCTGCGAGCACCGCGCTCCGCACCAGGTCCGCAATGCGCTGAGGATCCTGATTCGGGACCAGCCTGCAGGTGATCTTGGCTCCGGCGGTGGCCGGGATGATCGTCTTCTGGCCCGGACCGGCGTAGCCACCCCAGATGCCGTTGAACTCGAGGGTCGGACGCGCCCAGAGACGCTCCCGGTCCGACCATCCCGCCTCGCCGATCGTGGCGGGCACGTCGCCCGCCTCGGCGCGGAACTCATCGACGTCGTAGGGCACCTGAGCGAACAAAGCACGCTCGTCGACCGATGGTTCACGCACGTCGTCGTAGAAGCCGGGAACCGTGACGCGACGGGTCACGGGGTCGTGCAGCGACGCAAGGATCTCGGCAAGCGCCGCGACCGGGTTCGCCACCGCCCCGCCGAAGCGACCCGAGTGCAGGTCGAGCGAGGGACCCCGGACGTGCACCTCGACACCGGCGAGCCCGCGCAACCCCGTGCACAGAGAGGGCGTGTTGGCCGCCACGATCGACGTATCGGATACCACCAGGATGTCCGCTCGGAGGCGCTCCTGCTCGGACTCGACGATCTCCTCGAAGTTGACGGACCCTGACTCCTCCTCACCTTCGACGATGAGCTTGAGGTTGAGCGGCAGCTCGCCGGACACCGCGAGCACTGACTCCACCGCCTTGAGGTGCATCCACACCTGCCCCTTGTCGTCCACCGCGCCCCGTGCGTACAGGTTGCCGTTGCGAACCTCGGGCTCGAACGGCGAGCTGCGCCACTCGTCGAGGGGGTCGACCGGCTGCACGTCGTGATGCCCGTAGATGAGCGCCGTCGGCAGGTTCGGACCGACTATGCGCTCGGCGTAGACGGCCGGGTGGCCCTTGGTCTCGATGAGCTCGGCGTGGTGAAAGCCGGCCGCCCGAGAGGCGTCGGCCAGATACTCTGCGTTGCGCCGGACGTCTGCGGCGTGCTCGGGATCGGCAGAGATGCTGGGGATCCGGAGGAACTCGATGAGCTCGTCCACGTGGCGCTGCCGATGGGCGGCGCAGTAGGTGTCGAGGTCGTTCTCAGGCATCCCCGAAGCCTAGTGGGGCGGCCACTCGGGCTGCATCCGTTGTAGCCTTCCCGGAGCGAACTCTCGTCGTTCCACTCCACGTCTCCCCAGGAGGTCGCCGTCATGGCCGTTCGAGTCCTGCCCGCAGGGACCATCGGGATTCCATTGAATCCCACACCCGCCCCCGAGCCCCCGCCGCTCGAGGCCGTGGACGACGTGCCGACGCTCCACCTCGTGGGTCGCAGCGAGCAGCGCCTTGCTCAGGCTCTCTTCGAGACCGAGGGGGTCGACGAGCCCTACAGCCCGGACACCGTGCGAGCGCTCCGTCTGCTCGCGATGGACAACCTCGTCGACATCATCCAGCTTCGCGAAGCCGTCCAGGAGCGCGATGCCCAGATCGCCGAGCTCACCGGTGACGTCGACATGTGGCGGACCCGCGCGGTTGAAAGTCACGTGCAGCGGGCCGTGGAACAGCGCGAGGCCGTCCGCCGCGAGCGCGAGTTGGTCACCGTGCTGCACAGCGAGTTGATCCGCAACGAGATCTTGTCCG
Organism: Candidatus Dormiibacterota bacterium; assembly: GCA_963756075.1. Classification (GTDB taxonomy): domain Bacteria; phylum Chloroflexota; class Dormibacteria; order Aeolococcales; family Aeolococcaceae; genus Palsa-851. Next base: position 117,301 of record CAVWMH010000003.1, on the reverse strand, counting down.
GAGAGCTCGCATGGCGCCGCAAGCCCTGGTTCCGGCGCATCGGTCAGCACTGATCAGGGCGCGCTCGTCGTCGGCAAGAGGGCTACCTGCTCCTCGCTGACCTCCCACAGCCGGCGAGCCAGCATCGGATCCTGCGCCTGACGGCTCGACACCGCGAGCGCCTGGTCCTCGTAGTACCCTCCGCTCTGCGTCGACACATCCGGTGAATCGGCGAGCCACACCAGGGTTTGCGCGGCCTTCCGGGGGCTCCGCGCGAAGGGCGCGATGATGGTCATCGCGGCGCTCATGAGTGCGCCGTTGTTGCGGTTGAAACCGGTTGCGACGAGCCCCGGATGGAAGCAGTACGCGGTCACACCGGTTCCCTCGAGACGGCGCGCGAGCTCGCGGGTGAACATGATGTTGGCCAGCTTCGTCTCGCCGTAGCGAGTGAAGCCTCGACCCTTCCAGGAACGCTCCGCGTTCAGATCATCGAACGGGATGAGCTTGCCCTTGTGCGCGTCTGACGATGTCGTGATGATGCGAGCGGGAGCGGATGCCTTGAGCCGATCGAGGAGCAGGTTGGTGAGCAGGAAGGGCGCGAGGTGGTTGAGCGCCCAGGTGCGCTCGATACCGTCGACGGTGAGCTCGCGCTTCGTGAACGCGGCGCCCGCATTGTTGACGAGAATATCGAAGCGCGGGTAGCGCGCCAGCGCCTCGTCCGCCAAGGCGCGGACCGACGCCTGCGAGGCGAGGTCGGCGTCGAGCACGTCGACGTGCCCTCCCCCCTCATCTTCGATGCTCCTGGCAACCTCCGCTCCGCGCGCGTGATCCCGGGCGACGATCGCGAGCTGCGCGCCGCGCTGGGCGAGGGCATGCGCCGCTGCCAGGCCGATCCCGCGTGTGGCACCGGTGATCAGGACGCGCTTGTCGCGCACGCCTGTCCATTCAGCCATCGCCGACGAAGCCTAGCAGGGCTTCCGCGATCGTCTCACTGGTTGCTGGGAAAGGCGAGATCCACGCGGCCAGTTCCCGGTTCCGGCCATCGTGTGGTGACCACCTTGGTGCGTGTGTAGAAGTGGATCCCGTCTGGTCCGTACATGTGTGTATCGCCGAAGAGTGATGCCTTCCATCCGCCAAAGCTGTAGTACGCAACCGGCACGGGGATGGGCACGTTGACGCCGACCATACCCACCTGCACCTCGAACTGGAACTTGCGCGCCGCGCCGCCGTCGCGCGTGAAGATGGCCACGCCGTTTCCGTATGGATTGTCATTCACCAATCGGATCGCCTCGTCGTACGTGTCCACGCGGACGACCGAGAGCACGGGGCCGAAGATTTCGTCGTCATAGACCTTGGCGCCAGGCTGCACCCGATCCACCAGTGACGGTCCGAGAAAGAATCCGTCACCCTGCGGCGTGTTGCCGCGGCCGTCGACCACCAGCCGCGCCCCGCCCAGTGCCTGGTCCTCGAGATACGTCGCCACCTTGTCGCGATGCTCGCGTGTCACGAGCGGGCCCATCTCGGACGTCGGATCGTCGCCCGCGCCAACCTTGACCGCGGGAATGCGCGCGGCGATCGCCTCGACCAGCCGCTCGCCGATGTCACCGACGGCAACCACGGTGGAGATCGCCATGCAACGCTCGCCCGCGGAACCGTAGCCGGCTGATACCGCAGCGTCGGCTGCCGCGTCGACATCGGCGTCCGGCAGGACCACCATGTGGTTCTTCGCTCCACCGAGCGCCTGGACACGTTTGCCGTTACGCGTTCCGGTCTCGTAGATGTGTCGCGCGACCGGGGTCGATCCGACGAATGAGAGCGCGGCAATATCCGGATGCTCGAGCAATCGGTCAACTGCCTCGCGTGCCCCCTGCACCACCGAGAACACGCCGTCGGGCAACCCCGCCTGACGCCAGAGATCGGCGAAGAACAGCGAAGGCGACGGGTCCTTCTCGCTCGGCTTGAGGATGAAGGTATTCCCGCACGCGATGGCGTTGGCAAACATCCACATCGGCACCATCGCCGGGAAGTTGAACGGCGTGATGCCCGCGACCACGCCGAGCGGCTGGCGGATCGAGAACACGTCGACCCCACGCGACGGCTGCTCTGAGAACCCGCCCTTGAGCAGGTGGGGCACGCCGCAGGCGAACTCGACGTTCTCGATGCCGCGAGCCACCTCGCCCCTGGCGTCGGAGAGCACCTTTCCGTGCTCCGACGTGATGATCGCGGCGATGTCGTCGCGGTGCTTGTCGAGCAGGTCGCGAAAGCTGAAGAGGACAGTCGTCCGCTGCGAGAGCGATGCCGTGCGCCACTCGCGGAAGGCGCCGGCCGCGGTTTCGACGGTAGCGTCGACCTCTGCCGCGGAGGCGAGGTCGACGGCGCCGGTCTGTTCACCCGTGGCGGGGTTGAAGACAGGGCCCTGGTTGCCGGAGGTCCCCGCGACTACCTGGCCACCGATCCAGTGGCTGATCCGCTTCAAGCGGCCATTGTCGCCTTCTCAAGCGTCCGAGTGGTGAGCACCTCGGCGAGGTGGCGCTTGTAATCGGCGGTCGCCCGGACGTCGCCGGTCGGGTCGATGTCCGATCCGATCTGGGCTGCCGCATCCGCTGCTGTGGCTCCGCCCGCGAGCGCCCGTTCCACCGCCGCGCCCCGGCGTGGCGTCCGCGCCAGGTTCACATAACCAACGCGCCAGGACGAACCCGTCTCCTGGACGGCGACCCCCGCGATCGCCCAGTCGTACAGGCGGCGGCGGAACTTGGTGTACGCGAAGCGTCCGGTCGATACCGGGAAGCGGAGCGCGGTCACCACCTCATCGTGCTCGAGCGCTGTGGTGAACATGTCCCGGAAGAAGTCGCGTGCCTGATGGCGACGCTTGTTGGTGATGATCTCGGCGTCGAGCATGAGCGCGAGACTGTTGTAGTCGCCCGCGGCATCGCCGTGAGCGATCACACCGCCGATGGTGCCGAGGTTGCGCACCTGGTTGTCACCGACATCGTTGGCCATCTCGACGAGGAGCGGCAGGGTCTGGCGAAGAGTTGCATCGCGCTGGATGTCGACGTGACGAACGAGCGCGCCGATCTCGACGCTGCCGTTGTCGCGACGTATGTCCTTGAGCCCGGAAACCCCCTGGATGTCGATGAGCGCGGTGGGCTGGCTGAGCCGGAGTCGCATGAGCGGGATGAGGCTCTGGCCACCGGCGATCACCTTCGCATCGTCACCGAATTTGGTCAGCAGTGATTGCGCCTCCTCGACCGAGCCCGGTCGCGCGTACTCGAATGCCGCGGTGATCATGCGCGTGCCTCCTTGATCATCGACCAGAGGCGATCCGGACGTGCCGGCATCTCCACGTGTTTGATACCGAAGGGCTCCAGCGCATCGGTGATCGCGTTGATGACGGCGATGCTCGACGCGATCGTGCCCGCTTCGCCAATCCCCTTGACGCCCAGCTCGTTGGTCGGGCTCGGCGTCACGGTGCGATCCAGCTCGAAGTGGGGCATCTCGGCCATCGTCGGCACCAGGTAGTCGAGCATGGTGCCCGTGAGCATGATCCCGGTCTCATCGTCGTACTGCACCTCCTCGAACAGCGCTTGCGAGATGCCCTGCGCGATGCCACCGTGCAGCTGCCCGTCCACGACCATGGGGTTGATGACGTTGCCGCAATCGTCGACGGCGACATAGCGATCGATGCTGACTGCGCCGGTCTCGGGATCGACCTCAACGGCGCAGATGTGGCAGCCGAACGGCCAGACGAAGTTCGGCGGATCGAAGTACGAGACTGCCTCGAGTCCCTGCTCCATGCCCTCGGGGAGTCCGGCGCCGTACGACGCGAACGCGAGCTCCGCCAGGACTTTCGCCTCGCCCGGGTTGCCCCGCACGAAATAGCGCCCCTGGTCGACGACGATGTCTTCCTCGGAGGCTTCGAACGCGTGGGCGGCGAGCTTCCGCGCCTTCTCGACGACCTTGTGGCACGAGGCCATGATCGCCATGCCGCCGACGGCGAGGCTCCGCGACCCGTACGTGCCGTAGCCGAACGGCGTGTCGCCGGTGTCGCCATGGCGGATCTCGATCGAGTTCGTACGGCACGCCGAGCGTGTCGGCGACGATCTGTGCGAACGTCGTCTCGTGGCTCTGGCCGTGGGAATGCGTCCCAACTGACACGGTCACCGAACCCGTGGGATGCACGCGCACCATTGAGGACTCGACAAGTGCGATGCCCGCTGCCGGCGCGGTCGCCGAGCTCGGACCGAGTCCGCAGATCTCGACGTAGGTGCTGAATCCGATGCCCGTGTAGCGGCCCTGGGCGCGCAGTTGCTCCTGACGCTTGCGCAGTGCCGGGTAGTCGATGTTCGCCATCGCCCGGTCGAGCGTCTTCTCGTAGTCGCCGGAGTTGTAGACAAGCCCGAAGTTGTTGGTGTGCGGGAAGGACTTGACGAAGTTCTTGCGCCGGACCTCTGCTGGATCCATGCCGAGCTCGCGGGCGACCAGGTCGACGACTCGCTCGATCAGGTGCGTCGCCTCGGGACGGCCGGCCCCGCGATAGGGGTCGGTGGACATGCGGTTGGTGAAGACGCCGATGCTCCGCGCGTGGATGGCTTTGAAGTCGTAGCAGCCGCCACCGAGGAGACACGCGACCACCTGGAACGCGCTGAAGACGCCGTGGTACGCGCCAATGTCGAGGAGCTGCGTGAACTTCAGACCGAGCAACGTACCGTCTCGCTTCGCCGCGACCTCAACGTCAAAAATCTGCCCGCGTCCGTGCGTGGTCGCCTGCAGGCTCTCGGTGCGATCCTCGATCCATTTCACCGGCCGCTCGGTGATCTTCGACGCCGCTGTGGCGAGATACTCCTCCGGGTACGGCCGGAGCTTCGCACCGAAGCCGCCGCCGACATCGTGGCTGACGACCCGGAACTGCGACTCGGGAACGCCGATCGCACCTCCGACGAAGAGCCGGATGAAGTGGGGCACCTGCGTCGAGGTCCAGAGCGTGCACCGGTTGTCGTAGGGGATGTAGTCGGCGACGCAACCGCGCGTCTCCATCGGGGTCGGAAAGAGTCGCTGCTGACCGATGCGCTGCTTGAGAACGACATCAGCCTCCGCGAACGCTGCGTCAATGTCGCCGCTGGGGAAGGCTGCATCCCAGCCGATGTTGTCCGGTCGGTCGCTTTTCACCAGCGGGCTCCCCGGCACCATGGCCTTCTCGATGTCCATCACAGCGGGGAGCGGCTCGTAGTCGACCACCACCAGCTGTGCTGCATCGTCGGCCAGATACCGGTCTTCGGCGATCACCACCGCAACCGGCTCGCCGGTATATGCCGCCTCTTCGGCCGCGATGGGGAACTGCTCAGGGACCTGCTTCTTGTCCGCGACAAACGAGTTGGTGACCGGCAGGGGTCCGAGGATGACGCCCTTGAAGTCGGCGGCGGTGAGGACCGCGACCACGCCTTTGGCCGCCAACGCTGCCGCGGTGTCGATCGAGCGAATGCGGGCGTGTGCGTGCGGGCTGCGCACCACCGACATGTGCGCCATGTTCACGAGGTTGACGTCGTCGATGAAGTTGCCGTGCCCGGTGATCAGCTTGGGGTCCTCGCGACGCTGAATGCGGGCCCCGATCATGGATGTGACAGCCATGGCTAGCCCTCCACGGGAACCGGGGCGGCTCCCATCCGATGACCGGACATCTCGGCGGTCCCACCGTTCATCGCCGCCGCAGCGGATCGCACGGCTTTCTTGATGTTCTCGTAGCCGGTGCATCGGCAGAGGTTGCCCTCCAGTCCCCGATCGATCTCGTCATCGGTCGGAGACGGATTCTGCTTGAGCAGGTAGGCGGCCGCCATGATGAAACCGGGTGTGCAAAAACCGCACTGCAGGCCGTGCTCGTTCCAGAAGGCCTGCTGCACCGGGTGCAGGGTGCCGTCGGCGGCGAGCCCCTCGATGGTGGTCACCTGCTTGCCGGCAGCCTGGACCGCAAAAACGCTGCACGATTTCACCGCCTCGCCGTCGATCAGCACAGTGCAGGCGCCACACTGGCTGGTGTCGCACGCGATGTGCGTCCCGGTGAGCCCGGCCACCTCGCGCAGGTAGTGCACGAGCAGAAGGCGCGGCTCGACGTGATCCTCTCTCTGCCTTCCGTTGATAGTCAACGCGACCGGCTGCGTCATGAACATCCTCCGGGACGAAAGGCGAACGACGGCGCCTCATGCTGGCATTCGCTCATGGGGAGGGTCAAGCACGGTGGATCGGCTGAGAGTGTCCGCAAATCCCAGGCACACCCGGAAGAACCGCCGCATCTACCGGCTATCGGCGCCCCAAGGCCGTCAGTTGCGATCAATTGCCCCTCCGCGCTCGGCCCAAGTGGGATGTGGTCGTGGCGTCTGTGGACATGGTCGAGGCGAAAGTCCACAATGGCGGCCACCTATTCAGTTCTCGGTTTTGGGGGTCACTTATGGGTCGCTCGGTCACACCGTCGCGTCGCGCTGGAATCGCGCTCCTCCTCCCAGCGGCGCTGATTGCCGCATGCGGCGGTTCGAGCAGTACTCCCCCTCCCACGAGCGCCGCGGGCTCCTCGGGCCCATCGATCCAGGCGAGCATCGCGGCCGAGGTTCCCGCCGCGGTCAAAGCCGCCCAACCCCTTCACATTGCCTCCGACGCGTCGTACGCGCCCAACGAGAGTGTCGACGCCGCGACGGGTAACCTCGTCGGCTGGGATCTCGATCTGGCCAAGGAGGTCTGCGTCGTCCTCGGGGTCACCTGTCAGATCGACAACGTCACCTTTGCGGACATCATCCCCGCGCTTCAAGAGAGCCCACCTAAGTACCAGATGAGCTTCTCGAGCTTCACGCCCACCAGCGACCGCGAGGCCAAGGGAATCGACTTCGTCACCTATTACCAGGCAGGCGAAGCCTGGCTGGTCAAGGTTGGCGGACCGACAATCTCGACTGCCGCCGACATGTGCGGCCACACCGTCGCGGTGGAGGCTGGAACTACAGAGGAGTCCGACGCCTGGGGATACATGGGAATGAAGCCGGGTGGCATCAAGATCACCGGCGATACCAACCACTGCACCGCCGCCGGCAAGCAGAACGTCACGGTCTCGAGCTTTTCGACACAGACCCTTGCAAATGCTGCGCTCATCTCCGGCCGAGCCGATTTTGGGTGGGCAGACCAGCCGGTGGCCGACTACCAGGTCAAGCAGGAGGTCGGCAAACTCCAGATCAGTGGCACCGCGTGCAGTGTCTATCCCTATGGAGTGGCAATGGTGAAGTCCACCGGCATAGAACAGGCCGTCGAAGATGCGATCAAGTACCTGATCACCGGTGGCTACTACTCCACGGTCCTGACCAAATGGGGGGTACAGGACGGCGCGATCACCAGCTCAGCGGTCGGTCTCAACGACAACAACCCGGCGGGCTCGAGCTGCGTGCCCGCGTACTGAGATCGTCCGAGCACCTGTGATCGCTTGACGCGCGTCCGCCAACGATGAGCGCAGGGTCCGACGGCATTCCTGGCCCCGGGGCCGCAAGCACACGAGCACGGCCGGAAGCGATACGAGCCATTCCCCTGCGCCATCCTTGGCGATGGGTGGCAGCCGTACTCGTGCTCGCCGCGGCGGTCGCGGTCGTCTACACCTTCGCCACCGCGCCGAACCTCAACTGGAATGCGGTCGGCCAGTATCTGTTCTTCCCCCGCATCCTGGAAGCCATCCTCGTGACCCTGGAATTGACGGTGCTTGCCATGGTGATCGGCATCGCCCTGGGAGTGCTGCTCGCCGTGATGCGCCTTTCGGTGAACCCGGTGGTCTCGACGGTGAGCTGGTTCTACATATGGTTCTTCCGCGGCACACCGGTGCTGGTCCAAATCTTCTTCTGGTACAACATCGCGACCATTCTTCCCTTCATCAGGTTGGGCATCCCGTTCACCCACGTGCAGTGGGTCGGTCAGACCAACAACATCGTGTCCCCGTTCCTCGCCGCGGTGCTCGGCCTCGGACTTAATGAGGCGGCGTACATGTCGGAGGTTGTGCGAGCGGGCATCATCTCGGTTGACCAGGGCCAGACTGAGGCGGCGCAGGCGCTCGGCATGACGCGAGTTCGCGTGATGCGCAGGATCGTGCTGCCCCAGGCAATGCGGGTCATCATCCCGCCAACCGGTAACGAAACCATATCCATGCTCAAGACGTCGTCGCTCGCATCGATTGCAACGGTCGCGGAGCTCTTCTACATACAGGAAGAAATCTCGAACTCGAACTTCGACATCATTGAATTGCTGATCGTCGCCAGCATCTGGTACCTGGTGATGACGTCGATCCTGACCTTCGGGCAGTACTACGTTGAGAGGTACTTCGCTCGCGGCTCCGCCCGCCAGCTGCCGATGACTCCGCTTCAGCGATTCCGGCGGATGCTGCTCCGGTCGCACGTCGCGCCGCCGATGGTCACTCCCGACCCTTCCCCCGCGCAATTCTTCACGCCCCACTCCCGGTGACACTCTGATGGCTGGCCCGATGGTTCTTGCTGAAGCTGTCCACAAGTCCTATGGCCGGCTCGAGGTCCTCCGCGGTATCGACCTGGAAGTAGCGCCCCGGGAAGTGATGTGCATCGTGGGACCGTCGGGCTCGGGCAAGAGCACCTTCCTTCGCTGCATCAACCACCTGGAGAAGATCGACGCGGGCCGGCTATCCGTCGACGGCGAGTTGGTCGGCTACCGCGAGCATGGCGGCAAGATCTACGAGCTCCGCGAGCGCGAGGTATGCGGCAAGCGCGCCGAGATTGGCATGGTGTTCCAGCGCTTCAATCTCTTCCCGCACATGACCGCGCTCGGCAACGTCGTTGAGGCACCAACTCGGGTCAAGGGAGAGCCGCGGCCGATGGCCGAGGAGCGAGGGCGAGCGCTCCTCGCCCGGGTCGGGCTCGCAGACAAGGTGAACGTCTACCCGAACCAGCTCTCCGGCGGGCAGCAACAGCGGGTGGCGATTGCGCGCGCACTGGCAATGGAACCGAAACTCATGCTCTTCGACGAGCCGACGTCGGCACTCGATCCCGAGCTCGTCGGCGACGTCCTCGATGTCATGCGCAGCCTCGCCCAGGACGGGATGACCATGGTCGTCGTGACCCACGAGATGGGTTTCGCGCGCGAGGTCGGCGACTCGCTCGTCTTCATGGATGCCGGCGTGATCGTTGAGTTGGGCAATCCCCGCGAGGTGCTTGCGAACCCCCAGCACGAACGGACCCGGGCCTTTCTCTCCAAGGTCCTGTAGGGGTCGCGGTTCCGCTGGGAGCCTCCTCGTGAACGGGCGCTCACCCCGGAAGTTCCTATGTTAGAATTTGATGTTACTATTGAATTACTAGCCTGACGCTGTCTGCGCGGGCACGGAGGCAGGCGCCGATGGCGAGAGAGACTTCAATGCATGCGGTTCGCTTTCACGAATACGGCCCGCCGTCGGTCCTCGTCGTGGATGAGGTCGAGCGGCCGGAGCCAGCGGCGGGAGAGGTGCTCATCCGGATTCACATGGCTGGCGTCAACCCGATCGACTGGAAGTTTCGCGCGGGGTATCTGAAGGACTACGTGCCGCTCACCCTCCCCCACACACCAGGTCTCGATCTGGCAGGCACCGTCAAGGCGCTGGGTGACGGAGTCAACGGCTTCGCAATCGGCGACCGGGTGTTCGGGCGAGGCGCCGGCACGTACGCGGAGTTCGCGGTGGCGCCTGCAACCACGATCGCCCGGATTCCAGAAGGTGTTTCCTTCGAGCAGGCCGCACCGCTGCACGTCGGCGGCGAGACCGCGTGGGTGGGGCTGTTCGACACAGCGCATCTCGAGCCCGGTCAGCGCCTGCTCGTCCAGGGCGGAGCGGGTGGCGTGGGCTCAATCGCGGTCCAGCTCGGCCACTGGAAGGGTGCATATGTGATCGCCACCGCCTCAGCTGCGAACGTCGAGTTCGTCCGATCGCTCGGCGCCGACGAGGTCATCGATTACACAAGCGTCAACGTCGAAGATGCGGTCCACGACGTCGACGCTGTCCTGGACACCATCGGCGGCGAGGTCACAGCCCACTCCTGGAGCGTGCTCAAGCCGGAGGGCATCCTCGTAGCGGTTGCCGGAATGCCCGACCCTGAAACCGCCGCCGCACACGGCGTTCGCACGTCGGGTGTCGCCCATCCTTCCGAGACCCGCCCAGTCCTGGAGCAACTTGCCCAGCTTGTCGCGTCCGGCGACCTGAAGCCGCAGATCGGGCAGGTCTTCGCGCTCGAGGATGCGCCTCAAGCGCACGCGGCGTCGGAGACAGGTCATGGACGCGGGCGGATCCTGCTGAGGGTGACGGACTGACGCGCATGGGCCGTTCCCCTCGCGCCGAGCTCGCCAGGTGAGCACGCTGGGCGGCGTCATCCTGCTGATCGGGCGCATCTGCTTCGTGGCGCTCTTCGTATCCGCGGCGCGCGGGCACATCAAGAATCACTCTCGCTACGTCGAAGGATCCGGGAAGAAACTTCCGTTCCCCGTCCTGGCCGGCTGGCCCACCGGTGCGTTTCTGCTCGTCGCCGCGGTCTCCATCGTCGCGGGCATCTGGGCCGACATCGGCTCGCTGATGATCGCCCTGTTCCTCGTTCCCGCCGCGGTGCTCTTTCACCCGTTCTGGAGTCAGCAGGATCCGGCCGCGCGACGGACCCACGAGGCGAGCTTCTACAGGGACGTGTCACTGCTCGGCGCGGCCCTCGCGCTGTTCGCGCTCTTCGCCGCGTCGGGACACGTGCCCTTCGCGGTGACCGGTCCCCTGTTCAACCTCCGCTAGAAGCAGAGCATCAGAGTTCCGGCGCCTCGGTGGCGATCGCGGGTTGCCCGATCCCGACTCGCTTCCCGCGCAACCATGAAGCCACAGCAGCGATGAGGCACACCACCAGCGAGAACGTGAAGGCTTGATGCAGCCCGGCCGCAAACGGACCCGAGATCAACTCTGGAAAGAACTGACGGCCGGTCAGCGCCGACGCGTTGACCGCCGACAGCTGCGAGAGCACGTGGGGACCGACCAGCGACTGGATCGGGTTGTAGCCGAGAAACGCCGCAAACAGGATGGACACGGGCGGCAGATGACCGACATGCTGCGCCACGGCCGTCGATACCCCGTGCGCCTCGAGCCCTGCGGTCATGGTCGTGGAGAGTGTCGACGACAGCCCGGTGATCATCAACGTGAAGAAGATGCCGATGGAGAGCACCTGCGCCGAGCTCTGAAAGGTTGCGTTCATGCCACCGCCCGCGCCGCGGTCACCGGGAGGCAGGCTGTTCATGACCCCCGCGCGGTTCGGTGATGCGAATGCGCCCATCGACAGCCCGTTGAGGAAGAGGATGAGGGCAAAGAGTTGGTAGGGAAAATCGATCGGCAGCAGCTGCAGAAACGCGAAGCTCGCGGCGGCGCCGATCATCCCGCCGGTTGCAAACGGACGTGATCCGAAACGGTCCGACAGGAAGCCGGACACGGGACCCGCGAGGAGGAATCCGACCGTCAGCGGGATCATGTAGATGCCCGCCCACAGTGGCGTCGACGTGAAGCTGTATCCGTGCTCGGGCAACCAGATGCCCTGCAGCCAGATGATCAGCATGAACATCAACCCCCCGCGGCCGACCGCAGCAAGAAAGCTCGAGAGCGTGCCGAACGTGCACGCGCGTATGCGGAAGAGGCCGAGACGGAACATCGGATTCTCGACACGGCCTTCGACCAACGCGAACGCTGTGAGAAATGCCGCGCCGAGCACGAGTGCCGACAGCACAAAGGGGCTCGTCCATCCCATCGGGTCGGACCCGTAGGGCTCAATGCCGTAGGTGATGCCGATCATCACCAGGATCAGCCCGATCGCGAAGGTGAGGTTGCCCAGCCAGTCGATCGAAACCCGCCGGCGAACGCCGCGCTCCTGCAGCTTGAGGTACGCCCAGACCGTGCCGAAGAGACCGAACGGCACGGAGACCAGAAACACCAGCCGCCAGTTGATCGGTGCAAGCAGGCCGCCCAGCACGAGCCCGATGAACACGCCGCTGATGCCGGCGATGTTGTTGATGCCAAGTGCCAGGCCACGCTGATTGACCGGGAAGGCATCGGTGAGGATCGCCGCCGAATTGCCGATGAGGCACGCGGCACCGATGCCCTGCACCACCCGGAAGACCATCAGCCAGATCGCGCCCGGTGGTCCGCTCATCCAGTCGATCGTGAGGAGCAGCGATGCCCCGGTGTAGATGACGAAGCCGAGATTGTAGATGCGCACTCGACCGACGATGTCGCCGAGTCGACCCAGTCCCACGACCAGCACGCTGCTGACGATGAGGAAGCCGAGGATCATCCAGAGGAGGTAGAAGCTGTTCGCCGGGTCGAGCGGATTCAGACCGATGCCTCGAAAGATGTCGGGCATCGCGATGAGCATGATCGACGCATCGATGGTGGCAAGCAGGACGCCGACCGTCGTGTTGGAAAGCGCGACCCATTTGTAGCCGTCGCCGCGCGTGCCCCGATTACCGGTGACGGTGCGCGCGGTGTCGCTGGTCGTGGCTATGGCGCCGCCTCGATCACCTCCTGAGTCTGGCAGGGCCGCCCCGCCACGCGACCCCGGGCCGTGCCGGGCATCCCGAGCGGATGTGCCACGATCCTGTGGGACTCGAATCACTCAGCGGGAGGCGAACCGTGCCACGTTCAGGCCCGAGACGGAAGCAGATCGTGCTGATCGCTCACGACAACAAGAAGGCGGACATGCTCGAGTGGGCGCGTTTCAATCGCGACACCCTCGCGCGCCACGATCTGCTCGGCACCGGCACCACTGGGTCCATGGTGGCCAACGAGCTGGGCCTGCCCGTCCATCGGTTTCTCACCGGCCCGCTCGGTGGCGATCAGCAGGTGGGGGCGGCGATCGCCGAAGGGCGGATCGACGTGATCATCTTCTTCTGGGATCCGCTTGAACCACACCCGCACGACGTCGACGTCAAGGCACTCCTGCGCATTGCCGTGGTGCACAACATCCCGATGGCATGCAACCGCGCAACCGCGGACTTCATCCTCTCCAGCCCGCTGATCGACGAGGCCTACCCGAGGTCGCTCGACGCGCTCGTGACTACCCCGTCGACATGAGGTGAGCCACACCGTCCGCGGGCGGGCCTTCCGTGGTGATCCGGAGCCCGGTCGTGGGGTTGAACAGGTGCAGGCGCCGCGGAGGCGCCGAGAGGGTCACCGACTCACCCACCGTCAGCGTGTTGTCGGCGTTGATGATCGCCACTACATCGCGGCCGGCACTGCTGCCGTGAATGAGCTCGTCGTTGCCGAGGAACTCGACGACATCGACCACGACGGTCACGCTGAGTCCAGGCCCGCTCAGGGGTGCGACATCGAGATGCTCGGGCCGGAATCCGGCGGTCACGGTGTCGAGGCCGAGATCGCGGAGCAAAGCCGACTCCGTGTCGTCCGGGCGCATCTCGGCTCCCTCGCCGGTGAGCCGGACCACGCCGCCATCCTGTGAGACCTTGAGGTCGATGAAGTTCATCGAGGGCGACCCGATGAATCCCGCAACGAACCGATTCTGGGGAAGCTCGTAGAGATCCTTGGGAGTCCCGGCCTGCTGCAGCACGCCCTCGTTGATCACCGCGATCCGGTCGCCCATGGTCATCGCCTCGACCTGGTCGTGGGTGACGTAGATCATCGTGGCCTCGAGACGGGTGTGCATGCGTGCGATTTCAGCTCGCGTCTGGACACGCAGCTTCGCATCGAGGTTCGACAGCGGCTCGTCCATCAGGAACACCGCAGGCTCACGCACGATGGCGCGGCCGAGAGCGACACGCTGACGTTGCCCTCCGGACAGTTGCCCGGGCTTGCGATCGAGAAAGCGTTCGAGGTCCAGGATGCGTGCGGCTTCGACCACCGCCTTGTCGATGTCCGCTTTCGGCGTCTTGCGCAGCTGCAGTCCGAAGGCCATGTTGTCACGTACGCTCATGTGGGGATAGAGCGCATAGCTCTGGAACACCATGGCGATGTCCCGATCGCGTGGTGGCAGGTTGTTGACCACCCGATCCCCAATTCGCACCTGACCGCTGCTGATCTCCTCCAGTCCGGCGATCATGCGCAATGCCGTGGTCTTGCCGCAGCCTGAAGGACCGACCAGGCACACGAACTCGCCGTCTTTGATGTCGAGGTTGAGCTTGTCAACGGCGAGGGCGCCGCCGTCGTAACGCTTGGTGAGATCGTCGAGGACTACGCCGGCCATGACACGCTCCTCATTTCACCGCCCCGGCGAGTACGCCTCGGACGAAATAACGTTGGAAGGCAAAGAACACGATCAGCGGGATGACGATCGAGATCATCGCCCCGGTCGAGATGATCCAGTAGTTGGATGAAAGCGCTCGCGTCTGCCCGTAGAGGAACAGCGTCAGCGTCTGATGCGGGTTGCCCGAGAGGAAGATCAAGGCGACGAGCAGATCGTTCCACACCCAGATGAACTGGAAGATGGCAAGTGACGCCAGTGCAGGAATGCCGATCGGCATCACGACCTTCCGGAAGAGCGTCCACTCCCCCGCTCCGTCGATCCGCCCGGCTTCGAGCAGGTCATGCGGGATGCCCGAATAGAAATTTCGCATCAGGAAGATGCCGAATGGCAGGCCGAACGCAACGTGAAAGATGATCGTGCCGATCACCGACCCGAACAAGTGCAAACCCGTTGAGTTGTCGACAATCTTGTACAGGCTGGCGACCGGGATCAGGGCCATCTGCAGCGGCAGCACGAGCATCGCGACGATAAGGAGGAACACGGCCGTCCGCCCGCGCCATCTTCCGAACACGAGCGAGTATGCGGTGAGGCTCGAGATCACGGTGACCAGGATGGTCACCGGCACGGTGATCGCGATTGAGGTGGTCAGCGAGTTCGAGCACACCACCGGCCTTGAATCCTGCTGAGAACAGTTGCTGATAGTTGGAGAACGTCAGCTGCGCAGGTGCGGTGAATACCGTCCACCATCCCGACTGCTGGAAGGCGCTGTTCGGGCGAAGCGAGATGATCGCGATCCCGATCGACGGCACCAGCCAGAAGATCGCGACTGCCGCGAGGACAACGTTGAGGATAATGCGCGACGGGCGCACACGGAAGCGTCGCCTCTGGGACTGAGCGGCGACCGGCAACGACGCAGTCTGCACACTCATCCGCGGATCCTCTTGAGGTTGAACAGCATGGCGGGGATGACGAGGATGAACAGCACCACGGCGATTGCCGCTGCGAGTCCCTGGCCATCCGCGGTCGAGAAGTTGTTGTAGATGTCGACGGCGAGGGTTTTCGCACCGGCCTGTGATGACGGCGCGGCCATGTTCAGGATGATGTCGAAGATCTTGAGGACGTTGATGAGCATGGTGACGAAGACCACGACCAGCACCGGTCGCAGCATTGGAACGGTCACCCGGCGCAGCGTCTGCCATTCACTCGCCCCGTCGATCTGCGCGGCCTCGAGCACCTCCCGGTTCAATGCGGCGAGCCCGGCGCCGATGACCACCATCGCAAAGCCTGCCCAGATCCAGAGGTAGGCGATGATCATCGCGATATCGACGATCGGCAGGCTCAAGACCGCCTGCATCGTCGGGCTCAGCGAACCAGTCGGCGTCAGCGATTGCGTGCCGAGGAAGAAGATCCCGCTGAAGCCGGCGTTGAAGTTGTTGGCGGTGATCTGGACGCGGAAATCGCCCGAGCCGACGTTGTCGAACTTGAAGGTGCCGTTGGCCGCCGTCGTCGTCGTCGCGGTGGCCGACCCGCTCGATCCCAGCAGTGATACATGCAACCCGGCGATGCCATCCTCATCGGGGAACACCTGACCGCGCTGGGTGAAATGGGTCGGCGAGAAGTCACGCCACACCAGCCCGGTGACGGCGCCCGGCGCCGCAGTGGGCACCACAGCGGCGACGGCTCCGTTCTGCTGCAGCGTCGTCGTGCTGATGCTGATGAGTTCGAGCTCGATCGTGCCCCCGGCGCTGACGGTTGTCTTGCTCTCCAGGGTGCCGGCCGGTCCGGGTTGGACGTTGGTTGCCACGAGGTCCGAGACCTTCTGCCCGCTGGTCGGGTCGATCGGATACAGCCCTGGGGGGTTGACGCCGTTGGCGACGCCCTGGATCGCGGCATTGACCATGCCGGTGTGGGGATCGATGAAGAAGATCGACGCCCATGTGAGACCCGCAGCAGTCGCGCTGAACACGAGTGGCATGAAGACGATCGTCTTGAACGCCGTCGACCACCTGATGCGTTCGGTGAGCACTGCGAACACGAGGCCGAAGAACGTGACCAGGAAGGGGAAGAGCACCACCCACACGACATTGTTCTTGAGCGAGACGATGATGTCCGTCGTCGAGAAGACGGACTTGTAGTTCCCAAGGCCGACGAAGTTCTGACCGCTCCCGTCGAACAGGCTCCGCACCACCGTTGCGATCAATGGATACACAACGATCAGGAGCAGCCAGAGTGCCCCTGGAAGAAGGAACAGCAGCGATCCGAGGTGGCTGCGGAAGCCGCCTCCGCCGGCGGGCTTGCTCGTGGTGGGGAGGATCTCTCCGGTGGCGACCGGGAGAGATTCAGATGTCGGAACGGCAACCGCCACGTTAGGCCTTCACCACAGTGCCGGAGATGCTACGGCGGCGGACGGGCGATCGCAACCCGGTATCACCCATTGGCCCGGTATCACCCATTGGTATGAAGTCGGATCTGAAGCAGTTGCGTTTCGAGGACAGGTGGAGTACACCGGTGCATTACGCAATGGATCGCCGGGGGCTGGGCGAGGGTTTTGCCCCTGTGAGGAGGACCTATATGAGGCAGGTGAGGACGCTGGGCAGGCTGGCGCTGGTGACGGCCGGAGTCCTGGGAATCGCAACCGCATGCGGCTCCACGTCGACAACCCCGCCACCATCGGGCTCGGGCTCATCGAGCGGCAAGATTGGCGGATCCGTGACCGTGTGGGCCGAGTGGACCGCGCAAGAGCAGGCGGACTTCCTGGCTGCGCTTGCACCATTCACTGCCGCGACGGGTGTCTCGGTGAACTACCAGGGCAAGGGCAACAACATGGACACGGCCCTCACCGCCGCTGTATCAGGAGGCTCGCCGCCCGACGTGGCCCTGGTCCCAGATCCGGGCACGCTGCAAACCCTGGCCAAGAACGGCTCGATCAAGGATCTCACCAGCACGCTCAGCGGCTTGACGTCCAACTTCGGCGCTGCGTGGAACACGCTGGCGTCTTACAACGGCAAGCAGTACGGCGTGTGGTTCAAGGGCGCGAACAAGAACACGATCTGGTACAACCCCGCGCTGTTCACCGCGGCAGGCATCTCATCGCCGCCCACCACCTGGGAGCAGTTGCTCACGGACGCCGCGCAGCTGAAGGCGGCCGGGACAACGCCATTCTCGCTCTGCACCGACGTCGGCTGGCCGGTGGCCGACATGTGGCAGAACGTCTACCTCAAGACAGCGGGCGCCGATGCCTACAACAAGCTCGCGACACACGCGACGAAGTGGACCGACCCGACGGTCACCACGGCGTTCACCACGCTGGGCCAGCTCTTCAGCCAGCCGTCGTACCTGCTCGGTGGTTTGACGGGCTCCCTCTCCAATGCGTACCCCGCATGCGTGGACAAGGTGTTCCCGAAGCCACCCGCTCAGCCCAAGGCCGCCATGGTGTTCGAAGGCGACTTCATGGTCAGCGAGATCACCGGTAACTCCGCCAACTACGCCCCCGGCACCACGGGCGCCGGCGGCGCGGCGTGCACCGCGAACCCCGCGCAAAAGCCCTGTTACGACTTCTTCCCCTTCCCGGCGCCGGCAGCTGACAGCGCAAACAACTCCGCCATCCAGGGCGCTGGTGACGTGGCGATGCAGCTCAATTCGACGCCGCAATCCACCGCGCTGATCAAGTACCTCGCCGGTCCTGAGGGCGGCACCATCTGGGCACACCTCGGCGGCTTCGCCTCGCCGAACAACCAGGTCAAGCAGAGTGCATACCCGGACCCGGTCACACAGGCGGACGCGCAGGCGCTGGTCAACGCGAGCAGCTTCGTGTTCAGCCTCGACGACCTCCAGGGAAGCTGGGAGCCGCACATGTGGGCTGACCTGTTGCAGTTCCTGCAGAACCCGAGCAGCTCGAACGTGACGACGATCGAGTCGACGATGGATTCACAGGCGACGACCGCTCTCGGCCACTGATATTTCGCGTCGCGTCATAGCGGCCGGTCCGGCTCAGAATCGCGAGCCGGGCCGGCCGCAGGCGCGACCTTTGGGGGTCGCCGAGATCAACGACGGCCTCATGATTGACCGGTGGCCGTGACTCAGACATCCGCTGCCGTGAGCCCGACCCCGCGAGGATTGCTCACGCGGTTTCTCAGTGGTTCCGGCGTGGAGCTCGGGCCGGGTCACCATCCGATGCCGATTCCCTTCCCAGGCGTGTCGGTGCGCTACGTGGATCGATGGCAACCCGAGGAGAACCTGGCGCTCTTCACCAACCTGGAGGCCGGCGCGAGCTTCCCCAAGCCCGACATCGTCGCCAACCTCGACGTCGATCGCCTCTCCGCGCTCGCCGACGAGAGCCAGGACTTCGTGATCGCGAGCCACATCCTCGAACATCTGGCCGATCCGCTCACGCAGATCGCGGAAATCCACCGAGTCGTGAAACCGGGTGGCGTCGTCCTCGTATTCCTTCCGGACCGGCGGCACACCTTTGATCGCAAGCGCTCCCCGACGCCACTCGCCCATCTCATTGCAGAGCACCGTGACCGGGTCACTGTTGTCAGTGACGAGCACATTGCGGACTACCTGCGCAAGACCGGCGTCTGGGATCCCTCGTGGACACCCGAGCAGGAACGCGAACAGTTCGAGCTGAACCGGCAGCGATCAATCCACGTCCACTGCTGGTCGGAGGATGAATTCCTCCCCGTGATCGAGCACACCATCGGGGAGATGGGGATGCGCTGGGAGCTGCTCGATGCGATGTTCGTCGACGACGTTCCCGACGGCTTCGAGTTCGGGTTCGTGGTGCGCCGCTCACCAGCGACGGCGGACCCCGCGGTGGTGGCCGAGAAGCTGCGCCTGTCGTGGCAGGTGCTTGCGGCAAGGTCGCGCAGGAATGCTGAGGCGGAGCGCCAGCTTGCGCGGCTCCGCACACTGCCGGGGTTTCCGGTGATGCAGCGCGCGTGGCGAATGCAACGCAGGCTCCGGCAGGGTCTGGCGAAGCGCTGAGGTCGCTCCCTTTCTAACCGAGCACCACGGCGGCGACCGCGCCCACGACAAAGATCAGCGCGAGGTACGCGAGCGAATAGTGGAACAGCAGCGCGGCCGCACCTGACGTCGCTTTGGCGCGAGCCCACAGCGCCAGCGCGAGATAGCCGCCGCCGAGGACAGCAGCGCCAGTCGTGTAGCCGGCGCCGAGCACGAGCCCGGGGAGCAGGCTAGCCGCGATCAGGGCCACCAGGTACAGCAGGATGCGCCGGTGGGTCCGGGCGGTGCCGATGATCCCCGGGAGCATTGGCACGCTCGCATTCCTGTAATCGCGACGCAGCAGGAGCGCCAGCGACCAGAAATGAGGTGGGGTCCAGAGGAACACCACAGCGAACAGCACGAACGCCGGCCATCCGATGTTGCCCTGGACGGCGGCCCAGCCGACCAGCGGCGGAAACGCGCCGGCGGCTCCCCCGATGACGATGTTGAGCGGAGTTCGGCGCTTCAGCAGCATGGTGTAGATGAAGACGTAGAACACTGCTCCGGCGAGAGCCAAGGCCGCGGCCAGTGTGTTCACCGCCAGCGTGAACACCAACACCGAAGCGGTGATCAACGAGACACCGAACGTCAGCGCCCGCCACGGCACGATGCGCCCTGAGGGAAGTGGCCGGCTGCAGGTCCGAGCCATCACCCGGTCGATATCCCTGTCGTACCAGCAGTTGATCGCCCCCGAGCCTCCGGAGGCGAGCGCGCCCCCAAGCGCCGCCCAGAACATCAGAGCTAGCGATGGAATGCCACGAGCCGCGATGATCATGGTCGCGACTTCGGTGATGAGCAGCAGGACGATGATTCGCGGCTTCGCAAGGCTGACGTAATCGCGGGCGATTGCGCGAAGTCGGCGTGAGACGTTGAGCGCGACGCTATCAGCGGCACCGGCCGCGCCGATGGCGTCCGGTGGGCTGAGAACGATGTCGGCGCTGGTTTGCATGCCTCTCCTACGCGCTGCCGGTCGAAGACGTGCTCAAGAGCTTCGTGATCTCCGCATCGAAATCGGCAGCGCTCATGACCCCGAGAGCTCCCAGAACGACGTCGGCGACCTTGCCCTGTCTGGTGAGAAAGACCAACGCCGGCGCCGAGGGAATACGGTACTCGACGGCGAGGACGGCGTTGGTGTCAGCGATGCTGGGGTAGGGCACCTTGTACTGCGACTGAAACGCCAGTGCGAGAGATGTCGTGTCGCGCATGTCGACGCCCAGGAATTCAACGCCGCGAGACGCCCACTTCGCGTATGCGGCGTTCAGCGCCGGCTGCTCATCCTTGCAAGGGCCGCACCACGTGGCCCAGATGATCAGGACCACGGGATGGCCCCGAAGGGTGGTGATACGCACCTCCTTCCCGGTGAGCGTCGGACCCCCGGAGGCGGTGACCTGCTTCTGAGGCGTCGATATCGGATGGCTTGCGCCGCAGCCCACGATGAGAAGGACGACCGCGCAACCGAGCGCGATGCGCAGGCTGTTGGTCACGGCCGCACCGCCGCGGCGTTGGACGCGGATCGATCGTCGATCTCGAACCACCTGATCCCGAGGTAGAGCAATGCGATCAGGAACGGCGTCCCACCGGGAACCCACATCACCCCTGCGGCGATCTCCTGATCGGCGAGCAGGCTGAGCCCACCGGACGGAACCGGGTACGCGTACAGAGGATGCGTCGCGTATGCGATGACGACGGCAAGGCCCCAGCTCACAAACATGCCGATCAGGACGACAACAGCTCGACCCAGCAGCGAGAGCCGCCCGGTTGCCGTGACTGGACTGATCACCTGATCCCAGAACAGCAGCCCGACCACGAGGAAGGTCAGGTGTTCGAGGTCGTGGACCGACGCGATCCTCAGGGTTGCGTTGTAGATGGCAGGGATGTGCCAGACGAGAAGGTCGATGCTGAAAGCCAGGACGACTACGCTCGCAGCTCTCGAACCTGAGTGGAGCACACGCATGACGCGCGCCGGCCACGTTCCCTCGACGGCGATCGGGCGTCCCTGCGCGGCCAGATACCCGGCCCACGCGGTGCGAAACGGATCGGCCATGAGGATCAGCGGTGGTGCTACCAGGAGCAGCAGGACATGCTGGAGCATGTGGTCCCACTGCAGCCTGATATCGAAGGACGCGATCGGCGAGATGAGGGCCAGCAGCAGCGCAGCCATGCCCAGCGTGAATGCGGTGTCGCCCTGATCCCATCCCGCCTCGCGACGAAGAGCGCCGGAGGCCGAACGCCGCCCGCGCCAGTACAGGTAGCCACCTGTCACGGCGCCTACGATCGGTACTGGTTCGAAACTCCAGTCGAGCAACGTGGACCAGAGCATGCCGGTGATTACGTGACGAACTCGACCAGCGCGTACACCGCGAACGCGACGACGGTGATGTACGACCACTGTTCCACCACCGCCCGCGCCTGGACCGAGGTGATCGGTGCCGTGCCACGGACGTGACCCATGACGATGCTCAGGGTCCAGAGGCCGACGATGATGAACTCCGAGAGCACCACCGCGTACCACACCGTCGAGATGTCGATGTACGTCCCGTTGGTGACGTCCCAGCTGAACTGGTACATGAGGAAGATCCGAACGGCTCCGGTGAGCACGATGAAGGCCAGGGCAAGCCAGAGCAGCCCGTTGATCGAGGCTCCCGTGCCCCGCGCCACCGCCATCGACATCGCCCAGAGCGCGACCAGCGCGACCACCGGCACCAGCAGGGCGACGAGGGCCAGCACCTCGGGAGGCGCACTCACGCCGCTCGGGTGCCACATTCCGTTGAAGTTGTTGGCTCGGAGGTAGAGGTACGCAAACAGGAAGGTCAGTTGCAGCGTCGTGTTGGCTGCCAGCACCAACCGCGACGCGAGGGTGAATGTCTGGTCGCCGCCCGCGACATGATCGGTGACAGTCAGGCCGGTGGGGCTTGCTGGAACGTCACTCATGTTCAGGCTCCGCCCAGAGCGGGGGCGATGGCGGGCATCTGCGCTGCCGGCCTACCCGTGTCGTAGTCGTACGGCAGCGACCAGCTGGTCGGCACCGCGTCGAAGTTGAACAGCGGCACCGGTGTCGGCACCTGCCATTCGACGCCAAGCGACTCCCACGGGTTGGCGGTTGCCTTCTGCCGCTCGAAGATGGCCTTCCAGATCAGAATGCCGAGGAAGAGCGCCATCGATGCCCCCAGCCCGAAGGCGAAGACGGAAGCCGATACGTTGAGCGGTTGCAGGTACGCTGCATAGCTGATCGCACGGCGGGGCATGCCCAGGATGCCGACCGCGACCAGCGAGAGGAAGGTGCCATTGAAGGTCAGGAAGACCGACCAGAACTGGAACTTCAACCATTTGGTGTCCATGGAGAAGCCCGTCATCTTCGGCAGGTAGTAGACGATCCCGCCCATGAGCGCGAACACCTCCGAGCCCATGATCGTGTAATGGAAGTGCGCCTGGACGAAATAGCTGGCGTGCAGCGTGAAGTCGCTGGGCACGTCCGAAAGGAAGACCCCTGTGAACCCGCCGATGAGGAAATTGAAGAAGAACGCGAAGATGAATAGCATCGGGATGGTGAAGCGGACGCGCGCTCGCCACATCGTCCCCAGCGAAACCAGGAAGATGATGCCCGTCGGCACCGAGATCATCTCGGTCGAGAACATGTAGAAGGGACGGGCCGCCGGCGCGATACCGCTGGTGAACAGATGGTGTTGCCAGACCACGAAGCTCAGGAGGCCGACGCCAACCATGCCGCCCACTCCGACGCGGTACCCCCAGAGTGGCCTGCGGCTGAACACGGGCAGCATCTCCATGATCAACCCGAACGCAGGGATGATGAAGATGTAGACCTCAGGGTGACCGAAGAACCAGAAGAGGTTCTCCCAGAGGAATGGCGAACCGCCGCCCGCCGGGACAAAGAACGTCGTCTGGTATGTGCGATCCACGGTCTCAAGGAGAATCGCTCCGACGAGCGCCGGGGCCGCGAGGAGCCCGAGGAACGATGTCACGAGCACCGACCACACGAAGATCGGCATCCTGGTCAAGTTCATCCCGGGAGCCCGCTTGGTGAAGATCGTCGCGATCATGTTCAAGCCCGACAGGGCGATCGAGATCCCGATGAGGCCGAACGCGATGAGGTAGGAATCCATCCCGGCAACCGCCTCGTTGGAGAGCGGGGCGTAGCCCGTCCATCCGGTCGGGAAGCCGCCGAGAAACACGGTGGAGAGCAGGATGATGCCGGCCGGCGGCAGCAGCCAGAACGTGAGCGCCTCGAGGCGCGGGAACGCCATGTTGCGCGACCCGATCATGATCGGGACGAAGTAGTTGCCGAACGGCCCGATGATGGCGGTGGACGCCATGAAGATCATCAGCGTGCTGTGCAGCCCGACCAGCGTGAGGTAGGTGCCGGCATTCGCAACTGACGGCGTCGGAGTCAGCAGCTCGCTCCGGATGAACATCGCACCCAGCCCGCCGAGGAACAGGAAGGCCAGGATCATGACGAGGTACTGCATGCCGATGACCTTGTGGTCAGTGGTCATCCGGAAGTACTTGGACAGGCCGCCCCCTTCGCCGTGAAGGTAGGCGTTGTCCTCCTCGGTGGGGCGCGGGCGGCCGAGCAGGCGGCTGATCGGGTAGTTGAGGAAGCCCATGCCGGTAAGGAACCCGACCGCACTCAAGGTGTAGCCGAGCAGGATCCCGGCGTCGGATCCAAGCGAGTTGTCCGTGGCTTGTGTGATACGCGATGGCGACGCTGCCGATCCCCCATCCGACGACGAAGCCGATGATCGCGCCGATCACGCCCAGGAGCAGCCCCCACTCATGGAGACGCCGAGAAAGGCTCGGCGGCGGTGACAATTGCCGGTCGCGCCGGGGCTACAGCGTCCACATCTGCTTCCTCTCGTGTGCTTGCGGATCGAACATGGTCACCCTGCGTAGACCGGCGGTTGCGCCAGATACGTATGGCTGTATGGCGGCAGGTATTTCATGATCGGCGCGTCGAGCGCCGTCTGCTGCTGGATCCACGTCGCGAAATCCGTTGAGCTGACGACCATCGCGGTGTTGTCGGCCATGTTCCCGTGCCAGAGCCCGCAGAGCTCGCCGCACTGGATCCTGTATGTGCCGATTTGCGTGGGCGTGGCCGTGAAGACGTTGTCGTTCAACGGCACGGCGTCCGCCTTCACGCCGAGCGCGTAGAACCAGAAGGCATGGGTTACGTCGAGCGAGGTGACGTGGAACTGGATCTTCTGATTCGCCGGCAGCACCAACTGGGCGGTCTCGATCCCGCCGTAGCTCGGGTAGCGGTAGGTGAACCACCACTGCTGCGCGATGACCTGGACCTCGAGCGGTTGATCGGTGGATGCCGGATTCGGAAGCGCCGCCGACACGGTGGAGATCCCGCCGCCCGGCTGGTCCTGTGCAAGCGCCACGGTGCCGTACACAGCGAGGCTGAGCACGATGACCAACGTCGAGGCGATCCAGATCGTCTGCGCCCGGGAATTGCCGCGCAGCTCCGCGGCGGACACCTCACCCTGGGGCGGGGTCCGGTGGTTGACCACGAGGGTGAAATACAGGGCGGCGAGCACGGCGCTGAACACCGGCCACGCGATGAGCGCCAGCAGCAGAATGACGAAGCTCTCGTCTGACGCCGCGTTCGAAGCCTGGCCGGGAGGTATCGGGGCCAGGCTCAGTCCGATGTCACCGGCCACGGCAAGGATGAGCCAGGTGCCGATCACCACGCGGATTGCGGTAGCGCGATTTCCCATTCTTCAGCCCACCTGCAACTCGCCGGTCATGTAACCGAGGGTCTGCATGGGCCCGCCGTTCCCGTAGAGCGTGCCTGCGGCGCACGGCACGAAGCACTGCCACCGAAAGAGCCCGCTCGTGTCCGGGACGACGAAGTCGAACTGCACAACATTGGTGGCGCCGTCGGGCGCGTTGGCGGCCACGCCCTCGAGCGGGACATTCACGCCCAGGTCAGGGATGGTGAAGGAATGACCCGGTCCGGGGTTGTTGGGGTCGAGAGCGCTCATCACCTTGCCGTTGACGGTCATCTGGTTGTTGATCGTGCCTCTGACCAGCGAGAAATACGGATTGCGCAAGCCGGACGACCCGTCCTGCTGGTTGATGGTCATGTGCACGACGGCCCCCGCCGGTACCTTCAGGTAGGTGGTCGGCAGGTAGCCGACCCAGTTGGGGTGCTCACCGTTGCCCTGTCCCTGATCACCGACGGCGGCGACCGTCGTCAGCGTGAAACTGACCACCGGCCGTCCCTGGACGGTGTTCGAGGTGGTCGTCGCGGTGATCTGGGGCGGAACGGGATTGAGAAAGCGTGTCACGAAGAACCCGACGAGCACGCCCGCCACAACCACGCCCGCCACGAGGATCCAGAGTCTAGATCGCATGCTTGGCTTACCTCTCTATGAGCGCGACTGGGGCACCGGGGAGACGCCATCGGCAACGTGAAGCGCTGGTGGAAACGTCGCGTGGAGACGGCCACTGTGCAGAGGGAGCGTCCTCTGCCAGACCCGCGACGCCAACCGTGAGATGAATCCGGGCACCAGTTCTCCACTCAACAGGCTGCCGGTTCGTTCTGAAGGCGCAATGATCGCGGTGCGATAGGGGTTCCGTCAAGCCCCTTGTTTGGCACTCGGTTCCGCGAACAATCTCAGGGGCTGTTTTGCGCAGTTGTTTGCGCAAACTTTGCGCGGTCAGTGCCTGGTGATGAGCTCGGGATCCCTGGCCGCCGAGGAGGCCCCGCCGTGCGACGAGGACAATTGCTCCTTCGGCTCCGAGCTATCAGCACGAGTGGACAAAGAACGCGCTTTGCTCGCCCCGTACAGTCCGGCCCAGACAGCGATCAGCACGCCGACAATCAGGAAGATGCCCGCGATGCTGTGGCCATCGCCCTGGTGCTGGACGAATAGCGCCACCGAGAGCAGGGCGACGATCGCGACCACCGCCACAGCGCCGTCATCGACGAACAGTCCCCACAGTTCAAGCGCGACGGCTCTGATCACGCGCTCCACTCCCCCGACGGTCGCCTGCTCGAGAGACGGCCGGCGCAGGATCCAGACAAACGCGAGCGATGCGAGCCCGTACGCGGCCACCAGGATCAGAAGGCTCAAATCGTTTCCCCACCAGTGGATGCCGATGCCCTCACCCGCGAAGAAGGTGCCGAACGCGGTGAGCATGATCCCGACGACATATTTCATCGTGTTCTCGGGGACGCGTGTCAGCGGGCGGCGGAACGCCACGCCGGCTCCCGCGACGGCGAGCAGCGCCACGAGTGCCCCGATCACCGCCGAGGGAACGTCCTGGAGCCCTCCGAGCGCAACCACGATGAAGACGACCTCAAGGCCTTCGAGGAAGACACCCCCGAACGCAGTCGTGACACCGGCCCGATCGAGCCCGGTCGGCACTGCCGCCGCAATGTCGAGCTGGTCCCTGGTCTCCTCAAAGATCTTCGCCTCGTCGTGGAGGGACTTGAGGCCACTCGATCGGAGGATCGCCTTGTGGAGCCACTTGAGTCCGAACAGGAGGAGGAAGACGCCGACGACCGTCCTCGCATCCTCAATCGACACCCTCGACGTGATCGTGATCCCGAACGCCGCGACCAGGAGAGTGAGCCCGACAAAGGCGAGGGCCATGCCGAGAAAGGCACTCCGCCATCCCTTGAAGAGGCCCACGGCAAGGACGATCGTCAGCGCCTCCACCCACTCGACCCCGGCGGCGAGCGCCGTGGCGACGAGCACCAGAATGTTCATCGGGCAGCTCCCGGACTCAGCAAGCCGCGCATGCCATCGGGCGCCCGGCACCCCTGGCGCGCGAGGGCACGTGGAGCAGACGGCCGCTGTGGCTCACCTCTCGCCGAGGTCGTATGGCCGCAGGAAGCGCGTGGGGGTGAATGCGACGTACGCGGCTGGCGCGACGTTGTAGGTCGGGCCGAGTGCCGTTGCGGCCGCCTCGAGATCGCCGGCAGTGGTGCTGTCGCCCCACACGCCGCTGTTCACTCTATGGATGAGTGCCTGGAAGGCCGCGATCGTTTCGGCTGGAGTGAACGTGCAATGGCCGGCGCGGTGGATGTACCCCTCGCGGAGCATGGGACTGTCGCCGGCATCCTCGGCGACGGTGCGGTACGCCTGCTCGTCCTCGTTCACGACGAGGCCGTCACCGGTGGTGTGAAGTGTCAGCACCGGGCGATCCAGGTCCCCGTTGTAGACGATGTACTTGGTCAGGTAACTGACCGCTGCCGGATCCGCCGTGATCGGCGTCGATGCCTGGAGGGTCGCGAGGTCGGCGGTCAGGCTCAGACCGGCCGCAGAGTACAGCGCCTGAACTTCGGCCTTGTCAATGGACAGCGCGAGCTGCGCGGTGTAATTGACTCCCGCTGTCCATGAGGCATTGCCGCCGGCTCGTGCTTCGAGCTCGGCCCTGAGCGCAAAAGCAAACGGTCCGTCGACCTGGCTCTGCCAGAGGAACTGATTGGCCTCCTGGCTCACGTAGTCTGCTGCCGCCGGTTGCGGGCTCGTGGGGTCGAACCAGCCGGGGAGGTCGCCAAGCGCACTGGCGAGAGCGATGCGTGCTCTGCCCTGCGGGGTTGCCTGGGCGGTGGCGAGCAACGTCTCGGCGATGCCGAGGTTGGTCGTGGGGGCGGTGATGTTGACCACCTGCAGCCCGGACGTCGGTCCGAGAAGCTGTTGCACGGCCACGGCGGAATCGAGAGCCTCATTCCAGGTGCCCACGCCCCCAGCGAGGACGCCGCACATCGGGAGTGCCGCGGTGAAGCGGTCGGGAGCAACCTGCAGCAGCGCGGCGGTGATCATGCCGCCGAGCGAGTGCCCCCAGGCGACGGTTCGCGCCGGCGAGCCGACCCGCCGGTCGAAGGTACTCAGGGTCGACAGCTGATCCGGGATGGCCTGCTGCAGTGCCCAGCCGGTGGTCGCATAGGACGATCCCGCGAGGGCGTAGCCGTTGCTCAGCAGCCACTGGCCGGTGAGTGGGTCGCCGACGTCCGTCGCCGGGTTCGGGCTTCCGGGCGTGACGTAGCCATGGCTGTACAGCACCAGCGTGCCGTTCCAATTGGCAGGGACCTGGATCAGATAGGTCGCCCCATCGCGGAGTGCCCCCGTGAGGGTCTGGGCCGACCCACCGGCAAAGGCAGTCGCAGGCCCCGCGCCAAGCGTCGCACCACCGGCACCGAGAGCCACGGCGCACACGACTGCCAGACGACGGCGGCTTGTCATTTGCTTGCTACGCATGCTCCCGACCTCGCTGGTGACGCCGACGACTGGCAGGGGCCCGACGCTACTCCGCGGGTCACCGAGCGGTCAAGCAAAGGATTGCCACGCCCGAACCCGCTCTTCCTGTGCGGGAGACGCGGGCAGGGCCGGGACCGCCACTCCTGGAATCATCGCGACGGTTCGAGGCGAACGCATCGTTTGCATCACGCAATGACTCCCATCTCGGAAGGCTCGTTGATCTCGGCTGTGGAATGGGTCAGTCTTTCCCCGAAGGCGTCACACGAGGCCGAGAAGGGGATTTCATCGGTGCACATCGACCTGTACATCGCGCTGGCCGGATTGATCGTCGGCTGCGCGGTCGGCCTCACCGGGATGGGTGGCGGCGCGCTGATGACCCCGGTGCTGGTTCTGCTCTTCCATGTACAGCCGGTCGCAGCGGTGGCGAGCGACCTGGTCGCCTCGCTCGTGATGAAACCGGTGGGCGCCGCCGTCCATGCCGGTCGCGGAACGGTGCGCTGGAGCCTGGTCGCGTGGCTTGCCATCGCGTCGGTGCCGTCAGCATTTCTCGGCGTGGCTTTCATCAAGTCGGTGGGCAATGGGACGCGAATTCAGAGCATCGTCGGCGTCACGCTCGGCGCAGTGCTGCTCCTGGCCGTCGCCGCACTCGGTCTCAAGATGTACATGGATCTCCGCACCGGGGATCGCAGCGTCGACGACGCACTCAGCGTGAAAAAGCTGCCGACGTTGGCGATCGGGGCGTCCATCGGCTTCATCGTGGGGATCACCTCGGTCGGGTCGGGCACGCTGGTCATCGTCCTGCTGCTGTTCCTGTATCCGCGCCTGCGCGGGTCTCAGATGGTGGGCACTGACCTCGCTCAGGCGATCCCGATGGTGGGTGCGGCGGCGATCGCACACATCCTGTTTGGAGACTTCAAGCTCGGGCTCACCGCTTCCATCCTCATCGGGAGCATCCCCGGCGTGCTGATCGGTTCGATGGTCTCCTCGTATGCACCAACTCTGTTCCTCAGGGGGGCGCTCAGCGCAGTGCTGCTCCTGTCCGGGCTGAAGCTTGTCAATGTTCCGACCCTCGCGATCGGTGTCGTCCTGCTGGTATGTGTGGTGGCGCTCCTCGGCGCCTGGATCACAATCCGCGTCAGCGGGCGGACGCTTCGGGACATCGTCGGCGAGACCGGCAGGAACGCCGGCACAGCTGGGACGCTGGCTCTTGATACCGAGGGCGCCTGAGCCCCTGGTAGAGAGCGGCTTTCGAATCGCGCGGCCGGCTACGGTAGCTGGCGGATTGGAGAGCCCGCGAGAAACGCCTGAATGTCTTCGAGCACTCCGGTGTAGAAGTTCGCGTAGGTGTCACGAGTCACGTATCCGATGTGCGGGGTCAGCAGACAATTCCCGAGCCTTCGAAGCTCGTGGTCGGCGGGAAGTGGTTCGGTGTCGTAGACGTCGAGAGCCGCGCCCGCGATCCAACCCTCACGGAGCGCGCGGACCAACCCGGCCTCCTCGATGAGTGGACCGCGCGACGTATTGATGAGGTAACTGGTCGGCTTCATCCTTCGCAAATCCGTCTCGGTGATCAGACCTCGTGTCCCCTGCCCGAGCACCAGGTGAATCGAAATCACGTCGGCCTGTGCAAAGAGCTCTTCTCGTGGAAGGTACGACACCCCATGCTCAGCTGCGCGCTCGACGTCCAGGTGTGGACTCCACGCAACCACGCGCATGTCGAATGCAATGCCGTACTTCGCAACTCGGGCGCCCAGGTGACCCAAGCCCACTATTCCGAGCGTCCTTCCGGACAGATCGGTCCCGACCGTGCGTTGCCATCCTCCGGCCCGCATCGAGGCATCTTCGGCGACGAGGTTGCGGACCGAGGCGATGACCAACCCCCAGGTGAGCTCGGCCGTCGACCAGGTCAATCCGTGGGTTCCGCACACGAGTATTCCAGCCTCGGTGGCGGCACGAAGGTCGATCGCCGCATTGCGCATACCGGTTGTGACCAGGAGCCTCAGTTTGGGAAGTCGCTGCAGCACCCGCGCAGGGAAGGCGGTTCGCTCACGCATCGCCACCACGATGTCGCAGTGGGAGATTCGCTCGACGAGAGCCTCATCCTCGAAATGCTCCGCAAGGAACTCGACTCGCACGCCGTCGCCGAGGACGCCCCAGTCGACAATCGACTGCGCCACTGACTGGTAGTCGTCAAGCACTACGACGTTCACGTCGCTCAGGCCGTGGATGGGGCCCGCCACAGGTCGATGCCACTCTCGACGGCATGTTGATCGATCTCGGCCAGCTCGGCTTCGGAAAAGTCAAGATGGTCGAGAGCTGCGACGTTCTGCTCAAGCTGGCTGACGCTGCTCGCGCCGACGAGGACCGACGTCACGCGCGAATCGCGAAGCGCCCAGGCAAGCGCCATCTGGGCGAGCCGCTGACCGCGCCGCTCCGCGATGGCTGTCAGTGCCCGCACGTGAGCCAGGTTGGCTTCGCTGAGCATGTCCTGATTGAGCGTGGCACTCTGCCGAGCGCGGGAGTCCTCGGGGATGCCGTTGATGTAGCGGTCGGTCAGCAGCCCCTGGGCGAGCGGTGAGAATGCGATGCACCCGACACCCTCCGTGCCGAGGACGTCGAGCAGTCCGTGTTCGATCCAGCGGTTGAGCATGGAGTACGACGGCTGGTGAATGAGCAGGGGCGTACCCAACCTGCGCAGGGTGGCGATGGCTTCGGAGGTCCGCTGATCGGAGTAGGACGAGATGCCAACGTAGAGTGCTTTGCCCTGCTCGACGGCAGTGTGGAGCGCACCGAGTGATTCTTCGAGTGGGGTGCTGGGGTCGAAGTGGTGGTGGTAGAAGATGTCGACATAGTCGACGCCCAGACGCCGCAGGCTCTGGTCCAGGCTGGCGAGCAGGTACTTGCGGGAGCCGAGGTCGCCGTACGGGCCTGGCCACATGTCCCACCCTGCCTTCGTTGAGATCACCAGCTCGTCCCGCAGTCCCCGAAAGTCGGTGCTCAGGATGCGGCCGAAGTTGGATTCAGCGCTGCCGTACGGCGGACCGTAGTTGTTCGCCAGGTCGAAGTGGGTGATGCCGAGGTCGAACGCGCGGCGCAGGATGGCACGCTGGCCGTCGAGGGGCCGGCCTTCCCCGAAGTTCTGCCACAGGCCGAGCGATACGGCGGGGAGCAGGAGGCCGCTTCGCCCACAGCGGCGGTAGCTCATCGAGGCGTAGCGGTCGCCCGCGGGACGGTAGTCGGTCAGGTCTGTCACCCTCCGATTGTGCCGCATGCTGACTCGGCCAAGCGTCCGCATGTCGTGATCGTCGGCGCGGGGTTCGGCGGTCTTGCCGCGGCGCGCGCCCTTCGCCGTGTGGACGTCGACGTGACGCTCGTGGATCGCAACAACTACCACCTCTTTCAGCCCTTGCTCTACCAGGTGGCGTCGGGACTGCTCGATCCGTCAGCCATCGCAAGCCCCGTCCGCACGATCGTGCGCAAGGCTCGCAACGTTGACGTCCTGCGCGCCGAGGTGACCGGCGTCGATCTGAAGCAACAGCAGGTGGTCACCTCGGCTGTGCGGGTCGACTACGACTATCTGGTGCTTGCGTCAGGCAGCGTCACCGACTATTTCGGCAACGAGAAGGCGCGCAAGCAGAGCATCGGCCTCAAGGACCTCGGCGAGGCACTGGCTCTGCGTTCACGCCTGCTCGGCTGCTTCGAACGCGCAAGTCTCAGCACCGACACGACCGCTCGCCGCCGCCTGCTGACGTTCGCCGTGGTTGGGGCCGGCCCCACCGGCGTCGAATACTCGGGTGCCGTGGCGGAGTTGATCAATCACGTCCTGCCGAAAGACTACCGGCGCATCGACTTCACCGAGGTCTCAGTGGTGCTGATCGAAGCCGGGGATCGCGTTCTGGCGAGCTTTGCTCCGCGCCTGAGCCGCCTCGCGGCGCGCTCGCTGCAACGCAAGTCGGTGCGTCTCGTGCTGGGCAAGTCGGTGCGCGACGTCGACGAGCTCGGGCTCGTGCTCGATGACGGCGAACGCGTCGAGACGAACACGATCGTCTGGACCGCCGGCGTGCGAGCTGTGCCACCGCTCGAGCTCGATGGCGATGCTCTCGCTCGAGGTGGACGAGTCAAAGTGACGCCATTTCTGCACCTCAGCAATCACCCCGAGGTGTTCGTGATCGGGGATGCGGCGGCTGTCGAGGAGGCGGGTGCGGTGCTGCCAATGCTCGCGCCGGTCGCGATCCAGGGTGGGAAATACGTTGCACGAGCGATCGCCGCTCGCATCGAGGGCCGGAAGACCGCCCCCTTTCGCTACCACGACAAGGGAACCATGGCGACGGTGGGCCGTGGCGCCGCGGTGGCACAGATCGGACCCGTACATATCAACGGATTGGTGGGCTGGTTCATCTGGATCTTCGTCCACCTGCTCTACCTGGTCGGCTTCCGCAGCCGCGCACTCGCGCTCTGGTCGTGGGGGTGGAACTACTTCTTCTGGGATCGGCCGGTGCGGCTCATCGTCACGCCCTCAGGGGACGACTGACCAGAAGTCGTGCACCACCTCGCTACCCGCCTGCTGCTCGCGGGACATGAAGCTAGCGAGTTCCTCGATCGTGCTCATGATTGGCGAGGGAAACACCACAGTGGTGTTCTTGTCGACGCCGATCTCCACCAGGCTCTGCAGGTTACGCAGCTGGAGCGCCACCGGGTGGGCCATCATGATGTCGGCAGCGATCCCGAGCTTGTCCGCAGCCAGTGCCTCGCCTTCCGCGGCAATGATCTTGGCGCGTTTTTCGCGCTCCGCCTCTGCCTGACGGGCCATCGCCCGCTTCATGCTGTCCGGGAGTTGAATGTCCTTCAGCTCCACCAGCGTGACCACCACTCCCCAATCCGACGTCGTGACGTCCAGGATCTCCCGAATGCTCAGGTTGATGCGGTCGGTCTCGGCGAGCGTCTCGTCAAGCGTGTGCTGGCCGACCACCTTTCGCAGCGTCGTCTGCGCGATCTGATTGATCGCGGCGCTGACGTTCTCGATCGCGACAACCGACTTGACCGCGTCGACGACTTTGAAGTAAGCGACGGCTGACACGTCGATGCTGACGTTGTCGCGCGTGATGATGCCCTGCGACTGGATCGGCATGGTGACAATGCGCAAGGAGACACGACGCAGCAGGTCGATGACGGGGATGATCGGCCGCAGCCCCGGCTTGCGGAGCCCGATCACCTGGCCAAGGCGGAAGTGGACCCCCATCTCGTACTGCTGAACGACGCGGATCGATGCAAGAAGACCAAGCACGACCACGGCGGCGACGACGATCAGTGCAACGACCAAGGCGCTCATGGACAGCGCTGCTCACTATAACGAAACGTCAGTCCCGGCAAGCCGACTCCGGCGATGCAACTCTGTGTCACGTGACGGGTACTGGAACGAGTTACAAACGGGCGGGTATCCCCTCCCTTTCATCGACTGTGTCGTCATCCTGAGCGAGATCCATCTCGTCGCTGTGTGCGAACATGTGCTCAAGGATGAGTGAGCGCGCGCACCCTCGTGGCGTCCTGAGCCCCGATGAGCTCGCCGAGGGCTTGCGGAGCCTTTCCGGCTGGTCGGTTGAGGGCGGCAAGCTCGTCAAGCCGTATTCGTTCGCAGACTTTGTGTCAGCGGTGGGGTTCGTCGACCGTCTCACCCCCGTTGCCGAAGCACAGAACCATCATCCCGACCTCCTGGTGGGATGGGGGAAGGTGACCGTGCAGCTGTCTAGCCATGACGTGGGCGGCATCACTGCGCGCGATCTTCGACTTGCGGCCGCTCTCGACCAACTCTGAAGCGGCCCCCCACCTTCGGTCGAGCGGAGCTCACATGGATGGAGGGGGCGGCATCGCCGCCCCCTCCGTGGACAGTTCAGTCAGATTGCGACGAGTCAGATGGCGACGAGCGCCGGGATGAAGACCGCGGCGTTGATCGTGCCGAGACCGCTCGCCATGTCGTAGCCGGGGCCTGCGTTGTAGCCAGCCACTGTCACCACGGCGTTCCCCAGATGCGCGTCAGGGAACGTCATGCCGTTGCCGCCCTTGGTGACATCGACGATGCCGTTGTTCGAGGTGCTCGCGAGCTCGTACAGACGACGATTCAACTGGCCGAGATCGTGTCCCGCCCATTGATCGGCCATCGCGACGATTCCCGAGAAGATTGGACTTGCTTCGCTGGTGCCGGCGATCTGGAAGTAGCCGGGACCGAACGGCTGGAAGCTCCAGTAGACGAGCACGGCGCCGCTCAGCGAAGCGCTCATCGAAATGTCCGGCGTTCCACGCGACTTGCCGACAACACCGGCGACCGAGTTCTGATAATCGGGGCGGGAGAACACCGCTGAGGGACCGCCGCCGCCCGCGCAGCAGGTTTGTCCGACCGGACCGCCGACGATGCTTGCCGGATCCTGCCACACGACGTCGTGGGAGACCGACTCCGGTGTGCCGTTTGCCCGCGGGACGATCTCAGTGCCACCCACCGACGTCACAAGCGGATCCGAGGACGGCCACGAGTTCACGTGGTGCGCGAAGCAGCAGGAGCCGTCGAAGAAGTTGTCGGTGGCTCCGTTATCCCCAGAGGCCGCCAGCACCGTGACGCTATGTTCCGCCGCGTTCTTGAAAGCGCTGCGCAGCGCGAAGATGGCGGCGGGGCTCGAGAACGTCGGCTCGGTTGCCCCAAAGCTCTGCGAGATCACGTCGCCGAGGTGGTGATTGATCACGTAGTTCTCGGCGGCCACGATCTGCGGGAAGCCGACCGAGCCCTCGGTCTCGGCGACCGGTGTCTCGACCAGCAGGATCTTCGCGCCGGGAGCGATCGCGTGCGACCACTCGACGTCGAGCGTCGTCTCCTCGGCCCAGCCAACCATCGTCGAATTGGTCGGGTCGAACGGCGGAACCGCTCCGACAGGCTGGATGATCGACAGCGAGGCCGCCGGCAGATGGAACGCGGCGTCAAACGTCTGCAGGTCGCTCGCAATCGTCGGCGACCCGTAGGAGTTGACGATGACGATGGTCTTGCCCTTGCCGGTGATGCCGCTGTCGTGGAGGCCGTCGAGGTTGTAGTGGGCCCCGATCTCGGCCGGGTTGTAGCAGGCGAGGCCATTCGCGGCGAGGCACTGTGCCGACGTCGGCGGTTGCGCCCCAGTGAAGCGGCCGACGATGTGCCCGACGATGTCGGGTCGCGCGGTGGGCGCGGCCAGGGCCGGCGCTCCCGACGCGAGCACCCCGGATGCGCCGACCGCGGCGAGTCCCATCAGCGCCCCAAGTCTGAAGATTCGTTTCTGCACTGCCGTGCGTCCTCCCTGAATACCCCCGGTCCCTACGAGGCGAGACCACGGACGCTACTCGTTTCGGGGCACCTGCGTCAACAGGGTCATTTGACGCGTTTCATCGAGGCCAGCCGTGCGGCGCGAGGCACGCGCATCCCACCCACAACTTCAGGAGATGACGCCCACCGCCGGTGCGGACTGCGTTGCCCGGTCGAGCCACGGGAGCGCCTTCAGGCGCTCAAAGGTCGCGACGGCTTCGGCGAGCATCGGCCGGGCATTGACTTCCCGCCGATTCGCAACCAGCCACTCGGCATGCTCCAGCTGGGTGACGGCAAGCCAGAAGGGCATTCCAAGCTGGGTGAACGCCTCCTCGGCCGCGACGAAGGACGGTTCAACGGCGTCCGGGTTACGCCGGCTGTCCGCGAGTCGTGCCCGAAAGCGCAGCGCCTGGGCGCGCAGATATGGCGGCCGTACTCCTGGTCCCATGGCATCGACCACACCCAGCAGCTCGTCGACCTTCGTCAGATCCTCGAGGGCCAGGGCGGACTCACACGCCACCCGAAATCCGGCTTTGACGTTTTGGTGCCCAGCACCGCCCAGCTCGAGAGCGACGTTGATGGCTTCGTCGGCGTCGGCCAGAGCTTCGGCATCCCGGCCCTGACCGCGGCGCAGACACGCGCGACACGCGAGGTAGCACGACCGCGCCTGCCAGTCATCCGACGAGACGAGTTGCGAACTCCAGGACATGAGCTTTTCGAATTCGGCAATCTGGCCGCGTTCGACGTACGTCTCGCCGAACGCCAGCACGGACAGGACGTCCGTCGGCGCGCTGCGGACCTCGTCCTCCGCGATCGCGGCCGCAAATTCGGTGGCCTCGTCCCATTCGCCAACGCGCGCGAGGGTGAACGCAAGCTCGCCGAGCGTGCTGCGTTCGTACGACCGGTCTCCGATCTTCCTCGTGAGAGCAAGAGCGCTGCGGTAATGCGCAAGCGCCTCCCGGTAGCGATCGCGATGACACAGCAGATCCGCCAGGTTGAAGTGAGCACGAATGGTTGCGCTCGGCAGATCGTTGTCGAGACCCAATTTCAACGCATGCGCGTAGAGCGCCATTGCCTCCTCGTCGTGGCGGCGTTGCATGGCGAGCATGGCCCTGATGTTGAGCCCTTGCGAGAGGATGTCGGGCAACCCCAGTGTCTCGCCGATGTCGAGAGCGACCTCGAGTCGCCTGCTCGCGGTATCGGAGTCGCCCTTGAAGTGCAGCAATGAAGCGAGCCGCACCGCAAGCGTGGCAAGGTCCTCATCCGGCGCGTCGTCCGCCAGCACCGCATAGGCGCGCTCCATCCGCTGTATCGATCCGTCCAACTGCCCGCTCACCGACTCCACGAGCCCCAGGCGAGACAGTGCGCGTGCCGCCGGATGCGGCAAGTTCTCACTCTCGTACAACGACACGGCTCTCTCAAGGTGCGCTATCGCCGACGCGTTGCGACCCCCGGATGCCGCCATCTGCCCCGCACGTTCATGCATCTCTGCTTGTCGCGCAGAGTTGGGCACCAGGCGCGCGGCCTGCTGGAAATAACGTTCCGCCTCCGAGTTGGCAGCGACTGATGCTGCACGCTCACCGGCCCGGAAGAGCACGTCAGCGGCGCGAGACTTGACCTGATCGGCGTCGGGGTCCTGCGGCGCGAGGTTGTACGCCTCGAGGTAATGCGAGGCGAGGACTTCGACGACATCAGCCTCCTCGCCGCCCCACGAGCTCTCGAACCAGGCCGCGACAGCCAGATGCTTTTCTTTCCGGTCGCGTTTTGAAAGCGTCTCGTATGCGACGCGCTTCACAAGGTCCTGCAGAAACCCGTACTGGCCTCGCTCCGGAGAGCGGGGATCGGCCTGCACCGAGAGCACCTCCTTGCGCACCAGCTCCGCGAGCAACGGCTGGACATCCGCGGGAAGCACACCACTCACCGCCGCAAGCGAGGGCACGCTGAACGTCTTGCCGAGCACAGCGGCGTCCTGAAGGACACGCCGCGCTTCCGGGCGCAACCCGTCAAGTCGGGCGGCGATGAGGCCATGGAGGCTCTGGGGCACCTCGAGGTCCTCGATCGGGCCGGTCATCCGGTAGACACTCCCAGCGGGCTCGAGCAGGCCGCGATCGAGGAGCATGCGTACCGTCTCGACGGCGTACAGCGGCACGCCTTCCGCGCGCCGCAGGATCTGCTCTCGGAGCTCGTCGGGAAGCCCCGGTACCAGGCTGTCCAGGAGCTGTTCCATCGCCTGCGGCGCAAGTGGCTCAAGGAAGACCGACGTGAAGTTGCGCTTGCCGGCGCCCCACGTCGGATGGCGATCGACCAGCTCCGGACGTGCTGAAGTAACGACGTAGAGGGCGTGGTTGCGTGACCACTCCATCACGTATTCGATGAACTCGAGCAGCGAGGTGTCAGCCCACTGCATGTCCTCGAACACCAGCACGGTCGGATGTTTATCGGCGAGGCGCTCGAAGAACAGACGCCAGGCGCTGAACAGGTCTTCACGATCGTGGGCGGCGCGGTCCTCAAGAGCCAGCAGCTGAGCCAGTCGCGGTTCGACCCAACGACGCTCATCCGCGTCGGAGAGGAACTCGACGAGACAGCGCTGGAGCTTCGTCAGCGCGGATGCCGGGTCCTCACCGTCAGTGATCCCCGCGCGCATGCGCACCATTTCCGCAAGCGCCCAGTAGGTCACCCCCTCCCCGTACGCGAGACAGCGTCCTCGGTGCGTGTAGACGAGCTCGGCGATGCCGTCGATGTATTTGAAGAACTCCCAGGAGAGCCGCGACTTGCCGATTCCGGCGATCCCGACCACAGACACGAGATGTGCCTTGTGCTCGTCGGCGCTGGCGTGGAACTGATCCTTGATCAAGCGGAGCTCCCGCTCGCGGCCGACAAATGGCGCTTCGAGACCCTCGGATTTCTGCGCGCCGCCGACCATCGCGACCACGCGCAGTGCCCGCCAGAGCCTGACAGGCTCAGCCTTCCCTTTCAAAGTTCGCTCGCCGAGATCCTCGTAGACAACTGCGGCCTCGGTGGCTCCCCGGGTCGAATTACCGACTAGCACCGTTCCTGGTTCGGCCTCGGCCTGGATCCGTGACGCCGTGTTGACCAGGTCTCCTGCCACCATCCCCTGGGCGTGGTCTCCCAGGGTGACTGCAGCGTCACCCGACAGCACGCCCGCTCGAGCCTGCAGCGCAGGCTCCGCTATCTCGACTCCAAGCGCCGCGACAGCCTGGATCAAGTCGAGGGCGGCACGGACCGCCCGTTCTGAGTCGTCCTCGTGGGCCACCGGGGTGCCCCATACAGCCATCACCGCGTCGCCGATGAATTTCTCCACGACGCCCCCATAGACGCTCACCACCGAACGACAGGTGTCGAAGTAGCGCGTGAGCAACTCCCGCACCTCCTCGGCATCACGCTTCTCCGAGAGCGTCGTGAATCCGACAAGGTCAGCGAACAGCACGGAGACGAGCCGGCGTTCCGCGGTCGCGGTGCCGTCGCCGATTGGCGCCGGCGCGACCTCCACGTGCCCCAACCGAGCGGCTGGGCGGCTGGACATCGCTGCCCCGCATTCGCTGCAGAAGCTCGCATCCGCATCAACCGGCTGTGCGCATTTCGGACACAGCCGGCCGAGCTCGGCACCGCACTTCTTGCAGTACTTGCTGCTCGGACGGTTATCGGTCCCACAGTTAGAACAACTCATTCACGAGCCCCGGATTTGCGCGGCCCCAGACTTGTCGAGCAGCAGGACGGCGTGCCCGGAAGTCTCACCCACGCCAACCGCGCCGGACATCAGCGGCCACCGCAGTCAAGGACGTCCCATTCGATCGCCGCGCTCACCGGCACAGAGCCGCCTGACAGCCGCTCGACGATGCCATCGAGTTGCTCGTCCGACCGCCACGGGTCGTGATGAAAGAGGACCAAGCGCCCCACTCCGGCGTGTGCGGCAAGGCCCACGGCGTACTCGATGCTCGAGTGCCCGAAGTGCGCGCGCGCCGGGAACTCGTCGCCCGTGTATTGCGAATCGTGCAACAGGAGATCCACGCCCTGGGTCAATTCCACCGCCGCATCATGATACGGACCCAACTGTTCAGGCCCCGGGCCGAGAGCGTTCGGTGCGTGGTCGGGCATATAGGCGATCGCCCCACGCCCGTCTGAGACGCGGTACCCAAACGTTCGGCCGCCCTTGTGCGGAATCTCCCGCGCCAGGACGTCGAAGCCCTCGATACGATGTGCGCCGGGCGCGAGATGCCGGAACTCCCAGGATCCCCGCAGCTCCCGAGGTCGGATCGGGAAATGCGGCGGCGACATCGCGCGCGCAAGGATCTCCTCGGCGTCGCCCCCGGGTTGTTCCGGGATGTAGAGAGCTGTGCGTGCATCGGGATTGTCCACCGAGGGGCAGAACGGCAACCCATGCGTGTGATCCCAGTGGAGGTGGGTCAGCAACATGCTTCCGCTGAAGGGCCGGCCCTCCAGAGCGGCGGGTAGCCGGCGCAGACCGGTGCCCGCGTCGAGGATGAGCCGGCAGGCGCCGTCATCCGAGAGCACCGCCACACACGACGTCTGACCCCCATAGCGGGCGAAATCGACGCCGGGCGCCGGCGTCGACCCTCGCGTGCCGCAGAGGCGCAACCGCATGTGCGAACAGTATCGGGATGCTCTGATGGCGTCCGCAACCCGGCCACGAGTACGCTTCGGCGCGTGATTCGCGCCGCAAGCGGTGTCCTCGGGTTGCCCAACTCGCCGTGATGACTGAGGTCGCGACGGAAGAGAAACCCTCGATCAGACGGCGCATGGTTGCGCGGCTCACCGGGCGTCGCATCGGCGACGCGCCGCCGCGGGTCGGCTACCGCTCGCTCTTCCGCATTCGCGACTACCGCCTGCTGTTCAGTGGTTTGACCATATCGATGAGCGGATCGTGGGCCTACAACGTTGCCCTGGTCGTGTTCGTCTTCAACGCCACCCACTCTGCCGCGTGGGTGGCGGCGGCGTCGATGACCCGATTCCTCTCCGCGCTCGTCGCGAGCCCGTTTGGGGGGTTGGTCGCCGACCGAAGAGAACGCGTGCGCCACATGGTGACGCTCGATTCCGTCGCCCTCGTTCTCCAGGCCACGCTTGCCGTCGTCGCAGCGCTGAACGGACCAGTTGTGGTGGCCATCGTGCTCGCCGCATTCACATCGGTGACCACCTCGTCGTACGATCCGGCTGCGCGCGCGACCACCCCGGCGGTGGTCGGCGAGGAGCATCTCGCCGCCGCCAACAGCGCGCAGTCCGCGGTGGAGAATCTTTCGATCATCGTCGGGCCGGCCATTGCCGGCCTGCTGTTGCTGTTCAGCCCTCCGGCTGTGGTGTTCGGCCTCAATGCCGCATCGTTCGGCTTCTCGGCGCTGGTGGTCAGCCGCATGCACACGCGCAGCCGCGCCGCTGACATCACCGAGGGTGGTGCCGCCGGACCATTGAAGCAGATGGCGGCGGGGTTCCGGGCGTTTGTGTCATCTCCGTCCGTAACGCTACTGGCCGGCTTCAGCATCCTGGCGAGCTTCGTGTATGGGACTGACACGGTGCTCTTCGTCGTGGTGAGTAGAGATCAGCTGGGGACCGGCAGCTCCGGATACGGGTACCTCCTCGCCGCACTCGGCGTCGGAGGGATTCTGATGGCGGGATTCATGAATCGCATTGCCGCTGCCCGCCGTCTCGGCGCGATCATCGTGGTCGGGATGGCGGTATTCTGCCTTCCAACTGCGCTCCTCACGGTTGTACATGAAGCGTGGATCGCCTTCATTCTGGAGGCGATCCGTGGCGCGGGGACGATCATCGTCGATGTGCTTGCGATCACGGCTTTGCAGC
This sequence comes from Candidatus Dormiibacterota bacterium, assembly GCA_963756075.1. Taxonomy (GTDB): domain Bacteria; phylum Chloroflexota; class Dormibacteria; order Aeolococcales; family Aeolococcaceae; genus Palsa-851. The sequence goes on along the minus strand of CAVWMH010000003.1, from coordinate 75,716 downwards.
GGCTCGTTCATCCCGATGTCGTCGCTCGAGTGTTCGGAGTCTTCTTCGCGCTCGTGCTCGGAGCAATCTCGCTGGGCGCTCTCCTCATGCCAATCCTCCTGGGCAGTGTCGGCCTGAACACGACCCTCCTGATCATGGGATTCGCGATTCCCGCGCTGACGATTGCAGCGTACCCCTGGATCCGGGTTCTCGACACGAGGGCAATTCGCGAGCTCGCGGCGATCACACCGCGCATCGCCGTCCTTCAGACGCTTGACATTTTCGCGGGGGCAACCCGCGCCGCGCTGGAGAGCCTCGCGAGATCGGCCGCCGAGGAGCACGTAGTTCCCGGCACAGTGCTGATTCAAGAAGGCGCGGAGGCGGATGACTTCTTTGTGCTCATCGATGGCCAGGTCGAGGTACTTGCCGCGGGTGAGGCCGGCGTGGAGCATTCACTCGGCATGCTCACACCGCCGAGCTACTTCGGTGAGATCGGTCTCCTGGAGCACCGTCCCCGGACGGCCACGGTCAAGGCGGTGACGTTGTGTACCGTCTACCGCATCAACGGAGCCGGCTTCGTCGAGGCGATGACCGTCGCAAACCTCTCGCCGACCGCTCTTGGGAGAGCGCAGGCCCGGCTGGCGAGGACACACCCCTCGGCGTCACTGACGTTCGGGCAGCCCACGTCGCCGTAGTTGTGGTCGGCGACGCATCGTCACGCGTCAAGGCTCGCGCGAACATGTGCCAGAAGATCCGGCGCCTTGAACGGTTTGGACAGCAGGCGGATCCCCTGGTCGATGACGCCTTGTGATGCGATCACCGACTCGAGGTAACCCGACATGAACAGCACGCGGATCCCCGGGCGCGCATCGCACACAGACTCAGCGACCTCCTTTCCGGTCGCCCCCGGCATGACAACGTCTGTGAGAAGCAAGTCGATTGGGCCCGCGTGACCAGCGATCGCCTTGAGCGCGTCCGCTCCGCTCCGAGCGCGCAGGACGTGGTATCCATTGTTCGTCAGGATGCGGCTCGCAACATCGAGGACGAGTTCCTCGTCCTCGACGACGAGAACCGTCTCTCCCGCCGTGTCCCGGCTGATCTGCCGTGGGGGATCGGGCTCCGTGACGGCTGCAGCAACGCCCGGAAGCAGGATCGTGACGCTGGTGCCGACCCCGACGTCCGAGGAGAGCTCGATCATACCCGCCGTCTGACTCACGATCCCATATACGGTCGCGAGTCCCAGCCCGGTCCCCTTGTCCTTTGGCTTGGTGCTGAAGAACGGCTCAAATGCGCGGTCGAGCGTTTCGGTGTCCATTCCGGCGCCGGTATCAGTGACCCGCAGGCGAACGTATGACCCGGCCTGGATGAGGGGATGGCTCGCCGCGAACTCCTTGTCGATAGTGAAATTCGCGGTAGCGACGGTCAATGTCCCGCCATTCGGCATCGCATCGCGCGCGTTCACCGCCAGGTTGAGAAGAATCTGCTCGATCTGTCCCCGATCAGCTCGCACCGCTTTGAGGTCGCGCGCGCCGAGCGTGATCAACTCCACGTGCTCGCCGATCGTTCGGCGAAGCAACGACTCGACTTCATCGACGACATCGTTGATGTCGAGAACCTCGAGGTGTCGTACCTCTCTCCGAGCAAAGGCGAGGAGTTGGTGGGTGAGCCCGGCCGCTCGATCCGCTGCGGCGCCGATCTGGGCGACGTCGCCGAGCACCGCGGTCAGACGCGCTCGCGCATCAGCCGGTCGGGTCTCCAGTTCGGCGGCGACCTCTTCCTCCACGAAACCGACGTAGATCAAGATAGCGGCAAGCAGATTGTTGAAATCGTGCGCCACTCCGCCGGCAAGCTGACCGAGGCTCTCCAGCCGATGGGTCTGATGCAGTCGCGACTCCAACAGATCACGTTCACGTTGGACCTCCGCCCTCCCCTGTTCGCGCCGGGTCTCGACGCAGTCACTCGCATCGCGGATCGCCGCCGAGACGAGCACGTCGACCGGTTGATCGATGAGCTCGCCGCTCGTATATCCGAACAGCTCTTCCGCTTCTTCGTTGACGAGCGCGATCAGGCCGCCTCGATCCACCGCGACCGATGCGCCCGCTCCCTCCAGAACGCCTCTGAAGTTCGCGTTCTCCGGTTTACGCGGAGAGACGTCCCGGAACGCCGCCACCACGATGAGCCGCCCGGCGATCCGCTTCGACGTCAACAGGATCTCGCTGGGAAACGTGGATCCGTCCTTTCGACGAACCACCTGGTGTATCGGAGCAGACGTCGAACCGAGACGTGAATCGCGCACGGCGACGTTTCCCTGGCGGAGAACGGCGGTGCGAAATGACCGCGGTACGAGCAGGTCGATCGGCTGGTTGGCCAGCTCGTCGCACGCGTATCCGAAGAGCCTGTAGGCCTCTGGGTTCACGAACACGATGGCTCCGTCGGTGTCGACGCCCACGATCGCGTCCGGGATCATCTCGAGAAAGGCTGCGAATCGTGCGCCGCCAGGAACGGCTGTGGTGGTCACTTCGGTGCCGTCTCAAGACCTTCGCGGATCGCGATCACAACAGCCTCCAGCTTGGAGTGCGCTCCCAGCTTCTCGATCGTGCGCTGGGTGTGGTTGCGGGCAGTGTTCAGACTGATGGACATGACGTCAGCGATGTCCATCAGTGAGAGGCCCTGGGCCAGATGTCCGAGCACTTCACCCTCTCGGCGCGTCAGGTCATCACCAACACGGTGCCCGGTCCGGCGCAACCCTGAAACGACGCGTGGGAGAAGTGCCGCGGGGATCACCACCTCGCCGTCATGGACGCGCCGGATAGCCCTTGCGACGTCATCGACCGACGCGGTCTTTGCGATCACCCCCGAGCAGCCGGCGGAGATACAGCGAAGCGCGGCTTCCGGTGCCGCCGTGTCGATCAGCACGATCACCTTCGTCTCGGGGTGCTCTGCCAGGACGACCTCTGTCAATCCCGCGCCTTCGCCGTCGAGCATTCGATAGTCGGCAAGCACCACGTCTGGGCGGAGGCCGCGTACAGTTTGGAGCACCTCAACCGATGTCCGACAACTCCCGACCACGCGCATATCCCCTCGTCGATCCATGAGTTGCAGCAGCCCGTCCACGAGGACCGGCTCATCGCCGGCCACGACGATGCGAGTCACCCGCGACATCGATGGATCCGGCAAGTCCTTCGTGAGGTCCAGGATGTCGTCCAGATGATCGAGAAAGACATCCAGCAGCTGCGGATCGAAGCGGCCGGCGCGATCGCGCATCATGACGTCAACCGCAGTGTCCACCGGAAGTGCCGCCCGATATACACGATCCCGGGTGAGGGCGTCAAAGACGTCCGCCACCGCGGTGATGCGTGCTTCCATCGGAATGTCACTACCGCTGCGACGGTTTGGATACCCATTCCCGTCCCAACGCTCGTGATGATTCAGAGCGACAGACGCGGCAAGCTGAAGAACCGGGCTGATCGAGCCCTTCAGGAGGGCGTAGCCCAGCTCGCAGTGCCGCTCGATGATCGTTCTCTCGTCCGGGGTCAGGCGCTCTGGTTTGTGCAGCACCCAATCCGGAATGCCGATCTTGCCGACATCGTGCAGCGCAGCCGCGAGGCGCATGGCGGGCGGGGGATCGACCACGAATCCGCACCACTGCGCAAGCGCCGCCGCGGTGACGCTGAGCCTCTCGATGTGTCGACCAGTGTCATCGTCGCGAAGACACATCGCCGAGATGAGGTGTTGCACGATCTGCTCATCGGAATGCGCGGATCCCGACGTGACGTTCTCCAGGAGCGCTCTCACCTCATTGATACCGGTCGCACTCTCCACAACCTTCCGTTCCAGTTCTCGGACGTTGTCGGCGGCAGCTTGCTCAAGATGCCGGCGGCGAAGCGCACTGCTGACCTGCATGAGGAGCTCGTTCGGCGTGAACGGCTTGACCACGTAGCCTGACGCTCCATTTTCGAACGACTGGTTCGCCACGTCGAGGTCATCAGATCCCGTCAACACGACGATCGCCGTGTCTCGATCACGAGCCCACGGTTCACTCATCAGTGCCGACCCGGGTTCGCCGCCGAGGTCGAGGTCGACAAGAGCGACCTCCGGACGGAATTTCCTCCAGACCGCTCGCGCCTCGCTGACGCTGGATGCCTGCACCACCTGGTAGAGCGCCTTCTTCAGGATGCGCTCCGTCGCGTCGCGGATCAGCGGATCGTCATCCACAACAAGGATCGTCGTGCGCGCGGCGGTGCGCGCCGCCAATCGTGCGCCTCCTTTGGGCACGCTCGGAGCAACTGGAAGGGTCCTCTCAGATCCGGGTGTCTGGATCATCTCAACCGGGCAACGTCTATTCCGGAGGCGCTCCGAAGCCTGGTCCTGCTTTTCCATCGACCTCGACGTCGAATACCCTGGGTTGCGACGAGCATCATCGCAATCAGCGCAAGCCCAACTCCTACAAAGAGAAACGGCGAAGGCCCGGATGAAAACCGCAGCGCGAGGGCCTGCGACGTCAATGTGCGCACCGGCACTCCGTTGGCCAGAATGATGACTGTCGCCTGAGCCCGATACACCGTGGAATGCGAAATGGTCTCCTTCCACGCAGCGGCAAGTGGCACGCGTCCCTTTGGTACGACGTACGCAGTGGTGGGAGTCAGCTGCAGCGTGGCAACATGGCGCCCATCACCGTCGTCGATGCTGAGTGACCCCGTATAGGTGAGCAGTACGTTCCCCGTATTGGACAGCGTGATGCCGAATCCGATCTGCCCTGATGCCGCGTCCGATCCAACCAGAGGCGTCAGACTCGCCGAAGCCTGAGCATCGCCTGGCACGGTGACGACGGTTATCAGCGCTACGCGTGCCTCTATCGGGTTTCCCTGCGTCGTAAGGCCAACAGTGGCAGCTGCAACCACGGCACCGAGGTGTTGACCCGATGACACCACGCTGGGCACGAGCACTGTGAAGTGGTCGGTGATCTGACCGTGCGCCGGCACCATGACGATTGGTGTGGATACGGTGATCCACGCGCCCACGTCTCGCATGGTGGCGGTTGGCTGCGCAGGTGCCAGGCCACCACCGGTTGCGGAAATGAGATCTGCACCATAGACATGGACGCTGATGGCGTGGTCAGAGAAGTTCTCCACGACGATCCCGTCGGAGAGGCTCTGACCGGGCACGAGCGCATAGTTGAAGTGTCCTCCAGGCAAGGTGGTCAGCCCCTGCTGGACAGGGTGAACGCCGAAGAGCCGACCCGTGTCCGGCGACGGGGAGGCGGCGGCGCGCGCTATTGCCTGCGACTGGACGATCAGGCAGGCCAACACCGCAAGGCAGCTCAACGAGGCGATGGCGTGGGCGGTAATGCTGTCCGCATGACGAGCGGACGATCCAGTCTTCAACTCTTCCTCGAAACGAACGAATCCCCAGCCTAACCGGGTCCCCCGACCCTGACCGTCACAAGAAGGCACCAAACCTGGTGACTTGTGACGGAATGTCTCACGGGGCTCACCGAAGGATCCCGACGCGACATCCGTCACCACACCGGAACCCGCAGCGGGCCTCACTTCGAGAGAACAGCCCTGGCGACGGTCCGTGCTTGAGCGGACGATCGCCGGGCTGTGTAGGGAAGGGCGGCTAGCCTGTGACGGTGTACTGGATCGTGGCCGTGAAGAGGGTGCCCGGCGTGGTATTCGCTGGCACGGCGACGGCGATCGAGTTGTTCGCCTGCGTCCACGTGCCTTCACTGGTGGCCGACGCGGTCGCAAGCGTGATCGGCGTGGAGTAGGTTGCGAAGTCGGTGGTGGGGGCTCCGGCGAGGACATATGGACTACCAACCGGAACAGTTGCAGCTGCCCCCGTGTTATTCACGTTGGCAACCGGAGCAGGGTCGACTGTGATCGTGAAGTCCGCCCAAGGTATGTACAAACCGGCGCCTGCAGCGTGCCACAGGTTGGTGGCCGCCAGCGTGACGCTCGAAACTGCCGCGTCGTTCATCGTGTCAGTCCAGCTCAGACTACCGAGACTCGTGGCAGCCGTTGAGCTGCCCGCGACCAGGGTCGGCAGGATGAGCGCACCTGGGGCGGCGATGCTGAGCACTCCGCCAGATGTGGATCCCGTCAGAGTTTGCGTGCCGCTCGCCGCCGACGCGTGGATGGAGCCCAGCGTGACGAGCGCGGCTACTCCGGCGACGCCCATCGCCATGCGCGACACGTGCCACTGAGCGGTACGCGTTGTGTGTTCTCTATTCATCCCAACCTGTCTCCGTTATCGATTGAGCGCTCCACGGGCGCTTATCACATGGTCATCGATGGCATCCCGGCCGGCGAGATACGTCCATACCAAATCTGACTGATGCAGCCGCACCAGTCTGTCCGCAGCGGGCGACCTCATCATTGACCCCACCCTCTGGCATGCCGCGAGAACAGAGATTCGAACAGGCCGGCGAAGACGGCCACATCGAGGTGCTGACCATCTGAGCCCCTCTGCGGGATGTGCGCCTAGGGAGTCATCCCCATGCTCGCCCCGCTGCCGGCACTTCCCGGCACGACGAGGCCGGGAACCGCGTGGGGGGCCGCCACCACCATCACCGCCAGCACCAGCAGGGCTGCGGTCGTGGTCCAGAGGACTGCGCGGCGCCACGGCAGGGTTTTTTCGGCAGTGATCACCGCGGCGACCACGGCCATCCACACCAGGCTCATCACGCCCAGCGCGAAGAGCGCAGCCATGAGCGCCCAGCAGCACCCGACGCACCACGCCGCATGCTTGGCTCCCATTTCGACTGCGCCTGCCGACCCTTCACGCCAGTTGCCGAGCAGAAAGCCCAGCGGGCTGCGACACCTCGCGAGACACGCGTTCTTCAGCGGCGTCAGCTCGTACACCGCAGCCGCGGCGATGACAGCAGCTGCGGCCCATCGTCCACCGGCATCCCACGACAGCTGGGCCCCAAACCAATTCCTGCCGAGCTCGAAGAGTCCGTATGAGAAGACGCCAACCGCCGACCACACCAGGAGATACGCGGCGCTGAAGAGAACGGGGCGCGCGGGGCTGCGCCGGCGTGTCATCCGCGAATACAGCGCCACCGTGGGAGCGACCGACGGAAACATCATCGCGGCCATCATCAGCACCCAGACGCCGACGAACCACCCGAGAGCACCGAGGTCCGTACCCGGGCCGGCATCCATGCCGGCCATCTGACTGGCGGTGGCCCACCAGGCGAGCCCGGCCAGCACCAACAGCAGCGCAACCAGGCCCAGCCGCGACCGCACGGCCGAGAAAGCGTCAGCGAGCGCGTCCGGGCTGCGGCGGCTCTCGGCTACGGGATCCGATCCGGCGGCGTCTAGGCTGACCACGCGAAATGAGATGTGGAGAAGGCAGCTTTGCCCTCGTAGGCGATCCCGAACCCGTTGATGTCGGAGCGTGTCGCCCGAGCCACATTCAGCTCCGAGCCGGCGGGATGGAAGATGCCGGTGAGCTTCGCGGGTTGCCCTGTCTCCACGCCGAACGGCACCACGTCCTCGATCTCAAAGTCAACCGCGTCACCGATCCGGACCGAGTGGCGCAGCCCATCCTCTCGCACTTCGATGGGAAGGCGCTGAACGCCGAGGTTCTCGGAGATCAGTGGCCCGAGTGACGCCATCGGACCACCCAGCGCCCCGGAGAACACACCGCCGAGCTTCTCCGCTTGCTCGTCGGAGGCGGCTGCGTCGATGAACACGCCGACGCGCCAATTACCGTCCGTCATCACCTTGGGGGTGTCGACGATGGCAGCCACCGTCAACCCGGCGACATCTGTTCCGTTGACATCCCCGTCGCGGACATGGAAAACGAGGGTCACCTTGCAGCGATCGAGCGTGGCTCCGAGCGCCAACGACGCGGTGCACGGGCAGACCACGTTGCACGAGCAGGTTTCGAAGTAGGAACCGCTGATGTTCCAGGACACCGCTCAATCCTCCCAGACCCGGTTCTGTGCGCCCTGAGCGCACACGCTGGCGATTCTAGCTCGGCGGCGCAGGACTCATCACGACCCGCCGCTCGAGATTGTCGAGGCAGGCCCGCCACCCTTTATCGTCGCTGTCCCGATCAGGATATCCAGCTTGGATGTCCTGAGCCGGCGCTGCTCTTCGATCCAATCCGCGGCGCTCTCGAGCCGCGGTGGAAGGAGACGCAACCGGTGCGTTCGACCCTCGATGTCGCGCGCCACCAGGCCAGCGTCCTCCAGCACCCGCACGTGCTTGGTGACGGCTGCCTTCGACAATCGCAATCCCAGCGATGCCTCACCGACCGACGCCGGCCCACGGGAGAGCGTCTCAAGCAGCTGCCGCCGCGCTGGATGCGCGAGCGCCCCGAAGCTCCGGTCGAGCATCCGTTGACTGTACACCATCAGGTGTACTATTATGCCCCTGGTTGAAGCGGTGTGTCTACCGCGTGCGTGACCTTGAAGTCGAGGTGAGCTGATGAGCGACAGGGATAAAGGCAGCGTCGAGGAGCACCGCGTGGTCTCGCGTGAGGAGTGGCTCAGCAAGAGAACCGCGTTGCTCGCCGCGGAGAAGGAATTCACCAGACGTCGCGACGACCTGAGCCGTGAGCGGCGCGAGCTGCCCTGGATGCAGGTGGAAGCGGCGTACCTGTTCGACGCACCGAGCGGTGAGGTCACACTCTCCGACCTGTTCGGAACTCGAAGCCAGCTCATCGTCTACCACTTCATGTTCAACCCGGGGTGGGATGAGGGCTGCCCGCATTGCTCATTCTGGGCGGACAACTTCAACGGCATCGATGTTCACCTCAGTCATCGGGACGTGAGCTTTGTGGCAGTCTCGCGGGCTTCGCTGGAAAAGATCGAGGCATTCAAGAAGAGAATGGGTTGGAACTTCACGTGGGTTTCGTCGGCACACACCGACTTCAACTACGACTTCAACGCGTCCTTCACCGAGGAGCAGGTGCGCACCGGAACCGCGTTCTTCAATTACGCGTTGTCGAATCCAGGTCAGCCCGATCGCGAAGGTGCCAGCGTGTTCTACAAGGGCATGGACGGCAGCATCTACCACACCTACTCAACGTACGGTCGAGGTATTGACATGCTCAACGGCGCGTATCACTACCTTGACCTGGTTCCCAAGGGCCGCGACGAGGACAAGCTGGAATTCACTCAGGCGTGGGTCCGGCACCACGACCGGTACGACGTCTGATCGATCGCGCCTGCAGCGTCGCCGAACGATCGCTTGGGTCATTGCGCGCGTTCATCCTGGGACGTCCGCCCGACAAGCAGCATTACCAGCCCGAATTTCGACGGTAAGTGCGGGCGAGCGTCGGTCATCCAGCCACAGCATCCGGGAGAGCCGCCCCGCCGCCAAACTCCCGCCAAGGTACATTCCCGGATACTGGGATCGGGCCAGCTGCTCTTGGCGACCCGACGGCCGCGATGGCTGAGCTCCGTGCCCGGAAGCGACCATCCGTGAAGAAGCAATCATGGCAAGTCCAGAGTTCAAGATTCTCCTGATCGAGGACGACGAAGCCGTGGCGGAGATGTACCGCCTTGCGCTCCTCAGCTCGGGTCGCGATGTCCTTCTCGCACGTGACGGTGAGCAGGGCTTGCGCATGGCGTCGGATGAGCATCCAGATTTCATCGTTCTCGATATACGTCTGCCAAAGATGGATGGTCTTGACGTCCTTTCAGGTCTCCGAGCCAATCCGGAGACCAAGGGCATCCCCGTCATTATCCTCAGCAACGTTGGAGACCGTGATCTGCCCGAGCGCGGGTCGAAACTGGGCGCCCTGGAGTTTATGATCAAAGCGCATACAACTCCTCGTCAACTCTCCTTGCGGATAGCTGAACATGAGCGTTGGGCGCGGGACATCTCTTGAATAGTCTGCATCGGGCATGATCGGCATCTCCTAAAGAGGCGTTGACCTCCGGTACGGTCACGCGCTAGGCGTCATCCTGCGAGCAAGGCAGCTGAGTGCTGCTGCGCTGACCGATGCGTGCGTCGAGGAGGCAACCCCGCTACCGAGCCACAGTTATCGCGCCGTCCTCGACTTGGCTCAGGCTGCGGCCTGCGGCGAGTTGCCAGTCGCGAGGCTGATTGCCTGCGCCAGTTGGGCAGGACTCATCTCTGCCTTGATTGCGAACTGGAGCGCGCCAAGACGGAGACCGCGCTCGCGTAGCGCGGGATCGCCGTCATTGCTGAACATGATGACCGGAATCGACTTCGTGGACGGCTCCGCGCGCAGCCGCTCGAGCGCCTCGAGACCATCGATCCCGGGCAAACGGTAGTCCAGACAGATGATGCTGGGCACGCTCGCCATGGCCAAAGCGAGGCCTCCCTCGCCGTCTGCGGCAATGCTTACGTCGTAACCCTCGGCTTCGAGGCGCAGTCGATACATCTCGGCGATAAACGGATCGTCATCGACGATGAGGACCTTGAGACGCTCTCGTGCCATCCCCTATCTCCGCATGAATCCGGTCGACGGTCAGTCTTGGTTTGCGGATCTCGCCTTCGTACGCTAGCGTACCAAAACGCGCATGTCAACACCCCTGGAGTTGATCAGGCGGCGCAGCGCCGCCTGTACTGCGAGTTCCCGAAAGCAGCTATGCGGCGGAATTCTCGACGAGTCCAGCCGGCCTATGGGACGCATCCGGCTCCCACGCCACCTTGTCGTAGAGGTGACCATACGAGGATGCCATCACTGATGGACTGAAGCGCGCGCGCGTGACCGCGGCACAGGAGGAGGGGTCCAGCGAAGCTACCTGCGAAACCGCGCGTACCATCTCGTCGACATCGTTTACCAGGAATCCGGTCGCGCCCTCGGTCACCAATTCCGGTGCTGCGCCACGACCGATGGCAATTACCGGCGTCCCACTCGCCATCGCCTCGACCATGGAAAGCCCGAAGGGTTCGTCCCATTGCAGCGGGGCGAGCAACGCGTATGCGCGTGCCAGGAGTAGCGCCTTCTCGCCGCCGCCCACATTGTCGAAATGAAGAACACGGACGCCGTCGATCAACGGTTCCACCTGCCGCTTGAAGTACTCAGTCGCCTGAGGCGTGGCTTCAACCTTGCCCGCCAGCACGAGGCGCATCCCGGTGCGCCGAGCCACCTCGATGGCGACGTGCTGCCCCTTGTCGGGGCAGATGCGCGCCAGACACAGCAGGAAGGGCACCTTCTGCGTTGGCGTGACCATCAGGTTCTCCACGTCAACGGCGTTGTGCACCGTGCCAATCCACGGGAAGTCCGGCAGGGTACGGCGCTGCGCCGCGCTGATGGCGACAAACCTAGCGTGGTTCACGGTCGCGGAGTAGAAGGTGGCGCACGCCTCAGGGATGTCGCCGTGCACCGTGTGCACGACTGGAGCGACGTCCGCGGCACATGCGGCCACAAGTGTCGCGAAGCCGCAGTGGTCGTGAATGACGTCAACGTGGTCAAGCTGTGCGAGCGTCTCGGCTACGCGGACGGCATACGTCAACTCGCGAAGGCGTTCGTCGGGTCCGCCGAGATCCGTGCGCCACGAGCGCGGAGCAAGCGCAATGGCGTCAGGTTGCGAACCCTCGGCGCCGAGGAGTGTGACCCGATCGCCAGCCTGGCGCAAGGCATCCCCGAGCAACCCAACGACCAGCTCGATACCGCCGTAGCCATGCGGCGGAACCGGATACCAGGGGGGTGCGACCATCACAACATGACGCTGTGTCATCGGCTGCCGCCGCTCCCGACCCATGAACGCATCGACGTATCCCGTCAATCCCTCACGACCGCCACACGCAGCGGTCCGCCCGTCTCCACGTCGACTTCCTCGCCTTTGATTCGCAACTGTACGCGGGTTCCACGATATACCAGGTGTACCGTCAGCGTCTCCCACGCATCGGGAAGCCGTGGGCGAACGGAAAGACCGTCGCCATCGGCTCTGACACCGGCAAACCCCTCGACCGTGGCCAGCCAGACCCCTCCCATGGTCGCGACATGCAGTCCGTGGGCAGTTGACCCGGAGGTGTCGTCAATATCGATGCGCGCCGCGAGGCGGAGGAGGTCGACCGCCTCCGGGTAGCGACCAACGTGGGCGAGCAGCGCAGCATGCACGGCCGGCGAGAGCGAGCTGCCATGCGCTGTTATCGGCAGGTAGCGATCAAGATTGGGCCCCAGGGAGTAGTCCGCCACCTCGGTGGGGACGAGAAGATGGAGCATGAGCGCATCGGCTTGCTTGAGGACTTGCAGGGACTGAATGCGATCGAAACCGATGACCGAATCGGCTGCGAACGGTGCCGAGCCATAGGTTTCGCGAAGGGGAAAGGGAGCAAGCTTTGAGAACCCCGAGAACTGCTCGTAGATAAGGGTTTGCGAATCCAGGCCATCGACCAGCGCCTCCGCGAGAGCGCTCCACCGCCGAACTTCACGCTCGTCGCAATCGCCACTCGCTCGAGCGGCCGCTGAACGTAGGTTCCATCGCGCCATAATGTTGGTGAAGGCGTTGTCATCAACATCATCGTGATACTCGTCCGGTCCGATGACGTGACGAATGTGCGCCGAACCATCGGTATCGCACTCGGCGCGGGAAGCCCAGTACCGCGCGGTTTCCACGAGCAATCGTGTCAACGGACCACGGCGAAAGGCGTCATCTCCCGTCCAGTCCACATACCGGCAGGCGGCCCACGCGACATCGGCAACGATGTGATCCTCCATCTCCCCTGTCCGGACGCGCACGATTTCGCCGCGCGGTCCGACGACTGATGCGGGGGTGATTTCGTGTCCCGTACTCGCCGATTCCCACGGGAATTTCGCCCCCTGCAGACCGAGCTCACGGGCCTGCTCTATGGCGGCGCCGATGCGGCGGACTCGATATTCGAGCATTGCCCTCGCGGCGGGAGGGCATGTCGCCGCAAGAAAGGGGAGGACAAAGACGTCGGAGTCCCAGAAGACGTGTCCGTTGTAACCATCGCCACTCAGGCCCCGCGCACCTAGCGCCGCTTCTCCCTCGATCCCGACGGCGCCCATCAACTGGAACAACGAGTAGCGCACATTACGCAACAGTTCGTCATCGCCGCGAAAATCAATGTGTGCGTTACTCCATCGCTCTGCCCACGCTTCCCTGTGACCGCGATGGAGCGCATTGAGTCCGGCGCCCCTCGACCGTTGCGCGCGAGCCCGCGCGCCGGCCATATTCTCAGGCGCAAACACCGCGATGCGCTCGAGGACGGGAGGATTGCCGTCGCGCCGTGCGTCGCTCATGTGGATGGCCACGGCACCCCTCGTTGCGGTGCGCAACTCGGTTTCGGTGGGCTCATTCTTGCCCGAACCGAGGAGCAAGTCGCTCCCAGCAGCCCACAACACGGCGGTGCCCGGTTCCGCGAGCGAGCTGAACTCCACCACTGAAAGCGATGATCCGGCTTGGTGCACGTGCTGGACCAAGACGCCGGTGTGCAGGTCGAGAATTCGCGACAGCCGCGCACCCCGGTCGAGACGGGCATCGAGTTGGTTCCATGATGGAACGATGGCGAGGTGCTCCTCAGGACCGTCACCTTCGTAGAACCCCGCAGCCCGGGTTTCAGCGGCTGCGTGATCGCTCACGACAGGCGCGCCCGTGGTCCCGATCCGCCCATCCGCCAATGTGAGCACGGTCGAACGCACGGCCTCGCGTTCCTTATCGATGCCATTGACGACAACCCGCCAGGAGCTGCCCGGATTCGGCACTGGCGGCTCTCCGTGGCGTCGCCGTCGCAACTGATCGTCCAGCACGTCAAGAATCCTGTCGGGGCCGCCAGGCAGAGCGAGCACGCCCTGTGGCGGTCCGAAGGGCTCGGCGCCGACAGTGACCGCAAGACAGCCTTCGGCCTCGGGAACGAGCATCAGCAAGTCGCTGCCCGGCACGCCACCGAGTAAACCGAACTCATCGCCGGCAACAATAACGTCGCTCGGTGCGATGCCGTGAGCCCACATGTCAGCGAACGCCCAGCGAGCGGCGTCAGCTTTGTCAGTCAGGCCGATCTCCACGTACTTGGCATCGCTGCTGATCCGTGCGTGGGTAAGGCCGACTTCCATTGACGCTTCTTGCGCAATGCTCACAACGTCGGCGAGCGATGCGATTCCCGCCGCGTTCAAGCGCGCCTCGGTTGCGTGAAGTAGATCCACGATTCGCGCTTTGGGTGGATCAACCCATTCTGCGAGCGGGATGATGTCAACCTTCCTGCGATTGAGACGTTGCGCGACGATTGTTGTTTCCACGCCGCGCGCTTTCAGCCGATCGACGGTGAGCGCGGCGGCGCGGTCGAGTTGGGCGTTCTCTTCACTCGTCGCCGTGCGTCGCGCCAGTAGTTGCGGGCCGTCGCGGCCGCACTCGAACACCTCGGACCCGCGATTCACACAGAAGAGTAGTCGTCCTGGGCCCGATGGGCGGGCCTTCAGCTGGCCATCGACATTCTCCACATGCGTGCCTGTGATGACGACAACGTCGAATCCATCGGCACACAGTGCCTCGATCAGCCGACGAACACGCCCAGCGGCGGCGCTCCGGTCAGGGACCAGCGTCCCATCCCAATCGGCAACGCAGCTTTCGAAACGGCGATCGAGCGCTGCTCGCGAACTCGTTGCGTTCTGGCCGACTCGCGTGATGATGATTCTCCTCAGTGACTACAGGATCCGTCTGAATCGGGTGCCCGAAACAGCCTACCGCAGCGGGTACGTCGCAGCGGGTGCGATCCCGACGCGGCTCTGCGTGGCCGATCGGCGATCCCGTCCGTCTTCGAGTTGTCCAAGCCGTATCGTCGGCGTCCCGGTGAAAATACTTGCCGCTGAGTGAGGGCTCGCCCGTGTGGAACTTCGCTTCAGAACTGGAGATCAGTCCAGGCTCAGCAGGAACTCCTCTGGGTCTCGGAAGTCGGGGTTCGCGGTCACATCGCCGACTCTGGCAAGTTGCGGGTGTGCGCTCCGTGCACTCGCAAGAACGCTGTCGGGCACGGATCGGGAGTCGTATGTGCAAACAATTGTTGCCGGGGATGACGCAAACGACAGATTGATCATGGATTCATACCGGAACCACGCGGCGAACTCGGCCTCCGACTGTCCGCGCCATACCGGCTCCCCGATTATCCGGATCCAAGGGGCGCCGCCCTCGAATCGCTCCCTCACGAAGCTGCGGTATCCGCTCGCGGCGCCACGGAGGGAGCGGTACCACTCCGACGCGTCGAAGAACTCGACGTGCCGCGCATTGTCTCCGAGCGCGTCACGAAGCAAGCCCGTGTACCGACTTCCCGTGACTGCCAAAACACAGTCAGAGCGCGTGATGCCCTCAACGAGAAACGGGATCGAGGACGCCAAGTATTCATCATCGGAGCCGTAGATGAGGGCCGGGTGCCTGAGGAGTTGCGGGGAAACGGTCGCCGCACCGCCGACCAGATAGTCGACGCTCACCCCGAGCGCCCGCGCGAGAGCCACCAGGCTGCTGACGCGCACCTCTTTGCGCCGGCCGGTTTCAATTTGTGTGATCGCCGCCCAGCTGAGACCCGAGCGATAGGCGAGGGCCTCCCGGCTCCAGCCCAAACGCTCTCTCGCTGACTTGAGAGACCCGCCGACCCGAGATGAGGCCATGTCTCCATTCTCCGCTCAAGGCGGGGGCGGCTGATCCGCACCCGTTTTGTTATCATGTCATACGACGCTGTCATTTGACGCGTGCGATGCGACCCGAGATGACGAGCTGTGCGACAGGAGCGATGGATCGGATCAACCAGCCAGAAGGGAGTGACGGCGGAAGCAAGCGTGAGAACCGGATTCTCAGCGCTCTCCCGCCGGCTGAATGGCTGCAACTTCTCGAGGCGGCAACCAATGTCACCCTCGACGCCCGAATGGTCCTGTTTGAAGCCGGGAAACCCATCGACGCCGTCTACTTCCCGACTGACGGCGTGATCTCGCTTGTCACCCCCCTGCAGGATGGCGGCATCGTCGAGGTGGCCACCATCGGCAATGAGGGGATCGTCGGGGTTCCACTCGTGCCGTTCAGCGACCGCGGGGTGCGTGCCATCACGCAGGTTGCGGGCCACGCGTTTCGTCTGGATTCGGCCGTCTTCGTGGAATGGTTCGAGCGCAGCCGCGCCTTTCGGATGCTGGTCGATCGGTACACGCAGGCACTGTTTGGCCAGATCGCGCAATCGGCTGCGTGTAATCGGCTCCACTCGAGCGAGGAGCGCCTCAGCCGCTGGCTGTTGATGAGCCAGGATCGCGTCGGGTCCGACCAATTCATGATCACCCAGGAATTGCTTGGGCAGATGCTGGGGGCTCGACGCTCGACCATTTCTGTGTCCGCCGGCATCCTGCAGCGCGCCGGGCTCATCCGGTACACGCGCGGCCACGTGACGATTGTCGACCGCGATGGCCTCATGGCCGTGTCCTGCGAGTGCTACGCGGTGATCAAAGCCGAGCTCGACCTGGTCGTGCCCAGAACACCACCAGAGGCCTAGCACCCATAGCCGGTTCCTCGGCACCGGCACATTACACAGATGTGATGCAAGCGGGCGCCATGTCGACCGGATCGCCTGGAGCGCTCGTGACACATATGCAACATCGGAATGGCGGTCAAGGTGTAGGTTCCGGACACTTCACAGCACGTCAGTACAAGGTGGTCGATGATGGTCGATGGCAAGATCCCTGAGTGCATAGAGTGCGAGTCAACCGAAGTGGTCGTGCACGAGCACGATGTCTCGGCCTCCGGCGACACGGCCCGACCCACTGTCGCCAGCTACGAGTGCCTCGAGTGTGGTCTCCAATGGCAGCCGGCCACCGAGCTGTCCGGCCACGGTCTACGGCCGCTCCGGCGCTACTCCTGACCTTTCCAGAGGCGAACCTCACGAGCCGCTTGGCGTAGCAGACGTCGCTGGCGGTTGCTAACCCTAGAGCGGTCTGCCGGCGCGGTTAGCCCCGTTGGCGGTGTCTCGCCGGGGGCGAAGCGACCCATGTCTGTTCCACAAGCATGGCCGACGACGAGCGGGAAGACCGATGAGATTTCGGTGGCCGAATCGTCGAACATGATGTTGAAACCACCCTCCAGTGAGGAGCCGACGATGAGCGAGCAGACCACGACCAGGATCACAGCCATTCTCAACGTGGCGGTCCCCGTGAGCGACCACGACCGCGCCCTGCAGTTCTACTGCGGCACCCTGGGGTTCGAGACCCGGCGTGACGCCACCTTCGGACCCGGCCTGCGTTGGGTCGAGGTGGCGCCTCCAGGTGCGGCGACCACGGTCGCGCTGGCGCCGCGCAACGACGGCCACTCCGGCGGCGTTGACACCGGCATCCGGCTTGCGACCGCTGACGCCGAGGCGACGCACGCATACCTCAGTTCGCAGGGTGTCGATGTCGACGACGTCCTGCGCATGCCGGGTGTCCCCCTCATGTTCTCGCTGCGCGATGCCGACGGCAACTCGCTCTACGTCGTCGAGGAGGGGTAACCGATGCCTGCACAGTCCACCAGCGACGTCGAGGGCTACATCGCCGCCGCTCCGGAAGCGGCGCGGCCGCTGCTGAAAGAGCTTCGGGAGACCATTCGTACGGCGGCGCCGGAGGCGGAGGAAGGGATCAGCTACGGCATGCCGTCCTACCACCTCCACGGGGTACGCCTGACGTACTTCCAGGCTCACGCCCGTCACATCGGTCTGTATGCCTTCAACATCGAGGACGCGCGCGCCGTGGGCCTCGAGCGGCACATGGGAGCGAAATCAACACTCCACTTCCCATTGGGTCAGCCGCTGCCCACGTCGGCGATCAAACAACTCATCGAGCAGCGTGTGCGGAAGATCCCGGCGCAGGGTAGCGCCAAAGCGTCCCGCAGCCGTTGATCGAGCACGGCTCGAAGCAGACATGCCGGTAGCGACGAGCAGCGACGGCACCACGATCGCCTACGACGTGGTGGGCGACGGTCCCGCCGTGATCCTCATCGACGGGGCGCTCGGGTTTCGCGCATTCGGAGGGTCGCCTCAGCTCGCATCCCTCCTCGCTCCTCGGTGCAAGGTGTACTGCTACGACCGCCGCGGCCGGGGGGACAGCGGTGACACGCAGCCGTACCACCTGCAACGCGAGATCGAGGACATCGATTCGCTGATCGATGCTGCCGGCGGCACGGCAGCACTGTATGGCATCTCGTCCGGCGGGGCGCTGGCCCTCGAGGCCGCCGCAAGTCTCGGCCGCAGAGTTGACCGACTGGCGGTGTACGAGATCCCGTACGACTTGACCGAGCAGGGTATGGCGGCGTGGCGCGTGTACCGCTCCGCTCTCGCCGAGTGCCTGGTGGACGGACGCCGCGGCGATGCGGTGGTGGCGTTCATGAAGCTCGTCGGCGCCGGGACCGACGGTGTCGAACGCATGCGGGCGGCCCCTGTGTGGCCGACCTTCGAGGCGGTGGCACCGACGCTCGCCTACGACGCTGCCGCACTCGGCGATGACCGCTCGGTGCCGACCGAGAACGCGAAGCGGGTCACCGCCGACACATTGATCATGGACGGGGCACTAAGCCTCGAGTCCATGCCCTTTATGCGTGCCAGCGCCGACGCCCTGGCCGCGGCCATCCCCCGCGCCCGGCGGCTGACTCTCGAGGGCCAGCATCATGAGGTCGACGCCAACGTGCTCGCACCGGTCCTCCTGTCATTCTTCGCCGAGAGGACCGACGCGGGACTATGACCCTGCGGCTTCCTTCTCGACCAGGGCCTTGAGGCCTTCGAGAACGGGGCCCCAGCTCTTCTCGGCCATCGCGTCTGCATCTTCCTGGCTGGCATTGTTGTCCTGCCTGAGCGTGAGGATCGTTTCCCGCCCGCGTGCGGCCAGCTCGTATGTGACCGTGTGGTAGTTCTCGGGCTTGTCTTCACTGCCACCCATCGGGCTCCAGTGCGTGGTACTGAGCAACGTCTTCGGCTCGACTCGGAGCACGGTTCCTTTGTCCTCGTATGCCTTGCCCTGCCATTCGCCCTTCCAGGTGATGGCACTGCCAACCTCCCAGGTGGTCTCCATATTGGTCCCGTGCATGTATTGCTTGACCAACGCCGGGTCGGTCAACGCCCGCCACACCGCGTCAACCGACGCATCGATGGTGATGCGCTTTTCGGCAACAAACGAATCAGCCATGTCGTGCCGTCCTCCATGTGTCGCTCGAAGTGTCGCTCGAAGGGCTCCTGAGTAATGTTGCCGCTTGGGGACGCGGAAAGCACCGCTCGACCTACCATCCATCCAACATGGAGACGGTGTACGACGCGGCCGGAGGTGACGTCGGGTTGCTTCGTCTGGCGCGCGCGTGGCATGCCCGCGTGATGGCCGACGAAGTGGTCAGCCATGCGTTCAGCCACGGCTTCCACCCTGCGCACAGCGAGCGCCTCGCGGCGTACTGGGCCGAGGCGCTCGGGGGCCCGCCGATGTATTCGGCCACTTACGGCGACGAAACCTCGGTGGTGCGAATGCACAGCGGCAAGGGCCTCCACGACGATATGGACGCCCGGGCGATCGCGTGCTTCGATCTGGCGCTGGTCGACAGCCAACTAGCCGGCGACGATCGGCTCGGACGCGTGCTGCATGACTACTTCGCGTGGGCTACCACGACGACGATGTCCCGCTACCATCGGTCCGCCGATGACGTGCCGGACGGTCTGCAGATCCCACGGTGGTCGTGGGATGGACTTGTGAACCCGCCGGATCCAGGCGACGACTGAGGACGGGATCCAGGGGCCTTGCCCACCGGTCACGCACCCCGCGCCTCGCTGATCTCCAGCAGATGACCGTCGGGGTCGCGGAAGAACGCGCGCACCTCCCACGGCGATTCGACCGGTGGTGTCAGGAAGGCGGCGCCTCGACTCCGGAGGATCTCGTATGCCGCGCGACAGTCCGGCACCCGGAAGGTCATCTCGTGGCTCACGCGCGTGGTGTCGCCAGGCGGCTCGAACGTGACGTCGGGTTTGTCAGCAGTGGGAGGACCGCCGGTGGCGAGGAGAAGCCACGTGCCCAGCAGTTGGAGCACACACGAGGTGCCGCCGTACTCTCGGAAGACTGTCGCTCCCACAACATCGCGATAGAAGTCCCGGGACGCGTCGATGTCGCGGACGACCAGGAGATGGGTCAGCTCGACTCCGTCGGCGGGAAAGGACAGCTCCGACTCCTCGTTCTGCGGCGGCCCGACGCCGTCCGGGCGGCCTCACCGCACCCCCATGCTATTCGACACTGAGCCTGCCCGGCGCCCTCACGGCAGGGTGGGGACGACGACGTTGCAAAGGGTCGAGCGGGTGAGTAGAGTCACCAGTTGCGGGCCCACCCGTCAGCGATGGCGAGTGGACGGCCCGGGATGATGGTGGCCCATCAGCCCGGACGAGGGTCGAGCCTGAGGGCCACCGAAAGGCACCGCCTCCCGTACTGAAGCTCCGCGCCGCAAGGTGTGGAGCTTTTCTTTTGCGAGCGGCTCGAGTGCCCGGCCTCGGCTCGAGAGCGTGCCTGAGAGGCTGGCTCAACTGCGGTCTCCGCGGCGTGGCCGCGCGCTCTGCTTCGACTGGGCGCCCGACCCCAGGTCGCGCGACCCAAATGTCTCGCCAAGCCGCTTCATCGCGCGCACTAATCCAGCAACATCCCGATCATTCAGGACGCGTCCGAACGTCGATGCCAGCAGCGCGTGGTGCGACTCCCGTGCTCGTCGCACCCGTGACCGACCGCTGACAGTGAGCACCGCGAACCATGACCGCGCGTCCCTCGGGTCCGGCTCGCGGACGATGAGACCGGATACCTCCATTCGATCGAGCAATTTCGACAAGCCCGACGGCGACAACCAGATCCGCGAGGCAAGCTCGGTGAGTCCGAGGCGCCCTCCCGCAAGATCGAGTTGCGCGAGCACGTCGTACCGCGGCATGGTCAAGCCGTGCTCACGACGCATCTCGGCCTCGACGTAGTCGACGTATCTCGGATACACCCGGAGCAGGGCCATCCAGCCCGGAAGCCAGCGATCGAGGCTCGCGTCGCTCATACCGAGATCATATCGCACAGGTACTTGACATGCCAAATATAGCTTCGTTAGGATACTTGGCATAACAAGTAAATCCCCGCGCTGGTCGGGGCATGGAGGCAGGACATGCTTGGTACGTCGATGGTCGTCGCCACGATCCCCGTCACGGATCTCGACCGCTCGCGGCGCTTCTATGGGGAAACGCTCGGGCTGACATTCCTCTGGGACAACCCGGCATCAGTTCGCTTCGGCTGCGGTGGCGGGACGGAGCTCTCGATCTTCCGTCGGGGACCGAGTGCCGCGGACCACACCTTGGCGCATTTCGAGGTGATCGACGTGGAGGGTGCGGTTCGCGAGCTCGAGGAGCGCGGCGTCGCCTTCATCGACTACACCGAGGGGCCTTTGCAGACCACCGGACACATCGCCCAGCTCGGCCCGGCGCGGGTGGCGTGGTTCCACGACCCGGACGGGAATACCATCGGACTCCGGCAAGGCTGAGCCATCCATCGGCCGACCCTTGCCCGGGACTCCCGCCGGCCCAACGAGGCTCTGGGAACGCTATCGTCGCCCAATCGACACGGCTTTTTCGGAGGCGCCTCATGCCCGACCGCGGCGACTGGAACCCTGACAACCCCTCCTGGTACTACAACCTGATCAACGCCGGCTCCGCACACGTCGAGGTGGGGACGGACGACATTCCCGAGGCGGTCAGCGAGCTGACCGGGGACGAGCGCGAGCGCGTGTACGCCGAGCAGGCTCGCCGATACCGGAACTTCGGCGAATACACGCAGCGCACGTCGGGCGTCCGCACGATCCCGGTGCTCGCGCCACGCCGCGTCTGAGAGCCGCGGCCGCGACCCGTTCAGCAGAGATTGCGCTGATAGCATCCCCGGCATGCGTTTCGGGATCGACATCGCGCAGCAGCGGATGGCCTTTGACGAGATCGTCAGTCGCGTACAGTTCGCGGAGGAGCTAGGTTTCGACGGCGCCTGGGGATTTGACCACTTCGTCCCGATGTATGGCGAAGGTCCGGGTGAGTGCTTCGAAGGCATGACCACGCTTGCGGCACTGGCCGCCCTGACGAGCACCATCCGCCTAGGGCTCCTCGTCACAGGGGTGACCTACCGGCACCCCTCGGTCCTGGCTGTTGAAGCAATCACCGTAGACCATGCCAGCCACGGGCGCTTGGAGCTTGCTCTCGGCGCCGCGTGGTACGAACCGGAGCACAGCCAACTCGGGATCGAGTTCCCGCCGATCGGCGAGCGTTTCGACCGCTTGCAGGACACCCTCGAGATCATCACTCGCCTCACGACCGGAGACGTGGTCTCGTACAAAGGCCGTCATTTCAGTCTCAGTGACGCGCGCGCGTGGCCGATCCCCGTTCAGCGACCTCACCCACCAATCTGGATCGGCGGGTCTGGGCTGCGCCGCACTCTCCCGCTCGCAGCGCGCTACGCCGATGTTTGGCACAGCTACGGGAGTCCGGACGAGCTACGTGGGTTGTCCGTCCGCCTCGACCGGCTCGCCGAAGATGTCGGTAGAGACCCCGGTGCCATTCGCAGGGCCTCGTCGCTGTCGCTTTCAGAGCCGGACGCCGTCGTTCGGGCGAACATCGAAGCCATGGCGGAAGCCGGAATCAGCTATCTCGTATGCGGGTGGCCAAGCGAGGGAAGGCGCCGTGTGGAGGCTTTCGCCGAGGAAGTGATGGCGGACGACGCGGGCTGAGGCATGACCGGCCCCGTGCCCGTTCTGATCACAACGTTCCTCGCGTCAGCGGTCGAGGCGATCGAGATGGTCACCATTGTGGTGGGTGTCGGCGCGACGCGCGGCTGGCGCTCCACGCTGCTCGGAGCGGCGGCCGGTTTCGTCGTGCTGATGGTCGTCGTCGCGGTCTTTGGCCTGGCGCTCAGCGCGATTCCGATCGGCCCGCTCAGGCTCGTCATCGGCGCGCTGCTGCTGGTCTTCGGGTTGCAGTGGTTCCGAAAGGGGGTTGTACGGGTCGCGGCTCGTGGATTCGCTGGCATGCAGGTCGACGCGAGTCAAAGCCCCGAAGTGTGGACCGCCAGCGGTGTCGACTGGACCGCATTCGTCTTGTCCTTCAAGGGCGTGTTGCTGGAGGGACTGGAGGTCGCGTTCATCGTCGTTTCGGTCGGCGCCACCGCCGGCCAGTTGGGAGTCGCCGTACTGGGTGGTGCCGCCGCTCTCCTGGTGGTTGGTACGGTCGGCGCGGTCCTATCGCGACTCGTGGCACGGATTCCGCGCAGCTTCCTGCAACTCGTCGTCGGCCTCCTTCTCACGACTTTCGGTTCGTTCTGGGCGACCGAGGGTCTCGGGGTGAGTTGGCCCGGAGGTGACATGGCGATCGTCGGACTCCTGGCGCTTTATGTGTTCACAGCCGCGATCAATATCGCCGTCGAACGCCATGCTGGGCGCCGAGGCAGCGTAACCGTGAATCTGGGCGAGGTGGCGCGATGATGCGGCTCATGTCGTGGCTGGTCGGCTTTGGCCGGTTCTGGTACCGGTTCATCATCGGCGATGACTGGACGGTGGCGGCATCGGTCGTGGTGGGCCTTGCAGCGACCTCCCTGCTCAACAACGGGCACTTCCCAGCATGGTTGGTCATCCCGCTCGTCGTCATCGTGATGCTTCGGATCAGCGTCCAGCGGTCCAAGCACAAGAAGGGGCACGTCAGCGTCGAGCCAAGGCGATAACGGCGGTCGAAACCAGATGACCCGGTTCGTGACCGACATCCGACGTAGGGGGAGCGCAATCGAAGTAGTGGGGGCGTGAAATCAGCGCCGGCTTGGACTTTCTACCGTGGCTGCGGGGTGATCCGCAGGTAAGGCTTCGGCGCCGTGTAGCCGGGGAAGATCTGCTTCGCCTCATCGTCCGACACGGAGCCGGCGATTATCACGTCCTCACCCTGCTTCCAGTTCACCGGGGTCGAAACGCGGTGCTTGGCAGTGAGCTGGAGCGAGTTGATCACTCGGAGGACCTCATCGAAATTGCGCCCGGTGGTCATCGGGTAGACGAGGATCAGCTTGACCTTCTTGTCCGGACCGATCACGAAGACATTGCGGACAGTCTGGTTATCCGCCGGCGTTCGCTGTGCGGGATCTCCAGAGGTGCTTGCCGGCAGCATCTCGTACAGCTTCGCGACGTTGTAATCGGCGTCCGCGATGATCGGATACGCCGGGCGAGCACCCTGAGTTTCCTCGATGTCGTCGGCCCACCGCGCGTGCTTGTCAACAGGGTCAACCGAGAGGCCGATGACCTTGACGTTACGGCGATCGAACTCGGGTTGGATCTTCGCCATGTAACCGAGCTCGGTCGTGCAAACCGGCGTGAAGTCCTTGGGATGCGAGAAGAGGACCGCCCATGATTCACCGATCCAGTCGTGGAAGCTGATGGGGCCTTGGGTGGTCTCGGCGACGAAGTCAGGCGCGGTGTTGCCGAGCGATAGAGTCATTGTCGTCCTCCAGAATGCGGCGGTGGCGCCGCAGCTGAGACCGCCGAGCCGCCACTGCCGCGCCTGACACTAAGTATGCCCGCCGTCACCTGGGGATGTCGCGTCAGCCCGTCGATCACCGCAGTGAGCAAAGCACGACATCGTCAGATGTTGAGCGTTTGCAGCGGGACGAAGGTGAACGTGGGGGCAGATGGCGTCGGTGACGGGGTCGGCGACGGGCTAGGTGACGGCGTCGCGGAGGGACTCGGCGTTGGTGTCGCGGTCGGGGTTGGTGTCGACGACGGTGCGCTGGTCGGTGTCGAAGCGGGCGACGTTGCATTTCCTGAATGAAGCGGACCGACCCAGACAAGGGCGGCCACGCCTGCTGCCGCGATCAGCCCGGCGAGTTCCACCAGCGCCTTGGGCACAAGCGGCATCTGCACCATGGATCCGTTGATGTTGACCGGCTCCCCGTCCTTCGGCTGCACGACGAGTTGGAAGCGGTACGTCCGCGGGCTTCCCATGAAAATTCGATGGCGCGGTCGAACGCCGAGGCGCACGATCGTGGCCGTTCCCGGCTGACCCACCGGATTGCGCGGTCGAAAGTCGAAGCGGAGGGTGTTCTCGGGGTCGGTGCCGCGGAATCCGAGCATCACCGGTGTGTTCCCGAGGTTGTCGCAGGCGATTTCGTGACGGCCGACACGGCGGGCCCGGGATATCTCCGGGATCATCTCTGCCTTCAGACCTGTGAATGCTCCGACCTCAAGCGTCCCCTCCTCCACCGTCGCGTCCCCCGGGTGCACTTCCGATGCAACCCTCACGCCAAATGGAACGCTTCCGGCGCGCACATCCGAAGACCGCGGCGGGCGGAAATCGATGGTGACGAGCCCCTGGGCATCGGGAAAGAGCGGGAGCGTCGCCGGCGTGATGGTGGCCCACGACATCGCATCGCCGAGCACGTCGACGTGGAAGTGATCCACGACCGCACCGGTATTGCGGACGGTCACCGTGACGACGGCGCTCGCGCCCGGCTGCACCTCCAATGAGTTCGCGGAGATGACTGCGCGTACTCCCATGGACGGCAGAGTGTACACGGGGCTGGCGGCATCGAATTCACGTTCGAGCTGTCTGTGCCGAGCTCCCGTCATGAAGGCGGCGTGTCGGGATCTCAGCGAGGAAGTGCTAGCAGGTCGGCGCTATGGCCAGCGTGCCACTGGTGGCGTCGGCGATGAGCAGTTGCCCATCGCTTAAGAGCGCAATCCCCTGGGGATGGTCTATGCCGGTGATCAGCGCGTAGGTGTGTCCGGTCGCCGGATTGAGAGCGATGACCTGATGCTTGGATGGCATTGTCACGTAGAGGAGTAAATCCTTGACCGCCACACCCAAAAGGCCTGCCACCTCCGGGTACTTCTTGGCAACACCACCGCCAATCGGAACACTCAGGATCCCGTTGCCTGTCGCCTGAGAGACCTCAATGACATTACCCGGACCGACCGCCGCATCCGTCGGAATGCCGATACCGGAGATGAGTACCGACGGCGTGCCGCCGGCGACCGGCACTGTGAGGACACGCGACTGCGCAGTGTCGGGCACCAGGACCAGATGATCGGCGGCGTCCAACCCGATCCCCGACACCTGGGGCTGCGGCGGATTCGGCGTGAGCTGCAGGAACGTCGTCACCGAGAGCGTCGACGGGTCGAGCTCGATGATGAGGTCCGGACCCTGCTCGGCCACGAGCACATGCCCATTCGGCAGGACGACGATGCCTTCCGGAGTGTGCTCGTTGTACGTGACCATCGCTGCTCCCGTGGATGAGAGATGGACCACCTGCCCGAGCGATTCGCTGCTCACCCAGACGCTGCCGTCCGCGGCGACTGCGAGATAGCTGGCGTCCGCCAGCTTCGCGAAGACCGGAAGCGACGAGAAGCTTCGCGTCTTCGGACATACGGAAAGCAGCTGGGTAATCGGGACCGAGCTCGTCGGCGACGGCGTCGGAGTTGGCGCTGGTGTCGGCGAGATCTGGGTCGCGACCGCCGTGACGTTCACATTGGCGGCGCCGCACGAGCACACCACGCCACTCGCGAGCGCGAGGCTGCACGCTCGCGCCGCAGCGCGCCTCCGCCACCCACTGCCAGTCGCAACATCCACGATCCGGATCCGTCCCTGCACGCCGTCAGCTTAATCGTCCGCGCTATTGACCCGGTGCTCGGCGGCCTGTCAGCATGGCGTGGCTACCCGAGGGAGTGTGTATTCGCTGTGGGAGTCGGAGAGAGGCGCCACGGATCGATGAGCGCGCACGGCGTGATCACGAACAAGGTCCAGCCGCCGAGCGCGCCCGCGCTGACGCGTGAGCGAATCGCCGTGCAGCTCAGCGCGCTCTGGGCTCAGCGCCTGGGCTTGATCGTCGCGCCAGCCGGATACGGCAAGACGACAGCCATGACGGCGTTCGCCGCTTCGGCCGGCGCACCGGTCGCGTGGTACCGGATGGAAGCCTGGGATGCGAATGAGGCTTCACTGCTCCTCCACCTCGAGATTGCGCTGCGACGTGCCGTCAGCGGGCTCGCCGGACCGTGGACCACCCTGGCGGGCGCGGCGGCAGCACTCGAGGAGGGGATCACCGCTCCAGCCCTCCTGGTGATCGACGATGCCCACACCATCGAAGGCACGCCTGCCGAGACGGTTCTCGAGCGCTTCATCGAGTACGCGCCAGCGCCGCTCGCGGTGCTGATCGCGAGTCGCAGCCAGCCCCACTTCAATCTGCCTCGCCTGCGCGTGGCCGGCCGGCTCGTCGAGCTCGGAGTCGACGATCTGCGCTTCCGGACGTGGGAGGTGGAGCAACTGTTTCGTGACTTCTACGGGCAACCCCTTGGACCACACGAGCTTGCTGAGCTCGCCCGGCGCACCGATGGGTGGGCGGCAGGCTTGCACCTGTTCCATCTGGCAACCCGCAATCGCAGCGGCGATGAACGGCGCAGTGTGCTCGGCGCCCTGAGTTCGCGCTCGCGGATGATCAGGGAGTTCCTCACCAGCAACGTTCTGGATCAGCTGCCAGCTGAGTTGCGGGATTTCCTGGTCGCGACCTCCGTGCTCGGGGTCCTCAACGGGCAGCTCTGCGACTGGTACCTCGACCGCAGGGGAAGTCAGGCGATCCTCCTGGAGCTGCACCGGCGCCGGCTGTTCACCCAGGCCCTTGATGGCGAGAACAGCTTCCGATACCACGAGGTCCTGCGCGCCCACCTTGAGGGAGTGCTCGTCGACGAGATTGGTGAGCAGGCGGTGCATGAGGCGTGCCACCGCGCCGGGGCGTTGCTGGAAGAGATTGGTGCCGTCCCCGAGGCGCTGCGTGCGTATTCGCGCGCGGGAGACGCAGACGCTGTGGCGCGTCTTCTCGGCCGCGAGGGCGCTGCCCTCGCCGACCAGCCGGGAGACTGGATCGAGAGCCTGCCGCCGGCTCTGCTCGAGAACGATCCGTGGCTGCTCCTCGCGCTCGCGAGGCGCCGCGCGGCCGGGGGCCGCATCAACGCCGCGCTCGACGCATACCGGCGCGCGGAAACCGGGTTCGCGGGTCGTGCCATCGCCGACCTCTGCCGGGACGAGCGGCTCACCCTGCAGTCCTGGACGAACCCCGAAACCACGCATCCTCGCGAGGGCCATTGGTCAGCTGGTTTGCGCGCGATCCTCGAGGCCGGGGCCGAGAGCAGGGGCGCGCGACCTCCGACCGAGAGCGGTGCAAAAAACTCGTTGATCGCGTCGCTGGCCGCGCTCATCGGCGGACATTTCATCGAGGCCCGGGAACTGGGTCTCCGGATTGCGCTGCAGCCTGACGTCACGAGTGGCATCGCCGCGGCGGGGTCACTCATCGCCGGCGCAGCGGTGCTGCTGATGGGCGACGCGGCGGGCCTCGTCGATCTACGGCAAGCCGAGGACCACGCCGAGACCATCGGTGCCGGCTGGATTGCACGGCTGGCGCGGGCGGCACGTTCGCTGGCCGCGTGCGGTGACCCTCCTGCACAGGCTGCCGCCGTGCGGGATGTCTGTCTCCAGGACGGGGATCGCTGGGGAGCCGCGCTTGCGCTCCTCTGCGAGGGGGCCGGCCGTCGCGATCACGGTGATCCTTCAGCCTCCGCGATCCTCCTGCAGGCGGGAGAGCTCTTCCACGATCTGCACGCTGATCGCATCCAGCGCTTTGCGCGCGACCTGGAGACACGCGCCTTGCCGTCCGGCCGGGCGGCCGAAGCTGTGGAGCGAGCGTCGCCCGGCGAGATCGCACTGACCGGCACCGTGATCGATCTGCGGTGCTTTGGCCAGCTCAGTGCCACGGTCGACGGGCACGCCATTGACCTCACAGCCGTCAAACCGAGGGTTCGATCGCTGCTGCGCCTGCTCGGCGCGCAGGGTGGCGCCCCGGTACATCGCGAGGTGATCTGCGAAGCCCTCTGGCCGGAGGCGGATCCGATGACGGGTCTCCGCAACCTGCAGGTCGCAGTGTCGTCGCTTCGGCGCCTGCTGGAGCCAGGCGTTTCCCGAGGGGGCGGCGCGTTGGTGGTGCGTGACGCCGACTCATACCGGCTGGCGCTCCCGGGGGCTTCCACGTGCGACGTGATCACCTACCAGAGGCTGCTGGCACGCGCCCGGGAAACGGCGGCAAGTGAACCCCCGGTTGCAGCTGCAGATTTCGCTACAGCCGCGTCGATGCTCCGGGTGGGGCTGCTCCCGGAGGAAGGTCCAGCTGAATGGGCCGAGGCAATCCGTGAGCGGTGCCGGGCCGACGCCGCTGCGACCGGGTTGCAACTCGCCGAGCGTGCCGTCCTCGCGGGAGACCCCGCTGCGGCGGCTGCCATCTGCACGGAGACCGTCACCGTCGATCGCTACCTCGATCCGGCCTGGCGGTTGCTCATCGCCGCGCAGGAACAGGGTGGGGAATATGCAGGGGCGGCGCAGGCTCGCCGGCGGTACGACGATGTCTTGAAGGAGCTCGGCGTCCACGACGACAGCGTCAATCGGACCGACGGGGTGATCGCGACCGCACGTTGAGTGGGCGTTGAGTGCCCGTCAACGTGCAGGTGCCACCGTTCGCGCCGTGGTCGCCCTCGCCAGCGTTCAACGCGTGGCACTCGCCATCAGGACACAGGATCCGATGTCGCGCGCGGGATTGGCCGCCCAGCTCGCGTATCGTCCGGAGGTGCAGGTGCTCGACGCCGACAACGAGGTCTCCGCCGGCGTCACCGCCGGCGTCACCGTTGTCCTCGCCGATGACGTCGACGACGCCGCGCTTGCTGCCATACGCGCCGCTCGCGTCGGCGACGAGAGCCGTGTCGTCCTGGTGGTGACGCGCCTCGGCGACGGTGACCTGCTGAACGCGGTGGAGGCAGGGGCGTCCAGCGTGCTTCGGCGAAGCGAGGCGACACCGGACCGTATCGTCGACGCCGTTCGAGCAGCGTCGAGCGGCGCCGCCGCCATGTCGCCCGACCTGCTCGGTCAGCTCCTCGACCACGTCGGTCGTCTGCAGCGCGATGTGCTCACACCGCGCGGCCTGCGCTTCTCGGGGTTCACCGAACGCGAGGTGCGCGTGCTCCGCCTGATGGCGGACGGGTTCGACACCGATGAAATCGGCCGGCGACTCTTCTACTCGGAGCGCACCGTGAAACACATCGTGCACGACATCACAAGCCGGCTGCATCTGCGAAATCGCACTCACGCTGTCGCGTACGCGCTCCGCCAGGGATTCATCTGACGGCACGGCGTGCCGGGCATGACACCAGGCGCGTCGTCAGCTCACTACGATCCGAAGAATTCCACGTCGCCCAGCGCGACCGCGTTACCGCTCGTCGAGCTGTAGACCGACATGATCTGGATCGTCATGCCGGTGATGCCCTCCGCTCCATTGATGCTGAACTGCTGCGTCTTTGCGCTGTCGACGAGTGTGATGTCCTGCGACTTGCCGTTCGAGAAAACAATGTGCAGCGTCTTCGGTCGCGGCTCGGAGGCCTCCGCGGCCGTGTTGCCTGAGATGAACAGCATCACGCTGACGTTCTGGGCATGAGCGAACGTCACCGTGAGTTTTGGGTGAGCGTCCGTGCTCAATAACGCCGCCCAGTACGTGTTGATGTACGGATCGATCGCTCGGGCTGCTGGATGCCCGGCGATCGCTGAGCTGGCCGTCACCGACGCTGCCGCAACCGGTTTCGGACGAGGCGTGCTGCCGGTCACGGCGTTGACGGCGCCGCTCATGCGGCTGTTGATCGCGTCCCGAACCTGGGGCAGCGCTCCATAGGCGATGCCGCCGATGAGCACCACCGCCAGGATCACGTAGCTACCGACCCGAACGACGGTGCCGAAGCTGAACTTGCCGTGTTCCGGACGCTCACCGGCAGCGAGGACCTTCGCCTTGCGCTGGGGAAGAAATCTCCGCGACCGCGACGTTGTCGCAACCTCTGCGGTGGCGAGCGAATTGCCGCAGCGGCGGCAGAACTTCCTGACCGGCTCGTTCCCCTCGCCACACTGACCGCAGATCAGGTCGCCGGCACTCAGTTCCTTGCTCGGCGGCGCGACCGTTGGCTTCGGCGCGACCCGGGTCCTCACCGCCACCGGCTGAACGCCGCTCGGCTCCGCGGGTGTCGCGGGTGCGCCTGATGGGGTTTGCGATGGCGACGCCGATGGGCTCGTGGCCGGCTGCACCTCCGGGGTGACTCGGATCAGGACGGGTGGGGCGGTCGGAGCCGGGAGCGTTGGCGGCGGAAGTGTCGGTTTGGGCAGGCTTGGTGCCACCGGCGCAGGCGACGAAGCCCCAGGCGGCGGTCCGACAGGTGGTGCGCTTCGCGGCACGCCAGATGGCGGCGGGCTCGTGGGCGGCCCACTCATCGGGGTCACGCCCGGCGGTGGCCCGGACGGAGGAGCGCTCCGCGGCGCCGATGACAGCGGCGGGCTCGTCGGTGGTCCGCTCGGCGGTGCACTCCGAGGCGGACCGGATGGCGGCGGCGAGCTGGGCGGCGCGCTCCGAGGAGGGCTCGGAGTTGGCGTTGACCCCGGCTGCGCGCTGAACACAGGGCTTCCGGGTGCACTGGCGGGACCGATCGGCCTCGGCCCCGGTGCCCCGAGCGGTGCCGAGCCCGCCGGCATCGCCGGCCGGGGCGCCATCCCAGTCGGGGGCATCGACCCACCGGTGGCGCTCCCGGGCGGAGCGATGGCCTCCTTCTTTGGCACACCGATCGCGGTCACCTGCTGGACAAGCGCCATGAATCCACCGCGTCGCGCCGGCTCCGCAGGTTCGGCGGGTTCGGAAGCTACAGGCGACGGCGCTGGGGTTGCCGGAGGGGTGACCTTCTCACCCGTCCACTCCAGAAACGCACCGCACGAGCCGCAGAACGCGTCGGCATCAGAATTGTTGAAGCCGCACTTCTTGCAGACGATCATCGATCGTCGCTCAACCTCCCGTCGCTAGCTCCAATGCGTGGATCACGTGCGCGGGCTTCGATGCGTTGACCAATCGGTCGAGCGCGCGCGTATCGATAGCGGTAGCGTCATCCACATAGACGCGTATTGTCATACGCGGCTCGGGCTGTCCGGGCAGATCTGCTCCGGCCTCCCTCGACCAGGCAACGCCACCGGACTCCACGATCTCGACGCGGCCCCCGGTGGCAAGCTCGATATGCGCTCGCAGGCCGTCAGCGGTGCCGCGCACCCGGTAGATCTCCACGGCGCGCGTGACCAGCGCGCGGCGGCGCTCTTCAGGCCAGTCGTCGTCGAGTTCCATGCCAACCCAGCTTCCGAGCCAGGCGAGGAAGTCGTCGGGTGTCACGTCGGGGTCGTGGTAGGCGGCGAGATTGTCGAGTGATGCGATCAGCGGGCTCAGCACCTCGTCGAGACCGCTCGTGAGCGCCTGGGCAAAACGGTCCTCCTGGTAGAGCGCGGGGAGGAACGTCCCCAGCGGGTGCGGGGTCGGCAGGCCCGGCACGAGCGCTCGCATCGCGCTCATGCGGACTCGACTCGAACCTGGTGCTCGTAGGAGAACACCAGCGAGTTGGGCGCCACGTCAAGGCGCTGGGTCGCCTGACCGCGCGCTCCGGTGGTGGGGTCGGCGCCGAAGATGCGCACGTCCTGCACCAGCTCAACGTCAGGAACCGCCTGAAGGATCGAGAAGATCTCGCCGGCCTGCACCGGTCTGCCGAACGGCCACCCGTGGCCGTCGGGGCCGCCACTGACGGGATTGAGGTGACGGAACAGCGCGTCGAGCGCAGCCGCTTCGACCCGGCCCACACTGGCCCGCGGCCGCGACCGCAGACGGGCAACGATCGTGACCCCCTGGTACAAAGGCGGCTCGACGAGCACGCGGGTGCCCACCAGCCGGGATTCCTCCAGGCGCGACGCTATCGCGAGCAGGGTCTCCTCGCCCGGGATGAGCTGCTCGAATCGGAGGCGACCCCGGTCCTCCGCAGCCGCGGGGACCACCAGGATTCGCACCGACCCGGCCTCCAGGCCCTCGCCGGCCGGGAGACAGCGAACCCGTGCCACCTCGGGAGCGGCCTCGCGTGAGAGCTGCTCAAAGTCCTCGACGGTGACAGCGCGCGCCCGCGTGCGCAGCAGGATCGGTCCGCGCTGCTTCGCGTTCTCGAGCTCCTCGCCGTCGACACCGCCCCGGGCTGCCTGCCGGTTCTCGACGCGCGCCACGTAAGGGATGGAGGATTTCATCACGGAAATCGCACCGCGACTGACGTTGCCGCCACGCCCGCCACCGGTCGCGTAGGAACGAATCCGGAGCTGCTACCCCTTTCGCAGGGACCCTTCCGTAACTCCGGATCGATCCGTCCGGCTGGCGGACCGCAGGGCCGAGTTGGACCTCGCCGGCGGCAGCGTCAAGCACGAACACCGCGTCGTGAGCACCGGATGACCCGAAGTCCTGCACCTCGGCCCAGGCCTCCCATCCGTCGTCACCGCTGCACTCGAGGACCGGCTCACCGACACCTGCGAGCACCGGTGCGTGACGCACCGGGAATCGCTGGCCGGACGTCCCGTCGGAGATGCCGAGCACCTCGTCGGTCACTATCTCGGCGTTGACCCCGTCGACGGTTCCGCCGATGGTGGCTGCTTCGATCGCGTGGATCTGCGGGGATGCAGTGTACGAGGACTGACCGACCACCGCGGCCACAACGCGAGCGCGGAGCCAGCCACCACGCCGGCCGTCGAGCAGCGCGGCGGCGTGTTCCCGGCCGACGTGCAAAACCACATCGCCGTCGCGGTTGAGGCCGCCGGTGTCGTCCGCCTCGACGTCACACGGGTGCCAGATCTCACCGTCCCAGGCTTCCCAGACCAGCGGGGGATCCTTGGGATCCACGCCGACGCCCTCGATGGTGCAGTGCATGCGCAGGCGTATGGCGCAGCGCGGAACGGCGTCGCTGAGGCCGATGACCAGCGAATCGTCGGGCCGGGGTACCGTCCCGAATGCGGCGAACCTCGCCCCACGTTGCAGTCCTTCGGTCCGGTCGACACGCTCATCAGATGCCGCTGCCTGAGTGGCAACGGAGGCGAGCGAGCACGGCACCAGGTCGAGGTCATCGACCGTCGAGAACACGATCGCCTTTTCGGTCTCGGTCCGGATGGTCGCGGCCTTGGTGTTCACCGGGATGCGCTGCGCGAGCTCGGTCGGCGCGGCGAGCCAGAACGTGAGAGGCGTTCGCGCCGGCGTGGGCGGGAACAGCCGGACATCGATGAGCTCGAGGAACTTGACGTACAGGCGGTCCGGGACCCGATTGAGACGGTAGATGAGCTGATCGGTCATCCACGCGAACGTCTCGATGAGCGTGACACCGGGGTCGGAGACGTTGTGGTCGGTCCACTCGGGACACCGCTGCTGGACCATCCTCTTTGCCTCGTCGACGAGGTCCTGGAAACGCCGGTCGTCGAGGTTGGGGACGGGAAGGGTCATGCCTCGCCCTCACTTGGAATCGTGTAGAAGGGAAAGACCAGGTTGCGCGGGTCGTTGGTCGCCTTCGGCCGGTAGTGAACGTTGATGTAGAGCAGCGCAGCGTCATCGTCGTCAGGGACCACGTCGACGTCCTCGATGATCACCCGCGGTTCCCAGCGCAGCAGCGAGTTGCGGACCTCGAACGCGATGGCGCGCGCCGAGGTCGCATCGGTGCCGGCGAACACGTAGTCATGCACGCCGCACCCGAACTCGGGGCGCATCGGCCGCTCGCCTGGTGCGGTGGCGAGGATGAGGCGCATCGCCTCCTCAAGCTCTCGCTCCCTCGAGACCAGCGCGATGCCGCCGGTTGTGTCAGTGCGCAGCGGGAAGCCCCAGCCGGACCCTATGAAATCGTCACTTTTAGCCATAACTTCACCCGATGAGCACGCTGGTAACTGTGGGAGTGATCGTGCCGGGCGTCGCGCAGCAGGTGCACGACGACGAGGCGGTCGCTGCGGGCTGGCCGCCGATCAGCACCGTCGTACTGCCGCTGACGATCGTCCCGACCTGCATGATCGGCACCATGTACGGGTCAGCAGGGAAGAGTCCGACGTGCGGCGGAGTGTTGAACCCCGTGCAGCCCACCACCGCCGCCGCTTTGCCCGCGATCAGCACGGTGGGACAGACGCCCACCGTGACCGGCGCGCTGAACGGAAGAGGTGGCGACGGCTGCGGAACGCCCGTCGCGGGGTTGGGGATGATGTGGATCGGGCACGTCCCCATGATCTGATCTCCCATGACGATCGCCGGTGTTCCCATCTCAGTTCAGCTTGATGAGTGAGCCGGCCATTTCCACGACACCACCGCCACCGTCCACCTTGACCCCGCTCGAGCCGGAGACCTTGACGTTGCCCTGCGCCTGGATGGTCACGTCGGCACCGCTCTTGATCGAGATGTCGTCGCTGTCGGTCTCGAGCGTGACCTTGCCCTTGCAGTGAATCGTGATCTCGCTGCTCGTCTCGTTCATCGACACCTTGAGGTTGCCGTCGCTGCTGATGAGTGCGATACCCGACTTGGAGTCGTCATCGAGAAACACCACCCGGTGCCCTTTGCGCGATACCATCCCGCGACGCTTGACCTTGCCCGCGTCGACGAGTCCGTCGCCAAGACTGGGCTTGTCCTTGCCGTTGTGCAGCGGGCTCAGCACGAAGACGCGGCGGAGATCACCGAACTCGCAGGCACAGAGCACCTCGTCGTCGACCTCCGGCAGGAACACGACGCCACTGTTGGGTCCGGCGCCAACCACGGCGACGCGCGCCCAGTCGCTCTCATACGCGTCCGAGAGCCACGGGAATTTGAGCTTGAGCCTGCCGAGGTGCTGGGGGTCATCATTGTTGGTGACTTGCCCGATGAAGACCCCAGGCACCGGTGGAGCACCACCCGCCGCGGCGCCGTTGGTGGCCCCGAGGGACATGAGCCCGAGCGTCGACCGATCCTGCATGCCACTGATCTCGAATTCGGTCCGGTACCCTTCATCGTCGAAGACGTGACGCGTCCGGCTCAGCGTGTACTTTCCCTGGAAGGCATCCGCCACCTGGGCGATGCTCACCGCTGTCCCGGCGAGCAACTTCGTGTTGCCCACGGCCACGCCCTCGGCCTCGGCAAACGAGCTGCCGAGATGCTCGGCCACAGCCTTGGCGGTGTCGTCGACATCAGACTGCGACGCCAGCGGGCGATTGTGCACCACGTACTCCGGCGAGCCGAAGTTCTGGGCGAGACTGGCAGGATCATCCGTCAGGTCGGCATGCGACGCCACCGGGTCGGCGGACCCCACCAGCACGACCTTGTTGTCGGGATCCCAGGCACGGACGCTCACTTGCGTCACCTGGGCCGACGAGCTGATCCGCGGACGAAAGCTCACCAGGTCGCGTCCGTAGACGAGTTGCTCGGCGCCTTGGGAGTCCGAGTCGCCGGGCGCGGGTCCGGTGCTCGACTTGGCCGGCTTGCGGAAGTAGAACTGTCCGGCAACCACGCCAACCTCGAATCCAAGCTCGCGCGCGCGCGCCTGCAGAAACTCCCAGTCGGTGATGTTCACCTGCGAGATGAAGGGCAGCACCGAGCCGGTGTCGTCGATCGTGCCGATGTCCAGCCCGGCGCGGCTCGCGACTGTTTGTGCGACATCTGACACCTTGACGTTCTGATAGGTCTCGGTCCGCCGGCCACGATGCAGCCGGTGCGACTTGTCATAGCCACGAACGATGGTGCGGTCCCAGCCACTCTCGTAGCTCGCCTCCAGCGCCGTGACCTCGCCGCCGATGAGCACATCGCTGTCCGTGGAACCAACGCTCGAGGCTTTGATGGTCACCGCCGAGCCGACGCGCACGCTCGCCTCCGTGATGAGATCGTGCTGCGGGTCATCGAAGATCATCGTGAACATGTCCGGAAGGTGGATGTCGTTATCGACGACCACGCCGGTCAGCCCGATACGGAGGTCGTCCGAAAGGGGACTGCCGTCGATCTCGACACCCGGCCAGCTCGTGAGCGCATCGGCCGTCATCACGGACCAACCGAGTGTGGATCTGGCGGGATGAGCAGGGCGGTTCCAGCGGCGATCCGGAGCGGATCGTCGACGCCGTTCGCCTCGGCGAGCACCCGCCAGAAACCCGGGTTCCCGTACTCGGCATACGCGACGGAATGGAGCGTGTCCCCTGCGGAAAACGTGTGGACGCGCCGACCGGAGATTCCGCCAGAGGTCGGGTTGGTGCCGGAGATCGGGGGCGGGTTTTCCGTGATCGAGATGGTGGCTTCAGCGCGCACCGGCAGGCCATCGACCCCGAACTGCTTGTAGTTGATGTTCAGCGAGGAGATGACGCCGATAAAGTGCAGGCTGCGCCAGATGAACGTGATTCGTGGCGGGCTGTACACGCCGGTGATGATTCGCTCCGTGGGGCACGTCCAGTTCTGGAGCTGGTTGATCTCGTAGTCGATGCTGCCGTCGGCATCGAACGATCGATCGAACCAGACCACCATGGAGAGCACCGCCGGCTGAGAGCGCGTGTACTGCAACTGACCGTGGCCGACGGGGACGGCGCCGGACAGGCTCGATAGCGCGCTCGCGGGCTGTGCCGCGCTGGGGCTTCGGTTTGCCGGTGCCTGCCACTGCGTGTTTCTCCGAATGGAGAGCGACTTCGGGTTCAGGCCGAGCACCACGACGAGCCCCGCGCCCTCCAGACTGGCGCGCTCGAGGCCGGTTGCGAGCGGGGATCCGGATGCCATGGCGTCAGTCCAGGAAACCCGCGTGCGCGAGCACGAGCGTTTCCATAGCCATCTTGTTCACGCCAGCGTCGAGCTGAGGACCCGTCCACTTCGCCGGGAAGACATCGGTCAGCGTCCAGGTGATGACATCGCCTTGATGTGCGTCGTGCAGCGTGATGCTGGCGGTGCCTTTTGATGGCTGCATGGCCACTTTGCTGAGCCAGCGTTGAAGCGCGGTCGACTCCTCCGCCGTGCACGCTCGCTCGAGGGTGATGTGCGTGTACTTGGCGGCCCTCGGCAAGTAGTGGATGAACTGGTTATTGCCCAGCTCCGTGTATGTCTCGTGCTGGAAATCAACCTCGAGACCCTTGCACGTGGACCACGAGCCGAGATCCTGGCCGTCGATGGTCACCTGGAATCGGGCCGCGAGGCCCCGTGGCGCATTCGACCCGGGAGGCACCGTCAGCCCCTCCTTCCGTTTCGTGCGGGCATCACATGAATCCCTGGTGGGTCAGCTCGAGCTCCTCCGTCGCGACCTCGGCCCTGGTCGCGTCGAGCCGTGGACCGCTGTACTTGGTAGGGAACACGTCCTGGAAGGTCCATTGCTGAACCTGCTGTCCGTTCGTGTCGAGAAGCGTGATCGTCGCGGGCTGCGGCGCGGCAGGCGAACTTGCCTGCTGCGTCAGCCATTTCAGCAGCGCGGTCGAGGCTTGCGGGGTCACCGCGCGAGTCAACTTTATCGGCACGTAGTTCGCGCGCCCGGTCGCGTAGTGGGTGTAGTTCCAGGTCGCTCCTGGCGCCCCGCCCTCCTGGTATTTCACGGTGTCGAAATGCATCTCGATGCCTTCGCATTTCGACCATGTCCCGAGGCTGGTGTTGCCCACGTCAACGGTGAATCGCAGTGCGAGACCAAACGTGTCGTCACTGGCCATTTCGTCTCCTCATCGAAAGTCCGTCAACAGTCCGGCGCGCTCGCGGTCGATCAGTAGTTCGGATCGCAATTGGGTCCGCACCTGCCCGTAGACGCGACGGGCAAGGTCGTCGAGATCGATCGGTGCGGCCTCTTCGGTCACAGCCGTCGCGGGCGCGTTTGCGGGCGTCTCTGCTGCTGGTGCGAACACCGCGGGGATCGTCGCCGTCTCCGGTGGTCGCTCGCCGGTGGCCGGTGGCGCCTCGTCCACCGATGGTTCCGGAGCCGGTGCAGGCCACAACTCTGGCGCAGGTACAAGGCCCGAATCCGAACCTCCAGCAGGACGGGGCACCTCCGTCGGTCCCGCTGCAGGTGACTCCACCGAGCCCGGCATCTCGGGTGCCCGCTGGACTGCGACCGCAGTCTGGACCGGCGTGGACCGTTGTTCCGGGAAACGCCCGCCCGCGCCTGGGAACACCAGGGATCCGTCCGGCATGCGAAACGCCCGCCCTGACGCGACGAGATCGTCTTGAATGTCCCGTGCCGTGGCGGCGGCGTCGTCGCCGTCATCACCGGCCGCCGGGTGGGAAGCTGCGACCGGCTCCGACAGCGGCTCCGCCGCGGTGGGCGGCGGTGCCGGGGCTCCAAGATCGCCGCGGACGTGCCGCTCGGTCATCGCGGCATCAGCCTCGAGCCGCCGGCCCGCGGGGGAATGCTCGAGCGGGACCGATCTCCCCAGACGGCGCTGCTGGATGACATGCGTGAGCTCATGGGCGAGCAGTCCGCGCCCGGGCCCGGCGTCGAGGCGTCCTTCAGAGGCGGGGATGAAGACCTCACCTCCGCGTGTCACAGCGCGAGCGTGCTCCGATGCAGCGAGCAGTTCGGCCTGTCGGTCACGGCGTACCTGGACATCCGTGACATCCGCGCGGTGCAACCGTCCGACAGTTGCCGCAACGGCGCGCGGCGCTGGCTCCTGCGCGGCACGTTCGTCGCGGCGACCGGCCGCAGTGTCGAAACCCGGCTGATCAGTGGCATCAGAGGTCAACGGCGCCTGGAGACCGAGCGGGCGTGGAGTGGCGAGCCCACGGTGGCGTCGGATGACGGTGTGCTGCAGCCCGGGCTGCGGAGCCGCGAGCGACGGAGTGTCCCCGCCTGAGTCAGTTCGGAAATCCGCCTCCTCCACTTGCAGATCCGACGCTTGCGCTTCCGAGTTGGGCTCGACCGTTCGCTGCACGGTCGTGCCGGGTGCCGCGTCGGCGGCGCTCAGCAGGCGGGTCGGGCGGCGCCGCGCGACCACGGTCCGAGGCGATGCCGGTATGACGCTGACAAGCGCTGCAGCGTCGGCTTCAGAACTCCGGCTCGTCCCCTTCCCTGTCACCGGGTTCGCGCCGCGGCAGACGGCCTCGCTGCGACTGGAGCGAAGCCGTTGCCAGCCCGTGGACCGTACCCGCGGACGCGGCCTCCGGAAGCCCGGACCGGTGGATCAGCCGCGGCCGCTCGCCCGTCGAGCGAAGGCGCCGGCTCGACGAGTCGGCGAACTCGACCGACTGCGCCGTCAACGGAGGCTTCGTGTCGATGCCGGCACGGAGCGCCGGCAATGCGTTCCACGCGTATCGCTTCGGCTCGGGCGTGGACGCGCTGTCCACGTCAACGCGTCCGGCGCTACGCCGCTGCCATGGCAGGCGCATCAGAACTCACCCGTCTCGCCCATCTGCCGATGGATTCGGCCGATCTCTTCGATGAAGCGAACCCGCTGCGAATGCGGCAGGTCAAGAATCGTGTCGAGTTCCCAGTGGAAGTAGTAGGCGACGTACGCGACCTCCTCGAAGAGCTGGTCGGCCGCGTACGTCATGCTTCCCCCGGGCGTTCACCAGCGATGTCAACCGTGAACTCGTTGTGACACGAGGGGCAGCTGACGAAGGCTTCGGTGTGACCGTCCTGGTTGATGCGCCGGTAGAGATCCTGCAGGAACGCGAGGTCGGATGCGAACAGCCCCTCGATGACGTGTGAATCGACCTCGGTCAGTGAGCCCAGGCGGGTCACCGTCCGCTCCAGGAGCAACACGGTCATGTATGCGGGGTTCTGCCGGACTCGCGGATCGCTCTGCGGCCCGATCTCGTCGCGGGCTGTCGCGAGGCGCATGACACCATCGCGGTGCACCACGCCCTTTCGGTCGACGTAGCCGCGAGGCAGCACGAAAGGAAACTCAGTGGTCAGCTCAGGGCGGATCGCGACCGGCTCCCTCGCAGCCAGGCTCACGGAGCCACCCGCTCGAGCCACTCACATACGATCGTGACCTCCTCCATGAGCACCTCGCTCGACCCTGCCTTGAGCGCGCTGATCGCGATCTTCGCAGGCCATCCGTCGTGGAAGTGGTAGCGCGCCACCGGGGTTCCGTCGTACCCGTACATCACGATGGAACCGCTCTTGCGCGCGCCGACGATGTCGCCGTGCACCACCGACTCGTGCCACGCCCAGAGCTCCATCGAGGTGTTCTTGCCGCGGCGGAGCGTGATCGTCGGCGGCTTGCGCTTGCCGGGGAGCTTCTTCAGGATATTGGCCCCACTGGAGCCGTTTTCCATGAAGTCGATCACCTCGACCTCGGTGGTGATTCCGGTGAGCTCGGAGAATTGCGCGATCTCGTAGCCATCCACGGTGATGGAGAAACGTGCCGCCGAGATGGCGTCGTTGGGCATGCTCGGACCAAGACCAGCTGGCATTTCTACTCCCTCACTCGCTGACGGCGGCGCCGCCGGCGAACTGTGCGATGCGGAAGATGACAAACTCGGCCGGCTTCACGGGAGCGATCCCGACATCGATGATCAGCTGACCGATGTCGATCGTGTCCTGCGTGTTGTTCTCCGCATCGCATTTGACGAAGAACGCCTCGCCGGCGCTGGTGCCGAAGAGCGCGCCATCGCGCCAGACCCTGCGGAGGAACGCCGAGACGTTGCGCTTCACCGCGTCCCACAAGCGCGAGTCGTTGGGCTCGAACACCACCCACTGAGTCCCTTCGAGGATGGACTCTTCGACGTAGTTGAAGAGGCGGCGGACGTTGAGGTACCGCCACTCGGGATCACTCGAGATGGTGCGCGCACCCCATACCCTGACGCCTCGGCCAGGAAACGCGCGAATGCAGTTGATGCCTGAAGGATTCAGCTGGTCGTGCTCGCCCTTGGTGATCTGCAATTCGAGGCTGATCGCGCCGCGTACCACCTCATTGGCTGGTGCCTTGTGCACGCCGCGCGTGTCGTCGTTGCGCGCCCAGATCCCTGCCATGTGGCCGCTCGGCGGAATCAGCATGCCCTGGCCCTTGAGCGGATCGAACACCTTGATCCACGGCCAGTACAGCGCCGCGTATTTCGAGTCGTACCCGGCCTTGTCCTGGCGCCATTCCTTGACCTGCTGGGCATTCAGCGACGGTGGCGCATCGAGGATCGCCACCCTGTCGCCCATCAACTCGCAGTGGGCGATCATCGCGAGCTGCACCGCCTGCACAGCCTCGAGGTCGATGATGCCGCGCTGGTATGCGGCCATCACGTCGGGAACGCTCAGCATGGTGACTTCATCGACCGCCTCGAGCCCCGCGAAGCCGGTGCGATCAGCGGAATTGCCGACGTAGTCGTCGGCGGTTACACGCACCTGGGTCACGGCCGTTCCGCCGCTCAGCTTGACGCTCGCCTTCTCGGGTAGGGTGATCGCGCCGCCGGTCCCGACCTCCTCGAGACGAATGAGCTTCGAGCGGGCTTTGACGACGGTCGCTGCGTTGTTCGAACCGCGCTTCGTGCTGACGTTGTCGAACGTCTCCTCGACCTTGCCGCCGCGTGACACCGTGACCTTGAACGTGTCTTCGCCGGCCTCGCTGGGGTCGCCGATCTCGACGCTGATGTCGTCACCCGCGGGCCCGCCCTCGGCGGCGGTGATCCGGTACACCGCGCGGCCGGGCTCCTCCCGCGCGGCCAGCTCCCCTCTCGCACTCGGCTGCTCCCCAGCGCCATCCGAACCGACGCGCACCACGTATGCAGACCCGCCACCGTTGAGGAAGTACCCGTAGACCGCGTGCGCGAGATACGACCCCTCGACGAAGTCACCGAACACGGTGTTGAATTGAGTCCAGTTGGTGACCAGGGTCGGCGTATTGGCCGGACCCCGCTCGGTGAGGCCGACGAACGCGGCAACCGCGGTGCCGACCCCTTCGATCGGTTTCGAGCCCGACGACACCTCTTGGACATAAACGCCAGGCGACAGATACGTTGGCATGCGCAGTCTCCTCACGGATGGAACACGTGGTTCGCTCGAGAGTCGCACACGCATGCAACGTCCACGAGGTGCGCAAGGGCAACCTTCAGGGAAGACACGATTGCCCGAAGGTGCAATGCCGGCTTCCCCTCCTGCGACCCCTTCCGCCCTTGCGACACCAGGGCGTGCACCGCAGCCTCGGCGTGATGATCGCGGACGTCGACGCGTCGCTGCGCTCGCTGCTGCGCGCAACCGCTCTGCACAACTCGAAGGTCGAGGTGCTCTTCGACTCCCCCACACGAGCCTGGGCGGACACCGTTGCAGGCGACGTCGTCGATGCGTACCTCTGGGAGATCCGCGAAGATGTCGCGAGGAGCCGCGGCGACTATGAGGACGTCCGCAACGAGCAGGGTCGCGTCACCGGGCGCCGTCCGCCGCTGCATCACTATCGTCTGCGGTACCTCGTTACGGCGTGGGGAAAGACCCCGGTCGCAGAGCACCAGTTGCTCTCCAGCATCCTGGGAGCGCTGGCTGACGAGCAGACGATCCCCGCGGAGCACGTCACCGGCGAGCTCGCGAGCGAAGGACGGCCGGTGTTCCTTTCGGTGGCGCTCCCACCGGAGGGCGGCGGTCTTCCATGGGATCTCTGGGGAGCGCTCGGGGTCGCGCCCCGGCCGGCGCTCGACCTCGTGGCGATCGCACCCCTTCCACGCCCCGCCGCACTCCCGGCGGGGCCGCCGGTGCACGACCGCCGCATCAGTGTCGCCGTGCCAGGGGGCACGCCGGAGCACGTTCCGACGGCGCTCGCCGACGAGCGTGTGCGCTTGATACGCGCGCGCCGTTCGGACGGATGACCGTCGTCGTGACGCGCCGTGCATCCGCAACGCACGAACGTGCGACGGGCCACAATATCCGGGCGGTTGAGGACGTGCCTGACCTCACGCACGCGCCAGGCGTCGATTGCAAGTGGAGGAGCTATCGATGACGGTCATGCCGGCAGACGCACCCAGATCGGAAGACGG
The DNA here is from genome assembly GCA_963756075.1 of Candidatus Dormiibacterota bacterium. GTDB lineage: Bacteria > Chloroflexota > Dormibacteria > Aeolococcales > Aeolococcaceae > Palsa-851. The sequence continues at coordinate 32,039 of CAVWMH010000003.1, read as the reverse complement.
TCAGTGGTGGTGGGATGGAGCACAGTGGCAGCCGGTCACCGCAGGAGCGGGCGCGGCCACCGCGGCCGATGCCAACGCTGCGCCGGGCTCGGCAAGCCAGACGTCGTCAGACGCGGTCGGGCAGCTGTCCGATGACGGCCAGTGGAGGTGGGACGGCACGCAGTGGCAGCCCGCCACGCCAACGACCGCGGACGCGGGTATCACGGTCGCGTTTGGCCAGACGTCGGCCGAGCCCCATACCGCGCATGACGGGACTCCCGCGCTCATCGTGCGCTATGACTTGACGAATTCGGGATCGAACGCCATCGAGCGTGGACGGCTGGAGATCGGGTTCTACGTGCTCGCCGAGGGAGCGTCGGCGGAGGCCGCGGCGTACGTCCTTGGCGACATTTCGGATGCAATCGCCCCCGGAGAGGTGCATCAGGGCCACTGGCCCATCCAGGCAGATCCTGGCACGTGGACGGTGTGGGTGGCGGTGAAAGACAAGACGACTGATCAGCAACTTGCTGCAAGCGAGTTCATGTCCGTCCGTGTCGCCGGCACCGTGGCCACCGCCCCATCGTTCGACGAGACCCAGACATACGCGTTGAAGGTAACCATCACGCAGTTCGAACACGTTCAGGGAAACCTGTTCCGCGTTCATTACGACCTGCAGTCCGACCGCGAGGTGCCGGCCGGGTTGAACGTGAGTGGCAAGATCGAGGGCAGGGAATCCAAGTCGGCACAGCTCTATGACCTGACGACGGGCTTGACTGCGGGGCAGCCGCGCGCACACTACCTGACGCTCGAAGCCGACAAGCCGGATCACATCACAGCGAGCATCACCGTCGACCCGAGCGGACCGAGCGAGACGTCCGACTCTGTTGAGGTGGACATCGCCGAGGACGGGACGTCGACGATCTCGAGGTAGGCCGGCAACGGCAACGAACAGCTGTGATCGGCGAGCACGCTCCGCTGGGACAGATGCTCCTGATGGCGCCTGGTGCAGTCGAGACAAATGACGAGGCAACTGCCCACAATATTCAAGCGGTCCGGAACCCGGGCCTCACGCACACGCCAGGCGTCGATTGCATGTGGAGGAGCTATCGATGACGGTCATGCCGGCAGACGCACCCAGATCAGAGGACGGTCAGTGGTGGTGGGATGGAGCACAGTGGCAGCCGGTCACCCAGGACGCCGGCGCAGCGACCCGCGCGGCCGCCCCGGCGGACACACAAGCTGCCCCGGGCACTTCGACCCCGTCATCGGTCGACGCGGTCGGCCAGCTGTCCGACGACGGCCAGTGGCGATGGGATGGCGCCGCGTGGCAGCCGGCGCAGGCTGGTGCGGCCGCCGCGACGTCGTCGAACGATGCGGTCGTCTGCAGCGCGCTGGAGGCCGATGTGCAGGCCGACCATTCGGTCTTCGTCAACGCAACCTTCAAGCGGCAACGGTCGCAGCGCGATGCCGACGAGATCAACGTGCGGCTCCTCGTCGACGACGAGCCCCATGACGGCACCGTTGGCCCGATCGCGCTCGGCGAGACCGACCCCACCGTGTGGCAGATCGGTCCCGTCGCTCTCGGATCGCACCACCTGAAGGTCCAGGTCCTCGACGACAATCTCGAGCCAGTTTGGTCAGTGGTCGGCGGCTTCCAGGTTCCCAAGGCGGACCACGGTGCCGCCGCCGCGGGACCGGCGCCGACCGGAGCAGACCTCGCGTCCGGGTGGGAGGCGATGGTCCCTCTGCTCGATCACGCACGCGCAGGCGCCCAAAGGTACGCGTCGCTCTCCAACGAGTGGGCCACGTACGACGGGAACGCTGAGGGCGCGAAGATGTTCGAGGAACAGATGAAGGACCTCGCTGACGACGACTGGGTCGGGGTCACCGTCGAGTTCGTGAAAGGATTCTTCAACGAGTTGGGGGCTGCCAACGCCGCGGGCGACGTCACCCGGCTGAAGTGGGAATACTTCGACCCCTTCATGGACGGCTTCCTCGCCGGCCTCGGGCACGGGAGCGCGAACGCGGGTCAGAACAAGCTTCTTGCCAACGTCGCCCCGAACGCCCAAGCCGCCGCCGCGGCGCTCAGCGCGGATGCGAAACGGGGCATCCACGGCTACCTCATCTGGCACAACCCGGACTCGATCGCCTACATGGCGAACCACCCCGAGGCGGACATGTCGGCTGCCGACGCCGTGCTGCCGGACGCTCTCTGGGAGCGGCGGTCGAGCGAGTCCTACATTCGCGAAGGGCTTCGCGCCGTCATCTGGCATCGCGACAACTGAGAACCGCGTACTCGCGCTGTGCCAGCGTCCGGCAGGCAGATGCGTGAGTTCCGCCAGCGCGCCGAGTGGCCCGGCGGGTGGTGGATTCAGTCGTCGTACGAGGTTCTCGGTGAGGCGAGTGGAGCGGCCGGCGGTGCTGGTGGTGGAGGCTCCGCGACCGGCGCCACACCACGGATCGTCTGTGAAGCAGTAACACCAAGCAGATCATCGAACAAGGTTCGGTACTGCGTCATCGCATTGCGAAGCGCCTCGGTGTCCGCCTTGCCCTGGCCGCTCGCGACGGCAATCGTATGGGCGCTGCGGTAGTTCTCGATAACCTCTGCGTGATCCACGGAGACATCGTCGGCGCGCTGTTCGAACTCCGCGACGGGATAACCACGATCGGTCATGACCTGGGAGACCAGCGCGTCGGCCTGACGCACGCTCTCGACTGGTGCGTCGACGAATGCAGCCTGCACCTGCTGCCACCGTGTCACGTATTGCTGGCGAGCCGGCTCGGGCAGCGCCACGATCGTCAGCTGCTTGCGGCGTTGCACGCGACCGGCCAGCTCGCGCTCGGCCTGACGGCGGTCGCCGGTCTGCTGGACGGCTCTGTCGTATTCCGGTCCGAATGTGCTTTGCAGCCGGTCCGAACGACGTCGGGTCGTGATCAACATCGCGGCGAGCACGACAAGAACGACGATGACGGCGACGACGATGACGGCGAGTGTCGACATTTCGTTTCTCCTCTATCTATCGGGACAACACTTGGACCGCTTGCGGCAAGCAGTCGGGAGCGGCCGAGATGACGGCCCTATCGCTGGTCGTCAACGCCTTCCTTCACGCCTTGCGCCGCGCCCCTCGCTGTGTCGGCGGCGTCGCCGATGGCTTGCTTGACCTTCCCGGCGGCCTGCTGCCCCCTCCCCTCGGATTCACGCGCCTTGTCTCCCGTGACCTTTCCCTCGAATTCCTTCGCCTTCCCGGCAACCTGGTCGCGTTCTCCGGACATGTCTGATCCTCCGTGCTGAGAGACACACCTCTCGTTCTATATGATAGTGAGACTATCATAAAGTGCCACAGACGATCGGGCAGGTTCAAGGGGGTAGCACACCGAGATGAACTCGTCGCATCCTCGTTGGCACCTCCGGCTGGCAATACGCAGACTGGAGGGGCCACCTCTATCCGAGCGGGCTCCCGCAGCGACTCTGGCTGCGAAGGTATGCCGAGGTGTTCGACACCGTTGAGCTCAATGCCAGCTTCTACAGGTTGCCGGAGGTGGCCACATTTGAGCGCTGGAAGGAGTCCGTGCCGCCGGGATTCGTCGTCGCCGCCAAGCTGAGCCGGTACCTCACTCATGTCCGCGGGTTGCGGGATCCCAATGGTCCAGTGCACTTGTTCATGGAGCGCGCCTCGCATTTGGGAGCGCATCTGGGGCCGGTGGTCATGCAGCTGCCCCCGACTCGACGCAGGGACGACGCTGGGTTGGAGCGGGCGCTGACCGCATTTCCGATTCACGTCCGTGTTGCGGTCGAGTTCCGCCATCCCTCATGGTTCGTCGACGAAATCCAGGAGGTCCTCCATCGTCACAACGCCACGCTGGTTTGGGCCGACCGGGGTGGCCGCCTGCAGAACCCCATGTGGATCACCGCCGACTGGCTCTATCTACGCCTCCATGGCGGGCGGGGCACCGCGGGCAATTACGGCACGAAGGTCCTAGGCGCGTATGCGGATCGGCTCTCGAGCCTTGACCGTGAGGCTTACGTGTACTTCAACAACGACATGGCCGGCAACGCCGTTCGCAATGCGCTCGCACTCATGGCGCGGCTTCCGTTACGGTAGAAAGGAAAACCGGAGCGAGAAGGCTTCCGATTGACGGCGCATCGGCTCCGGTCGCAAGCTCCCCCTGTCACTCCCAACTCCCACCACAGTCACCCTCCTCTTCACGACATCGAAGGGTCGACGCGCCTCCTGCAGAGCTCGGCGATGGCTACAGCGCTGTGCTGGACGAGCACCGCCGAACGTTGCGGCAAGCTTTCCAACGACACGATGGTGTCGAGGTGGACACCCAGGGTGACGCATTCTTTTATGCGTTTGCGAAGGCCACCGACGCCACCGCGGCAGCCCGAGAGGCCCAAGCTGCGCTGGCTGGCGGTGATGTTCGCGTGCGCATCGGCATGCACACTGGCGAGCCGGTGCTGACCGACGAGGGCTACGTCGGCATCGACGTCCACCGGGCGGCGCGCATCTGCTCGGCGGCGCACGGAGGCCAGACGATCCTTTCGGCGGCGACCGCCCGCCTGGTGAGGCCGACCTCCGAGACCTCGGTGAGCAGCGCCTCAAAGATCTGGATGCGCCGCTGCATCTGTACCAGCTGGGTCAGGATGATTTTCCCCCTCTGCGGACGCTCAACCTCAGCAACCTTCCGATCCAAGTGACGGCACTTATCGGCCGTGAGCGTGAGTGTGATGAGGTGACCACGCTGGTCGCGGGAGCATCGTCTGGTCACGCTGGTCGGTCCGGCGGCTGCGGCAAGACGCGACTCGCATTGCAAGTCGCTGCCGCAACCATCGATGAGTTCAAAGATGGCGTCTTCTGGATACCTCTCGCCCCGGTGCGCGAGCCGGACCTTGTCGAGCCGACCATCGCCAAGGTTATGGGGATCTCCGCGGCCTCGCCGCGCATCTCGCCAACCGCAAGGCCCTCCTCCTCCTCGACAATTTCGAGCAGCTCATCGACGCAGCCCCCAACCTCGGCGAGCTGCTCGGAGCAACAACGGCGCTCAAGCTGCTGGTCACCAGCCGCGAACCGCTTCAGCTCTCGGGCGAGTGGGAGTACGCGGTGCCGCCGCTGCCACAGAACGATGCGATCGCCCTCTTCACGGAACGAGCGCGGGCGTTAAAGACCGACTTCGAGCCGGACGCCGCAGTCGCCGAGGTCTGCCGCCGTCTTGATGGACTGCCGCTTGCGATCGAGCTTGCCGCAGCGCGCGTGAAGGTGCTCGGACCCCAACAGCTTCTCGACCGGCTGGGACGTCGCCTCGATGTCCTCACGTCCGGAACACGCGACGTCCCGACCCGACAGCGAACACTACGTGCGACGATCGACTGGAGCTACGAGCTCCTGGCGCCCACCGAGCAGGAACTCTTCACGCGGCTCGCTGTGTTCCTGGGCGGTTGGACGCTCGACGCAGCGGAGGCAGTCGCCGACGCCGGCATCGACACGCTGGAGTTGCTCGTCGTCAAGAGCCTTGTGGCTGGCAACGCAGATCGGTTCGGCATGCTGGAGACCATCAGGGAGTACGCGCTCGAACGCCTGGATGCGTCGGGTCAGGGCGAGCGCTTGCGCGACCGGCATGCTCGCTTTTTTCTCGAGCTGGCGGAGATGGGGCGCCCCGAGCTCGAGCGCGGCGAGCAGGCAACGTGGACGCGCCGACTCGGCGCCGAGCACGACAACCTGCGCGTCGCACTGCAGCACTTCGTTGAGGCCGGCGACGCGGGCCTCGAGGAGCGGCTGGTAGCAGCCATCTGGAAGTTCTGGTTCGATCAAGGGCTATGGGAGGAGACCACCCGCGCCGTAGAGCACGCGCGTGCTATGAGCTCAGGCGTGACGCCGGCCCGAGCAGCGGTAATGCAGGGCGCGGCCTGGATCGCCTGGCGGCGGGGAGACGGGCGGGCGGGGGCACGATTCGCCGAGCAGAGCCTGGAGCTCAGCCACGCGGTCGGCGACCCGCGGCAGATCGCTATGTCGCTGAGAATCCTGGGCATCTGCTTTATGAGCGGGGGGGGACCTCGAGCGCGCCGCCGCGCTGTTTCAGGAAAGCATCGACGTTTGCGAGTCCTGCGGGGATCAAATCGGTCTGACGGCCGCCCTCAACAACCTCGCCATCATCTCGAAAGAGTCCGGAGATAATCGCGGTGCGGCCGACCGGCTCGAACGCGCGGCGTCGATCGCTCGACAGTCGGGCAACCCTCGTGGCGTTTCGGTCTACACGATGAACCTCGCTCATTCGGAGCGAGATCTAGGCGAGTACGCTCGGGCTCGGGCACACTTCGCCGAGAGCCTTTCGGCAGCACGAAGTCTGGGCATCCGCGAGGTCGTCACGGAAAGCTTGTACGGGGCCGCCGTCCTCGCGGACCTGGTCAGCGACCATGGGTGGGCCGCGCGCTCGTCGGAGCCGCGCGACGGGAGGGCGACTTCGGCCACGACTTCGACCTGGACTTCGACCGTGTCGCATTGGAACGCACCCTGGCGAGCGTTGAAAAGCACCTCGGAAGCGAAGGTCTTTCGAGGTCTATCGCCGCCGGCCGCGCAATGACTCTTGACGCCATCGTCGAGTACCTGGAGGGAAACGCTACCGGACGCCAACGCCTGCAGCGACAGAGAACCCGGAGCGAGCGCTTGCGCTTGTCGAGCGCCTCGACACTGTGCGCATGGACGATTTCGTCGTCGTCGGTGATTACGCGCGGTTCGACGAGGATGTGCGCACCGCACTCGAGGATGCGCGTCAGAACATCGTAGCCGCCTCGACAGGCCCGGCCACAAGCGCAACGCGCACCTGATCTGCCGCACCCGGGAGCGGCAAGACCTTCTTCGTAGAACAGGTTGCGGCATCGCTGTCCGGGGTCGCGTATCGCGACGTCAATCTCGCCAAGTGCTCGGAGGACGAGCTCCGCGCCTTTCTCGGCGACGTTGATGGCGAAGTCAATGTGAATATCGACGAGCGCCGCCTGTGCTTCGTCGACGAGTGTGACGCGAGGCCGGGTGAATCCTGGCCGTACGAGGTGCTGCTTCCCAGCCTCGACGCGGCGGCAAGCAGCGGATCGCGAGTGGTGTTCGTCTTCGCTGGAAGTTCCGGCTCCACTCTCGAGGAGATGAAGGGGCGGATGGCGCCCGCCCGAAAGGCGCCGACCTGTTTAGTTGCATCCCGAATACCAACCAATACCGCATCGCACCGATGAGCACCGGCGACCGGATGCTCGTTGCCGTCACCCACCTCACGAATGCTGCTCGCGAGGCCAGCTCACACCTGCGGGCTGTCGAGAAGATGGCGCTGTATTACATCGCCCTGGAGCCACGCCTCGACAGCGCGCGTCAGCTTCGAGAGTTCGCCCTCCGAGCAGTGGAGCGGCTGCAGCCCGGCGAGGACCGGCTGAAGTACGACCACGGTTTCACCCAGGGCGACCCAGAGAACAAGGCGTTCTGGATGCAATGGCGGCCGTATCACAGGACGCTGGTCAACCGATTCGTCGCGATCGCGAATTAGCAGGTCATGTCGACTCAGGTGCCAGGCGGCGATCGGGCACAAACCACATCACGGCGACAGCAACGTATGCGGCATCCGCCGCGACCGGTGTGGCAAACGCCAGGCCCGCACCGGCTGCGTAGAGGACAAGCGAGAGTTTTCCTTTCGCGTCCGATCTGATCGCTCGGGCCACTCGCGAGTTCCTGCCGTTGGCGCGGATGATCGCGCGCACCAGGATCCAGTAGGCGACCGCCGTTGCCAGACCGAGCAATCCGTAGAAGGCCGTCGGGGTCGCTTCACCGGGAAATCGGCCGACCCACCCCGTGGCAATTGGCAGCAGCGATAACCAAAAAAGCAAGTGGAGGTTGCTCCACATCACTCCCCCGCTAATTCGAGCGGTCGCACGGAGAAGATGGTGATGGTTGTTCCAATAGGTTCCAACGATCGCAAAACTCAGAACGTACACCAGCAACTCGGGCAGGTCGGTGCGCAGCGCCGATAGCGACGCCCCTGCGGGTGGCTTCACATTGAACGCCATCAGGGTGATGATGACCGCCATGACACCATCGCTGAAGGCCTCGAGCCGATCGGTTTCTCTCACGGCCGATAGTCTCGCATGCCGCAGATGAGGTCATCCGCCCCCGCTTCCCGCAGTGCGTGCTCGCGATCACAGCAACACCGCCGATGACGAGGAAACGATCTGAGCGGGCGACTCGCTCCAGCCGCATGAGCCTGCCAAGGTCTGGCGCTTGTGGGCTGCAGGCGAGCGCGAAGACGAACCGACCCCGACGGCTCGTGGGACGAGGCACCTCTCGGGATCGGCGATTGCGTGCTCCCTCGACGTGGGCGCGAGGGTCAGGGAGGCAACCGTTGCGATAGATCCGCCATGCCTTTCACCAGTCTGCCGGGATCGGGCTCGGTGTCGGGGCAGACCGAATCCGGAACTGTGACCTGGACGTGTGGATAACGTGCTCTGCACGTCGATAATGCCGGGTGCGATCCCAGCCCACTTGCGGCACAGCGTCGACAACCTGACGCAGACCGGCGCCTAACGCGACAACGCCGTCGTTCCAACTCCGGTAATCGAGCCGACTGCTTCTCAGTGCCCAGCGGGCCGGACTGGTGGACCCGATCAGCGCCTGTATCGGGTGGACGGGGAACGCCACTGCTGGCGGAGCACGACACTCGTTTCGACCACCGTGAGCGCACTCAGCACCGGACAACTCACCTCCTTACCCGACGACAGCATGGACGTCCACACGGTCGGTACTGCATGCGCCTTCCCATAGCACCTCCTCCCCTCTCGCCCGGGCCGCCTCCGAAACGCTTGGAGGCGGCCCTCTCTTCGTGCTCCTCAGCTGCAGACGCCCCACTGCGAGAACGCGTTGATGCCGGGCTGGCCACGGGTCAGCTCCCGCGTGTTCTCACCGCTCGCGGTCATCCGATGGATCTCGGATCCGCTAAACGTCTTGTTGAAACGTGTGAACGTAATATCCGCGCCGCTTGGCGAGAACCCGGGCAGCGCGATAGTGATCCCCAGCGGTGCATGAGTCAGCTGGCGGAGATGCGATCCGTCTGGATGCATCGTGAAGATATCGCTGGTCACGTTGCTCGCTCCGTCCGCGAAGGCGATGACGTTGCGTGACGACCAGGACGGGCCCCAGGCGTCGAGGGAGTCGGGCGTTACTTGGTCGAGACCTCTCCCGCTGGAGCGCACGATATAGAGGTGATCGGGACCGACCAGCGGGAACGAGTTCGAAAACGATGCGGCTTCCATCGGGCGACCAGCTCGGATGCTCCTCCTCACCGGGAGCGTTGACGAGCTCGTGCAGACCGGAGCCGTCAGAACGGACCAACCACAATGCCGCGTCTCGAGTCCCTGCTGGTTCAGAGGGGAAGACGATCCACCGTCCATCCGGCGACCACGACGGATCGAACGAGTTGACGTTTGTCAGCGCCGGCGTCAGATCCGTGACAGCGCTGCCGTCCGGATGCATCCTGAGAATGTGCTGGCTGTCGTCAAAGGCAATCCACCGCCCGTCTGGCGACAACGCTGGAGCGTGACCGATGCCGAGCGACCTCAGTCCGCGTCCCTGCGCATTCATCATGTAAATCACGGGCGGGCCGTTGCCCTCCCGCATAAAGACGATCCGACCGCCGCCGCAATCAGCAGTGCCCGACGCGGACGCGGCCGTGCCGGAGGCTGCCGCCGCGAACGCGCCCAGCACAGCCGCCGCGGTCACCCGCGCTATCAGTGTTGCAGCTCGTGGCTTCATTCCTTGTTCTCCAAACCCGCGAGTTGTCGTTACGTCTTCGTCCACGGATGCGCCGTCAGCTGAAAGGCTCGATTGGCGCAGCTGTCCCCCACTTCGGTGAACACGAGCTGATCACCGGTGATCCGGAAGATGTAGGTGCCGGTGGTGGGCTGTGGCTCCGACGGACAGGCCTCCGCAGGGAACACCACCTCGTTGGGTCCGGCAAGCTCGAAGGTGGTCTGGTCCATCACGGTTCCGGAGGGCCGGTAGAGCGTCGATTCCGCTCCGCTCGTGATAATCAGCCAGGTCCCGGGGTCAAAGTGCGACCCGATGCTCGACACGTCCGTGGCGGTGAACTTGGTGGACCATGTGCCTTCGAGGGGCGTGATCACTTTCGCCGTCGGCGACGGTGGGGGTGAGGCGGTGGCTATGACGCCGGTCGGCGCGGTTGCGGATCCGTTGGTAGCGCCGCATGCAGCAGCCAGACAAGCGAGCGAACCGAGACACAGCCGCGTGGCGACCGAACGAAGGTGACGGCCTCCGTCGTGAAGCAACGAAGGATCCTTGTTCTCACCTGGGCGTTGCACGGTGGCCTCCTCCCACGGATAGCGATGCAGTCACAAGCACTAAGACTGGCGGACCCAGGCGATGGTTGACTCCGCGCGAAGCTTGATGGAGTTGGCAGCGCGGAGCATGATCGACGCCTCGAGGACCGAGGCGCGCCGGCCCCTCGCTCAGGGAAAGGCGGCCGATCGAGGTGCTGACGTGGCCGGATGTCAACCAGGCGCAGAGTTGGACGCTCCAACCAGGTGAGGTGTTTAGCGCGACCGTGGCCGCTGCCGACGACCCCCGATCCCTCCAAGTATCGGAATACGAGACCACCGTACTCGTCGAGGGCGGACGGCTGTATGCCCTCGCGGTCTCCGTCTTAGGTGACCGCAGCGAGGCCGAGGACGCGGTCCAGGACGCGATGGAACGAGCGTGGAAGCACTGGAGACAACTCCACGACCCAGCCAAACGGCGCGCCTGGCTGACCACCATCTGTCTGCGTCGATGTTTCACGTTGCGCAGGCGTCTGCAGGTCATTCGTAGCGACAGGAGTCTCGACGCCGATGACGCTCCACGACTGTCGGTCCATGGCGGAGTGAGCGACACCGATCTGGCTCAAGCGCTCGCCAGGTTGTCGCCGAAGCAACGTGCGGTGATTGGACTCCACTACATGTATGGATACACGCTCGACGAGTGCGCGCCGATCATGGGGTGCGGCCGCGGAACGGTGCGAACGCATCTGGCGAGGGCACTCGACACGTTGAAGGAACGCCTGGGATGAACGATCCTCTCGAAGACCGCATCCGTGCGCATTACGGCGTACTGGGCCGGCAGCCGATGCCCGAAACGCTCGAGGATCGATTGCTCGAACGCCGGCGGCAGCAGCCTGCGACGTCGCGGTGGGTGGGAGTGGTCGTGGGCATCGCGACTGCCGCGGTGGTTTTCGCCGCCATCGCGGTGCCCCTGCTCGCGCGCACCGACCGTGGACCCAGCCCAGGGACCGGAGGCACAAGCCTGGGCGCGATACGAGCTGACTTCGTGGGGCTCGTGAATACCGACTCGAGGACGCTGGGCAAGAACATCACCACGGCCCAAAGCGCCTGCGCGGGCGCGGCGACGCCCGCTCAACAGACGAGTTCGTGCACCACCATGATCAACACCCTCAGCAGCGAGCTCCTGGAGATCGACGCAGCGTTCAACGCGGCAACCGTACCCGGTGGCGTTGCGGCGCAGATGGCGCAACTCATCCAAGCTGTGGGAGCGTTCGCGATTGCCTACCCCAACGGCTCAACAGCGGCTACGGTGGTGCTCACCGATGCGACGACCGTGGAGTCAGACCTGCGCATCCTGCAGCAGGCGCTCGCGACCAGTTGAAGTGATCCGATCAGAAGGAGTTTCCACATGCGGCACATCGAACGCGCGCCTCTACTCGTGATGGGCGCGATCGGACTGACGTTCGCTCTTGTGGGCGCCGACAGCTGCAGTGGTGGCGGAGGAGGAGGGGGCGCCTCCACCCCCGCGCCCTTCACCTCCACGCCCTCCGCCTCCGTCACCGCTCCCGCGCCTCAGGCGTCGTCCATCACAGGGACCATTGATCCTACCTCGAGCATCGTAGGAGAGCCCGTCACGATGACGTTCGACCTCTCCGGCTTCAACCAGGCGATACCCGATCTGTCGTTCGACACCTCCGGTGACCTGCACAACCAGCACACAGTCGACAGCGTCACGATCTCACTCGACGGCGGAGCGCCCGCTGCGTGCAACGAGGATCCGAAGTCGATGCCCGCGTACACCTGCGGAGCTGTCGCCCAAGGTCAGAAAGCCAAGATAATCATAACCGCGGTGCCGAAAGACGCCGGCAACTTGCGGCCGAGTGTGCTCTGGACCACGGGAGTTGTCGGATCCGATGGGTGGCAGGAATTCATTGGCGACAACTCAGAGGTGCAGTTTCAAGAGACCGTGAACCCGGCCTAGTCCCCCATCAGCCTCTGACGCACCGTCTGGGGAAGCGGCTGGCGAGCTAGGGGTATTCCTCAGCGTCGATCTCATCTGCGGACAGCTCCAGCTGCGCTCAGCGCCGATATCCCTTATTCTATAAGGAATAATGGAGCGAGAGCGCTTCGAACCCTACGCCTTCACGGCCTCCAGCAACGCAAGGTCGGCCGGCGTCCGCCGCACGCTCGTCGGACGGAGCCCTGCGTGGCTCATCAGGGTCTGGATCTCTACAACGGATCGCTCCCGGCCGCCCTCACTGACGACCAGCATCTGCAGGTCAATCGGCGAGAATCGGGAGTGCGCCCGGCTGCGCTCCTGGATCCCTTCGACGACAACAAGCTTCGCGCCGGCCGGCATTGTAGCGGCGACGTTGCGGAGCAGCCGCACACAGGCGGCATCATCCCAGTCGTGGAGGATCCACTTGAGCAGATAGACGTCAGCGGTGGCACGAAGGTCACCGAACAAATCTCCCTGCCGAACCTCAACGCGATCGCCGAGCCCGAGCGAGTCCAGGTAACCGGCAGCCTCCGGCAGGACGAGCGGCGCTTCGATGAGCACGCCGCGCAAGTCGGGACGGCGACGCAACACCTCGGCGAGCACGGCGCCGACACCTCCGGCAATGTCGCACACGACGCCGCCTCGCGGGAAGTCATACGACCTGGCGATCGCCGACGCCTCTGAAAGCGTGAGTCCGGACAGGCCCGCGGCGAAGGCCCGACCCTCGTCCGGATGCTGGTCGAACCAGGCAAAGATCGACATGCCGTTCTGGCGGTGGAACGCCGAATCACCGTGCCGCAGCGTTTCGGCGAGATCGCCCCACGCGTTCTGATGTGCTTTCGATGCCATAAAGGTGCACCATTGATCCGACGCGTACGGGGCATCGCTCATGAGCGCCTTGGTGAGTCGCGTGGCATGAAAGCGGCCCTGTCGGTCGAGACCCACCAGGTTGTGGACGGCACCCATGCGGAGCGCGCGGTGGAGGGCATCTGCGTCGCAGTCCAGGGAGCGAGCCAGTTCGTCGGCGGTCCTGGGCCCAGCAGCGAGCTCGTCGGGGACGCCGAGTTCAACCATCGCAGCGAGGAGGCAGCCGACGGAGAACCCGGCCGAATGCTCGAGCACCGCCAGCTCGGATGGCAGAACGCGGTCCGCGGCCCGGAGCAGGACGCGTCGCAGCTTCATCGCGGCGTGGACGGCGAAGCGTGGCGGTACCTGTGTCCGCGGGCTGCGCCTCAGTTGCGCTGAGATCCCAACGACCTCGTCGGCGACGGCGTTTACGACCATTGGTTCGCTCCTTTGCGGACTTTCGCCACACTGTGAGTCTAACGGTTAGACTGATAGTACAGTGAATCACCAGGGCAGCGTCAAGCGGCCGTATCGGTCAACCCTCCGGCGGCAGCAGGCCCAGTCCACCCGCCTGTCGATCATCGAAGCTGCGGCGCGCCTCTTTATCGCCCGGGGCTACGTCGCGACGTCCATGGACGAGATCGCGACCGCTGCGGGCGTCGGCCGGGCGACGGTCTTCGCGTCGGTGGGCGGTAAGGCGGCGATCCTCAAGGCCGCGTACGACGTCGCCATCGTCGGCGATGACGAGCCGATACCGCTCCCTCAGCGTTCCTGGGCGATTGCAGTTCGCAACGAGCCGGATCCGGGGCGGATGATCGACCGCTACGCCGGTATGATCGCCGAGATTTCCGGCCGGGTCGCCCCGATCTACGAAGCCATGCGAGGTGCGGCCGCGGCAAACTCCGAAGCGCGCGCACTCTGGGACGCTATGCGCAATGAGCGCCGAGGAGGCGCTGCAGGCTTTGTCGGCTTCGTCGTCGCTCGCGATGCCTTGCGCAGGGGCGTCGATCCCAAGATGGCCGGCGATGTCGTCTGGGCACTCATCGACCCTGGCCTCTACCACCTGCTGGTTGTCGAAATGGGCTGGACGACTGCCCAGTTTCAGGCGTGGCTGGCACAAACGTTGAAAGGGCAGTTGCTACAGGGCTGAAGGCCGACGGAGACATCGTGAGCCTGCGATGGTCCGTCAACCGACACCGGGACACGACCGGTGAGCTTGCTACTCGACACCGCCACTGGCGCCAGGCGGCCTGAGCGGGGCGCTGCTCGAGTGCGCGCCCCGCTCCTTCGGAGGCCGGCTTAGTTGTTGAAATCGCCCTGCTGCCCGGTGCTTCCCGCGGGATCAGCGTGACCTCCGGTGCCGTCGGACTCAGCTCCGGTTGACTCGCCTGTCGGGCCAGTCGCGCTGTCCAGGCCGCCGGACTGATCCCCTTGCTGCAGCTGAATGTTGTCGCCATCAACGGCCGGGGCTGCCCCGACGGGCGCCTTGGCGGCGACTACAGCTGCGGGCGGTGCAGCGAGGTGAGGCGCCGCGGCGTGGGTATGGACGGTGGCGCGGGTGAGGTGAGCAGCCGCCGGACCGGCTGTGACGACCAGGTAGCTGCCGACGCCTGCTGTCCCCAGCAACGCGCTGATCCCCAGCAGAGCGACCCGCCGGGGGAAGCGAGGTTTGAGCGAATCGACGTTCATCGAGTTCTCCTTCGAACTACCGAACCGGCGGCTTCTGGCCGGCTCTCCTGGCACACATGCTGGTCGGTGGAGATGACCCCGCCCTGACCTGGGACACCGAAGCTGCGTCACGTTGACGTCAGGTTCGGGCGCCACACTCTGGGCATGCGCGTGCTCATCGCAGAGGACGACGTACGCCTCGGCCGGGCACTCCGCCGTGGCCTGGAGGAGGCGGACTTCAGCGTCGACACAGTGACTTCGGGAGATGATGCCGTCGAGTTTGCCAAGACGACCCCCTTCGATCTCATCGTCCTCGATGTCATGCTCCCCGGCAGAGATGGTTTCGCCGTCTGTCGGGATCTCCGTCGGATGCAAGTAACGACGCCGATTCTCATCCTGACGGCGCGGGATGCCGTGCCCGACCGCGTGCGTGGCCTGGAGGCTGGGGCAGACGACTACCTCGTCAAGCCGTTCTCTTTCTCTGAACTGCTGGCGCGGCTGCGGGCTTTGGGCCGGCGCCACCTGTCCGACCGAACGTCGGTCATCGAACTCGGCGGCATCCGGCTCGACACCGCGGCTCGGACGATCAGCGTTGCCGGCTCTCCGGTGCCATTGCGTGCGAAGGAGTTCGCGGTCCTCGAGTACTTCATGCATCAACCGGGCCGGCTGCTCACAAAAGCACAGATCGAGGACCACGTGTGGAACTACGACTTCGCGGCGGAGTCGAACCTCGTCGAGGCGTACATCGCGAGAATCCGGCGCAAGCTGACATCAGCCGGCGCAGCGGATCCGTTCACAACGGTGCGCGGGTCCGGGTACCGCCTTGAGGTGAGAGGGTGCGCCGATTCTTCGCGCGAACCCGCGTCCGCCTGACCGCAACCGTTGCGGCGGTATTCTGCGTCATCGCCGCAGCTGCGGCTGGCGCATTCTGGGTCACGTTCGCCGACATTCAGTACGGCGCGATCGATGCGAGCCTCGCGAGCTACACGCAAACCCTGCTCTCCAACCTCCAGGATTCCGGTGGAACCATCTCCTTTCAGGGCGGGGATCCGGTGGGCGATCAACAGCAGGGCATCGCCATGGGCGTGGTGGTGGTCGACGCGAAGGGCAAGGTTCTCTCGCACGCGGGGCTCGCCCTCCCGACTGCCACCGCAATCGCCACCGCTCGTAGCGCAGTCAGCCGTGGCAGCGTTGTTGCTGCCACGGTGCCCGCACCTGCACAGCCAGAGCGCATCACCGCGACGCCCGTGCGACTGAACGACACGACACTCGATGCGGTCGTTGTCGGACGCACAGTGGGCGACCTTCAGCAAACACTTTTCGAGGTGGGCGCTCTCCTCGCCGGTGTCGTCGCTGTGCTCGTCCTGACTGTAGCCGTACTGGCGTACGCACTCGCCGGGAGAGCCCTGCGCCCGGTTCGCTTGATGGCCGCAACTGCGCGTGATATCACTGAGCATGATCTGCATCGGCGGGTCGAGCTGACTCTGCCAGCCGACGAGCTCGGCGAGCTGGCCGCGACGTTCAACGACATGCTGGCGCGCCTGGAGGTGGCGTTTGACTCCCTGCAGCAATTCACTGCGGACGCCGCCCACGAGTTGCGCGCCCCACTCGCCCTCTTGCAGACGGAACTCGAGGTGTCCCTGCGGCGAACGCGGACGCCACGCGAGTACGCGGACAGCGAGCGCGTCGCGCTCGCCGAGGTCGAGCGGCTGAGGCGGCTCGTCGACCGGCTCCTGATCCTTGCGCGATCCGATGCCGGCGCGCTCCAGCCGTTGATTCACCGCGTCGACGTGGGAGATCTGCTCGAGGAGACGGCCGAACGGTGGCGCTACGTGGCGGGCGCGCAGGGCGTCGCCATCGATGTCGACCTCGTCGATGAGGGGTCGCTGAATGGCGATCCGGAGTTGCTCCGAAGCCTGCTCCACAACCTCTTCGACAATGCCATCCAGCACACACCCTCCGGCGGACGGGTAGGCGTCACGGCCGAGATGACGGATTCGACGTGGCGCATATCCGTCTCAGACACAGGAGCCGGAGTCCCCGCCGCCATGCGGGAGGCGATATTTCGGCGGTTCACCCGCGGTGACACGGCGCGAGCTCCATGGACCGGAGGGGCCGGACTCGGGCTCGCGCTGTGCAGGGTCATCGCCGAGATCCACGGAGGGCGCATCGCTGTCGACGACAGCGATGCCGGTGGTGCGAGGTTTGAGGTCACCGTGCCTACCACGCCCGGCCCCCGCAGCGATACGGCATCCGAGGCGAGGTGATGCGCGATCCGGCCACTGTTCGCCCGGCTCCGCAGTCCGTAGTTGACCGCTGCGAGCGTCAGCGGTCGGGTGTTGACCTGATGGTCTTCAGGCGCCGTCGCGCCAAACACGCGGTGCAGCGGCACCGCTGCCTATCCCGGGCTCACGACGATGGTGCCGACCATCCCGTAGTGAATCGTGCACGAGTACTGGTACACACCGGCACGGGTGAATTTCACCTGCCACACTCCGCCACTCGCGAGCACCGGGTCGCTGATTGACGCATCGCTGCTGAACACGAGGTTGTGCGTCACCGATCCGATGTTCTTCCACTCGATGATCTCGCCGACGGTCGCGTCTTGCATCACCGGATCGAAGGTGTTCTCATCAGTCGCCGAGATGATCACCGCGGCCGTGCCAAGCTTGCCGCCTGCGACGCCTATCGCCGATGAGCTCGTGGACGCAGTTGGGGTGCCGCTGCCCCCACACGCGACCACGCCAAGCGTCAGCAGCGTCGTCGCAATGAGAAGTCGGGTGCTCATCATCCTCGACGCCGTCCTAGCTTCGTGTTGCAGGCGTCGCATCCTTCGCAACGAACCTGGCCGGTGGGCTGTCACTCTCCCTCGTCCCCAGGAAATAGGCCGTCCTCACCGGGAAGGATTTCGGCGATGTTTCTCTGGTTGATCATCGCTGCCTCCACATCGGACTTCCTCCAGGTGTTCTGAGACCTTATTGCACATACCCCTACCGGCGATCGGGTGCCCGGCCGTCCGCGACCGCGATCGGGCACCGTCCGGGCTGCATGGTCGTCACCGTGAGCGAGACGCCGCGGCCATCGGTTCCCGTCGTGCCGACGACGTGTAGCCCAGCGCAGATATAAGGCGGGGCGTCGCTCACCGGACAGCGTCCGTCGACGGTTGGCCCGCTGCACTCGGCGAGCACCTCGTCGGTCGCCGGGTCCAGCATCACGAGCGATTCGTCTGTGTTCATGATGGGAGCATCGCTCCGAGCGACGTCGACAAACAGTGCCGAATGTCGCCGATTCCGCGGGACCTATGACCGCTCCGTGGACCCCGCAGCATCGCCCGTCGACCTCACGCGCGTTCGTTCAGGCGGGCCGGCCGTGGCCCCATGGAGGGCCCGGCCCGATATCGATTCGACGCGGATTCGCACCCAGTGCTCTTCTGGTGAACGCAGCCACGAATGCGGGGGGCGACGCCGCAGGGCCGCGAGTTCATCCGGATCGGTCACCTCTCGAGCCACGCCATGGATCAGCACGCTCCAACCTTCATGATCCGCAGGCCTGCTCTCGTCAGCCTGAAAAGACAAGCGTCCGCGGAGGTTCAACCAGTTCAGCGTTCTCCCCTTGGCCGTACAGAAGACGATGTCACCGTTGAGCACTGTGAAATTGACAGGCACGATGATCGCGAGACCGTCGGCCACGTAGCCGACGCGGCCGACAACCGCCTGCGATAAGAGTTCAAGGCATTCCTCTCGGGTGAGAGTCTCGAGGTGGGGCTGTTGAAGATCACTCATCTGGGGTCTCTCCGGGCTCACTTCTCTCGTTACATGGGCGGACAGTGCGGTCGTGCTGTGATTCTCGACCGGCTTGGTGCGGCTAGATAGAGCCGAATGTCATCAGCGCCGCGGCGATTGACCCACTATTCATTTTCCAAACCGTTCGAACAGCGCCTTTCGCTTGCGGCGGTGCGGCCGCTGCTGCCACGCCAGCAGTCCGCTGCCGATCAATACCCAGCCAACCACCAGGTCGGCGATGTTCCTGTCCAACGACCCCTGCTGATACGAGGCGGCCTCGGCAGAAAGCCCAAGCACGAGGCCGGCCGGGATACACGCGATGCGGATCCCCCGTGCCAGACGGCTGCTCGAGTATCGGGCGCCTTTGATGCCGCGATCCACGAGCTCATTGTGAATGCGCATGGTGAATGCGCACGACGAAGCCTGCGGCGTTGGTCGGCGGTCACCACTACCTGGTCACTCGCTGCAAGAGCGATGGATGACAGAATCAGTCTTTCGAATGCGCATGACATGCCCGCCCCTGGTAGGTCGCCGACAGCGAGTGCGATCCCGCATGACCTCCTCGGCGTGTCGTTCGTGGACGCCAACCACGGCTGGGCGGTCGGGGATCACGGCACGATCCTGGCCACCTCCGACGGGGGGCGAGCTGGAGCGCCCAGACCTCGGGCGCGATAGTACGGGCATCGCCGTTCCGGTTCGGGCTCCCACTTGTCAAGACAGATGGTGTCGAGGCAGCTCGGTCGGAACATCCGTAGGCTTGCGAGCATGAACTGGCTTGCCTTCAGCGAGACTGTCGTGACGCTGTTTGTCATCGTGGACCCTCTTGGAACGGTCCCGATGTTCGTTGCACTTACGGCCGGAAGGACCCCCGCCCAGCGGCGTTGGGCCGCGGTTCAATCCGCAGCCACGGCCGGCGTGCTGATTGCGGTCTTCGCGCTCTTCGGGCGCATCCTCCTTGGCTACCTCAACGTCTCTATTCAAAGCCTCGCGATCGCCGGCGGCCTGCTGCTGCTGCTCGTAGCGCTCGAGATGTTCCGCGGGCATTCGAGTGCGTTAGGCAGCAACGTGAACATAGTGCTGGTTCCCCTCGCCACGCCCTTGCTCGCCGGTCCAGGCGCAATCGCCGCTGTCATGGTCCTCGCCAACCGCCACGCTGACCTTGCTGGCAGAATCGGCGTGATCCTTGGGGTGGTGGCTGTGGTCGTAGTTGTGGCAGTCATCCTGTTGCTCGCCGGTCAACTGGCCCGGATTCTCAGGCCTGCGTTCGTCGACTTTCTGACCCGCGTCCTCGCTCTGCTCTTGTCTGCCATCGCAGTCCAGCTAGTGGTTGATGCCGTGAGAGCCTTGATCGCTGGTGGCCAATAGTTGGATGAAGGATTCACGCTGCGTTTGACCTGATTCGTCGTCACTCGTAACCAGCGCTGATATCCCTTATTCGTATGGGCAAACGCAGCGAGAGGTGTGTGAATTGACGATCGCCGCTTACACACGGGCTCGCAATGCCATGTAATCGATCACGACGCCGCGGATCGCCTGGAAGTTACTGGGAAGCAGTGGCAAATCCAGCGTTCGCTTCTGCAAGTCGAAGATGCCTTCGAATGTCGCACCGGGTCCAACGGGCCCAGGTGATGTCTGGCTCACCCGGACAACCGTTGTACTCTTCAGCGAAGACGGGAGCACAATCAGCGTTCATGGGGAGTTGTCGCGTGACGGTTCTACGTGGGAGCCGGACCTGGATGTGACGTACTCGAAAGGTCGGCCTGGCTGAAATGCCGCTGGGGCGATACCGTGCTCGCTACGGCCCGATTCGCAGGACGCAACTGGATGGCCAACCTCGTCCATCGCCAATACATCCCCATCCCGCCGAAAGCGACGATAAGGCACGTACCTAGGTCGTCGGCACTTGGACGCCCCCAGGGAGCGCCGCGGGTGTCATGCCTCTCGCACCACGAACCATCGCCGCGGTCCGCTACCCATCTGTTATGGGACCGCGCTCGAGAGCCAGTCGCTCAAGTAACCTCACGGTGGTCGCCGGCCCGGATTGGGCAGCGATGTCGGCCTGGATCTCTTGCGCTGCGTCTCTGTAACTTGGATCGGCGAGCATCAAGTCGACGCTATCACGGACGTCGTCGGGCTTCAGTCGCACTGGGTTCAAACTGACACCGAGGCCGAGTGCAGAACAACGCAAAGCGTTGTAGGGCTGATCGGCGCCGATAGCACAGATCAACATCGGCAGGCCGTGTGCCAATGCTCCGATCAGGGTGCCCGAACCACCGTGGAAAACCACCAACTGGCAGTGCGGCAGGATCTCTGCTTGCGGAAGGTATCGTTCGACGCGGACGTTGGCAGGCTGCTCGCCGAGTTCTGCGGGGTCGATCTGACGCCCAACGGTGACGAGAACGTTGACCGGTAACTGACGCAAACCGGCTAACACTCGAGTGAACAGATCACCGGACTCCACGTTGAACTCGGTTCCCAGGGTGACGTAGACACTGGGTGCACCGGTAAGGTACTGCGGCAACGACGCAGGTCCAATGCTGGGGCGGCTTACCTCAACTGACCGAAATATATGGGCGGTGGCTGGAAGCGGGAAGGCAGGGTCGCGTAGCCTCGGCGGAAACGGGGAGAGAACCAAATAGCGACTGCGGGCGGCGAGATCAGGGTCGGAGGGAAGCCCAAACTCATTCCGGACGCGGTCCAGGGTGTCCGCCACCACGTTGGGGCGCACGAGGTTTCCGGCGGCGATGACCAGGACGGTGGCATATGGCACATCGAGCATCTCGGCGGCCAGCATGCTGCCGAAGTCCACCTCGTCCGCCACGATGACGTCGGATCCCCACGCGCGGGCGAGCGTCCGCACACCCTTGGCCCTCACCCGCGCGGCCGCATTGACGAAACGCTCACGCAAGTCACGCTCCTCCCGAGCGGTATCCACCTCCTTCAAGGGCATTCGCCGGGACGGTTGAGCTGGCGGCAAAGGACCGATTCCGAAGGCGGCGAAGCCTCCCGCCTCGACGATGGGCACCAGCGAGGGCCCGCACGCCACCCTCACGCTATGGCCCGCCGCCTCGGCGGCCCGAGCGATTGGAACCATCGGCTCAAAGTGCCCGACCCCGCCGACGAAGCAGAAGAGAATCCTCACGCCGCTATCGTCGATGCATTCGCGCCGCCACGTCGCCCGCAAACGACGGCCAGGCTTGGGCTGAACTTGTCGCGGTGACCGGGCGCTCATCAGTTTGGAGAACCTCTTCCATCGCGAATGCGACCCGTCTAGGCTCGCCGAGTGAGATCAGCGGCGGCGTGACTGACGGTCGCCGCTCACGGCCGTCTGAAACTGCGGAAGCAGACGTCCCGCCCATTGAGCGTCATACCTGGAAGTCGGGTTATCGGGGATCGGCTTCGTGCGTCATGGTCGCTTCGCCAACGCTGACGAGCAGATCCCACGAGTTGCGCAGCGAAATGACGAGTAAGGTGATCGTCGCGGCGGCGAGGGCGGCGAAGGCAGCGGTGAACGAGCCGTTCGACAGTAGGATGCCGCCGGCCAGCGTCCCCGCGTAGCCAAGGAAGCTGAGGACGAATCGGAGGATCAGGAGGCGCGACCGTATCGTTCGCGTGCCGCTCTGAATCGAGGCGACCACCGGGGCGACGATGATGACCGCGCTCACCACTCCGGCGATCTCGAGGTCGATACCCGCTCCCTGCGCGTCCTGGGGGATGACCAGGACGAGCGCCACCAGGAGCACGAGCGCGAAGTTGGCGAGTGTGGACCGGGCGAGGCCGCGCACCTCCGGCCGAGCGAGGACTGCACGAAGATGCAGTGAGAGGCTGACGAACAGCAAGCCAACGAGCGTCGCCGACGCGGTGCCGGCGACGATGTAGAAGTCGTGCCAGCTCTGGACGAGGCTGCGGTACGGCACGAGCGCAGTCTAGGATGCGCGGCGGAGAGACTGATACTGAGGAGGCAGGCATGACCTCGAGTCGAACTCGTCGGGGTCGTCGTCAACGTCGGGATCTACGTCGCCCTGATCGCCTTCATCCTGTTCCGCCAGATGAGCCGGGTGTCGCTCAACCCTCGAAGGCTCATCATCCTGCCGGCGCTGATGGCGGTGTTCGCTATCCAGCAGCTCAGCCGCCAGACACTCACGCTCGATCTCGGCACGGTTGCATTCCTCGTCGCGAGCCTTGCGGTCAGTCTCCTTGCCGGGATCTGGCGCGGCACGACGTTTCGGGTGTGGAGTGAGGCGGGTGTCGTGATGACCAAGGGCACTGTGGTCACGCTTATCGCCTGGGGAGTGCTGATCGTCATCCGCATCCCCTTCGCCGCCGCCAGTCACGCAGCGAATTACGCGCAGGGCCTCGTCATCGGCGAACTGCTCCTTGCGCTCGCGCTGACGTTCGCCGCTCAGAATGCGGTGATCTGGCTGCGCGCAACCCGCTTGACGACGATCCACGTCGACGCCGGTTAGCGATCACGAGCACTCGGGTTACACAAGCTGCGCTGCGATGCCCGGCAACGTTTGAGCCATCCTGGGGTGTTCGCCCCCTCTCCCCTACGGCCAAATCGGGTCATGCCGCATTGGGTTCACCAAACCTAGCGCGATGCTCGGCCTGAAAGACGTGGCCGAATACCTTGAACGTCTTTGAAGTTCTCGATAGCGGTCAGGACACCTCCGCTGACGCCTTCCGCCGGCAAGCTTCTTCTACTCGTTCAGCCTACGGAGGAGCAGTGACGGACAACGCGTCGTCTTGGGAGCAACGAGGCAGCGCCGGAATCATCACGAGTAGCTCCATACCATGCTCGCCTCCGTTGGCGCGCGACCCCGGCGTATAGGCGCCACCTGACGTATACGCCGTGATCGCCGGCGGTCGCCATCCCCCTCCAACCAGGACGGACGAGTGACAGCAACCGTCACCGGCTATGGCGAGGTGATGCCGACGTCACGACTGGTCCGAATCAGGACCTTTGACCCTAGGCGACAGGAGCACTCGGCGCGGATCATTTGGCCTGTGGGAAGACCACTGAGCGAACGTGCCGACGCGATGAGCGACGAGCTCTTTGGCCTCGCCGAAGGTCACAGTTGCCGCCATTACACGAGGCGGACGATCGCTTCCCTGCGTGCCATGGGCAAAGTCCCGGACGTCGGGCCTGTAGCGGAACTCGCGGACGACTTGCTGGCGCTCGCGGCGCTTCTCGACCGCGCGTACATCGGCCCAAAACCTGCGTGGCACGGCGCGCGTACAAACAGCCAAGCGAGCACGCTCTTGCAGCGCGCATACGACGCGATCAGCGGCGAGTTGAGAGGCCTCGATACCTACGACTGGAGAAATGACTCCGAGGTCACCGCACTGCTAGGCTACCTTCGCTCGCGTGGCGGGGTGACAACAGCATCGGCCAGAACCTCGGACCGCTGATCTTCCTCACGAGGCGACGACTCGGCCCGGCACGCCATCCTCCCCTACCGCCACGACTCTCCCTACGACGGCAAGAGCCTCTCGCAAATCACCCGGCAGCGATCCTGCCACGACGATGTCTTGGCTGTCTTTCACTCTGGCGACCCTTACGTTACGCGTCCGGCGACACACAAACGGAGGGTGGAAGTGCGCGGCGCGACGCGCGGCTCCCAGTAGGAAACGTGTTCCGAGGCCTCAAGGACGGCGGCTCTTTCGCGGGCTTCCCGCCGGACTCCGGCCCCCTCCGGCCAGAGTTTCAAGTCGACGAGCGAGACGAGACTCACGTGAGTGTCGTCTCGTGCGGGTTCGGTTCGGGTCAGACGGTAACGTGGCGCATGGTGGCGTAACCGCTGGCCACCAGCACTGCCGCGAGTACTGCGAGCAAGCCAGTCAACCCGGCCGCGCTGAGGGTGGTGAAGAACTGGCCGACGGCCGGCCAGGCTTGTGCGTGGGTGATCGCGACGACGCCGACGACCAGCGCGGTTACCAGGAGGACGGTAACCGCCACCAGGCTGAGCATGCCCCAGCGCCGGTAGATCAACCCGACCCACATACCGCAGACGAACATCAGGGCGAGCAGGACGAACGAGGTGATCCAGGTGAGGTACCACGGCCCGGGAAGGATGTACGCAACCCGGAAGAAGTGCAGGCCGACGCCCCAGCCGCCGCTGGCCTGCTCGACGACCTGCAGCACGGCAAGCGCCAGCCCGTAGACCGCGGCGAGGCTGACCGCGAGCAGCACGGTCCCCGCGTAGTAGGAGCGCCGACTGACACCGAGGGCAAACGCGAAGGGCATCGACCGGCCGATGCTCAAAATACCCACGACGAAGAAGAACACGTAGATCGCTACCACTGCTCCGCTTGGGATCTGCACGGAGTCTCCTCCTCCAGCCGCATCGGCGATGGCCAGCCACACGATGAAATCGATCGTCAGGACGACCCACGGCATCGCCGTGAAGCTGAACCGGTCGACCAGATGGAATCGGGCGACCTTGATCCATGTTGTCATGCGCGCGTCTCGCTTACCGCGTGTGTTTGGAGCCGTGTGGAGGCTTGGACCACGACCTGTTGCATCGACAGCGGTTCCAGATGCAAATGCAGCGCGGCGGCGCGAACGTGGTCGGCCTGGTCGAGTGGGCCGGCGACCACCGCGGTCTCCTGCGAGGCGATTCGGCGACGGTTCCAGACCGTGCGCCCAGCTATGAACTCCGCCACTGCAACGGCGAGGCCACTGACGCTTGTCGCCGCGCCGCGGAGCTCGTCGGCGGCGGCGTCCAGCACGACCCGGCCGGAGTTGATCACCACGACCCGTTCCAGCAGCCCGGCGGCTTCGTCGATCAAATGTGTGGACAGCAGCACGGTCCGGGGATACTCGGCGTAGTCTGCGAGCAGCCGGTCATAGAACAGCTGCCGGGCCACCGGGTCCAGTCCCGCGTACGGCTCGTCGAACAACGTGACCTCTGCCCGGGCGGCCAGCCCGATCACGATGCCCAGCGCCGAGCGCATCCCGCGGGACAGGCGCTGGACTGCCCGGCCGGGCGGCAGACCGAAGTCGGCGATCAGCGCGTCGGCCAGCCCGGCGTCCCAATGCGGGTAGAACCAAGAGGCCGCTCGCACCGCGTGCCAGACCTTGAAGCCCCCCGGGAGACCATAGTTCGGGTAGCGCTGGTCCTCGCGGACGAACACCATCCGGTGCAACAGCGCGTCGCTGTTGAACGGGCTCGCACCGAGCAGGGTGACGCTGCCCGCCGAAGGAAATTCCGCGCCCGCGAGGATGCGGAGGAGCGTGGTTTTGCCCGCGCCGTTGCGGCCGAGCAATCCCGTAATCGTTCCGGGTTCGATGTCGAAACTGACGTTGTCAAGGGCGAGCTGGCCGCGGTAGCGGCGCGATAGTCCGGCCACCGAAATCGCTGAGGTCATGGCCTGGCTTCCTCCTCGGCGTTGCTCGATGTACGGATCAGCGCGACCAGCTCATCGGCATCAATCCCGAGTCGGCCGGCCTCAGCGACCAGTGGCCCCACGTAGCGTTCGGCGAACTGCCTGCGGCGCTCGGCGAGCAGCCGCGTGCGCGCGCCGGCAGCGACGAACATCCCGATGCCGCGGCGCTTCTCCAGCAGCCCGTCGTCGATCAGCGTGTTGATCCCCTTGGCTGCGGTGGCCGGGTTGATCCGGTAGTAGGCGGCAAGTTCGTTGGTTGAAGGCACGCGTTCTCCGTCAGGCAGGGTCCCGTCGGCGATCTCCTCCAAAAGGCGCTCTGCGATCTGGGAGAAGATCGGGGTTCCCTCATCAAGCACCGACCAACCCCCTCCGGAAGTTGGCTGGTGTCATTCCCATCTGAAGAAGCGCTTGGCGAGGAAGCCGAAGACGACCGCGTATGCCGCGAGCACCAGCAGGGGCTGCGCCGGAGGGAACTGGCCCACCCATGAGTCACCAATCGCCTGTACGGCCGCGCCAAGCGGGGTGTAGTTGCTGATGTCCTGGATGAAGGCCGGCATCAACTGCACCGGGTAGTACAGCCCGGAGAAGAACATCATCGGGTAGAGGGCCACCGCCATGAGGCCCCTGGCGGCGCCAGACGTCCGGGCCAGGGCCGCAATCGTCAGGCCCATCGCGAACAACGCGGCCATGCAGAGCGCGACGGCCAGCACCATCGCGGCTGGGCTCGCCGGGGCGCTGATGCCGAAGAAAACGATACTCACGGTGACGAGCATCGCCAGCGTGACCACCATGAAACCGGTCTGGACGACAATCTGCGCGGCCAGCACCCAGTACGCAGGCACCGGGGTCGTCGACAGGCGGCGCAGGATGCCGAGCTCGCGGTAGGAGACGAGCGGCCCTGGAAGATAGGTGAAGGCGATGATCGCGATCGAGAAGCTCATGAGGATCGGGATGTAGATGTCGAACGGTGAATAGCCGCCCAGATTCGCCGAAGGCAACCTGAACACTGGTATCTCGCCGAAGATGACCAGGAGCAGCAATGCGATCCCGCCGCCGGCGATCATCCCGGCCGGCTGCCGCCAGGCGAGCCTGGCTTCGTTGAGCACCATGTTGCCGAACGCTGCGCGCGGCGCGCGCGACTGGGTCAGCGGGAGCGTGGTCATGAATGTGCTCCTTCTTCTGCATCGTGCAGGTGCCGTCCGGTGAGGCGCACGAAGGCGTCCTCCAAAGTCGATGCGTCGATCCGCACGTCGTGCGCCTCCACGCCCGCGGTATGCATCGCGACGATCACGGCGGTGGCGAGTTCACCGGTGCCGCTGACGACGATGTGGTGGCCGTCGTGCTCGAGCGCGGTCACCTCCGGCAGGCGGGTCAGCAGGGTCTCGTCGAACGGGGCCGACGGAAGGAACCGGACGGTCTTCGCGCCCGTGGCCCGCGCAGCCAGGCCGGCCGGGGTATCCAGCGCGACGATGCGTCCGGAGTTGATGAACGCAACGCGGTCGCAGAGTCGCTCGGCTTCCTCCATGAAATGCGTGACCAGCAGTACCGTCGTTCCGCGATTACGAACGTGCTCGATAAGTTCCCAGGCGTCCCGGCGGGCTTGTGGATCGAGTCCGGTGGTCATCTCGTCGAGGACCGCGATCCTGGGCGCGCCGATGAGCGCGAGTACGACAGATAACCGCTGCTGCTGGCCACCGGACAGGGATCGGTAGTAGGACTTGCGCTTATCGGCGAGCCCGAGCGCACCAGTCAGTTCGCCCACGTCGGCCGGATGGCGATAGAAGGACTGGTACATGTCGATGATCTCGCCGACCCTTAACTTGGCCGGAAAGGCGCCCGACTGCAGTTGTACTCCGGTGATCTCGTGGATCTGCGCCTTGTCGGCTTGCGGATCGATGCCCATCAGCCGGATCGTCCCCGAGTCTGGAGACCGGAGACCGATGGAGCACTCGACTGTGGTGGTCTTCCCGGCTCCGTTCGGGCCGAGGATTCCGAAGATCTCGCCCTCGCTGACCGAGAAAGATACGTCGTCGACCGCGACCAGCGGACCGTAGGTCTTGCGCAGATGCGAGATCTCAACGGCCGACGTGCTCGCAGCCTTCGATTGGGGGGCCGGAGCCATCGACGCTATCGGCTCGCTTCCCAGCGTATCGGAGGTTTGCATTACTTTCTCGCTGTCCCCGTGCCAGCGTCCTCTGCATGTGCGCTCCTTCCTCCGTCCAGTGAGCCAATCCGGCGGGATCATGCCGCGATCCCGTGGCGGTTACCGGTGGGTATCTGGTTAATTACTTGACTAATGTACCAGTGAGGTCAGAGGTTGTCAATGCCGGGCTCGCGAGTGTCGCCGCCATAGGCGCGAACGTGTCAATCGTTCTAGAAAGATCCGATACGCTGGGGGTGTGCGGGATCCTCCCTTCAGGACTTGATCGCGCCAAAACTCAAGGAACAATGTGTTAGGCAAGGGTGGCCAGCGATGAAGTCACCACCAGGTGGCAGCCGCCAACTCGGAATGGGGCAAACCACCGAGACAGAAGCATGCACCAAACAAGACCTATTCGGACTCCGCGGGGTCTTAGGGTTCGGATGGTCCCGGGATTGGTCCGCGCTGTTCGCATTCCGAAGAGTTGAATCCCTTATCCCATAAGACAAATCCGGAGCGAGAGGGATTCGAACCCTCGATCCGAGTTACCCCAGATACCGCATTTCCAGAAAGCGTACGGAGCCCGACTGGCCCCGCCTGGGGCCGTCTCCTGAATACGCTCCGGCCCATTGGACCGACAGCAACCGACTGGCTCTGACTCCCAATTGGCATCGGCGTTGGCATCACCCCGAAGACCCCGGATGGACGCTCCGCCGCACCGCTTACCTGAACCCGCGGTCACGTCCCTGATTGCACACAAGGCTGGCGAAAGAAACGGCCTCGGTCTCCGGTGGCGCTCGCCAAACATCCGGCGTCAGCTGATAGGACGCTCGTGTGCGCGAGGCGGCTCTCCCTCTCGGCACATGGCAACCGGAAGGAACGCGCGGCTCTTTGTCGAGGTTTCTTTCAGCGATGCCACAAACGGTGCTCTCCATTTGGAGAAGGTGGTAATCCCACGGCACGGTGCGTCAGCATCGTAGCGGGTGACCGTGACACCGAACTCCCTTGGTTATCGGCGCCGCCGGCTAGCAGTTCAAGCGGCGCGTTCACGGAGTGTCCACGGTAGCGGTGGGTGAGTTGATTGCACGCCGGCGTGAGCAGCGTTTCGGTGCCCTCAGGCGGCGCCTGCGCTCGGTCTAAGAGGCGATCCTGCGCACAAGGTCGGCCGGATCTTCAGGTGATGCTTCTATTGTTTGTGAAGCCGCTGGAGCGAGTGCAGCTCGAGGGATGAGCTCGCGATAGATCTCGCGTGGACTGACGCGAACTCGTCAAGGCTAGGTTCGAGCTCCCCGGGGCTGGCGAGGGGCTCTGGTTCTGAACTCACCGTGCCTGAAATCGCACCGCCTATCGAGAGCGATGGTCCCGGCGACGCACCCGGCCAGGCTAGCGGTGGCGGCCGTCGGTGTGCCGCTCAGGAGTGCAGCCACCCTTTCGCAGAGGGGCGGCCGCACCATCGACAGCCCATCAGCACGCGGGTACTGTGCGCCTCATGACAGCACACTCGGAGCGCCGGGCCGTTCTGCTCGCCTGGGGTATCGGGGTGTTTTCCCTAGGACTGGTGGTTGCCAGCCTGGTCCTGTTGCCGCTCGACTGGACGGCTATTGACTCGGTGAGAACCGCGCGGTTGGGCTATTTCCTAGGAGCGCCGATCACCGCCATCCTCGGCCTGTTGATCGCGATCCGCCGCCCCCGGAACTCAATCGGTTGGTTGCTGCTGGCCATTGCCGTGGCTGACTTCATCTGCCTTTTTGCCGACTTCACCGCCATGCGCGGGTTGCTAGCCGGCGCATCAGCTCGCGCTTGGGTGGCGTGGGCCGCCTGGGTGTACAACAACGGCTTTGGAATTGGTGCTTTGTTGCTTCTGTTCCTGGTCTTCGTCTTCCCGAACGGACGGATACTGCCCGGACCACGTTGGCGATGGGCCGCGTGGGCTGGGCTTACCGCCGTCGTTGTCCTGACTGCATCGACGATGGTTTCCGCGCAATCGGCGCAGTTATCGCCTCGGCTGCCAAGTCTGACCAACCCTCTGGCCATAGCCGCATTCGACAGCCTGACGAACAACAACGGCACGCTTCAAAGCCTGCTGTTCCTGCTGATTTTCGTAATTCTAGTAACGGAGGTGGTGTTGCGCTTCCGCCGGTCACGGGGCGTTGAACGGCGCCAGATGCGTTGGTTTGCCTATGTCGCGGCCACTGCCTTGGCAATCTTCATCTTGACCTTCTTGCCGCCCCTCTCCGATGCGGGAACTGTCATCGACAACTACACCTTAGACTTTGGACTTGTCGTCGCCGTGCCGCTCACAATCGGGCTGGCTGTGATGAGGTACGGCCTTTACGACCTCGACGTCTTCATCAGTCGCAGCATCGTGTATGGCTCACTGGCTGTGTTCATCACTGCGGTATACGTCGGCATCGCAGTCGGTATCGGCACGCTCGTCGGCAGTGGCGGCAAACCCAACCTGGCCCTGTCGATTCTCGCCACTGCCATCGTGGCGATTGGTTTTCAACCGGTCCGCGAGCGGATACAGCGAGTTGCGAATCGGCTCGTCTACGGAAAGCGGGCTACCCCGTACGAGGTCCTCTCACAGTTCTCCGAACGGGTCGCTGAGTCGTATGCCAGCGACGAGGTGCTCCCGCGGATGGCCCGTGTCCTCGCGGACGGCACTGCAGCCGAACTCGCAGAAGTCTGGCTGCGGACCGGGGATGACCTGCGCCGTGCTGCAGCGTTCCCGCTCGAGACCGCAATGCCGGCGATTGCACTTGAACGGCGCTGCCGAACGGTCGATATCCACCGCCGATCGTTCGGTGCTGGTGCGCCACCAAGGTGACGTACTGGGTGCGTTATCCGTCACCAAGCGGCGCGGCGAGTCGCTCACCCCGATCGAGATCAAGCTCATGGACGACCTGGCACATCAGGCCGGTCTCGTTCTCAAGAACGTCGGCCTCACTGCTGACCTTCAAGCACGTCTGCTGGATTCCGGGCCTCGCGGCAGCGGCTCGTGGCTGCACAGGATGATGAGCGCCGCAAGCTGGAGCGCGACCTCCACGATGGAGCCCAGCAACACCTGGTGGCGATCAAGGTCAAGCTCGGACTTGCCGAGATTCTTGCTGACCAGAGACCCGACGAAGGCGATGACGACTTCAGCAACTCAAGGGCGATGCAGATGAAGCCCTGGAGACGCTCCGCGATCTGGCCCGTGGCATCTACCCACCGCTGCTGGCTGAGACGGGCCTGCCCACCGCGCTCCAGGCGCAGGCACGCAAGGCCACCCTGCCGATCACCATCGAGCCGATGGCATCGGACGCTATCCACGAGACACTGAGGCGGCTCTTTACTTCTGCATCCTGGAAGCCCTGCAGAACATTCAGAAGTATGCGCAGGCCTCGAGAGCAGCTGTCCGCCTACGGCAGGACGGTGACCAGCTCACCGTCGAGGTCGCCGACGATGGACGCGGCTTTGTCGTCGGCGCCTGCCCGCTCCGCGGCGATCGGGTGAGCCGATCTGGAAGAGCTGGAGCCCGATGCCGCTTCGGGAGAACTGCTCAGGTCGAGTCGACCCTCGGCCCCCTTAACCCTATCCGACCGTCCACCGTTCCTGTGTCCCCGTCGAGCTGCTTACCCCGGGCGGTGGGGGCTGAGATCGTCCGCTCTCTGGTGATGCTTCAACAATAGAGAAAGTCTCGGTCATCCAGGTCCGTGATGGCCTGGGCGAATCGGCGTCGTACCAGCGTCGTCGAGTTCGCCGACGCGCACACCCGCCTCCCCGGGTCATCAGCCGTCCGCCGTCGGCATCAGACCGGCCCACTCGTTCGTCGGCTTGAGCGCCGCCTGCTCACAGTGTGTGCAGTCCGAATACCTGATCTGTTACAGGAAATGCCGAAAGCCGAGAAAGACTCGAACCCTACCGTCGGCCCGGCTTCCCCACCAACCGCAT
>CAVWMH010000002.1:0-1306046 GCA_963756075.1 Candidatus Dormiibacterota bacterium | reverse complement strand
CCCGTCAGGTGACAGGACGCTCGTGTGAGCGAGGATCACCTCGCCATACACCAATTCTCGGTTTCAAGTCCCG
This sequence comes from Candidatus Dormiibacterota bacterium, assembly GCA_963756075.1. Lineage (GTDB taxonomy): Bacteria > Chloroflexota > Dormibacteria > Aeolococcales > Aeolococcaceae > Palsa-851. Next base: position 1,305,973 of record CAVWMH010000002.1, on the reverse strand, counting down.
ATACCAACAATCGCAGGCGCACTGTGTGCCGGGCTAGCCGGCTGACTTTTGAATCAGTGCGTGGGCTCGAGGAACCGGATGATCGCGCTCGCAGCCGCCTCGCTGGTGGCGATGGTGTGTAGCGATTGGTTGGTTCACAACTCTGTATTGGTGATCAGACGGCCGCTCCCGCTCGTGCGGGAAGCTGACAATCGACCACGCACGCATGTGCCAGCGCCGGTTTGTGATTCGACCTCGAGGCTGCCGCCCAGCGCATCCACCCGATCGCCCATGTTGGTGAGACCGGCGCCCTTGCTCGTCGTCGAGGCATCGAAGCCCTTCCCGTCGTCCTGCACCTCGAAGCGCAACGCGCGATCGTCCTCGCGCAGCCGGACCGTCACCTGCGACGCGGCCGCATACTTCTGCACGTTTTGCAGCGCCTCGAGCACGCAGAAGTACACAGTAGCCTCAACATCCTGCGCGTAGCGCTGAACCCCCTCCGCCTCCACGGTGACCGCCACCGTCGACTTGCGCGCCTGCAACTCCAACGCCACCACGAGCCCCTTGTCAGCGAGTAGCGGTGGGTAGATCCCCCGGGCGAGGTCGCGCAAGGTGTCCAGGGCTTCGTCGGCATCGCCCTTGAGCTGCTCCAAAATGGCCGCCGCCTTCTCGGGATCCCGTCCCAGGAGGATCTCCGCAAGCCCCAACTTGACCTTCAGCGCCACTAGTTGCTGCTGGGCGCCGTCATGCAGGTCGCGCTCCAGGCGCCGGCGCTCCACGTCCTGAGCACTTACCAGCCGCTGCCGGGAGGCGCGCAACTCATCCAGCCGCACCTGCAGGTCCGCGCTCAAACCTACGTTCTTGAGGACCAATCCCGCCTGATGGGCGAGGTCGTCGACCAGCTTCTGCTCGATCGGCGTCAACGCCTCACCACGACGCTTGTTAACACTCAATGCGCCGAGCAGCTCACCTTGGTGGCGCACCTCCACCGCTCGCGTCGCACCTGGCAGTGCTGGCAGAGTTCCGTCGCTCATTGAAAGGGATTCGCACGTACCCGGAGCGTCGGGGAAGGTGGCCGCGGGAAGCAGCTCCGTGCTCCCCCGTAGCCACACCGTCGCCGACACCGCACCCGTGCCCTCTTGGAGGACGCGAGCCATTCGCGGCAGCACCTCGTCCGCCGCATAGGTCTCCGCAACCCGTCCCGAGAACTCCGATAGCACTTCGTACGGCGTCGCCCGCTGCCCGTACACGAGCCGGTTGGCCACCTTCTGCACCCGCTCGCGCACCGGTTGGAATCCGATCGCCACGATCGCCGTCGCCAGGATCGACAGCGCCAAATTGGGCTTGCCTCCGCTGCCAACCAACGCCCCGATCCCCACCGCGATGCCCACGTACACCGCCGTGATGAACACCGCAAGCGACCCATACACCAGCGTCCGACTGATGAACACGTCGAGGTCGTACAACCCGTCCTTGAGGATGGCTATGCCGATCGTCGCTGGCAGCACGATGCCAAATCCGTACCCTTGGAGATTCCCGATATTGTTTCCCACGGCCACGTTTTGAGTGGCGATGACGGCTCCAATCGCGCTGACGAAAACGGTGGCCACTACGACGACGGTGAACCATCGAAGCTGGCGTCGCTCGACACCCTGGGCACGGCGTAGTCGCACCACGACCGCGGACCCGATAAGCACGAGGAACACCACGAACACGACCACAACCGCTACAACCGCGGGCGCGAGGCGTCCGTTGCTGACGGGATTCAGTGCCCGGATGCCGAGCGGATACGGAATGCTTGGCAAACGCGGCGAGAGTTGATTTGAACCAGGCTGCAAGGCGGCGCTCGCGACTCCGAGTGTGGCCAACGCAACGAAGGGCCAGAGCAACCAGCGCCACCGCTTCCCTGGGAGGTGGCCGTTCGGAAAAAGCAAGATCGCGATCAAGATCAGGTAGTTGTCGAGTTGCCCCGTCTCATTGTTGACCCACACCAGCCACTCCACCCACCCCGTCGGTGCTGCCCCCATGAGTTGTCCGTATATGGCGACGAAGACCGCGAGCACACCCACCGCTCCGGTGGCGACGGTCGCGAGTATCACCCAGCCAACAGCGTTGCGTGGTCGCCGAGCAGCGATGACCACACCGAGTGGCGTCACGATCGCTACCGCCAAGAGACCAGAGAGCTGCGCCGTGCTAACCGAGTCGATCACCTTCCAGTCCAGAGCCAGCAACACCAAGCTCGCAACCAGGCACAAAAGGCAGAGCGCCCCCGCGCTTATGGCGAATCGACGGGTAGCCCTCGCGCTCATCCGGTCGCTGGTCCAATCCCGCTCGGCATGAACCTCTTATCAAGTGTATTCACGAGGCTGCCTCGATTGGCTTCTCACCCACTTCGCGACCACCGCGCCGGAGGTCGCACGCTCACGCCGAGGTCCATGGCGCCATGGCCTGCGGCCGACGGCTCATCCAGGAAGGTCGTCCCGACCAGCATGGGCCAACCTTAGCCACCCAGCGGGGCAGCAAAATGTTGCTGCCACCACCGTTTCCAGGGGTACTCGCCACCGCGAGGCAAGCGGGTCGATTGCACGCCAGGGTGCGCCAGGACCGGATTCTCTTCGGCAGTGCCGCCTCGAGCCCGCATCCGTCGCGCAGCTCCGTGATCGCCTGAGCGGGTCGCTGCAGCCAAGGGCCGAAGATCGCGCACGGTCCTGACCAAGGACTAAACGAGATGTGACCTCCGGCCCTGTCGGGACGGTTCCCAGCCTCTGAATAATGATCTCAGGAGCATCCATGTTGAGGAGACGATCGATGGAAATTCTGCGAAACCTGTGGCGGCGCAAGGTCCGCACAGTCCTGACAGTCACCGGCATCGTCATGGGCATCTTCGCCCTGACCACGATGGGGGCGCTCGCTGAGCACTTCAATGTGTTGCTCGGCGGCGGGATCACCTACTACAGCAGCAGCATCCAGATAGCGAGTGACACTGGGGGCGGCGGCTTCGGCGGCGGCTACATGTCGCTCGACACTGTCAACAAGATCAAGTTGGTCGATGGCGTGATGGCCGTTGGGCCGGCTGTGCAGGTCCTCGCGAAACCCGGCTCACTATCGGCGGTGAACTTCGGCGTCCCCGACTACATCATGAATTACGATCCGGCCAGCTTCAAGTACTCCGCATTCCAGGTCACGCCCGCCAGCGGCCGGTGGCCCGGGAATGCATCACGGTTCGATGTCACGCTCGGCTCGTCGTTCGCGGCCGAATTCAAGAAACACGTGGGGGACGTGATCAATCTGCCGGTGCGTCCCTCCGACGCGACGGCGGACTTCATCAATCACCAGTTCACGGTGATCGGCATCCTCAATCAGACGCTGACGGCGCCTGACAGCGGAGCATTTGTGAGCCTGCACGACGCTCAGATGCTGATGGGTGAAAGCCTCCCGCAAGCCATACGTACCAACGTTGATCCCTACGCCCTGATCACCGGCGTCGTTGCGTTCGGTCGGCCGGGGGTCAACCTCGACTCGCTCGCCAATCGCATCACCAACACCGTGTCCGGTGTCAAGGCGACCAAGCCCACCGACCTTGTGAACAGCTTCAAGTCGGGCGGCGCCGTCTTCACGTTCATGACTACCGCGGCGGCCCTGCTGGCGCTGATCATCGGTGGCCTGTCCGTGGTCAACACCATGATCATGTCCGTCACCGAGAGGACACGCGAGATTGGGCTCAAGAAAGCAATCGGGGCAAAGACGCGGAACATCCTCGGTGAGTTCCTCGCCGAGTTGACTGCCATGGGCCTGCTCGGCGGGTCGATTGGCTTCCTGCTCGGGTTGCTGCTGACCCTGGCGCTCAACGCCAGCGATGCGAGTGGTGGCCTCTTCTTGATCACGCCACGTCTCACGTTGGTCGCCCTCGCGTTCGCGATGGCTCTCGGCGCCGGAGCTGGCGTCGTGCCCGCGATGCGCGCCGCGAGGATGGATCCGGTCACCGCGCTGCGGGCGCAATAGGAGCAGAGATGGCGATCATCGAGGCAATCGGATTAGTCAAGGAATATGGAAAAGGCGATTCGCGGGTTAAGGCGCTCGACAATGTGACCCTCACCATCGAGCAAGGGGAGTTCGTAGCCATCGTCGGTCGGTCCGGCAGTGGAAAGACCACCATGCTCGACTGCATCGGTCTGTTGATGCGGCCGACGAGCGGTCGGATCCTCCTCGACGGCATCGATGCCAGCACGCTCACCGACAACCAACGAGCTGACATTCGAAGCACGAGCATCGGCTTCATTTTTCAGGAGTTCAACCTTCTCCCCACTCTGTCCGCGATCGAGAACATCCTTCTTCCGCTTCGATACTCGGGAGGTGACCGGAAGGCTGCGCAAGCGCGGGCCGTCGCCCTCCTGGAAGAGGTCGGGCTGGGGAGGCGTTTCGACCATCGACCGACACAGATGTCCGGCGGCGAGCAGCAGCGCGTGGCTATCGCGCGGTCATTGATCAACCAGCCGACGCTCGTGCTTGGCGATGAGCCCATGGGCGAGGTCGACACCGACACGGCCAACACGTTGCTCGGCTTGATGCGCCGCATCAATGCCGAGCGCGGTGTGTCGTTCGTGATCGTCACGCACGATCTCGATCTCGCAGCGCGCACCGACAGGATCATCCGGCTGCGCGACGGGCATCTCGTCAGCGACGAGCACACCGCGGCGGGAACTCCACAGAGCTATCCCATGGCGCTCGTGCCCGAACGTGGCGATGGCATTCGCCAGGATGCGTTGTCACGCACGGGCGCGAGCGCGGCTATTTCCTATTCAACCGCATCAAGGAGGTAAGGTCTCATGAGCGCCACACCTGACGAGCTGCGCCGGGCAGCGCGCAAGCGCCTCGAAGAGCGGCGCGGCTTTGTCCCGCACTTCATTATTTATCTGCTGGTGAACACTGGCATCATCATCGTCTGGGCGACGGTCGCGCACCAGGGCTTCTTCTGGCCCGGGTTCGTGATCCTCTTCTGGGGAATCGGACTGGTGATGCACGCATGGAATGCCTTCTTCAGCCAACCGATTACGGAGGCTGATGTCGAGCGTGAGATGGAGCGCCTGAGCGGTCGGCCAGGCAGCAACGAACAGCGCGTGGATTCGTCAGGAGGAAAGTCGACAACCACCCATCGAACAGCCGTAGGCCCCACAGCATGATTCCGCTTATCGCAAATCCTGAGCGGGTCCAGCGGTCCATCGGTCAGTGAACAAGATGAGCACCGAAACTTACCGTGCAAGGGCGGGGGCGGCCGACTTCCTCGCTGATCATCGTCTGCTGTCGGCGGGGTGGGTCGCCGCCTCGTCATCCGCCGGTGGCGTGTTCGTGGCGCGTGCGGTCAAGGCTAGGACCGCAAGAAGCCGTGTCCGCTGGGCGTTCTTGGCCACCGTCGAATTCGGGATCGCCATCGGCATCATCCGGGCGCTCGTAAAGAAGAACTCAGGTGAAGCAACGCATCGCGAGGAGGAGGAGTGATGAGATCTGGTGCAACCAGCACTATCGAGAATGGCGAGGCGACGACCCAACCCGTCCTCGCTGCTCCGTAGCCGACTGCGGTCGAGCCTCTTGGCTCGCGGACCCAAACCGGCTAACACTCGAGTGAACAGATCACCGGACTCCACGTTGAACTCGGTTCCCAGGGTGACGTAGACACTGGGTGCACCGGTAAGGTACTGCGGCAACGACGCAGGTCCAATGCTGGCGCGGCTTACCTCAACTGACCGAAATATATGGGCGGTGGCTGGAAGCGGGAAGGCAGGGTCGCGTAGCCTCGGCGGAAACGGGGAGAGAACCAAATAGCGACTGCGGGCGGCGAGATAGGGGTCGGAGGGAACCCCAAACTCATTCCGGACGCGGTCCAGGGTGTCCGCCACCACGTTGGGGCGCAGGAGGTTTCCGGCGGTGATGACCAGGACGGTGGCATATGGCACATCGAGCATCTCCGCGGCCAGCATGCTGCCGAAGTCCACCTCGTCCGCCACGATGAGGTCGGACCTCACGCGCGGGCGAGCGTCCGCACACCCTTGGCCCTCACCCGCGCGGCCGCATTGACGAAACGCTCACGCAAGTCACGCTCCTCCCGGGCGGTATCCACCTCCTTCAAGGGCATTCGCCGGGACGCTTGAGCTGGCGGCAAAGGACCGATTCCGAAGGCGGCGAACCCTCCCGCCTCGACGATGGGCACCAGCGAGGGCCCGCACGCCACCCTCACGCTATGGCCCGCCGCCTCGGCGGCCCGAGCGATTGGAACCATCGGCTCAAAGTGCCCAACCCCGCCGACGAAGCAGAAGAGAATCCTCACACCGCTATCGTCGATGCATTCGCGCCGCCACGTCGCCCGCAAACGACGGCCAGGGTTGGGCTGAACTTGTCGCGGTGACTGGGCGCTCATCAGTTTGGAGAACCTCTTCCATCGCGAATGCGACCCGTCTAGGCTCGCCGAGTGAGATCAGCGGCGGCGTGACTGACGGTCGCCTCTCACGGCCGTCTCAAACTGCGGAAGCAGACGTCCCGCCCATTGAGCGTCATACCTGGAAGTCGGGTTATCGGGGATCGGCTTCGTGCGTCATGGTCGCTTCGCCAACGCTAACGAGCAGATCCCACGAGTTGCGCAGCGAAATGACGAGTAAGGTGATCGTCGCGGCGGCGAGGGCGGCGAAGGCAGCGGTGAACGAGCCGTTCGACAGCAGGATGCCGCCGGCCAGCGTCCCCGCGTAGCCAAGGAAGCTGAGGACGAATCGCAGGATCAGGAGGCGCGACCGTATCGTTCGCGTGCCGCTCTGAATCGAGGCGACCACCGGGGCGACGATGATGACCGCGCTCACCACTCCCGCGATCTCGAGGTCGATACTCGCCCCTTGTGCGTCCTGGGGAATGACCAGGACGAGCGCCACCAGAAGCACGAGCGCGAAGTTGGCGAGTGTGGACCGGGCGAGGCCGCGCACCTCCGGCCGAGCGAGGACTGCACGAAGATGCAGTGAGAGGCTGACGAACAGCAAGCCAACGAGCGTCGCCGACGCGGTGCCGGCGACGATGTAGAAGTCGTGCCAGCTCTGGACGAGGCTGCGGTAGGGCACGAGCGCAGTCTAGGATGCGCGCGGAGAGACTGATACTGAGGAGGCAGGCATGACCTCGAGTTCAACTCGTCGGGGTCGTCGTCAATGTCGCGATCTACGTCGCCCTGATCGCCTTCATCCTGTTCCGCCAGATGAGCCGGGTGTCGCTCAACCCTCGAAGGCTCATCATCCTGCCGGCGCTGATGGCGGTGTTCGCTATCCAGCAGCTGAGCCGCCAGACACTCACGCTCGATCTCGGCACGGTTGCATTCCTCGTCGCGAGCCTTGCGGTCAGTCTCCTTGCCGGGGTCTGGCGCGGCACGACGTTTCGGGTGTGGAGCGAGGCGGGTGTCGTCATGACCAAGGGCACTGTGGTCACGCTTATCGCCTGGGGAGTGCTGATCGTCATCCGCATCCCCTTCGCCGCCGCCAGTCACGCAGCGAATTACGCCCAGGGCCTCGTCATCGGCGAACTGCTCCTTGCGCTCGCCGTGACGTTCGCCGCTCAGAATGCGGTGATCTGGCTGCGCGCAACCCGCTTGACGACGATCCACGTCGACGCCGGTTAGCGATCACGAGCACTCGGGTTACACCAGCTGCGCTGCGATGCCCGACAACGTTTGCGCCATCCTGGGGTGTTCGCCCCCTCTCCCCCACGGCCAAATCGGGTCATGCCGCGCTCATGTTCACCAGACCTAGCGCGAGGCTCGGCCTGAAAGACGTGGCCGAATACCTTGAACGTCTTTGAAGTTCTCGATGAGCGGTCAGGACACCTCCGCTGACACCTTCCGCCGGCAAGCTTCTTCTACTCGTTCAGCCTACGGAGGAGCAGTGACGGACAACGCGTCGTCTTGGGAGCAACGAGGCAGCGCCGGAATCATCAAGAGTAGCTCGATACCATGCTCGCTTCCGTTGGCGCGCGACCCCGGCGTTCGTGTGCCATCGGACGTACACGCCGCGATCGCGGAGCACCCGGAATCCTCTTGCACCCGAGCGTTGCTCCGTGAAACGACCAGCCGCCAAGGAAAGCGTGTGAGTGCGATCTGTGCTGCCCATTCGGCACCGGCTATGGCGAGGTGATGCCGACGTCACGACTGGTCCGAATCAGGACCTTTGACCCTAGGCGACAGGAGCACTCGGCGCGGATCATTTGGCCTGTGGGAAGACCACTGAGCGAACGTGCCGACGCGATGAGCGACGAGCTCTTTGGCCTCGCCGAAGGTCACAGTTGTCGCCATTACACGAGGCGGACGATCGCTTCCCTGCGTGCCATGGGCAGAGTCCCGGACGTCGGGCCTGTAGCGGAACTCGCCGACGACTTGCTGGCGCTCGCGGCGCTTCTCGACCGCGCGTACATCGGCCCAAAACCTGCGTGGCACGGCGCGCGTACAAACAGCCAAGCGAGCACGCTCCTGCAGCGCGCATATGACGCGATCAGCGGCGAGTTGAGAGGCCTCGATACCTACGACTGGAGAAATGACTCCGAGGTCACCGCACTGCTAGGCTACCTTCGCTCGCGTGGCGGGGTGACAACAGCATCGGCCAGAACCTCGGACCGCTGATCTTCCTCACGAGGCGACGACTCGGCCCGGCACGCCATCCTCCCCTACCGCCACGACTCTCCCTACGACGGCAAGAGCCTCTCGCAAATCACCCGGCAGGCTCCACTCGCGCCGATGTCCGCCGTGGGCTCCGCAGCGGTCGCGAGCTCCGATCGTGGAGGCCAGCCTCGCCCTCGTGGACGTAGCGACGCCACCACTTGTACGCCGTCGCTCGGGCCACTCCCATCTCAGCAGCAACGTGTGCCGCTGGGACGTCCTTGGGCGATGCGTCGAACCAGAATCAGCCTGCCGACCGGGTGAGGACCGTCTTAGGATGGGACACCGGAGAGCCTCCGTCTGGGTGGATTTCAACAACCCAAACTCAGCCCGGGGGCTCTCTCTTTGTCACACCCTCTATGGGCAGTACATCTAGAGCCCGGAGCACCGTCGGCGTTGGTTTGCGACCAGATGAGGCGCTCACTTGGGCGGTTCCTCAGCGCCAAGGAGAAGGATCGTTCGGAGAATTCGGCGCCGACGACCCGACTCAGGTGCCTTCGCCGCGTAGGTCTGGGTGACGATCGAGACGTCTCGGAGAAACTCAAAGTATTCGAGGTCGCTGAGCCACAATGCCGCCATGCGGTAGCCGACGCCGTCGCGGGCGAGATCACGGTCGTCGCGAGCGAGATAGCGATCGAAGTCGCCGAGGAGGCCGGCGACAAAAGCCATGAAGGCTTGCCTATGTTCGTCCGGAGTCATGGCGGCCACATCGGTGGAGCCGAGTTGAGCCGCCGAGACGCGGAGAGTGTAGGTGCGTTCTAATGCGCCACGCACGCGCCGCTCGGCCACAATGGCCAGCACACCAGCATCGACCAATTGGGCGACATGGCGGTAGAGGCTGGCAGGGGGTACGTCGGGCAGCTCGGCGCGAAGTTCCGTTGTAGTCAATGCCCGATCACCCAGGAAGGCCTGGACGATGCGGAGCCTCACCGGGTGCAGCAGCAGATCAGCGCTTGCCATCTCTATGAGAATACCTGATTACTATCACTTATGGTAACATTCGCGAAAACAATAATGCTGGGAAGGAATTGACGATGGCCGAACTGGCGATCAACAAGAACGAGCTGATCGTTCGACTGACGAGGCTGGGGAAGGTCGCGACATTGCGCGGCGATCTTCGGATTCCCCTTGCGTCTGTAGGAGGGGCCGAAGTACTTGAAAGTGGGCTGAAATCGGTGCGCGGCGTTCGATGGTGGGCACGTTTGTTTTGGCCGGGCGTCAATGTGGTGGGGACGTTTCACTATCAACGCAAGAAGATCTTCGCGGTCATGCACCATGGCATGCCCCGAGCAGTCCGACTGACCCTGGAAGGAGCGGATTGCGACGGACTGATCGTTGGGTGCGAGCACCCCGAAGCCATCGCCGCATCCATCGGCAGTCTAGTCACGTGATGACGAAGCCAACGTCCGAACTGGTGAGCGTGCAAAGCGAAGGCCTGGCACTAACAGGAGCTTTCGTCCACGGTCCCACGCCAACAGCTGCAGCTCTGATTCTCTCCGGGTCCGGTAAGTGCGATCGCGACGGGAACGTGCCCAAATTGGCGCTTGGTGTGAGTAGAGCTATCGCACAGGCTCTTGAGACTGGCCAAATCGCGACGCTCCGATATGACAAGCGCGGCGTCGGCGCGAGCGAGGGCGACTTCCTCACCACTGGGTTTAGGGAGAACTATGCTGATGCTCGCTCGGCCCTTGCATGGCTCTCCTCTCGTTGCCCGAACCTGGCCGTCTTCGTTATCGGTCACAGCGAGGGAGCGCTCCACGCTGCACACCTGGCAGCGGAGGAGAAGGTAGCCGGCGCAGTGCTCCTGGCTTGTTCGGCTCGCGTCGGAGAGGAAGTCCTGACATGGCAGGCACGGGCGATCGTCGCGACGCTACCAAAGAGGACGACAGCCTTGCTGAAGCTGATCCATGTAGACCCGCTCAAGAGTCAACGCAAACAATTTGTGCGAATTCGATCAACCGCGGCGGACGTGATACGAGTTCAAGGCAAGAAGGTGAACGCCCGCTGGCTCCGCCAATTTCTGGACTATGACCCAGTGCCTGTCTTCCGGCGGATTGCCGTCCCGATTCTCGCCATGACGGGCGGCCACGACGTTCAAGTGCCTCCTGAGGATGCAGAGACAATCGCTCGTCTAGTTCTTGGTCCCTGCGATGCGCGGATCATCGGTGACGTCAGTCATATCCTTCGGTCGGATCCTGATTCCCTTGGGCCTCGCAACTATCGGCGCGCGGTGCACCAGCCGGTCAGCTCGGAGGTGTTGACGTCGATCACAGGCTGGATCGTCGATCACTCGCCGCGGCAAGGATACTCTCCCGTCCGCAGATGCTAACCCGGAAGGCTCGACAACTTCAGCGTTGGCGCCGTCCCGCAACTCGATCAACCTCTCATCTGGCGTAATCGCGATCGCAGACCGTACGCAGGGCGAGCCCCTACACCAAACAACGGGAGGACATCGATGACCATGAAGGCTACGGCCAGTGAAGAGCGTGCGAAGGTCAACGGGGTTGAACTCGCCTATCGGGTGTTCGGCGAGGGTGACCCATTGATCGTTTTGCACGGGGCGTATGGCTCACGCGAGATGTTCGGTCGGAACATCGAATTGCTGGCCGCACATCGTCAGGTCATCGCGGTCGACCTCCAGTCGCACGGGCGCTCTCCGGCCACCGATCGGCCGATGCGCTACGAGACGATGGCCGACGATGTGGCCGCGCTCATCGATCACCTCGGCATGGATCGCGCAGCTATCTTGGGCTTCTCGCTCGGCGGCCTCGTCGGCCTTCGCACGGCGATCCAACACCCGAGCTCGGTGGAGCGGCTCGTCCTTGTCTCGACCGTTTTCAAGCGCCAGGGCTGGTACCCTGAAATGATCGCGATCTATGACGCGATGGGTCCAGAGACGGCAGACCACCTACGGTACACGCCCATCTATCAGACCTACGAACAGATCGCTCCGGATATCCACGGCTGGGCTGTCCTCGTTCAGCAGGTGAGCACGCTCGTGAAGGTCGACTACGACTGGTCAACTGACATCCCAAAGCTGCCTATGCCGGTAATGCTGGTGGTCGGCGACGCCGACGGGCTGCCTCCATCTCATGCGGTCGACTTCTTTGCCCTACTTGGCGGTGGCCAACGCGACGCCAACTGGGATCTTTCCGGGATGACCCATCACCGACTCGCAATCCTCCCCGGCATCACCCACTACGACATCAACGCAGCCCCGGGGCTGGCCGCTGCGGTCATCCCATTTCTCGAGCCATAGCCATCAGTCGGGTGTTAGCTGGCGCCGGACGCTGACACTCACCATTGTTCAACTATCTCTTGGAAGCCGCGCGGGTCGGGTGCAATCGTTTACGCGCAAGGAGTTCGAGCATGCGTCACAGTGACTTCGCGCACCTCTTCACGCACTTCAAGCGGTCAGCGTTTCGACTGGAAACGCTCCCAGAGTACCGAGTTGCTGGCGAGTGGGACGAATTCGCCAGGTTCCTCGCCGGTGGGTCACGTCCCGCCGGGCTCAATGCCGAATGGCTCGAGATGGTCGCTCGGTCAACGAGCTCTGGGAAGGTATTTGAACGGGTTCACGCCGCGCCATACCTGCATTACGAGTTCGCCTGGGGATACGCACAAAGTACGCAGGCGGGCGAGCGCATTTTCATCCTCGAAAAGGACGATCCCTAACGTGGCGGGCACGGCGACGGCCCTGCATTTCGGCCGGCCGGATACAACCTTATCGGCTGATCCCATGCCGTCCTCGCAACCCACTCTCGCTGTGTGAGGGTCATGACGGCGATCGTGGTGGGCACGCGCTGCTTCCCCGAAGGTCCATAGTCCTCGATTAAGGACCGAATTCGCCGAGGTAGAACACAGTTCCTTGATCGTCGGTGCAGTCGGCCATAAGGCCGTACGGTTGGCGCACCGGGTCCGTCGCCGTGCCGCCGGCCTCTCGCACGCGCTGCACGGCCGCAGCGGCGTCATCGACCCGGTACACGGGCACATTCACGCGGCGCTCATGGCCACCACTCATGCCGGTCTTGGGCACTCGGGTCGACCACGTTACAGGCGTCGGGGAATCGGCCCGCGGCGTAGTCACAAACGAAGACATGGGTGGAACGCATGCGCTCGCGCCGATTCGACGACGTGCATGGTCACGTAGGCGAGTTCGCCGTTCTTCGTGACGGCCAATGCGCGGCGTGACCGTGATACACCCGCCGGCTGATGCATGGCGAACGGCGCGCCCTCGACATCGACACAGTCGACGCTGAGGCCGTACGGCTTCTGCTGCGACGCGGATGCCTTACCGCCGGCTGCGCGGACGCGAGCGATCGCGGCATCGATGTCGTCGACGATGTACGAAAGGAGCAGCGATCCCTGCACGCCGCCGCCCCAGAGCCCCTGGGCGAGCGTCGCGTTCGTGACGTGACGGGCGCGGTCGTCACTGCCCGGCGCATACTCCCAGCCGAACACAGCGGCGTAGAAACGAGCGGCGACGTCCACGTCGGGTACATTGAGCGAGGCGAAACCGGCGTCGCCGTTGCGGACACGATCGGCAGTTACCGGCGAGGAAACGATCCAGCGATGCCCGAACGGGTCGCGGATCACCGCGTTGCGGCCGTACGAATAGTCAGCGGCGGGGCGCTCGAGCGTCGCACCTCGGGACATGGCGCGCGCGACGAGCACATCGACGTCGGCGACCTCGGCGCCGAGGCTCACCGTGGCATCGGCTCCAGGGAGCGGCGCCGCGACATGGCTCCTCGGAGACTCATCAGCGACGTGAAAGGCGCCGCCTGCGATCCAGAGCTCGCTGTGGCCAATGCGCCCATCCGCCATGACGTACGGCTCGCCGCGAAGCTCGGCGTGTAGGGCGTCGACGTACCACTCGATCGCCCGGCGCCCCCCGGCGACGGCGAGGAAGGGCACCACGCCCCTTTGCTGCGCGAGCGCGTCGGCGACGGTTTCCGGCTCGGTGACGATGGTACTCACAGCGGGTCCTCCGGATGGCCCGAGGGCTCGCTCGAGGCGGGCGCGCAGGCGGCTGGCAAAGGCGGCGTCCGGCGCGATGGGGATCTGCGGCAGGCGGAGCGCCTCGAGGTTGTCAGGCATCGGCGTCCTCCTCGTCGAGGTACGCGTTGCGGAAGGCGGCGCGAGCGCGGACCAGCAGGGTCTCGGTGGCGTGTACGGTGCGGTCGAGAAGCTCCGCCACCTTCGCCACCGGCAGGTCGTCCACGTAGCGCAGCGTGAGCGCGAGGCGATGAGGCGGCGGCAGCTGCTGCAGCACGCGATGCGCGCGCAGCGAACTCGAGGCGCTGCTCCCAGGGGTCGCCATGCTCGGTGCCAAGGCCGGCCACGGCGTGGAGGCCACGCGCCTCGCGCGCACGGCGCCTCCAATGGTCGACGAGCTTGTGCCGGGCGATCCCGACGAGCCAGGCAGCGCTCACCGGCGGCGGGTGATCCCCGCGAGCCGCTTCGACCGCCGCGAGGAACGTTACCGAGGTCAGGTCCTCGGCAAGGGTGGCCGCGCCGCAGCGAGGCAGCAGGTATCCGTACACGGCAGGCAGCGCCCGCTCGTAGATGTCGAGCAGCGCCTGGGCGGGGTCGGCGGTGGGCTGTGGCATCCCGGTCACATCCTCATAGTCGTCCGGGGCGCTGCTTCTCCGACTCGATGCGCCGGTCCGATTACGTCATCTTTGGCGGCTTGCGCTGTGGCTCGCGCGCCGCCGCCGGCGCGCGCGGTCGCCATCGCGATCCCACAAAGGCGTCAGGCGCGCCAAAAGCTCAAGGAACAAAGTGTCACGCCATGGTGTGCGACGCATCCGGCACTCGGCGGCGCGATCGCGGCCAAAACGCTGCCTTCGTTGATCCGTCGATTGATTCGATATTTGGCCGAACACTGGTGAGAGCTGCTCGCAGGGCGGTCTCAGTCACGAGAAGGCGGCGCAGCTGAGGATCCGCCGGATGGCACCACAGTGACGTACGTGACGCCGGCGATGCCGCAAGCCAGTAGACCTGCGCCACTCCGCCCGAGCGCCGCTACTGTGACCGCCAGCGGCGATACAGCTCGATGAGGTCGGCTTTTGCTTCCGGGGTGAGGACTTCGGCCTCGATGGCTCCCGTGGCCTCGATGGTGAGCTTGATCTGCTTGAGGTATGCGGTGCAGTTGCGGCAGCCCCGCAAGTGGAACTCGAACCGGCGTCGCTCGCGACGTGGGAGCGTCCCTTCGAGATAATCGGTGACGAGCTCGACCGCCTGCCGGCACTCGATCTCTCGGGGGTGAAGTAGAAGCATCGCTCAGTCGTTTCGCAGGTCCGCGGCGAGGATCTCGCGCAGGCGGCTGCGGCCGCGATGCAGCAGGATGCGCTGGTTGCCGGGGCTGATGGCGAGGGTGTCGCACACCTCCTCACTCGACAGTCCCTCCACGTCGCGGAGGATGACCACGACCCGCTGGCGCGGGGCCAGCTCCTCTAATGCCGCCTTCAGGATGGGCGCCCACATCACCGCTTCGAAGGGGTCATCGGACTCCTGTCCCCACAAGTTGACAGGTTCGGCCCACTGCCCGTCGGCGTCGAATCGAGTTCGGATCGACTGCGTAGGGTGACTCGAGTGGTGCGTTGCGCTCCTCGTGGGCACCTGCCGAGCGAGCTCGGTTCACGAGGATGCGGAACAACCACGTCTTAAACGACGAGCGCCCCTCGAAGCGCTCGACCCCGCGCAGCACTCCCACCCAGGTGTCCTGGACAGCCTCCTCGGCCACCGCCTCGCTTGAGACGATGGAACGGGCGAGTCGCAACATCGGCTGATGGTAGCGGGCAATCAAAGTCACGAACGCATCCTCGTCACCGCCTCGAAGCCGGCTGAGCAAATCCAGATCCATCTCCACTGGCCGAAGCGTAGGCCCCCATAGGCCCCGAGGGCCTCCGACCGGCGACTGGACTCCATAAGCCAGTGCGCTGGCGATCGACTCGTCTGGCGGCCGGACATGTTGCTTTTGTCCGTCGAGACACTTCGACTCGTTACGCCGAAACCAACTGGGAGCATCGCTGAGGTGCCGTGTAACGCTCGTCCACCGGCGGGAGACGGTATCAGTGTCGCGTCCACCCAACGGAGGAACTTCTGGAATGAACCACGGACCATTTAAGGTGCTCTCCAAGCACCGGCGAGGGCTGACCGTAGCCCTCGTACCCATCCTCGCCCTGGCTGCCGCAGTGCCCCTGGGCGTGGCGCTGCGCGGGGCGGGACCGGCGCTGGCGGCGGGCAACGGGCGGGGAGCCGCGGCTTCTCCGCATGTCGGCATCTTCACAACCAGCCTGCCGTCTGCGCTCAGCATCGACGTCGAGCACGAGACGGTGACCCTGCCCCTCTTCAAAGGCCGCACGGAGAATGGCGAGCCGACGTGGTATATCGTCACCGAGTCATCCAATACGGCAGATGCGGCGCGCCGTGGCGTGAACTTCTCAGGGAAGATCGCCAACGCGCTCGGCACCGCAGCAGTCCAGCACGGCCGCTACGATGACGGCACGCTGGTGTTCGAAGGCACCGTGAACTTCGACCTCCATTACGTTCTCGTGCCGGGCCCGAACGGCTTCCCGCCCATCAAGTACTCGCCCGGCGCGGCGGGTGACGCCCACTACAGCCCCCTCGTCGACGTCGGCCATGGCGTTGTGATCAATGCCCCACAAGTCGCCAACGAGACGGGCCTCAGCGGCAGCGTCGTCGCGATCGACTACCGACATCGGTCGGTGACTTTGAACTTGCTCTCGGGCTTTGTCGACGGGCAGTTCACCATGTACCTCCACACCGACGCGTCCGGTACCCTGGTTGCCGCTCTCGAGCACAGCACCTACGCGCCGAACCTCAATGCTGCCCCCGGACTCGCCAGCGACGACCCGACGTCGGCGCGCGCCGCGATCGTCCCGGTGGTGAACGGAATTCGGGGTGACGCCGACCCGATGCGGCAAGGTCTCGAGTCCGCGCTGCTCGGAGAGGGTGACCCGTTCAACGTCGCGCAAGAGCAGCCCAGCGACCCGGTGCACTACTCACCGATCTGGGACGTGTCCCCCGTCGCCTGGACCAACGCCGCGATCACCGGGGGGCTGCGTGTACAGCTCCATTCGCAGGCTGACGTTCAGAACGAGGCGGCCGCCGGGAACATCGTCAGCGCAGTGCCCGGCACTCCCGATGCGAGCCTCGGAGGGATCAACGCGAGCGGCATGATCTCCAACTGTCCGATCATCGCCGTCTTCCCAGGCTGAGAGCCTGCGTGGCGGCCCGCCCGCGCGGCGGGCGGGCTTGCCACACCTTCGCCTCCCGCCTTCGAGGGCCGCACCTAGGGACGACGCCCGAGGAGAACACGATGGCCGATACCAACCCACGCCCGTCGCTCAAGTCGCAACTCGACGCGATCTCGGCCAACATTCCTGACGCCATCGGTACTCGCATCGACGCCGGCGTGCGTGAAATCGCCGCGTCCGGGGTCGCGAAGGGTCTTGAAGTCGGCACCCCTGCTCCGGACTTCACTCTGCCGGACGCCCTGAAACAGCCTGTGACCCTGTCTGATCTGCTGACGACGGGGCCTGCAATCGTGACCTTCTATCGAGGGGAGTGGTGCCCGTACTGCAACCTCCAGCTGCGAGCCCTGCAGGACGCGCTGCCCAGCTTCGGGGAGTTCGGCGCCTCGCTCGTGGCCATCAGCCCACAGGCCCCAGACCACAGCCTCTCCTTGACCGAGAAGCATGAGCTCGCCTTCCACGTGTTGAGCGACGTCAGCCAGGAAGTCATCCGCGCCTACCACGTGCAGTTCACCCTGACGGGCGGTCTCGAGGACCTGCAGGTCAATGTGTTCCGCAACGACCCCCGCGACCAGAACGCGGATCCCAGTCGCTCGCTTCCCGTGCCGGCTACGTTCGTCGTCGACCGAGGCGGCATTGTCAGGGCCGCCTTCGTGTCAGCCGATTGGCGCGTCCGGGCCGAGCCAGCCGACATCGCGGCAGCGTTGCGCTCACTCCCCTAGCTGCCCAGGGCCGCCTCATCGCGGCGGGCTCGTTGCCAGGAAGCTGACGATCACATCTAGCCTGGAACAGGGGTCATGGGTTCAGCGCACCTACGGCTCTCTGTGCAGACCAACGCGCGGCCTGTCCTGCGATCTGCCGGAACCCGACAGCCGGTGCACAATCCGGTGCGCAATCAGTGACCTGGTGTCGAGGTCGGGAAGGCTGTTGCTAGCGTCGCCTCGATGCGAGTGAGAATCAACGCCCGAAGGGTGCGCGCTGGCGCCGGCCTCTGGAGACGATCGGTCTCGGGCCTCGCAGGACGTCCGGGCCTCGGACTCTGGGCCGCAGCGATCGGCGGCGCGGCCGCAGTGCTCATCGCGGGAGCGTGCTGGACAACGCTCGCCCGGTATGAGTGGGTGTCGCCTCTGGGTCTGTTTTGGATCGTGGTCCCCGGAGCCGGCTTGTGTTGGGTTGGGGCTCTCTGGGCACTGCAGACCGGGTGGAAGGGCGGCCTCGCCGAGGTTTCCATCCTCGGGGCGGCGATTGCGGTCCAGTCGGTGCTGGCGATCGTGCATGGGCTTACTGCCCCTGGGGTGCTCTTCGGGCCGACCCACGTTCTTACCACCGCAGTTCTGCTCGCGAACCCGCTCGCGATGGTGGCGGCACTGCCGCTGCTCATGCCCCGTCTTCGTCTCTCGGTCTGGGCAGCTCGGCACGTCCGCATCTGGACGGCGGCATGGGTGTCTGGCTCCGCAGGGCTGGCCGCCTGGTTCGTGATCGCGCCCAACGTAGTACCGCCCACCGTTGGTGGGAGCGCTTTCGCGGTGGCTCTCACCATTCCCACCGTGGCGGCCGCTCTGCTGATCTCCCTGCGCGAGCTGCGCCTGTACTGGCTCGGCCGGCGACGAGCGTGCCTGATCGCCGCCATCGGCATCGGCCTCCTGGGCGTGTCTGGGCTCGTCTGGTTGGGCGACCCGCCCTTCTCAGTCGCGTGGTGGGCCGCCCACGCGCTTGACGTCTCCGGTGTGCTTGGCGTCGCCGGGGCCTTGATCGTCGGATACCGAGCGGATCAGAGCATCAGCGACCTGATCGCCCCGATCGTCACTCGCGATCCGGTGGTCGCGTTGGAACTCGGCATGTCACCGATCGTCCACCGCTTCGTCGCCTCGCTGGCAACCAAGGACGCGGTGACCCGGAATCACGTGGTTCGAGTGGCGGAGCTGGCGATCCGATCTGGCGAGCGGGCTGGGATTCGAGGGTCGCAGCTCCGCTACCTTGGACTGGCCGCACTACTGCACGACATCGGCAAGCTCGATGTGCCTGACGCTATCCTCACCAAGCCGGGATCGCTCACCAGCGCCGAGACCGAGCGAATGCGCGTGCATGCCGCAGTGGGAGCACAGATCCTCGCCTCGAGTCGGGTGCTCGCACCGGCGGCACCCTTGGTCCGCGCGCATCACGAGCGCATCGACGGCACCGGGTATCCCGACGGACTCCATGGCGACGAGATTCCATTCGCAGCAGCGATCCTGGCGGTGTGCGACGCCTACGATGCCATGGCTCACACCCGGCACTACCGACCCGCCATGGAGGCGCAGCGCGCGCTGGCGATCCTCCAAGAGCACTCCGGAACCCAGTGGCTCCCGCACGCTATCGAGGTGGTGGTTGCCACGCTCGCCGACACGGGTCACCAAGAGTACGCATCGGTGCTCGACCAGGTCGGACGCGTTCGCGCCAGCCAGGTCGCGTTCTCGGAAGCTGACGTCTGCTTGGACGCCGTGCCGTCGGCAGCTCGCGAGGCGCTCGTCAGCGGTTAGCCGGGACTGCCCCGGCAGCAAGGGCGGTGTGGCTGAAGTCACGGGCGCGGGCCCGGGATCAGCCATCTCCAAGCGCCGCCGCTATCCAGCGAGCGCGCGTCGTTCCGCCTCTGCTCGGATCGACTCGACAGACACGCTCACCGCGCGTTCCCACCTTCTCGCAACGACTCGCCCCCACCAGGCACCCACCGACCACAGGTCGGTCGACAGCTCACCGCGATACTCGAAGTCGGTGGTTGCCCCTGAGGCGCCCGCCCTGAACTTGAAAGTTTCGGTTACCAGCGGGACTGGCCCACGCAGCAGCCGAAAGTGGATCAGACGTGGTCGCTCGAAGCGGACGCTCTCGACGGTCGTCGCGACCATTCGACCTCCAAGGACGAGGGTGTAGTGCTCCGCGATCACCATGTCGTTGCCGCGCTCGACGACCCGCAGCTTACCTGCCAACGCTCGAGGCGTGCGGCCGAGATACGGTGCGGCGACCATATCGAACACCACCTCCGGCTGCGCCATGATTTCCGCATTCAGTGGACCTAGTTTTCGACTGCGCCGCCCCAGTCCCAAATCGATCGTGACAGCGCCGCGGACCATGAGAAGAAAGCCACCAGCTAGGCCGCCCAGAGCCAAGCCGCCGGTCGCGAGTTCGCGCCCGCCAAAGACCATCCCCCTAGTCTGGCTCAACGCAGCCTGAACGATCGCCCACGGGCTCTCTCTCCCTGCTGCCGCTGAAGCCGGTTCTGGTGTGAAAGTTGCACGCTGGCGTGCGCGAAGCTGCTGCTCCTCCAGGTCGAAGCAACAGCCGCTCAGTCTTCAGTGCTGTATCGCTGGCCACCACCTACTACTGCCAAGGAAGGCCTACGAAAACCTCATTCGTTGCTGGTAGGATGTCGCCGCAGAAGGGGAGTCATCCAAGGAGGCCGACGCCATTGCCGGACGAGTGAGAAACGCGTTCTACTTGTTGACCGCACTCACTCTGGCGGGGTGCTCGACCGCCGGGTCTCCCTCGGCGTCAACTTCCCCCACTCCCACATCAACATCTTCTACTAGCCCGAGCAACGCTACATCACCGCCAGCGTGCCCCAATCCCGACGGGGGATCGTGCCTGGGTCCCTTGCAGGCGGGCACGTATCACACGGTCATGTTCCATCCAGAGATCACCTATACGGTCCCTGCCGGCTGGGGGAACTACGAGGACGACCCGGGCAACTTCCTGCTTATCCCTCCCGGGGGCAGCCTCGCGGGCGTCAACCCAGGCACAAGCGACTATCTCGGGGTCTACTCGGGCGTCGCTGCCGAAACGAAGGGCTGCGCGGGAGAGAATCCCGCGCCAGGAGTCGGCCCGGCACCGGGGCAGATGGCGGCCTACTGGGCACGGCTTCCGGAAGTTAAGATGACTGCTCCTCGCCCGGTCACGGTCGGAGGACTGAGCGGCGTCGTGGTCGACGTGGTCGCCAACCTCGGGCACAAAGCTCTCTGCCCTGACCCATCTTCCTCCTGGGGGTATCAGCCGCTGATCATAGGTGTCGGTCCTGCGTCACTCGAGCACGGGATGATCAAGGGACTCTCCCTGCGCGTCTACCTCCTGACCTGGTCGACGTCGGCACAGGGTCAGAACACCACCAGCACAATCGCGATCGAGATCGATGATCTGCAGGGGGGAAGTCATCTGGACGCGTACTCGCAGTTGACGTCCACCTTCAAGTTCGGCTGAAGCAAGCTCACAGCGCGCGAGCGTCCCCAGCTGAGTGTCTCGGTCACCCGGCTCAAGATTGCGGTGTGTTTGTGGGCACGTCCGAGCGCCACTTGCGGCGTAGCCTTGCCCTTCAGCTCTGGTGTGCTAATTGGACGCTGGGGGTGTCCGGCGATGACGTCACCATGAGGTGGCGGCCGCCAACTCGGAATTCGGCAAACCACCGAGACAGGAGCATGCACCAAACAAAACCTATTGGGACTCCGCTGGGTCTCAGGGTTCGGATGGTCCCCGCATTGGTCCGCGCTGTTCGCACTCCGAAGGGTTGAATCCCTTATCCCATAAGATAAATCCGGAGCGAGAGGGATTCGAACCCTCGTGGCGGGTTTCCCCACAAACCGCATTTCCAGGCCGTCTGAGCGGGGTGCAGGGCGAGGCATCGGCGGGCACCGCGTATTCAAAATCGCTCGCCAGGGCACCGTGGGGCACGCGAAGGCACTCGCGTTGGGTCTGCGTTGGGACTCGGATCGGGTGCGCTTGGAGTATCCGGTGAGCAGGCGGAGCCCACATTCAAGCGAGCGCTGGGCTAAGCGATCCCGGTTAGGTAACAGGACGCTGGCGTGGCCCAGCTATCTCGCAATTACACTCGATCGAGCCGATGGCGTTCGGCGCACCTGGGCGAGAGCGGCTGAGGCTTAGGTTGCGATGGCCCATGCTAGGGATTTTGAAGCGCGACCGGCGGCGAGATGCGTTCGATCAGGTTCAGGAATCCGTTGTAAAAGCTGGGGTTGCCTCCCTCAAAGGCACCGATCCTCCCGTTGTCGAGTGTCTGGCACCCAGTCGTCCGGTACCAAAGACCAACGTCGGCCTTCCCGTGGTATGCGAGTCCAATGACTGCCACCTCCCCGAAGTCTGCGGGGCAGCTGGAGGCCACGACGGACACAGTGAGGGTGAGAGAGCGGATGACAGTGGCCAGCTCGTGCGCTTGACCTTCATTGAGACGCTTTGAGGTCGCCAACAGCCTCTGGCGGGCGGGGATGGGTCCCAGCCCATAGACGGGCCTATACCGGCAGATCAGGCCCGCCCTGGGCTCCGCCGGAACCAGTGGCGGGCCGGGGAAGGTGTTAACGACATCCTGAAGGCTGGCGAGAGTGTTGGGACACCCATTGGCCACATTGACCTGGAGCTTGGGGCTGCTCGGCTGGAACCAGGTACCGGCTCCATTCGCTCCACCGGCGACCGCCAAACCGGCCGCCGTCCCGCCTCCGGCGAGAACAACGGCAACGACTGCCAGCGCCCACAAGGTCCGGCGCCGGAGGTGGGTCCATCGAAACCGGCTCCCGACCGTGCTGCCCGCCACCAATGGTGGAGTCTTCTCGTCAGCGTTCATGTTCTCCAACCATGAGACGCTGCCGAACGGCCGGGGGTTCCTTCGGCAAACGAGCACAGGGCCGAACAGCCAAGCTCGGGTGAGATGGGGCCAGCCTTCCCTTGACCAAGATGTTTGTCAATCCGTTTTTCAGCCGGGCCTAGTTCCCACCGTGTCTCTGGTCGAGGGTGGTTGACGAACGCTGGCCTGGCCGAGCGTCGCCTGTTTCGGTGCGGCTTCATCATGAGCGCCGACCGAAGATCGAGCCGCACACGGGCACTGAGTAGCCCTCTGGGCCGCACACGTAGGCAAACCTCTTGGTTACGGCGCAATTCGCCGCGGCACATCCGCGAGCCGTTCGAAACCCGGCCACTCCTGAACGCAGCGAGCAAACAGCCAGAGAAGAAGCTGCTCCGAGTCAACGCCGATGAGATCGGCCTCCTCGTGGTAAGTCCCCGAGGGTCATGGTGCAGGCGCTCTTCACAATTGAGGATGTGCTGAAGCGGGTCGTGGATGGGGTCGCCGATGTGGGGCTTTGGGGTGTACGCCGAACCACGGCTTGCGCTGGGCGGCTAACGCGTTCTCGGCCTGGAGGTCGGTGCAGAGCAAGACCGGTCCAAGAAGTGTGCGTAGCGGGGTTGATGCATTGTGCCATCTCATCAGCTGGCCAATTCATCGCATCACCTTCCGGCACGCGGTCGGAGGATACGTCCGTGCGCGCGTGAGGACTCGGGTGAATGAGCGCTAACTCAGTTGGGCGGCATTGCCCCGAGCACCGAAGACCCCTGGCGCGGCGCCAGGGATCTTCGGTGCAGGAATGGGCGGATTAGTGCCGGCGAACGGAGGGTGGCACACGTTGCGCCGCCCTCCGTTGATCCGGCCGGGAGCTACTTGCTCAGCAACTCCACGGCCCACTCATCGCCCGTTGCTACGGGACCGCCCGCGGCTCCAGGCCATGTGCTGACACCCTTGTTGGTGTCGTAGACACCATCGCGGGGGCCGACGAACGAGCTAGAGCGCGAGGTCAAGCCGGTGAGCGTCATTGCGTTCACATTGGCGCTCGCGCTACCGAACAGACAGGACACCCACGACGAACCCGACGTGTTGGTCAGCGTGAGCGCCGGACAAGCCAACGCCACGCTGCCGGGGTCTCCGGCGTAGCCCAACTCCGGCGCGATCCCACTGACCCCACGGTAGACGACGACCGCAAGGCTAGTGCCCGTGCTCGCGGGAACAGTGATGCTCCCGTCGCCGGACCCCAGTACCTTGTAACCGATCTTCGACCTGCCGTAGTTGCCAAATGCCGTCCCGATGCCGGTGTATCCGGGCGGGACCGCCGCACCCGTGGCTCCGACGTTGATGGCCAAAGCCGTGTCGCCGACCGCCCATCCAGACGGCAACGTCAGGGTGGTAGATGGAAGCACCTGATGGACGTTGCTGCTGCCCGGAGTCACGCTGCCGGTGGCTGACGACGTGTTCGTCAGGCCGGTGAAGGCGTTATACGGGCTGCTTTGGACGCCTGTGTAGGTGACAGTGGCCGTGCCGCCGCTCGCTGCGACAGTGAACGAACCACTGGTGGGCCATGTCGAGAGGCTTGCGCTCACCGGGAAGGTGTTGTTGCCGCACCACTGCGATGCGTTCGCGCTCACCCACGGGTACATGCCCGCTGCTGGCGACCCTGTAGGACAGGCGATCGAACTCGCTGTCTTGGCCGTTCCGCCAGCCACCAGCGTGTCGGCGCTTCCGACGAAGCTGATGTTAGACGCCACTCCCTCGCGGCACGACGCAGCGTAGGTGACGGCACCCGAGGTTCCGAGGTCAGCATTGGTCAGCGTTGCCCATGAGAACCCAGCGGAGAGATCGGATTCCGTTGCCCCTGGAGCGAGCGTTTCGTTCGCGGGTGCTGGGGTGTATCCGATCCTGCCGGACGGCTGCCATGCGATGGTGCCGCTCGGCGTCGCCGTCCACGAAACGTACAGCGGCATCGAGCCGGTGTTCGTCAACGTGAAGTTCGAGTAGGCGTAGCTCGACGCGCTGCTGAGAATCGGTCCTAGTGAATCGGTCAGCGTCGAGGACTGACCGCTGTTGACGATGACCGCGTTCGGATCGGTCGAAGTGAGGGTGCAGCCGAATGTACCGACCGATTGGTGCTCGACCGCCGAGACCGCTCCCGTGTATGACGAGTTGACGCCGACCCCCACCAGGGCCAGGGCACCAACTGCTCCGACCGCCGCTACCCAGCGACGGACGTTGACGGCGTTCATAACCGTCAGGCCGTTGCGGTGATCGTGTACGTGATGGACGCCGACTGTCCGAGGTCACCGTTGCCGAGGGCGACCCACTGCAGGCCGACGGTCACCGAGTTGGTCCCACCGGCTGCGAGCGCGAAGTCCGCAGGCACCGCCATGGTGCTGAAATTGGAGTTGCCAGTCACCGCAGAAGCCACGATGTGGACGTTGCTCGCCGGGATGGAGCCGGTGTCCTTCACAACGAAGGTCAGGGGCGCACTGCCCGCCGCCGACGACTGCAGGGTCGGGGCCGTGTAGGTGATGCTCAGGCCGTCGCCCGAGATGACTGCGCCCGAGGTCGTGGTCGAGACGATCTGGAGGCCGAATGTGCCGACGCTGATCCCCTCATTCGCGGTCGCGCTGGCCGTGAATGAGGCTCCGACGCCTGCACCGATGAGACCGAGCGCGCCAGCGCCGGTTGCCAGGAAAAGTGCGGTCCGCTTGGACAGCTTCATGATTGAGTCTCCTTTGCCGCGATGCGGCTATCGCTCGGCGCGGATTTGCGCCAAGCGCGGTAGGCCACTAGGCCCAAGACCAGGCCGGCGAGGATCAGCAGAAAGCCGGGCAACACATTGCCCGCGGCCACTGCCACCCAGCCGACCAGCGGAACAAGGCCGACCATCTGGTACGCAGTCGTGCCCTTGAGCACGATCTTGCCCCACGGATCGGCGACGCGATTGGCGTCCCCCTTGGTCGTGATCCACGTCTCCCAGGCGGACCGGGTCAACGTGGCAATGCGATGCATCTTTGGTGTGCCTGTGTCGCCTGGCGGATGGAAGGTAATCACGTCGCCAACCTTGAGGCTGGAAGTCGGCACCTCCCAGAGCACCGCGACATCCCCGGCCGACACCGTCGGCTGCATCGAACCTGACAGCACCGGTTCCAGACTGAGATGGCCGGTGCGGACGACGACGCCCACTCCGAGCAACCCAATAGCCAGCGCTATCAGGAGTGCGGTGGCAACTCGCTTGACGGTACGCCAGGCTGCAGCGCGGCCACCGAATGGATTTTCCATCGGCACTTCCCCCACGTCGGTCGGCCCCCTCTCAAGGGCGTTCGTTCGGATTTGGTACAGACGATGTTTCTTGGATCTCAGGCTCCAACAGAGCAATCCGTCGCAAGTCCGTGTGTCTAACGACCCTCGCCGGAAGTGACCTTTTTCCCCTAGTCGTGGCTCGCGGCCACTGCACTAATCGCAATGCGGGGGCGTTCGGTTCAGCGGTCGGGCGTCAAGTAGGTGGGGAAGCTATAGCCGCAGTAAAGGTGCGGGCATCAGAGCATTGGAGCTCTGGCACAGGTACGTCAGGGGCGTCCTGCCGCTGTCGGAATACGCTACGCGAGCGTAACCTCCGCGCGACCAGCCCATGGCTTCGCGAGGTCGGCGCGCGCGAAGTGTCTCGGAGTCTTCGCAGTGGTCAGTCGCTTGCGGTCTTGGTGCTCGACCTCGACCGGTTTAAGCAGATCAACGATAGCGGCGGACACAGTGCGGGCGATCTCGTCCTGCGCCGCGTGGGCTCTGTGCTCACCGGCATGATTCGCTCCGGAGATGCGGCGGTACGACTCGGCGGGGAGGAATTCCTTATCGTTCTCCGTGACACCGATGCGGCAGGTGCCGAACGGGTGGCGCTGGAGTTTCGCGATCGGCTCGCCGCAGTTCCTCTCCCCCGAAGCTGTCTGCCCCGCCGCAAGCTCACGGTTTCCGCGGGAATCGCCGTACTTCCTCGCAATGGAAGCGACCTCTCCGCGTTGGTGAGGGCCGCGGATGTGGCGATGTATGAGGCGATGCGCGCTGGCGGTGATCGGCATGAACTCAGTACGCATCGCCCAAACAACCGCCAGCCTATCCGACACAGCGGCACGATGATTGCTGCTGCTGTCTTGCCCCGCTGATCTGACCGGGACGAACGAGGGGACCACATTCGCGGGATTCTCACCAGTGTCCTCTGCCATGCGCGTTGTAGTTCTCGGCGCGGGGTTTGGTGGTCTGGACAGCTGCAAACTCCTGAGCAACTTCACCCCGTGCCGGATGGCTCAAGCCGTTGGGACTTCACTGGGACTCAGACACCATCGGGCGCGAGTAAGTCGCGCCGTTTGATAAGGCGAAGCTCCTTATATTGCAATGGCAAACCGGAGCGAGAGGGATTCGAACCCTCGTGGCGGGTTACCCCACCAACCGCATTTCCAGACCCTCCGAGCAGGGTGCAAGGTGGGGCACGGGCGGGCACCCCGTATACAAATTCGTCGCGTCGAGGGCACCGCGAGGCACGTTTGGGCACCGGCGTTGGGACTCCGTTGGGTCTGCGAACTAGGCGGCGGCAACCATCCGAGCCCATGCATCACCCTCCAGCTGACATGACGCTCGTGTAAGCGAGGGATTCCTCACGCGGCCGCCGCGCGACGAGCGAAGAAGTCAACCAAAGGTTAGGGACCAATGCCTCTACCGGAGTCGTCGTCAGCGCCGGATGCTTGTCTCTGCCTTACCAAGGAGGTTCAGAGATGCCGCGATCGATCACCGTTCCCGCTTCCCATGTGGAACTGTATCGGGCGAAGGTAGACGCACCGGAGTTCGTCGAAGTACCAGCCGCCCGGTTTCTGATGATCGACGGTCACGGCAACCCGAACACATCGTCCGCCTTTGAGCAGGCCATCCAGACGCTGTACTCAGGCGCGTACACGATCAAGTTCGCGCTCAAGAAGGCAGGCGGACCCGACGAGCGCGTCGCCCCGCTCGAGGGACTGTGGTGGGGAGGCGAGGCTGTCGATTTCGCCGCCTCGTCGAAAGACGACTGGGACTGGACGCTGATGATCCGGATCCCTGATACGGCCACCGACGAGTTGGTCGCCGGCGCGCTGGCCAGCGCTGCCGCCAAGAAGCCTGACCTTGCTTTCGACCGGGCCCGTGTCGAGCAGTTCGCTGAGGGCCTCGCCGCGCAGGTCATGTACGTCGGCCCCTACGCCGAGGAGGGTCCAACCATCGCCGCGCTGCACAAATTCATCACCGAGCGCGGCCACCGGCGCGCCGGCAAACACCACGAGATCTACCTCGGTGATCCCAGGCGCGCTGACCCGGCACGGCTGAAGACCGTGTTGCGTCAGCCCGCCGAGTGAAGCGCGGGATCAGGATTGGGCTGGTCCCAACGCTCGCGTCGATGCGTCCGTCGGAGGCCATGCGGCGTCGGACCGACATCGCTCACGTCGTGGCGGGCCGGGCTCGTCGTTGATGACAGAGGGACTACATGGAGCAGCTGAGCCTTGGCCTGATCGCGCGATCCCGCAAGCCCAACGAGTACCGGCTGCCGATCCACCCGTCGCACCTTGACCGGATCGAGCCGGCCGTCCGCCGGCGCATCTTCCTAGAAGCCGGCTACGGAGAGCGTTTCGGCGTCTCTGACGCGAGGCTTGCCCCCTTGGTGGGCGGTATGCGATCACGCGAGCAGCTCGTCGAGGAGTGCGATGTCTGCGTCCTGCCCAAGCCGACCGTCGACGACCTGGCGGACTTCCGCGAAGGGCAGGTGTTGTGGGGCTGGCCGCATTGCGTCCAGGACGCGACAGTTACTCAGCTCGGCATCGATCGGCGGCTGACCCTCATCGCCTGGGAGGCAATGAATCATTGGACATCAGACGGCGCGTTTCGGGTGCACGTATTCCATGAGAACAACGAGTTGGCCGGCTACTGTTCGGTGCTCCACGGCATGCAGCTGATTGGCACGACGGGGGCGTACGGCCGCCGCTTGCGCGCCGCCGTCGTCAGCTTCGGCGCGACCGCACGTGGTGCAGTGACGGCGCTGAACGCGCTCGGCGTCGTCGACGTCACCGTCCTGACGCATCGTGACGTTTCAGCGGTGGCCTCGCCGATCCACGGCGCGCGTCTGGTGCATTTCGGGCGCGATACTGGGGACCCGAGCCGGGCTGTGGTGCTCGAACCTTCGGGAACAGGGCAGCTCGCTGCGTTCCTCGCCGAACACGACATCGTCGTGAATTGCGTGCTTCAGGATACCGATGCGCCGCTCATGCTCGTGACGAGCCAGGAGCTCGGGCTTTTCGCTTCCGGCAGCCTCATCGTCGACGTGTCATGCGACGAGGGTATGGGTTTCGAATGGGCTCGCCCGACGTCATTCGAGGACCCGATGCGCATTGTGGGTGCGGGCATCCACTATTACGCGGTGGACCACAGCCCGTCCTATCTGTGGGACTCAGCCACTTGGGAAATCAGCGAAGCGCTACTGCCGTACCTCGCGACAGTGATGGCCGGACCTTCGGCCTGGGACGCGGACGAGACGATCCGCCGGGCTATCGACATCAGGGATGGCACGATCAAGAACCCCAAGATTCTGTCCTTCCAGGGCCGGTCGAATGAGTTCCCGCACCCTCGGCTTTGATCTAGAAAAAAACAAGGTGCGATATCGGGCTCCTGGCGCAATAAGGTGGCAAAGGAATCACGATGCATCGCGTTGAAGAGATTGCTTCGGCCGTCCTCCACCAGTAATGCCTCCCGAAGTGTACGAGATCATCAACGCCGGATCGGGCTGTCCGTACGGCGAGGCTAGTGTCAACATCTTCGACGTTTACAACAGCCGTATCTATCTAGACGACTACCAGGCGGGTCACGGCAACTACCACCTACTGGACTTCTGGCAGTACAACGGCACTAGTGCGCAGATTTGGTGTGTTATATAGGCGGGCGTTCGGCCGCATCCGTAAGCTCCCTCACAGGTTCGCACGCGCCCCGCAACCACGATCCGGTTTACGTGCCCCCACGACTCAGCGAAGCAACCCGCCTGGGGTGACGTCTGTCAACGACTGCCTTGGCGCTGCTTTGGCAGTTTGGAATCGCGACGGTTGCCGGGGCTCCGTGGCCACACGCGCACCTCGCCTGCGCTCGGCTCCGCGTCCATAACGACCGTTCACAGTACGGTCCGTGAGGCGCGCGGTCGTTGCGTACCTCACACATAAGCCTGGCAACGACCTCGCGGTCGAAGTTCCTTCAGCAGCGCGGTGGCTGCTCGCAGATCTCGTGCACCTTTCTCACCTGGCCTGACCATGACCGACTACGGTCGCGCCCCGGGCCGCGCGCACGCAGACGCGGTGCGCGACGACCACCTATCCGCGCACCGCCCCCAGCCTGATCAGCTTACTCGTCAGGGAGGGCAAGCTCTGCCTTCCAGGGCATGAGCAGTCGCCCGAAGTTGATCGTCCAACCGACCCCGAAGACGGTGGGGACCAGGATGTGCCGGTCGGCCGGGTTCCACATCCGATCGCGCACGCGAGCCAGGCTCGGCCGGCGGAGATCGTACGGCACACGCTCGGCCAGCTTGCCGTGCCAGGTGCGCTCTGCCGCAGGCTTGCGGAGCTCCGTCGCCACAGCCCAGCCAATGAGGGCCACGACCAGCAGCTGCCGCAGCACCTTGCCCCAGTTCGTTGATTTGCGCTTTTCGTCGTTCATGTTCACATGGTGCTCCCCCGCACAGTGGCGGCCAAGGGCCGTTGGTCACGATGCGTCGCGCTTCGGCTTGAATAAGCCCTGCCGAGCCGCTCGTCGACATCGACAGCCATCATGACCGTTGTCGCGCGACTGCGTACCGTCGTCAGGCGTCGGCGAGGCTAACCCCCCCTCCAGTGGCCCAGGGTCGCTCACCGACCCCCGGAAGGGGTTGTACTAACGAAGCACGAGGTTCTCGAGGTTGGTGTCCCCGCCGTGCCCCCAGTGGAGCACGTGGTGCCCATCAATCCACAAATGTAGGTTGAGACGAGAGCCACGGCAGCCATTGGGGGTAGCCGACTGGGGCCTATCGGGTGTGCCCGGCGAACGCGGGCCGCTGATCCCTCCTCTCCTGGTCACACCCGATAGGTGTAAATCACTCCGGGGTCGATTTCGTCGGGACCGAGCTTGCGGTACAAGGCGTGAGCTGGGTCGTTCCCCTCGTCCGCTCCTAGCCAGGCTGTGTCTGCACCCATCTCGCGGGCGATGTCGCTCATCGCGCGCATCAGGCGCGTGGCCACGCCCCGCCGCCGGAACGCCTCGTCAGTGTCCAGCTCGTCGACGTAGACGTAGGTATGGCCGCTGGGATGCACGTAGTGGACGGCGTGCAGAGCCCCCGCGAGCTGATCGCCGATGTGCGCCACCAGATAGACGTTGCGGGTGTCGACCAGGAAGTTGTTGAGTGATTGGAGGGAGATCTGCTCGCCGATCTCCATTCGAGAGGCGGCAATCTGCGCCACGATCACCGCGAGATCCGCGTCAGTGGCCGCGAGACGGCGGACGGTGAGTTCAGGTTCCGACCTGGTCACCGCTGCCCCGTCGCCGTCCTTCACCAAGGTCCCCACGCTGCGAAGAGTAGCGGTAGGTCCGCCACGAGAGCGGTGGTCCGAGGGCCGCGCATCCCGAATCGAGCGGATCTGCTACGGCGATGGTGAGGTCGGGCGCCGTCCGCCTTGGCTCGAGGCGGAATCCCGGAGACCACAATCCTGAAGCCAGACAGGCCGGGATTATGTTTAGGTCCGCCAGTTTGATCTAACGCTCGGCGAGGTTGCAATCCTGCTCCGGGGTGTCGATTCCGGGGCGTTTCGTTCGTCGTCATCTTGTAAGAGCTGAACCGCTTCGGGCGGTGCTCCGGTTCGCGATTGCGCTCGTTGCCCGCAGATCGCGGGACCTTTGGCTGGACAAGAGGTGGCCTCCGGCCCTGTTCGCAGTTATGCACAAGGCGAAGACTGCGATCAGGAGGTACAAGTGAGATGCAACCCAGAAACCGAAGCCACCTTCATGGGTTGATCACTACTTTGCCCTTGGCCTTACTTTTGGCCGCTTGTGGTGCCGGTGCATCGCCGACCTCCTCTTCCCATTCCACCCCGACCCCCACTCCGGTCCCAACGCCCAGCGTGCCTGCGACCACTCCCACACGCAGTCCGACCCCCTCGGCACCTGTTATTGGAAGTCCACTTGCGGTCATCGGATCCGAAAACGTCGGTATCGGGCCCTACACGCTCGGATTGGTGAACGCCCAGGGGACCGTGGTGGCCGCCGTGACTGCCACCACCCCTTCCGATTACTACTCGGGTGGTGACCCGATGACTACCAGCACCTCCGACAGCCGCCTCTACTACGAAGACGGGAACACCAACATTGACTACCTGACCTCGACTGGACAGCACGGGGTCGCTTTCACGGTCAGCAGACCCAGCGGAGCTGTGGTCGCATTTGCGGTGAGCCCCGACGATTCCAGAGTGGCGGTGGCGGTGCTTACCAACTTCAACGGAGACGCACCGCCCTACACCTCCCACATGTATCTGATGGCCATGGGCGGGGGGATCCAGCAGACCCTGTTTGATGGGAACAGCAAAAGCAGCACCGCTCCCTTGACCTGGCCGGTGGGCTGGGATGGCGCCAATCTGGTGGTGGCCCAGTCGCTCGCAGGCTCACTTTTCCGGCTATGGTCCCGGGACAGGCCCCTGCTCGTCGGTGGCTCCCCCTCGCGGATGTTTTGTGCGTCACAGCTGCGGGTGTTCAACCCAGTCGATCGGACATTTGGGCCCCCGCTCTGTCCGATGGATATCGGAGCGATGACCGGAAGTCCGACCGCAGCCGGAATAGCCTGTGGGGCCGGCACCCTGCAGCCAGTGCCAATACGCCGAAGTTGGCAGCAGTTTCCTGGTCTGGGGTGGTCACCTCCTTCGGTAGCAACATCCCCGGCTACACCAGCTCGCAAGACCCCTGGGGCGGAGCTTGCATGTTGTCGCCCCACGGAGCCGTCATCGCTTGTGCTTCAGACACTCTTGATAGCCGGGCAGCACACAGTCCCGCCCAAGCCTTCCGCGCCGGCGGGGTGGTCCAGAAGATCCCCAATCCTCTCGACTTCCAACTCCTCGGTTGGTTGGATGGGAATGACGTTGTGGTCGCCACGGGTGGCAGCATTGCCCTGGGTGGCGAATTTGGTGGGCTGGCGGTGGAAAACATCGTGACCGGCAAGCGGATCCCCGTTTCGCTGGCGAAAAGTCCCAATCCCTACAGTGTCCGGTGGCAGTTCTTAGGGGCGATACCGGGAGCGCTGTGAGTCGATGCCCCGTAGCCAATCGCGGCGATTGAGAACGCAGGCGACGTGGCGTGGTCCGTATCAGGGTCGAACTCGGCCTTGCTCCGATCTTCTCAAGGTAGTGCCGTCGGACGTGAGGGCAAGTGCACAGTCCACATAGCTCGGTCGGATTAGCTGACCCCGGAGCGAGAGGGATTCGAACCCTCGATACCGCTTGACGCGGTATACCGCATTTCCAGTGCGGCGCCCTCGACCAGCTAGGCGATCGCTCCTCCCCGATTGTATCCGCGACCCCCCGGGGCAGCCCAACCGGCGCGAATGTTTGGTTTTGCCCGGACCACCCCCCGGGTATCTACCATCTGATTCGTATATCGCCTCAGGGGAGAACCTCCGACATGTGTGTCCTCTTCGCCTTTCTTCTGTTCACCGCCCTGCTCTTCGGGTTCGGTTTCGCGCTTCACGTCCTCTGGTGGATCGCGTTCATCTTCTTGATCTTCTGGCTGATCGGGCTCGCGGTCCGACCGCGCGGAGGACGCTGGTACTACTGGTAACAGGCAGGCCGCAACTCGGTCTGCCGATCGGGCGGATCGAGGCATCGCCCCTATACTCGACGCTCCCGGAGAGGTGTCCGAGTGGTTGAAGGTGCCGCTCTCGAAAAGCGGTGTGGTTTATAGCCACCGTGGGTTCGAATCCCACCCTCTCCGCCAGAAACCTGAAGCTCGCACCGTCCTGGCGCGGGATGGGTCAACGACTTCAACGCCACCTTCGTCAAGCCTCGGAGCCGCCTCGCGGCCGAACCTGGCCGGGAGTCAGAGAGAACCGGCGACCGTTTGCGCGGCGGACTGCACTTGCGAATCCATGTCGGCCCCGGTCCTGGTGCCCGACGTGACGTTGAGCACGACGAGGTAGTTGTCCTTGACGAACGCGTACGTGGCCGAGTTCGTGTCGATCTCCTTGATCGCCGCGCTCCCCAGACCCGACACCGCCGTCGCGCTGCCGCCGCCTGCCGATGCCTGCCCGCTCAACGCCGCGGCGATCCCGGCCTGCAACGCGGCCTGGCCGACGAATCCTGGGAACGGCTCCACGAAGATCACGCCGCTGCCTCCACCGCTGCCGGTGGTATCCGAGTAGACGCAGGTGGTCGATGAGCAGGCGCCCGAGAGAGCACTCACATTGGGGTCGCCGCTGATGGTCTGGACATCCGACGCACTCAACAGCGTATTCGCGGCAGGGGCCGATTTCCCGGTGCCGGTATTCAGCCCGGGAATGTTCGGGAGGGTCAGGCCGCCGGTCGACGGCGTCGGCGTCGAACCGCTGGACGATCCGCCGCATCCTGCGATCCCGACGATCGCTACGGCCGTGACGGCTCCGATCAGGAGTGGCTTGATGGTCATCGATGTCCTCGGTGTCATGCGCCAGCGCTCCCTCCGCGCTGAATCGGCGCTGATGATAGCGAGCGCCACGATCAAATCACTGGCGTTACCAAATCGGGAAAACGACATCACCTTGGTACAGTCGAAGCAATGACGCCCGTCACCCGCGCGTGCCCAGGAGTGCTGCTGCCGTGATGCACGGGGGTGGCTTCATGAGCGGCAAACGAGACAAGCCGTCGGGGCGTGTCCCGAACCGCAAGCTGATCCGGCAAACGGCCGGCCTGTTCAAGGCGCACCGGGCGGGGGTCGCGACCATCGCCCTGCTTGTGGTGATCACGTCCGGCGCCGGAGTCGTCAACCCGGTGCTCATCAAGGTCGTGTTCGACACCGCCCTGTTCCCGCACCGCGGCAGCGTCGCGCTGCCGGTCAATGTGCCCTGGCTCGAAACCCTGGTTGGGATCATGGTCGGGATCACGATCGTCACCGGCGCGATCGGTGTGCTTCAGACCTACATCACCAACCGGGTGGGTCAGCGGGTCATGGAAGAACTCCGCAACAGCCTCTACGAGCACCTGCAGGGGATGTCGCTCCGCTTCTTCACGGGCACGCGGACCGGCGAGATCCAGTCCCGGCTCACCAACGACGTCGGCGGCATCCAGTCGGTGGTCACCGACACGGCGACGTCACTCCTCTCCAACATCGTGACCCTGCTGAGCACGCTGGTCGCGATGGTGGTGCTGTCCTGGCAGCTGACCGTTCTCTCACTGGCGATCACGCCGCTGTTCGTCTACTACACGTACCGCGCCGGCAGGGTGCGCCGCCAGATCACGATGCAGGCGCAGGAATCGAAGGCGGAGATCAGCGCGATCACCGAGGAGACGCTGTCTGTCTCGGGCATGCTCCTCGCGAAGGTTTTCGGCCGTGGCCCGGAGGAGGTCGCCCGCTTCCGCAAGGAGAATCACCGGCTCGCCAACCTCGCCATCCGTCAGGAGATGATCGGTCGGGCGCTCTTCGCCGTCATCGGCGCGTTCTTCAGCAGCGCACCGGCGCTCGTCTATCTGATCGCCGGCTTCGTGCTTGCGGGCGGCCACGGCGCGTCGATCACGGCGGGCACCATCGTCGCCTTCACCACCCTGCAGAGCCGCCTGTTCTTCCCCATCGGCAGCATGCTCTCGGTGTCCATCGAGATCCAGGCAAGCCTGGCGCTGTTCGAACGCATCTTCGACTACCTGAAGATGCCGCACGACATCGTCGACGGGCCGGAAGCACGATCGGTCGCGTCGAGCGACATCAAGGGTGACGTTCGCCTCAAGAACGTCTACTTCCGCTACGACCGGGGCAGCTTCGGGCCGATGACCGAACCAACCGCCCGCCCGGCGCCTGTGGCCCCGATCCCGAGCGGTCAGGCCCCCGACGAAGGCGACCCCGTTCCCAACGAGATCCGTCGCGACTGGGCGCTCGAGGACGTGAGCTTCGAGGTCAGGCCCGGGCAGCTCGCAGCGATCGTCGGGCCGAGCGGCGCAGGCAAGACGACGATCTCGTACCTGATCCCACGCCTCTACGACGTCACCAAGGGGGCCGTGCTCCTCGATGGCATGGACGTCCGCGACTACACGATCGCCTCGCTGGCCGGCGCGATCAGCATGGTCACCCAGGAGACCTACCTGTTCCATGCGTCTGTGCGGCGCAATCTCGTATACGCCAAGCCCGACGCAACCCAGGAGGAGCTCGAGGCAGCCGCGCGCGCGGCGTTCATCCACGATCGCATCGTCGCCCTCGATGATGGGTACGACACCCTCGTCGGCGAGCGCGGCTACCGGATGTCAGGGGGCGAGAAGCAGCGCCTTGCGATCGCGCGGGTCGTGCTCAAGGCGCCTCGCGTGCTCATCCTCGACGAGGCGACCTCCGCCCTCGATACCACGAGTGAACGGCTCGTGCAGGCGGCCCTCGAGCCACTGTTGACGGGCCGGACCACCATCGCCATCGCGCACCGGCTCTCCACCATCCTGGCCGCCGATGTGATCTTCGTGGTCGATCGCGGCCAGCTCCTCGAGCAGGGCACCCACGCCGAGCTCCTGCGTCGCGGCGGCGCGTACGCCAAGGTCTACGAGCAGCAGTTCCAGGGCGGCCGCGTCGAGGCGGTCTGCGAGGACGGCATGGTGCTCGCAAGCGGGGAAGTCGTCGCCGCCACGCCGGCAGCGTAGAAGGCCGATTTGCCGTCACGCCTGGACGCTGTCGTCGTCGGCAGCGGCCCCAATGGCCTTGCGGCGGCCGTGGAGCTGGCGCGCAACGGCGCCTCGGTGCGCGTCATCGAGGCTGCGGAGACAATCGGCGGCGGGACCCGAACGGCCGAGCTCACGCTCCCCGGCTACCACCACGATGTCTGCTCCGCGGCGCATCCGCTCGGCATCCTCTCGCCGTACCTCTCCACGCTCCCGCTCGCGGAGCACGGGCTCTCGTGGATCCAACCATCCGCGTCGGTGGCGCATCCGCTCGACGGAGCGCCCGCGGTCATCCTTCGCAAGTCCCTGGACGCAACCGCAGCCTCGCTCGCACCGGACTCC
Source organism: Candidatus Dormiibacterota bacterium (assembly GCA_963756075.1). Classification (GTDB taxonomy): domain Bacteria; phylum Chloroflexota; class Dormibacteria; order Aeolococcales; family Aeolococcaceae; genus Palsa-851. The sequence goes on along the minus strand of CAVWMH010000002.1, from coordinate 1,269,214 downwards.
GCCGCGTATCGCAGGCTCGTCGGCCCACTCCTCCACCACCCGGACGATCTCATCGCGGAGGTCCTGGGCCCTGCGCATCTGCCCCGGCACCCGCTGCTCCTCGCGCGCTTCGGCGCGCCGGCGCTGATCCCGGCGACCGTCCTGGGGCACGCCTGGTTTCGCGGCGAGCGCGCTCGCGCACTGCTCGCAGGGTGCGCGGCCCACTCGATCCTCCCCCTCACCCGTCCCGTCAGCGCCGCCGTCGCCCTCCTCTTCCTCGTGACCGGCCACGTCGAGACATGGCCGGTCGCGCAAGGTGGGTCCGCCTCGATCACCAGCGCTCTCGCGGGGTACCTCCTCTCGCTCGGCGGCACCGTCGAGACCGGGAAGCCCATCCGTGCCCTCGCGGATCTCCCTCCCTCGCGCATCGTGCTCTTCGACACCAGCCCCGACCAGGTCGCGACCATCGCATCGCCGGTGCTCCCCACCCGGTACGTCCGGCGGCTCAGTCGCTACCGGTACGGACCCGGGATCTTCAAGATCGACTGGGCGCTCGACGGCCCCATCCCCTGGACCGACCCGGCGTGCCTCGAGTCGGCGACGGTCCACGTCGGCGGCACCCTCGATGAGATCGCGGCCGCGGAAACCGCAGTCTGGCGTGGCGAGCACGCCGACCGGCCCTTCACCATCGTCGTGCAGCCGAGCCTGTTCGATTCGTCGCGCGCACCGGCGGGAAAGCACACCGGTTGGGCCTATTGCCACGTCCCCGGTGGGTCGACGATCGATCGCACCGACGTTATCGAGCGTCAGGTCGAGCGCTTCGCGCCGGGATTCCGCGACCGCATCCTCGCGCGCCACGTGATGAACACCGCGGACCTCGAGCAGTACAACCAGAACTACGTCGGCGGCGCGATCACCGGCGGCGTGACCGATCTCGGCCAGCTCTTCACGCGGCCGGTCGCGCGCGCCGACCCCTACTCCACCCCCAATCCCGACATCTTCATCTGCTCCGCCTCCACCCCTCCAGGCGGCGGGGTGCACGGCATGTGCGGTTACCACGCCGCCCGCAGCGCGCTTCGGCGCCTCGCCAGGGTGGCTGTGTGAAGATTGAGCCGTGATCCTGGTGGTGTTCCGATCGCGCAACCGTCCCGACGGCGACCTCGAGGAGTATTCGCGGCGGAGCCGGCGCCTGCACGAGTTGGTGCAGCACCACCCTGGCTTCATCTCGATCGAGAGCTTCGAGACTCCCGACGGCGAGGAGGTATCCCTCGAGCTGTTCGAGAACGACGAGTCGGTGAAGGCGTGGCGCGACAACCCCGAGCACCGCGAGACCCAGCGCTGGGCTCGTGAGGAGTTCTACTCCTGGTACTCAACGCAGGTGAGCGAGGTCATCAGGGAACGCGAGGTCGATCTCACCGCGCGCCACGAGGCGACCGCAGCTTCGTAGGGTCAGCGACGCGCTCGGAAGAAGTTCTGTAACAGGGCCGCAGCTTCGTCAGCGCTGACGCCTCGCACCACCTCGATCCGGTGGTTGTTGCGCGGATTGCGGAGCACGTCGTACACGCTGCCGTCGGCGCCCTTCTTGGGATCCGCAGCCGCGTAGACGCACGATGCGATCCGCGCCTGCACCATGGCACCGGCGCACATCGGGCACGGCTCCAGCGTCGCATACACGCTGACGCCATCGAGCCGCCAGCCACCGACGATGCGGGCGGCGCGGCGCAGGACGAGCATCTCGGCGTGCGCGGTGGCGTCGCCGCGCCGCTCCATGGCATTCCCGGCCGACGCGAGCACCCTGCCGTTGCGCACCGCGACGGCGCCGACGGGCACCTCACCGCGCGCGCCGGCGGCGCGAGCCACCTGCAACGCGCGACGCATGTAGCGCTCGTGAGGCTCGATCGCTACCCCACCGCGACGAGCGGCAATTCGATCTTCAGATCCGGACGCTCGACGACGCGCATCGTGTCATCGACGAAGCGCACGCGCTCGAACGTGATGCAGTTCACCGGGCAGTGGTCCTCGCAGATCCTGCAGTTGGTGCAGCGGTCGTAGTTGATGTAGATCTCGCCTTCGTACCCACCGGCCCCCGGGCGGCCCCCGGACGTCGTGCAGACAAGGGTGTCACCGCCCGAGGAGCGTTCGCGATCCTCGCCGAACACCACCACGTCGATGGCCTTCTCGGGGCACACGTCGTCGCACGCGCCGCAGAGCACGCAGACGGTGTCGTCGTAGTGATGCACCGAGTCGCACTGGAAGCATCGGATCGCCTGGACGATGGCTGTCTGGTCGCTCCAGGACTGCTCGACCTCGGTCATGTCGTAGCGCCTGGCCGCCTCGAGGATCGCCGGCTCGACGCGCGCGAAGAGCTCGGACTGCCGATGGTCGTCGGTCCGCTCGACGACCGTCTGGTAGATGCGATCGCCGGCAGCCTCCATGTCCTCGCCGAGGTATTCGCGAATCGACCGCGCGACGCGATGTCCCCAGCCGGCAGCGTCGACGATGAACGACGGTCCCTGCACGCAGTCACCGCCGCAGAAGAGCTTGGGGACCCCTGTATGGCCGCCCCGATCCGCTGACAGCAGTCCACGCTGCGTCACCGGGACCAGTTCGTCGGGACGCTCCATGATCTGCCCTGACGCAAAGATGACGTAGTCCGCGGCGACGGTCCACAGCGGCGCGTTTTCCTGCTCCTTCACGGACGAGAAGATGAGCTTGCCGCTCAGGGGATCGAACTGCAGGTCCTGCAGGGGCGCGAAGGAGACCGACTTGACGTTGCCGTGCTCGTCGGCATCGATCTTCTTGACGATGACGCCGCACTGGATGTGCAGGCCGATCTCCTTGGCCTCGTGGAGCTCGTTGCCGAACGCCGGCAGGCGATCCTCGGGCTCGATCGCCACCATCCAGACGTCTTTCGCGCCGAGCTTGATCGACGACTGGCATGCATCCGTCGCGACCGCACCACCGCCGACCACCACCACGGTGCCACCGATGGGGAAGTTGTCAGGGATCTTGTCGTAGGAGACGGTCCGCAGGAAGCTCATCGCGTCGTTGACCTGGGGGAGGTCGCTGCCCGGGATCGGGAGAATCCGTCCCTTCATCATCCCGATGGAGAAGAACACCGCGTCGTACTCGTCGAGCAGATCCTGGGTTTTGATGTCGCCGGGCTCGCTGCCGATGTTGCTGTTGAGGCGGACATCGATGCCCGTGGACATGATCATGTCCAGCTCCCACTGGAGCTGGCGATGATCGAAGCGGAAGGGTGGAATCGAGGTGCTGAGCAGGCCGCCCACCTTGGCCTCGCGCTCGTAGAGCACGACGTCGTATCCCTGAACGCGGAGATCGAGGGCGCACGTCAGCCCGGCCGGCCCGGCGCCGACGACGGCGACGCGCTTCCCCTTGTCCGCCGCGATCTTGTAGTTGATCCAGAGCCCCTGCTTGAACGCGAAGTCTGTGGAGAAACGCTTGATGGACTTGATGGTCACCGGCTCCTCGCCAGGGTCCCATCCGCGCTTGCAGTCGGTCTCGCAGGGATGATTGCAGAGCCTGCCCAGCATGCTGGGGAAGGGATTGGTCTCATGAATGACCGCCCACGAATCCACGTACCGGCCCTGGCTCACATAGTCGATGTACGTGGCGATGTCCTGGCGGATGGGACAGTTGCGCTGGCAGGGCGTGATCGGAACGTTGAATCCCAGGTCGAGATGCCCGCTCATGATCTTCATCGGTGCCTTGTCGATGACGTTCTTCGCAATCGCGCCAAGCACATGCGCGGCGCTCACCATGCCGACCGGCGCGCTGCGGCGGGAGAAGATCCCACCGTCCGACGCGGTGACGATCGCGGCCTCGGCGTTCGACCGGCGCATCACGTCGGCGCCGCGCTCGATGCGCTCGCCGAGGTCGATCTCCGGCGCCGGACGCATCACGTCGCGCACGCTGGTGTGTTCGAGCAGGTCGAACGAGGCAACGACGGCCTCGAGCCCGATCGTGCCGAGCACATCGCCACCCCGGACCACGACGAGCGGCACCGGATCCTGGAGACGCAGCACCTCGAGCACGTCGGACAGCGTGTCCTCGGGGTCGCACTCGGCTCCGAGTGGAGAGGCGATGCTCCCCAGCTCAGGCATGGACGGCCTCGCGCCGTGTGAGCGCGAAGTCAGCGAGCTCGCGAGGGGTCACCATGCCGAGCACCGTCTCATCCTCGTGGGTGACGATCGCAAGCCGGCGTTCGTGATGCGCCATGAGCGAGACAACCTCACTCAGGCGCTGATGCTCGTCAACGAGCAGCGGAGACAGGCGAAGCATGTCGCGCGCCTGCACATTCGTCGACGGCGGACGGACCGCGAAATCGCTGCCGGAGACAACGATGTCTCCCGCGATGAGATGGTCGATGACGTCCTCCTTGGCGACATAGCCGACCGGCCGGCGGTCGACGAGCACGACGATCTCACTCAGGATGTTGTCAGCGAGCAACTTCGCGATGGCGTCCGCCGGCGTGCTCGGGAGGCAGAACACCACCTCATGTCGCATCACCGATCCCACCTCCGGGTCACCCGGCTCCGGCGCCAGGCGGTCAGGGTCGAGGGAGGCAGATAGGGACTCCGAGGTCACGCTCCCGCCTCTTGCGCCATCTGCTCCTGCAGCCGGCGAAGGACGTCCTGCCAGGTTTCGGTGGTCTCGACGGGCCGCGCCTGTGCTCGTGGCGCCGCGCGCTGAATCTTCGTGCGTGTCTTGGTGATCTCGCGCTCGCGCTTTCGATCCTGGACGGAGCGGGCGGACTCGACTGCCTGGCGCACCTCGGTCTCGACCTCGGCGATCTCCTCGGCGGACGTGGCGCCTCGTAGCGAACGGCCAAGGCGCGAGGTGACCTCAGGAGGCAATTGCGGCCCGGCGTCGCGAAGCAAGTCGCTGCCACGACGGCGCAGGAGGTCGAGCGCATGTGCGGCGCGTGCCCGTTCTGCATTCGCCGCGCGCTGTTCCTGGTACAGCTCCATGCCGCTCGCGATCAGTTGCGGATACTGGAATGCCTGACTGAACTTGCCGGTGTTGATGCGCGCGGTGATCTCGTCGACCGAGCGCTGCAGTTGCTCGCGCGGGTCTCCTTCGAGGCTGCCGAGCAGATCGGCAAGGATCGGACGCGCTTGCGCATACGCTCGCTTCACCCACGCGGGAAGGTGATGGTGCGATGGCTCCGGCACCGGCGCCGGCGTCGTCGCCCGAGGAGCTCCGACTGGACGGACGATGGCCGGGAAAGCGGTCGTGAGGGGAGCCTGATGCTGGCTGCGAGCCCTCGTCTGGATCACTGCGATGCCAACATCGTACGCGGCTGCGGGGGCGTCGCGACTTCCCCGTGTATCGATTGACTCACAATCCGGCCCCAGAGCATCCCACCAGAGTCTAGCGAGCCTTCGCCGCTCGATGTCGCGGGGCGGCCTGGGGCCTCGAGAGACCGAGTTCCGCCGACGGACAGATGTCGGCGAGCACACACACGTGGCAGCGTGGCTTGTTCGCGATGCAGATCCGTCGACCGTGCAGGATGAGACGCAGGCTCAGACCGGTCCATTCGCTCGGCGGGACGATGCTGCACACGTCGTCCTCGATCTTCACCGGGTCTGTTGCGGACGTGAGCCGGAGCTTTCGCGTGAGCCGCGTCACGTGCGTGTCCACAGCAAAGCCCGGCACACCGAAGGCGACACCGAGCACCACGTTGGCGGTCTTGCGTCCGACCCCGCGGAGCTGCACCAGATCCTCCATCCGCGATGGCACCTCGCCGTCGTGTCGCAGCACCAGGTCCTGGCTCATCTCCCGAACCGCGCGCGCCTTGGACCGGAAGAACCCCGTCTTGTGAATGATCATTTCGACGTCGGTCTGCTCGGCCGCCGCGAGATCCGCGACCGTCGGATAGCGCGCAAACAACGCCGGTGTCACCGAATTGACATTGACGTCAGTCGTCTGCGCACTGAGGATCACCGAGACGAGCAATTGCCAGGGACTCCCGAAGTCCAGCTCGGTGTGCGCCTCGCCATACTCGAGCTTCAACCGCTCGACCACGATCGGCGCCCGCTCTCGGGCGCCAGCGGGCAGTCGCCGCTTGCGCACCTTCGCCTTCGCCTTCGAGGGCCGCCGTCCAACTTGCATCGCGCGTCGCATCCTACGCAGCGCAAGCTCGGCCGGGCACACTACCCGAGGCGGGTGGCATCGCGGGGGGAAGCGCCGGTCGGAGGGTCGGCGTCGAGATGCCCGTTCCCAGAACGCCGGGCGCCCCAGCGGTCAGACCGAACCGCAGAACGGCGAGGGGTACCCGCGATGACAGGACCCGCCTTTGAGCGCGCACTAGCCCGGGCCTATGAGCGCCCTGCGTAGAATCGCCAATCGTGCGAAGCAAGATCACGGTGGTCGGCGCCGGCAACGTGGGCGCGACGCTGGCGCAGCGGGTGGCGGAACGCGACTACGCCGATGTCGTCCTGGTCGACATCGTCGAAGGTCTTCCTCAGGGGAAGGCACTCGACATGCTCGAGTCGGGCCCGATCGTGGGGTACGACTCGCTGGTGACCGGGACCAATGGCTACGAGGACACCGCGGGCTCGGCGATCGTCGTGATCACGAGTGGCATTCCGCGCAAGCCGGGGATGTCACGCGACGACCTGGTGATGACCAACGCGAAGATCGTGTCGGGGGTCGTCCGGCAGGTCATCGAGTATTCCCCGGACTGCGTGCTCATCGTGGTCGCCAATCCGGTCGATGCGATGACCCAGCTGTCGATGGCCGTTTCGCGCTTTCCGCGGTCGCGCGTGATCGGCATGGCAGGCGTCCTCGACACCGCTCGGTATCGCGCGTTCATCGCTCAGGAGCTCGACGCCTCGGTGCGCGACGTGCAGGCATACGTGCTCGGCGGCCACGGAGACACCATGGTTCCGCTCACCAGGTTGACGACCGTCGCGGGCATTCCCGCCGCGGACCTCATCCCCGCCGAGCGGCTCGCGAGCATCGTGCAGCGCGCCCGCGACGGCGGCGCGGAGATCGTCAACCTGCTGAAGACCGGAAGCGCTTTCTACGCGCCGAGCGCCGCGGTGGCGCAGATGATCGATGCGATCGTGCTCGACACGCGCCAGGTGCTTCCGTGCACGGTGCATCTCGAAGGCGAGTACGGCATCACCGGGTTGTTCACCGGCGTCCCGTGCAGACTCGGTGAGGGCGGCCTCGTCGAGGTGGTCGATGTCGCGCTCACGGACGAGGAGCGAGCTGCGCTGCAACGAAGTGCCGCAACGGTGCAGCAGGTCGTCGAGGTGATGGATGCGCGCCGAGCCGAGATCGATCCAGGTCTCGGCTCACTCACGGCGGGGATCAGGATCGGCTGAGCAACAGCTCGGGGGTGATCTCGGCGAGCGAGGCGATGACCACGTGCGCGTGGCCGATGTCGCCGGCGAGCACGCCCTCCGAACGAAGTCCGATACAGCGCATCCCCGCTGCGATGGCGGCGCTGACGCCGACTGGTGAATCCTCGATTGCGACGCAGCACCCCGGCATGACGTCGAGGGCCCTCGCGGCGCTGATGTACACCGCCGGGTCGGGCTTGCCACGCTCCTCATCGTCCGCGGTGCAGACCGCATCAACAAGCTCGCCGATGGCCAGGCGCTCGACCACGGCATCGATCAACTCGCGACTCGACGATGACGCAATCGCCACGCGGAGCCCCGCGGCGCGGGCCGTGTGGATTGCCTCCACCGCGCCGGGCATCGGTACACCCTGCGTCCGCACGTGTTCGACCATCTCGCGAATGATCTCGCGCTCAACGGCTCGCGGCCGTATGCCGTTCCACGGCCGGACGCGATAGCGATAGTCGACGACCTCCTCGATGCGCATTCCCCAGGTTTCACGCAGTTGCGCGTCGGTCAGCTCGACTCCGACGCGGGCGAACACGTCGTGCTCGGTCTCGCGCCACACCGGCTCTGTGTCGATCAGGACTTCGTCCATGTCGAAGACGCAGGCGGTGGTCGTCCTCCCCATCGCCGCTGATGCTACTCGCTCGGCCCCGGCGGGCTGATTCGAGCGGGCGGTGCTTCGTCCTCGCCGGGACCGGGCGCCGAGACGCTCGGGATCTCCGGCGGCTCTCGACGGTAGTGATTCCCGAAGATCGGTCCGACAACGACCATCATGTTGAGCAGCGCCTTACGCGTGTCCGACTGCCCCCACGCCGGCGTGCGCGAATAGAAGTAGAACCAGGCGAAGACCGCGATCATCACGACGATGACTGCGCTGAGAACGATGACGCCGGTCAATCCGGGTTGCGACCGAAGAGCTTTCGCCCGACAAAGCGCACCGGGTCCCAATGCACGTCGGCCACCCGCTCTTTGAGCGGGATGATCGCGTTGTCGGTGATGTGGATGTGCTCCGGACACACCTCGGTGCAGCACTTGGTGATGTTGCAGTACCCGAGCCCACCCTGCTCACGCGTCTGATCCCGCCGATCGAGCACGTCCTTGGGATGCATCTCCAGGGACGCGACGCGCACGAAGAATCGCGGTCCGTAGAAACGGTCCGAATAGTCATGACTGCGCAGGATGTGGCACACGTCCTGACAGAGAAAGCACTCGATGCATTTGCGGAACTCGTAGAGCCGGTCGATGTCCTGTTGCGGGATGCGCCAGGGCGTGCCATCGTCGGGTGCCGCCGTGAACGGCGGGATCTCGCGGTTCACCTCGTAGTTGCGCGAGACGTCGGTGACGAGGTCCTTGATGAGCGGGAATGACTTCAGTGGATGCACGGTGACGGGTCCGGCTGGAAGGTCGTCAACGCGGGTCTTGCACATCAGCACCGGATGACCGTTGACCTCTGCGCTGCAGGATCCGCACTTGGCCGCCTTGCAGTTCCATCGGCAGGCCAGGTCGGTGTCGAGATTGTGTTGCACGTAGTGCACGGCGTCGAGGATCACCATGCCGGCGACAACAGGGACCTGGTACGCGACTTCCGCCTGCTCGCCTCCGGGCACGCCCTTGAGCACCCTGAGTGTCAGCGTCTCGCCGGTGAGGCCGCTGGCCGTGAGCACGTCCTCGACCGGCGCATCGACGGACGGCTTGGGCTGATCCACGACTGCCATTACTTCTTCTTCCTTCTGGTGCCGGCCGCGGGTGTCGTTTCGGTCAGATATCCCTTGGGGAGCTTGGCCGGATCGTAAAAGCGGCTGCGCTCGAGGAGTGGACGGAGGCGATCGGGCAGCGGGGTCAGGGGCACGCTCACCACCTGCATCCCATCATCGCCGCGACGGGTCACGAAGTTGACCTTGCCGAAGGCCGCCTCCTGTTCGAGGTGATCGAAACGCCACTGCGAGCCGCGGCTCTCACGCCGTTCGATCGCGCCGCGAACGATGGCCTCGGAGATCACCAGCATGTTGGTGACATCACGGCACGTGTGCCATCCGGGGTTGAGCGCGCGCCCGCCGGATACGCGGATGTGGGTGCTCCGCTCGCGGAGCGCGACAATGGCGGCGAGTGCTCGCTGCAGCGACTCTTCGCTGCGCCCGATACCGGCGTCATCCTGCATCGCCAGTTGCAGGTCCTCGTGCAACTTGTATGGGTTCTCGCCTGGCGCCGACCCGTCGCCGTCACCACCCAAGGGCCGCAGCAGGTCCGCCTGTTCGGACGCGATCTGCGTATCGTCGATGGCCCGCGTCGCTCCCGCCGTCTTGGCGAACTCAGCCGCGGCAACTCCGGCACGACGCCCGAAGACGAGTATGTCGCCGAGGGAGTTGCCGCCGAGGCGGTTGGCCCCGTGCAGACCGCCCGCTGCCTCACCGGCAGCGTAGAGGCCGGGAACTGTTGTCGCCGTGGTCTCGGGCTCGACGCGAATGCCGCCCATCGTGTAGTGAATGGTCGGCCCAACTTCCATGGGCTGAGTTGTGATGTCAACGGATGCCAGCGCATGGAATTGTTCGTACATCGACGGCAACTTGCGCTTCACATAGTCCGCCCCGAGGTGACGGACATCAAGGTAGGCGCCCCCGTGCGGCGTGCCGCGACCCGCCTGCACTTCCTTGTAGATCGAGCGTGCCACCACGTCGCGGGAGGACAGTTCCTTCTTCACGGGGTCGTAATCGAGCATGAAGCGCTTCCCCTCGGCGTTGAAGAGCAGGCCACCCTCGCCGCGCACGGCCTCGGTCACGAGGATGCCACGTGCGCCAGGTGGCCAGATCATCCCAGTGGGATGGAACTGCATGAACTCCATGTCGAGCAGGTCGGCACCCGCCTGATACGCCATCGTGGCGCCGTCGCCGGAGCACTCCCAGGAGTTGGAGGTGTAGCGAAACATCCGCCCCCATCCCCCACTGGCGAGGATCACGGCGCCCGCCTTGAACGCGACAAACCCTCCCGTGTTGCGGTTGTAACCGAAGGCGCCGCACACCCGGTCACCGGACTTGAGCAACGTGGTGAGCGTGTACTCCATACACACGTCGACTCCCTCGGTATGCACCATCTTGTCCTGGCATGTGCGGATGAGCTCGAGACCGGTGCGATCGCCGACGTGCGCGAGCCGTTTCCACGAATGCGCCCCGAAGGCGCGCTGCATGATGAGTTCGTCGTCGGTGCGATCGAAGATGCCACCCCAGCGTTCGAGCTCGAGGACGCGGTCGATCACCTCGTGCGCGTAGAGCTCGACCATGCGCCAGTTGTTGATCAACTGGCCGCCGAGCATCGTGTCCGCGAAATGCACCTCCCAGCTGTCCTCCGGGTCCACGTTGCCGATGGCGGCAGCAATGCCTCCCTCGGCCATCACCGTGTGGGCCTTGCCGAGCAGCGATTTCGTGACCACGGTGACGCTGCAGCCCGCTTCCGCCGCGGCGATCGCGGCGCGCATGCCGGCACCGCCAGCACCGACGACGAGGACGTCACAGGCGATGGTGTCGTATGGCTCGGGAGATGCTGCCATCTCAGAAGACGATGTGCGGATCGATGAGGATCCCGGCTCGCAGCAGGTGGATGTACACGTCGGTGATGACGACGCTGAACATGCTGCACCACGCCCAGAAGGGGTGGCGCTGGTTGAGCACGGTCACCCACTGCCACGCGCGGTAGCGCGCCTGTCCCAGCTGCGACTTGGAGTAGCAGTCGAGCCCACCACCAACGAGATGGCGCCACGAGTGGCAACCGAACGTGTAGCCGCTCAGCAGGACAACGTTGACGAGCATGATCCCCGTGCCGAGTCCGAGCTGCACGTGACCATTGGGCGCCCAGAACGCCAGATACACGTCGTACCAGAGGAAGCCCGTGACGATCAGCACGAGGTAGAACAGGAATCGGTGGAGGTTGTTGAGGAAGAGCGGAAATGCCGTCTCGCCACGGTATTTGCGGTGGCGGAGCTCGCCCACCGCGCACGATGGCGGATCCCAGAAGAACGAGCGGTAATACGCCTTGCGGTAGTAGTAGCAGGTGGCGCGAAACAGCAGGGGCGATCCCAGCACCCAGAGCGCCGGGCTGACCGGGCCGGTCGACCAGATGGTCGGCGAGTAAAAAGGCGAGAGATATGTCCCGCTCTGATTGATCCCGCCGGTCAGAAATGCGGTCCAGATCGCGTAAAGACTGAAGAGGCCGAGGACCGCGACCACAGTCGCCGGCAACGCCCACCACGGAAGCGAATTGAGGATGCGCTCGATGGGCCCGGGACCGCTATGAGGCGCGGAGGCGAGCGATGCGGGCGGTACCTTGGTGACCTGGGTGGACAAGCGTTGACCATCCTAGCGTTGCCACTGTCGAACGCGGCCTCGCGGGATCAGCCGCGAATCACCCCGGCGAAGCGACCGCCTCAGAAAACATCTGGGGATCGGCGCCCGCAACGTCGCCGATGTCGGAGTGCACATGGACAACGTCGCCGACCACGAGAGTCGACGGCGGCACGACACGAGCCGCTTGCGCGGCTGCCGCGATGCTCCCGATGGGTGCTCGAACGACCATCTGGTCCGCGGTCGTCGCCCGCGAGATGATCGCCGACGGCCGGTCGGGTCCGAGCACGCTCGAGAGGCGGCCGGCAATGGCCTCGAGCTCGGCGGGCATCAGGATGACCAGGGTGTCCACGCTCTGCGCCAGGGCCTCGAGCGCGCTCAGGTCGCCACCCACCCGATGGCCGGTGACGAACGCCACCGACGCTGCCACGCCCCGATGGGTCACCGGGATCGCAGCCGCCGCGGGAGCGGCGAGAGCGGCGCTCACGCCGGGGATGACCCGTACCGGGATCCCCGCGCGGCGCAGCGCCGCCACCTCCTCACCACCGCGCCCGAAGAGAAAGGGGTCGCCGCCCTTGAGGCGAACCACCAGGTCTCCGGAGCGAGCGGCGGCGATCATGGCCGTATTGATGTCCTCCTGTGTTGTCGATCGGCGACCCGAGCGCTTCCCGGCGTCGACGAGGCGCGTGCGTGGGCCGCACAGTCGCAGCACTCCGGGCCCGACGAGCGCGTCGTGGAAGACCACGTCCGCATCGGCGAGGACGGCTCGCGCGCCCAACGTGAGGAGATCGGCGTCACCCGGTCCGGCGCCGGCGAGCACCACCTCCCCCATCGGCACCTGGGAGTTGGCGTCGCGGGCACCCTGTTCGATCGTCAGCGCAAGGGCCGCGGCGTGGGCGTCGCTGCCGTCGCGGAGCATCGACGTGGCGCGAGAACGGAGCAATCGCCGGTAGGCCCGCAGCTGGGAATCGGCCGGAACCCCCGCTCGACGCAGACGGCGTCGCATCCTCCCCATCAACTGCGTGAAGGGTCCCCACTCCTCGCCGAGCAGCGTCTCGATGCGCTCGCGCAGCACTCGAGCCAGAAAGGGGCTCTCGCCCGATGTGGAGATCGCGATCTGGAGCGGGCCGCGCTTCACGAGCGCCGGGGCGATCCAGTCGCATTGATGGGTGACATCGGCGACGTTGAGGAGGACCCGCTCGCGGTCCGCCTCGGCCCGCGCGCCGAGCTGAGCTTGCGGATCGTCGCTCGCATCGATCGCGAGGTACGCGCCGGTCAGATCACCAGGCTGGAACGAACGGCGGAGTTGGACGACGGTCGCGCCCGCCGCACGGAGGCCACTGGATTTCTCCTCGGCGAGCGCGGTGTCGCCGAGGACCACGCAACGCCGCTCGTGGAGATCCAGTACGACCGGGTAATACGCGGCATTCACCCTGCACCTTCGCGTGCGGGCACGGCCACCGGCTCTGGAGCACCCGGTACCTCGATGGGCGGATGGAGCAGGCATTCCTTGTGGGTGTCGCTTTCCCACCACCAACGCCCGGCCCGTTCCTGCTCTCCAGGCCTGGTCGCGCGCGTGCACGGCGCGCACCCGATCGACAGGTAGCCACGGTCATAGAGCGGGTGCTGGCGGATGCCGTGATCCCGGAGGTAGTCCCACACCTGGTCTCGACTCCAGGCGGCGAGCGGCACGATTTTGGTCATGCCGTCGTGCCCCGGATCGCTGGCGACCACCGGCGTGGCGGCCCGCGTCGGCGTCTGATCCCGGCGCAGGCCCGTGATCCAGGCGTCGTACTCGCGCAACGCCCGCGCCAGCGGATTCACCTTGCGGACGGCGCAGCACTGATTGCGCAGCGGTACCGACTTCCGAAAGAGCATGTCGCCGTGTTCGGACGTCATCGCCTCGACTTCCTCGGCCTCCGGGGCGAGAATGCGCAGCCGTATGGGGAACTGCCCGCGGACGTACTCGATGTAGTCGTGCGTCTCCTCGTGGAGCCGTCCGGTGTCGAGGGTGAGCACTTCGGGCTCGGGCACGATCCTGCAGGCAAGATCGATGAGCACCATCGACTCCGCCTGGAAGCTCGCGACCAGAGCGACGCGGCCGAACCGCCGGTACGTCCAGGCGAGGATGTCCTCGGCTGTCGCATTCTGCAGGTCGGCTGCGTTCATGCAGTCACCTCCACCAGCGCATGACGTTCCGCGAGCTCGGACACACCCTGGCGCTTGCACCAGTCGCCAAATGTCTCCTCCGGGAGGTGTGTACGCGCGTATTCGAACATCGGGCCGCGCAGCAGACGCGGAATCTCCTCGAGCTTGACGTTGTGCATGTAGAGCTCGTTGAGGCGCGTGCCTTCCGCGTCACCGCCGAGAAACACGTCGTACTTTCCCAGAGTTGTCCCCACGAAGCCGACATCGCCGAGGTACGGCCTCGTGCACCCGTTGGGGCACCCCGTCATCCGGTAGCTGATTCGTGAATCCGCGACGCCTGCATCGCGCTGGACGAGCGCGATCTCACGAATCAGCGCCGGCATCGCCCGCTCCGACTCGGCAACCGCGAGGCCGCAGGTGGGGTATGCCGGGCACGCCATCGAATGCCGGATCGTGGTGGGCTGCGACTCGGAGCGCGCCACTCCCCAACGATCGAGGATGGTCGTCAAGACGCTGCGGTCTCGGTCGGCGAGATTGGTGAAGAGGATGTTCTGCTGGGGGGTGAGCCTGAGCTCCGGACGCAAGGTCTCGACGACCTCGCGCAATGCGGATCGCAGGCCGCCCGCGTCGGTGTCATCGATACGTCCGTTTTCGACAAACAGCCCATAGCAGTGGTTGCCATCTCCCTGCTCATGCCAACTGAGGTGGTCGTCGACCGGACGCCAGTGCAGCGGGCGCGACGGCTCGAGCGTGAATGCGACCCTTGAGGCGACCTCGTCACGGAACCAGTCGATGCCGCGATCGGCGATCAGATACTTGAGCCGGGCATGGCGCCGGTCGGTGCGATCACCGTGGTCGCGCTGGACCGCAACGACCGCGCGAGCCGCTTCGACAACGTTCTCCCGGCGTACGTACGCGAGCGCCTGCGCGACCGCGGGCCACGTGTTCGGCTTGTTCGCGGTCCGGCCAAGGCCGCCGCCGACGAGCACATCGAATCCCGCGAGGTCACCATCATCGGTCGCGTGCGCCACCAACCCGAGATCGTTCGCGTAGATGTCGACGCAGTTGTCGCCTTCAATCGCGATCGCCGTCTTGAACTTGCGCGGCAGGTAGCGCTCACCGTAAAGGATGTCGGGGCGGTCTGGCTGGTTCGAAGCGGCAAGCTCACCGTCGAGCCAGATCTCGCTGTACGCGCGTGTCGTCGGCGTCAGCCCGGTGACGAGCGCGGCCAGCGTCACGCTGATCTGGTGGTGCAGACGATCATTCCACGGCGCCGGGCAGCACATGATGTTGCGTTCCTGGTCGCCGCACCCACCGAGGGTGGTGAGCAGACCGTCGTTGATGGTGCGGATCGCCCGCTTCAGGTCGCCCTTGAGCACCCCATGCAGCTGCAGATCCTGCCGGGTCGTGATTCGCAGCGTCCCATTACCCCATGTGCCGGCGATGCGATCGTGCGCGAGATACGCGTCCGGACTCACGATCCCACCAGGGATTCGCGTGCGGATCATCATCATGTGGTGCTTGTCGAGGCCGAGCATTCGCGCTTTCTTGCGCAGATCGCGGTCGTCCTGCTGATACACACCGTGGAACTTGAGGATCACACCCGCGTCATCACTGAAGACGGGCGTCTCCTCAATCAATTCCTGGCTGACGGTGCCGCGAAGCTGGTTGCTTCGCGCCTTGACCCGCTCGGCACCCGACATCCGCTCGAGGTCGGTGGTGCAGCCGCACGTGTCACACATGCTCAGCCGGACCCCGGTCTGCGTGTGGTCGATTGTGCCTTGTCATACCAGCCATTTCGTGATGTCTCGGAACCTGTGGTGACCCACGCGACTCACGCGTGGGAGGGCTTGCACTGCTACGGAGCGGCGCACGGGCCGCGAGATGTCGGCGGGCACCACCGGGTGCCTCAGCGCGAAGTGCTAGCCGCTACAGTGTGCGATGCCCGAGCGGATGCGACCCCAGTCGAGCCAGAAGCGCCGAGTCAGCGTGGGGAGGTCCGCGACGTACATCTGGCTGCACATCCTACGGAATCCCCACTCCGCTAGTCAACTTTTGTATTCACGGGTACGTCGCTCGATACAACATCCACCTCGGTGAAGAAGCACGTTCGCTCGCCGGTGTGGCATGCGGGGCCCGCAGGATCGACCTCGAGCAGTACCGCATCACCATCGCAGTCGATGCGAACCCCTCGCACGTGCATGGTGTTCCCACTGGTCTCACCCTTCTCCCACAGCCGTTGCCGAGACCGGCTGAAGAACGTGGCGCGACGCGTTCGCAGCGTGGCCTCCCATGCCTCGCGATTCATGTGGGCGACCATCAGCACCTCGCTGGTTGTCGCGTCCTGGACGACGGTCGTGACCAGCCCATCGTCATCGAAACGCGGTTCCGGCCGATCGTTCACATGCGCACCTCCACGCCGTGATCGTGCAGATACTTCTTGGTGTCGGGGACTGGGTGGGCGTCGAAATGGAAGATGGATGCCGCGAGCGCAGCCGAGGCACCGCCTTCGGTCAGCACGCTGCGCAGGTGTTCCGGGTTGCCCGCGCCACCGCTGGCGATGACCGGAACATCCACAGCCGTCGTCACGGACGTGGTCAGGGCCAGGTCGTAGCCGGTCCTGGTTCCGTCCTGGTCCATCGACGTCAGGAGTATCTCGCCGGCACCGCGATCGGCGGCTTCCCGCGCCCACTCCACCGCATGTCGCCCGGTTGCCTGGCGTCCGCCGTGCGAGTGCACCTCATGACCACTCACCGTCCGCCGGGCATCGATGGCGATGACCACGCACTGGCAGCCGAATCTGTTCGCCGCCTCATCGATGAGCGCTGGGTTGTCGAGCGCTGCGGTGTTGATCGACACCTTGTCCGCCCCGGCTCGGAGCAGAACGTCAATGTCGGCGATGCTCCGAATGCCACCGCCGACGGTGAGCGGGATGAACACGGTGTCCGCCGTTCGCCGGACGGCGTCGAGCAGGATCCCGCGCCCGTCGCTGGATGCGGTGATGTCGAGGAACACGAGCTCATCGGCTCGGTCCTCGTCGTACCGGGCTGCCAGCTCGGCGGGGTCACCCGCGTCGCGGAGGTCGACGAATGCAACTCCCTTCATCACTCGACCCGAGATGACGTCGAGGCACGGAATGACACGCTTGGCAAGCGCCATCAGGGACCTTCCTCGACGGCGCGCAACGCCTCCGACAGGTCGATCCGGCCTTCATAGAGCGCCTTCCCCACCACGACACCGGCAGCACCGGCGCCGGCGCACGCCTTGATGTCGTCGACGCTTCGGATGCCACCGGACGCGATCACCGGGCCGCCGTACAGCTCCTGACAGGACCGGAGCCCATCGAGGTCGGGGCCGGTCAGCAGGCCATCCCGGGTCGTGTCGGTATAGACAACCCCGGCCGCGGGCCAGCTTCGCCAGGCTCGAAGCAGCTCTGCGGCGGTCAATCCGTCCTCGGTCCATCCGTTGACCCGAGCAACCCCGGCTCGAACGTCGAGGCCGAGCAGGGCGCGCCCCTGTGCCGCAACGCAGATGGCGAGGGCGAGTTCCAGGTCTCGTGCGGCCACGCTCCCCAGAATCACATGCGATGCGCCGGTGTCCAGCCAGTGCGAGGCCGCCTCGAGGTCGCGGATACCCCCGCCCACCTGCACCGCGCAGCCGCCGGCGACACAGGCCACCACCAATCGCGCGACCGCGTCTGAGCTGTCCTGCGCCGGAACGCCCCGCGCCGCGTCGAGGTCCACAACGTGCAGCCGTGTCGCTCCCGCCTCGATGAAGCGCTGTCCTGCGAGCACCGGGTCATCCGCGTAGACCGTCTCGTGCGCATGCTCGCCTCGGCGCAGCCGCACGCAGCGGCCACCCTGCACGTCGACCGCCGGGATCACGTTCACCGGTCATCCCGCGCGCTGAGCGGGCACGCGGACCGCACAGAGCGAGACGAAATTCGCGTAGACACGGAGGCCCGCGGCACCGCTCTTCTCCGGGTGAAACTGCGTGCCCATCACGTTGGCGCGCTGCACTGCAACGACCAGTTCCGCGCCGTACGCGGTGATGGCCAGCGCGTCATGCGGTTCGGGTACCGCGACGTACGAGTGCACGAAATACATGAACGAGCCTGACGGGATGCCGGCGAGCAGCTTCGAACTCGCGCACGTTGGTGATCGTGTTCCAGCCCATGTGGGGAATCTTGAGCCCGCCGGATGGGGCGAGCCTGACGACGTGTCCGCGAAGCAGGCCGAGCCCCTCGCCACCCTGCCCTTCATCGCTCCGTTCGAAGAGCAGTTGATGGCCGAGGCAGATACCGAGGACTGGCCGCTCAGCCTTCGCCACCTCGAGCACCGCAGGGCCAAGGCCGGTCTCCCACAGCGCTCGTGCGGCGACCGAGAACGCACCGACTCCGGGGAGCACCACGCCGTCGCACCCAGCGATCACGTTCGGGTCGCCACTGATCACCGGCTCTGCTCCGGCCACGCCGAGCGCACGCTCGACACTGCGGAGGTTGCCGACCCCGTAGTCGCACACACCCACGCGGGGCATCACAGCGTCCCTTTCGTCGACGGCACACCCCCTCCAATGACCTTGAATGCCTGCCGGCTCGCCAGGCCCAGCGCCTTGAACGCGGCCTCCGCGATGTGATGGAGATTGTCGCCGCGAATGCAGTCAACGTGGATCGTCGCGCCGGACGTCTGTGCGTATCCCTTGACGAACTCGCCGAGGACCTCGACGTCGAAATCGTTGATGCGACCGCGGAGAGCATCCATGGAGTAGACGACGTGCGGACGCCGCCCATAGTCGACGACACAGCGCACCAGCGACTCGTCGAGTGGCGCGTGCGCCTCTCCGAATCGCCTGATGCCGTTGCGGTCGCCGAGCGCGTCGCTCACGGCTGCCCCGAGCACGAGACCGACATCCTCGACAAGGTGATGCGCATCCACCTCGATGTCACCGGTGCCCTCGAGCGTGACATTCATACCGCTGTACTTCGTGAACGCTTCGATCATGTGCGCGAAGAAGGGCAGAGGCAAAGCGATTCTGGCGGCACCGGCGCCGTCGATGTTCACGATTGCGCTGATCTGCGTCTCGCGCGTATCGCGCCGCGTCGTGGCAGTCCGCGCTCCGGAGGTCATCACGGTTGCCGGACCCGGAGGCGTGTCCGGATCGCTGCCTCGTGCGCGGCCAAACCCTCTGCCTCAGCAAGGCAGATCGCCACGGGCGCCAGCGCGTCGAACTCCGCATCCGAAAGCTGCACGACGCTCGGCCACCGGATGAAGTCCATCACCGCGAGCGGGCCGCGGTATCGAGCGGCACCCTGGGTGGGCAACGTGTGGTTCGGGCCGGCGACATAGTCGCCGATGCTCACCGGCGACATCGACCCCACGAACACCGCGCCCGCGTTGCGCACCAGGTCGCGCAGCGACTCAGCGGCGGCTCCCTGGAGGGAGAGGTGTTCCGGCGCGAACGCGGCCGCAAGCGAGAGCATCTCGTCAGGAGTGGCGCAGCGCACGATCGCTGCGTGCCGGCCGGCCGCCAGGCCGATGATCTCGCGTCGTGTCGCGTCCGCGGCGATCTCGCCGAACCGCGCGGCGATCGAATCGGCGAGGGACCCGTCGTCGGTCAGGCAGACCGCCCACGCGAGCGGGTCATGCTCGAGTTGCGACACCAGATCTGCAGCGACCATGTCCGGGTCGGCTCCGGTCGTCGCGATGACCACGATCTCGCTCGGTCCCGCGAGCTGATCGATACCGACGGCGCCGAAGACCTCGTGCTTCGCAAGGGTCACAAACACGTTGCCGGGTCCGACGATCATGTCCACACGCTCGATGCTCTCCGTGCCGAACGCGAGCGCCGCGATGGCCTGTGCGCCCCCGGCGACGACCACCTCACGCACGCCGAGCAAGTGCGCCGCGGCGGCGACCAGGGGATGCACCGCTCCAGATGGCGCCGGAGGGCTGGCGACCACGATGTGTTCGACGCCGGCTACCTGCGCGGGAATCACCGACATGAGCACGGTGCTGGGGTAGGCGGCGCGGCCACCCGGCACGTAGCATCCGACCCGCCCGAGCGGCACCGGGTGCAGCCACGCTCCACCCGCGCCGCGATCGAGCACGTCCAGCTGCAGCGCATGAAACCCGCGAAGGCGCTCAGCCGCGGCGGCGAGCGCATTGCGCAGCGGTTGTGCCAGCCCGTCCCACGCCGACCGCAACGACGCGGCTCCGACGTGGACCGACTCGACGTCAACACCGTCGATCCGATATGTCCACTCACGGAGCGCGGCGTCGCCGCCGGTGCGGACGTCGGCGATGATCTCGCGCACGGCGTCGCGCGCGCCGATCTCGCGATGAAAGAGCTGCTCCAGGCGCTCCGCGGTCCCCGGATCGATATCGGTCGCGGCGAAGCCGTCACGCCGGCGCTCGTCGATGACGGTTCGAAAGCGCGCGGCATCGAGGCGCGCAAGTTCGATGCTCATGCGGCACCCGCCGTGAGGCGCTCGGCGGCTGCGCGTCGCAACGCGACGGCGAGTGCTCCCACTGACTCGATTGCGAGTCTTGAGTGCCGCAAGGTTGGCGATGAGCCGCGCGGTGGACGTTCCCGCCTCCACGACCTCCACAAGGTTGTTCGCCGCCAGCGTTCGTCCGGTCGCGGTGATGTCGAGCACGCAGTCCGCGAGACCGGTCAGCGGCGCGAGCTCCACGGACCCGTGCAGACGGATCACGACAACGTTCAGCGATCGCGCCGCGAAGAATCGGCGCGCGGACACCGGATACTTGGTCGCGACCCGCAGGGACTGCGGCCAGACCCCTCGCGCCAGCGCAGAGTCGCGAGGTGCCGCGAGCACCAGCCGGCACCCACCGAACCCGAGGTCAGCGAGCTCATAGCACTCGCGGCTGCTCTCCCAGAGGACATCCTTGCCGACAATCCCGCATTCACAACCGCCCATCTCAACGTACACGGGCACATCCGTGGGTCGCACCTTCACGTAGACGTCATCGCCGTCTCGAACGCTCAGCTCCCTCTCGAATCGGGCGGGATCGAGCCGGGCGACGCCCGCGGCGTTCAGAAGGCCGCAGGCGCTTTCGAACAACGTGCCCCCCGGAAGTGCGATTCGGAGACCGTTCATTGCGTGCCCGAACCGAGCGCGGTGACCGCGGTGTCGATGCTGCCGCGTTCCTCATGACCATCCTGCGACCAGCGAGCTCCGGCAGTGCTGACACGAACTCCCCCGTCACCACCGGCTGCGAGATCGCACGCGCAGGCAACTCCCCGGCGGCGTAGGTCGCGCGCGAGTTGCAGCGCATCGGCGTGCGCATCGCCCTCCCAACTGACGCGCAGCACGGCGGGTTCGGGCAGTGAGCCTGCTCGCCGGACGATGCTGTCATGGCAGCGATCGACGTGAAGGACGAATCCCGTCGCGGGGAGCGCGGTGCCGAAACGAGATAGCAGCGTGTCGTATCGCCCACCGGACCCAAGCGCGAAACCCGAGTCCACGCTGAACACCTCGAACGTCGGACCCGTGTAGTAGTCCCAGTCACGAACCGCGCCAAGATCCAGGTGCACCCGGTCGGTGATGGCATGCGCGTCGAGCAGGTCCCACAGCTGTGCGAGTTCCTGGAGCGCGCGATGCGGGCGTTCGCCGCGGAGTCCACTGGCGGCAGTGTCGAGGATCTCGCGCCCTCCGCGAAGCGTGGGAAACGCAAGCAGCAGTCGTCGCTCCGCGTCAGCGGCGTCGGTCCCGTCCAGCGCGGACTCGACCGCGACGAGGTCGCGTCTCGCCAGTGCGGCGAGCACCTCCTCACGGGACGTTGCGTCCAGGCCCGCCGAGTCCAGCAGCCCGGGGATGAAATCCGCGTGACCGACATCGACCTGAATGTGCTCGACGCCACCGCGCTCGAGCGCCGCCGCCGCGAGCGCGATGCACTCTGCGTCGGCAGCCAGGCCGTCAGCGCCGATCAGTTCGCAGCCCGCCTGGAGGCTCTCGCGCCGCCGACCCGCGTTGGGCGCCTGGTTGCGCAGCACGGAGCCCGCATAGCAGAGGCGCAGCGGAAATGGTCCCTCGTGCAGTTGCGTCGCGACCACGCGAGCGACGCTGACGGTGCGCTCACCCACCAGCGCGAGCAACGAGCCGTCCGAATCCATGAAGCGGAAGAGCGCCGACTGCCGCGCGCCACCGACCCCTGCGGCGATCGTGTCCAGGGGCTCGATGAGCGGGGTGACCATGAAGCCGTACCCCCATGCCTCGAAGGTCTCGATGAAGCGATCGGCGATCACCCGGCGGCGGGAGGCGGGACCGACGAGATAGTCGGCGAACCCGTCGGCGCGCCCGCGAAACGATGCGCCGGGAGGCGGCGCGTCGAGGCCTGTCATGCGGGGATTCTACGTGCCACTCAAGGTTTTCCCGTTGAGGCTGGAGATGACGGCGAGCACGCGGTCGGTGGCCTGCGCGTCACCGGCGGTGATCCGGAGAGCTCCGTCGAGACCCGTGTGCGCGAAGTGCCGCACGAGAATCCGCGCATCGCGCAAGCGTGCGGCGACGGCCGCGGCCGTCATCCCGCGAGGCGGCGACGCGAACACGAAGTTCGCCTCGGAGGGTTCGACACTCCATCCGAGCGCGCGAAGTCCTTCGCCCAGGCGCGCGCGCTCGCGGAGCACCGTGTCGACGATCAACTGGTGATGCTCGCGGTCCTCGAGCGCGGCCACCGCCCCCGCGATCGCGCATCTATCGACCGGATATGAGTCGCGCACAGCGTTCAGGTCGGCGATCACCGCCCGGTCGCCGCACGCGTATCCAACCCGAAGCCCGGCCAGCGCATACGACTTCGAAAGGGTCCGGATGATCAGCCAGTTCGGATGCGCGGCGAGGAGTGGAATGCACGACGCAGGCGCGAAATCACAGTAGGCCTCATCGATCGCGACGACGCCTTCCGCCGCGCGCAGAGTTGCCTCCAATGCTGCAGGTTCGACCCAGTGCCCGGTTGGAGAGTTCGGGTTGACGACGACGCGCAGCGCGGCCGCGCGCCGGCCGAACTCCGCAGGGAGCGAGCCCCCCGGCTGGAGTGCCACCGGGTCGTCGTGGACCGAGAAGAGCGCCGCCAGCACCGGGAGCAATGAGTACCCCGGCTCAGTCCGGACCACCGAATCGCCAGGTGACGCAAAGGCTCGAAAGCAGCAGTCGAGCACCTGGTCGGCGCCGTTGGCGACGAACACCTGCTCCGCTTCGAGTCCGTGGAGACCTGCAAGCGCGCTCCGCAACGGCTCGGCCACCGGGCTCGGATAGCGGGCCAGGTCGGCCGCCGCGTGCGCGACTGCCGCGGCCACAGTCGGCGACGGCGGCAGCGGGAACTCGTTGCTGTTGAGCTTCAACCAGCCTTCAGCATCCGACGGCTGCTCGCCCGGTGTGTATCCGAAATCAGCGCCGAGCGACGCGCGCAGGAACCTCGACACGGCGTGATCAGGACGGTGCCGTCGTGTTCTGCATGGGTGGCGAAAGGATAGGTGGTTGACGCGAGAGATCGAGCGCTGTTAGGCTTCAGCCGTCGTGCAGACATCCGTGCGCCTTGCCAAAAAAGCCGTCTCGCTCCCGAGGAGTGGGTTCCTTTGCGCACGGATGAAGTGACGGCGATCAGATAGCCCCGGATCAGATTCCGCGAAGAGCCCCTTCCTCGAAGGGGCTCTTTTCTTTTGTCCACCATCACATTCGGAACACATGAGCATCACCTCGTTTCGCATCATCGACAGCACGCTCCGCGAGGGCGAGCAGTTCGCGCTCGCCCATTTCACCATCGAACAGAAGCTGGGGATCGCGGCTGCGCTGGACCGGTTCGGCGTCGACTACATGGAGCTCACCTCACCGGTGGCATCACCGCAGTCGGAATCCGATCTTCGCACTCTGGCCCGGACGGAGCGGCGCTTTCGGCTGCTGACGCATGTTCGATGCAACCTCGACGACGCGAGGCTCGCCCTCGACACCGGCGTCGACGGCGTCGACGTCCTGATCGCGACGTCTTCACAACTCCGGCCCGTCTCGCACGGGATGAGCATCGACGAGATCGTCGAGATCGGGACGGCGGTCGTCGGCGAGATCCGCAGCGCCGGGCGCCAGGCGCGTTTCAGCACGGAGGATTCGTTTCGATCCGATCCCGACGACCTGGTGCGCATCTATCGCGCCATCGACCGCGCCGGCGTCGATCGAGTCGAACTCGCCGACACCGTCGGGGTCGCAACGCCACCCCAGGTCCACGATCTCGTGTCGCTCGTCCGGCGCAACGTCGGCTGCGACATCGAGTTCCACGCCCATGACGACACCGGGTGTGCGGTCGCCAATGCGCTCGCGGCGCTCGAGGCAGGCGCGACGCACGTGGACACCACCATCCTCGGCATCGGCGAGCGCAACGGCATCGTCCCGCTCTCCGCGATGATGGCGAGGCTGGTGACCGTCCAGCCCGAGCTCGTCGAGCCCTACCGCCTCGAGATGCTGCCCGAGCTCGACGTCATGCTCGCGGACATCCTCGGAATCGCTGTCCCGTTCAACGCCGCGGTGACGGCGCCGACCGCATTCCACCACAAGGCGGGGATGCACACCAAGGCGGTGCTCGTCGACCCGGGCGCCTATGAAGTCCTGGATCCGGCGCGGTTCGGGCGCGAACGAAGCATTCTCGCCGGGCACCGGCTCGCGGGCCGGCACGCGATCGGCGATCGCGCCAGTGCGCTCGGCGTCCGCCTCGACGATGCCGGTCTCCGAAGCCTCACCGCTGAGGTGAAGCGCCGTGGCGACGACGGCCCGCTCGACGTCGACGCACTCGATGAATTGATCGTCAGCTGGGCTCAGGCGTAAGGGGACCGAGATGGGAACCATCACCGAGGAACTGTTCAGCCGCCGCCTTGGGCGCTCTGTCCATGCGGGTGACACCGTCATCGCCGAGGTGGACGTCGCCATGGCCCACGACGTGACCGGCCCGCTCGCAATCGAGGCGTTCAGAAGTCTCGACCTGCCCCTCTGGGACGCGACACGCATCGTCTTCAACTTCGACCACGTCATGCCCGCCAACACCGTTGCCGCCGCGGAGTTGCATCGAGTCATCCGCGAGTTCTGCGTCGAGCACTCGATCACCAACCTGTTCGCGGAGGGTATCTGCCATCAGGTGATGGTCGATCGGCGGCTCGCGCGACCGGGTGGGATCGTCGTCGGCGCCAACTCGCACAGCACGACCTATGGTGGTCTTGGCTGCTTCGCGACCGGACTCGGGTCGACGGACATCGGCGTGGTCTTCGCCACCGGAAAGACGTGGTTCCGCGTCCCCGAAACGGTTCGGATCGAAGTGCGTGGCGCGCTTCCCAGAGGCGTCTACGCGAAGGACCTCGCGCTGCACGTCATCGCACAGATGGGCGCCGACGGTGCCGACTACTGCGCGGTGGAATGGGGCGGCGAGGCCGTTGTCGCGATGGGCATTGACGAGCGCCTGACGCTGTGCAACCTGAGCACCGACTTCGGCGCCAAGACCGGGATCGTGGAACCCGACGCCGTCACGTTCGCCCACTCCGGCGGTGAGACCATCGACCTGCACCCGATCCGCGCGGCCTACGCGCGGACGCTGGTCGTCGACGCCGAACGGCTGCGACCGCAGGTGGCGGTGCACCCGAGCATCGACAACGTTCACGACATCGACGATGTCTCTGGCACGCGGCTCGACGAGGTCTTCATCGGCAGCTGCACCAACGGCCGCCTGAGCGACCTCGCCATCGCCGCCTCGATCCTCTCAGGTCGCACGGTGCATCCAACCACGCGGACCATCGTCGTCCCGGCGTCGCGAGGGGTTTACCTCGAGGCGCTCACTGCCGGGTACATCGAGATCTTCGCCCGAGCCGGGGCGCTCGTTCTGAATCCCGGATGTGGGCCGTGCCTGGGGCGCCAGCACGGCGTGGTCGGCCCCGGGGAGCGGGTGCTCTCGACGAGCAATCGCAACTACCCCGGTCGCATGGGCAGTCCGGATGCACGGATCTTCCTGGCTTCGCCTGCGGTGGCAGCCGCTTCCGCCCTGGCAGGGGCGATCACCGACCCCGCCACGCTGGAGGCTGTCGCGTGAGTGGCCGCGTCTTCCTGCTCGGCGACGGGATCAGCACCGACGCGATCATGCCCGGGCGATACAACGTCACCACCGATCCCGACGCGCTGCGACGCAGCTGCCTGATCGAGGCCCGGCCCGACTTCGTCGAGACCGTACAGCCAGGTGATGTCATCGTGGCCGGGCGCAACTTCGGCTGCGGCAGCTCGCGCGAACACGCGCCGCTCTCCATCAAGCGCAACGGCGTCGCTGCGGTCATCGCGGCCAGCTTTGCCCGCATCTTCTATCGCAACGCGGTGAACATCGGCCTGCCGGTGATCCGTTGCGCGGAGGCGCACCGCGTCCTCCTGGACGGCGACCATGTGACGGTCGACGCGCTCACGGGAACGATCGCGACGGCGACGGAGACGCTGCACGGCGAGCCGCCTTCGGGCGTGGCGCTGCGGATCATCGAAGCCGGCTCACTGGTCGATCTGATCAGGCGGGGCGGCTGGGCTTCCATCGAGGAGGAGCGACGTGTGTCCTGAATGCGATGCGCGGGTCGTCGTCGACGACGGCGTCGAGCGCGGGGAGGTCGTGACCTGCCCGGAATGCAATGCGGAGCTCGAGGTGGTCGGACTCGATCCTCCACGCTTCGTGCTCGCTCCGCCGGAAGAAGTCGACTGGGGTGAGTGATCGGATGCGCATCGGCCTGCTGTGCTCACGGATCCGGGTCGAGGAGAAGTTGCTGCGCGACGCCCTCGTGCATCGCGGCGCCGACGTGGAGGTCGTTGACGACCGGGAGCTGACGTTCAGCCTCGAGCACCCTGTCCGGCGGTGGGACGCCGTGCTCGAGCGGAGCATCTCGCAGACACGCGGGCTGGCGGTGACACGTGTTCTCGAATCGTGGGGTATCCCCACCGTCAACCGTCATGCCGTCGCCGCCATGTGCGCCAGCAAGCTCGACACATCGGCGGCGCTCGCGGCGGCGGGCGTTCCCACGCCCGCCACGGCGATTGCGTTCACTCCGGAGGCGGCGCTGCGAGCGGCCGAAGATATGGGCTACCCCGTGGTGGTCAAGCCGTTGACCGGGTCGTGGGGAAGGCTGCTGGCCAAGGTCAACGATCGCGATGCCGCAGAAGCACTGTTCGAGCACAAGGCGATGCTCGGCGGCCCCGAGCATTCGGTCTTCTACATCCAGCGACATGTCGACAAGCCGGGGCGCGACATCCGTGCGTTCGTGGTGGGCGACGAGGTCATCTGCGCCATCTACCGCGAATCAGCGCACTGGGTCACCAACACAGCCCGTGGCGCCACCACGCGCGACTGCCCGGTCGACGGAACGCTCCGCCGGATATCACTGGACGCCGCTGCGGCGGTGGGAGGTGGAGTGCTCGCCGTCGATCTGCTCGAAGACCGCGACCGACTGCTCGTCAGTGAGGTCAACGCGACCATGGAGTTCAAGAATTCGATCGACGTCACAGGTGTCGACATCCCCGGACGCGTCGCCGATCACGTACGCGAAGTCGCACGCGGAGCGCCGGTTGCGGTCGGAGGTTGAGGTGGCGGCAGGAGCAGCGGTTGCGACCGGCACGCGAATCGACGTCGCGGAATTGCTGCGTGCGATGCTGTCCGTCCCCAGCCCGAGCGGCGAAGAGGATGCGCTTGCGTCGCTGCTCGTCTCGCGCCTCCTGCACGCGGGGTTCGATGTTGACGTCGACGTGGCAGGCAACGTCGTCGCCGCGTGGGGCGACGGCCAGGAGACGATCGCGCTGGTCGGACACCTGGACACCGTCCCCGGGCACATCGACGTCCGTCGTGACGGCGATCTGCTCCACGGGCGCGGGGCGGTGGACGCAAAAGGGCCACTCGCGACCGCCATCGCCGCGGTGAGCCGGCAGCCGCGCGCCGGCGCACGGCGCTTCGTGATCGTGGGCGCCGTCGAGGAGGAAACGTCCTCGAGTGGAGCTCGCCACATCGCGGCGTCGATGGCCGCCCCGTCGTCACTGGTCATTCTCGAGCCGAGCGGCTGGGACGCGGTGACCATCGGATACAAGGGCAGCCTGCGGCTCCGGGCGAGTGTCGATCAGCCGCACGCGCACGGTGCGGGCCGCGAGCCGAGCGCGCCCGACCGTTGCATCGACGTGGTTCGCGCGCTGACGGACAGGGTCGCGCAGTCGAACGGTGACGCTGGAGCGTTCGACCGAGTCGACGTCCGAGTGCTCAGCTTCGAATCGTCGAGCGATGGGCTCAACGATCAGGCGTGTGTGGATCTCGGTGTCCGGAGTTCCACCCGGCTACGACGTCGACCAACTCATCGCGGTCGCGCGAGCCGGAGCGCCGACCGCCGCTGTCAGCGTTGTGGGGCGCGAACCCGGCATCCGCACCGACCGCGGGAGTCCCCTCGCGCGCGACTTCGTCCGCGCCATCCGCACCCACGGCGGCACGCCGCGATTCAAGTTGAAGACAGGGACGTCCGACCTCAATGTCCTGGTACCCGCCTGGGGTTGTCAGGCAGTGGCCTACGGTCCCGGCAACTCCCAACTCGACCACACCCCGCATGAGCACGTCTCGGTTGCGGAGCTGGAGCGCGCAGTATCGGTGCTCGAAGCGGCGCTGGGAGCACGATGATCCGCGCAGCCGTCGTCGGAGGCGCGGGCTATGCGGGTGGCGAGGTGCTGCGCCTCCTGGCGGGCCACCCCGAGATCGAGGTGGTTCAGGTGACGTCGGAGCGGCTCGCCGGCAAGCCCGTTGCCTCGGTCCACCCGCCCCTGCGCGGCCGGACGGAGTTGCGTTTCTCGTCACGCGTCGCGTTGCGCGACGCCGACGTCGTCTTCTCGGCGATGGGCCATGGCGAATCCAGCGGCGCCATTGATCAACTCCGTGCGGCAGCACCGGTCGTGATCGACCTGGGCGCAGACTTCCGGCTACGCGACCCCGAGGACTATCCGCGCTGGTACGGCTGGACCCACCCGTCGCCCGAGTTGCTCGACGGCGCCGTCTACGGCCTCGCCGAGATGCATCGCGCCGACATCGCGTCGGCATCGCTCATCGCGGCCGGCGGCTGCCTCGCGACGGCGTCCATCCTCGGTCTCGCCCCGTTGGCGTGCGCCGGGCTGCTCGACCCGGCGATTCCCATTGTCGTGGAGGCGAAGGTGGGCTCCTCAGCGGGCGGTGCACAAGCGGGTGAGGCGACCCACCATGCGCATCGGAGCGGCGAGACGCGTTCGTACGCGCCCACCGGTCACCGGCACACCGCCGAGATCGTCCAGGAGCTCCACCTCGGCGCTGGGAGCCCAGGCGTCGCCTTCTCGGCCACGGCGGTCGAGGCCGTGCGCGGCGTGCTGATCACCGCCCATGCGTTCATCAACGCCGACCTCGATGAGCGCGAGCTCTGGCGGGTATACCGATCGCGGTACGCATCCGAGCCGTTCGTTCGCATCGTCAAGTCCCGGACCGGGCTGCACCGCTCCCCCTCCCCGAAGCTCCTGGCCGGCACCAACTACTGCGATGTCGGCTTCGAGCGCGACCCGCACTCGCGCCGCGTGGTCGTGACGGCTGCGCTCGACAATCTCGTCAAGGGATCGGCGGGTCAGGCCGTGCAGGCATGCAACATCCGGCACGGGTTCCCCGAGACACTCGGTCTCGAGTTCGGCGGCCTGTACCCGATCTGATGATCGTCGTGAAGATCGGCGGCAGCGTCCGCCGGCTCGACCCGCTCCTCGAGGACATCGCGACCACCACCGAGCAGACCGTGGTCGTCCACGGCGCCGGCAGGGCGCTCGACGAACTCTCCACCCGCCTCGGCAGCCCGCCGCGGATGGTGGAATCGGAGCGGGGCGATGTGAGCAGATTCACCGACGCGACGACGATGGACCACTTCCTGATGGCCTACGCGGGCAGAGCGAACAAGCGAATCGTCGAGCGGCTGCGGCAGCTCGGCGTCAACGCGTTCGGCATGTGCGGTCTCGACGGCGGCCTGGTTCGGGGCACGCGGCGGCCCGCCCTGCGCATTCGCGAGAACGGCCGCGTCAAGGTGCTCCACGACAACCATGTGGGCAGCATCGACACGGTCGAACTCGGTACTTCTCGGCCGGTTGCTTGCCGCCGGGGTGACGCCCGTGATCTGTCCGCCGATCGCTGCCGAGGACGGGACCGCCATCAACGTCGACGGAGACCGGCTGGCCGCCGAGGTCGCCGTCGCCATGGGGGCGAGCGTGCTGATGATCTTCGCCGATACGCCAGGCCTGCTCCGCGACCCGTCCGACGAGACGAGCCTCATCGGACGGCTCTCGACGAGTGACGCCGAGCACCTCATTCCGGCCATCGGTGGCAGGGCGCGGGTCAAGCTCCGGGCCAGCCGGGAGGCGCGCCTCCGCGGCGTCGGAGCCGTGTGCGTCGCCGATGGGCGCGCTCAGCGCCCGCTCTTCAGCGCGCTGTCCGGCGCGGGAACCTGGGTGCGCTAGCGACCCATCCCGGTACCCTGACGACCAGTCCATGGTCCAGCGTTCTTTTCTCGAGAGATCGAACACGATCGCCTTCGCCCATCGCGGGGGTGGCGGCGAGGCTCCCGAGAACACCCTGCCCGCCTTCGAGGCCGCGGTGGCGATGGGATATCGCTACCTGGAGACGGACGTCCACGTGACCGCCGACGGCGTCCTGCTCGCCTTCCACGACAGTAGCCTGGACCGCCTCACCGATCGTGCCGGAAGGATCAACCGGCTGTCACTCGCCGAAGTACGCGAGGCCGACGCCGGGTACGCGTTCAGCCTGGACGGGGGGCTCACCTTCCCGTTCCGCGGCACCGGAGTCGTCATCCCGACGCTCGAGGAGCTGCTGACGCGCTGGGACGACGTCTCGCTCAACATCGACGCCAAGGCGGATGACACCGTCGCGCCGCTGGTGACACTCATCACCCGTCTCAACGCCTTCGACCGGGTGTGCATCGGGTCGTTCTCCGACCGCCGGGTGGCACGCATCCGGGCGCTGGCGCGTGGACGCATCTGCTCCTCCATGGGTCAGGTTGCCAGCGCGATGGCGTATGCCGCGTCGAGAACGGGCATCATGCCCCGCTTCCACGCCGACTGCCTCCAGGTGCCACAGCGGTGGGGCAAGCTACGCCTCGACCGGCGCTTTGTGAACGCCGCTCACCGCGCCGGGCTTCCCGTACACGTGTGGACGGTCGACGACGAGGCACAGATGGAGATGCTCCTCGACCTCGGCGTGGACGGCATCATGACCGACCGCCCTCGCACCCTCAAACGGGTCTTCGAGGCCAGGGGTCTGTGGTGACCGAGCGGGCGCGCTATCGTGGGATCGATGCTGCCCTCTGACCCCGGGGCGGACTACATCCCGGCCGCCGACGCATCCGACTGGTACCTTCCCGACGAGCATCTGCGCTGGCTGACTCGCCGGACGGTCGGCGAGGCGCTCTGGCCCGTCGCGGAGGGTGCGCTCCACGAGCTCGGCTCCGTGGTGCCCACGGTGATCGAGCCGCTCGCCCGGAACGCGGACCGGCACCCGCCGGAGTTGCGCTCGTACAACGGCCGCGGCGAGCGCATCGACGAGATCGAGTTCCATCCGGCGTACAAGGAGCTCGAGTCGACGGTGCTCGGCTTCGGCGCCGTCCGCGCCGCCTACGCCCCGGGTTGGCGCGGGCTCTCCGAGCGGGCGCCGCGAAGCCTGGTCACCGCGATGCTGTATCTCTTCCTCGAGTCGGACCAGGCGATCACGGGATGTCCCATCGGGATGATGGACGCCGCCGCTCGGTGCCTCGAACGCAATGACGCCGCCCTGGCGGCGCGCTTCGTGCCGCGCATCGCCGATGACACCGGCAATCACCTGACGGTGGCGATGTTCCTGACCGAGAAGGCCGGGGGATCGGATGTCGGGGCCAACGAGAGCGTCGCGACCCGGGCGAACGACGGCTCCTGGCGCCTCTCCGGTGAGAAATGGTTCGCCAGCTGTGCGCACAGCGACCTCATCCTCGTGCTCGCGAGACCGGTGGGCGCGCCGCCGGGTCCGCGAGGGCTCGGCCTCTTTCTCATGCCGCGGCTGCTCGAGGACGGCACGCGCAACTCGTTCGTCATCCATCGCCTCAAGGAGAAGTTCGGAACGCACGCGATGGCCTCCGCCGAGGTCGGCCTGCGCGACGCGTTCGCCTGGCAGGTCGGCGCCATCGATCGCGGTCTGCCGCAGATGATGGACATGGTCAACGCCACCCGGATCGGCATCGCCACCGCCACCGCCGGCGCCATGCGGCGCAGCGCATTCGAGGCCTTGACCCACACCGCCGGTCGATCGACCTTCGGACGCCGCCTCGATCTGCACCCGTTGATGCGCGACACGCTCGCGGAGCTGGTGGTGGACTCGGTCGCCGGGCTCTCCGCCGCCATGGGCGTCGCGGAGCTGTCCGACGCCGCGGACTCCGGCGATCAGGAAGCGGCGTCAGCGCTGCGACTGCTGACGCCGCTGTTCAAGATGCACGGCACTGAACGTGCGCGCGTCTGCGCCACCGAGGGCATGGAGGTGCGCGGGGGCAACGGGTTCATCGAAGACTGGCCCGACGCCCGGATCCTGCGCGATGTGTACGTGCACGCGATCTGGGAGGGATCGGGCAACGTGATCGCGCTCGATGTGCAGCGCGCCATCGAGCACGGCGCGCTCCCCGGCTACCTTGGCGATACCGAACGCCGCGCCGAGGCGGTCTCGAGCGGCGGAGCCGTGGCGCCGCTGGGTGGCCTGCTCATCGACGCGCTGCAACGCGTCGAAGGCCAGTTCCGGGCGTTGCAGGCATTCGACGACCCCGACGCCAGACAGCTTCCGCTACGGCGCCTGGCCCGGCGCATGGCAACCCTGGCGATCGGCGCGCGGCTCGCTGAGCAGGCCAACCAATTCGCGGCGGACACCGGCAGCGGCCGGCTCGGATGGATTGCGTCGAGGTACCTCTCCCGTCTCGGCGGGGAGCCGGCAATCGCGGAGCTTGCCGACGACGCCTCATGGCTGCCGCACGCGGACGCGCTGCTGCATGGCGGCGAGGTTCCTGTCTCTGTGGCAACAGATGCCGCGCAACGAACGACCGCTGCGCTCGGAATGCCCGGCGCGCTGATCCCCGCTTAGGACTCCACCACCAGGGCGAAGGCGAAGCCGTCCCAGCCCTTGACCCCGACGGTCTGAATCACCGCCGGAGCAACGCGGCGGTCTGAGCCCATCTGCTCGATGAGACGGCGCATCCCCGCCGCGTCGGGGTCCTCGCTCTCGGTGTCGATCAGCTTGCCCTGGCGCACCACGTTGTCCACGACGATCAGGCTCCCGGAATGCGAGAGGTCGACAGCGGCGCTGAAGTACTCGGGGGTGTTGCGCTTGTCGGCATCGATGAAGACGAGATCGAACGGCTCGCCGCGGCCGGCCCTGAGCCTCGCGAGGCTCTCGAGCGCCGGGCCGACCCTCACCTCGATCTTGCCATCCAGTCCTGCCCGTGCGAAGTTCCGGCGCGCCACCTCAGCGTGGCGCTCCTCGAGCTCGAGGCTGATCAGGTTGCCGTCGTCGGGCAGCGCGCGGGCCAGCCAGATGGCACTGTACCCCCCGAGCGTGCCGATCTCGAGGATCCGGCGGGCGTGGATCGCGCGGGCGAGCACGTGCAGAAACTGCCCCTGAGCAGCTGACACCGCAATGTTCGGGAGGTCGGCGGCTTCCTTGATCGCCGCCTCCATCACGGGGTCGGCAGGTTGGAGCAGTCCGGTCGTATACGCGTCGACGGCGTCCCAGCGATCGTCATTCATGGTCCGGCAGTCTACCGACGTCGCGCCACCCAGACCTCCTCTGACGGCCAGCGTAAGGCCCAGCCAAGCGTGACGAACGGATACCGCGTGGTCGCGTCGCCCGAGGGACGCAGCTCGATCAGGTCGTCGACCTCGAATCCACTGCCACGGAGCAGACGGATCCAGTCGCCGTGGTTCAGGTGGAACTCCACGCTGTCGTCGTCCGGCCACTCATACCTGTGCATCCCGAAGTAGTCGCGACGAAGTGTTGTCCCGGCCGGTCCGTCTGCGTCGGAGTTGGTCATCGTGAGCACGAGCAAAGGCCCATTGCCGAGGAAGATCAGCCGGCCACCGGGGCGGAGGACCCGGGCCGCCTCAGGGATCCAGCGATACGGGTCACACCAGATGGCGGCACCGTACTCGCTGATCGCCAGGTCGAACGTGGCGTCGGCGACGGGTATTGCCTCGGCGCTGCAGTGGATCAACGGGAAGTGGAGGTCATGCTCGTCCTGAAGGGCGCGCGCGGTCGCGAGCTGGTTCTCCGACAGGTCGAGGCCGACGGGCCTCGCCCCGCGGCGCGCCAGCCACGCTGAGACATAGGCGGTGCCGCAGCCCAGCTCGATGGCGTCGAGCCCATGGACGTCGGGGAGGAGATGCGCCTCGGTCTCCGGAATGCCCCATATCCCCCACGACGGCTCCGAAGCCCAGTTCCGCCGCCCAGGCTCCTGATACTCCGCGGCCGACACGTTCCAGGCGGAGCGATTGCGTGCGATGTGGTCGCCGGTCTCGTCTGCAGTCATCGGCGGCGACTGTAGCGGGGAATTGGGGTGGCCAGCGGGATTCGAACCCGCGACCTCCAGGGCCACAACCTGGCACTCTAACCAGCTGAGCTATGGCCACCATGAGAACTCCGGAGAGGAGGCTCGGCGATTATATGGCGCGGTGGACGGCGGTCCGGACGAATCGCCGCAGGTACACTCGCCGCGTGCCCCCGTAGCTCAGCGGATAGAGCAGCGAGCTTCTAACTCGACGGCCGTGGGTTCAACTCCTACCGGGGGCGCACACGTGCTGGCTCAGCCGTCTGAGCGCACGTAGAGCTCGATGCCGTCTGCATTCATCACCTCCTGGTATCGATGGCCGCTGATGAACGCGCGGACGTCACTCAGGTGCTGGATGCCGACCGGGGTGATCAGGATCAATTCCGGCGGCGTCGCGTTCATTCTCGACAGGATGCCGGCGGTGCCCTTCTCGAGCGCGAGGGTCACGTACAGCGGACCGCTGCGCGTCGGTGGCAACAGGTCGTCATCAACAAGCGGCCAGGCGAGATTCGTCCACAACATCGCGGTGACGCCGACGAGATTGTGACTGCTGATCCATTGTTCGGCCTCGTGCTCGCCGTAGCTGAGGCCGTCGAAGTAGGTGTCGTAGTTGAGCTCCGATATCGAACCTGACACGTAACTGATCGCGTTGGCGTAGTACCCGACGCTCCAGATTGTCGATCGGTACCCGGCCATGAAGAGCGACCAACCGGTGGAGGCGATCGCCGCGAAGAGGGCGCCGGCCACGAGAACGCGAGGCCGCCGGACGCGTTGCAGCAGGTGATCGTGGTGGCGCGACACGAGGCCGGTGACCAGCATCACCAGCGGGATGATCACAGGCAGCAGAAAATGCTCATACGGATATCCCGCCGCGATCGCGGTGAACAGCAGCGCGGCGACCCAGATGCGCACGAGCTCGAGGCGATCATCGTTCGCATTGCGAAGGAGCCACGCCACCAGCCCGATCGCGACGACGATCATGATGCGAAGGAGATAGGCGGGGAGTTGGTCGCCGAGCGCATCGTTGAGGTAGTCCACATACGACGTCACCAGTGCGTACCAGACATTGTGGACGCCCGACGTCACCATGAAGGGCAGGATCACCGCAGCGATCGTGATCGTGAACATCGCGCCAACCCTCAGCATCGTCCGCCAGTTGCGGCGCACCAGGCACCAGAGCATCACCGAGGCGAAATCGGCGATCGCGGTCTGCTGGATCAGGAAGCCACAGGCGAAGAGCAGGCCGATGCATACGAGCGTGATGGTGCGCGGCTTTCGCACCGCCGCACCGGTGCACGAGCACAGGAACCACACCATCGCGACCGTCACCGGGCCGATGAGCAGGCTCTCGGGGAGCGCCAGGTTGCCATCGAGCATCGGCGACCCGACGATGATCGCGATCGCCAGGCCGCCCCACAACGCGGCGCGTTTCGAGAAGAGGCGCGACATGCCCCAGGCGGCAGCGATGATCGCGGCGAGACCGCTCAGGATCGAGAGTGCATGGATGCCCGCCTCGCTCGCCCCGAAGAGCGCCTCGCTGAGACCGTAGATGCCGAACAGCAGCGGCGGCTTGTTGTTCCACGCGTCGACGTAGAGGCCGTATCCGGCATGCGTGAGCCA
This sequence comes from Candidatus Dormiibacterota bacterium, assembly GCA_963756075.1. Taxonomy (GTDB): domain Bacteria; phylum Chloroflexota; class Dormibacteria; order Aeolococcales; family Aeolococcaceae; genus Palsa-851. Next base: position 1,233,144 of record CAVWMH010000002.1, on the reverse strand, counting down.
GGCGGTCGACGCATAGCCGGCCTCATCCGAATACCACTGCGGTTCGATGAGCGACGGGAGGCGCAGCAGCAGATAGAGCGCGACCGGCAGGATGATGTACAGGTTGCGCTGCATGCGTGGCGGAATCCCGTACGTCGTGTTGTCGTCCCGCGCGTTGGTGCGTCCGCGCGCCAGGTGCGCCACGACCGCATATTGTGAAGAAATGATGGTGCCGCTCGCCAATCGCGTTCGAGGAGCCGCGGCCTGACCCGGTACCTCGCTTCGCCGGCATCCCGTAGCATCGCCATCCGTGAGTCAAGCGCCCGTGCCGACCCGCCTCCACCTGGTTCGCCACTGCGACGTCCGCAACCCCAACGGCGTGCTCTACGGTCACCTTCCTGACTTTCCACTGAGCGAGAAGGGCATCAGACAGGCGCACGCGCTGGGGCGATACTTCGCACGCTCTACGGCGCGTCAGATCTACTCGAGTCCACTCGAGCGCGCGAGGCAAACGGCGGAGATCATCGCGTCGTACCTCGACTCCGTGCCGATCACGTATACCGAGGACCTGATCGAAACGCGCTTCGGACTGTATCTCCAGGGAGTCCCGCCCAAACAGGTGCCCTGGCGCCGTCCCCTCTGGCTGATCCACATGGTGTTGCCGGGTGTGCTCAGCAATGACGAGTCCGTTGCGGCACTGTCCACACGCGTGAGCCGGCCGCTCATGCGCCTGCTCGCGGATCATCCCGGTGATGGCGGCATCTGCGTCAGCCATGGGGACCCGATCCAGGGGTTCTGGGTCACCGCCGAGCACCGCCCGCGATACGCACTGCACCGGTTGCAATGCGCCAAGGGTGGGCTCCTCCAACTCGACTACGTAGGTGAGGCGCTGCGCCGTCTCACCTACCTCACCCCCGCGCGGATCGCCGAGCTCGCGCCCGGACCCGATCACACGGAGGCGGGTTCGGGTTCTCGCTCGGGTGCTTGAGGCTCGCCGCTCGCATCCGACGACCAGCGCCGGTCGAGGGTGATCGGTTGGCGCCGCCTGCGCTGCCTGCGCTCGAGGAACGGACGCAGGTAGAGCTTGGTGAGCAGCCCGGTCATGATCAGGATGAACGACGTGTACACGAGCAGCACACCCTGGTCATCGTTGACCTGGAACAGGGAATACTGGGCCACCGAGGGGAAGGAGATCGAGAAGTTGACCGCCTTGCCGTTCCTGGTGTCGATCGGCAGCTGCAGGGTCTGACCGAGCGTGATCGGAATCACCTGGGCGTTCGTGAAATAGGGCGTCATCGCATTCGTGTTGAGCTGGTTCACGTTCTGCGGTGCGCCGCTGTTGAGGCCGAGGTTGCCGACGTACAGCTGCATCTCCACCACCGGATTGCGCGGTGCGACACCTCCCGGCCCATATGAGGTGGCGGTGGGATTGATGGAACCGTTGGCACCGACCGAGGGGATCACCGACGCGTCAGGGAAGAAGGACATCTTGGCGCCGATCTGCACCGCTTCCGAGGCGCCCGCGATCGTGTAGTTGAAGTCGGGGACCTTGAGGACCCCGTCCGCCAGGGCCTTGTTGCCGAGATTGCTCGGGTCGTCGAAGAACTGAATGGATCCGTCGTACACAGTCTGCCCGGCGGGGTTTTTCACGACGATCGTCGGCGCCCAGCCGTAGTCCTGCTGGTACACATTGACGCCGTCAACGCTGAGGAAATCGTTGACCAGGATGTCCTTGGTCTGAACCTTCCTCCCGTGCTCAAGGACGGTCACGTTGCTCACGTAGTTGCTGGCCTCACCGTTGGATGCGTAGGTCGCCTCGAAGCTGTTGAGGCGCAACGTGAATGGCGCGTAATTCCCATGGAAGAGCAGCCCCTGCTGCAGGGTGTCGTAGCCGGCCGGCGTGTTCGTGAAGCTCTGCCCCTGCGTGAGGGTCACGAGCCCCTGGTACCCGGTCGCCTTCCCCCAGACGACCGCGATGAGCAGGAGGAAGAACGAGCTGTGGAACAGCCATGATCCCCACTCTCCCCAGTACTGCGGCGTGCGCTTGTAGCCGCGCGCCGTGCGCATGATGAGCGCCCTGCCACGACGTATGACACACCAACCGAGCGACACGTAGAGCAGACCGAGCAGGACGTAGAAGACCGGCGACACGAACACCTGGGTGAGCGGCAGCTGGAGGTCGGCGAGCAGCACATTCAGGTTCGGCCACGCCGTCAGGAACGCCTCGACCTTGCCCGGATCCGAGGTGTTCTGCTGAGGAACGAACGAGCCGATGAGGACGATGATGAGGATGCCGAGGAGCAGGAAGATCGCGGTCCGCATCCGCGTGTACTCGTGCCAGTACTTCCCGGCGACCTCCCTGACCCTGCCCCTCACCGCAATGCGCCTGAGCGCAGGAGGCCTTTCGGATCGAAGGCGCCGGCCAGCCCGGCCTGCCATGTTCGAGTGCCAGGAGGTTTGTCGGTCGCCGTGCGAGCCCCTGCCGGCTCGAGCCGGAAGGTGACCGCCGCGATGATCGCCAGGCGGCCGGCGCTGCCGAGCAGCGCGGCGGTCAGATCGTAGCCGACGACGTCCTTCAGCGCGGAGCCGCCGGCCTTGACGGCCTCTCCCGTGGAGAGCACGGCCTCAACGCCCGCCATCGCACGCCGAGGCACCTCGCCGCGTGCCACAAGTGTGCCGACATGCGCCGATCCCGTGTCCGCGCCGAGACCGACCACGGCGAGCTTGTCCGCAGCCACCGTCGTGCGCACTCGAGCAACGGTCGCGCCGGCTCCCGCACGGACTGTGAGCCCCGCGGCAGCGAGCTCGATCGTGGTCAGTCGGTGGACGCTGAGGATGATCCCGCCGCGCTCGGGCGCGCCTCCCGCCGGCGCCGGATTCCCGCTGGTCGCGCTGATCGGAACCCCGTGTTCGTTGCAGAAACTCGCGACGAGCGCCAGCGCCGGCAGGTCCGCCGGGCTCACAACGTCGCCCGCCACGCCCTCGGGACTCACGATCTCGATAAATCCCTTGAGCAGCTCGTCGTTCACACGATCAACCCTTTGAGCGACGCCGTCGCCGCCGTGTAGACGAGCACGATCATGACTCCGAGGATGAGCGTGCCGGCGGTCGTCGCTACCAGGACCGCGCTGCCCGAGAACCCGGTGCGTGACCACCGGTATTCCGCCGCCCCCACGGCCGGACGCTGGTACATGAGCAACCCGACCCTGAGGTAGTAGAACGCCGACACCGCGCTGGTCGCGATGCCCCACAGCGCGAGCGGGACCTGACCGGCGTTGATGGCAGCCGTGAAGACGAGAAACTTGCCGAAGAAACCGGCGGTCGGCGGGAACCCTCCGAGCGAGAAGAGGAAGAGGGCCATGCTCGCTGCCACGAAAGGACGGCGATGCGCGAGGCCGCGCAGACCGTCGTAGCTGTCGAGGTCCTCGCCGCGTCCGGCCATCACGGTGATGACCGCGAACGCACCGATGTTGCTCACCGCGTACGCGGCGAGGTAGTACAGCACCCCGATCGTCCCGAACGAGCTCGTCTGACCCGAGGGCAACAGCACGGGGCCGACCGCCACCCCGATGAGGATGTATCCCGCCTGCGCGATGCCGGAGTACGCCAGCATGCGCTTGACGCTCGTCTGGGTCAGTGCCGCGATGTTGCCGACGACCATCGACGTGATCGCCACCAGGGCGACCACCGGCTCCCAGTGCTGGTAGAAGTGAGTCCCGCCGCCATCGAAGGTGTACGTGAACACGCGGACGAGCGCGGCGAACGCGGCGACCTTGGTGGTGACGCTCATGAAGGTCGTGACCGAGGTCGGCGCACCCTGATACACGTCGGGTGTCCAGGAGTGGAACGGCGCAGCCGACACCTTGAACGCGAAGCCGATGAAGAGCAGCAGGACGCCGGCGAGCAGGAGCGGGTCGACGGTGATGGTGGTCTGACTCTGAATGGCAGCTGCGATCTGTGCGAGCTGCGTATGTCCCGTCTCGCCGTAGATCAATGCCATGCCGAAGAGCAGGAACCCCGACGCGAAGCCGCCCAGCAACAGGTACTTCAGCGCCGCCTCCTGTGACCGTTCCTCGTGTCTCGAGAAGCCACTGAGCACGTAGAGCGCAAGGGAGAGCAGTTCGATCGCCAGGAAGATGACCATGAGACTCGTGGCGCCGGCGAGCAGCATCATCCCGAGCGTGGCGGCGAGGATCAGCGCGTAGTACTCGCCGTAGTGCAGACCGCGGCGGTTCAGATAGTTCGGGCTGATCATCACCACAAGCCCGGCGCTCACCAGCAGGATCGCGTCGACGAACAGCGCGAAGCGGTCATACGCGAATGAGCCTGAGTACACCAGGCGACCGGGGTTCGCGTCGAACCATGCCCAGATCGTGACCCCGAACGCGGCTGCGATCCCGAGCAGCGCGAACCCCGCGAGCCAGGTCCGTCGTGACGCGGGAATGACGAGGTCGAGGAGCATGAGCAGCAGGAACGCGCCGCCGAGGACGAGTTCGGGAAGGATGCCGACGAGATCGCGTCCACCGGGAAACGAAAGCGGGACCGGCGAAGCGGCGATCAGCATCACTGGGTGCCCGGGTTCGACGCGGCGGGTTGTATGAGGCTGACGTACGTGTTCACCGATCCCGTGGAGACATCGGTGATTGGCTTCGGATACAGCCCGATGAAGATCATCATCGCGACGAGCGGCACCAGCAACAGCCCCTCGCCGATGTGCAGGTCGTGCACGCCCTCGGTTCGCGGCTTGGGAGGATCGTGCATGAGTCCCTGGTGGAGGCGAAGCATGTACCACGCGGCGAGGATCACCCCGCCACCGGCGAGGACCGCGTAGACCCAGTTGAGCTGGAACGCTCCCAGCATGATCGTGAATTCACCGACGAAGCTGTTCATCCCCGGCATGCCGAGGCCTGCGAGCGTCGCCACCAGGAAGAGGAAATACAGCCAGGGCATTCGGCGTTCGAGGCCGGAGAGCTCGCCGAGATCACGCGTCCCGGTGCGAGCCTCGACGTAGCCGACGATGAGGAAGAGCGCGCTGATGATGATGCCGTGGTTGATGATCTGGATCACCGCACCGTTGATCCCGTTGTCGGTGAGTGAGAAGATGCCCAGCGCGATGAAGCCGAGGTGGCTGATGCTCGCGTAGGCGACGATCCGTTTGAGGTCGCGCTCCGACAGCGCCATCAGCGCTCCATAGATGATGCTGAGCACAGCAAACCCGGCCAGCACAAACCGGTACCGCTCCATCTCCCCGGGGAAGAGTGTCAGCGCGAAGCGGATGAAGCCATACGCGCCGAGCTTGCTGACGACGCCCGCGAAGAACACCAGCACGGCGGGCGGGCACGCCTCGTAGAGATCGGGAAGCCACGTGTGCAGCGGGACGATCGGGATCTTGATGGCGAACGCGAGCGCGAAGCAGATGAACGCCAGCTCCTTGGGCGTGAACGTCGTGACGTGGATGATCGGGATGACGAATGCGCTTCCGGAGCTGATCGGCTGCGCAAGGATTCGCTCGAGATCGAAGGAGCCGGACGGCGACTGGATGTACAGATAGATGATCGCCACCAGCATCAGCAGGCTGCCGGCGACCGTGTACACGATGAACTTGAGGGTTGCGGGACCTCGCTTGTCGCCACCCCAGTTGCTGAGCAGCACGTAGAGGGGGACGAGCATCCCCTCCCAGAACATGTAGAACAGCAGCAGGTCGATCGACAGGAGCACGCCGGTGGTGGCGGCCTCGGTCAGCAGGACCAAGGTGCAGTAGAAGCGCAGGCGGTCGGTGGCCTTGCGCGAGATCGCGAGAGCCCCAAGCAGGAACACGCCGGCGTTGAGTGCGAGCAACCAGGCCGAAATACCGTCGATGCCGAGGTGGTACGTGGTGTTGAGGGCCGGCAACCAGGCGTGCGTTTCCTGGAAGTGGAGTGGCAGCGGTCCACCGGTCGCCTTGTTGCCCGGCATCCAGAGCAGAAGCAGCGTGACGATGACCGCACCTGCGAGTGTCGCCACGATGGTGAGTCCCTTGACCACCGCCGTCAGGCGCCGCGGGACCAGTTGGAGCAGGATCGCCGCGCCGGCGGGAATGACGATCAGCAGGGTGAGCCAGGGAATGTGGTTCATCGCGCGATGAACACCCACACGACCACGAGCACGACCGCGAACACGGTGAAGATCGACGCGTAGTCGCGGATCAATCCGGTCTGGACGAGGCGGAGGTCAAGGCTGAACCCACGCAGCAACTCGCCGATACCCTGGACCCAGCTGTCCATGACGTCGGGCTCGACGACGCGCCGTGCGGTCCGAGCGACCGCCTTGACCGGTTGCACGAGCGCGCGGTCGTAGATCTCGTCGAAGTAGAACTTGTTGTAGGAGAGGAGCGGGATCACCCGGGGCAGGCTCGCGAGCACAACCTGTGGATCCGGCCGGTGCTCATACCAGAGGCGCATGGCGAGCCCGATGCCGATCAGGCTCGCAGCGGTCCCGATGACCAGGCCCACGAGCGCGAGGCCGAAGGATGGGTCGTGGAGCAGGGGCGACTGGGAGCCCGCGAAGACGGGGCTCAGGAAGTCGCTGAACACGTGGAGGGTGTTGGGCAGCGGGAACTGGAGTGGCCACGCGACGATCACCGAGAGCGCGCCGAGGATGACCACCGGGATCAACATCGGGTACCCCGCCTCCTTGACGCCGAAGCCTCGGGCGGTCTGCGGCTCACCCTGGAAAACGGTGAAGTAGAGACGGAAGGCATACAGGCCGGTGAGCACGTTGACGCCGACACCGACCGCGTAGAGGATCCAGGGCGCCGGCCCCGGGCCGGACACGGTACCGAAGCCGAGCAGATCCTCCTTGCTGAACCATCCCGAGAACAGGAAGAAGCCAGCGAGAGCGAGTGACCCGGCGCCGAAGGCGACGTGAGTCCACCTCATGCGGGCGTGCAAGCCACCCATGAGACGGATGTCCTGCTCGTCGTGGAGAGCGTGGATCACATTGCCGGCCGCCATGAAGAGCAGCGCCTTGAACACCGCGTGCATGGCGAAATGGAACATGCCCGCGGAATACGCGCCGATGCCGACCGCGTAGATCATCAATCCGATCTGCGACATCGTCGAATAGGCGATCACACGTTTGATGTCGATCTGCGAGAGCGCGATGATGCCCGCCATCACCGCGGTTCCCATGCCGACGCATGCCACCATGCCTTCGGCGACGGGAGCGAGGTTGAAGAGCACGTGGAACCGCGCGATCAGGTACACGCCCGCCGTGACCATGGTGGCGGCGTGGATCAGCGCGGAGACGGGGGTTGGACCCTCCATCGCGTCGGGTAGCCACGTGTGCAGCGGGAACTGCGCGCTCTTGGCGAAGGCCCCGATCGCCAGGAGCGCGCAGATCCCGGTGACCAGCGCACCGCCCGCCGGAAACGCCTGCGTGCGCGCAAATATGTTCGGCAGGCTCAGGGTATGGGTGTTGAGCACGATGAGAAACGCCGCGATCACAAGAGCAACGTCACCGATGACCTGGGTGATGAATGCCTTGCGAGCGGCCGCGACCGCGGTCGGACGGTCGTGCCAGAAGCCGATGAGCAGGTAGCTGCTCAACGCAACCAGGGCCCAGCCGATGATCAGGATCAGCAGGTCCGCCGCAAGCACGAGCATCAACATCGAGAAGATGAAGAAGTTCATGTAGCTGAAGAACCGGGCGAACCCTGTGTCGTGCTCCATGTAGCCGACGCTGTAGACGTGGATCAGAAAGCCGACGCCCGTGATGACCATGAGCATCAGCGCGCTCAGGGCATCGAGGGTGAAGTCCATGCCGACCGCGAGGTTTGTGCCCCCACCAAGGTTGATCCAGTCCCAGAGGCGGACGGTGATCGAACCCTGCCCGGACGGGGCACCGACGACGTTGGCGAGCACGATGCACGCGACAAGGAACGACGCAAAGATCGAGACCGTCCCTGCGAGATTGACGAAACGGCGGCCGAAAACCGGTCCGAGGAACCCGTTCAGCGCCGAACCGAGCAGTGGGAAGAGCAGCACCAGGAGGACAAGCGTCGACGCGGTGCTGACGTTCATTCCTTCATCTCGCTCAGGTCATCGACGTCCAGCTCACGGCCGAGCCGGAAGATCTGCGTGATCAGCGCCAGTCCCACCACGACCTCCGCGGCGGCGACGACGATCACCATGAAGGCGAAGATCTGCCCCTCCTCGCTGTTGAGGAAGCGGCCGTACGCAACGAGTGCCACGTTGCCGGCATTGAGCATCAGCTCGATGCACATGAACACGACGATGGGGTTGCGCCGGATGAGCACGCCCATCGCGCCGACGGTGAACAGGAAGGCGGCGAGTCCGAGCAGGTAGGGAAAGAGGTTGGGATTCAGCATCCGCGCTGCTCCGTCACCTGCTCGAGCGCCTGGTCAGATACACAGCCCCGATGGCCGCGACCAGCAGGAGCATCGAGGTGATCTCGAACGGCAGCAGGTAGTTGGTGAACAGCTGCCCGGCCACCGTCTGCACGTTACCGGCATTGTTCACAGTGTCCTGAGGGAATTTGAAGGTATGGTACGGATCGCTCGCGCTGCCCACGGCAGTCGCATGAAATCCGTTGGTGTTGTACGTGATGCCGTTGCGAGCCGCGATGAACACGAGCGCGGTCACCACGATGACTCCGGCGATGCCGATGACGGCGCGCAGGTCCAGCGTCGGCCGGTCCTCCGCGTCCGGGCTGAGCAGGGCCACGATGAAGATGAAGAGCACCACCACGGCACCGGCGTAAATGATGAGCTGCACAGCGAACAGGAACTGCGCGTTGAGGAGCAGGAACAGGACCGCGAGCATCGAGACGGTCAGCACGAGGCTCAGCGCGGAATAGATCGTCTGGCGCGAGAGCACGACACCGAGCGCGCTGACGGCGGCGAGCGCGATCACCACCGCGAAGAGCACCGTCATTTCGTCTTCCCCGCTCCCGGCTCGATGACTGTCGGCACATCGACGGGCACGCCGAGCTCGCCCGGACGTGGCGCGGTCTCGTGGTCGAGCGTGTTCTCCTGCGCAGCCCACGCGGCTCGAGGACGCACACCGGGGTCGAGGTCTTCGCGGCCGGTCTGGTCAGCCCCGGCGCCCACAGGGCTCGGTCGGCCCTGACCTTGCGTGAAGCCCGGCCATGACTCCAGCAGTTCCGCCTTGGTGACCACCGTCCGCTCCCGGCGGTAGTCAGCAAGCTCGAAGCGCGGACCCAGCGTGATCGCCTCGGTCGGGCACGCTTCGGCGCAATACCCGCAGTAGATGCAGCGCATGAGGTTGATCTCGTACCGCTCGGCGTATCGCTCGCCTGGCGAGATCGGCGCTTTGGGATCATTCTCAGCGGCGAGCACATAGATGCACCCGACCGGGCACGCGGCCGCGCACAGCTCGCAACCGATGCACCGCTCGAGCCCGTTGTCGTACCGGTGCAGGATGTGCCGGCCGCGATGCCGAGGCGACACCGGCTTCTGCTCCTCGGGGTACTGGATCGTGATGGGATGCGTCCCCATCTTCTTCAGCGTGAACGCCAGGCCCTTGGCGATCTCCTTGATCACGCCGTCACAACTCCTATGCCCGGACCGCGACGATCGCGCCGGTGACCACGATGTTGATCAGACCCAGCGGCAGCAGCACCTTCCAGCCGAAATTCATCAGCCGGTCGTAGCGCAGCCGGGGGAGTGTCCAGCGCACCCAGATCATCACGAAGAGGAGGATGAGCACCTTGCCGAGGAACCAGATCGGCCCGGGGATCCAGTCGAACGGATGGAACGGCAGCAGCGGCAGCCAGCCGCCGAGGAACAGCGCGGTGGCGATCGAGCAGACCGTCACCATGTTGATGTACTCGCCGAGAAAGTAGAGGCCGAAACGCATCGCCGAATACTCGGTGTGATACCCGGCGATGAGCTCCGTCTCGGCTTCGGGAAGGTCGAAGGGCAGCCGGTTGGTCTCGGCGAACGCGGCCGTGAAATACAGGATGAACGCGAGTGGCTGCAGGACGATGAACCACAGCCCTGATTGCGAGCCGACGATCTTTTCCAGGTCGAGCGAGCCGGAGAGGATGACGACGCCGATGAGGGCGAACGACACCGCCATCTCGTAGGAGATCAGCTGTGCCGACGAGCGCAGGCCGCCGAGCAACGAGTACTTGCTGTTCGAGGCGAAGCCTCCGAGGAACAGCGAGTACACGCCGAGGGATGTGATCCCGAGGATGAACAGCAGGCCGACGTTGACGTGGGCGATGTCCCAGTGAAAGACGTGTCCAAACCAGCTGTTGGTGCCCCACGGAATCACCGCGTACGCGAGCAGCGCCGCACCGCCGGCCAGACTTGGCCCCACCAGGTACAGGATCTTGTCGCGTTCGGCGGGCGCGACGTTCTCCTTGAAGAACAGCTTCAATCCGTCGGCGGCAGGCTGCAGCATCCCGAACGGACCAACACGGTTGGGCCCGTAGCGGAGCTGGATGCGGGCCGAGATCTTGCGTTCCGCGAGAGTCAGGTACGCGAAGGCGGTGAGCAGGAAGACGACGAGCACCCCGCACTTGATGAGCAGGACCCACCAGAGATCGTCGGGACCGATCACGCGACTGCCTCGGCGCTGAACAGCGCACGCCCGCCGTTGCCAGCGCGCCCGTACGCGGGAAACTCATCGCGCAGCAGACGGTTCACCGCGAGCGGGTCGCCTGACCCCCACCCGACCGCTCCCATCTCGCCGGCGATGCTGGTCAGCACGCGCGTCTCCACCGGGCTCGCGCTCGCGGGCGGCAGACCCGCGCGGATCCGCTGCACGCGCCCCTCGACATTGGTGACGCTGCCGGCTTTCTCGAAGACCGCGTGTCCAGGAAACAGAACCGTGGCATGGCGGGACACCACCCCCGGACGTGTGTCGAACGCCACCACACACGCCGCCTTGCGCACCGCGCGCTCGAGCAGCTCGGCCTCCGCCTCGAGCGCCGGGTTGGGCCCGAGAATCACGAGCCCGCGCATCGATCCCGCGGCAAGGCCCTCGAGGATCTTGCGGCCGTTCATGCCGGGCTCCTTGAGTGAGGCGTAGCCGGGGCCGACATTGGGAAGCAGACCAAGGTCCTTTGCGCCGCGCCCGTTCATCCCGCGCGTGATGGTCAGGCGCCGCAGCGTGCCGACAGCACGGAGCGCCGCTGCCAGGTCTGCTGCATGCGCGCGATTGGTCTCGTCGGCGATGAGGCCGATCCGCGATGCGCCACTGACCGCGGCCAGCGGCGTCGGCGGCCGCGACATCGTTGCGCAATCGGGTCACCCGTGCACCCTTCTTGTGTTCGGCCTTGTAGAGCCGCAGCGTGAGCACCGGCGCGTGCTCCTCGGGCTCGGCGCCGAGCACGATCAGCGCATCGCAGTCCTCGATCTCGGCGATGCCGAGCTCGTGCTCGGCGGCGCTGAGGCCGTCGAACGGCTCGAGCTGGTGGTCGACGTGCGGCGTGCCGATCACCTGGCGGGCCAGTCGCTCGAGCAGGAACAGCTCCTCGTTGGTGGCGGCGCTCGAGCCGATCACCCCGATCGATGCGGCGCCGTACTCCTCCGCGATCTCGCGAAGCCGCCGTGCAGCCTGGGTGATGGCTTCAGGAACCGTGACGTCGAGCAACTCGTCATCACTGCGCACCACCGGTCGGCGAACCCGCTCGGATGTGTTCCAGCGATCAAAGCTGTACCGGCCGCGATCGCACAGCCACATGTCATCGACAAGCGGATTGTCGCGCGACGCGAAGCGGCGCACCTCGAAGTCACGGCTGTCGACGTTGATGTTGCATCCGTACGAGCATTCGGGGCAGATGCTCGCCGTCCGCTGCAAATCCCATGGACGCGAGACGAAGCGGTACTTCCGGTGCGTGAGCGCCCCCACGGGGCAGACTTCGGGCAGGTTGCCCTGGAACTTCAACTCCAACTGCCGGTCATCGAACGTCGCCACCAACGTGTCCACGCCGCGCTGCTGGAGAACGATCTCCTTCTCACCGGTGATCTCGTCGTAGTAGCGAACGCAGCGCCAGCAGAGGATGCATCGTTCCTGATCGAGCTCGATGTGCTCGGAGAGCGGAACCGCCTTCTTGAAGTGGACCTTCTCGGTGATGGGAAAGCGCGAGATGCCCGGGCCGTACCGGAAGGTGAAGTCTTGAAGGTCGCACTCGCCGCCGCGGTCACACACCGGGCAGTCGAGCGGATGATTCAGGAGCAGGAACTCCAGCATCCCCTCGCGAAGTTTCGTGACTTCGGGAATGTTGGTGCGCACCACCATGCCGTCACCGGCGACCGTCGCGCACGCGGGCTGTGGCTTGGGAAACTTCTCGATGTTCACCAGGCACATGCGGCAGACGGCGACCGGCTCCATCTTCGGATGCGCGCAATAGATCGGAATGTGGATGCCGGCCTCGGTCGCCGCGTCAAGCACAAGGGTTCCCTTGGGAACGCGGAGCTCGCGTCCATCGATGCTGATGCCGACGCGGCCGTCGTCCAGCTGCTCGGGCGGCGTCCCTGTCTCCGCCACGGCGGTCACGCCACCAGAGCCGTGGCCTGCGCCCTCACCGGGCAGCGGCCGGCACCGCAGTGCGCTTCGAACTCGTCCTGGAAGTACTTGTACGCGGACATGACGAACCATGTCGCCGTGTCGCCGAGCGGGCAGAAGCAGCGTCCATCCATGTTCGAGCAGATGTCCGCGAGACTGGCGAGCTCAGCGCGCGTCGCGAGCCCCGCCTCGAGCCTGTGCATGAGCTCCGATTCGAAATACGTCCCCTCCCGGCAGGGCACGCACTTGCCGCACGACTCGTGCCGGTAGAAGTCGACCAGGCGCATGGAGACGTCGACGAGACAGGTGGTCTCGTCCATGAAGATCATTGCTCCCGCTCCGAGCGACGACCCGGCCTCCTGCACGGCGTTCATGTCGAGCGGGAGGTCGAGGTGCTGCGGCAGCAGCACCTGCATGGATCCTCCCCCGGGCTGGAAGGCCTTGAGCGAGTGACCGCGCCAGATGCCGCCGCACTCCTCGTCGAGGAGCTCGCGAATCGGCGTCCCGAGTTGCATCTCGTAATTTCCGGGTCGATTGATATGCCCGCTGCAGCAGAACACTCTCGTCCCGGCGCTCTTCTCGGTGCCGAGCGACTTGAACCACTCGCCGCCGCGCTGCACGATGTGCGGCATGTTGCACAGCGTCTCGACATTGTTGACCACGGTCGGTTGCCCGTAAAGGCCTTTCACCGCTGGGAACGGCGGCTTGAGCCGCGGCTGACCTCGAAGCCCCTCCAGCGACTCGATGAGCGCCGTCTCCTCGCCGCAGATGTAGGCGCCGGCACCGCCATGGACGATGACCTCGCAATCGAAGCCGCTGCCGAGGATGTTCCTGCCGACGTACCCGGCCGCCCGTGCCTCCTCCACCGCACGCTCGAGCAGCAGCCGCTGATCGTGGTACTCGCCGCGGATATAGATGAACGAGACGTTCACCTGGAGCGCGTATGAGGCGATCAGCAGCCCCTCGATGAGCTGGTGCGGGCTCTCATCGATCAGGTACCGATCCTTGAAGCACCCCGGCTCGGACTTGTCGGCGTTGCAGCACAGATAGCGCGGGAACACGTCCTTGGGCAGGAAGGACCACTTCATGCCCGTCGGGAACCCCGCTCCACCCCGACCGCGGATGTTGCTCGTCTTCACCTCGGCAACGAGCGTCTCCGGCGTGAACTTCTTGAACGCGTCGCGCAGGCCCTGGTAGCCCCCAACGCGCTCGTACCCCTTGAGCGTCTGGAGCCCGTCCGCGCCAAAATCCTTCGTGAGCAGCCGGTACTCAGCCATCAGCGATCCACCAGGTTCGGTGCGGGAGTCCTCATCGGCCGCTGCATCCTACTGAGCCGCCTTGCGGGGACGTCTGGCCGGTTTCTTTGTCTGGGGGCCCGTGGTCGCCGACGATGCTGGCTCCTTAGGCGTCGTGAGTGGGGTTTGGCCCGCCGAACCCTGAGGAGGGGTCGCCGCTGAGCTCTCAGCCTCTGACGCCGCATTGGTTGGCTCAGTTGGGGCGGGTCCTGTCGTCGCGGGGACCCCTCGCCGTCGCGCTTTTGGCGCGCCGGCGCTGCCCCCCGCGACGCCACCCGCGTTCGACACCTGCCCTTCTTGCGGCGTCGGCTGCGATCGCAGGGCTCCGAGGATCTGGTCCACTCGGTCGGGGGTCAGGTTCTCTTCGAAGTGGTGATCTACCTGCATGGTGGGGGCGCCGCCGCAGCCGCCGAGGCATTCGACGGTGCTCGCCCAGGTGAATGCGCCGTCGGCCGTGGTTTCGCCGGATGCGCAGCCGAGGGTGCGCTCGAGGTGGTCGACGATGTCGTCGGCACCGCGCAGGGCGCAGGAGACGTTGATGCAGACGATGACCTCGTGGCGCCCGTGGGGGTGCTGGAAGTACATCGAGTAGAACGTCGAGACCGCCTCGACTTCGCTGGGGGTCACCTGGAGGATGCCAGCGACCTCGGTCATGGCGCCTGCGGTGATCTGGCCCTGTTCGTGCTGGACCGCCCAAAGGGCCGGGAGAATCGCGCTGCGCGCGAGTGGATAGCGATCGCGGGCACGCTCGATCGCGGTCCGCGTCGCTGCCTGCAGCGTCATCGGTCGACGTCGCCGAGCACGATATCGATCGATCCGATCACAGCAACCACGTCGGCGATCAACTCGCCTCGAACCATGTGCGGCAGCGCGCTGAGGTTGCTGAAGGATGGTGCGCGAACCTTGCACCGGTACGGCCGGTTGGACCCGTCGCTCACGAGGTAGAAGCCAAGCTCACCGCGAGGCGACTCGACCGCCTGGTAGACCTGACCAGCGGGGACGCGCATTCCCTCGGTGACGAGCTTGAAGTGATGGATGAGCGACTCCATGCTCGTGTTGAGCTCGTTCCGCGGCGGGAGGGCGACGCGCCGGTCGGTCGTGTTGACCGGCCCGTCGGGAAGATTCTCGAAAGCCTGCGTGATGATCTTCAGCGACTCGCGCATCTCCTGCATGCGCACGAGATACCGGTCGTACACGTCGCCGGTACGACCGATCGGGACGTCGAAGTCAAAGTGGTCGTATGAGCTGTATGGCTGCGCCTTGCGGAGGTCGTAGGCGATCCCGCTGCCGCGCAGCACCGGCCCCGTCGCACCGTACGCCATCGCGTCCTCGGGGCTCAGGGTGCCGAGTCCAACAGTCCGCTGCCGAAAGATCGGGTTCTTGGTGATGAGCAGCTCATGCTCGTCGATCAGCTTGGGAAAGGTCTTGATGACCGCTCCGACCATCTCGTAGAACGCGTCGGGGACATCCGCGAGCAGGCCACCGACTCGGATGAACGACGTGTGCATGCGCACGCCGCTGACCAGCTCGTTGATGTCGAGGAGCTTCTCGCGATCGCGCCAGGCGTATACGAACGCCGTTGTGGCGCCGAGGTCGAGCGCGCTCGTGCCGTACCAGAGCAGGTGGCTCGCGAGCCGGCAGAGCTCGCACATGATCACGCGCAGGTACTGACCACGCAGCGGCACCTCGATCCCGAGCAGCCTCTCAACGGCCAGCGAGAAGCCGAGATTGTTGAAGAGCGGCGACAGGTAGTCCATCCGGTCCGTGTACGGGATGCACTGCTGGTAGGTGTGGCGCTCGAAGTCCTTCTCGAATCCCGTGTGGAGGTAGCCGATGTCGGGGCGGCACTCGCGCACGACTTCGCCGTCGAGGTTGAGCACCAGGCGCAGCACCCCGTGGGTCGAGGGGTGCATCGGTCCCATGTTCAATTCCATGGTGCTGTCGCCGATCTCGACGAGGTCGATTGCGTCGAGGCCGGCCTCGATACCGAGCAACTCGCGGCCCGCCTCGTATTGCTCGCTGAGCGGATCGAGGTCGGCGGTGGGCGTGCCCGGCGGCGGCAGCGCGGTCACCGTGATCCTCCGGGCATATCCCGTGGACGCTCCTGCGCAGGCAGCGCCCACTCGAGGTTGTGGGTGAAGGCGATCGGCTCGCCGAAGGACGCGTAGTCCTTTCGGAGCGGGTGACCGTCCCAGTCGGTCGGCAGCAGGATCCGTTTGAGGTCGTGATGGCCGGTGAAGGTGATCCCGATCAGGTCGAAACACTCGCGCTCGTGCCAGTCCATGCCGGCGAAGACGCCCTCGAGGGTCGGCACGTTGGGATCGTCCTCCGTCACCTGGACAATGAGCCGGCACACGTCGTTGTGCTGCAGCGACCTCAGCATGTACACCACGTCGAACCGCGGCTCCGCGGGCTCGCGGTCAGGCCAGTCCACGGCGGTGACGAACACCGGCGTCGTGTAGGCCGCTTCAGGATGGTCGCGTAGCAACGTGCAGACGGCGACCACGTCGGCGCGGTCGACCCACACCGTCACCTCGCCGAACCCGTCGTCGCGACGGCGCACCGCGGCCGGAAGCTCCCGCTCGAGGAGATCCGCTGCTCGCGCCCCGCTCATGGGCGACCCCACGGCGGTCGTGGCACTACCCGAGCAGCGAGCCGGGGAGCTCCCCGGCGATCTTCTTCTGCAGCTTCATGACCGCGTCCAGCAGCCCTTCCGGGCGCGGTGGGCAGCCCGGGATGTAGACGTCGACCGGTACCACCTTGTCGACTCCCTGCACGATCGCGTAGTTGTTGAACATGCCGCCGCTCGAGGCGCATGCGCCCATGCTGATGACCCACTTCGGCTCCGGCATCTGGTCGTAGATGTGCCGGAGCACGGGCGCCATCTTCTGCGAGACACGACCCGCGACGATCATCAGGTCGGACTGGCGCGGAGACGCGCGGAACACCTCGCAGCCGAAGCGCGACATGTCGTAGCGAGCGGCACCCGTGGCCATCATCTCGATCGCGCAGCATGCGAGTCCAAAGAGCGCCGGCCACAGCGAGCTGTACCGGCCCCACTGAATGACCTTGCCAAGGGTCGTCGTGACGAACCCGCTCTGCAGTGCGGTCCGTTCTGCCGCTCCGGTGCGGGGCAGGGCGATGGTCCCGGCATCGGCATCGGCGAGCAGGATGCTCCTGCCCGCGGCACTCGGAACGATCAGCTCGTTGTTCAGTCCCATCGCAGGGCTCCCTTCCGCCAGACGTACAGCAGTCCGACCAGCAACGTCGCGATGAAGATGCCCATCTCGACGATGCCGAAGACCTTGAGCTCGCGGACGATGGTGGCCCACGGGAAGAGGAAGATCGATTCGACGTCGAAGATGATGAACAGCATGGCGGTGACGTAGAAGCTCACCGAGAAGCGGCGCCGGGCGCTTTCCCGCGGCACCATCCCCGACTCATACGGGAGGTCCTTGGTTGGCGAGGGGCGCTTCGGCCCGAGCGCCGCGTTGAGCAGCTGTGCCAGCACAGCAAACGCCGCGCAGATGCCGAAGAAGAAGAGGATCGGCGCGTAGCCCGACAGCATCGCGGCCGATCGTAACAAACGGTCCGCGACTGACGAGGCAGCCCTCCCGAGGACGTTCGAAACCACTCCGTCGCGGCTTCAGGGCGTGGCGCTGACCAGTGCCCAACCGGGTCGCGGCGGTTTCGAGGCAGTTCCAGGCCGCGACCGGTCTCGTTGCCGGTCGATCGGTCGCGGGGCCACTCTAGTAGGCTTCGGCTAGTGACTGCGACAGCTATCGACAGGCCTCCCCTTCAGGACAATCTCACCGAATCAGACGCCCGGACTCGCGCCGCGCTGCTGTCCAACCTCTCGTATGAGGTCTCGCTGGTGCTCAGCGACGATCCCCACGCCGCCACCTTCCAGAGCGCAACGACGATCGTTTTCGACGCCGCTCATGAGGGCTCGGAGACGTTCATCAACATCGCCGCGCGGTCGATCGACGAGTGCACGCTGAACGGCAAGCGCCTGACTCCGGCGCAGCACGGTTTCAACGGGAACGTGCTCTGGCTGCGTGGCCTGCGCGCCGGATCCAACCGCCTGTCGGTGATCGCCCAATGCGAATACCAGCACACCGGCGTCGGCTTGCACCGCCTGCGCGACCCCGTGGACGGCGAGGTGTATGTCTACACGCACTTCGAGCCGTTCGACGCGCACAAGGTGTTGGCGTGCTTCGATCAGCCGGACCTGAAGGCCGGCGTGACCATGAGCGTCACCGCGCCGAGCGCGTGGCGGGTCTGCGGCAACGGGCGCGTCGTGCGGATCGAGCCGCGGGGTGCCCTGAAGACCTGGCACTTCAACACGACGCCGCCGCTCCCCCCCTACCTGATCGCCGTCGTCGCCGGCAAGTACCACGTCGTCGAGCGCAAGCACGGCGACATTCCGATGGGACTGTGGTGCCGCGAGTCGCTTGCCAGCTGGATCGATGCTCAGGCTGACGAGATCTTCGACATCACGGCCGCCGGCCTCGATTTCTTCGACAAATACTTCGGACTGAAATATCCGTTCGACGAGTACAACCAGCTGTTCGTGCCCGAGTTCAACATGGGCGCCATGGAGAATCCAGGCTGCGTCACCTTCAACGAAGCCTATATCCACCGCGGTCAGGCGAGCGAGGCGCAGCTGCAGCGGCGCGCCGAAACGATCCTCCACGAGATGGCGCACGTGCACGGTTTCGGCGACGTCACGACCATGCGCTGGTGGGGTGACCTGTGGCTCAACGAGACGTTCGCGACCTATATGGCGAACCTCGCGATGGAGCAGTCGACCCGCTTCACCAATGCATGGGTCGACTTTGCCAACAGCGTCAAGTCGATCGCGGCACGCCAGGACCAGCTCGTCACCACGCACCGCATCGCGGACCACGTCCCCGACACCGTGTCGGTGCGCCAGAACTTTGACGGGATCACGTACCACAAGGGCGCATCGGTGATGCGCCAGCTCGTCGCATGGGTTGGTGATGAGGCGTTCAAACGCGGCGTGCAGGACTACTTCAAGCGGTACCGCTGGGGCAACGCGGACCTGCAGCAATTCCTGGACTGCCTGCGCCGCGCCTCGGGACGCGACCTCAGTCAATGGGGACAGGACTGGCTGCAGACCACTGGGCTGAACACGTTCTACCCGCACCTGTCCGAGCAGAACGGCCGGTACACGACATTCGCGGTGGAGCAGACCGCCATCCCGGAGCATCCGACGTTGCGCGCCCATCGCGCGGGGATCGGTCTCTACGACCGCGACGCGAAGGGTGTGCTCCGGCTACGCCGCCGGGTGGAGACCGACCTGACCGGGGCGATCACGCCGATCAACGAGCTGGTCGGCGAGCGCGTCTGCGATCTGGTGCTTCTCAACGACGGTGATCTCACCTTCGCCAAGCTGCGCTTCGACGAACGGTCGCTGGCAACCCTCAAGGCCGACCTCTCCAATCTCGAGGACCCGCTCGCGCGCGCCCTCTGCTGGGCGGCATTGTGGGATCTCACGCGCGACAGCGAGATGCCGGCGCGTGAGTTCGTCCAGCTGGTCGCCCGGCATGCTCCGGCCGAGAAGGATTCACTGCTTGTGGAGCGCGTCACAAGCCAGGCACGCTCGGCGATCGACCTCTACGGTGATCCCGCCAACCGCACCGCGGCCCGGGAGCGGCTGCACCAGGTAGCTGCGGCACAGGTCACAAGCGCGGCTCTGCCCCCCGAGCTGCACCTGATCTGGTCTCGCATCCTGGTGACCACGGCCGCTACGGCGGAGTCGCTCGCACGGATCGCCGCCATCCTCGACGGCAAGGAGAGCATTCCCGACATCGCGCTGGACACCGACCTGCGATGGCTGATCATGGGCCAGCTCTCCGAGGAGGGCAAGGCTGACGTCGCCATGATCCAGGCGATCATGGCCTCCGATCCCAGCGACATCGGCCGGCGCCGTGGGATGGCCTGTCTCGCCGCGCGGCCGACCGCGGCCGCCAAGGAGGAGGCCTGGCAGCGCGTCGCAGACTCGAGCGCACCGTTGCCCAAGGCCTGGAAGGGAGCGACCGACGGCGAGCTCTCGGTCGCCTCCATGGCGGCGATCCTTCGGGGTTTCTATGTCGGCTCAGTCGGGGTCGGCGGGATGATGGCCCACGGGCCGAGGCCGGAGTTGCTCCGGCCCTACGTTCAGCGTTACCTCGATGCGCTCCCCGCCGTATGGGCGGAGCGCACCATCGACGAAGCCGAGGCCTTCACCGAGTGCCTCTACCCAAACCACCTGGTCGACGATCAGGTGATCGCGAAGATCGACCTCGCCCTCGAGAGCGGCAACCTCCCGGGTCCGGCCGTGCGGATCCTGCGCGAAGGACGCGACAGCACGTTGCGGGCCCAGCGTGCCCGCGAGGTCGACCGAGCCTCAGGGGTTTAGCTGGCGGCGCCGGCCATGAGGGCACCGGCTTCGTCGTCCTCGTAGCCGCATGGGCTGCCGGAGGGCTGACCTTCGGCACCGAGCCGATCGTAGATCGCCGCGAGCCGGTCGACGGCGCGAAGCCACGTGAAACGTCCGGCCCGGCGTCGTGCCTCGTCGCCCATCTCGGTCTTGCGAACCGGGTCTTCCAGCACGTCGGCGATGGCGTGCGCGTAATCCTCTGGATCGTGGCCGTCGACGAGATATCCGGTCACGCCATCCTCCACCACCTCGCGCAGGCCACCCACCGCGGCGGCTACCACCGGAGTGCCGATGGCCTGTGCCTCGAGGGCCACGAGCCCAAAGCTCTCGGTCAGCGACGGGACGACGCAGACATCCGCCATCGCGTAGTACGTGGCAAGTTGCTCGTGCGGCACCGCACCCACGAAGCGGACGTGGTCGCCAAGTCCGACGCGAGTGGCGTGGCGCTCGAGCCTGCTTCGCTCGCCGCCACGACGATGACTCGCTCCGTCACCGCTGTCGTCGCCGGCGACAACCACCACGAGGTCACTGAACTCGTCTCGAGCCCTGAGCCGCGCGGCGGCGTCGAGCAGAATCTGCGCGCCCTTGAGCGGCTCGAGCCTGCCTGCGAAGAGCGCAACCCGCGCGCCCTGGAGGCCAAGCCGCCGTCGCAGGTCCGAGCCGTCGTGATCGGCAAACAGGCGCGGGTCGACACCGGGCTGAGCCACGCAGATTCGATCCCTGGACGCGCGATACAGCCTGATGAGGTCCTTTGCCTCCGCCGCGCTCGCGGCGACCAGCCGGTCTGCCTGAGCGGCGAGTTCGCCCTCGGCCTGCGCACGGAGCGCGTCGAGCGGCAAGCCGGCGCGAGCCTTGGTCAAGGCCAGCGTGTGGAACGACTGCACCCACGCCACGCCCCAGGCCTCACGGAGCCGGCGGCCCACCAGACCGCCGTGCCAATAGTGGCCGTGAATGGCGCGATAGGAGCGGCGCTCGGAGGCCGCGTGCCGGATCGTGGCGGCGCCGAACTCGTCGATGAGAGCCCTGACGTCCTCCTTGCGAATCGGCTCAGACGGGCCGACGGGAAGCCGCACCAACCTGCTCAGCGGCGCGATCAATTCCTCATCGGGACCGGGGCCATCGCGACGGACAAACACGTCGGTCGGCACACCGCGCAGCGACAGCCCCTCGCACAGCCTCCGAATCGCGAGGTTCATGCCGCCGTTCTCGCCACTGCCCAGATCCGAGAGCGGGGACGCGTGCACGGAGATGACGGCGACCGCACGCGAGCCCTGGCGCATGGCCTCAAGTGTACCCACCGACCCCTTGACGAATCGGTCCGGACCCGGCGCATACTCGACGGCCACAACTGAATAACGCTCCGGGTGACGGGAAGCCGGTGAGAATCCGGCGCTGTCGCGCAACTGTGAGCGGGGAGCCGGCGGCCATCGTGCCACCGGGAGAGCGATCTCCCGGGAAGGCGGCCGTGATCGGCGTTGATCCGCAAGCCAGGAGACCGACCCGAGGCGTCGACCTCCGCCCCCGCGCACGACGGGAGGAAGCCTCATGCGGCGAGGACAACTCCGGCAAGGGTGGAGTCCCCGTCGCCGCGTGGGGTGCCGACATGGGCAGGACCAGGAGGGTCGCCGCTCTGGCGACCGCTGGAGCAACAGGCGCAGCGCTGCTCGCCTTCGCCATCGGATCAGGCAGCGCCGCGACGCAGGTGGATCCCGCTTCGAGGGCCATCCAGTATCTGCAGGGGCAGCAGTCGGGGAGTGACGGGTCGATCCCGGCGGGACCGAGTACCGCGGTGGTCAGCGAGGAGTACGCGATCGGGGCAGCCGCGGCCGGCTACGACCCCAGCGCGCTGCGGCGTGGCTCCGGCCCGTCGGTGATCGCCTATCTCGCCGCCCACGCCGCCGCCGCCTGCACCTCCGCGGGCGCCTGCGGAGAGCTCCTGCAGGCAGTCGCCGCCGCCGGGCTCAATCCCGCCTCCTTCGGCGGCGTCGACCTGCTCACCACCCTCAACGGCTTCTACGCCGCCGGCACCGGTGTCTTCGGCGACGGCGAGGCGTTCACCCAGGCCCTCGCCATCCAGGGGCTGGTCGCCGCCCATCAGCCGGTCCCGGCGGCGGCGCTGCACCGTCTCGTGACCGCACAGGACAGCGACGGCGGCTGGGATTTCCTGCTCATCAAGGACGATCCCAACGGCTCCACCAACTTCGATACCAGCGACACCAACTCCACCGCCATGGTGCTCATGGCCCTGGACGCCGCCGGGGTGCACACCCGGGATCACGCCGCGCTGACCTGGCTGCACACCCAGCAGGACGCTGACGGTGGCTTCCCCTACCAGTCCGGTGCCGGGACCGATCCCGATTCCACGGCGCTCGTGCTCCAGGCGCTGCTCGCCACCGGCCAGAACCCGGAGGCGCCCGCCTGGGCGCCCGGCGGGTACGGGCCGCTCGCCCGGCTGATCGCCTCCCAGAACAGCGACGGCGGCTTCACCTTCCCGGGCAACCCCGCCCCCGATCCCTTCACCACCGCTCAGGTCCCACCCGCACTCGAGCTGGCGCCGTATCCCGCCAGTGTGGCGTTCACCCACGGTCTCACTCCGGCCACCGAGGCGCAGGCGGCGACCCGGTCGCTTCAGTATCTGCAGGGGCAGCAGTCGGGGAGTGACGGGTCGATCCCGGCGGGACCGAGTACCGCGGTGGTCAGCGAGGAGTACGCGATCGGGGCAGCCGCGGCCGGCTACGACCCCAGCGCGCTGCGGCGTGGCTCCGGCCCGTCGGTGATCGCCTATCTCGCCGCCCACGCCGCCGCCGCCTGCACCTCCGCGGGCGCCTGCGGAGAGCTCCTGCAGGCAGTCGCCGCCGCCGGGCTCAATCCCGCCTCCTTCGGCGGCGTCGACCTGCTCACCACCCTCAACGGCTTCTACGCCGCCGGCACCGGTGTCTTCGGCGACGGCGAGGCGTTCACCCAGGCCCTCGCCATCCAGGGGCTGGTCGCCGCCCATCAGCCGGTCCCGGCGGCGGCGCTGCACCGTCTCGTGACCGCACAGGACAGCGACGGCGGCTGGGATTTCCTGCTCATCAAGGACGATCCCAACGGCTCCACCAACTTCGATACCAGCGACACCAACTCCACCGCCATGGTGCTCATGGCCCTGGACGCCGCCGGGGTGCACACCCGGGATCACGCCGCGCTGACCTGGCTGCACACCCAGCAGGACGCTGACGGTGGCTTCCCCTACCAGTCCGGTGCCGGGACCGATCCCGATTCCACGGCGCTCGTGCTCCAGGCGCTGCTCGCCACCGGCCAGAACCCGGAGGCGCCCGCCTGGGCGCCCGGCGGGTACGGGCCGCTCGCCCGGCTGATCGCCTCCCAGAACAGCGACGGCGGCTTCACCTTCCCGGGCAACCCCGCCCCCGATCCCTTCACCACCGCTCAGGTCCCACCCGCACTCGAACGCGCCGGCTACCCGCTCACCTGCGGAGGCATCCGCTGCTTCCAGAACGGATCGACCCTGACCGGGACGTCACCGGCCCCAACGCCCACCCCCACCCGCCGGCCGCGGCCCACGACGAAACCTCATCCGGTCGCCGCCGCCGGGTCGCCGCCTTCCGAGCCGACCGGAGCGGTGCTGGGAGTTGGCGCAACCCCGACACCATCGCCCAACGACACCGGCCAGGCCACTCCGCCGGCGCCGAGCCCATCGGCCAGCGCGCCGCCTGCACTGTCGACCGCTCCCAGCAGCAGCGACCAATTCCCGATGGCGTGGGTCTACCTGGGTGCTGCCGTGGCGGCAGCCATCGTTGTGGCCGCTGTCGCGCTGGGCGTTCGACGCAGGCGTCGCGCGTGAGGCGTGCATGATCGGAGTCCTCATTCGGGTGACGCTCGCCCTCCCGCTGCTTGGGGCCGGCATCGGGGCCTCGATGAGCGTTGCCGGTGCGGGACCGACTGCGCCGCTCTGTGCTCAGGCCGCCGCTCTGCATCACGTCGGCCTCGTTGTCGAGCACAGCGATGGACAGGTGATCCGGCGCTGCGTGGGATTCGACTCCGCCACCGCGACAGCGCTGTCCGTGCTGCAGGCCAGCGGTCTCGAGGTGGGCACCGCGGCGTACGGCGGAGGTCTGGGCACAGCGGTTTGCCAGATCGACAGTGAGCCCGCGACCTATCCGCCAGGCTGCTTCACCGCTTCCGGCTCGTACTGGGTCCTGTTCGTCTCGCACTCGGGTGGTCCCTGGGTCAACTCGGATCTCGGCGCGTCGAGCGAGAAGGTCGCAGCCGGTGACGACGTCGGCTTCCGCTTCGACTCACAGACCGGCGCCGCCCTACCCCCGGCGTCGCCGGCCGGCACGTGCCCGGCGGCGACGCCGTCGCCGTCGCGAACGGCGGCGCCTTCGGCTCGGCCGACCGCTTCGCCGCGCGCAGCGGCGTCAGCTCCCTCGGCACCTCCATCGCGCTCAGCCGGCTCGCTCCCAACCACACCCGCGACGGCAGGGGTGCTCGGGGTCGCCACACCTGCGGCGAGCCCCGGATCGATCGGATCGTTGAGCCGACCGGGCTCCCCATCAGGGATCAATCCTGGGCTGCTGCTCACGGCGGTCGGAGCCGGGGGGCTGCTCGGCCTGCTCGGCGTTCGAATCCTCGGGAGGCGCAGGGAGTGAACCCCCGAGCGCTTGCCGCCTGGTCGCTCTCGGGGATCACTGTCGCGCTGGCGTCGGGCAACCCCGCATATCGAGCGCTGGTGCTGCTCTGCGCCGTCAACGTACTCGTCGCCCTGCGCAGGCCGGAGGTGTCGCTTCGAGGTCTGACCATCGCGCTGGTTGTCGCCGGGCTCATCGCGATCACGGTCACCACCCTCGCGAGTCACACCGGTGATCACGCGTTCCTGGTGCTGCCGGCGGCGATCCCCGTGCTCGGGGGGCCATTGACGGTCGAGGCCGCGCTCTTCGGGGCGTCAACCGGGCTGGGGATTGCCGCGGCCGTCCTGGCTGCGGCTCCACTCTCGCTGGTGCTGACGCCGAACTTGCTCGTCGACGCGCTCCCGAGCGTCCTTGCTCGAACCGGCGCCGCAATCGGCACCGCACTCAACCTCATCCCCGGAATCGCGCGCAGCGCAACCGAGATTCGCGATGCGCAACGCATGCGTGGATGGCGTCCGCGCAGGGTTCGCGAGTGGCCCGACCTCGCGGTGCCGGTGGTGCTGACCGCGCTCGAGAGTTCGATCACGCTGGCTGAGGCCATGGAAGCGCGCGGGTACGGGTCTGGAGCGCGCACTCACTACAGCGACCTCGTGTGGCGATGGGCGGACATCGTGGTGTGCGCGGTCGCACCCGCGGCGGCGATCGCCTTCGTGCTCCTCCGCGTCACGGGCGTCATCTCCGACTGGTACCCGTTTCCCGACTTGTCGCTGCCGCCGGTCAACCCCTTTGGCGTCGCCTGCTGCCTGGCGCTCGCGATCCCCGCGCTGGTGTGGCGGCGATGACAGAAGCACGCCGCATCTCACTGTCCGGCCTCACCTACCGATACCCGGGCGGGCAGATGGACGCGCTCGACATCGCCGACCTGCACGTCGGCGAGGGCGTGACTCTTCTGACGGGTGCGTCGGGGTCCGGGAAGTCGTCGCTGCTGCGCGTGTTCAACGGCCTGGTGCCGCATTTCCACGGCGGCACCATCGGCGGTCGCGCAACGGTCTGCGGACACGACGTCATCACCACAGCGACGCGGGTGCTCGCGTGCAGCGTCGGCTTCGTCTTCCAGGACCCCGAGTTGCAGTCGGTGTACCCCACCGTGGAGCGCGACGTCGCATTCGGGCTGGAGAACCTCGCCGTGCCCGCGGCCGCCATGCCGCGGCGGGTCGCCGAAGCGCTCGAGAAGACCGGCATCACACATCTCCGAGGCCGCGCGGTGAGCACGCTCTCCGGCGGCGAGCGGCAGCGCCTCGCGCTCGCCGGGGTGCTGGCCATGCAACCTCGCGTGCTCGTGCTCGACGAACCGCTCTCGCAGCTGGACGAGGACGGCGGGCGCTCGGTGGTCACGATCCTCGGAACGCTCGCCGGCGACGGAACGGCGGTGATCATCGCCGAGCACCGTCTCGACCAGCTGGTACGACTCGGCGGACGAGCGCTGGCGATGGAAGGTGGACACGTCGTCGAGGTGGGAAGTCGCGCAGCGGGGCGGATGGCCGACACCGCCGCGTCCCGCACCCCGTCCTCTCCTGTGGCGCGGGTTGCCTGGGAGCTGAGCGATGTCGCAACCGGCCCGGTGCGGACTCCAATCCTCGAGGGGGTCTCCCTCGATGGGCGGGAAGGCGAGGTCGTCGTGCTCACCGGCCCCAACGGCGGAGGCAAGACCACCCTGCTCCGCACCATCGCCGGGCTGCTCGCGCCCCTCTCAGGTCGCGTGCATCGCGAGCCGGGAAGAGTCGCATTCCTCCCGCAGAACCCCATGGCACTCCTCCATCGAGCGAGCGTCGCGGCCGAGGTCTCGTGGACCGTGCGCCGCGATCCGCAGAAAGATGGTGTCGCGACGCTGCTTGCGGAGCTGGGCCTCTCCCATCTCGCGACCCGAGACCCGCGCGATCTCAGCACCGGTGAGCGGCAGCGAGCGGCGATCGCCGCCGTGCTCGCGGGCCAACCGCGCATCGCGCTGCTCGACGAGCCAACGCGCGGCATGGATGACGCCGCTCGCGACGCGCTCTGCCGCGCCATTCATCGCCTGCAAGCGGCCGGAAGCTCGATCGTTGTTGCCACACACGACAAGAACCTCACTGCTGCGCTGGCGGATCGCACGGTGGCGGTTGGTGGTCGCACAGCGCGCGAACTCGCTCCGGTGGCTGTGGCATGAGGGTCGGCCTCATCTCTGTCGCCGGGCTTGCGCTGTTCCTGTGGCCCTTCGTGGCAGCCGATACACCGCCGGCGGCAACATCCGTGGCGCTGAGCCTCGGCGTCGTCGCCGTGCTGATGTTCGTGGAGGCCTCGACACGACGGCTGGATGCCCGTCGGTTTGCGCTGCTGGCGGCGATCGCCGCCATCGATGCGGGACTGCGGCTCGTGCTCGTCACCGGGCTGGGTGGGTTCAGCCCGATCTTCTTTCTCATCCTGGCAGCGGGCTATGTGTACGGGCCCGCGTACGGCTTTCTCGCCGGGTCGGTATCGCTCCTCGCCTCGGCGGTGGCGACCGGCGGTATCGGACCGTGGCTTCCCTACGAGATGGTGGGTTGCGGCCTCGTGGGGCTGATCGCGGGTCTCGCGGGCTTCCGGCGTTCCGGCCCCGTCACCTGGCGGGACATCGCGGCCCTGGCGACCGTGGGTGCGGTCACGGGGTTCGCGTACGGCGCCCTTCTCGATATCTGGGACTGGACCGCGTTCTACCGGGGTGCACCGGGCTTCGGATGGGAGCCTGGGCTGGCGCCGGCCGCCGCGCTCGCGCGCTTCGGCCGCTTCTACGTGGCGACGTCGGTTGTGTATGACTGCTTCAGAGCGGCCGGCAACGCGCTGGCGGTGATCGTTCTCGGTGCGCCGGTGCTCGCCGGGTTGATGCGGATGCGCTCGCGCTTCAACGTCGTCGTGCTCGATTCCACGCGTCCGAGCGCGGCGGGTCTCGCTGCCTCGGTCACCCCGAGGTGAGCGCGAGCACCGAAAAGACGACGGCCACGATGGCGCCGATGACCAGGGGGAGCCTCGAAATGGGCCACGGGGTTCGCCGGCCGACGGCGAATGTCACGCCGAGCGTGACCGCCACGGCGGCGCCATACAGATAGTGCAGCTCGTGC
Source organism: Candidatus Dormiibacterota bacterium (assembly GCA_963756075.1). GTDB lineage: Bacteria > Chloroflexota > Dormibacteria > Aeolococcales > Aeolococcaceae > Palsa-851. Next base: position 1,205,127 of record CAVWMH010000002.1, on the reverse strand, counting down.
AACGGCCGATTGCCCATCAGGTAGAGAGCGCCACCCAGGATGATCTGAAGGGCCACGGCGAGCAGCAGGACCCTGAGGTAGATCTTGAGCGCGAGCCCCACCAGCGGAGTCACCAGCGAGATCAACGCGACGAGCGCACCGATGAAGGCCGCGACGACGAGGATGAACCCGAATTTCTGATGCAGGGTCACCCAATCGATCGAGACGATCATCAATCCGGCCAGTACTGCTCTTCGCGAATCACCTTGTTGTCGAAGCCCGCGCGGCGCATGATCGCCCGCGCTCCGCTGATCATCCCGGGATGGCCGCAGAGGAAGATGCCGCCGTGGCCGGGGTGCATGCCTGCGGCGTCCGCGTACTTGCGCGTGATGTCCTCGACCCTCCCCCACTCGCCCTGCCATTCGGGGTCTTCCCACGGGCGGCTCACCGTCGGCACGTAGGTGAACCAGTCGAACTCCTGGTCCAACGCAACGAGCTCGTCCGCGTAACCCAGCTCCACTGAGCGGGCGGCGCCCTGGAGGAGCAACACGGGGAGCGGCGTCCACTCACCGGCCCGCACCCGCGAGGCGACGGTGCGCAGGAAGCTCACGAACGGGGCGACCCCGGTCACCGTGGCAACGAACAGATGCGGTTCGGCAGCCAGCGGTGCGTCGCGGAGGAACAGGCCCTTGGTACGCTTGCGAACAATCAGCTCGGCCCCCACACCGAGTGCGAAGAGCGGGTCCGACAATTCGCCGTCGGGCACGCGCTCGATGAACAGCTCGATGTCACCTTCGAGCGGCGACGAGCAGATGGAATACGGCCGCTCGATCACCCTGCCGTTCGACTGCAGCCCCAGCGTCACGTACTGGCCGGGCCGGTATGGCAGCTCGATTTGGGGATGAATCCGGATGATCCACAGGTCCGGCGCGGGGTCGCGTCGTGACACGACGGTCGCGGTGGCGTATTTTTCCGGATCCATCATGGCGCGCTGAGAGTGTAGGGGGAAGCCCAAGGCGCGCCTCGTTTGCCGGAAGGGTGGAGACTGTCATGCAATGTACGGTCCCCTCGCCCTCGTCGGCGGCGATGAGTTCAACCCAGGCAACGAGCATCAGGACAAGATTCTTCGAGACGCGTGTGCCGGCCGGCCGGCTTACGTCGTCGCGACCGCGGCACAGGACTTTGCGTCAGGGGCGGTCGAGGCAGCGCGGCGCTGGTTCGCCGGACTCGGTCTCGACGTCCGCGAGTTGCGCATTCGCTCAAAAGAGGATGCGCGATCCCAGGAGGTCGTTGCGGAAGCCGCGAAGGCCGGGCTTGTGTACATCGCGGGCGGCGACCCCGGCTGGGTGGTGGAGGTGCTTCGGGCAAGCCCCGTGTGGAAAGCCATAGCCGCGGCATGGCGGGCCGGGGCCGCGCTCGCCGGGTCATCCGCCGGTGCGATGGCACTCTGCGAGTGGTGCCTGGTGCAGACCACATGGCCAGGTGAGGTCGAGGAGCGGTCGGTCGGCGCTCTTGGCCTGATCCCGGGTTGCGCGATCCTGCCCCATTTCGACGTCCTCGGCGACGCCTGGGTGCCGTGGGCACAGGAGGGGCTCGGCCAGGACACACAGGTCATCGGCATCGACGAGCGCACGGCGGCCGTACTCCGTGATGGCCGCTGGGAGGTGGTGGGACCGGGCGCTGTCACGATCCTGCAAGGGTCGCTGCGCCATCGCCACATCGCAGGCGAAAAGATCGAAGGGATGTCGAATCCGGAACCCTAGACCTGCTCAGGCCGTAATCCGACCGTAACCCTGGTCCGTTTATATCTATGACAGGCTGGATAACCTGAACAGCGAAGGCATCACGAGAGACGACGAGCGACATGAGCTTCCAAAGCGCAATCACTGACATGGACGCGGCAAAGGCCCGCGCCGAAGACCTGAAAGCCCGGCGGAGGCTTCGCATCGAGCACATTCAGCGGCTCGAACGCGTCCTCGACAACGTCGAGCACCACAACCTGCAGCGTGACCGGCAAGTGCCGGCATCCATGTGGCGCCAGCTTCAAGAGCTCGAGGTCGTTCTGCCCGTGCCTGCTCCCGCCGCGCTCTGGCAGGCGCGCAACACCGCCAGGCTGCATGACGCGTTGCTCGACTGGGAAGCGGACCTGCTCGACCAGGTCGCACCCCACCGCGTCGCGTACGACGACACACACGACGACTGACCTCACCGCCTGACGCGGGTCTGGCACACTCAGCGGACGTGACCACCGCTGAACGCATGGCGCTCGTCGAGCGCAATACCGCCGAGATCATCGGCGTCGATGAGTTGCCGCCGCTGATGGACGCCGGCCTCGAGCTGCGCCACTACATCGGGTTCGAGATCTCCGGCAAGGCGCACCTCGGGACCGGGCTGATGAGCATGGCGAAGGTGCGCGATCTCACGGCGGCCGGTGTGCATTGCTCCGTCCTCCTTGCCGATTGGCACACGTGGATCAATGACAAGCTCGGCGGCGACCGCGACCTGATCCGCCGCATCGCGACCGGATACTTCACCGAGGCGTTCCGCGCCTCGTTGCTGTGCGTCGATGCGGACCCGGGGTCGGTCGAGTTCGTGCTGGCATCAGACCTGTACGCGAGCGACGACGACTACTGGGCGACGGTGATCGAGGTGAGCAAGAACACGACACTTGCGCGGATGCAGCGCAGCATCAGCATCCTCGGCCGTCAGGAACGCGAGAGCATCGATTTCGCCAAGCTCATCTATCCCGCCATGCAAGCCGCCGACATCTTCACCCTCGGTGTGCACATCGCGCACGCGGGCATGGATCAGCGCAAGGCACACGTGATCGCGCGCGACGTGGCCACGCAGATGCATATCCACGCAATTCGCGGCGTGAACGGGGCGCCGATGAAACCCGTCGCCTTGCATCATCCACTCCTGCTCGGACTGCGCCGTCCGCCGGTGTGGCCCGTGCCGCCGGAGTCGGCACGCGACGTCTTCTCGGAGATGAAGATGAGCAAGAGCGACCCGGGCTCAGCAGTGTTCGTTCATGACAGTCCTGACGAGATCATGGGGAAGGTCAGAAAGGCATTCTGTCCTCCCGGCGAGATCGCATTCAACCCCATCCTCGACTGGATCGAGAAGCTCGTCTTCGATATCGCGGGCGGCCCCTTCGTGGTCGAGCGGTCGGAGGCGAACGGCGGGCGGGTCACCTTCGACACCAAGGGCGAGGTGATCGCGGCCTACCTAGCCGGGTCACTGCATCCCATGGACGCCAAGGCCGGGCTCGCCGCGCGGCTCATCGATCTGCTCGAACCCGCGCGCATCCATTTCGCGAAGCCCGAGATTCACGCGATGCTCGAGGAGATCGACGCGGCCCTCGGCTAGATCAGCGGGTCAGCGCAGGCCGATCGCCGTCTGCACGCGCAGCAGGGTCGCGTCGGCGATGAGGCGGACGCGATCGGCGGAGTCGGCGAGAATTCGCCGGAGACCGGCCTCGTCGGATCGGAGCGCCGCATATCGCGCCTGGATCGGAGCGAGCGCGTCGACGATCGCCTCGGCGACGGCGCCTTTCAGCACGCTGTACGTCTTGCCCTCATAGGTTCCCAACGCGGCCTCCGCGCTCACCTCGTGCAGGGCCGCGTAGATCTCGAGCAGGTTGGCGACTCCGGGGCCGACCGGATCCCGGACGGCCGGCTCGGTGTCAGTGGTCGCGCGAGCGATCTTGCGGCGTATGACGTCGGGCGGATCGAGCAGCAGCACCGCGTGGCCGGGGCGCTCAGCGGCGATGCTCTTGCTCATCTTCTCCTCAGGAGTATCGAGACCCATGACCCGCGCGCCGACCTGGCTGATCAACGGCGCGGGCACCTTGAACACGTTGCCGCGCTGTGAGTTCAGCCTCGTGGCGATGTCGCGGCACAGCTCGATGTGCTGACGCTGATCCTCGCCGACAGGGACGAGGTCCGCGTCATACAGGAGGATGTCCGCCGCCTGCAGGACCGGGTAGGTGAAGACTCCGGTGTTGATGCGCTCGCGTCCCTGCGCCTGGCTTCGTGCCTTGAACTGGGTCATCCGGTCGAGCCAGCCCATGGGCGTGAGCGTCTCGAGGATCCAGCACAGCTGTGAATGCGCGGCAACATGCGACTGCACGAAGATCTCGCACCGCTTTGGGTCGAGACCGCATGCGATGTACATCGCCGCCAGCTCCAGGGTCAACGAGCGCAGCCGCTCGGGCTCAGGGTGCTGAGTCAATGCATGGAGATCGACGATGCAGAAGTAGTTTTCGAATCGATCCTGGTCGCGTGCCCAGTTGCGGAGTGCGCCGAGGTAGTTGCCGAGATGAAGCCCGAAGTCCGGCTGGATGCCGCTCAGGACGCGGGGGCGTGGAGCAGCGGTCTGTGACATCGCAGCCGCCAGCCTATCGTCAGGCGGTGCGACGGCGCTGCCGGCGCGGCTTCGCGACCGCCCGCGGCGACCAGCATGCCGCGACGAATCGGCTGATCTCGGCGGTGAGCCGTTCCGGTCGGAGGCGAAGCTCGAGGATGTTCGACGCCTCCACGAGGCGCGCGTTCGGAAGTTCGCCGGTGAGCACGCCCGCGTCCGAGAAGGGATGCACGGGATCGATGTGATGACCGATCACCAGCGCCGGCATGGTCATCTCGCGGCGCTGCGCACTGTACGGCGCGATGTGGCTGAAGAACAGTCCCTTGAGCAGCGCGGCGCTCGGCACGGGATCCTGCCGGATGACGTCGAGTCCCACGTTGCCCCAGAACGGCACCAGCCGACGCGGGATCCCGCGCAGCGCCGCGGCGACCGGGCGCATCAGGCGTCCTCCGAAGTGCAGCCCCACCAGCAGCGGACCAAACGCGATCACCGATGCGACCAACGCGTTTTCGAGCACCGGCATCTCGATGATCATGCCGCGCACGCGCCGCGGCGCCTTGCGCGCAATCTCGAGCGTCACATTCGCGCCGAGCGACGTCCCACCGACGACGGCTTCGTCGATGTCGAGATGATCCAGCAGCGCGATCGCGTCGCCGGCGAACGATTCGATCGAGTATTCCGCCATATCGTCCGGCCGATCGGAGTGACCGTGCCCCAGCGGGTCGAGGGCGAGCACATGCGCCCCGCTCGACGCCAGCGCCAGCGCCAGCGGCTCCTGCATCAAGGCGGGGATGAGCAGCCCGGGCATGAGCAGGACCCAGCGCTTGCCCTCACCGAACTCGGTATATGCGAGGCGATGGCCCCGTGCCTCGAATGACGAGCGCACGGGCAGCGGTGGGCGGGCGACTGGCATTGCGTGAACTATGCCCCAAAGAGTGCGCGAGCGCGACTGCCTGTTCTGGTGTTGAGCGCTGCGGTCGCCGGACCCCTAGCGCACCTGCTGGATGCGGATCAGGTTGCCCGCCGGATCGCGAACGGCGCAGTCGCGGACCCCGTACGGCTGGTCGGTCGGCTCCTGGACGACGTCGGCGTCGCTCGCCTCCAGCCGTGCGAAGGTACTGTCGACGTCAGCAGTGGCAAGGAGGATGTGGGCGTAGCTGCCCTTGGCCATCATCTCGGCGATGGTGCGTTGCTCGTCGTCCGTGAGGCCGCAGCCCGGAGCGACCGGCGGCTCCAGGACGATGGAGGTGCCGGGCTGGCCGGCGGGGCCGACAGTGATCCAACGCAGCCCGCCGTATCCGACGTCGTTGCGAACCTCGAAGCCGAGGGTGTCGCGATAGAACGCAAGGGATGCGTCCGGGTCGTCATGCGGGAGGAAGCTCGCATTTATGGAGATGTCCATGGCGGTCATGCTAGCTGCGCTTCGGTGAACGGTGCTTCTCGATTCCTGATCGGTCTGGTCACCTGTTTCGCGACGCATGAAGGCATCCCCGCAGTCGAACGCGCCGCGTGGCGGCGGTAGGTGCTCGGCGATACACCGACGAGCTCCGTGAAGCGAGTGCTGAAGGTCCCCAGCGACGAGCAGCCAACCGCGAAGCAGACCTCCGTGACGCTGAGGTCGCCGCGCCGCAGCAGCGCCATCGCGCGCTCGATGCGCCGCGTCATCAGGTAGCCGTACGGTGCCTCGCCGTAGGCGAGCCGGAACTCGCGGCTCAGGTGTCCGGCCGACATGTTCGCGCCGCGGGCGAGCGCCTCAACGTCCAGCGGCTCCGCGTACTCCCGATCGATCCGGTCGCGGACGCGGCGCAACCGCGCGAGGTCGCGCAGGTGCTGCGCTGCGGCAGGGGTGCTGGTCACCTGCAAAATCCTGACACGTCGAGGAGCTCGGTCAGGTGCCGACGTAGGCCGCGAGATGCTCGCCGGTGAGGGTGGAGCGGGCGGCCACGAGGTCGGCGGGTGTCCCCTCGAAGACGATCCGGCCGCCGTCGTGCCCGGCGCCGGGGCCAAGGTCGATGATCCAGTCGGCGTGCGCCATCACCCCCTGGTGATGCTCGATGACGATGACCGACGTGCCGGAGTCGACGATCTGGTCGAGCAGGCCGAGGAGTTGCTCGACGTCGGCGAGGTGGAGGCCGCTGGTCGGCTCGTCCAGGACATAGACCCCGCCCTTCTCGGCCATGTGGGTGGCCAGCTTGAGACGCTGCCGCTCGCCTCCGGACAGCGTGGTGAGTGGCTGGCCGAGGCTGAGGTAGCCGAGCCCGACGTCGGCGAGCCGCTCGAGGATGGCGTGTGCTGCCGGCGTGTGCGCGGTGCCGGCGCCGAAGAACTCCGCGGCCTCGGTCACCGGCATCGCGAGCACCTCGCTGATGTCGCGGCCGCCGAGGTGGTGGCGCAGGACGGATGCCTCGAACCGCTTCCCTTCGCACTCCTCACAGGTGGTGGCGACGCCGGCCATCATCCCCAGGTCGGTGTAGATGACGCCGGTGCCGTTGCAGTTGGGGCAGGCGCCCTCGGAGTTGAAGCTGAACAGCGCCGCGTCCACGCGGTTGGCCTTCGCGAACGCTTTGCGGATCGGGTCGAGCAGCCCTGTGTACGTCGCCGGGTTGCTGCGTCGCGAGCCGCGAATCGCTCCCTGGTCCATCGACACCACACCTGCGTCGGCGGGGATCGACCCGTGGACGAGCGAGCTCTTGCCGGAGCCGGCGACGCCGGTGATCACGACAAGCACCCCGAGCGGGATGTCGACGTCGACCTTGCGCAGGTTGTGCGTGGTCGCACCGCGGATCTTCAGCGCACCGGTCGGCGTGCGTAACGTCTTCTTGACCGCGGCCCGATCCTCGAGATGGCGTCCTGTGAGGGTGCCGCTGGCGCGCAGTCCCTTGACGGTCCCCTCGAAGCAGACGGTGCCGCCCGCTGCGCCGGCGCCAGGACCGAGATCGACGACGTGGTCGGCGATCGCGATTGTCTCCGGCTCGTGCTCGACCACCAGCACCGTGTTGCCCTTGTCCCGCAGCCTCAAAAGCAGGTTGTTCATCCGCTGAATGTCATGCGGGTGCATGCCGGTGGTGGGCTCGTCGAACACGTAGGTGACGTCGGTGAGCGAGGAGCCCAGGTGGCGGACCATCTTGACGCGCTGCGCCTCGCCACCCGACAGCGTGCCTGCCGGGCGATCGAGCGAGAGGTAGCCCAGGCCGATCTCCGCGAACGAGTCGAGGGTGTGCTGCAGGGTTGCGAGGAGCGGCGCCACCGACGGCTCCTTGACGCTGCGGACCCATTCCGCCAGGTCGCTGATCTGCATGGCGCACGCGCCGGCGATGTTGATCCCACCGATCCGCGAGGAGCGGGCCGCATCGCTGAGCCGGGTCCCGCCGCAGTCGGGGCAAGCAGTGAAGGTGACGGCACGGTCGACGAACGCGCGAATATGCGGCTGCAGCGCGTCGGGGTCCTTCGAGAGCATCGACTTCTGCAGCTTCGGGATCAGCCCCTCGTAGGTGAGGTTGACGCCGTTGACCTTCACCTTGACCGGCTCCTTGTAGAGGAAGTCGTGGAGCTCCTTCCTGGTGTAGTTGCGGATGGGCTTGTCCCGGTCGAGGAAACCCGACTCGATGTAGATTCCGGTTGTCCACCAGCTGTCCGTCTTGTAGCCGGGGATGGTGATCGCGCCCTCGGCGAGCGACTTGGAGTCGTCGAAGAGCTGCGTGAGGTCGATGTCGGAGACCGTGCCCCGGCCTTCGCAGCGCGGGCACATGCCGCCGGTGCTGGTGAATGTCTTTCGCACGGTCTTGCCCGCGCCGCGTTCGATGGTTATCGCACCGCCTCCCCGCACCGAGGGGACATTGAACGAGAACGCGTTCGAGGACCCGATGTGCGGCTGCCCGAGCCGGCTGAACAGGACGCGCAGCAGTGCGTTGGCGTCCGTGGCGGTGCCGACGGTGGAGCGGACGTTGGCACCCATCCGCTCCTGGTCGACGATGATCGCGGTGGTCAGACCGTCGAGCACGTCGACCTCCGGTCGCGCCAGCGTTGGCATGAACCCCTGCACGAACGCGCTGTACGTCTCGTTGATGAGGCGCTGCGATTCCGCGGCGATGGTGCCGAACACCAGCGAGCTCTTGCCCGACCCGGAGACGCCGGTGAACACCGTCAGCCGGCGCTTCGGGAGCTCGACGCTGACGTCCTTGAGGTTGTTCACGCGCGCGCCCTGCACGCGGATCACATCGTGGCTGCGAGCAGTTTGCGGCGCAGGCGACTGTGTGTCCTTCCGCATGGCCGGGCTCACCGTGTCTCGGTCCTTGCCTTCGCCTCAGGGGTCCTGAATCAGCCCGAGGACGTTGCCATCGGGATCGGTGAACGTGGCCACCAGACGGCCGCCACCGACGTCGCGTGGGGACTCCTTCAAAACGGCACCGGCAGCGGTGACCTCGGCCAGCTTCGCCTCGATGTCCGCGACATGCCAGAAGGCCACCGGCGAGGTCATGGCCTGAGGTCCGCCGCCCGGCACCAGCCCGATCTGCTGACCCTCGGCCTCGTAGCCGACGTAGTACGGCGCGTCGGCCATCGGCGCGACGCCGAGCAGGGCGGTGTATACCGGCTTGGCCTTCTCCAGATCAGACACGGGATGCAGCACGGTCTTGATTCCCATCGTGGAAGAGTCAGTCATGGTCACTCCTGATGTCGCTGTGGTGATGTCCATGACGGTCATGCTAGGTGCGGCTCGTTGACCGGCGCTTCTCGATTCCTGATCGATGTACCGGTTACTCGTGCCGGTGCTAACCGCTTACACGTGCTCGTATTTACTTACTCGTGCTGGTACTTACTCGTGCTGGTACTTACTCGTGCTGCAGTGCATATTTAAAGGAGACGTTGAGGCGCGTGCGAAAGCGCGCCACCTTGCCGTTCTCGACGGTCATGTCGAGCTTGACCACCTCGGCCACGCGAAGGTCGCGAAGCGACGAGGACGCGGTCTCGATAGCCAGCTGGGCCGCCTTCTCCCAGGATTCCTCGCTGGTTCCGACGAGTTCGGTGACGCGGTAGACGCTCTCAGCCATGAGCACACTCCTTGGGGTGGACCGACGGTGGACGCAGGACGGTGGACGCAGGACGGTGGACGCACGCCGGGCATTCTGACCCACGAGCGCGCGATCCGTGGTCGGTACGTCTCGCCTAGAGTCTTGAACCATGCGAACGCTGATCCGAACCGCCAGCCGGTTCCTGCTTGCAGGGATCTTCATCTACTCGGGCTACGGCATGATCAACAACACGGAGCGCTATGCGAAGCAGGCTTCTGCGGCGCTCCCGATGCTCCCCGAGAATCCGATGCTGCCGAAGGCGCTGGGAGCGACGATGATGGGAGCGGGATCGACCCTGGCCCTCGGCATCCTGCCGAAAACGTCCGCTCGTCTCCTCGCGCTCACGCTCATTCCCAACACGTTCATCGGCCATCCCTTCTGGAAGGCTGAGAAGCCTGAGGATCGCCGGTCTCAGTTGATTCAGGCACTCAAGAACGCAGGGCTCTTCGGCGGGCTCCTCTACGTGACAGCGGACAAGCGGACCAAGCCCCAGCCCGAGGACTGAGTCACAGGGGTCCGCCGGCGTCGAGGGTCGCGAGGTAGGCCCGCAAGCCTTCCGTCCACTCCGGTAGCGGCGGCTCGCCGAGATCGCGCCACGCCCGGTTGTCGAGCACCGAGTACGCCGGGCGCAGCGCCGGTGTCGGGTACTCGGCGGTTGTGATCGGCACCACTTCGGCCGCAAGGCCTCGCGCGCGGATGATCGCAACCGCAAGGTCATACCAGGTGGTGCTGCCGGCGTTGCTCAGGTGATACGTCCCTGGAGGTCCCACCTCGAGGAGTCGGAGCATCGCGGGCGCAAGGTGCCCCGTCCACGTCGGCGCGCCGTGCTGGTCCGCGACGACACGAAGCTGCGGGCGTTCGGCGCCCAGTCGCAGCATGGTCAGCACGAAGTTCGGACCCTGGCGGCCGTAGAGCCAGCTGGTACGCACGATGAGGTGGTCGGCGCAACGCTCCCGGACGGCGACCTCGCCGTGCCACTTGGTCCGCCCGTATGCCGACCTTGGCGCAGCGACGGCGTTCTCGGGGATCGGTGCCGACGCCGAGCCGTCGAACACGTAGTCCGTGCTGACATGACAGCAGCGGACGCCGGCCGCGGCGCAGGCGGCGGCGATCACCCCGGCACCGGTGGCGTTCACCGCCTCGGCCTCGGCCTCGTGGTCCTCCGCTGCGTCGACCTGTGTCCACGCGGCGGCGTTGATGACGGCGTCAGGTTGAACCGAGCCGATCCATCGCTGGACCGCGCCGGCGTCACGGATGTCGCACTCGGCCTCGGTCAGACCCACCATCTCATGGCCCGCACGGGCACCGGCGTCGATGAGGTCGCCACCAAGCTGCCCGCGGGCGCCGAAGACGAGGTACCTCAGCGCCACGCCACTCGCCCGCCGGTCGTCAGAGCTCGACCCGCGAGTGGTCGCCGAGCATCAGGCGAACGGCGGTCGGACGCGCCGGCGATTTGCAGACCTCGCACTCCTTCCCGATGAGCGAGCCGTCGATCTTGCCGGCGATGTCGTGGATCCGCGTGCCCTCGAGGACGATGCTGTTCTCGATCTCCGCGTTGCGCAGGACGCAGTCGAAGTAGATGGACGTGAACGGGCCGATGTAGGCGTTGTCGACGACCGTGCCGCTGCCGATGATCGCCGGACCGCGAACCACGCAGTTGCGCAGCGTGGCTCCCTCCTCCACGACCACCTTCCCATGGAGGCGGACGTCCTCACCGACGGTGCCATCGCATCGAGCTTCGAGAGTGTCGAGGATCATGCGATTGGCCTCGAGGATGTCGTCGAGGCGTCCCGTGTCCTTCCACCACCCCTCGATGATGTGGGGCATGACTCGCTTGCCGGTGTCGATCATGCGCTGGATCGCATCGGTGATCTCCAGCTCGCCACGGGAGCTCGGCTCGATGGCGTCGATCGCCTCGAAGATCAACGGCGAGAAGAGGTAGACCCCCACCAGCGCCAGGTCCGACCGCGGCACCGAGGGCTTCTCCACGAGCGAGATCACCCGACCGTCCTCGAGCTCGGCCACGCCGAAGCGCTGCGGCTCAGGCACCCGCGCCAGCAGGATCATCGTGTCGGCGGCGGAGCGCTGGAATTCGTCGACGAGCGTGCCGATACCCTGCGCGATCAGGTTGTCGCCGAGATACATCACGAAGCTGTCGCCCGCGAGGAAGTCGCGGGCGATCCCTACCGCGTGCGCAAGTCCGAGCGGCGCCTCCTGGGGAATGAAGGTGATGGTCGCGCCGAACTTCGATCCGTCGCCGACCGCCGCGCGGACTTCGTCAGCGGTGTCGCCGACGATGATCCCGATCTCGTGGATCCCGGCCTGAGTCAGCGCATCGATTGCATAGAACAGAATCGGCCGGTTGGCGACGGGGATGAGTTGCTTCGCGCCGGTGTGGGTGATCGGTCGCAGCCGCGTCCCCTTGCCGCCGCTGAGGATCAGCCCCTTCACCGGGAGCCCGGTGCTCGCATAGCCGCAGCGTACCAGCAGGTCGCGGGGTGAGCCCGCTCCTACCCCTTGTAGGATGCGCCGATGGGTCGCCATCTGATCACGAGCGCCTTGCCGTACATCAACGGGGTCAAGCACCTGGGCAATCTCGTCGGCTCGATGCTCCCCGCGGACGTGTATGCGCGCCACATGCGCCTCCGTGGGCACGAGGTCCTCTTCATCTGCGCGACCGATGAGCACGGCACCCCGGCCGAGCTCGCCGCTGCCGCCGCGGGGCTCAGCGTGGCCGACTACTGCGCGGAGCAGCACGAGATCCAGGCCGACCTCTCCCGCCGCTACGGGTTGTCGTTCGACCACTTCGGGCGCAGCTCGTCGGCGCAGAACGCCGAGCTCACCAGGCACTTCGCCGAACGCCTTCGTGCCAACGGCATGGTGGACGAGCGCGTCACCGACCAGGTCTATTCGCTCGATGACGAGCGGTTCCTTCCCGATCGGTACATCATCGGCACCTGCCCGCACTGCGGCTACGAGCGTGCCAACGGCGATCAATGCGAGAACTGCGCCCGACTGCTCGAACCGTCGGATCTGATCAACCCCCGGTCCGCGATCTCGGGCAGCACCCGGCTCGAGGTGCGCGCCACCCGCCACCTCTTCATCCGGCAGTCGCTCATGGCGGACCGGGTGCGCGAGTGGATCGACTCACACACCGACTGGCCGATCCTGGTGACGTCGATCGCGCGCAACTGGCTCAACGTCGGGCTCGAGGACCGCAGCATCACGCGCGACCTCAAATGGGGCATACCGGTCGGATGGCCCGGATTCGAGGACAAGGTCTTCTACGTCTGGTTCGATGCGCCGATCGAGTACATCGGTGCGACCAAGGAATGGGCGGATCTCGATCCCGAGACACGCGACTGGCGCTCGTGGTGGTTCGACGCCGGCGACGTGCGCTACACCGAATTCCTCGGCAAGGACAACATCCCCTTCCACACCATCAACTTCCCGATCACGATCATGGGCTCGGGGGAGCCGTGGAAGCTCGTGGACTACGTCAAGGGATTCAACTACCTCACCTATTACGGAGGCAAGTTCTCGACGAGCCAGCAGCGCGGTGTGTTCATGGACACCGCGATCGAGCTGCTCCCCGCCGACTACTGGCGGTATGCGCTGCTGGCCTCGGCGCCGGAATCGGATGACACCGAGTTCACGTGGGAGAGCTTCGCGCTGACGGTCAACAAGGACCTCGCGGGGATCTTCGGCAACTTCGTCCAGCGCACGCTGAAGCTGACCGAGAAGCTCTTCGGGACGACCGTGCCGGAGGGCGGCGAACCCGGCCCGGAGGAAGCAGATCTGGCCGCATCGCTCGACGCGGCGCTGGGGACGTACGGGTCCGAGATGGACGCGATGCGCTTCCGGCCCGCCGCGTTCGCCCTGCGCAGCCTCTGGACGCTCGGCAATCAATACCTTGACCGCTGCGCGCCCTGGCACGAGACCGATCCCGCTCGCACCGCCTGCATCCTGCGCACCGCGATCAACGTCGCCCGTATCGAGGCAATCGTGTCGGCGCCGTTCGTCCCGTTCGCGTGCGACCGCCTTGCCACGTCGCTCGGTCTCGAAGCGAGCGAGCGTGTGTGGCCAGGTGCGGCGAGCGAGGAATTGCGTGCGCTCGGCTCGGGCCGCCGGCTGTACCCGGGTGACCCCCTGTTTCCGAGAATCGGCGACCGGAGCACCCTCGCCGCATGGGTGGCGGAGATGGAACGGCGCTTCGGCGGCCCCTCCTGACGTTTGGTGCTTCTGGCGCGTTAGTAACCTTTTCGACAGGTCGGCGCGGTACTCTGGTGGCGTACTGATGAGTCCCGAATTTCCGGAACCACCACCGCCGCCGCCGCCGCCCGCTGAACCCGCCACGCGGCGGGGGAACCGGCTGCGGCTTCTGGGGATCGGACTCGCGATCTCCGTCGCCGGTGCCACCACAGGTTTCATCGTGACCCACGCCGCGTCACCGACTCAGGCGAACACCGCCGCTGCCGCGAGCAAGCCGAGCCCGTCACCGAGCACGCACCGGCCGTCCTTCGGTCCGCGTGACGGTTTCGGCTCCCTGTGCGGCGCCTTCGCGGGTGCCGGTTTCGGTGAGCCATCGTTCTTCGGCGGGGGCTTCTGCGGCGGAGAGACCGGCACCGTCACCAAGATCAGTGGATCGACCCTCACCCTGCGCACCCTCGCGGGCACCGCTCACGGTGACCACGAGCTCGTCCACCACCTACAGCCGTGAAGAGCAGCAGGTGCATTTCAATGCCGTCAAGGTCGGCGATGTGGTCGCGGTTCGCGGCACTCGCACCGGGGCCTCGCCGACGGCGACGTCGCCAATCGCAGCGAAAGCGATCACCATCGAGGTGCCGAGCGTTTCGGGACGGGTGCAGTCGGTCAGCGGCGATACCGTGACGCTGGTCACGGGCGACGGGCAGCTCGAATACGTGACCCTGTCGGGCTCGACCGTGTATCACGGCGTCCGCGGCGCATCGGCGACCAGCAGCTCGGTCAAGACCGGCGTCTTCATCGTGGCCCAGGGAACCCAGGTCGATCTGACCACGCTCAATGCGGACGACGTGCAGGTCCTCGGGGCCTTGAGCTTCACGCCGCACGGACTTCCGGGCCACTCCGGGACGATGCCGGTGCCGGCCCAGCCACCGGCCGCGGCCAAGGCCGTCTAGGCAGGCTCACCGCCGGCGTGGCGGTCGGGTCAGGGTGATCGCTGCCGCATCGCGCGGGCGCGCCGGCGAAGTTCGCGACGCTGCTCGGCCTTGGCGCGAAGGTCGCGGGCCAGGTCGATGCGTTCCTGTTCGCGTTCGAGCTTGCGCCGGGACTCGAGCCGCGCGAGCACGGTCGGGTCTTCCGCCGCAGCAGCGCGCACCGCGCATCCAGGCTCCTGTTCGTGTTTGCAATTCCGGAACCGGCACTGCGCAGCCACCTCGGTGAGGTCGCCGAAGACCTCATCGATGCCAGCGCCGGCGTCCCAGAGGCCGAGCTCGCGAGTTCCCGGCGTGTCGATGATCAGCCCGCCTCCGGGCAGTTCGATCAATTCCCGGCGGGTGGTCGTGTGCCTGCCTTTGCCGTCCGCGCGCACTTCGGCGGTCGCGAGCGCCTCATTGCCGGAGAGCCGGTTCACGAGCGTTGACTTGCCGGTCCCGCTGGGTCCGACCAGGACCGCGACGAGGCCTTCGAGCAGCACCTCGCGCAGACGTCCAAGCCCGGCACCCGACGCGTTGACCGCGATCACCTCGGTTCCCGCCGCGACCGAGCGTGCGGCACGCAGGTCGGCTTGGACGTCGACGCTAAGGTCGGATTTGGTCAGCAGGACGACGGGTGCAGCTCCGCTGGACCATGCCATCGCCAGTGCGCGTTCGATGCGCCGGACTTTGACTGGTGCGCCGAGCGCCACGGTGATGAAGACCAAGTCGATGTTTGCCGCCACGGCCTGTCCGGCAGTGGCGACGCCGGCGGCGCGGCGCATCAGTACGCTGCGTCGCGGCAGCAGGTGTACCGCGGTGCCGTCCTCGATGACGAGCCAGTCGCCCGTGGTGACGCCGCCGTCGTCGGGAACACCGGAGAGCGTCGCCGCCAGCGGGACACGCTGCTCTCCGCTATCGGTCAGGACGGTGACCACGCGCCCGTCGACGCGGATGACGAGGCCACGCCGGCCATGGCGTGTGGCCTCAGCGAACGCCGCTTCGAGTGAGCCGTTCCACCCTAGCGCGGTGAGACGGTGAGGATCGTGTGACAAGTTGGAACTCCATGCTGCAGTGAGAGCCCGGAGCCCCGATTGCAGTCCCGCACCAGCGCGTGGCGCGGTATCAGCGGACGATCAGGCGGCGGAGCCGCCGGGCACGACGTCAGAGGTGGGCGCTGCAGGCGCAATCGCAAGTGCCATGTCTGTTGCCCTCCGTTGGTCGTGTGGATCGGTCGCACTGCATCGTACCTCAGGTGCGGAATCGCGGCTCGTATGCAGCTCGGGTGGCGCGCATGACGAGGAATGAGGTCACACCCGCGAGTACGAGCCCGCCGGCCACGTCGGCGAGATAGTGCTGCTTCACGAGCACGGTCGACGCGACGATGAGCGCAGTCCATGCAGCCGCGGGGACACCGATGCGCCGGTCGAGGCGCCACCAGTGGATGGCGATGATGGTCGACAGCGACGTGTGCAGGCTCGGGAAATCGTTGAACGGCCGATCGGACGCATAGATGCTCCGGATGATTCCCGAGAACGGGTCGGTTCCGGTGATCTGCGGCCTCGCGATGTACGACTGGAGTACGACGTAAAAGGCGTAGCTGATGAACCAGACGATGATCATCGTGATTGCGGCCGACCGGTAGACTCGCACGCGAAAGAACAGGAACGCGACGAGGCTCACGCCGATGTACGGGATGAGCGATACGTAAGGAATGGCGAACACCGGCACCACGGGCAGTGCGCGGTCCACAGGCGTCTCCAGAAATATGCGGTTGGGCCCGTGGTTGAGCGAGTCGTAGATGAGGTTGGTGCCGAGGATCGCCGGGATGAGCAGCAGGCTCACGACGAGCCGAGGGCCTCGTTCCGCGAGGATCCCCCTGCGCAGCTGCTTGCCCAGCCACGTGGCGCTGCGATGCCTGCGCTCCGGCTGCGTGGTGCATGCGGACCTCCGTTTGGGCCGATCGCGACGGTCAGCCTACAGCCGCAACGTCCCCGTGGTCAGGGCCGGGTTACCATGGACGACAAGCGGGAGTAGCTCAGTGGTAGAGCTCTAGCCTTCCAAGCTGGATGTCGCGAGTTCGAATCTCGTCTCCCGCTCCACCCGCCCGTCGAGCTCATACCGTGAGTCGATGATCTACACGACGTGACCATAGCGGGTCGAAGTCGGTCCATCGGCAGATCTCGTGCGCGTCAGGTCGCGCAAGGAGCGCGCCTCGCACCGAGAGTTCGAGGCCCCGCACAGTGGCTGGATCGAGCACGTGTACTGCGATTGGAATGTCGGTGCGCTCGGGCGGAGACGTCCACCGCGGCTCGCCAGGAGACGCCAGCAGCGTGACACCGCGTCCGATCAGGTCGAGGGTCGACACTCGCTGCGGTCCGTGACCAACCCAGTGATGTGCGATGCGGCCATTCAGGTCCCATGGGAGGGCCGCTTCGGTGACTCGCTGGGCGCCTCCCGGTTCGGCTGCGCGCGTCACGTTGTGGAGCGCCACGGGGCGGCGTTCGACCTCGTAGCTGTCGAGCAGCGCGTCACGCGCCCATCCTTGCAGAACCCAGGCGAGCTTCCACCCGAGGTCGAAGCCGTCCTGAATCGCCGTGTTCATGCCCGTGCCGCCGCGCGGCGTCATACGGTGGGCCGCGTCGCCGACGAGAAAGCAACGATGCCTGCTGTACGAGTCGGCGATCTGGGCGGCGAACGCGAAGCTCGTGACCTGCTCGATACGAGCGTCCACACGGCGGACGCCCGCTCCGCGTGCGATCAGGGCGAGGAGTTCGCTTTCCGAATGCTCCTCGAGGCGCGGCTGGCCCTGGTGCCATTCGCGCGACAGACCCCAGCGATCGCCAAGTCCGCGCGGAGCGAAGACGCCCGCCACTGAGGGGTCTGTAATCACGTACAGACCGTACCGACGATCGCCGACGATCGCGTCGAGCGGTGCGACGAACTCGACGCGATGAAACTCTGCGAGATCATCCGGGCCGATCAACGACAGGCCGACTGACTCGCGGACGGTGCTGCGTGCGCCATCGGCCGCGATGACGTACTGAGCGTGAAGGGCGTCAACGGCTCCCGAACGCCGGTCCTCTAGCAGGGCTTGAACACCGACCTCAGTCTGCCGGAGGTCGACGAGCTGGCAGTCGAAGCGCGTGACCACAGAGGGTAGCGTCCTCAGGTACTCGAGCAAGATGGGCTCGTGGTGGTCCTGCGGCACCCATCTCGCTCGCGTCGGGCTCACTCTGGCGGCCTCGTTCGCAGTCGGGTATCCGAGAGCCATCTCGCGACCCTCTGAGGATGCGAGGTTCGCAGTGACCCAGGCGCGAGGCTCGACTCTGGCTGCGCCAGCGCTCACAGCATTCTCGAGACCCCAGGCTCGCATCAGCTCCATGCCCCGCGTGCTGATCACCAGGTTGCGGGAGAGGGTCGGGACGTCACCCCGCTTCTCGACGAGGCACACATCGACGCCATAGCGAGCGAGCGTGATCGCAGCCACGAGCCCGGCCGGGCCAGCGCCGACGACGAGGACCTGGGTGTCGATGCGTCGACCGAGCCCGCGGGGCCCCCCTCCTGTGACTTCTAGCGCTCCACCCATCGAAGAACCTCCTATCCGAGCCGGCTCTGCCCGCATAATTGGTGAGAGCCTTACTTTGATGAGTGTGAGACTATCGCCGATATGAGGGCCCAAGTCAAGCGTCGCTATGACAACTCGCGACGCGAGGCGGTGGCGCGGGCCACTCGCGCTGCGGTCGTGAACGGTGCACGGGAACTCTTCCTCGGGCGCGGCTACTCCGCGACGACCATCGAGGCGATCGCGGACGCGTCCGACGTCCCCCTGGGGACCGTCTATCGGCTGTTCGGGTCCAAGCGCGGCATCCTCCTCTCGGTTCTCGACGTCGCGTTCGGCGGCGACGACGAGCCCGTGTCCTACCGTGACCGGCCGGCGACCCAGGCCGCGCTCGCCCACGAGGACCCCTACCAGGTCATCAGGGCGTTCTCGCCCCTGACCCGCGAGCTCCTCGAGCGTTCCGCCCCGATTCTGGGCGTGCTCCGGAGCGCCGCCGATGCAGACCCGGAGGCTGCCGAGCTCTACGCCGAGGCGCAGCGCCAGCGCTACGCGGGCCAGTCGAACGTCGCCCGCGTGCTCGCGGAGCGCGGGCATCTCGCGATCAACGAAACGGAGGCCGCGGACATCATGTACACACTGCGATCTCCGGAGGTCTTCCGTACACTCACGCAGGAGCGAGGATGGTCTGCCGAGCGCTACGAGCGCTGGTTGACCAAAGCGCTGCAGGCAACGTTGCTCCAGCCAACGGTGTTGCGCACCACTGACCCCAACGCCGCGCCCGCTGCCGGGCTCTAATGGGTCGGCTCATGTCGCGAGTTCGAATCTCGTCTCCCGCTCCAACTTCGTCCAGGAGCTGACCTTCAGCCAGCAGTCTCATGGATGGGTGCGATGGCGTCATGGACACGCCGCGGGCGGTGGCACGCGAACTTACCACGCGTGGAACAGCATGTTGCAGAGGTGCAGCCGTCCAACGCGCGCCGACTGGCCACGCTACGGCGGTCGAGGTATCACGGTCAGCGAGCGCTGGCGCCGCTTCGAGAACTTCCTCGCCGACATGGGTGAATGCCCTCCCGACCTCTCCTTAGACCGCATCAACAACGACGGTAACTACGAACCGGGCAACTGTCGCTGGGCGACCTTCGAGCAACAAGTGCGCAACCGGCGGCCGAACGGTGGCGAGCTCCACTGGAACGCGAAGCTGACCGTCAATGATGTAATCGCAATACGCGAGCTGGCCCGCAATGGCATGACCCACAGGTCCTTGGGATCGATGTTCGGTGTCAGTCACACCAACATCGGGGATATCGTACGGCGCCAAGAGTGGCGACGTCTCTTGCGCAAACCGCCGTTGGAGCCGAGGGGTACAAGTGAGCATGGAGAGCGGCAGTTGTGAGTCGCCGTCACAGCTCCGAGCCGACGCGGTCTTCAGGTTGAAGCGTCGCGTCGCGTGGTGCGCCAGAACAACACCCGGCTACCGTTCCGGCACGTACCGCATCGCCACGGCCCCCGAGCCGAACTCCAGCCGGGTCACAAGCGTCAGGTCGAGGGGCTTCGACAGCCCCGCGAACAATGTTGGCCCGTGACCCATCAGCCGGGGATGCACCACGAACTCGTACTCATCGATCAGTCCCAGCTCCGCCAGCGCCAGTGGGAGCGTCACGCCTCCCACGAGCAGTCCTTTACCTGGCTCCAGCTTCAGCTGTTCTACGGCTGTCCTCAGATCCCCGCGCAGCAGCTCGGCGTTCCAATCAACGTGGTCAAGCGTGCTCGACACGACGTACTTCTTGGCCGCGTCGATCGTCCGAGCGAACGGTTCCATCCAATCGGGCATCTCTGCGGTCCGGGCCGACGGCCGCCACGCCGCCTCCATCATGTCGTACGTCACGCGGCCAAAGAGAAGCGCGTCGGCCTGGACGAGGTTGTCCACCGCGTGACCGTGCATCTCTTCGTCCGCGAGCATCGCGCGGTGATCGCAGCACCCATCCAATGTGACATTGATGGAATACCGCAGAGGTCGCACCTCGAGAGCGTACCGCCGATGGCCCAGGACGTTGACTCTCCGGTAACAGGAGACTGCATTCTTGGCGCATGGAACTCTCCATCGGCGACGTGGCGCGGCTGACCGGCCTCTCGGTCAAGACCATCCGCTACTACTCCGACCTCGGCCTCGTCCCTGCCGTTAACCGCACGGATACCGGGTATCGCCGGTACGACGAGGCTGGGGTGGCTCGCCTCGAACTGATTCACGCTCTCCGTGATTTGGGGCTCGACCTTGCGAGCATCCGTCGCGTCACTGAGCACCGAACGAAGATCGAGGAAGTGGCTCGCGCCCACGCCGACGCCATCGATCTGCACATCCACCAGCTCACGCTGCGCCGAGCAGTTTTGCGAGCCATCGCTCGCGGCATCACCGACCCCGAGGAGGTACAGCGCATGACGGCTTTTGCCGAAGCGTCCGCAGAGGAATCCCGGCGAATCATGGAGGAGTTTCTCGACTCCATCTTCGCCGACCACCAGGGCAATCCGTTTGCGGAGCGCATGCGCAGCGCGCTGCCCGTGCTGCCCGATGAGCCCTCCGCCGAGCAGGTCGATGCATGGGTCGAGCTCGCCAGGCTGGTTCACGATTCGGCGTTTCGCGCCCGTATCCGCGAGATGATCGTGGAGGGGGAACGTCAGCGCGCGGCCTCAGGCATCAGCGAAACCGACGAGGCGACACAGCAGGCCGGGCAGGCTGTCGTGGATCGTGCGGGCGCGGCGGTCTCCAACGGCGTTGCCACCGATTCTGCCGAAGCCCATGCGATCGTGAACGAGGTAGTGCCGCTCTTCGCCGCGGCCGCGAGCAAAAAGGACAGCCCCGAGTACCGCAGGGCACTCGCGCACCAACTCGCCACCTTCAGCGACCCCCGGGCAGAGCGCTATTGGCAACTCATCGGGGTCATCAATGGATGGCCGGCGCAACCTTCGGTGATGCGGCCGTACGAATGGTTCATAGCCGCGCTCGACGCCTCGTTGTAGCCGGTCAGGGTATTCCGAACCAGGTGGTCAGCGCGTCGCGCAATCCCGTATCTGTGCCGTCCCCCACCCAGGCGACATATCCGTCGGGCCGGATCAATACGGCAACAGCAGCCGTGACCGCGCCAAGTACCGGAAGCTCCCACATACCAACGTACTCGGCATCGATCAGCTGAACCCGGTGAGTCCACGGCGTGATGTCAAAACCACCGGGCTCACCGAGATTGAGCAGCACCGGCCTGGCGGCGTGCAGGAGGTCATAAACGCGCCGCGGGCCGTGGGCGGTGGCGATGTCCAGATCGGGCATGCGGCGTCCGAGCAGGGGATGTCCTGATCCGAGGTCGTAGTGGATATCGAGACCCGACATCATCGCGGCGATGCTCCGACGCGGCTCGTCCATGCTGAGCAGCTCGCGCATGATGTTACGCAGGGCATCGTGACGATCGCCGGGGGTGGTCAGTGCGACCTGGGCCATGGTGGTCTGCAACACCCGGGCACCGACCGGATGCCGTTCGTGGTGGTAGGTGTCCAGCACGCCCTGGGATGACGTCTTGTTGACCGCCTGGGCCAGCTTCCACCCCAGGTTCACTGCATCCTGGACACCGATATTGAGACCTTGGCCACCGAGCGGAGGATGCACGTGTGCTGCATCGCCCGCCAGAAGGATGCGCCCCTTGCGATACGCCACCGCCTGCCGGGTGTTGTCCGTAAAACGGGAAGTCCAGCTCAGGCTGTGCACGCCGTAGTCGGTGCCGTCGGCGGCCATGAGTGCGTCGCTGACGTCCCGCAGGGTGGGCTCGCTGGTGTGCTCGACCTCCGGTTCAGTCAGGACGACCACAACCCGATCTCCGCCCTCCGCCGGGCCGATCCCGCCGCCTGGACGAAGGCCGAACTCCGGCTTCTCGACCATCTCGACCTCGGCCATGAGCCAGCTCGTCGACGGATCCCACCCGGCGAACTCGATCCCGGCCGCCTTTCGGATCACACTGCGGCCCCCGTCGCAGCCCACCAGATAGTCCGCCCGGATCGACGTGCCATCGGACAGGGCGACGTCGACGCCGCTGTCGTCCTGGGCGAACCCTGTCACCTCACGTTCGCGCGCGGTCGGCACGCCGAGCTCCTGGACCCAGGTAGCCAGCAGACGCTCGGTGTGGACCTGCGGGAGGGCGAGCCCGTAGTTGTGGCGGGTTGGGAAATCACTGATGTCCAAGGGGATTCGGCCGAATCCCTGGATCTGCATCGCCTTCCCCTCAGCGAGAAACCGATCCGCGACGCCGCGCTGATCGAGCACCTCGATGGTGCGCGCGTGCAGACCGCCGGCGCGTGCGCGGTCGGGATCCGGAGTGGCGCGTGGTTCAACGATGACGGCATCGACCTTCGCCAATGCCAACTCAGCAGCCAGCATCAGTCCTGTCGGACCGCCTCCGGCAATCACCACCGCGTGCTCGGCCATGTGCCACCTCTCGCTTTTCGTGCGCACTTGTATCGGCCGGAGAGTTCTGGAGCACGCCCCGGGGCTTGCGGCAAGCCCCCGGTCAGCGAGGTATGTTTAAGGGGAGAGAAGTTGGATCAGGCCGCGATCACGCGCTTCGTCGCCACGACGTTCTCCGGTGTCGACGCGGCCGTAGGCTCAATGAGCTTGCCGCTCTTCGACAGGTTCGGGTCGGTGCATGCGGCAAGGTTGAAACAGCACGGCCGCCGCTTGCCGCTCTGCATCTTCGAGATGCTGACTTCGACCCGTCGCTTGCGCGTATCAGGGTTTTGGGTTGCATTGACCCAGCGAACCCATTCCCAGCGCGCCATCGGCGTGATGTCTTTCCATTGGTCCTGGATCTTCTGAGGAGCGGTTGCCAGAGCTGTCGCAAGATCCTGCGGTACGTTCGGCTCCGGCCAGTCTTTGCGCGACTCAATTTCGAGCGTCGCGGTGTCACCCGCGCTCAACCCTGCGGCTTTCTGGAGCTTTCCGTCAATCCTCATCCAATGGCCAAACTTGCCGTCTGGTTCCAACACCGTCTGGAACGCACGGCCATTGATCGTTCCCTGCACAGCCACCTGCCCGCGCGACGGCAGTTTCGCGCTCGCCTTCTCAGGCAAACGCAAGATGGTCCGCTTGTCGATCGTGTACAGCTGTGCGTCAAAACGAATTGGGGGCATCTCTTTGCGCTCACTCATCGTGGTCATATTGTGCAGTCCTGCCGCCACGGTCTCAACGTCCGAGCCGCGCCTCAGGCTGGAAGGGCGCTGCGGGCCTCGCTCGTCGCGCCGGCGTCCACCGCCGTCGCGTCGACTCGCTCGATCCACGGCGACGCTGCAAGTTCGACGAATGACGCCCTGGCGTCCGAGAGCAATCCCTCGGCTTCCTCGCGCCGCCCGCGCTGCACCATCCACTCGCCCAACTCCAACCGCGTCACCGCCACCCAGAAGGGCATCTGACGCTGCTGGAACATGGCAATCGCCGCGAGCAGCGTGCGCTGCACCTCCGCGTGGCGTCCCTCGAGTGCATCGAGGCGCGCCTGGAACCGCATGGCGTGGACCTGCATGATCTGCATGCCTGCTCCCGAGCGGCGCGCCGCCGCACTGGCAAGCTGCCTGCGCACGGCCTGCAGGTCGCCGACGGCGATTGCACTCTCCACGGACTCGGTGAAGGCCCAGCGGGATGCGTCGCCGTCGAGCGACCGCAGGTCTTCGCGACCTGCGGGGTCGCCGAGGATCTCGAGAGCCTCTCGGTCCCGTCCCTGGGCACGGAGCACAGCGCAGCGTGCGGCATCGTGCACGAGCAGGTACTCGCCTCCAGCCTGCGTGGAGAGATCTGCCAGGCGCTCGATGAGCAATCGCGCCTCGGGAAGCTGCCCTCGCCACACGTGAATCCACGCGCCGAAAAGGAGTTCGGCTCCGAGCACCGAATCGGTGATCTGAACATCGGTGGACTCGAGGGATTCGTCGACGACCGAGATGGCTGCATCCCAGCGACCGAGATCGACCATCACCGGGAGCTGCCCGATGACGAACATGATCTCCTCGCGGCGCTGCCCCATCAACCGTGCGAGCGCGATTCCCTTGTCGGTGTGTATCGCCGCTCGACCCGGATCCGACGTCTGCAGATCTGCGGCAATGTTGTTGTACGCGCGCAACGCGGCGATGTGGTTGTCTGATGCGAGGGCTTGGTCGAGAGCACAGGTCAGCAGCGCACGCCCCTCCTCGCGGCGTCCGCGGCGTCCGAGGATGAGGCCCTTGGTATTGATCGCCTGGCAGAACACCGCCACGTCCCCGCGCCGCTCCGCGATCTCCAGGGCGAGCTCGACTCGCTCCATGGCAACGTCATCTCTCCTGTTGGCGAGGATCAGACGGCGTGCGACCTCGGCCGCGACGAAAGCGAGGTCGTCGTCGTGAGCGGCGCCTCCCGACTCGGCCGCGCTGAGCTCGGCGAATGCGCGCTCCATCCGGTCGGCTGCCTGATCGCGTTTCAATTCGTGCGAGTTGATGTCGGCAAGGGTGACCGACGTACGGGCAGCCGCCCCGAGGCGACCGGCGGAGGTGTGCAGCGCCAGCGCCTCATCGAGGTGCCGCCGCGCCACCGCGGTATGCAACTGCTGCCACGCCATCTGGCCGGCGCGCGTATGGAGCTTCGCCCGGTCGGCAGGGTCCGCGAGTTGCAGCGCCCGCTCGTAGTAATGCTCCGCCGAGGCCGCGGCCGCAAGCGATGCGGCATGGTCGCCGGCCTGAACGAGCGCTTCGCACGCTCGCTGTTTGAGTCCTGCAGCATCCGGCGCGTCGATGTCAGCCTCGAACGCCTCGAGGAGGTGCGACGCGATGACCTCGGCAACGCCTTCCTCCTCGCTCCACGAGCTCTCGAGGTATGCAGCGGCGCTCAGGTGGCGCACCTTGCGATCACGTCGCGTCAGCGTGCCGTATGCCACGCTTCTCACCAGGTCCTGTACGAAGACGTACTGGCCGCGCTCCGGGGACCTCGGGTCCGACTGAATAGCCAGCAGGTCTTTGTTGACAAGGTTGGCCAGAGCAGATTCAACGGCGTCAGACGGGACCTCGGTGATCGACCGCAGCGCCGCGGCGGTGAAGGATTTGCCGAGAATCGCGGCATCCTGGAGGAGTCGCCGCTCGGTGGCTCCGATGCTGTCGAGGCGCGCGGCGATCAGAGCATGGAGCGTCTCGGGTACCTCGAGCGCGTCGAGCGACCCCTCGACATGGAACGTGCCGTCCTTCGACACCAGCAGACCGCGGTCGAGCAGCATGCGCACCGTCTCCACCGCGTACAGGGGCACGCCGGCAGCGCGCTCGAGGATGCGCGCGCTCAGGTCGGGGGGAAGTCCGGGAGCCATGCCCGCAAGCAGCTGGGACATCGCCTCCGGCGGCAGCGGGTCGAGGGAGAGCGACGTGAATCCCCGCTTGCCGATGCCCCATCCCGCGCGACGGTCCGCCATCTCCGGTCGCGCCAGCGTGACCACCACGATCGGCGAGTTGCGCGACCACTCGAGGAGGTACTCGATGAAATCGAGCAGCCCACTGTCAGCCCACTGCAGGTCCTCGAAAACCAGGACCGTCAGGTACTTTGTGGCGAGGCGCTCAAAAAAGAACCGCCACGCAGCGTAGAGGTCGCGCGGATCTGACGCAATGCGTTCCTCGAGGCCGACCAGATGCGCAAGACGCGGTTCCACCCATCGTCGCTCCTCGCCGGACTCGACGAACTCCTCGACCGTGCGCCGCAGTTTCTCGCGCGCGGACTCGGGTGGCTCGTTCTCGACGATGCCGGCGCGCATGCGCACCATCTCGTTGAGCGCCCAGTACGCGACCCCGTCGCCGTAGGCGAGGCACCGGCCCCGATGCCACCAGACCTGCTCGGTGAGCCCGTCGACGTACTTGAAAAACTCCCACGCCAGCCGCGATTTGCCGACCCCCGCGAGGCCGACGATGGACAGCAATCGCGCGGTGTGCTCCTCACCCGTCGCGTGGAGAAACTCCTTGAGGAGTCGCAGTTCGCGGTCGCGGCCGACGAAGGGCGGCTCGAGGCCGGTCGGGCGAAGCGCTCCTCCGGCCGCCGCCACGACGCGTCGCGCGCGCCAGAGCCGCTCCGGCAGGGGTTTCCCCTTGAGCTCGTGCAGCCCGGCGTCCTCGTACACAATCGCGGCCTCGGTTGCGGCGCGGGTGCCGTCACCGACGTAGACCATCCCCGGCTCGGCTGCCGACTGCACGCGAGACGCAGTGTTCACGAGATCGCCGGCGACCATCCCCTCACCGGTCACACCGAGGTTCACCGCAGCCTCTCCGGTGAGCAACCCTGCGCGAGCCCGCAATCCAGGCGCGCCAACCTCCTCGCCGAACGCCGATATCGCATCGACGAGCTCGAGAGCCGCGCGCACCGCGCGCTCGGCGTCGTTCTCGCGGCTCGTCGGGACACCCCACACCGCCATCACGGCGTCGCCGATGAACTTCTCGACCTCGCCGCCGTAGCGGGCGATGATCGTGCGCGCCGTATCGAAGTATCGACTCAGAAGTTCGCGAACGTCCTCTGCGTCGCGCTGCTGGGAGAGTTGCGTGAAGCCGACCAGGTCGGCGAAGAGCACGGTGACGTGGCGGCGTTCGGCGAGGCGCGAGGCGGGTTCGACTCGCGCCGGCACCGCGACCGGTCTCGCACCCGCGGTTTCGGACGAGATCGCCGCGCCGCACTCCCCGCAGAAGCGCTCACCCTCGTTGTATGCGGCGCCGCACGACGGGCACGCGCGCGACAGCATCGATCCGCACTGGACGCAGAAGCGAACCCCGGCGCGATTCTCGGTGCCGCAGGACGCGCAGGTCATACTGCCGGCCTTGCCGCCACCGCCGCGACCACACCGGTTGTCCGGGCAGCATTGTCGACCCGCTCGATCCACGGCCTTGCACCGAGACTCGTGAATGCGGATCGCGCTCTGATCAGCAACTCCGCTGCTTCGCTGTCGCGTTCGTTGTGGAGCAACCATTCAGCAAACTCGAGTTGCGTGACCGCCAGCCAGAACGGCCGGGTGAGGGCGGCAAAGCCCTCCAGCGCGAGCGCGAAATGAGCGGCGACCTCTACGTCATCACCACGATGTGCGGCAAGAGCGGCGCGCCATCGCTGGATGTGCGCATCGATGGCGCGCTGACGTCCCGGACGGTAGTGCAGACGGACGAGATCGATGAGTTCCTCAACCTTGTCATCCCGTCCGAGCGCGAAGGCGGCGTCCGCAGCTTCGATGAGATTGAGACACGCGACGACTGGAAAGGACTGATCGAGACAGGAGCGGAGACCGAGCTCAGCTCCCGCCAAGCCTTCAACTGCGCGTCCGTCGGCGGTGGCCACGGCCGCGCGCGCGGCCGTGATGATGCCGCGCATCTCGGTGCGTGCCAGCTCGAAACTCTCGGCTCTGTCGGAAAGCACCGCGCGCGCCGCGCCGATCTCCCCGCGCCAGAGCAGAATCCAGACGATGCCCACCACAAACGACGAGAGCATCTTGGCGTCTTTGAGCTCGGGCGCGTCGTTTTCGAGGTAGTCATTGCACATTGCCGCAAATTCGTCCCAGCGTCCAAGCTCGATGAGCACCTGACCGCTGGTCAGCCGCGCACCCACCGCGCCAACGCGATCGCCGAGCCGGCGCGCCAGCGACTCGCCGAGCTTGTAGTGCTCCAGGCTGTCGTCCAGCTGATCAAGCTCCTCGAGTGTCGCAGCCAGATTCGCTTCGAGGGGCTGCACACGGTCAGCGCTCACGTTCCGCTGATTCGCGAATCGAAGCGCCCCGTGGTAGATGAGCTCTGCCTCATCGCGCCTGCCTCGTGCGGCCAGGGCGCACCCGCGGGTGTCGAGTGCCATGACAAATGCCTCGGGCACGTCGACCAGTTCCGCAATCTCCAACGCCCGTTCAGCGCATTCAAGAGCCCCGTCGAGATCACCACTGATATAGAGCATCGAGCCAAGTTGTGCGCTGATCGACGCGAGTTCGGCCTCTCGGTCGGCGTCGCCCGCTTCGGGCCCCGAGAGCATCGCAATCGCGCGTCGCAGCCGCTCGATGCCGGCGTCGGTCTTTCCTTCCAACTTGTCGAACTCGAGCAAGCCGTGCCAGGTAACGCGCGGTCGCGCTGGTCTGTCCCAATCCTTCGTAGAGTTCGCACGCGCTCTCGAAGTGGTTCCGTGCCGCAGCGACACGGGCCAGCTTTTGAGCTGCCGTCCCAGCTCGTGCATGGAGATCGGCTTGCGCTTGCTGATCACCGCCGAGCGTCAGGGCTCGCTCGAAATACCCCTGCGCGGACTCCGCCGCGGCAAGCGCCTCGGCGTGATCGCCGGCTCGCACCAGAGCCATCCGAGCGCGGTCGCGAATCTCTCCGGCGTCCTCCGCGTCGGGGTCCGCGCTGTACGCCTCGACGAGATGCGAGGCGACAACCTCGGCAACCTCCTCCTCCTCCGACCATTCGCTCTCGAGGTATGTCGCCGCGGCGACGTGACGCAGTTTGCGGTCGCGCCGCGCCAGCGTTCCATACGCGACGCTGCGCACCAGGTCCTGCACGAAGACGTACTGCCCGCGCTCAGGGGAGCGCGGGTCCGATTGGATTGCCAGGAGATCCTTGTTGACAAGGCTGCTGAGAACGCGCGCCACCTCTGCCGGCTCGATACCGGACACGGCGGCGATGGCATGCGCGCTGAATGACTTCCCCAGTACGGCCGCGTCCTGGAGCAATTGCCGCTCGGGCGCGCTCAGGCTGTCCAGCCTTGCCGCGATCAGCGCGTGCAGGCTCTCCGGAACCTCGAGCGCGTCGAGCGACCCGGTTGCCCGGAATCGGCCACCCTCCTCCACCACCAGCCCGCGATCGAGCAGCATCCGAACCGTCTCGACTGCGTAGAGCGGAATCCCGGCGGCTCGCTCGCGGATGCGTGCGCTCAACTCCGTGGGAAGACCGGGGACGAGCCCGTCGAGGAGCTGGCTCATCGCGTCCGGGCTGAGGGGATCCAGGTACAGCGACGAGAGCCCGCGTTTGCCGGTACCCCACCCCGGACGGCGGTCGTTGAGCTCCGGTCGCGCGAGGGTGATGACAAGGATCGGCGACGATCGCGACCACTCCAGGAGATACTCGATGAAGTCGAGCAACCCACTGTCGGCCCACTGCAGGTCTTCGAAAACGAGAACGGTCAGGCTTTGGGTCGCCAGACGCTCGAAGAAGAACCGCCAGGCCGCGTAAAGGTCGCGGGGATCCATGGCGACGCCTTCCTCGAGGCCGACCAGGTGGGCGAGGCGTGGCTCCACCCACCGACGCTCCTCGGCGTCGGGCACGAACTCCTCGACGCTCTTGCGAAGCTTGGCGCGCGCGCTCTCGGTCGGCTCGTTCTCGATGATGCCCGCGCGCATGCGCACCATCTCGTTGAGTGCCCAGTAGGCAACGCCTTCGCCGTACGCCAGGCAGCGGCCCCGGTGCCACCAGATCGGCTCGGTCACGCCGTCGAGGTACTTGAAGAACTCCCACGCGAGCCGCGACTTCCCGACGCCGGCAACGCCGACGATCGACAGCAATCGCGTGGTGCGCTCTTCCCCCGTCCCGTGGAGCAACTCCTTGAGCAGGCGCAACTCGCGGTCGCGACCGACGAAGGGCGGTTCGAGCCCGGTGGGCCGGAGCGCCCCTCCAGTTGCAGCCACAACTCGCTCGGCGCGCCAGAGGTGCACCGGCTCCGGCTTGCCCTTGAGCTGGTGCGCCCCGACGTTCTCGTAGACGATCGCCGCCTCGCTCGCCTGGCGGGTCGCGTCACCGACATACACGGTTCCGGGTTCCGCTATCGATTGCACGCGCGAGGCGGTGTTGACCAGGTCGCCGGCGACGCTCCCCTCGCCGCTGACCCCGAGGGTGACCGCAGCTTCACCGGTGAGCACGCCCGCTCGCGCGCTGAGACCCGGTGCACCGACCTGGTCCCCGAAGACGGCAACGGCGTCGACCAGCTCGAGAGCAGCCCGCACCGCGCGCTCCGCATCGTTCTCCTGGATTGACGATGCTCCCCAGACAGCCATGACCGCATCGCCGATGAACTTCTCGACAGTGCCGCCGTAGCGCCCGATGATGGTGCGAGCCGTGGCGAAGTAGCGGCTCAAGAGTTCGCGGACATCCTCAGCATCACGTTGGTCCGAAAGGCCGGTGAAGCCCACCAGGTCCGCGAACAGAATGCTCACGTGACGTCGCTCTGCAGCGGGCTGAGCACCGGGTGCCGCCGGCGCTGTGAAGGCTCTCGACGGTGCCGCGTCCAGGCGCGCCGGGTCCGGGAACGCGGCCTCGAGCGGACCTCCGCATGCACCGCAAAAGCGCTCGCCGTCATCGTTGGGCGACCCGCACGCCGGGCACACCCTTTCCAGGGCGGCGCCACATTGGCCGCAAAAACGCCGGCCCGCCCGGTTCGCGGCACCGCAGGCCGTGCAAGTCATCCGAGCAAGATTACTCGCCGCTGAACGGGGTTGACCCGGTGCGCGCGGGCAATCCTCGAGGCGGCGACGGTCAGACCGCGGCCAGCACCGGCATGCGCACCCCGGTGAGCGTGGCCGACCGGGCCCACAGACGCAGAGCCAGCGCGGGGTCCTGTGACGCCTTCGACGGTGCCATCACCATTGGAGCGCCGCGCATGTGACCAAGACCGGACGGCCCGACATACGTGTTTCCCGGGATGTCCTGCGTTGCCGCATACAGCGTTGGCAGCGCTCCATGCTCGGCGTCCTGTGCGACGAAACGGACGGCGATCTCCGCCACCATGCCCCGGAAACCACCGAGGTGCGCGCCAAGATTGGTGCTCGCGATCCCGGGGTGGGCGGACACGGCTCGCACGCCACTTCCCACCGCGTTGAGCCGTCGCTGCAGCTCCAGCGTGAACAGCAGATTGGCCTGTTTCGAGTTCGGCGTACGCGCGATCGGGGTCGTAGCCACGGTGTTCCCAGTTGAGGTCCTCGACGTCGATCCGGCCGCCCCTGTGGAGGTGCGACGAGACGGTGACCACCCGATCGGAGATACGTGGTAGCAACAGGTTGGTCAGCGCGAAATGCCCGAGGTGGTTGGTCCCGATCTGCAACTCGAAGCCGTCGGCCGTTCTCCCTTCCGGGAGCATCATGACGCCGGCGTTGTTGATGAGGATGTCGACGGAGCCGGTCCATGCGCGCGCGAACGCGCGAATCGACTCCAGCTCAGCGAGGTCGAGATGTCGGACCTCGGTCCGGCCACCGGCACTCCGCGCGATCTCCTCGCCCTTGGCAACGTTGCGCACGGCAAGAACCACCCTGGCTCCCGCACGCGCAAGGTGCCGCGTGGTTGCGGCGCCCAAGCCGCTCGAGGCGCCGGTGACGATCACGGTCCTGCCGGTCATGTCGGGGAGGTCGTCCGCAGCCCACTGCTTCGATGTCATCGCATCCACTGTGCGCCAACTGTCCAGGGCGTGCGTTTCGGGCCGCGGGGGCAACCGAGGGTCGTGTGTGCGCTCGCGGACCGACAGGCCCAAGAACCACGGTTCAGGCTAGGCATCCTCGAAGGCACGGCGAGGTGCGCCTCCAACCCCACTCGCGCATCGCGTCGATCGGCCTCAGAGAAGCGACGGAGCCGATCTGGGCTCCACGATCTGCAGGGTATGGCCGCCGCTGGAGCGTCTCTCCCCCTCCTGCTCCTGGCGGCCATACCTCGATCGTGACCGGTTGCCAAGGCCGCATAATCCGGCGACCTACTCAGCACGTCGCCCGGATGATCAGCGAGGAGAGCGCGGATGGCAAAGATCGCAGACTTGACCGACGAAAAGGCTGCTGAATTCGGGCACACCTTCATCCGGTGGCTGACCGATGACGACCCTGCCGGCGTGGCGCGGTTCTTCCCCGATCTCGATCCCCACGCGATCAACGACCGCGACGCATCGGATATCGGTCGCGCGGTCCTCGAGGATCTCATTGCCGAGCGCTTCGTGAAGTAGAGCGAGCCCTACCCCATGGTCAGCCTGCGGCGGGCGCGGCGGTGGGTGTGGGAGTGGGTGCGGGGGTTGATGTCGCCCCGCCCCCGCTGCCGTAGCCGCCCGGCGGCGTCGCGGTGGTCAAGCCCGACCATGCCACGGCGCCCGTCGGTGCGCTCACGGTGGGAGCGGTTCCCCAGGCACTGAAGGTGGTGGTGAACGTCAGCACCACGGCACCCGCCGAGATTGTTGACCTGTAGGCAATCGGGAGGTCGGTTCCGGGGGCGATGTCGAGCGACCCCGTGCCGGGCGGAAGGCCGTTGGCCGACGGAACAATCCCGGAAATCCTCGTCGCCGTGCCAGCCCCGGAGGTGATCCTGGCGGTGGACTCGGGGGTCAGGGGGATCTGGGTCGCCTGGCTGGCGGCGGTGATCCCCGGCTGAATCACCTTGTACGGACCGTCGCCGGTCGCCACCGAGACCCACTTGCCGGCCACGCTTGGCGCTGTGGCCGCAGTGACCCCGAGCTGATCCTCAGCAGCAGGTGCGTTGCCCTGAAAGTAGACGGTCGTCCCAACCAGGAGGAGCGTGAACTGCTCGGTCCCATAGCTCGAAACGAATGTGATTTGCTGACGTCCCCCCGCCTGCCCGGCGTCACCCACGATCGTCTGGGTATCGGCGCCCGACGAAACGCCCACATAGTGAAATCCGGTCGAGGCCGCGGTCGCGGCGACCGCCTGCTGATACAGCGCTTTCGCCTCCGCGGCACCGGAGGTCGTCCCCGGAGCTGCCGTCGGTGAGCCGGGGCTCGACTGATTCCCCTGAATGTGGCGCACCAGCAGGACGCTTCCGACACCGATGGCCGCAGCCACGATCCCGGTGGTGACGAACAGAGCGATGACCGGCAGGAGTCGCGAGGCGCGCCTCCGGGACGTGGTCGACGGCGCGGGCGGCCACGCCGGCGGCTGCGGAGGAAACGCCCAGCGGTCATCGTTCATCGCACACCATGGTGAACCGTCACGCCTTTCTATTCGCTTTCACGAGCACGCCGCTGCTCGATACTGGTCGAGCCCACTGCACCCGCAGCAATTAAGGAGATGACGATGAGCGATGCAGCCATGGAGACGGTGTTCGATCACTTCCACGCCAGGCGCCGTCGTGATCTCGAAGCGATCGCCACCGGGCTCGATGCCGACGTCGTCCACCAGGGCGTCCTTCCCGAGCTCGTCTGCAACGGACGAGGCGCGGTCCTGGATCGTATCGAGGCCTCCTTCGACAGTCTCGATACCGGTGTCGAGCGCCTCGAGTTCAACACCGCCGGGGAGAGCGTCGTCGTGGGAATCGCCGGGCCTCGCTTTCGGGAGATTCCGTTTCTCGACGGTGAGATCTTCATGCTCTTCAGGGTGAACGACGGCCGGATCATGCGGATCGACGACTACCGGACTCGCGAGGACGCATTCGAGGCTGCCCGGGTTCCATCGCCGGCGCCCGCCTAGCACGCGCTCCCGGGGCTCAGCCCGCGTCGGAACCTGCCTGTCCCTCGGGCTCAGCAGCCACGGGCTCGGTGGCCGGTGGCACCGGCG
The DNA here is from genome assembly GCA_963756075.1 of Candidatus Dormiibacterota bacterium. Taxonomy (GTDB): domain Bacteria; phylum Chloroflexota; class Dormibacteria; order Aeolococcales; family Aeolococcaceae; genus Palsa-851. The sequence continues at coordinate 1,171,466 of CAVWMH010000002.1, read as the reverse complement.
GAGCCGGTGCTGTCTGTGCGGGAGCCGGAGCCGGCTCGTCCGGCATCGCCGTTGCCTTGAGCACCGCGTCACGAGTTTCGGCCGATGCTTTCCTGAACTCGCGGATCCCACGTCCCATCGCTGCGCCGACGTCGGGCAGTTTGCCCGGTCCCCAGATGATCAGGACGATGACCAGGACGATGATGATTTCCGGGAGGTGTCCGGCGATGTCCATTCCAATTGCAGTCTACTGCGCAGTCGCGACGCGAATGCTGCGTCTGGAGTGTCAGGCGCAACGGTTCGTTGGTGTGCAATCGACAAATGCGTCAAATGGGGTTGACCGTTCAGAGGATGCCTGTTACGGTCGGGGACCGTTCGCACCCAGTTCGCGTCCACCTCACGGAGGCCCTTGTTGCTCGCTCGCCGCGTGTCCCTCGTCGCCACGGCGGGCGCGATCGCACTGCTGGTAGCCGGCGCACCGTTCAGTCAAGGAAAGGTCCTCGCTGACCAGTTCACGCAGCAGATCCAATCGCTCTCAGCACAGGCGGGATCCCTGAGTTCGCGCGATCGCTGCTCTGCGCAACGCAAGTTCGGCCGCACTCGGGAATGCGCTTGCATCGGAGCAGGCGATCGCGCACACGCAGAGCCAACTGGCGCAAGCACAGTCGGAGCTTGATCAGGCCAACAAGAACCTGGCCGGCACCAGTGCGCAGCTCGTGGTCGTTCACAGCGAGTACACGGCCGACCAGGCGAACCTCGGTCAGATTCTCAAGCATGTCTACGAGCTCACCGACGACGGCTCGGTTACCGCCATCCTCGTCGACAGCAAGAGCTTCATCGACGCGATGGACGCCCTCACGAGCGCAGACCACGTGAGTACCCGCGTGCAGCAGTTGGTCACGCAGATCCAGGCGAAACGCGATCAACTTGGCGCGCTCCAGAAACAGCAGCAAGCCGATCAGGTGCACGCGAATGCGCTCGTCGCGAGTCTCGGGACGCTTGCCGGTCAGCAGCAGAGCGAGGAGGTCGCATACCGCCAGCAGGCGTCATCGCTGAAGGGCAAGGCCGCCACATTGCTTGCACAGCTCCGGGGCGTGCAGTCGAAGATCGTCCAGGTGCGTCGCGAGCAGGAAGCCGCGGCTGCAGCCGCGGCAGCGGCCGCCGGCGCGGGCGCCGCGCACGTCGTCGGGAACGCGCTCCGGCCGTTCGCGTTCGGTCCCCGCATGGACGACTACCCATGGGGCCAGTGCACGTGGTACGTCGCGTCGCTGCGCAACGTCACCTGGAGCGGTGACGCGTGGGTGTGGGCGTACACGGCTCGCGCTGCCGGGCAGCCCGAGGGCATGCGCCCACGAGTTGGAAGCCTCGTGGTGTTCGGCCCGGGTGGCGGTTACAGCCAGTTCGGACACGTGGCCTACGTTGTCGCCGTGCAGGGCCCGACGTCCTTCACCGTTGACGAGGCGAACATGCTCGGTCTCGGCGTCGTCGATCAGCGCCACATCGGGTCGCTCTTCGACGTCGAAACCTTCATCTATTAATCCGGGCCCAGACCAATCCGGGCCGATACCAAATCCGAGACCGATAACGCCGGCGCCTCGCTAGGATCCGGCGAGATGCAAGCGAGTCGACACCGGGGACGCACCCCTGCCGCCAGCGGTCTGGTGTACGGGCTCAGCGCCTACATGCTGTGGGGGCTCTTCCCGCTCTTCTGGCCACTCCTCGAGCCCGCGAATCCGCTCGAGATCCTCGCCTGCCGCATCATCTTCTGCTTCATCGTCATCGCCGTGGTGCTCGCCGTCCGGCGCGAGCTCGTCGGAGTTCGCCGGCTGGATCGCGGCACGGTGCTGCGCCTCTGCGCGGCCGGCATCGCGATCGCGGTCAACTGGGGTGTGTACATCTGGGGCGTCAACAACGGGCGCGTGATCGAGACGAGCCTCGGTTACTTCATCAATCCACTGGTGACCATCGGACTGGGCGTCGTCATCCTCCACGAGCGACTCCGCGCGGTGCAGTGGGCGGCGGTCGGGCTCGGCGCCGTCGCGGTCCTGGTCCTGAGCGTGGACTATGGCCGTCCGCCCTGGATCGCACTCGCGCTGGCGTGCTCGTTCGGCGCGTACGGATTTCTCAAGAAAGGGGTGCGCGCGTCGCCGCCCGAAGGCCTGCTCATCGAGGGAGCAGTGACCAGCCTGCCGGCGCTGATCCTGCTCGGAGCGCTGGCCCTCGCCGGTCAGGCGACCTTTGTCGGGCACGCAGCGAACCCGGGACATCTCGTGCTGCTCATCTCGGCCGGCCCCGTCACCGCGCTGCCCCTGCTCTTCTTTGCCGGCGCCGCCACAAGGCTCCCGCTGTCCACCATGGGCCTGCTCCAGTACGTCACGCCCGTCATGCAGTTCGCCATCGGCGTCCTGATCCTTCGCGAGAGCACGTCATTCGCCTTGCTCTGCGGCTTTGCGCTCGTCTGGATCGCGCTCGCGATCCTCGGTTTCGATGGGGTACGCCACCGAGGTCAGGCCGCTGCGCCGGCGGCCGCCTAGCTGACCGGCGGGACGTCGGGTCCAAGCGGCCAGAACAGCGTCGAGTGACCTGAAAGGTCGAATTCGGCCCCCTTCTGGCTCAGCTTTACCAGTTCTTTGAGCGTCCCTGCATAAATTCACTAACCTTAGTAAGATCCATAAGTCACGCTAAACTGCGTTGAACTCATGGATGAACTGGCCAACCCGTACCGGCCCGGCGCCGGCACTCCCCCGCCCGCGCTGACAGGGCGTGACGACCTCATCAACCGCTTCGGCATCGCCTTTCGTCGCGCAATCGCGGGCCGTCCCGGGAAGAGCCTGCTGATGATCGGACTCCGCGGAGCCGGCAAGACGGTGCTCTTGAATCGGTTCGCTGAGATCGCCGAACAGGAGGGGTTCCGGGTCGGATTGATCGAGGCGCCCGAGCACGGGCACTTCCCCTCCCTGCTCGCGGCGCGGCTCCGCCGGATCCTTCTTCCCCTGAGCAGCAACGTGGTCTCGACGGCCGTGACGCGCGCGCTGCGAGTGCTCAAGACGTTCACGCTGCAGCTCCCCGACGGCACCCGCGTCTCGATCGACGTGGAGGCGCTTCGCGGCGTCGCGGATTCAGGAAATCTCGCTGACGATGTCACCGACCTGCTGGTCGCATGCGGCGAGGCGGCGCGAGACCGCGGCACGGGCATCGTGCTGGCAATCGACGAGCTGCAGTACGTGCAGGCCGAGGAACTCTCCGCGCTCATCGTTGCGATCCACCGGACCAACCAGCTCAACCTCCCGGTGATCCTCACCGGTGCCGGTCTCCCGCAATTGCGAGCGCTTGCCGGCGAGGCAAAGTCATACGCGGAGCGGCTCTTCGATTTTCCTGAGATCGGTTCGCTCGGTGCTGACGACGCCCGTACGGCGCTCGCCGTGCCGGCGCTGGAAAGCGGCGCGTCGATCGACGACGCCGCGCTGGACATCATGGTCGAACGGTCCCACGGGTACCCGTACTTCCTCCAGGAATGGGGGTACCACGTCTGGAACCTCGCCCCGCAGAGCCCGATCACCGCAGACGACGTCGACCGCGCGGCGTCGCGGGTTCAGGACCAACTTGACCAGAACTTCTTCCAGGTTCGTCTTGACCGGCTCACACCCCGGGAACGCGAGTACCTCGTCGCCATGGCGTCGCTCGGTCCGGGGCCGCATCGATCCGGGGACATCGCGGGAGCGTTGGGGGTGCGAGTTGAGTCGGTGGCGCCACGTCGCTCGGCGCTGATCGCCAAGGGGATCATCTACAGCCCCGCGCACGGCGATACGGCCTTCACCGTCCCGCTCTTCGACGAGTTCCTCAAGCGGGTGGACGTCGAAACGGAAGCCTGACGCGGACCGGCGCTCACCCGGGCCGCCGGGCACGGTAGCCTTGCCGGGCCTGTGGACACGGTTCTGCGCATCGGCAACGCCTCCGGTTTCTATGGCGACCGGTTCGCGGCGTTTCGGGAGATGCTGGAGGGCGGGCGGCTCGACGTCCTGACGGGCGACTACCTCGCGGAGCTGACGATGCTCATCCTGGGACGCCAGCGTCTGGAGCATCCCGATCGCGGGTTCGCCGGGACGTTTCTCCGTCAGATGGAGGAGTGCCTCGGCCTCGCCCTGGAGCGAGGCGTCACCGTCGTCACCAACGCGGGTGGCCTCAACCCGGCCGGGCTTGCCACAGCGCTTCGGAATCTCGCCGAGCGGCTTGGTCTTCACGCACGAGTGGCGTCGGTGGAGGGTGACGATGTGACCGAGCGGGCCGCCGAGCTCGGACTCGGCAGCCCGCTCGCCGCCAACGCCTACCTCGGCGCATGGGGTATCGCCGAATGCGTCCGATCCGGCGCGAACGTGGTCGTCACCGGTCGGGTCACCGACGCGAGCCTGGTCGTCGGTCCGGCTGCCGCACGGTTCGGATGGGAGCGCGACGACTGGAATGCGCTCGCCGGTGCGACCGTCGCCGGTCACATCCTCGAGTGCGGCACGCAGGCCACGGGCGGCAACTACAGCTTCTTCACAGAGCACGACGTGCGCCATCCCGGCTTTCCAATCGCCGAGATGCGCGCCGACGGCTCGAGCGTGATCACCAAGCATCCGGGCACGGGCGGAGCGGTCACCATCGAGACGGTGACCGCGCAGCTCCTGTACGAGATCGACGCGCCAGGTTACCTCGGTCCCGACGTGGTGACCCGTTTCGACAGCATCGCGCTCGCCTCGGATGGACCCGACCGTGTACGCGTATCCGGAGTGCGCGGTGAGCCGCCACCGCCGAGCCTCAAGGTGTCCTGCAACACGCTGGGCGGTTATCGGAACGCCGTGACCTTCGTCCTCTGCGGCGCCGACATCGAAGCCAAGTCAGCACTGGTCCGCGAGCAGATGGGCGCCGCGCTGGCCAACGCACCCCCGGAGCAGGTGCGCTGGACCCTCGCGCGGACCGACCATGTGGACTCGGATGACGAGGAGACCGCGAGCGCATTCCTGCACTGCATGGTGCGCGACGCCGACCCCGCGGTCGTGGGCCGCGCATTCAGCGCGCGCGCCGTCGAGATCGGCCTGGGCAGCTACCCGGGCTTTCACCTCACAGCACCGCCGGGTGACGCATCGCCGGTGGGCGTCTATCACCCCGGATTCATTCCCGCCGACGCGGTCGACCACGCTGCGCTGCTGCATGACGGATCGCGAATCCCGATCGCGCCGCCGCCGGAGACACGCAGCGTCGCGCCCGAACCCGACGCCACACCGGACGCATTGCCGCCATCCCATGCGGACGGGCGCACGCGCCGCACGCCCCTGGGCCGCATCGCGGGCGCGCGCAGCGGCGATAAAGGCGGCGACGCGAACGTCGGCGTGTGGGCCCGTGACGACGCGTCCTGGCCCTGGCTCGCACACACCCTGACGGTCGCCGAGCTGCAGCGATTGCTTCCCGAAACGGCCGCATTTCCAGTGCGCCGCCACGTGCTCGCCAACCTGCGCGCGCTCAACTTCGTCATCGAGGGCCTGCTCGGCGAAGGCGTCGCATCGTCGACGCGCTTCGACCCGCAGGCAAAGGCGCTCGGTGAGTGGCTCCGTTCGCGCACCATCGACATACCCGAGGAACTGCTATGACCGACAACGAGCTCGTCCATCTTGTCGTGGCCGGTGGCGTCGCAACCGTCACGCTGGATTCGCCCCACAACCGCAATGCGCTCTCGCGACAGCTTGTCGCCGAACTGACCGATCGGCTCGGCAGCGCAGGGGCCTCCCCTGACGTTCGCGCGATCGTGCTCACGCACACCGGGACGACGTTCTGCGCCGGTGCGGATCTGTCGGAAGCATCGACAGGTCCGATGACAGGAACCGCGAGCGCGCTGCTCGCGCTGCTGCGCCTCATCGTCGAACTGCCCCGTCCAGTTATTGCCAGAATCCACGGTAACGTCCGAGCCGGCGGCATCGGGTTGCTCGGCGCCTGCGACATCGTGGTGGCGGGACCGGGCAGCACCTTCGCGATCTCCGAGGCGCGGCTCGGCCTCGCGGCGGCGGTCATCTCGGTGACCGTCCTCCCCCGTCTCGACGCGCGATCCGCGGCGCGCTACTACCTCACCGGCGAAGCCTTCGACGCTGCCGAAGCACAGCGCATCGGCCTGGTCACGGTCGCCATTGATGACGCCGAAGGCGCCGTGGCGTCGCTGCTCGCTGACATGCGGAGCGCATCGCCCCAGGGTCTTTTCGAGTCGAAGCGCCTGGCGAACCGCAGCGTCCGGGAGGCCATCGAGCGCTACGGGGAGGAGATGGTGGAGCTCTCGGCGCGGCTCTTCGCGTCTGAGGAGGCGCACGAGGGCATGACCGCGTTCCTCGAGCGACGGCCTCCGCGCTGGTCCGCCTGATCCAGACCCACGGGACCCGAGGACATAATCCGCCCGGTGACCAGCGAAGACTGGGGAGCGCAGCCGTCCTCCTCGACCGCCGGCGCGAGCCCCTCCGCCGCGCTCCGCCACGTGCTCCTCTGGGCCTCGAGGCGCCGTCAGATCAAGCGTGTGGTGACCTCGGCCCCGGTGACACGGGACGTCGTCCGGCGCTTCGTCGCCGGCGAGACCATCGAGGACGCGCTCGCCGTGACTCGGGCCCTGATCACCCAGGGCCTGGAGGTGTCGCTCGACCACCTCGGCGAGGACACACGCGACACGGTGACAGCGCGTGCCGCGGTCGATGCGTACTGCTCGCTCGCGGGGCGCCTGGCCGAGCAGGGTCTCGCCGGCAGGGCTGAGATGTCGGTGAAGCTCTCCGCGGTGGGACAGGCGCTGGATGAATCCCTGGCCCTCGACAACGCGCGCGTGATCTGCGCTGCGGCGCAGGCCGCCGGCTCCTCGGTGACCATCGACATGGAGGACCACACGACAACCGACTCGACACTTCGCGTCGTCGGCATGCTGCGCCGGGACTTCCCGTCGACGGGGGCGGTGCTCCAGGCGTCGCTGCACAGGACCGAGGGCGACTGCCGCGTGCTCGGAGTGCCGGGCTCACGGGTGCGCCTCTGCAAGGGCGCGTATCAGGAGCCGGCCGCGCTGGCCTGGCAGCGTCCGGACGACGTTCGCGCGGCATACCTGCGCTGCCTGAGCACGATGATCGCCGGGGGCGCGCTGCCGATGGCCGCCACCCACGACCCGAAGCTCGTCGACGCCACGGGCCGGCTGGTCAGGGACATCGGCGGGCCCGGGTTCAAGCACGAGTACCAGATGCTGTTCGGCATTCGCCCGGACGAGCAGCGCCGTCTCGTCGCGGCGGGCGCGACAGTACGCGTCTACGTGCCGTTCGGCGTGCAGTGGTACGGCTATCTCATGCGCCGCATGGCCGAGCGGCCGGCCAACACAGCGCTGTTCCTGCGCGCGCTCATGAGCAGGAACTGATGGCGATGATGATGGCGGGCCAGCGCGTTGTGGTCACCGGCGGCGCCGGCTTCATCGGCGTCCACAGCGTCGAAGCGCTGCTCGCCGCAGGGGCCGAGGTCCTCGTCATCGACGACCTTCGTCACGCCTCGTACCGGCCCCTTCCCGGCGCGGGGCGTCTCGAGACGGCGGACGTCGCCGAGCAGACGGCGCGAGACGCCATCACATCGTGGCGACCCTCGGCGATCCTCCATCTCGCGGCCCAGGGCGGCGTGAACCGCTCCTGGCGCGAGCCGGCGGCGGACGCGCACATCAACGTGCTCGGGACCGTGAACGTGCTGGCGGCGTCGATCGCCGCCGGGTGCCGGCGCGTCGTCGTCGCGTCGTCCGGCGGAGCCCTCTACGGTGCCTCGTCTCGCCTGCCGACGCCCGAGGACGAGCCGGCGCAACCGCGATCCCCCTACGGCACAGCGAAGCTCAGCATCGAGCACTACCTCGGTCATTTCACGAGAGCCGGCTCCCTTGACGCGCTCGCGCTTCGCTACGGGAACGTGTACGGCCCGGGGCAGGACGGCACCGGCGAAGCCGGCGTCGTGGCGATCTCGAGCCGCCGTCTCCTCGACGGCAGGGCGCCGGTGGTCCGCGGCGATGGCACCCAGACGCGCGACTTCATCTACGTCGGCGACGTGGTCGCGGCGAACATGCTCGGACTTGCCTCGAGCATCACCGGCGCGCTGAACATCGGCACCGGGCGCGAGACCGCGATCATCGACCTGGTCCGGACTCTGTGCGAGCTCGCCGGCTTCAACGGGGAACCCGAGCGCGAACCTCTCCCACCCGGGGAGGTGGCCAGAAGTGCCCTCGACAACTCGCGCGCCGCCGATCGCCTCGGATGGGCGCCGGCCGTCAGCCTCGAGGACGGGCTGGCACGAACCCTCGAGAGTTTCCGCACCCCGACCGCGTGATCAGGCGGTGGTGTGCGCGGCGGTGATCAGGCCGGACACGTCGAGCAGCAAGGCAACCGCGACCAGCACGGCGATGGCCGAACCGCGAAGCGGCGAGAGCGGCCCGCTGCGGCGCCACGCGATCGTCCACGCGGTGATGGGCGCCGCGGCGGCGACCGCGACGAGCAGGTAGCGCGCCTGCGGCTGGAGATCGAAGGTGGCCGAGTTCAGCACCGACTGCGCGACCGCAACGAGAAGCACCATGAGAAGGACGGCCGCGACCCGGCGGCGCACCGTGTCCCACCGGCCCCACGAGCGCACCACCGCAACACACGCGGCGACGGTGATGACCCCGATCGCCGCGATGGCGATCGAGCTGGGTAGCGGCCGTACGCCGAGGATCGAGATCCCCACCAGGTGGGCGCCGTTGCCATACATGCCCACGATGCTCAGAGCCGTTGCGGCGATATAGCCGCGCACCTGCGCGAACGAGTTCGAACACCTGCCGCTGGGCGGTGATCGGATGCAACGGCGGGAGCGGGCTCCCGAACTCCACCGCGTTGCGGACGAACCACCAACCGGCGAGCACGATCGTCGGCACCAGCAGCAGGACCGCACTGACGGCACGGATCTGCCGGGCGAAGCGCACCACGACAAGGGCAAGCAGCAGCAGCGCGAGGATCCACACGGTCTCCTTGGCGAGCACGGCGAGCGCGACCGCCAGGCCTGTTCCGAGAGCAAGCCGCGGGGTGAGCAGATCGCTCTGCATCACGACGACGCCGGCGAGGACGAGCAGCGCACCGGCGAGCCATGCCAGGTTGTCGTCGTTGATCGCCCCGGCGAGGTACTGCGTCTCGGGAAGGAGCGCCACCACCGCCGCGGCCCCGACCGCCAGAGCGGGCCTGAGCGGGAAGAGACGGCGCCCCACAGCGTGGACGGTGAGGATCGTGAGCACGCCGAGCACCACCGACACCAACCGGATGAGGCGCGCGTCGTCCCCGCTGAGCTTGGCGACAATCGCTCCCAGCAGGTAGTACAGCGGTGGCTGCTGGCGCTCGGGCTCGCCGGCCGGCGGCAGCCGCAGATGATCGGAGATGCCGGTCATGTAGTGCAGGTGGGAGAGCTCGTCCGGCGACGCGCCGACCGGGGTGATGCGGGTGTACGCCACGGCGAAGCCGATGAAGACGGCGATGACGGCACCGAGCGCCCATCGGTCGGGCCGTCGCCGCGCGACCGCGCCGAGGACGCCTGGTGCGATCACGGGATGTTCTGGGCGCTGTCAGCCCTGACCCACACCGTGTCCGGGTAGCTCTCGTACGCCTTGACGTACTCACCGCCGGAGAGCAGCTTGCCGATTTCGGGGTAGAGCTGCAGGGACACCGCGTCGACAACGATCAGCACCGGGCGTTTGCCGGCGACGTACGTCTCCACGGGACCGCCAAGTCCAAGCAGCACCTCGTCGTTGTAGATGGGCGGAGTCGGCATGACGATCTGCAAGTCCGCGAGCGCGTATACCCAGGTGTCATGGGACCAGATCACTGCAGTGTCGCCGCCGAACCCATTCGCCGTAATCCAGGACACGGCATCGGCGTCGCCCTTGACCCGGTAGTCGAAGTCATCCAGCCATGTGGTGCGCCAGTCCGGATCGAACGCTGCAGCCGCTGCGCCGCCGTAGTAATCGCTGAGGGTGTGGGAGCTGGTCGCCGACGGGGGAATCGGCAGCCAGTCGATCCCGGCGACTTTCGCTGTCAGGATCGCGATCACCAGGCCGCCGATCTGCAGACCTGGACCGACGAGCGACCGCCGGTTCCCGGCCTGGAACCGGAGCCGCGAGGGCACTGAGACCCCGCAGACCAGCAGGGTGAGCGGCGCGACGGCGGGAGCGAGGAAGTGCGGGTACGGCTGCCCGGCCACAGCCGTGACCACCAGGGTCGCGCCGGCCCACAGGGCGAGCACCCAGTCCACCCGCGGACGCCGGCGATTGGCGATCGCCCCGGCGGCGATCAGCAGCGCGGCCGCGAACGCAAGCCCGAAGTGGACGACCCCGCCGGCTGCGCTGGTGGGGAGGACCATCTGCGTGTAGCCGACGTAGAAGCCGGCGAGCGCGAAGGCCACGGTGCCGGCCCCGGCGGTGATGATCGCGGCTGTCAGCCACGTCGCGGTGATGACCAGCACGGTGCCGAGAAAGACGAAGGCATCGCGGCGGCGAAGTGTCGGCGCCAGGAGCATGGCAAAGAAGAACGCCGAGGTCTCGGCGACCGCGGTCTGCTGGTATCCGATCGCCACTGCCATGAGCACGCCCGCCGCGAGCGCCCAGCGTGGGATGCGCCGACGGTCCTCATCGCTGGTGCCGCGCAGGATGCGCACCAGGATGATCGCGCCTGCCCACGAGAGCGGCGCGATCATCAAGCTCTCCGGTACCGCCAGTTCCGCGTCGACGATCGGCAGACCCAGCATCACCGCGGCGACCACGCCGGCGATGAGCGCGCGGCGTGGCGTGTACAGCCGTCCTGCGGCCCAGACGACTGCCGCGATCGTCACCATCCCGCTGATGAGCGTCAGGATGTGCAGCCCGATCTCACTCGACCCGAAGAGCCGCACCTCGAGCGCGATCGTCCAGAGCATTCCCGGTGGCTTGTTGTTCCAGATCTGCGCGTAGAGGATCCTGCCCTTGAGCAGCTCGCGCGCGACGTTGACGTACCCCGCCTCGTCCGTGTACCAGTGCGGTTCCATGAAGGACGGCAGGCGGAGAACCACCAGCGCGGCCAGTCCCGGTATGACTGCTCTGCGCACCTAGGCTCGCTCCCGGCGGGCGTCCTCCGGTCGCCAGCTCATCGCCAGCGAAACGCGAAGACGGATCACGTCACGCATCGCTCGGGCGATGGGGATGAGACGACCGCCCGAGCGGCGGCCGGCGAGACGTGGCAGGTGCTCGACGCGTACCTGGATCACCCGGAATCCCAGCCGGTGGGCCTTGAAGAAGATCTCGGGATTGAACACCGCGGAACGAGCTCGAATCGGGGTGACCGCACTCCAGACCTCGCGCGTGAATGCCTTGAGACCGCAGTCGAAGTCCTGCTCACGGATGCCGAACGCGATCCGCACAACGCGGTTGTAGACGCCGCTCACAAATGAGCGATACCACGGGTCGGCCCGGCGGTTGCGAATCCCGGCAACCATGTCGGCGTGATCGAGCCCACCGATCACCACCGCGAGGTCGTGTGGATCGAACTGGCCGTCACCGTCCATGAAGGCGAGGATCCTCCCCCGCGACGCTCGCAGTCCGTCGCACACCGTGACCGCGTATCCGCGCTGCTGCTTGTGGGTCACGACCGTCAGGTTTTGCGCGGCGTCCCCCATGGCCGCGCGCGCGACACCGACCGTGTCGTCGTGGCTCGCGTCGTCCACGAGGACGATCTCGTAGGTTCGACCGCGTTCTGCGAGCACGACCATGACGTCCGTGAGAACGCGGCCGATGTTCTCCGCCTCGTTATGGGCCGGGATCGTCAGGCTGACGTCGACCTCGGGTAGCGCCACGGGCGCTACGCCACCGTCTCCGCTGCTGGTGCCGTGACCCGCGCCTTACCTGTGGCTGCGCGGCTACGACCCGTGGTCCATTCCACGTCGGACACGCCGACCTGGGACACGTCAACCCGGTCGATGTGCGCTTCGACGATCTCGATGACCGAGTTGATCAGGGTGGTTCGCAGCTTGTGCGCCTCGAGGCCGAGGTCGACGAGCAGCTGGTGCTTGGCGTTGTAGAAGTGCGTGTCCTTCTCGAAACGAGGATTCGGCGTGTGGTCGATGATGGTCTCGCCGCCGTGCGCAGCACGTGCCTCGCGCACCAGCTCGGCAAGCTGGAGGACCGAGAACTGCTCGGTGAACTGGTTGAACACGCGGAATTCACCGCGCTTTGCCGGATGTTCGATGCTCAGCTGGACGCATGCCATGGTGTCGCGGATGTCGAGGAAGCCGCGCGTCTGGCCGCCGCTGCCGTACACGGTGAGTGGCTTGCCGATCGCCGACTGCACGATGAAGCGGTTGAGCACCGTCCCCCAGATCCCGTCGTAGTCGAATCGGGTGGCGAGCTCGGGATGGAGCGCGGTCTCCGGCGTGGAGCAGCCGTACACGACACCTTGATTGAGGTCGGTGGCGGCGAGCCCCCAGGCGCGGCAGACGAAATGGATGTTGTGGCTGTCGTGCACCTTGGACAGGTGATAGAAGCTTCCCGGGAGCTTGGGGTACGGCAGCGTGTCGCTCCGGCCGTTGTGCTCGATGGTGATGAAGCCTTCCTCGATGTCGATGTTCGGGGTTCCGTACTCGCCCATGGTGCCGAGCTTCACCAGCTGGCACTCCGGCGCGTGCTCGTGCAACGCGAAGAGCAGGTTGAGCGTGCCGGCGACGTTGTTGAGTTGGGTCATCACCGCGTGCTCGCGGTCGACCATGGAGAACGGCGCCGAGCGCTGCTCGGCGAAATGCACCACGGCGTCAGGCTGTGTCGATGCGATCAACTCGGAGAGCGCGTCCGCGTCGGTGAGATCGACGAGCCGCCATTCGATCGCCGCCCCGCCCTGCTCACGCCAGCGCTCGACGCGCCGCTCCATGGTCGAAATCGGGATGAGCGACGACGTGCCGCATTCGAGGTCCCAGCGACGGCGAACGAGATTGTCCACCGCGATGACGCGGTAGCCCTGGTTGGACAGGTGCATCGCCTGCGGCCAGCCGAGATAGCCGTCCGCGCCGAGCACGATCACCGTTCGATTGCGCATGCAAATAACTCCTGGGAGTGTCGAGACCCTGCGACCTTCGGGAAGAAGACCCCTCGAAAAGGGTTATGACCTGGGATTATGCCTACACCATCCACTGACTGGCCACACCCGCCGTCATCGGCCCTTTTGAAAGCAGAGAGATGAGCGTAGCCGAATCGCCCGACGGATCGACCCCGGTGCGGACAAAAGAGCGACAATCAGCTTTCGTGTCGATCTCGGGTTCTGCTCGCCGTGGGCGTCTGCTCCGGGCGGCGATCACCAGCGTCGTCACAGTCCTTGTCCTCCTGCTCGTCTGGCGGCTGGTCGGCGGGCACAACCTCCGCTGGCAGGGTATCGACCCGTCCGTCGGGTCGATCGCACTGGCGGCGCTGGGCGCCGCGTGCTTCCTGGTGGGCAGGGCATGGCGGTTCACGGCGCTCCTCCCGAGGCGTAAAGGCAGTGCGCGCGAGTTGCTCGGAGCGACCGCGGCGTCGTGGGGAGCCGGACTGCTGCTCCCCGGCCCATCGGCAGACGTCACGTTCGTCGCCCTGGCGCGCACCCGATTCTCCGTCGGCGTGGCCCGCGGATCCGGCAGCGCGATCGTCGCCCGGATCCTGGACGTGGTCAGTCTTTCGATGGTCGCCGTGGTGGCGTCCTTCTTCACTGCGACGGTCGAGCCACCCGCTGTCGTCCTCGCCGCGGGGGGTGCTTTCGTCGTCGGTCTTGGCGTGCTCCTGTCGCTGATCATCCCGGGGCCGCGGATGCTCGTCGCGCGCCTCGTGGCGCGCATCCCGAGACTCGCTCCCCTGGCGTCGCGGGCGGAGGCGGAGCTCGATGAGCTCAACAGTCGCGCTCGGTGGGCAAACCTCGTCGGCAGCACGGTTTTCTGCCGGCTCGCCACCGCGGTGCAGTACGCGGCGCTGATGAGCATGGTCGGTCTCCACCTTGGGTTCTGGCAGACCTGGTTCGTCCTGTCCATCCGAACCCTCCTGCTGACCATCCCGATCCAGGGCATCGCCGGCATCGGCACCGGGCAGGCATGGTGGGCGGGAGCGCTCCTCCTCGAGGGCGTGAGCGGTGGGCTCGCCGTCGGCGCCGGGCTCACGCTGCAGGCGATCGACCTCGCCGTCTCGCTCCCCGTCGCCGGGCTCGCCAGTGCGCTGCTCATCCGCCGCCGCGCGGAGCCCTCGGACCTCGAACCCGAGGAGGACGACGTGGCCGAAGAGAACCCTGGACTCGATGTGGTTGGTGCGCCCACGCCGACGCCGCGCCAGCCCATCCACGTCGCCTGAGACGTCCACAGCCCATCACCCTCTGGAGGCGCACCCATGCCCTTGATCGACCGCGACGGTGAGTACGACGTCGTCGTCATCGGAGCCGGGTCAACCGGCGAGAACGTGGCGGGCCGGATCACCCGGGGCGGTCTGACCTGCGCCGTGGTCGAGAGCGAGCTGGTTGGCGGGGACTGCTCCTACTGGGCCTGCATGCCGAGCAAGGCGCTGCTTCGGAGTGGACAGGCGCTGCGCGCGGCTCAGGCGGTCGACGGGGCCCGGCAGGCGGTCACGGGGCCGATCGACAGCGAAGCCGTTCTGCGCCGGCGCGACAGCTTCGCATCCCACTGGAAGGACGACTCGCAGGTGAAGTGGCTCGAGAAGGAGCACATCGACCTCGCCCGAGGGATTGGCCGGCTCGACGGGGAGCGCCGGGTCGTCGTGACCCCGCCGGAAGGTGCCGCCTTCACGCTCGCCGCCCGCAGCGCGGTCGCGATCTGTACCGGGAGCCGGGCGTCGATCCCGCCGATTCCCGGGATCGAAACCGCACAGGCCTGGACCAGCCACGACGCCACGAGCGCCCAGGCGGTCCCCCGCAGGCTGATCATCATCGGCGGCGGCGTGGTCGCATGCGAGATGGCAGACGCGTGGCGAACGCTGGGCAGCGAGGAGGTCACGGTGATCGTTCGGGACGATCGGCTCCTCGGCAATACGGAGGATTTCGCGGGCGAGGCCGTGCGCGCCTCCTTCGAAGACCGAGGCATCACCGTCCTCCTCAGCACGGTCACCGAGCGCGTGTCCCGCGACCAGACCGGGGAGGTCGCCGTGGTGCTCGCCGGTGGAAGATCAATCAGCGGCGACGAGTTGCTGGTCGCGACAGGCAGGGCTCCGAGAACCGACGAGATCGGCCTGGACACGGTGGGGCTCCGTCCCGGGACGTGGCTCAACGTCGATGACACCTGCCGGGTCGAGGGCGGCGGTGACTGGCTCTACGCGGCCGGGGATCTCAATCACCGGGCGCTGCTCACCCATATGGGCAAGTACCAGGGGCGTGCATGCGGCGACGCGATCGTGGCACGCGCCGCGGGCAAGCTCGCCGGCGACCCGCCACCGTGGTCCAGCTTCGCGGCCACCGCCGACCACGCCGCCATACCGCAGGTGATATTCACCGACCCAGAGGTGTCGGCGGTGGGGCTGACGCACTCCGCGGCGGTGGCGGCGGGGCTCAACGTGCGTGCCGTCGACTACGAGATCGGCGACGTCTCCGGAGCCGGCCTGCTGGCGGACGGCTACACCGGGCGCGCCCGGATGGTGGTCGACGAGGATCGCAAGGTCATCGTCGGCGTGACCTTCACCGGCCCGGGCGTCGGCGACCTCATCCACGCAGCCACGGTCGCGGTGGTGGGCGAGGTGCCGCTCGACCGCCTCTGGCACGCCGTCCCGTCCTATCCGACGGTGAGCGAGATCTGGCTGCGCCTGCTGGAGACCTACGGCCTGTAGGTCAGTTGCCGATGTGGTTCGCTGGGACCGCGCCCATCCTGCCGGCCTGGTAATCGGCGAGGGCCTGCGCGATCTCCGCATGGGTGTTCATCACGAACGGGCCGTAGTGGGCCACAGGCTCACGGATCGGGCGCCCGCCGAGGATGAGCAGGTCGAGGTTGGGATGACGGCTCTCCTGGTGGGTGCCGGCGGTGGCGGTGATGACGTCGCCGGTGCCGAGCGCGGCGAGCTGTCCCGACTGGATCGGACGCCGCTCCTCGCCGACGGTCCCGCTGCCCGCGAGGACATAGATGAGCGCGTTGAAATCGCGCGGCCACGGCAGCACCAGCTGCGCGCCCGGGCTCACGGTCACATGCGCGAGGGAGATCGGCGTGTAGGTGACCCCCGGTCCGCGATGACCGGCAACCTCGCCTGCGATGACCCGCAGGAGCGCGCCACCGTCGTAGGAGGTGAGCAGGGCGACGTTCCCGGCGCGGATGTCCTGGTACCTGGCGGGGACCCATTTCTGCGCAGCGGGGAGGTTGACCCACAGCTGGAAGCCGTGGAAGAGACCACCACTGGCGATGAGGTCCTCCGGCGGACGCTCGATGTGGAGAATGCCGGCGCCGGCGGTCATCCACTGCGTATCACCGTTGGTGATCAGCCCGCCACCACCGTTGGAGTCCTGGTGCTGGAAGGTGCCGTCGATCATGTACGTGACGGTCTCGAAGCCGCGATGCGGATGCCACGGCGTGCCCTTGGGCTCGCCGGGTGCGTACTCCACCTCGCCCATCTGATCCATGTGGATGAACGGATCGATGAGCGCGGGATCGGTACCCGCGAAGGCGCGGCGCACCGGGAACCCTTCGCCCTCGAGCCCGTGCGGCGCCGTCGCGACGCTGATGACCGGCCGGTACGTCGACGCGGTGGGGTCGGGTTGCGGGATGTGCGGGAGCGCGGTGATGTCGGCGACGGTCACAGCAGGCATGGCGAAAATTCCTTACAGGGCAAGCGCCTTTGTGGGCGCCATCACGTGTTCCAGATCCCAGCTCACACCGGGAACGTCGATGTACAGCTCGATCTCGTTGCCGTCGGGATCGGTGATGTAGAGACTGTGGGTCACGGTGTGATCGCTCATCCCGACGACGGTCACGCCCGCCTCGCGGCACCGCTGGATGGCATCGCGCAATTCGTCGTCTGTGTCGCCCACCTTGAGTTCGAAGTGGTAGAGGCCGACGTGGCGTCCGCGGGGCAGCGGCTGCGCCTCCTCACCCACCTCGATGAGCAGCAGCTCGTGATGGGTCCGGCCGCTGCTGAAGAGCGCGACCGGGACCCGGCCCAGGGGACCGTTGTCCGACGCTTTCAGCTGCTTCCAGCCGAGCACGTCTCGATAGAACGCCGCCGAGCGCTCGATGTTGTGTACGTAGAGGACGAGGTGTCCGAGCTCCTTGATCTCCATGCAGGAAGCTTACCCGGAGGGCCTCGACCCAAACAGACCCGGGTCTGAGGCAGCACGCGGCGCGGCTGCGCGACGATGGTTGCGTGCGCGGGATGCGGCTCTCCTATCCGCAGATAGTCGGCCTGATCTACGTCGTCGCCATGTTCATGACGATCATGGATGCGACCATCGTCTACGTCGCACTTCCGGCGATCGCCCGGAACTTCGACGTGAGTCCGGCGGCGACCGCCGGGGTCATCGTCGGGTACCTGGTCAGCCTCGCGGTCTGGATCCCGGCATCGGGTTGGGTCGGAGATCGATTCGGCACCAAGCGAACGTTGCTGATCGCGATCGCACTCTTCACCGCGGCCTCGGCGATCTGCGGCCTGTCCCAGTCGGTACTCGAGCTCGTGCTCTTCCGCATCCTGCAGGGCGCGGGCGGCGGCATGCTGACCCCGGTGGGCATGGCGATGCTCTTCCGCGCCTATCCACCCGCGCAGCGAGCGCGCGTGGCCCGCATCCTGGTGGTCCCCACCGTCATGGCGCCGGCGCTCGGGCCGCTGATCGGCGGCGCACTGGTGGACAGCCTCTCGTGGCGGTGGGTGTTCTTTGTGAACATCCCGATCGGGGCAGCCGCCCTCGTCTTCGGCGGGCTCAAGCTCCGAGAGCACCGCGAACGTGCCGGCGAGCGGTTCGATGTGCTCGGGTTCTGTCTCGCGGCCGGGGGCTTCGGGCTGTTCCTGTTCGCACTCAGTGAGGCTGCCACGCTGGGCTGGGCGTCGCCCCTGATCGACGCAACTGCGACCGGCGGAGCGGCCCTCATCGTCACGCTGGTCTGGGTGGAGCTGCACACCGATCAACCGATGATCGATTTCCGGCTGCTGCGCAATCGCCTCTTCGGGGTCGCCAACATCGCGTCGCTGTTCGCATCCGGCGGCTTCCTCGGCCT
Source organism: Candidatus Dormiibacterota bacterium (assembly GCA_963756075.1). Lineage (GTDB taxonomy): Bacteria > Chloroflexota > Dormibacteria > Aeolococcales > Aeolococcaceae > Palsa-851. Next base: position 1,153,274 of record CAVWMH010000002.1, on the reverse strand, counting down.
GCTGTTCGTGGTGCCGATCTGGCTGCAGACTGGCCGCGGCCTGTCCGCGCTTGCATCCGGCTCCAGCACCGCGCCTGAGGCGCTCGGCGTGCTGGTGTCGTCGCAGCTCGTCGGTCGCATCTACCCGCGGATCGGTCCCCGCCGCCTGATGAGCGGCGGGCTCATGGGCGTGACCATCGCGACGTGCGTCCTCGCCCTGCTGATGGATGCCGACCTCTGGGTTTTCCGCGGCGTGATGTTCGCCATCGGGGTCGGTTGGGCCTACGTGGTCATCTCGCTGAATGCCGGCGTGTTCGCGCAGGTGTCGTCGCGCGACACCGGTCGTGCGGCCGCGCTGTACAACGCACAGCGGCAGCTCGCGTGCGGCGCTGGGAGTCGCGAGCCTGTCGACCATCATCGGCACTCAGCAGCCCGCGGGACTTGCCGGCAACGTCACCGTGTTTCGCATCGCGTTCTTCGCGGCGGCCGGCTTCACCTTGGTTGGGGGGATGATCGCGCTCGCGATCCGCGATCGCGACGCAGAGTCAACGATGCGCCGCGAGGCTCCGCGGATGACGGCCTAGAGCGATCCGGTCGGGATCTACCCCGAGTGCTGGCTCAGTGCGAGCAGGACTTGGCTTCGCCGGCCGAATCGGAGGTCTGGAAGCTGTGTCCGCAGCCGCAGGTGCGCACCGCGTTCGGGTTGTGGATGGTGAATCCACCACCCATCAGCTCATCGACGTAGTCGACCTCGGCGCCCTGGAGGTACTGGGACGAGTACGCGTCCACGTACACCTTGAGGCCTCCCTCGACGTCGACGACCTGGTCGTCTTCGCGCGGCGGATTCTCATCGAGGCCCATGCCGTACGAGAAGCCGGAGCACCCACCGGACTGGATGAAAACCCGAAGTCCGAGTGCGCGATCGGCCGGCTGGTCGGCGATGAGGCTCTTGAGCTGCTCACGGGCGGCGTCGGAGATCGTGACGATGGACGGAGAGGTAATTGCCATGCTGTCAGCAATCATACGTCACACCCCCGTCCGGGAAACCTCGCCACTGGCCCGAGACCCGTCCGCGACGGGCATTCGACGCGCGGTTCGCTCTCCGAGGAGCCCTCGGGCCTCCGGCTCGCCGGCGTGCATGCGGTTGGCCACGGCTCCAACCAGGATGAGCTCGGCGAGGAAGTACAGCCAGCTCGCGAGGAGGAACACGAGCGCGAACACGGCGCCATAGGTCGAGGAGCCCTTCGAGAAGTGGGTGAATACCGGCCACAGCAGTGTCAGCAACTCCATCGCCGTACCCGCGATGAGCACTCCCGGCCAGAGGTCGCGGACCTTGTAGGTGCGGTTGGGGACCAGCCGGTAGATCGCGAGCATCAACGCGCACCAGACCACGAGCCCCACCACGGGCTCGAAGCCCCAGATCACGCCCGGAAGCACGATCAATGAGTTGACGCCGATCGTCGCCACCAGTGCCACGACGAAGAGAACGGTCATCACCAGCGCCATCGCGCGCTGGCGCAGAAAGCTGCGCTGGCGCACGCCGACCACCACCCCGAGCGCGAACTCCATGCCGGTGAAGAGGCTGCTCCCACTCCAGACGAGGCCGACGACGCTGACGGCACCGAGCGTGGCGCGATTCTTCTGGATCGAATCGAACAGATCGGCCAGACCCTGGTGGGCATCGCTGGGAAAGAACCCGAGGATCGCCGCCAGCGCGGCCGTCTTCGCGGTCTGCGACTGCGTGGCATAGCCGACCAGGGAGAGCAAACCGAGGATCAGCGGGAACATGCTGACAAACGCCGTGAACGCCATGGCCGAGGCATAGTTGCCCGCCTGGCTCGCGCCGACTGCGGCGATGAGCCGGCCCGGGTAGGTGCGCCCAAACCAGCTGGTGATCGATGCGATGCGCCGCTTCACGGACGCCAGCGTGACACGCGGTACCACGGCGCGACCAGGCGGTGTCGAGGTGTCAGTCCGCCGCGACCGTGCTCGCAGCCTCCGCGGCGTATCGCGGCAGGTGAACATCCTCCGACCCAGCGAAACGCATGGCGCCGGCGACCAGGTGGTGCCCGGCGACCTCGTCGATCAGCCGGAGCATTTCCTGGCAGATCTGCCGGTAGCTCGGATGCCCCTGCGGCGAGGTGCGCAGCTCGATGAGATGCATCGCTTCGCGCGCGTTGAGCTTGATCACGTAGCGCATCCGGTGACCGAGCGTGACGAGGTAGCCGGCCTGCTGCGGGAAGGCATCGACGACCTCGCGGTAGGCGGCTTCCGCCTCGCGGACGGCCACGTGCCAGCGCTCTCCGATCCCGGCGTCGACGACCGCGTCGGGAACCTCGTATCCGAGTGACGGCGTCAATTCCTGCCATTGCACCGTGAGCATGCGGTGGCGCTGCAGGTCGCGGAACGCACCGTAATCCGACACCACTTCGAACGTGTAGTCGCAGTGCTCGAACCCGCGTCCGGGACGGTGGCGCCGGTTGCCTCGATGCCCGACCGCCGCCGCAAAGAGCGTCGCCTTGCGTGACTCCGAGAGCGGTCGCACCGCGGCCAGCAACCGCTCCTGCGAGGCGTGGGAGTAGGGAAAGAGCGCCGACGCGAGGATGCGGTCCTCGCCGTCGCCGTCCCACTCGACGAGGGTCACTCCGGGAGGGCCCCACTCGTGCTCGGGCGAGAGGCGGTCGGCCTCCATGGCGACCGCGGCGGCGGTCTCGCGGAGGTACTCGACCCAGGCCGCACCTCGATCGGGGCGATCCAGCCGCGTCAGGAACTCCGGTATGAGCTTCTGGAGCTCGCTGTTCACCAACTCCGCGTACGCCCGCGCCTCCGGCAGAGGGTGGGCGCGGAGGCGGAGCACGAGCTGCTCGTACGCCTGCGGCGAGGCGAACATGCCGACGTTGCTCACGGTCCCCGCCGGCAGCAGGCCACGCATGAGATCGAGCGCGAGCGCCCGGATCGCTCGCTTCCGCGCCTTCTCGTCCACCTCGGGGGCCAGCGTCTCGTCGAGATGGCGCATCAGCGGCTCGCGCAACGCCGAGTACGTGTCGAAGAGCAGATCCATCGCCCGGACGTACGTGGCGCCGAGCGGCGAGGCGATCAGCTCGCGGTCGCGCAGGTAGCGGTAGTGGCCGTCGCGACGATCGGTGTACGGGATGTAGCGCGTCGACTGCTCCAGGTACGCCGCGAGCCGCCCCCACTCGATCGCCTTCGCGAGCGGTTGCGAGACCTGCTCGCACGCGAGGTGCACGCCCGCCAGCTGCGCCACCGAGTCGTCGCCGTATTCGGCGAGCACGCGGCCGAAGAGGTCCGATGCGCGTTCCCTGCCGGCATCGACGACCGCCGGCTGACCGGCGCCGTGGACGAGGAACTCGTCGACGAGGAGCCGCCGAAGGCTCTTCGAGCTGCGGCTGTACCGGGCGAAGAGCGCGGCCGCGGTCACCTGCGGCAGGTTGGTGAGCGCGAACACGGGGAGATCGAGGTTGGTGACGTGCGGCTCGAGCATCCGCTGCTCCTCCGCGGTGAAGGCCTCGACGTGGTAGTCCGCGATCATCGACGCAACTCTACGGATCGGCGCGCCAACCCATCGCTGGTGGAGCGGTTTGCGATCTCGTCTACAATTCGCGCCCAATGGCCGGCGCCGCCGTCCCGACCCCGCGCTTCCTTGCCGACGTCTATGAGGCGGCGAGTGAGTGCAACAAGTGCTCGCTGTGTCAGGCCACGTGCCCGGCGTACGTCGTCAACCCGGTCGAGTGGGAGACGGCTCGAGGACGCATCGCGCTGATCCGTGACGCGATGGAAGGACGCCTCGAATTGCGCGACATCGCCGAAGGGCCGCTCTCGAGCTGCCTGACCTGCGACAACTGCGTCGCCGCCTGCGCGCCGCGTGTTCCGACCGGTCACATCGTCAGCCGTGCTCGTCAGGAGCTGCATGCGCAGGAGGGATACCCCTGGGCACAGTCATTCGCCCTGCGCAGCGTGCTCCCGCGACCGGGCGCGCTGCGCGCCCTCCACGGTTTCGCGCGCTTCACGCGCCGAACGGGCCTGTACGGCCTGGCGCGACGCACCGGGATCCTGTCATGGCTCGGCACGCTGGGTGCGCTCGCCGAGCAGGGCGGCCCACCGCCTGAACGCACGGTGCATCAGATGCTCGGTGACCTCCCGGCGCCGTCGCAGCCGGTGCGCGGTTCGGTGGCGATGCTGGTGTGCTGCCTCGCGAATCTCACCGCTCCGGAGGCGACGGAGGCGACGATCCGCGTGCTGCTCGCGTCCGGCTATGACGTCGACGTGCCCCAGCTCGGCTGCAGTGGCCTGCCCGCGCGCACGCTCGGCGATCGCGACGCGATGGTGGACATGGCGATCAGGAACAGTGCGGCGCTGAGCCACGTCAGCGTTGACGCGTACATCGGTGACACGGCGTCGTGCACCGAGCACTATCGCGAGTACGGGAGCATCGCCGGGGACGATCGCCAGGTGGGAGCGCGTGCGCGCGACGTCGCGCATCACACCGCCCTTGCGAGCGACTTCCTCGATCGCAACGGCGTGCGGGGCGACCTCGGTCCGCTGCGCTGGCGCGTGACCATCGACGAGCCGTGCGCGCTGCCGATCGACGGGCCCGAGCGGGGGGCGATGCGACGGCTGCTCGAGCAGATCCCGCGCCTCGAGGTCGTGCAGCTGCACGAGCGGGCGATGTGCTGCGGCGGCGCGGGCACGTACTTCGCGCGTGAGCCGGAGCGCAGCGAGGCGATCCTCCAGCGCAAGTTCGACAACATCCGCGCCAGCGGAGCGGAGATCGTCGTGACCGAGAACATCTCGTGCCTGCTCCAGCTGCGGGCCGGAGCGGCACGCTACGCGCCGAACGTCAGGGTCATGCACGTCATGGAGGTGATGCTCGCCTCCCTCGAGGGTGCCGAGCGTCGACGCGCCGTCCTCGCCGGCTAGCCGAGGGCGGACAGAACCTCGTCGATCCCCATGGCGATGCAGGTGAAGGACGGCACGTCGCGCACCGTGTGCGTGGACGCCTCGCTGCCGCGCATCTCGTGGACGAGATCCAGGAAATCAGCCACGGAGTCGCTCTCGAAGGCCACCACGAATTCCTGATCGTCGAGCCCGAATGAATAGGTGGTGTTGATCTTCACCCCTGGATACCGGTGGCCCATGGCGATGTGCTCACTCATCTGGCGCTGGCGTTCCTCGGCGCTGAGCCGGTACCACGCCCGCGTCTTCACGAACGGATACACGAAGAGGTAGCGTCGCCCGGTCGGAGCGATGACCAACCGGTTGCTCCGTCCCTCCTGGTTGTCGTGACGGTGCTTCTCGACGTACATGCTCTGCTTGGTCATCGAGAAATAGCTGTATGGCGAATCGAGATACGCGGCGAGCCGGGTTCGATTGAGACGGGCCGCGAACTCGTGCAGGTCGTCGATGCGCTCGCTCACCAGCCAGAGCAGAAAATCCGCATCGCCGCGCGTCCCCACCGTGCTGTACGGGCGGATCAGCACCCCCTCGCGATCGCCGATGTCGCGGACCAGCGCCGCGACCTCCTCACGATCGGCCGCCCGCTCCGTCGCCGGCCGGAGGCGCCACTCGGGGCGCACGTGATAGAAGGCGAAGCGTATGTGCTGGCGCGCCGTCGGCACCGGTGCTGTCGCGTCCCGGACGGTCAGCGGCGCGGTTACCTCGGACATGGCGCGGTCATCGTACCCGAGGCGCCGCACAGACCGGCCCGTGCCGTATCACTCACCGCCGGAGAGCGCTTCGGCGAGCGCGCGCTTGCGCAGCAGGCGCTGCTCGCGGCGCACCCGAGCCTCGGCCTGGCGACGACGCTCCTCCTCGGTCACCGCGATGACCTTGGCGACCTCCGCCGGTCTGCCATCGCGGTCGAGGCCGACGTACACGAGATGCGCGCTCGCGACGTGCAACTTCTCGCCGGACGGAATCCGCTCGACATCGACGCGCACGCTGATCTCCATCGAGGTGTGATGCGCGTCGTTGACACGCGCGTGCACGGTGAGCAGATCACCGATGTACACCGGCGAGAGGAAGCTCATCTCGTCCATCGTCGCGGTCACCACGCGACGGCGTGCGTGCTTCACGGCGGCGATGCCGGCCGCGGTGTCAACGAGTCGCATGATCGTGCCGCCGTGCACGTATCCCGAGTTGTTGGCGTGCTCGATCTCCATCGCCACCGACAGCAGCGTCTCCGATTCCGAGGTGTTTCGCGGCGTCAGATCCACGTTGCCATACAGGTCGTTGCGGTCCTCGCGCGAGCGGATGAAGTCCATCATCGGAGCACGTCGAGGCCGGCCCGGACCAGCGTCTCGACTCCGACCGGCAGCGCCGCCTCGTCGATGTCGAAGTAGGCGCTGTGATGGGGTGGCACCGGACCCCGTTCAGGATGACCGGCGCCGACCAGGAAGTAGCAGCCGGGCGCGCGTTCGAGGAAGCAGGCGACATCGTCACCGACGGTGATCGGCACCGCGACGTCGACGCGATCCTCGCCGACCGTTGCCTCGGCGGCGCGGCGGACGAGGTCCGCCGTCGCGACGTCGGAGACCACCGGCGGGCAGCCGCTCCCCCGCCAGAAGCTCGCCTCGGCGCCGTATCCGCCCGCCACCGCGGTCGCGATCTCCGCGACTCGTTTGAGGAGACGCTCGCGCTCGGCGGCGTCGATTGCGCGTGTGGTACCGAGCAGCTCCGCGGAGTTGGCGATCACGTTGAACGCGGTGCCCGCCGTGACCCGGCCGATGGTGATCACCGCCGGCGAGAAGGGCGACGTCTCCCGGCTGATGATCGCCTGGATCGCGAGGATGACCTGTGCCGTCACGATCACCGGGTCGATCGCGGTGTGGGGCATGCCGCCGTGCCCGCCGCGGCCCTGAATCGTGATCGAGAAGCTGTCCGCGCTCCCGAAGATAACGCCAGACTTGACGGCAACTCGTCCGGTTTGCAGGGGTGCCCAGAGATGGATGCCGAGGACGCGGTCGACGCCGTCGGCGGCGCCGTCCTCGATCATCGGCATCGCGCCCGAGGCGGTCTCCTCGGCCGGCTCGAAGCAGAGGCGCAGGCGTCCGGACCAGCTCTCACGCAGAGCCACGAGCGCGGTCGCGGCGCCGAGCGCCATCGCGACGTGTCCGTCGTGTCCGCATGCGTGCATCACGCCGTCGACGGCGGAGGTGACCACGCGGCTATCGCCGCGCTCGGTGATGGGCAGCGCGTCCATGTCGGCGCGCAGCATCAGTGTCGGCCCCGGCTTCCCGCTGTCGAGATCGGCCAGCACGCCGGTCCCGCCGATGGCGGTGCGAACCGTGAAGCCGAGGTCGGCGCTCCGGCGCGCAACGAGTGCCGCCGTGTCGTGCTCCTGCATCGACAGCTCGGGGTGCTTGTGGAGCAGGCGCCTGGTCTCCGTGACCTCCTCGCGAGTCCTGTCGACCTCGGCGCGGATGCGCGCATCGAGATCGACGGCGACGCCGCTCACGACGCGCCCGCGGCGCTGACGCCCGAGCGCCGCAGTGCCACCGCCTGGATCGAGCCGTTGTTGACGACACGGGTCGCGCCGGACGCGCGCGCGCGGCGTCGCAGGTCGAGATCACCGTGGTGCGAGAACCCCACGATCTCGAGGTCGGGATGTTCGACGCGCAGCCGCTGAATCAGCACGAGCCGGCGTTCGACAGCGCTGTTGAGGTCCACAAAGACGAGGGCCACGTCGGGTACCGAATCGCCGGCCACCAGCACGGCGCTGCCTCCGGCTCGTTTCATCGTGGTGCTCAGCCGGCTCGCAAACATCAGGTCGTCACTGACCAGCGCGACCGTGCCCGGTGAGCCCATGCCGTCCATCATAGGTGCGAGGGCCACTCGCCCTCGGGCAGACTGCGCCAGGCGGCCGGACGGCCGCGACTCAGACGATCGCCGCTGCAGGCAGTCGCACCAAAGGAGTGTCAACGATGGAGATCGGGACCGTGGGGATCGTCGGCGCCGGGCTGATGGGCTCCGGAATCGCTGAAGTGTGCGCCCGCAACGGCATCCGAACGTTGGTGACCGAAGCGGGGGCCGAGCAGCTGGCCGCTGGCGAGCGCCGGGTCAGCGCTTCGCTCGAGCGCGGCCGCGCGTCCGGGAAGCTCAGCGATGACGACGTCGCACGGATCAACGACCTGCTCACCTTCACGCCGCGCCTCGACGACTTCGCGGAGTGCGATTTCTGCGTCGAAGCGATCGTCGAGCAGCTCCCGGCGAAGGTCTCACTCTTCGAGCGGCTCGACCGCATCGTTTCGGAGGATGTGATCCTCGCCACCAACACGTCGGCCCTCCCGATCATCGAGATCGCGCGCGCCACGCGGCGTCCGGATCGCGTGATCGGCACCCACTTCTTCAACCCGGCGCCGGTGATGAAGTTGATCGAGGTGGTGCGGAGCATCGCCACCAGCGATGAGACGCTCACCGAGACGCGCACCCTGGGCGAACGTCTCGGCAAGCGCATCATCGTCGCCCAGGACCGCGGCGGCTTCATCGTCAACCTGCTGCTGATCCCCTTCCTCACGCACGCGATCCGGCTCTACGAATCAGGTTTCGCGACTCGCGATGACATCGATGAGGGGATGCGGCTCGGGTGCGGCCACCCGATGGGACCGCTCCAGCTGCTCGACTACATCGGCCTCGACACCGCGCTGTTCGTCTGCGAGTCGCTCTACGAGGAGTATGCGAACAGCGACTTCGCTCCTCCCCCGTTGCTGCGCCGGATGGTGTCGGCCGGTTACCTCGGCAGGAAGAGCGGGCGCGGCTTCTACGAGTACTGAGCGCGACTGGAGGTCAGTTGGCGCGCTCGGCGGGGACCGGGTCAGGCGCCTTGCGCTCCTCGACGGTGAGGTTGACCGCGCCGATCTTGGCCCCGTTTGTCCAGAACTCCGTGGAATACAGGCCTGGCTCGCCGAACATGGGCTGGAGCACGGTCACCGTGGAGATGCTGACCTCCTGTCCCGGGATGAGCCTCGCCCCCGCCGCCTGGAACTGCAGGAGGACCGGCGCGAGCACCAGCTTGCCCTGCGCGTCGGTGAGGCGAAGCTCAACCTGGTGCGCCTGACCGACATCCGCGGCGCTGAAGCGGAACCCCGCCACCACGGCGAAGGCTGCCCGGCCCGGGAGCGACGCCATGGAGAGGGCGCTGAAACCACCGCCGAGCACATAGAGCTTGCCGTCGGGTGGAACCACCGCGCTATCTGCGAAAAAGGCGAAGCTCAAGTCCATCCCCGGGTACTTTCGCATGCCGGCACAGGGCGGAGCCGCGGCCGCGTGGGCGACCATTGACCCTGATGGGCGATCCAGCGCCTCGCAACCTGCACGTGTTCGTGTGCACCACTGTCGGACGCCACCACTGCGGCGGACAGGGATCCGAGCACATCCTGCAACGGCTGCGCGATGAGGTCGAACGGCTCGAGCTGACCTGGGTGCGCACCACGCGGATGGGCTGCAACCAGCAGCACCATCAGGGCCCGATCATGATCGTGTACCCCGACGGTGTCTGGTACGGCCGTCTTCAGGTCCCGGATGTCGACGAGATCATCAGCGAGCACCTCATCGCCGGACGCCCTGTCGAGCGCCTGCGCATCGTCCCCGACGGGCCCTGGTCGGCGACCTCGCTGACCTGAAAACGTTCGGGAGTGTAGGGTGAAACCGAGCGATCATCTGAGACAGGAGGCGAACACATGGGTTATTTCCGCGGACTGATGCATGGAGCGGCAATCGGGACTGTGGTCGGGCTCTGCGTCGCGCCCCAGACCGGCGACAAGACCCGCGCGCAACTCCGCCTGGCGTCCATGGCGGCGCGCGAGGGCGCCAAGAGCACCGGACGCGCGCTGAGCCGGGCGAGGCCGATGGCGAGCAGCGCGGCGCACCTGGTGGCGACCGCACGGCACCGCGGCGAGCACGCCGCCAACGGCACGGCAGCCGCGAGCAGCGCCGCGGTCTAGTTCTTCGCCGCCGAGGAGTTGGTCGCCTTCGCCGGCGCGGAGGTGGTGTCCCCCAGCGCGCACAGACACCCGAGTGCGCCGGCGATGGCGTCGAGGATGTTCATCGGCGTGGTCATGTGCAGACCGGCGATGTCCCGCGTGGCCGCAGCGTTGTCAGGGTGAGCGAACCCGACCACCGCGAGCAGCAGAAGCACGACGCCGACAGTGAGCACGATGTCGCCTGCGAGACGGCCTCCGGCTCGAAACCCGGCGAAGCCGAGCACGATGCCGATGACCAGATCGAGGACATCGCGCACGTAGGTCAGATGCAGGGCCATCGGCCCGACGTTGCCCTCGGGCTGGTGGTGCAGCAGGGTCCCGGCGTCACCGGTCAGCAGTCCACCCAGCCCAACCACCAGGAAGACGACCGCCCCGAACTGCGCATACAGACGTGCCATCGAGGGTCAGACGTTAGCCGATGGGGCGGGAAGCCAGCGAGCCGCGACCATGGTCACGTTGTCCGTGCCACCGCCGGCCAGAGCCGCATCACACGCGCGGGTCAGCGCGACGCCGAGCGGATCCGGCGCGGAAACGATCGCGCCCAGCGCCTGGTCGGACAGCGGCTCCCACACGCCGTCGGAGCACAGCACCAGGACATCACCGGGTGACGCGTCCACCTCGAAGATGTCGGCTTCCACCGGGTCGCCCATGACAGCACGTTCGATGAGATTGCGTTTCGGATGGTGGCGCGCCTCCTCGGCGCTCAGCGCCCCCAGCCGTACCTGCGCTGCGGCCCAGGAGTGGTCACGGGTGACCTGTAGTACACCGCCGGAGCCACTGACCAGGTACGCGCGGCTGTCGCCGACATTGGCGACCGAAGCGTGCTTCCCATTGATGATGGCGAGGACCAGCGTCGTGCCCGGGTTACCGCCGATCACGTTTCGGGCGGCTGCAACCGCGTCGTTCGCGGCGGCCACGGCGCGGACGAGCGTGGCCGCCGGGCCCTCCTCCCTTCCATGGCTCGAGAGCACCGCGATCGCGGCCCCGACTGCAGCCTCCGCAGCCTCGAGGCCCCCCTTGTGGCCGCCCATCCCATCGGCGAGTACGAGCGCGGCTGTCCTCCCGTCGCCACCGACGATCGCGTCCCAGACATCCTGGTTCTGGGCGCGCACCGGACCGCGTTCGGTGATCCCGGCGATCTCCAGTGCCTCACCCTCGCCGGCGATTGACCGCGTGGCGCGGTCGTCGGTCACGCTCCTGCCCCGGCCTCGGCAGTGGCGGGATGGCCGAGCAGGCGGCGCACCACCTCGTCGGCGACGGACACCGGGTCGAGGCAGAGGATCGTCTGCATCCCGAGAGCTTGCGCCGCCTCGACGTTGCAGAGCAGGTCGTCGATGAACAGACAGCGTTCGGGCTCAACGCCGAGCCGGGTGCACGTCAGGCGGTAGATCTCGGGGTCGGGCTTGCGCATTCCAACCTTGGACGAATCGACCACCACGTCGAAGAGCTCATCGACGGGAAAGAGGTTGGTGAATATCGATTCGCCCTCGCGTGAGATGTTGGTCAGCAGCGCCGTCTTGTAGCCGGCGTCGCGGATCTGCCGGACGGCGTCGGCCATGGCGCCACACGCGACCATGCCGCGGCCGAAGATCACTTCCTGTGCCGCTCGCGCGTCGACCGGTTCGTTGCCCGCCTCGTTGTAGCGCGCGGTCATCCGGTCGAAAAACTCGTCCTCGGAGATCTTGCCCATCTCCATCAGGTGCAGATCGTGAACACCGGTCGTCAGGTGATAGTGATCGCGGAACTCGCCGAGAAAGAACGCGATCAAGCTGAAGTACTCAGGGGGCACGTCGGTTCGGTGGTGAAAGAGCGGCTCGGTCATCACGCCGCCGAGATCGAAGATCACGCCGTCGAACTCACGCGCGGCGCTGACGGGTTCCGTGGTCGCTTGCTGGTGAGTCATCGGCTCCATTGTGCCTAACCGTGCCAACATGGCCGGTCGTGAGGGCTTGAGCATGCTGGTCCTGAGCAAGCGCGAGGTCGAGCGGCTTCTTGCCGCGCCGACGATGCTCGAGGCGCTGGAAGCCGGGTTTCGAGCGTATTCAACGGGTCAGGCGTCGGTGCCGCCGCGCACCGCTGCCCGGGCCGCCTCGGGGCTGCTCGGGGCGATGCCCGGCTGGGTCGCGGAACGAGGCTTTGCGCTCAAGGCGGTGAGCGTCTTCCCCGGCAACGGCGAGCTCGGGCTTCCGACGCACCAGGGCGTGATCGCGCTGTTCGACGAGCACGATGGCTCGTTGCTGAGCGTCATGGACGGCGAGCACATCACCGCGATGCGAACCGGCGGTGGCGCCGCCGTGTCGGTTCGCGTCCTGGCGCGCTCCGATGCGAAGACCCTGACCATCCTCGGCGCCGGCGTGCAGGGCCACTCGCACCTGGCGACAGTGCCGCTGGTCCGAGATTTCACGAGCATCCGCATCAGCTCGCGCGACCGGGACAGGGCATCAGCGCTCGCCGCGACCGATCCGCGCTGCGTCGTCATCCCCGGGTTTGAAGAGGCCGTGCGCGGCGCGGACGTCGTCTGCTGCTGCACCGATGCGAGGGAACCGATCACGCGATTTGAGTGGTTCGAACTCGGGCACCCACGTCACCTCGGTGGGAGGGACCTTCGGGCCCGAGGTGGACCCCGATACGATCAGCAGCGCCCGTGTCTTCGTTGAGTGGCGAGGCGCCGCTGAAAGCGCGCCGCCGGCCGGGGCGCACGAGCTCCAGGGACGAGATCCCGCAACGGTCACCGAGCTCGGCGAGGTGATCGCAGGAATGAAGCCCGGGCGGGAGAGCCGGGACGAGATCACCGTGTACAAGTCGACCGGGATCGGCTTTGAGGATGCGGTGGTGGCTCGAATCGTGTACGAGGCCGCTGTCGCCTCGGGGGTCGGCACGAAGGTCGATCTATGACCGCGATTGCGGGGGTCGACGCGGCGCCGGAGGGAGCCGGAGCGCTCGCCTATGCGGCCATGGGCGATGCGGGCGCGACACCGCGCACCGTGGCGATCCTCAGCGGCGGCAACCTCGACGGGTCGCGACTCGCGGAGCTGCTCACCGAGTAGCGCGCTCCGGGTACTGGCGTCAGGATCCGCCGGAGACCGCGACCGGAGGCCCGCCAGAGCCGCTCTGGGGCGGCTGCGCCGGGACGACCAGGCTGGGCTGGTTGTCGACCGGCTGCTGAGGCTCCTCCGTCGCCGACGGGTCGGGCTGCCGTGGCGGCGTCGCCGCGGGAGCCGCCTTGCCGGGCGCGGTCGTGGCCGCGACGATCGAGAAGAACGCGGTGAGGCCGGCCGCGCCGACTGCCGCGTAGAGCGTGATCCGGCGGCGCAGCGCCAGGCTCAGATCGCGGCGGAGCCGCGCGGAGTCGAGTTCGCCTGGTCCGGCCATGCTGCGAGCCTAGCGGGCGAAACTTGCGAGGAGGTGACCGCCGGCCGCGGTTTCCACCGACCGCCCCGGCGAACTGCCATGCTTGCCGCCGACGAGAGGGGTCGACGGCGGGCGCCGGGATTGGGCGTTCGCTGTCTGTCCTGCGCAGCGAGAGTTTCGGGTGAGGTGGTGAGGGGGCTCGCGACGGCAGAGTTGATCGGTTCATGGCGCTGATGGATCGCCTGCGGCGCGCGTGCGCCCTCGCGGTCGTGGTTGCGCTCGTGCCGGGCGCGGCCGTGATCGCCGCCGGAGGCGCGTCGGAGCCGGGACCGGCGAGCGAGGGCACCGGGGCGCTCACGCACGGCAGGCTGGTCGCCGGCGCCGGAGGGACATACCTGCCGATCATCCCGGCCGGCATCGCCCCGAGCGGCCCGGAGCCGCGCAACCCGCTCGAGATCGCACCCGCCGGACCCAATCCCCAGGGCTTGAGCTGCCCGGCGGCGCATCGCTTTCACACCGGCCCGGGATCACCGACACCGGGCGGCATCGTCTCGGTGGTCACGATCCATCCAACGTTCTCGCGCAACGCCGCCGGTGGCTACGACGGTCTCGACGCTCGTTTCGCGTATGCGGTGTCGAACGCGATTCCACCGGGCGGTGACCCGACCGCCACGTCGCCGGGAAGCCAGGCCACCGCTGCGAACGTCGCCGGCCACATCATCGCGGTGACGGCGTTCGTGCTCAAGCGCGGCACGTGGCAGGACGCGCAAGCGGTGGCTCCGTTTGGAGGGAGCTGCCAGGGAACGATGTTCTCGTTCAGCACGCCATATCTGGTGGGCAACGCTCCCCCACCCTTCCCACCGATCAGCGTGTTGCGCACGCCCCCATTTCCGACCGGTGCGGACCTGATGGCCAGGGTGACCAGGTCCTGGACAGTCGGCGACATCCAGACCCTTCCTGGCGCGTCGCCAACGTCACGCACCTTCGTGCACATCCCCACCTGCGCGTGGATGGACTCAACCGTTCCGGCCCGTCCGGACCCGTATCACGCGTTGACCAGCGTCGTCGTCGGCGGGTACACGCTGTTCCTGCTCTACGAGGTGACGGTCACGCCCGGGACGGTCACGTGGAGCTGGGGCGACGGCACCAGCACGACCGCGCCCGGTCCCGTGGAGCGTGGACCCGCACAACTGCCGAGCTACGACCCCCGAAGCCAGCGCTGGAGCGATTCCTGTGCGGTGAGCCACGACTATGCCCACGTCTCTGCGGGCGCGACGATCACGGCGACCGAGACGTTCACGGTCACCATCACCGTCAGCTGGAGTGACGGTGTCACCATCCATACGCAGCCGGTCGCCTGTGATGCGAACACCGGCGGCGCGTGCCATCTGCCTCTCGGCCCGGCCGACGGATGGCAGAGCGGTCCGCATCCCGTCGACCAGATCGAGCCCGTCCCCCTCCAGGCACCCTCACCCACGCCGTAGCCGGCGCCCCGGGTCAGGAGCCGAGCAGCGAGGTCCCGGTCATCTCGACCGGCACCGGCAGGCCCATCGCCTCCAGCACCGTGGGCGCGATATCGCGCAGCCCGCCGCCTCCGCGCAGCGGACCGTCGGCGGCTCCGCAGAGGATGACGGGCACCGGGCTGGTGGTGTGCGCGGTCAGCACCGATCCATCGCGGCGATCGATCTTGTACTCGGCATTGCCGTGGTCGGCGGTGATGAGCAGCCCTCCATGCGCCGCGTCAACAGCACGCGCGATGCGACCGATGCAGGTGTCGACGCACTCGACGGCGCGGACGGTCGCGTCGAAATCCCCGGTGTGGCCGACCATGTCGGCGTTCGCGAAGTTCGCGATGATCAGCGCATCCTCACCCTGGTCCAGGCGCGCGATCACCGCGTCGGTGACGCCCTCGGCGCGCATCTCAGGAACGGTGTCGTACGTCGCCACCCGCTGCGACGGGACGAGCAGGCGCTCCTCACCATTGAACGCGGTCTCGCGACCGCCGTTGATGAAGTACGTGACGTGCGCGTACTTCTCGGTCTCGGCGACGTGGAACTGGCGCAGCCCCGCGGCGCTGACCTCTTCTGCGAGCGTGTGACGCACGTCCTCGCGAGGGAATGCCACCTCGGCCGCGAGGTCTCGCTCGTACTCGGTGAAGGTGACCAGGTCGACATCGCGCAGCAGCCTCGAGCGTGAGAAGCCGTCGAAGTCCGCGTCGACGAGTGCGTGGCTCAGCTGACGAGCGCGATCGGGGCGGAAGTTGAAGAAGATGATCGAGTCGCCGTCTTCGATCCGCACGCGCCCTCCCTCGTGGAGTATCGATACAGGAGGGACGAATTCGTCGGTGACACCCGCGGCGTACTGCGACCTGATGTACTCAACCGGGTCGGCGGCGGTGCCGTCGCCCGCGCCCGCGATGACGTCATACGCTCGCTGCGTGCGGTCCCAGCGCCGGTCACGGTCCATTGCGAAGTACCGCCCGGAGACGGAGGCGACCGCCCCAACTCCGACACCACGCAGCTGCTCGACGAAGGCGTGCACGAAACCCGCGGCGCTGGTCGGCGGCTCGTCGCGCCCGTCGAGGAAGGCATGGAACCACACGGCATTCAGGCCGCGGCGGCGGGCGAGCTCGGCCACTGCAAGCGCGTGGTCCTGGTGGCTGTGGACCCCGCCGGGCGAGATCAACCCGAGGCAGTGCAGCGCGCTGCCGCGATCCCGCGCACGGTCGACCGCCGCGCACATCGCCGCGTTCTCGTAAAAGCTGCCGTCCGCGATCGCGCGGTGGATGCGGGAGAGCGGCTGGTGGATGAGCCGCCCCGCGCCGATGGTGAGATGCCCGACTTCCGAGTTGCCCTGCTGCCCCGGAGGCAATCCCACCGCCTCACCGCTGGCATCGACCGTCGTGTATGCGCACCGGCTCTCGAGTGCGTCGAGCTCGGGCGTTCGGGCTGCCGCAATCGCGTTGCCGTAGGGGTCAGCGTTGTATCCCCACCCGTCAAGGATGACGAGCACGAAGGGACGCACCCCGCTCATGCCGCGGAGCTAGGCGGCGTCACGAGCGCGGGCGGCCGTCTCGGCAGCGGCGACGATGACGCCGAATTCCTCGGCGCGGAGGCTCACCCCGCCCACCAGCGCGCCGTCGATATCCGCTTCGCCGAACAGCGACGCGGCGTTGGCCGCGGTGACGCTGCCGCCGTAGAGGACTCGCGGCGAACCGTCGAGGAAGCGTGCACGCACGTGGTGCTTGATGTGAGCGACGACCTCCTGCGCCTGGTCCGGTGTCGCGGTGCGGCCGGTCCCGATCGCCCACACCGGCTCGTAGGCGATCACCCAGGCGTCCATCGCCGGCGGACTTTCCAGCTCGGCGAAGACCGCGTCCAGCTGGCGATTCACGACGTCGAAGGTGCGGCCATCGTCACGCTCGTCGCTGGTCTCCCCCACCGCGAGGATCACCTGGAGGCCGTGAGCAAGCGACGCGACGAACTTCTTGCCGACCTCGTCGTCGCGCTCGCCGAAGATGTGGCGGCGCTCGGAGTGTCCGACCAGCGCCAGGTCGCACCAGCCGGCCAGCATTGCCGGGGAGATCTCGCCGGTGAACGCACCCGCGTCCTTCCAGTACACGTCCTGGGCGCCGAGGCGGACGCCGGTCCCTTCGAGCACCGAGTGGATCGCCCACAGGTGCGTGAACGGCGGAAGGACCGCGACGTCGACGCGATCCGTCGCCGCAACCGCGGCACAGACGGCCCGCGCCAGGGCGACACCCTCGTCAACGGTGGTGTTCATCTTCCAGTTCCCGACCACCATCAGCGGCGCCGTCGCTTGCTGGGATCCCGCCATCAGCGCCGGATGACCTCGCGGTCGCGAAGCGCCGCGACGCCGGGCAGCGTCCTCCCCTCGAGCAATTCGATGGTGGCACCGCCGCCCGTGCTGATAAAGCCGATCTTGTCAGCAACGCCCGCATCCTGAACCGCGGCGGCGAGGTCGCCCCCGCCGATGACCGTGGTGGCCTTGGAGGCGGCCACCGCACGCGCCACATCGCGCGTGCTCACCGCGAAGTCGGGAATCTCGTAGATGCCGAGGGGGCCGTTCCAGATGATGGTTCCCGCGCCGGCGCAGTCAGCGGCGATGCGCTGCACGGTGTCAGGTCCGGCGTCGACCACCATCCATCCGTCGGGGATCGCCTTCCACGCAACGACCTTCGTCGGCGCGCCGGCCACGGCCTTTTCCACGACCACGGCATCGACGGGGAGGCGGAGGTCGGCGCGCCGGCCGCCGGCTTCGGCGAGCAGGCGGCGCGCGGTCTCCACCTGCTCCTCCTCCACGAGCGAGGTCCCGGTGCTCTCGCCGAGCGCGCGGTAGAAGGTGCAGGCCATCGCACCACCCACCCACAGCACGTCGACGCGATCGAGCAGATGGTCGAGCACGCCGACCTTGGTCGAGATCTTGGACCCGCCGACGATGGCGACCACCGGCTCTTTGGGGTTGTCCATGACGCCTCCGAGCATCTCGAGCTCGCGCGCCATGAGCTTGCCTGCGACCGCGGGGAGCAGATGCGCGACCCCCTCGGTTGAGGCATGGGCCCGGTGCGCGGTCCCGAAGGCGTCGTTCACGAAGACGTCGCCGAACGCGGCGAGACGGCGCGCAAACGCCGGGTCATTCGCCTCCTCGCCCGGCTCGAAGCGAACGTTCTCGAGCATCCCGACATCGCCGTCGCCCAACGACGCGACCATGCTCTGCGCGCTGTCCCCAACGACGTCGGAGGCCAGCCGCACGTCGGCACCGAGGAGACTACTCAGGCGCGCGGCGATCGGGCCGAGACGGGCGCTGTCGTCGATCTTCCCCTTGGGGCGTCCAAGGTGTGCCACCACGATCACGCGGGCGTCCCGCGATCGGAGCGCTTCGATGGTCGGGATCGCCTCGCGGATCCTGCGATCGTCGGTGATGGCGCCGTCGCGCATCGGCACGTTGAGGTCCTCGCGCAGCAGGACTCGCTTGCCGTGGACGTCGATGTCGTCGAGCGTCGCCTTCGACAGCGCTGTCATCGCTCGTCTAGAGCCGTGACACGATCAGGTTGACCACGTCGACGACACGGCAGGAGTAGCCCCACTCGTTGTCGTACCACGCGAGCACCTTCACCGTGCGGTCGCCGAGCACCATGGTCGAGGGTGCATCGAGGATGGATGAGTGGGGATCATGGAGGAAGTCCATCGACACCAGCTGATCCTCGCTCACCGCGAGAATGCCCTCGAGCTTGCCGCTCGCCGCCTCGCGCATCTCGCCGTTGATGTCGTCGACGCTCGCGCCCTTCGAGAGTGTCGCGGTGAGGTCGACGAGGCTGACGTCGGGAACCGGGACGCGCAGCGACATGCCGTGAAACTTGCCCTTCAGCTCGGGCAGCACGAGCGCCACCGCGCGGGCGGCGCCCGTGGTGGTGGGGATGATGGAGAGCGCGGCAGCGCGAGCACGGCGCTTGTCCTCATGCGGGGCATCGAGGATCACCTGGTCCTTGGTGTACGCGTGCACGGTGGTCATGAAGCCGGTCTCGATGCCGAAGGAGTCACTGAGCACCTTGGCGACCGGCGCCAGGCAGTTGGTCGTGCACGATGCGTTCGAGATGATGTGATGCTCTGCGGGGTTGTATGCCAAGTCGTTCACACCCATGCAGATGGTGATGTCCTCGTTCTTTGCGGGAGCCGTGATCACCACCTTGCGAGCCCCGGCGTCGATGTGGCCCCTGGCACGCACGGCGTCGCTGAAGAACCCCGTCGAACTCGATGACGATGTCCACGCCGAGGTCGCGCCACGGCAGCCGCTGCGGGTCGCGCTCGGCGAGGACCTTGATGACCCGTCCATCCACGGTGATACTGTCAGTATCGGCAGCAACCGTCCCGTTGAACCGGCCGAAGACGCTGTCGTACTTGAGCAGGTGAGCGAGCATCTCGGCGGTGGTGATGTCGTTCACGGCGACGATCTCGAGGTCGGGGGAGCGCTCTCTGGCGGCACGCAACACGTTTCGCCCGATCCGGCCGAAGCCGTTGATGCCAACTCTGACTCCCATGCAGGGCAACCTCCACTCGTCTCGATGATCGACGCCGGTTCAGCGCCGAGGTCCCACCCTATCACCGCTCTCGCCCGCCGCGGCGACCAGGCGGTGCAGCCGCCCGGCCATCGCCGGCCGGCTGCAGCCGGCCCGTTCCGCAAGACGCGCGAGGTCGTCGTCGGGGTGGCGGGAGCGAAGGGTCGCTGCTTCACGGAGCGCCGGGGGCAGCGCCTGCCAGCGCGTGATGTCGGCCTCGAGCATGGCGATCAACTCGAGCTGCAGCACTCCCGCAGCCGCGGTCCGGCGCAGGTTGGCGGTCTCGGCGTTGAGGCGCCGGTTGACGCCGTTGCGGACCTCGCGGATCACGCGCCCCGCCTCGAAGGTCAGCCGGCCCGCCTGCGCGCCAATGGAGCTGAGCGCGTCCCCGACGGCCGGTCCGGATCGGACCGTGACCACCCAACGCCCGCGCCGCCGGCGCGTTCGAGCGCTGACACCGAGGTTCGCGAAATCATCGGCCAGCTGCGCCGCGCCGGCTTCGTCCGCGCTGCCGATCTCGAGGTACGGCTCGCCGTCCGGTCGGACCAGGCGGCCGGCGCTGAGAAACGCGCCGCGAAGGCGGCTGCGCCTGCAGCACACACGAATCGACTTCGTCTCGATGATCGCCGGCTCGATGCCGACAAGCAGGTACTGGACGCGACGAGCCGCTCCCACCCGGGACACGTGTGCCGCGATGTGTTCGGCATGGAGCGACTGCATCGCGGCGCGCACCGCAACCGGGCGGGTGGTCGCGATGGCACCAGGTGTGGTGGTGACCAGTGCCATGCCCTCCACCAGCGAACGCCTGCAGCAGGCGAGCAGCGGCGTGTGCGGGGCGAGCTCGGCGGCGACCCGCTGTGTGAATGATTCTGCGCGGTCCAAGGTCGAGCGCTCGTGCCTCAGAGCCGCGGATCCGGCACGTCGACGTCGCGATGCGTCACGGCGATCGTCAAGCCGTCAGCACGCAGGCGTTCCGCCAGCGCCTCGACGATGGCCACGGATCGATGCCTGCCACCGGTGCACCCGACTGCCAGGCTCAGATGGTCGCGGTCGCGTTCCGCATAGCGCTGCGCGGTCCAGAGCAGCATCGAATGCATGCGATCGATGAGCTCGCCCGCGACCGGGTCCTCGAGGACATAGTCACGAACCGGTGCATCGAGCCCGGTGTATGAGCGCAACTCCGCGACCCAGAAGGGGTTGCGCACCACGCGCGCGTCGAACACCCACCCCGCCTCCGGTGGGAGACCGAACTTGAAGCCGAACGACGTCACCGTCACCGCGACGGGCACCGCCGCCTTGCCATCGCTCACAGGAGCTCCTTGACGCGCAGCGCCACCGGTCGCGGCACCACCGTGGTGAGCTGTTCGATCGGGGCGTCGCGGATGGCATCGATGCTCCCGAAGTGACGAAGCAATGCGCGGCGCCGGACCGGACCGAGACCCGGCACGACATCGAGCTTCGATCGAAGCGCCGCACGCCCGCGCCGGGCGCGGTGGCGCGTGATGGCAAAACGGTGCGCCTCGTCACGCACTCGCTGCACGAGAAACAGCGTCGGGCTGTCCCGCTCGATGATGATCGGCCGGGACCGGCCCGGCTTGTACAGCTCCTCGTTTCGTTTCGCGAGCCCGAACACCGGAACGCGCATGAGACCCGCCTCGCGAAGCGCTTTGACCGCGGCGCTCAGCTGGCCCTTGCCGCCGTCGATGAGGATCAGGTCGGGGAGCACCGAGAAGCTCAGATCCGCATCATCCCCGCCACCGCGCGCGGCTCGACGCGGCCGCTCGTTGGTGCCGTTGGCCCCCGCCGGATCGAGCACCGGGAGATCCGCCTCGGGACCGTCATCGCGGGGTCCAAGCCTGCGAAAACGGCGGCGCAGGGTTTCCTCGATGGAGGCGAAATCGTTGGAGCCCTCGACGGTTTTGATCCCGAAATGGCGATAGCTCGCGGGAGCCGGCCGCCCGTCCTCGAACACCACCATGGAGCCAACTGAGTTGGTGCCCATGGTGTTGCTGATGTCGTAGCACTCGATGCGCCGCGGTGGAGCCGGCAGCTGCAGCCTGGTCGCGAGGTCGTCGAGCAGCGCCTCGGTTTTCGCCGCATCGTAGTCATCGACGATGCGCTGCTGGCGGAGCGCGACCAGCGCGGTCTCCGCCGCCTGGGCGATCAACCGGCGTGCATCGCCGCGCTTGGGGACGTGCACTTCGACGGGGCCACCTCGTTGCTCCGCGAGGAACTCCTCGAACACAGCGCGTCCCTCGACCTCCTCGGACACCAGGAGCCGGCGCGGAATCGAGGTCACGTTGGCGTAATACTGCGGGAGGAACGCGCCGAGGCACGCGGCGGCATCGAGCCCGCCGACGCCCTCGAGCTCGTGCGTCTCCATCGCCATGACGCGCCCTCGGCGGATGCTGAGCACCGCGGCCATGGCGCGCCCCGCCTCGACGGCGACGGCGATGCAGTCCTCGTCGGTGCGCGCACCGCGCAGCACCGTCTGGCGTTCGCTGATCCGTTCGATGGCCCGCAGACGGTCGCGAAAACGCGCGGCGAGCTCGTAGTCGCGATTGTCGGCGGCGGCGTCCATCTGATCGCGCAACTCGTCGTGCAGGGTGTCGGACCGGCCCTCCATGAACTCCTGGACCTGCTCGAGGATCTCGGCGTAGTCGGGCGCGTCGATCCTTCCCTCGCACGGCCCGGAGCACCGCTTGATGTGATAGTCGAGGCACACTCGGCCGCGCCGGAAGATCTCGTCACTGCAGGTGCGAAACGGGAAGATGGTGCGCAGCGAACGGACCGTGGTGCGCAACGACTGCGCGCTGGTGTATGGCCCGAAGTATCGCGCGCCGTCACGGATCACCTTGCGCGTGTAGTACGGCCTCGGGAAGAGCGTCGCGCCCTCTGCGCTCGTGCCACGGGGTTTGCGCACCTCCTCGCGCGCGGTCCCGGGAGCGACCGCATCGTGCACACCGGGGCGCGGAATCTTGAGGTAGAGGTAGCTCTTGTCGTCCTTGAGGCGCACGTTGAAACGCGGGCGATGCTGCTTGATGAGCGTGTTCTCGAGGACCAGCGCCTCGTGCTCGCTCTGGCAGGCGATCACCTCGAAATCGAAGACGCTCCCGATCAGCTGATGGGTGCGCGGCTGCAGCGCATCGACGCCGCTGAACCACGAGCGCAGGCGGTTGCGCACGTTCGAGGCCTTGCCCACGTAGATGACCCGCGCGTCCAGACCACGCATGACGTACACGCCCGGGCCGTCGGGCGAGGCGCGCAGACGCGCTCGGAGCTGCGCTTTGTCATCGAGAAGGCGCTCTGCGCGCCGCGGGGCCGCCATGGTGGTCACTGTATCGCTGCTCAGCGAGAGCCCTCTGCCGCGTCGAGCTCGGCCACGAACTGCGCCTCATCCAGCACACGGACATCGAGCCGCTGGGCCTTCTCCAGCTTGCTCCCGGGAGAGGCCCCGGCAACCACCGTGTGCGTCTTGCGGCTGACGCTCGAGCTCGGGTTGCCGCCGAGCGCGCGGATCCGTGCCTCCGCGTCGGCGCGGCTCATCCCGTCGAGGCTCCCCGTGATCACCCAGGTCTGACCGCTCCACGGGCCACCGCCGCCCGCGGCGCGTTCGGGGTCCACGCCTGCGTCGCGGAGATGCTCGAGGACGGCGCTCCCCTCGGTCGACGAGAACCACGCGGCCATGTGTGCGGCGACCACCGCCCCGATGCCCTCGACGCCGAGCAGGTCCTCCTCGGTGGCCGCCGACAGCGCATCGATGCTGCCGAAATGCGCCGCGAGGGTCTCCGCCGTGTGCTCACCGACATGACGGATCGCGAGCGCGTTGATGAATCGAGCCAGCGGCACGCGCCTGCGGGACGCGATCGACTCGATCAACTTGGTGGCGGACCGCTCCGCAAATCCCTCCAATGTCAGCAGCTGCTCGGCGGTGAGCCGGAACAGGTCGGCAGGCTCGGTGACATACCCGAGGTCGATGAGCTGATCGATGACCGCCGGTCCCAGCCCCTCGATGTTCATCGCGCCGCGTGAAGCGAAGTGGATGATCAGCTCACGCCGCTGCGCGGGACAGAGCGGATTCAGGCAGCGCCGCACCACCTCCCCCTGCTCGCGCACGAGCAGCGAGTCACAGGCGGGGCAGTGCTCGGGCATCTGCCACGGGGTGGCCCCCTTGGGACGCTTCTCGAGGATCACTCGCTCGATCTCGGGGATGACATCGCCTGCCTTGTGGATCAGCACGGTGTCGCCGATGCGCACGTCCTTGCGCGCCACCTCGTCCTCGTTGTGGAGGGTGCAGCGCCGAACCGTGGAACCCGCGACCAGCGTGGGTTCCAGGATTGCGACCGGCGTCACGGCACCGGTGCGCCCGACCTGGACGTGGATGTCGAGCACCTGCGTCTCGTGCTCCTCGGGCGGGAACTTGTAGGCGATCGCCCACCGAGGTGCGCGAGAGATGGTGCCGAGCTCCGCCTGCTCGGCGAGCGATGCGACCTTGATGACGATGCCGTCGGTGTCGTAGTCGAGGTCGTGGCGGCGTTCGGACCAGTGATCGAGGAAGGCCAGCACCTCGTCGATCGACCCGGCGAGCTGACGGTGCGGATTGACGCGGAATCCCAGCGCTGCGAGCGTGTCCAGGACCTCGGCCTGGCTCTTGATCTTCCCCGACGGGTCGATCGCATACATGAAGGTCTGCAGGCCGCGCGCCGCGGTGACCGAGGGATCCAGCTGGCGCACCGCGCCCGCAGCCGCGCTGCGCGGGTTGGCGTATCCCGGTTTTCCCGCCTCGTCGAGGCGCGCGTTGGTCGCGGCAAACGCCCCCTTGGGCAGGTAGACCTCGCCACGCACCTCGAGCTCATCGGGGAGGCCGGCGACACGCTCGAGCGTCCTCGGGACCGAGCGAATGGTGCGCACGTTCGCGGTGACATCCTCACCTTCGACGCCGTTGCCACGAGTGGCCGCGCGGACGTAGCTGCCACCGACGTACGTGATCGACATCGCCAGCCCGTCGATCTTCAGCTCGCACACATAGCCGCCCACCGCGCCGATTGCGCGCTCGGCCCGGACGCCGAACTCGCGCACCTCGTCGGGGCTGAATGCGTTGTTGAGGCTGAGCATCGGGGTTCGATGCCTGACCTTGGTGAAGGTCGCCGCGGGTTCGCCACCGACTCGCTGCGTCGGCGAATCGTCGGTCTGCAACTCGGGATACGCCGAACTCGAGATCGACGAGCTCGCGGAAGAGCTGGTCGTACTCGAAATCGGAGATCTCGGGTAAGTCGAGGACGTGGTACTGGCGCGAGTGGTGTTCGAGCTCCTTGCGCAGCGCGAGGACTCGGTCGCGCGCCTGCTTGGGAGCCGCAGCCTCGATGTTCTTGGTATCCATGGGTTGGTCAGGAGTTCCACGATCGGCCAGAGCGTCGCGTCGGCGACCGCGAAGATCTTGACGCCATGATCGTCGAATTTGATCACCAGCTCCTCGCCGGCTCTGGTCATGGTGCTCTTGAGCACCGTCCCTTCACCGTAGCGCTGATGACCGATGCGCATGCCCTCGCTGAACCGCTGCGGCGCCAGCTCCACGGGGTTGGGCCGTGTCGCATAGCCGGCCACCGCGCGGCGCACCGCTCCCGAAGCGCGCACATCTCCCAGTGACGGCGCCCCCGGGCGGAGTTGCACCTCGAGCATCTCACCGGGGATCTCGCCGAGGAATCGAGATGCCTCGGCGAGCTGTGGCGTCCCGTACGTGTGCCGCCGGAAGGCGTGGAGCAGATACAGGCGGCGGCGCGCCCGCGTGATGCCGACGTAGGTGAGCCGGCGCTCCTCGGCGATGCCGGCGTCACCCTCCTCGAGCGCGCGCGAATGAGGCAGCAGCCCCTCCTCCATGCCGGCGATGAAGACGACGCCGAACTCGAGCCCCTTGACCTGGTGCAGCGTGATCAGCGTGACGCCCGGAGCCTCGTCGCGCATCGTGTCGACGTCGCTGACCAGCGCGACGTTCTCGAGAAACTGCACGAGCCCGTCGGGCGGCGGGACGTCGGCATACTCGGCGGCGAGCCCCGCGAGCTCGAGGACGTTCGCCCATCGCTCGATGCCTTCCTGGGTGCCGTCCTGGAGCATCTCCCGGTAGCCGGTCTCGTCGAGGACGCGCTCGAGGAGCACCGGGAGCGGCACGCGCTGCGCGTCGCTGCTGAGGCGCTCCATGAGCGTGGCGAAGGCGCGCAACGCCGTCATCGCGGCGGGTCCGATCGCCTGCTCGCCCTCGTCGAGCCGTTGCGCTGCTTCCAGCGGCGCGAGGCCCTTCTTGCGCCCGAGCTTCTCGAGCTCGGCCACGGTGCGATCACCGATCTTGCGTCGTGGAGTGTTGACGACGCGCGCGAATGACACCGCGTCCCGAGGGTTGACGCAGAGACGAAGGTAGGCGAGCACGTCCTTCACCTCGCGCCGGTCGTAGAAGCGCAGGCCGCCCACCAGCTGGTATGGGATGCCGCGCCTGAGGAAGACCTCCTCGAACGCACGGGACTGCGCGTTGGTGCGATAGAGCACGGCGCACTCGGCGAGCGCGACGCCCTCGCGACCGATGAGATTCTCGATCTCCGAGCCGACCGCGATTGCCTCCTCGCGTTCGTCGTAGACGGAGATGAGCCGCACCGGTTCACCGACGCTCTGCTCGGTCCAGAGCTTCTTCTGCGCGCGCTCGCTGTTGTTGCGGATCACCGCGTGCGCGATGTCGAGAATCGGTTGCGTGGAGCGGTAATTCTGTTCGAGGGTCACGGTTTTCGCGTCCGGAAAGTCGTGCTCGAACGAGAGAATGTTGCGTACGTCTGCTCCACGGAAGCCGTAGACGGCCTGATCGTCATCACCGACCACCGTCACGTTGCGATGCTTCGCGCCAAGGATCTTCACCAGCTCGTACTGCGCCTTGTTGGTGTCCTGGTACTCGTCGACAAAGAGATGCAGGAAGCGGTCCTGGTAGTACTCGCGGACTGAGTCGGCCTCGCGAAACAGCGTCACCGCCCGCAGCAGCAGGTCATCGAAGTCCAGCGCGGACGCGGCATCGAGCTCGCGTTCGTACGCCCAGTAGATGCGCGAGATCTGCTCATCCATCGTGTTGGGGCTGACCCGTGCCTGGAAATCGCGCGCGTCAAGAAGCTCGTTCTTGGCGGCGCTGATGGCGTGCGCCGCCCGGCTCGGGGTCAGGCGTTTCTCGTCGATCCCCTCAGCGCGGATGGCGTTGCGGATGGCCGAGAGACGGTCGGCCTCGTCGTAGATCGTGTACCCGGGAGGGATCCCGATCGCCTCGCCGTCGCGGCGCAGCAGCCGCGCCCCCAATGCGTGAAAGGTGCCGAGCCACATCCCCTTGATGCTGTCCCCGATCAGCTGCTCGACGCGGGCACGCATCTCACGCGCCGCCTTGTTCGTGAAGGTCACGGCGCAGATCTCGTCAGGCCGCACCCGCCGCGTGGCGATGACATACGCAATCCGGTGCGTGAGCACTCGCGTCTTTCCGCTGCCCGCCCCGGCGAAGATGAGCAGCGGACCGTCGGGGGCTTCCACCGCCTCACGTTGCGGTGGGTTCAGCCCCTCCAGCAGGGCGGTCGTGCCGATCGTCGCGCTCAGGCGTGCGCCCCGGTGGCCGGCGCGGCGCGCCCGGCCGATGCGTGGTATGCATCGGGCCTGCGATCCGTGTGCAGATGGTTGCGCGGTGTGCGGACTCTCGCCTGTTCCACGAACTCGAGGTCGACGTCGGCGATCAGCAACTCCTCCTGATCCTTGCTCGCCGGGCCGGACACCGGCCAGCCATCGGCGCCGACGATGATCGAGGCGCCGATGAACGTGACCCCGCGCTCGACTCCGATCCGGTCCGCGCAGGCCATGACCACGCCGTTCTGGGCGGCGGTTGCCATCGCGACGTAGTCGCCCTGGCAATAACCCCGATCGTCCCAGACCGTGCGCTTGAAGGATGCGACCCAGTTGGTCGGCACCGCGATGATCTCCGCGCCGGCCAGCGCGAGCGCCCGTGCAGGCTCGGGGAACCAGAGGTCGAAGCAGATGATCATCCCGACCCGCCCGAACGGGAGATCGACGATCGGCAGGCCGTCGCCGGGCTGAAACCACGTCTGCTCGTCGTAGTAGAGGTGCAGCTTGCGATACGTGGCCATGCGACCCGACGCACCGATCAGGACCGCGCTGTTGTGCCTGCAGTCGCCGTCGAGCTCGCTGATCCCGGCCACGATGTGACACCCGTGCATCGCGCACACCTCGCGCAGCGCGCGGACGGTCGGACCGTCGTCCGGGTCCTCGGCGCTCCGCTGCGCCTCCGCCTCATCCCCGAACACGTACCCGCTGGAGGCGAGCTCGGGCAGGACGATGAGGTTCGCCCCCTGGTCGGCCGCCGCGGTGGCCCAGAGGACGGCCTGCGAGCGGTTGTGTTCGAGCTCGCCGACGTGCGGCTCGTACTGGGCGACAGCGATGCGGACCGGCCGGCTCACACCCTCACGGTAGCGCAGCAGGCGTGACCCCAGGATGGCGCGGAATGCCCTCCGCGATGCCGCAGAGGATCTCGTGCGGCAGCGTGCCGGTGAGCGCACCGACCTCGTCCGCGCCGATGCGGATTCCGTCACGCTCGCCGATGAACATCGCGGTGTCTCCCGCCACGACGCCGTCCACGTCCGACACGTCCACCCCGACCTGATCCATGCTCACGATCCCGACAATCGGACACAGCGAGCCGCGAATCCCCAGGTGCCCGCGGTTCGAGAGCGCTCGCGGCAGGCCCTGTCCGTAGCCCAGCGTCGCAGTCGCGATCCGGCGCGCCGTCTGGGCTCGCCAGGTCCGCCCGTAGCCGACGCTCTCCCCCTGTGCGACCGTCCGCACCTGGGCGACGCGGCAGAGGACGCTCATCGCCGGCCGGAGGGTCGCCGGGCCTGGCACGGGCGGGTAGCCGTACAGGGCGATGCCCGGGCGCACCATGTCGTGGTGCATCGCGGGATGCGCGAGGATCGCGGCGCTCCCCGACGTGTGCAACAGCGCGTCGGGCGCCACGGCGCGGAGCTCGTCGACCGCCTCGAGGAACCGGCCGTGCTGGACGATGGTGAAGGCGGCATCGTCATCCGCGGCGGCGAAGTGCGTGAAGAGTCCGGCCACGTGCACGCGAGCCCCGGCTTCGCGCACCGCGTTGGCGAGCGAATCCAGCGTCTCGGGAAGCGCGCCGAGCCGGTGCAGTCCGGTGTCGATCTTGATGTGGACGCGAGCGGTGCTGCCCGTGGCGGCCGCGGCGACCGCCCGGATTCCGTCCGCATCGAGAACGCTCACGTCGACACCACCGGCAATCAGGTCGTCGAGCGTCGCCGGCGGGCTCCAACCCACCACCAGGATCGGTGCCCGAAAGCCCGCGGCACGCAGCGCCAGAGCCTCCTGCGGGGTGTAGACGCCGAGCCATGAGGCGCCGCCGTCGAGTGCGGCCCTGGCGGCAATCGTGATGCCATGCCCGTAGCCGTTGGACTTGACCATCGCCATCACCGCTGCCGGACGCACCAGCGTGGCGATCACCTGGGCGTTCCCCGAGAGAGCGGCGACGTCGATCTCCGCCCAGCGGAGCGCGCCGTCCCCGTCCGTCCCGCTCACGCTCCGACCGGCACGGGCTCCGGCGCAGGCGCTGCGACCTCCGCAGGGACGACCCGGCGCACCAGACCGAACGGCGTCTGCTCGTCCGACTGCCCGAGCGGGTTGTCGGCAACCATGGCCAGAACAGACTTGGCATCGATGCCGACCGACGCGAGGACCTCGGCCGCCATGTCGTTGGCGTCGATGATCGCGACTGCGACGCGGCGTTCGGTGCGCCGGCGTACGTCGGCGGCGATGCGCAGCGCCGCACCCGAGGGATCCTCGGGCGACTTGGTCGCCCACGTGTCATACGGCGGAAGGTTGAGCGACGAGGGGCCGTCGATGGCGTTGACCCCGTGGCCCGCGACGCGGTAGAAGACGCCGCGCAAGCCGAGCGGCTTGGTGACGGCTGCAGCCGCGGCGGCGAGCATGATCCGGGGTGCGCCGGCTTCGTCGATGGCCAGCTGCATCGTGGTCGGATGGGCCAGCCCGACCCCGGTGGGCTCGTGGCTCACGTAGCGGGAGAGCACCCGGGCTGTCCGCGACACCGCGATTTCGTTGATCGGATAGGAACGCCCCTGGCTGATCGCCAGCGCCTTCTCGCTCACCAGCAGGATGTCGCCGTCCGCCACATCGATGCCATCACTGCGCAACCGCTCGAGACTCGCCGCTATCGCCTCGAGGATGTCGTCGCCGGGTTTGATCAGCGACGATCGCAACGGCAGGCGCGCCCAGATCCGTCCCCTGTCCTCGAGGAAGAGATGGCGTCCCCAGTTGAGGCGCGCTCCACCGAGCAGCGCCTCGCCGCCGGCCACCTTGCGTGCGGTTGCGCGATCGCCCCGGCGGACGAATCCGCCCTGGTAGCTCTCCTTGTCGAGCGCCCGCGTCGCGCCGTCGATGTACACGCGCAGCCAGACCTCGGCATTGACCGCACGCCAGAAGAACATCGATTCCTCGATCTCGCCGGCGCACGCGCGACGGAAGTTCTCGGCGACGGCGGCGGCCTTCCAGTAGGGACGAGCGCGAAATGACGGCGAGCGCATGAGGCTCTGGAGCACAGCGCGCTGCCGGCGATACCAGCGGAACTCGGGTGTCGTGAAACCGATCTTCTTGCGGCGGGCCTCGACCTTCCTGGGCAGGACCCCGTGCAGGGCCTGACGGACGATCGCGCGAGTCCAGCCATTGTGGATGATCGCGCTGCGCGGCAGCGTGAGGATGTAGTCGACGAGCTCCTGGTCGAGGAACGGCAGGCGCGCCTCGAGCGAATGCGCCATCGAAGCGCGATCCTCGTAGCGCAGCAACGGGGGCAGGCTGTAGACGCGGAAGTCCTGGAGCAGGCGGCGCTTGAGATCGTCGGCGACGCGGTCGTCCACCGGCGGTTTGCGCCCGCGGCAGAAGGACGGCGCGAGCATGCCCCCGACATCCACGCGCTGACCGCGTTCGCGCAGGCGCCTGCGGACCAGCGGGCTCACGATGTCGCGGAGCAACCATGCCTCACGAGCGAACTCCGCATAGCGGCGCTCACGCAGGAGCTGGCGGAGCAGCACGTACGGATAGTGGTCGTACCCGGCGAGCAGCTCATCACCCGCCTGGCCGTCAAGCGTGACGGTGACCTCGCGTCTGGCCAGGCGCATCACCATCCACATGGCGAACGGCGCCGACGACACCATCGGCTCCTCCATGTGCCACACCCACGCCTCCAGCTCGCGGATGAAGTCCTGGTCGGTGGGCTGCACCGCGCTGTTGTCCGCACCCGTCACGTCGAGCACGCTGTCGATGTACGCGCTCTCGTCGATCCGATCCCCCGGGAACACCGCCGAGAACGTCTTCAGACGGTCACCGAGCGACTCCGTGTCGGGGACATGATCGCGGAGCTGCTGCGCCATCACCGTGCAGATCGACGATGAGTCGAGACCACCGCTCAAGCAGATGCCAACCGGAACATCGGCGACGAGACGCCGCTGCACCGCGCGCTCGAAGACCGCGCGAAACGCCTCCGGGCTCGCGTCGCCGTCCTCGGAGAGCCGTGGAGTCCAGTACACCGTCTCGGAGATCGTGCCGCCCTCGATGACGGCGAACGCGGCGGCGGGCACCTGGCGGATCCCGCGGAAGAATGTCCCGTCGTTGTGGTCGAAGAGACCGAAACGAAGGTATTCGTACATCTGCTGCTCGTCGACTTCGCGCGGGAAGGTCTCGTCCTGCAGGATCGCCTTGATCTCCGAGGCGAAGACCACTCGGCCGCGGTGGCGCGCGTAGAACAGCGGCTTGATGCCGAAGTGGTCGCGCGCAAGCACGAGCCGCGCTGTCGGTGCGCGCTCGTCGAGGATGGCGAGGCCCCACATGCCGTTGAAGCGGCGGAAGCAGTCGGTGCCCCACTGCGCGTACGCGTGCAGCACGACCTCGGTGTCGCACGTCGTGTGGAAGGTGTGCTC
Source organism: Candidatus Dormiibacterota bacterium (assembly GCA_963756075.1). GTDB lineage: Bacteria > Chloroflexota > Dormibacteria > Aeolococcales > Aeolococcaceae > Palsa-851. The sequence continues at coordinate 1,121,841 of CAVWMH010000002.1, read as the reverse complement.
GAGCGCTTCCAGTTCCGTGCGCAGCTCGCGGAAGTTGTAGACCTCGCCGTTGTAGACCATCTGGAGCCGGCCGCCGTCCATCGACACCGGCTGGTTGCCGTGCTCGAGGTCGATGATGCTCAGCCGCCGGAATCCGAGCGATGCGGTCGCATCCTCGAAGTAGCCGTCGTCGTCCGGACCACGATGCCGGAGCGACTCCGTCATCGCGTCGAGCAACGCCCTGTCGGGCGGACCCCAGAAGCCCGTGATCCCGCACACGTCAGCGGCTCGCCGGCGTCAGTGGTGGTCGGTGCATGACCATGGCAACGGTACGACACCCGTGGAGGTCACGGACGTGCGAGCCGCGCCGGCGTCAGCGTGAATGCCCGACGCTAGAAGTCCATGTCGTCGTCGTCCATGCCCATACCACCGCCGCCGCCGTGTGAGTGGCCGCCGCCTGCCGCGGCTTCCTCTTTCTCCGGCGCATCGGCGATCAGCGCGTCGGTGCTGAGCACGATGGTGGCGATCGACGTTGCATGGACGAGCGTTGCGACGACGACCTTGGTGGGATCGATGATCCCGCGTTCGATGAGGTTGCCGTAGGTCTCGCTCACAGCGTCGAAGCCGTGATCACCCTTGGCACCGGCCACCTCGTTGACGACCACCTGGCCTTCGAGGCCGGCGTTCTGGGCGATGATGCGCAGCGGCTCGCGAAGCGCCCTGGCGACGATGTCGGCCCCGACACGCGCCATGCCGTCGAGCTTGAGCGCATTCGACCGCCGGGATTGCGCGAAGCAGCGCGACCCCACCGCCGACGACCACGCCTTCCTCGATGGCCGCACGCGTGGCCGCGAGCGCGTCCTCGACGCGAGACTTGCGCTCCTTCATCTCCACCTCGGTGGCGGCGCCGACCTTGATCACGGCGACGCCGCCGGTCAGGCGCGCGAGCCGCTCCTGCAGCTTCTCGCGATCCCAGTCGGAGGTCGTCTCCTCCATCTGCTGGCGGATCTCGGCGCAGCGTGCCTCGATGGCGGCCTTGGTGCCGCCGCCGCGCACGATCGTGGTGTCGTCCTTGGTGACGGTGACCCGCCCGGCGACACCGAGCTGGTCGTCGCGCACGGCGTCGAGGCGCTGGCCGGTCTTCTCGCTGATGACGGTCGCGCCCGTGAGCACCGCGATGTCCTGGAGGATGGCGTCACGACGCTCGCCGAACGCGGGAGCCTTGACCGCCATCGCGCTGAACGTGCCCCGTGCACGGTTGACCACCAGGGTGGCGAGCGCCTCGGCCTGGACGTCCTCGGCAACGATCAGCAGCGGACGCCCGGCGCGCATGACCAGCTCGAGGCTGGGCAGGAGGTCGTTGACCGACGAGATCTTGGCATCGGTGACCAGAACTCGCGCATCGGTGAGGATGGACTCCATGTTCTGCAGATCGGTGACCAGGTGCGCGGAGATGTACCCCCGGTCGAACTGCATGCCCTCGACCACCTCGACCTCGGTCTCGATGCCGGTTCCGTCCTCGACGGAGACCACGCCCTCTTTGCCAACCTTGTCGAACGCGTCCGAGATCATCGCGCCGATGCCGTCGTCGCCCGAGCTGATCGTGGCAACGCGAAGGATGTCGTCGCCGCCCTTGACGGGATGCGATCGAGCGCGGATCGAGGCGACGGCCGCGTCGCACGCGGCCATCATGCCGCGGCGCAGGTCGCTCGGCGAAGCGCCGGCGGCGAGGTTCCGCAAGCCCTCGTCGAGCATCGACCGGGCGAGCACCGTCGCCGTCGTGGTGCCGTCGCCCGCGATGTCATTGGTCTTGATCGCCACTTCCTTGAGCAGCTGCGCGCCCATGTTCTCGAAGTGATCCTCGAGCTCGAGCTCACGCGCGATCGTCACCCCGTCATTGCTGATCAGGGGCGGGCCGAACTTCTTGTCCAGCACGACGGTACGACCGCGTGGTCCGAGTGTCACCGAAACGGTGTCGGCGACGATCGCCGCACCGCGTGCGAGCGCCGCGCGTGCGGGCGCCTCGAAGCGAAGCTGCTTTGCGGGCATCCCTGCCTAGCTCTTCTTGCCGTTCTTCTCGACGACGGCGAGGATGTCCTTCTCTCCGAGGATCAGGTACTCGGTGTCGTCGATCTTCACCTCGCTGCCGGCGTACTTCGCGTACATGACGCGGTCGCCAACCTTCACGTCGAGGGCGATGCGAACGCCGGTCTGCTCGTTGTAGCGGCCGTTGCCGACAGCCTCGATGATGCCTTCCTGCGGCTTCTCCTTGGCGGTGTCGGGCAGCACGATCCCGCTCTTGGTCATCTCATCGCGCTCGACCGGTTTGACAACGACGCGGTCGGCGAGTGGGCGCAGCTTCAAGGACATGGGGCCTCCTGGTTCTTAGCACTCTTGGTGGGTGACTGCTAACACTCTACCTAACCGAGTGCCAACCTTGCAAGCGCGAGCCCCTCCGCGGAGGGGTTGTCACACGGCGGCGGCGGGAGCCGAGGGCGGCCTCGAGACCGGCGCGTGCGCCGGGCGCAGGAAGAGGGTGAGACCGACGGCGAGAAACCCGGCCCACAGGACCGCCTGGAGCACGGTCGGCGCAGCGCTGTAGCCGACCAGACCATGGAGCACATCGCCGATGCCGGTGTCGTCGGGAAGGGTGCCGCTCATGTTCCAGAGGGTCATCGAGCCGCCGGGCAGCACCCCGAGTCCCTGCAGGTTCTGCACAGCGTCAGCGAGGAGCCCGGCAGCCACGACCATCAGCAGGCTGCCGACGATCGCGAAGAAACGCCGGAGGTTGAGGCGCAGGCCGACCCGGTACATGGCGACGCTCAGCGCCGAATGCGATGCACCAGCCCGATGGCCGCACCGATGACCAGCTGCAGCGGCGAGCTCTGGTATGCGATCGCGAGCAGGAAGATCACCGTCTCGATCGCCTCGCGTCCAACGGTCACGAACGCGACGAGCGCCAGCGCGAGACCGGAGCCGCCACGCACCACCCCCGAGACCTTCGCGCGCAGCTCCTTGCCCATGCTTCGACTGTGGCGCCGCATCCAGAAGGTCATGTAGGTGAGGACGGCCACCGCGATCGCGAAGACACAGGTCTCGAACCACGCCTGCGCGGTTGAATTGATGAAGGCGTCGCGGCTGGCGATCCAGAGCACGATCCCCGCGGCCGCGGCGAGGCCGACGGCCGCGCCCGCGCCGAGGAACACGAAGCGGAACAGATCCCGGCGTCCCGCTGAGGCGAGATAGGTCAGCAGGATCGAGCAGATCAGGGTGCCCTCGATCCCTTCCCTGGCAAAGATCAGCAGGCTTCCGACCACCGACACGCCCCTTCGGACAGAACTTTACTGCGCTTCAATCGGCGCGTTAGCTTAGCCTAACCTAATCGTCCTGGGGCGCCTCGACCCAGATCGCCCGCGCCGTCGCCGGGTCGACGGTGACCGTCGCGCCGGCCACCTTCAGATTCCACCCGGTGGCGGCATGCGACAGGACATCGACCTCGACGCCCGGGACGATCCCCCGATCGTCGAGCAGACGCAGGAGCTGCGGCGCCTCGTGTTCCGCGACCTCGGAGATCCGCGCGACGCGGGCTCGATCGCCGTCCTTGAGCTCCAGGAGCCGCACCAGCCGCCCGCCCTCCGGAGGCGTTCGTCCGGGGATCACGTTGCCGTGCGGGCAGGTGGTCGGCCGACCCAGCGATTCGTCGATTCGCTCCAGCACGGTCACCGACATCCCGTGGGTCAGCGACTGCGCCTCGAGGTCGGCCGTCGCCCAGTCGAACCCGAGGACGTCGGTCAGCCATCGTTCGACGATGCGATGCCGGCGAACGATCAGCGCCGCGGCCTCGGCGCCACCCTCGGTGAGCTCGACCGACCGATCACCCGCGATCCGGATCAGGCCGTCGCGGGCGAGGCGCTGCAGCGAGACGGTGACGGTCGGCGCGCTGACCCCGAGCCACTCGGCGAGGCGGCCCGGGCGCGGCACCTCGCCCTCGTGCTCGATGTAGTAGATCGCCTCGAGATACCGCTCGGTGGCCTCCGAACGCTGGGGGGACGGCTCAGCCGCGCTCATGCGGATGGAATCTACGCGCACTCCGCCAGCGAAGGATCCACGTCGAAACCGGGTGCATCCGGGCCGTGCACCCGGAGCCGCTGCCAGCCCGCCGCGCCGATCATCGCCGCGTTGTCGGTGCAGAGGTCGAACGGCGGGACCACCACCCGCAGCCCGCTGAAGCGCGCTCCCACCGCGTCGCGCAACGCTCGGTTGGCCGCGACGCCCCCGACGACCGCCACAGTGCTCGCCCCGGTGCGATCGGCGGCCGCCGCCAGACCGGTCACCAGCTGATCGACCGCGGCCGCCTGGAAGCTCGCCGCGATGTCGGCGACCACCTGCCGGTCGGAGGGGACGCCGCCGGCGGTCAGCGACCCGGATCCGAGGTCACGGACGGTGTAGCGCACCGCCGTCTTGAGCCCGCTGAACGAGAACGCGCCGTCGAGGCGGGTGCGCGGCAACGGGAACCGGGTGGGATCGCCGGACACCGCCACCCGCTGGATCGCCGGTCCGCCGGGGTACTCGAGGCCGAGCAGCCGGGCGACCTTGTCGAACGCCTCGCCGGCCGCGTCGTCGCGGGTGGCGGCGAGGCGCTCGGCGACGCCGTGCTCGCGGAGCACGACGCACTCGGTGTGGCCACCGCTGACCAGGAGCGCCAGGTACGGAGGCTCGAGCTCGGGGTCGGCGAGCCACGCGCTGTACACGTGCCCGGCGAGGTGCGAGACGCCGACGATCGGGATCCCACGAGCGAGCGCCGCGCTCGACGCGTACATCGTGCCCACGATCAGGCACCCGGCCAGACCCGGCCCCCGGGTGACCGCGATGGCGTCGATGGCATCCCAGCCGCCGGGCACCGGCGCGAGCGCCGCATCGACCACGGTGGCGAGCCCCTCCAGGTGGGCGCGCGCGGCGAGCTCGGGAACCACGCCGCCGTGCACGGCGTGCAGGGCGATCTGCGACGACACCACCGAGGAGCGCACCTCGCGGCCGTCGGAGAGCACCGCCGCCGCGGTCTCGTCGCAGGATGTCTCGATCGCGAGGAGGTTCAGGCTGACGGGTACTCCATCGAGGGGCTGCCCCCGACCCCCGCCACGTCGAACCCGTTGAGGATCGCGGTGAAGCGCCGCTTGAATTCGGGGGCGTGGATGCTGTCGCTCCACATGATCACCGCGTCCTCGCCGTTGTCGGTGTAGTACCCCCGGCGGCGGCCGATCGCCTTGAAACCGAACCGCTCGTACAGCCGGATCGCGTGGTCGTTGGTGTCGCGCACCTCGAGCGTGATCCAGCGCGCGCCCAGCGCGTAGGCACGCTGCACGAGCGCGGCGAACAGCACCGTGCCGTAGCCCTTGGAGTGATCGCCGGCGCGCACGCCGATGGTGGTCACGTGCGCCTCGAGCGCGACCCGCCAGAGCCCGGCATAGCCGACGATGTCGCCGCTCTGACGGAGCACGATGTACGAGGCCTGCCGGTTCTGCGACAGCTCGCTCGCGTACGCGTTCTTCGGCCACGGCGACACGAACACCTGGCGCTCGATTGCCTGCACGGCGGCGATGTCCTCGTAGCGCATCGGCTCGACGGAGAGACGAGGGACGACCTGCATGAACACCCTGAAATCGTTGGTGGAGTCGGCTTCTTCATCATAACCGCGGCATCCGGCGGCGGCGGGCGGGCGCATGACGGATGTCATGTGAGGTTGCTGACCTGTCTCACTGGCGCGACCGTCTGGCGGGCCTCAGGCTCAGGGCATGACATATCAGCCTCCCGCCACCGGCGCCCACATCCCGAGCCTCGTGCCGCCCGCCAACGGCGCCGACTGCGCGGTGCGCGTCAACTCCGTCACGCGGCGCTTCGGCCCGGTGCTCGCCGTCGACAACCTCAGTCTCACCGTGGAGCGAGGCCGGACACTCGCCCTGCTCGGTCCCAACGGCGCCGGCAAGACGACCACGATCTCCATGCTGCTCGGGCTCTCGGCGCCGGACGCCGGCCGTATCGAGGTGTTCGGCGCGGCCCCGGGATCGCCCGCCGCGCACGCCAGCGTCGGAGCGATGCTCCAGGACGGCGGCATGATGCCCGGCGTCCTGGTCGGCGAATTGCTCGCGATGGTGCGCAGCCTGTACACGGCGCCGCTGGCGCTCGACGAGGTCGTCGAGGTCGCCCAGCTGCGCGGACTCGAGAAGCGGCGCGTCGATCGCCTCTCGGGTGGCCAGTCACAGCGGCTCCGCCTCGCCATGGCGCTGATCGGTGACCCTCGCCTGCTCATCCTCGACGAGCCCACCGCGGCGATGGACGTCGAGACCCGCAGAGGCTTCTGGCATGCGATGGAGGGATTCACCGCGCGCGGCCGCACCATCCTGTTCTCCACCCACTACCTCGAGGAGGCCGACGTGGCCGCGGACCGCATCGTGATGATGGCCCGAGGCCGTGTCGTCGCCGACGGCACGCCGTCAGCGATCAAGGACTCGGTCGGCCTGCGCGTCATCCGGTTCTCGACTGTGCACGCGGACATCGCGGGGCTCGACGCCTTGCCCGGCGCGGTGTCGGCGGCTGCGCACGGCAACCGCGTGGAGCTGCGCTGCAACGACTCTGACAGCGCGCTGCGCGCGCTCATCGCAACCCGTCCCGATGCCCATGACATCGAGGTCGCGGGCATCGCGCTCGAAGACGCGTTCATCACCATCACCGACGGCATCGCCGCCTGAATGGAGATCACCGAATGATCAAGTACCTCGCCCTGGAAATCCGGCGGTCACTCCGCGATCGTCGCTACCTGCTGCTCGTGGCGGGATGGCCCGTCGCCGCATATCTGCTGTTCTCCACCGTCTTCGGCGCGGCGGCGGACAGGTCCGAAGGATTGCCGCCGACGGTCGCGATCATGATTGCGATGGCGTCCTTCGGCGCCATGGGCGGCGTGCTCATGGCGTCCGGCCCGCGCCTCGCCATGGACCGTCAGATGGGCTGGCTGCGCCAGCTTCGGTTGACGCCACTCTCCCCGGCTCGGATCCTCGCGGCACGCCTGATTGCGGCGATGGCGCTCAGCCTCCCCGCGATCGTCCTGACCTTCGTCACCGCCGCGCTCGTCAAGGGAGTCACCCTGCCGCTCTGGGAGTGGCCGATGCTGGTCCTGCTGATCGCCGCCGGATGCCTCCCGTTCGCCGCGATCGGCATCGTGGTGGGCACGATCGCCGATGGCGATGGGGCCCAGGAACTCACCATGGTGCTGTACCTGGTGCTCGCAGCCCTGGGCGGCCTGTGGATGCCCGTGCAAATCCTGCCGTCACCATTGCAGACGGTTGCCAGGACGCTTCCGTCGTACCACCTCGCGCAGCTCGGCTGGCATATCGCCCGCGGCGTTGCGCCCGCGCTGGGCGACGGCCTTGTCCTGCTGGCGTGGTTTGCGGGCGCCGCCCTTGTCGCGGTTGCCGTCTCTCGCCGGTTGACGCTGCGCACCGCGTGAGGCTGGCATAGCATCGTGCGCATGACCGGCGAGCGCGAAACGAACCAGGTCGGCGGCCCCGACAACATGATGTGGCCGATTCCCACCATCGCGCGCCTTGCCTGGTCGGCGATCTGGCTCGTCTTCCTCGGTTATCCCATCGCCGACATCATCGGCACGGGATACTCACCGACCCGGGCGGTGATCGCATGGATCTGCCTGGTCGGCTTCGCCGCCACGTATCTCTTCGCGATGTGGATCTGCCTCTCACTGGTGCCGCGCGTCGCGACCGGCGTGCTGCTCCTTCCGCTCGCGACACTCTTCGTGGAAGGGATCACGCTCGCGCTCGTGTTCCGGGGACAGTGGAGCGGAGTTCTGGTGTACTGCGGCGTTGCTGCGGGATGGACGCTGCGCTGGCGCTTCCTCGTCCCGGTCCTGTTGGGGCTCGGCATCTTCATGGTCGTCTCCGGCGCCCTGCTCGGCTATGCCTGGGCAGACCTGGGCTTCATCACCTTCCTCACCGTCGCGCTCGGTTTCACGATGCTCGCGTTCCGCCGGCTGATCGCGACGGTCATCGAGCTCCGCACCGCACGCGCCGAGGTATCTCGGCTCGCGATCGCCGACGAGCGCCTGCGCATCTCCCGCGATGTTCATGACATTCTTGGCCACAGCCTGTCGGTGATCGCGCTCAAGGCACAGGTCGCCCGCCGCCTGATGCGCAGCGATCCCGATGCCGCCGCCGAGGCGATCGGTGACGTCGAATCCGTCGCCCGCGACTCGCTCGCCGAGGTGCGCGCCATGGTCACCGGGTACCGGCAGCGTTCGCTCGCCGACGAGCTGCAGGGCGCGCGCGACGTGCTCGACGCAGCGGGAATCGCATTCGCCGTGACCCGCGACAGCGTCGCCGCCCCGGCACCGGTGGACAACCTGCTCGCGTGGACGGTGCGCGAGGGGATCACCAACGTGCTGCGCCACAGCCGCGCGCACCACTGCGAGGTCTCGCTTGAGGCGAGCACCAGCGGATTCACGGTGGCGATCGTCGACGACGGGGTCGGCGGAGTCGCGAGCGCTGGAGGCAGCGGTCTGCACGGGCTGCGCGAGCGAGTGGGCGCTGCCGGCGGACACCTCGAGGCCGGCCCCGGCGAGCGCGGCGGGTTCCGTCTCAAGGCCTACGTTCCTCTGGCCGCAACGTGATCCACGTCCTGATCGCTGAGGACCAGGGGATGGTCCGCGGCGCGCTCGCCACCCTGCTCGCGCTCGAGGACGACATCGACGTCGTCGCCCAGTGCTCGCGCGGCGATGAGGTGGTGGCCGTGGCGCTCGCCGCGCAGCCCGACGTCGCCCTGCTCGACATCGAGATGCCCGGTCTTGACGGGCTCCAGGCCGCGGCACTCCTTCATCAGGCGCTCCCGGCCTGCACGATCATCATCCTCACGACCTTCGGGCGGCCCGGCTATCTGCGCCGGGCCATGGAGGCGGGCGCGACCGGGTTCGTCGTCAAGGACGGTCCCGCGGACCAGCTCGCGGTCTCCATCCGGCGCGCGGTCGCGGGCGAGCGGGTCATCGACACCGCGCTTGCCGCAGCCGCGCTCAGCGACGGTTCCAACCCGCTCACCCCGCGCGAGCGCGACGTCCTTGGCGCCGCATCGGGCGGCGCGACCATCGCGTCGATCGCCGCGTCGATGTTCCTTTCACAGGGAACCGTGCGCAACTACCTCTCGTCAGCGATTCAGAAGACGGGCGCGCGCAACCGTCTCGAGGCCGTGCGCACCGCTGAGCAGCACGGCTGGCTGTAGCCCAGGTCGCTCAGTCCACGTAGACGGCGGTCAGCCCGGAACGTTCCAGCGCCGGCCGGGAGAGTGCGAGCGGCACAGCGCGCGCCAGAGACGCGGCCGGGTCCAGGACCACGAGACCCGCGATCGCGATCCTGTCGGTGCTCAGGACACGCGCGCCGCCGGCGTCGAAACCAGGCTCGAGGATGCGCGACGGATGCGCGGCATCACCCACGCGGGCCACGTACAACGCGCCACGGCCGGCATCCGCGACGACCCAGTCGCCCGCGGCCGGCAGCCGGGTCGCCACTCGCCACCACCTCGAGCGAGCCGACGCCGTAGAGCGGCAGGTTGCGCGCCTGGGCGACGCCGAGCGCCCCGGCCATCCCGGCGCGAACCCCCGTGTACGTCCCCGGCCCGGTGACGACCACCACCGCGGTGTCGACCGCGGCCAGCATCCGTCCGAGCAGCCGGGGCAGCGATGCGGCGACCGGCGCGTCCCTGACCACCTCGGCGTCGAGGAGCTCGCCGGCGGTCGACGCCACCACGCACACGACACGCGACCTCGACGAGGTGTCGATGGCCAGCACGCTCACGGCCGCCCCCGATCGTTCCAGGCGTCGGCCAGTCGCGACGGCGCCCCGGACGGCGGACTGATCAGCCGCGAACCGTCGTCGGCTATGTCGATGCGGATGCTCGCCCGCGCGTCGTGCTTGTGCCCGGCATGCTCACCCCACTCGACAACCACGACGCCCCCGGATTCGAGCATCTCGTCGATGTCGAGCAGGCGGATGTCCGCGTCGGGGCCGAGCCGGTACAGGTCGATGTGGTGCAGGACCTTCGCGCCGGCACGGTAGATGTGATGAAGGACGAAGGTGGGCGATCGCACCAATGTCGGGTCGATGCCCATGCCCGCCGCGATGCCTCGAACCAGGACGGTCTTGCCCGCACCGAGCTCCCCGCTCAGGAGGATGAGGTCGCCGGGCTCGACGCGGGTGCCGATGCGCTCTCCCAGCGCGAGCGTCTCAGCCTCGGTCGAGAATCGCGTCGCCGTCCCCACATCGCTCACGCGAAGTGCCGGGAGCTGGTCTGCGGGTGTGGCAGCACCGTGCCTCCTTCCGTATCGAGAACGTCGAGGCCGGCCCCATGGCGCAGACGCCCGACGACCGTGATCGGAGCGAGGGTGTCCGGCCAGCTCTTGACGAGCGCCCCGACCGCCGCCTCCGGCAGCGCCGCCACCAGCTCGAAGTCCTCGCCGCCACCGATCGCGAGATCGGGCCACGCCGCGCCGAAGTCGGAGACGAGCGCCGGTTCGACCGGAAGGCGGTCGAGCCAGATCTCGGCGCCGCACCCGGACATCTCGCCGATCCGCTCGAGCTCGACGAGCAGACCATCGCTGATGTCACCGCCGCAGCGAACCCCTGACGCCACCAGCTGGAGGCCCTCGCCGATCCTGGCGACCGGGGAGAGCTCCGCGTCGACCCAGGCACGTTCCTGATCGGACAGCTCGTCGCCGCCGTCGAGCAGCAGTCGCAGCCCCGCGGCCGCCCGGCCCAGCGTTCCGGTGACCACCACCAGGTCGCCTGGACGGCCGCCGTCTCGACGCAGCACCGCGCCGGCCGCCAGCGTGCCCGCGACCGAGATGTCGATGACCAGTGGCCCGTCGATCGCGCTCACGTCTCCTCCGGCGACCGCGCATCCCGCGGCCGCGGCGGCAGTGCACAGCCCACGCTGGATCTCGAGGACATCCTCGAAGCAGGTGCTCGCGGGCGCGCACAGGGTTGCCGAACACCACACCGGCCGGGCACCCATCCCGGCCAGATCGGAGAGCGCGACGGACAGTGCGCGGGCCCCGAGGCGGCGTGGGCTGATCCAGGACCGGCGGAAATCGACGCCCTCGACCATGGCATCCTGGCTGAAGGCAAGGTCGCGTCCGGGCTCGGGCGACCACACCGCCGCGTCGTCGCCGGAGCCGATCGCGAGGGCCGGCGATGACGCGCCCGCGATCTCCCTGAGCGCCTCGAAGCAGGGCTGCTCGCCAACATCGGCAAGGCTCGGGCCCCCTCCGTCGAAGGCTCGTTCGGGCGTCTGAGCTTCGTCCAACGTCACACGACCGCAATATACGTGGCCCGTCAAAAGGGTACGGTGGCGCCCGAGGTGCGGCTTGCACTCGGACCCTCAAGCTCGCTATGGTGCCGCGGGGACATACCGACCGATGCCCGTCCGGGTATCAGCGGCTGATCAGATGGAGGACGCCTATTTTGACGTTGAGCCGGAAGGTGGCCCTGTGCGTCGCAGGCGTCATCACCCTTCTGGCCACCGGAATCGGAACCATCCCGAACACTCAGGCAAACAGTTCGTCATCCACCAAGTCGCAGGCGCCGAGCCCTGCGATCGCAGCGCTGCAGCGGCGGCGCGCGCAACTCATCGCAGAGCTCGCCGCAATGCAGCCCAGCCTGAGCGCAGCGGGTGGCTCCGTCAATTCGGCGGAAGCCTCGTTCAATGCACAGCAGGCGAAGGTGTTGAACGAGCGCAAGCAGCTCGACAAGCTGAACGCAACGCTCCTGTCACTGAGCAGCGCGTTGAACAGCAACGACGCGACGGCGGCGCAGGACAAGGCACAACTTTCTGCAATCACGCGCGCCACGTACGAGACCACCGGTAACAACCAGATGCTCGCTTCGGTCCTGAGTGCGGGATCGTTCAACCAGGCGATCGACGAGTTGAAGTCGGCGAATCAGGTGTCGCAGCAGGTGCTGAACCTCATCCAGCAACTCGCCGTGTCCGACCAGGCGATCGTCATGGAACAGACATCCATCCGTGCGGATGCGGCATCCGCGCAGGGTCTTGAAGCACAGCTCGCTGCGCAGAGCGATCAGTTCCTCACGATTCTGGAGAACCGCAACACGCTGTTCGCCGGGCTCAACGGACCGGCGCGCGCCATCGCCGCGCAGATCGCCAACATCGACAATCAGATTGCGTTCCTCGAGGCCGGTCCGCACGTCGGGGGTGGAGCGTGCGGCAACCACTTCGCATACGGGTTCTGCACGTACTACGTCGCGACGCGTCGATGCGTGCCATGGCTCGGCAACGCGGGCAGTTGGTTCGCGGCGGCGGCGCAGATGGGCTACAAGGAAGGACATCTCCCGATCGCGGGTGCAATCGTCGTGTTCTGGCCGGGGCAGGGCGGCGTCAGCCCGGAGGGGCACGTGGCGTATGTCGAGGCGGTGGGACCGGCCGCGGGCATCCCGGCGGGAGAGTTCAAACTCTCCGAGATGAACTTCGCCGGGTGGAACCGTGTCGACTATCGCGTGATCAGCGACACGACGAGCAACATCGAAGGCTTCATCTACGGGCAGTAGCCGCCTCGAGCGCCCGACGGAGACGTTCCTGGGCAGCCGGCAGCGCGTCGATCACATCTGAGGCGAGTGCTCCTGCGCGTCCGCGCTGCGCCTGCACCACCTGACCGGCCTCGGCGTGAATGGTCACGCCGGCAACGGCTGCATCGCGTGGCTCGAGCCCCTGCGCGAGCATCGAGCCGATCACGCCGGCGAGCACATCGCCCGTTCCGCCGGTCGCAAGTGCAACCACGCGGTGGTGGTCGACGTACGTGGGGTGTCCCGATGCCGCGATCACGGTTTCGGCGCCCTTGAGCACAACCACGACGCCGTGCTGCTGCGCGTAGCGCTCGGCGGTGCCGATCCGGTCCGCCTGGACGGCCTCGGTGCTGATGGCGGCGAGACGGCCCATCTCCGCGGGGTGCGGGGTCAGCACGACGGCCCGCCCGGTGCGCTTCCAGTCGAACTCCGCGGCGGCGGCGATGTTCAGGGCGTCGGCGTCGACCACCGCCGGGCACGGCAGCGCCACCAGCAACTCGAGGAGTGCGCTCACCGTGTCGGGGGCGCGCCCCAGCCCCGGCCCGATCACCAGGGCGTCGGCGCCGCGGAGCCGTTCCCGTAGCGCCGGTACGGCGTCCGGATGCAGCGTGCCGGTTCCCGCGTCCGCCAGCGGCGTGGGCATGACCTCGAGACAGCCGGCGGCCACGATCGGATGAATCGCCTCGGGGATGCACACTTCGACGAGTCCTGCTCCGCCCCGCGCCGCTCCCATAGCCGCCAGTCGCGGCGCTCCCGTCAGGCTCTTCGAGCCCGCCACCACCACCACCCGGCCGAACGTCCCCTTGTGCCCGTCATCGGGACGATCGGCAAGCACGAGGTGATCAGGGAGCGTCGCCGGGCGCGAGTGCGGCTCGAGATTGCGCACCGCGACCGCGATGGCGATGCCGCCATCGTGGGTCAGCGAGAGCGCGATCGGGGTCTCCTCGCCGCGAATGTGGACGCGAGGCGGCCCGCCCCGGCGCCGGACGACCTCGATGTCGCGGTACCTGGGCATCGCCTCACCGGCCGAGGAGCAGAGCTTCTGGACCGCTTCCTTCGCCGCCCATCTGCTCGCCCAGCGCTCCGGCTTGCGGCCGCTGTACGTCCGCTCACGCTCGGTGTAGATCCGCTGCGCGAACCGCGGGTGGCGCTCCAGCGCGGCGGCGATGCGATCCACGACGGTCACATCGACCCCGACAACGATCGTCATCCGACGACTATTCCACAGTCACCGATTTCGCGAGGTTGCGCGGCTGGTCGACGTCGCAGCCGCGCTGCACGGCGACGTGATACGCGAAGAGCTGCAGTGGGATGACATTGATGAGCGGCGAGAGCACCTCGGATGCGGCCGGCACCGGGATCGTGGTGGCAAACCCGGCGTCGAACGGATCCTCGCCCTCGGTGACGAGCGCGATCACCGGCGCGTCTCGGGAGTGCACCTCCTGCACGTTGCTCACCATCTTCGGGAGCGTCGCGGCGCGAGTCGCGATGGCGATCACCGGCACATCGGGTTCGAGCAGCGCGATGGGACCGTGCTTCAGCTCGCCGGCCGCGTATCCCTCGGCGTGCACGTACGAGATCTCCTTGAGCTTGAGCGCGCCCTCCATCGCGATCGGGAAGTTGATGCCCCTGCCGATGTACAGCGCGCTGTGCGTGTGCGCAAAGCGCTGACCGAGGTCGACGAGCATCGGCTCCAGCTCGAGCGTCCTCGCGAGCAGGTTGGGCAGCTCCTGCAGCTCGGCCACCAGCCGCTGATGCTCGGCCACATCGAGCGTGCCGCGTAAATCGCCGAGACGGAGTGCCAGCAGCAGGCCGCACACCATCTGAGTCGTGAACGTCTTGGTGCCGGCGACCGAGATCTCCGGCCCGGCCTGCATGTACAGCGCTCCGTCGGCCTCGAGCGGCAGCGCGCTGCCGATCACGTTGGTGATCGCGATGACCTGCGCACCGGCGAGGCGCGCCTGTCGCACCGCCGCGAGCGTGTCGGCGGTCTCACCCGACTGCGACACCGCGACGACCAGTGAATGCTCATCGACGAGCGCTTCGCCGTAACGGAATTCGCTCGCGGCCTCGACCTTGCAACGAATCTTGGCGAGGTGCTCGATCGCGTATCCCGCGACCATCGCCGCATACCACGCCGACCCGCAGGCCACGAGCACGACCTCGTGCACATCGGCGAGGCGTTCCGGGCTCACGCCGAGCTCCGGCAGCACCACCATGCCCAGGTCGTCGATGCGCCCGCGCAACGCGTTGCGCACCGCCTCGGGTTGTTCGTGTATCTCCTTGAGCAGGAAGTGCGGATACCCGTTCTTCTGCGCCTGCTCGGCCTCCCAGTCGACGGTGACGACACGCGCCTCGACAGCCGTGCCGTCGAGAGTCTGCACGGTGATCCCGGCCGGTGTCGCGGTGACGATCTCGCCTTCGCCGAGCAGCGCGATCCGCTTCGTGTAGGGGATCAACGCGGTGATGTCGCTGCTCACGAAGACCTCTCCGCGCCCGAGTCCGACGACGAGCGGCGCATTCATCCGCGCACCGACAACCCGGTCTGGTTGATCGGCCGAGATGACCACCAGCGCGCACGCTCCCTGCATGCGGTTGAGCGCACTCCGGACCGCGCTCGCGAGGTCACCGCGAAACGCGTCTTCGATGAGATGCGGGACCACCTCGGTGTCGGTCTCGCTGAGGAACTCGTGACCCCGCGCCATCAACTCCGCGCGCAATTCGCGGTAGTTCTCGACGATGCCGTTGTGAATGACGTGGATGCGCCCGGTGCAGTCCTGGTGCGGATGCGCGTTCTCGACCGACGGACGTCCGTGCGTCGCCCAGCGCGTGTGGCCGATGCCGACCGAGCCGGACGGCGTGCCCTCGGCCTCGACCTGGCGGGCGAGGTCAACGACCTTGTTGGTGTTCTTGACCGTGGCGACATCGCCGTCCGCGTCGATGATCGCGATCCCGGCCGAATCGTAGCCCCGGTATTCGAGACGGCGAAGGCTGTCGAGCAGGATCGGTGCAGCGGGACGGGGGCCGGTGTAGCCGATGATGCCGCACATGGGACCTCTCTGGAACGGACCTGGGGGAAACGGGTTACGTCGTCACGGTGAGGGCGTCGGCGTCGGGGTGGGGGTCGGCGGCGGGGTGGGGACACTCCCCATCTCGATGGTGACCGTCACCTTGGACTGCGACAGGGTGATCCCGGGCGGGGCGACCAGGGTCACCGTGATGGTGTAGGAGCCGAAGACACCGTTCAGCACGATCGGCTGCGTCGACACGGAATCGAGGGAGTTGAGCAGGTCCCGCGATCCGGTGGCGATCACGCTGAATGGAGTCACCACGATTCCTGTCAGGTAGTGCCCGGGTGAGGGACTCCCCTGAGTACGCGGATACACCGCCACCTCTTTTGTGGTGATGTAGGCGGTGATGGTGATGCTCACGCTGATGTCGGTGGGCGCAACGCCGACGTTGTTCAGGCGAACTCCCTTCGCGTACAGAAGCACCGGAAGGAACTGCTGGTAGTTCGCCTTCTGCGTGAGGAGGTTGACGGTGACGCTCGCGGTGATACCAGCGAGTTCGCGCTCCGGACCGGTGACCGTCACCGTCGATGGCGTGGCCAGCTCGGGTCCGCGCTCATACCCCACCGGCGGCGGATTGCTGATGGAAATGATGACCGGAACGGATTTGGAGGCAAGCGAATCGATCTCAACCTGGACGGAGGTCGGCGGAGCAATGAGCTCGATGTTCGGTTGGCTGCTCGTAATCGACATCGGAATGGAGTACGTCCCTGCACGGTGCACCGCCGACCAGTCCACGGTCACGTTGAGCACCGCGGTATTGAGCGAGTCGAGCGTGTTCTGATCGCCGCCGACGCGGACCAGCACCTCGTCCACCGGGTGGACGAGCGTGTACCCGGCGGGAATGCTCGCCGCGCTCTGCGGGACGGGAACCGAGATCACCTTCGTCTCCGGGGGATTGCCCGCGTAGACGACCCCGACCCAGGTCACAAACGCGATGAGGGTGCACCCCACCTTGAGCTTCCAGTTCCGCCGTAAGAAGCCCGGGAACTTCACGGGTGCGAACGGCGCCCCAGGGTACGCAGCGTGCCCACCCTCGCGAGCGGACGGAGCATCGCGGCGCGACCGGATCCGCCCTCCTTGGTCAGCAGCGTGACCAGCATCTCGTGCAGCTTGGCCTGGTCGAGACCGCGGTAGATCTTGCCGTCATGGGCGACGCTGATCAGGCCGGTCTCCTCGCTCACGATCAGCACCACCGCATCGCTCTGCATGGTGAGCCCGAGCGCGGCCCGGTGCCGGGTGCCCATCCGGCCGACGCCCGGCAGCGTCTCGGCGAGGGGCAGCACGCATCCGGCGGCGACGATCCTCGTCTCCCGGATGATGACCGCACCGTCGTGGAGCGGTGAACCCGGGATGAAGATGGTCGCCAGCATCTCGCCGGTCACCTCGCCGTCGACGTGCACGCCGGTTGCGGCGAGGTTCTCGAGCCCGGTCTCGCGCTCGAACACGATGAGCGCCCCGACCTTGCGCTCCGCCAGCGAGCCCGCCGCGCGCAGCACCTCGTCCACGGTGCGGGCGAACGCCAGCTCCGGATGGCGTCCGAGCACGGCTCGAACGGTACCGAGCCGGCCGACCTGGTCGAGGGCGCGGCGGAGCTCGGGCTGGAACAGGACGATCGCGGCGATCACGATCGCCTGCGTGCCGTTGTTGAAGATGAACTCGAGCAGGCGGAGGTGGAGCAGATGCGCCGCCCCGCCGACCGCGAAGATGACCGCCAGGCCGAGCAGGAGCTGGACCGCCTGCGTGCCCCTGATCAGCTTGAGGAGCTGATAGAGGAGGAAGGCGACCACCAGGACGTCGACCCCATCGCGCCAGCTCAGGCTCTGGAAGAAGAAGTGAGCGTTGCGCAGCAGGTCGCTCATGCGGCGACCCCGACGCCGTCGTCCGCGTAGATGAGCGCAAGCAGCGCCTGCTGGACCCAGAGGCGGTTCTCCGCCTGGTCGAAGACGACCGAGTTCGGCCCGTCGATCACCGCGTCGGTGATCTCCTCACCGCGGTGCGCGGGGAGGCAGTGCATCACACGAACCCCGGGCGGCGCGAGCGCAACCAGGCCGTCGTTCACCTGGAGGTACGCGAAGTCCTCGCGCCGGCGTTGCTGCTCGAATTCCTGGCCCATGCTCGTCCAAACGTCGGTGTAGATGATTTCGGTATCACGCAGTGCCGGAGCCGCCACGTGGGTCACCTCGAAGCCGGTGCCCGGCGCGCGGAGACCGGCCGCCCTCTCGACCACGGCCTGGGGTGGCTCGTAGCCCCGCGGGCAGATGATCCTGAGGTGCACGCCGAGCAGGGCCGCCGCGTAGATCCAGGACGTGCAGACGTTGTTCCCGTCCCCGATGTAGGCGACGGTGGCACCGGCGAGCCGTCCGGTCACCGAGCGCACGGTCATGCAGTCGGCGAGCACCTGGCACGGATGCTCGGCATCGGTCAGGGCGTTGATCACCGGGGAGGTCGCCGCGCCCGCGATGGTCACCAGGTCTCGGTGCGAGACCAGGCGGGCGACGATCCCGTCCGCGTAGCGGTCGAGGATCCTGCTGATGTCCGCCGCCGACTCGCGCTCGCCCAGCTGCACCTCGGGGTTGAAGAGCGCGATCGGGTGACCGCCGAGATTGTGGATCGCCACTTCGAATGACACCCGGGTGCGGTTGCTCGGCCGCTGAAAGATGAGCGCCAGCGATCGCCCCGCGAGCGGGCTGCCGAGGTCACGTCCCGTCTTCGCCGCGTCGGCGAGGTCGAGGATCGCGAGGATCTCGTCCGTGGTGAGGTCCGCGATGCTGAGGAGATCGCGGCCGGCAAGCGAAGGTGGCATTCGCCCATATGGTTGCACCGCGACGCCGATCGCGCGTTCCCCGCGCAAACCCGCGCGCGGAGCGTCACACGCTATACCGTCAGCGCGTGGATATCGCGGTGGTCGTCAACGGCGGGATGTCCGAAACCCTGCAGTCGACACCCCTGTTGCGCACGCTCCGTGCCGGGTACCCCTCGGCGCGGATCGCGCTCGTCTGCCCGACGACGGCGGTCGACCTCGCCGACGGCATTCCGCCGGTCGACCAGGTCATTCCCCTGGCCGGGCTTCGGGGCCGGCGCACGGGCGGGCTCCGCCTCTGGGCGACGCTGCGCGGGCTGCGGCTCGACGCCGTCTTCCTGTGCACGTCGGGCGCCGCAGCGGCGACGGCCGCGTACTTTGCGGGCATCCCCCAGCGCAGTGGGGTCGGCGGCGGCATCGGGCTGCTCCTCACGGGTCGCGTCAAGCCCCGACGCGGAGAGAACCAGGCTGAGACCTGGTTGCGCCTCGCCGAGGTCGCGGGCGTCCATCAGCAGCTCCACAGCCCCGTGTTCGAGCCGGGGCCCGAGGCGCGGCGGCGAGCTGAGCAGGTGCTCCACGGGACCGGGCTCGGCGATGGGCGCCTCCTGGTCGCGATCGCGCCGGGGGCCGGGTACGCGGAGACGAAAACTGAAGCCGCGGCCGCGACCGTCTGGGACCCCGAGCGCTGGGCCCATCTCGCCAACCAGCTCGCCCAGCGTCACGGGGCGGGGATCCTCGTGGTCGGCTCCGCGCACGACCGGAGCGCGGCCGAGCACATGAAGATGGACCTCAGGGCGGACGCGACCGACCTGGTCGGCGAGATCGACCTCTCGACGCTCGCCGGGGTGCTTTCCCGATGCGACCTGCTGGTGGGCAGCGACACCCCGCTGCTCCAGCTCGCGGCGGCGATGGGGACGCCCACGGTCGGGCTCTTCGGTCCCACCGACGGCGCCCGTGGTGGCGCCTACGGTCCCGCGCACCGGGTCGTCCAGGCGCTGGCGCCTCCCCGTTTTGAGGACGGCCTCGCGACGACTGCGGCGATGGAGCAGATCCGCGTCGAGGACGTGCTCGCTGGGATCGAGGCGACGCTGTAGCGCGGACGGCCCGCCGTCTCGCTCTTTCAAGCAAATGCTTGTGGGGTAGAGTTCAGATATGCCGCCTCATGAGGCCGAGAACCATTGCTCGTTCTGCGATAGGTCTGAGCAACAGGTGAGAAAGCTGATTGCAGGCCAGGACGCGTTCATCTGCGATGAATGCGTCGCGATGTGCAACGCGGTGCTCACCGCTGACGGCGTGCCACCGTCGGGGTTCGGCGCGAGATTGCTGCACAGGAAACGCCGATGGACGGGTATGAGCCCATAGCCTGACGGAGGCAACGCCGCTTACTAGGCGATGCCCGCTCGCCTGGGGGTACTGTGGACACTCAATGGGTTTTATTGGCGGCCATCTCCCCGAATTGCTGGTCGTTGTCGTAGTCGTGGGAGGCGTCGCATGGGTAGCGTTGACTCTCGTACGTCGGGCGCACGATTCCTGGCACCGGAAGTGACGCGAGCTCAGCCGCGCCTCACCGCAACCCCCATTTCCCGGAATCGGCGTGACATCCCCTTGACCGCTTTTCTGCGACGCCGAGGCGTGCCGACGAGGGTTCGCAACAGGCCGGGATTCGGGATCGCGCCCGCTGGTTCGTGCAGCAGTTCCGTCAGTGCTTTGAGTTCTGACTTGTACAGAAAGCCGCGCCACTTCGCCGTGTACATGAGCGCCTCGAGAGGCGTCCGCTCAGGCTGATCTGGTCTCCCAAACCTGTCGGTGCCGGGTGGCGCCGGCGGGCTTCCGCCAGGAGGTTTCCTGCCTCCCTGAGGTAAGGGTGCTAGAGACACGTGGTCATCGCGCTCAATGTCCATCCGCTCGTCAGTCATCCCGTCCCCGCCTGATGCCCATCACTGCAAGCGCCTCTGCCCGATTGAGAGAGTTACGCACAATTTCTACCGGATATACATCAGCGCCCGCTTGAGCACGTCGAGGTTGTCGAGCGCGTAGCCCGTCCCTCGCACCGCACAAAGCTGCGGCTGACTGTCGCGATGCACCTCGATCCCGGTGGCGCTCGCGATCGCGCCGTCGAGTCCCTCGAGCCGCGCACCACCGCCGCACAACACGATGCCCTCGCGCCTGATGTCGGGCAACAACCGCTCCGGCGTGTCAGCGAGCACGGCATCGAGCGCCGTCACGAGAGGTTTCACATGCGCATCGAGGCAGCTGTTCAACTCGGTCGAGGTGATCGTCAGGCGCTGTTCGCCGCGATCGTCCCGGCCCATCACCTCCAGCCGGCGCTCCTCGTGAGGCCCCACCCGGGCCAGCGAGGCGACCACCTCTTCGAGAGTCGGCGTATCGAGCGCGACCCCGTGCTCCCGGCGGACGTGATCGGCGATGCACGCTTGCAGTCGCAACCCGCCGTGGCCGCTCAGACAGCGCCCGCTCACCGTCCCCTCCAGAGCGAGTGCGGCGATGTCCGTCTTGCCGGCGCCGATATCGATCACGAGGTGGCCGTTGGGACCACTGAGGCGGATCCCGGCACCCATCGCGGCAGCCAGCGGTGCGTCGAGCAGGTACGCGGTGCGTGCGCCGGCGAGCGCGGCCGCCTCGAGCAGTGAGCGCCGCTGCCCTCCGGGCAGCGAGGACATAACGGCGATGACGACGTCGGGTTTGAAGATCCGCTGACGTCCGGCCGCCCGGATCATCGCGTGGTTGACGAGCCATCGCGCTGACGTGCCGTCGACGATCTCGCCGCCCGCAATTGGCCGGCGCAGCTGGAACTCCGCGTCGCCTGCCGCCGTCTCGAACGCCGCCTCACCGAACGCGGCCGACTGCACGCCGCCGTCGCGTATCGCCACCGCGGTCGGCTCGGTGGCGATCATGCCCTCACCCTTGACGATGATCCGCGTCGTCATCGTCCCGAGGTCGATGCCCACCTTCTTGCCGAGCATGGTTTCGATCCGTCAGTCGCCGACCACGCCGGTGAGGTCGCGCACCTCGCTGCCCGGCTCGTCAGTGGTGACACGCTCGATGTCCGCACCGAGACGCGCAAGCTTGGTCTCGAGGTCGTCGTAGCCGCGCTCGAGGTGGAAGACGTTCTCGAGCTCGGTGGTTCCCTCGGCGCAGAGTCCTGCGATGACCAGCGCGGCGCCGCTGCGGATATCGGGGATGCTCATGCGCGTGCCGTGGAGTCGCGCGGGCCCGTTGATGACCGCGCTGCGACCGTCGATGGCGATGTGCGCACCCATCTGGTGCAGCGCGGCAACGTGGCGAAACCTGTTCTCGTACAAGGCTTCACTGATCACGCTCGGCCCCGTCGCCTGGGTCATGAGCGCGCAGAACTGCGGTTGCATGTCGGTGGCGAAGCCCGGGTGCGGCCACGTGGTCATGTCGACACCGCGCAGGTGATCGCAGGTGACACGCACGTGATGCGCACCTTCGACGATGTCGCACCCCGCCGACCGCAGCTTGCTGAACAGCCAGCGCAGGTCGCTGGGTCGCATGTGTTCGACGAGGACGTCGCCGTACGTCGCCGCGGCGGCGATCATGTACGTGCCCGCCTCGATGTAGTCGGCCGTCACGTTGTGCGTCGTGCCGTGCAGCAGGCCGCCGCTGCCCTCGATCACGATCAGCTCGCTGCCCACGCCGGTGATGTGCGCCCCCATGCCGATGAGGCATCTCGCGAGGTCGTAGACATGCGGCTCGCGGGCGGCGTTGCTGATCACGGTGATGCCCTCGGCGAGCACCGCCGCCATCATCAGGTTCTCGGTGCCGGTCACGGTGGGCATGTCGAGGGAGATGCGCGCGCCGTGCAGGCGGCGGGCGCGCGCGACATACCCGCCCTCGAGCTCCTCGACCTCCGCGCCCATGAGGCGAAGGCCCTCGAGGTGCTGTTCGACCCGGCGCATGCCGATGTCGTCGCCGCCCGGCTTGGCGATGCTCGCCTCGCCCGCCCGCGCGACCAGGGCACCCAGGAGCAGAAACGAGCCGCGCATCCGTCTGCTCAGGTTCGGGTCGACCTCGGTGGTCCGCAGCGCGGCCGCGTGCAGCCGCCACGTGTTGGTGTCGGGATGCTCGACCGCCACGCCCACGTGCTCGAGCATCCGCGCCATGGTCGAGATGTCCTCGATGTCGGGCACGTTGCCGAGCTCCACCTGCTGGTCGGTGAGGAGCGCCGCCGCCATGACCGGCAGCGACGCGTTCTTGCTCCCGGAGATGGCGACCGCTCCCTCGAGCCGGCGCCCGCCACGGATGCGCAGGAGTTCCATCTCCGCCTACCGTACTCGACGGCGCCCGCGGACCGGGTAGATTAGAGGTGGCGGCCACACCGACCGCCGACACACCACGGAGACACCATGGCAACCGCAGCGCCCCCCGCGACCGACACCGTCGAACAGCTCCTCGGCGACGAGGCCGCGTCGTTGCTGGAGCATCGATGCGAGACGGTGCCGAAGTCTGCCCTCCATCTGCCCGGCCCCGATTTCGTCGACCGCATCTGGGCGGGCACCGACCGTTCCAACCGCGTACTGCGCAATCTGTCTTCGCTGTATGAGCATGGCCGGCTCGGCGGCACCGGGTACGTGTCGATCCTCCCCGTTGACCAGGGGATCGAGCACTCAGCGGGCGCGTCGTTCGCTCCGAACCCCGAGTATTTCGACCCCGGGAAGATCGTGGAGCTCGCCGTCGAGGGTGGTTGCAACGGCGTGGCGTCGACGTTCGGCGTGCTCGCCGCGGTCTCGCGCCATTGGGCGCATCGCATCCCGTTCATCGTCAAGCTCAACCACAACGAGCTGCTCACCTATCCGAACAAGTTCGACCAGATCATGTTCGGGACCGTCAAGGAGGCATGGAACCTCGGCGCGATCGCGGTGGGAGCAACGATCTACTTCGGGTCGGATGAGGCCGATCGCCAACTCCAGGAGGTGGCGGTCGCGTTCGCGCAGGCGCACGAGCTCGGGATGGCGACGATCCTCTGGTGCTACCTGCGCAACTCGGCCTTCAAGAAGGACGGGGTCGACTACGCCCTTGCTGCGGACCTGACCGGCCAGGCGAACCACCTCGGCGTGACGATTGAAGCCGACATCATCAAGCAGAAGTTGCCGACCACCAACGGCGGCTACACCGCGCTCAACTTCGGCAAGACGGCCGACGCCGTGTACACGAAGCTGACGTCCGACCATCCGATCGACCTTTGCCGGTACCAGGTGGTCAACTGCTTCTCGGGACGCGTGGGACTGATCAACTCCGGCGGTGAGTCGATTGGCGCCGGTGACCTCGCAGCGGCGGTTCGGACCGCGGTCATCAACAAGCGGGCGGGTGGGACCGGACTGATCAGTGGCCGCAAGGCATTCCAGCGGCCGATGCGCGACGGGGTACACCTGTTGAACGCGATCCAGAACGTGTATCTGAACGAGAAGATCACGATCGCGTAATCGCTACGCGCGCCGGTCGGGTCTCGGGTGGGATAGCGAGCCGGTTCGGCGCGCGCAGGGGCGGGACAGAGGTGATGTAGCGAAGACGTCCCGACGCGAGCCAGGCACGCGCTGTGATGAAAGGCCCGCCATGAGGAGCCTTGAACAGGGGCCGGCCAAAGGGCTCGACCTATCCGGGGGCGAGCTCAGCGGGTGCGCGCGTCCACGATTGGTACGTATGCGCCGGCGGGATCGCCAGAATCCGCCGATCCTCCGACCTGACCAGCTGCCAGCCGCCCTCGTGCACCGACCAGTGATGGCGGTGGCAGAGGAGCACCAGGTTCTCGAGGTTGGTGTCCCCGCCGTGCCCCCAGTGGAGCACGTGGTGGGCGTTGGTCCAGGACGAGGGCCGGTCGCACCCGGGCCAGACGCAGCCCTGGTCGCGGACCCGGAGCGCGGCCCGCCCCGCACCCGACGGCACCCGCAGCGCCCGGCCCACGTCGATCACCGCCGACTCGGGGCCGAGCAGGACGCGGCGGATGCTCGCGTCACAGGCGAGCCGCTGCACCGTCGCCGCCGGCACCACGCCGGCGAACTCGAGGTCCCCGCCGGGCGCCCCCGAGAGCCCCATCACGGTCTCGACCGACGCGGTGAGCTGCAGATGGGTGCGGCTGCCCCCGCGCTCGGTGGCGAACCCATGGTCCAACGCATGCATGGCCAGCTCGACGAGCCCGTCCGCCAGGCGGCGGGCCCGGGGCCGCTCGTCACCCGCACCCGAGCGGGCACAGAGTGGCGCCAGCGCCACCCGCAGGGTGGCCCCGCCGACCGCGTCGAGCATGCCGTGCAGGGCCAGCCGACCGTCCTCACATGTGGTGAACTCGAGATAGCGGGAGTCGACCGCGCTGACGTGCTCTGCCAGCACCGATGCCGCATCACCGGCATGGCGCGCGTGGGTGCAGTCGAAGGTGAAGCGGCCGACCGAGTGCTCGAGGGCCAGGTCGAGCAACGCACGCTCGTCAAAGCTCCCCCCGGTGCGCTGCAAGGCCCGCTCGGTCCCGGCGAGCAGGGAGAGGTGGGCGAACCCCAGCCGTCCCTCCTCCAACGCAGCGACGCTCGCCGGCAGGTCCTCGGCCGCCTCGCCGGTGGCGATCGACCGGGCCGCGGCGGTGCTGGACATCCGGCACTGATGGCGGACCCAGTCGATCGGCGAGGTCGAGCCCTGGGCAACGGCCTCCTCCGTACCCGCAAACACCGCCGCCTCACGGGCGAAGCGGAGTTCGAGGAGATCGATCCCGTGGCGCAAGCGGATCAGGCGCTCGCCCAGCGCGAACGCGGTGAGCTCGCCCGCCGGCGAGGCCACGAACGCCTCGACCTCGTCCAGGAACCGATCGAGCCCCGCCAGCTTGTCCTCGCCATTACACATACCAGTAGTATAGAACAAATGTGTGTAGCTGCGGACGGGCCACCGCCGTCGCCGATGCCACCGCCGGCCGCCGACGCCAAGACCACGCCCCGACCGCGATCCCGCGCATCAGACACCGGCCATAATCTCCCGCGAATGGACTACGACGAGATCCCCCGCACCGGCGACGAGCGCTCCGTGCTGCTCGCCTTCCTCGCATGGCAGCGCGCCACGCTGGAACGGAAATGCGCCGGCCTCGACCTCGATCAGCTGCGCCGCCGCTCGGCCGAGCCGTCGACACTGTCACTGCTCGGGCTGGTGCGCCACATGGCGGACGTCGAGCGCGGCTGGTTCCGGCGGACGCTCGCCGGCGAGGACGTCCAGGAGCGGTACTCAACGGACGACGATGTCGACGGCGATTTCGACAACGTCGACACTGCGGATGCCGACGAGGCGTTTGCCAGTTGGAAGGAGGAGTGCGAACTGGCCGATGAGATCATCTCGCGCCGCGCGCTGGATGCGACTGGTCACCAGAGGACCGGCCGCGAGGTCTCGATGCGCTGGATCCTCAACCACATGATCGAGGAGTACTCGCGCCACAACGGCCACGCGGACCTGCTCCGCGAACGGATCGACGGCGCAACCGGCTACTGACTCGCGGCGCGCCCGACGGCCCGTAGCGTACGACGCATCCCATCAGGAATCGAGAAGCATCAAGAGCGAGTCGCAGCTAGTGTGACCGCCATGGACAACACGATTCACGCCGCAACAACTCGCCCCCTGTCATCGCCGGAAATCGCACGGCTGAAAGCAATTCACCGCACGGAGGTGCGTCGCAATGGCTGAGAGAAAACCCGCGACGAAGAGCACCGCAACCGCAGGCAAGAAATCCACAGGATTCACCGACGCGGAAAAAGCCGCGATGAAAGAGCGCGTCCGCGAGCTGAAGGCCGCAGCGGCCGAGGCCGACGGTGAAAGCGACCTGCTCGCGAAGATCGCCGAGATGACGGAACCGGATCGCGGCATGGCACAGCGGCTCCATGCCCTCATAACAACCACCGCGCCAGTCCTCTCGCCAAAAACCTGGTACGGGATGCCCGCGTATGCCAAGGACGGCAATGTCGTCTGCTGGTTCCAACCCGCGCAGAAATTCAAGACGAGATACGCGACGTTCGGCTTCAGCGACAAGGCGAACCTCGACAACGGCACCGCATGGCCGGTCACGTACGCGCTGACAACATTGACATCCGCGGACGAAGCGACAATCGGCGCGCTCGTGAAGAAAGCGGTGAGCTGAGGACTGATCACGGTTCAGATGACGCGCGCCGAGCGACGGGCGACCACACCCGGAGGCAGCGCGTCATGATCCCGGCCGTATATCGAACCCTGCTGCGCGATCGCCGAACGCGCCGGCTGCTGGCCGGGCTCGGCGTCTCGTCGCTCGGCGATGGGATGAGCACCGTCACCATCGCCTGGCTCGCCGTCAAGGTCGCGCCGCCCGGCGCGCTCGGCGTGTACGTGGGCCTGGCGCTCGCCGCGTACACGCTCCCCGGGGTGATCGGGGCGCTGGCCTTCTCCCCGTTCGTGCGGCACCGGCCCGCCCGGGCCCTCGTGCTCGTCCACTGCGTGCTTCGTGCCGGATTCCTCGGCGTGATCGCGCTGCTGTGGGCGCTCGGCGTGCTGGCGCCCCTCGCCTACGTGCTCTTGCTCGCCGGCTCGTCGCTGATGTTCGCCTGGGGCAACGCCGGCGAATACACGATGCTGTCGGAGCTCGGAGGGCCCGAGGGCCGGCTCGCCGTCAACTCGCTCGCCACCGCGCAGGTCTCGTTCGCCGTGATCATCGGCCCCGCAATCGCCGGGCCCCTGATCGCCGGCGTCGGACCGGGGTGGCTGGTCGCCGTGGACGCGGCGTCGTTCGCGTTCCTCGGCGATCCAGGCCTGGCGCACCCACACGGGTGAGTCGGCGACCAAACAGCCGGTGGACACGCACGCGGCCGAGTCCGGCTTCCGGCTGCTGCTCAGACGCCGAGACCTGCTCGCCCTGACCGCCGTGACGTGGCTCTTCTTCTTCCTCTACGGCCCGGTGGAGGCCGCGCTGCCCGTCTACGTCGCCCATGACCTGCGCGCCGACGCAACCCTCCTCGGCGCGTACTGGGCCGCGTTCGGCGTCGGGGCGCTCGCGGCCACGCTGGTCGCGGGCACGTTCCGCGGTCACAGCGTTCGCAGGATCACGCTGTGGATCGTCGCCGGTTGGGGCGCGTGCCTCATCCCATTCGGGTTCGCGCCGGTCGGGGTCACCCTGGTGTGTTTCGCCCTCGGCGGTTTGATCTACGGGCCGTTCGTCCCGCTCACGTACTCGCTGTTCCAGTCCGCGACCACCACCGCAAATCTGCCGGCCGTGCTGGCCGCACGCAGCGCGCTCGTGATGCTCGCGTCGCCCCTGGGCACCGCGATCGGCGGTCCGCTGGTCGGCGTCCTCGGCGGGTCACACACATTGGCCGCGTCGGGGATCGCCACGGTCGCGCTCGCCATCGCGGCGAGCGTGGTGTGGACGAGGGATCGCGAAGGAGCCCCCGACCCATCCGAAGACGAACGCCAGCGCCTCGACGCGCAGCGAACGTAGGGCCGCCGTTCGAATCCTATTCCGATGACGAGAGTGTGACCGTCATCGGCGGGGGATTCCGCAGCGTCTGATACACGACGCAGTACCGCTCTGTGAGTTCCAGGAGGCGTGCCAACTTCTCTGGCGGCGCCTCCGACTTAACGTGAAACCTGAGGCGGATGGCCGTGAAACCGACCGGCGCGTCCCGGCTCACCGCCATCGTGCCGCGAAAATCGAGGTCACCTTCGGCGAAGACAGTCCCGCGCGCTATCGGTATTTCCATCGACGTTGCCACCGAGTTCAGCGTGACGCCCGCACAGGCGACGAGCGCTTGCAGCAGCATGTCCCCCGAGCATACCGAGGCGCCCGTCCCCCCACTCGCTTCGTGGAGGCCCGCCTCCACCAGCGCTCGGCCCGTCTGTACGGAACAGGTCACGCCCTCACCGAGGGCGCCTTCCGCGCGCAACGTGACGACAGCCGCTTCCGGCTCGTCGCGATAGCGGTCCTTCAGCGGTTGCTGGACACTCCGCAGCGTTTCTCGGTCCATTGGCGATCCTCCCATCGTGGGCGTGGGCAAGTACTCCGGTGGCCTCTACGCGCGCCCCTCCTCGCGCTTCAACTCCTCGCGGCCGATGATCGAGTAATGGACCTCGTCGGGGCCGTCCATGAACCGCGCCGAGCGCGCGTACGCGAACATCTGAGTCAGCGGCAGGTCCTGTGACACGCCGGCTCCGCCGTGCACCTGAATGGCGCGGTCGATGACGGCCTGGGCGACGTTGGGCGCGACCACCTTGATCGCCGAGATCTCGAACCGCGCGCCGAGACTGCCCTGCGTGTCGAGCAGCCACGCCGCCTTCTGGCACAACAACCTCGCCTGCTCGATCTCGATGCGGGACCTGGCGATCTGCTCGCGCACGACGCCCTGCTCCGCAAGCCGTTTGCCGAACGCGGTGCGTGACTTGGCGCGCTCACACATCAGCGACAGCGCGTGCTCGGCCGCCCCGATCAGGCGCATGCAGTGATGCAGACGCCCGGGGCCGAGCCGTGCCTGAGCGATCATGAATGCGGTCCCCTCGTCGCCGATGCGATTCGCCTGGGGCACGCGGACATTCTCGAGCAGGACTTCGCAATGGCTCCCCGGGTCGTCGAAGCCGAAAACCTTGAGCTGGCGGACGATGGTCACACCGGGGGCGTCGATCGGCACCAGCACCATGGTGTGGCGTGCGTGGCGTTCCGCATCGGGATGGGTGACGCCGATCAGCAGGATCACCTTGGCGTTGGGGTGCGCGGCGCCGCTGGTGAACCACTTATGGCCATTGATGACGTAATCATCGCCGTCGCGATCGATGCGCGTCGCCAGCTGGGTTGGATCCGAGCTGGCGACCTCGGGCTCGGTCATGCCGATGCAGGAGCGGATCTCGCCCGCCAGCAGCGGCGTGAGCCATGTCTCCTGCTGTTCGGGCGTGCCGAACTGCGCCAGCACCTCCATGTTGCCGGTGTCCGGGGCCGAGCAGTTCATCGCCTCGGACGCGATGGCGCTCCAGCCCATGATCTCCGCGAGCGCGCCGTACTCGAGGTTGGTGAGCCCGGGACCGAAGCGCTTGTCGGGCAGGAACAGGTTCCAGAGGCCGCGTCGGCGCGCCTCGGTCTTCAACTCCTCCATCACCGGCGAGATCCGCTGCGGGATCGTCTCGGCGGAGAAGCCGCGCCAGTATTCCTCCTCGGCCGGGCGGATGCGCTCATCCATGAACCGCCAGACCTTCTCGCTGAGTTCGCGCACCCTCTGTGTCTCCGCGAAATCCATGATCAGCCTCCTTCGGTGGGACGCAAGCGGCCGAGTGCCTCCAGGCCACCGTCGACGATGGCCGGCACCATCTCCCCCATCGTCTCGAAGCCCTCGCCGACGGTCATGCCCATGAGAAACCGCGCGGTGATTCCCTCCGCGATGATCGCGAGCTTGTATGCGCCGAGCGCGATGTACCAGTCGAGCGAGGTCAGGTCGCGCTTGGTCCCCGCAGCGTAGTCGCGCAGCAGGTCGGCCCGCTTGTAGAAGCCGTCCTCGACGGTGATCGCCCGGCCGTGCAGCGTGCGCGCCGCCGCCTCGAACTCGTCATCGGCCCAGTACACGCAGAGCAGACCGACGTCGCACAGCGGATCGCCGATCGTGCACATCTCCCAGTCGATCACGGCGACGATGCGCGATGGATCCGCATGCGCGTACATGACGTTGTCGAGGCGGTAGTCGCCGTGCACGATCCCGGCCGCGGACGGCGCCGGCACCGTCTCGTCGAGCCGGCGGCGCAACGCCTCGATGCTCGGCAGTTCGCGAGTCTTCGACGCCTCCCACTGCTGCCACCACCGCCGCACCTGGCGGGCGAGGAATCCGTCCGGATGCCCGAAGTCACTGAGGCCGATGGCGTCCGGCTCGATGGCATGCAGCTGCAGCAGGGTTTCGATCAGCGCGGACGACATCGCGCGCCGCGTCTCGGCCGTGTTGGGGAACTCTACCGGCAGCGCGTCCCTGACAACGTGGCCGTCGATCCACTCCATGACGTAAAAGCGCGCGCCGATCACCGACTCGTCCTCGCAGAGCGCGATCACCTGCGGCACCGGAATGCCCGTGCCCTGCAACGCCGCGAGCACGCGGTACTCACGCGCCATGTCGTGCGCCGTCGGGAGCACGTGCGCAAGTGGTGGTCGCCGCACCACGAAACGCCGCGCACCGTCATCGACGATGTAGGTGAGATTCGAGCGCCCGCCGGGAATCACCTCGCCTCGCAGCGAACCCGCGAGTCCGCCGACGCGCGGCCCGAGGTATTCCGCGAGCGCCTCGAGGTCGAGCCCCGGCGGCGACGTCACTGAGGAGGCGGCGAGTGCCCGTGACGGCGGCGCCGGATCTCCGCGACATGGAGTCGCAAGGTGGCACGCTCGAGGGCCATGACGGCCTCCTCATTCTCCACGTTCTGGGAGAGGAGTTCCTGTGCCTTCTTGCGCGCTTCCTCGGCACGCGCCTCATCGATGTCCTCGGCGCGCTCGGCCGCATCCGCAAGGATGGTGACCTTGTCGGGGAGAACCTCCAGGAATCCGCCCGAAACCGCAAGCACGTGCTCTGCGGCTTCGTTGCGAATGGTCACAACCCCATGGCGCAGCGGGGTGAGCAGCGCGATGTGCTGGGGGAGGACCCCGAGGTCGCCCTCGATACCCGGCGCGAGCACGAAGTCAGCTTCCTCGCTGAAAACGCGACCCTTCGGGGGTGACGAGTTCGACCTGGAGCTTGTTGGCCATCGCGGTTATGCCTTTGTGTCCTCGTCGGGCTTGGCAGCTGCCGCGTCGGCAGCGGGTGCGGCATCGGCCGGCGTCTCGGGCTTGGCTGCTGCCGTGTCGCCAGCAGCATCGTCAGCAGCTGCAGCCTCAACCGGCGCGGCGCCTTGCTCGGCCGGCGCATCTGTGGCCGTAGCAGCGCCGGCCGCGGCCTCAGCAGGCGCAGCGGTTTCCGCGGCCGGTGCAGTCGAGGCAGGCTTCGCGTCGCCGCCTTCCTCACCCTTCAATGCGGCCGCGCGTTGCACGGCTTCGTCGATGGTCCCGACCATGTAGAACGCGTCCTCCGGAAGGTCGTCGTGCTTGCCGTCGAGGATCTCGGCGAACCCGCGGATGGTCTCCTCGAGGGGGACGTACTTGCCATCACGCCCGGTGAACACCTCGGCGACGAAGAACGGCTGGGACAGGAAGTTGCGCACGCGACGAGCGCGGCGCACGGTCTGCTTCTGATCCTCGGTGAGCTCCTCCTGACCGAGGATGGCGATGATGTCCTGGAGCTCCTTGAACTCCTGGAGCACGCGCTTCACGCCCTGAGCCACGCGATAGTGCTCCTCGCCCACCACGTTCGGGTCGAGCACGCGACTGAACGACTCGAGTGGATCGACGGCGGGATAGATGCCGGCTTCAGAGATGGACCTGCTCAGCGTCACCGTCGCGCCGAGGTGGCCGAATGTCGTGGCGACAGCGGGGTCGGTGAAGTCGTCCGCGGGAACGTAGATCGCCTGCACCGAGGTGATCGAGCCCTTGTTGGTCGAGGTGATCCGCTCCTGCAGGTCACCCATCTCGGTGGCGAGCGTCGGCTGGTAGCCGACCGCCGACGGCATGCGTCCGAGCAGCGCCGAGACCTCGGCGCCGGCGAGCGTGTAGCGGAAGATGTTGTCGATGAAGAGCAGCGTGTCGGCGCCCTTTTCGTCACGGAACCACTCGGCGATGGTGAGCGCGGTGAGTGCGACGCGGGCGCGCGCCCCCGGCGATTCGTTCATCTGCCCGTAGACCAGTGCCGTCTGGTCAAGCACCTTGGATTCCTGCATCTCGCCGTACAGCGCGGTGCCCTCACGGGTCCGCTCACCAACACCGGCGAACACCGAGTACCCGGCGTGCTCGCGCGCGATGTTGCGGATCATCTCCATGACGATGACCGTCTTGCCGACGCCGGCTCCGCCGAAGAGCCCGATCTTCGAGCCCTTGGAGAAGGTGCAGATGAGGTCGATGACCTTGATACCCGTTTCGAGAATCTCCGTCTCGACCGACTGCTCGGAAATGGTGGGCGCGGTGCGATGCATCGGCATCCGTCCCTCGCCGGCGAACGGGCCCTTGCCGTCGATGGTCTCGCCGATGACGTTGAACATCCGGCCGAGCGTCGCCTCACCGACCGGCACCTGAATCGGCGCACCGGTTGCGCGCACCGCATCACCGCGACGCACACCTTCAGTCGTGTCCATGGCGATGGTTCGCACCGTGCTGTTGCCGAGGCTCTGCTGCACCTCGAGCACGAGACGCTTGCCGTCCTCGCGATCGATCTCGAGTGCGTCGAGGATCTCGGGCAGGCGTTCGCCGCTGAACTCGACGTCGACGACCGGTCCGATCACCTGCACGACCGCGCCGGTGCCGGATTTCAATTCCACAACTGCCATCTCTCGCTCCTCAGCCTTCAAGCGCCGCGGCGCCGGAGACGATCTCCATCAACTCTGTCGTGATCGACGCCTGCCGCACCTTGTTGGCGGTGAGAGTCAGGTCCTCGATGAACTCGCTTGCGTTGTCGGACGCGTTGCGCATCGCAACCATGCGCGCCGCCTGCTCGGATGCCGCGTTCTCCAGCACGGCGCGGTACACCTGCGCCTCGACGTAGCGAGGCAGCAGCGCGTCGAGGACATCCTTCGGGTCTGGCTCGTACTCGAAGTCGGCGCTGATCGCCTTCGCATCCTCCGGCGGCACCACCGGGATCACGCGCTGCAACACCGTCTGCTGGCGGCCGACGCTGATGAAGCGCGCATAGACGATGTCGATCTGCTGCACCTCGCCCCGCTCGAACTGCTCCATGGCGACACGCGCGGCCGGGAGCACATCGCCCATCGTCGGCCGATCCCCGAGCATGCTCTGGTCGGCGATGAGGTCACGATGCAGACGGCGGAGCACGTCACGTCCTCGGCGCCCGATGGTGACGTACGAGACCGGGATCGACGTCTTCGCGGCGTCGCTCAACGCCAGGCGCGTGTTGTTGCTGTTCAGCGCCCCGGCCAGGCCGCGGTCCGCGGTCACCAGGATGATCAGCCGCTTCTGGACCTCGTTCACCTTGAGGAAGGGGTGCTCGTACTGCGGCGACCGGCGCATCAACTCGGTCATGACGCTGGCGATCTCGTCGCTGTACGGCCGAGCCGCGAGCACGCGCTCCTGCGCACGGCGCATCCGCGCCGCGGCGACGAGCTCCATCGCCTTGGTGATCTTGCGCATGTTCTGGACGCCCTTGATACGGCGGCGCAGGTCGCGCAGACTCGGCATGGAGCGTCAGCCTCTGGTGGTGCTGCGCCGAAGGGCGCCGATGAGGATCCGCATGATCATCCGGCGAACGTCTTCTTGAACTCTTCGACCGCCGAGCGCAGCGACGCTTCGGTCTCGTCGGCGATGCGACCGCTCGTGTTGATCACTTCCTCGATGTCCGGATGCGTCTGCTCCATGAAGCGCAGCAGGCTCTTCTCGAATTCGCGGACGCGGTCGAGCGGAACATCGTCCAGGAAGCCACGTGCACCGGCGAAGATGCTGATCACCTGCTTGGCGAACGGCATCGGCTCGTACTGCGGCTGCTTGAGCAGCTCGGTCATGCGCTGGCCGCGGTCGAGGCGGTCGCGGGTGCCCTTGTCGAGGTCGGCGGCGAACTGCGCGAATGCCGCCAGCTCGCGGTACTGCGCGAGGTCGAGGCGCAACTGCCCGGCGACCTGCTTCATCGCCTTGGTCTGCGCGTCACCGCCGACGCGCGAGACCGAGAGACCGACGTTGATCGCGGGGCGGATGCCGGCGTTGAAGAGGTCGGTCTCGAGGTAGATCTGGCCGTCGGTGATCGAGATGACGTTGGTGGGGATGAACGCCGACACGTCGTTCGCCTTGGTCTCGATGATCGGCAGCGCCGTGAGTGTCCCACCACCTTCCGCATCGCTCATGCGCGCCGCACGCTCGAGCAGGCGGGAGTGCAGGTAGAAGACGTCGCCCGGGTACGCCTCTCGTGACGGTGGACGCCGGAGCAGCAGTGAGAGTTCGCGGTATGCGTCCGCGTGCTTGCTGAGGTCGTCGTAGATGATCAGCGCGTGGCCGCCCTTCTGCATGAAGTACTCGCCCATCGCGCATCCCGCGTAGGGAGCGAGGAACTGCAGCGGCGCAGGGTCCGACGCGGTCGCGGCCACGATGATGGTGTGCTCCATGGCGCCGTGGGTCTCGAGAGTCGCCTTGATCTGCGCGACCTTCTGCGCGTTCTGACCGATCGCGACGTAGATGCAGATGACCCCGGTGCCCTTCTGGTTGATGATCGTGTCGACAGCGATTGCGGTCTTGCCGGTCTGACGGTCGCCGATGATCAGCTCGCGCTGACCACGGCCGATCGGGATCATCGCGTCGATCGACTTGAGCCCCGTCTGCATCGGCGTGTCGACGTTCTCGCGCTGGATGACACCCGGCGCCACGCGCTCGGTCGGGAGTGACTGCGCCGTCTCGATGGGTCCGCGATCATCGAGCTGCTCGCCGAGCGCGCTGACGACGCGACCGACCAGTTCGTCGCCGACCGGCACCTCCGCGATACGCCCGGTGGTACGGACGGCGTCACCCTCCTGGAGATGTTCGTACGGGCCGAGGATGACCGCGCCGACGCCGTCCTCGCGGAGGTCGAGAGCGAGCGCGAGCACCGTGCCCGTGCCGGCGGGGCCTGGCATCTCGAGCAGCTCGCCTGCCATCGCATGCTCCAGGCCGTAGATGCGCGCGATGCCGTCGCTCACCGAGGTGATCACGCCCTCGTTGGCGTCGACCACCGGCGCCTCGAAGCTCGCGATGCGTTGTTTGAGGATCTCTCCGATCTCGTCGCTGCGTATGGCCATCAGTCAGTCATTCCTCTCTCGCTCAGGCAAGAGCTGCCTGGAGCTGTTGCAGGTGGGTGTGCAGGCTGTCATCGATGACCCGGTCACCGATGCGAATCACGAGTCCACCGATGATGGATGGATCCGTGCGCACGGTTGTTTCGACATCGCTGCCCAGCTGCTTGCGCAGCGTTTCGCGAATGTGCTTTTCGAGCGCCTTGTCGACCGGGACCGCGGTGACGACCTCCGCGCGGACGACCCCCGACGCCTTGTCGGCAAGCGCGTCGTAATGCGTGAGGACCTCACGGACAATCCCGATGCGGCGGCGCTCGATGAGCAGCCGCGCGAGGTTGCGCGCTTCGGGCGACACGCCTTTGAGCAGCTTCAACCCCTGGCGAACCCGCTCGGCAAGACTCGTCTTCGGATTCGCCAGGGCATCGCCGACCGCCGGGTCGCCGAGCACGTCCACGACGCCCGCGAGCTGGTCACGCCAGCCGGCGATGTCACCGGCGTCCTGGGCGAGCGCGAAATACGCCTCGGCGTAGCGTCGGGCGATGATGCTCGCGCGTTCCATCGTCAGTTCTGTCCCGCCTTGGCGCCGGGGTTGTCGCCGACCTTCTGCAACGCCTCGTCGATGAGGCGCTGGTGGGCCTTGCCATCGATCGCCGAGCCCAGCACGCGCTGGGTCGCGGCGACAACCATGCTGGCCACTTCGGCGCGCAGGTCCTGGATGGCACGGTCACGCTCGGCAGCGATCTCCGTACGCGCGCGCTCGATGAGCGCTTCCGCGTCCGCCCTCGCCTTGGCGAGGACCTCTGCGGCATCCGCGGTCGCCTCCTGATGGGCGCGGTTGAGGATCTCGCGTGCCTGGGTCCGCGCCTCCTCGAGCGTCTGCTCAACCTGCACCTGCACCTTGGAGAGACGCTCTTCGGACTCGGCTGCGGCACGAAGGCCGGCTTCGATCTTCTCCTCGCGCTCGGTTGCCGCTTTGATGATGCGCGGATACGCCCATCTCCCGAGGATCAGGATCATGAGGATGAACGCGATCAGTTCCGCGAAGAACGTCCCGTTCGGCGTGAGCAGACCCGCCGGTTGCGAGCCGAGCACCATGGTCACGAACCCTTACGCGCCGCCGGCGATGACGTAGATGAAGAAGAAGCCGAGCGCGAGGTTGATGAAGTACATCCCTTCGACCAATCCGATGATCAGGAACATGGTTACCTGCAACCGGCTCTGCGCCTCTGGCTGACGGGCGGTTCCGGCGATCGTCGCGTTACCGGCGAGACCGTCACCGATGGCGGCGCCGATCGCGCCACCGCCCAGTGCAAGTCCGGCGGCGATCAACGCTCCCATCACGATGAGCGCATGGTTCATGTGGTCTCTCTCCTCTAACTCGTTGCGTGTGATGTGGCGCCGTGATGCTCCTCTTCGAGACCTTCACGGGCCATGCCGAAATAGATGATCGTCAGCAGCATGAAGATGAACGCCTGGATGGTGCCGATGAGGAAGACATCGAAGAGCTTCCACCCGACCAGCAGGATCACCCAGATGGGGCTCGCCGCGGTCTGCACCAGCGACGATCCGGCAAAGGCAACGTACCCGAGGGTGAGCAGGAACACCATCACCAGGCCGCCGAAAATGTTGCCGAACAACCGGAGCGCGAGGCTGAGTGGCTTCGCGATCTCCTCGATGATGTTGAGCGGCGTGAACGCGATGCGCGCCAGGATCGGGAGTTCGAACGGCTTGGTGAAACGGCGCAGATAGCCGCGGAAGCCGAGCACATGGATGCTGTACCACTGCACGATGACAATCACCGCGATCGCCATTGCGATCGTGAGGTTGATGTCCGCGGCAGCAGGCTCAACCGGTGCGGCCAGCGGAAAGAAGTCGAGCCAGTTGGCGAACAGGACGAAGAGAAAGATGGTCGCCGCGATCGGGGTCACGAACCCGGCGTCGTCGCCGATCATCTCCTTGACGAAGTTCGCGAATGTAGCTGAGGAGCAGTTCCAGCACCATCTGGAGTTTCCCCGGCTTGCCGTGACCGAGCCGGTACGCAACCCCGAGACCGACCGCGAGCGTGACCACCAGGGCGATGCCACTCGAGATCAACGTGTCGTAGTTGAACGTGCAGAAGAACGCGTTCCCGCACACCTGGACGGTCGGGTGGTTCCCCGGAGCCGGGATGAGCGAGGCGGCGATGATCACGTGATTCGCAGCTGCTCACGCAGCGCGGCTGCGGCAAGGACAACCTGCGCGACGCCGAGACCGAGGATGACCAGCCAGATGTTGGCGACTCCGAAGGCGAGACCGATCGCGATGCCGATCAGGCTCAGGGTCATGATGCGGAGCAGGCTCGTGGCGAGAAATGGGATGGGCAGCGCG
The DNA here is from genome assembly GCA_963756075.1 of Candidatus Dormiibacterota bacterium. Lineage (GTDB taxonomy): Bacteria > Chloroflexota > Dormibacteria > Aeolococcales > Aeolococcaceae > Palsa-851. The sequence goes on along the minus strand of CAVWMH010000002.1, from coordinate 1,084,159 downwards.
ATCAACCTGGCCGCCATCGCCCCGTTGATGGAGCCGATGGCAAGACCCGTTGCGAGCGCGCCCCCCGGCGCGGGATGGCCGAGCGCGATGCCCAGCAACGCCGAAATCACCGCCGCACCGGCGCAGACAAGCGCGGCGTTTCGTACGAGGCGCAACGCATGTGCCGCGGTTTTCGGACGTGGAGGAGCGCCTTCCGAGGTCACCTCTGCTCCCGCTGCCTTCACTTGGACTGTCAAACCAAGGCAACGATATCAATTGGGCGTCGCGACACGGACCAGCGCTTGATCAGACGTAGCGTCTGAACTGGGCGAATGCGGTGTAGCAGGAGGCGGTGACCCCGACGAGCAGGCCCACCAGCACCCCAAACGGACTGCTGTTGAGGAAGTGGTCGACAGCGACGCCGAGCAGGAGCGGCACGATCAGCGCGACGGCGATCGATATACCCATGCCGGCGAGCTCGCCACCCGACGGCTTGCGGGGCGCCGGCGTGCTGCTCAGTCAGCCTCGCCGCGGTGGTGGATGTGCGTCGGCAGCGCGCGCCGCCCATCGACCTGCACCTCGGTCTCCTCAACCGCGACGAAAGGGAGGCGCGGGACTCTGCGTCGATTGCGCCACACGAGCACAACCAGCGCGACCACCAGCAGCCCGAGCGCGACATCGATGATCCGGCGGTGCCCGTAGATGGTCAGGGCCAGGCATCCGAGGATCCCGGTGACGAGGTAGAAGGTGAGCGCGGTCTCGAGCGGAGTCATGCCCACCGCGCGGAGGCGGTGATGCAGGTGTCCCGCGTCCGGTGCCGCGGGGTTGCGCCCGGCGAGCGTCCGCCGGACGATCGCGAACGCCGTGTCGCCGATCGGCAGACCGAGGGCGATCAGTGGCACCAGGATCGAGAGCCCGACGACGACCTTGGCGACCCCGAGGATGGTGATGACGGCGAGCGCGACGCCGAGAAAGTGCGAGCCGGAGTCGCCCATGAACGTGCGGGCCGGCGGCAGGTTGAAGATGAGAAACCCGAGGCAGCAGCCCATCACCGCGCCGCTCAGGATCACGACGCCGCTCTGGATGTCGGTGGCGCGTCTCGATCCGGTTGATCGCGGCGAGCAGGCAGACACCCGCAACGATCGCGATCACCCCGGCGGCGACACCGTCGGCGCCGTCGAGCAGGTTCACGGACACCTGCATGCCCACCAGCCAGACGACGGTCACCGGCGCGGCGAGCAAGCCGAGCTCCCACACCGATGGGGTGTGCCCTCCGGGGATGGCGATGGTGGTGATGGTGATGCCGACGAGCACGGTGATGACACCGACGCCCACCTCGATGGCGAGCTTGCTGAGCCAGTTGAGGTCGAGGATGTCGTCGACGGCCATCGCGATGGTGACCGCGCCGGTCACGGCGAGGATCTGCCACTGGTAGGCGATGCTCGAACCGAAGATCGCGATCGCCACCGCAAACCCGGCGAACATGGCGATGCCGCCGAGGCGCGGCGTCGGGCGGGGATGGAGGTGGCGATCGTCGTCGGGCTCCGCCATCGCCCCGGTCCGTCGCGCCAGCCACATGGACGCGGGCACCGCGGCGATGCACACCGCGCTGGCCACCAGGAACGGTGGGACGGCGCTCAGCCAGGGCGACGAGACGGCAGCGGCAGCGATCACCCGGTCGATACGCCTCGATAGGGCAGCGGGAAGCGGCGGCACAGCGCCCGGCTGCGCTCGCTCACCTCGGCCCGGACCGCCGGGTCGTCGAAGCCGCCGAGCATGCTGGCGACGAGGCCGGCGATCTCGTCCATCTCCGGCTCGCCCATCCCCCGCGAGGTCACCGACGGGGAGCCGAGACGGATCCCGTTGGGGTTGTACGGCGTTCCGCCGTGCCCGGGGAAGGCGTTGGCGTTGACGGTCACCCCCACCTCGTCGAAGGCGGCCTGAACCGCGCGTCCGCGCAGGCCCTTCGGCCGCAGGTCGATGACCATGAGGTGGTTGTCGGTGCCGCCGGTCGTGAGCTCCAGGCCGCGCCGCATCAGGCCCGCGGCCATCGCCTTGGCGTTGGTCACCACCGCATGCGCGTACTCGCGGAACGCCGGCTGCGCGCACTGCTGGAACATCACCGCCTTGGCGGCGATGGCGTGCATCTGCGGGCCGCCCTGGACGTTCGGGCAGGCGGCCTTGTCGATCTGGTCGGCATGCTCGGCGCGGCAGAGGACCACCCCGCCCCACGGCCCACGCATGGTCTTGTGGGTCGTGAAGGTCACGAAGTCGGCGTGCGGGACGGGGCTCGGGTGCGCGCCGCCGGCGACGAGGCCGGCGAAATGGGCCATGTCGACCAGGAGCAACGCCTCGACCTCGCGGGCGATCTCGGCGAACGCCGCGAAGTCGAGGATGCGCGGGTACGAGCTGTAGCCGGCGACGATCATCTTGGGGCGGTACTCGAGGGCGCGCTCGCGCACCGAGTCCATGTCGAGCACGCCGGTGATCTCGTCGACGAAATACGGCTCGAAGTGATAGATCTTGCCGCTGAAGCTCACCGGCGAGCCGTGGCTGAGGTGGCCGCCCTGGTCGAGCGCCATGCCGAGCACCTTGTCACCCGGGCTGAGCACGCTCGCGTAGACCGCCATGTTCGCCTGGGTGCCGGAGTGCGGCTGGACGTTGGCGTGCTCGGCGCCGAAGAGCGCCTTGGCGCGGTCGCGGGCGACGTTCTCGACCTTGTCGACGACCTCGCAGCCGCCGTAGTACCGCTTGCCGGGAACACCCTCGGCGTACTTGTTGTTGAGCCACGAGCCCAGCGCCTCGAGCACGGCCACCGACGCGAGGTTCTCCGAGGGGATGAGCTCGAGCGTGTCCTCCTGGCGCTCCAGCTCCTCGTCGAGGAGGGCCGCGATCTCCGGATCGGTGGCGCGCAGGGCGGGCTTGGCGGTGAATCCGGCGCCCGCCGGGACGCTCGGACGGATGTCGACATGTGTGCTGGTCACTGCGATCTCTGCCCCTCCGTGGTGGTTGCTGGCAAGCCCCCAAGAAGCGAGAGCAACGCGGTGGCGCTGATCGGGCCGTCGCGCAGTACGCGAGGGGTGGTCGTCGTGCAGTCGATGATAGTCGAGGCAAGTCCGGCCGAGCGCCCGCCGTCGATGACGGTGTCGATCTCGGCGCCGAGCGCGGCGGCAACCCCGGCCGCCGTGTCCGCGGCGGGCTCGCCGTGACGGTTGGCGCTGGTCGTCGCCAGCGGCCCGGTGCGCCGGAGCAGCTCGAGCGCGATCGGGTGATCCGGGATGCGGACGCTGAGCGTGGTGCCCTCGCGCGGGATCGCCCAGCGCCGGCTGCGGAGCGTGCTCACGATCGAGAGCGCTCCCGGCCAGTAGCGGTCGGCCAGGGTTCGCGCCGCCGGTGCTGAGGTCGACGTCGGCCTCGATGTCGGCCACCGACGCCGCGAGGAGGGTCAGCTCCAGCCCGTCGGGCCGGCGCTTGATGGCGTAGATGCGGCTCACCGCCGCCGTGCTCGCCGGGTCACACGCGAGGCCGTACACGGTGTCGGTCGGGATCGCGACCACGCCGCCGCGCCGGATCGCCCGGACCGCGTCGTCGAGGCTCACGCCATCGCCACGTCGAGCACGCGGGTGCGGCCCGTGAGGTCGGGCACAGCGACCGTGGTTGCACCCGGAAAGGTCGCGCTCACGAGAGCCGCCACCGCGTCGGCGTGGCGGGGGTCGACCTCGAGCATCACCCGCGCCGCGGTGGCGTGATCCCGCACCGACTCGAGCAGGGCTCGGTAGGCGTCGAGGCCGTCGTCACCACCGAGCAGCGCGCCGCGGGGCTCGAAGTCACGCACGTCGCGATCCACCGTCTCGAACTCCTCGGTGGTCACGTAGGGCGGGTTGCTGACGACGAGGTCGAAGCCGCCGTCGAGGCAATCCGCCCACGAGCACTCGACGAAGGAGACATCCGCCCCGAGCGCCTCCGCGTTGGCGCGGGCCACGTCGAGCGCGGCGGCGCTGACGTCCGTGCCGACCGCGCGGACAGCGGCGACCTCGGCGGCGAGCGTGACGGCGATGCAGCCGCTGCCCGTGCCGAGGTCGGCCACGCGCAGCTCCGCGCCGGGCCGGTCACGCAGAAACGCGACCGCCTGCTGCACCAGCGTCTCGGTATCCGGTCGCGGCACCAGGACGTCGGGCGTGACGTGGAACGGCCGCCCGTAGAACTCGCGCGTCCCGGTGATGTACGCCACCGGTTCGCCCTTCCCCCGCCGCCGGATCAGCTCGCGGATCGACGTCAGCTCGGTCTCGTCGAGGGGACGGTCGAACTGCAGGTACAGGTCGATGCGGCGCAGCCCGAGCGCGTGCGCGCAGAGCAGCTCGGAGTTGAGGCGCGCCGACGTGCTGCCGTGATCACCGAGGTACGTCGTGCTGAGACGGAGCACGTCGATGAGCGTGGGAGCGGCGGCCGCCACCTCAGGCGTCATGCGCCGGCGTGGCGCCGTCCGGCTCGTCCTCGAGCAGGCGGCGCGCCTGGTCCTCGTTGGACAGCGGCTCGATGAGCATGTCGAGGTCGCCGTCGAGCACCCGCTGGAGCTGATGGATGGTCAGGTCGATGCGATGGTCGGTCACGCGCGACTGCGGAAAGTTGTACGTGCGGATCTTCTCGCTGCGGTCGCCGCTGCCCACCATCGAGCGGCGCGTCGCCTTCAGCTCGGCGTCGCGCTCCGCCTGCGCGAGGTCGTAGAGGCGCGCGCGCAGCACGCGCATCGCCTTGGCGCGGTTCTTGATCTGCGACTTCTCGTCCTGACACGTCACCACGAGCCCGGTCGGCAGGTGCGTGATGCGCACCGCGGAGTTGGTGGTGTTGACGCTCTGACCACCCGGTCCGGTGCTGCGGTACACGTCGATCTTCAGGTCGTTGTCGTTGATGTCGACCTCGACGTCGTCCGCCTCCGGGAGCACCACAACCGACGCGGCGGACGTGTGGATGCGGCCCTGTGCCTCGGTCTCCGGCACGCGCTGCACGCGGTGCACACCCGACTCGAATTTGAGCCGCGAGTACGCGCCCTGCCCGTGCACCTCGAACACGATCTCCTTGAAGCCGTGGCCGGCAGTCTCGCTCTGGTCGAGCACCTCGATACGCCAGCGCTGGCGTTCCGCGTAGCGCAGGTACATCCGGAAGAGATCCGCTGCGAAGAGCGCGGCCTCGTCGCCACCGGTCCCGGCGCGGATCTCGACGATGACGTCGCGGTCGTCGTTGGGATCCGCGGTCAGGAGCAGCGCACGCAGCTTGTCGTACTCCGCCTCGGCGGCACCGATCTGCGCGTGGTGCTCCTCCTCCGCCATGGCGACCATCTGCGGATCGCTCTCCGCGCGTGCCATCTCCTCGGCCTCGCGCGCCGCATCCTGCGCATCGCGCCAGCGGCGTGCGGCCTCGACGACCTCGCGCAACTTCGCCTGCTCGCGCGACAGCTGCTGGACGCGGTCGAGGTCCTGGTATGCGTCCGGCGCGCTGAGCAGCTCTCCAAGCTCGTTGTAGCGTGCTTCGAGCGCAGCGAGGCGCTGTTCGAACGGATTCATCTCTGTCACGGCCACTGTCTCAGCGCGCTCCGGACGGCTCGGAGACGACACCGCCACCGGACCTCGCGGCGTCGAGCGCCGCGATGGCAACCTCGATCTGCGCATCGGCCGGTGGTCGGGTGCTCAGCAGCTGGGTCGCGAGCACCGGCGCAAGCGCGATGCGGCCCGGCAACGTCGTGCGCACCCGGACGAGCGCGCGAATGATCTCGTACGACACCGCGGCCACCACCGGGACGAGCACGATCTGGCAGACGAGCCTCACCGCGGTGGGGAGCAGTCCGAGCGGCGCGAAGACGCCGACGCTCACCAGCGCCACCACAACGAGAAACCCCGTGCCGCAGCGCGGATGGAGGCGGCTGCGTCCACGCACGTGCGCAACGTCGATCGCATCGCCGGCCTCGAGCGCGTTGATGGCCATGTGCTCGGCGCCGTGATACTGAAAGAGCCGGCGCACATTGGGAATCAGCCCGATCAGCAGCAGGTAGCCGACCAGGATCGCGGCGCGAATCACGCCCTCGATGAGCACCGCGCCGATCGACTGCGAGGTCCCGCGATGCAGCAATCCGCCGAGCAGCAGCGGAGCGCCGATGAACAGCGCGAGCGCGAAGACGAGCGACGCGATCATCGCGCCGCGGATGGCGCCCTCACCGATCTCCGCGTCCTGACCGAGCTGCACGAGCGCCGACCATTGCAGCGCGCGCATGCCCAGGTGGATCGTCTCGTAGAGGCCGGCGACGCCACGAAGGAACGGACGGCGCCAGATGCCGGCGGTGTACACGCGCGAGCGCAGCACATCGGTGCAGATCGCAATCTCGCCGTTCGGCTTGCGCGCGGCAACGGCGTAGTGATCGCGGCCGCGCATGAGCACGCCTTCGATCACCGCCTGACCACCGTAGAAGAACGTCCCCGGTGGCGCGCTCACCGCATTGACCGCGACGGTGAGCAGGAGGTCGCGGCACCGCTGGGCTCTGGGCATGGTCGGCATGCTAGTGGTGATACCCAGCACGCGGTTGGTGGCCCACGAGCAATCTCGCCGGGGTGGACAATCTTGACGGATTGTACTATTCTGACGAAATGTCTGAAACCGTCGTGTCAGCGAGTGAAGTGCGAATCCCGAACGCCGCAAGGGAGGCGCTGGCCCGCCATCATGCCCGTGGTCGTCCAGAACCACGGCCGGGCGGCGCTCTACATGATCCACCCGGATGACTACGACGCCGTGAGTGGGTTGCTCGAGCGTCGTCGTCGTGGTCAGCCAGTGTCAGTGGATCAGCTTCTCGACGACGACGATTTCAATCTGCTTCGCGACGAGCGCGAAGCTGACCGCGACCTGGCACAAGGGATCGTGGAAAGCTGGTCGTAGATGCCGGCTGCGAGCTCTCAACTCACGCGCGGCTCCGTTTGTCTCGCCCTCTACCCATTTACGGCCGGATTCCCCATCGACGCGTTGCTGCCGAGCGCCGAGGCCGAGTTTTCGAAGCTCGCCCAATATGAGTTAATCGAGGACTTCCAGGCAGACATAGCGCCCGGTGATATGCCGCGGATCCTCGTGTCCGTCAAGCTGCGCCGGATCCTCCTCCTGCAGGACGGAACTTCTGATTCACGTGACGATGTGATGGCGGCACGTATCAACTCAATCGATCAGGAGATGTCCAAAAAGAAGCCTGGGCTCTACCGACGTCTGCTCAGTGGGACGCACCCGACGTTCTACCTGGTTGGCGCCCAGGAGAGCCACGGGACCTCCGGTAAAGCGGCATATGTCAACGCCATGTATGTGGCCCCGGTTGCGAAGAAAGCAATTCTCCGGCGGGTTGGCCGGCTCACCGCCGACGAGATGCGCGACGTATCAGAACGGGTTGTCACATCCCTCGAGCTGGATATCTCGGGACTGCTGTCGAGGCCTTAGTGCGTCCGACCGCCGCCGGGCGCCGGCTGAGCTAACTCTTCTTTGCCTGCTCGGCGCGACGGCGGAAGCGCTCGACCTGGCCGCCGGTGTCGACGATGCGCTGCGTCCCGGTGAAGAAGGGATGGCACACCGAGCACACCTCGGTCTTCAGCTCGGTGAGCGTGGAGCCGGTGGTGAAGGTATTGCCGCAGAGGCAATGCACAACAGCGTCGACGTGGTACTCGGGATGGATCGTGGCTTTCATGGGGCGCCTTGGTTCACGCGGAAGGGACGACTTGACGATACCACGCTCGCGTTCGGCTCAATCCAGGGCCATCGCCACCGGGCGGGTGAAGTTGCCGTGGGTCACGCCGGGGAGCCGGTCGACCAGCTGCTGATAGGCGGCCGCCAGGCCGATGCCGTCGTCGGGGAGCAACCCGCGAGCCGCCAGGACGTCGATGAGCCAGTCGTGGTCGCAGTTGAGCGAACGCCACTGGATCTGATGGGCGCCCATCTCCACGACGGCGGCGGCGGTTCGGTCGAGCTCCGCGCTCGAATCGGTGAGCCCCGGAAAGGTGAGCAGGTTCAGGCACACCTGGCCGCCCGCTCGCGTCATGACCCGGCCGCATTCGACGACGTCGTCGATCGAGTACCCGACCGGGCGGTAGTACGCGCGGAACACGGCGTCGGTGAAGGAGATGGCGCTGATCCGGACGCTGTTGCACCCGGCGTCGATGAGCCGCTGGAGCACCTGCGGCCGGCTCCCGTTGGTGTTGACGTGGATGGTCGCCGCGGGATGCTCTGCGCGGATCATGGCGACGGCGCGGGCGAGGACGTCGTCACGGGTCAGCGGCTCTCCCTCGCAGCCCTGGCCGAACGAGACGATCCCGGCATCGGACCCACCGAGGTGGAACGAGGCCATCCCGGCGAGCTCGTCGGCGGTCGGCGCGAAGCGCATCCGGGGCTGGGGCGCCGGCGCCTGGCCGTCGGTCTGCAGGGAGATGCAGCCGAGGCAGTCGGCGTTGCAGGCGGGCGAGGCGGGGAGCGCTCCCTCGTAGCGGCGCAGGAAGGTGTTCTGCGCCGTGTAGCAGCGGAGGTCGGTGGCGCAGATCGCGAGGTGGTCGACGAGGCGGTTGCCGGGCAGCGCCTGGCGCGCACTCTCGATCGCCGCGTCGAGGCCGCCTCCCGCGTACCGGCGCGGCTCCCACCACCCGAAGGCGTCGGTGCTCAGGGCCGCGACCATGAGCTCGTCGTGGTGCTCCACCACCGCCGCATATCCATAGAGAGGGAGGCGCCGGCTGCCCGGCAGCGGGCGCGACGCGGGCAGGAGTGTGCGCAGGTGGCCGACCGGGAGCACCGCCGCCACGGGGAGCAGATCCGCCTCGACGTCGACGGGCCGGTCTTTTGAGTCCAGCGCCAGCGCCCGACGTCCGGGCAGGTGCATGAGCGTGCGTGCCCTCGGGCAGGGGGATCAGCTGCGAGATATCGAGCTTGAGCACGCGTCCGCCCGAGCGGGCAGCGGGACGGAACCCTCCGAGAACCTCGATCTCGCCGTCAGGGCGAGCGACGACAGGGCGCATGAGGCGATTCTCCCCCAGCGCCCGTCACGTCAACCCGACCACGCCTTGGCGAACGGCGGGTCAAGCGGGGTGGACTCGGCCTCAGTGAGACCGGCGCTGGTCTGCACCCACGATCGCGACAGACCCCGCACCGACCGCAAAGAGCAAGCAGATCACCATGCCGACGATCGACATGGTGGTGAGGCTCCCAATGACGCCGGAGATGAGCAACGCGGCGATCACCATGGCGCCGACGAACGTGGCGAGCGTCATCCAGTAGGTCGAGGGGGTGACCCAGGTCGTCCGCAACGTTCCACTCGGCGGCTTGGAGAACATCGCGAGCATGAAGAAATCGGCGACCGGGAGGACTGCGGAGGCGAGGGCTCCGAGCGGCGGCGCCGCGGCATCGGGAACGCGCGTGAGGGCGTTGGGCATGGACGCAGGGTATTACGCGGCGGCGAGTTCGTCCGGGATCGCGGTCACAACGTAACTGGATGGCCCGCGCAGCACCCGGATCACCAGGAAGCGCTCGATCGGACCGTCGACCATGAGGCGCTGCAGGTCGCGCGGGCTCTCGATCGGCCTTCCGTCCACCTCGATGATGATGTCGCCCGGACGCAGGCCGGCGGATTCGGCGGGGCTGCCCTTGATGACCTCGACCACCCCGAGCCCCTTGCTCCGGCCGATCTCGGCGGCCCAGCGAGGCGGGATCGGACGCGCCGACCCGGCGACGCCGAGGTGGGCTCGCCGGACCCGTCCATCGCGGACCAGGGCGCCGATGATCCGCTCGGTCGTGGTGTTGACCGGGACGGCGAGACCAAGGCCGACGCCCGCCAGCGCGGTGTTGATCCCGACGACGCGGCCGGCGGAATCGGCGAGCGCCCCGCCCGAGTTGCCGGGGTTGAGCGCCGCATCGGTCTGGATCACGTCGTCGATGACCCGGACCTGGGCGCCGGCCCGCGTCGGCAGCGACCGGCCCAGGGCGCTCACGACGCCGGCGGTGACGCTGCCCGCGAGGCCGAGGGGATTCCCGATGGCCACCACCAGCTGGCCGACGCGCAGCGCGGCGGCGTCGCCGAGCCGCGCCGGCTGGAGCTCGCCGTGTTCGGCGACCAGCACCGCGAGATCCGAGAGCGGGTCTCGCCCTCGAACCCGAAAGCGAAGCTGCCGCCCGTCGGCGAGGTCGAGCCTGCCGCCGTCGCCACCGGCGACCACGTGGGCGGAGGTGACCAGGTAGCCGTCGGAGCTCAGCGCCACCGCCGAGCCACTCCCGAGCGGAGCGCCGCGGCGTCCGCTCGAGCTGACCTGCACCGCCGCGACCGACGGCGCGAGGGCGGCGGCTACCTGGGTGAGCGTGCGCGAGTATGCGTCGAGCAACTCGCCGTCATCGCTCGGGTCAGGCGACATCGGGACCTTCGGCCCGCGCCTTCTGGACGGATGTCAGCGCACCGCGCAGGCTCTCGATCCACTCGGACTGATGCTGCGCCACGAGGCGGACGCACCAGGCCAGTGCCTCGCTGCGACTGCGGGCGACGCCGGCCTCGATCAGCGTGTCGAGCACGCGGCGATCCTGGATCCGGAGCCGGGTCATGACCGGAACCCCGAGGGTGGTGAAGAGCTCCTCGACGCCGCCGCAGCGGGCGCCCCAGGAGACCTTGCGACCGAAGAGGCGCTCGGCGTCGCGGGCGACCTTGACGCGGGCGTCGCGAGTGTCTCCCCGGAATCGGGCGATCCTGGCGCTGCGAGCCGCGGCGCGGGTGCCCTCGGCGGCATCGGCGGCGAGCTCTGGTTCGTCGATCTCGCCGACGATCAGGATCTCGTCGGGATCGGAGCTGATGGTGGGGGCAGACTTGTAGAGCCCCTCAGGCAGGCGGCCGGCGAACCAGCCGGAGACTTCCTCGTCGGTGAGCGGGTCGGGAGCGGTGTGTCCTTTCATGGATTACATGATTACACAAATGCAGCAGCGCACCCTGGTGGGATGAAATCACTAGCTCGGACCGGCCCCCACCGCCTCCTCCGCGCGCGGCATCTCGAAGCGGAACAGCGACGCACCGGTGAGGTTGTACCGGCGACGCGCGAACAGGTAGCAGACCCACCCGATGACCGTATTTAGGCCTTTGTCCGCCAGTCGCTGCATGACTGAAATCGCGGTGGCGATGTCGAAGCTGATGCCGAGCAGGACGAGGAGCCCCGCGGTGCTCGCCTCCACGGCGCCAAGCCCACCTGGCGCCAGGCTCAACCACGCGGCCCCCTGCGTCGCGGCATAGACGAAGCCCGCGCTCGTCCAGCTGAGCTTGCCGGGATCGACCGCCTCCGCGACAGCCCAGAGCAGGCTCACCGCCATGACCGCCTGGACGGCGCTCAGCGGCAGGTATCGGTACGTGTCCGGATGCCGGAAGAGCCGTCGCGTGTCGCGATGCAGCTCGTCCACAGCGGGGCGGAGACGCTTGAGCACCGGGACGCGCCCGATGATGCGGCGCACGCGCGCGTACAGCCTCTCGACGGTGAGGACGGCCACGATCGCGATCACGAAGAGCATCGGGACAACGACCGCGATCGCGATGAGGTGGAGGCCGAGCGCCCTCGGCAGCGCGAGAGCGAACAGCATGAACACGAACAGCAACTCCTGCACCGTCTCGCTGGCGACCACCGAGCCGAGATGTACGGCAGCGGCTTTGGACAGGAGCAGTGCCCGGGTCAGCTCACCGAGCGGAAGCAGTGCCGTCGCCTGACCGGTCTCGGTGAGAAACACGGTATCGCGCAACGGGAACGTGATCCCGAGCGCGCGGTTCAACGTCCACCAGCGCACGCCCTGGACGAGGTAGAAGCCGACCGCGAGCACGACCACGATCGGGATGTAGACGAGGTTGAAATGCTGAAAGGCGATACCGATCTTGTGTGGGTCCGCATACACCAACAGAGCCGCGATCGCACCCAGCGCGAAGAGCAGCGGGATGTATCCGATCCAACGGCGACGCGAGCGATGCGGCACATCGAACTCGCCGTGATCCTGCTCGACTTGCAGGCGCGGCTCGTCCGGACGGGCGGCCTCCGTCACCACGTGTCGATGGTAGGGGTGGTGGCATCGAACAGCGCGCGCCGTCGAATCCGAGTCAATCCGGCGGGGCGCCCCCCGGCCACGGCAGTGCCGCAAAACCGATCGTTCCGGGGCCGGTGTGCGCACCGAACATCGGGCTCAACGGCAGGCTTTCACAGCGCACCACGTGCACTGCCGCCGACAGACGCGTGGCGAGCGCTGCCGCGTCGTCCGGGGCGTCGGCGTGGAACACCATCAGCCATTGCGGTCCCGCGCCGAGCTCGTCGACGGCGACGCGCTCCAGCTGGCCGACCGCGCCCGAGACCGTGCGGGTGAGCCCCACCCTGCCGGTGTTGCCGCCTTCAAGCAGCCGGAAAACAGGACGGACGCGCAGCGTGTTGGAGATCCCCGCCAGCAGCGTGGGGACGCGCCCGGTGCGTGCCACGTAGGTCAGGGTCGCCAGTGCCCCGTAGACGCGGACCTGGGCACAGGCCGCGCGGATCGCCGCCACCCACGCGTCGGGATCGGGCGTCGTCTCGGCAAGGTAGGCGGCGCAGCGGGCGACCAGCGAGAAGCCGGCCACCGCCGTCCCGGTATCGATGACCGTGACCCGCCGCCGGCCCTCCTCCGCCTCGAGCATGGTGGCGGCGAGGTTCGCCGTCGAGTGCATGCCGCTCCAGCGTTCGGGGATGGTGAGGCAGAGCACCGTCTCGGCGTCACACCGCCGGAAGGCGTCCAGGTATGCCCCGGGCGACGGGGTCGACGTCGCGGTCACTCCGTCGCCGCGGAGCATCGCGTAGAACGTCGCGTACGTCTCGACATTCCCGTCGTCGATGAATTCGCGCGGTCCGACGGTGATCCGCTGGGGCACGACGGCGACACCCCGCTCCAGGTCCTCCTGCAGCGCGGCACCGCCATCCACGACCAGCGCTCTATCCCGCACCGTCAGCTACCGTACACAAGACGCATGATTGGCGGCACCATGATCTCACCGTGGGTCGTTGCGGGCTGGTGCCTCGCCGCCTACCTGATCGGCGGCCTGCCGGTGGGCTGGCTGCTGGTGCGCCGCAAGCGCTACGGGCTCGACCTGCGCAATTTCGGCACCGGCAACATCGGGACGAGCAACGTGTACCGGCACGCCGGCATCGACATCGCGATCATCGTCGGCCCGCTCCAGTTCGTGCAGGGGTTCGCGCCGGTGGTGGCGTCGCGGCTCGCCGGGCTCCCGCTCAGCGCGAGCATGCTCATCGCCGTCTGCGCCGTGGCCGGGAATGGCTGGCCCGTCTACATGCGCTTCAACGGCGGGCGCGGCGTCGCGGTGGCCACCGGGGCCGTTGCGGCGCTGTCGATCGCCGGGCTGATCGCGCTCCTGATGTGTTTCGCCTGGGGGGCGATTCGCGGCCGGATCGCCATGGCGGTGCTGGTCGCGTTCGTCCTGCTGCCCGTGGTCGCGTTCTTTTTCGGTGGCTCGGAGGGCTGGATCCTCGGCAGTGGCTGCCTGGCGATCCTGGTGCTGCTCCTGCTCCGCCGCCTCGAGGGCCTGCCCCGCGACGCGCGCGTGTACGGCCATTTCTGGCGGCGCGTGTATCAGCGGCTCGTCTTCGATGAGCGCCCGGGGCGGCCGCTCATGGGCCCGCGCACGGACCAGGGCACGGATCCGCTGAGCCACTGACGCGGCGACGCAAACCTGCCGCGGCTCAGGCCGCGCGGCGGCGCACCAGCCACACGGCTGAGGCGATGAGGATCAGCGAGAGCGCGAGCAGCCAACCACCTTCGATCCACTGGAACGGCCAGAAGTGACTGGCCGCCTGGTAGGTCGTCAGTTGCGTGTAGCCGTGCTGCATGAGGTACTGCACAGGGTCGAGGTTGGCCGGAGTTGCGGGGCCCGGTTGCCACAGCTCGGTTGTCACCGCGCGAATGTCGACCGGTGCGAACGCCTGGTTCATCATGCTCAGGCTCACCGGGTTGCCGCCCTTGAACCACCCCTGGTTGATGACCCAGGCTTGGACGGGAATGGTGGGGTTGCTCGTCACCACGGGCGCGGCGTAGTGCGCACGCAGGAAGAATCCGGTCACGAAGGCAAGCCCGGCCCACGCGGCGAGGGTGGCGAATATTGCGGGGATGACACGGCGGATGAGGACGCCGCTCAGGATGCCAATCGCGAACGCTGCCAGCGTCCAGGCGGCGAGCGCAATCCCGAGCAGGTCGAAGAGCGTTGGATACAGTGGGCCGTTGTTGTCGCCCGCGCCGAGGATCGGCTGGACGTACCACGAGACGAGCGCGCTGAACGCTCCGGCGGCGACCGTGACCACGATCGCGAGCGGCACCAGCTTGGCGACTGTCCAGCGTGTCCGACCGTAGCTCTGAGTCCACGCGTAACGGAACGTGCCACTCTCCAGCTCCCTGGCCAGCACCGGCGCGGCGACGAACGCTCCGATGAGCGCCGGGATCACCTGCAACAGCCCGAGGGCGGGACCGACGCCCGGCGCATAGGTGTTCAAGAAATTGTTGTCCAACTGCTGGCAGATGTGTGAACCGGTCGGGCGGCAGGCTGCCACGGCGGCGTAGGCCGTGTGCATCGGCATGCCCGTGATCAGCAGGTAAGCGCCTGCCGCGCCGAGGAGCGCGGCGACCCCGGCCAATGTGAGCCGATGCTGCCGCCACGTGACCCAGGCCATCCTCCGCCACGGCAGCGGCCTCAGACTCGCATCGTGTCGCGCCCGCGTGGGCATGGTCACCGTGCTCAATTCCCCACCTCCAGCGGTTGAACGACCGCATGCGCCGGGCCAGGCAGCGACGCGGCGGCTGGATCGCGCATGTACGCCAGGGTCAGCTCTTCCAGGCTCACCGGGTGCGCCGCCCAGCCTGGCGGCGCAGGCTCGTTGACTCCGTTGGTCCTGACCAGCAGGTGGGCCAGCCCCCCGCCGCGCCTGGCGTGCACGACGTTCATTCGCTGGGTGTGCCTGGTGGCTTCGGCGGCTGGACCAGTGAGCACGCAGTGGCCGGCAAGCAGCGCGTCGACCTCACCCGCCACCTGAACGCTCCCGCCCGACATCAGGACGAGGTAATCGGCGACACGCTCGAGCTCGGCGAGCACGTGCGAAGACAGCACCACCGACACGCCGTCGTCCGCGATCGCGGTCATCACCGTGGCCATGAAGTCGTGCCGGGCGAGCGGGTCGAGCATCGCCATCGGCTCGTCCAGCACGAGCAGCCGGGGATGCCTGGCCAGCGCCAGGGTCAGTGCGAGCTGCGCCTGCTGGCCGCCGGACAGTGTTGCCGGTCTTGCGCTCCAGCGAGATCCCGAGGTCCACGAGCCGAGCTCTCGCGTACGCCTCGTCGAAACGCCGGTTCAGGTTGCGAGTCACGTGCAGCATGTCGGCGGCGGAGAGGTTCCTGTACAGCGGCGTGTCCTGCGCGACGAACGCGATGCCGTCCAATGCCGCCGGCGATCCGGCGGGCAGGCCGCCGAGCACGGTGACGATGCCCTCGGTCTGAGCAGCCAGACCGACGGTCAGGTTGAGAAGCGTGGTCTTCCCGGCGCCGTTCGGCCCGACCAGCGCCGCCACGTGCCCCTCCGGGATCGCGAGGGTGCAGTCGCGCAGCGCCCAGGTGTCGCCGTACCGCTTGCCCAGGCCGCTGGACTCGAGGACGTTCATGCCACACCCTCGGTTTCGCCGTCTGCGCCGCCTCGGTCGCCGGAGCCACCGCGGCGGTCACGAACATCCCGCAGCACGCTGGTGAAGAGCGCAACCATCCCGTCTTCATCCAACCCCGCGGTATCCGCGGTCGCCAGCCAGCCGAGCAGGGAGCGACGGAGCTGGGTCAGTTCCGGCAGGGTGGCCTGACTGAGCGTGGCGGTGACGAACGTGCCCTGACCGGGGCGACCGGCCGCCAGGCCCTTGATCTCGAGCTCGCGGTAGGCCTTGAGCACCGTGTTGGGGTTGATGGCGAGCGAGGCGACGGCGTCCCTGACCTTGGGCAGCTGGTCGCCAGGCTTGAGATATCCGAGCCGCATGGCGTGCTCGACCTGGTGGACGAGCTGCAGGTGGGTCGGCACCCCTGATGCGGGGTCGAGCCGGAATTCAATCGCCGATACCGGTCCGCCTGCACCGGTCGCCGGACCACCGCCGCCGGCCCCATCGGCCTGAACCGGATTTGTCGCGCCTCCGAGTTCGCTGAACCCTTTCTCTATTGTCATAAGACAATGCTACAGGAAACGAGCTCCCTCGACAACTTCAGTAGCGAAGGCCCACCTGGCCGTGACCGGGCCAAGCGGCACTGTCAGCCCTGATAGATCTCGCGGAAGGGGTACCACCACTCCGGGTGCTGCGACGGATCGCCGCCTCCAGCCCCGTCGCGATGCGCTGGGTGACGTCGGCATCGCTCGCTCCCGGCTCGATGCCGATCGGCGGATGCACCACCAGGCGGTAGAGCCCCCTGTATCGGAAGCAGTCCACCGGCATGACCGGGACCTTGGCGACGCGCGCCAGCCACGCGGCGGCGGTGCTGAAAGCGACCCTGCCACCGCAGAAGTCGACGATGGTGGTCTCGCCACGATCGGGGATGTCGCTGAGGATGGCGGCGAACCTCCCCCGTCGCACCGCGCGGATCAGCCCCCGCGCCGCGCTGGAGGACACCAGCACCTCGAGGTCCTGGCGCCGTCTCGCCCAGGCCGCGATCCTGGTCACCAGGTCGGGGCCGACCGGCGCCATGACGGCGGTCACGCGCAGTCCCGAGGCGAACCCGCACGACGCCGCGACGTCCCAGCTGCCGAAATGGGCGAGCGCGAAGACTCCCCCACCGTGCTCGTCGATCGCCGCATGGGCATGCTCGAGCCCGTAGGCGCGGAAGTGACGGTGCATCGCGTGCGCCGGCACCCCGTACTGCCAGACGAAGTCGACCGACGTGCGCGCGTAATTGCGGAACGATGCGAAGGCGCGCCGCCGCGCTGCGCGCGCATCGAGCGTCGGGTCGAGGCGCCGGTGATTGCGCGCGCATCGGCGCCGGCTGGTGGGTGACGTCGCGTAGATGCAGGCGCCGATGACGTCACCGATCGCGTACCGCCCCGGGCCGAGCATCCGCAGGCCGAGGCTCGCCGTCCACATGCCGGCGCGGAGCGCTCGCGACGGGGGCTCGAGCAGTGCCGCCGGGCTCGACGCGTCCGGCGTCAACGCACCATGCGGGCGGTGTCAGGCTGGAGCGCGACGTGGTGCTTGGCGAGGATCTCGCGCACCGTCCCGCTCTGCGCGCGCATCACCAGGCTGTGGGTTTCCGCCCACCAGTTGTGATACCGGACCCCGCGCAGCAATCCCCCGCCGCTGATGCCGGTCACCGCGACGCTCACCTCGCGTCCGGGCACGAGCTGCTCCATGCTGAGCACCGCCTCGGGGTCGTAGCCCGCCTCGCGCATCGCGGCGGCCTCGTCCTCGTGGCGCACCCACGGACGGCACTGCAGCTCCCCGCCGAGGCAGCGCATCGCGCAGGCGGCGACGATCGCCTCGCGCGTCCCTCCGGATCCGATCATCACGTCGATGCCGGAGCCGGGCCAGGCGGCCATCATGGCAAGGCCGACGTCGCCGTCACTGACGATGGCCACGCGCGCACCGAGCCCGCGCAGCCGCTCGAGCAGCGCCTGGTGGCGCGGCCGGTCGAGCAGGACGACGGTGAGGTCCTGCACCTGCACGTTCATGGCGAAGGCGACCCGGCGGAGGTTGTTCTCCGGCGTGTCGCTGATGTCGACGGCGCCGCGCGCCTGCGGACCGACGGCGATCTTGTGCATGTAGGCGACGGGTGGCGGCTGCAGGATGCCCCCCGTCTCGGCGACGGCGGCGACGCTGAGCGCCTGGCTCAGGCCACCCGCCACCAGGCTGATGCCGTCGACGGGGAGCACCGCGAGGTCGACACGCTCCCGGCCGGCCCCGATGGTTCTGCCCGCGACCAGCCGGTTGTTGGAGCCCTCCGGACCGATGACGATGCGCCCCTCGAAGGGCATGACGCCCAGCGCCTCCTCCATCACCGCGTGACCGGCATCGCGGGTGCCGGCCTTGTCGCCGCGTCCCAGCCACCGACCCACGGACAGCGCGGCGGCCTCGGTTGCGCGAAGCAACTCGAGGCCGCGGTTCCGGCCACGGATCATCCGATCAGTCGCCGGGACGTTACGCGCTGCCGTGCTCATCAGCAGCAGCGTACCCCGCTACATGACCCCGACGAATTGCTGGCCGGTGATCGCCGGGCTGATCTGTGTGACCGCGAGTGTCGCGGGATTGACGGCGACCAGCGAAGCCACCGACCCGCTCTGGGTCGCGATCGAGCCGTAGAGGAGACCGTCGGAGCCCCACGCCGCCGGCGAGAACTCGCCGAGGGTTCGGGTGACGGCGGCGCCGGTGGCGAGGTTGAGGACGCGCAGCGTTGCGTTCCACGTTGCGCCGCAGCTGTCCTCGGCCGCCGGGATGGTCACGTATGCCAGCTCGGTGCCCGACGGCGAGAAGACCGCGTCACCGCCCACGTTGGCACCCGACATCGGGAAGACGTGGCGGACGACGCCGCGGCTGGCCACGTGCAGGCCGGTTGTGCTGGTCGTCCCGGCAAAGCACGCGGTCTCCATGCCTGGCCCGACTGCGCTGAGCGGGCACGACGAGCTGGCGGTCAGGGGCGTGACCACCTCGGTGACGGGGTTGATGGTCGCCGAGTATGCGGACTGCATCTGCATGTCGAATGAGCCACATCCGCACCCACCGGTGGGCACGCGGGCGAACGCGATGCCCGAGGACGTCCAGTTGATGAGGTAGTACTCCCAACTGGCCGGCGCGTCAGCCTGCGGCAGGTTCGGATTGTCGAAACGGTCGGCGATGGTCACGGCAGAGCCACCCGGGTGCACCACCACGATCCGGTTGACCATCCCAGTCTTGCCCTGGTCGTTGGTTGCATACGCGTACGACGTGCCGTCCGGTCCGATGACGACGCCGTTCGAATCGCCGGGCACCGGCCCGAGCTTGCGCACGGCGCCGGACGTGGTCAGCTCGTACTCCGCGCCGCTCTGGCTCCAGTACGCGCCGCCCGGGCCGGCGTTGACCATCCACCCGAGGATCGGGTTGATGGCGGTCTTTGCGAGCACCGCGCCCTTGTGCGACAGGATCTCCAGCCATTGCGTTGCGCCGGCGGTGAGCACCGAGACGACGTCTCCGTTCGTTGCGGGGACCGGGATCGGGTGCGACGCCGCCGGGACCGCGGTGGGCGTGGGCACGACCGCCGGCTGTACCAGCACGTGCACGTGGGGCGACGCGTCCGCGGCCGCTCCATTCGGGTTGAGGTCGGACACAGTTGTCGTCCGCGCCGTGACTGCTGCGGCAGCGCCACAGCCTGAGAGCATCACCAGAGCCGCAGGGATGGCCAGTGCGGCGCGATTCCGGGTCATCGAATGTGCCTCCGTCAACCTTGTCGATTGACGGTGCAACGTGGCCCTGCACGGGCAGTTTCGCGTAACGATTTGCGCGGCTGCCGCGTTGCGGGCCGGGCTCAGACCGCTGTCTTGGTCTCCGTGGGAACGCCGGCGACGTCTGCAGTCGTTGCCGGCTGCTCGCCGAACCTGGGATCGCGCGTCGCCGCAGCCATGAATGCACGGAACAGCGGATGCGGGCGGCCCGGTCGCGAGCGGAACTCGGGATGGAACTGCGAGCCGACGAAGAACGGGTGGTCGCGAAGCTCGATGATCTCGACGAGCCGCCCGTTCGGGGAGGTGCCGGAGAACACGACCCCCGCACCCGCGAGCGCGTCGCGGTACTGGTTGTTGAACTCGAAGCGGTGACGGTGGCGCTCGTACACCACCGGCTCGCTGTACGCCTCGGCGGCGCGCGTCCCGGGAGTGAGCTTGCACGGATACACCCCGAGGCGCATGGTGCCGCCCTTCTCCTCGATGTCGCGCTGCTCGGGGAGCAGATCGATGATCGGATGCGACGTGAAGGCGTTGAACTCCGTCGAGTTTGCGTCGGCAGCGTCGAGAACCTCGCGGGCGATATCGACGACAGCGCACTGCATTCCGAGGCACAGCCCGAGGTACGGCACCAGGTGCTTCCTCGCGTAGCGAGAGGCGAGCACCTTGCCCTCGATGCCCCGATGACCGAAACCCGCCGGGCACCACGATGCCGTCGGTGCCCTCGAGCGGGCTCATGTCCTCGTCGAGGTGCTCGCTGTTGACCCAGACGAGGTCGAGGTCGGCGCCGCAATGTACTGCGGCGTGCCGCAGGGATTCGATCACGCTGATGTACGAGTCCGGCATCTCCACGTACTTGCCGACGAGCGCGATGCGGACGCTCGGCTTGGGAGCCGCGATACGCGCGCAGAGATCCTTCCACGCGGTGAGGTCCGGGGGCGTGGCATCGAGGTTGAGCAGCTGCACGATGTAGTCGCCGAGGCCCGCGTCCTCGAGCATCAGCGGGACCTGGTAGATGGAGCTCGCGTCCGGGACGTTGATGACGGCGCGCATCTCCACGTCACCGAAGAGGGCGATCTTCTCCTTGAGCGGCTCGCCGATCGGCTTCTCGCTGCGCGCGATGATGGCGTCCGGCTGGATGCCGATCGAGCGCAGTTGGTTGACCGAGTGCTGCGTCGGCTTGCTCTTGAACTCCTCGCTCGCGTTCACGTACGGCACCAGCGTGAGGTGCACGTAGCACACGTTGTTGCGCCCGACGTCGTTCTTCATCTGGCGGATCGCCTCGAGGAACGGCAGCGACTCGATGTCACCGACGGTGCCGCCCACCTCGACGATGACGACATCCGGTTGCGGCAGCTCATTTTCGGCCACGCGGAGGATGCGATGCTTGATCTCGTTGGTGATGTGCGGGATCACCTGCACGGTGCCACCGAGGTAGTCGCCGCGGCGCTCCTTGGCGATCACCGACGCGTAGATCTTGCCGGTGGTGACGTTGCTCGCCTTGCTCAGGGCGACGTCGACGAAACGCTCGTAATGGCCGAGGTCGAGGTCGGTCTCAGCGCCGTCGTCGGTGACGAACACCTCGCCGTGCTGATAGGGCGACATCGTGCCCGGATCGACGTTGAGATAGGGGTCGAGCTTCTGCATGCCGACATGCAGGCCACGCGCCTTGAGGATCGTGCCGATCGAGGCGGCGGTGATTCCCTTGCCGAGTGAGGAGACGACTCCGCCTGTCACGAACACGAACTTCGCCATGCGCAGAGCCTCCCGGGAAAGTTTCAACGATTGTATCAGCAGCGTGGCGACAGCACGCACTGATGTTCGAAGGCCACCCTCAGCCGGGTCTCGCCTCGAGGAAGACGACCCGCGTCTCATCGCTCTCGCCCGCTCGATCCGGTGAGGACGAGTCGGGGCTGTGGCTCCCAGGCCCCTTCGGCAAGCCCCATCTCCTGGGCGAACTTGCCGACCGGGTCGAACTCGCCGCCGTCGCCGGCGCCGTAGCGGGCCGGCACCACGATGCTCGGCTCCACGGCGTTGACGAGCTTTGCCGCCTCGATGGCGCCGAGCGCGTCGCCACCGCCGACGGGGATGACAAGGACGTCGACGTGACCGAGGCTGTCGATCTCGTCCTCGGTGAGCTGCCGCCGCAGGCGTCCCGCTGCGACCACCCGGACATCGTCGACCGCGACGCGCATGACCGTGGTCTCGCCGGCCGCGAGGCCGAGGATCTCGACCCCGCCGATCTCGAACTCACCGGGACCGCAGACCTCCTGGAGCTCACCCTCGCGCGTGACGAAGCTTCGCCGTGTCGGTGACCCCCTCGGTGCGGACGATGATGCCGACGGTGCCCTTGGCGAGCCCGGGAAGCGTCGTCTGCGATGGATCGATGACGACGGTCATGTCCCTGCCGCGAAGCCGGATGCACGAGAGGCCGTGATAGGTCAATTCCATGAGTCTCAGTGTGCCGCCTCGGAGCCATCAGGCGCTCCCGACGGTCAGCTGCAGGGTCTTCGACGCCCCGTTCCGGTACACGGTGAGGGTCACCTGCTCACCCGGAGCGAGCCCCAGCACGGTCGGATCGAAGGGGTGACTGGCGTCCAGGGTGATGCTTCCCACGGCGGTCACCACGTCCCCGGGCAGCAGACCGGCCGTCGCGCCCGGCCCGGTCGCGTTCACCGAGAGGATCAGCGCCCCCACCGGTAGTCCGGCCGCGGCAGCCGTCGCCGGGTCGATCACCTGGGACTGAACGCCGAGGCTCGGAACCGGCGTGTTCCCGCCTCCGCCCGTCGCGGCAACCACAAGATCCGCCGCCGAGGTCATCGAGAGCGCCACGATGCCCGGCGCGGCGTTCCCCGCGTCGACGACGACGCCGATCACGCTGCCGTTGCCGTCGAGCAGCGGGGCTCCGTCCTGGTGCGGATCCGGGATCGCGTCGACGGTGAGCACGTCGCGCAGCGGCGGCTCGGAATCGAGCAGGGTCACGGTGATGCCGAGCGAGCTCACGGCCCCGGTCGCCAGGGCCACAGAGGACAGCGGCATGTGCGCGACGGCGATCGCCAGGTCGCCAACCCGCGGCGCGACGGCGGCGAACGTCAGCGGGGTGAGTCCCTGCGCCCCGTCCGCCTGGAGCAGGACGACCCCGTGGGTTGGATCGGCACGGACGATGTGGGCCGGATAGCTGTGGCCGTCTGCGGTGGCGATCCGCAGCGCGGACGCCCCGTGGATGGCGTGGATGCTCGACACCACCAGGCCGTTCGCCGACACCACGAAGCCGTCGACGATGCCGGTCGTCCCGTCGAGGAGCGACGCCGGGGTCACCGGCCTGGTGAGCACCTCCACCACCGACGCCGACTTCACCTGGGCGATCGAGCCGGCGGTGAGCGCGCCGTTGTTGCCGCCGGATCCCCCGATGATGTTCTGCTGGGTGACCCGCTCGACGGGGCCGAAGCGCGCGTAGATCCCCCACGCCGCGAGCCCCCCGCCCACCAGGCCGATCACCGCGCTCAGCACGACCGCTGCGATGAGCCGGTCGCGCGGCCGGGCCGCCGTGGTCATTGGGTGGGTGCCGCTGCCCGCTGTGCCAGGTAGCGAACGATCCCGGCCGCGTTGCTGTGCACGCCGTTGAGCACCTCGGCCTTCTCGCGGACGGCCTCCGGCAGGGTCTCCGGATCCAGCGCGAACGCCTCGGCGAGCGCCGCGGCGACGTCATCGATGCCGGCGTCCGCGGCGCCCTCGATCACCCGCTCGGCGACCTCGACCCAGCTGTGGAGCATCGCCTCGGCCTCGGCGAGGGTGGCCTGCGCGTCGGCGACCGGACCGTAGTGGGTGAGCACCATGTGCTCGGGACGGAGCTCGGCGAAGCGGCGGAGGCTGTGGGTCGCCTGCTCGAGGTCGAAGTCGGGAGGCGGTGTCGCCGGCCGCAGCACGCCGATGTCCGGGAGCAGCACGCCCACGGCGTCACCCGACCAGCAGGGTGCCGGTCTGCTCGTCGAGGACCGCGTGGTGGTGCTTGGCGTGACCCGGGGAGTCCACGAGCACCAGCTCCCGGCCGTTGCCGACGTCCACCCGGAAGCCGTCGCCGGCGGCGATGAGGCGGTCCTCCGGGACGGCGGTCATCCTGCCGTACAGGCCGTCGAGGAGCGGCCCGTAGACGCGTGAGGCGCTGTCGATGAGCCGGGTCGGATCCACCAGGTGGCGCGCGCCGCGCTCGTGCACGACGACGGTGGCCGACGGGAAGTCCCTGGCGAGGTCGCCGACCGCGCCGGCGTGATCGAGGTGGATGTGGGTCACGATGATCCAGCGAAGGTCGAGCGGTCCGAGGCCGAGTTCGGCGAGCGCCGCGTGCACGGCGGGGACGCTGGATTGCGAACCGGTCTCGACCAGCGCGGGCATCGGCCCGTCGATCAGGAATCCCGCGGTGAGCTGCTCCATCCCGCCCAGCAGGGTGTCGAGTTGCCGGATCCCCGGCGCGATGTCAACCGCGTCGCTCATGGTTTCGGCGGTCTCCGGTTACGGCGACGGGCTTGGCGATGGGCTGGGTGACGCCTGGGCGAGCAACTTCTGCAGTGCCACCAGGTCCGCCTGCACCTTGGCCTCATCCGCGCCGTAGAGGGTGAAGTTGCCGGCCATGAGCGCTGCTTCCGCGGCCGAGTTGTCGGCAACGATCTTGCTGTCCAGGGCGATGATCTGCTGCTGGATCGAGCCGATCGGTGCCGGCGTCGGGAGTCACGCCGGGGCTCGGCGACGGCGTGGGCGAGGTCGACGGGGACGGCGAGGGCGTCGGCGTCGTCGTCCCTCCGTTGTTCAACCCCGGGATGGGCTGGGTGGTGCTGAGCAACGCCTGCAGCGCCGCGCTGAACGAGGTGCCCTGCGCGACGTTCTGCTGGGTCCCGACGATCACCTCCTGCAACTGTGGGAATGCGGTGCCGCTGTTGGCCGCCGCGGTCACGTACAGCGGCCGGATGTACAGGAAGGAGTCGTTGTTGAAGGGGAGGACGATCACGTTGCCGAGCGTGACCAGCGACCCGTTGTGGCTCAGCAGGGTGATCTCCGAGCTGATCTGCGGATTGGTGTTGATGTTGTTGTCGAACTGCAGAGGACCGAGCACGTTGTCGGCGTTGTTCAGTCGGACCGCGACAAGCTTGGGCTCGTTGGTGCCGGTGTAATCGCATTCAGCTGCGAGCCACGCCGTCATGTTGTTGGCCGTCGTGCCTCCCCCGCTCGCTCCCGGAGAAAACGTCTGCAGCAGCACGAACTGCGGGCTGCTGGTGCCCGGGAGCGTCATCTCGACGTAGTACGCCGTCGTGGCCTGGATGGTGTTCGTGTTGTTGAGATTCTCCTGGGCGATGTTGAAGAGGTCGGCGCCCTGGTAGAAGATCGACGCGCTGTGGATGTGCACCGACGCGTACGCCTGCGCCTGATCGTTGAAGAGGTCTTCCGGGTAGCGCAGATGCGAGCGGAGGTACATCGTCATCTTGTCGAGTGGTGTGAGCAACCCCGGGTAGATCGCGTTCCAGGCCGCCGTGATCGGCTCGTTCATGTTCACCGCATACAGCGTGATCCCGCACGTCTTGGCGTCGATCACCGCCTTGACGGCGTTGCGCATGTACGACGTGCCGTCGCTCTGCTGGAATGCCTCGGGGAAGAGCGACGACTTGACGTACGCGTCGGCGATCCACACCAGGTGCCCGCTGGTCGGGTCGACGACGATGTACGGGTCCGAGTCGACGGTGAGAAATGGCGCCAGCGAGGTGATGCGCGCCTTGATCTGGCGGTTCACGAGCGCCCGGCTGTTCGCGGTCAGCGAGTTGTTGAGGAAGAGGTTGAAGCCACCGAAGTCCTGGAGCGAGAGCGCGAGCTTGTCGATCGGGTTGGTGATCGGGATGCCGACCTCGTGCGCGTCCGCGTGGACGGTGCTGTCGCCGCTGCCGGACGGGTAGTTGAACTCCGGCTGCGTCGTGCCCGAGACGACGTTCTGGGTCGTGTCCAGGCCGCAGTAGATGCTCGGGTCGGCGGTGGTCGAGCCGCCGAACGAGAGATCCGGGGGCGCCGTCGGGCTCACCTGGGTCATCGGCTGCTGCCCGACCAGGACCTGCGGCTTCCCCTCGCCCGCCACCGCGTTCACCGATACCGCGGTGACGCCGTATCCATGGGTGAAGTTCAACGACGTGTTCACGAACGAGGGGTTGGGAACATCCGCCTCGGCGATCTCCCTCGGACCGAGCATGACCTCGGTGTCGCCGCCGCCGTTCACGGCCGCGTAGCGATCGACGGTGATCGTCGAATACGTCTGGTAGCTGCGGCTCCGGTCGATCTGGGCCAGCGTGTCAGGGAGCTGGGTGGGGTCCTGGATACGCACGTTCTGAAGGGTCCCCACGTCCTGCTCGAGGTCGGAGAGCGTCGGGGGATGGGGCGTGCCGAAGGCGCGGTTCTCGACCTGGGGATTGGGCGTGTCGTCCTGGATCGCCCAGGCGTAGCGGCTGGTGGTGAGGAAGTCGCCGATGGTGGGGGTCTGCGCCGTCTGCTCGTTCGGCCCGACGCTCGTGGCCTGGTACACCGCCGCCGGGATGGCCTGGGCGAGACCCGCGACCAGCAGCCATCCGCCGAGCAGGGAACCGAACGCGATCGCGGTGCCGGTGGAGGCATGGCGCCAGCGAACGACCACGAGCACCAGCGCGACCACGGCGAGCACCAGTGCCAGAACCTGCAGGAAACCGAGCACCGGCTGGATCACCGCGCGCTGGGTGGCGTCGAGGCCGACGTAGTTCCCGCCCTGGGAGTGGGCGCTGGTGGCGAGGTGGTACACCCCGAAGTGAGCACCGAGCGCGGCCAGCACGAACACGGCGGCGAGCCCGATCCCCCCGGTGACCACGGCCGCGCGGAGCGCGTCCTCCGGGGAGCGACCCGGCGGTGGCTCCAGCGGCAACGGCAGCTCCTCGGGCGCGTTCATCACGGTGATCGACACGGCCGCCGTGGCGATTGCCGCGAGCAGCCCGAGGATCACCGCCCCCCAGAGCAGGCCCATGAAGTCGTCCACCGCCGGCAGGGTGAACACGAAGAACGAGTAGTCCTGGTGAAAGACCGGGTCGGTGGCCCCGAACGGCACCGAGTGCATCCAGACGAGGATGTCCTGCCACTCACCGGAGAGTGTTGATCCACCTGCGACCCCTGCGATGAGCGCGATGACGGCTCCAGTCCAGAGCGCGATCCTGCGACCGCGCCGGTCCAGGTTTGCCGCCGCCATGGAGCATCCGAACACGGCAGCGCCGAAGACCACCGCGACGATCGCGAAACCGATGAAGAACAGGATGATGTGGGCGATCAGCGGCGTCCAGAAGACGTTGGTGTGGCCGACGCTCTTGAAGTAGAGGTAGTCCGCGCGCAGCCCGAGCAGCCATCGGATGACGATGAGCAGCACGATGATCGCCGCGATGACGCCGAAGATGATGATCCGGCGCCGGAGCTGCCCTGGCGGCCGAACGATCCTGGGACGGGAGCGCCGCCGAGCAAAAATCTGCTCGGGATCGAAGCCGAAGGCACTCATGGACTGAACGAGTGTACCTGCGGGACCTCTCCCGGACGCGCGAGCCTCAGCGGCGTTGGAGCAGCAGCCTCACATCGAACGGGTCGCGGCGGCGCCGAACCCTGCGTGAAACCTCGGGACGGATCTGCACCATGTAGGGCTCCTGCTGACGCAGAACCTCCTCGATCGCCTCGGCGATGAGCATGCCCGGATGGACCGTCGGCACCCGCTCGCTGAGCGCCTCCGCCATCCGATCGCTCACCTGGGTCAGGTTGAGCTCGTGTGCCTGCTCGAGCACGTCGAGACAGTCGTCGAGACGCCTGAGCCGAAGGCGGCGATCCTCGCCATCCATGGAGGTCATCGCGCCCTCACGTTAGCGCACCCGATGTGATCGTGCTGTTCGCTTACGTCGAAACTGGAACGCGTCTGCGTTGCCGCGGTGTCGCGACGCGGGTGCCGGTGACTCGCGTGACCCCCACCCGCGGCGCCGGCAGCATGCGGGCGAGGTACTCGCCGGTGGCGCTCCGCGGGTTGGCCGCGACCTCCTCGGGGGTCCCGGCCGCGACGATCTCGCCGCCCGCGTCACCACCACCCGGGCCGAGATCGATGATGTGGTCGGCCGTTTTCAGCACGTCGAGGTTGTGCTCGATGACGATCACCGTGTTGCCCGCGTCCACGAGTCGGTGGAGCACCGCGAGCAGCTTCTCGACGTCGGCGAAGTGGAGTCCGGTGGTGGGCTCGTCGAGGATGTAGAGGGTGCTCCCCGTATCGCGCCGCGACAGCTCGGTGCTCAGCTTCACGCGCTGTGCCTCGCCGCCGCTCAGCTGCGTCGCCGGCTGGCCGAGGCGGATGTACCCGAGCCCGACGTCCTGCAACGTGCGCATCCTGCGCAGAATCCGGGGCTGGTGCTCGAAGAGCTTCGCCGCCTCATCGACGGTCATCTCGAGCACGTCGGCGATGCTCTTGCCGCGGAACTTCACCTCGAGCGCCTCGCGGTTGTAGCGTCGCCCCTTGCACACCTCGCACGGCACGTAGATGTCCGGCAGAAAGTGCATCTCGATCTTGATCATCCCGTCGCCGGCGCACGCCTCGCAGCGGCCGCCCGAGACGTTGAACGAGAAGCGACCCGGCTTGTACCCGCGGATCTTCGCCTCCGGGAGCTTCGCGTACAGGTCGCGGATGTCGGTGAACACGCCGACGTACGTCGCCGGGTTGCTGCGCGGTGTGCGACCGATCGGCGACTGGTCGACGTCGATCACCTTGTCGATGAGCGCGATGCCCTCAACGCGGTCGTGCATGCCCGGACGATGCTTGGCGCGGTACAGCGACTGGGCGAGCTTTCGATACAGGATGTCGTTGACGAGCGTGCTCTTGCCGCTGCCGCTGACTCCTGCCACGCAGATGAAGGAACCGAGCGGGAACGTGGCGTCGATGTTGCGCAGGTTGTTGGCACGCGCACCGCGCACCACCAGGTTCTTCATCGACGCGGGGCGGCGTATCAACGGCAGCGGAATGCTGCGCTCGCCGCGCATGTACTGTCCGGTGATGCTCTCCGGCGCGGCGAGGACATCGTCGACCGTTCCCGAGGCCATCACCAGGCCGCCGTGCTCGCCGGCTCCGGGGCCGATGTCGACCACCCAGTCCGCCGCGCGAATCGTCTCCTCGTCGTGCTCGACGACGATGAGCGTGTTCCCGATATCGCGCAGCGCGAGCAGGGTTCGGATCAGCTTGTGATTGTCGCGTTGATGCAACCCGATCGACGGCTCATCGAGGATGTACAGCACGCCCATCAGCTTGCTGCCGATCTGGGTCGCGAGCCGGATGCGCTGCGCCTCGCCGCCGGACAGCGTCGCCGCGCCCCGGTCGATGGTGATGTAGTCGAGCCCGACGTCGTGGAGGAAACCGAGGCGCTCCTTGATCTCCTTGATGACCTGGCGCGCGATGGTCTGCTCGCGCTCGCTGAGTCGCAGCGAGTCGAGGCGCCGCAACGCCGAACTGATGCTGTGCTTGCAGAACTCGGCGATGTTCATCCCGTCGATGGTCACCGCGAGGTATTCCGGCTTGAGGCGCGCGCCGTGGCACGCCGGGCACGGCTTCTGCATCATCAGGCGCTCGATCTCCTGCTTGACCCACTCGGACTCGGTCTCGCGGTAGCGCCGCTGCAGGTTGTTGATCACGCCCTCGTAGCCCGCCTCGAAGCTTCTCGAGTGGCCGCTGTGCGACACGTAGCGCATGCGCACCGTCTCGTCCTTGGGGAGTCCGTAGAGGATGAGCCGCCGCTCCTTGGGGTCGAGCTCGTTCCATGGAACGTTGAGCGGGATCTTGAAGCGCCTGCAGACGGTCTCGAGCACCTCCATCATCCAGTGCTGCGACGGGCCTCGCGTCCAGCCCGAGAGCGCACCTTCGTCGATGCTCAGTGATGGATCGGGGACCACCGCGTCCGGGTCGACCTCGAGACGCACGCCGAGACCCGTGCACACCGGACATGCGCCGTGCGGATTGTTGAACGAGAAGTTGCGGGGCGCCGGTTCCTCCATCGAGATCCCGCAGTACACGCACGCGAACTCCTCGGAGAACAGCATCTCCTGCATGCCGCTTTCCGCGTCGGCGG
Source organism: Candidatus Dormiibacterota bacterium (assembly GCA_963756075.1). Taxonomy (GTDB): domain Bacteria; phylum Chloroflexota; class Dormibacteria; order Aeolococcales; family Aeolococcaceae; genus Palsa-851. Next base: position 1,054,576 of record CAVWMH010000002.1, on the reverse strand, counting down.
GGATCAGCAGGATGAGGCCGTCACTGAGCTTTGACGCCTGTTCCAGCGACTCGTGGAGTTGCGAACGCAGCTCCGGACCGATGATGATGCGGTCGACCACCACCTCGATGTCGTGCTGGAACTTCTTGTCGAGCGTGATCGGCTCGGAGAGATCGTGGAGCTCGCCGTCGATCCGCGCCCTGACGTAGCCGAGGCGCTTCGCCTCGTCGAGGACCTCGCGATGCTCGCCCTTGCGGCCCTGCACCATCGGCGCGGAGATGAGCAACCGGGTGCCCTCGGGAAGGAGCAGGACCTGGTCCGCGATCTGTTCGATGGACTGCTTGCTGATCTCCCGCCCGCAGTTGGGGCAATGCGGATGTCCGATGCGGGCGTACATCAGACGGAGGTAGTCGTAGATCTCGGTGACCGTGCCCACCGTTGATCGCGGGTTCTTGCTGGTTCCCTTCTGATCGATGGAGATCGCCGGGCTCAGTCCCTCGATGTGATCGACATCGGGCTTCTCCATCTGTCCCAGGAACTGACGCGCGTACGCGCTCAACGACTCGACGTAGCGCCGCTGACCTTCCGCATAGATGGTGTCGAACGCGAGCGACGACTTGCCGCTTCCCGACAGCCCGGTGATCACGATGAGCTTGTCGCGCGGCAGGGTCAGGTCGATGTTCTTGAGGTTGTGCTCGCGCGCGCCGCGAATCACGATCTGATCGTTGGGCATTGACCGTCTAGCGTACCCAAGTGGCGTCGGTGCCCAACCTGCGCCATGGGGATGGGGAACGCTGGGTCAGGACCGATGCCATGGCGTCGAGAGCATAGCAAACGTATGTTCGCCGCGGCAGCTCGGCCACAGCGGCGAGTGACTGTGGCCTGAGCGTTCTCGCGAGGCCCATGGAGCTACACTAATTTGTGTATACTCCTGCGATGTGTGATGGCCGCGACAAGGAGCACTCGCTCGAGGGGCTCGCAGCGTTCGTCGAGTGCTTCGTAGCCGGACCGCCGGTAGAGGTCACGCCCTTCCAGCTCGGTGAGCGCCTGATCCGGCTCCGTCACACCATCGATCTGCTGGAGCTGCGCTTCGCCCGCGAGGCCGCCGCGTTCGCCGCCACCGACGAGGCCGTCGCGCAGGGTTCGAACTCGTCGATCGACTGGGTTCGCCACGAGTGCCGGATGTCGGGGAGTGCTGCCGCCCGCTCGGTGGCGACCGGCGAGGCAGCGGATCAGTTGCCGGCAAGTGTCGCCGCCCTCGAGGAGGGGACGATCGGGTTCGGCCACCTCGCCTTGCTGGCCGGGACTGCGCGAGCGCTGCAGCGTTCCGCCGGGGCCGAGGGCTTTGACGAACGCGCGCTGCTCGCCCGTGCCCTCGAGCACTCGGTGGGTCGGTTCGCTTACGACTGCACGCACGCCCGCCATGCCGGCGATGCCGCTGCCGTGCTTGACGAGAACGTGAGCGCGGTCGATTCCCGGCGTCTCGAGCTCACCAATTGCGAGGACGGACGGGTTGCCTTGCGCGGGCTGCTGGACCCGGTGGGTGGAGCCGCCCTACGGGTCGCGCTCGAGCCACTGTGCGCACGCTCGGGTGCGGGCGATGAACGTCCGCGGTCCCGTCGTCTTGCGGACGGTCTCGTCGAACTCGCCATGCATTCACTCGACCACGGGTTCACTACCGAGAAGAGCGCGACCCGCACCCATCTGCAGCTCACCGCCTCGATCGAGACCGTGCAGGGCGTGGCCGGTGCTCCCGGTGGCGACCTCGAGTTCGCCGGGGTGGTGCCGGCGGCGACGGTGCAGCGGCTCTCCTGCGACGCGAGCATCCGCCGGGTGCTGCTCGGTCCCGATTCGGCGGTGATCGATGTCGGTCGTGCGCTTCGGGTGCCGTCAGGGGCGGGGCGTACCGCGCTCAGGGTCCGTGACCGGGGGTGCGTCTGGCCCGGGTGCGACCGGCCCTCGTCCTGGACCAACGCACATCACGTGCTGCACTGGGCTCACGGTGGCGAGACGAACCTCGCGAACATGGTGCTGCTTTGCCACCGGCATCACTGGCACGTGCACGAGGGCGGCTGGCAGCTGGTCAAGTCCGAAGGGCAGCGGGTTCTGGCGATCCCGCCGTCGCAGGGGTACCAATCGTGGACGCTGCCACGAGCGCCCGACGCGCCGGCCGGCTGACGGGGCCGCAGTTGCGACAGCAATCGCCGCGTGGACGAGGACACAACGACCGATAGGCCTCTCATCACCGACTCTCGCCCCTCATGGATCAACCTTGGACAGCTGAGTGACTAGGTGTCGGTCGGTGGCAGGGCGGGCGGTAGCTCGGTGCGGCCTCGAGCGCAGCGAGGGCTCTAGCTCAGCGTGTGAGTGGCTCAGCGCGGACTACGAGTTCGCGAAACCACACGGCGGCGGCGGCCGAAAAGGCCATAAGCATCGCGAAGAAGAGAACAAACAGCACCACAACCGCCGTGCCGATCCAGATCGAGAGCACCCCACCGAGCATCCCATCGAACTGAGCCCGACCGGCCCGGAGGTGAGCACCACACCGAGAAGCAAGAGCACGAACGTGCCTGCAAGAACCCACAGCGGGCGACTAGCGAGCCAGCGCACGCGCCAATACTCTCATCGATCGCGGGCGCGGTGTCAGATGCCGTCGACGCTACTCACGCGGGACGTGGCCGCCCGCACGTTCAAGACACTCGGTGCAGCCTACTCCGTGGGAGGTGCGCTGGGCGGACCGGCCGCGGCTCCGGCGACGGCCTCGGCCTTTTCCTTCTTCTCGCGGCGGAGACCCTTGGGCACGAGGCGCATCTTCACCTCGTCATCGACCACCTCGACGATCACCGCGTCGCCCGGACCGTGCTTGAGCCGGAGCAGCTCCTCGCTCAACGGGTCCTCGATGACGCGCTGGATCACGCGCCGCAACGGGCGTGCTCCGTAGATCTTGTCGAAGCCCTCGACGACGAGCTTCTCCTTGGCCTCATCCGAGACGGTGAAGGTGAGCTCCTGCGCGGCGAGGTGCAGCGCCACCTTGGCCAGCAGCAGATCGACGATCTGACGCATCTGCGGATGGTCGAGGCGCTGGAAGACCACCACCGCGTCGACACGGTTGAGGAACTCGGGACGGAACTGCTTCTTGAGCTCGTCCATGATGCTGTCGCGCATCTTCCCGTGCTCCGACGATGACGCCCGCTCATCCGGCACCGCCGGCTGGAACCCGAGCGACATGTTGAGCTTCAACCCGTGCACGCCGAGGTTGCTGGTCATGATGATGATGGTGTTGGCGAAGTTGACCGCCTTGCCCTTGGCGTCACTGAGCCGGCCGTCCTCGAGGATCTGCAACAGCATGTTGAAGACCTCGGGATGCGCCTTCTCGATTTCGTCGAAGAGCACGACGGAGTACGGACGGCGGCGCACCGCCTCGGTGAGCTGGCCGCCTTCGTCGTAGCCGACGTAGCCTGGCGGCGAACCGACCAGACGCGCGGTGGAATGGCGCTCCATGAACTCGCTCATGTCGAGCCGGATGATCGCGTCCTCGTTGTCGAAGAGGAATGCCGCGAGCGCACGCGAGAGCTCGGTCTTGCCGACGCCGGTCGGGCCGAGGAACATGAACGATCCGATCGGCCGCTTGGCATCCTTGAGGCCCGCGCGCGCGCGGCGCACCGCCTGGGAGATGACCTTCACCGCATCGTCCTGGCCGATGAGGCGCTTGTGGATCTCCTCCTCCATGCGGAGCAGGCGCGACGTCTCCTCCTCGACGAGGCGCGAGACCGGGACGCCGGTCCACGACGAGATGATCTCGGCGATGTGCTCCTCGGTCACGTCCGGGACGGTCGCGCCGAGCTCGTCACGCCACTTGGTCTCCTGGGAGACGTACTTGTCCTTGAGCTTCTTTTCCTTGTCGCGGAAGTTGGCGGCGGTCTCGTAGTCCTGCGCCGCGATCGCCTCTTCCTTCTGCGTCTGCAGCTCGCGAATCTCGCGCTGCATCGCGCGTAGCTCTTCCGGCGTCGTGGTGAGCTTCATGCGCACACGCGCGCTCGCCTCATCGATGAGGTCGATCGCCTTGTCCGGCAGTGAACGGTCACTGACGTAGCGCACCGACAGCTCGGCAGCGGCCTTGAGCGCCTCATCGGTGATGGTCACGCGATGATGCTTCTCGTACAGCTGACGGATGCCGTGCAGGATCTCGATGGTCTCGGCGAGCGACGGCTCGTCGACGAACACCGGCTGGAAGCGGCGCTCGAGCGCTGCGTCCTTCTCGATGTACTTGCGGTACTCATTGAGTGTCGTCGCGCCGATGCACTGGATCTCGCCACGCGCGAGCGCGGGCTTGAGGATGTTGGCGGCGTCGATCGCGCCCTCAGCGGCGCCGGCGCCCACCAGCGTGTGCAGCTCGTCGATGAAGAGGATGACCTCGCGCGACGCGCGAATCTCGTCGAGGATCTTCTTCAGGCGTTCCTCGAACTCGCCGCGGTACTTGGTGCCGGCAACGAGCGCGCCCATGTCGAGCGTGAGCACGCGCTTGCCCATCAGCGACTCGGGAATGTTCCCGAGGATGATCTGCTGCGCGAGGCCCTCGGCGATTGCGGTCTTGCCGACGCCCGGCTCACCGATGAGTGCGGGGTTGTTCTTGGTGCGCCGGCTCAGGATCTGCACGACGCGCTCGATCTCCATCGCGCGTCCGATCACCGGGTCGAGCGAGTTCTTGATGGCGAGGTCGGTCAGGTCGCGGCAGAACTGATCGAGCAGCGGCGTCTTGGAAGGCTTCTTCTGCGCTTCCTTCGACTCCTCGTCGATGCCCGACTCGTGCAGCAGCTTGTCGATCTCGCCGCGCACCTTCTCGAGATTCGCGCCGAGGTCCTCGAGGACGTGCGCGGCGATGCCCTCGCCCTCGATGAGCAGCCCGAGCAGCAGATGCTCGGTGCCGACGTAGTTGTTGCCCATGCGACGCGCTTCTTCAAAGGAGATCTCGATGACCTTCTTGACACGCGACGTCGGGATGATCTGCTGAATGATGATCCGCTCGTTGCGACCGAGCACCGACTCAATCGTGCTGCGAACCTTGTTGATCTCCACGCCGAGATTGTTGAGGACCTTGGCCGCAAGTCCTTCGCCTTCGCGGAGCAACCCCAGCAGCAGGTGCTCTGTTCCGATGTACGAGTGGTGCGAACGCTCGGCCTCTTCCTGCGCAAGCGTGAGCACCTTCTTCGCCCTTTCGGTGAAGCGCTCGAACGGGTACAAAACCGCCTCCATTGCCCTTCCGGCCCCCCCGTGGATGGAAAGGGTCAGACACCGGGCACTGCCGTAACGCCTCCCATTATGCCCGGGTGCGACGACAGCTAAGCAACTTTGCAAATACGGGCCGGTAGCTCCGTCGAAACGGCCGCGTCGCTGCGCACAACCGCGACGGTCGCGCGCTTGGTGTCCGCGCCCTAGGCTTCGGGCTCGTTCGCCTTGGTGTCAGCCGTTACTTCGGGCACGGCCTCCGGGGCTTCGGAGTTCGGCTGCGGCACCAGGCGCGGTGCCGTTGGCGGCCGCGGTTTCGCCGGCACCGGGTGCCGCCACGCCGTCGTCGACATCGGTGGCGGCCGCAGCCTCTTCGACCTCGGCCTCCAGTTCGGAGTCCGTGTCGCCGTCAGCCGCCGCGGCTCCGTCAGCGACTGCGGGGGCTGTGCCCTCGACACCGGCATCGGAGAGCGCCGTCGCCATCGGGGACGGACCCTCGGCCGCGTCACCTTCGTCCTCGTCATCCTCGGGGTAGTCGTATGACGGCGGCGTGATCTCGTCACCCTCGCCGGTCGGTCCGCCGCCGTGCAGCTGGCGCAGGGAGAGGCTGATGCGCCGCCGGACCTTGTCCGCGCTGAGCACCATGACCTCGACCTCCTCGCCGACCTTGAGGACGTCTTCGGTTCGTTCGACGTGATCCCAGGACAGCTCGCTGATGTGGAGCAGGCCCTCGACCCCGTCGGCGATCTGCAGGAACGCACCGTACTTCTTGGTCTTGGTGACGATGCCGGGCACGGCCTTCCCCGGCGGGAACTGCTGCTCGATGGTGTCCCAGGGATCCTGCGACATCTGGCGCAGCGAGAGGCTGATGCGCGACAGCTCTGGGTCGAGCTTGATGACCTTCACCGACAGCTCGTCGCCGACGGTGAGCACGTCGCTCACGTTGTTGATGCGGTCCCACGAGAGCTCGCTGATGTGGATCAGACCGTCGGCGCCGCCGAGGTTGACGAACGCGCCGTACGACGTCACGCCGCTCACCTTGCCGGTGATGACGTCGCCGACCTTGAGCTTCTCGAACAGCTCCTCGCGCTGGCGCGCGCGATCCTCATCCTGCGCCGCACGCTGCGACACGATGAGACGGTTGCGCTTGCGGTTGACCTCGAGGATCTTCACCGGGATCTTGGTCCCGACCAGCTCCATGAGGTTGCCGCTGAACTGACGCGCAACCTGGCTGCTGGGCAGGAATCCACGCAGCCCCATGATGTTGACGATGAGTCCGCCCTTGTTCTGCTCGCGCACCTCGGCGTCGAGGATCTCGCCCTCCGACTCCTTCTCGGCGACGGCCTGCCAGATGCCCTCGGCGCGCGCCTTGCGCAGGCTGAGGACGACGTTGCCGTGCTCATCCTCGGGCTGGATGATGTAGACCTTGACCTGGTCGCCGGAGTTGAGGGTGACTGGCTGTTCGCCACGTGCCGACAGCTCGCGGTTGGAGATGATCCCTTCGCTCTTCGCGCCGATGTCGACGAGGACCTCGTCGGGATCGACACGGACGACGACACCGTCCACGATGTCACCGTGGGCCAGGGCCCTGATCGAATTCTGGTCCTCCCGCAGGAGGTCCTCCATGGTGAGCGTCTCGGGCTCCTGGGCCGTCGTCGGGGTCAATGCACTCCTTTGCTCGTACTCCTGCCTTCAGAACAATCCGTCTCGCCGGTCAGGGTTGCGTGGCTTTCGCCTTCAAATGATCGTGTCGGAGGCGTGAAATGGCGCGTTTGCGCCGATGCCATCACGATCTCGCCGAGTGTATCACCCGACGCAGATCGGCCCTCTTCGCCGATTCGTTGCACACCGTTGCCGCGCCCGCGACAGTGCCATCAGCGAGGCGTCGCAACCGCCGTGCGACGCTGCCCAACGAAATGCGAGTGACCATCACCTGCGAGGAATGCGGCGAGCGCCACCGTCTCGAACGGCGTGTCAGCGAGCCGGGTCCGATCTGGATCGTGTGCCACAACTGCGAGCTTCCGCTCCAAGCGGTGCTCGACGGCGTGGCATCGCCGACAACGGCTCCTGCAGCCCAGCCTTCACGGACTCCGTCCGCGTGGGCGGGCGTCGTCGACTTCCGCGCAGTCTGAGCGACGTCGCTCCTCCGGGAGCCCCGTCGCCGGCAGCTTGAGGAGGGGGGCGTCGGGAACCGATCGGCGGTGATCCTGATGACGGGACCTGAGCTACGCTAGGTGTCATGGCGACCACGTCCGCGCCGACGCCGACCAAGGCTCCGGCCCCGGCGAAAGCACCTCGCCGCGAGGAGAGCGAGCAGCGCGAGTTCGGCTGGAACGTGATGGTGTGGAATGACCCGATCACGCTGATGTCGTACGTGGTGCTCGTGCTGCGGCGCTTGTTCGGCTACGACCATGCGACCGCGACGCGGCTGATGCTCCAGGTGCACAACGAGGGTCGTGCCGTGGTGGCGACCCAGCCTCGGGAGCAGGCCGAGGTGTCGGTCGCGCAGCTTCACTCCTTCGGGCTCCAGGCGACCCTGGGCCGTCCGTAGGTCGCCGGGTGGCCCAGGTGCTCCGTCGCCGGGGGCGGATCCAGGTGAAGGTGGACAAGCGTGAACGTGAGGCGCTGATCGGGATCATCGATTCGCTCAGCCCCCGGCTGGCCGCACCCCTCGCCTCCGCCCCGCGCGCCTACGACGACGCCAAGCTCCAGGCCGAGTACGACCGCTGGGTCCGGCCCGACATCGAGAAGGGCCGCGAGGTCGACCTCACGATGGTCCGGGAGGCGCTCAGCGGCGGCGAGGACACCCTGCCGCTCACCGAGGCACAGACGCTCGTCTGGCTGCGGGCGTTCAATCACCTCCGGGTCGCCGCGGGCGAGATCCTCGGCATCGAGGCTGACGGCTGGGAGGAGACCGCGACCGAGGCGGCGAAGCAGCAGCCCGAGTACGGCGTGCTCATGGCGCTGGGGTATCTCCAGGAGGAGTTGGTCGCGGCCCTCGATTCGTAGCGGTCACGGAGCTGGAGCTACCGGGGCGAGGCCGGCCCTGACTGCCACGGCGTCTGACGGCGTTCATCGGCGGCGGCGGTTCGGGTGTGGCGTTGAGCGTGTCGCTCCTCCAGTCGACGGTCTGGTCGACGCTCACCTCGAAGGACTCCAGTCGATCATCGCCGAGCACCGCCTCGATGCACTCGGCGCTGCCGCCGACGTAGGTGCTCTGAAGGTCGATGTCGGTGGCGACGCACCAGCTCCGGTCATCCGGCCACCAGAGGCTCGCGCTCGGCGGCCAGGCCTGTCGCGAGAACGCCGTTCCCGCCGCACGCAGGGGTCCACGAGCAGCACCATGGGCCGCTCCGGCATGGCCACCAGCTTCACAGCTGCCGGGTCAAATGGGAGCGTTGCCGTACCCGTTCCACACGGCAAACCAGCATTCGGATGGCGTCGCGGTGAAGCGCGCGAGGACGCCGGCCAGGCTCGCGGCCTGGCGGGCCGGCAGCGACCCGATCGACGGCGGGCGATCCCAGACGCCCGGCTGACCTCCCTCGATTCATGAATCGCCAGTCACCCGTGATCGCAACCCACTCCATTGCCGCATGCGCGATGCGCCCGTTTGCCGCGGCCACCTGCGCCCACGCAACGTCGACGTCATCGCCTCGTGAAGTCGCCAGGCCGGCCGGATGGAGAACTCGCGCGTACGCATCGAAGGTGACCGGCAGCAGTGACCCGACGCCGCTGCCGAAGTCGCGCACATTCGCAACAATCCAGTCCGCACTGCTGACGTCATCGACCAGGTGCAGGTCACCGAAAGCGGACGGATCCACCACCGGCCAGTATGTGGCTCTGGCTACGGCGCCGGCTTCGTATAGACGTGGACGCCGTCGCCGCCGTCGATCCCGACGCAGAATCCAGAGCTCGGGCACGAGAGACCGAACATCGCCTCGTTACGTGGGGATTATCTGCGCATCCGTGTCCACGCCCCCGATCCGCCGGTCGGATCGCTGCTGACGAACGCGTAATCCGATTGCGCGCCGGCGATGCAGAACGTGGTGGTTGGGCACGCGACGCTCATGAAGATCAGCGAACCGTCGAGCGTTGTGCGTGTCCAGGTGCTGGCGCTGCCTAGGGGATCGGTGGACGTGACCACGCCACCTTGCTTGTCAACAGCCACGCAGAGGTGGGCCGTGGGGCAACTGATCGCTGTAACCGAGAAGGCGGAGGGCACGCTGCTGAGACGCCAGGCATGAGTTCCCCCGGTGGGATCGGTTGACGTGAGCAGATTGCCCAATCCGTCAGCTGCGACGCAGAACGTCGCGGTTGGGCATGCAACGACAGTGAGATCTGCGACACCGTCGATTTCGGTGGCGGCCCACGCGGATGGGCCACCGGCGGGATTCGTCGATGTGAACACAAGCCCGGCTGCTGGGGGCTCCTGCTTGAGGCCCCCGACGGCGACGCAGAGATTGACGTCTGGGCAGGAAATCCCGTTGATATTGGCCTGGCGGTCGATGGTGCTCAACGTCCATGCAGCCGCTCCCCCGGCCGGATTCGTCGAAGTCACGATGTTCCCAACCAGGTCCACGGCCACACACAGCGACGGGTCAGGACACGAAACACCGGTGAGCTCCTTACCTGGTGGGAGCGCTGTGGCGGGCTCGACCGAGGCGACCTTCCAGGCTGCTGTTCCGCCGGCTGGGTTTGTGGAGACATACACGTGACCGCCGAAGTCCACGGCGACGCATTCCCGGGAGTCAGGACAAGAGATGGCAGAACCTCCAGCACCTCCGGGCAGCTGGAACGAGTTCCAGGGCGCCGCATGGTGCGCCGGCAGCGGTTTTGCGACGGACCCGCCGTGCAAGGCTACCGACGCCCCGACTATCACCCCGCCGATCACGAGGACGGTGGCGGCAAACACCACGATCGCCTTCCACCGATGAGTATTCGGGTTTCGTCGGAGCCGCGAAGGGGTGCGTTCGGCCTCTGTCAACAGGGATTGCGTGAGCCTGCGGGCGCGTTCGTCGAAGGTTGCCGGCTGTGTCATGAAGCGGACCTCTCGGGATCGTCCCAGCGCATCTGAGCAGCGAGACGTCGGCGGGCTGCACGCAGCTGGATCTCCACAGTGCGGGGGGAGCAGCCGAGCACCGCGGCTGTCTGCGCGGTGCTGAGGTCCTCGCCGTAGAACAGCGCGACGGTGGCACGCATGCGCGGCGGCAGGGTTTGCAATGCTTTGTGCCAGTCGAGCATTGCGACGCTGGGCTCCCAGTCTTCGCTCGGTGCAGGCTGCCACGCGCGGGCGAGCCTGCCAAGCTCGCGCGCCCAGGCACGCCGGCGCTGCATGGCCAGCCGCACCACCATGGTGCGAAGCAGTGGCCACGCCGGACCTGTCAGATAGTCCGGGTTCCTTCGGAGTCGCCGTACGAGCTGCAGGAACGCGTCGTGGGCCAGGTCCTCGCCGGCTGCGCTGTCGCCGGCGAGGACCGTTCCGAGCGCGATGAGTCGCTGGATCTCGGCTGCATAGACGTCGTCGAGTGACATCCGATCGCGCCTGGGCTCCCCTTCCGAGTGGGCCGCCACCGCTTTTCCCTCCGGAGCGAACATCGATGCGTCCCACATCACAACCTGTATATGCCGCCCGGAGTGTCTACCCCTTAGACGATCGACGGGGCATGCGCCAGGATTCAGCCCGCCGGAAACCCATCCTTGGGTGCGCGATAGTGCGAGGCGTCGATCACCTGGTGGTGGACGTCACCGGACGCATGGCCCTGGGGTGGCCAGCGCGCCCAGATCTCGCCGCTCTCCTCATCGAACCCGTCCACGAGCACAGGGACCCAAACCTGGGCGAGGTAGGCGTCGACCTCGACCGGCGCCGAGAACATCCGCCAACCGCCACCGCGCGGCGTGGTGGTCAGGTGCGCTTGCGGCTCTTCGTTTGAGCTCTGCGGACCGGGCGCGGGATCGGCGTGATCCGCCATCGTCACAGCCTCCTCGAGGCGAACAGCCGGATGCGGTGTGGCGTGAGTGTGATGACCCCGCGCATCCGCTCGCAACTGGGTCATAGTGCCGGTATCGAGCCCCGCAGACGCTCGATGCCGCAGATGGAGGGCCGGGCACGTGACAGGCAAAACCTCGCGCTGGACGATGCTGATTCCGCTGGCACTTGCTGCCGGCCTTGCCGCGTGCGGAAGTTCGAGCCCGACGACGTCGTCATCGACGGGCGCCACCCCCACACCGGCCGCGACGCCTACGGCCGCGGCCACGACCGCCCAGTGCCCCAGCGGTTCAGCTGTCGGATCCGCGCTGTCGACCACGCTCCCGGATGCCGTCGTGGTGCCGAACACCGGCACATCACAGCTCCCGAGCGGTGCGACCGGCATCTCGTGCGACTACCACGCAGCGACGTACAACGTGATCATCACCGTGCTCCAGAACGTCTCTGCTTCTGACATCTCGCAGTTCAGCCAGCATTTCCCGGTGGCGTTCACGCCGGTGTCGGGAGTCGGGGATCAGGCTCGGTCGTTCTTCCAATCCCTCGGCGCCGGCAAGAACAACGAGGGATTGGTCGCGGCCAAGGGGTCGACCGTCGTGGCGATCGTCGCGACATACACGCCGGCGACACTGAGTCGAGCTGGAGTCGCTGGTCAACTCGCTGCTGTAGCGGCAACCCGAGGCGGCACACCACGCCGCCGTCGCTGCGGGAGCCGGCGCTCCACCACGTCGAGCGCCCTGGTGACCGGCGGCAACCCCACGACCAGCCACGTCACCGCCGCGCACACCCCGCCGACGGCGGCTCCGACGATCACATCGCTCGCGTAGTGCACCCCCACGTACACGCATCCAAACCCCACAACCACCGTGCCCACCACGAACACCAGCCCCAAACGCCGCCACGCCAGCACCCCGATCACCGCCCCCACCGCCGCGAATGCCGTGAGCGTTGAGGGAAACGAATTGTTGGGTGGATGCGGAAACAGCGGCGTGAAATGCATCGCCACAAACGGCCGTGTAACGTACGTCAGCCTCCCCACCTCATGGCTCGCCCACTGCACCAACCCCAGCCCCAATATCGCCGCAACCCCCGGCCGCAACCTCCCATCCCAAACGAACATCAAGAAAAACCCAATCGGACACAGAAAAATAAACCCCGCCGTCCCCCAAATAACAATCGGCGTCACCCAAGAATGCGAAATCGCAAACGCATGCAACGCCTGCGAAGACCCATCAATAAACGTCTGCATCAGCCTCGTCGCGCTACCCAGTGCCTACGCAGGCGGCCTGACAGCCGCGCACGAAACGCCCGGGCCGAGCGCCCGCATAACGAGGCCGACACTACGCAGCCGGTGGGTGGCACCGCGGGGGGCAGCGCCGACGCGCCCAAAAGCGCGGCGGCGAGGGGTCCCCGCGGTGACAGGACCCACCGACACGCGCAGGGTCAGTACCGAGTGACCTTCATGGAGAAATCCAACGCCACCGCCGAATGCGTCAACGCCCCAACGCTGATGTAATCCGCTCCCGCAAGCGCATACGCACGGGCGTTGGTGACCTGCACTCCCCCACTCACCTCAACGGTCGCACGACCGCGGATCAGCTGCATCGCCTCGCGCACCTGACCACAGGAGAAGTTGTCGAGGAGGATGTGCGACGCCTTGTCGGCAAGCGCCTGCTCCAGCTCCTGGAGGTTGCTCACCTCGACGTGGATCTCCATCTCGGGATATGCCTTGCGCGCGGCCCGGAGCGCCGGGGTGATGCCGCCGACGAGCGCGAGATGCGTGTCCTTGATGAGCACCGCGTCGTAGAGACCCATGCGATGGTTGACGGCGCCGCCCATGCGAGTCGCGTACTTCTCGATGGCGCGCAGGCCGGGCGTGGTCTTGCGGGTGTCGAGGATCTTGGCCTTGGTGCCGTCGACAGCCTTCACGTACTTGGCGGTCATCGTCGCGATGCCACTCAGGTGCTGCAGGAAGTTGAGGCCGACACGCTCCGCGGTCATCATGCCGCGAGCCGGGCCGAAGAGCCGCGCGACGATCTGGTCCGCCTGGACTTTCTCACCGTCTTTGGTCTTGGCATCGAACTGGATGCGCTCATCCACACGCTGGAACACGCGCTGCGCGATGCTCAGGCCGGCGATCACGCCGTCCTGCTTGCAAACGATCTTGCCCCGACACGTCATGTCCATGGGGATCACGGCCTGGGTCGTGACATCGCCAGCTCCGACGTCCTCGGCGAGCGCCGACTCGATGAGCAGGTCGATGCTCTCCGACGAAAGCGCCTCGGTGATGGGTCTAAAGGTGACGGTCAAAGCGTGCTCCTCTGTCCTTGTGCATGACGAGATCGCCATGCCATTGATCGCTTGCTTGGGGGAGATCAGAACGGAGGTGGCACCCTCGGCTCTCCTCGCGAGCCAGGGCGGCGGCGCACACCAGCGACGCGGTGGATGCGGCGGCGTGCAGCTGCATCGTCGACAACGTGGCGCTTCCCGACGTCGCGGCGACGACGTCATCGCATGATCGAGCGGCGGCACGCAAGCCTGTCTCGTCGCGTACCACACCCGCTCCGGCCCAGAGTGCGTCGCGCAGGGAGTTCCATCCGTCGCGAGGGTCGAGCGTTGATGCGCGTGGGCGCGAGGTCGGTGTCATGGCACCCGGCTGCCCGGGCGGTGATTCCCCCGCCCATCCGAGCGCGGCGTGCACGGCACGCTGCGAGAAGACCAGCGACTCGAGCAGGCTGTTGCTCGCGAGCCGGTTGGCACCGTGCACACCGGTGTGCGCAACCTCACCGCAGGCATACAGTCCCGGCACGCTGCTTGCGCCATCGAGGTCGGTCGTGACCCCGCCGATCATGTAGTGCGCAGCGGGCGACACCGGGATTGGCTGGCGTGTGATGTCGAGGCCGTAGTGTGCGCAGGTCGCGGCGATGGTGGGAAAACGCACCGCGGCGCGCGCTCCGAGCGGAGAACAATCAAGGAACACACAGCGTTCCCCGCTCCGCTCGAGCTCCTCCCAGATGGCCCGAGCGACAACGTCGCGCCCGGCGAGCTCGCCGCGCGGATCGACGTCGAGCACGAAGCGCTTGCCATCGCGATTGACGATCCATGCGCCTTCGCCGCGCACCGCCTCGCTGATCAGGAACCTGGGCGCACCCTCCATGGCGAGCGCCGTCGGATGAAACTGCGCGAACTCCATGCCTGAGACGTCGGCACCCGCGTCATACGCGAGGGCGACACCGTCGCCGGTTGCGGACTCAGGGTTCGTGCTGTTTCGCCATAGGCGGCTCGCACCACCGCTTGCGAGGACGACAGCCGCGGATGACAGCGTCGTGGTGTGCGACTCGGCGGGATTCGTGGTGATCGACACGCCGCAGGTGACGCCGTCGGTCGTGGTGAGAATCCCGGTGACATCCGCATGTTCGATGACCCGCGCACTGCTCGCGCGCAGGCGCCGGATCAGTGCTGTCTCCACCTCGAGCCCGGTACCATCGCCACGCGCGTGGAGGATGCGAGGGCGCGAATGCGCGGCCTCCTGGGCGAGCAACAACTCGCCGTCCTGGGTATCGAACGCGACGCCCCATTCGATCAACTGGCGGATTCGTGCGGGGCCTTCTTCGACGAGCACACGCACCGCATCCGGATGACACAGGCCCCGACCTGCGGCGATGGTGTCTTCGTAATGCAACTCCGGGGAGTCGCCGTCGCCGACGGCAGCTGCGATGCCACCCTGCGCGAACCGGCTGCACCCGTCATCGAGCGCGCCCTTGGTAACGACGACAACTCGCGCGCTCGGCGTCGCGCTCAGTGCCGCTGAAAGTCCCGCTATGCCACTCCCGACGACGACCACATCGTAATCCGTCGGTGCAGCCCCGTTGATCACGCGACCGCCGCCTGCTCGCAAATGCTGTATGTAATGACACGCAGTTGGCACGACTGCTCGAAGTCGACCACGGCTCGCGTCTCGGTGGCGCCGTGGATTTTCGACTTCATGATGACCCGCTGCATGATCTCCCCTAGACGCCACGACCTACGGGCGCTGTGTCGACCCCCAGCCGAACGACATCAATCAACCGTGTGCTCCCTATTCTAGCAGCCAGTACGATTTGGTTTGTGGGGGCTGCGGTTTCGACCTCGGAGAAGGTGTCCGCCTCTACCACGGCAACGTAGTCGACGTCCAGCTTTTCGTTCTCCAGGCAGGACCGAACAGTTGTTGCCAGCGCTGTCGCGTCTCGCTCCCCGGCCTCGAATCGCGCAATCGCCTTGGCCAGGCTCGATGGAATGGCCAATGCCCGTATGCGATCCTCGGGGCTGAGGTAGACGTTGCGGCTCGAGATGGCAAGGCCGTCAGCGTCCCGAACCGTTGGACACACAACGATTTCGACGCCCGTGTCGAGGTCGCGGGCGAGACGGCGAACCACCGCGCACTGCTGCGCGTCCTTCTGCCCGAAATACGCCCGATCGGGGAGGCCGGCAACCAGCAGCTTGGTCACGACCAGGGCAACCCCGTTGAAATGGCCGGGCCGGCTCGCCCCCTCGAGCCGGTCGCCGAGCGGCCCGCTGATGGTGACCCCGGTCACGAGGCCGGCCGGATACATCGTTTCGACGCTCGGCACGAAGGCCGCGTGGACCCCCGCTGCGGCAAGCACTCCCAGGTCCGCATCCATCGTCCGCGGATAGCGGGCGAAGTCCTCGTTGGGACCGAACTGGGCCGGGTTGACGAAGATCGTCACCACCACCCTGTCGTTCTCGGCGACCGCGCGGTCGATCAGCGCGCGGTGGCCGGCATGCAGGGCGCCCATGGTCGGCACCATCCCGACGGAGAGCCCGGCAGCGCGCGACGTCTCCGACCACTTCCGTAGCTCGGCTGGGGTGGCGAGCAACTGTGGGGGCTTGGCGGACGGCTCCGGTGTGTTGGCGAACAGCTCCGGTGGGTCAGTGGAACGAATGGGCATCGTCGGGGAACCGACCCTCGCGCACGTCGTCCGCATATGCGCGCGCGGCCTCGACGATGCGATCGCCGAGGTCGGCATACGGCTTCACGAACTTCGGCGCCGCGCCGCGCAGGTGGCCGGTGATGCCGAGGAGGTCGTGGATGACCAGCACCTGGGCGTCGCAGTCGGGTCCCGCGCCGATGCCGATGGTGGGGATGACGAGCTCGCCGGTCACCTGCGTCGCGACGTCGCGCGGTATCCCCTCGAGGACGATCGCAAAGGCACCGGCGTCCTGGAGCGCGTGCGCATCCGCGATCAGCCGCTCCCGGTCGCCGGCACTCCTCGCCTGGACCTTCGGGCCGCCGAACGCGTTGATGGACTGGGGCGTGAGCCCGAGGTGGCCCATCACCGGGATCCCCCGCTGCGTGAGACGGCTGACGGTCTCGACCACCCAGCCGCCGCCCTCGAGCTTGACCGCGTGCATCCCCGCCTGCAGGTACTGGACCGAGTTGTCGATGGCATCCGCACAGGAGCGCTGATACGTCCCAAAGGGGAGGTCACCGACCAGCAGCTGGTCGGGGGCTCCGCGCGCAACGGCGCGGGCGTGGTGGAGCATCTCCGTCATCGTCACCGGGAGGGTGTTGGCATACCCGAGAACGTTGTCGGCGACGGAGTCCCCCACCAGCAGCACTGGGATCTCCGCCTCCGCGAGCAACCGCGCGGTCGGGTAGTCGTATGCCGTGAGCATGACGAACCGCCGTCCCGCGGCTTTCCACGCCGCGAGGTCCCGGATGGTGACGCCCATGGTCACGCCACCTGGGTGGTGGCGTCGCCCGCTGCGGGCTGGCTCGCGAGGAGCGACTCCATCGCGCGCGTGAGAGTCAGGTAGAGATCGCGTGCTTCGGGATACGGCGCGAGGGCGTCGAGATGAGCGGCGATCGCATCTCGGTCCCCCCGTGCGACCGGCCCGGTGAGCGCGGCGGCAGGTCCCGCCCGTCGTGCGTTGTGCGCGGCGCCCTCGAGCAGGGCGGCGAGCGCGGCGTGGGCAGCCTCGGCAGGTACCCCGGCGTCCTCGAGCAGTCGCGTCGCCTCCGCGAGCAGGGCCAGCGGGGCGTTGCCGGCGAGCACTGCCGCGGCGTGATAGAGCGGCGCGGCCGCGGGGTCGATCTCGAGCGGGGTGGCGTGGAGCGCAGCCACCAGCGCCAGGAGCTGCTCCCTGAGCCTGCCGGTGGCGTCGACCCGGAAGAACGCGCCCTCGAGGAGTGAGGCACTGTCGGGTCCGGCGAGAGCCTGGAGCGGATGGAGCACGCCGACTTCGGCGCCGGTGGTGCGGAGGGAGCCGATGATCTCCGGACCGAACCTGGCCCCGAGGTGGACGACACCGCGGCCGTCAAGCGAGACGCCTGACTCCGCGATCGAGGCGGCGACGGTGGCGATCGCGCCGTCCGGCACCGCCAGCAGGGTCAGGTCGGCGAGGACCACGGCTTCCAGCGGTGTGACAACAGCGCGCGCACCGACGGTTTCGGCAAGCCGCGCTGCCATCTCCCCGCGGCGGCTGGCGACGGCGGCGACGCGATACCCGGCGTCGTGCGCTGCGATCGCGAGCGCGGAACCAGCCCGGCCGGCGCCGATGATCGCCAGAGCCGGCGTGCCAACTCCCTCCACGTCTCGGTCCTCCTGGGTGGATCCAAGCGTTCTTTCGTGACAGGTCGCCTTCCCGTCGCCGGCAGCGATCCTCGAGGCGCGGTGAGCGTCCCCGGGTCGCAGTTGAGCCGTCGACGGCCGAGGTGGCCGGTCGGCCTGAGTGTACCCCTACGCTCCGGCCGCTGCCTCAGCGGGGGGAACGAGGTCCGGCGGTGCCGGCGGGGCTTCCGGCGGCGGCCCGCTGCCGTTGACCGGGGCCACTCCAGTACGGGACTCGGCTTCCTTGATGATCCGCTCCATCTCGGGCGCGTCCATGGTCTCGACCTCGACGAGCCGAGAGGCCAGCGCGCGGAGCACGTGCTCACGCTCGCGCAGCACCTTCTTGGCACGCTGGAACGCGTCAGCGACGAGCTGATGGACTTCCTGGTCGATCTCGGAGGCGATCCCCTCGGAGTAGTTGCGCTGCTCGCCGAGATCCCGTCCGAGGAACACCATCTCCTGACGCTCGCCGAAGGTGAGCGGGCCGAGCTTGTCGCTCATCCCCCACTCCGTGACCATCTTGCGAGCGAGATTGGTTGCCTTGCGGATGTCGTCCGAAGCGCCCGTCGTGATGTTGTCCTCGCCAAGGATCAGGTCCTCGGCGCAGCGGCCGCCAAGGATCTGCGCGAGCTGGTCGACGAGCTCGGCCTTGCTCACCAGGTAGCGATCTTCGATGGGCAGGCTCATGGTCCAGCCGAGCGCCTGGCCGCGGCTCACGATGGTCACCTTGTGCACCGGGTCGGTGTGCTCGAGGGTGGTGCCGACCAGGGCGTGGCCCATCTCGTGGAACGCGATGGTCAGCTTCTCCTTGTCGCTGATCATCCGGCTCTTGCGCTCCGGTCCCGCGATGACGCGAGCGATCGACTCCTCGAGATCGTTCATGACGATGACCTTGCGATTCCCGCGCGCGGCGAGGATCGCCGCCTCGTTGATCAGGTTCGAGAGGTCCGCACCGCTGAATCCCGGGGTCTGCTTGGCGAGGACCTCGAGGTCGACGCCCGGGTCGAGCGGCTTGTTGCGCGCGTGGACTTCGAGGATGGCGCGGCGACCGCGGATGTCCGGCCGGTCGAGCATCACGTGCCGGTCGAAGCGGCCGGGACGGAGCAGCGCCGGATCGAGGACGTCGGGCCGGTTGGTCGCGGCGATCACGATCACGTGCTGGTTGGTCTCGAACCCGTCCATCTCGACGAGGAGCTGGTTGAGGGTCTGCTCGCGCTCGTCGTGACCGCCACCGAGGCCGGCGCCACGCTGGCGGCCGACCGCGTCGATCTCGTCGACGAAGACGATGCACGGCGAATTCTTCTTGGCCTGGTCGAAGAGGTCGCGAACGCGGCTGGCGCCGACGCCGACGAACATCTCGACGAACTCCGAGCCGCTGATGCTGAAGAACGGCACCCCCGCCTCGCCGGCCACGGCCTTGCTGAGCAGCGTCTTGCCGGTACCCGGAGGCCCGACCAGGAGCACGCCCTTGGGGATCCGCGCGCCCACCGCGACGAACTTGTCGGGGTACTTGAGGAACTCGACGATCTCGTTCAGCTCCTGCTTGGCCTCATCGACACCCGCGACGTCGACGAAGGTGATCGCCGGCTTGTCTCCGGCGAGGAGACGCGCGCGGCTGCGCCCGAACGACAGCGCCTGGTTGTTGCCGCTCTGGGTCTGGCGGAAGATCCAGAGCAGGATCAGCGCCATGAGCCCGAAGAGAATGAGGTTGGGAAGGATGACGCTCAGCAAGAAGTTCCCCCCGCCGGCCGGATCGACCTTGTAGTTGGTATAGCCGGCACTCTGAAACTCCTTCGCGACGGTGTCGGCGGACGACACGACGGTTGTGTATTGGGTCCCGCCCTGGTTGTACCAGACGACGGTCTGCCCGTCGCTCTGGATTTCGGCCCCCTGTTTGGTGCTGATCTGGCTCGGGTCGGTACCGCCGGGCGTGTAATTGTGGATCGCCTGGTCGAGCGCTCCCGCGGTTGCCGTCGTGGCGTTGCTGCTGGGGAACGTCTTGTACAGGATCGCCGCGAGCACGATCACAGCAAGCGCGATGACGATGTAGGTGACGCTGCGACGCGACGTGGGCACGAATTCAGTCTACCAGGGGTCCACGATCTCAACCCCCGCGCCGGGGGGTGGGTCGGCCACCGTGGTCATCGATGCCAGCAGGCGCCGCTGGCGCTCGGCGAGCATGACCAGTCTCCTGCGGGCCCCGGGGAACACCGCCTCGAGCGCGGGAATCACCTCGTGGCGAACCCGGCTCCGAAGGAATCGTGGGTCGGAGTTGCTCGGGTCGTCGAGCGGCTCGATGCCGAGCGCTGCGCAGTACGCGACCGTCGCCTCGCGCCAGACTCGAAGCAGCGGCCGGACCAGTCCTCGCTCGCGTTCCGCCATTGCCGGAAGGCCGGCCGGGGATGCTCCCGACAGCGCTCGCATGAGGACGGTCTCCGCCTGGTCGTCCGCGGTGTGACCCAGCGCGATCACGCCGGCGCCAACGCGTGAAGCCTCGGCGCGGAGCGCGGCGTGGCGCGCGGTGCGAGCGCGATCCTGCAGCGATCCCCCCGCCGCGACCTCCACCGACACCGCGCGAAATGCGAGGCCGCGATCGCCGGCGAGGCGTGCCACCAGCTCGGCCTCGACGGCCGACCCGGACCGGAGCCCGTGATCCACGTGCACGACCGACAGGTGCCAGCCGCGCGGTGGCGCGAGGCGCGCCAGCGCGTCGAGCAGCGCTGTCGAGTCCGGACCCCCGCTGCAGGCGATGAGCACGTGCTCGCCGGGGGCGATGACAGCGCGGCGGTCCGCGGCGGTGGCAACCGCGCGCCGCACGCGCGCCACGGCGGCGGTGCGCTCGCGCGGTGCGAGCCTGCCGGGACCTCCGGGCATGGTGGCGGTTCCTGGATTCGAACCAGGGACATACCGGGTATGAACCGGCTGCTCTACCACCTGAGCTAAACCGCCAAGCAATCTGCTGGGGAAAGAAATTGCGGCGGTCGGATTCGAACCGACGACCTTCGGGTTATGAGCCCGACGAGCTTCCACTGCTCCACGCCGCCCTCAGAGGATACCGCACGTGGCATTGCCGTCTCGGCGCGAATCGCATTCAGTGACCTGTGGGCGTCGGGCTTGGAGCGGTCGTGGGTCCGTGAGTCGGACTGGGGCTGGGCGTCCCATTCGGCGTTGGCGTTGCGGATGGTGTGGCCGTCGCTGAAGGCAATGGTCTGAACGTCGGGATTGGCACCGACACGCCTCCGGTGGACGCGTGCGCCGCTCCCGGAGGACCGATGACGTAGAGCTGCTCACCCGGGAAGATGTAGCCGAGCTGGCGCGCCTGCTGCTCCAGCCAGGCAACGGTCTGGGCGTCGGCGATCTCGCGCTCGCGATCCGAGATCTGCTGCGCGAGCACCGAGTTCTGGGTGCTGAGCGCGCTCACCTGCGAGTCGAGATGCCGGCTCTGCGCCACCTGTCCGTACACCGCGAATGCGACCAGTCCACAGATGCCTGCGATGAGCACGACTGCAATCCGGCGCAGCGTGATCGGGCTGTCGATCGTCAGACGTGGAGTGGGACGGATGGTGCGGCCCTCTTCCGGCGCGGGGTGAGACGTGTGTGGCGAAGTGGCGCCGGGTGCCGGGATAGGATGCGGCCCAGGCGCGGATTTGACAAGGGACCAACACCCGTTCGGTCAGGTCGCCGTCGCCTCCCAGCGCGCCCGCCAGTCCGCGTCATCAAGGTCGTGCAGGTCGACGCCGTCCTCCCGGGCGCGCGCCTCGAGCGCGCGGAATCGGGTCGCGAAGCCCATCGCTCGTCCGCGCAGCGCCTCTTCGGGATTGACGCGGAGGCGACGCGCGAGCGCCACCACCGCGAAGAGCAGGTTGCCCATCGCGACCTCGGGGTCGCCGGCTTCCGCCGCCCAGTCCTCGCCGCGTTCCGCTTCGGCGAGCCCGCCGGCGATCTCCTCGACCCGCCCGAGCGCTGCCCGAACGGCGTCGAGCGCGACCGGGACGGTCGGCGTCTCATCGAAGCCCACACGCGCGGGACGCTTCTGGACTCCCTGGGCGTGGGCCAGAGCGGGCATCGCCGCCGGCACGCCGTCAAGGAGTGACAGGCGCTCGCGCTTCTCCGCGGTCTTGAGCTTCTCCCAGTTCACGACGACTCCGGCAGGGCCGTCAACGGTGACGTCGCCGAAGACGTGCGGATGGCGATGGATCATCTTGGCGCGCACCTGGTCGGCGACATCGCCGATGTCGAAGCCGTCCTCCGCCTCCATCGCGATCGCGCTGTGCATGAGCACCTGCAGAAGCAGGTCACCGAGCTCCTCACGCAACGTCCCGGGTTCGTCGTTGTCGATGGCCTCGAGCACCTCGTACGTTTCCTCGAGGAGGTAGGGGCGAAGGCTGCGATGCGTCTGCTCTCGATCCCAGGGACAGCCACCCGGGGCGCGTAAGCGCTCGACCACCTCGTTGAGCGCACGCAGCGCCTCGACAGCCTCGTCACGCATGAGCGTTCTGGACGGCGACCGGCTCGCGCTGGTGGGCGCGCACCAGGCGGCCGAGCTCGCGCAGCACCGGCGTGAGCGTTGCCTGCCACGCATCGCCGAGGTGCAGTTGCGACGGCGTTGCGGTGATCCCGCGGAATTGCGCCGCCACGGACTGCAGGTCGAGCCCGTGGTCGAGCGTGAGCCGGATCACCACCCCGCGACCGCGTTCGGTTTCGACTCCGAGCGCACCCGCGGCGGCGGCGAGCAGGCGGACGCGGAGCGAGTTGATCAGCGCCGATGTCGGCGCGGGCATCGGACCGAATCGATCGACGAGTCCGCGCGCCCGCTGGTCCAGCTCGGACTCGCTGACGCATGCGGCGAGCTCCTGGTAGCAGCGCAGGCGAAGCCGTTCGTCGGACACGTATTCGGCGGGCAGGAACGCGGCGACCGGAAGCGTCACGGTCACCTGCGCTGGGGATTCGAGCAGGGGTTTGCCCTGCAGGGAGGTGACCGCATCGGCGAGCAGGTGGTTGTACAGCTCCAGACCGACGGCGGCGATCTCTCCGTGCTGCTCTTCGCCCAGCAGGTTGCCGGCTCCACGAATCTCGAGGTCGCGCATCGCGAGCTTGAATCCCGCGCCGAGATCCTGCAGATCGCCGATCACGTCGAGGCGCTTGTCGGCCTTCTCCGTGAGCGACCGTGCGGGCGGATACATCATGTACGCGTACGCACGCTGCCCTGCGCGCCCCACGCGTCCTCGGAGCTGATACAGCTGCGCGAGCCCCAGCCGGTGCGCGTCATTGATGACAATCGTATTCGCGTTCGGAATGTCGAGACCCGATTCGATGATGGTCGTGCACAGCAGCACGTCGATCTCGCCGTCGCCGAACCTGCGCATGACCGATGCGAGCATGCCCTCGGGCATCTGCCCGTGCGCGACCTCGATGCGCGCTTCCGGGACGAGCGCGCGCAGCCGATCCGCCACCGCTTCGATGCCCGCAACCCGGTTGTGCAGAAAGAAACACTGGCCGCCACGCGCAAGCTCACGGGTGATCACCTCGCGGATCAGCGAGTCCTCGCGCGCGGTGACGTACGTCTTGATCGGCTGGCGTTCCTCGGGCGGGGTCTGAATCACCGAGAGATCGCGGATCCCCGCGAGTGACATGTGCAGCGTGCGCGGAATCGGCGTCGCCGACAGCGACAGAACATCCACAGCGACACGGAGCTCCTTGAATCGCTCCTTCTGCAGCACGCCGAAACGCTGCTCCTCATCGATGACGACAAGTCCGAGGTTCTTGAACTCGACATCCTTTTGGAGGAGGCGATGCGTCCCGACCACGATGTCCACGGCCCCGCTGCGCAGACCCGCAAGCGTGCGCGCGATCTCGTCGTCGCTGACGAATCTCGACAGCTGGCGCACGGTGATCGGGAAGGCGGCGAGCCGCTCCGTGAAGGTGATGAAGTGCTGCTGGCAGAGCACCGTGGTCGGCACCAGCATGGCGACCTGGCGGCCTTCGATCGCCGCCTTGAATGCGGCGCGAATCGCGAGCTCCGTCTTGCCGAATCCGACGTCGCCGCACACCACGCGATCCATCGGCCGCGACGCCTCCATGTCGCGCTTGATCTCCTCGAGCACGAGCACCTGGTCGGGCGTCTCCTGGTACGGGAACGACCCTTCGAGCTCCTGCTGCCAGGCACCGTCCGGGGCGTACGCGTGGCCCTGCGCCTGCTCACGTCGCGAGTAGAGGCCGAGCAGTTCCCGAGCCACCTCCTCGGTGCGCTCCTTGACTCGACGCCGGGTGCGCTCCCACTCACCACTCCCGAGCCGGGACAGCCTGGGATGCGACTCGGCGCCGCCGACATAGCGGTCAACGCGATCGAGGTGCTGTGTCGGGACGAAGAGCCGATCGCCCTCCGCGTACTCGAGCAGCATGTACTCGTGGATCGCGCCGCCGTCGTCGGTCACCGCACGCATCTCGATGAACCGGGAGATCCCGTGGTCGCGATGCACCACCAGGTCACCGGGGGCGAACTGCAGCACGAATGCCTCGCGCGCGGCGTTGCCGCTCGCAGCGCCTCGTGACCCGCGCGCCGAGGTCGACACCGCGCGGCGGGACCCTCTGGCGAGCACCGAGCGACGCCGCTTGACGGCGCCGAACAGCTCGGCGTCCGTGTACACGTGCACCGACCCGTCGGCGACGGCGAAGCCCTGGGTCAGGTCGGCGGAGGCGACCAGGATCGTGCCCGCCGGCAGCGGCGTCGACGCCGCCGCGAAGTCCGGCGCATCCACGGTGTCGGCGCCGTGCTCTGCGGCGAGCTCCTCGACGCGATGCTGCTGGCGGGACACAACGAGCACGCAGCCGCGCTCGTCGCGCTCGTGGATCGCCTCGCGGATGAATGCGTCGAAACGGCCGACATAGCTGTCCACGCCGCGCCAGCCGAGGTCAGCCGCCACCGTGACGCGTGCCGGCGCTTCGCGAACGAGCTCGAAGCAGGGGGATCGATCGAGGGCGGCGAACAGTGCGTCGACGTCGACCAGGCCGGCCGATGCGCCCGGGGGCAGCTCGCCTCTCGCCTCCTCCTGCGCGCGCAGATCCTCGATCTCGGCCGCGTGGCGCTCCGCCGCGGCGATGAGACGCTCGCGTCCACCGTCGAGCAGCACGATGGGATTGTCGAGGTGATCCAGCAGCGTCGCGCGATGCTCGCCGCCCAGATACGGAAAGAACAGGTCGAGGCCCTCTTCGTAGACGCCCGACGCGAGCAGCTCGCGATCGCTCTCCCACTGATCGCGCACGTCCTCGCGCAACGCGGTGCCGTCGAGCGCTGTCACCGCCGCGATGGCTCTGCTGACCGACTCGCCGCTGAGGTCGAGCTCGCGGGCCGGCCAGACCTGTGCTGTTTCGAGCTTTGCGATCGATTCCTGCGTCGCCGGATCGAACGCGCGAATGTCTTCGACATCGTCGCCGAACCACTCCGCGCGCCAGGGACGCGCGCGGTCAACGCCGAACACGTCGACGATGCCGCCGCGCACCGCGAAGTCCCCGGGGACCGAGACCGCGCTGTCGCGCCGGTACCCGAGCTCCACGAGGCGGGCCACGAGCGCGTCGCGAGGCAGCCGCGCACCGCGCTTCACCTCGGTCACCCCGGCCTCGACGACGCTGCGCGACAGCGTCGGGCGCAGCAGGCCGCGGGGTGAGGCCACGACCATCAACGGCTCGGCGCGAGTGTGCAGCCGCATCAAGGTCGCCAGCCGAGCGCGAGTCACCTCTTCAGACGGCGGGACCCGATCGAACGGCGGCGTGTCGCCGGCGGGAAAGATCGCGGCGCCGTTGCCGCCATCCCAGACGAGCGAATCCGCGTAGAGGCGTTCCGCCTCGGCGGTCACAACCAGCACCGTCCGCGACGTCTTCTCGCGCAGCCACCAGGCGATGAGGCCGACCGCGCCCGAGGGGACGCCCGCGACGATGCCGCCACGCGCGTCGGCGAGCCCGGTGAGCTCCGGCAGCTGATCGAGGCGTTCTCGGAGCGTGGCGGACGCCACCGCGGTGGAGGTGAGGCGGGGGTCAGTCCGTGCCGGCACGGTTCCAGACGTTCATTGCCGCCGCGAGTCCCTCGCGCATGATGGCAACGGCCATTTCCGCGGCACGCGTGACCGCCGCCTCAGCCGCCGGACGCTCGTCGGGAAGGAACGGGTCGAGCACGTGCTCGATCAGGTCGTTGCTGTCGCCGTCCCGTCCGATGCCGATCCGGATTCGGGGAAACGCATCGGTGCGCCACGAGTCGATGAGTGACTGCACCCCCCGATGGCCCGCGGCGCTGCCGCCGAGCTTGATCTTCACGCGGCCGAGGGGGAAATCCGCCTCATCGTGGATGACGATCACGTCGCCCGGCGAGGTGCCGTGCTTGCTCGTGAGCTGGGCAGCCGCCTTGCCGCTCAGATTCATGAAGGTCTGGGGGCGAGCGGTGAGGACGTCGTAGCCGTCGATGGTCCCCTCCCGAACCCGCGAGGCTCCCTCGCGCCGCTCGCGGCCGAACTTGCCACGGCGCTCGAGCTCGTCAAGGCACATCCATCCGACATTGTGCCGGGTGCGCGCGTATTCGCCACCCGGGTTGCCGAGGCCGATGATCAACTGGGTCACTGCGACCCCGCGAGCGCGGTGGTCTGGAGATCGGGGACATCGGCGTCGGGGAGCAGCATCCGGGTCGCCGCGGTCATCGCCGCCGCCGGCTCGGGGAGCTCATGGTCATGCCCGAGGCAGTGCAGCAACCCGTGAACCGCGAGCAGGCGGAGCTCCGCCACGCCGTCGGGCGCCTGGCCGATCGCACGCTCCACCGATATGGCGACGTCACCGACCCGCGCGCGTTCGCCTGACGGAAATGCGAGCACGTCCGTCGGGGCATCGATGCCAAGAAAGCGCGCGTTGAGATCGCGCAGCTCCGCGTCGTCCGTCAGCCGCACGCTCAGGCCGGCGCGAGCCGGGACGTCGAGCCGATCTCCGCAGGCGCGGAGCAGCGTCCCAAGACGGGCGTCCGCGGCAACACGACGCTGCCGCGGGCTGAGGCACTGATCGCGGATGACGCTCACCCGCATGGGCGCAGTTGCGTCAGGTGCTCTTGACGCGACGCTTCCGCGCTGCAAGCAGCTTTCGCTTGCGGCGCACGGACGGCTTCTCGTAGTGCTCGCGTCTGCGAACCTCGGAGAGGATGCCGTTCTGCTTGATCTTCTTGTTGAACCGTCGTAGCGCGCTCTCAAAGGTCTCGCCTTCGCGGACCTTCACTTCCGACACGGTCGGAATCACCTCCTTTCGGCTGGACCCGCGCATCAACAGCGCGGAACTTGAATTCTACCTTGAGTTCCTCGCCGCCAAGGAGTGCGCCGCCAGCTCGGTCATGACCGCGCCGGCACGCCCGGACAGAATCAGGCTTGCCATACCGTCGAGATCGGTCACGCCGTCATTCACGATCACGAGCCTCCCACCATGCCGGACCGCCTCCACCGGCACCGCCGCCGCCGGCCACACCGAGAGCGTCGACCCCACCGAGAGACAGACGTCACAGCGCCGTGCCTCGTCGACCGCGCGATCCATGTCGGCCGCCACCAGCGGCTGACCGAAGCTGATCGTCGCGGTCTTGAGCAGGCCGCCGCAGAGCTCGCAGTGCGGGTCCTCGTCACCCTCGCGCACGCGGTCGAGGGCGACCTCGATGGGCATTCGCCGGTCGCAGTCGAGGCACATCGCCTCGGACGTCGTGCCGTGCAGCTCGATGACATTCACGGCTCCCGCCTTCTGGTGCAGACCGTCGATGTTCTGGGTCACGACGACCGGGGCGAGACCCGCGCGCTGGAGCCGGGTCACCGCAAGGTGCGCAGCATTCGGCTCGGCGTTCGAGTATCGCGACTCCAGGCGAGTGCGCCAGCGCTCCACGCGCACCGATCGATCGCTCGTGTAGCTCTCGATGGTGTAGCGCTTCGGGTCGGTGGTCTTCCAGACACCGTTCGGCCCTCGAAAATCGGGGATGCCCGACTCGGTCGAGATTCCGGCGCCGGTGAAGACCAGGATGCGCCGGGCGTGGCGCAACCACGGGAGCGCAGCGGCGAGTCCCGAGGTGGCTGCGCCGGGTGGGCTGGGCGTCTCCATGCTCGAATTCTCCACCCGGCGCGACAACCTGCTGTCGTCGCGTCGGCCCAGAATCGAGAGCGATGACCGAACTCGCGCTCTCGGACCCCCCGATTGCCGCCGCGCTCGACGATGAGCAGCGCATCGCGGTCGATCACGGCGACGGCCCATGCCTCGTCATCGCCGGGCCGGGCAGCGGCAAGACGCGCATCATCGTCGAGCGATTTCACCGCTTGTCCGCCGCCGGTGTCGGTGCGGGACGGCAGCTCGTGCTCACGTACACGCGCAAGGCCGCGGACGAGATGCGGTCGCGCGTGGAGCGGGCACACGGATCGTTCGGCGACGAGGCACCGCTCACCAATTACCACTCGTTCGGTCTGCGCGTGGTGCGCGAATGGGGATGGCTGCTCGGCATCTCCCCCGTCCTCCGCATCGCCGACGCAGCTGAGCGCTGGCTGCACGTGGAGGCAGTGCTCGAAGAGCTGCGCCCGCCCCTGCTCTGGAACCCGCTGCGCCCGCACGACCTCATGGATCCGCTGCTCGACGTCATCGGAACGGCGAAACAGGAGTTGGTCACGCCGGAGGCGTATGCGGCGTGGGCACGAGCGCGCCTCGAGGGGTGTGATGACCCCGCCGAACGGATCGTGCTGGAACGCCACGCAGACGTCGCGCGCGTCTACGCACGACTCGACGAACGCTTCCGGCGTGCCGGGGTGTTCGACTTCGACGACTGCATCCTCTACGCGGAGCGTCTCATCCGCGAGCACCCGGCGGTCCGCGCGCGGTCGCCGATCGCATCACCCACGTGATGGTGGACGAGTACCAGGACACGAACTACGCGCAGGCAAAGCTCGTCGAGACCCTCGTCGCCGGTCATCGCAACCTGTTCGTCGTCGCGGACGACGACCAGTCCATCTACAAGTTCCGGGGCGCGAGCCGTGCCAACCTCGACCGTTTCGCGCGCGAGTACCCGGAACATCGCCAGCTCGTGCTCACCCACAACTACCGGAGCACCGACCAGATCGTGGCGGCATCCCGGGCAGTGATCGCGGTCGCCAGCCCTGCGACTCGGATCGACAAGCAGCTGATCGCTGATCGCGGATCGGGCGCTGCCGTTGAGGTATGGCGCGCCCCGGAGGAGCGCAGCGAGGCGATGGCGGTCGCACGCGAATGCGCTCGTCTCATCGCCGCAGGGACCCGGCCCGCGGACATCGCGTGGCTCTTCCGTCAGCACGTCGACATGCAGCCCGCGATGCGGGCGCTGCGTCAGTGTGGTGTGCCGTACCAGGTTGCCGGTGGTCGGGGGTTCTTTCAGGAGCGCGAGATCAAGGACGCGCTGGCGCTGCTCGCGGCCGTTGACGATCCCGACGATTCGCAGGCGGTGTTGCGCTGCCTCACGCTCCCCGGCTGGGGCGTCAGCACCGGCGGTCGAGTCGCGCTCGTGCGCGCGGCACACCAGCACGACGTCCCGCTGGTGGCGCTCATCGCGGATGCTGCGGTCGAAGGTCTCGACGACGTGGACCTCGCGGCGGCCCAGCAGTGCGTCCGGGACATTCATGAGCTCCACGCCGCGTCGCAGCGTGAAGACGTCCGCGACCTGTTTCAGCTGGCACTCGAGGCGAGCGGGTTCCTCGGCATCATCGATGAGCAGTCCGGCGTCGCGCGGCTGCAGATGGGCGCGAACCTCAACAAGCTCGGGGAGCTGCTGGAGACCTTCGCCGACTGGAGCGACGACCGGCGGGTGAGCACCGCGCTCCGCTACCTCGGCGTGCTGCGCGACAGTCACGAGGGCGGCGAACTGCCGAGCATCGAGGCCATCGAAGACGGTGTCGTCCTGCTCACGGCTCACGGCTCAAAGGGGCTCGAGTGGCCGTTCGTGTTTCTCTCACGCTGCACCGAGCGACGCTGGCAGGGCCGCTCCGCGTCCTCCTCCGACCTGCAGCTTCCGGACGACCTCGTTCCTGAGCCCCCGCCTCCGGGAGACGCCGCAGTGGATGAGGAGCGCCGGCTGTTCTACGTCGCGTCGACGCGTGCCCGCGACCGCCTCGTCTACACGTGGGCGCGCTCCTATCCACAACCGTCGAGTGAGGAGTTGTGCACGCCCCTGCTCACGATGGCGATGTCACTCCGCGGCGGGTCGGTGGTGTCGAGGGACCTGCCGGCGGACATCACTGTCGCCGTGCGCGCTCCACGTCCGACAGGATCACCCGTGCTGCAGCGTCTCTCGATCGCGGTCTCCGACCTGGGCGTCTTCAGGAATTGCCCACGCCGCTACAACTACCTGCGCCGGTGGCATCTCCCGGTCCGCACCGACGCGCGAAGCTGGTACGGGACGATGATCCACGAGGTGTTGCGGTCGGCCGCAACCCGGCGGATGGCCGGGGAGGATGTCGGCGGGGACGTGGTCGCCTCGATGTGGCAGGCCGCCTGGGAACAGTCGCGCGGCCCGAAGGGACGCCACGCTGACTTGCGCGCACACGGTGAGGAACAGTTGCGCACGTATCTCGAGTCACCCGGCTGGATCGATACCACCATCGACCAGGTCGAGGAGCCCGTGACCATCAACCTGGACCATGCCGACGCCGCGGGTCGCTTCGACCGAGTTGACACGCGGTCCGACGGGATTCGGACCGTCGTCGACTACAAGACCGGCCGTCCGAAGGATGAGAGCGCACTGCGCGCGGACCTGCAGCTGCGCGCGTATGCGGTCGGACTCGCCCAGCGCGAGCAATCCGATGAGGTTGCCGTCGAATTCCACTACCTGCAGGGAGGTGTCACCCGCGTGGTCGCGGACAAAGGCTTCCTGCGCAAGGCACACGGTCATCTCTCTGCGACGGCGCGCGAGCTGGCGCTGGCGTCGAGCACTGGGTCCTTTCCGCCCAAGCCATCGCGATGGCAATGCCAGCGCTGTGATTTCCGCACGGTGTGCGACGAAGGGCGCGCGGCGGCTGTTGCTGATTAGCTCGCGGCGACGACACGGTCGTCGGCGATCTTCAGGACGACGTTTCCCGTCTTTTGCTTCGTTTCGACGTACCGGCTCGCCTCGACCACCTCCTCCAGCGGGTAACGCCGATCGATGACGGCACGGTACTTCCCGGCCTCGATGAGCTCCTTGAGGAACACGACGTCCTGCTTCGTGAATTTGGGAGGTATCGGGAACAGCACGTGCTTGTCGCCGATCCGCGCAGTCCACAAGGCCAGCACCAGGTTGTGCAGATGGTCGGTCGCCACGAAGAAGCCGCCTCGCTGCAGCGAGTTCCGACACCGGCTGAACGACATGTTGCCGACGGAGTTGAAGATGACGTCGTAGAGGTGACCGTTCTTGGTGAAGTCTTCCTGGGTGTAGTCGATGACCGCATCGGCTCCGAGCGATTTGACGAGCTCGAAATCCTTGGTTTTGCACACAGCGGTGACGTCGGCGCCAAAGGATCTGGCCAGCTGCACCCCGGCGGTGCCGATCGATCCTGAGGCGCCGTAGACGAGGATCCGCTGTCCTTGCCTGATGTGTGCCGGTCTCAGCGCGTTCAATGCGAGGATCGCCCCGTCGCAGACGGCCGCCGCCTCGTCGAACGCCATGCCGGCCGGCATGTGCGCCAGCGCAGCGTTCTCCGGCATGCAGATGAACTCCGCGTGCGTCCCGAACTTCCAGGGATTGATGCCGAAGACGTGATCCCCAACCTTGAACTCGGTGACGGTGGCGCCGACTGCCTCGACTTCTCCGGCCAGGTCGCTGCCGAGGATCCGTCGCTTTGGTCGCAGAAGACCGGAGACAAAGCGCGAAGCGAACAGCTCGGCACTGCGAAGCCCGGTGTCCGTTCGACTGACGGTCGCTGCGCGGATCCTGATGAGGACTTCGTTGTCCTTGGGGACGGGTCGGTCAACCTCTTCGATGCGCAGGACCTCTGGAGGCCCGTACCTGTCGTAAACCACCGCTCTCATACGGCTGCTTCCGTGGCCACAGGATCGCCTGAGCGACGATTCTCGAGGCCGTCGAGAATGAGATCCAGGCCGAACTCGAACTCTTCCGCGTAGTCATACCCCGGCTTGAGGGCGTGCTCGACGATCATCTCGGCGAGATGCGGATACTCGTGTGCGGGGAGTTCCCGAAGGATGTTCTCTGCGAGGGCCGCGCTCTCCGCGGAGGTGTGGGATGGCAGATTCACCTGCTGCAGGGCAAAGCCATAGATGTAGCCGTCCATGACGGAGAAGGCGTGGGCGGCCATGTCGATCGAGAAGCCCGCCTTCCGGAGGCTGCCGATCACCCAGTCGTGGTGCCGCAGGGTCGCGGGACCGGGTTTGGTTCGCGACTGCATGAGGCTGGTCGCCCATGGATGGCGCATCAGGACGTCGCGGGCCGAGATCGCTCGGCGACGCATCGCCGTCTTCCAGTCACCACTGCGTGACGGCACCTCGATCTCGCTGAACACGAGATCGACGATGCCGTCGAGGATGTCGTCCTTGCCGGCGATGTGGTTGTAGAGGGACATCGCCTCGACCCGGAGCCGCTCTCCGAGCCTGCGCATCGTGAGTGCGTCGATCCCGCCTTCGTCGGCGAGCGCAAGGGCGGCGCGCAGCACCCGCTCGCGGCTCAACGGAGCTCGGGGCTTGGCGCTCAGGCCGGTTTGGGTGGCCACCTGCATTCTCCGCGGCTGACTCTAACGTACAAGGTAAGTTCGGGAAGGGGGAGGGGCCCTTGACAAACTTACGGCGTAAGTGTAGCTTACGCCATAAGCTTACAGCGTATGTTCAAGGGAGACCACGATGAACCCACCCAAGCGCCTCGCGAGAATCGCCGGCGGCCTCTACCTGCTCGTCGCCATCTTCGGCGGCTTTGCCGAAGGATTCGTGGAACCCAAGATGTACGTCGCCGGCAACGCTGCGGCCACTGCCGGAAACGTGGTCGCCAACGCCGGTCTGCTCCGGATGGGCGTCGTCGCCGACCTGCTGGATGGGGCGTTCTTTGTCTTCACGGCCCTGGCCCTCTACATGCTCCTGAAGGACGTGCACAAGAGCGCCGCCAGGGCGATGCTCGTCTTTGTTGCACTCGCGGCAGCCATCACCTGTGTCAGCGCGGTGTTCGAGTTCGAGGGCTTGCGGGTCGCAACCGGTGGGGTCAACGCGGCCACCCTCGGCATCGGCGGTTCGAATGCCCTCGTGCTGCTCCTCCTCGACGCCCAGCACTACGGCCTCCTCGTCGCGCAGATCTTCTTCGGCCTGTGGTTGGCGCCGCTCGGGTACCTCGCCTACAAGTCAGGGTGGTTCCCCAAGGCGCTGGGCGTCGCTTTGGTCGTGGGGGGCGCCTGCTACCTCGTGGACCTGCTCGCGGCGTTCGCAGCCCCCGACCTCGGCAATGCGATACACGGTTTCATCACCATCCCGTCAGCGATCGCTGAGCTCTCGATGGTCGTCTACCTGCTCGTGATCGGCGTCAAGACCGCAAACCCAGAGAAGCGCATCCTCATCGCCCAGCCGGCAGAGAGCTAGCACGGCGCACAACACGCCGTGGTGACGCGGAGGCCGTCACCGGCGTTGCCGTAAGAGCCCGGTCGGGGTTTGCCCCGGCCGGGCTTTCTCTATTCCGCAGGTTCCGGTGCACACATCCGCAGCGATACACTTCGAGGGATGAGGGGCTGGAGGGGGATCGGGGTCGTAGTTCTCGCCATGGGGACGCTTGGCGGGGTCACCGCGACAACCCCGGACCGCCATCAACCGGCCCCGGCAGCGTCGATCGACACCCCAAATGTTCGAGTCACGACCTCGTCGGTAGAGAGTGCGCAGACCGCGTCTACCGGAGTTGTCTCGTCGAATCTGGGCAACTACATTCCGCTCAATCCGTTCCGGATCCTGGACACGAGGCCGGGCTCGTGCGTCCAGTGCGCCGGGCTGGCGCTTGGATCCGGAGCCATCCGGAAAGTTCAGTTGACCGGGGTGACCGGGTTGAGCGTCGGGACGGATCCCATCCCGAGCACCGCCTCGGCGGTGGTGCTGAATGTGACCGAGGTGGCAGGAACGAGGCAGAGCCTGCTCACGGTCTATCCGTACGGGACGGGGTTGCCCCGCGCGTCCAACCTGAACTTCGGTGCTGGGACGGTGATCCCCAATCTGGTTACGGTGCCCCTGGGTCAGGGCGGCGCCGTGAACATTTACAACGCGCTCGGAACGGTCAACGTGCTCGCGGACGTCGAGGGGTACTTCGCACCCGAACCGCCGAGTGACGTGACGGGCGAGTTCCATCCGATCGCGCCGGTGAGGGTGTGCGACACGCGATCTAACTCCCCGACACCGGCGTGCAGGGCAAAGGGCGCGGTAGCGAGAACGCCGCTCGTCGTCAACGTCACCGCCATTGGGAGTGACCCGATACCCGCAACCGGGGCGGAAGCAGCGGTACTGAACATGACCGGTGTAGCGGGCACCAAAGCAACCGTGTTGACCGTGTTCCCGACCACTTCGAGCGGAACCTGCACATACAACGCGTCGCACGCCCCGCCCTTCTCGACACTGAATCTAGCGGCCGGTGAGGTCCGCGCGAACCGGGTGATGGTGCAGCTTGGCCCGGCGGTGACGGGTGGGGCGGACACATCAGTTTGCGTGTACAACGCCACGGGCACGATCAACGTGCTCCTGGATGCGAACGGTTGGTTCGGGAGCGGCACCGCGGGTGCTGGAGCGCAATACCAGCCGATCGCTCCCACCAGAATCTGTGACACACGGACCGGATCGGGTTTGCCATGTGCGGGGCATGCGTTGGGTGCCTCCGGGATCGATACGGTCGTCGTCGCTGGGGAAGGCGCACTGCCGTCGGCCGGAGCGAGTTCCTCAGCGCTGGCAGTGATCGCCAATCTGACCGCAATCGCACCCACCAAAGCGACGTACCTGACGCTCTACCCTGCAGACCAGACCGGCCATTCCGTGTCCGATGTCAGCCTCAGCGCCGGTGAGGTCCTCCCCAACCTTGCCGTTGTCAAGGTCGACACCACCGGAGACGCACGCAACGGTGATGTCGACCTCTTCAATGCCGCCGGCTCGGTCAACGCGGTCATCGACATCGAGGGCTGGTTCCAGGACACGTACACAAGCGGCATCACCGGCACCGTGTCGGATACGCAAACGCCGGCACAGCCCATCGCGGGCGTCACCGTCACCTACACCGGCACCGGCACTGCGCGCGGCACTGCCACCACGATGACCGACGCGGGCGGCGCTTACACCTTTAGCAGCTTGCCTCCGGGAACGTACACCGTCGGTGCAACGGCGAGCGGATTCACGTCGCCGGCGCCGAAGGCGGTGACCGTCATCGCCAACACTGTCGCAACCGCGAACGTCAGCCTGACCGCCACCAGCAGCATCAGTGGTGGCGTGTTCGACACGCAGACTCCCGCGCAGCCGGTCGCCGGCGCCACCGTGACCTACGCAGGGACGAACGGCAACACGGCTACCGGCACGACGACCACAAGCTCGAACGGCGCCTTTGCATTCAACGGCGTCTCACCAGGTACCTACACGGTTGCCACCACTCATAGCGCGTACACCTCGCCATCGCCACAGACGGTGCTCGTCACGGCTGGGAACGCCGCGATCGCCAACGCCTCCCTGACAGCGAATGGTGGCATCAGTGGCAATGTAGTGGACAACGAGACAATGTCACAGCCGGTCTATTTCGCGACTGTCACCTACGCCGGCACTGGCAGCAATACCGCCAGCGGTACCACGACCACCGACATTAGTGGCAAATACAAGTTCAGCGGGATTTCGCCGGGGACATATAGCGTCACGGTGACGGACACCGACGGCTATTCAGCCTCCCCACCGCAGAGCATAACCGTCGCCTCTGCAGGCACGGCCTCGTCGAACTTCGTTCTCGCCGTCGACGCTCCGCGGGATGCATTCAAGCAGCCGTTCACGAGCACGTCGATGTGGAATGTGCCCATCGGGTCCGGCGCGCAATACGAACCAGCGAATCTGGTACCTGCAACTACCAGAACACTGGTAAGCGATAAGCACATCATCGTCATGACGCCAACTGAAACTCCGACGCAGCTCCTCAAGAGCACGGGGGGACAGTTCGGCGACCGGTGCACCACCACAGGCCAATATCTGGCCACCATTCCCATCCCGTCCGACTTCATGGTGCAGTCATCGTTTGCCAATAACCCGATCGCTGCCGTGGAACCCGACGGACACTCGCTCATCGAGGCCGAGCCATTCGCGCGCTGCATTCCGGGGCCGGCGATGGCTCTGTACGACGTCAGCGGCGACCTCGACGGATCCGGGGCGAGCGGCGTAGATGGTGGTAGCAACCTCTCGTCTCTGGGTGGCGCGATTCGATTTGGCGAGCTCGTGCCGGGAGGGGCTATCCACCATGCGTTGCAGATCGACATCGACGCTCCCAACCTCTACCCGGGCAGTGCTGGAGTCGCCTGCTGGCGCCCGCCGGCATCAAAATGCGATACGAACCCTCCCGCACCGTACTCGGGAACCAACCCGGACCTCCGGATGGGGGCCCTATTGGCACTCCCTCCGGGGCTTGACCTCGGTACCCTGCACCTGAGCCCGCCCGGTCTCATCTTGGCCACCGCTTTTCAGGACTACGGTGCGTACGTTGCAAATGATGCGGCGCGATCCGTCAACAACATCGTGACCGAGGCTGGGCCCAGCGGTAGCGTTGCCGGCGTCATGAGCGTGACCAAAACGAGCTGCACGGTGGACCAGGTGGGCGAGTTTGAACAACAGTGGAACATTCCGTTCGAGACCTGTGGGGCGAACGGCACGGACGCCTGGTCACAGGACATCGAAACCATCTTTGCCAACCTCCAGATCGTGACCAACAACGACGACCCCGTCAGTCACACGCCCTTGGGCGGTGGCGGCACGCCGATCGTGCCTCCGGCGCCGCCGCTGTAAGCAGCCGTCGGAGCGCGGGCCACATGATCTGCCTGCGTCAACACCCGGACGTCACCGACTACCCGCGCGCCGTCAGGTCGTCCAGCATCGAGAACAGTCGATCGGCAACCCGCTTCGGGTCGACGCGATACGCGCCGTGCTCGTACTCGTTGGTAATCCACGGCCTGCAGTTACCCAACAGCGAAACCGTCTCGAGCGCCATGGTCCGCTCCACGTACTCGTCGTCCCAGTAGATGGTGCCGACCACCGGAACGGTGTTCGCGCGCAACCTCGGGACGTCGTACAGCGGCGGCCAGCCCTCGTGCTCCGCCAAAACATCCGCGACCTCTCGCAGCGGCCGCAATTCGGCAAGCTCCTCGAGCATCCACGGGAACACGGCCTCGCCGGTGAAGTACGGCACCGGCTGGGCGTCGAGCGCGAAGCGTGGATCTGCGAGCCGCGCACGCTCCGCCGCCCACCGCGTCGCAGGCCCGTTCGAGTATGCGGCCTCGTGCAGCACCGTGTAGACGGGGTTGGTCGCCGGTGACATCATCCCGGCGACGTACGTGTGGACGGTGCCGCTCAGCACGTGCAGTTGATCGAGGTCGTTGTCGGCTCGATCGATGACTGCGTGCAGCTCCGCGGCGCCGTGCTGATGGCCGAGCACCGTCCCCGACCATGAGAAAGCGGCGCGCGCTGAGTCGCTGACCCCGACCGTCGACCTCGATGTTGCCTTCCAGGTGATCGACGATCCTGCGCACCCGCGCAGCGTCCTCGGGAAATCGTGCGTAGTACTTCGCGTTGAGGCTGGCGACGTGGTTGAACAGTCTCGTGCAGATCTCTTCGGTCTCATGCAGGACTGGCGCGAACCCGCCGGTGATGATCACGCCGCGGATGTGCTCGGGCAGCAATGACAGATATGTCAGCGAGCAGAACCCACCGAAGCTCTGACCGAACACGTACCAGTCCGTGTCCTCGCCGTAGAGCGTCGCGCGGAATCGATCCGCATCACGCACGATGGAGTTCCTGTCGAAAATTACGCAGATAATCGCCCAGCGTCGCGGGATCGGTGAACGGCAGCGAGCGCGCCTCGAGCGGCGTGCTCAGGCCTGTGCCGCGCTGGTCGAGCAACAGCACGCGATATCGCGTCAGCAGCTGCTCGAGCCAGCTTCCACGCTGTTCCGGAAAGCCGGACTCGAATCCGGGCCCTCCCTGGAACCACACGATCGCCGGACGGTTGGCATCATCCGCATGCTCAACCGCGACGACCTCACGAGCGAAGACGCTGATCTGCGCCCCGGACGGCTCACTCCAGTCAAGCGGCACATCAATCCGGTGCCCGGTAACCACCATCCGGTCAACCACAACGCGCGAAGCCATCCCGCGGATTGTGGGCTTAGGAGACACCGGGGCGAGTCTCAGACAAGGAGGCGAGCACCGCAGTGAGGGAGCGCACTTTCGTGCGTGACCGAACGAGGAGCGCAAGCCGACGCCGCATCAGGCCGGCCCGGTGTCGCCGGTAGGAGACACCGGGGCGAGTCTCAGACAAGGAGGCGAGCACCGCAGTGAGGGAGCGCGCACTTTCGTGCGTGACCGAACGAGGAGCGCAAGCCGACGCCGTATCAGGCCGGCCCGGTGTCTCCTAGGGGTGGAGGCGGAACTCTCTCCAGAAACCGACCAAAGAGGCTTCGTCGCCTTCGGGCTCGACGTCCTCGGGGAGCTGGGTGCGCCACGGGAGCATCAGGTCGAACACAACCTCCTGGATCGTCCAGAGGATGTCCATGACCTCGGTGATCTTGACCTGGCGACGAGCGAGGGCCGTCTCCACAGTGGAGAGCGCATCGACATCGCCGGTTTTCCGGACCGCGCCGCGCGCGAAGACGAACACCTTCTGCGCCCGCTCGGCGACGTCGGGCGGCACTTCTTTGATGCCCTGGAGGTGGGTTTCCTCGCAGAGCTCGATGGCGCTGTCGACCCGTTCGACGAGCCGGCGCAGGCGGGTCCGCTCGACGACCTCGCGACGATGCCTGCGGCGGGCGGCGTGCACCTCTTCAGTGGCGCTCTCGATGAGAAGCCCCGGGTCGACTACCTGACTGCGTTCCAGTACCTCGGGTTCTCGTATCACACTGTCAAGCCTACCCGCTGGGGTCATTGACATCAACAGCACATTTAGGGTGAGATTGATGCATGGACCGCATCAATGCCGACCTTCTACGCACTTTTGTCGAAGTTGCCAAAGTCGAACACCTCAGCCGCGCCGCCGAAGCGCTGCAAGCTGATCAATCAACGGTATCCCGAAAAGTGGCCCGCCTGGAGCAGGAGGTGGGGGTGCTGCTCTTCGAGAGGATCGGCCGGAACATCCGCCTGACCCAGGCCGGGCGGCGGCTCGTCGGCCGGGCCGAGCGCATCCTCGACGACCTCCGCGACGCCATCGCCGAAGCCGAGGGCGCCGTGGCCGCCGAGAGCGGGCGGGTCTGCGTGGCCTTCCTCCACACCGTCGGGGCTCGCTGGCTCCCGGAGCGCCTCGCGCGCTTCCTCGAGAGCTACCCGGCAGTTCGCTTCACCCTCGAGGAGGGCACGACAGCGGAGGTGATGAGCGGCGTGCTCGGGGGCGACTA
Source organism: Candidatus Dormiibacterota bacterium (assembly GCA_963756075.1). Taxonomy (GTDB): domain Bacteria; phylum Chloroflexota; class Dormibacteria; order Aeolococcales; family Aeolococcaceae; genus Palsa-851. Next base: position 1,015,196 of record CAVWMH010000002.1, on the reverse strand, counting down.
CGACCTCGGCATCCTCGGCCCGCCACCCACCGGCGTCGTCGACCTCGAGATCCATCCGCTCTTCCGCGAACGGGTCGCCGTCGTGGTCCCCGTCAACCACCGGCTCGTCGGCCGGAGCTCCTGCACGCTCGAGGATGTCGCCGGTGAGCCGCTGATCCTGCCGCGGTCCCGAAGCGGGCTCCGGCGGGTGATCGATGCAGCTTTCGCCGCCCAGGGCCTGACCACCCACGTCGCCTACGAGGGCGACGATTTCACGATCGTGCAGGGGCTGGTCGAGGCCGGTCTGGGAACGACCCTCATGCCGATGCCGCTCCCGGTGCCGAGCACGCGGGTGGCCGTGATCCCGCTTCGTGACCCTCCGATCGCGCGTACCATGGCCCTCTGCTGGGATCGGCGACGCACCCTGCCCCCAGCCGCCAACCTCTTCGCCCAGCGACTCATCGCCGAGGCGCGCGACCCATTCGACCTGGCGGTCAGCGCCTGATCGTCACCCTCACCGCATTCCACTCATGATCATCCCAGCCCTCCTGATCATCATCGCCCTGGCTCTGGCCGCCGTCGGAGCCATTGCCGTGTTCAACGTTCGGCGAGGGATCCAGGAAAGCCCGCAGGCGCCGTTGGTGAGCCAGAGCCTCGCCGATGCCACGCAGTACGCGGCCGCGTTGATCGCCGAGGCGCGCACCTCCGCACTGCACGCCCATGAGGCGGCGATGGAAGAGGCCAACGAGCGGCACGCGGCGATCGAGGCTCGGGAGGCGGTCATCGCCGAACGCCACAAGCACCTTCGCGAGCGCCGCGAGATCTTCGACGACCGGCGCTTCGCGTACCGCAAGCGCCGCGATGAGATCGAGGAGCGGCGCGCACGCGTCGCCGAGCAGGGCGCCGAGATCGACGAGATGCTGCGCGCCAAGGCGGCGCTCGACCGGGACGCTGCTGCACTGCTCGTGATCGAGCGCACCCAATCCGAGCTCGTGGCTGAGCGCGCCGCCCTCGTCGAGGCGACGGTGGCCGACATCATCGGCGACCGTGTCGAGACCAGCGCGAACGATCTGATCCTGCAGGCCGTCGAGCGGCAGGACACCTCCAACGTGGACAGCGCCCCGCGGATCTCGCCGTTCTCGCTCGAGGGCCTCGACGACCACGCCCGCGAGCGGGTGCTCTCCGCCCTGGCGGTCATCGCGGAGCAGACCGGCGCGGAGCTCGGCATCGACTCCGAGAAGCAGCAGGCGACGCTGCGGACGGTCGATCCCATCGGACGCGAGATCGCGCGGCAGGCGGCTCTGGAGGTCGTCGACCGGCGCATGCAGGCGGCCGAGGTTCCGCCCCTGATCCAACGGGCACGCCGGACGACCCAGCGCCGGGTGGTGGAGGTTGGTGAGCGCGCGCTCTGGCTCATGCAGATCGAAGGACGTCCCGAGCTCGCCGAGCTGGTGGGCACGCTGCATCACCGCTTCTCGTACGGGCAGAACGCGCTCCTCCATTGCGAGGAGACCGGCCATCTCTGCGGAGTGCTCGCCGCCGAGCTGGGCTTGCCGCAGAAGGTCGCTCGCGAAGCCGGCATGCTCCACGACATCGGCAAGGCGGTCGACCATGACGTGGAGGGAGTGCACGCGATCATCGGCGGCGAGCTGCTCCGGGTGCTGGGCGTCGATGCCGGCATCGTTCACGCGGTCAAGGCTCATCACTTCGACGAGGAACCGTCCACCGACCTGGCGATGCTGACGATCTGTGCCGACGCGATCTCGGCCTCGCGACCCGGCGCGCGTCGCGACACCCTGGCCACGTACCTGCTCCGCCTCGAACAGTTGCAGACGATCGCAACGCGACATGATGGCGTCGATCGCGCGTTTCCCCTTCAGGCCGGACGGGAGCTCCGCGTGTTCGTCAAGGCGTCACAGGTCGCGGACACCGACATGCCACCACTGACCAGTGAGATCGCTCGGGAGATCGAGTCCGAGATGCAGTACCCGGGGATCATCAAGGTGACCGTGATCCGGGAGACGACCGCCACCGCCACCGCGCCGGCGCAACTGGTGCCGGTGCGCGCAGCTGTCGCCGAGCACGCCGGAGGACGTCACGAGTCGACGGATAACGGGTCGCCCGAGAGCGACGACGAAGAACCGCCCGACGACGTCGTTGACGTCTCCTCCGACGAGAACTGAGCAGCGCCTGCTGCAGTCGCGGCGAAGGTGCTCGCTCACCACACGCGCGGTTTCGGCTGGGCGCTCGTGGAAGAAGAGATGGCCGCATCCTTCGAACGCGCGGAGCTTCGCGCCTGGGATCTGCCTGGCCAGGATTCGAGCATTCTCGAACGGGGTGACCACGTCGTCGGTCCCGTGCAGGACGAGCGTCGGCACCGCGACAGCGGCCAGACGCCCGAACGAGTCGTCCGGCTGCCACATCGCGTTGAACTGCGCGGAGAACACGCGCGGCCGCACCGGGTGGAGTGATCGCTCGCGAATCTGCGCCTCGATGAACTCGGGGTGCGTCCGCTGAAACTGCGGTGAATAGAGGACGGTGCACGCCATCCGGTACGCCTCTTCCGGCGTGCGCGCCCCCTTGCCAAGGAGCGCGGCCTGGTCCTCGGGTTTGGGATCGACGCCGTCATCGCCTCCGGGTGCTGTGGCGGCGAGGATGAGGTCGGCAACGCGCGCGGGGTGATCGACCACCAGGTGTTGCGCCACGAGACCGCCCATCGATGCACCGAACACTGCCGCGGCATCCACTGCGACAGCGTCGAGCACGGCGACCACGTCCTCGGCCATCGCAGCCAGCGTTGTATTGGCGCCGCCCTCCGACTCGCCGATGCCGCGGGGATCGAAGGTGATCACCCGATGTGCTCTCGCGAGGTCGGCAACAATCGGATCGAACGCCGAGCGGCCGGCACCGAGTCCGGGGATGAGCAGCAACGGGTCCCCTTCGCCGCTGACATGCACCGACAGCCCGGTGCCGTCAGCAGTTCGCGCGATGAGATGGGTGGCTGCCACCAGGCCACCATAGCGGGACGCGGGTGCCGCACCATGCACGCTGCCGTGCCCCGATTCTTTGTCGAACCCGACCAGGTCGAAGGCGGCCGCGCCACCCTGACGGGGCCTGACGCGAACCATCTCTCGCGCGCGCTGCGAGCCCAGGTGGGCGAAACCATCGTGATCGTCGAAGGCGGCAGCGTCGAGCACGGGTTGCTCCTCGACGAGGTCAATCCGGCGCAGGTCAGCGGAGCCATCGTCTGGAGCAGGCCGGTCGGCGGTGAACCGCTGCTCGCGGTGCACGTGCTCCAGGCGGTGCCCGCGCAGGCGATGGACGCGACAGTCGAGGCGCTCACCGAGGCAGGGGCTGCCTCGATCCGGCCGGTGCTCACCCACCGGACGGTGTCCCGACCCGATCCTTCGCGAGTCGTCCACCGCCTCGAGCGGTGGCGCCTGATCGCCCGCGAGGCCGCGCAACTCGCCGGCCGGGCGTCGCCCCCGGAGGTCCGCTCGATCCTCCCCCTTCGCGAGGCGTTGGCCGCGCTGCCCGCTGGTGCACGAATCCTCGCGTGCGCGATTCGGCAGGATGCCGCACCGATCCTGAGCGCGATACCGGCGCCCCCGGCAGACGTCGGGCTGGTCATCGGCCCGGAGGGCGGGCTCGACATCACTGACCTCGGCGTCCTCGACGATTCCGGCGCGATCACCGTCCACCTTGGATCGCGCACCTTGCCGAGCCGGCTCGCGGGCGCGGTGGCGACATCGCTGCTCCTCGCCGGGGCGGGCGACCTCAACGCTGTCGCGGCGCCGCCGCCCGCATGAGCGCATCTGACGATCGGCCGCTGCGCGTCGCGCTCACCGTGCTCGGGTGCAAGGTGAACTTCGCCGAGATGGCGGACCTCGCAGGCAGGCTCGCCGCGGGTGGATGCGACGTGGTTCCGGAGAGCGAGACGGCAGACGTTCGCGTGCTCAACTCGTGCACGGTGACCGCGCAGGCGGATGCCACCACGCGCCAGCGGATTCGCCGGCTGCGGCGTCTCGACCCCGATGCGCACCTGGTGCTCACGGGCTGCAGCGTCGACGCAAACCCCGGCGCGTACACGACGGTCGAACTCGGTCTTCGCGAACCGTGACAAGGACAGCATTGCGGCTCACGTGCTCGCCATGACGCCGCGGACAGATGGGCGACGCGACGTGCCCGCCCTGCGATCGCGTGCGTTCATCAAGGTGCAGGATGGATGCGACCATCGATGCACGTACTGCATCGTGTGGCAGGCGCGTGGCGCGTCGACGAGCGTTCCCGTTCGCACGGTCCACGATCGAGTCCGCGAGGCAATCGATGCCGGCCACGGAGAGGTCGTGCTGTGCGGTGTCGACCTCGGGTCCTACGGCCGCGACATCGGAACCAACCTCGCGACGCTGCTCGCATCGCTTCTCGACGCGTGCGGAAACGGTGCGCGCATCCGGCTCAGCAGCATCAACGCCAACGACGTCACTCCCGCATTGATCGCGCTCAACGCGCATCCGCGGCTGTGCTCGCACTGGCACATGCCCCTCCAGAGCGGCAGCGACCGCATTCTGCGGGCGATGCATCGGGGATACCGGCGAGCCCAGTATCTGCGCGTGGCCGGCGCGCTGCGTGAGGTGAACCCCGCGACCGAGTTCACCACCGACATCATGGTGGCATTCCCCGGCGAGACCGAGGACGACCATGCGCACACCCTGTCACTCGTCGACGAGGTGGGGTTCCTCCAGGGGCACGTTTTTCGCTGGTCGCCGCGCCCCGGTACGCCGGCTTCGACACTCGGTTCGCGGGTGGATGACGCCACCGCCCGCCGGCGCAGCGCCGAGGTGCGTCGCGCCACCCGGCGATCAGGTGCGAGGTCGCTCGCCCGCGCATGCGGCCGTGTGCACGAGGTCGCATGGGACGCCGTGGAGAACCACAGCGCGCACGGTCTGACCGCGGGGTATCACGAGGTCATCGTCGAAGGCGACGCAGGCATCCGCCAGGGAGCCCTGGACCTCGTCCGAGCGGAGACCGTCCTGGGCGACCGCCTGCGCTGTACCCTGCTGCGTTCATGAACGATTGCATCTTCTGCGCCATTGCGGCACACGAGCTGCCGGCGACGTTCGTCCGCGAGGACGACGAGGTGCTCGCCATCCGTGACGTGAACCCGCAGGCGCCGGTGCACATTCTGGTGCTGCCTCGCGAGCACATCGAGTCGGTGGCCGAGTTGACCCCTGCGCAGGACCACCTGTGGGGCCGGCTGCTGCATGTCGCGCAATCGATAGCCCAGGACGAAGGCATCGACGAGACGGGCTACCGGCTGGTCATCAACACCGGAAAGGGCGGCGGCCAGACCGTCGACCATCTGCACCTCCACCTTCTCGGCGGACGGCAGATGACCTGGCCGCCCGGGTAGGGCGGCCAGGCGAAAGGGGGTAGGGGGCTTAGGCGGTTGCGGCGGGCGCGTGCTCGACGACGCGTTCCGACTTGTCGCCGTTCGACACGGTCACCGGGATGCGCTTGGGCTCGGCCTTCTGCGCGCGCGGCACGGTGATGCGGAGCACGCCGTTGTCGAACGATGCGGTGATGTCTTCCGCACGGACCTCGGCCGGAAGGCCGACCTGGCGGAAGACGGATGCGGTGCGCCGCTCGCGACGCAGGTAGGTCGCGTCCTTGGACGTCTCGCTGGTGCTGCGGCGACCGGTGATGGTGAGCACACCATCCTCGAAGGTGACCTCAACGTCGGCGGGGTTGAAGCCGGGGACGGACGCCTCAACGACGAATGCCGCTTCGGTCTGCTGGATGTCGACGGGGAGACCCGTGTATTCGACGCCGTTGCGCGACGCTGTCGCGGGCGCGAGCGGCTGGAACAGGTGATCCATCTGCGCATGCAGATCGAAGAGGTCGTTCCACGGATTCCAACGAACTACTGCCATCTTCACGTTCTCCTGAAACGAAGTTCTGCTCGTGTCGCACGCTTGCGACGCAGTATTTGTACCCGCTCCGACGGCGTGGTAAACGTCGTCAGCCGCGCCCCCGCGGACTCAGCCGCGGAAGGCGTCGCGGAGTGAATCGAAGAAGCCCTTCTTCACCTCGGCGGGCTTGCCCTCACGCCCCTCGAGCTGCTCGTAGAGCCCGCGCTCCTGGTGCGAGAGATGGCTTGGAACCACGACGCGCACGACGCAGATCAGGTCACCACGACGCCCGGTGCGAACGTGCGGCACACCCAACCCGTGCAGCTTGATCTGGCGCCCCGGCTGCGTGCCCGCAGGCACCTCGACCGGATGCTCGCCGTCGACGGTGGTGATGGCGATGGTGTCGCCGAGCACGGCCTGCGGTACCGACACGGGGAGCTCGTAGAGGAGGTCCTGACCGCGTCTGACCAGGGTCGGATGCGGCCTGACGCGGAAGCCCAGGTAGAGGTCGCCGGCGGGGCCGCCGCGGGGACCCGGCTCACCTTCGCCGGTCAGGCGCAGGGTGACGTCGTCGTCAACGCCGGCCGGGATCGTCACCTCGACGGTGTGCCGTCCCTGGATGCGGCCCTGCCCGCGACAGACCGGGCACGGTTCGGCGATCACCTGCCCCTCGCCGTGGCAGGTGGGGCACGGCGACACGCTCGCGACCTGACCGAAAATCGATTGCATCGTCCTGCGCACCTGTCCACTTCCCTTGCAGGTCGCACACTGGCTCGCCGTGGTGCCCGCCTTCGCACCCGAGCCGTTGCACTCCGTGCAGAGGGTCGCTCGCGGCACCTCGACGGTGCGCTTGGCGCCGAACACCGCCTCCTCGAAGGTGATCTCGATGTTCATGCGCAGGTCGTCGCCACGCTGCGGGCCGGTGTGGGCGCGACGGCGTCCGCCGCCGCCGAAGAACATGTCGAAGAGGTCGAACGCCGAGTCGAACGAGAAGTTGCCGAAATCGGGCTGCGCGCCGTCGGCGACGTGACCGAAGGCGTCGTAGCGCTGGCGCTTCTGCGGGTCGCTCAGCACCGAGTACGCCTCGCCGACCTCCTTGAACTGCTCCTCGGCGACCTTGTCACCGTTGTTGCGGTCCGGGTGGTACTGCATGGCGAGCTTGCGGTACGCGGCCTTCAGCTGCTCCGCGCTCGCGTCGCGGGTGACGCCGAGCACCTCGTAGTAGTCGCGCTTGACCGTTGCCATCGCTCAGTGACCGGCTGCGGGGATGCGCGGTCGCACCACGCGGACGATCGCGGGCCGGAGCAAGCGGTCGTGGAGCCGGTAGCCGGGGACGAGCTCGGCAACGACGGTGTCCTCCTCCACGTCGTCGGACTCCTCGGCCGCGATCGCATCGTGGATCGTCGGGTCGAAACGTTCGCCGACGGCCGGCACGGGCACGACCCCGATGCGCTCGAGGGCGGTCTCGAACTCGCGAACCACGAGCTGAAGGCCACTCACGAAGAAGTCCTCGGCACCGGCCTCTCCGGCATGCTCGACCGCGCGGCGCAGGTTGTCGAGCACCGGGAGCATCGCGCGCGCCGCATCCTCGCTCTCGTACCGGCGCAGGTCGGTGATCTCCTGGGCCTTGCGTCGCTTGAAGTTCTCGAAGTCGGCGGCGAGGCGCAGGTAGCGGGCATCCCGCTCGTCCGGCTCGTCCGCGCCGGTCTGGCTCGGCCCGGACTCCACTTCGGGGCTCGTGTCAGTGATGTCCTGTTCGTCCGTTGTCATGAGGTCACTATGCCCACGGTCAACTCAAAGCACGCCCGACGGCGCGTCCGACCCGCTGGGCCACGTAGCGCACCCGAGGACCGACCTGCGCGTAGGCCATCCGCGTTGAGCCGAGCACGCCGATCGTGCCCCGGCGTTCCGCACCCGCGCGATAGGTTGTCAGCACCAGGCTGCACCGGGACAACTCGGCCATCCCGCTCTCGCGGCCGATCATGATCTGGATGCCGTGATCGAGGTCGGCGGCGCTGATCAGGGCGGCGAGCATGCGCTCCTCCTCCACCACCTCGATGACCTGCTGGAGCAGCTCGACGTCGCCGAACTCCGGTTGATGCAGAAGGTTGCGCACCCCGTCGTGGAGGATGAGCGTGTCCTGCTGCGCGTCGCACACGGTCATGAAGGCGATGATCTGCGTCAGCAGGTCGTGCTCGAGCGCCGAGTGCTCACCGACGGACTCGGGAAGCCGCGACATCCCGGCGGCGTTGAGGCCGACGACGACCGCGTTGAGGCCGGCGGCGATGGCGCTCAGCACCGTCTGATCGGTCGGCGACGTGAGGTTCAGCGCCTGCTGGCGGACGAGGTTGCCCTCGAGCACGAGCACGAGCAGCGCCTGGGCGTCGTTGAGCTTCACGAGGTCGAGGTGCTTGACCCGCACGCCCAGCGCGCGCGGCGCGGTGACCAGGCTGACGGCATCCGCCGCCTGCGCGAGGGCGGTCGCCGCGATCTCGAGAATGTCCTCGACGCCACTGGGCATCACCGCGAAGAAGGGATCCACCTGGCGGCGCACCGCCGGCGGCACGTCCTCCTCGTCCATGAGGAAGTCGACGTAGTAGCGGTAGCCGAGGTCGGAGGGGACGCGTCCCGCCGAGGTGTGCGGCTGGATCAGGTAGCCGACCTCGCTCAGCGTGGCCAGCTCGTTGCGGATGGTCGCCGACGACCACGTTGCGAGATGGACGGCAAGCGACGCCGACCCCACCGGAACGCCCGTGCGGGTGTAATCCGCGACGACGGCCTTGAGGATCTGCTGCTTGCGCTGGTCGAGCGGGACTGGATGTTGCACGTCTGGCCAGGTGTGACGGTGCGGCCGCCGGTTCACCAGCGCTTTAGCACTCGTCAGGGTTGAGTGCTAAGCGTACCAGCTACGCCGCCTGGTCGCCTACCAGCCGGAGGGTGACCTGGTTGAGCACCGCCTCGCCGCGGGCCGTCGCTCGAACCCGATCGCCGTCGATCGCGATCAGCCCCAGACCCTCGAGCGCGCGGGCTTCCTCGAGGCTCGAGGCGGCGATGCGGACGCCCTCGCGGAGGCGCAGCCCAAGCATCACCCGCTCCTGCTCCCGCATCTCGATACCCACCGGCTCGGACCCGGCGACCGGGATCCGCCCGCGCCGATCGCCCGACCGAACGCCGCGATTCCCCGCCCATGCCAGTAGCGCACCGAGACGGCGCCGGCCTCGACGTCGAGCCCGATCGTCGCCGCCGCAGCCGCCGGCAGGTGACCGTGCGCACCGACGCCGGCCGCCACGTAATACCCGTTGCGCCAGTACACGAGGTTGTGGCGGCACTCCTCGCCCGCGAGCGCGAAGTTGCTCACCTCGTACTGCACAGTACCCGGCGCGCTCCAGCAGCTCGACGGCGATGCGGTGCTGGCGCATCGAGCGCACACCGTCGACGGGCCTGACCATTCCGCGGCGCACCTGTGTGTGCAGCGGCGTCCCCGGCTCGACGGTCAGCTCATAGCACGAGATGTGGGTTGGCCCCGCAGCCACGACGCGTTCGAGGGTGCGCCGCCAGCGGGCGTCGCCGAGACCCGGCACCGCGTAGATGAGGTCGCAGTTGATCGAGGTGAAGCCCGCGTCGCGCACCTCGGCCATCGCCGCAAGAGCGCGGTCCGCGTCGTGAACCCGACCGAGGAAGCGCAGCGTGTCGGCCTCCAGGCTCTGCACGCCGATGCTGACCCGGTTCACCCCCGCCGCCTTCCACACCAGCGCCCGCCCTGTGGTGATGCTCGACGGGTTCGCCTCCATGGTCACCTCGGCATCGACCGCCACCGAGAAGGTGTTCCGCACCGTGGTCACCAGACCCGCGAGCAGCTCGGGCTCGACCAGCGACGGAGTCCCGCCGCCGATGAAGACGGTGTCGAGAGACAGCCTGCCGAGGCGCTCGCCGAGACGGCGAGACCTCGGTGCACAGCGCCTCCATGTACGCCTCCGACCCGGTCGCGCCGGCAACGCTCGTGAAGTCGCAGTACTCGCATTTCCGCTCGCAGAACGGAATGTGCAGATAGAGCGAGCGCGACGCCGTCGCGAGCGGCCGTCAGGAGCGCCGGATCCTTCTGCTTGTGATCGTGTGCCGCTGCGTCGTCCATCCTGTCGACGTTCGATCTCGATGCCGGACCTCGCTGCGGCCGGCTTCGGCTGCGCGTGGCTGGCGTGGCGGCGGGCGCCTGCGCATGAACTTGTACAGGGGCGGATACGGGAAGTACGTCGCGACGAAGCTGAGGATGTCGATCACCATGAGGCCGACGACCGCCGTCGGCGTTGCGATCGTCGACGCGCTGCTCTTCGAGGAGGCGAAGCCGCCGATCAAGTACGTCAGGGCGACGAACATGGCCAGCCAGATGAAGTACTGCATGATCCCGGACATCACCGACTCCATGAACCGCAGCGAGCGGGACTCCTTGGTGATGAGCTTCGCGATCGGTGCGGCGACAAGCGCGGCCGCCACCGGGACCAGCGGGTTGTAGCTGACCCCGAGGACGTACAGTCCGAACTCCGGCTTGGGATTGGCGAGCGTGAAGAACGCCAGCGATCCGACAGCGACCTCCGCCGCCGCGAGCAGTGCGACCAGGATCAGGTACGAGCGTTTGGCCCACGGGACGAAGGGCTGGTCGACGGGCCGCCCGCGAGGGGCGGCGCCACCTTTGCCGACCGTGCGTGGCGTTGGCGCCGGCTGCTGTTTGCCGCCCTGCGGTTTGCCGCCGTTCTCCTTGACCTGGGCGGTCTGCTTGGCAAGCGAGACCTCGGCGCGCGCAGCCCGTTCGACCGAATCGGGACGCCGGCGCGGGCGTTTGCGGGGCGGGTTCGGCCGAGGCATCAGGCGTCCACCTACTGCTCGTCCATCTTGAGCACAGCCATGAATGCCTCCTGCGGAATCTCCACGTTGCCCACCCGTTTCATGCGGCGCTTCCCCTCGCGCTGCTTCTCGAGCAGCTTGCGCTTCCGTGTGATGTCTCCGCCGTAGCACTTGGCAAGCACGTCCTTGCGCATGGCGGAGACCGTCTCACGGGCGACGATCTTGCCACCGATCGCAGCCTGTATGGGCACTTCGAAGAGCTGACGGGGGATCAGCTTGCGCAGGCGCTCGGCCAGCTTGCGGCCCTGCGTGTTGGCGCGGTCGCGGTGAACGATCATGCTCAGCGCGTCCACGCGCTGCCCCCCGACGAGGATGTCGAGCTTGACCAGCGACTCGGCGCGGAAGCCCGTGATCTCATAGTCCAGCGAGGCGTACCCGCGGCTGCGCGACTTCAACTGATCGTAGAAGTCGTGGATGATCTCGCCGAGGGGAAGATCGTAGGTGAGCGCGACACGGTCCCCCGGCTGGTAGTCCATGTGCTGGAACTCGCCGCGGCGCTCCTGGCACAGTTCCATGATCGCGCCGACGTACGTGCTCGGGACGATGATCGTCGCCTTGGTCCGGGGTTCCTCGATGGCATCGATGTGCGAGGCGTCGGGCAGCATCTCGGGGTTGTCGATGGCGATCACCTCCCCGGAGCGCAGGCGCACGCGGTACTCGACCGTCGGCGCCGTGGTGATCAGCGAGAGGTTGAACTCGCGTTCCAGTCGTTCCTGCACGATCTCCATGTGCAGCAGGCCGAGGAACCCGCAGCGGAACCCGAAACCGAGCGCGGCTGACGATTCCGGTTCGAAGACCAGCGACGCGTCATTGAGGTTGAGGCGCTGCAGCGCCTCCTTGAGGTCGGTGACGTCGTCGGACTCGACCGGGAAGATGCCGGCGTACACCATCGGCGTCACGGCGCGGTATCCCGGCAGCGGGTGCGTCGTCGGATGTGCGGCGTCCGTCACGGTGTCGCCCACCTTGCTGTCGCGGACGTTCTTGATCGAGGCGATGAAATATCCGACCTCACCGCAGAGCAGCTCATCGACGGGCGTCATCGCCGGTGCGAAGACCCCCACCTCGTCGACGACGAACTCGCTCTTGTTGTTCATCATGCGGATGCGCATGCCGGCGGCGATGCGGCCATCGACGATGCGGACGTACACGACGACGCCGCGGTACGCGTCGTACTTCGCGTCGAAGATGAGCGCTCGCAACGATCCGCCGGGATCCCCCTTGGGCGGCGGAACGCGCTTGACGATCGCCTCGAGCACCAGGTCGATGCCGATCCCCTGGCGTGCGCTGGTGAGGATGGCATCGTCGGCGGGGATCCCGATGACCTCCTCGATCTCGCGCCGCACGAGCTCGGCGTCCGCGTTGGCGAGGTCGATCTTGTTGATGACGGGGATCACCTCGAGGTGGTTGTCGATCGCCTGGTACACGTTGGCGAGGGTCTGCGCCTCGACGCCCTGGGTGGCGTCGACCACCAATAACGCGCCCTCACATGCGGCGAGCGACCTCGACACCTCGTAGGCGAAGTCGACGTGTCCGGGCGTATCGATGAGGTTCAGCTCGTAGGCGATGCCGTCGGATGCTGTGTACGCGAGGCGGACCGCCTGCGCCTTGATGGTGATGCCGCGCTCGCGCTCGAGGTCGAGCTGGTCGAGCACCTGGTCCTGCATGTCGCGCAGCGCCACAGTCCCGGTCGCCTCGAGCAACCGGTCGGCAAGCGTCGACTTGCCATGATCGATGTGCGCGATGATGCTGAAGTTGCGGATCCGGTCAAGACGCATGCGCTACGGAGGCGATTCCTAGGCTGGGAGCGCGCCGTCGCCGTCGTGCGCGGTGCGCAGGATCTCCGCAAGGTCGGTCAGCCCGCGGCGGCTGCCCGAGAGTCCCGGTTTGACTCGATGCGCCAGCACCATCGGCGCGACGTGCTCCACGTCGTCGATCCCCACCCCCGAGCGATCCTCGTGCGCTGCAAGCGCCTGCGCCGCTTTGCGCATGACGATGTCGGCGCGATGTCCGTCCACCTCCAGCTCGATGCTGAGTGCGGCGATGGCCACCAGGATGTTGCGGTCGACGACGACGTCGGAGAGCATCGACATCGCGCGCGCGATTCGATCCGCCTCCGCCTGCTCGGTGGGCTCGAAACGTGTCGCGAACGCGGTGGGGTCCTCCTCAAAAGCTTCGCGGCGTTCAACGATCTCCACCCGCTGGCGAACGTCGCGAATGCCCTCGACGTCGACGCACAGGCCGAAGCGGTCAAGCAGCTGGGGGCGAAGCTCGCCTTCCTCCGGGTTCATCGTGCCGACGAGGATGAACCGCGACGGATGCGACACCGAGACGCCTTCGCGCTCGACGGTGTTCTGACCCATCGCCGCGGCGTCGAGGAGCACGTCGACGATATGGTCATCGAGCAGGTTCACCTCGTCGACGTAGAGGATGTTGCGGTTCGCGTCGGCGAGCACGCCCGGCTCGAACTCCTTCTCACCGCGCTTGATCGCGGCCTCGATGTCGATGGCGCCGACGACGCGGTCCTCGGACGCGTTGATGGGCAGCTCCACCACGCGCATCCGCCGTCGCGAACGCGGCAGCGTCTCTCCACCCACCACGCGCTCGGTGCACTCCGCGCATTGCAGATCCGCCTCGTCGGGCGGGCACCCATAGCGGCAGTCGGCCACGACATCAAGACCTGGCAGCAACTTCGTGAGCGAGCGCACCGCAGTCGATTTCGCGGTTCCCTTCTCACCGCGAATCAGCACGCCGCCGATGGCGGGATTGATCGCGTTGAGAATGAGCGCCTGTTTCATGAGGTCCTGTCCCACGATCGCGGTGAACGGGAACACGCTTCTGCCTGTCTGCATCACGTTCATTGTGTCATGCGACCTCGAAGCGTCTTCTCGACGCCCTCGACGATGGCCCCCTGGGAGAGATCGTAGAGGCCGAGATATTCGCCGCCCGCGCGGTCGGCGAGGTCGCGGCAGGCGTTGAATCCGTATCCGCCGAAGAGCGGGGGACGGTTGTGGCCGCCGACGCGGGGCATCGGTCGCGTCGTGTGATCACGTGCCGAGTCGATGACCAGCATGTGCACGCCGTCGGCGCCGAGCTGCTCGGCGACGCGCTGCGCCTCGACGAGCGGTTCCTCGCCGAAGAGCGAGATGTTGCCCCGCCCATCGCTGATCAGCACCATCAGTGGATACACGGTCGGGTCACGCAGACGCTCGGTGCGCACGATCCGAAGCCCCGCGACCAGCCCGTGCGTCAGGGGTGTCGTTCCGCCGACCGTGAGGCGCTGCAGGCGCTGTTCCGCAAGGTCGACTGACGACGTGGGCTGCAGCACCACGCGCGCCGCACGACCCGAGAAGACGACGAGCGACACCTTGTCGCGACGGAGATATGCGTCGCGGAGCAGTGACAGCACGGCGCCCTTGGTGGCCTGCATGCGCTGCTCGGCGTCCATCGACGCGCTGGCATCGACAACGAAGACGATCAGCGTTCCGGTGCGGCGGCGGCGCACCTTCTGACGGAGATCCTGGCGCTCGAGGTGGAGGGCCGGCCCGACCCTGCCCGCGGGTCCCTCGGCCCGGCGGCGGACCTGGTGCGGCGCCGCGGCGCGCATGGTGGCGTCGAACGCGATGTCGGTCGTTTTCTCGGTCTGGGTCGCGCGCACGTAGCGACCGCGCTTGTCGCTGCTCTGCGACGAGCTGCGCTTGCCGGTGGTGGCCCGGCTTCGGCGATCCCGGGGCAGAGCGATCTTGCGCACCGGGAAGATCTCGCCCTCGAAGAGCTGCTCGGCGCTCCGCCGGGTTACGGCCTGGGTGGCCTGTTCGCTCCCCTGGACCTGGCCCGGGCTCTCGCCTTCCTCGCCGCTTCCGGAGTCGTCCGGCGGCGCGTCCCCTGCCTCGGAGGTCTGCTCCGACACCACCGCCGCCTCCGCCTCCTGAGCGATCTCCTCGAAACGCTCCCGGGCACGCTCGGCCGCTGCTCCGGCCGGCTGGGACACCCCGTCCTGGCGGCTCCGCCGGCGGTGCGCGAGTGCGAGCTCGGCGGCGGTGGCGGCATCGGCGGTGGTCACGACCAGGCGATCGTCGGCCTCGGCGGGGATACCGGCGGCTCGGGCGCGCACCAGCTTCTCGGCCTCGTCCCAGGCGCGGATGGTCCGTGCGGCGCTGGTCACCACGATGTCGGCGCGATGTCCGAGCGCGCCGGCATCGATGCACACGAGCGCGATGAACCAGCCGATGGTCGGCGTGATCACCACGCGTGGGAGCAGGCGCTTCGCCTCCTGGATGACCGCCGTGAGGTGATCCTCGCTGGCGAGAAACTCACCCTCGAGCCCGGCACCGTCCACGCTCCGATGTGCGTCGCGCTCCATGATGCGCACCCGCTCGTCGAGGTCCCGGAGGCCGGTGACGTCGACGCAGAGCCCGAATCGATCGAGCAGCTGTGGCCGGAGGTCCCCCTCCTCGGGGTTCATCGTCCCCACCAGGATGAAGCGCGACGGGTGCGCGAACGAGATGCCCTCGCGTTCCACGGCGTTCCACCCCATCGCCGCGGCATCGAGGAGCACGTCGACGATGTGGTCGTCGAGCAGATTGACCTCGTCGACGTAGAGGATGCCGCGGTTTGCGTCGGCGAGGAGTCCCGGCTCGAAGTGACGCTCGCCGAGCTTGATCGCCGCCTCGGTGTCGATGGTGCCGACCACCCGATCCTCGGATGCGTTGACCGGCAGTTCGACCACGCGCGTGCGGCGACGCTCGACCGCGCGAGCGATCCCGGCCTCGGCGCGGGCGCGACAGTCGTCGCACCACGCCGCCGGAGTGTCCGGATCGCATCGATACCGGCATCCGACGATCACGTCGATATCGGGAAGGAGGCGGGCGAGGGCGCGGACCGCGGTGGACTTGGCGGTGCCACGCTGACCGCGAATGAGCACACCGCCGATCCCCGGGTTGATGGCGTTGAGGACCAATGCGGTCTTCATGGCCTCCTGACCCACGAGAGCGGTGAACGGCATGAGGGAACGCGAGTTCGGCATCGAACCCATTGTGCCAGCGCTGCCGAGCACCGAGCCTGCTACAAAGCCTCGATGCAGAGACCTCTTCGCGTCCTGCTCGAGGCGAGCTGTCTCGGAGACGGCCGTCGGGATGCCGGAATCGGGCGGTACGCAACCCAGCTGATCGAGGCGCTGCGAGACGCGCCCGGTCTCGAGGTCACCCCGTCGGTCCCGGCCACGCCCGCGTGGAGCGAGGCTCGGCCGGCTCGGTTCCTGCGCGCGCAGCCCCATGTGCTCTCGGATGCCCTCGCCAGGCATCCGCACCTGATCCACGGGCTCGGTGGCGAGCCGGTGATCGGCTTTCCGCCGTCTCGCCAGGTGGTGACCCTCCACGACGTCGAGATGTGGCGAGGCGCGCCGGTTCCCGGAGTGGCAGCCTCAGCGCGCCGCCTCTTCGGGGCGCTCCTGGCGCCGGCGATCCGGGCGTGCGCCGGGATCATCGCCGTGAGCGAGACCACCCGTATTGAGGCGATCGCCACCCTCGATCTCGACCCGTCGCGGATCCACGTGGTTCCGCACGGCGTGGGAGCGGTGTTCTCTGCCCGTCCCAAGCTCCGAGACGCGAGAACCGCTGAAGCCCTGGGACTCGATGAGCCCTTCGTGCTCTGGGTGGGAAGCCTGCGATCGCGTGACCCCCGCAAGGGGCTCGACACCCTCCTGCAGGCGATGGAACGGCTCCCTGGAGGCGGGCCGCCTCTGGCGCTCGTGGGAGCGCTCGGGCCCGAAGCCGACCGTCTGGCCGCCGACGCCTGGCGCCGGCGCCTCCGCCTCGTGCTGAGCGGCGCGGTCGACGACGTCGAGCTTGCGTCGCTGTACCGGCAGGCCGCGGTCGTCGTCCTGCCGTCGACGCACGAGGGTTTCGGATTGACCGCGCTGGAGGCGATGGCGTGCGGGGCACCGCTGGTCGCGAGTGCGGTCGGGAACCTTCCCCAGCTCACGCAGGACGTCGCCGTGCTGGTGCCGCCCGGAGATCCCGCAGAGCTGTCGGGAGCCATCGAGGCGGTGCTCACCGAACCGGTCAGTGCCGCCCGGATGCGCCACGCGGGCATCGATCGAGCCTCCGGCTACACGTGGGGCAGGACGGCGGCGATGACCGCGGCGGTGTACGAGCAGGTCGCGCTGCGCAGCGGGTCCCACCTCTGCTGAGGTCGACCCCCGGTCAGAGCTCCGCGGCGATCGCGCGCCGCTGTTCCTCGTCGAGCTCGACGGTCACGGTGAGATTCGGGTGTTCGGTCCCGGCCGCGACGGCCGATCCCCCGAGGACGGCAGCGCGCTGATCGGGCTCGAGGTTGAAACGCAGGTAGTGGGCCGGCGCGATCTCGCCGGGTGGTGACACGACCTCGGGAACACCTCGGACGCGAGTTCCCGCGACCTCGATGAAGACGGCGTGCTCAACGCCCTCGAGCTGGGTCGCGGCCGCAGCGAGGTCGGCCGGGTCGGCCACCTCGACAAAGAGCATCGCGGCAAGCTCACCCCGGCGGGGCACCACCGCATTGAAGGCGGCGATCTCGGATGCGACCCGATCGGGATCGTCGATGCGTTCGGTCCGCAAGGCCTCCTCGAGGGTGGAGCGAATCGTGTCCCGGTTCTCGAACACCAGCGCCAGGTGGTCGCCGAGGTGAATCCGCCGGGAGCGCTTCAGCTCGGCGACGCTGTGGCGCTCGTCGCCTCGCGCGCGCTCATAGGCGTCGCCAACACGGACGTCGTCGCGATCTATCCCGGCCGAGCCTTCGGGCGTCACCTGGACCTCCAAATGGGGTGAGATGAGCAGAGTGGGGGTGAGCGACGCCGACTCTGGCAGGTCGGCAATCCGGCGGGTGGAGTAATACCTGACCTGGGCGGTATGATTTTAGGAATGGCAGTCGTTCCCTTCGATCGAAGCGTTCTCAAGGTCAATCAGGCGATCCTGATGATCGTCATCGTCGCCGGCTACCTGGTCGGCCTCGTCTATCACCCGATCGCCTGGGCGCTTCCCGTCCTTGCGGTGATGATGCTGGCCGCTGTGGCCTCACCGTCGTTCAACGTCCCGCGCCTGCTCTATCTCCGCTGGCTCAAGCCCGCGGGCATTGTGAAGCCGCGTGTCGTCCAGGAGGACCCTGCGCCGCACCGCTTTGCACAACTTGTCGGCGGCGTGTTCCTCGCCGCGGCAAGCGTGTTCGTGATCACGGGGTTGCTGCTGGTCGCGTGGGTGCTGGCCTGGATCGTGGCCGCGCTGGCGTTCCTCAACTTCGCCTTCAACATCTGCGTCGGCTGCATCATGTACGCGCAACTGGTGCGCGTCGGGCTGCTCCCGCTCTCGCGCGAACCGGCGCGATGATCCTCCTGCTTGCCCCCCTGATCGCCATCGCGGCGATCGCGGGCGTGGCATTGGTGCTCCGGGTCCAGCGAGGCGGGCAGCGCCAGCTGGTCGGGAGGGTTGTCGAGAACGGGGTGCGCGCCGGTCAGCTGCCCTCCATCCTGTATTTCACCGGCGAGACCTGCACCATCTGCCACACCGCGCAGCGGCCTGCACTTCGCGCCCTCGCGTCCGGGATCGACTCGGGCATCGAGATCCGCGAGATCGACATCGCCGTCGAGCCGGAGCTGGCCCGCCGCTATCGCGTGATGTCCCTCCCGACGACGATCGTGCTCGACGCGGCGGGAGAGGTGACCGACATCAACGTTGGGTTCGCGAGCGGGGAGATTCTCCGCAGGCAGCTCGTTGACGCCGGGATGCCGGTCGCCGCGTAGGCAACCGGGTACCCTGAGCGCATGGCCGTCACCGAGCGCGCACCGAGAACACGCGCTCTGGCTCCGTCCGACCTCTTCGCCGTCGACGACCTGCTCAACGACGACGAGCGTCTGATCCGCGACACCGTCCGGGCGTTCGTGCGCGAGCGCGCCCTGCCCGTCATTCCCGAGCACTTCGAGGCGGGCACGTTTCCGCGCGAGCTGATCCCGGGCGTCGCCGAGCTCGGTCTGCTGGGCATGCACCTGCACGGCTACGGCTGCGCCGGCACCTCGGCGACCGCGTACGGGGTCGCCTGCGAGGAGCTCGAGGCGGGCGACAGCGGGCTGCGCTCCTTCGTCTCCGTGCAGGGCTCGCTCGCGATGTTCCCGATCTCTGCCTACGGCAGCGACGAGCAGAAGGCTCGCTGGCTGCCCGAGATGGCCGCAGGGCGAGCCATCGGCTGCTTCGGGCTCACCGAGCCCGACGCGGGTTCGGATCCCGCGTCGATGCACACCTCGGCGCGCCGGGACGGCGGTGACTGGGTGATCAACGGCACCAAGATGTGGATCACCAACGGATCCATCGCCGACATCGCGGTTGTCTGGGCCACCACCGACTCCGGCGTTCGGGGGTTCCTCGTCGAGCGCGGCACGCGTGGTTTCACGACGTCGGACGTGCACAACAAGCTGTCGCTGCGCGCCTCGGTGACGTCGGAGCTGTCCTTCGATTCCGTGCGCGTGCCTGACAGTGCGGTCCTCCCCGGCGTGACCGGGATGCGGGGGCCGCTCTCGTGCCTCAACGAAGCACGCTTCGGCATCGGCTGGGGGACCATGGGTGCCGCGCGCGCCTGCTTCGAATCCGCACTCGAGTACAGCAAGACGCGCCGCGCGTTCGGCAAGCCGATCGGGGCGATGCAGCTGACCCAGCAGAAGCTCGCCGACATGGCGACGGCGATCGTGCAGGGACGCCTGCTCGCGCACCGGCTCGGCACGCTCAAGGACCAGGGGCGTCTGCATCCGGTCCAGGTGTCGATCACCAAGCGGGCCAACGTCCGCGCGGCCCTCGACATCGCGCGCAGCGCGCGCACCATCCTGGGTGCGAACGGCATCACCCTCGAATACCCGGTGTCGCGGCACATGGCCAATCTCGAGTTGGTGCTCACCTACGAGGGCACCGAGGAGGTGCACACGCTCATCATCGGCAAGGAGCTCACCGGCGAGAACGCGTTCGGCTGAGCGCTAGGCGGCCTCGTCCCAGCTTTCGGTCTCTCGAAACGAATGATGGCCGCGCCGGGCGACGATCAGGTGGTCGAGCACCGGGATACCGAGCAGCGCGCCTGCACTGCGCAGCGCAGTGGTGACGACGCGATCGGCACGGCTCGGCGCCGGGTCGCCACTCGGATGGTTGTGGCCGATGATGACCGCAACCGCGTCGCTGCGCAAGGCCGGTCCGAACACGTCGCGCGGTTGGAGCCGCGACGCGTTGATGGTGCCGACCGCGACCGTCTCGAGCTTGATCGGGCGGTGCCGAGCGTCGAGGAGCAGCACCACGACCTGCTCGCGTCGCGCACGGCGCAGCCCGTCGAGCATGAGCAACGCGTCCCGCGGGGAGCCGATTGCCGGACGGTCGTCGTCGGTCCATCGCTCGGCGAGCTCCCACATCGCGGCGAGGCGCTCGGCCCGCTCCCGCGGCACCCCGTGCTCGCGGGTGAGCCCGGCGGCGTCGAGCGCTCGGCGCTCCCACCATGGAATCCTCGCGACCCGGTTGGCGACGGCGCTCAGGTCAGCGGCCGGGGACGCACCTCCCAGCGCCCGAGCGAGCAGCTCCGCTTCTCCGGTTGCGGCGTCCATGTTCTGCACGCTGCGAAGATACCACAAACCAGTGTAGTTGCCAGTGCAGGGTCAGGACCGGGTGAGCAGCATCCCCACGATGAAGATGGCCACGATGACGGCACCGGCCACCGCCACCGGAATCCAGCCGCCGCCGGCCGCGAGCAGGGACGGCGACGATGACGGGGCAACTCGAGGGGCCGGGGCCGGCGGCGCGTCGACGATGTCCGCCGGCGCTTCCACCACGATCAGCTTCACGCGTCCCGGTGCATCCTCGGGCAGCTCAGCCGGATCGAGCAGCGCCGGCGCCACCGCCACGCTGCGCCGGCGGCGCGGGGTGCGGAGCTCAGACACCGCGCTCGCCTTCGGCGATCAGCGCCGCAAGCACCTCGTCCGCGAACGAGCGATAGGCTGCGGCTGCCTCCGACGACGGCGCCATCACGGTCACGGGCTCGCCGGCGAGCGCTGATTCCTGCAGCCGCACGGTCACTTTGATGACCGTATTGAAGACGCGGAGGTTCGGGATCGCGCGCAATCCGTCGAGCAGGTCGCGCGAGAACCGCGTGCGCATCACAACGAATGTCGGCAGCAACCCGAGCACGCGAAGGTCCGGGTTCAACTCCTGACGCACGTGGTGCACGGAACGCAGCGTCTCCTTGAGCCCCTTCACCGCGTAGCCCGACATCTGCATGGGAATCACGATGTAGTTGGTGGCGGCGAGGACGCTGACGGTGTGGAACGCAAAGCTCGGCGGCGTGTCGAACAGGATGAAGTCGTAGTCGCGACAATCGCGATCGAGCGCTCGACGAAGACGGGTCTCGCGATCGAGCGTCGTCGGCAATCCGGCTTCGACCGCACTCAGGTCCGGGCTCGCGGGCAGCAGATGCAGACCGGGCCATTTGGTGCGGACGATCAGCTCGTCGACCGATTGTTCCGGCTCGAGAATCGCATCCGCCACGGTGTGCGTGAGCGAGTACGGATTGAACCCGAGGCCGGACGTGAGGTTGGATTGCGGATCCATGTCGACGGCAAGCACGCGCCGTCCGCGTTCCGCGAACACGGCCGCCAATGAGGCGCAGGTGGTTGTCTTTCCCACCCCGCCCTTTCCGGAGATACAGGCGATCGAAACAGCCACCGCGACCGATTAGTCTAGTGCAGGCCGTCGCGACCGGCACACGGGAGCGGGCATGTCGACGGCAGGAACGGTCAGCTCGGGGCCGTCCGCACTGTCGGGCGCACCGCGGGTGCCGCCGCCATGTCGTCCTCCCACGCGCGGTTGAGACGCCGCTGCATGGTTGCCATGAGTATCAAGCCGCCCGCGATGGGGAGCAGCATCCAGAGGATGGCGCGCGCCGGGCGCAGCTGCACGTCGGTGGTGCGCCCCATCCGATCCTCAACGATGCGCACGCGCTCGAGGGTCATCACGATGGCAATGGCGCTGAACGCCAACAGCAGCTCGAGGTACGGAATCAGCAGGCCACCTGCGAGCAATCCGTACCCCTGCAGCACAGAGAAATGCGGGTCGAATGGCAGCGTCACGTTTGCGACCGCAAGCACGATCCTCACGGCCCCGGCCACACTCACCAGCCAGCCGATCGCCCACGGGATCGCGACTGCCACCGTCGATCGTCCGGGAACGACGTGCATGCGCGTGTCGAAATTGCCCACCTCGCGATTGATACGGTGATGCCAGACGAGGCTGTAGACGCCGAGCGTGACGATCGACAGCGCCACGATTCCCAGAGTCGAACGTCGCTTGCCCGCGGGTCCGAACGAGGTGACCTTGGGGAGCGCCTTTTCCGGTGTGGTGATGGCCGCGACGATCGTGACCTCGGTCGGATCAGCCTCGAGCGGCTCGCCGGACAGCGGTCCGGAACGACCGCCGATTTCCCGCTCATCAGCGTCGGCGTCGGACACCAGTCCCTCCTTGGTGGGGTCGGGCGGCGCCGAAGCGGGCCACGACCATGTCGGAGGCGCGAGTGTCGCCTCACCGGAGGTCACGGCCTGCGGCTGGGCGGCGGTCAGGGTCGCGACGGCGGGCGTGGTGCCCGGCCGCGATGCGGTCTCGGTCATCCCGTGTTCCTCATGTACGGCGCCACCTCGGGTGGTGCCGCGTGCTGCTAGTGGGACGTCGACGCTCCGGGTACTGGATTCGAACCAGTGGCCTTGCGGTTAACAGCCGCCTGCTCTACCGCTGAGCTAACCCGGATCATGACTCAAGTCTACCTGCCGTGACGCACCGTGCCTTCGCGTTCACGATTTGTCGCAGTCGCAAGACCGGGCCGCTGCCGTCTACTCGAGGTAGTCCTTGAGCTTCTTGGAGCGCGACGGATGGCGCAGCTTGCGCAGCGCTTTCGCCTCGATCTGGCGGATGCGTTCGCGGGTCACACCGAAACGCTTGCCGACCTCTTCGAGCGTGCGCTGATGGCCGTCGATGAGGCCGAATCTGAGCTGCAGCACGCGACGTTCGCGCGGCGTGAGCGTGTCGAGAATGTCCTCGACCTCGGTGCGCAACATGGTCAGCGACGCTGCGTCGGATGGCGCCGTGGCCTCTTTGTCCTCGACAAAGTCCCCGAGATGCGAATCCTCTTCCTCGCCGATCGGCGTCTCCAGTGACACCGGGTCCTGCGACACCTTGGTGATCTCGCGAACCTTCTCCGGCGTGATTCCCATCTCGTCGGCGATCTCCTCGTCGTTGGGCTCGCGGCCCAACTCCTGGAGCAACCGCCGCGAAACACGGACGAGCTTGTTGATGGTCTCGACCATGTGCACCGGGATGCGGATGGTTCGCGCCTGGTCGGCGATCGCGCGCGTGATCGCCTGGCGGATCCACCATGTCGCATACGTCGAGAACTTGTATCCCTTGTGGTAGTCGAACTTCTCGACGGCGCGAATCAGCCCCATGTTGCCTTCCTGGATCAGATCGAGGAATGACATACCGCGGCCGATGTACTTCTTGGCAATGCTGACCACAAGGCGCAGGTTCGCTTCGGTGAGCTGGTTCTTCGCCTCTTCGTCGCCCTGCTCGATCAGCTTGGCGTAGTGCACCTCCTGCTCGGCCTTGAGCAGCGCCACCCGGCCGATCTCCTTGAGGTACATGCGAACCGGGTCGTCCAGGGAGACGGAGTTGATCGCCTCGGCCTTGGCGATGAGTTCCTCGTCGATCTCGTCGACGGTCTCGAAGTCCTTGTCTCCGTCGCTGACCTCGATCCCCATCTCGCGAAAGACGTGGAAGATCCGCTCCAGATGGTCGGGCTCGACATCGATCTCCGGGAAGGCGGCGAGGATGTCGTCAGGTGTGAGGTACCCGTGGTCCTTGCCCTTGATGATCAGCGCCTCGGCGGCGGAGACCAGCAGGTCGGCGCCGGAAGGCGGCGGCAGGGTGGCGGCCCGGGATCGGGTGGCTGTGCTCGTGGCTGCGGTCATCTCAACTCTGTCTTACGCGGGGCAGGCTGGCGCCCGCGACTGCAAGGTCCGCCGGACGATCGGTACAACGACAGCGTTCACAATAATTGCCAAAGCCGTCTGCGTGTGCCAATTTGGGCGATCGGATAGGGAAATTCGACGCGGGCACGAGGAAGATGGTGGCTCGCCAGGCCGCAGATCAAACATGCGCGGCCGTCCGCGCGCGGCCAGGACTGGGTCCCGATCAGCGAACCGCCACCGTCCTGCGCAGATGCGGCGCATCTGCGGCGAGCCGGCTGAGCTTGGCCGCGAGCGCATCCGCGTCCTCGGTACGGCCCTCATCCCGGGCACGGTGCATCTCTGTCGAGATGCTCACCAGCGCGCGGCGCACGCTCTCCTCGTGGATGAGCCGGACGCAGTCGGCCATCAACTGCCTGATTGCCTCCGGCTCGGCCGCGTCGGCGAACTCGGGAACCTCGCGGACCAGCAGACCCGCGGCGCGCCGCTGATCCCCACCTGTGAGGCGTCGAAGCGTGAATCCCGCGGGGTCGGTTGACGCCGCGTCGTAGATACGCCGTGCAGTCGGGTTGGTGAACTCGTCGGGCCCGAGGCCGCTGTCCGATCGCAGCGCCGCCGCCAGCTCCGGCCTGATGAGCACCACCCGGGCGAGCTGCGCCTCCCAGGGCGGCATCGGCTCGTCTGCCTCGACGGGCTCGGGCTCCTCGATCGCACCCGCGGCCGGCTCCGCTGGCGCGGCGACCACGATCCTGGCGGGTCGCCGAGCGCCGTCGCGCATCGAGTGGGCCAGGTCGGTCGAGAGCGAGCGAGCGCCGATGTCGAGCCGGCGCGCTGCCTGCTGGAGATAGAGCTCGCGGGTGGTCGCCTCCGGGATCCGGGCAAGCACCGACACAGCCCGTTCCGCGGCAGCGCGGCGTGCGTCCACGCTCCCGCCCTCCCCGCCTCCCAGCGCGGCGTCGAGGAGCACCTGCCACGCCGGCGGAGCGTCGGCGATCGCCTGAGCGAACGCCGCCGGGTCGCGACGAACGAGCTCGTCCGGATCCTTGGCCCCGGCGGGAAGGCGGCAGATTCGCGCCTGGACTCCCTCGGTGGCGATGACGTCCACCGCGCGGGTCGCGGCGACCCTGCCGGCGTCGTCGCCGTCGAAGCACAGGATCAGGGTCTCGGCGATGCGCCCAAGGCTGTGGACCTGTTCCCGGGTGAGCGCGGTGCCGCTGCTGGCAACGGTGTGCTCGACGCCGGCGGCGTGAGCGGCGATGACGTCGAAGTAGCCCTCGACGATCACCGCGGCGTGCTCGCGTACGATCGCTGTGCGCGCGAGATCGAGGCCGAAGATCGCCGACGACTTGTGGTACGCGGCCGAGTCGGGGCTGTTCAGGTACTTCGGCTTGGCGTCGCCCAGGGCGCGAGCTCCGAATCCGAGCACGTCCCCGCGCTCGTCGCGGATCGGGAACACGAGGCGATCCCGGAACCGGTCACGGGTCCTGCCGCCGCGCGGGGGGTGGACGAGCCCTGCCTCGACCAGCTCGTCGACGTTGGCGCCGGCCTTGCCGGTCATGTACCGGGCGAGGGCATCCTCCGAGTGGCCGCCGGCGGAGGCGAAGCCGACCCCGAACTGGCGGGCAAGCGTCTCCCCGACTTCGCGATCACGGAGCAGGTCGCGCCCGGGCTCGCCGGCGGGGGTCGCCCACAGCACGTGCTGGTAATACGCCTGCGCCTTGGCGTTGAGCTCGATGGATCGGCGCCGGCGCCGCCCGGCGCCACGGGCGGCGCGCGGACCGCTCTCGAGTTCGACACCGGCCCGGTCGGCCAGCATCTCGAGGGCCTGCCGGAAGTCGATGCGCTCGATCTGCTCGATGAATTTGAAGAGATCCCCGCCCTCGTGACAGCCGTGGCAGTACCAGACCTGGCGCTCCGGGCTGACCGTGAACGACGGCGTCTTCTCGGCGTGGAAGGGACAGAGCCCCGTCAGCTCCCGTCCGGCACGGTGGAGCGTGACGTATCCGCCGATGACCTCGACGAGGTCAAGCCGGGATTTGACCTCCGCGACAGCATCCCCAGCCATGGCCCGCCCGCCTCGACCGCTCGCTAGCGGCTGAAGAACCAGCGCCGCCGCCTGTTCGCGACGTCCTGTGGGTCCGGCGGACCCGCCTCGAGCTCGCTGATCCTCCGGTCGCGATCCGCGAGGCGACGATCCTTCTCGGCCTGCGCCGCCGCATGCTCGGCGCGTGCGGTCTGCAGCTCGAGTTGGAGTTGCTTGACAAGGTTCTGGCGGGCGTTGAGCTCGGCTTCGAACCGCTGCCGCTGCTCGGAGTAGATCCGCTGCTCGAGGGTCCGTTCCCAACGGTCGAGAAGGCCGGCGACGAGCTCGCGGGGATCGAGCGAGGTCATCGACGCGACGTCACGGCGGGGCTCGTTCGAGCCGATCTCGATCACCGATCCGCGCCCATGCGGGGTCTGCGCCTCGGCGGCGAGCTCCTCCGCCGGAGGCGGCACGACCTTGTCCGGCCACGACGACGGCTGCACAATCCCAACCACATCGATGGTCGGGCTGCGGTCCGCCGGCGCTTCGTGGTTCTCCGAGTCAGGCGGCGGCGGTGGTGGAGGCGGCGCGGCGGCACCGTTGGTCGCCGGAGCCTCGATGCCGAGGTCGCCGAGGCGCACCAGATAGTGCACGCCGTTCGCGTTTTCCTCGCGCCGTGACGGGATGTCGCCCGCTTCGACGCGACGAAGCAGGATGCCGAGCGGGAGGTCCAGCCTCTTCGCCACCTCTTCCACCGGAAGGTATGGCTCGGCACCCGGCTCGGTAGCGTTGGCTGCGGGCATAACTGTCAGCGGCCAGGACATCAATAAGAAGAGTAGGCGAAACGATATGCGAAATGGGCTATTGCCAGTGATCCGTTACGGGTGAACCTAGCGTCCGACGACCTCGATCGCATACTTCGAATTGTCGGTCAGCACAACGATCCCACCTCGTTGTTCGGTGATCACTGCACGAACCGGCGATGTTGCGAACACCTCGGGCGCATCCGCGTGCTCGGTGACCGTGCGGCGGACGGCGTACGGCATACCCGGCGTCGGCGGAGACAACTCTTCGCCCTCGACCACGTGTCCGTCATCGAGCATCTCAGGCCGTCCATTTCGCGTCGCGATCTTGCGGATCCTGACGTGCTCGGTCACCGTGCTTCCGCCTAGCGGTCCCGCTCCACCCGCGCCAGACGGGCATGCGCGGCCGCCAGGCGGGCGGCGGGAACCCGAAAGGGTGAGCAGGAGACGTAGTCGAGCCCCAGCTCCTCGCAGAGCGCGATGGAATCCGTGTCGCCGCCATGCTCGCCGCAGATGCCGACGCTCAGCGACGGACGCACCGCGCGGCCCTCCTCGACGGCAAACCGCATGAGTCGCCCGACGCCATCACGATCGAGGGTCTCGAACGGGTTGCGCGGGAGCACCTTGTCCTCCACGTAGCGCAGCAGGAACTTGCCCTCGGCGTCGTCGCGAGAGACACCGAAGGTCATCTGCGTCAGGTCGTTGGTGCCGAACGAGAAGAAGTCCGCGGACTGCGCGATCTGTCCGGCGGTCAGAGCCGCGCGGGGCACCTCGATCATCGTCCCGACGAGGTACGAGACCTTGGTCCTGGTCTCCGTGAAGACTTCCTGCGCGACTCGGTCGATCACCTCGCGAGTTCCTGCGCAGCTCCTCGAGGGTTCCGACAAGCGGCACCATGATCTCCGGGCGCACGTCGACGCGCTCCTTCTTGAGGCTCACCGCGGCCTCGATGATCGCTCGCGCCTGCATCTCGATGATCTCCGGGAAGAGCAGGCCGAGCCGGCAGCCGCGAAGGCCGAGCATCGGATTCTGCTCGTGCAGGTTCTGCACCGCGACCA
The DNA here is from genome assembly GCA_963756075.1 of Candidatus Dormiibacterota bacterium. GTDB lineage: Bacteria > Chloroflexota > Dormibacteria > Aeolococcales > Aeolococcaceae > Palsa-851. The sequence goes on along the minus strand of CAVWMH010000002.1, from coordinate 987,522 downwards.
GCAGGTTCTGCTGCGTGCGATACGACTTTTCGGGCTTCCCGAGCGCCTGCGCTCGAGTGACCTCGACGAGCAACTCTTCGAGAGAGGGCAGGAATTCGTGGAGCGGTGGATCGATGAGCCGGATGATCACCGGCAAGCCGTGCATCGCCGCGAGAATCCCGTGGAAGTCGTCGCGCTGCATGGGCAGCAGCTTTGCCAGCTCGAGGCGGCGTTCCTTCTCGTCAGCGGCAAGGATCATCTTCTGCACGATCGGCAGGCGTTCCTGCTGCATGAACATGTGCTCGGTGCGGCAGAGCCCGATGCCCTGCGCGCCGAACTCACGAGCACGCACCGCATCGTGCGGGTAGTCGCCGTTCGCCCACACCTCGAGGCGGCGGAAGGAGTCCGCCCAGCGCAGCAGCTCCTCGAGCTCCCCGGAGATCTCGGCGTCGAGCATCGCCACCTGGCCCTGCGATCACGTTCCCCGTGGAGCCATCGATGGTGAACGGCTCGCCTTCCTTGATCTTGGTGCCGCCGGCGGTGAACTGGCGCTTGACCAGGTCGACCTGGACGGACTCCGCGCCGGCGACGCAGGGTTTGCCCATGCCTCTGGCGACCACCGCCGCGTGCGAGGTGCGCCCGCCGCGCGACGTCAGGACTCCTTCGGCGGCGATCATGCCGTGCACGTCGTCGGGATTGGTCTCGATCCGTACCAGGATCACCTTCTCGCCCTTCTTGGCCAATCTCCTCGGCGCGGTCCGCATCGAACACCGCCTTGCCGTAGGCGGCGCCCGGCGAGGCGGCGAGTCCGGTTGCGAGCACATGGACTTTCGCCTTCGGGTCGATGCGTCGATGCAGAAGCTGATCGACCTGTCCCGGCTCGACCCGGAGCACCGCCTCGCGCTTGGTGATCAGCCGTTCGCGCACCATGTCGACCGCGATCTTCACGGCGGCTTCGGCGGTGCGCTTGCCGCTGCGCGTCTGGAGCATGTACAGCTTGCCGCGCTCGATCGTGAACTCCATGTCCTGCACGTCGCGGTAGTGCTTCTCGAGCTTGCGCGCGATCTGCTCGAACTGCCGGTACGCCTTGGGGAGATCCGTCGCCATCGCGGCGATCGGCTTTGGCGTGCGGATGCCCGCGACGACGTCCTCACCCTGCGCGTTGGTCAGGTACTCGCCGTAGAGCTTGCGTTCGCCGGTCGACGGATCGCGCGTGAACGCAACCCCGGTCCCGGAGTCGTCGCCCATGTTCCCGAAGACCATCGACTGCACGTTGACCGCGGTGCCGAGGTCGTGGGGGATGCGGTTGTAGTTGCGATAGTCGGTTGCGCGCTTGTTGTTCCACGACTCGAACACAGCGCCGATCGCGGCACGCAGCTGCTCCATGGGGTCTTCGGGAAACCCGGTGCGCGAATGGCGTTTGACGATCGCGCGGTACTCGGTGATGAGCTCCTCGAGCGCCGGCGCTTTGAGGTCCGCGTCGGTCTTCGCCTTCTTGCGCTTCTTGATGGCGTCGAGTGCTTCCTCGAAGAGCTGGCCGTCGATCCCGAGAACGATCTTGCTGAAGAGCTGGATGAAGCGGCGATGCGCGTCGAGCGCGAAACGCCGGTCCTTGGTGAGCGACGCGAGGCCTTCGAGCGTCGCCGAGTTCAGGCCGAGGTTGAGGACCGTGTCCATCATGCCGGGCATCGAGAACTTTGCGCCGCTGCGGACACTGACGAGGAGCGGATTGCGCGCGTCGCCAAACCCCTTGCCGGTGGTCTTCTCGACGACCTTCAGCGATTTCTCCACCTGCTCCCAGAGACCCTCCGGGAACCGCGCTCCGCGCGCATAGAACGCGTTGCAGGCCTCGGTCGTGATCGTGAATCCGGGCGGGACCGGGAGGCCCGCGCGAGTCATCTCGGCAACGCCGGCGCCCTTGCCGCCGAGCAGGTCGCGCATCGAGGCACTGCCCTCGTCGAAGCGATACACCCATTTGTGAGCTCGAGGCCGGACGGCCACGTTCCGCTTCGCCCCGCCGCGGGCTGCGGTGGTGCGCGACCGCGCTTTCGACGACTTCGTGCCCCGGGTGCTCACCGCCATTCGCCAGCCCTCACCGTGATGGTTGTCGCGGGCGCGAACGCGCCACGCAGGGCGTGAGCGTAGCATCGGGCCGCCGCGCGGCCGAACCGACGCGGCAGAACCGGCCGCATGGGTGCGGCGCGGACGCTTAACTGGCCTTGCGAGAAGCTTTCTTGGGCGTGTGATGTGCCCTCGGCTTGGTCCACTCCGCCCGCTTCGGAGGTCCGGTGACCCCCGCCTTGGCCAGGGCAGGACCGAGGCGCGTTCTCATGAATTCGTCCTGGTCCTCCTGCGACTCCCAGACCTCCACCACGATCCATCCGCCGCCCTCGGTGGGACCGGCCAGGTGGGTGTGCAGGCCGGCGGGCCAATCGCCCTCGCCCGAATCCATATTGATCCCGAGCAGGTCGTTGACCCGTTCGTAGACATCGGCGCCGAATCCCTCGAACTCGAGGAGCAAGAGCTCAGACATGGCTTCTCCCGTGATCACATGGAGCCCGTCGACGCGGGCCGGCGGATCATGACAAAACGAGCGGCAGCCTACACGATGAGCATCGCGTCGCCGAACTCGTGCCAGAGATAGCCGCGTTCGCGAACCTCGACGTACGCGCGTTCGAGCAGGCGCTGGTCGAGGAGCGCGCCGAGCATGTCGAGGTGCGTGGCTGGAGGCTCGTGCAGTCCGGTGAGCAGTGCGTCGACGACGCGCAAACGGGTGCGCGGCGTGATGACCAGTCGGGTCCATCCGCTCATGGGCTGCACTGCGCCGGCCTCATCGACAGCTGTCTCGAGCGTGCGGATGACACTGGTGCCAACGGCGATCACGCGGGCCGCTCGGTTGATGCGCGCTGCAGCCGTGTCGCTGACGTCGAAATGCTCCTCGATGAGCGGCTTCTGCTCGTCGACCTCGTCGTCCTGGAACGAGCTCAGCCCGCAGTGCAACACGATGTCGGTCACGTCGACGCCACGTCGACGCAAGTCGCCGAGCAGCTCCCAGGTGAGGTGACGCCCAGCCGAGGGTGTCTCGACCGAGCCGGGGACGCCCGCATAGACGGTCTGGTAGTGCTCCAGTGCGACGGGATGTGGCACGTACGAGTAGCGGATCGGTTCGCCGTCGCTGAGCAGCGTGCGAACCGGGTCACCGCTGACGACCGCCATGCGCCAGAGCAGCGGAGCGTCGCCGCGAGGTGTGAGAACACGAAGGCGCAGGCCCGCCGGGGCGCGAAGGATCTCGCCGGGCGTGAGCGGGATATTGCGGTGTGGCGGGGCGGTTTCCACGGCAAGCGCGTCCCACTCGCCGTCGCGGAGTGCTCCCGGACGCAGCTGCACCGGCTCGGCGCCGTCGCGGTCGACGCGCAGCGCCGCCGGCAGCGTGCGGCTCGAGTTGACGACGAGCAGATCGCCCGGAGCGAGGTGCTCGCCGAGGCGCGCGACGGTGGTGTGGCGGATGCGGCCTGTTGCCCGATCCACGACGCAGAGTCGCGCCCCGTCGCGACGCAGGCCACGAAGTTCGGCAGGCAGTGATGCGCGCAGCTCGCGCGGCGCGGCGATCACGGGAGGCTCGACGCCTCGACCCGGTCGGCTTCGGGCAGGCGCCCCGCAAAGAGCACGAGCAATCGCTCCGCCACGTCGTCGGGGCGGAGCAGGTCCTCCGGGTTCGCCTCCGGATCGGCGGCCATGTGCATCTCGGTGTGCATGTCGCCGGGATCGACACTGATGACCCGCACCGTGGTGTGCTGCAGCTCCGCCGACCAGCTCCGGGTCAGCGCATCGAGCGCTGCCTTGGAGGCGCTGTAGAGGCCGAGCCCCGCAAACCCGATCAATGCGGCGTCGGTGCTGATGTTCACGACGAGTCCGCGGTTGCGCAGCAGCATGCCGCCGATGACCGCCTGGGTGAGACGCAGTGGTCCGAGGACGTTGGCCTGGAGCACGTGCTCCAGCGCGCTCGATGGAGCGTCGGTCAGCTGCGGTAGCGGAAGCGGTCCAAGCTCCGCCGCGTTGTTGACCAGGACATCCACGCCGCCAAAGCGTTCGAGTGTGGTGGCGGCAAAGCGCTCGACATCGGTCGCGTCGGAGATGTCGGCGAGGACGGCGAGCACCTCGGCGCCGAGGGCGCGGCACTCTTCGGCCGCCGACTCGAGCGCTGCTCCCCCGCGAGCGCAGATGGCCAGGGTAGCGCCTTCCCGAGCAAACGCTCGAGCAAGGGCGCGCCCCAGGCCTCGCGAAGCGCCCGTGATCATCACTGTTGTTCCGGACATGGTTCCCATGCCTTCCATCCTGCGCGTGCCGGCGGTTGAGCGCGTCAGCCGGACGCCGCATAACCGGTCCGCCATTCGGCGGACCCTTCAGTCGACCAGGCCTTCTCGAATCGCGAGAACGGCGGCCTGGGTCCGATCGGTCACCCCGAGCTTGGCGAGCACGCGGCTGACGTGCGTCTTGATCGTCTTCTCACCGATCCCGAGCCGCTGCGCGATCTGCTTGTTGGGCAGGCCCTCGACCACCAGCCGGAGCACGTCACGCTCGCGGAGGGTGAGCTCGCTGTACCCGGGAGACGGAGACCTGCCGCGGTGCATCAAGCGTGCAGCCACCGAGGGATGGAGCGCCGGGCGTCCTGCATGCACCTCGCGGATCCCGTCGGCGAGCGCCTGAGGATCGACGTCCTTGAGCAGGTATCCGGCCGCGCCGGCCGCGATCGCCGCGAAGATCTGCGCGTCGTCCGCAAAGCTCGTCAACACGAGCACGCGAACGCCGGGTGCAACTTCGAGCAGGCGCCGGATGGCTCCGACGCCGCCCCCATCGGGCATCACCAGGTCGAGGAGGATCACATCCGGCGACGACGTGCTTGCGATGCGCACCGCCTCCGCACCATCCGCCGCCTCGCCGATCACCTCGATGCCGTCCTGCAGGCGTAGAAACCCGCGCAGCCCTTCGCGGACCACCGAGTGATCGTCGACGATGAGCAGACGGATCGGCGCGCTCATCCGGTCACGTCGTCGGGACCGTGACCGTGACGGTCGTCCCTTCGCCGGAACTCCGGATGGCGAAGCGCGCGCCAATCTCATCAGCCCGTTCGCGCATGGTCGCGAGGCCCATGCCGCGACGCGTGTGCGGGAGCGCCGCCGGTGTGAAGCCTGGTCCGTCGTCGTGCACCCGCAGCGTCACGGCTTTCGCTCCCGCGCGCAGGGTCACGCGCACCGACGAGCCCGGGGCATGACGGATCGCGTTGTTGAGGGCCTCCTGTGCGATGCGCAGCAGCGCGTGCTCGGTCTCGAGCGGGAGACGGACGCCCTCGGCGGCGTCGACGACGATGGCCACGCCACTGGTGCGCAGCGCCTCGGCGTGGTCAGTGAGAGTCGCGGCGAGTCCATCGGCCTCGAGGCTTTTCGGCCGGAGTGCGTGCACCAGGCCTCGCAACTCCTGCAGCGCCGACGTGGTGCGCTCTTCGAACCCCGCGATGGTGGCGCGTGCTTCCTTGTCGCCGGTGGAAAGCGCCGCTGCCCGTGCGGCGAGCACGAGGCTGAACAGTGTCTGGGTCGCGGCATCGTGCAATTCGCGCGCAACCCGGTTGCGCTCCTCCATCACCGCGAGCCGCTGGGACCGAGCATACAGCTCGGCATTCGCGATCGCCACGCCCGCATATGCCGCAAGGGTTTCCAGCCTGCGCGCATCGGTCCTGGTGAAGTGTCCCGAACGGTGTCCGCTGACGAAGAGGTTGCCGAGCACGCGACCCCGATGCGTGATGGGCACGCCCAGGAAGTCGGTGAGCGTGGGGTGATGCGCCGGGTAATAGGAGAAGCGCGGATGCCGGCGGATGTCGTCGAGGAGGATCGGTCCCTCCTCGAGCAGTGCGCCGAGAACGCCGTGCGTCCGCGGCAGCTCGCCGATGGTTGCGGCGACCCGCTCACTGATCCCCGAGGTGACGAAGCGTGCGAAGCCGCCGCGCCCGTCTGGCACCCCGATCGCTCCGTATCGTGCGGACGCCTGCCGCCTCGCGGCGCGAACGATCCGCTCGAGCACCGCGTCGAGATCCGGCGCGTCGCCGAGTGCGAGCAGGTCGAGCACACCGGCAGCCACCGCATCGGTGTCGCTGCGAGCACTCACCACGCCGGATGCTACCCGTCGTGCGCGGCGTTGGCTCGCTCTCGTGCGCGCGTCCGGCCGGCCTCGAGCTGATCGCGGAGTGCGTCGCGCAACCCGTCGATGGGAACGCGCACCTGTGACATTCCGTCGCGCTCGCGAATGGTCACCGCGTGGTCGTTCAACGAGTCGAAGTCGAAGGTGATCGCCAGCGGTGTGCCGATCTCGTCCTGGCGGCGATAGCGGCGACCGATCGCCTGGGTCTCGTCGTACATGGTCGCGAAGTGCGGGCGGAGGTCGTGCTCGATACGTCGCGCGGGTTCGGTGAGCTCGGCTTTCTTGGAGAGCGGCAGCACCGCGATCTGCACCGGGGCCACGTCGGGGTGCAGGTGGAGGACCACGCGCTTCTCACCACGCACCTCCTCCTCGTCGTACGCGTCGACCAGGAGCGTGATGAAGATCCGGTCGGTGCTCACCGCGGGCTCGATGACGTACGGGACGTAGCGCTCGTTGGTCTCCGTATCGAAGTACGAGAGATCCCGGCCGCTGTGTTCCATGTGCGTCTTGAGGTCGAAGTCGGTCCGATCGGCGACTCCCTCGAGCTCACCCCAGCCGAAGGGGTACCGGTATTCGATATCGCTGGTTGCAGAGCTGTAGTGCGACAGCTCCTCCTTCGCGTGCGGCCGCACACGAAGGTTGGCGGTGCGCACGCCCATGTCGTCGACGTGCCAACGGAGCCGTTCGGCGCACCAGTACTCGTGAAGCTCGCGATCCGTCCCGGGCTTGCAGAAGTACTCCATCTCCATCAGCTCGAACTCGCGCAAGCGAAAGACGAAGTTTCCGGGAGAGATCTCGTTGCGAAATCCCTTGCCCTGCTGGGCGATGCCGAAGGGCAGACGGCGCCGGGTCGAGTTGACCACGTTCGCGAAGTTGACGAACATGCCCTGCGCCGTCTCGGGTCGAAGCCAGATCTGCGCCGCGTCCTCCTCGACAGGACCGATGAAGGTCTTGAACATGAGGTTGAACTGCCGCGCCGCCGTCAGGACACCACCGCATTCCGGACAGCCCGGCGCATCGGGCGGCTTGCCGCGCGCGCGACGCTCGTCGGCAAGATGGTCCTCGCGCCAGCGTTTCTTGCAGGGACCGGTGCAGTCCACCAGGGGGTCGGTGAAGCCGGCGACGTGGCCACTCGCCACCCAGACCTCGGGGTTCATCAGGATTGCCGAACTCGATGCCCTCGACGTCATCGCGGAGCTCGACCATCGAGTGCCACCAGCGATCACGGATGTTCCGGCGCAAGCGCACACCGAGAGGCCCGAAGTCGTAGACGGCGTTGAGGCCACCATAGATCTCGCTTGACGGGTAGACGAACCCGCGCTGCTTGCACAGCGAGACGAGCTTTTCGATGACGTCCGTGTGCGCCTGATCCTCGTGCGCCTTGGCTTTTTCGGCTTCGTCGTGGGCCATGGCCGGTCAGTCTACCGGCACCCTCACCGCACCCCGTCCTTCGATTGCCCGCAGCACGTCGATCGATCGCAGCCTGCGATCCAGGTGGTGGGCCAGCTCGGACTCCACGATTCGTTCCAGCGTCTCGAGGGTGACGGCATCGAGCCGCAGCCGCAGCCAGAGCGCCTCGTCGCCGTCGGCGGCCGCGCGCAGCACCTTGATGACACGCACCGTGCACGCCGTCGCGTCGGGATCACCGGGAGCGCAGCGCACGCAGAGCAGGCCCCCGCCCGGGGCGCTGAACCACGCGACATCCTCGGGAAGGCGGCGCTCGCAGCTCGCACAGTGCAGCAGCTGGGGCGCGTACCCGAGCCGGTCCACCATCCGGCGGGCAAACCAGACGATGGCGGCGAGTGGATCGCGCTCCGGATCCGCACAGGCGGTGAGCGCACTCGCGACCAGCGCGTAGATCTCCGGGTCGGCGTGATGGCTCTCGAGCACGCGGTCGGTCAGCTCGGCGCACAGGGAGGCGCACGCCGCGCGCCGGGCATCACTCCGCAGCGGGGTTGCAGCGACGGTCTCCGCCTGGGTGAGGACGTCGAGCTCCCCCGTCCTCGCGCGAGCTGCATCCGGCTGCGCGTGAAGAGGTCGGTGCGCGACGCGAGGCGGCTCTGACTCTTGCGCACGCCCCGTGCAATCACGCCGATCTTGCCGTGCTCGAGGGTCAGCACCGTGAGGATGCGATCCGCCTCACCGTAGTCGATGCGGCGCAACACGATTCCCTCGTCACTGTAGGTGGGCACCCGACCATCATGCGGACTACTGGCGGCGAGCGTGCGCAGGCAACTCCTCCTGGTTGTCCCGGGCCTCCTGCTGACCGTCGTGGTCGGCGGCGCGAACCGTGCGGTCTCGCACCAGCGGGAGGGAGCTGGTGATACGCACGGATTGGATCCCCTGCCGCCGGACCAACTCGACGGTGAGGGTCGCGTCTCCGAGCCGGATGGTCGCGCCGACCTTGGGAATCTCGCCGAGCAACTCGTAGACCAGGCCGCCGACGGTGTCGGCATCGACGGCAGGCACCTGGAGGTCGAGCTCCTCCTTGAGGTCATCCACCGGGAACCGGGCGCTGACCACCACCTCCTGGTCCGAGACGATCTGGAGCTCCTCGACCTCGCGCATGTCGTACTCGTCGCGGATCGGCCCCACGATCTCCTCGATGAGGTCCTCGAAGGTCACGATGCCGGCGGTGCCACCGTGCTCCTCGACGACCACCGCGATGTGGACCTTGCGCTCTTTCATCTCACGCAGGAGCTCACCGACTCGCTTCGCCTCGGGCGTGTAGTACGGCTCGCGCGCGACCGCCTTGAGCGGGCGCTGATCGTCACCGACGACGCCGTGGCGCAGCAGGTCCTTGGCGTACACGACACCGACGATATTGTCGACGTTGTCCTCATAGATGGGGATGCGCGAGAACCCGTATTCGATGACCACCTTGATCACGTCGGCGATCGAGTCGGTCGCCTCGACCGCCACGATGTCGACGCGCGGGACCATGACCTCGCGCACCGATTTGTCGGTCATCTCGAGGATGCCGTGGATCATCTCGCGCTCCTCCTGCTCGACGATCCCCTCCTGTTCGCCGACGTAGAGGAGCAGCTTGAGCTCCTCCTCAGTCACGAACGGGCCGCGCACGGTGTGACCCCGGGTGGCAGCACGCACGATCAGGCGCGACATCGCGCTCAGCCCGCCGATCAGCGGACGCAGCACTCGGGTCAGGAGCTGGACCGGGCCCGCGAGCACCAGGGCGAATCGCTCGTTGAAGCGAAGCGCGAGCGATTTCGGCGCGATCTCGCAGAAGATGAGGACCACGATCGAGAGGACGATGGTGCCGACGACCTGCGGAATCTTGGTGAGATAGCTGCCGATCAGCAACGCCGTGGCGGTCGAGACCACGATGACCGCGACCGTGTTCAGGGTGAGGATGGTCGACAGATAGGCGTTCGGGTCTGCGTGCAGGCGCGTCACCGTTCGGGCGCGCCGGTTGCCCTCCTCGGCCAGGCTCCGCATCCGGATCCGGCTCACGCTCGTCAGCGAGGTCTCGGCAGCCGCCGCGAACGCGGCGATAGCAAGGCCGAGGACGATGACGACGATGAGAGGGGTCATCGGCTCGGGGACTGTGGAGGGTCTGAGCCGCTCACCGGAACAATTCGCTGACGCTCCGTCCCTCGTGGACGCGCACGATCGCCTCTGCGATCAGTGGCGCGACGGACAGGATGCGGAGCTTGGGGGCGTCGTCGAAACTGAGGCTGCCGTTGTGATACGGGATCGTGTCCGTGATGCAGATCTCGTCGATCGGCGCTGCGTGGAGTCGCGCCACGGCGCCGTCACTCAGCACGCCGTGCGTTGCGACCACGTCGACCGACTTCGCGCCACTGGCGAGGAGCGCGATTGCGGCGTTGACCAGCGTGCCACCGGTCGAGATCAGGTCGTCGACGATGATGCAGACCGCGCCGTCGACGTCACCGATGACGTTGACGACCTCGACGGTGTCGTCACGCGGACGCCGTTTGTCGATGAACGCGATCGGTGCGTCGAGGATGCGAGCGAGGTTGCGAGCGCGGTTCACCCCACCGGTATCCGGTGACACCACGACGACATCGTGCCCGTGGCGTTCGCGCACCCGGCGGGCGAGGATCTTGGTCGCGATGAGCGCATCGACGGGGATGTCGAAAAACCCCTGGATCGCCTCGGCATGGAGGTCGACGCAGATCACCCGGTTCGCGCCGGCGAGTTCGATGATGTTGGCCATGAGCTTGGCGCTGATGGGGTCACGCGCCTGGGTCTTCTTCTCCTTGCGCTGGTACCCGTAGTACGGGATCACAGCGGTGATCCGCGATGCCGAGGCACGGCGTAGGGCGTCGAGGATGATGAACAGCTCGATCAGGTTGTCACTGACCGGGTGGCACGTCGGCTGCACCAGGAACACGTCGTGGCCGCGCACCAACTCTCGGATCTTGACGTCGAACTCGCCATCCGCGAAGCGTGTGATCTCGCACTCGGCGAGCTTCACGCCGATCTCGCGGGCGATGCGCTCGCTGAGCTCGGGATTGCCGCTCCCCGAGAGCAGCAGGAGCTCGCCGTAGGGGTTGGAGTCGGTCACGATCGCAACGGCCGCCGGGCCGACCATCCCTCGACGTTGCGCTGCCGGCTCCTGCCCACCGCCAGCGCGCCGGGCGGCACGTCCTGATCGATGAAGGAGCCCGCACCGATATAGGACCCGTCCCCCAGCCGCACGGGGGCCACCAGGGTGGAGTTTGTCCCGACGAACACCCGGTTCCCGATCGTGGTCCGGTGCTTCGCCTCGCCGTCGTAGTTGCAGGTGACCGTCCCTGCGCCGATATTCACCGCCTCACCCACGTCGCTGTCGAGGACGCACGAGAAGTGGCTGATGCGAGTTCCGGCGCCCACGATGCTGTTCTTGACCTCGGCATGCGTCCCCAACTCTACCCCGGACGCGAGCACCGTATTCGGACGGACCCGGCAGTACGATCCCACCAGGACGGCGTCGCCGAGTTCGCACCGCTCGAGATGAGATGGGCCGACGATCACCCCATCGCCGCCGCGGACGTCCGTGAGGACCGCCATCGGGCCGATCTCACAGCCTGCGCCAAGCCTCGTGGCACCGCGCAGCGTCGTCATGGCGTGGATGACGCTGTCCCTTCCCACGACGACCCCCGCGTCGACGTAGGTCGTGGACGGATCCTCGACGGTGACCCCGGCGAGCATGAGGGCGTCCAAGGTCCGGCGGCGGAGCACGGATTCGGCAGCCGCCAGTTGACGGCGATCGTTGATCCCCACAACCTCGTCCGGATCGGGCACGACCACCGCCTCCACCGGACCGGTCAGGAGGGCGACGACGTCGGTGAGGTAGTACTCCCCCTGGGCGTTGGCGGTGCCGAGGCTGTCGAGGGCAGGCCAGAGCTGCGCTCCGTCGAAGGCGTAGACCCCGGCATTGCACTCCATCGGCACCGGTTCGCCGGGCGGAAGATCAGCCTCCTCGACGATGCGCAGAACGTGCCCCTCCGCGTCGCGGACGACTCGTCCCATGCCCGACGGATCGGCCGGTATCCCGAGGAGGAGCGTGCAGGCGCGTGGGCTCGAAGCGTGGGCCGCGAGCAGACGCTGGAGCGTCTCGGGTCTGAGCAGGGGCGAATCGCCGTGAACGACGAGCACGGGCCCGGTATCCCGGAGCGGCTCGGGGACGCTGCGGAGCGCATCGCCGGTGCCCCTGGCGGCTTGCTGCTCGACGCACGTGGCGGAGTCACCGAGGAGGTCGGGAACGGCCGTGTCTCCCTTGGCGATCACGACGACCGGCGTGCTGCCGGTGGCCGCGCGCACCGTTTCAACCACATAGAGAAGGAGTGGGCGACCGCCGAGCGGGTGGAGCACCTTGGGGAGAGCGCTGCGCATCCGTTTGCCCTGCCCCGCGGCGAGGATCACCGCGTGGGGCCCGTCACCCATGTACTCGCGAGTATACGGGCTCGCCGGAGCCGGGCCTCGGGGTGGCGACCGTACGATGGAGGCAATGCAGTCCTCGATGCTCGACATCGACGGCCCGATCTACGTCGCCGATTACGGCGGCGAGGGCCCTGTGATGCTCCTCGTGCACGGCCTGGGTGGGGCGCACCTCAACTGGATGGCGGTCGCCCCCGGGCTGGCAGATCGTCACCACGTCTACGCTCTCGACCTCCCCGGGTTCGGACGGTCGCCGCTCGCCGGCCGGCGATCGTCGATCGCCGCAAACGTCGACCTGCTGTCGCGGGCGATCGCGAGGCTCTCGCGTGACCCGATCGTGCTCATGGGCAACTCCATGGGCGGCCTGCTCGCAATCGGGGTGGCGGCGCGACATCCCAGCCTGATCGACGCACTCGTGCTGGTCGACCCTGCTGTCCCCGCCCCGGGCGGAGAATTTCGGCCTCGGCTCGACCAGGTGTCGCGAACGTTCATCGCAACGGCTTTCATGCCCCGATGGGGCGCAAGGCGGCTCAGCCGCGCCGTCAGGGCCCTGGGCCCTGAGAGCCTCGTCCGCGAAACCATGCGGCTGGTCAGCGCGGATCCGAGCCGTATCGACCCGACGGTGGTCGAAGCACACATCGCGCTGGAGACTGACCGACTGGCTGAGTCCAGCTGGCACGAGTCCTTCTATGCGGCGACGCGCTCGCTGGTCGCCGCACTCGCGCTCAAGCGACGAGTCCTTCGCTGGGTACGCGATGTGGTCGCCCCGACGTTGCTCCTCCAGGGGGATCGCGATCGACTCGTCCCTGTCGCCTCTGCGCGGAACATCGCATCAATGCGCCCCGACTGGGAGTACCACGAGTTCGCGGGCGCCGGCCACGTGCCCATGCTCGAGGTGCCGGCGGAGTTCGTGGATGTCGTCAGTGACTGGTTGATGCGGCAGGGGGCCACCGTCGCTGATGCCGTTGCCGGCGTGGCGGCCGGATCAAAGGACTGACCGAACCCGGCCGAAGAGCCGGTCCCCGGGTAGGATCGACGTGCCACTGGGGAGTCGCCAAGTGGTAAGGCAGCGGACTTTGGATCCGCCATTCGAAGGTTCGAGTCCTTCCTCCCCAGCCACGGCAAAACCATTCTCGCACTTGGGATATCGCCAGACGGAGACGAGAGTTGTGAGGTCACGTGACCAGGTCTGACCCCCGCTTCTGACCCCCGGCACGCTAGGATCGGGGGCAAGCAAAGGCCCGGCGTCAGCGGCAAACCGACCCGGGCCACGGCGAGAAACCTGTCTGAGGGGTACCCGCGATGGCCAAGTCTTCGGATCCACCCAAGTCCTCTCGGCGCTCGCGCACGTCCGGTGAGGGAAGCATCCGGCTCCGCTCCGATGGGCGCTGGGAAGGCCGGTACTACGCGACGGAGGAGGATGGCCGCTCTGTCCGCCGCTCCGTCTTCGGCACGACCGACAAGGACGTCGTCAAGGCACTCCGGGCCGCGCTGACCGCGCGAGACGATGGGAAGCCCGCACCGCATCGGAGCGAGACGGTCGGATCGTTCCTGATGACGTGGCTCGAAGGTGCGCGTCCGACCATCCGTCCAGGGACGTGGCGACGCTACGAACAGTTGACCCGGCTCTACCTCGTCCCCAGCATCGGACGGGTGCGCTTGGTCGCGCTCGGCCCCCATCACGTCGCGAAGCTCTATCGCGACCTCCTGGCGACCGGCATGACCCCGGCGACCACCCATTACGTCCATCGGACCCTGCGCCGTGCGCTCGGTCAGGCGGAGAGGTGGAAGCTCGTCACCTCGAACGCGGCTGCGGTCGTCACGCCGCCGCGCCCCGAGTCGCGGGAGATGCACACCTTGACCGCCGAGCAGGTCCGTCGCCTCCTCGACGCCGCTCCCGACCGCGACCGACCGCTGTATCTGCTCGCGGTGTCGACGGGTATGCGGCTCGGTGAGCTGCTTGCGCTCCGCTGGGCAGACGTCGACCTCGACGGCGGGTCGCTCCGTGTCGTTGCCACCCTGCGGCATCTGTCCGGAGAGGCGGCGACCTTCGCGCAGCCGAAGACCGCGCGTTCACGACGTCGGGTCGAGCTTTCGGCATCGGTCGTCGCCGCGCTTAGCGCACACAAGGTCGCGACCATCGAGGAGCGATGGAGGGCCGGACAACTCTGGCAGGACCACGATCTCGTCTTCCCCAACGCCTTTGGCCGGCCACGCGGGTCATCGAATATTGTCCGCGCCTTCCACCCGCTCCTCGAACACGCGGGACTGCCCCGTATCCGCTTTCACGACCTCCGCCACACGGCAGCGACCCTCATGCTCGGTCGCGGGGTCCATCCCAAGCTCGTAAGCGACATGCTCGGTCATGCGAGTGTCGGGATCACCCTCGACACCTATTCGCATTCGCTCCCGTCGATGCACCGCGAGGCCGCGCAGGTGATGGAGGAGCTACTCCGGTGAGTAGCGCCGATGTTGGCTCGGCGCGGCGATAGGGTTCGACAGGTCGAATGCGCGTTAGTAGCGGTTCTCGTTGCTCGGCTGCGCTCGGTCTCCGTCGCTCGTTGCGATGCGATCCCGGGCTTTGTATCGTCCCGCCCATCCTGTCAGCGGAACGGAGGGAGATGCGGTGACGTTCATCAACACCAACGGGATGGCATTCTTCGGACCAGGCTCCGAATGGTTCTGGGCTGCGCTCCAGTTCACGGCCCTCGCGATCACGTTCATCGCGATCTACCGCCAGCTCCAGACCGCCCGGAGCGCACGCGCGGTCGAGCAGATCACAGGGTTCACCCGACAGCTCGACGACGAGCGGATGATTCGCCACCAACTCGCGATCCTCGTCGCCCTCCGCGATAGGGCGGAGATCCCACGCGGGTCCGCGCAGATGCTCACGAACTACTTTGAAACGATCGCCGGGCTTTGCCGCACCGGCCACTTCGATACCAGGTTGCTCTGGAGTGTAATCGGCCCGCGGATCACGATCTGGTGGGCTGCTCTACAGCCCTCTATCAAAGACATTCGGGCCGAACAAGGGCAAGGCGACCTTGTCGGCGGAGACTTCGATTGGCTCGCCAGTCAGTTGCTCTCGATGGATCGCCGAGCACGTATGGACTCAGCCATCGATGCCGCATCCGTCGCCAACTGGGTATCGGGCAGCACGATTGCAGGCCTGCAGGAGCGGATCCAGGTCGAGGAGGCTCTCCGCAGCGTCACCTTCGCCCCCTCGCACGCCCTTGACGCTGCTCAATCGGCGGCGGCAGCGCCACCAGCGCCTCTCCTGACTGTTGAAAACGAACAGGGGCACCAGTCCGACTGACCGCATCGTGAGGGACCGCGGGCCGCGAGGTCGAACGCGGTCCCCTCCTTGGGCAACTCGGCAGGCGCGAGGTTGACGATGACCCGGCGTTGAGGAAACTTGAAGCCCGCGTTGCGGATCGCGGGCTTCACCCGCTCCCGCGCCTCCTCGATGGCCCAGTCGGTGAGCCCGACGATCGTGAAGGCCAAAAGGCGAGATTATCTTCAGGGCCGCTAAGTCCATCTCGCGCTCGGCCACAACCTCCTCCCAACCGACCCACCGGCGGCCACGTCGTTTTGGGCTTCGCACCCCTCACCGACGCGTTATCGTCTAGGGGTTCGCGGGATGTAATGGTTGCTCCCCGCAACTCATGATGGAACCACCGCAAGACCCTGGCGTGAGGCTACCGTGTGAAGTGGCGAGAACTCGAGGAGTTCTAGTGGGCGAAAGCGAAGGCCCGAAGTGGACCCAGTGGTCGTGGCGCCGTCATTGGAAGTGGACCTACCACGATCTGCGCGTGGCACCGGTACTGCACTGGGGCGTGACGACGTTCGTAGGACGGTGGTACAGCGACGACAACCGTGACCCGTACAAGTACATCCACGTCGCGGTCACCGATGACGGGCGCTTTTGTCCCTATGTTCCGTATTGGTCGGGGTTTCCGGGGGGGCCAGAGTTCGGTTACCCCTCGACCTTTCCTAAACGCGCAAGCCTTAAGGAAGCGATCGCCTACTGCGAGACGTACCTCGCGAAGGACGAGAAAGACTGGTAGCGAATCTCGGGGACTAAGAAGATAATCAGCGAAGCGACGCCGAAAGCCGGCAGGCCGGGATTCTCTATAGGGCCGCTAGTCCGATCTCGCGGAGCAATGCATCCGGTGGTCGATGACCAAAGTCAACCCTTCGCTCGGCTTGTGAGTTGGCCTACCCTCGGCGTCGGCAGGCCCGTAGAACATGGCTTCACCGCATTGCTCGCAAAGGTACGCGCAACGGGACCTCCCCTCGTCATCGACCCGCATCCAGTCTTCGCGGGGTGGTTCTGGAATGCGTCCTGGCACGAGGCTGAACGTTTCGCCACCGTCGAAGCTGATCCACTTTCCATCCGGGGTCACCATCGCTGCTGACTCTTGCGAGGCCTGCATCATGGGATCAGCTTAGCCCCCTGCATCCAGGGCGCTCTCAGCGGTAGCGAGTCCCGCCCGATTCAGCGCGCGAGCGGCGAAGCCGCACTGAACTCCAGCAGGCCGGGATTCTCTATAGGGCCGTCAGTCCGATCTCGCGTGCGGCGAAGACCTCGTCAGGACCGGCCCGCCCAGGCCCGAGTTGTACCACGCGTTACGTGACAGAGGCGTCATCACATGGACGCCCTGGACCTGCGAGGCTCATGGGGTGTCGTCAGGGACGAAAAGCCAACCACGCAGGTTGACGTGGACGTGGACATACCGCGATCTGCCGCCAGGGACATGGTGGGGAAGCTACTACGGCACCTTCGTGGGAGCGTGGGAAACCGACGACGACCGTGAGGACTACAAGTACATCTGCGTCCACGTCACCCACGACGGTCGCTTCTGTCCCTTAGTTCCGTACTTGCATACGCGCACGCCAGAGTTCGGTCACTCCTCGGACTTTCCTAAACGCGCAACCCTCAAGGAAGCGATCGCCTTCTGCGAAACCTACCTCGCTAAAGACACACGGGACTGGTAGACCTAGACGCTCTTGCGGCGGCGCCGGTCACGTTTGCCTGCGGCACGCCGCGCGTGAAGCCCGGCAGGCCGGGATAACGTTCAGGACCGTCGATGAGATCGAGCCCTGTCTAGACGTAGGCTCTCCCTTGAGATGCCAATGCTCCCCGCCATCTGCGACCAGTGCGGAGCTGTGTTTTCCTCTGGGTTCGCCATCGAAAACTCGACACGTGTGTCGATGGTTGGCTGCGGCGCTGGGCCGTGCCCAAGCTGCGGAGGCAGCGGAACGATTCCGGACGGTCTCTACGACGCCTTCGGCGACACGCTGCGAATCCTCGCCGACGGGCCGCGCTCGGCGCGCTCCCTGGAGCACTTGGCGGACGTGTTGCGCAATGCGCAGCGACAGGGCATGGACCGCGAGGCGACTGCCGTCGCTATCGAGACCGAGGTGCCGGAGTTCGCCGCGCTCGCAAGCGATATACGTCAGCGCCACGGGTGGACCCTGAACCAATGGCTCATGTTCCTGCTGGCGCTGATTGCCGTTTTGGTGACGAGCGGCGAAGCGATTTCGAACACCCTCTCTAACCAGCAGCTTGACCACCTGTTCCAGGAGTTCATCCAGGCCCACCCGGTCCTCACGCCTACACCTTCGTCGATCGCCTCCCCGCAGTCGACGACGCCACCTCGGGCGAAGGTGCGGAAGAACGAGCTTTGTCCTTGCGGTAGCGGGAAACGGTACCGCCGGTGTCATGGTCGGCCATGACAAATGGCGACGACGAGCAATCTGACAATCTCAGGCAACTGCCGGATGTCAGCCTCGTCGAGCGCGGATTGGCGGCGAGAACCGAAGAGGAGCGCCGGAGGGTCGAGTACGAGATGTGGCGTCGCCAGAACATGCTCAGCCAAAGAGCCACTCTCGTTACGGAGGACACCGGCCGAGGCGGCGAGGTCGCAGGACGGGGTGCGCTTCTCCTCGCGTTAGTAGCGGTTATCTTGTCCTTGGGATTTGCTCTGAGCACGGATACAAACTCAGCCCATCGCGTCTGGTACGTCACGCTCGGGATCATCGTGTCCCTCGCCGCTATACCGACTTACATCACGCTCTGGGCGACAGTCCGCGAACGAGTGAGCGCACGGAGGCAACTCCGCGAGTTCGACGACGAACACAAATTCGATGCCTTCAAATGAAGTTGCATCGCGGGAGCGACCTTCCGCTAAGGGGTTCGCGCTACGCAACTAGACATGGCTCACTACACCGTCGCACGGAAGCGAGCAGAGGACGCCCACGCCGCGCTCCGCATGCGCGTCGAGGCAATTGACAGCGACCCAAGAGGATCTCACCCGCTTGCTCGAAGCTATAGAGCAGTTGAGGGGGGTCGCTCGGAGACGTGGGTCCGTCCGTCGGTCTCGGAGGTTCGATGGCAGAGGTCACCCTTGGCCTCGCGGCGCTGCGCGATTGGGAGCCAAAGATGACCGACACGGGCGAATGGCTACACGCCGGGAAGGTTGTCAGCCGGACCTTCATGCTCCCCGCGCACTATCGGTGCTCTGCCGACCTCCGGGTCCGTCTGGGGACCCTCGACGCGCTGGTCCGGGTCGCGGTCGCTGCCGGCGAGACGTCCGCGATCCTTCCCGGCTGACCCCCGAAGTTGACCCCCATGCTCTCCCGTTCAAGCTTGCTCCGACCACCGATTTTTGGGTGCAGGTGTATTCGCCCGCCGGTCCTCGCACCCTGCGGTCTCGTCCTTTGGATCCGCCATTCGAAGGTTCGAGTCCTTCCTCCCCAGCCAATCTCGCGACTGGTCTTCCGTTGTTGGCGCGCGCATCTGCTCAATTGGCCGGGGGCCCCCGGTGTTTCGACAGGGAGAAGGCAGATCCTTCTCCCTCGGCCATCCGGCAGAGCCGGCCGCCCACACCCTCATCCTCGGCGCGCTGGTGAGCGCGCCGGACCAGAGGGCTTCGCCTGATCCTTTACATGGATTCGGTTGATCCTTGACACCGGCTTCGGCTGACTCTTGACACTCCCTCACACCGATCCCGTCGCGTTTATTTGCGGGTGAACGTGAGATGGGTGACGCCGCTCGGCGAGCTGACCGCCTCAATCGTGAAGCGCTGCTCGAGTTCCTGGAGCCCGTCCCACAGGCGTTCGCCGCGCGCGAGAACGATGGGCACGATCACGATGTGCATGTGGTCGATCAGGTCGGCCGCGAGGAACTCGCGGATTGTCGATGGTCCTCCGCCAATTCGGACGTCCAGGCCGCCCGCCGCCTCTCGGGCGGCCTCCAGGGCCTCGGCGGGTCCGGCGTCGATGAAGTGGAACGTTGTCCCGCCCTTCATCTCGATCGTGGGCCTGGGATGGTGCGTGAGGATGAACACGGGGGTATGGAAGGGCGGGTCGTCGCCCCACCAGCCCTTCCACTCCTCGTCGTGCCACGGGCCGCGTTGGGGCCCGAACTTGTTGCGTCCCATGATCTCGGCGCCGATGCCCGGGCCCCAGTTGCTGGCGAAGGCGTCGTCCACTCCGGTGGTCCCTCCTGGCTCGCCCTGCATCTCGTGGAAGCTGCGCGTGGGGAAGAACCATTCGTGGAGGGTGGTACCGGCGTGTCCGAAGGGTGCTTCGAGACCTTGGCCTTCGCCGGTCCCGAAACCGTCGAGCGAAACCGAGAAGTTGTGAACCCGAACGCTTGACATGTGGTCTCCTTTGACGTGGGTGCGGGCATCGTGAGCGCCAGCCATAGCTTGGTGCGGCCGGGCTCGCGCGAGCCAGGCCATCACAGAGATAGGACGACCTAGCCGGCCTCAACTCATCGCTGACCGGGCCCCACACGCGCCACAAGTGGCCGCTGAGCAGCCGCAGAACCCGTCGGGCGTCACACTGCTGAACCGTGGACACCGCGAGCCTGTATCAAGGGCCGCTCGAGGACTTCATCGCACGGCGAACATCGCTGCTGCGGGAACTTCGATCCACCGATCCCGATGCGGCCGCGGTTATCGCCAAGCTTCGCAAGCCTCCGCTGGGCGTGTGGGCGATTGACCAGCTCGCAGTCGCGTCCCCAGGGGTCCTCACCGAGCTGCTGGCTGCCGGAGCCGATGCGCGAGATGCTCACCAGAACGTCGCTACGGGCTCCGAGCGCCGCGACGATCTTCTTGTGGCCTCGGGCCGGCTTCGCGACGGTGTCGAGTCCGCGGCTCGGGCGGCCGCAGCGGTGCTCGAGGGCGCCGGTCACCCGGCAAGCGACGAGACGGACCGGCGAATCCGAGCCACCTTGCAGGCGGCTGCCACGGGGGATGTCGCCCAGCGTGTGGCGCTGTGGAAGGGCACATTGGACCGCGACCTCGACGCGACCGGTTTTGGAGCTCCCGAGGAACCTGAAGACGATCCCGCAGAGCTCGCGGAAATCCTGGCGCCGTTGCGCCGGGCGTCTTCACCGACTGAGTCGGCGAATCAGGGTCGAGCAGCCGCCAGTCCGGATCTCGTTGCGCGACGGCAGGCAGATCGCGATGCCGCCGGCCTTCGCGCCGTTGCAAAACGCGCACGAGCTGCTGCTGATGCGAAGCGAGGTCAGGCGGACCGGCTTGCGGAAGAAGCCCGTGGTGCAGCCGAGGAGGCGTCGGCTGCCGAGCACGCCGCCGACGCTGCTGAGGATGCAGCAAGCAGGGCGGAAGCGGCGCTGGATCGCTGATCCGCGCCTACGGGTACCTCGATCGGCGGTAGGCGAAAAGCGCGCGCAGCACTTGCGCTCCGGCGCCATCTGCAGTCAGCGTCACCGTGTCACCGGACAGCTCGGACCTGATCCACGGACAGCATTCGAGCTCGAGCTCCACCAATTCCTTGAGTGTTGCTGCTGAGAGTGTTGCTGCTGAATCGGTCTGCACCGTCAGTCGAACGCCGCCGGGGACGCGCTGTCGACGGACCAGGGAGCGCCTCAGAAGCAAGCGCCAGGCACGTTCCCGGTCACCGAGCGCTGCGCCGGAGAGCGAGCACGCTATCGGCTCTGCCTTCTCCGGGACGTTGATGTTCACCGTCGGGCGGCTCCGCTGACCAGGGCGGAGCTTCCACGTCGCGATCGCCAGAGGCGCAGCGTCGGAGCGACGGCAACCCCCGCCGCTACGATCGCGAAATACAAGCATTGGGCGATGCCTTTCGGCAGCACTCGATCGGCTATCCGCTTGGCGCGGGTGTCTGCGCTCAGGCGGGGTGGCGGGCACACAAGCGGGAGACGCGACGCCCTCGACTCGTTACCGCTCGAACTCGCTCATCGCGCCGGGTTCCCAGCAGTTGCGGTTGTGCCCGTCAGCGCGCCGCCAAGTTGCACCTCTGTCGGGAGGTCGAGCCGGCATGCTGCCCCCGACGAAGTGGGGCGGCCCGTAACGTCGATGCCATTCACGAGTACCGTCGGTGAGGGATAGTCGCCGACGACCCCCTCGATGGTTGCGTTGATACCGGTGGCGGCAATGGCACGATCGATGAGCGCACGTACACCCTCGAGCCGCGAACAGCCCGGTACATGGAGTACTTCGATCCGTACGGCTGCGCGTGCCCGCGTGTCGTGAGTGTCGCCAGGTGTCCTCATCCGCGAGCAGTCCGCGGTCCGTCCTCGTGATCCATGGCGTCAAGGAGCGGGCAGTGGCGTCGTGCTTTTGGACGTTCGCAGGTCGCAACAAGCTGCAGCAGGGATTCGCGCATGGCTGCGAGGTTCTGAATCTTTCGTTCGAGCTCGGCCACCTTCTGCGTAGCAAGGGCCTGGGCTGCTTCACAGTTGGCGGGACCTCCGGCTGCAAGGTCGAGGAGCGACTCGATCTCCTCCAGCCTGAATCCGAGGCGCTGGGCCGCCTTGACGAAGCGCACGGTGCGCACCGCATTGGGGTGGTAGGCCCGATATCCTGATTCGAGACGTGGAGGTTCCGGCAGCAAGCCCCGACGCTCGTAGTAGCGGAGTGTCTGGAGGTTCACGCCAGCTTCTGCTGCTACTTGTGCGCTTCGCATGCTTTCACCTTAGACCCTGTACCTCAGTATCGAGTTCAAGGGGGAGTCCCGCGCTTGCCGGCGTGGCACGACGCATCGCCCCGGCCTAACGGATCTCGGCGTGTCCCAGGGTGAAGCGCACGTGCTCGCGCTGCTCGCGGACGGTGGCACGCACACGGTCGGAGAGCTGCAGCGCGGTCTGGGTCACCGACCATCGACGCTGAGCGGCATCCTCGACCGCCTCGAGGCTCGGGGCTCATCCGCCGTGCCCTCAACAACGTCGACCGCCGGTCCTTCCTCATCAGCCTGACAAGGAGCGTGAGTGTGGCGGCGCGAGCAGTCGTGTCGGCGTTGCGAAGGGTCGAGCGTGAGACGGTGCATGACGTCTCCCCCCGCGACGTTGCAGGGTCCTCGCCGTCGCGCGCGCTGACTGACTGACGCCCGAAACGCGCTCCCCTACATCGAATGGAGCCCGAGGGATCGCTCGAGCTCGGCGATGGTCTCCGTCAAACGCGCCGGGCGGGAAAGCGGAATCATCGCCGCGCCGGTCAGCGCCGACACCACCAGCGACGCCTGCGCGTCCGGGTTGCCTGATCCGATCAGCAGACCGTCGCGCGCTGCCTTGACGAGCAGTCCGCGAACCGTCGCCTGCCAGATGTCGGTGGTCTGCTGGTAGAGCTCGCGGATGGCGGGGTCACGTGCCGATCGCAGCGCCAGCTCCCCCATGACCGCGAAGAGCTCGGGCTCCTCCTTGACAAGACGCCTGATCCCTGCGAAGTGATCGCGTAGCTGGTCGGACGGTGATCCGCCGGCAGGCATGGTCGAACGAAAGCGTTGCATTGCGTGCTTGAGCACGTCACCGATCAGGGCTTCCTTGGTCGGGAAGTAGTAATGCAGGGTTGCGACGTTCACCCCGGCGGCGGCGGCGACGTCACGCGTGCGCAGGCCTTCGAACCCCAGGCGCGCGATCTGTCGGTAGGCGGCGCCGACCAGTTCCTGGCGTCGATCCATGGCCGGCGATCCCGCAGCGATCTTCTTCCTCATGCTGGTCCAGGGTATCACTCAATCAGTTGATTGACACACGATGTCGGGCGTGTTAGGCTGCCTCAATCAACTGATTGATCGCCAACCACCCGGAGGCACACATGAAACTCGCAATCTTCGGCGCCAACGGTCCGACCGGACGTCTTCTGACCGAGCAGGCGCTGGCCGCCGGCCACACGGTCACCGCCTTCACACGTCACGCGGACGCCTTCCCAATTCATCACGAACTGCTGCGGGTCATGCAGGGCGACGCGCTCGATCTCTCCGCCGTGGAACAGGCTGTGACCGGCCAGGATGCCGTGCTCTCGTGCCTCGGCACCAGGTACAGCCGCAAGCGGATCACGCTCCTTTCGACTGGGGTCGCGAACATGATGCAGGCCATGCACGACCACGGCGTCCATCGCCTCGTGTGCGTGAGTTCCAGCGTTACCGATCCCGAGACGAAGTCCCACGACACCGGCGGTGGCTTCGTGTTCGAAAAGGTTCTCAAGCCCTTCATCACCAACGTCATCGGCAAGACGCTGTACGCGGACCTGCTGAGGATGGAGCGACTCATGACGGCGAGTGACCTCGACTGGACGATCGTGCGTCCGTCCGGGCTGTTCGAAACGCCTGGAGTGACCGAGTACCGGGTCGGCGAAGGCTTCCTGCGCGAGCGCTTCACTTCAAGGGCGGACCTCGCCGCCTGCATGCTCCAGCAGGCCGGCAGCGATCAATACCTGCGCAAGACTCTCGCGGTCGCGACCGTCGCCGTGAAGCCGCAGATGGTCAAGCTGCTGCTGAAGGAAGCGTTCGGCATCTCCATCGGAGGTTCCAAGGTCCTGCCGGCTCGGTAGCGACCCTAACCGCGCTGGGGCAGTTCCTGCAACGCCCAGGTGTTGCCGTCCGGGTCGCTGAAGGTCACAAACGAGCCCCACGGCTGAACATCGATCTCGCTGGCGGCGACGCCACGGCTCATGAGCTGCTCTCGAGCCGCTGCGACATCGGACACGACCACCTGAACCCCGCGCTGCGATCCGGGCGGCATGTCGGTGATCCCGGTCCCCATGACGATCGAGCACGCGGAACCTGGTGGCGTGAGCTGCACGAAGCGGAGTGTGTCGGTGACCTGGTAGTCATGGTCGGCGTTGAAGCCAACCTGGTCGACGTAGAACGCCTTGGAGCGGTCGACGTCGGTGACGGGTATTGCGACGAGTTCGAGCTTCCAGTCCACGCGCGTAGTCTATCGGGACGCACACAAGGAGCCGACATGCACAAGCGATTGGTCACGCGTTACGCGACGAAATCCGACGAGGCCGCGGACGAGAACCAGCATCGGGTTGAGGGCGTGTTCGCCGAGCTCGAGGCGAACAGGCCCGACAACGTGAGCTACATCGTCCTGCGCCTCGAGGATGGCTCGTTCGTCCATGTCTCGTTCCACGACCACGGGGACGATGAGGTCAACCCGATCTCCTCGACCGCGGCGTTCGCGCACTTCCAGGACGGGCACGGAGAGCGCCGCGAGGGCGGCGTCGACCAGCAGAAAGCGACGCTCGTCGGCTCCTACATCACCAAGATCGAGTAGTTTCGCCCCGGTCCCGCGGAAACGGGACGCCGGCTCGGCGCGTTAGATCGCCCGCATCCGGTTGTTGCGTGGGTTGTGCTCGACATCGGCGAGTCCGAGCTCTTCCATCAGCGGCGGGACGTACATGCCAAAGCGTCCTCGGAGGCCCTTCTTGAGTCCGTACCAGCCGCCGACTGGATTGTCGGCTGAGCGACCCCACGCCTCCACGGTTCCTTCCGCCGCAGGTTTCTGTTCGTCGGCGCTGCCCAGCGGCACCCAGTCACCGCGCTCCTTGAGCATCCGGTGCAGGTCCTCGAGGCATCGGAGTTGGTACCTGAGCTGCGTAGTCCCGACAGTGCATACGAGCGCGGGCGGATCCGTGGTCTCGTCCCGGTACATCTCATAGGTGGACGTCCCGCTCGGAGTTGTCAACTGCCAGGGATCCTCTTTCGTTCCCGTTCCCGTTGCCACCCTCACACCTCCACGTTCGGTCGAGTCCGCCTCAGTCTAATCAGCACCTGCTCCTGTCCTCTGCCGCCTCGCCTCCTCCACCGCCCGGGCGATCTGGTCCGCGTGGTCGTGGCAATGCGCCGCGTAGATCTCGAGCCATGTCACCACTGAGTACGGACCGCTATCACTGTGCGTGCCGCTGCGACCCCAGTCAGCCTCCGTCAGAAGCTCGAGGATCGACATCGACGTCTCGCGAGCGCTGCGCACCGCCTCGAGCGATGCACGGATCGGACGCTCCCGATAGGGAGCCGCCTTGAGAATTCCGCCGGAGCAGCGCGTCTCGATCCATCTCGTGACGATAGGGTACAGAGAACCCGCTGACCGAGGTCTCGATCAGTCGTGGTCCATGTCGATATCCATGATCGCCGTTCGTCGTCTGAATAGGTCCACAGACAACAGGAGAACGGCAATGACCGAAACGACATATCCCGCCGACGCCGGTGCCGCGACGTACTTGCTGACGGTCCGGGGGAAGACAGCGCCGTCGGTGCTGGACGACGCACGCACCACGCACAACGCAACCGCGGGGGCGCCGCAGAGCGCAGCGGGCGCACGCTCGCTCGGCGACCTGAGCCACAACGTTTTCGCTCCGATCGGTAAGGACAACGACGGCCAGCTGCTGTTCATCGATTTCTGGAACAGCCTGTCCGGCCTGGGCACCTTCTTCTCCAATCCACAGGTGCAGGCTGCCGCTGCCGAACTCTTCTCGAGTTCGAGACGGCATCGTGTGGTCCCGGCTCGACGGGTTCGGCGGCTTCTCGCTGCCGGTTCCGACCGGGCGCTCCACCGGGGCCGTTGGATTGCTGCAGGTGGCGGTCACCTCGATCGAGCAGGCGGCCAGCGCGTTCACCACATATGCGTCAGCGACGATCAACACAGCGCGCAGCTACGGCATGGTGAGTCACAGCAACTGGCTGCGCGTCCCGAATCCCGGCGAGGCACCGACGTTGGAAGTGATCGGCGTGGACTTCTGGATGGACGCCGATCGCATGAACGAGTACTACGACCTCTCGCTCGGCTTCGAGCTCTTCGGCGCCGCGTTCGCGGGCGCCCCGGACACGTCCGTCTGGCGCTCAGCCCCTGGCGATTGGGTGGAATGGTAGGCGGCACCTGACCACCCGGCGTCGCGGGCGTTGGTCCGCTCGCGACGCCGGTGTTCGGCGATGATGCGCGGATGACGGTCGTCACGTGGATCGCCGCCGCCCTCGGCCTGGTCATCGTTCTCTCGACGCTGATGAGCGTGGTGACCTCCCTGGTGCTGCCGCGGCTCGGGTCCTCGAGGATCCAGAAATACGCGGGCAGAGGGATGATCACGACCTTCTCACGCATCTCCCATCGATTCGAGACGTACGAGGCGCGGGACCGCTTTCTGGCGCTCCAGGCGCCGCTCTACCTCATCGTCATCCTGATGATCTGGCTGGCGGCCCTGCTCGTCGGATTCGCACTGCTGCTCTGGCCGTTCATGCACACGGGCGGCCTCATCCACGCCATCACCGTGAGTGGATCGTCACTGTTCACTCTCGGGTTCGCGGCTGAAGCCGGCGCAGCGCCGCGTTTGCTCGTCTTCTGCGCGGCGGCTGCTGGGCTCACGATCGTGGCACTGCAGATCGCCTATCTGCCCGTCCTCTACGGCGCCTTCAACCGCCGCGAGGTGCTGGTCACCATGCTGGACAGCCGGGCGGGCTCACCGGCGTGGGGTCCCGAGCTGCTTGCTCGCAGCGAATTGGTCGATAATGTCCACAACCTGGCGAGCCTCTACCAGCGATGGGAGGAGTGGGCCGCTGACGTCGCCGAGACCCATTCGTCGTACCCGGTCCTCCTGTGGTTCCGCTCACCGCACCCCCACCGGTCATGGGTCATCGGACTGCTGGCCGTGATGGATGCTGCGGCGATGCAGCTGTCGACGCAGCCGCTGCTGGCCCCCTCCGAGGCTCGCGCGTTCCTGCGCATGGGATACATGTGCCTTCGAGACCTCGCGACCGTGGTCGGCATCACCTATGACCCGGACCCAAAACCCAGCGATCCTATTCAGCTGACCGAGGACAGCTTTCGGGACGCCATCCACCATCTCGAGGACGTGGGTTGGACGATGCAGCGAGGGGCCGACGACGCGTGGGTCCATTTCCGCGGTTGGCGCGTCAACTACGAGGCGGTCGCCTACGGCATCGCTGACGCGGTGAATGCGCCGCCGGCGCTCTGGGCCGGTCCGCGCAGCAATCTCCCCCCGAGGTTGCAACCCCCGGAGCGTCCACCCCACCGCGAACCGTCTCCTGAGATGCAGCGCATCCGCAAGCTCACCGAGAAACGGCGGTCATCTCGGGAGACGTGATTGCCGGGCGCCGGCGAGGATAGCGGTTCGTTACACGCTCACCACACGAGACGGCAGGCGCCACCTAGCATGAATCGACACCGAGCAAACCGCTCGATCAATGCAGGTCAAGAAATGCTTAGGTGGCGAGCAGGGACGGCCGAGGAGCGCCCCGCTGACGGCCGGAGCGACACGACGCGGCGCCCGGAAACCGTAGCGGGCAATCAGCCGTGCTCCGCATTGCGCTGTTCGTCGCTGGCCGGCATGCCCTGCAGCTACGTCGACCGTCGCGGACGGCGTTGCAAGACGGCGTGGTGCCCTGCGGATCGGAGCGTGGTCGAGGGCAAGATCTACTGCGCGCTGCACGCGCACGCCATGCAGGCACTCGAATGGGAGTTCGGCGCTGCCTCTCATCCCGACGTCGACAGTCGAACGGTACCGGTCCTGCAGTGGATCTCCTCCGCTGCGGCTGACGAGGTCATCGCGACCCTCAATGTCTTCTGCGCGCTGAACGGCGAGATGCTCGTCGCCGAGCCGGTGCGACGACGGTTCAACCCGGTATCGCACACACGCGTCTGGGAGAAGCAGTGGAAGACGCTCTCGCCGACGAGCGTGACGATCCGCGTCTCAATCAGCTCGGATGAGGATCGACCGACCGAGATCCATATCACCGTGAATGGGCACGACGTGAACGTCGTCCCGCCGCCATTCAACCGTGCGTTGAGCGCGCCGACCGAGGCGGACATGCGCTGGCTCGACCAGGAGGTGCTGTCGCCCATCAGCGCCGCCGTCGCGCGCTGGATGATGCAGGCGGCGGAGACCAAGGACCTGGGCTACATCCCGGTCGGTGGTGGCATCGATGACGCCGACACCCGCCTGGTGGCGCGGCCGGCGGCGGCGGGCGCCGAGGCTGCACCGGCGCCACGGAACGACGTCAACGAAGCAGCGCTCGACGAGGTCCGGCGCGCGCACTTCCTCTACGGACTCGAGGAGATCCAGGCGGTCGCCGACCGCACGGCCCAGGGCAACTGACGGCTCGAGCGGGCTACGCTCGGCGCGTGACCGCCGGATCGACCACAGACACGGACCTCCGCATCGCCGCCTCTGCCGCGCCGGAGATCAGCGCGGCGGTCATCGAAGAAGTGGCCGCCTGGGGAGCATCCGAGGGATTCCCAAGCTGGGCACCCGGGTCGTTCACCGGTCCCGACAGCATCGGCATGTCCCGTCTTCGCGGCGACATCGCGATCAACGGCCTCTACCTCGTCTGGCGTGGTGGCAGCGCGCTCGGCACGTTCTCGCTGCTCGAGCGCGACCTCCTCTTCTGGCCGAGCGCCGACGACGAAGCGCTGTATCTGCACCGATTCGCGATCCGTCGGGCTGCCGCCGGAGCCGGGCGCCATGTTGTGGTGTGGTGCCTGCAGGAAGCGCGGCGACGCGGACGTGCATACGTGCGCCTCGACTGCCTCGCAGGGAATCCAGGGATACGTCGCTACTACGAGCGTTTCGGCTTCACCGCCGTCCATGAGACGGTGCTCGACGGGACGCGATACAGCCTGTATCAGGCGCCGGTCGGCACTGCTTCAGAGACCTGAGAGCCGTTCAGAATCGGACATTATCGGCCCAAACTTGTAGGAGCGTGTCGTCACCGGAAACGGTGATCCCTTCGGTATCGCGCCGGTTCATCGACCAGAGGAACAGGTCCGATGCCGTCCCGCGCAGCTCGCAGTGGCCTCGCCCTCGGTCGCTGGTGACTTCGAACTCGATCACCGAGGATCAGATTCCACGTTGCGTCGGCGTCCGTTGCCACCAGTCGGAGGATGCGGCCGCCGCCTTCGGGCGCTCTCGCGCGCCGCACCGCGAGACCGAACCATTCGTCGAGAGCGTCGAGTGCATCGACGGTGGGAAGCGGCGTGATGGAGCCACGCGCAGACTCAGCGTCGCACCGGTGCACCGCGGTTTCATTCGCCTGACGACGCGCCCAGAACGCGAGCGCGTTCGGCGCGGGCCCCCAGAACCAGAAGGTGTCCGCGGGCGAGCCGGCGACCAGCGTCTCGATCAGCGCACGGCATCCATCGCGGTACCAGACCAGCAGCTCATCGCGGCCGGCGGGCCCGACGAAATCGCGCTGCAGCCGTTCCGGAGACCGCTCTCGCACGATCGTCGCCGCCCAGCGATGCACGTCGCCGATATGACGCAGCAGCATCTCGACATCCCAGTCCGGGCACCCGGGCACTCGCGCGTCGAGCGGCCCCGCCTCGGCTGCTCGCGCCAGCGTTTCACCGTCAACGCGGATCCGTTCGATCTGTTGGTCCACGTCCATGCAGAGGAGTCTCGCATCATCGGCACGCCGCCTCGTGAGCCGGCCGCGTGTCAGTCTGTGAGCCCTACGGTCGTCGTGACCAGGGTTTCGCGATCGATGCGCAGGAGGGTCATGTTGGCCAGCCGCTGCCAGCCCTCGGCCTCTGGCTGCGGAAACCCCGACGATGCCACCGCTACCGAGTTCGCATCGGTGCGGTATGAGAGCTCGTAGAAGGTCGTATCCGGTTCCATCGACGGGCTTGCGCCTCCGGAGGACGCGCGCACCATCGGGACCCGAGAGCGATCGTGCGCGCTGATCACGTGCAGCGCGTCGGGGGTCAACAGCATCGCGTTCAGGCTGGTGGGGATGAAGCCCTCGAAGATGCGGCGCACCACCGCGCCAACCGCCTGCGGCAGCATCTCCCCCTCGCTGACGCGCGCCACGATAGAGAGGAAGTAGCGCTCGCTGTCCGTCGTGCCCGCGAGCTGCGAGGTCCAGCCCGGCGGAACCAACTCGCCGATGCGGTCGAGCGGGTGGATGGCGCCGTTGTGGGCGAACGCCATCGACTTGTGCACGAAAGGATGCGTGTTGGCCGCGGTGACGCCAAGTCCGGGCGTGGCCCATCGCAGGTGCACGATGCCGGAGTCGGCCGGGATGGACGTGGTCAGCTCGGCGAAGCGATCGTCATCGGCGGCGCAGGTTGTCGACCGCTCCACCTGTGGCGGGTCGACGCTCGACGCGCCGGGCGGCCACCACGCCATGCCCCAGCCGTCCGCGTGCTGGCGGGAGAGGGCGGTGAAAGCGGCAAGCTCAGCGTCGCCCAGGACATCGGCGGCGGTACGGGGTCGTCGAGCCGCCCACCCGAGAAGCCGGCACATCAGACGTATTTGCCCATCCCACCGGCGACGTCGATCGAGGCACCGGTGATGTAGCTCGCCCGGTCGCTCGAGAGGAAGGCCACCAGGCCGCTCACCTCGCCGACGGCTCCGAAGCGACCGAGGGGGACCTCGTCCCTGGCAAGGCCGGCGAAGAACTCGTCGTCACTCGCGTCGGGCGCTCGGCGCGCCTTGATGTTCTGCCACTGCGGCGTGACCACGAAACCGATGTTGACACTGTTGACGAGAATGCCCTCAGGTCCCAGCTCGCGTGCCAGCGCTTTGGTGAAGTTGAGACACGCTGCGCGGTTCACCGTGGTGGCGAAGAACGTGGGGTCGGGGTAGCGCGCATACACCGAGTTGATGTTGATGACGCGTGCTGCCCTGCTGCGCCGCAGGTGTTCGAGCGCCGCCCGCGTACAGCGGATCTGTGAGAAGAGCTTGACGTCCAGGTCCGCCCGCCAGTCTTCGTCGGTCAGCGACTTGAAGTTGCCGGGATGAGCGGCACCCGCGTTGTTGACGAGGATGTCCAGCCCGCCGAGCGTCTCGACGGAGCGAGCGACAAGGTCGGTGACCTGCGTGGCGTCGGTGACGTCGGTGACCTGCGCGTACACCGTGCCCCCAGAGGCCCGCAGCTTCTCGGCGGCCGCATCGAGCTCGTCCGGGTGGCGCGCGCAGATGGCAACGTGGACACCCTCGGCCACGAGTTCCTCGGCGACGGCCATGCCGATTCCCTTCGATCCACCGGTGATGATCGCTCGCCGGCCGCCAAGGTTGAGGTCCAACTACGCACCTGCAGGTGGAGGCGGAGCCTGACGCTGCGCGTGCTCGAGGAGCGAGCGCCGTGGCGGGTTGAACACGTCGACCTCGCGGCACGCCACACCGCGCGTGCGTGCCCCGTGGCGCACCCAGCTGGGGATGACCGCCACGTCGCCGGCCCGCATGGTGCGCACCTCGCCATCGATGTCGAACTCGAACTCACCCTCAATCACGAGAACGATCTGCTCCTCCTCGTGCACGTGCATCGGCGCCTCTGTATGCGGCGCGAAGGACACGAAGTTGAGCATGGTGCGCTCGCCGAGCACCGGCCGGAAGATAAGACCCGGGACGAGCTCGATGGAGCTGATGGCGTTGACGTCGACATAGCGGCCTGGTGCGGTCGACGTGCCCGCCGCCTCTGTGCTGAAGTGGTGCGCGGCGTCGGTCATCGATTCTCCAGTGCAGATCTGATCAACTTCCCCAGGCGGGCGACACCCTCGTCGATGTCGTACTCGCTGGCCAGGCTGTAGGCGAGACGCAAGGTGTTGGCGCCGTCTGCGTGCGGGTGGAAGGGTCGCCCGGGGACGAACGCCACCCCGGCGTCGCGGGCCGTGCGGGCGAGGTCGATAGTGTCAAGCCATTCGGGTCCGCTGAGCCAGATGAAGAACCCACCACGCGGAGGGGTCCAGGTGATTTCAGCAGGCATGTACTCGTCGAGCGCGGCCAGCATGCGCGCGCAGCGTTGCGAGTACAAGGCGTTCGAGAGGCGCAGCTGCCGGTCCATGTGACCCCCGCGGAGGTACTCCTCGAGCAGTCGCTGACCGAGCGCCCCTGCGCACTGGTCTGAGTTCTGCTTGGCGACCACCATCTGCGCGATCGCCTCCGTCGGCCCCACCGCCCAGCCGAGCCGCACACCAGGGAAGAAGGTCTTCGAGGTCGTGCCCGCCTGGACGACGATGTCGGGAGCAAGTGACCACAGCGACGGCATGGGCTCGGCATTGAAGGTGAGCTCGCGGTAGGCAACGTCTTCAATGACAAGCACCCCGTGGCGGCGGCAGAGCTTCGAGAAGCCTCGCGCGCCGCTCGGCTGACATGGTGATACCGGTGGGGTTCTGATGATCGGGAATGGTGTACACCAGCTTTGGTGGCGAGCCGCTGTGACAGAGGCGCTCGAGCTCATCGGTATCGATGCCATCCTCGTCGACGGGGATGCCACGCACGTCGGCTTCGAAGCCGCGGAAGCCGTCGATGGCTCCGAGGTACGTCGGCGACTCGACGGCCGCGACATCGCCGGGATCGAGCATCGCCCGGGCGAGGAGGCCGAGGGCGTCGATGGTGCCGCTGGTGACCATGAGCTCACCGGCTTGAGGGCGCCGTCCCTGAGTCTCGGCAAGACGGTCGGCGAAGGCATCGCGGAGCCCCGGCAGGCCTGGGGTCGGGGAGTACTGGAGCGCGACGGCCGCGTCGCCGCTGAGCAGCGGCACGGCCAGATCCCGGAGCACCGCGACCGGGAACGTCTGCGGGTTCGGGAGGCCACCGGCGAAGGAGATGAGGTCGGTACCACCGGCGAGCTCGAGGATGGCGGCGAGTTCGCCACTGACGCCGTGAGTGCGGCGTGCGAACGCCGACGACCAGCGATGCGTTGGAAGCGTCTGCATGTAGCGTCTCCTGGCGGCGATCTTGACATTGCGTAAACGCGATCGGTAGGATCTGCCCGCCGATACGGCTCGCCTGACAGGAAATGTTGCCGAATTGTGGCGCGAATGGCAAGCGCGAGGAGGCAAGCAGCTAACACATGGCTGACGTGACCGCTCCTCTCTCGGGTCTTGTCGACGTCGTCGCCCGGCCCGCCCGGCCGGTTGCGCTGGACGCCGTCGATCTCGATCTGCTGCGCCTCCTCGCATCCGATGCGCGGATGTCACAGCGCCGTCTGGCCCGTGACCTCGGGATGTCGCCTCCCGCTGTGGGCGAGCGCATCGCTCGGCTGGAGCGTTCGGGAGTGATCCGCGCCTACAGCGTCGACATCGGCTGGGCCGAGGCGGGCTATCCGGTGACCGTCTACCTGGCAATCACCGCAGTGCAGGGTCACCCCCAGGGTCCGGTCATCGAGGCGCTGCGAGCGCTCCCCGAGGTCGCGGACATCACCGTCGTCACGGGCACGATCGACCTGCTCGCGCGACTGCTGGTGCGCGACCACAACCATCTCCGCGAACTCCTGCTCGAGCGTGTCTGGCAGATCCCGGGCGTGCAGCGCACCGAGACGCTGCTGACCCTTGCCGAGATGCAGCCGAAGGCCTTCGCCACCCAGCTGATCGACTCGATGCGGGCAGCCCTGGACGGCCGCGCACTGCATGAAGGGGCAGTGTGAGCAAGGAGGACGACCGCGCCAAGTCCGACCACGGCATCGGCTCAGCGGGGTTCGTCGCCAGGCACGGGCTGCACACCGAAGAGCAGCTCGAGGCGGCGAGCAAGGTAGCGGCCGAGATTCGCGACAAGGGCTTGCGCACGGTGCGGGTCGTGCTCGTCGACCAACACGGTGTACCGCGTACCAAGTTCCTCTCGGCCGAGGCTGCGATCGCGGCGATGGGCAATGGGGCGGACTTCTCCGGTGCCATCTATAGCCTCGACACCGGCAACAGCGTGTTCCCGCCCGCGTTCGGCGCGGGCGGCGGCTTTGGCATCGAGGAATTCACCGGCTTCCCCGACGTGGTGATCGTGCCTGACCCATCGACCTTTCGCATCCTGCCCTGGGCGGATCGCACCGGCTGGGTGCTCTGTGATGTGTACTTCAGCAACGGCAGGCCGGTGCCGCTCGACGGGCGCGCCATCATGCGCCGACAGCTTCAGCGACTCGAGAAAGCCGGGTACGGGTACACCGCAGGGCTCGAGGTGGAGTACTACATCGTCCGCTTGACCAGCGACCGCATCGGCCTGGACCAGACGGGCGCGCCGGCACCTCCGCCGGCGGTCGACGTCTTCGAGCAGGGCTACCAGTTCCTCTCCGAAACGCGGCTCGATGGCGTCGAGAGCACGGTCAGCGCGTTGCGCGACGGGCTGTACGACATTGGCCTTCCGCCCCGGTCGATGGAAGATGAGTGGGGTCCCGGCCAGATGGAGTTCACCTTCAGTCCTTTGACCGGGCTGATTGCGGCCGACGCGATGATCATGTTCCGGACCGCAGTCAAGGCGATCTGCCGCCGCCGTGGGCTGCTGGCCACATTCATGTGCTGGCCCGGACTGCCGAACTTTTTCCCGTCCGGGTGGCATCTTCACGAGTCGCTCATCGACACGGCGAGTGGGGACAACGCCTTCGCATCCGAGACCGAGGTGCTGTCGCCCCTTGGGCGTCAGTTCGTGGGCGGTCTGCTCGAGCACGCCAAGGCGATGACGATATTCACCACGCCGACGGTGAACGGATACGGACGGTTCCGTCCCTACTCCTTCGCTCCGGACCGTATCGGCTGGGCGCTGGAGAACCGTGGTGCCATGGTGCGCGTTCAGGGCGGCGTCGGCGACAAGGGCACGCACATCGAGAACCGGCTCGGCGAGCCGGCGGCCAACCCTTACCTCTACATGGCGGCGAACATCGCGGCGGGGCTGGACGGCATCAACCGCGGCGTCGCGCCGCCGCCGCCGGTTGCAGCGGATCCGTATGCGGAGGAGGCCGAGCTGCTGCCGACATCACTTGGAGCCGCCATCGATGCACTCGAGGGCGACACGCTCTTCCGACGCGAGTTCGGCGAGGCATTCGTTGACTACTACTTGATGATGAAACGCGCCGAGAACGCCCGCTACGAGGCCGCGCTCGCCGAGAACCCGACGCCTGAGGGGCAGGTTGTTTCCGAGTGGGAAATGCGTGAATACTTCGAGGTTTACTGAGCGATGACGCTCCAGCACATCGTGCTGTTCTCCTTTCCCGAGGAGCTGTCGGCGCCGGACGCCGCCGACATGCGCGCACAGGTGGCTGCGTGGCCGGACGCGATCGGCGGGATGACACGGCTGCGCTTCGGCAGCGATCTGACCGGTGCGCGGACCAACGGCTACTCGCGCCTGCTCTACATGGAGTTCGCCGCTGCGGACGAACTCACGGCGTATCAACAGCACCCGGTACATCGGGCGTTCCATGCCTGGCTGATGGAGCGGCGCTGCACACCCCTTGCATTCGACTACGTCCTGGACACCGACACGGTTCTGATCCCGGAGGATCGCAAACACAAGGCGGAGGAGAGACGATGACTGTCACAAGGGGCCCTGAGCCGGCAATGGCTGCCGGGCCTGCCGTGGTCACCGGTGGGGAGAACACGCTCGCGCGCAGTGCGCTCAGCACCTGGGATGCCATCGCAATCTCGGTATCGGTGCTGGCGCCGGGCATGGCGATGCTCCTCAACGTGCCCGGCGTCGCCATAGTTGCCGGCGGATCCACACCGCTCGCGTTCCTCCTCGGCGGCATCGGAGTGCTCGCGCTCGCCTTCGTCATCATCGGCTTCACACGGCGCATGGCGTCGGCGGGATACGCCTACACGTACGCCTCGCGAAGCATCGGTAAGGAGGGCGGCTTCATCGCCGGATGGCTCTACGCCTTCGGCCTGGCGTGCTTCGTCCCCATGACCATGGCGGGCGTGGCCGGCCTTGCCATCAACTTGCTGGGGCTGAACACCAACCTCTGGTTTCCGTTCTTCCTCATCGGCATGGCGGTCCTCGTCGCGCTGTCGATCATCCGGATCAAGGTCACAACGACAGTCCAGTTGGTGGTCGGCGCGATCACCATCGCGGTGATCGTCCTCGTCGATCTCTTCGTCGTCGGCAAGGGCGGTGTCAGCGGCAACACGCTCGAGCCCTTCACCTTCGGCCACACCGTGTCGGGGGGCTTCAACGGGGTGTTCTACGGGATCATCCTCGGGGTCACGTCGTATATCGGCTTCGAGACCGCGGCCGACTTCGGCGAGGAGACATCCAACCCGCGCCGCTCGATCCCGATAGCGATCATCGCCGCAACGGGCTTCGCGATCGTCTTCTACCTTCTCACCACGTACGCGATCACAGTCGGCTTCGGCGTCAACAACGGAGCTGCAGCGGGGGCTGACTCGTTCGCGCTCAAGACCGTAGCCGGCAAGTTCGTCGGCGGCCCATTCCCGACGCTGATCGAGATCGGTGGCATGCTCTCCGCCTTCATCGTCTGCCTGGCCTGTGCGACAGCCGCGGCGCGCACGCTGTTCGCGATGGGCCGCGAGGGAGTGCTGCCGGGCTGGTTCTCGAAGACGAATCGGCGGTTCAAGACTCCCGTCAACGCCACCGTTACTGTCGCGTTGGTCGCGACGGCGGCGGCAGCCTTGATCGGATTCGTCTACCCGCAGGCTGCCTTCGGCGGCGCAACGACAACGATCTACTTCTTCTACGCAACGCTCGGGACACTGTCGGTGATCCTTGTCTACATCATGCTGTGCCTCGGAGGCATGGTGTTCTTCCGGCGTACCAAGGCCAGTTACAACCCGCTGCTGCATGCGCTTGTACCGCTGATCGGTGCGGTGGTCTTCGGCGCCGCCTTCTACGGATCGGTGTACCCGCAGCCGCCGTTCCCGCTGAACCTGACGCCGTACCTCACGGCTCTCTGGCTCGTCATCGGAATCGCCGCGGTGGTCACGTTGCGGGTGCAGAACCCAGCTGCCGTAGCGCGCATCGGCTCGATCCTCGGTGAGGAGGGTGGCGAGGACGCGAAGCTCCTTGGATGATCGATGACCACGTCCATCCCTTCCCGCTTGCGTTCGAACCGCTGGACCTCGCCGGCTTCACACTCGACGTGGCGGAGGGGAACGAGGCCGATAGACGGCGGCTAAGGCTGGCGCCGACACGACTGGCCACAGAGATGCTTCGCGTGCGTCTGGCTCGTCACCTGGGATGCACGCCGGCGGAGGCCGTGGCGGCCCGCGATGACACGGCTGTCGCGGACTGGCCGGGATACGTGCGTGCGCTGTTTGCCGACTCCGGAACCGCGGGGATGCTCATGGATGCCGGCTGGCAGGGCGCTCCGCCTGGAGGCGCTGCAGCGTACGCGGATCTGTCGGGTATTCCGGTGTGGGAGTTGGCGCGCCTCGAGCCCGTCATCGACACGTCGCTGGCGGAGGGGCGGGATGCACGCGAGATTGTGGGCGATGTCGACGCCTTCATGGACAGCCAGGTGCGCAACGGTGCGGTGGGGTTCAAGACAGTGCTCGCGTATCGCACCGGATTGGCCGTGGACCCGTCTGCATCGCTGGCGCAAGCTGAGCGTGGACTTGCCACCGACCGTGCGGCTGGCGTGCCGGTGCGACGCAGCGGGAAAGCATTGCGCGACCTCCTCTTCCGCCACGTGCTCCGCCGCTGCGCAGACCTGGAGCGGCCGCTGCAGGTGCACACAGGGTTCGGCGACTCGGAGATCCGCCTTGCTGAGTCGGACCCACTGCTGCTCGAGGAGGTGCTGCGCACCGCTGAGGGCTCGAGCGCGGACGTTGTGCTCATCCATGCGTCATATCCGTGGCACGAGCAGGCGGGGTACCTGGCCAGCGTCCGGCCGCGCGTGTGGACCGAGTTCTCTCTGTGCAACCTCTTCAGCCCGGCGACCACCGCAGATCGTCTGCTGCGCCTGCTTGACGTGGCTCCGGCAGGGAGGATCACGGTGGGAAGCGATGGTCACGGTTTGCCCGAGAGCCACTGGTTCGGTTCAGTGGTGCTCCGTGACGCGTGGGAGACTGTGCGCGAGAGACTCGGCTCGACGGTGAGTGAGGAGTGGAAGGACGCCACCGCCGCGGGCATCTTCGAGGACAACGCGCGGCGGCTGTACCGGCTGCCTGAGCTTTCCCCACCGGGCTGTGGATAACCGGCGAGTCCACAGCCCAGTCCAGAGAGGAGCCGCTGGTAAGGGTGTGGAAAACTCAGCGCCGCTCGGCAGGGCTCAGGGAGCGAGGTCGCGGCTGCCGCCGGCCACGTGCAGGGGATCGATCAGATCGGTGTCCTCGCGCGCCAGCCCGCTGCTTCTCGCCTCGGCGCTGACGGCAGCCGCGACAGCCGGGGCGACGTTGCGATTGAAAACCGACGGGATGATGTACTCGGGGTTGAGATCGTCGCCGACGACATCGGCGATTGCGTGTGCGGCCGCCAGCTTCATGGCATCGGTGATCTGCCCGGCGCCGCTGTCGAGCAGGCCGCGAAAGAAACCGGGAAAGCACAGGACGTTGTTGATCTGATTCGGGTAGTCGCTCCGCCCGGTTGCGATCACCGCGGCCACGTCCTCGATCGCCTCCGGTTGCACCTCCGGTTCCGGGTTGGCCAGGGCGAACACGATGGGATGTGGCGCCATGAGGCGAACGAGCTCCGCATCGACCGCTCCGCCAACGCTCGTGCCGATGAAGACGTCTGCGCCGGTGAGCGCCTCGCGGAGGCCGCCGGTCACGTGGCCTCGATTGGTCGCGGCCGCGTAAGCCGCCTGCTCCACGCTCAGGTCGGGCGTGCCCTCGCTCAGGATCCCGGCGCGATCCACGCCGACGATGTTCCCCACGCCGGCCGCGATCAGCAGGTTTGACACTGAGGTTCCGGCCGCTCCAACGCCGAGGCAGACGACCCGTACGTCCTCGAGCCGTTTGCCGACGATCTTGAGAGCGTTCAACAGCGCGGCGGTGACGACGATGGCAGTCCCGTGCTGGTCGTCGTGGAAGACGGGTATGTCGAGCATCTCGGTGAGACGTCGCTCGATCTCGAAACACCGCGGAGCGGCGATGTCCTCCAGGTTGATGCCCCCGAAGATCGGCGCGATGTGCACCACGGTTTGGATGATCTCCTCGACATCCTGCGTGTCGAGACAGATCGGGAAGGCATCGACGCTGCCGAACTCCTTGAAAAGCATGGACTTGCCTTCCATCACCGGGATCGCCGCGTCCGGGCCGATGTTGCCGAGCCCGAGCACCGCGCTCCCATCGGTGACGATGGCGACCGCGTTGCGCTTGATCGTGAGGTTGCGCACCCGGCGCGGATCCTCGACGATGGCCATGCAGATTCTCGCCACGCCGGGCGTGTACACCATCGAGAGGTCATCACGCGTCCGGATCGGGAGGCGCGGAGTGACCTCGATCTTGCCGCCGAGATGCGCGAGAAACGTGCGATCCGAGTACTCGAGCACCTCCACACCGGGCACTGCGGACATCCGCTGAATCAACTTCTGCGCGTGATCGGCGTCAGCGGCGAGGACGGTGATGTCCCGAACGATCCCGTTGCCCTCGACGCGCACGATGTCGAGCGCGCGGATGTCGCCGCCGAGGCTCCCGATCGCCGAGGTGAGCTGGCCGAGCATGCCCGGCCGGTTCACGATCCGGCAGCGAGCGGTGAAGGCAAAGCTCGCGGAGGGGTGCTGGATCACGGCGCGTCCCATCTTGACGTGACCGAGAACGCGCGGAGCCCCCGCGGCGCCAGCCTGCGGTCGCCCTGAGGGTGGCAAGAATACTTCATGCGATGTATTATCTGCGGCATGAAGGACCGCGCCCTCCTCCTCGAACGCCTCCTCACCGCTCAGGGGGCACTGCGACGCCGGTTCCTCGAAGTGGCGTCGCCGACTCTGCATGCGGAATTCGCGGAGGTCGGTGGCATCACCCTGCACCAGATGGAGGTGGTTCGACGCCTGCTCCTCGGGGACGGGATGAGCATGCGCGAGGTCGCCGAGGCGCAGGGGATCGGGCTCAGTGGCGCCACCCAGCTGATCGACCGGCTCGAGCGCGGTGGCCTGGTCACTCGCGTCCGTGACGCTCGCGATCGGAGGGTGCAACATGTTGTTCCGACCGAGCGCGCAAGGGATCTCGCAGCGCGCTTCAAAGCCGGGATGCGCCGAGCATCGGCGGAAGTGTTCACCGCGCTGGATGACGACGAGTTGCAGACCTATGTCGACCTGACGGAGCGCATCGCCGCAACAGTGCACGACGACGCCGGGGAGCACCTGCGGAGGGCCACGGCATGACCCAGCGCCAGATCTACGCGGTGCTCGGTGCCCTCATGCTCGGGATGCTCCTCGCGGCTCTCGATCAGACCATCGTCGCAACCTCGCTACCGACCATCGTGGGCGATCTCGGTGGTCTGAACCAGCTGTCCTGGGTGGTCACGTCGTACCTGCTCGCGTCGACCGTCTCCACTCCGCTCTACGGGAAGCTCGGTGACCTGTACGGCCGCAAGTTCCTGTTCCAGGCGGCGATCGTCATCTTCATCGCCGGGTCGATGCTCGCGGGCCTCTCCCAGAACATGATCGAGCTCATCGGCTTCCGCGCCATTCAGGGCATCGGCGCCGGCGGGCTCATGGTCGGCGCGCAGGCCATCATCGGCGACGTCGTACCGCCCCGCGAGCGCGGCAAGTACCAGGGGTGGATGGGTGGCGTGTTCGCGCTGGCCAGCGTTGCCGGCCCGCTCATCGGGGGATTCCTCACTGACGACGTGTCGTGGCGCTGGATCTTCTACATCAACGTCCCCATAGCCGCGATCGCGCTGTTCG
The DNA here is from genome assembly GCA_963756075.1 of Candidatus Dormiibacterota bacterium. Taxonomy (GTDB): domain Bacteria; phylum Chloroflexota; class Dormibacteria; order Aeolococcales; family Aeolococcaceae; genus Palsa-851. Next base: position 946,665 of record CAVWMH010000002.1, on the reverse strand, counting down.
TCACGGCAACGGTGTTGAAGACACCTACACGGCGCATCTCGCACAGCATCGACTGGCTCGGTGCGTTCTTCCTCGCAGCCGGCGCGTCTGCGCTGATCCTGATGACCACCTGGGGCGGCACGCAGTATGCGTGGGATTCGCTGCCGATCTTCGCGCTCGGAATCATCGGGGTGGTGATGCTCGCCGGCTTCGTCGTCGTCGAGCGGCGAGTCAGCGAGCCGATCCTCCCCTTCCGGCTCTTCCGCATCCAGGTGTTCAACGTCACCAGCGGCGTCGGCTTCGTGATCGGCTTCGCGATGTTCGGAGCGATCACGTTCCTGCCCGTCTTCCTGCAGCTTGTTGACGGCGCGAGCGCGACCAGCTCCGGGCTGAACATCCTCCCCCTGATGGCGGGACTGCTGACCGCCTCGATCACGAGCGGGCAGCTCATCAGCCGTCGCGGTCGTTACAAGATCTTCCCGGTCGTCGGCACGGCGCTGGCCGCGATCGGCGTCTTCATGCTTTCGACCATCGACCCGCACACGCCACGATTCCTGCTCTCCGTCTACATGGTGCTGCTCGGCCTCGGGCTCGGCTGCGTCATGCAGGTTTTGGTCATCGCCGTCCAGAACGCGGTCGAGCAGCGGGATCTGGGAGTCGGCACGAGCTCGGCAACCTTCCTGCGTTCGATGGGGGCGTCGTTCGGCGTGGCGATCTTCGGCGCGATCTTCAGCAACGAGCTCGCGGTCAACCTCAGGAAGAACCTGCCCGCAAGCGCACTTCATTCCGGGATCAATCCAGCTTCGCTGGAGGGCAACCCGGCACAGCTCGCCAACCTGCCCCCCGCGATCCACACAGGCCTCATCAACGCAGTCTCGGAGTCGCTCCACGTCGTGTTTCTTGCCGCGGTGCCGATCCTGGTCCTCGCGTTCTTCCTGACGCTGCTGATCAAGGAGATCCCGCTTCGGACCAAGGCGCGCGGCATTCCCGCCGGCGACGAGCCCACAGGAATCGGTGTGGCGACGGATCTCGGGGGCGCGGCGCCCGTCGAGGCGGGGGTCGGATCGAGCTGACCTCGCAACCGGTCGAATGACAGCCACGACGCGGCTAGACTGCATCGGATGACGTCCGAGCGAAGGCGGCGAATCGTGGTGGCAGCGGGCCTCGGCCTGCTTGCGACGATCACCGCGACCCGCGTCCTCGCCCTGCGCCGTGCAGTCTCCGAGGAGGAGGGTCAGGACGACCCCGGGCCGGGCGCCGTGCTGACCAGCGGCAGCGTCGCAGTCGCCGGTAGCGCGCTCACCGTGGAGAGCGCCGCCGTCGCCGGAAGCGTCGCGACCCGTCGCTCGACTGCGGTGGCCGGGTCGGCCGCGACCTCCTACTCGTCAGCGGTTGCCGGATCCGCCCTCACCCGAGGATCGGCAGCCGTCGCGGGGAGCGCCGCGACGGCATTCAGCGCGGCCGTGGTCAGGAGCGCGGTGACGGTCGCGAGCGCAGCGGTGGCGGGCAGCGTGCTCACCTTCTTCAGTGCCGCGATACGGCGATCCGTGTTGACCGTCGGATGTCTGCGGTGCACCCGATGCATCGCATGCGTCGCGTGCTCGGACTGCATCGACTGCACCGGCTGCGTCGGCTGTCGCGGGCTGCGCGGCGCCGTCGGTAAGGTCGGCGTCAGCGCCCGGTGACCGCCCCCAGGCTCGCGGACGACACCGTGGCGGCGTATTTGGCGAACACCCCGGTCGCGTAGCGCTGCGCGGGCGGCGTCCACGCCGCAAGTCGCGCTGCGATCTCCGCGTCATCGAGGTCGACGTCGATGCGCCTCGCGACCACGTCGATGCTCACCATATCCCCGTTTCGGACGGCGGCCAGCGCGCCACCGAGCGCCGCCTCCGGTGCGATGTGCGCGACCATGAACCCGTGGGTTGCGCCGGAGAAGCGGCCGTCGGTGATCAGCGCAACTGAATCGCTGAGGCCCGCTCCGACGATGGCGCCCGTGACGCCGAGCATCTCGCGCATTCCGGGGCCGCCGACCGGCCCCTCATAGCGAATCACGACGACATCGCCGGCATGGATGGCGCCGTCGCGAACCGCGGCGAACGCCTCCTCCTCGGAATCAAAGACACGTGCCGGTCCTCGATGCGAGTCGCGATCGTTGCCGGCGAGCTTCGCGACGCACCCCTCGGCCGCGAGGTTGCCCCGCAGCACGGCGATCCCACCATGCTTGCGAAGCGGTGCGTCCGCGGGGCGAATCACCTGCTGTCCAGGCGTCTCGACTGCCGATGCCGCGACCTCTCCGAGGGTCCGTCCGTCGACTGTGACCGCGTCGCCATGCAGCAGCTCCAGATCGAGAAGTCGCTTCATCACCACGCCAAGCCCGCCTGCCGCGAAGAGATCGGTCGCGACGAAGCGCCCTCCCGGGCGGAGGTCCGCGAGGATCGGTGTCCGTGCGCAGATGGCGTCGAAGTCGTCGATCTCGAGGGGAATATCCGCCTCGGCGGCGATCGCGAGCAGGTGAAGCACCGCGTTGGTGGAACCGCCCGTGGCAGCGAACGAGGCAATGGCGTTCTCGAAGGCGGCCCGAGTGGCGATCGACCGAGCGGTGGTGCCCGCCTCGACAAGCTGCATCGCCAATCGCCCTGCGGCCTCTGCGACGGCCGGCTTATCGGGGTGGGTCGCCGGCACGGCATTGGCGCCGGGAGGCGATAGGCCGAGAAACTCCAGCGCGGTGCTCATCGTATTCGCCGTGTATTGACCTGCACACGCGCCCGCACCCGGACACGCGTGCTCCTCCACCGCGCGAAGCTCGTCGGCGTCGATCCGGCCGGCGTTGTACGCGCCGACGGCTTCGAAGACGTCCTGGACGGTGAGGTCGCGGCCGCGCAGGTGTCCCGGCTGGATGGTGCCGCCGTAGAGCACGAGGCCCGGGATGTCGAGGCGGCTCAGCGCCATCGCTGCTGCCGGGATGGTCTTGTCGCACCCGACGATGAGGACAAGCCCGTCGAAGCTGTGCCCGCGGGTGACCAGCTCGATCGAGTCCGCGATCAGGTCGCGTGACACCAGCGACGCCTTCATCCCCTGCGTTCCCATCGTCACACCGTCGCTGACCGCGATGGTGTTGAACTCCATCGGGGTCCCGCCCGCGGCACGAACCCCCTCCTTCACCCGCTCGGCGAGGGCGCGATGGTTCCAGTTGCACGGCATGGTCTCGATCCATGAGTGACCGACGCCGATGATCGGCCGCTCGAGGTCCTCGCGGCTGAAACCGATCGCTCGCAGCATCGCTCGCGCCGGCGCGCGATCAGGACCGTGCAACATCACCGAGCTCAATCGCGCCGACGCCGCTTCAGGCATGCGCGGAAGCATACGGCTCGACCGTCACACGTCCGTGTATTGACTGGAACGGCGTCCAGGCCGTATTCTTCGCGCCGAGATGTCGTACGGCTTCGCGCTGGTCCTGCTGGTAGGCCTGCTCCTGATTAGGAGCGGGGCTTTCATGCTTCAGGGCAGGCGCGTGCGCACGTAGGCACACCACCAAGCCGGAATCAAGCAAAAGGCCCCCTCTCCGGAGGGGGCCTTTTTTCGTTCCCGGCACAACCCGATTGGAGGAACAGTCATGGCCGGCCCCCGACAGGCACCCGCCCCGTATGACGGCATGGGAACACCGACTCGCTGGGATGCAGGCACCCACGACGAGGGCACCAGCGCCGAACGCCTCGACGCCGCTCGCGCGGACCGCTTCGCTCCGGGCACGCCCCGGCACGACGAGAGCGAAGAGTTCGTGCGCAGATCGCTCAACCGCTACTACCAATGATCACCACCCGAACGGATCAACGCTCGAGTGCGGCTGCGACGACAGCAGCAAGCCCCGACGGCCAGACAGAGCCGCCTCGCATGCTCACCGGCGCGCAGGTCGCCCTCGAATCGCTCATCCGCGAGGGTGTCGACACGATCTTCGGGTATCCCGGCGGCGCCAACCTCTGGCTCTACCGATACCTCCCGGGCTACCCGGCCCTTCACCACATCCTGGTGCGCCACGAGCAGGGCGGAGCACACGCCGCCGACGGCTACGCACGCAGCAAGCGCGGCTCGATCGGCGTGGTTTTCGCGACCAGCGGTCCTGGAGCGCTGAACCTCGTCACCGGCCTTGCCACCGCATACATGGACTCGGTCCCGGTCGTCGCGATCACCGGTCAGGTGCCGTCAACCGCCATCGGAACGGACAGCTTCCAGGAGTCCGACGTCATCGGCTCGACCATGTCGGTGGTCAAGCATTCGTACCTGATCACGCGAGTCGAGGACATCGCTCCGACGATCAAGGAGGCGTTCCACATCGCGCGCACAGGACGGCCCGGTCCGGTGCTGATCGACTTTCCGAAGGATCTGCAGGCGGCGACCACGGTGTTCAACTACCCCGAGGGTCCGGTGCGCAGGCGGTCCTACCCGGCTCCGCCACGGCCCGACGCGGCGAAGCTGCGCCAGATCGCCGAGCTCATCAAGGGGGCCAAGCGCCCGGTCATCCTGGCCGGTCGCGGCGTGCTCATCGCCCGCGCTGAGGAGGAGCTCGCCGAGCTGGCCCACCAGGCGCACATCCCCGTCGGCTGGACGCTGCTCGGCACCGGCGCATTCCCGGTGACGGATCCGATGGCCCTCCAGATGGTGGGCTTCATGGGCGCCGGATACACGAACAAAGCCGTCTGCGAGGCGGACGTCCTGATCATGATCGGCATGCGCTGCGACGACCGCGTCACCACGCGCCTCGACTCGTTCGCACCCCGCGTCGAGCATCTCGTCCATATCGACATCGATCCAGCCGAGATCGGCAAGAACGTCATTCCGCACGTGAGCGTCGTCGCCGACGCGAAGGTCGCGCTGCGCGAGCTGAACCTGCTGGTCGAGCCCAAGCGCGAGCATCAGTGGCTCACTCAGATCGACCAGTGGAAGGAAGAGCACCCCGTGCGCTTCGCCAATCACACCGGCCTGCTCCAGCCACAGGAGGTCCTCGAGGCGATGTATGCGCGATGCGAGGATGAGGCGATCGTGTTGGCGGACGTCGGCCAGAATCAGATATGGGCGGCGCTGTGGTTCAACTACCGCAAGCCGGGTCTCTTCCTCAACTCGGGTGGGACCGGAACCATGGGTTACGCGTTTCCGGCGTCGATGGGCGTGAAGCTCGCCAACCCCGGCAAGACGGTCTTCTGCGTCACCGGCGAGGGAGGCTTCGTCATGAACATGCAGGAGATGGCGACGATGGTCGAGAACAACATCGACGTCAACGTGATCATCCTGAACAACTCATCACTCGGGATGGTCCGTCAGTTCCAGGACGATTTCTATGACGGCGTCCGATCGGCCGTCGACCTGACCTTCACCCCCGATTTCGTCAAGCTCGGTGACGCCTTCGGCATGAAGGCGATGTCCACGGACCGTCTCGAAGATGTCGGGCGGATGCTGGATGAGGCGATGGCACACAAGGGTCCTGTGCTCCTGAACTTCAACATCGACCCGAACGCAAACGTCTATCCCATCGTGCCGCTCGGCAAGGGCATGCTCGACTTCGTCGAGGCGAGCTGATGACCCAGAGCCGGCTGCTGTCCGTGCTGGTCGACAACAAGCCCGGCGTCCTTCAGCGTGTCGCGTCGATGATCCGGCGGCGCGGCTTCAACATCAACTCGCTCTCGGTGGGCCCCACCGAGGACGACACCATCTCGCGAATGACCATCACCGTGCACGTCGGCCGCCAGCAGGCGGAGCAGGCCACCAAGCAGCTTGCCAAGCTCATCGACGTCATCACCATCGACGACATCACCGGACTGCGCAACGTCGCCCACGAACTGGTGCTGATGCGGATGCAGGCGCCTCCGGGTGAGCGAACCGAGCTGTTGCATCTGGTCGACATCTTCCGGGGGCGCGTGGTCGATGTGGCCGCCAACTCGGTGATCGTCGAGGTGACAGGGAGTGCGGAGAAGATCGACAACTTCATCGACCTGATGCGGCCGTACGGCATCAAGGAACTGGCACGAAGCGGCGTCGTTGCGCTTGTCCGGGGCGACCAGGCGCGCTTCCGTCTCATGGACTTCGCGAGCGACGGCGATGAGCCGCAGACCGAGCCGTCGCGCCAGCTTGGCGTGGCCGGCGACACCACCGGCACCGTATGAGCAAGCGCAGAGGAGGCAGCGATCAATGACCGCTCGGATGTACTACGACGCAGACGCAGATCCACAGGCTCTGTCGGGCCGGCCCATCGCCGTGCTCGGCTACGGTTCGCAGGGCCACGCCCACGCGCTCAACCTGCGCAACTCGGGGCACGACGTGCGAGTCGGGCTGCCCGAGTTCGAGCCGCAGCCGGGCCGCCGCGCAGGCCGAGGGCCTGCGCGTCCTGACCCCTGCGGGCGCGTGCGAGGAAGCGGACGTGATCATGGTGCTGACGCCTGACACCGGTCAGCGTGCCCTGTACGACGAGGCGATCGCGCCCCACCTGCACGCCGGCAAGATGCTCATGTTCGCGCACGGATTCAACATCCGTTATGCGCTCATCGATCCACCCGCCGGTGTCGACGTCAGCATGGTGGCGCCGAAGGGCCCCGGGCATCTGGTGCGCAGCACCTTCGTCGCCGGGCAGGGCGTTCCCTGTCTGTTCGCGGTGCACCAGAACGCGACCGGCGCCGCTCGCGAGCGCACGCTGGCGTACGCGCGCGGTATCGGTGGCACCCGGGCGGGCGTGCTGGAGACCACGTTTGCCGAGGAGACCGAGACCGATCTGTTCGGCGAGCAGGCGGTGCTCTGCGGTGGCATCACGTCGCTGGTTAAGGCCGGCTTCGACACGCTCACCGAGGCCGGCTACCAGCCCGAGCTCGCGTATTTCGAGGTCATGCACGAGCTCAAGCTCATCGTCGATCTCATGTACCAGGGCGGTCTCTCCTGGATGCGCTACTCGGTGAGCGACACCGCTGAGTACGGCGACTATGTGAGCGGTCCTAAGGTCGTCGACCAGCGCACCCGCGAGACGATGCGCAAGCTTCTCAGCGACATCCAGGACGGCACCTTCGCGAAGCGCTGGATCGAGGAGAGCGAAGCCGGTCGTCCCAACTTCGTCGAGTATCGCGACGAGGAGCAGCACCTCCCGATTGAGCGCGTGGGCGCCGAGCTCCGCTCGAAGATGACCTGGCTCGAGTCAAAGACGGCGCCCGGCATGGACAGGGTGCTGGCGGAGCCCGATCGTGAGGAGGCGACGGTATGACCGAGTCGCTGACGATTCTCGATACGACGCTGCGCGACGGCGAGCAGTCCCCCGGAGTTGCGCTCAACGCCGAGGACAAGCTGCAGATCGCGCATCAGCTTGCGCGCCTCAAGGTCGACGTCATCGAAGCAGGTTTCCCGCACAGCTCCCCGGGCGATTTCGCCGCGGTGAAGGCGATCGCCGAGCAGGTGGATGGTGCGGTGATCGCTGGGCTCTCACGTTGTTTCGAAGCCGACGTCCGCGCCTGCGCGGCGGCGCTCGAACCAGCGGCTCGCGCGCGGATCCACGTGTTCATCGGCACCTCGCCGATCCATCGCGAGGGTCAGTTGCGCATGACGCAGCGCGAAGTGCACGACCGAGCAGTGGCCATGACGACGCTGGCGAAGACCTTCCGCGAGGACGTCGAGTTCTCCCCCATGGATGCGAGCCGCACCGAGCGCGAATATCTCGCCGAGGTCGTGAACAGCTGCATCGAGGCCGGCGCGACCACCATCAACCTGCCCGATACCGTCGGCTACGCGACGCCCGACGAGTGGCGCGGCCTGATCGCGTGGATGTACGAGCAGGTCCCGGCGCTTCGGAACGTGGTGCTCTCCGTGCACTGCCACAACGACCTCGGTCTCGCGACCGCCAACTCCCTGGTCAGCGTGCTCGGCGGCGCGCGGCAGATCGAGACGTGCGTCAACGGCATCGGCGAGCGCGCCGGCAATGCCGCGCTCGAGGAGGTGGCCATGGCCACCCGGCTGCACCCGGAGGTGTATGGCGTGGTCACACAGCTCGACCATTCGCAGCTGTATCGCACCTCCCGACTCGTCTCGCAGCTCACCGGCATGCTCGTGCAGCCCAACAAGGCCGTGGTGGGCGCCAACGCGTTCGCACACCACTCGGGCATTCACCAGGACGGCATGCTCAAGGACCGGCGCACCTTCGAGATCATGGAGCCGGGTCAGGTCGGTGCGGGATCGAGCCTGGTGCTCGGGAAGTTGAGTGGACGTCACGCCCTTCGCGACCGTCTCGAGCAGTTGGGCTACCGCCTCGACGGCGACGAGTTGCAGCGAGCCTTTGTGCGCTTCAAGGGACTCGCGGATCGCAAGCGGGACGTGACCGATCGCGACCTCGAGGCGATCGTCGCCGATGAGCGGCAGGGCTCGGAGGAGACCTTCCGCCTCGAGCATCTGCAGGTCAGCTGCGGCACCAACCTGCGCCCGACCGCGACGGTGCGCATGCTGCTCGGCGACGGCGTCAGCCATGAAGCGGTCTCCACGGGAGACGGGCCCGTTGACGCAACGTATCGCGCCATCGACATGCTCGTCCAGGTCAAGGCCGAGCTGGAGGAATTCGCGATTCAGGCGGTCACCGAGGGGATGGACGCCGTCGGCGAAGTCAGCGTCAGGCTGCGCCAGGGCGGCGCACTCACCGCGGGCCATGGCGCTGACACCGACATCCTCGTCGCGGCCGCGAAGGCGTACGTGCATGCCCTGAACCGCCTGGCCACCCGCCTCGCCGACGGTCCGCGGATCACGCCGGAGCAGATGGTGACCGGAGCACCCACCGGCGCGGCATCGGGGGTTGCATGACGCCGCGAACCCTGTTCGACAAGATCTGGGACGCGCACGTCGTCGCCGAGGCGCCTGGAGAGCCGTCCCTGCTCTACGTGGATCTCCATCTCGTCCACGAGGTCACGTCCCCTCAGGCATTCGAGAGCCTTCGCATCGAGGGCCGGACGGTGCGCAGGCCGGGACGAGTTGTTGCCACGATGGACCACAACGTGCCGACCGACGGCGATGGGATCAGCGGCGCCGACGCGATGAGCAGGGCGCAGATGGATGCGCTGCGCGCGAACTGCGACCAGTACGGGATCTCGTGCTTCGGCGCCGGACATCGCTGGCAGGGCATCGTGCACGTGATCGGACCGGAGCTGGGCCTCACCATCCCGGGCACGATCGTCGTCTGCGGGGACTCCCACACAGCCACGCATGGGGCTTTCGGGGCGTTCGCGCTCGGGATCGGAACGTCCGAGGTCGAGCACGTGCTTGCGACGCAGTGCCTGCGCCAGTCCCGGCCGCTGACCATGGAGGTGCGCATCGACGGGACGCTGCCGATCGGCGTCACCGCAAAGGACGCGGCGCTCGGGGTGCTCAACGCCATCGGTACGGCCGGCGCCGCCGGTCACGTGGTGGAGTACACCGGCTCGGTCGTTCGCGGGTTGTCGATGGAGCAGCGAATGACGTTGTGCAACCTCACCATAGAAGGCGGCGGGCGCGCCGGGATGATCGCCCCGGACGCAACCACCTTCGCGTACATCAAGGGCCGCCCCTACGCGCCGTCCGGCGACGACTGGGATGAGGCGGTCGCCGCGTGGAGCGAGCTGCACAGCGACGCCGGCGCCGCCTTCGATTGCGTGGTCATCATCGACGCCGCGACGCTCGAGCCGACGGTCACCTGGGGGACCACGCCTGCGCAATCGGTTGCGGTCACCGGGCGGGTCCCCGATCCTGACTCGTTCGAGGACGCCGCCGAGCGCGAGTCAGCTGTGCGCGCCCTCGCATACATGGATCTCGAGCCCGGCACGGCGATCGAGGACATCAAGCTCGACACGGTCTTCATCGGCTCGTGCACCAACGGTCGCATCGAGGATTTGCGCGCGGCCGCGGCGATGCTCGAGGGCCGGCGCGTCCATGACGGCATCCGCGTTCTGGTGGTACCGGGATCCGCGCAGGTGAAGGTGCAGGCGGAGGCCGAGGGACTCGACACGATCTTCACCAACGCCGGAGCGGAGTGGCGCAACCCGGGGTGCTCGATGTGTCTCGGCATGAACCCCGACATCCTGCAACCCGGCGAGCGATGCGCCAGCACGAGCAACCGGAACTTCGAAGGCCGCCAGGGACGTGGTGGTCGCACCCATCTCGTCTCGCCGGCGATGGCGGCGGCCGCGGCGGTGGAAGGTCGTTTTGTCGACGTGCGGCGCATCGCAACTGCGGCGGGGCGCGCATGAAGCCGTTTCATCGCGAGGACGGCGTCCTCATCCCACTCGACAGGTCCGATGTCGACACCGACCAGATCATTCCGAAGCAATTCCTCAAGCGGATCGAGCGCAGCGGCTACGGCGAGTTCCTCTTCAACGACTGGCGACGCGACCCGGCGGGCGCATCGCGATCCGACTTCGTTCTCAACCAGGACGCGTACGCGCCCGGAACCGTGATGGTTGCCGGACGCAACTTCGGGTGCGGCTCCTCCCGGGAGCACGCGGTATGGGCGCTCGCTGACTACGGGATCCGCGCGGTCATCTCCGAGTCGTTCGCGGACATCTTCCGGGCCAACGCGCTCGGCAGCGGGCTGCTGCCCGTGATCCTGCCCGAGCACCAGGTGCGAGCATTGATGGACCTGGCCACGGAGCACCCTGGCATCACGGTTTCCGTCAATCTCGAGGCGCAGACGGTGACATGCGGGGATCTGAGCTTCGCGTTCAACATCGACCCGTTCGAGCGCCGCCGGCTGCTCGAGGGCCTCGATGACATCGGGCTGACCCTCGAGCACGAATCGGAGATCACGGCGTTCGAAGCCCGCCGCCCCTCGTGGATGCCGGACCTTGCACGCGCTGGGGCGCGATCGTGAAGGCAGATGTCGTCGTCCTCCCGGGTGACGGCGTCGGACCGGAGGTCGTCAACGCCGGCCTGAGCGTGCTCGCGACCGTTTGCGACGCCGCCGACATTCGGGTGAGTGTCGAGGTGCACCCCATCGGCGGGCGCGCGATCGACGACTTCGGCACACCGCTGCCCGACGAGACACTCGAGGCGTGCAAGGCAGCCGACGCGGTGCTGCTCGGTGCTGTGGGTGGCCCCGCTTGGGATCACCTGCGTGGCGAGCAGCGCTGCGAGTCGGGCCTGCTGCGGCTGCGCCGCGAGATGGACGTTTTCGCCAACCTGCGTCCTGTCAAAGTACATCCGCACCTCGCCGACCGCACCACGTTGCGCTCCGACGTCGTCAAGGGGACGGACCTTGTGATCGTGCGCGAGCTCACGGGCGGCGCCTACTTCGGCTTGCCGCGCGGCCGCACGGGGACTGGCCCCGATGAGATCGCGCGCGACAGCATCGTGTACAGCGCCGCTGAGATCGAGCGCGTGGCGCGGGTCGCGTTCACGCTCGCGCAGTCGCGCCGCGGGCAGCTCATCTCCATCGACAAGGCGAACGTGCTCTTCACGAGCCAGCTCTGGCGCGAGGTGGTGAGCGCACTCGCCGCGGACTATCCCGACGTCACGTTGACGCACGAGCTCGTCGACTCGTTTGCGATGCGTCTCGTCCGCGAGCCATCCACCGTCGATGTCGTTGTCGCCGAGAACCTGTTCGGCGACATCCTGAGCGACGAGGCAGCCGTGCTCGCCGGGTCGCTCGGCCTGCTGCCATCGGCGAGCCTCGGCGCGTCCGATCAGGGGCTGTACGAGCCGATCCACGGGAGCGCGCCGAGGCTTGCGGGCCGCGGCATCGCCAACCCTTACGGCACCATCCTTTCTGTGGCGATGCTCCTCCGCCACTCGCTCCATCGTGATGACCTGGCGCTGGCCATTGAATCGGCCGTGGACGTGTGCATCACCGAAGAGGTGCTCACCGCCGACCTCGGTGGCACGACCGGTACGGATGCCGTCGCCGACGCCGTGGCGCGCGAGGCGTTGCGCCATCTCGGTGCACGCAGCGGAGCGCCGTCGTGAGCCTCGAGATCTACGACACGACGCTGCGCGACGGCGCGCAGGGTGTCGGCATCAACTTCTCCGTGTCCGACAAGCTGCGCATCGCAGAGCACCTCGACACGCTCGGCGTGACCGTCATCGAGGGCGGCTGGCCTGGAGCCAACCCCACCGACACCGAGTTCTTCGAGGCGATGCAGAGTCACCAGCTTCGCAACGCGACGCTCGCGGCGTTCGGGGCCACGCGACGGCCGGGCATGATGGCGCAGGACGATCTGCAGCTGCGTACGCTCCTCGAACTCGATGGCGCCGATCATCACGCTGGTCGGCAAGGCCTGGGACCGTCAGGTGGTCGACGTGCTGCGAACCACGACCGACGAGAACCTCGCGATGATCGCCGAACTCGGTTCGCTGGTTCGTGGATCACGGCCGCCGCGTCGTCTACGACGCCGAGCACTTCTTCGACGGGTACAGCAGTGACGCCGATTACGCGCTTCGCTGCCTGGACGCGGCCATCAACGCCGGCGCGGAGCGGATCACGTTGTGCGACACCAACGGCGGCACATTGCCCGATCGCGTGGAGTTGGTCGTGCGCGAGATCACCGCACGGTTCGGCAGTGTCGCCGGCATTCACTGCCACGACGACTCCGGATGTGCAGTCGCCGCCACGCTTGCCGCGGTGCGCGCCGGTGCCGTGCAGGTGCAGGGTTGCATCAACGGCTACGGGGAGCGCACCGGCAATGCGAACCTCTGCACGCTCATCCCCAATCTGCAGCTCAAGATGGGCGTCCGGGTTGTCGACGATGAGCAGCTGGCGCGGCTGACCGAGGTGGCCCGCGATGTCGCGGAGATCGCCAACATCGCCCCGCCGCTTTCGGCGCCGTACATCGGTCAGGCCGCATTCACGCACAAGGGCGGTCAGCACATCGACGCGATGAGCAAGGCCGCGTACGCCTACCAGCACATCGACCCGGCTCGCGTCGGCAACAAACGTCACTCGGTGATCACGCAGCAGTCCGGACGCGGCACCGTGCTCGAGAAGGCCGCAGCATTTGGCGTCGACCTGACCCAGGATCGCGCCCTCGCGCGCCGGGTGGCTGACGAGGTCAAGCAGCTGGAGTTCAGCGGACACTCGTTCGAGGGCGCTGAGGCGTCGTTCGAGCTGCTCGTGCATCGGGCGCGCGGCAATCCCGCACCCTTCACGCTGATCGACTACATCGCGCTGGTGGAACAACGCGAGGGGCGTTCGCTGGTCTGCGAGGCCACCATCAAAGTGCAGGTCGGCGACACGGTGGTCCACACCGCCGCCGAGGGCAACGGGCCGGTGAACGCGCTGGACGCGGCGCTGCGCAAGGCGCTGACCCCGAGCTATCCCGAGATCGGCGCGACCCAGCTGTTCGACTACAAAGTGCGTGTCCTCGACGGGCGGGACGGCACCGCGGCCGGGGTCCGTGTGCTCGTGGAAAGTGGTGACCACCACCGGCGATGGAGCACGGTTGGCTGCAGCACGAACATCATCGAGGCCTCGTGGAGCGCGCTCGCCGACGCCTTCGAGTACGCGATCATCGCCACCCGCGAACGCTCAGGCCTTGCGGGCGAGCACCTGGAGGTAGTCTGAACTCGAGGGTGATGCCACCGCCCGAGACCTGATTCAACTCCGCGAACAGCTTCCTGCCTTCCTCACGCAGCTTCGCGGTCTGTTCCACGTCGAGCATGCTCAGCATCGCCATCAGCGGAGGGTTGGTGCGCTCCCAGAAGTCCCAGGCGGCATCGAGCGATTCGAACTCAAAGGTGAGCGCCTGCGGGTAGATCTCGATCGACGAGGTCAGGCCCTTGAAGCGCCGGTGGACCTCATCGGTGACCCCCCATTCAAACGGTGAGGGCATCCCGGGTGGCGGAGCCGGCGCCCGCTCGGCCATGAGCGTGGTGAACCGGGGCAGGAACCCCTTGGGCGCGTAATTGGCCATGGCTACGAGGCCGCCTCGCTTCGCGACGCGGAACATCTCGCTCGCCACCCGTTCCGGGTGCGGCGCGAACATCGCACCGAAGACCGAGGCCACCACGTCGAAGCGCTCGTCCGGAAAGGGAAGTTCCTCTGCGTCGGCCTCGAGCCACTCGATGGCCACGCCGAGCGCCCCACTCCGAGCCCGGCCAAGCTCGACCATCGCGGGGGTCAGGTCCGTGGCAACAACTGTCGCACCCAGGCGAGCCGCGGCAATCGCGAAGTTGCCGTTGCCGGCGGCGACGTCGAGCACCTCTGACCCCGCCTGGAGGCGGCTCCGCTGGGCGAGTTCGATCGCGTGGGGCTCGAGGTGCACGGCGAGCGCGCCGTAGTCGCCGAGGGACCACATCCAGCGAACGGCTTCCTTCATCGTCGCGTTGTCCGCCACGTCAACCTCCTATGCGGCGACGTCACGCCGCGCCAGCACGACGCCGGCGGATACGAAACCAACGACCACGATGGCCAGCATCGCGATCAGCCCACCGACGAACAACGGGGTGATCAAGGGTGTGCCGTAGAGCTGAAACACTGACAGGTTGTCCGCCCAGTCCGGCCATTTGAACAGTGGGCCGAGTTCGAAGACGAGGTACGAGATCACCGCGATCGTCGAGAGCACCACCACCGCCACGCGGGGGCGCCAGCCCGCAAGCAGCGCTCCCACCGCGGCAAAGGTGAGCGCGAAGGGGACGAGCAGCGCGGTCGCGCTGAGCATTCTCCCGACGTCGATCGAGATCCCCTCCGCCGGCGCGAGGGCCAGGATCACCGCCATGGCGGCAAACGACATGAGGGTCACGGTGACCGTGAGCTCGGCGGCCCGCTCGCCGAGAACGCTCCACCGCGGCAACGGCTCGGCGAGCTGCATCTCCAGCACCCCCGACGAATCGTCGCCGGACCACCGGGACACGCACGTGATCGCGTAGATGGCGACCAGCGCTTGCGCGAAGCTCAGCCAGATCAGGGCGAGCAACACGGTATGCACGTCACCCGCGAGGCCGCGCAGATAGGGGCTGAGGCTGGGGGTGGATGCGAAGAAGGTCGCGGTGATGTTCACCAGGGCCACGACCGCGGCGGCCACCACTGCCATGCCGGCTGTCCAGCTGAGCGATCCGATCCGCCGGATCCACAGTCCGCGCACGACGGGAATGCGCAGCAACGGATTGGCCGACGCATCATGCACGTCCGCCACGCGCCGGGGACGCGTGCGAATCAGCCCGGACCCGATGTCCCGCCGGACGAATCCCAGGGACGCGACGACGGTGGAGGCGGCGGCGATCACGAGGAGCAGCATCGTGGACGCGAGGTCGAACGTCCCGCCAGGGGCAACCGCGTTGGAGTGATTGAAGAGAAAGAACACGGAGATGTCGGTGAACGGCGCGCGGTGGACACTCGACCTCCCGATGCTGTCGAGAAGAAACATGACCACCAGCAGGGCGCTCCCTGCAGCTGCGGCCGTGCGGAAATCGGAGGCCACCTGAGAGACCACCAGCCCGATCCCGAAGCACGCAAGGGTCAGCGCCCACAAGGCAGCGCTTTCGCCCACCAGGCCGCCAACCGCGGCCGGCGTCCCGGCGATCAGGCATCCCAGCCAGCCGGCGGCGCCGGTAAGCGTGACGATTTCCGCGCTCAGCGCGGCGAAGAAGAGGCTTCGTGTTGCGAGCAGGCGGAGTCGCGGGATACCGGATGACAGCCACGACTCTACGAGACCTCGATCCTCGTCACGTCGCACCGCGCCACACGCGCTGAGCAGGCCCCAGGCAGCGAAGAGGATCGCGAAGAAACCGTACCCGCGCCATTGCAGATATCCGGCGGCGTTGTCCGGCCGCACGGGCAGCGGGAGCAGCCAGCTGAAGGTGGCGCCGAGCACGGTGACGGAATGCCCGAATGCCTCCTGGGACGCGCGCGTCTTGCCTGCGATCAGGGGAAACGCGGCGCTGTTGACCAGCACGTAGAAGATCCCGAAGTACGCCATCGCGATCAGCCCGATGCGATGGAGGCGCAGCAACAGCCGGGGCGACATCACTTGCTGTAGTAGCTGAGGAAGATCGATTCGAGACTCGGCTCTCTGCTCACCATGTCGAGCACCGTGCTGCCGCTGAGAGCCGCCAGCAGGGCGTCGAAGCCACCGTGCACGGTGCAGGTGAGCCGTCGCCCCTCCACCGCGACATCCTCGACCCCCGCTGCGGCGCGAACAGCGGCTTGCGGGACGTCACCGCCGAACTCGACGACCACCTCGTGAAAGCGCAGCTCATGCACCTTGTCCATCGTCATGTCGGAAACGAGGCGGCCCTCGCGAATGATCCCGACTCGCGAGCAGGTCTCCTCGACCTCGGAGAGCACATGCGACGACAGGAAGACGGTGCTGCCGTCAGCCTTCACCTCGTCGACGAGACGGTGAAACGTCTGCTGGTTGAGGGGATCGAGACCACTGGTCGGCTCGTCCAGGATCAGGAGGCGGGGGCGATGCATGAAAGCAAGCACCAGCCCCAACTTCTGCTTGTTGCCACGCGAGTACTCCCGGAAGCGCCGGCCGAGATCGAGCTCCAAGCGTTCGCAAAGCTCCTGTACACGCGGCCTGTCGATTGCGCCACGCATGCCGCCGAGGTACGCAACGACCTCGCTGCCGCGCATCCCGCCGAACTGCGGCAACTCGCCCGGGAGATATCCGACTTCGCGTTTTACCGCAACCGATTCGCGGTCGCAGTCGAGACCGAAGACCGTCGCGGTCCCGGCGGTCGCGTGGATGACCCCCATGAGGAGCCGGATCGTGGTCGTCTTGCCCGCACCGTTGGGTCCGAGGAAGCCGAACACGTCGCCTTCTGTGACTTCCAGATCGAGGTCGAAGAGGCCGTGCCCCGAACCGTAGTCCTTGGTCAGCCCGTGCATGACGATCGCGTTGGTCATTTGGTCCTCCGCTTTTCGAGGCGACGCATCACGATGGGAAACTGCTGGGACCGTCTAGCGCATCCCCACCGGCGCGGCGCCGAAGCTGCGAACCGCCCACGCCACAGCGCCGATCAATCCCGCGTCGGTGCCGAGCGCCGCGGTGACGATCTTGCAGCGACGATAGGGAATCTCGAACGCGATCTCGGTCGCCGCGAGACGGGCTGGTTTGAGGAGCAGATCGCCGGCGTGCATGAGCCCGCCTCCGATGACGATCACGTCCGGAGCGAGCACATTGATGAACCCTCCGATCGCCCGCCCGAGCGCGTGCCCGGCGTCGGTGAACACCTGCAACGCGAGCGCATCACCAGCATTCGCGGCGGTCGCAATTGCGCGTGCGTCGATCGAGGCGAGGTCGATCCCCTGAAGCGACGACGGAGTGCCCCTGGCGAGCTCTGCGCGTACGCGTGCCGCGATCGCTGTCCCCGACGAGACGCCCTCGAGGCACCCAGGATGGCCCTGCCCGCAGGGGGGACCATCATTGGTGACCGGCGTGTGGCCGACCTCGCCGGCCGATCCGGTCGCTCCGTCGTACAGATCGCCATCGATGAAGAGCGCGCCGCCGATGCCTGTGCTGACCGTGATGAAGAGGAGATGGCGTGCGCCGCGCCCGGCGCCCGCTTTCAGCTCGGCATACCCCGCAGCGGCCGCGTCATGACAGATGACCACGGGACACTCGACCCGTTCCGAGAGCATCGCCGCGGCGGGGACCTCGGTCCAACCGGCCATGTTCGGCGCGTCGTGGACCACCCCCGCGCCGGGATCGATCGGACCCGGGATGCCGATCGCGAGGCCTCGGATGTGCGCGTGGCCCGCCGCCTCGCGAGCGCACTCCGCGACGGCGTCGAGCACGGCGGCGGGGCCATCCTGTGAAGGGGTGTCGCGGTGCACGGGCTCACCATGGGTGACGTCTCCGATCGCGACCGCCGCGCGGATGCTCGTACCGCCGAGGTCGACGCCGATCAGCTCGGGAGTCATACGGCGGCGACCGAATCGTCCCAGTGGCTCGGGCTCGCGATCCGCGCGGCGTCGTCAGGTCCCCACGTGCCGGCCGCATAAAAGGTGATCGGGGGTGGCGCCTCGATGGCCGGCTCGACGGCAGCCCAGCCGTGCTCGACCTCGTCCTCGCGAATGAACAGGGTGTGATCCCCCTCGAGCGCATCGTGGAGCAGGCGCTCGTACGCCTCGGGCGGTGACGTCTTGAAGGAGTTGCCGTATTTGAAGTTCATATCTACCGACTGAGCGGTGACCTCCGGACCCGGTTGCTTGGCCACAAACGAGAGCGCGATGCCTTCGTCCGGCTGGATGCGAACGACCAGACGGTTGCGATGCAGCGTCTTCACGCCCGCCGTCTTGAACAGGTGCAGGGGAACATCATGGAAGGTGATCACCACGCGGGTATCGCGGGTCGGCAGACGCTTGCCGGTGCGCAGCAGGAATGGCACCCCGGACCAGCGCCACGACTCGAGATGCAGGCGCAGCGCCGCATAGGTCTCGGTGGTCGACGTTGGCGAGACCCCGGGTTCCTCGCGATACGCGATCACCCTCTCACCTTCGACGGTGCCCGCCGTGTACTGACCACGGACAACGTCGTGTGGGTGGATCGGCTGTATCGACTGGAGCACCTTGACCTTCTCGTTGCGGATCGCCTCCGCGTCAAAGGAGAGCGGTGGGTCCATGGCGACCAGCGAGAGCACCTGGAACATGTGGTTCTGGACGATGTCGCGAATCGCCCCGATCTCCTCGTACAGCTTGCCGCGGTGCTCGACGCCGAGCGACTCCGCAACGGTGATCTCCACGCGTGAAATCGCCTCGCGATTCCAGATGCGTTCGAACAGCGAATTCCCGAATCGAAAGACGAGGAGATTCTGGACTGTCTCCTTGCCCATGTAGTGGTCGATCCGGAAGATGCGCTGCTCGGGCACGACGTCGTGGAGTGTTCGGTTCAGTTCCTCCGCGGATTTCAAATCGTGGCCAAACGGCTTCTCGATGATGATCGATGTGCCCTCGGCGAGCCCCGACGTTTTGATGGCGTTGATGAGTGACGTGAATGCGGAAGGCGGAACGGCCAGGTAGGCGATACGACGGTCCAGCGTCGTTGCCGGACGGATCGCCGCCAGGCTCCCGTCCGGTGGAAGTGGCACGAACCGCAACCGCTTCGCGAACGAGGCGAACACCGACTTCTGGAGCGGCGTCCTCGAGAACTCTTTGACGGCCGACTCAGCGAGGTCGCGGAAACGCTGATCGTCCCAGTCGAAGGGTGCTGCCCCGATGATCTCGCCCTTGTCAGGCAACAGCTTCTGGGAGTGCAGGTTGTAGAGGGCGGGGATCAGCTTGCGCTGCGCCAGATCGCCGGTGGCTCCGACGATGACGATGTCCTGATCGGGCGGCGCGTGGAGGGGCATGGACTCCGAAACGGGGTCCGCTACCTGCCGCTGAAGTGACGCACGGCGGCGTCGACGACCTTGATCACCGCGGCGATGATGGCGCACGAGACGCTGATGACCACCACCGGCAGCACGGCTCCCGGGGTCGAGTACGTGTACGTCGCGAGCACGGCGGTGGCGAACAGGCCCACTACGCAGACCACGAGGAGAAACACCACCGTGCGTGTTGCTGCGTCCAGCTCCGGTGTGCCGCGCATGGTCTCCGCGACACTGGGGCTGAGCTGTTCCGCCGGAGCGAAATGCCGGATTGCCAGGGCAATCAGCCGCAGGGCGACCACGCCGACGAAGATGAAGACGATGCTCAGCACCAGTGGCAGCTCGACGCTCGGCGTGGTGTACGACAGCGCTGCGAAGAGCCCGGCGAACAGCAGCCCCACCAGCACGGAGATCATGCCCAGCACGGTCAGCCACGTGATGGCATCCCAGGCTGGCAGCGTGAAGGTGGGGAATTGCAACGGCCGCACGATCGACTCGCCGCCGGTGAGCTGGTCGATGAATGCCGGCTGGGCGGTCAGGCCCGAGACACGCGCCTGCATGCCGTAGTGCTCACGCTCGGTGGCGACCGGCGTCGCCGCTGCAAGCAGCCCCGGCTGCGGTCCCGGGAAGAGACGCCGCTCCTCTGTGCGGCCGTCGGGATAGCTCAGGCGGAGCAGGCCGCACTTCTCGCAGTGCCAGGCGCGAATCGGAAGGCCACCGACGATCGGCCCATAGAAGGTGACCGTGCGGCGGAGACCCTCGGGGCCGACGGCACCTTCGTAGTGCGCGAACTCATGCGCCATGATCCCGGTGACCGGCGCGGGATGGTCGCAGGTTTCCGGCGTCGGCGGCGTGACGGAAGGTGCATCGGCGACAGCCACTGAGGATCGGATTGTAGTGCCGCGAGCCTCAGCCGACGGTGCGGCAGGCGCGAGCATTGAACCCGGCGTTGCGCATGGTCACTGCGAGTCTCTCGGCTTCATCGCGCCCGCTCGCGACGGTGAAGATGGCACCGCCACTCCCCGTCAGAGACCACTCGACACCCGCGACCACCTGCCGTGCCCTCCGCAGGGCGTGAGCAAGTGCGGGGTTGGCGCGGCACGCGGCGGGTTCGAGAGCGCTCCCCAGCAGTTCAGGTGCCGGCGCATGACCGTCGGTGAGGAGCCGCGCCAGCCGTGCAGAACGGCCGTCGTCGCGAATCTCGTCGGGCGCAACGGCGGCGTACGTGTCGGACGTGGAACTGGGGATGGTGGACGCGATCGCGAGATGGAGCGTCGGGATGGTGAGGGCCTCGATGCGATCGCCCCGGCCGCGGACGCGTTGGCCGGTCACTGGAAGCAGCGCCGGCACGTCACTGCCGATTCCCAGCGCGGCTGCGGCGATGCGATCCGGTTCGATCATCACGCCCATGCTCGCGAGCTGGGCGATCCCGGAACGCAAGACCGCCGCGGCGTCGGCCGATCCGCCTCCCAGCCCGGCGCCGTGCGGCACGACCTTCGACAGCCACACCCGCGTGGCGAGGGGCCGGCCCGCGAGGGCGCGCAGAGCCTGGGCGGCACGCACGGTCAGGTTGCTCTCGCCGGCCGGCACGCCGGCGGCCGCCGGCCCATCCACCGCGAGGGCCACGGCGTCGGCATCCGCGAGTTCCACCGTGAGGCCGACGAGATCATGCCAGTCGACCGGCACCAGGACGCTGTCGATGTCGTGCCAGCCATCGGGACGCCGCGCGACGACCGCCAGCGACAGATTCAGCTTTGCGTATGCGGGGACGATCCACGTGGAGGGGCGAGACACAGTCGCTGATATACTGCTGGCTTCGTGCGTCCCTGGCTCGTAACTGCCCGGGGGGCGCGCCCCAGTTGTCGAGTGATCTAGAAGAGCGAGCATGGCCAACTCCCGATCTGCGCGCAAGCGCATCAGGTCCAGCGAGCGGAAGCATCTCCGCAATCGCGCCGTCAAGTCGGCGGTCCGCACCAAGGTGATCAAGGCGCGACATGCGCTCCTTGACGAGGGCGGCGCGAGCGGCGACGCCGAGTTGCACGCGGCGATTCGCGCGCTCGACCGCGCGGCGGAGAAGGGCGTGCTCCATCGGAACAACGCACGGCGGCGTAAGTCGCGGCTGGCGTCGATGGCAGCTCGCCTCACGAACGTCGCCGAGGGCGCTGAGGGTGCGGCAGTTCGCTCCGCTGCGGCCGGCGGTGCCAAGGGGCGTAGCGCAAAGCAGCCGGCCCGCGCAGCAGCGGCGAAGTCAGCGGCCAAGCCGGCCGGCAAGGCGCCTGCCGCCAAGGCGACGACTCCGAGAGCCGCAGCAACGCCGAAGCCCGCCGCCAGGCCACCCAAGAGCAAGTAACCACTCAGTGGAGCGGCTCAGCTAGCGGCGACGGTGCTGCTCGCGCTCTGCCGTCATCTCGGCTGCGGCACGCAGGACCGCAAGTCGAAGTCCGTCTGTCTCCGAGATCTCGCCTGTCTTGAGCTTTCGGTCGACATCGTGCAACGCCGTCAGCCATCCGGCAGCGATCGCCGGTGACACACTCCTCGCCTGGCGGCTGAGGCGGTCGGCCTGCCAGTCGGGTTTGCCGAGCGCTGTCGCAAGGCCGGCGCTCGAACCGTGCGCCTGGACATACGCCTGGGCGAGCACGAGGTCTCGAATCTGACCCGCAAGGATCGCCAGAATGTACTGGCCGGCTCGTCCCTCCGAGAGGAGCCGGTCGATCGACTCCGCGCCCTTCGCAGGTGTCGGCCCGAGGAGTTCACCCAGGGTCTCGTAGAGTCCTGCACCTGCATCGCCGGCAACGGCCGCTCGTACCTCCGTCACCGACAGGGGCTTGCCCGCTCCATACGCCACGAGCTTGTCGAGCTCGGAAGCGATGCTCCCGAGGTCAGGACCGGCAACGCGAACGAGGTGGTCGACCGACCCGGAACCGAGGCGCAGACCCCGGATGGCGATCTCACGGTCGATCCACGAGCGCAGATCGCGGCCCTTGACGGCGGCGTGAAACACGATCGAGCCGCCCCGAGCCTTGACGGCGGCGAGCACGGCGTTGCGGTCCGGCACCTTGGAGTGCGCGACCATGCAGAGGACGGTGGTCGGCGCGAGTTCGCCGAGGATGGCCACGAGGCGCTCCGGGGGATCGACACCGCCGCGCTTCGCCGATCCCGTCAGCTGCGGTGGGTCCCGGAGGAGCAGCGCTCGCTCCGGATCGAAGAGTGGCATCTCGGCGACCGCGAGCCGGAGCTCATTGAGCCGTCCGGGTGCGTCGAACACCTCGATGTCGAGTTGCGGCGGGCGGGCGCGGTCGCGCCACTCCTGCGCCGACCGATCCACCAGGAAGCGCTCCTCGCCATGGATGAGCGTCAGTTGATTCAGCGGAGGAGTCGCGGCCACGGATGCAGTATTGCAAGCCGCGTAACGCGCCTCGCTGCCGCCGCGCTGAGGAACTCACTGACGGCGCCACCGGGAACCGGGAACCGCGAGCCGTGGGCGCGCGTCCCACGAGCATGCTGCGAATCCTGCCCCTCGGGTTGATGATCGGCGTGTTCGTCGCGGGCTGTGGCACCGCACGGCTGGTCGATACCACGAGCGCTCCGAGTGTTCAGATCACCCGGACGGCGGGGCTGTTCATCCTCCCGCCACTTGCATCGACCATAACGAACCCGTCGACCGTGAACCGATTGCTCGTCGACATCCGACAGTTGCCGCCGTTCCCGGCCGGAGTTATGAGCTGTCCGATTGACTTTGGGACCAGCTACAAGCTCGAGTTCAAAAGTGCCGGCAAATCCTTTCTGACCGCCGTGATCTCGGTGCAGGGCTGTCAGGGTGTGCGGTTGAGCGATGGGCGATCGCTGTGGGCCGCCAATGCGTCATCCTTGTTCACCGACCTTGGAGCTGCGCTGTCTCTGACGCCCGGGGAGTTGATTCCGTTCCCGTGCCCTCCTCCGATCGGGACGATTTGCTACCCGCAGCCGAGGCCGGCGTCGTAGAACGCGGACGCCAGCGCCCGATCCGAGATCCCCCGAATTCGCTCACGTGCCTGTGCGCAACCCGCGTGGGCCTCCTGTGTAGCCCAGGTCGCCATCGGTGCCGGTCCGATCGGTTGGGTATCCCTCGGGTGCCGGGGCTGCGGGAACACCCTGAGCAATCGGCACCGCAAGCTCGACCGGACGCGCCGTCGCGAGCAGCAACGGCGAAACCGCGCCACCCGGCGGGGTCACCAGGAGGTCGGCGGACAGCGTGCTCCCGTACACCGCGCACAGGTTCTCCTGGTCGGCGGTCCCGGCATCGCCCAGAAAGAGGAGACGCCCCGTGGAATCGTCAACGGTGAGCGCGCACATCGGGCGGCCGGTGGCCAGGGCGATGAAGCCGAGACACCGCCACGTGGCTCCGCCGAAAGACCACGCTCCGCCGGCTGTCTCGAGCACGTTTGCGCCGCCGTTCTCGAGCGCTGCGAGGATGTTATTCCCGCCTGGGTTGAGCTCGCCCAGGGTCACCACCGTGCCAATCGTGTAGTGACCCGGGAGCCCTCCGAGCCCGTTCACCGCAGCCCGCTCGCCCCCGGTGACCACGACCATGTCGATGTGCGTCGTCGCCGCGGGGAGCACGCGGCCAAGCGCGGCGAGCAGCTGCGTGGGCGACGAGCCCCCGTCGACGAGGATGGTGCTGCCGTCGCCGGCGCGTATGAGCGCGGCCGGAGATGACCCCGTGCTCAGCACGGTCACGTGCAACCGGCCGTCAGGGCGGGACGCGACCACCCAGGCACCGCCGGCGGCAAGAATCCCGGCGAGCGCCGCCGTGAACAAGGCTCGAACGTTCATCGAAGCGGCGCCGTCCGCCGCGTCACCAGGGCAAGTGTCGTGAGAGCGGTCACGGCACCGGCCGCCTCGGCGATGGACCAGGCGGCCGGCCAGTTCCCCACCTGAATTGCCGCGCCGGGAGTGGCGGCGATGACGCCCGCCACCGCCGTGACGGCCGAGGTCCCGAGCCCCGCGAGCTGAAGGAGCACCCACCCCAGAGCCGGGCTCAGAGCGCTCAGGATCGCTCCGGTTGCTCCGGTGACGATCATGACGGGGAGGAGGGGGAGCACCGCGGCGTTGGCAAGCGGGCCGGCCGTCGAGATCACGCCGAACGTCCCCGCCATGATCGGCGTCGTCGCCAGTTGCGCGGCGATGGTGACCGCAAACGGCTCGACAAACAGCCGGGGTCCTGGGATTCGCGTAGCGATCGGAGCCGCGAGCAGGAGGATCCCCGCGGTGCCGAGAAAGGAAAGCTGGAAGCCCGGGTCGTCGATGAGGTGCGGCCAGATGCCGAGCAACATCGCCGCAGCCAGCGCGAGCATTGGAACAGGGTCGGTGCGACGGGCGCCGGATGCTGCGAGCATCGCCGCGCCCGCCATCAGGGCGCTGCGAATGGCGGCGGGACCGGCCCCGCTGATGAGCACGTAGGCTGCGACCACGGGGAGCGTGGCAGCCAGGGTTCGGCGTCGCGACCACTCGAATGCTCGGGCCACCGCGCCGACGAGGCCGATGATCAAGACCACCTTCAATCCACTGACCACGACGATGTGGATGAGGCCGGCATCCTGAAGTGGAGCGCGCACGCCGGCGGCCAGCGTCTCGTGAATCCCGAAGGCGATGCCCAGCGTCAGGGCGGCGGCAGGCTCCGGGAGGGCGCGATCGACAGCGGTATGCAGTTGCGCCTGCGCCCACGCGATAGAGCGAGCCAGAGACGGGCCACCCGCGGCAAGCACGAAGACCTGCGGGGACGTGGCCATCGCCTGGACGTCGTCGCGTTCGAGCGTCTGCGCCGAGTTGGCGCCGGGGCGGCGATCCAACGGGCGGAGACCCGACGCATCAATCTCGACCTGGTCTCCTGGAAGCAGCGCAGGAATCAGCGGACCGCTGACCAGCACCCCGCCCGTCACCCGACCGTCGGTGTCGGCATCGGACACGTGGCTGGCGTCGACGATGGCCGTGGCCCCGGGGCCGGGATCCGCGCTGCGCACGATGCCCAGAACCACCACGGGACGCGCACCGAGGTGACCACTCACTGACCCGGGACCCGGAACCGTCACCGCGGACGCCCCCCGAAGCACCCCCACCACGATGGCGGCGGTCACCATGGCGATGGGAGCCACCACGCGCGGCGCGGCCGCCGCGCATATCAGGCAACAGGCACCGGCCAGGCACATCAACGGAATGACGGCACCGCAGGTCAGCGAGGCGGCGAACGCCACGCCACAACCGAGCGCGAAACCTCCCCATATAAAGGAAGCCCACCGGCCGGCGCGAGAGCCGGCAAGACGGCTCACTGCTGAGGCAGCACAACCCTGAGGTAGTGCTCGAGGCCGGTCACGGTGGCCGAGTCAACTCCCAGGTCGGCGTGGAGCTGGCTCATCGAGGTGAACGGGCCCCATTCGTCGCGGTACTGGACGATTTCCGCAGCCAGCCCTGGAGGCATGCCGGGCACCGCGTCGAGATCAGCCTGCGCGGCCGTGTTGATGTCCAGCCTGGCCGCAGTCGTCCCACTCTTCATGTAGGGCACGTTGATCTGGCGGCCGTCGTTGACCCGCTGGGCCATGTTGGGGAGATGCCCGGGATCAGCGAGCGTGGTGACGCCGCCTGCCGCGGCGATCGCGTCCGCAACGCGCGCGGCCGGGCTGAGCTCGTAAAGGCCGGGATGCGCGACCGCGCCGCTCACGAACACGAGGACTGTGGGGGGCGCCGGCGGGGCGACGGTCTCCCCTGCCGGGGCGGGCGCCGCTGCGGCCGCTTGATGCAGGACGGACCAGCCTGCCGCTCCGGCGAGAGCCACGGCTCCCGCGACCGCGAGCACCAGCCGCCGAGGACCGATGCCAGCTTGTGTATTGGCGTCAACAATCATGCACAGTAGTGTAACTCAAAGACGCCGTTCGAGCACGTCCTTGCGACCCGGATGTCCCGTCGCCGGGCGGCGTCAGCGAGCGGTTACTGAGGTCGGGGCGACGAGCCA
Organism: Candidatus Dormiibacterota bacterium; assembly: GCA_963756075.1. GTDB lineage: Bacteria > Chloroflexota > Dormibacteria > Aeolococcales > Aeolococcaceae > Palsa-851. The sequence goes on along the minus strand of CAVWMH010000002.1, from coordinate 920,417 downwards.
GGCAGGCGATACCTGAGCTGCCCGTCGTCCCCGACGACGGTGGCAGCCCCCGCCCGCTCCGCGAGCCAGCGAACAGCTCGGCCTGACACCTGGTCGCCGAGGCCGCTGAGCTCCTTGGCGATCTCCGACGCTGAGGCCGACCCGAGCTTGCCGATCGTTGCGAGCACGATGTCGGGCGTCACCGATGCCGGCGTGGCCCGGCCTTTGGGTCCTTTGCCCCGGCGCCTGGTCTTTGCGTGCCTGGCGGTCGGAGCGGCCCCCCTTCGGGTCGCCCTCGACGATGCTGCGGCATCGCCGGCGCGGTCGATGAGAGCGAGCGCCTCTCGAACGTCTCGGCGGAGCCGCGCGTTGTCGGCCTTCAGCTCGGCAACCTGACTGACGAGCGTCTCGATGCGAGAGACGAGCCGCTCTGCCGCCTGGACAATTGGCGAATTGGCGCCCGAGGCCGGGTCTCCGTTGAGGGCGGCTGCGTCGGGCATGAGTCTCCTGGTGTCGAACGGTTTGGTGCAGTCGCCGCGACCAAATCGCGGCACTGTACTGGCGGCGTCATTGTCTGCTACAGAACCAACGGGCCGCAATCGCCCCATTGCCGGACTGCAATCCCCAAACGCGCCGCTCGCCGCCGGCTGCGCGCCCGGTACCATGACCCGGGGCCATAGCTCAGCTGGAAGAGCGCTTGCATGGCATGCAAGAGGTCGGGGGTTCGAGCCCCCCTGGCTCCACCATCGGGACAAGGTGAGTTGCGCTCCTCAGCGCCGGCATCCCCCAACGTGACGAATTGCGCCTGCGTGCGTCCCCCAACAGGATGAATTCCGTCCCGACAGCCCCGCATGGGGATTGACGACCCGATATGATCCGGCCGACGCCTCTGACATCTGAGGGTCGGACCGGCAGCGGAAATCCGGGTCCAGGCTGCGACCATCATTAACGGGAGGATCCTGACTTGCGACCAAACAAACTGACGATTGGTGGGATTGGTCTTGGCGTGCTCGGCCTGCTCAGCGCAGCTGCGTGCGGGAGCACCAGCAGCCCGACCCAGGGCCACGCGCTGGCGGCCAACCAGACCCTCCACTTCGCCGTCTTCAACGACTTCGACACGCTTGATCCGGGTGTCTCCGACCTCGAGGTCAACTCCGAGATTGCCCAGAACGTGTTCGACGGACCGTTCCGCTACGACAACAACCTCAAGATCATCCCGGACATCGCGACGGTGGTGCCCACCGCGGCCAACGGCGGCATCAGCGCCGACGGTCTGACCTACACCATCCACCTGAAGCAGAACGTCACGTTCTCCAACGGAGACAAGGTGACGTCCAAGGACTTCCTCTACTCCTGGAACCGCGCCGCCGCCCTCAACGGGCCATACGCGGCGTCGATCTTCGGACCGGTTGTGGGATTTGGCGCCGTGCAAGCGGCCGCATCAGCCAAGCCGGCCGGGGGTGTCTCGACACAGCAGAACATCGAGAATCAGCTCGCCGCGGGCAACTCTGCGTTCATGATGTCCGGGCTGACCGCACCCGATCCGTACACGGTCGTGTTGAAGCTCGCCAGCCCGGCGGGGTTCTTTCTCTCCGCGCTGACCCTGCAGGCGACCTCCGGAATGATCGTCGACGAGAAGGTCGTCAAGAGCGATCCGGTCGACTGGTGGAGCAAGCCGTCCGAGTTCATCGGCACCGGCGCGTACAAGATGACCGAGTACATCCCGCACCAGGACATGAAATTCGTCGCGGTTCCCAACTGGTGGGGCTCGCCCAAGCCGGTGTTGACAAACGTCAACGTCGACCTCAAGGCCTCGGACACGGCGACGCAGTCGACCGCGATTGCGGCGTGGGAGCAGGGCAAGTACGATCTGCTCGGATTCGGAGGCTCGAGCAGCCTACCGATCGCCGACATCCTTCGTATCCACAGTTCGAGCAGCGAGTCGAGCCAGCTCAAGCTCATCCCCAAGGGGCGCACCACGTGGGTGTCGTTCATGGTCAACGCGAGCTACAACCCGACCACGGCCGCCGCTGATCCGTTCACCGGGACGTCTCAGGCCGCGATCGACCTCAGAGAGGCCTTCGCGCTCGCGATCGACAACAAGTCGCTGGCGAACATCGTGTGCGACAACCTCGTCTGCATCCCCGCAACCGGCGGCCTGATCACCAAGGGCCTGACCGGGTACGCGGGCGATGGAACCGATCCACTCGCCAAGTTCGATGCCAACAAGGCCAAGCAACTGCTCGCGACGGCTGAGCAGTTGAACCCGAGCTACACCAACATGGTGCAGCACCTCACGTACGTCTACAACCAGGGCGGATTGAACGATGGGGCCGCGCAGTTCCTGCAGGGCGACTGGCAGACGAATCTCGGCATCCACGTCAGCATCCTCGGCCAGACTCAGCCACCATTCATCGGCAACCGGCTCAAGGGCGACTACGTGATGAGCCGCGACGGCTGGCAGTTCGACTACAACCACCCGCAGGACTGGTACGACAACCTCTGGGGCAAGGCCGTGCTGAGTGCGAACGCGAGCACGACCGGCTATGACTCTGCGACGTACGACAGCACACTGGCGATGGCGGACAAGCTGCCGCTCGACCAGGCGCTGCCGTTGTACAACCAGCTTGCCACTGAGCTTCAGCAGCAGGCTGTGTACATCCCGCTCTACTACTCGGTCGGCACGTTCCTCATTCACCCCTACGTCCAGGGTGCCGGCTCGACCACGCAGGCGGACTACTACTGGAACGGGATCTCGATACTCAGCCACTAGAGTTGAACAAGCGCTGAACAGAGGGCGCCCGGCCGCGGCTCGGGCGCCTTCTGGCGTTTCAGCGACACGAGGGACGGATCGTGACGCGAGGCATGCTGACTTACATCGGGCAGCGTTTGTTGCTCATCGCGTTCACGGTCTTCGTCGTCTCGTTCGTCGTGTTCCTGGGCATCCATTCACTCCCCGGTAACACCTTTGTCAATGAGCGGGTCCGGGGCGCCAGCCTTGCCCTCCTGCTCCACGAGTACGGCCTCGACCGGCCGGTGCTCGTACAGTACTGGGACTTCATCAGCCACGCTGTGCAGGGCAACTTCGGGGTCTCCATCGTCAATCGCGGGGAGCCGATCACGCCGATCGTTCTCCGCGAACTCAGTGTGAGCGCGGAGCTGGGCGGCGCCGCACTGCTGCTCACGATCGGGATGGGCGTGACGTTCGGTGTCATCGCCGCCCTCCGCCAGAACACCTGGGTTGACTACTCGCTGACGACGTTCGCGATCATCGGTTACAGCGTGCCGAGCTTCGTGGTCGCATCCCTCGGCGTGCTCATCTTCGGGGTCTGGCTCTACGACGTCACGGGCGGCGCGTTCTACTACCCCTTGAGCTGGGACGGAACGTACGGCACCGTGCTGGAGCTCACCGTGCCCGCCATAGCGTTGGGCCTCTTCACGTCAAGCCTCGTCGCACGAATCACGCGCGCGAGCATGCTCGACGTCGTCCACCAGGACTATGTGCGCACGGCTCGCGCCAAGGGCGTGAAGAACCGGGTCGTCGTTGTGCGTCACGCGCTCCGGAACGCGCTCATCCCGGTCACCAGCGTTCTCGGGCCGCTGATCATCAGCATCATCACCGGGAGCGTCGTCATCGAGAACATCTTCGGCATCCCGGGGCTCGGGAAGGAGTTCATCAACAGCATCCTCTCGCACGACTACAATGTCACCGTCGCCGTGTTCACCATGTATGCGCTTCTCGTGGGCGTGGCCAACCTGGCAGTGGATCTCACATACACGGTCATCGATCCAAGGATTCGCTACTGATGGCAGTTGTCGCGGCCCCCCGGACGGAGGAGTTCGCCAGCTCCACCCTGGTGCGCGAGCAGGCCAGTCTCTGGCGGGACGGGCTGCGCCGGCTCCGCCGCAATCGCCTCGCCCTGATCGCCGCCGTCTATCTCATCCTCCTGGGGCTGGTTGCGATCGTGGCACTGTTCTGGACCCCCTATCCGACATCGGCGATCGGGGTCGCGCAGATCTATTCGGGTCCCTCTGGTGCGCACCTGCTCGGCGCTGACGAGCTCGGGCGCGACCTGCTGAGCCGGCTGATGGCCGGCGCCCAGATCTCGCTCTCGGTCGGGTTGCTCAGCGCCGCGATCGTCCTCGGCATCGGCGTCGTCGTCGGACTGACCGCGGGTTACTTCCGAGGATGGGTCGACGGCATCATCAGCACGGTGATCAACATCTTCTACGGCATCCCGGCGTTGCTGGTGGCGCTGCTGATGGTCACCGTCCTCGGCCGGAGCTTCTCTAACGTCGTGATCGCCATCTCGGCGACGGTATGGATGGATGTCGCCCGTCTGGTTCGGGGGCAGACCTTGAGCCTTCGCGAACGCGAGTACGTGGAGGCCGCTCGCGCGAGCGGGGCTCGCAGCGGGAAGATCCTGTTCGGACACATCCTCCCCAACGCCCTCGGCCCAATCATCGTCGCCGTGACCTTTGTCATCCCGTCAGCGATCCTCTTCGAGGCATTCCTCAGCTACCTCGGTGTCGGCATTCCGCCTCCCACGCCGACCTGGGGCGCGATCGCCAGCGAGGGTGTGCAGGCGATCCGGCTTTCTCCACACATCCTCCTCTTCCCATCGATAGCGCTCTCGCTGACCCTGCTCGCCTTCAACTTCCTCGGCGACGGCCTGCGGGACGCCTTCGACCCCCGTCAGAAGCGGTGACCCAACCGGTCCTCGAGGTTCGGGACCTGAGCACCCACTTCTTCACAGACGACGGCGAGGTGAAGGCGGTGCGCGGAGTGAGCTTCAATGTCCTGCCGGGGGAAACCGTCGGCATCGTTGGGGAGTCAGGGTGCGGCAAGAGCGTCACAGCCATGTCGTTGCTCGGTCTCGTGCAGCGGCCGGGCAAGGTCGTGCACGGCGAGATCATGTTCAAGGGCCAGGATCTCCTCAAGCTCAGCAACGAGGAGTTGCGCAACATCCGCGGGCGCGATATCGCGATGATCTTCCAGGACCCGCTCAGCTCGCTGAACCCGGTGCTGCGCATCGGCTTTCAGATCGACGAGGCGATGCGCGCGCACGACAAGATCCCCAGGGACGACATCTCGCATCGTGGGATCGACCTTCTCAAGCAGGTGCGGGTTCCCGACGCCGCGCACCGCATCAAGGACTTCCCACACCAGTTCAGTGGCGGCATGCGCCAGCGCGCCATGATCGCGATGGGCCTCTCCAACAAGCCCGACCTGCTCATCGCAGACGAGCCGACTACGGCGCTCGACGTCACCGTGCAAGCGCAGATCCTCGAACTCCTGCGCGACCTCAACGAGCAGACGGGTGCGGCGATCATCCTCATCACGCACAACCTCGGCATCGTTGCGGGGCTCTGCCGGAGGGTGCTGGTCATGTATGCGGGCGAGATCGTCGAGGAAGGTCCGGTCGAGCAGATCTTCGAGTCGCCTCAGCATCCCTACACGTGGTCACTGCTGCGCTCGGTGCCGCGCATCGACTCCAATCGCCAGGATCGGCTGCTGTCCATCGAAGGCCTGCCGCCCGACCTGATCGACCTGCCGGTCGGGTGCAAGTTCAACCCCCGCTGCCCGTTCCGCATCGAGCGCTGCTTTGCTGAGCCCCCGGTCATCGAGGACGTGGCCACTGCGCAGCGGGCCGCCTGCTGGGTGACGATGACGCGTGCCTACGAGGAGATGGGTGCGGGGAACATCACGGACACGAGCCCGGGCGCGGCGAGCGGCGTGCATCCGCAGGGGCGCCGGCCCGCGGCCGAGCTGACGGCGGCCCCCGCCGAGAACTTCTCAATGACTGACGGCGCTGTCGCACATGCGACGGCGGGCGAGCCGATCCTGCGCGTCGTCAACGTCGTGAAGCATTTCAGCGCAGGCGTCGGCGCGTCTGTGAAAGCCGTGGACGGCGTCAGCTTCGACATCATGCCCGGGGAGACAGTTGGCCTGGTCGGCGAGTCCGGATGCGGGAAGTCGACTCTCGGCAGGGTGATCACCCAACTCATCCCCGCGACGTCTGGCGAGGTCATCCTCGATGGAGTCGATGTCACCAAGTTGCGGGGCGAGAAGCTGCGTCAGCAGCGCAAGCAGCTCCAGATCATCTTCCAGGATCCGTACGCATCACTCGATCCGCGCATGACGGTTGGCGACATCATCGCTGAGCCCCTCGTCAACTTCAAGATGATCGGCCGCGGCAAGGCCAAGGATGCACGCGTGCAGGAGCTGCTTCGTACCGTCGGTCTCAACCCGTATTTCAACAACCGTTATCCGCATGAGTTCAGCGGTGGGCAGCGACAGCGCATCGGGATTGCACGCGCGCTCGCGCTCAACCCCAAGGTCATCATCTGCGACGAGCCGGTGTCGGCGCTGGACGTCTCGATCCAGGCGCAGATCATCAACCTGCTCGAGGATCTCCAGCGCGAGTTCCACCTCACGTATCTCTTCATCGCCCACGACCTCTCGGTGGTACGTCACATCAGCAACCGGGTCATGGTCATGTACCTCGGCAGAATTTGTGAGGTGGCGCCGAGCGACGACCTCTATCGCTCCCAGGATCACCCCTACACGCGCGCGCTGCTGTCGTCCATCCCGGTGCCCGACCCGCGGATCGAGTTCGAAGCGCCGCCTTGTCGAGCTCACCGGTGAGATCCCCTCGCCGCGCAACCCTCCGTCAGGGTGCTTGTTCCACACGCGGTGCCCGATCGCCCAGGTTCCCGGCATCTGCGCCGACGTCGTGCCACCGCTCGAGATGAAGCCGGACGGCCATCTCGCCTCGTGCCATTTCTCGGACCAGGTGCGCACCAAGCTCGCTGTCACCGTCTGATCGCTGCAGAGCCGTCGCGCACGAACGAACGTTCGAATTTCTTCGCTCGCTAGCGACTCCGACGTCACCGGCTCGCAACCCCCGCATCCCGCTTGTGGCCGCGGAGCGAAAGCTCGGGATCATCAACTGCTGGCGAATCGGGATCGGGCAATTCAGCGCTCGCGAGCTCGAGGCCGGGTCGCTCTTCGCCCACATCGCGGCTGCGGCGTGGCGCAACGCCCAGCTGTACACCGAGCTGCTGAGTGCCGCCATGACCGATCCCCTCACGGGTCTGTTCAACAGCCGGTGGCTGCGCGACACCGCGCAGCGCGAGCTCGTTCGCTGCGCACGCGACCCCCAGCCGTTCTCGCTGCTCCTCATCGATCTCGACCACTTCAAGACCGTGAACGACAACGGCGGCCACGCCGCCGGTGACCTGGTGCTGCAGCGAATCGCAACGCGGCTGCGCGCCAGCGTGCGCGGCGCCGATGCGGTCGTCCGCCTCGGGGGCGAAGAGTTCGTGGTGCTGCTCCACGGGTGCGATGCCGACGGCGGAGCAATAGTCGCCGAGGCGGTGCGGGTGGCCATCAGCCGGCTGGCGCTGCCGGAGCGAGCCCACCTCGGCCGGCTGACGGCGTCGATCGGGATCGCCTCGTACCCGGAGCACGGCGACCACCTCGATGAGCTGCTCGCCGCAGCGGATCGGGCCATGTACGCGGCCAAGCACGGGGGGCGAAACCGCGTCGTTCGAGCACCGGCGCCCGCCGAGCGGAGCCGGGTCACGCCGGCCGGGCCGCGACCTGGGCGCCAGCTGCGCGTCGACGTCGTCGCGCCACGTCGCGCCGGCTGACTCCTGGGTCTGGACCGTCGCTCATAAGATGGTTCTGCAACCCTGCGGTCTTGGAGGAGTCATGAGCGACAACGATCAGCGGCCACGGATCCTCTACACCGCTGAGGCCACCGTCAAAGGCGGCCGGCGAGGCCATGGCGTCACCTCCGACGGCGTCGTGGAGGTCGACTTCACGTCTCCGAAGGAACTGGGCGGCGATGGTGCCCGCGGGACGAATCCCGAGCAGCTCTTCGCCCTCGGATTTGCCGCGTGCTGGGAGAACGCGATGCTCGGCATCGCCCGCCGCAAGGGGGTCGACGTGGAGGACGCCACGGTGACCGCTCGGGTCGGCATCGGGCGGATCGAGTCCGGACGCCTGGGCCTTGCTGTCGAACTACTGATCACGCTTCCCTCACTGCCCGACCGCGAGCAGGCGAAGGCGCTGATCGACGAGGCCGAGCAGCGCTGCCCCTATTCGAATGCGGTTCGGGGCAACGTGGAAGTGACCCTGACATTGCTCTGAGCGTGCCGGCTCCCGCGTGGAGCGGGCGGTCGGCTACCGTCGTGGCGTGAAGCGGCTCTGGGCACCCTGGCGCATGGCCTATGTGACGGACACGCCTGCAAGCGCCGGCGACGGTTGCTTTCTCTGCGCGGCCGCCCGCGGCGACGGCGACCAGTCGCTCGTGGTCGACCGCGCCAAACTGGCGTTCATCCTGATGAACCGCTATCCGTACACGAGCGGCCACCTCATGGCCGTGCCGGTTCGCCACACGCCCGGCATGCTCGAGTTGACAGTTGAGGAAGGGGCCGCGATCTTTGCGGTCACCCAGCGTGCGATCCGCGTCCTGAGCGACGCGATGCACCCGGACGGGTTCAACATCGGCATCAACCAGGGAAGCGCCGCGGGTGCGAGCACCGAGCACGTCCACGTCCACGTCGTGCCGCGCTGGGCCGGGGACACCAACTTCATGCCAGTGCTCGGCGACGTGAAGGTGCTCCCTCAGGATCTCGAGACCACAGCCGCCAACTTGCGCGAGGCCTTCACTCGCCTCGGACCGCTATAGTCGTTCGCAGATGGGTTCCGTAATCAAGAAGCGGCGCAAGAAGATGCGCAAGCACAAGCATAAGAAGATGCTGAAGAAGACGAGGTGGGCGCGCCGCGCGTAGTCGCGACGCTGTCTCTTCGTGTCGCCGCGCTCGGATCGTGCATTTGGGTATGTGCGAGCGTGCGCACGCGGTCACGTACCGTCAGGCGCGAGCGTACGAGTGCAGTCCCGCGATCCAGAGGTTGACCGCATACAGCGTGAAGAGGATCGCCGCGAACCCGAACACCGTGATGATCGCCGCGCGCTTCTCCTTCCAGCCATAGGTCACGCGAGCGTGGAGGTAGATCGCGAAGATGACCCACGTGATGAAAGCGAACGTCTCCTTCGGATCCCATCCCCAGTAGCGTCCCCAGGCGTGCTCGCCCCAGATGGCACCGCAGATGACGCCGAAGGTCCAGATCGGAAAGCCGATCATCACGAAGCGGTAGCTCCAGCCGTCCAGCACCCCCGCCCTCGGCAGCGCGCGCTGCAGCCACGTCGCCACCGGGTGCTTGCCGCCGGTCGCGGTGAAGCCGCCGCCTGACCCGCCGCCGCCTCCCATCGTCATGGTCGCGACGCCACCACTGCTGACGCTTGCGGGCACGGCCGCGGGAGCGACCGCGAGCAGGCGGTTATCAGCCCAGCGTCGCGCGAGATACGCCATCCCGAAAAAGAACGAGAAGCTCAACACGGCGGAGGATGTGGCCATCGAGGTCACGTGGATGGTCAGCCAGTAGCTGTGCAGCGCGGGGACCAGCTGCCCCGGCGGCACGTAGAGCATGTAGGCCACACCCATCAGTGCGACCGTGACGATCATCGCCGGCAACCCGATCAGGCGCATCCGCGAGCGCACCATGAGGACCACGCACACGGTGACGACAACGAACGCGATCCCGGTCGAGTATTCGTACATGTTGCCGAGCGGCCAGTGCCCGGCCTCGAGGGCACGGGTGAAGATCGAGGCGAAATGCAGCGGCCAGCCGACCAGGACGAGGGCCATCCCGATATCGCCGAGGACCCGTTTGCGGAAGGCCAGGTGGAGCACGAAGGCAACTACCGCGAGGGTGTATGCGGCGACCGCTATCCCGAAGAGAACCAGGGACGCCGGAGTGCTCGACATGCCTGCGCGCGAGTATAGCCACCGGTAGCGTCGAGGACGCCTCGGCCGGCCGCGGACGCATCTCGAATCCAGTCTGTAAAGGAATGGACGCAAGCCACCCGTTTCGGCGGCGCCTCCGTACCATGAGGGCAATGTCCCGGCCGCGCGTTCTGCTCGCCGACGATGACCCGCGCGTACTGTCCGTCGTCTCCCGCTACCTCGACCTCGAAGGCTACGAGATGTCGACCGTTTCCGACGGCGAGGCGGCCGTCAGGATCGCCGCGGCCGATCGCCCCGATCTGATCATCCTCGACATCATGATGCCGGGCATCGACGGCATCGAGGCCTGCCGGCGGATCAGAGCAAACGCGGCGACCGCACAGACCCCGGTGCTCATGTTCAGCGCCCTGTCCGAGGAGGCGGAGGCGGCTCGTCTCGCCGGAGCCGACGGCATGCTCCCCAAGCCGTTCAACCTCCCGGCGCTTGCCGAGGCGGTGAAGACCTTCTTCGCAGCGCGGACTGCGTCCTAGGCGCCTCGAGCGCCCGCCTATACTGCAAAACGCCTCGGCGTGACCATGGTCTCGGGGCGGTAGCTCAGCTGGGAGAGCGCTGCCCTCGCACGGCAGAGGTCAGGGGTTCGAATCCCCTCCGCTCCACCAAATGGTGCCAGTAGTTCTAAACGAGGACTGGGTGCGCTTCGGGATGCTCAGCCGCTGGCGTTTCGCGCTTCCTCCGTTTTGGCGAGCGAGCTGTGAGGAAACGGCTGAGGCGGATCGCCGTCCTTGAGCATGTTCGGTCGGTCGATTTGCAGGTCGAGGATGGCCCGCTCTTCCGGCTCGAGCTCGTTAAGGAAGACCCGTACGGGTTCAGTGCCATCGCCACGACGCTATGTGCGCGTCAGTTGGAGAGTCGCGCTGTGCGTGGGTACCAGCGATGGCAGATCGCGCGGAGGACGGAGCGCAAGCACCGCTGAGGCCGAGATGATGGCGAGCACAAGCGGCTGGAAATGACGATCGCCAACCGGGAACTGGAGCTGTACAAGTTCCACTCCGCTGATCGCGAGGGCTTCGCAGAGCGCGACCTTCGGCCACCGTCTCGCGATGAATGCAACGGGCAAGGTGAGGAGCATGAGGTCTTCGAGGCTGACATGCGGGGAGCACAGCAGCGACAGCGACACGCCTACCGCAACGGCAGCGATCGGCCGGCCGCGAAGCAGGTCTCGGCGCAAGACTAGTCCCGCTGCTGCGATGACACCGAGCACACCCGCCGCGATGAAGGCGATGCCTCCGTTCCCCGTCGCCGCCGAGATGAGCGACGGAATGCCGACGCCGATGTCAGCTTGGCCTGGGTAGCTGCTGAAGATCAGCTGGGCGAGCGCAAGCAGCGCCACTGGTCCGGCGAAGAAGGCACTGACCGCAAGCCAGACCGCGCAACCCAGGACGAGTCCACCGAGATAGCGCCATGACCGGGCGGCGACGAGCGCGGGCACGACGAGCCAGACCACCTGCGGTTTGAGCACCAGGGTGGCGAGGAGCAGACCCGCCCAGCCATAGCTGCGTCGCTCGGCGAGCAGCGCCGAACCCAAGAGCGCCACCGTCAAGAGCGAATCCCACTGCACGACAGCCTCCACGGCCGGGATGCATAAGACCGCTGCCGCCGCGATCGCCAGCCGCAAGGGCGGTGACGGCACCAGTGCCAGCAGACGCCGCGCCAGCAGCAGGGCGAAGGCGAAGAGCACCGTGGAGATGATCACCGCGACCGCGGTTCCCGTGGAAAGACCGACGGACGACAGCGGGCTCAGGATCAGGGCGCCCGCGGCGACGTTCGTGAAGGGGGCGAGAAAGTGATCTGAGGGAGGGATGTGGAGCAGGGATGCCTCGACTCGCTCCTGCGCAAGCGGCGCATACAGGTGCTGTGGATCGGACAGGACGAGCCGAGCGCCGGCAGCAAACGCAATCGAGTCGCTGTTGCCGGGGTCGACCACCTCGCGATGGGCCTCAGCGGCGAGGAAGGCGCTGAGCACTGCCAGGAGCGCGAGCGCGGCGCCCCATGCAACCGCGCGGCGGAGCGCGACGCGAGACATGAAGGGTACGGTAGCGGCGATTCAGCGGCTCCCCAAGATCGTTTCCGGAAGGTCACCCCTCCGGCGCGGAAACCCTCGAGGTGCGACAGACCCATCTTCGGGAGCGTCGCCTACCAGGCTCGGCGATCAGGGCCCGATCTGGGCGAGGCGCGGGACCACGTCCTTGAGCTTCCTGGCCATCGCGACCGGGTCGGGTGAGGTATTCCGGACCCCGACCATGGCGATCCCGAGCTTGGCGTACTCCTCCATGTCCCGAAGGAACCCATCCAGGTCCTTGGTGGGGTCGCCCGCACCCTGGATGGTCTTCTTGATGGTCGCCATGTCGCGACCCTCGTCCTCGCAGTGCTGGGCGAGGATGTCGAGCTTTCGCTTGACCTCGGGCGGTCCGAGTGCGAAGAGGTTGCACGCGTCCGCGTAGCGGGCAACGAGCTTGAGGGTCTTGCGCTCCCCGCCGCCGCCGATGAGGATCTTTGGACGGGGCTGCTGAACGGGCTTCGGATGGCAGAGGGTCTCGGCGAGGTGGTAGTGCTTTCCGTCATACGGCCCATCGTTGTCACTCCACATCTGATTGCAGATCTGAAGCGTCTCCTCCAGCCGCTCGAAGCGTTCGGCGATTGGTGGGAAGGGCACGCCCAGGGCGAGATGCTCACGCTCGTACCAGGCAGCGCCGAGGCCGAGCATCGCTCGCCCCCCGGAGACGATGTCCAGCGTTGTCACGATCTTGGCGAGCAGGCCCGGGTGCCGGTACGTCACCCCGGTGACCATCAGCGAGAGCGTGATCCGCTCCGTCTTGCCCGCCACAAAACCGAGTGACGTGTAGCCCTCGAGCATCGGGTCCTGAGCGGTGGCGAACCCCTCCATCTGGAACCAGTGGTCCATCATCGTGAGGGTCGAGCAACCGGCGTCCTCGGCGGCCTGCGCGGTCGCCGCCAGGGTCGGGCCCAGGGCCTCACTCCCGCCCGGGAGGGTGAAGTTCATGAAGTGCAGAGCGAGTTCCATTGCTTGGCTCCTGCGAGGATGTGGGCGCGTTGATGGATTCGACGTCCAGAGCGCCGGGCGTCGTCGGATGTTGTGTATGGCCGGAGGCGAGTGTAGCCGGAGACTCCGGAGGCGCTGCCCGATGGCCGCGACGTGAGCGCGGCGGGCTCCCGTAGGCTACCCGCGACCCGGTTGCCCGACAATGAGGATCGACTGTGAACTATTTCGAGGGGCGCACAATCCTGCTGACTGGTGGAACCGGTTCCTTCGGTCAACACTTCACGCGCACCGCGCTGTCGCAGTGGAATCCCAAGACGATCCGCATCTTCAGCCGCGACGAGCTCAAGCAATCGGAGATGCAGCGATCGTTCGACGACGACAGGCTCCGCTTTCTGATTGGCGACGTGCGTGACCACCAGCGCGTGCGACGCGCCGTCGAGGGCGCGGATATCGTGATCCATGCGGCCGCGATGAAGCAGGTGCCGGCGTGTGAGTACAACCCATTCGAAGCCGTGCAGACCAACATCCTCGGCGCGCAGAACGTCGCCGAGGTGTGCATTGAAGCTGGGATTCCTCGCGCAGTCGCACTGAGCACCGACAAGGCGGTGAGCCCCGCGAATCTGTACGGCGCCACCAAGCTCTGTGCCGAGAAGCTGTTCGTCCAGGCCAACGTATATGCCGGTCCCAGCGATGTGCGCCTCTCCTGCGTTCGCTACGGCAACGTGGTCGGCTCCCGCGGAAGCGTCGTCCCGCTCTTTCGCAGCCAGGCCGATACGGGCGAGCTGACGGTGACCGATAAGCGCATGACGCGCTTCTGGATCACCTTGGATCAGGCCGTGCAGCTCGTCGCGGACTGCGTTGCGACCATGGCGGGTGGTGAGGTGTTCGTTCCGAAAATCCCCAGTACACGCGTTGTGGACCTCGCGGAGGCCATCGCGCCGGGCGTATCGATTCGCTACACCGGTATCCGGCCTGGGGAGAAGCTCCACGAGGTGCTGATCACAGCGGAGGAGGCGAGGCACACCTTCGACATGGATTGGTGCTATGTGGTCGTCCCCGAGCACCCCTTCTGGCGTGCGCGAGCCACCAATGAGGGCTCTCACGTCGCCGAGGATTTCACCTACAGCAGCGACAGCAACACGGAGTGGCTCGACGTCGACGATCTACGCGACCTGCTCGCGAAGTGGCCGGCCGACGCGCTCGCCGACATCGGCGGATGAATCCGCGCAGCCTGCCTGCCATCGCGGGTGGCACCCCAGTCAGGTCGCAGCCGCTCGCGTACGGCCGACACCGGATGGACGAGAGCGACATCGCGGCGGTCGTGACAGCGCTTCGCTCGGGCACACTCACGGGGGGAGATGGCGTCGCAGCGTTCGAGCATGCGCTCGAGGCGCAATGCAACGTCGACCACGCGGTTGCGGTTGCCAACGGCAGTGTCGCTCTCGATCTCGCGGTCGCAGCGCTCGGCGTCGGTCCCGGAGACGAGGTCGTGACCACTCCACTGACGTTCGTGGCAACCGCGAATGCCGTGCTGCGCCTGGGTGCGACGCCCGTCTTCGCGGACATAGGCGACGATCGCTGCCTCGACCCCGCGTCGGCTGCGCGCGCGGTCACCCCGCGCACCAAGGCGGTGATCACAGTGGATTATTCGGGTCTTCCGGCCGATGTGCCCGAGCTGCGAGCCGCACTTCCTCGTCACCTGCCGATCATCGCGGACGGCGCACATTCGCTCGGTGGGTCGCTCAACGGCCGTCCCGTGGGATCCCTTGCCGACATCACGACACTGAGCTTCCACCCGGTGAAGCAGATCACCACCGGTGAGGGTGGCGCGTGCCTTATGACGGACCCGGCGCTGGCGGACACCATCCGCAAACGGCGCAACCATGGCATGACCAGCACGGCCGATGAGCGCACCGGTGCGCTCTGGAAGTACGACGTCACCACACTCGGCGACAACTGCCGGATCACGGGCATGCAGGCAGCCCTCGGCACGTCGCAACTGCAACGTCTCGACGCGATCATCGCTGAGCGCAGCGAGCTCGCCGATCGTTACGACGTCCTGCTAGCCGATATCATTGGGGTGGGTGTCCCTCCGCGACCCGCGGGGCGCCGGAGCGCCTGGCACCTGTACGTGATCGAGATCGATTGCGACTCGTTTGGTTGTGAACGCGATGAGGTTATCGACGCGCTCCGCGCAGAGGGAATCGAGGCGACGTTGCACTACCCGGCCGTACACCTCCTGTCTCTCTATCGCGAGCGCGGCGGTAGTCCCGGAATGGCGCCACGAGCCGAAAGAATGTGCGAGCGCTTGGTGACTCTCCCGCTGTATCCCGCGATGACCGTCTCCGACCAGGACGATGTCGTCCTCGCCCTGCAGCGGATCCACGCTTGGGCTGCGGCGCGCGCGGCTCCGTCGTGACACCGAGAGCGCTGCTCGCCGCGGACTGCGGAAGCGGCGTCGGACTCGGCCACCTCGAGCGCATGCTTGCCCTCGGCGACTCGCTCAGATCCGACCTGGAGGTTTCCATCCTCGTGCCCCTGGGAGACGGGCCACTCCAGCGGCGCGTCGCCGAGCGGGGACATCGAGTCATTGACGCTCCGGGACATACGGCAGAACGTGTCTATGCGGCGGCCGCCGCCTTACCATCGTTCGACGTGGTCGTCCTCGATGGGTACGTGTTCGACGTCGAATTGCAGCACCGCCTCCGCGAGCGAGCGCCGTTGACCGTGGTCGACGACCTCGGCCTTCCAACCGATTGCGACCTTGCGGTCAACCCGTCGGCAGGCGGGGAAGGGCGGTGGCCCGCCGGGGCGGCTGCCTTCCTCGGAGGCGCGGCGTACTCCCCGATACGCGCGCTCTTTGTGGATGCGCGCGAACGTGCTCTCCGCGATGGTCACGACCCACGCACCGTGCTCGTGAGCACCGGCGCCACCGACGTTGGCGGCATCGGCAGCCAGGTGAGCCTGGAGGTGCTGGATCACGACACGACAGTCGAGGTCATCCGGGTAGTCGGCCCCGATGCCCTCGCCAGCGCGCTGGGCCCGCGGCCGCGTGAACGCCTGCTCATCTCTCCTCCGGACCTCGCCGCGGTGCTCGCAACCGCGACCGTGTATGTGGGTGCCGCTGGGACCACTGCCCTTCAGGCCGCGTGTGTCGGCACTCCCGCCGTGATCACTGCCGTGGTCGAAAATCAGCAGGCCCAGGCGGCTGCACTCGCGGCAGCCGGCTGCGCGGTCGTGGCCAGCGCGGCCGAGCTTGCCGCGAGGTGCCTGACGCTCCTGGATGACCCCATCCGTCGCGGAGCGATGTCGGCCAGCGGCCGGATACTCGTCGATGGACGCGGGGCCGCGAGGGTCGCCGGCGGCGTGCGCCGGCTGGTGACCGCGCGGGCAGCGTGATGACCACGCTCGCCGTGATCCAGGCGCGCTCCGGATCGACACGATTCCCGCGCAAAGTCCTCGCTCTGCTCCAGGGTCGCCCCGTGCTGACGCACGTCATCGAGCGAGTCGCGAGGGCCACGCTCCTTGACGGGGTCGTCGTCGCCACAACCGATGGCGCACGGGATGATGAGATCGCTTCGCTTGCATTGGCGTCAGGCGCGTACGTCACCCGCGGACCCGAAGACGACGTTCTGACGCGTTACCTGTTTGCCACCCGCGAGCACGGCGCCGACGTGATCGTCCGGGTCACCGCCGATTGCCCGCTCGTGGACCCGACCATCGTCGACCTTGTGATACGCGCCCGTGCCGAGGAGCACGCCGATTACGCGAGCAACGTGGCACCCGCGACCTACCCGGACGGCTACGACGTCGAGGCGCTGACAGCCGAATGTCTCTTGCGCGTCGATAGGGAAGCGACCCTGGCGTACGAGCGCGAGCATGTCACCGTCCGAGTGCGTGAGCACCTCGGCGACTATCGAACGGCGCGGGTCCTCAATGATCGTGATCTCTCGTGGATGCGCCTGACCGTTGACCTCCCCGAGGATCTGGATCGGATTGCACGGCTGCTGGCGACGCTTCCCGTGACGCCGCCGCCCGGACTCTGCGGCAGTGGTCGCAGCATACGAGCGCGATCCGGCACTGCATGCCGGTCCACTGCCCCCGCGGAACCAGCGGTGGCATGCGCAGCGTGACGCCGCGCGCGGGACGCCGCCGACGGGCGAATCGCGTCCGGTATGACGGTGTGCTTTACAGCTTATTGGCGTTGGTAACCTATGCGGAAGCGCTGACCGCCCCGTTGTGGCTCGGACCGCGGTAGCCCGTCGCGAGGATGCCGAAGCTGTTCCGAAGCCGCAGGCGAGTGCCAATCCACTGCACCGCTGCTGACTGATTAGACCAGTACGGCACGACCTGCACGTCCCCAAATTTCGTCAACAATAGATCGCGTATGGCACGTTCATCCACGCCGTTGCGCACAACGTGGAACTCGACCATGTCGGACGGGTTGTTCTCGTCCAGGGTTCCTCGTGTGCGACGCACCACGGAGCCAACGCCGCGTTTCCAGTTGCCTCGTGGCAGCCGCCAAACGTAATATCCGACTCTGTAAAGGCCGCGGCTCACCTTGCTCTGGCGCGGATACCAGATCGGGTCCTGCAGACTTAACAGCGCTCCGCCCGGCACCAGACGGCTGCTCGCTTGCGTGAGGGCCGCCAGATAGTCGGGAATATGGTGCAGGACTGCGACGCACAGAGTGAGCGAGAAGCCGCTTCCAACCTCTGAAAGCGTGCCGTCCGGGTCGAATACACCTGTGAAGTTGGCGTTCGCACCGAACTTCTCCGCGAGCCGCGCAAGCGATGGTCGGGACATCTCGACAGCGGTAACCTGACATCCAGCCGCCAGTGCAGGCTCAGTGAATCCGCCATGTCCGGCGCCGATTTCCAGGACGGACAAGGGCAGGCCAGCAGCTTTCAAGTCCCTCAACGTCTGGCGCAATATGCCAACCAGTCGATCGTATAGGGCGTGGTGCGCGAGATGCGGGCTCTCGGCGCGATAGTCTCTCTCTGCCGAGTAGACAGATTCCTGTTTCTGTTGCATGACGCCCTCCTACCGGACCCAGTAGAGCGCCAAATGATAGGCGTTGCAACGTGGCGCTGGATTCACGGCGCGCCTTCCTGGTCACGGGGCGAAGGGTCAAGCCGCGCGTGGTCCCCCCTTTCGCCTCGGCAAGTACACCACGTCGGCGCTTGAAGGTAGCATCCGCACCCGTGTCAGCACCGCCTCTGATGGCCCTCACCGGGCGGCTCGTGAGCCTGCGCCCGATATCGCTGGACGACTGCACCGAGCGCTATGTCAACTGGCTGCGTGATCCCGAGGTCAACCAGTTCCTGGAGACGCGGTGGCTCGAGCAAACGCTCGAGAGCGTCAGGGCATTTGTGATCGCAGTCGACCGAGATCCCGCGTCGCATCTGATGGCAGTCACGGACGCTGAATCAGATCGCCACATAGGGAACATCAAGATCGGACCGATCAGGGACCATCACAACTACGCCGACCTCAGTTATTTCATCGGGGATCGTGACTTCTGGGGGCGCGGGTACGCGACCGAGGCAATCCAGCTGGCGATCCGCCTGGGATTCGAACGCCTCGGACTCCACCGTCTTCAGGCGGGCATCTACGCCAACAACGCCGGCAGCGCGCGCGCTTTGGAGAAGGCAGGATTCGTCCGCGACGCGGTCCTGCACAAGCAGGTGCTCGGACCGTCAGGGTGGGAGGATCACGTCTGGTACCGGGTGCTCAGGGAGGAGTGGGAGACTTCCTGACTCCGCGGAGCACGCTCATGGGCGCCGAAACACTTCGCCGGGAGGTGCTCCGCGAAGCATCCGCGCAACCTCGCCGTGGTGGTACGCATCGCCGACAACGGCAAGCGCCGCATCGAACGCCGCGATGGTCGCGTCGACAGCGTTCGCGTCGTGGGCCGCCGATATGAAGTTGGCGTTGCCCATGAGAATGCCGCGATCGAGACACTCCTGCCAGATGGCACCCTTGAGGAGATTGGCATCAATGTTGATGTCCGCATCGAACTGCAATACACGCCGGGGGGCGAGCCCGACCATGCGAACGGGCAGCTCGTGGCGCGCCGCAAGCATGTTGAAGGCGCTCTGCAATCGGCCACCCTCATGCCAGAGGTGCTCGCACACTCCCCCGCCCTGAATGCGCGCGAGCGTCGCGGACGCGGCCGCCAGCGACACTGCGTCGCCACCGAATGTGCTCGAGATGAAGGTCGTGGTGGCGATCTGTTCCATGATGTCCGATCGTCCGACGACCGCCGCGAGTGGATAGCCGTTGGCGATCCCCTTACCGAACGCCGCGAGGTCTGGTGTGACTCCGAAATACTCCTGAGCCCCGCCCGGCGCGAGCCGGAAGCCGGTGATGATCTCGTCGTAGATCAGCAGTGATCCATGGCGATGCGCAAGATCGCGGACAGCCTCGAGAAATCCGACGACCGGATCCTCGACACCGATCGGCTCCATGACGACCGCCGCAACCTCACCGGGGTGGTCGTCAAGGATGCACTCCAGGGAGCTGATGTCGTTGTATGCCCATTGGTGCGTCAGCGCTCGCGATGAGGATGGGATGCCCGCATTCCGCGAGCTGTGCCCGATGCACCAATCGTGCCAGCCGTGATACCCGCACTGGGCGACGTGATCGCGTCCGGTGTATGCGCGCGCTAGGCGCACCGCCGCGGTCGTCGCCTCCGAGCCCGTCTTGAGAAAGCGAACCGCGTCCGCAGCAGGAATCATTGCCACCAGACGCTCGGCTACCTCGACCTCGAGCGGGTTGCACAGCGAGAAGACGGGGCCGCGATCAACCTGGGCGTGGACCGCGGCATTGACCCCCGGGTCGTTGTAACCGAGGATGATCGGCCCCAGGGCAAGGGGGTAGTCGATCCACTCGCGCCCTTCGCGGTCGCGCACGCGGCACCCGTCGCCACTCTCCAGGAATACCGGGTACACACCCTCCACGAACTGATCCGGACCCTTGCTGTAGGTTTGAGCGACCCCCGGGAGAACGCGACGCGCACGATCGAGTAGCGTGTCAGTTGCAGCGTTGGTCATCGTTTCTCCTGTTTTGTTCCACCGTCCTCGAGCACCTGCAGTGCCACGGCGGTCGTTGCCGCCGCCGCGGCGGCGGGGTTCACTTCGTTGTGACCCGTCGCGACACACCTGAGAAAGTGCCGCATCTCCTCGACATACATCGTGTTTCTGTCGCGGTCCAGTTCAGCGATCTCGAACGGCGGTTCACCAGGTTCGCGGGTCACCGTGACCGTACCGTCCGCGACGTCCCATATCAAGGTACCGTCAGCGCCCACGAGTGTGCACGTTCGCGTATAGGCCCGCCGCAGGTAGTCGACGTGGATCTGCGAGATACACCCGTTCACATGTCGGAGCTGAATGTCTGCCGCATCGTCCACCTCGATGCCCAGCGAACCGCTCGCGGTCCAGAGGCCAGCGACAAGGGTTACCGGACCGGCGAGGTCGAGCACGTAGTCGAGCTCATGGATTCCCGCGTCGAGGACGATACCCCCGCCTGTCGCGCGCCTGGCCCCGTAGCCGGCCTTGTAATCGTCACCCGGACGCCACGCGGGGAGATACCAGCCGAAGTCCGCGACGATGCTGATGAGCCGGCCGATGCGGGCAAGATGCGAACGCATGGACCGGTAGCCCTCGGTGAAGCGCAGGTTGCAGGCGACCATCGTGATCCGATCACTTGCACCCGCGGACGCTACGGCGCGCGCAAGTCCCTCGCGCGTAGCCGCGAGTGGCTTCTCGACGAACGTGTGCATCCCCCGCGCGAGGCACCATTCGAGGTCTGCCGGGTGTTGCATCGTTGGTGTCGCGACAATCGCAATGTCGGCGGACGCTTCGTTTCGATCAGTGATGAGCGCGCCCAACTCGACGGCGACTGTCCGAGCACGGTCCGCCACAGGGTCGCTGACAACCACCTCGACATCGAGCGACGCGAGATTGCGCGATGCCGAGCTCCGATCGACCCGCAGCCGAGCACCAGAGCCCTCATGAACGGGACACTGCCTAGTCGTCCCCCAATTCGAGGACCACGAATCCGTCCTGGCTGACCGCGCGGCGATTGAACCCAACTCGCTCGAACACGTGTATCGATGCGGTGTTCTCGGGGTGCGTCGCGGCTCTCATGGTGGTGGCAAGATGTTGCCGTTCGACCTGGTAAGCGCGAGCCGGAGCATTGCCTGACCGAGGCCGCGTCCGCGCGCCGTAGCGGCGACCGCGATCGAGAACACCCCTGTATCGCCGTCGACATCCACGCGCACCTGTCCCACCGGACTGGCGTCCTCCTCTGCTACCCAGAGGCGGGTGCGCGGATCGGCGAGTGCCGCCGCGAACCAGCGAGCATGCTCGGGCTCCGATACCGGACGCGCACTGGTGCTGAAGCGGACGACCTCGGCGTCGTTTCGCAGCGCTCTGATCAAAGCGACGTCATCCTCGCGTGCCGTGCGCAACGTCACATGAGGTCGTTTGCGCTCGACGGTCAACGAACCAGGTCGTCCCACTGGAGCACCTCGTCCTCGGCCACCGCGCGCGCAAGGTGACGCCCGACCACCTGGTCGATGTCGTGGACGGGGATGCCGAACCCCGGCCGCTTGATCGCAAGGTCATCGCGCGTGAGCGCTGCGCCGGCGGCGACAGCGCGGCTGGCGACGAGACTGCGACGCCCGAGCCGGAACATCTCGGCCTCGGCCTCGGTGACCCGCTTGACGCTCGATCCAAGTGATGCCTCGGTCTCGCGGATCGCCTTGACCATGCCCGCGAGCTCGTCGGGCTCGAGCGCGAAGGGGTGGTCCGGACCCTCCTGGTTCCGGCTCAACGTGAAGTGCTTTTCCACAGCGCAGGCGCCCAGGGCGACGGCGACGACATCAGCGCTGTGACCCGGGGTGTGGTCGGACCAGCCGATCGGGATCTGGAACGCCGACTGAAGGGTGGCAATGGCGCGCAGGTTGAGGTCATCGAATCGAGGCGGGTAATTCACCGCACAGTGCATCAATAGGAGGTCGCGGGCACCGGCAGCGGCAGCGGTTCGAGGGCGCGCTCGATGTCGCCGACGACGCCATGCCTGTGGAGATGAGCAGCGGTTTGCCGGATCGGGCCGCGCGCTCGATCAGCGGCAGGTGATTGACCTCGTATGACGCGATCTTGAATGCCGGGACACCGAGCCCTTCCAGCAGGTCGACAGCCTCCTCCTGGAACGGCGTCGAAAAGAAGGCGATGCCCGCCTTGCTCGCATGGGCCGCCAGGTCGGCGTGCCACTCCCACGGAATCTCAACGCGCTTGATCAGCTCCCACACCGACTCGCGCTCACCGACAAGTCCCTGGTCCTTGAGGTAGCGCATGTCCGGTGTGCGCCGTGAGTAGAGCCCTCCGCTGTGTACGTCTGGAACTTGACGGCGTCGGCGCCCGCCTCGGCCGCGACGTCGATGAGCCGGAGTGCGGTATCGAGATCGCGATTGTGATTGGAGCCGGCTTCAGCGATGACGTAGCACGGGTGACCAGGCCCCACCGGCCGGTCAGCGATCTGGAATTCCCGATTGCCGTAGGTGTGGGCGCTCACGAGTGAGATCATAGGGAGCGGTGGCAGCAACCCACGGCAGATTCCTGCGGGTACCCTTGGGCCGATGACGACGGAGCCGCCCGGGCAGCCTCGCGCCGGTGCCACCACCTCGCCGCGCCCCGTCAGCGCAATCGGTGTCGTGATCCCGGCTTTCAACTCGGCCCGGACGCTGGGTGCTGCTCTGGCATCGGTGGCGGCGCAGACGCTCGCGCCGGCAATCGTGGTCGTGGGCGACGATCACTCCGATGACGAGACGCAGGCACTCGCACGCCGCTGGCAGGCATTGCTTCCGGTTGAAGTCGCCCGCCTCGAGCGAAACTCCGGCCCGGCGGCTGCGCGGCGCGCGGCTATCGCGCGCGCGAATCACCGCTGATCGCACTGCTCGATGCTGACGACCTGTGGCTGCCCGATCACCTTGCATCGCTTGTCGCGCTCCACGCGCAAACGGGCGGAATCGTTTGCGCGGATGCGCTGCGGTGGCATCCTGGCGAGGGTGTGCGCGGCGCGACCCAACGGGATCACCTTCGATTCCGGCACCAGATCACCAGGCGCTCGAGATCCTTCGGCACAACTTCGTCTCGATCGGGGCGCTGTTTTCGCGCGCGGCCTACGACGACGCGGGGGGGTTTCGAGACGGGGTCTCCGGCGCGGAGGACTGGGATCTGTGGATCCGAATGATCAGGGCCAGCCTGAGGGTGGACGGTGTCGGGGCGCCAACGCTGCTGTACCGCGTGGATCCAGCGGTCTGAGCCATCGCCCCGACATCTTTGACACGTACGCGCGGGTCCTCGAACGGGCTGTGAAGGAGGCGGCAACGATCAGCAGCGGGCGGTGGCACGCGAAGCCCTCGACTGGATGAAACGGCGGCGGGCGCTGGCGGCCGCGTACGCGTAGCGCGCGCCGACCGGCCCTGGAAGGCGCGGGGCGCGGCGCTCGCCTGCATGTGCGGGTCGCCTCGCTTCGTCCTGGAGGGGGCTCTTTTTCTTGCGTTGCCCGAGCTGGCTGTCAGGATCGGCGATGTGGCTCGCCGCCGACGGTGGTGACCGAGGAGGGGCTGCCCGTCGAGGCTGGTGTGCCAGATCCTCTGGAGAGCCTGGGTTTACGGAGGATTCTCCGATCCGCATCAGGGCTCTCCGGCGCATCGCTCATCGGCTCGGTCCTCGCTGTCGGGGCCGGTTTTCTCGCGCGCACTGGCTCGGCCCCGCGCGATACGGCGACGCCCAGTTCGTCCTGCTTCTCTACCTCTACGCAACCCTGATCCGCAGCGGCGTGTTCGAGGGTTCGGTCCGCTCGGTGATCGACCACCTGGCGCGAGGTGAAGAGAAGGAGGCGCGCGAGGCGCAGAACGTCGGCGTGTCGTACGAATTGGTCGTCTCGGCACTCCCTGGGGTGCCCTCGCGTTTATCGGCCTGTTCGTCGCTCCGGGAGCGGTCCAGCTCGGATTGTTTCTCGCTCCCGTCGCAGTCATTGCGTCGAGCGGGAGCACCTTCCTGTCGGCTCTGTGGTCGGCTCGCTCGCGATTCGATGTGGTCGGGAAGGTTGCGGTCGCGCAAGCTGTCCTCGGTCCAGTCCTCGTCGTGGGATTCGTGGCGGCCGTGGGCACGCCTGGGCTGTTCCTCGCGCCGGTGATCACCTCCTCGATCGCCGCAACCTTGTATTTCTTCTTTCGTCCACGCTTGGGCCTCAGTCCTTCATTCGACCTCGCTGCAGCGCGCTCATTCTTGCGCGTCGGATTCCCGCTGGGCATACTCGCCGAGGTCTACTGGGCGTATCGACTAGTCGGCAGTTCGTCCATTGCCGTTGCATCGTCGTCCGCCGTGCTGGGAATCTACACTTTCGCCGCGGCACCCGTGGCAGTCGCCACCAGCGCAATCGGCGGCATTCAAGCGGTGCTCCTGCCCACCATCTGGCGGGAGTTGAGTTGCGGTGCCTCCGGTCCGCTATGGGCTCGTCACGCTGAGCGGATCACGATCGCAATGGCGTTGATCGCTGCTGCCGCCGCCGGCCTGGGTCAGGCGGGGTTTGCTCCAATCGTGATGGCGTTCTGCCAAGTTTCCATGGCTCGATCCGACTCTTTCGACACCCTTGCGCTGACCATCCTGCTCCTTCCGATCGCCACGGTTCCGTCATTGACGCTCGACTAAATAAGGTGAACCTTCAGACGCGTCACCTCGCCATCTGGCTCGTGGCCCTTTTAGTCAACATCGTCGCCAACGTGCTGGTACTGCGCGTCGGATGGGGTGCTCAGGCAATCGCCGTCAATGACGTCTGGGTCCAGTTCCTGGTGGTGGTGGTGATCTTCGAGACGGCCGCCCCTCACATCTGGGGTCATGACCGATGGCGGGAGAGCGGTCCTGTACGGAAAGATGGTATGCATCATCGTGGTGGCCGCCGTCGTGACCCTCGTGCTCGACAAGGAGCGGAAGGCCTTCATCCAGGTCACCTTGACATCGCCCTGATCTTCTACGCCGGGATCACCGGCGCGATTTGGGCGGGAGCTGGCCGCGCTGCTCCTGCTTCCCGCGCGAAGGCGCGGGCCGCGCCTAACCGTGGCTAGGGCAGAAGGGGTCCCGGAGCTTGCGCGGCACTCCGCGGAGGGCGCGCCGTGGAATCGCGCCATTCACCTTCGTGCTCGCGGTGCTCCTGGCGATCTGGATCGTCTCGGGCGTGAGTGCCGGAGACATCGCCAGGTTCGTTGGCTACGAGATCGGGTTTGTGCTGCTGCCAGGAGGAGCACTCCTCTGGGCGCTGAGGGGGCGGCGCCACGGATCACTTGTCACCATCGCGCTTGGCTGGCCCCGGGCAGACGTTGGAGATACTCGCTTTCAGCGCGACTGCGGCGCTCGGCGCGAGAACTCACCTCGGCCCTCTACCCCTTCGTGGTGATCATCCCGTGCGGACTGGTCGTGTGGCGACGAGCCAGCGTCGCGCCGCACGACACGGCCGGGGAACCCATGTCGAACCGGGTGATGTGGACCGCTGCCGGGGCGCTCGCCATCGGTGTCGTCTACCTTGCGCTTGCCTTTCTTCCTCAGGTTCCCCTTCCGTCGACATCACATTCGGTTTCGTACTACGTGGACTTCCCGTTTTTCATCGGCAATATCGCGGAGGCGAGGAACCACTGGCCGGCGACCAGCGCCGGGCTTTCGGGTGTCCCTCTGCACTACGAATGGTTCGTCTTCGACCACATGGCAGCGATCAATCAAGTGACCGGGATCAGCATTCCAACCATCGGGTTCAGGCTCAACGTCTTTCCGACCATCCTCGTCTTCGGATGTCAGCTCTTCGTCGTGGGTCGGTTCCCAGCCGGGGAAGCCTGGACCGGCGCGCTGGCGATCGTGGTGGCATTTTTCGCTCGGAGCACTCGACCTCACTGCCGATCTGAGCCAAGTGAGCCCCTTCTTCGATCAGTTCAACTTCCACCTGTGGGCGAGTTGGACGTTTCCGTTTGGGCTGACGTTTTTCAGCATGGCACTCCTTTACCTGA
Organism: Candidatus Dormiibacterota bacterium; assembly: GCA_963756075.1. Classification (GTDB taxonomy): domain Bacteria; phylum Chloroflexota; class Dormibacteria; order Aeolococcales; family Aeolococcaceae; genus Palsa-851. The sequence continues at coordinate 894,492 of CAVWMH010000002.1, read as the reverse complement.
TCGCCGAGCGGTTACCCGAGGCGGCTTGGCGTGGGCAGGGCGCCCTCGGGTCGTGGGCCGTCATTGCCCTGATCATGATCGGGGCCTCCGGTGCAAAGGCGACCATCCTTCCGGTCGTTATCGCGGGGTTGGGGCTGTACGCGCTGTGTGAGCTCGTCCTCCGTCGCGCTGTGCCGGTCACGGCGCTGGCGGCTCTTGCGCTCGGCGCGGCGGTCTTCGCCGTTACCTTCCTCGTCGTGTACGGCCGAGGCATTCCAGGTACCACGATCGAGCCCTTCGCCGCACTGAGCAATGCCGCGCCGATGATCGCGGCCTCCAACATTTCGAGCCACACCGCGCACGCCTTCGCCGTGCCCATCGCATATGTCGCCAGCCTTGCCGGCATCATACTGCCACTCGCTGGCAGCCGACTCTATCTCCTCAGCCCTCAGCATCGAGCCGGGATTCGGAGACTGCGATTTTGCCTCTGCGTATTCGCGGCGGGGGCCGTGTCGCCAACGTGGTGCATCAGGTTGGATTGAGCGTCTTATGGGTTCCCGACATTGCCTACCCAGCTCGCGAGGTCATCGTCGCGGCTGACGGCCTCCGTATTGGAGATGGATGCATCTTTTTAAATGCAGGATTTTATTGTCCTGTGAGAGTCGGGATTCGGGTTTGTTTGTTGTATTGGGTGGTTACATTATTTCAACGTTGTTGTCATGGTGCTGTTGACCGCGCCATCTCGTGTTTCTGCGTGTTGGTATGCTGCACTCAATTACTTGTGGTCATGTTTGAGGGGTTTTCATTCATCTACGTATTGTACTCAAATCGGTGTGTTTTACTTGGGTTCATTCCTTTGTTGTTGTATGTTTATTGACATCACCATTCAATCAGATGAGGATTTTACCGATCACAGTCACCAACGGTGTTCACTACCTCGTGATGAACTCATTTGGAAAACAGTGCGGCTTGATGCTGGGTTCTTCCCTGGCTTTTATTGGTTTGGTGTATGTAATATTATTAAAGCTATATTGTTTGTGGTAAATCACTGCATCCACCGAGAAGGACACCGACCCCCGCCACCACCATCACTCCGCCTTTGCAGGCGCGAAGATTTGTGGTGTACAGCACACTCGCCGCACGACACCACCGGCGTTCCACTACCCGCCCCCCACGCCCGGGTTTCCAGTGTTCCTCGTTAGATGTTGAACCACCATGGTTTGAGCCACCGCGCGCACCGCAACTCTGCCAATCTCTTTGATGCTGATATATTTGTTGCTTCCTGCTCGAGAAATCTATCGTTTTACGACAACGCTGACACCCGGTCGTTGCGATTGGGGTGAATCGGTGTTTGAGGACGATAGGACGGACGATCCTGGCGGTGAGGTGAAGGGTTGTCGGTGATCCACGTCATCTTGCTTCGACCTGGGTACCTGCTTGCCCCGGAGTTCGATCCTCGCAGCTACCTGGTCCGCGAACCACGTTGTTTGCTGAGGGGGAATATGATTACTTCCATCCATTCCAGCGGAGGACCCAGTGAGCTCGACGTCGGTTCCGATCGCGTCGCTGTCGATCGTCTTGCCGGCGTACAACGAGGAAGCCAATATTCGCGGGGCGATCGACGCCGCACAGACCGCTGCGGACGACCTGAAGCTGCCCTACGAGATCATCGTTGTCGACGACGGCAGCGCAGACGGTACGGCGGAATGCGTCACCGCAATCAGCGCCGGCGGATACGCGGGTTCGATTGGTGTCGTTTCCGGAGAATCGCGGCTATGGCGCCGCTCTTCGCGCAGGGTTCCATGAAGCTCGCGGGGACCTGATCTTCTACACGGATGCCGATCTTCAGTTCGACGTGCGCGAGCTTCGTTACTTCCTTCCGCTCATGAGCGCTGCCGACGTCGCGCTCGGTTTCCGTGTCTATCGTTATGACGCGGTCCTTCGATGCATTCTCTCCTGGATGTACAACCGGATGGTCGGTGTCCTGTTCCGGGTCAGGGTCCGGGATGTCGATTGCTCGTTCAAGGTGATGCGGCGCGAGGTGCTCGAGCGAATCGATCTCGAGACCACCGATTTCTTCATCGACACGGAGTTGGTCGCCAAAGCGCGCAAGTGGAACTTCAGAATCGTCGAGAAGGGAGTTCGGCACTACCCTCGCATGGCCGGACAGAGCACGGTGAGGCCTGGCGACACACCCACGGACACTTCTACTGGTTGGGAGAATGTGGGCACGACTTATGTGCGGCTCCCTTCCACCACGCGCCAGCGAGAGCCTGTCTGCCCTCATGACCACGAGCCGATTCCTGCGCATACCGTCGATATCCAGGGTCATGATGTGCGCTCCTCGGCTGAACACCCCGCGAAGTCGAATCATGCGAACTGAGTTCTATGACGAGTACGTCGAGGTCGAAGGACTCGCATTGGTGGTTCCGCGGACGCAACGTCATCCTGCCCGCCCTGCTGCCGCCGGCATCCTCTTCGACCGCCCGTCAGCATCCTCGACGTCGGCTCGGGTGGGGGAATGATCGCGAGCTCGCTGCTGGAGTTCGGCAGGTTACCGTCCGCCATGTGGATCCGCGCTGCGAGGCGGCGGTGCAAAGACGTGGAGGGCTGGCGTTCCGGTACGGGCGAGCCGAGGCGATGCCGTTCGAGGATCGGAGCTTTGACCTCGTGACCGCATTCGACGTGATCGAGCACATCGACGATGACCAGCTGGCATTGCGCGAGTTCGTTCGTGTCGTCCGGCCGGGTGGCGGCGTGGCGGTTGCGGTCCCTGCGTATCAATGGATGTGGGGTCGCCAGGATGAGGTCAGTGGCCATTACCGCCGCTACAATCGGCGGCTTCTTCGCGAACGGATCGAGGGCGCCGGGTTACGCATCCAGCGGTTGACCGCCTTCAATACGTTGCTCTTTATCCCTGCCGCCGCAATTGACCTGTCCCTGTGCCGGGTTCATCCTGAAACGTCGGGTCAGACCGACGGTCCCATGAAATCAGACTTCTCGATGACGCCACCCGGCCTGGTGAACAACGCTCTCGCCACCCTGTTCGCAGCGGAACGGATGCCACTCCGCATGGTCGATCTCCCGTTCGGCATCTCGCTGTTCGCGTTTGCGCGCAAGCCGAGCACGAGCGCCTGATCGCTCTGCGCATCAGGGATGGAGTATGGCTGGGCCATACTCATCGCCGATGACAGGATCCTGTCCGGTCACGCCGCGCGTCCTGATACTCGGATGGGGTTTCCTGGGGCGCTATTGGCGAGCGGCTCCTTGCGGCGGATGACCGTCACCGGGCTGACTTGTTCCAGACCTGGGCGGATGAAGCCGCTCGTGCGGCCGGTGCGCGCATCCTTGTTGGGGACGCGCATCAGGCCGCGGTCCTCGACAGCGCCTTGCGTGACGTCGATCATGTCGTGTACTCGATCGGGGGGCACACGCCCGGTGGTGCCGAAGCCCATCCCTTTGAGGCGGCGTTGGCGATGTTGCTGCCTCTCGATCGCGGTTCTCGAGGCGCTTCGCGAGCGTCGGCACGCGAGTCTCACCTACATGTCGTCGGGCGGTGCCGTGTACGGCAATCCGGTGCGGCTTCCGGTCCGCGAAACGGACGCAGCGCGACCAATCTCACCCTATGGAGCATCACATCTCGCCGCAGAAGGATACGCTCAGATGTCGGCGCTACGATCCGGGTCGATGCTGCAGATTGTTCGTTGCTCCAACGTCTACGGCCCTCATCAGCCGGATGGCCGTGATCAAGGGGTGGTGGCGATCTTCCTGGATCGCATCAGCAAGGGAGATCCGTTACGGATTTTTGGGGACGGTTCCGCGCTGCTCGACTACGTATTCGTCGGCGATGTCGCCGATGCCGTGAGCCGCATGGTCGCCGGCCGGATCGACACTGGGACCATCAACATCGGCTCGGGAGTGGGTCTGACCGTTCTCGAGATCGCTCACGCGATCATTGCTGCAGCCGGCAAAGCCGCGATCATCGAGCACCAACCCGAGCGCTCGTTCGATATTCGCTCCAGCGTCCTCGACATCGGGCGGGCACGTTCCTTGCTCGACTACTCGCCGCGGGACTTTGCTTCTGGTCTTAAGGCGACCGTTGCGGCCTTCTTCCAGGACGCGCGTGGTCAATCGCTTGACCAGGGCATCCTGGCGAACCACTGACCACCGGGTCAGCGCTTCAGCAGAGCTGGCGGGTCGCCGATCTGCGCAAGCCTGGCATAGAGATCACGGTGGGATTCGAGCATCCGCTCCATGGTGAATCGCTGTTCAAATCGAGCCAGCGCAGCCTGCCGCATTCGATTCGCAACGGCAGGATCGCTCAGAATCCGTGTGATCGCTGTCGCCAGGAGCGTCCGGGTCCCGAGGTGGCAGGAGGAATCCGGTCACGTCGTCGATGACCGCCTCAGGCATGCCACCGACGTCTGTCGCCACGACCGGCACACCCTGGCTCATGGCCTCGAGCACCACGAGCGGAAGACCCTCGATCTCCGAGGTCAAGACGAACACATCGGCCGCCCGGAGCAGATCCCAGGGCTCCTCGAAGGATCCGGGGAAGATCACGCTCTCGATAACACGGCGTTCGATCGCGCGCTCGCGCAGCGCGCGCAGCTCCGGCCCGTCCCCTGCGAGGACCGCCCGTATCCTCGGGAATCGTTCGGCGAGCACGGGCATCGCGTCAACGATGACCGCCTGCCCTTTTGTGGCAGTGAAGTTCGCAAGGCAGACGATGACCGGATCCTTGGCGGGAAGCCCGAGGCGCACGCGCGCGCCGGGATCGACGGCATAGGGGATCGATCGCGCTCCCCACGGGATGATCCTCATCGTCTCGCGCGGAAAGTCACGAGCCACCATGGCCGCAGCAGGCCGCTCTGGGCGGGCACGACGACGGCGTCGAGGGAGCCGGCCAGCCGGCGATCAACCCGGCGCTCCACCGGCTCAAGGATGCTTCGTGGCATCGCGGTGCTGCAGACAGTCATGACGGAGTGTCTGGCGGATCTCCGGCCTGCGAGGACGGCGGCTAGCGCACTTGTGGCCCCCGGATAGCCCCCGTTGATCGCGTGGAGGACGTCGAGGTCATACGGTTTGAATGCCGCTTCAAGCCGAGGACGGTTCAGAGGGAGGCTCGCATAACGCAGCGCATCGTGGCCCAGCCGCAGCCCCGAAGGAGGGAGCCGCAACGCAAGCGCGAGGCTGCGGATCCGCGAAGGAGTTCGATCTTGGGCGCCGAAGCTCGGTGGTGGACCGTCCGAGGGTTCACTGGATCTCCCGCCGGAAACGCGGTTGCGGGCTCGACTATCCTCACAACGTGCAATTGCATGTCTCGCCGCTCCCGAATGCCCAGGAAATCGATGAACTCCCGCCAAAGGGGGGAACGAAAACGTGGACCTCGAAGATCTCCGGATCGAGTCCCCGCACGCAGTACACTCCAACGTACGTCTCGGCTCCGCCGATCCGCGATGCGTGGCTGTAGAAGCCGATACGGATCCTCGCAGGCCCTCCATGGCGCATCGGTTGGCGCTGTTCACACTGGAGCCCTCATCGGCGTTCATGATGTCAAGTCGCCTGTGCCGGCCGGATCTATCGATGATCTTGACCTCGGCTGCGGCTCGAAGAAGCGTCCCGGCGCCATCGGCGTAGACATCAACCCCGCATCCGGCGCCGACGTGATTCACGACCTTGATGTTCTCCCCTATCCGTTCGAGTTGTCCCACTGCCGATGAGATCTATCTCTACAACGTGCTCGAGCATCTCGACAACATTGTGACGACGCCCTCGAGGAGATTCACCGGATCGGCAAGCCTGGCGGCCTTGTGCGGATCGACGTCCCCTATTTCCGATCCCGGTGGGCCGCCGTTGATCCGACCCATCGTCACGCATTCGCGGTGGATTCGCTCGGATACTTCGATCCGGCGCACGTGTTCTTCAGCCAGTATCGCTACTCGGTCGCGCGCTTCTCGATTGAGCGTGTGATCTTCAACGAGCGCTTCCCGTCCACGGGCGTGCGCGGCCTGCTGGCTCGGGTCGCGAACCGCTGGCCGGAACGCTATGAGCAGCACCTCTCGCCGATTTTCCCGCTCGACGAGTTGACATACATGCTCCGCGTGATCAAGGAAGAGCCAGGTTCCGTCCTGGGGAAGTACCCAGTCCTTCGGGTCCGCATCAAGAAACACCTTGATCTGCTCGAGCGCATCCTCCTCAGTGTCACACGCGCGCAGCACCTGCGCAAACTGAGCGGCGGCCCGCGGCCGCAAAGAGAAGAAGCGAGGGAACGTCAATGCGAGGATGGGTTTGCCGAGATGGACGGTCTCATACACCGCGGTGCTTGGGAAGTCGGTGAAAACCCGATCGACCTCGCTGATCATCGTGGTGAAAGGCCGCCCTTCGTACGTTACGTTGCGAATCTCGCGCTCCGCAATGATCGCGGGAATTGGGTCGACTGCCTGATCGGTGGAGGGGAGCCCCTTCCAGATGAAGCGAAGGTCTGGCCTGGTGGTCATCACATCGAGAACGCGCAGGTGCCACCGGTGAGCCCACGCGTCGTCAAAGTTGTATCCACCGACGTGCCTGGAGTCACCGAAGAGATACGCCGGTACGTAGCAGATGGTGCCGGCTCCGGGCACGCGGCCGTGCGTCCGTGCGCTCTCGACGACGCGCGGTGATACGAGGAGCGTAATACGTGACCCGAGGCGTATCGACGCCCAGCCTGGCAGCGGCGGCGGTGAGTTCATCCTCCATCGTTGGGTCGCTCGCTGCCAGCTCGTCGAAGTTCGCGGTCTCCGTGATCAGCCACGACCCATACGGCAACAGGTGATCTCCGTGTTGGACGAGGATCCGGGGAAACTGTGCGCAGTTCGCGCGGCGATGAGGCAGGCAAACTCCTGCAGTGAACTGGATTTGCCGCGGCAATCCGCTTGACTCCGAAATGCGAGAACTCGCCCACTGTTCGGCGCGCGGCGACACCGACACTCACGCAGATCCCATGGAGATATACCGCCAACCGACTCTCGAGGATTCTGGCGGCACCGGGAACGCCCGCCCAGTCGTCGACTTCGTCAAGCAACGCCGTCAGTGCCTGGAGCAAGCCCGACTCACCGGACGCACCGTCAGATTGATGCGCCGGCCGGGACTGTGACGCGGAGGGACACTGGGATCGATGATGCGAAACGACCTGTCGCCGCGCGTGATGAACGCAGTGTCTCGTCCCGCCGCGCGCTCGTCGACGGCAAACTGATCCGCGCCATACCCTGCGTACCACAGCATCAGCGTCGTCGATCGTCGAGCGCGGACTGGCAGACGGCCCCAGTACGCACGACGGTACGGGCCTAGCGTGCGCGAGAGCTCGCGCTTCACCCGACCGAGCAGTGGCTGGGTCCGGCCGCCCAGCGGGGGCTGGCCGTCAATTGAGCGAGCGGTATACGGAAGCGATCGTGACGCGGCGATCACCCCAAGCAGTCGGCCGGCCAGGGGCACGTCGCCGAGACGCGGCCAGAACTGCAGGTGTCCGCCGTGATATCCGGTGGCTTCCACAGGACCGGTCTTGCCGACGTAGGTGATCGACTCGGCCGCGAGTTGATCAACTGCGCCGGCAAGCATCCGCGCGTTCACGACAAATGAATCCCACAGCCGGTACGATCAGCTGCGCGCAGCGCCGAGCGATGCCATTGAGCTGGCAGGCGGTGTCAAGCCGGTCGAGCCAGTCCATTTGCCACCGCTGGTAAGCGTCCGGACTCCGGTTGATTCCGGGCCGAGGCGTGAGGTCGTCAAGTACCTTCGCCGCGAGTTCGGCTTGCCGGGTGGCCTCGATGGCTGCCGCGGTGAGCGCGACCAGAGTCCCCGAATCAGTGAGCGGGTAATCGCCAGCGTCATGCACGAAGATGGCGTGTCCGGCCATTCGACTCGCATCCTACCTTGAAACCCGCCGGGTACAGTCCGAGGCTCAGCACCCTCCGGAGCGACGGAAGGGTCGTAAGGTGCCCTGGTCACCGGCAGCACGCACCGTGATGTAATGCGAAGTGACGTGCGCATTCACTATCACACGGACAACTACTGGTTCAGCGGCAGCGAGTTGACTCTCCTTGTTCTCCTGGCCGCCGCGGTCGACCGGCCTTCGCTACAAGCCGTGTTCACGTACCGCGCCTGGCCAGAATACGAGAAAGGCTTGCACGCAAAGTTGGATCCAACGTGCGCCGAGCACGGGCGGCTACGGCTGCCGGATCCTGCCAACCTGAAGGTCGCCCTGTCCCGCGGCCGCTCTCGTCGGACATCGCGCCTGATTCGCGGCGGCATATCGCTGCTTCCGGTCAGACAAGCCTGTCTCATCTGGGACGTCGGACGCATGTATACCGAGTTGCGCCGCAGCGACCCTGATCTTGTGCACATCAATAATGGCGGATTCCCGGGTGCGATCTCATGTAATGCGACCGCGATTGCGGCTCATCTCGCGGGGATTCCCGTGCTCTATGTCGTCAACAATCTTGCGTACCCGTACCGGACGCCCGGAAGAGTGGTTGACTTTCCCTTCGACCGCCTGGTGGTCCGATCGGTCAGCATGTTTGTCACCGGCTCGGCCGAGGCCGGAACAAGGTTGCAGAACGTACTTCGCGTCAATCCAGGCCGCCGGCGGGTGATTCCGAATGCTGTGGTGAGTCGACATCCTCGAGCGTCCGAGGAGGACACGAGAGTGTCATTGGGGGTCGGCTCCGAGGCTCGCATAGCGCTCGTTGTTGCACGCCTCGAAGCGCGCAAGGGCCATCGTTACGTTCTGCAGGCGCTCGCGCAGCTGCCGCCTCAGTTCGATGACGTCGTGCTAGTGCTCGCGGGCGACGGTCCGGAACGCGCGGCGCTCGAACATCTGGCGGCGACTTTACGGCTATCCGACCGGGTACGTTTCCTGGGCGAGCATTCCGACCCGTGGTCGTTATATGCCGTGGCGAACGTCGTGGTCCTTCCATCCGTCGGTCACGAGGACTTTCCAATCGTCATCCTCGAGGCTATGGCGGCCGCACGTCCCGTCGTCGCAAGTCGCGTCGCGGGGATCCCCGATCAGGTCGTCGACGGTGTCACCGGAAGCCTTGTCGCCCCCGGTGATCCGACCGCGCTCGCCGCTGCCGTCGCCGGCGTCCTCGGCACGCCCGGACAGGTTGAGCAGATGGGCACGGCAGGGCGGCACAGATACGAGACCCACTTCGCCGCGCAGCGCGTCGTCGAGGAGTATTGGCAGACGTACGCGACACTGATTTCGAGGCACGCGCCCAAGCCCCGCCGATCACCGAGAACCGCGTGACAGCGCACGTTGGCTTGTCCTCCCACGGTAGGCCGTCTACGCTTCCACGCTGATTCGTTACATGCATAAGAACAGCATCCTGGTCTTTCGCAAGCACCTCCTTCGCTTCTTCACCGATGGCGCGCAGGTACTGGAGCTCGGCCCGGATGGGAATCCGTCCTCGTACCGTCGAGAGGTCACCGCGGATGTCACATGGTCCACCGCGGACCTGGCGTCACAGGTGGACGACCATGGTGGGCTCCTGTGGGGTACCGGCCGCGGCAGTGAATTGACGTACCGGATGACGACCGACTACAAGATCGAGGCACCCGACGGAACATTCGACATCGTCGTCTCCGGCCAGGTGATCGAGCACGTCCGCAAGCCGTGGCTCTGGATCCCCGAGCTTGCGCGGGTCTGCAAGCCCGGCGGCGTGGTGTTGACCGTGAACCCGGTAAGCTGGCCGTACCACGAGGCGCCGATCGACTGCTGGCGCATCTACCCGGAGGGCATGCGCTCGCTCTGTGAGGATGCAGGGCTCACCGTTGAGCTGTCGCTGTTCGAGAGTGCTTGGAGCCACGACCGCGTGCATGGTATCCGGGGAATACATACGACACGAGACGGGGCCCTCGAGGCAGAGTACTCAACCGCGTCAAGGCGATTACCGGATACCCGCTGACGATTGCATTCGACACAGTTACCGTCGCGCGCAAGCCTGTTATAGATGCAGCGACCGAGGTGAGTAACGCGCCATCAACCAGCGGTTGTGGCAGCCCCTCGGGTTCGTGCCCCTTCGGCTATCCTCATCCGGTGTCTGTACTTACGCGCCTCGCGCAGTCATCAGTCGGCAAGCGGCTTCGACCGTGGCTTGAGGATGGTGCGATCAGGCAGATGGCGCTCACCGTACTGATCAAGCGCAATGGCAACTTTGAGCGACTCGCGTGGCTGGGGAAGCCGATTGGCAGAACGTCACCGACGCCTGGTTGCTCCAGGAGTCGATCGTCAATGGCGACGTCGACTTCATCGTGGAATGCGGGACAAGCCGCGGCGGGTCTGCGTACTACATGGCCTCGATCTTCGATCTACTTGGGCGAGGAAAGGTCCCCACGATCGATGTCGAGAAGCTGAGCACCATCGAGCATCCCCGGCGTGGAGTTCCTCGTTCGAAGCTCCACGATGTCTGTTGTGCAGCGCGTACGCGAACGCATTGAGGCGGCGAAACCCAATCACGTGCTGGTCATTCTGGACAGCGGCCACTCGCGAGCACACGTTAGCGCGAGATGCAACTCTACGCCGACTTGGTGAAGGTCGGAGACTTCATGCACGTCCAGGATGGTTGCATCGATCAACTCTGGTTATTTCGACAGTCCCGGCCCGGCCCGCTGCGTGCGATCGAGAGTTTCCTGAGCAAAGACACCCGCTTTGTCGTCGACGGGGAGCAGTCGAAACGCTATCTGGTTGGTCATAGCCCTAAGGGCTGCTTCGTCAGTGCGCTAAGAACGGCGCGGCCACCAATCGATGGTGCGTTGCAGGGCGTCACTCAGAGGAACCACCGCCATCCACTGCAGCTCGCGTTGCGCCACCGACACGTCTGGGCACCGGCGCTTTGGATCGTCAACTGGAAGGGCACGGAGCTCGAAGCGCGAGGAGCTTCGGCAAAGGTCGCGGACCAGTTCGGCCGGTCCCATCATCGTGATCTCGTGCGGGTTCCGAGGTTGACCGGCAGGCTGTACTCGGAGTGCAGCAGTCGAACCATCCCATCGATGAGGTCATCGACATAACAGAGGCTGCGGGTTTGTGACCCGTCCCCGTCACGGTGATGGGGTCGCCGGCGAGCGCTTGAGTGATGTATTGCGGGAAGCGCGGTCATCGTGCTCACGCATGCGTGGTCCGAAGGTGTTGAAGATGCGCGCGATGCGCACGTCCACACCGCGCGCGTTCTTGAACGCCATCGTAAACGCCTCGGAGGCCCGTTTCAACTCGTCATAGACGTCTGCGTGAACCGATAGGTTGACGTACCCGAATAGGTCTCTGGCTGCGGTTGGACGGTCGGATACCGTACACCTCACTAGTCGGGGCGAGCAGGAATGTGACTCCCTTCTCTTCGGCAAGGCGAAGGGCGTTCATGGTGCCGAGATCCAGACTTCCAGGGTCTCGAGCGGATATCGCAAGTAATCGACCCGCGACGCGAGCGATGCGAAGTGCAGGATCGCGTCGACAGGGCCGTTGACGCTCCACGCGCCGAGACGTCATCGGTGCACAGCGTGAACCGCGGATTGCCTTCGAGGTGGCTGACGTTGCGCGTGCTCCCGGTGATCAGATTGACCACCAGATCACCTCTGCTCCGTCGGCGATCAGCCGGTCGGCTAAGTGTGACCCGAGGAATCCGCGCCGCCTGTGACGACGACGCGCGAAGGGGCCCGGTCATGGCACCGCGACAAGCTCCGCTGGTGGCCTGGCGCCCGACTTTGCCCCTTTGGCCGGCCTCGGTTTCGAATCGGTCTGCCCACGCCGATGTACGTGAACCCGAGGTCGACGAGTTTATCCACAGGAAGGCAGTTACGTCCGTCGACCACCAGATGCCTGCGCACCAGCATGGCCGCCCGAGCCCAGTCGAGACCGACGTACTCCGGCCACTCCGTGACCACCACCACCGCGTCCGCCCCGGTGATGCACACAAACGGATCGTCCACGAGCTCCGTCCGGGGAAGCAGGGGGCGAGCGTTCTCCATCGCGACCGGGTTGGTAGCCACCACAAAAGCGCCGAGGTCCTCGAGGTGGCGGATGACATCGATCGAAGCGGCCTGACGGACATCGTCGGTCCCGGGTTTGAACGAGAGACCCAGCACGGCGATGCGTCGTTTGGCGAGCTTGCCGTTGAGCGCGCGCTGGATCTTGGCGACGAAGCGGCTGCGAGCCTGCTGATTTACCTCGACCGCCGCGCGGAGGAGCTGGAAGTTCTGCCCGTGATAGCTCGCCGCCTGGTCCAGCGCTCGCACGTCTTTGGGGAAGCACGAGCCACCGAATCCGAGACCCGCACCGAGGAAGGCACGGCCGATGCGCTCGTCGGTGCCGATGCCGTCCGCCACCGAGCTGACATCAGCGCCAGTGAACTCGCAGAGCTGGGCCATCTCGTTGATGAACGAGATCTTCAAAGCAGAAAGGCATTCACCCCGTACTTGATCAGCTCGGCGCTGGTCGGGTCGGTGATGCGGATCGGGGCGTCGAGATGGCCGAACAGTCGAGCCACTCGCTCGCACGCATCGTGATCCTCGCCACCGATGACCACCTGGGGCGGTTGCCGGAAGTCCCGCACGGCACTGCCCTCGGCCAGGAACTCCGGACAGACCGCAATGGGCACCGTGCGCCCGTTGCGCCGGCACAAGGACTGCAGCGAGGCCGTGGTTCCCGGCGGGACCGTGCTCTTAATCACGATCACGGTTTCGGGACCGGCGTGCTGGACCGCCTCGCTCAAGGCGGAGCGCACCTGGGTGAGATCCGCTCTGCCGTCGCTGAGGGGCGGCGTACCCACAGCGAGCATGATGATCTGGGCTCCGTCCATCGCGGTCGCGGCATCCTCGTGGAGCTCAAGCTGCCCGTTGCCGATGACCTTGGCGAGGAGCTCGTCGAGCAAGGGCTCGTGGATCGGCGCCTCGCCGCGTCGCAGCATCGCGAGCCGGGAGGCATTGATGTCGAGCAGACGGACATCCACACCCGCGTCGGCGAGGCAGGCTGCGGTGACCAGGCCCACGTAGCCCGCACCCACCATGCAGAGCGGATTCGGTCGATCGGTCACCGCGTTTGAAATCCTTCGTGCCACAGGGCGAACAATACGGCTCAGGGACGCGGTCGCTGCGCAGGCGGCGATCCGGCAGGGATCCTCGGAGGCGAACCACCACCCGTGGGAACGCCTCTGGCAGCCTCGAATATCCCCGACCAGAAGCCCAGCCCCCAGGCTACGTGCATCACCGCGAACGTCGCGGGGATCCGCACGCGGACCGCCATCGGGTCAGTGCGCCCCGCCAGCTGCCCGGCGACAATGCAGGCGGTGGCATATACGGCGAACCCGGTGAGGCTCAGGCGCCGTCCGCGCCGGGTGGGAGCGAGAGCGATCATCGCCGGGATGGCCGCGACGAGCGCTGGAGCGGCGAGGTGGTGTGCGCGGATCACCCCGGGGCTGGCCCGAGCGACCCGGACCTTGCCTCGGCCGTAGCGGAAATACTGGCGGAACAGCGGCATCAGCCCGTCGCGGACGTGGTAACGCGTGCGAATGTCCGGCGCGTAGAGGATCCGGCCGCCGCTGGATCGGATCCGGTGATTGAGCTCGTAGTCCTCGTGAGGCGGGTAGGCCTCGTCGAACAGTCCAACTCGCTCGAACGCGCTTCGCTGAAACGTGCCGAGAAAGACGGTGGGCATCTCCTGCCCACGGTCGGAGTAACGAAAGCCCGCGCCGCCCACCCCGAACGGCGAGCCCATCGCCCGGGCGATCGCGCGACCCGAGACCCCGTCGCCGGTCGCGTCCTGGAGCCCGCCGACGTTGTCGGCGCCGCTCGACCGCAGGAGTTCCACTGAGCGGCGCAGATGGTTCGTGCCCCATTCGGCATGTCCATCCTGCCTGGCGATGATCGAGCCCCGGCTGGCCAGGATGCCGAGGTTGAGCCCCGCCGCCTGGAGCCGCCCTGGATTGTCGATGAGGCGCACGTTGGCGTTGCGCCGGGTAATCGCCTCGACGATCGCCCGCGTACCGTCGGTCGAGCAGCCGTCGGCGACGATGACCTCGTATCGTTCGGCCGGATAGTCCTGTTGCAGGACCGACTCGAGGCACGCCTCGATGTGGCGCGCTTCGTCGAACACGGGAATGACCACGCTGACAAAGGGGAGATCGGCGATTGGTGTGTCACTCATCGAGGGACATGATCTCAGCGCACGGTAAACCGTTAGGCTTGTTTTGATGATCGCCCAGGACGTTCCGGGCGCCACAGTTGCGGCCGGCCGGCGGGGAATCCTCGCTTCTGAACGGAAATTGCTCCTCGCTGCAGGCGACTCTGTGCTTGTGGCGGCCTCGCTGATTATCGCGTTCAATCTCCGCTCCGGGCCAATCCAGCACGCCGGGCTGACCATCCCGTGGGCCGGGGTGGCGATCGCGACCGGCCTGTGGCTTGCCGCGGCACTCATGGTCGACGCGTACGACCTCCACGAGGCTGTGAGTGTCCGCGGTATCTTCCGGGTCGTCGCGATTACCGTGACGCTTGAGACGATCGCTCTGCTTGTCGTGTTCTTCGCAGTGCCCTACGGCGTCACGAGGCCGACGATCCTCATCTGGGTTCCGGTCGCCGCCATCACCGTACTCTGCTGGCGGCTGTTCTATCGCCGCGTATTTGCGCGGGCAATCTTTGCCGGGCGGATTCTGCTGGTGGCCGACGCCGACATCATCGATCGCGTGTCGTCCGAGGTCGACGTCCAGATGGCCGGGCTTTACCGGGTGGTCGGGACGATTCACCCGGCGGACCCCGACGCAGCAGCCCGTCTCGCCAACACCGCGGCGATTCGCGATGCCGATCAGATCGTGCTCGGCGCCGAGGAGGATCTCCCCACCGACCTGTTCCAGGGGTTGGTCGAGTGCTATGACCGTGGGCTGGTGGTGCGTTCGTTCGCCGATGTCTACGAAGAGTTGACCGGTCGGTTGCTTGTCGAGCGACTCCGTCAAACGTGGTTGCTCTCCCTGCAACAGCGCGGCGAGACCTCGCGCCTGTACGCGCTCTTCAAACGAGTAGCCGACATCGTCGCCGGCCTCATCGGCCTGGTGCTCCTGGGGATCCTGCTTCCCTTCATCTGGGTGGCGATGAAGATCGACGATCGCGGACCCATCTTTCACCGTCAGATTCGCGTCGGCCACTTCGGCAAGCACTTCGAGATCGTGAAACTCCGCACGATGCGCGGTCACGGTCGCGAGGAATTGCACTGGACAGCAGAGGACGATGCGCGCATCACGAGAGTCGGTGCGGTGCTCCGACGCCTGCACCTCGATGAGCTGCCGCAGGCGTGGAACATCCTGCGAGGCGAAATGAGCGTCGTCGGGCCGCGGCCCGAGCAGCCGCAATACGTCGAAACACTCCGCGAGAGTATCCCGTACTACAACACAAGGCTCTCGGTGCGACCTGGCCTCACCGGTTGGGCTCAGGTGAACTACGGGTACGCCGGCGATGTCGGTGGATCAACCATCAAGCTCTCGTACGACCTCTACTACATCAAGCGACAGTCGATCGCTCTCGACTTGCTCATCATGGCGCGCACGGTCTTTGCGGTAGCCACGCTCAAAGGTCGCTGAGCTCGATCCGGCGTGCCGTTCCAGGACTTCGCGCAAACCCTTCCAGGGGTGATGGCGGTCGCCTTCCTCCCCGGCTTCGCGCTTGCCACGCTGCTTGCTCCGACCTGGCGTGCATGGCAGCGGCTCGCGTTGGCACCCGGACTGTCCGCGGGGTTCATCGGCATCTATGGACTAGTGCTGCACGATGTTCATATCCCGTTCGAAGCGGTCACCGTGTTTCCGGGGCTGGTGGTGCTCGGCATCGCTGCGGTCTTTCGGTGGCGGCGTACCGAGGTCGCACCCGTTACGGAACAGCCATGGTGGCTGCCGATCCCAGCGTTGATCGTCGGCTTGACCAGCGCCGCCGTGTTTGCGTGGGCGTTGCACGAACAGGTGCTGCCACCGGACTGGGATTCGCCCGCTCACGCAGGGGTCGTCAACGCGATCGTGCGGACGCACGACGTGCTGCCGCTGTTTCCGATCCCGCTCCAGGGATCTGACTTCATTCGAGCGCGACCTGGTTTCGAGGCGACGGCCGCCGTGGTGTCGTGGCTCGGAGCGCCGTACCCCGCTAGTGCGATGGCACCGATCATCACAGCGACCCTCGTGGTGCTCCCGCTCGCGCTCACCTTGTTGACCCTCGAAGCCACCGGGTCGATTGCGCTCGCAGCGGTCGTGCCCTTCTTCGCAATCGGGCTCATCTTCCCAGGAGGTCAGGCGATCATCGGGCGTTTTCCTGAGATCGTCGACCAGACACTTATCGTTCCTCTCATCGTCGCCGCACTGCGTGTGATTCGCGGACGAGGTACGAGGGACAACGCGGTGCTTCTCGGCGCGATCACGGCTTCGATCTGGGTGATCCACGGACTGGAGGCGATCACCGCACTCGTGGTCGCATGCGGGTTGCTGGCGGCGGCCGTCGTGAAAGCCGCGCGAGCGTCGCCGCGAAACTGTGTTATCCGGCTGGGGATCGCGCTCGGCGCTGCACTCGTCGGCGCCGCGATCGTGACCGTGGTCACGCGTATCCCCCACGTCCCGCCGCTCACTCGAACCCAGCCGCCACAGTTCGTCCTGGCGACCGCGCATATGGCGCTGAAACCGCACCACATCCTTGCGCTGATCGCGCAGACCGATCTGCTCGGGCCCGCGGCTCTGGCTCTCTACTGGGTGGGAGCGATCGCGATGCTCATCCGGCGCAGGATGCTGTGGGTGCTGGTCGCACAGGTTCTGCTCTTTCTCATCATGGCGGACGACCTGTACCTCCATTACCTCCATCGCATCTGGAATGCCATCTATCCCTGGGGTGACACCGACCGGGTCCTCGGCATTCAGTACTTCCTGATTCCCCTGGTGCTGGCGTTTGGTCTGTTTGCGATTGGCGATCTGATGCGATCGTTGTCGCGGACGCGGCGGCTGTGGGTGGGCGTGTCCGCCGGCATTGTGGTAGCCGTAGCGATTGCCTTCCTCGCACGCCGTCCGCTCGAAGATGCCTGGTTGAACTTCTGGGAGCCGAACTCCGTCGTCCTGTATCCGCTCGGACTGTTCAATCAGATGGCCGTCTTTCGCCAGTGGTTTCGGGTCCTCGCCGTGGTAGCAGTTGTGATGTTCATCGCCTGGATCGCTGCGATCCGCCGGCTGACCATTCCAGATGTGATTCGCGACAGGATCGGGTCCGTGGCGCAGAAGCTCGATGGCGCAGGCGCGGCGCTGGGGGTGCTGGCCCTAGTTGCCGTCGTGGTGGGTGCGGCAACCGAACTCGGCACCTACAGGTATGAGATCGCGACGCGTTCGCTCGTGACCCCTGCGGATTTGAGCGTCCTGTTGTCGATGTCGAGAACACTCCCCAAAGGCAGCCTCGTGCTGACCAATGGGGGCGACGACGCCGGCATGTGGATGGCAGGGCTCACCGACCTCAACCCCCTCGTTCCCAACGGCTACTCGTTCGGAGAGCTGGACGTTCCGCTTGAGACTGCTCTTGAGAATGCGTGCACCGACCCCGCCGGCGCCGAGGCCGCGGCAGCGCAGGCGGACGCCGTCTTCGTCGGCTCATTGCGCATCGCCGCGCCCCTGTACGCCTGGAACGTCAACTGCATCGCCAGCCTTCCCAACCTTCGACTCATCGCCTCGGCTCCCTGGGGCGGCACCAAGGCGGCCGGGTTCACCGTCATCAAATAGCCTGGCCACACCACCTGTCAGGCCGTCGAAGCGCGGCGAACGCGGCGCCGCGATCGTCGCAGCGGAGTGACCTGATTGCCTCGACGCCGTCGCGTGACCATCCAGATGCAGGCGCAGGCGCTACTTTGCGGCTCGTGGCTCGTTCCAGCTGCCTTCCGCCAGGCATTTCGGCAGTCGTTCCGGTCTATCGGTCTGAGGCAACGCTGCCCAAGCTGATTCCGCGCCTGACGGCGGCGCTGGAGCTTCTGGGCGCTGCTCACGAGATCATCCTGGTCGTCGACGGCAGCCCGGACCAAAGTTGGGACGTGGTTGCCGGTGCTGCCCAGGCCGACGGACGAATCCGCGGCTTTCGGCTCATGCGCAATTTCGGACAGCACAACGCCCTGCTGTTGGGTATCAGGGCAGCTCGCTACCGATACATCGTGACCCTCGACGACGATCTCCAGAATCCCCCTGAGGAGATAGCTCACCTGCTTGCCCACCTGACCGATGACGTCGATGTGGTGTATGGCACCCCCGCCTCGGAACAGCACAGCATCTGGCGGTCAGCTGCTTCACGGGTCACGAAGTACGCTCTCGAAGAGGCGATGGGAGCATCCGCCGCCAGGAGCGTCAGCGCGTTTCGCATCTTCCGCACGGAGTTGCGTGGAGCGTTCGAGCGATATCAGAGCCCAGACATCTCCATTGATGTCTTGTTGACCTGGGCCACCAAGCGCTTCGCGACGGTTAAGGTCACACAGGACCCGCGTGGCGATGGCGACTCAACGTATACCTTTGGACGACTCCTGCATCACGCGATGAACATGATGACCGGATTCACCACGCGTCCCCTCCGCTTCGCAAGCCTGATCGGGTTCGTCTTCACGATATTCGGCGTGGCGATCTTTTTCGTCGTGGTGGTGCGAAACCTGATCCAGGGCGACGCGGTGCCGGGTTTTCCATTCCTGGCCTCGATCATCGCGATATTCTCGGGCGTTCAGATGCTCATTCTCGGCATCATGGGTGAGTACGTTGCGCGAATGCATCTGCGTCTCCTGGAGCGCCCGACATACGTGGTCGCCGAATCGACCCAGGACGTCGAAGTGCTTCCATGAACAGCCCGCCACTCAGGATCCCGTTCAATAGACCTACACACACACGGCATGTCGATTCCTATGTGGCGCAAGCGCTGCACAGCGGGCATCTCTCCGGCGACGGGGGGTTCACGCGGCGCTGTAACGATCTGCTCGGGGAGCTACTCGGGGGATCGAGCGTACTGCTCACGACCTCAGGAACACACGCGCTGGAGTTGATCGCGCTGCTCCTCGACATCGAGCCCGGTGACGAGGTCATCGTCCCGTCGTTCACTTTTCCCTCGACTGCCAACGCCTTCGTGCTTCGTGGCGCGATCCCTGTCTTCATTGACATCCGGCGCGACACGCTCAATCTTGACGAATCCCGGCTCGAATCCCTCATCACCAGCCGGACGCGCGCGATCGTCCCAGTCCACTACGCGGGAGTTGCCTGCGAGATGGACGAAGTGCTTGCTGTCGCCGGTCGACATGGGGTTCCCGTCGTGGAGGACAACGCACACGGTCTCTTTGGAAAGTACCGCGGTGAATCGCTCGGCACGCTCGGGGTGATGGCCGCGCAGAGCTTCCACGAGACCAAGAACTTCTCGGCCGGCGAGGGGGGTGCGATCGTGATCAACGATCCCCAGTACATCGAGAGAGCTGAGATCATCCGTGAGAAGGGGACGAACAGGCGCAACTTCTTTCGCGGACTCGTGGACAAGTACACATGGGTCGACGTGGGATCTAGCCTCCTGCCGTCCGATTTGCTCGCAGCCCTGCTGCTTGCTCAACTCGAGGATCGAGATTGGGTATGGGAATGCCGGAGCACCATATGGCACAGATATGCCAACGCCCTCGCAACCTGGGCTACGTCCAACGACGTCGTCTTACCCCTGGTGCCGGAACACTGCGAGACGCCCTACCACCTCTTCCACATGGTGATGCCATCGGGTCAATCGCGAGATGCACTGATCAATCACCTCCGGGCCGCAGGGATCCTTGCCGTGTTTCACTATCAGCCGCTGCATCTTTCGCCGTACGGACAGAGGTTGCAACCCCACGCGGACTGCCCGGTGACCGAACTGGTTAGCGACCGTCTGATCCGTCTCCCGTTCTATACGAACATGGAGGCTGCCGACACCGAGGCGGTCATCGAGGCGGTGTGCGACTTCACGGTATGTCAGTGAACGTCATGCTGCAGACGGCGGGGGTCGTTCTCACCGCCGTCGAACCGGACGACATCCCGTTGATTGTGGGCTGGAGGAACATGCCGGAGGTGTACACCGGCTTCATCGAATACGCGCCACTGAGCACAGCTGCGCAAGCCGCATTCGTCGCTGGTCTCACGCCTGGCGGGACTCGCCATTTGTGGCTCATCAATGCCCGCGGGAGCCGCGCCGCGGTCGGCACCGAGCCGGGCAGTCACGGCGCAGCCACTGTTCCGGTGGGAACGGTAGGGATCATGCACCTGGATTGGCGGAATCGGCGCTGCGAGTTTGGACCAATTTTCATCGGCGAGCTGGAGTACCGAGGACGTGGCATCGCCAAGACGGCCGAGATTCTGGTGCTCGACTATTGCTTCAACCATCTTGGACTGCACAAGGTGATTGCCCACGTCCCCGAGAGCAACGCCGAGGTGATCCTTCTGCATGAGGCATCCGGCTTCCGGAGGGACATCGTCCTACGTGATCACATTTTCCGAGCCGGCCGTTTCGAAGGTCTCCATCTCCTCTCCTGTATCGCGAGCGAGTTTCGGGACCGATTCCCGGCGGGCGCCGCGACACTCCCCTGATTCACTTCCGAGAGGGCGCTGAGCTCCTCCGGGCGTCAACTCCTTGTGAGGACTCGGCTCACCTAGGTCGTTGCGCGATGGCGGCAAGCGATGTGCCGAACGGAAGACGCCAGCGCCGGCTCACGACGGGCGCCTCACCGCGGAGCAGGGCATACGCGAGACTGTTGATGCCCGGGACGATCCGGAACTCGGAGTCGAGCAGTGCGCCCATGTCGCGGTGCTCGCTCTTCAGAAGGCGCCGGCGTAACCACATCGGTGGGAACAGCAGGCTCATGAAGTACGTGATGTACTCGACCTGATAGCCCGACGCCCGCAGAGCTCGAGAGAGCGTTTGCATCGAGTAGCGCCGATGGTGGCCCGACGCAACGTCGAACGGACTCCAGAGAGTCTGGTGCGCCGGGACTGTGACGATCAGGCGACCCCCCGGGAGCACCCGCTCCCGCATCTGCCTGAGGACCTGCGCCTCGTCGGCGATGTGTTCGAGAACATCGAATGCGGCGATGACGTCGTACCTGGCACTGGAGTCCAAGTCGGAGAGGTATCCATTCGTGACCTGAAGCCCCGTGCGGGCCCGTGCCACGTACGCCGCCTCGACGCTCAGCTCGAGGCCCTCGACCTCGCCACGGCCTGCGGCGATGCGTTTCAGTACGCGAAGGACATTACCGCTGCCACACCCAACCTCGAGGATGTGAAAGCCATCCGGAAGATTGTGGATCGGCCCGTACGCCAGAGCGGCAAGTGTCTGGTTCCGGGCCCGGAACCAGAAGTGCCGGTCTTCCGCCGCCAGCAGTCGCTGAATCCCGTCGGCGTCGAACGCCGACCAGTGACTCTCGGCAGGGAAGCGATCCGCGGGGTCAGCAGTGTCGCGATCGGTCGTCACGCCGCGGGCGTTGCTTTCGGCGCCGGAGTCGGAGGAAGCATCGGAGGCAATCCCTCAAGCTGGAAGCCCCAGTCGAAGAGCCGGCTTTCAATGCGCGCCGGGTAATTGGCGCTCAGCAACACGGACAGCAGGCGGTGTCCGTCACGGACCGCCATCCCGATGAGGCAGGCACCGGCGTTGCCGGTCCAGCCCGGCTTGATACCGACCGCGGCCGGGTAGGCCTGGAGCAGCGAGTTGAGGTTGTGCAGGTGGAAGGCCGGGTGGAGCGCGGTGGCCGGCAGGTTGATGGTTCGGGTGCTGACGATCTGGTCGAACAGCGGAAACTGCCGGTACGTGTAGGCGGCGATGACGGCGAGGTCGTACGCGGACGAGTACAGCCCAGGATCGTCGAGCCCGGCGGTCGCCGAGAAATGCGAGTTGGCGAGGCCGAGGGCGAGCACCTGCGCATTCATCGCCGCGACAAACCGCGCCTCACCCACGGTGTCGACCGCCATCGCGCTCGCAGCGTCGTCGCCGCTGGGAAGCAGCATGCCGTCGAGCAACTCCTTGATCGACAGGGTCTCGCCCGCCTTCAATCCCATGAGCGTGTCGGCTGACGACTGGCCAAGCGCTCCAGCGGTGACGGTGACCAGCTGGCCGGGAGCGAAATTTTCGAGCGCGACCAGTGAGGTGAGCACCTTGGTGAGGCTCGCCGGTGCGAGTTCGAGGTCCGCCTGCTTCTCCCAGAGGATCTCGCCGGTGTCCATGTCCACGAGGATGCCCGCGCGGCCACGGACCGGCGGAACGCCGACGGGCATCGTCGCCGGTGTCCAGAAGCTGACGACGGACCTCGCCACGTACATGGGGGGCGACGCAGGCGGGACCGCGGGAGACGAGGAGCGTGTGGCCGCGGCGGCTCTTGACGGCGAGATCGGGAGACGGGATGTCGTGGCCAGCGTCCCGGCTGCAACGGCGGCCACCACTGCGACCACAGCGATGCGGGCGTACGGGGGCGGTCTGAACATGAAGGGGCGAACCGAATCGTATCCTCAGTTCGGCCCGTTTTCCCGAGGTCGCGCAACCGCGACGCGGACCAGCCCGAGTGGGCGTGCCTGGGAATTCCCGGGTCAGGGAACCAGTTGCCGCCGAAGGGATTCGGGGAGCACGTCAGCGGCGGCGGCCAGCTGCGGCTGCAAGGCCTTGTCGGTCGTCAGCGCTCGAAACATCAGCGCGATGCTGATGCCGTGCGACGGTCGGTGGAGCACCGTGATCGCGTCACCGGCGGTCACCGAGCCCGGAGAGATCACCCGGAGATACGCGCCTGGAGCACCCCGCTGCGTGAACCGCTTCACCCAGAGCTGCTCCTCGAGCCACCCGGCGAACGTCCGGCACGGGATACGCGGCGAGGTCACCTCGAGGACGCAGGCGTCGCCGACCTGCCATCGCTCGCCGACGAGCGCTCCATTGACATCGAGCCCTGCGGTGGTCAGGTTCTCGCCGAAGACGCCGTTGGTCAGTTGCCGCCCGAGCTCAGCCTGCCAGTGGTCCAGGTCCTCGCGGGCATAGGCGTAGACGGCCTGGTCGGTCCCTCCGTGCGAGCGCGGGTCACCGATGGCATCCCCAACGGCACCGCTCCTCCCCGTTTCGGGCCCCGGGTCGCGCAGCGCGACCGGCTCTGCCGATGGCCGTTTGTCGATTCCGGTGACACCCGTGTCGGTGTGCCGGCTCGCCGCCATGCGGCCGACGTTGACGGAAAGGAGCGTCGCCATCAGGACGCAAGAATAGCCGCGACCCGTCAAAACCACGTTCGCCCTGCTCATGGCCCGCCGCTGCGATGATATGCTCTGAGCGTTGTGAGTTCTGCTCTGAGCGTAACCGCTGATGAGATCAGGCATGAGTTGGGGACGATCCTTCGCGGCCATCGCGAAGGCCAGGGGCGGAGGCTGAGCGAGATCGCGAGTGAGGCGGGGTGCTCGCCGGCGTACCTCTCCGAGGTCGAGCGTGGGCTCAAGGATGTCTCCGCGGACCTGCTGATCGCGATCACCTACGCACTCGCGGTGTCGATCGCGGCGGTCTACGCCGACCTGGGACGCCGGCTTGGAGCGTGGCCGCACAGCGAGCCCGCCTGGCCCGCCGACCCCCGTCGCCAGCTTCGCGCCGTCACGTCGGGACTCGACGCCGCCTCGCTCCGCACGGTGGCGCAGTTCGGAGCCTTCGTCGCCATGAACCAGGCGGAGCCGGCCCGACGGCGCATCGGCTTCGTTCCACCCACAGCGGAGGGCTCGCGATGACCCTGGTCCCCACCGTCGTCGAAAGCACGACTCGCGGTGAGCGCTCGTACGACATCTACTCGCGGCTGCTGCGCGACCGGATCATCTTCGTCGGCGGGGTCATCGACGACGATCTCGCCAATCTCGTCACGGCGCAACTGCTGTTCCTCGAGGGCGAGGACCCCGAGCGCGACGTGCACCTGTACGTCAACAGTCCAGGCGGCTCCATGACCGCGGCGCTGGCGATGTACGACGCGATGCAGTATGTCCGTCCCATCGTCGAGACGACGTGCCTCGGCATGGCAGCGAGCGGCGCGTCGTTGCTCCTTTCAGCGGGCGCGCCCGGACGGCGACTGGCGCTGCCCAACTCGCTCGTCGTCATCCACCAACCCTGGGCTCAGGGGATGCAGGGACAGGCGACCGACCTCGACGTCCACGCCCGCGAGATCCTCCGCCAGCGAGCGCTGCTGATCGAGCTGTACCACCGGCATACCGGGCGCGACTCGGAGCAGATCGGCCGTGACATCGAGCGCGATTACCACATGACCGCCGAGCAGGCGCTCGCCTACGGCATGATCGATCACATCATCGAGAAGCGGCCAGCGGGTTCGATCGTCAGCAACGACGCACCGGCGTCGGTGCCGGTCTAGGCGACCTCTGCAGCGCTGACCACCGTCGGCTCTGTCCGCACCGTGAAGTTCACCGAGTTGGCGACGTAGCACAGCGCGTGCGCGCGCTCGTGCAGCGCGACCGCGCGGTCGGCCTTCTCCGGCGTCGCGATCGTCACGTGCGGATGCAGCGACACCTCCTCGAAGTGACCGCCCCCGTCCGGCGTCTCCACCAGAGTCCCGGACGCCTGGTCGACGTAGTCGGTGACGACGATCCCCTCCTTTGCGCAGAGCACGAGGTACCAGAGCATGTGGCATTGCGAGAGCGACGCGACCAGCAGCTCCTCGGGATTCCAGCGCTCGGGGGCGCCACGAAACGCCGGATCGGCGCTTCCGGGGATCGTCGGTTTGCCGGCGATGGTGACGTCGTGCGAGCGCTCGAACGCCTGGTAGCCGCTGGTGCCCGTCCCGGTATTGCCGGTCCAGGTCACGGTCAGCGCATAGGTGTGGGTCTTCGGCATGTCAACGCTCCGCCCTCATTCTCGCGACTTCGCACTGCGCGGTGCCGTGAGCCCCTACTCGTCGGAGTCGACGAAATACGTCTCGCAGGCGAGTTCGAGCAGTTCGCTGTTGAGCTCGACCGTATGTCCGAGGTACAGCGCGGCGTGGATCACGTGGTTGAGCAGGTCCCTCGGGTGGGTGCCGTGCAAGGGGCGGCCCTTTGCGTGGTAATGCTTCTCGAGCAGCCGGTCGATGAGCCCCTCGTCCATGCGCAGGTTGTTGTCGACGCAGTTGCGCCGCCAGATCTCCTTGTACTCGTCCACCGTGGGATCCGGGACGTGCACCTTGAATCGCACGCGGCGCAGAAAGGCCTCGTCCATGAGGTTCTGCGGCCGCAGGTTGGTCGAGAGCATGACCATGCACGTGAACGGCACCGGAATGCTCGAGCCGGCTCGGGGGATGTTGAGGTAGTCGACCTTCTTCTCGAGCGGCACGATGAGCCGGTTGAGCAGGTCACGCGGCGACATGTTCTGCTGCCTGCCGAAGTCGTCGATCAGGAACAGCCCGCCGTTGGCCTTGAGCTGCATCGACGCTTCGTAGAAACCGAGGGTATGGTCGAAACCGAGCTCGAGCATCCGCGGGGTGAGCTCACCACCGACCTTGACGGCGGGCCGCTTGGCGAGCTGCCAGCGTCGATCGTGGGGCGGCAGTTCGCGGTCGATGGGATCGTGGTGGATCGGGTCGTAGAACCGGATCACCTCGCCGTGGACGTAGAGCGCCCGGGGGATGAACATCGGCGCTCCGAGAAGCGACGCGGCCGCCTCGGCGATCGTCGTCTTGCCGTTGCCCGGCGGCCCGTACAGGAACACGGCCTGGCGCGCGCTCAGCGCGGGTCCGAGGTGGTCGAGCACGACCTCGGAGAGCACGAGGTGGCTGAAGGCGTCGTGGAGCCGGGCGCGGTTGACCTGTCCGTCGACGTGGGACTGGCGCTCCGCCATCGCCGTGTAGTCGCTGATCGGCACTGGGGCGGGACCCGCGTACTGATTGATTTCGAGCAGCTCGCGGGCGCGCTGCCTGCCGGTGGTCGAGATCATGTGCTGCATGCCGGCGTTGATCGGCTCCCCGGGATCGAGGGTTGCGGTATGCACGCCGGTCGATGAGCAGTAGCCCTCGTCTGCGAGAAAGCGCGACGTGGCGTCGATGAACGAGAAGGGCAGGCAGAGGTGGTTCGCGATGTCGCGACCCAGCATGCTGCCGTTGAAATACAGCACTTTGAGGACGAGATCGCAGACAAAGCTGAAAGGGAGCCCTGTCTCCTCGGCGGTCCTCGGAGCGGGAGGCAGCGCGATCGGGCTGGATGCGGGCGCGGAAACAGGCGCTGTCACTGCCATCGGCGTCCGATTGTGTCATGGGCCGGTTTGAGGTTCCGGCACGCGTGACGGATTGTCATACGACCGTTCCAGGGACCCTGCTGGTACGGTTGGGGCAATGGCGGTACCGCTGGACGAGGGCGCCCCAGGCCGGCGCCGGGTGGGTCCCTTCTGGATCGAGGAAGGTCCGGGCGCGCTTATCGCCGGGACGGCCATCATCGTGCTCTTCGCCGCGCTGTTCATCCTCGCTGTGGCAATGCGCCCGGCGTAACCCGGCTGGCAGCATGGCGTTTCACCCAGGAACTCGACAGCACTGCCGGCGCGCCACAGCGCTGCGGAGTCAGGAGACGATCTCGCCAATGCATTCGACGGTCCCTGCGTGACCCTCGATCAGACCCCGGGAGCTCCCCGCCGCCGGGCGGGCCTGCCGAACGGTTCGCACACGCCACTCCGCGCCAACGGTTCGAACAATCCGGGCATCGGCGCCGCCGAGGCCGCGGCGCGAGCTGAACTGCGCCGCCGGCGAGCCAGCGCGTACCGTCACCTCCACGCGCCGAAGAAGCGCGGGCGCGCGCTTCGGATCGTGCTCATCGGGATCACGGTCGTCGCCGCGATCGGGGCCGGAACGGTCGGCGCCGTGTTCGCGGGATACAACGCCTACAAGGGCCAGCTTCCCGACGCGGCCACCGTCACCAACATGGAGCCGCAGATCGACACCGACGTCTTCGACTCGGCGGGCGGCCTCATCCACGTCTTTCACAACGAGGGCTACCGCCACATCCACGTCGACTTGACTGCGATCTCGCCCTACTTCAAGCAGGCGATCGTGGCCATCGAGGATCACAACTACTACACGGAAGGGTCGTGGGATCTCGCCCGCCTGGTCGAGTTGGGCGTCGCCGACATCACCCACCGCGGCGCGGCCCTCCAGGGTGGCTCAACGATCACCGAGCAGCTGGCCAAGATCAGCCTGTACGGCGGTGCAGATCCACCCCAGAGCATCGATTACAAGATCAAGGAGATCGTGCTCGGCAATGAGATCGCACTGAACTTCACGAAGAACGAGATCCTCGACATGTACGTCAACCGGATCTTCTACGGCAACTTCGCCGTCGGCGTCGGCAGTGCGGCCGAGCTCTACTTCCTCAAGCCCGCGAGCCAGCTGGACCTGGCGCAGGCTTCCATGCTCGCCGGCCTGCCGCAGTCCCCATCGGCGTACAACCCGCTCGTCCACGACTTCAACGAGACTGTCAACCCCCTAGCGAAGAATCGCCAGAAGGCGGTCCTGCAGGCGATGCAGGCGAGCGGGTACATCACCCAGGCGCAGGGCATCGCGGCGTTCAACGAGAAGCTGACCTTCCACTCGTGGAACGAGGCACAGTCGGAGCCCAATCTCGACCTTGACTTCATCGATTACCTGCAGACGTATCTGAACTCCAACTTCCCGCAGTACGCCAGCCCCGGCGGTTACGAGATCCACACCACGATCGACCAGGCGAAGCAGAACCTCGCCTACACCACCGTCCACAACCTGGTCGGCAAGCAGCGGATCGCCGAGAACATGGGTGACGGCGCGCTGGTGAGCCTGAACCCGCAGAACGGTGAGGTCCTCGCGATGGTCGGCACCTGGAATTACGCGGACCCGTATTTCGGCCAGGTCAACGAGGCGGCGGCGGTGCAGCTGAACATGGGGTCGACCACCAAGCTGTTCACCTACACGGCGGCCCTCGCGTCAACGAAGTTCACGATGACCACGCCGATCCTGGACGCCAGGTACCCGTTTCCGATCCCGGGAGCCGCCGCCTACAACCCGTACGACGACGACCGTCGCACCCACGGCGTCTGCGAGCTCAAGCTCTGTCTCGGTAACTCGTTCAACATTCCCGCGGTCAAGACCGAGTACGCGACGGGCACGCAGTACATCGCGAACACCGAGCTGGCCATGGGCGTGACCTCGCTCAATCAGAACTGCAATTTCAACGGCCGGTCGTATGTGAACTGGCCGACACCGACCCAGTGGGCCGCGACGCTCGGATCGCTCACGTGTGGCATCACATTGCTCGACCTCGCCGATGGCGCTGCAACGCTCGGCGATCTCGGGGTCCAGCACAACCCCATGCCGGTGACCAGCATCGTCGCGCAGGCGACGGGGCAGACGGTCTGGACATACAACGCCGCGGCCGCCGGACACCAGGTGATCCCCGCCAACGTGGCGTACATCATGGACGAGATCACCAGCAACGACAACAACCGGATCAGGGAATTCGGACGCAACGGGTATCTGACTCTCAATCCTCGCCGGGTGAGCGCCAAGACCGGCACCGCGGACTTCTTCATGGACAACCTGACCGTCGGCTGGACACCGAACCTTCTCACCGCCGTCTGGGTCGGAAACGCCCAGCGCAGCTGTCTCCAGCCGAAGGACTACAACTTCATGAGGAACCAGATTGCGAGGGGCAACATCATTGAAGCCGGAGAGGTGGACAACTCCTATCCGTTCAGCCCGCGTGACCTGGCGCACTACGGTTTGAAGCCGCTCCACCCGAGCCTCCCGGATTGCGGCCATCTCGACGGCGTCGTCTCCGGGTACAGCGGCGCCGCTCCGATCTGGCACACATACATGTCAGCAGCGCTCAAGGGCGTTCCGGACACCTGGTACAAGCAGCCCGCAGACATCATCGTCGGAACCGGCGGCGGCACCGGCGATGACGCCAACTTCTACCTCCCGGGTACCCAGCCCGGCGCGTCCACCAACTGCACGTACTACGGCCCCGTCCCCGTCCCGACCCAGACCTGCACATACGCCGGACCGAACCAGGCCCCACCGCCGACCCCGTCGCCCGGTCCCAGCCCATCGCCCGGTCCCACCCCAACACCGGTGGCCACCCCGCCTGGGCCGTAGCCGGTTAGGCCCCGGCCCTCTGTTGCCGTGCGCGCTCCCAGACCGTATCGAGGTCGTCGAGCATCGGCAGGTCAGGATCCACTTCGATCGGAGCGACGCCGGCGTCAGCATCGCCCAGCGGCGCAAACGACGCGTGGACATGACAGACGACCACGTTGTGGCGAGCCGGCCGGCCCTCGACCTCGTCCAGGCCGAGAAGCGACCACCAGTAGTCCAGGGTCACGTCGGATGAGGCGGAGAGCACTGCAGAGTGTGAGAGCAGCGGGAGCTCCGGGTTCTCCGACTCGCCGCCCCCGAACGCTCGCAGCAGCCGCGCGAACGCCTCACTGTCGATCTCGGCGTCCAGGACGATCCGGCCGAACCCGTCCGGCGTCTCCTGGTCGATGACGGCGTCACTCACCGCGACGCCGTCGAGCCTCACCCCAAACGCCTCGAGATCAAACAGATCCGGGCGGACGCCCAGCACCCCGAACCCTTCGCCGGCGATCGAGTAGCGGGTCGCTCCATCGAACTCCGCGATGCGGACCACGAGGGTCTCCGCGCCGATGGCGCCGGCGGTCAGCGTTGCCCCCACCACCTGACCTTCGCGGACGGCGAGGTCTGCGTCGTAGGTCCGCTGCTCGATCCGCGTCGGCTCGGTTCCCGCGGCCGCGTCCTCGACGACGATCGAGGTCCGCTCCTCGAAGTGGATTCCAACGCGGAGCCCGAACGGAGTGTCCAGACGGTCGAGGAGGCAACGGTAGAGCGCACCGAGGGTCATCTTCGGCTGGATCGTCGCGGCGCTCCTGCCCGGTGGCACGGCGAGACCATAGCCGAAACACGCCTCGGGCCCGAGGGCGTCACGAGTGCGATCGGTAGACTGAACCGGTGACGGACGCGGCTCCACCCACCTACGCCGCGCCGCCGCCCGGGCCGAATCCCGTCGCGCTGGCGATCGCCTACGACCTCGTGACCCGATACCGGCTCAGGCTTGCCGACCAGCGCGACGGCCGGCTCGGAGAACTGCTCGGGCAATACGTGCTCGCCGCGGCGATGTGGAACGGTCCGCGTGCCGCGCTGGTCGGGTTCTACGAGCCGCCGGCTGACCCGGCCGCTGCCGGTCCTGACCTGGCCGCGCGCTGTGACGCTGCGCGTCGATGGGGCCAGAGCCGAATCCAGGAGCAGGGTGCGCAGGTGTGCGACATCCTCCTGATCGCGCTTGGACCACTTGCCGGGACGCTGTCGGCCGCGACCACCCCGGGCGACCCGGTGCGGCTCGGCGTCGCCTGGGTCGACACGGTCAGCGCCAACGCGGGCGCAGTGCTGCCGATTCCGCCTGGGATGCCGCCGGTGGGCGAGCTGCGCGCCCGCGCGCGGGCGGTGCACGACGGGGCACCGACACCGACTCTCGCCGCCGTCGACCTCGCCGAGCGCCAGGCGGTCGCGGGCGGGTACGTCGCGCCGGTGCGCCGCGCGATGGTCGCGCAGCCGTACCTCACGTACTCGCTGATCGCGATCTTCGGGGTGATCTGGGTGCTCGAGTACACCACCCTCTCGCTCCACCCGACTGCGACCGGGCCCGACATCTGCTCATGGGGGGCACTTCCCAACGCGCTGTTCTACCCGGCCTTCGGCCAGAGCCCGGCGTGCGGCGTGACGTGGTGGCGCTTCGTCAGCAGTGCCTTCCTGCACGACCCCAGCAACGTGTACCACGTGCTGTTCAACAGCATCGCCATGCTGTTCATCGGCAGGCTGGTGGAGCAGCTCTACGGACGGCTCGTCCTGCTCGGAGCGTTCCTGATCACCGCCATCGGTGGCGGCCTCCTCTGGGTGGCGGTGAGCACGTTCGCACCGAGCCTCCCGGGTATCACGCCCACGAGCATTTCCCTTGGCGCATCAGGAGGGATCGCGGGTCTCATCGGCCTGCTCCTCATGGTCGGAAGGGTGCAGGGAAAGAACGTCCCGGTCGGGATCACGCACACCGTGCGCAACTACGCGGTGACGGTCATCGTGCTCAACGTCGTGCTGACGTTCGTGTTCGGACCGTCGCTCGACATCAACAACTACGCGCACATCGGCGGTCTTGCCTGCGGCGCGTTGCTGGGCTGCATCCTCCCACCGATCATGTCGATCGGTGGCCGCGACCACCGGATCGTCGAGAAGATCGTGCTCTGGGGCGCGATCGGGTTCAGTGCCGTCGCAGTGCTCTTCGCGCTGCTCAACCTCGCCGCGGCGATCATGCACCCACCGCCGCCATTCGCCGGATAGGCGCGCCTGGTCGGCGGACGGGATCAATCAGACGGCGCGCTCGCCTGCGGGATCGCCCCACAAACCCTCGAGGTCATAGAAGGTCCGCTCCCCCGGAAGGAAGACGTGCGCAATCACCGAGTCAAAATCGGCGCATGCCCACGACGCGTCCTTGAGCCCCGCGACAGCAAGCGCGCGTACCCCGTGAGCTTTGCAGACGTCGGTGATATTGTCAGTGATGGCACGAACCTGGCGGTCGGTGTCACCCTCACAGATGACGAAATAGTCCGCAATGGTCGTCTTCCCGCGAATATCGAGAATGACCACTTCACGCGCCTTCTTGTCGGTGGCGGCGGCGGCGATGATGCCGGCCAGATCGGTGGAGGTCATCCGATTCGCATTATGCATCGTCCCGATTCTGGAGGTACATCCCTTTCGCGGCGATGAGCGACGCGACGACCGGGGGCACCAGGCCTTCGAGCGACTCGCCCCTGGCGCACCGCTCACGGAGGTCGGACGCGCTGATGTCGGGCGAGTCGAGGGTGAGCAGTGTGGTTCGCGAGGGGGCGTAGCCGAGCCGGCTCACCTCGGCCTCCGTCAGCGGCGGCGGGCCGCTGCGGTTGGCGATCACGAATCGCTCCCTGGCGAGAAGATCGCCGGCACGATGCCACCGATCGATGGTTCGCGCCGCGTCGGCGCCGACCAGCACGGCGAGATCCCGTGCTGGAAACTCGGCTCGCAGCGCGTCCATGACATCTGCCGTGTACGAGACCCCACCCCGGCGGATCGCGAGGTCGAGCACCGACATGCCGGGCTCATCCAGCTCATCGCAGGCTGCTTCGAGCAGTTCGAGCCGTTCCTCGGGCGTCGCTCGGGGTGGATCGCGCAACGGCGCGAGCGCCGCTGGCACGAACCATACGGCGCCGGAGCCGGTCGCGATACGCGCCTGGCGGGCGATGGCCAGGTGACCGTTGTGGACCGGGTCGAAGGTACCCCCGAACACCAGGACCGGCATCAGGAGAGCCCGTCCTCGCTGTACGTGAATTCGGCGTCCCCGATCCGCACCGTGTCACCCTCGCGGCACCCGGCGGCCGCGAGCGCCGCGTCGACGCCGGCAGCGGCCAGCTTGCGCTGGAGGCGGGCCACCGCCTCCTCGTTATCGAGGTCGATGCGCCCGACCATGCGCTCCACGAGCTCGCCCACCACGCGGAATCCGTCGCCCTCACGGACGACGTCGTTGGTGACGACGCGCCGCGGCCGCGGCCGGTAGATGCGATGGAGCCCTGCCGGGGCGGGGCCGGGGGTGTCGCGAATCACGCGCCCCGCCAGCTCTGCGGCCGCCAGCAGGAGTGCGCTGCATCCGTCACCGCGCTGCGCCGAGATCCTGAACGACCCGGGGAACTCCAGCATCAGCTCGTCTACGGCGCTGGATCCCGCCGGGAGGTCGATCTTGTTGAACGCGATCACCGCCGGACGGGCGGCCAGTTCGGGGCTGTACGCCTCGACCTCCGCCCTGACCGTCGCCAGCGCGTCACGGGCCGCATCAACACCGGCAGACGCATCCACGACGTGGATGAGCGTGCGGGTGCGTTCGAGGTGGCGGAGGAATTCGAGGCCGAGCCCCGCCCCATGGCTGGCGCCCTCGATGAGACCGGGCACGTCGGCAAGCACCAGCGTGTGCCCGCCCTCCAGCTCGGCGACTCCGAGATTCGGATGGAGAGTCGTGAACGGGTAGGCGGCGATCTTCGGGTGGGCTCCCGTCAACGCCGCCAGCAGCGTCGACTTGCCACCGTTCGGCAACCCGACCAGCCCGATGTCCGCGATGAGCCTGAGCTCGAGATGCAGGTGACGCTTCTCTCCGGGGTCGCCCAGCTCCCCGGCGCGGGGAGCCTGGCGCGTGGCGGTGGCGAAGCGTGTGTTGCCCCGACCGCCGCGGCCCCCGCGCGCCGCAAGTGCCACCGCTCCGGGCCGGTCGAGGTCGGCGAGCACATTGTCGCCCTCGCGCACGATCGTCCCCACCGGAACGTGCAGGCTCAGGTCCGCTCCGTGATGACCGGAGCGCTTGCCGCCACCGCCGGCGCGACCATCCTCCGCAACGAAGGAACGGCGTTCGCGGAAGCCCGAGAGCGTCGTGTCCGTGGAGTCCGCCACCACGAGGACGTCACCCCCGCGGCCACCGTCACCACCGTCAGGGCCGCCTTCGGGGACGTACTTCTCGTGCCGAAAGCTGACAGCTCCTCGCCCGCCTGACCCCGCCGCGACATCGATGTCGACCTCGTCGATGAAGGGCGAGCCGCGAGTGGCCGTGGCTCAGCCGGTCGCTTCGACCGGCTCCTCGTCGGGCTCCTCGATCATCTCGCCGACAGAGAAGATCGGCATGGCGCGAACGTTGGCGCGAGTCCGGTCGTGGCCGGTGTGATCGTAGGCAACCGTTCCTGTACGCAGAGCGAAGAGCGTGTGATCGCGTCCCACGCCGACGTGCTCACCCGCGAGGATCTTGGTGCCGCGTTGACGGACAAGGATGGTGCCGGCCAGGACGACCTCCCCGGTGTGACGTTTCACCCCGAGGCGCTTCGCCTTCGAATCGCGTCCGTTGCGGGAGCTCCCGCCGCCTTTCTTATGCGCCATCGTCTGGGTCCTTCTTTGGCCTGGGTGTCCTTGCGCGCTTCGGAGCCGCCGGTTTCGCCGCAGGCGCCTTGGTTTCGGTTTCGTCCGCGGCCTCCGCCGCAACCGCGTCTTGCACGGCGAGCTGGGCAAGGGCAACCTCGGTCTCGACGGCCTCGACCTCCGTCTCAACGGCCTCCGCCGCAGCCTCGATGGCCTCGGCTTTGGCGGCTGCTTTCGGCGCCGCCGCACGCTTCGGCGCGGCTGCCTTCGGCTTGGCTGCAGCCTTGCCACGGCCAACCTCGTCGATGAGCAACTCGGTCAGCTGGCTGCGATACCCGAGGGTGCGCCGGTGTCGCTTCTTGGGCTTGTAGGTGAAAACGCGGATCTTGCGCCCGCGCCGGTGCGCGATCACGGTCGCGGTGACCGATGCCTCGACCGGCGATCCCTTGGCGACGTCGGTCTCCGCGCCATCACCGAGGAGGAGTACGAACTCGAGCGTCACGGTCGATCCGACCTCGACCGGGATGCGATCGACGAGGATCCGATCGCCCGAAGCGACACGGTACTGGTGGCCGCCGTGTTGAAGGATTGCGTACATGTGCCTCTCTCGCCGGGAGCGGGTTCACTCCGCTGAGGAACGCCGGCTGTTACCGGGCGCGATACGCGAGGTTACCACGTGCGCCGGGCCCGAGGCCTTTGGTGACGAGACGACGCTACGAGCTGAAGACGTTGACCGGCGCGGCGTTCATGAGGCTCACGTGGTCCCGCGACGCATCGGTGACGGCGACCTGGATGGGGTACACGCCCTTCCCGGGGGCGGGGATGCACTGCGCGATGAACTCGATGGTGAGCGTCCCCGGTCCAAGCGATGTTTGCGGGGGTATCTCGAAGCCGCCGTAGAACACCAGATAGGCGCCTTTCACCGGCGAGATCAGCAACTCCACCGACGTGTTTCCCCCGAACGGCATGATCGTCGACTGGTACTGGAGAACCGGCGGGAGGGTCACCAGCACGTCGACGGTGGGAGCGATTCCGGTGCCCTTGTTGGTGACCGTGACGCGGTAGGTGACCTGACCATCGGGGTGAACTGTCGAGGGTCCGACCGATGCCGAGATTCCGAGCCGGGGTGCCTCGTTGACAGCAACCTGAATGGGATGGCTCTGCACGGTGTCGGTCAGGCTGTCATCGACGACCTGCGCGGCAAGCGAATACGTATTCGGTTGTGCGGTGATGTTGACACCGAAGTTGATCGACACCGAGGCGTAGTCGGCCTGTCCGTTCGGTGAGGTCGGCGATGACAGCGACCACACACCCCACTCGGGGTTGGTCACGCCGACCTGAGCGTCCTGCGGCGTGGTGCGCGCAGCGCTATTGCTGTTGATGGAGTTGGTCACCGCGTACTGAAACGACGCGGGCATCACAGCGTGGATCACCACGCCCGAGGCATTGCCAGGACCGAGGTTCTGCACCGTCACCACGAAGTCGGCATCGGTGGTTCCAGGCGTGTACGAGGCTCCGAAGGTGGAGCTGATGGTCACAGCGAGCTGCGCCGCCTCAGCGCTGCATGCCGTGACCACGAGTGCGATTGGCGCGAGGAGCGAGACGGCGAGGATGCCCGTGAGGTGCGAAGCCAGTGACCGCACCCGCCTTCTCCTCGAAACGGTCAGACCCTGGTGGCGGTGCGAAGCGGCGCGAGCGGTCGCCGCTGCCGCGTGGCGGTCAGCATGATGTCGGTCGTGCGAGGAAGTGGGTCGGGGTAGCCGATCTCTCCGAGCAGACGCAGCGCCAGCCCGACATCGAGCCCTATGACCGTGTCGATCCGCCCGGCGACCGCCTCGACGAAGTCCGAGCCGCCACCCTGGATCGCATAAGCGCCCGCGCGATCGAGCGGCTCGCCCGAGGCGACGTACATGTCGAGCGCGTCGTCAGTGAAGTCGCAGAACTTGACGGCGGATCGGCTCACACCAAGCGCTTCCCGATCGCTCTCGGTGCACATGGCACACACCCCGGTGAGCACGGTATGGCGCTTGCCGCGGAGATCGTTGAGCATCTCTCGGGCCATCTCCGGCGTCCGTGGCTTGCCCAGCGGCCCCCTCGGGCCGACCACGATGGTGTCGGCGCTCAGGACGTACGTCCCGGCGGCAACGAGCTTGCTGACCGCGACGGCCTTCTGCCTGGCGACCAGCTGCACCGCCAGCTCCGCGCTCACGCCGGCCGGGAGCGCGACGTCCTCGGGAGGCTCCATGATCCGGAAACGGATCCCGGCCCGGGTCAGCAACTCGCGACGGCGAGGCGACCGGGAGGCGAGGACGATTCCAATCACGTGGCGGTCACGCGCGCAACGGCCGCATCGAAATCTCGCGCCAACTCACGTTCCATGCTAGCACCGCGATGCGATGCCGAGTTGATGAAGTCGGCATTCGCGCACAACGATTTATGGCCGCGCAGCAATCACGGCGGTCACTGACGCGGCAACCGAGCACAGCCAGGAGGCGGCGACCAGCGAGAGGTGCTCCCGCCTCGTGGCAGCGCGCCCGAGCCGCAGCAGCAGCGCGTACACCCCGACTGCCGCCACCAGCCCGACGACCCACAGCGGTGCCACCGGCCACTGCTGGGCGGGCGGGATCACGATCGCGAGGCTCACCTCGAGCGACGCGGCAACGATGACGGCCCGGGCGGCGACCGACCCGGAGCCACGCTGGGGCTTGACTACGATCGGCAGCGCCACTAAGACGGCGGACACCGCAAGGATCCGGACGGCGAGGCTCACTCCACCGGCCTGTCCGGAGATGTCCGTCGTGGAGAACGAGGTCGCCAGGAGCCCCAGCAGGATCAATGAGAACCCCGCGAAGCCCACCAGGAGGATGCGACGGCGCGACCAGGGCGACGGGGCCACCAGCGAGCCGGCGCAGACCACCAGGAGCACAGCGGCCAGCAGATTCGGGGTCGCCCCGTCCGGGGGCGGCAGCGACGCCGCCGGGGTACCGGGCAGTGGGGCCAACGCCGCTGCCACGACGGCTGTCGCGATCGCCGCGACACCGCGAGCATCGAGCGGGCTCCCCCGCGCGAGCCCGGCACCGCGATACGTGATCCAGGCCATCACCGCAAGGAAGAGGCCACCGGGATAGATCACCAGCGCGACGACTTCGAGGAGCAGCCCCAACGGATCCATCTCGTCAGCTTCCGAACACGAACCGGGTCAGGGACTGCGGAGCCAGGCCGATGGCGATCCCCACCGCGAGGAGGAGCCACGCCGCTAGTTCGGGGAGGCGCCCGCGCAAGCCGGGGACCTTGAGGACGGGAGCCCTCGTCGAGCAGGCCAGGACCGATGCGACGAAGATCAATGCCATCGCGATCACCGCGGCGATGGTTGACCCGACGTTCCCCGCCGCGAGCGCCTCGAGGAGCAGCAGTCGCCCCCAGAAGGTGGGCGAGGGCGGAACCCCGCTGAGCAGCGCCCAGGCCACCCGGCGCGGCCAGAGCAGACCGGAAGTCTCAGATCGCAGCAGGATCGGTGCCAGGCACAGATGGGTCACCACGATGAGCAGCGCACCGGTCATGGCCGGTGAGACCGACGCTCCTTCGACGGCGGCAACGCAGAGTGACAGGTCGGCCATGAAGACGCGGCCGTATCGCATCGCCCCCGGGCCCCGAGCGGCCCAGATCCCTCCCCAGACGGCGCTGCCCAGCCCGACCACGAGGAGTACGTGTTCGAATACGGGGCTCCCTGCACCGAGAACTCCACCCGGAATCCGCTCCGCCATGATCAACACGACCGGCACCAGCAGGACGAGCCAGGGTGCGACCTCGATCGGCTTGAGCGACCCGATGATGCCCGCCGCCCAACCGCCGAGCGGGTACACGGCGAGCAGCGCGGCGACGCCGGTGGCGAGCAGGGCCGCAACGACGACCGGACGGTCCCCAGTCGTGAACCCGGTGAGCGGGAGCAATGGGGACGCGGCGACCAGCGCCATGGTGCCGGTGCCGGTCACCCGTCCCGCGGCGAGCGTCGCCCTCCCCGGCGACTGCCCGATCCAGCGGAGGACCAGGGTGGCAACCGCTGCGGTCAGTGCGAGCGCGGTCAGGAGCGGATCACTACTGGCCATCGCGATGGTCGCCGCCGCCCCGACGACGCCGATGGTCCGCCCCGCCGCGACATCGACAGCGGGTTGCAGCAGCACCACCAGGGCCATCGAGAGGCCGGCTGCGACGAGCACTCCCTCACCGGTTCTGTCGAGGCCGGCGATCCCGCTGAGGCCACCCAGCGGAACCGCGGCGGCAGTAGACCTCGCAGTCAGCAGGGTCAGTCCGGCTCCCACCAGAGGGACAACCGCCACCAGCCGTGCGGTACGACGCCGAAGGACAGCCGACGCCAGGAGGCCGAGCGCGAGCCACGCCAGGGCGATGAAGGCGGGGTTCACGCTTCTGCTTCGACGAGTGGGCCTCTGCGGCGGGAGCTTCGCCCATGGAGCCATCCCGCGAGGAGCGCTGCCGCCGGGGCCACCGCACATGCGACGACCGCACCGGGAAATGAGTCGCCGCCGCTTCTGAGCAGCCACGCTGTTCCGGTTGCAATGCCGACCATCGCCACGCCGACCGACAGGTCCTCCACTGTTCGAGCGACCAGGAGCCGGATGATGCCGCAGGTCCAGGCATATGCGACGGGAAAAAGCAGTCCCGCAACCGTGGTGATCTGCCCTACGGGAACGTTGAAGCTCACCCATGAGGCGACGGGTACGGCCACCGCAGCTCCGAAGGCCCTGGCGCTTCGGGGGCCGAAGAGCCGGTCGGAGGGCGCGAACGCCGGGATCGTCGGGTCGAGCCCGGCGAGCCAGGGGAGGACTCTCCCACCCATCCACCCGCACCAGGCGAGGAGCATCGCCGCGATCCCGCAGGCGCCGAGCACCGCAGCGCCAGGTGCGCCCCCGAAGGTCGCTGCTGTGGGCGCGAGCCCGGCGGCGAGCAGGACGACCGCGATCGGCACCGCTCGTCTGCCGTCCACCATCATCGCGACCACCGCGGCGATGACACCCGCCGCCGAGAGCAGCGGTGCGGAAACCTCCATCAGTGGATCAGCTGGAGCAGCAGGATCGCGAGGATCGATCCCCCGAGGACAACCACGAGCTGTGGTTGCACCACAAGCCAGTCGTCGATCTGGCGCAGCCAGGCGCTCCCCCGCACCGACGCGGGACGCAACCGCCGCGCGACCCGAAGCCCGAGCGGTCGCACATTGGCCGTCGGCGCTTGGTCCCTGGAGGGTGACCCGCCCACCGCGGCCCATCCGGTGAGCGTCGCGAAGGCCCAGACGCCGGCCGCGACGATAACGAATGCGACCACGATGTATCCGCCCGGCCAGTCGCCCGCGCTGGTCCGGATCGCCGCGGCGCCGATCGGTTCCGTCAGCCCGCCGGCACTGAGAGCGGTGAGCACCGACGTCGCGGTGGTCGCGGGCAGCACTGCCGCAACCAGTGACACGACCACTGCGACAGCACTCAGCACCGACGGGTATCGGGAGAGCTTCACATCCGGTGGCGAGATCAGGATTCGCCACCCGGCCTGAACCGCCGCCGCGGCACCCAGCACGCCCGCCAACCCGAGCGCTCCAAGGAGCGCTGCACCGGGACGGCCGATCGAGACGGTCGCTGACAGCTCAAGGATCAGTGCCGTGATCCCGAACCCGATCGGAAGGGACCCGGCAGCTCCGAGCGAGAACGCTGCGAGAGCCCTTCCACCGCGACTGCGAGAGATGTGCTCCCACGCCGGCGTGAGCGCGCTCGCCAGCATCACCGCACCGATGCCGGCGGCGAC
Organism: Candidatus Dormiibacterota bacterium; assembly: GCA_963756075.1. Taxonomy (GTDB): domain Bacteria; phylum Chloroflexota; class Dormibacteria; order Aeolococcales; family Aeolococcaceae; genus Palsa-851. Next base: position 854,771 of record CAVWMH010000002.1, on the reverse strand, counting down.
GGCGGCGCCGGCTGCGGCACCCGCGATGCCGGTCAGCGCGACAACGGGGGCTGCGGCGATCACGCAGAGCGCTCTGCCCGCGATGACCGGCACGTCCGATCTCCGAAGGGCGACCACCACCGCCAGCAATGCGGCAACCCCGCCCACGACCGCCAGTGCGATCGTGATGCTTTCGGGGAGCGGACCGGCAGCGGCCTCGCGAAGGCGCAGCAGCACCACCGCGCCGCAGGGGATTGCGCCGGTTGTCGCCCAGCCAGCCGTCGGCACTCGGCTGCCTCGAATCGGAGCGAATGCAGGTGAGAGGAGCTTCACGACGCCGGCGGCGGCCCAGGGCCCGGCAATCGTCGCGCCCAACGCCCCAGCCGGGATCACCGCGAAGTTGGTGGTTCCTGCCACGCTCAGGAGCTGCACCGCGGTGACGACCAGGCCGAGGGACGCAAGGTGCTCGAGGCCGATCGCGGCGAGCCCACCGCGGCCGGGCCGACCCCTGGCGGCACTGGTCATGAGCAGCGTGCCCACCCCCGCAATCTCGACACCGCCCGCGAGCATCACGATGTTGCCGGCGAGAGCCGCCACGAGGGTGCCCGCCACGCACACGAGCAGCGCGCTGACCTCACGGGTTTGACGATCGCTCTCGAAGAGCAGCAGCAGGCCGGCCACTGCGGCGGCGAGCCCGAGCGTGGCGCCGGGGAGATCGAGTCTCAGCAGGTAGGCGATCCCAGCCACCGGCGTGCCGAGCGAGGTCTCGATGCGCCCGCCACCGTTGAGGAAGGCGGCTTCCACGGCGAGCAACCCGACCGTGGCCGCGATGCCCGCTCCCGCAACCAGCCGCGCGAGGGGCGCCTGGCGCGGTGACAGCGCGAATACCACGATCGCCGCCGCGATCAGCGGCGCGGGTATGAGCGCCAGCTGGAGCCCACTGCCCAGCATCGTGACGCTACCTCCCGGTACGGGCCAGCGCTGGCGCTCCGACCTCGGTGGCGCAGTACGGACAGACCCCCCAGCCCAAGCGCAGGCTGCGATCGCACCCTGTGCAACGCCGGGCGAACTGGGTGCGGCAGTACGGGCACAGGATGAACTCCTGCTCGATCTCTCGTCCGCAGGTTGGGCAGGGCCGCGTGGGCACACCCTCGATCGGCGGCTCGAGCAGCACCTGCTCCTCGATGGCGAGCGAACGCACCTGCTCCATGGTGTGCGGCGGCCGCACCATGAAATAGATCAGCGCACCGAGGAACGGCGGCACGAAGCCGAGCAGCATCGCGAAGAGCGTGAAGCCCGGCGACGTCGTGCGCCGGCGAGCGTCGCGAACCACATAGAAGGCCAGGGCCAGCCAGAGGACGACCAGGTAGGCGATGACGACGACCAGCGCTCCGGTGAGGAGCGCCCCCACGTCAACCAGCAGCATCGACGGGTCCTCCTGACGGGCCGCGGCGCAGCAGGTCGAGCTGCGCGACCGCTTCGGCGAGCCGCCGGCGCGTCTCGTCCACGACCTGGGCGGGTGCCCCGTTCACGAACGCTGGGTTCGCGAGCTGTGTCTGAAGCCGCGTCACGTTTGCCTCGAGCAGGCCGATCTGACGTGCTGTCGCACTGGCGTCGGCGGCGGTGTCGGCGATCACCACCTCGGCGTGGAGCCTACCCGAAACCACGACGACTGGATCGACGCCGCGCTCGTGGCTGTCAACCACGGTGGCCGGCACGAGGCCGCCGATCAAGCGGGTGATGTGCTTGCTCGTGCCCCTGCCATCTGCGGCACGTACCACCACCTTGATCCGGTCGCGGCTGCCGCGCGGCACCCGGTGACTGTGGCCGAGCGCCCGGATCCGCTGCACCAGTTCGATGGCCTCGGCGATCTCGTGATGTGCCGCCGCAGTCTCGGCGTCGTTCCAGAGCGGGTCCTCCTCAGGCCACGACCGCTGCTGCAAGGTGGGCGCTGCGTTCGGCAGCTGCTGGGCGCATTCCTCGGTCACAAACGGCATGAACGGGTGCAGCAGGCGTAGAAGCACATCCAGGGTTGTGACCGCGGTCCAGACCGCGGCGCGGCGTGATTCGTGGTCGCCGGCATCAGCGAGTCGCAGCTTGATGATCTCGACGTACCAGTCGCAGAACGCGTGCCACGTGGTGTCGTACAGCGCTTCGACGGATTCGTGGAAGCGGAACGACGCGAACCCCGCGTCGGTCTCGCGGACCACCGCCGCGAGCTCGGCAAGCATCCAACGGTCCTCGGGGCGGAGCGTCTCCGGCCTCGGGGGATGGACATCGAGCTCGGCGATCGATCCATTGCCAACCTTGGCGACGAGAAACCCGCTGGTGACCTGCCACAGCTTGTTCGCGAAACGTTGGTACGACGCGATCCGGTCCTCATCGAAACGCATGTCCTGGACGCTGGTTGACACCGCGGCAGCCCACGCGCGAACCGCGTCCGCGCCGTACTTATCGGCGAGGTCGAGTGGGTCAACCGTGTTGCCCTTCGACTTGCTCATGCGGGATGCGTCGGTCGCCTGGATGGTGCTCGTGATCAGCACGTCAGTGAAGGGATTGCGACCGGTGAACCTGATGCCGTTCATGATCATTCGCGCAACCCAGAGAAAGATGATGTCGCGACCCGTGACCAGCAGGTCGGTCGGGTAGAACTTCTCGAGATCCGGTGTCTGCTCCGGCCAACCGAAGATCGCAAACGGCCAGAGACCGCTGCTGAACCAGGTGTCGAGCACATCGGGGTCGGCGGTGAGCGAGGTGTCGCCGCAGTCTGGGCACGTGGCCGGGGGGTCAATCCACGCGAACCGATGTCCGTTGCCACACGTCGACACCGGAATCGCGTGTCCCAGCCAGATCTGCCTGCTGATGCACCAGTCCTTGATATTCCGCATCCAGTGGAGGTACACGTCGGCGTATCGAGCAGGGTGGAACGTGATCTCACCGCTTTCCACCGCGCCGATACCCGGAGCAGCAAGCGATGCCATGCGCACCCACCATTGCTCGCTCACCAATGGCTCGAGCACGGTGCCGCTGCGGTCGCAGTGGCCGACCTCGTGCGTGTACGGCTCCTCCTTGACGAGCACTCCCATCGTGCGCAGTGCGTCCGCAACCGCCGTCCTCGCCTGCTCGGCCGGCATGCCGTGGAACTGGGGGAGCGACGGGACATCCATGGTGCCGTCGAGGGCGATGACGTTGACAATCGGCAGGGAATGACGTGCACCGATCTCGTAGTCGGTGGGGTCGTGGCCCGGCGTCACCTTGAGCGCACCGGTGCCGAATTCGGGTCGCACTGCTTCATCGGCAAAGATCGGCACGATGCGCCAGGTGAGCGGCAGCGTCACGTGCTTACCGACGAGCGACGCGTACCGCGAGTCGCCGGGCGCGACCGCGACCCCTGTGTCACCGAGCATCGTCTCCGGACGCACCGTCGCGACGGTGATGCTCTGGCCGCCCTCGACCGGATACTTGAGGTAGTAGAGCGTATCGGTCTGCACCTGCCAGTCGATCTCCTCGTCGCTGATCGCCGATCGGCAGTACGGACACCAGTTGACGATTCGCGGACCGCGATAGACGAGCCCCTCGTCGAACAGCGTCTTGAACACAAGCCGGATGGCGCGCACGTAGCGGTCGTCGAGCGTGAAACGTAAACGCTCCCAGTCGCACGTGTATCCCATCCGTCGCATCTGTTCGATGATGCGTCCGCCGTACTCCTCGTACCAGGCATCGACTCGCGACTGAAACGCAGCCCGGCCCAACGCCTCCTTGGTCAGGCCCTCCTCGGCGAGTTGACGCTCGATGACGTTCTGGGTGGCGATCGCGGCGTGATCGGTCCCCGGAGCCCATTCGACCTCGTAACCGCGCATGCGCCGCTCACGGCAGACGGTGTCCTGGATGGAGAACGTCGATGCGTGCCCCATGTGCAGCACGCCGGTGATGTTGGGTGGTGGGAGCGCGATGACGAATGCCGGTTTGGTGCTTGCGACATCGGCATGTCCGACTCCGAGGTCGCTCCAGCGCTCGCGCCACTTCGGTTCCACGCTGGACCAGTCGAAATGCTTTTCCATTGGGCGATTGAGTATATGGAACGACCGGGTGTTACTCGCCCGCCGGGATTGTCGCGCCGGATTGCGCGTTGCGCCATTCCGGCGTGAACGGCGAGCCGGTATAGACGAGCTGCGGGGTCGAGGTGGCGAGCTGAGCGGCCGCCGCGCTCTCCCCAACTGCAGGGAAGCTCACCGGAGTGCCAGATCCCCGTGCCGAGATTTCGGTGACCGATCCGAAGTACGCCCGGCCACTGCAGCCGACGTAGAACGAGATGAGTCCAACCAGTCGCGTGCCGCTGCCCGTTGTTCCCGGTGCGGCGAGCGGCACCACTATCGCCGCGGGTTGGCCGGCGTTTGCGGCGGTCACCCGCACAGGCTCCACGGGAGTGGCGCCGTCGAGGTTCGGGCTCACCACGGCCGCCGCGTTCTGGCCCACCTGCGCCAGTTGCTGGAGGTTCCCGGCGTCATACGACTGGTCGAACCCTCCGAGCGCTCGAAGCGAGGCCGGCAGGCTCGGCGCCGGAACCGCAACAGCGCAGCCCGGTGCGCCGTTGGTGATGACGTGCGTCAGCGTGATGAGAGTCACTGCGAAGAAGATCGCCACGGCCGCCGCAGCCAGACCGATGGCGCGGCGACTCACCCTCAGGCCGTACGCCCTTGCGCCGCCTCCTCGGTTGCTCCGACGCGACGCTTGGGTTCCTCGGTGAGCAGCAGCGGTTCCACCCCTTCAAGAATCGCCTGCTCGGTGATCACGCAGCGCTTGATGTCCGGGCGGCTCGGCACCTCGAACATGCTGTTGAGCAGCACGTCCTCGATGATCGACTTGAGCCCGCGAGCGCCCGTGCCGCGCGCCAGGGCGCGCTCGGCGATGGCACGCAGCGCCCCCTCATGGAACACCAGCTCAACGTCGTCGAGCGCGAAGAACTTCTGATACTGCTTGACAAAGGCGTTCTTCGGTTCCGTGAGGATGCGAATGATGTCCTCTTCGTCGAGGTAATCCAGCGCCACGGTGATCGGAAGCCGGCCGACAAACTCGGGGATGAGGCCGTACTTCAACAGGTCCTGAGCCTGCAGCTCGCGGAGCATCTTGGTGGTCTCCTTGGTCCGCGTCCCTCGAGGCTTGCTGTTGAAGCCGATGACGCGCTTGCCCAGACGGTGCTCGATGATCTTCTCGAGGCCGTCGAACGCCCCACCGCAGATGAACAGGATGTTGGTGGTGTTGATCTGAATGAAATCCTGGTGGGGGTGCTTGCGCCCACCTTGCGGCGGCACGTTGGCGACGGTCCCCTCGAGGATCTTCAGCAGCGCCTGCTGGACGCCCTCGCCGCTGACATCCCGCGTGATCGAAGGGTTGTCGCTCTTGCGCGCGATCTTGTCGATCTCGTCGATGTAGATGATGCCGCGCTCTGCGCGCGCGATGTCGAAATCGGCAGCCTGAATGAGGCGAAGCAGGATGTTCTCGACGTCCTCACCGACGTACCCGGCCTCGGTCAGGCTGGTGGCATCGGCGATGCTGAACGGGACGTCGATGATGCGCGCGAGCGTCTGTGCGAGGAAGGTCTTGCCGCACCCGGTGGGTCCGACCAGCAGCACGTTCGACTTCTGCAGCTCCACGTCGCTGTTGGTCTTGGCGTGCGCGATTCGCTTGTAGTGATTGAACACCGCCACCGAGAGCACCTTCTTGGCGTGCTCCTGCCCGATGACGTATTGATCGAGCGATGCCGCGATGACCTGCGGATTCGGGATCGTCCCGGGCTTGCCCCGCTTGGTCGTCGTCGACCGGTTGTCCTCTTCGAGGACCTCCTGGCACAGGTCGATGCACTGGTCGCAGATGTAGACCCCCGGACCCGCAACGAGCTTCCGGACCTGCTCCTGGCCCTTTCCACAGAAAGAGCAACGCGTGTGTCGCCGCCGGTCGTCGCGCTCAGTCACGGCATACCCCTCGGATTGTCTGCATTCCTACCAACGACCGTACGGTCTTCCGTTACGCGTGAGCTGTTGCGCCGCCACCCGCCTGGGGTGTCTCGGTCTCGGGTGGGGCGCCGGGCGGCCGGCCACCGTTGCTGCTCTCCCCGTTGGGAGCCCCACCGCTCTTGATGCGGCCCTGGATGATCTCGTCGATGAGGCCGTAGTCCTTGGCCTCCTCGGCGCTCATGAAGAAGTCGCGATCGGAGTTGTGGTTGACGACCTCGATGGGCTTGCCACTGTGATGAGCGAGGATCTCGTCGAGGCGGCGTCGCACACGGAGGATCTCCTGCGCATGGATCTGAATGTCCGTCGCCTGACCGCTGAAACCGCCCGAGGGCTGATGAATGAGGACACGGGTGTTCGGCAGGCTGAGACGCATGCCCGCTGCGCCCCCGGCGAGCAGAATCGCGGCCATCGATGCTGCGATGCCCATGCAGATGGTGCCGACACGCGGCTCGACGTACTGCATGGTGTCGTAGATGGCGAGGCCCGCATACACCGAACCGCCCGGTGAGTTGATGTACAGCCAGATGTCCTTCTCAGGATCCTCACCGGCGAGGAACAGCAACTGCGCCATAACGACATTGGCCACCTGGTCGTCAATGGGCGTCCCGATGAAGATGATTCGGTCTTTGAGCAACCGCGAGTAGATGTCCATCCCGCGTTCGCCCCGATTCGTGGTCTCGATGACGTACGGGATCAGATTGGTCGGATTCATACCTTTTCCATTATAGGTGGCCTTTTTTAGTCGCGCTGTCGGAATCCATAGACGGCCAGGCTCATCATCAGCACTCCGAAGGCGACCAGGACCACCTCCTCCGGCCATACGGAGAGCGGGTGACCAAAGATGGTGAGGCCGAGGCTGTCCAGGACGCGTGAGGGAACCCCTGACGCGGTGAGCACGGTGCGCCGGAGCGCATCGATGCCGTAGCTGGCAGGGTCGAAGCGCGTCAGCACGGAGAGCCACGCCGGCAGGTTGCCACCGAGAGGGAAGAGCGCGCCCGCGAGGAAGAACAAGGGCATCATCAGGAAATTCATCACCATCTGGAATCCCTGCATGGTGCGCATGCGAGCGGCCACCGCAACGCCGAGTGCACTCAGTGCGAAGGCGAACAGAAAGATCATCGGGACCAGCTCGACGACGCCGAGAAATGTCAGTTTCACGCCGACCAGCGGGGCGAGCACGAGGATGACGATGCCCTGGAACATCGCCTGCGTCGCGCCACCGAGCGTCTTGCCGATCGCAACGGCGGATCGATGGATCGGAGCGACGAGCACCTCTTTCAAGAACCCGAACTCGCGATCCCACACGATCGACATCGCCCCGAAGATCGACGTGAACAGGACGGACATCCCGATGATGCCGGGAAAGATGAACTGCACGTACTGCAGTGAGGATCCCGGGCCACCGAAACCGCCCGTGCTGCCACGCAACGACGAGCTCAGCCCGCTTCCGAAGACAAACAGAAACAGCACCGGCTGCGCGAGCGATGCAAACACCCGCATGCGATCCCGCCAGTAACGGATGAGATCGCGCTTCCAGATGATGTAGATCGCGCGCATCGTGGCGCCGCGAACGTTCACCGCGCGTGCCTGCGGAACGGTCGGAGCGGTCAGTACCTGCTCTGTCATCGGCGTCCACCTCCCCACATCCTGCCGAAGTTTCGCATCGTATCCAGCGACGTGTTGCCCTGCTCACGGATGGCGCGGCCGGTGAGCTTGAGGAACACGTCATCGAGGCTGGGGCGCCGGGCGCTCACCGCGCTGATCGGGACGCTCAACTCGGAGAAGAGACGCGGCATGAACGACGCGGAATCCGCGACCTCGACCTGCAATGTGCCGTCGACCTGCGTCGATTCGAGATGCATCAGCATGCGGAGTTGCTCGGCGGCGGCGGCGGTGTCCGGGGTGGTGATGGTGACCACGTCGCCGCCCACCCGCGCCTTGAGCTCCGAGGGAGTCCCCAACGCAACGATCTTGCCCTGGTCGATGATCGCGATCCGATCACAGAACTCGGCCTCGTCCATGTAGTGCGTCGTCATGAAGATGGTGATGTGCTCGCGAGTCCGCACCGCGTGCAGGTAGTCCCAGATCTTGTTGCGCGTCTGTGGATCGAGACCGAGCGTGGGCTCGTCGAGGAACAGGACCTGGGGGTAATGGAGGATGCCCCGCGCGATCTCGAGACGCCGCCGCATCCCACCCGAGTAGGTGAGCACGGTCGACCCCGCGCGATCGGTCAGCTCGACGATGGACAGGGCGTCGTCGATGCGTTGCTTGCGGGTCGCCGCGGGCAGGCCATACAGGTAGGCATGAAAGTCGAGGTTCTCGCGCCCCGTGAGCTGGCCGTCGAGCGACGGGTCCTGGAAGACGAGGCCGATCCGCGCACGGACGGCGCTCGGATCCTTGACGACGTCAATGCCGGCAACCTGGGCGACCCCCGACGTCGGGCGGATGAGCGTGCACAGAATGCTGATCGTCGTCGACTTCCCGGCGCCGTTGGGCCCCAGGAAACCGAAGATCTCCCCGGCGCCGACGTCGAGGTCGATCCCGCGGACCGCTTCGACCTTCCCGTAAGTCTTGACGAGGTCGCGGACGCTGATTACCGGCTGGCCCATGCGCGGGACAGCTTACCCACGCACGTCGGAGATCACGCCTCAGGTCGCGACGAAGTCGGATTCTCCCTCCGGAGTGACAATTTCGAGCAGTCGCTGACCGGCCGCGCGACGGCGCAGATCGCGGCGTGCGAGATCCTCGAGACGCCTCCGCTGGGTGGCATCGATCCGCCGCCCTTCGGCAACGGATCGGGCCTCGCGCTCCACCTGGGTCTCGTCGACCTCGATCCCCTCCGCGACGGCAAGAGCATCGAGTGCGAGTTCGAGCCGGACCCGGCTCGTCGCCGACTCACGACGTTCCGCTCGGAGCGCCGCCATCGTCTGTCCGCTCATCTCGACGTAGCGATCCAGGGGCAGTCCCAACGACGCCAGCCGGTATTCGAGATCCGCGAGCTGCCGTTCGATCTCGCGCTCGATCATCGCCTCGGGGACGTCCACCCTGACGTAGTCGCGGAGTGCCTCCAGCGCCGCACCTTCGTGGCGCTCGCGATCCTGGTCGGCGGCCTCGACGGCGAGCGCGGTTCGGTAGTGCTCGCGAAGGTCCTCCAGCGTCGGGCCGTGCCCATCGAGCACTGCGAGCGCGTCGTCTTCGGGGGGCAGGATGCGCTCTCGCACGGCGTGCACCGTGACGTCGATCGTGACCGTGGCGCCTCGAAGCTCCTCCTGACGGTAGTCCTGGGGCAGGGTCGTCTCGAACGTGCGCGATTCCCCGGCAGTGAGCCCGATGACGCCCTCGACGATCGCCGGGATCACCAGCTCGCGATCCAGCTCCAGCTCTCGCTCCTCGCCGTCACCGCCGCTGAGCACCTCGTCGCCGCGTCGCATGACCAGGGTGCAGCGGATGACGTCACCGGCCTGGGCGGCTCGCTCGACGTCGGCGAGCTCGGAGTGACGCCGGCGGGCCTCCTGGATGGCCTGGTCGACGCTCTCCTCGGTGATCTCGGTGGTCTCCATCGGCACCCGAAGCGAGAGATAGTCGCGCAGGTCCACGTCGGGCTTGACCGTGACTGTGGCCGTGAACTTCAGCGGCTGGTCGCGCTCGAGTTCGCCGAGATCGAGCTCAGGGTCGCCGACCGGCTCCACACCGGTCTCATCAACTGCGCGCCGGTACAGCTCGGGGACCAGGTGGTCGACGGTCTCGTGCCGGATGGTCTCCCAGCCGATCGCTCTCTCGACCATGGCGGCGGGCGCCTTGCCGGGGCGGAAGCCGGGGATGCGAACGCGCCCTGCCAGACGGCGGAGCGACGCCTGGACGGCGGCTTCGACCTCGTCCGCGGTGGCCTCCACCTGGAGGGCGACCTGCGATGCGGCCTTGCGCTCGAGCGTGACGGTCATTCCCGGAGTGTCGGTCATCTGGGTGCTCATATTTCTGGGTGGGGCCGTGCGCGGACCGAGACTCGAACTCGGACGGGTCGCCCCACGGGATCCTAAGTCCCGCGCGTCTACCGATTCCGCCATCCGCGCCCGGTCGGTCGAACCGGCCAGCGCCAGTTTAGTGCCTGAGCCTCGAGGCAGACCTGTGGAGAGCGCGTCGGGAGCAGGAGCTCAGGACACCGTCCGCGTCGATGTCCGGCGTGTGGAACGTTGGATTTCCGCGACACGATGATCGCTGGACAACCCCCTCCCAGGTGCCTACTCTGGTGACATCCACCTACCGCAAACGGAGGATCTGGATGGAACCGAATCACCTGGCCGCAACGGCAGGCCCGCAGGAGGTCGTTGCGAAGATCGACCAGAAGGCGCTGCGGCTGTCGGCGCTGCTGCGGGAGATAGACAACCACCCAATCGAGCTGGAAACCGTACTGCGGGACCAGCTCGATGACGTTCTGGAGATGTTGGCGTGCCGCATCGCCGCCACCAGAACGCTGCTTCACCGGTCCAGCCTCGAATTGACGGGGGCCGGATCACCCGCATAACGGGCGTCCTTGGGCGCCTCAGGACGGCGACTGCAGTAGAGGCTGCGGCCGCCGTCCTGATCGTCGTCGCCGCGATCGTGGTGCGCTTCTGGGCGCTCCAGAATCAGCCCGGGGGTCTGTACCCCGACGAGGCGGCAGAGGGTCTCAGCGCTCAGAGTTTGCTGACAATCCCGGGCTATCACCCGGTGTTCTTCAACAGCGACGGCGGCCGCGAGGCGCTGTACGCCTACATCGTGGCAGCGGTTTTCAAAGCATTCGGATCGTCGGTGCTCACGCTGCGCGGCACCGCTGCGGCGGTCGGCGTCACCGGCGTCATCGCCACCTACGTCGCCGTGCGCCGTTTTGGCAGAGGGCCGGCGCTCATCGCGATGGCCTGGACCGCCGGGTCACTGTGGATGATCGCGGTGTCCCGCGATGGGTTCCGAAACATCCTGACCGTGCTCATCGGCGCCGCCGCACTGGCGGCGCTCCTGCGCTGGGGCGACCGGCCGTCGCGATCGAGCGCCGCGCTGGCGGGCATCGCGGTAGCGCTCGGGTTCTGGACGTACCAACCTCTGAAGCTCCTTCCGCTGCTCGCGATTCTCTGGTTGCTCTGGTTGCGCGCCCGTGACCGAGAGCGGTTTCAGGCGCTCCGTGCCACGTGGAATTGGGCCGGGCTCGCATTCGTCGTGGTCATGGCGCCGATGGTGTACACGGCGATCACCGACTTCTCCTCGTACTTCGGCCGCGCCGCCTTCGTCTCCGTCTTCAACAGCGGGTCGGGCTCGTCGGACAGCTACCCGGTGCACATCCTCCGGACACTCGGGATGTTCCTCGTCACCGGGGATCCGAATCCGCGCCACGACGTTTCGGGGTTGCCCCTGCTGGGTCCTGTCCTGGTCGTCCCCTTCCTGCTCGGCATCTGGCACTGCTGGCGGCGGCGAGACGATCACGGCTACGCGCTGGTGCTGCTCGGATTGCCCGTCTTCCTGATCCCGCCACTCATCGCCAACGAGGGGGGCGCGCCGCACTTCCTCAGATCGCTCGGCCTCGAGCCCTACATTGCCGCGTGCATCGGGCTCGGCTGCCTCGAGGGCATCTCGATCGCCCGGAAGCTCGCATCAGGGATCCCGCGCTCGGAGAGGTCGGCGACGCAGACGGGCTGGATGGTCTGCGCGATCGCGGCGACCTTGTTGGGAATCGCGTCGGCGGTCACCTACCTCAATCGACCCGTGGCCGATCGGTACGCGGCCTTCACCTTCGCAGACGTCGCACTCGCCAACGTCGCCGTCAACAACGCCACCGACGGCGGGCCTTCAACGCTGGTCATCCTCAACAGCTACGACGCCATGGACGTTCAGTTCCTCGATGCCGGCCGGCTGCCGACCATCGTCGCACCGATGACCAGGATCCAGAACGCGGCGGTGTATTCGCTGATCGTCGCGCCGTCGCGCGCCGACATCGCGGCCGCCGTCGGCTCGGGCATCGCCGCTGCCGCTCAGGTCGCCGCGACCGACCCGCAGGGCAACCCCGTTGTCTTCGACGTGGTGCCCCAGGCGGGCGTGACGACGCAGCCCTGACGTCGCAGGCCACGCACCCCTCGCCGACGCGGATCTATGGTGGATCGATGCCGCGCGGATACCCCGGGAAGATCTGGCTGATCACCGCGATCGGGCTCATCGCTCGCCTCGCCCTGCTCGGCTATCAGCCGCTCTGGCGAGACGAGGCCTTCACGGCGCTCGCGGTGCAGCGACCGCTGGGCTCGATGATCGACGTGGTTCGCAATGACAGTGCGCCGCCGCTCTTCTACCTGGTCGAGCGGCTCTTCGCGGTTGTCTCCACGACCCCGCCCATGCTCCGTCTCTTCCCGGTCCTGGTCGGGAGTGCGGCCATCCCGCTTGTGGCAGCGCTGGGGCGCCGCGTGGCGGGCGATGCCGCGGGCATCTGGGCCGCGCTGATCGGGGCCGTTGCTCCGGCGCTCGTGGTGAGCTCGCTTGACGCGCGCATGTACGTGCTTGCGACAACCCTCGTGCTCGCCTCCACGCTTTGCCTCCTTCGCGCTCTCGAGCGGCCCTCGCGGGTGCGCTGGGCGCTCTACGCCGCGACATCGATTCTCGCTGTCTACACCGTGTACTTCGCGCTGTTCGCGGTGTTCGCGCAGGTGGTCACCGTTGCGGTGCTTCATCGGCGGCGCCGGATCCGGTCGGTGGCGTTGGTGGGTGCACTCGGCGTTGCCACGGTCGTGAGCCTTGTCCCGTGGATCGTCGCCGCGAGCGCGCAGCTCAGCCACAGCGCGAGTGCGTTCTGGGTACCGCGGTTGAGCATCAAGAGCATGTTCGGCGGCCTCGAACAATTCTTCACGGGCCCACCGCTCAACACGTGGGTGAGCGGATTCGCGGTCCTTCGAGTGCTGGAGCTTGCAGGAGATGTCGCCGGTTGCCTGGTGCTGGTCGCGCTGGTGATGAATCGCAGGCGGCTTACCGCGGCCGGCGCCGAGACCGCCGCGTTCCTGGCACTCGCCGTTGCGATCGGCGTCGGCGTGATGCTCCTGGCAAGCTTCTATCACCCGCTCGAGGATGGGAAGTATCTGAGCACCGCCTGGGCGCCGCTCTATCCGCTCCTCGGCGCTGGGCTTGCGGTGGTGCCATGGCGAAGCGCAGCATTCGGCGCTGCGGCGGTGACCACCGCGGTTGCAGCCACCACGGTGCTGGCAATCACCAATCCCGAGACGTCGCTGGCGGTCGCCGCGATCACGGCGGCACCAGTGCACACGGGGCTCGTGACCGCGTATCCGAGTGAGTATCTGCTCGTCCGCTACTACGCAAACGGCGCCATCGCCGCACGTACGCGCTCGGTTGCAACCAGCGTCCCGTGGTTCTGGGGCACGGCCGTGTATCCGCCGGACGCCGTGCTCCGCGGGCTCCCGCAGCCGTCACCGGGTTCAGGCGCTGTCTGGTACGTGTACGAACCCGGCGAACCACTGCCGCCGGATTCGGGCGGCTATCTGTCCTCGAACACGCGCTGCTGGACCGGCGTATGCGTCACGATGCTCAGCCCCGTGGTGGCCGTCGCATCCGGCGGGTTGAGCGAGCCGGCTGATCAGCGGGAAAAGGAGGACAGCGTGAAAGGCTTTCGTGACTTTCTCAACCAGGGCAACGTCGTACAGCTGGCCGTTGCCTTCGTCATCGGCGGCGCATTCGGAACGGTGGTCTCGGCGCTCGTCGTCGACGTCATCAATCCGATCATCGCCATCCCGTTCGGCAAGCCCAACTTCGACACCCTGGTGCTCACCGTCAACCACAGCAACATCAAGTACGGCACGTTTCTCACCGCGGTGATCGCCTTCGTCCTCATCGCGGCCGGCGTGTACTTCTTCTTCGTGGTGCCCTACAACCGCCTTCAGGCTCGCATCCGTTCGGCCAAGCCCGCCGAATCGAGCACGCGAGCCTGCCCCGAGTGCCTGAGCGTCATTCCCAAGGCGGCTCGCCGATGCGCGTTCTGCACCGCGGCGGTCGAACCGCAGGCTGCGTAGACGGGGGAGCAAGCATGCCTGAGGTCCACGCAGGTCATCTCGACGAGCTGTCGCCGAGGACGCTTCTTGGGATCCTCGGGGTCCGTCAGGATGTCTTCGTCGTCGAACAGAACTGCGTGTATCCGGACATCGATGCTCGCGACGGCGAGACGCAAACCCTGCATCTCTGGATCGAGGACGAGCACGGCCGGGTGCTGAGCACCCTGCGGCTCCTGAGCGATGGACCATCCGGACATCGCATCGGGCGCGTTGCGACGCTCGCTGAAGCTCGCGGTCGCGGCTATTCCGGGGCCCTGCTGAGACGGGCAATCGAGCTGTCAGGGCCGCCGATCATGTTGAGCGCGCAGGCATATCTCGTCGACTGGTACGCGCGGTTCGGATTCGAGGTCTGCGGCGAACGCTGGATCGAGGACGGCATCGAGCACGCGCCGATGCGCCTCGATGTCAGGCGATGACGATATTGACGATACGGTCCACCACCGCGAACACTTTGCGCGGCCTGCGACCGTCAAGCAACGCGACGACGCGCGGATTCGCGAGCGCCAGCTCTATCAGGGTTGCTTCGGACGTTCCGGCATCAACGTCCAGCTCGCCACGGAGTTTGCCGTTGACCGTGATCGCTACCGTTGCCCGCTGCGGAGCTGCAAGCTCAGCGTCGTAGGCGGGCCACGTTCCGCGGTCGTGGATGGAGCCGTCGTGGCCGGTGCGCGCCCAGAGCTCCTCGGTCACGAAGGGCGCGAAAGGCGCGAGCAGGTGCAGCAACGTCTCGGCATCGATGCGCCGGGCGGTACCTTCCGAGCACTCGTGGTCGAGATCCCGGGCGAACTCCATGAGGTACGCGATCGCCGTGTTGTAGCGGAGCTCGGCAATATCCTCCTCGACCTGCTTGATGAGCCGGTGACGCCGGCGCTCCCTGGCCTCGTCGCTGACGTCGGCGCCCGTGGCGAGCTGGGTGGCACGCCACGTCCGATTGATGAAGCGCGTCATGCCGGTGATGCCCTTGTCGCGGAAATCCCCGCCGAGCGTGTACGGACCGAGATACATCATGAAGAGGCGCACCGTGTCCGCCCCGTACCGGTCGATGTACTCATCCGGGTTGAGCACATTTCCGCGGCTTTTCGACATCTTCGCGCCGTCCATGATGATCATGCCGTGCGCTCGAAACCGGGTGTACGGCTCCGGAGCCGGCACCAGACCCATGTCGTGCAGAGCGCGCATCACGAAGCGTGCGTAGAGCAGATGACGCACCGCGTGCTCATTCCCGCCGATGTACATGTTGACCGGGAGCCACGTGTCGGTTCGCTCCTTGTCGAACGGCACATCGTCGAAGTCGGTGGACGGGTAGCGGAGGTGGTACCAGGCGGAGTCGAGGAAGGTATCGCTGACGTCGGTCTCACGACGAGCCGGCTCACCGCACTTCGGGCAGGGAACGTTGACCCACTCCTCCACCGTCGCAAGCGGCGAGAGACCCGTGCCCCGTGGCCGGAAATCCTCGACGTCCGGCAGCAATACGGGGAGGTCCTCCTCCGGTACCGCAACCGGGCCGTCCTTCGGGCAATGGATGATCGGGATCGGCGGCCCCCAGTACCGCTGTCGAGAGATGAGCCAGTCGCGCAACTTGTACTGCACGCTCGACTGTCCGCGCCGCAACTCGATGAGGCGATCGACGATGCGCCGCTTGCCGTCTTCGGAAGGCGCGCCGTTGAAGTCGCCGCTGTTGACCAGCGTGCCCGCCCCACTGTATGGGGCTTCATTGACGTTGCCGCCGCTGATGACCTCGACGATCGGCAGTGAGTGCGCACGGGCAAACGCCCAGTCGCGCGCGTCATGTCCAGGTACGGCCATGATCGCGCCGGTGCCATACCCACCGAGCACGTATGGAGCCGCCCACACTGAGAGTCGCTCGCCGGTGAGTGGATGGATCGCGTACGAGCCAAGCTCCATTCCGATCGAGAAGTCAGGTTCCGCTGCGGTCGGTGGGAACTTGTTGCGCCAGGCATTGACTTCGCCCATGCGCTCCGGAGGGACGAAGTCCTCGAGCTCCGGGTGGTCGGCGCCGATCACCAGGAAGGTCGCCCCGAACAGCGTGTCTGGACGCGTTGTGAACACCGTGACGTCCTTGCGCCTGCACCCGGCGAGGTCGAAGAGGATCGTCGCGCCTTCGCTCCTGCCGATCCAATTGCGCTGCATGGTTTTGGTCGATTCCGACCAGTCGAGCGTGTCGAGCGCATCGAGCAGTTCCTGCGCGTAGCGGGTGATCTTGATCCACCACTGGCGGAGGTAACGGGTCTGCACCACCGTGTGGCAGCGCTCGCAGCGACCCTGCTCCACCTGCTCGTCGGCGAGCACGGTGAGGCACGACGGACACCAGTTCACGGCGCCTTCGCGCCACTCGATGAGCCCGGCATTGAAGAGCCGGACGAACAGCCACTGGGTCCACCGGTAGTACGAGGGCTCGGCGGTGTTGACCTGGTGACTCCAGTCGAACATCGACCCGATGCGCGCGAGCTGGTTCTCGCGGAAGTTGGCGACAGCACGGCGCATGACGACCGCCGGATGCTCGCCGATCTTCATCGCGTAGTTCTCGGAGTGGATGCCGAAGGCATCGAACCCCATCGGCTCGAAGACCGTGTCCCCCATGAGGCGCCGCCATCTGCCGTAGATGTCGCCGCCCGCGAACGGAATGATGTGCCCGACATGGAGCCCTTCAGCCGAGGGGTACGGAAACATCATCAGGTTGTAGAAGGGTCGGTCGGGCAGGTCGAGCTGGGTGCGGTAGTCGCCTCGCTCATCCCATATCCGGCGCCAGCGTGCCTCGACCCTGGTGTGGTCGTAGGCGTCGAGCTGGTGCGGATCAGGCTCGACAGGAGCGGTGATCGTGTCCATGACACAAAGGGTATCCCGAGTCCACGCCCGGCCCAAACGGCCCATGCTCCCGGGGCGGCACGATCAGGAGGCCGCGGCGGCCGCGAGTACACTCGGGCGCTCATGCAACACGACCGCTCCCCAGTCGAGATTCGCGACGGCCAGGGTGAGGACGACATGCGTCGCTTCGCCGAGGTCGACGCCGAGTTGTTCGCCGGAAATGCCGCCGCCAACATGCGCTGGCTCGCTGCCGCCGCCCCCCACGCGACGCTCCGGCTCGCGTGCATGGAGGGGGAGGTCGTCGGTGGCTACCTGCTCCTGCCGGTCGGGCAGTTCTTCGGCGGCAGGCCGGTCCCGGCGCAGGCGGTCACCGCGGTTGCCGTGCATCCGGCCTGGCGCCGCCGTGGCGTGGCCGGGGCGCTGATGGGTGATTGCGTCGCCGTTGCGCGTGACCAGGGTTCTGCGCTCGCGCCGCTCCATGCGGCCACGGTCCGGCTCTACCGGCGTTGGGGTTGGGAAGTCTGCTCTCAGACACTCCGGCAGACGGTCCGGACCGCGGCGCTGGGCGGGTTCTCCGGCTCGGGGAGGGTGCGGACCAGACCGGGACGGGGTGCCATCGAGGCGATGCGGCGCGCACACCTCGGGAGATGGGACGGACCGCTCGATCGACCGGACTGGTTCCTGTCCGTCGAGTGGGATCCCGGCGAGGCGGAGACGCCGCGCTTCGAGTACGGCTGGTACGAGGGAGATCGGCTCACAGGGTATGTGCGCTACGAATCCGAGCGGCAGGCCGGGGGCTGGATTCGCCTGCGTGTCCAGGAGTTCGTCTGGACGACGCAGGACGCGCTGCGTGGTCTGCTCGGATTTCTCGGCGGGCAGGAGTTGCAGAGCAGTGAGGTTGTGTTCGTCCATTCCGCGGTTGTCGACGCATCGCCCCTGCAGTGGCTGCTTCCCGAGCCACACCGCGACATCGAACTCTCCGGCTTCCTCTGCTGGATGCAGCGCATCGTCGACGTCGGCGCGGCGCTCACCGCTCGCGGCTGGCCCGCGCGCGCCTCCGGTCGCGTCGACCTCGAGGTCACGGACCCTCTGACGGGCGTGGCGCGCCTGGTGCTCGAGGTGGAGCACGGATCGGCCCGGGTCACGCCCGGAGGAACCGGGGCGATTCGTTGCGGTATCGGGGCGCTCTCGGTGTGGTACTCGAGCGCGTTGCGCGCGGAGGACGCCGTGCGCCTCGGGTTGATGGAGGGCGATGCGCCCGCGGTCAGCACCATGGACGGCCTGGTCGCGGGTGGTCTCCCCTGGATGCCCGACTTCTTCTGAGCCATGCCCGATCCAACCCTGCTGCACCTGCGACTCGCTCGTCTGCGCTCCCAGCACCTCACCGATGACACGCGTCTTGGCGGGGACGTCGCAGCGGTGACGCGTGCGGTCTGCGCGCTCCAGGCGCAGGCGTTTGACGCAGCGCGGCACCAGGTGCGCGTGCGCAGCGTGGGGGTCACGTCCGGCGCCGTGGATCGCGCCTTCGAGGTCGAGCGTTCGGTGGCGCGCACCTGGTTGATGCGCGGGACCCTGCATCTCTGCGCGGCTGATGACCTGCGCTGGTTGATGGATGTTTTCGGCCCCGCGGTCAACCAGTTCGGTGCGAGTCGCCGCAAGAACCTCGGTCTCGATGATGCGACATGCGCGCGTGCCGTGGCGGTGATTCGCAAGGCGCTTGCGAGCGGCCCGATGGCGCGGCGCCAGATACGCGAGCGGCTGGTCAGCGCCGGCGTGGTCGCGGAGCCGGTCGGTCAGCTGGTGCTGCATCTGCTCTATCACGCCGCCGCCCTCGGCATCGTCTGTTCGGGACCGCGCATGGGTCGCGACGACAGCTTCGTGCTCGTCGACGACTGGGTGCCGCAATCCGAGGGACCTCGGGGTGAGGCCGCACTCGCCGAGCTCGCGCGCCGCTACTTCGCCGCGTACGGTCCCGCCGGTGAGGCGGATTTCGCCGCGTGGTCGGGCCTGAGGCGCAGCGTGATTCGCACGGCGATTGGGGCGATCGGCACCGAGCTTGTGGAGTTCCCAGGATCGATTCGAGGCCTCTGGACGCTTGGACCGGCACCAAACGCCGACGTCGCCCGGCCCACCGTGCGCCTGCTCGGCCACTTCGACACGTTTCTCCTCGGCTACCGGCTGCGCGAGCATCTCGGTGACGCTGCAGCCGAGGCGTGGATTCACGACGGCGGCGGCGGATGGATCCGCCCGGTGATCTGCGTCGACGGGTGGATCGCGGGCGGGTGGCGGATGGATCAAGCTCGCGGTGAGACCGAGATCAAAGTCATGCCCTTCGATCGGATCAGCCGCCGCGCCGACCCCGCGATCGGCCGGGAGGTCGCCTCGATCGGACGCTTCCTGGAACGGCCGGCGCGGTGGTCCCGTGGGCCCTTGGTTGGGTTCGACGCCGCGCCGTCGTAGGCGAGGGGGTTCGGCGGATTCGCTGAACGGCAAGAACGTGGACCGCCCAGAGCCGTCACGCGCGCCCGCGAAGGGAAGATCAACTTGGTGACGGAGTGGTGCGATCTGGGTTCTGACTGAGTGGAAGGCACCACGCTCTGGCAATGCAGGCCAAATCCCGCGTCGCCTCAGATCGCAGCCTCACACAGCGGCTGGCGCGAGCTTTCGCTGCCGTTTCGGTCCTCATCGTCGCCACCCTGGCTGTGACGGGTGGCTGCTTCGCGGTCGTCATCCAGCACTTCGAGCCGAGCGTGAACGCCCTGATTGCGGGGCGTGGCGCCATCGACGAGGTGCAGAACGGCATGCTCGACGAGGAGTCAGGGCTTCGCGGGTACCTCGACAGCGGAGATCAGGTGTTCCTGACCTCGTACTACGGTGGGCAGCAGGAGATCGCCAGTGGCAACAGTGCCTCGATCAAGCTGGCGACGCGGCCCGATCTCGTCGGACCGGTGCTTGCGATGCGGGTCGCGCAGCAGCGCTGGTTCAGCGAATGGGCGACGCCCGCCCTCGCGGTCGAGCGTGCCGTGACCAGCCCGAGCGCGCGGCAGAGCTTCCTGTTGAGCGGCAAAGCCCTCTTCGACGCGTACCGGACCGCCAGCGCTGCGCTGAGCACCCAGGTGGACGTCGATGTCGGCGCCGAGCAGACGGCCGAGCACGCCGTTGTCCTCCTGGCGCTCGCCGCCGCCGGCGGGATGCTCGTGCTCACCATCCTGGTCGCGCGGCGGCAGCATCGGGGATTGCGTGCGGCGGTCGTGACGCCCATTGATGATCTGCTCACCACCATGCGCAAGGTCGGCGCCGGCGACCTCACGGCACAACCGGCCGGGGTCGGCCCCCCTGAACTCCGAGAGGTCGCTGCCGAGCTCGGACAGATGACCATGACGCTGGCCGAGGAGCGATCGCGCCTGGCTGCGTTCGAGAGTGAGGCGCGCTCACAGGCGGCGCGGCTCGGGCTCATCGTCAACGTCGGCCGGGAGATATCAGGCAGCCTCAGCCTCCGATACGTCGCCGAAGCGGTCGGCAAGGCGGCGCTCACGATCAGTGGCTTCGAGACCGCGAGGATGTGGATCACCGACGAGGATCGGCGTGAGCTCAACCTCGTGCACGACACCACCATCGACCATGGCCAGACCGGAGAGCACGCCTCCCTGCAACTGGGCGAGGGCCTGGTGGGGCGAGCCGGGCAATTCGGGCGCACGCTCGCGACGCTGCTGGTCGGCTCGCTGGCAACCGAGTATCGAGTTCGGCAGCAGGATCGCGGCGCTCGCAGTGCCGATGATCGTGGGGGCGCGAATCATCGGCGTGCTCGAGCTCACGTCCGGGGAACCCATCGCCGTCGACGAGAGCAGCCTCGACGTTCTCCACAGCCTTGCGGGTCAAGCGGCCACGGCCGTCGAGGCGGCGCGCTTCCATCAGAGCGCCGACGAGCTGAGCCACACCGACGCGCTCACCCACCTCCCCAACCGACGCCGGCTCGAGCTGGACCTGGACCTGGAGGTCGCGAGGAGCCAGCGGTACAACCGTCCGATCGCCTGCATCATGCTCGACGTCGACAACTTCAAAAGGGTCAACGACGCCCACGGGCACCAGGCCGGCGACGAGATCCTCTCCGAGTTCGGCAGTGCCTTCGCACGGTCACTGCGCGATTCCGACACCGCGTACCGGTATGGCGGCGAGGAATTCTGTGTCCTGCTCCGCGAGACCGACGCACACGCTGCCGCGATCGTTGCCGAGCGGCTGCGCGTTGAGATTGCCAATCGTTTCGCCGGCATCCAGGGGTCAGCGATGGTCACGGCGTCGCTCGGCGTCGCGGCGATCCCCAGCGATGCAATCGATGCGAAAACCCTGATCGCCGCGGCGGATCGGGCGCTCTACGAGGCCAAGGCAGCAGGGCGAAACTGCGTCGTGCGCGCGACGCCCACCCGCGCCGTCCGCGTCAGCACGACCCGAGCACGCTCACGTTCGACCTCGTCATCAGAGCTCCCGGTGGTGGTCAGGGACGAACCCGCCGCGTCCTGATCGCCATGCCCTGAATCCACTCGTGCGAGACCCCTCTGCTCGGCCATTCGCCGTACGTCGACGGTGATACAGGTTGCCCGGGGTACCATGGTCACGCACGATCGCGACGATGCGCGGCTGAGATCCTGGAGTAAAAACCGGGGTTCGACGGGCAGCAGTACGACCGATCCCGTGTCACGCCGACGTAGCTCAGTGGTAGAGCAGCGGTTTCGTAAACCGCTGGCCGGGAGTTCGAATCTCCCCGTCGGCTCCATGAAATTGTATTGATCCGGCTGATCCCTGACAAAACGGGTTCGGCTGATGCTTTACACGGCTTCGGTTGATGCTTGACATCGGTTTCGGCTGACTTTTGACACTCCCTCACATGAGGGAACTGAGCGTGGCGGAACAGCGGTACAAGGCAGTCCTCGCGGTGATCGGCGAGGGCAAAACGGTCACTGAGGTGGCCGCGGAATTGCGAGTGAGCCGGCAGACACTGCACACGTGGCTCACCCGGTATGAAGCGGGTGGTTTGGAGGCGCTGGGCGACGGTTCACACCGGCCGGCGAAATGCCCGCATCAGATGTCCCCGGAGCTCGATGCGATGGTGCTCGAGCTGCGGCGCTGGAAGCCGTACTGGGGCCCGCGCAGCCTGCTCTCGGAGTTGGCGCGACGCAAGGTGGCGCCGCTTCCCTCCAGGTCAGCGGTGTACCGCTGCCTGCTCCGCGCCGGCGCCATTACGCCGCTCCGCAGCCGGCGTCGTATCGAGACGTGGAAGCGCTGGGAGCGAGGCGGTCCGATGGAGCTGTGGCAGATGGACGTGGTTGGTGGGTTCCTGCTCTCCGACGGGACGACCGCCAAAGCGCTGACCGGCGTCGACGATCATTCGCGGTTCTGCATCTCGGCCAGGCTGATGTCGCGGGAGCGCACCCAGCTGGTCTGCGATGGCTTCGCCGCCGCATTGCGCACGTATGGGGTGCCTGAGCAGGTGCTCACCGACAACGGCAAGGTGTTCACCGGCAAGTACGCGCAGCCGCCCGTGGAGGTGCTCTTCGACCGGATCTGCCGCGAGAACGGCGTCGAGCATCTGCTGACGCAGCCGCGTCACCCCACGACGACGGGCAAGATCGAGCGCTTCCATCGCACGCTGCGCCTTGAGTTCGACACCACGCAGGTGTTCCGGAGCCTGTCCATCGCCCAACAGGCCTTGGATGAGTGGGTCGCGTACTACAACACCGCACGGCCCCATCAATCCCTCGGTGATGGCACACCGGAGAGCCGCTTTCGGCTGACTGGCGCGCCGCTGCGAGGACCCCGACCGACGCCGGAGCGAACGGGCGAGCAGTGGGTGACCCGGCGGGTTGCCGCGAACGGCCTGGTCTCCGTCGGCTGGCAGCAGGTCAGCGTCGGCAAGCACTACGGGGGCAGCGCCTGCAACGTCCTGGTCGGCGACGGTGTGCTCCAGTTCTGGGTCGGCAACGAACTCCTCAAGACCGTTGCCCGCACCGGGAGTGGTGAAATCCGGAAGAAGAACGCCGCGGGAACCTCCCCGCGGCCTCGATGAAAGCCTGGGAGTGTCAAGCATCAACCGGAACTGATTCGTCAAGAATCAACCGAAGCTCCACATCGGCTCCATGAAATTTTTCCATATGATGTAAGGGATTTCGCTCCGACGCCGTTCACACTCCGGCGAAAGTGTCCCGAGGACAATCCGGCAATGATCGTCGAACCTTTTCGCATCCATGTCGATGACGAGGTGCTGAGCGACCTTCGCCGGCGGATTCTCGGCACGCGCTGGCCGGAGCCGGCGCCGGGACCCGCCTGGGGGCAGGGAACGGATCTTGCTTACCTCCAGGGCCTGCTTGCCGATTGGTCCGGCGGGTTCGATTGGCGAGCCGCGGAGGATCTGATCAACCGCTTCCACCACTTCCGCGCAAGCATCGACGGCGTCACGATTCATTTCGTCCATGAGCGTGCGGTCAGCGGCTCAGGGATCCCGCTGCTGCTGCTCCATGGCTGGCCGAGCCCCTTTGTTGAGCTGCTGCCGCTGGTGCCACTGTTGAGGGACCCTCGCACGCACGGCATTGACGGCCCTGCCTTCGACGTCGTGGTTCCGTCATTGCCCGGCTATGGGTTCTCCGACCGGCCGGAGCGCGGGAATTACCGCGACATCGCCGGACTCATGCACGGCTTGATGCGGGGTTTGGGCTACACGCGCCACGGCGCTGGCGGCGGAGACTTCGGCGCGGGCGTAGCAACCGTCATGGCGCTCGATCACCCCGAGTCTCTACTTGGGATCCACCTCAGCAATCTGGAGCTCTCGCCGCCTGTCGACGACGGATCGCGCCCGCTGTCCGACGCTGAGCGCTCGTACCTGGCGCAGCGGGACCTCTGGGATCAGGCCGAGCGGGGCTACTCCGCGATCCAGTCCACCAAGCCGCAGACGCTGGCATACGCGCTCGATTTCGCTGCTGCCGAGGAGCCGCGGCTCCTCGCAGCTGACATTGCCGCCTTCTTCGCCGACCTCTGAAACGCGAGCAGCGCATCCCGGCGTTCAGACGGGCGGGGGAACCGGCAACATTCCGGTCGCCGGCGCCGGTGGCGCGCTCGGCACCGGGGGCGTTTCGCCACCACCGGGATCGAACCGGAACGGCGGGTATTCGTCGCGCATCAGGAGCACGTAGACGAGCACGCGAAACACCCAGCGATTGAGGCCCATGACGAAATCGAAGATGCCGCGGGGATACCGGCTGGTGAAGATGAGCGCGAAAGCGGCACACAGAGTCAGGATCGCGATGAGGCCCCAGAGGTGCGCCGCGACACCGACACCGCCGGCGAGGAGCGCGATGATGACGTACTGCGGAATCGCCAGCAACCACCACTTGATGAGCACCAGCCCCCGTGACAGGTGCTCCGGGTACGGCACATCGAGCGAGGCCGGATAGTCGGCGTCAGCGCCAAGGCTGAACGGCGGGTAGTGATCGGTGCCGAGAGCGCTGTATCCGTAGAAGCCGACGCGCCATGCCCAGCGCAGCACGCCGACATTGAAATCGAAGATCGCGCGCGGATACCGCCCGGTGAAGAGGATCGCGAAGAAGGCGATCACGGTGAGCACGAACATCGCGAGGAAGAGGAACCACAGCACGATGTAGTGCGGTATGAGCAGCACCCACTTCACGAGCCACAGCCAGCGACTCAGTGGCTCTTCCAGTCGCCCCTCAATGCGCAGTGGATAGCTGAGTGGCATCGGCTGGACGGGCACCCGCGGCGGTTGCGGAACTCCGGAGGCCGTTGATGCCCCGCGATGGTGTCGACTGAGCATGACGATGCCGAATGTGAGCAGCAGCACAGCGAGGACCAGCGCGACGCCGCCTGCGATGAGCAGTCCGAGCGCGAGCGCGAACAGAAACGGGGCAGTGGATCCGATGGAGACGTCGGCCGCGACGCCGCGGGACCCGTCGGCGTTCATCAACACGACGATCCACTGGCCAGGCGTGACCGTCCAGGTGAGCGTTTGCATGCCATCACCAGATGCCTGTGCATGCCAGAACGTCTGGGTGGTGGGCACGGCGGGCGCGCCGCCGCCATGCGGTGTGTACGTGACGCGGTATGGAAGGAACTGCAGATCGCTGAGTGAGTCGTACGCAACGCCGCTCAGGTAGGTGAGTGCGTCGGCGCGAGGCGCGATGCCGATGAAAACGCCTGCATTCGAACGGGTGGCGGCAGTGATCCTCACCTTGCCGAGCGCGTTCTGGTCGACCGGCCATGCACGGCCCGAGAAATTGAGGTCAAGGCTCGAGGTTGCGATGGCGTACGACGGGGCGGAAAGGCTGCCCGTTCCCGAGGTGAGGTACCCGGAGGGGTCTCGCTGCGTTTGATCGGCCCACATCAGGAAGCCACCGCCCGCGAGCAGCCCGATCGTCATGAGCGCGAGCACGCTCCCGATGACAACGAGTACCACCGCGCCGACACGCGACGGCGGACGGGCTGGCGCTGCCGGTGGCGGCGCCCACTGTGTGGTCATGACCGAGCGTTTGCCGGGGTCGACGTGGGGATGTTCATGTCCGCACCGTACGTCCGACGTCCGCGCGGGGCAATCGGGAAGAACCCTGATTCCACCCTGATGTGTGGCGGCGTTCGTCGGGGTGATCCCCGATAGCTCCGCCTGCCTGCGAGCCCCATCATGGGTACGTGGCAGAGCAGACCCGGACCAAGAGGAGGCGTGGGTCGTGGCGCCGCGTCCCGGAAGCCCGCCGGCTCGGTGGCGTGGCCGCCGGCTTCTCAGCGAGGACCGGCATCGACGTCACGGTCGTGCGAACCATCTTTGTCTTGCTTGCGCTCGCTGGAGGCTCCGGCATCGCGTGCTATCTGGTGGCCTGGCTCCTCATCCCCGCGACCGGACAGCGAAGCAGCATCGGGAGCGCAGCGCTGACCGATCGGACCGGGATCAAACTCGCCGCGGGTCTCGCAACGCTGCTCGTGGCGGTGCTGGTGGTGATCTCCCTGGCCGGCGCCGGCTGGATCGGCTCGCTGGCCTGGTCCTTCGCGATCAGCGTCGTCGCGATCGTCCTGATCTCGAGAAACGCTCCAGCCGATGAGCAGGTCACGCTGCGCCGCATCGCGGATCCGTTCATCGGCTTCACCGGCGACGCCCGGCGGTCGCGCGTCGCGCTGCGTGCGCTGGTCGCTGCCCTTCTCCTGGTCGGTGGGGTCACCACCCTGCTTGTGGGACACCCGAGCACCGCGCTGCTCCGTCCACTGGCCGGCGTTGCCCTCGTGATCTCCGCGATGGTGGTGGTGCTCGGACCGTGGTGGCTGCGCGTCGGTCGTGACCTCGTGGCCGAACGTCAAGCACGCATCCGCGCAGAGGAGCGAGCCGACGTCGCGTCGAGAGTCCACGACTCGGTGCTCCAAACCCTCGCGCTGATCCAACGCCGCGCTGCCGAGCCACAGCAGGTCATCCAGCTGGCCCGCGCCCAGGAGCGCGAGCTGCGGTCATGGCTGTTCGACGGCCGCGCGCCCGGGTCGCTGGCCGCGGACACCACGTTCGCGGCCGGGTTGCGGCTGATCCAGGGCGAGGTCGAGGCTCAGCACGGCGTCGCTGTCGAGGTGGTCACGGTCGGGGACTGCGTGCTCAACGAGGGGCTCGAGGCCCTGCTCGCGGCAGCGCGAGAAGCGACCGTCAACGCCGCCAAGTGGTCGGGGGTTCAGGTGATCTCGCTCTATGCCGAGGTGGAGCCAACCGAGGTCTCCCTGTTCGTGCGCGACCGCGGACGGGGTTTCGACCCGGCCGCGGTGCCGGCCGATCGCAAGGGGCTATCCGAGTCGGTGCACGCGAGAATGGCCCGCCACGGCGGCACCTCGAGCATTCGGAGCGTTCCAGGAGAGGGCACCGAGGTCAGGCTGACGATCCCCCGAGCCGTTGGAGCGAGCCCGCCGCCACCACCTCCGCCTCCGCCTCCGTCACTTCATCCGTCACCTCAGATGACTCCTCCTCCCCCACCACCGCCGCCCCCGCCGGAATGAACCTGCGGCCCGGCAACCGGCCGCGCGTGTTCATCGTCGATGATCACGCCCTGTTCCGATCGGGGGTCCGGTCGGAGCTCGGCGGTGGCGTGGAGGTGATCGGCGAAGCGGACGACGTCGAGCCCGCGATTGCCGGGATCGCCGAGAGCGAGCCCGACGTGGTGCTGCTCGACGTCCATCTCCCGGGTGGCGGCGGACATGCGGTGGTGACGGCGCTGAAGGCGACCCATCCGCACGTACGGTTTCTCGCTCTTTCGGCGTCGGATGCGCCCGAGGATGTCATCGCGGTCATCCGCGCGGGTGCCCGCGGCTACGTCACCAAGACCATCTCCGGCCCGGAGCTCGTGGACGCGGTCTGCCGCGTGGCGGCCGGCGAAGCGGTGTTCTCCCCCAGGCTGGCCGGGTTCGTGCTGGACGCCTTCGCGGCGCTCCCCGCCGCCGACCAGGCGCCACCGTCATTCGACCCCGAGCTCGACCAGTTGACGCCGCGCGAGCGTGAGGTGCTCCGACTCATCGCTCGTGGCTTCACCTACAAGGAGATCGCCCGCGAACTGTTCATCTCCGTCAAGACGGTGGAGAGCCACGTGTCCTCGGTGCTCCGCAAGCTCCAGCTGTCGACGCGCCATCAACTGACGCGCTGGGCGACCGAACGACGCCTGTCGTGAGTGCTCGGCTAGAGCAGTTGGTGGATCGCGAACGCGACTCCGAAGGCGACGACCAGGGTGCGGAGCACCACCGGACTGAGGCGCCGTGCCACTGTCACGCCGAGGAAGCCGCCGGCGGCGCTCATCGGCACCATCACGAGGACCGCGAGCCATGACACCGGTCCAAAAAAGGCGAAATAGATTGCCGCAACGATGTTGATGATCAACGACATCATGCCCTTGAGCGCGTTGAGCCGCTGCAGGTCATCGCGGATGAAAAGCCCAAGCACCGCAAGCATCATCACGCCGAGGCCCGCGCCGAAAAACGCACCGTAGACGCCCCCCAGGAACTGCGCCACCGCGAGGACCGGCGAACGATGCTGTTCGCGCTCCGGGTGGCGCGTGCGGACCCGCGACGTGACCACCGGCTGAAGCAGGAGCAGCGCGCACGCGGCAAGGATCAACCACGGGACGATCGCGGCGAACACTTGATTCGACGTCCGCGTCAGCACGATCGCGCCGACGACCGCTCCGGCGATGCTGATCGGTCCGAGGAAGAGAACCCGCGCGCGCTGTGCGCTGAGCTCTGCGCGGTACGCAACGCTGCCCCCTGCGTATCCGGGGAGCAAGCCGAGCGTGCTGGTGACGTTCGCGGTCAGCGCCGGAAACCCGATGAGGAGCAGCGCCGGAAACGACAGAAGCGTCCCTCCGCCCGCGACCGCATTCACGGCGCCCGCGAGCAGCGCCGCGCCGGCGATCAGGAGCAACTGCGCGGCGTCGAGGTGGATCACCGGTCGCCGGACGCGATCCCCACGCGGGCGGCCACCTCCCGCAGGCCGAGAATGTCAGCGCTCAACTCGCCCGCGGCAAGCCGCGCACGGATCAGGTCCTCATGGGCAACCCGCTTCACGACGCGGTCGGCAACGTCGAGGGCCGATGCGGCAGGTATGCAGACAACGCCGTCGTCATCAGCGACGATGATGTCGCCGGGCGCGACCTCCTGCCCCGCGCACACGACCGTGCGATTCACTGCCCCCGCACCGTGTTTGGTCGTTCCCTGAGCCGTGATCCACCGCGACCAGACGGGGAAACCCATCGCACGCAACTCTCGCACGTCGCGCACTCCAGCGTCGACGACCGCCCCGAGCACCCCACGTGCATGGAGCGACGTTGCCAGCAACTCCCCGATAAAGCCGGCAGCATCACCGGCCGGCACTGTCGCCACGACCAGCAGGTCACCCGGGCGACAGTGCTCGACCGCCATGTGAATCATCAGGTTGTCGGCCGGCTGGCAGAGCACGGTCACCGCCGGACCGGCAACACGGACGCCCTGCTGGATCGGACGGATGGCCGGGTCGAGCAGCCCGGTTTTGCCCAACACCTCGTGCGCCGCAGCGACACCGTGAGCGGCGAGCGTCGCCACGGCCGGGTGCCGCTCCGCACCCCGTGATCGCTCGCCGATCGTCATCCGCCCGGCGACGCCACCACTGCGTTGCGGAGCTTGCCGATACCTTCGATTTCCGACTCCATGACGTCGCCGGGCTGCAGGAACTCCGGTGGGGTGCGCGCAAAACCGACGCCCTCCGGGGTGCCGGTCGCGATCAGCATCCCGGGAAGCAGAGTCATGCCGACGGAGAGCCACTCGATGATCGCGTCCACGGGGTAGATCATGTCGCGGGTGTTGGCATCCTGCTTGACCTCGCCGTTGATCCGTAGCTGCAAATGCAGCGACTGCACGTCGGCCACCTCGTCGCGCGTCAGCACCCACGGGCCACAGGGGCACGATCCGTCGAGGCTCTTGCCCTTGAACCACTGACCGCCCCAGCCGTTCTGGATGTCGCGCGCGGTCACGTCGTTGAGCACCGTGTAGCCGAAGATGTGGCCGGCCGCGTCCTGGCGTTTGATGTTGGCGCCACGACGTCCGATGACGACGCCCAGCTCGACCTCCCAGTCGATCTTGGTGCTCACTGACGGGTCGATGCGGATGTCGGCGTAGGGCGCGGTGATGGTGGTGATCGCCTTGGTGAAGATGGTGGGAGGTGCCACCTCAACGTTCGTGGCGCGTGCCGTCTCCTCGGCGTGCTTCTGGTAGTTGCGACCGATCGCGAGCACATTGCCGCGCGGCGGGTCGAACGGCGGTAGCAGGGTGAGATCGGCCAGCTTGCGCACCGCACTCGCGGGCGCCGACGACGCGAGGACGCGCAGACGGTCAAGTCCTGTCTCACCGGCGTCGATGACACCGAGAATCGTCGTCGGGAGCGCATCCGACTCGGACCCGTTGGCCGCGGCGCCGACATCGACGATCTCGTCGGTTCCGCCGTCGCGTCCCACACCCAGGCGTGCCGCCTCACCATCGCGAAACATGAGCAGTTTCATACCTTGTTCGCCTCCGAGCCCGACGTTGCGCTGAGACTCGTCGCCGCTCCCAAAAACAGTTCCTCGAAATCCTGGCGATCGAGGAGTTCGCCGGGTTGACCTTCCATTCGGATCGCTCCAGACACGAGAACGGACGTGTACGCCGCGATCTCGAGCGCGGCACGTGCGCGTTGTTCCACGAGCAGCACCGCCTTGCCCAGGGCGCCGAGTTCGTTGACCTGCTCGCGCAGGAGCTTGTCGGCCAGTTGCGGGGCGAGATTCGCCGTCGGCTCGTCGAGAATCAGCACCCTGGGATCGAGCATCAGGACGCGCGCGATGGCGAGCATCTTGCGTTCGCCACCGCTCAGCTTGTCCGCGCGGCGTTTGAGCATCGGCTTGAGCGCTGGAAAGACCTCGACCACCTCCGGTACGCGAGCGCGAATCGTCGCGGCGGGCAGGAGATAGCCACCCATCTCGAGATTCTCGAGCACGGTCATGGGCTCGAAGATGTCCTGCACCTGAGGCACATACCCGACTCCTCGACGCGCGAGCTCCTCGGGGCGGCGGTTGGTGACCTCCTGGTCGCCGAGCATGATCCGGCCCGTGGTGACCCGGAGAATGCCCACGAGTGCCTTCAACAGCGTGCTCTTCCCGGCGCCGTTGGGCCCGATGATGGCGACGATCTCGCCCGGTCCGACGCTCAACGAAACGTCCTGGATGACGGGGACACCACCGTAGCCTGCGGTGATCCCCTCGGCGCGCAGGAGCGGGTCCGGCCGCGTGGTCGACACCACAGCGGCGTTATCCGACAAGGTAGGCGTCAACAATTTCGCGTTGCTGGCGAAGGGCCGTCATCGTCCCCTGGCCTATGACGCTTCCCTGCGCCATGACGATCACGGGGTTGCACATGCGCTCGATCATGTGCAGCTCGTGTTCGACCATCAGGATGGTCAAGCCATCGTCGCGAAGCGCCTCGCAGTAGTCGGCGATCTCCCCGACGATCGATGGATGAACGCCTGACATGGGCTCATCGAGAAGCAGGAGCCGGGGCTGGAGCATCAGCGCGCGCATGATCTCGACGAGGCGCTTCTGCCCGCCGCTCAGGGAACTCGCATAGTCCGATTCCTTGGCGCTCATCCGGAAGCGGTCGAGGAGCACTCGTGCCTGTTCCACGAGGCGGTTCTCATCCGCCCTCCAGTAGCGCTTGCCCAGGAGGGCGCCCCTGAGCGAATCACCACGATTGGTCCGTGCTGCAGCGAGCAGATTCTCGAGGACCGTCAGCTGCGCGAATTCGGAAGGGAGTTGAAAGGTGCGCACCAGGCCCCGCCGAGCGCGCCGGAACGCGGGAAGCGCGGTGACATCGTCCCCGTCGAAGCTGATCGTCCCCGAGCTTGCCGGCAGCGTGCCCGCGAGCACGGCAAGCAACGTCGACTTGCCGGCGCCGTTCGGGCCGATGAGACCGGTGATGCGGCCGGGGAGCACGTCGATGGAGACATCCTCGACGGCGCGCACGCCCTCGAAGTGCCTGCTCACGTGGCTGGCGACCAGGAGCGGACGCTCAGCGGAAGGCTGCGGACCGGCGGCGGGCGTCGCAGCGACCGCGTCAGTCTCGACCGGCATACTGCTCCGTCGACTCGAGCGGTTGTGGCCGGGCTGCGAACACACGACGCCGCTCGGGCAGGACCCCGCGGGGCCGGAACCAGAGGAACCCGAGGATCAGCCCGCCGATGCACACCCACTCGAGCGCGGGGATGAGCCCGGGCGGCCCGAACTGCGGCAGGTAGCGCGTCGCCTCTTCAAATCCGACCGGGACGAGAAGCGCGCCGAGCACCGCGCCATAGTTGTTGCCACGGCCGCCGACGATCACGGCGGCGAAGAGGATGAGCGTTTCCGGGTACAGCCACGTGGACGGTGCCCAGGTGGTGATGAAGCCGACCAGGATGGCGCCGCTCAAGCCGGCGATCGCGCCCCCGACGACGAACACCGACATCTTCATGGCCACGGCGTTCTTGCCGAGCGCCTTTGCCGCAACCTCGTTCTCGCGCATGGCGCGCAGGGAGCGTCCGTATGGCGAGTTGATGATCCGCTGCACCACGAAGAACACGATCACCGCCAGCACGAGCGCGCCGGCGGTGTACGCCCAGACATAGCCGTCGGAGTATGAGTTGAACTTGTCAGAAAGTGGCCGGGGAACGAGTGCGAGGCCGGCGGCGCCGCCGAGGAAGGCCGGCGTGTTGGTGACCACGAGGCTGGCGATCACTGAAAGCACCAGCATCGCGATCGCCTGGTAGTCGGCGCGCAGCCGGCGCAGCACGACGAGCCCGATGGGCGGGGCGAGCAGAGCGCCGACCAGCGTCGCAGCGATCCACGGAATGGGAAAGCTCAGGTTCAGCCCGAGGATGTACGTCTGAAAGCCGCCGTTCGCGGTGTCGCGCGGCAACGACAGCACCGCCGCCGTGTACGCGCCGGCCGCCTGGAAGATGATGAAGCTGAAGTTGACGATGCCGGACACACCGAACTGCAGGCTGATGGCCAGGCACGCAAGGATGTCGACGGCCGCATAGACCAGCAGCGTGGTGACGTAGTAGGTCACCCGGCTGCCGCGAGCGCGCCTCGCTTGGCGAGCAGTCCCTGCGGCCTGAGCACCATCACCAGCACCAGCACGGCGAAGGCGACGACCTGCTTGTATTCAGGCGAGATGATCGCGGCGCTGATCTCGGTCATCTCGCCGATGAGCACCGCACCGATCATCGCCCCGTACGGGCTCCCCGCTCCACCGAGGATGGATGCCGCGATGATCGGGATGAGGAATTCAGAGCCGCTCGCCACCGAGAACGAGTCGGAGTTCATGCCCGCAACCGTTCCGGCGACGCCGCAGAGCGCGCCGGTGATGAGCCACGCGAGGTCCACGACGCGGGCCGTGGGGATGCCGCAGTTCCGGGCGAGAGTCGGGTTGGCGGCTGTGGCTCGCATCGCCTTGCCCAGCCTCGTGAATCGGAGCAGCGCATGGATCGCCAGCATCACGACGATGGCCACCGCGATGATCGCCAGCTGCTCTCCCGTAAGCGCGATCGACCCAAGGTAGTACGTCGTGCCGGGGTTCTGGTGATACGAGACGCTGTAGGTCCCCACGATCGGGAGGAGCGCGTTGGCGATGACCAAGGAGACTGCCAGCGAGATGATCACCATGCCGATCAGATTGGTTCCCTTGCGCTGGAACGGCGCGTAGATCAGCCGGTTGAGCAGGAACGAGAACACCGCCCCGAAGACGGCGCCGACCGGCAGCGCCAGCCAGATGCTGACTCCCGCGTTGTTCACCGCGTAGGCGGCGTAGGCGGAGGCGATCATCACCTGCCCGTAGGCCAGGTTGATCATGTTCGTGATGCCGAACTGCATCGTGAAGCCGACCGCCGAGATGGCGATGATCGACATGGAAACGAGGCCAAAGCCGAACGCGGCGACGATGAGACTCATCGCCGCCGCCCCCGACCGATCAGTGCGTCAGCCACCGCCCGCCGCGATGATGGCTGCGGTCTGCGCCTGGGTGAGGGTGCCGATGGTGATCTCGTTGCCCATGGCGTCATACCGGACGAGGATGTAGCCCTGCTGCGAGTTGTTGTACTGGTTGTAGTTGGTCAGCCCACCGGCGCCGACCCAGCGAACCTTCTGGCCGCTCTTGATCGCCGCCACGCCCGCCGAATAGGTGTTCACGGTCACCGCCCCGGAGACGCCGTTGCCCACGTCGCGGATGACCGGGTTGTACACGGTCGGGTCGAGGCTCTTGGTCTCGTCCATGGCAAGCGCCGCCTGCATGATCCCGTCGTAGAGGTGCAGCGTCGCGCCACGCTGCGAGTACTTCGGGGCATCGGGGAACTGCGACGCGACCGCGTCGAGGTTGGTCTTGAACTCGTCATATCCGGGACCGCTGAAGCTCACGCCGAGGTCGACGGCCGTGAACTTGTCGACGACCGTCTGCACACCGATGGCGCCCGTGACCGCTGCGAACCACACGGGGTCGATCGTCGCCGACGTTCCCATGAACGGCAGCATCGTGTTGTGGTTCAGCTGCTTGACCTCGGCCATGTAGGTCGCATCGGTCGGTCCGAGTGCCTCCGTGAAGATCACGTCCGGATGGGTGTTCAGCATCGCGGTCACCTCGGTTCGATACGAGGGTTGACCGAGCGCGATCGCCTGGTTGATGGTCACGGTGGCACCGAGACCCTGCAAGGCTCGCATCGCGGGGCCGACGAATGCCTGCGATCCGATGTCGTTGCCGAACACGAGCGCGACTTGCTTGTACATGAAGTGATCGAGCGCGCTGCCCACCATCGCGAAGGCGTCGAACTCATCGGGGGGGACCAGTCGATGGAAGTACGTGAAGGAGGTCTTGTTGAACTCCGACTGGCCGGTCATGCAGAACATCGGGATGTGCGCCTGGTCGAGGATCGGCGCGACACTCGCGGCCTCGTCCGACGTGCAACCGACGACGGCCATGAGGTTTGAGTTGCCGGCGATCATCTGCTGGGCGGCTGGCACCGCATCCGCCGGCTCACCGCGAGTGTCAAACTGCTTGCAGCTGACCGTGTGCCCCATGACACCGCCCGCGTTGTTGATGGCTCGCGCCGCCGGCAGGCACGCGGCGAAATATGCCGGACCGAGAGCTGCGTCCGGACCGGTGAAGGGCGCGATGACGCCGATGAGCAGGGGTGATTTGCTCGACGACCCGCTCGGGGTGGACGAGCTCCCGCAGGCGGCAAGTGCCAGCGTGAGCATCGCGAAGAGGACCCCTACCCCTCTGCCGACCCGATGATGTCTTGCGAGCATCACATGCCTCCTAGCGCCCCAGGGCGCGGCTGGCGAAGATTGTCGGCAATACTAGCGACAATGTTGTGAACAATCTAGCCCCCGCCTCCGACCCGGACGAACCGCGCGCGCGGACGAACAACGACCCGTGCGGCCGGCTTCGCCAGGCCATCGTCAGCGGCGAGTTCCAGCCGAATGAGCGCCTCGTCGAGGCGGACCTCGCGATTCGATTCGGCGCTGGGCGCACCGCGATCCGCGCCGCGCTCGCCGTGCTGGACCAGGAGGGGCTCATCGTCAGGGAGCCTCACCGCGGTGCACGGGTCCGGTTGATCTCGGCGCGAGAGGCTTTTGAGATCGAGCAGGTGCGCAACGCCCTGGAGAGGCTTCTCGCGCGCAGCGCTGCGCAGAGGGCGACGAGCAGCGACCTTGCCGACCTGCGCGCCATCCTCGGGACGATGCATGAGCGGCTGCGTGACGACGACACGCTCGGCTACATGCAGCTCAATGCGCAGCTTCACCGGCGGATCTGGAGGGTCTCCGACAACCAGGTGGCCTTCAAGATGCTGGTCACGCTCAAATCCCAGAGCATCCGGTTCCAGTACGGCACCATCCTCCGGCCGGGCCGTCCCGAGCAGTCGCTCCGCGAGCACGAGGCGATCGTCGCGGCGATCGGGGCGCACGACCCGGATGCCTGCGACACGGCGATGGCGGAGCATCTCGGCCACGTCCTCGAGACCCTGCAATGGGCGATCGATTCACAGGAACGCGAACGGCCCTGGGCTGCTCCGCGTGAATCAGCACTCGGTGGCTAGCCCTCGTAAGTTCCAGGAAGGGAGTCGACCCTGAATCCATAAGCTTCGCGACGTGGTCGAGCGCAGCCGCGCGGACATCCGCGACCGGGTTTCGCTCGCGGTCATTGCTCGCGAATGGACCCGCATCGGTTGCATCGGTTTTGGCGGTCCACCGGCGCACATCGCCTTGTTGCGTCGTATGTGCGTCTCGGAACGACGCTGGCTCGACGCGCAGGAGTTCGAGGACGGCGTCTCGGCCACCAACCTGCTTCCGGGGCCGGCCTCGACGCAGCTGGCGATTCTGTGCGCTTGGCGGCTGCGCGGTGCGGCCGGAGCAATCCTGGGAGGGACGTGTTTCATCGCTCCAGGACTGGTGCTGATCCTTGCTCTCTCGGCTTTCTTTTTGGCAGGGAACCCGCCGGTCTGGATTCTCGGCGCAGCTGCCGGCGCAGGCGCCGCGGTCCCGGCGGTCGCGTTGCGCGCAGCCTTGGACCTGACGCCGTCGAGCTGGAGGCGAGCGGGCACCCGCAGGACGGAGCAGGGGCGGTGGATCGCCTATGCGGTGATCGGCGCGGCCGCCGCAGTGAGCATCGGACCGTTCCTCGTCGTAGTGCTGCTCGGGTGCGGGGTTATCGAAATCATCATCCGCCGTCAGGGAAGGGGACCGTCGTCGCCGCGATCGATGACGGCATTGCTCCCAGCCGCGGTGATCCATACGGCAACGATCGGGGGCCTCGGCGCTCTGGCCTGGGTGGCGTTCAAGGTGGGCGCTCTGTCATATGGGGGCGGCTTCGTGATCATCCCGCTCATGCAGCACGATGCCGTGAACAGCTACCACTGGATGACCGGCGCTCAATTTCTCGACGCCGTGGCCCTTGGCCAGATCACGCCGGGGCCGGTGGTCCTGACCGTGGCCGTGGTCGGCTACGCCGCAGCCGGAATCGCCGGCGGATTGCTCACCGCCGGCGTGGTCTTTGCCCCCTCCTTCATCTTCGTGCTGGCCGGCGCCCAGCGATTCGATCAGATCCGGACCAACGCCGACATTCAATCGTTCCTCACCGGGGCGGGCCCCTCGGTTATCGGCGCGATTGCCGGTTCGACGGTCTCGCTTGGTCTCGCCTTTCAGGTGGCGTGGCAGATTCCTCTGCTCGCCATCGCGCTGATTTGGCTGTTTGCTGCGCGGCGAGGGGTGGTCAGTGCCCTCGTCCTCTGCGGAGTCATCGGTGCCGGCGCTGCCGTCGCTGGAGCTTCGATATGAGCAAGGGCGGTTGACATGCCAGATCCGTGCGCTGGCAAAATACCGCGCGTGAAGCGCACGAACGACGACCGTCAGATGCGGTGTGCTCGGTGCGGGGCAGCCAGGCTCATCCCGCTGACAGTCCCTTTCCCGCAGGCGGAATACCGGCGAACGCAACGGGTTCGCCCGGTCCGCGCCCAGTTGAAGTGCGTCGTGTGCGGGCATCGCCACGTCGCTCATCCGAGCGTGCTCCTGGCCAGCTGAATCGCAGCCGCGGTCAGCGGGCGACGAGCTGCACCAGGCCGAGGACGTTGCCGGCAGGGTCGCGAACGGTCGACAGAAGCCGCTCCGGGCCGTCCGGCGTCGGATGCTCGAGCACCTCACCGCCATGGGCGCGAACCAGCTTCATGGTCTCGTTCATGCTGTCGACGTGCAACCAGGGCAGCATCCCCGCATTCGGCGTCGGGGGCCTGTCCGTTACCCACTGACCGATGAGGCCTGGGGCGTCGAACCCGGGGTGCGGGTGGTCGACATGCCACCCGAAGACCCGCGCGTAAAACTCCGCTGATCGCTGCACATTGATGGCCGGGATCTGCAGGTAGGAGACCTGTCCCTGAATCGGTCTCAGCGACTGGTTGAGTTCCTCGTCTTCGTCGGCAGCCATCACCAGGAATCTTGCCATCGCGGAGTGGACGCGGCCGGCGTCATCGGCCAACCGCGCTCGCTTCTCAACAACGTCGTGACGGCCTGCACCATCTCGGCTGCGGTCCACCCGCTGAGCACGTCGCGATCATCCTCCGGTCAGAATGGGCGGGTGGCGTCGGAGAAGTTCATCGTGCAGTCCGGCACTGCCAGGCTTGCGGGCGAGCGCTGGCCAGGCGACGGTCAGCCGGTCGTGCTGCTCCATTCGGGCGTGACCGATCGCCGGTCGTGGTACGCGGTTGCGGATGCACTGCAACCGGTGACCGGCGTCGTCGCATATGACATGCGCGGCTACGGAGAGACGTCGGGGGTCACCTACGGCTTCTCACATCTCGATGACCTCAATGCGGTGCTCGACCGCGTGGCGACCGGGCCCGTGTGGCTGGTGGGAAGTTCGATGGGCGGCGAGATTGCTATCGATGCCGTCCTGGCGTCGCCGGAACGGGTGGCAGGCCTCGTGCTCCTGGCACCGGCGGTCAGCGGTGCTCCAGAGCCGAGCGTGTTCGACGCCGCCACCGACCGACTCGTGCGTCTGTGGGAAGCCGCGCAGACCTCCGGTGAGATCGATGAGATCAACCGGATCGAGATGTGGCTCTGGCTTGACGGCCCGAGCGGTCCCGAGGGTCGAGTGTCCGGACCGGCGCGAGAGCTCGCACTTGCAATGAACGCCATCGCGCTGCAGAACGAGATCCCCGAGGAATCGGGGAAGAGCGGCATCGCCGCGTGGTCGAGGCTGGAAGAGATCGGCGTGCCCGTGACCGTCGCGTGCGGGGACCTCGATCTCCCCTTCATCATCGCTCGATCGAAGGAGCTCGCCGACTGGCTCCCCAAGTCGCGCTATGAGGTGTTCGAGGGGATGGCTCACCTCCCATATCTCGAGCAACCGGCGGTCGTCGCCGACCTCATCACCTCAGCAATCCGCTGACCAGCCTCATCACCCGGGGGTGATGGTCACGTAGGTGGAGATGGCGACACCGGTCTGCGTCGTTGCGATGATGTCGTAGCGCGTGGCCCCGGGAGGAATCGTGGCGTCGGCGACGAAATGGCCGATGGGATCGACCCTGCGACTCACCAGGATCGTCGGTATCCGTCCATCGGGAGTCATTCCGATGGTGGCCGTCGCGATGTGTATCTCGCTGGTCTCGTTCGAGCTCGTGAAGAACGTGACGTGAAACTCACCCTTGCCCGGCTTGTCCGGATCGATGTAGACCTGCGCGAGCCAGCCGTTCTGGAGCTGGATCGAGTACAGCGTCGGCAGTCCCTTGAATCGAGTGGCGATCACGATCGGCGCCGGGGTGGTCGTTGTCAATTGGAGGTGGACTTCGGTCGACTTGTTGGCGTTGTCGATGATCACCGCAACCTCCCAGATACCCGCGATCGCGAGGTTGCCTCCCCGGGCTGCAAAGCCCCCGTCGGGTTGGCGTTTGAGCGTCAGCGTTGACTTACCGAGCTGCGGTCGCAGCGGCTGTGTGAACTCGAGGTGCACAGAGGTCGCGTGCACCGTCGCACCCGTGTCGTAGTCGATGACGCGAAGGGTGAATTCGTTGAACCCCGCCGAGCCGGGCGACACCGTGAGGCGGACCTTGACGGTGGTGGCGAAATCGCTCCCGCTCACAACCAACGGTGTCGCTCTCTCGGTTGTCGCCAGTGCGGTTGACGCAAGCGGTGGCGCGACATTGACGAGTGCGGCGGCGACGAGCACAACGGCCGCGCCGACCACGACCTCGGTCGAGGCGACCCGGCGCAAACCGGTCAGGACTCGCGATGCCCGCGGCACGTTGCCGAAGCGGTTGATGGCGCCGAGGCCCGCGAGCACAACGAAAAGCGCGACCTTCACCAGCACGAGCACGCCGAACGCGGTGCTGAAGAGCTTGTCCACGGACCCGATCTCGATCACGGCCCGAAATGTCCCGGTCACGCCGACCACGACGATGGCGACTCCGGCCGTGGTCGAAAACCGTCGCACCGCTCTCCCTTTGATGTCCGAGGGCTGCCCGCGAACCGCCAGGATCAGCGTCAAGAGGCCACCGATCCAGACCCCGGTCGCAACGATGTGCGCCCACTGGGCGACGAGGTTCGCAGCAACCGGAGCCTGGGCACCGGCATGGCTGGCAGCGACGTCGACCCACATGGCCGCCGCGGCTCCCAGGCCGGCGAGGCCGACACCGATGCGTCGCGCGGTCCCCTCTGCGACAAGAGCTCCCACAAGTCCCGCGGCAACCAGGCCCAGCGCGGCGAGCCTCTCGACGACAACCGTCCCCAACGACGTCGAGAACACCGCCCCCCATCCGATGCCTGCCGCGGCCCGTTCGGACTCGACAACTCCCGCGACGCCGAGCGCCGCAATGATCCACATGGGGATCAGGCCGCGCGCGGCGAACCGCGGAATCTCGCGCAGTGCCAGCACGCACGTCGATGCCACTCCGACAATGCCGAGCACACCGATGAAGAACAGCCAGCGCCCCACCACCGCAAGGACCGACGGGGGCGGTGAAACCACCGACCTGCTCGCGTGCGCGCTGGCACTCGCAGCCGACTCCCCGACTCCGAATGCATACGCGCCGGTCGCGAGGTGGCCGTCGGTCTCCGAGACGGTCTTCCACGTCACCGTGTACACGCCATTGCCGATGGGCTTCAGCGGCACTTCCAACTCGAGTGGTTGGCCCGGCACGACCACCGTCGGGCCGGCATCGACGCTCACCCCTGAGCCGTTGATCACGGTGATGCTGGACAGCTTCGGGTCGGGCGTTTCACCGAAGGTGATCTCCACTACCTTCGGCGCGGCCTGCACCTCGGCTCCCTGGGAAGGTGTCGCGCTCTGCGGTAACGCATGAGCGGCCGCGGTCAGGGGCAGCCCGGTGACTACCCCCACCGACAGCATCGCAGCGACGATCAGCGACCGCCGCGCCCGCATCGCTATGTGCTCCGGCGGCGCAACCCGATCACCAGGTTGAGTGCACTGAGCAGCACTGCCGCAAGGATCGCGATGATCGCGAGCGTGGTTGCCCCCGATGCGCTCGTCTTCGCGTCCCCGGCCGTTGTTGACGCGGACTGTGCGCTCGCCAGCGCACTCGCCACGCGACGGCTCACCGCGTCGACCTTGGTTGCCACGGCAGCGGGTGCGGGTACGGCAACCGGGAACTGCACGGCGCTGGAATCCGCGATCGAGTTCGAACGTTGTCGGCCCTGACGCAACCGTTTGGTTGACGGGTACTCCGTTGATGGTGCCGAAGAGGCGAAAGGTGTACGTGCCGACCACTGTCGGGACCAGCGCGTAGTCGTATTCGTCGAGCCTGCCGTTGCCGGTGTCAGCATCGTGCAGTGGCACCGGGCAGAACGGGCTGCTGGTGGTGGTGCCGACCGTCACCGTGACCTGGAAGTCGGGATGCGTGCAGTCCTGGTTGAGCGTGCTCACCGGGGTGCCGATCGGGTTGGTTGCCGACGGGATGTCAATGAACACCTGGATCGCATTTGGGCTGCCGACATATGTGTCGGTACCGCCGGCAGGCTCGAATTGCCAGCCGACCGCGATGCGGTATTTGCCGGCGGTGAACACGAAGTGCGCCGAGGCGACAGCGAACGACGTCGCCAAGGCGAGCAGCGTTCCCGCGGCAACCGCGGACAGACGAAGACGAGTGGTGGACAACTGATATCTCCTCAAGCTGTGAACGGATCGTTGGTGAGCCGAAGCCCACAGACGCCGGTCAGATGTCGAGGAGCAGCGGCGGTGGCCTTCGCCAGAGGTGCCGTCCCAGCCGGTCGAGCGGCGAAACGGCGAGGGCAGCGGGACGGCGGCTGGAAGGAGCGGCGGCCCTACGCCGGCGCGCGATGACCCGGAGGAGTGCTTCCACCCTCTCCACGGCGATCTCGCGGCGGCGGAACAGAATCTCGCAAATGCGGACGACGCACGCGAGCAGCAACGACACGTAGAGATGGACGAACGGGGCCGCCCAGTGGATCCCCGTGATCGCTCCCAAGCCGGGGGCCGGCTGCGAGCGGGCCACCGCCTCGATGTTCTCCTGGACCAGGTACAGGGCTGTTTGAGCGGTCGCAAGTGGGAGCCAGATGGCCACGAGGCGAGTGCCCGACGTCGATAGTGCGGTGGGCGCGACGGACACGTCTGCGTTCCGCCCGCGCAGGACGCGGCGCACGCCCGCGGCGGCACCATCGAGCCTGGCGTTCAGCGCCTGCCAGGCCCGCGCAAGGCGGAGAGCGAAGACGGCACCCAGCGCCAGGAGCACGCCGGCCACCGGGAGCATGTAGGCGTGCACCGGGTTGGTGATCGACTCGACGATGCCCGTGGGTCCCCAGACCCGGAGGTACTCGAGCGTATGGCCGAGGAAGAGGCCGATAAGCGCAAGCAGGACACCACCGGACGCGGCAACTCTCGTCTGCCGATGCAGGTTCACGCGGGGAGCATACGCTCGGCTCGCAGACGCGTCACTCACGCGGTTCACCCGAGCCATAATTGGCGCCGCGCTCGCCGGCAGCACGTCGCGAGCTGGTGAGGATGCGGCCGTCAAGACCCATTGCCGAGAGCGAGGTTGTGGATGAAACCCCCGGGGAGCCTCGGAGCCGTCACTCGATCCAGGCGGGGACAGGCCCTGCTCGTCGTGCTCGCACTGGCTGGTGGGCTTGGCATCGGGGCGCTGATGTCGCTGACGCTGAACACGAGGGCAACGACCACGAGTGCCCCGCTGGAGATCACACCCTCGGCAAACATCATCGGCGCATCGTTGGTGCGGCAGCCGACTCCTCCGCTGACGGGGCTCGTCGATCAGAACGGCAAGCAGGTCTCGCTGCCGGACGAGAAGGGCCATGTCGTGCTGCTTGCCTTCATGGACCCTCTCTGCGTGAACCTCTGCCCCGTCCTCGGCCGTGACATCGTGGCCGTGGAGCAGGCGCTGCCCAAGGGGATCAATCCGGTCCTGCTCATCGTCAGCGACATGCCCGACCGCACCCCGGCCGACGTGACGCAGTTCATCAGCACCAATCTCACCGCCAAATGGTCGCCAGGCTGGCACTGGCTGCTCGGACCGGACGCGACCCTCAAGGTCGCCTGGTTGAGATGGGGGGAGCCACTCGAACCGCCAAAGACCAACTACCTCGACGTCATCGATCCTCAGGGCTACCTGCGCGTCGTCTACCCGGCTCCACTCTTCGTGAATGACGTCGTGCACGCGGTCACCGTGGTCTCGCACGAATAAGACCCAGAGCTCCTGAATCGCGTAATCGCCAGGTCTGGTTGAGAAGAAGACCGCTTTTGCGCTAACGTCGCAGCCCGTGCCGACATACAAGATGGGTCAGGCCGCTGAGCTCCTGGGCGTGAGCGTGGATACCGTTCGGCGTTGGGCCGACGCCGGGCGCATCGACACCGTGCGCACTGAGGGTGGGCACCGGCTGGTCGACGGTGTCGCGCTGGCCAGGTTTGCCGTCGAGATGGCGAGCAATCACCCCACGATGCCCGTGACCGAGTCTGCCCGCAACCACTTCATCGGCCTGGTCACCGACGTGGCCACCGACGGGGTGATGGCGCACGTCAAGCTCCAGGCCGGCCCGTTCCGGATCAGTTCGCTGATCAGCAGCGAGGCGGTCGCCGAGCTCAGGTTGGAGCCCGGAATGCTCGCGGTTGCCTCGGTGAAAGCCACCAACGTCGTCATCGAACTGCCCCCGCCTCAAGAGGGTCAGCAGAGGAAGCCGTGAGGATCCGCACCCGTACCCTGCTGCTCTCGGGCACCGCCGCGACCGCGCTCGCGGCGTGCGGCCCCAACCCGTCGAGCGGCCCCTCGGCGTCGCCCGA
The DNA here is from genome assembly GCA_963756075.1 of Candidatus Dormiibacterota bacterium. Taxonomy (GTDB): domain Bacteria; phylum Chloroflexota; class Dormibacteria; order Aeolococcales; family Aeolococcaceae; genus Palsa-851. The sequence goes on along the minus strand of CAVWMH010000002.1, from coordinate 811,525 downwards.
TCCGCTGAATGGGTCGATCACCGTGTTTGCCGCGTCGTCGATGACCTCGGCGTTCAACACCGCGGAGAAGGGTCTCGAGGTCGATCACCCGGGGTTCTCGGCTCAGTACTCATATGGCAGCTCCCAGGCGCTGGTCACACAACTCATCAGCGGCGCGCCTGCCGACGTCATCGCGACCGCGAACACCTCCACGATGCAGCAGCTCGTCGCGAAAGGCCTCGTCAACACACCGCAGGCGCTCTGCAAGAACAAGCTGGAGATCATCGTCGCACCCGGAAACCCAAAGGCCATCAAGGCGCTCGCCGACCTCGCAACTCCAGGCCTCGCAGTCGTGCTCGCCGCGCCGGGCGTCCCGGTCGGCGACTACGCGAACAAGGCGCTGGCCGTCGCGCACATCACGGTCACGCCCAAGTCGCTGCAGCTCGACGACGCACTCGTGGTCGAGCAGGTCGAATCCGGTAATGCCGACGCGGCCCTGGTGTTCGTGACCGATGTCGTCACCGCAGGTACCAAGGTGACCGGCGTCCCGATCCCCGACGCACAGAACGTGATCGGCACCTACGAGATCGCCGTCCTCAAGGCGAGCACGCATGCGGCGGCAGCGCAGGCCTTCGTCACCGATGCGGTGTCAGGTGATGTGCAGACGCAGCTGCTGGCCGACGGATTCCTGAAGGCGTCGTGACTCGGGGCGTCACCCGACGCCCCCTTCTCGGTCTCGTCATCCCGGCCGCGGTGGCCGTCCTGTTCATCGCGCTGCCGCTCATCGGGCTGCTATTGCACGTCGACTGGAGCAACCTCCCGTCGCAGCTGGTGTCGGCGGACGTGCTCACAGCGCTGCGCCTGTCGCTCGAGTGCTCGGTCATCGCCGTGGCCGTCTCGCTGATCATCGGTGTCCCGCTGGCGTACCTGCTGGCGCGCACGTCACTCCCGGGACGCCGGGTGATCCGCGGGCTGGTGACCCTGCCGCTCGTGCTGCCGCCGGTCGTCGGCGGGATCGCGTTGCAGACCGCACTCGGCAGGACCACCCCGATCGGGACTGTCCTTGATCACTTCGGGATCGTCCTGCCCTTCAGCACCGCGGGCGCGGCGATTGCGGAAGCGTTCGTCGGCTTCCCCTTCCTGGTGATCACCGTCGAAGCGGGGCTCCGGCAGCGCGACGACCACTTCGAGGAGATGGCGGCAACCCTCGGGGCTCGGCCGTGGCGACGCTTCTGGCGGGTGACGATGCCGCTTGCGGCGCCCTCGATCGCCGCCGGCGCCGCGCTCTGCTGGGCGAGGGCGTTGGGGGAGTTCGGCGCGACGATCACGTTCGCGGGAAGTTTCCCGGGGACGACGGAGACCCTTCCCATCGCCGCCTACACCTCGTTCGAGGGATCCGGGCAGATCGGCATGGCGATCACGTTGTCGCTCCTCCTCCTCGCGATCTCCGTGCTCGTGCTCGTCGTGCTGCGCGACCGATGGCTCGGGGCGCTGCGATGACACTGCGGGCGAGGATCCGCACCCAGGTCGGAAGCCTGCACCTCGAGTGCGACCTCTCGGTCGATTCCAACGTCACTGTCGCCGTGCTCGGACCGAATGGCGCCGGCAAGACGACCCTGCTTCGGGTCGTCGCCGGACTGGTGCCTCTGGACGAGGGTCGGATCGAGGTGGACGGGACGGTTTTCGAGGACACGTCGACGCGCACATGGCTCACCCCCGAAGCCCGACGGGTCGGGTTCGTCTTCCAGGACCACGGACTGTTCCCACACCTCAGCGTCGTCGACAACGTCGCATTCGGTCTGCGCGCGCGCGGCATCGATCGCAAGACCGCAGCTGCCAGGGCGCACGAATGGCTCGAGCGCGTGGACCTCGGGAGATACGCCGCGTCTCGCCCCTCCGCGCTGAGCGGGGGTCAGTCCCAGCGGGCCGCGCTTGCGCGCGTCCTGGTCACCGAACCCCAGGCGCTATTGCTCGACGAACCGCTGGCGGCAGTCGATGCATCAGGACGGCTCGAGCTGCGCCGCGCGCTGCGGGAGCACCTCGCGACGTTCACCGGGGTGCGACTGATCGTCACGCACGACCCCCTCGAAGCGGCCTCGCTCGCCGAGCGCGTTGTTGTGCTCGAGGACGGCCGGGTGACCCAGGAGGGAGAGTTCCGCGAGGTGTCCTCGAGACCACGATCGGCGTGGATTGCGCGGATGGCCGGGCTTGAACCTGCTCAAAGGATCGGTGTCCGGCGGCACGATGCTGCTCGAGGACGGTTCAGGGCTCACGGTCGCGACTGACGTCCAGGGTGAGGCGCTGGCGACCATCCAACCGCGGGCTGTGGCGCTGTATCGAACGGCCCCTGACGGGAGCCCGCGCAACGTCCTGCGCTGCAGGGTCGCCGGAGTCGACCCGGAAGGTGACCGCTGGCGCATCCGGCTCGACGGGCCCTTCCCTCTCGTGGCCGAGGTCACCCCGGCGGCGGCAGCGGAGCTGCGGCTCGCCGAGGGGGGCGAGGTCTTCGCGGTGGTGAAGGCAACCGAGATCGACGTCTATTCCATGTGAGGGACTCCGGGTGAGGCGCTCCGGCTTGACCGCGATGGCGCCGACTCGTCACCCTCAATACATGAATGCATCGGCCGAACGCGCGCATCCCGCTTCGGTCGACGCGGTCGTCGATCTGCTCGCGGCCAACGACTACCTCTGCGACAGACGCCTCGCGACGGCAATCCTGGTTGCGATGCGCATCAACAAGCCACTCTTCCTCGAAGGGGAGGCGGGTGTCGGCAAGACCGAGGCGGCACGGGCGCTGGCCGCGGGTCTGGGGTCCCGTCTGATCCGGCTCCAGTGTTACGAAGGAATCGACCTCGCCCACGCCGCGTACGAGTGGAATTACGCGCGCCAGTTGCTGCACATCCGGCTGGTCGGTGAGCGTGAGGACCGCGCTCGAGCCGAGCACGACGTGTTCGGTCCCGATTTCCTGCTGCGGCGGCCGCTGCTCGATGCGATCGACAACCATGACCCGGTCCCGCCTGTGCTGCTCATCGACGAGATCGACAGATCCGATGAGGAGTTCGAGGCCTTCCTGCTCGAGATCCTCGCCGACTACGCCATCAGCATCCCCGAGCTGGGGACGATTCGTGCCGAGCACCCTCCGCTTGTCATCCTCACGGGTAATCGCACGCGCGAGGTCCACGACGCGCTCAAGCGACGCTGCCTCTATCACTGGATCGACTACCCGGACCTCGAGCGCGAGGTCGCGATCGTTCGAGTTCGAGCGCCGGAGGTTTCCGAGCGCCTCGGCCGCCAGGTCGCCGAGGTGACCCAGCGGCTTCGCGGCCTCGACCTCTACAAAGTGCCAGGAGTGGCAGAAACAGTCGACTGGGCACGGGCGCTTGCGGCACTCGGCCACACCGATGCGACGCCCGAAGCGCTGCGCGAGACCATGGGCGCGGCGATCAAGCACCAGGAGGACCTCCAACGGGGCGAGGAGGCGATCGCCGAGCACGCGCGACGGTGATCGGTAACGCCCCCGATCCCGTGGAGAGCGTGACCCTCTTCGCGCGTCTGCTCCGGGATGCCGGGCTCACCACCACTCCCGAGCGCGTGGGCGACGCGTGCGAGGCGCTGCTCGCGATCGACCTGGAACGGCCGGACGAGGTCCGCTACGCGCTCCGTGCCGTGTTCGTCACGCGCCGCGAGGAGGGCCCGGTGTTCGATGCCGCATTCGACCTCTTCTTCTCCAGGCCCGGGGGCGAGGGCAGGGCCGGCTCGATACCCGGGAGAAGCCGGCCGCTAGCGCTCGATCCCAGACAGGCGCTGGCGTGGATGAACGCGCTTGGACTGTCCTCTCCGGGCGTCGCCCGCGAGGTGGAGGGACCTCCGGCCTCGAGCACGGGGTACAGCGCCGAGGAGTTGCTCCGCCGGCGTGACTTTCGCGAGATGAGCTGGGACGAGCTGGCGTCGGTCCGACGGCTGCTCCGGCAGTCTCCGTGGCGGGTCGCCGAGCGCAGGACTCGGCGCCTGCGCGCCGACCGTCGCGGAACGGTCGAGTTGCGCCGCACCATGCGAGCCGCCGCGCGCCAGGGAGGCGATGCGCACCGCCTCGCCCGCGCGAGCGCGCGTACCAAGCGCCGCCCGATCGTGGTCCTCTGCGACGTCAGCGGCTCAATGGATCGGTACTCGCGCCATCTGCTCGTCTTCGCGCACGCGATCGGCAGGCGCGAGCGCGTCGAGACCTTCGCGTTTTCGACACATCTGACCAGAATCACCCACCTCCTCCGGCACGGCGACATCGATGCAGCGCTCGAGCACGTGGCCACCCAGGTCCACGACATCGGCGGAGGCACGCGCATCGCCGACGCGCTCCACACGTTTCAGCGTGACCACGCCCGCAGGGTGCTCGGTCACGGCGCCGTCGTCATCATCATCAGCGACGGGTGGGACCGAGGAGACCCCGATCAGCTTGGACGCGAGATGGCCCGTCTGCGCAGGAGCTGCCACCGGCTCATCTGGCTCAATCCGCTCCTCGGGAGCACGGTCTATCAGCCCGAGACCCGGGGGATGGCCGCAGCGCTCCCCCACTGCGACGATTTTCTGAGCGCCCACAGCGTCGAGGCGCTCGACGCTCTCGGCAGGCTGCTCGCCCAGCTGCCTCGGCGCGTCAGCCGTTCCGCTCGCGCCTCCGCCGGCGGGCTCCCCGGACGCGACGGAGCAGAAGCAGGCTGACCAGCCCGGCGAACCCCATCGCGATCGTCTGCGGCCGCACCTTGATCCGGCTCAAGCGCTCCTTCGCCACAGCGCGACCGAGCGCCATCGCGTCGAGGGCCGCAGGCTGCGCTGGCGCCGATGGCGCCGGCGAGAATGGCTCCGCGGATGCCGTTGACGCGGTGCTGGTTCCCGCATCGGATGGAGCAGCCGCTGCAGTCGCGGGGGGTGGCGCCTCGAGCTTCGACTGAATGCATTGGGCCGCCTGCCCGACCAGGTGGCGCGAGACGTCCTCCATGATGCCGCGGCCGAACTGCGCGACTCGCCCGACGACGGTGAAATCGGTGGTCAGGGTAACCGTCGAGCTCTCACCGTCGGGGGCGACCGCCATCACCGTCGTCGCCTGCGCGCTTCCCGAGCCGGTGGTCTCGCGGCCTTCTGCCTCGAGCGTCGCCCTGCGCGCCTCGGCGTCCCGCGACGTGATCCGGGCGGTGCCGTTGTAGCTCACGGTGACCGGCCCGACCTTGATCCGCACCTTGCCTTTGAACGTGTTTGGGTCGACCACCTCGGACAGTTCAGCGCCGGGGACGCAGCTCACGACGTTATTGACGTCGAGCAGGAATTCGTAGACACGATCGGGTGCCGCATTGACGGCGAAGGAGTTCTCGATTTGCATTCCCGGAATTGTGCGCCGGTGGGCTGAGCGACGGCTTGTGGCGTTCGACCGCGGAAGCGGATACTCATGTCATGCGCGATCTGCTTCCGACGCTGACCGAATGGAGCGAGGGCGATCCGCTGGTTGCTGTCGCAACCGTGGTCGGCACCTCCGGATCAACCCCGCGACCGATGGGTGCCCGCCTGCTGGTGAGCCGCGACGGCCGGATGGCCGGCTCGGTGAGTGGCGGCTGTCTCGAATCCGCGGTGGTGCTCGAGGCGCAGGCGACCATTGCCGGAGACGCCCCACCTCGCCTGCTCCACTACGGCATCAGCGACGAGATGGGGTGGGCCGTGGGCCTGTCCTGCGGTGGCGAGGTCGACATCTTCGTGGAAACTCTCGAGAGCGATGGGTCCGATCCCGTCATCGAAGAGGTCCGGCGCGCGATCGAGACCTCGCGACCGGTTGCGCTGCTGACCGCGCTGGACGGCGATCAGGCCGGCAATCGAGCGGCCGCGACGGCCGACGGCGGGCTCGTCGGCAGCCTTGGCGGCTCCTCGTCGGCTGCCGAGGTGGTCGCCGCGGCGCGGCCTCGGATCGCGTCCGGCCTTCCCGGGGTCGAGGAGATCTCGGGCACGCGGGTGTTCGTCGATCCGATCGTCCCCGCTCCACAGCTGGTCGTCATTGGAGCCGTGCACATCGCCGTCGCGCTCACGACGATGGCCCGCGCCGCGGGATTCACGGTGTCGGTGGTCGACCCGCGCACGGCCTTCAACAACCTGGAGCGCATCCCCGACGCCGAACGCCTGGTCACGGCGTGGCCGGATGAGGCGCTGCCCCGATTCGATCTGGGACCCCGGGACGCCGCCGTGTGCCTTGCCCACGACCCGAAATTCGAGGACCCAGCGTTGACCGCCCTGCTCCGCACCGACACCGGCTACATCGGCGCGATCGGGAGTTGCGGCACGCACGCCAAACGAGTGGCCCGACTCCGCGAGGCGGGATTCACCGACTCGGACATCGCGCGAATCCACAGCCCGGTCGGGCTCAACCTGGGCGCGGCGACGCCTGAGGAGATCGCCGTCGCCATCCTCGCCGAGATCGTCGCAGTGCGCCGGGGCCGGAACGCGGGGTCGCTGTCCGCGGTTGCCGCAGCACCGGTCGGGTGAGACTGGAGGTCCTCCCCGGGGCTGCGGTCGACGGCCCCTCAGCCCGGTGGGTCGGTGCCGTCCTCTGCCGTGACGTGCTGGACGGTGGTGGCCGCACGGCGCTCACCAAGGGAGCCGTCCTCGTGCCCGGCGACGAGGTGACCCTGCGCAACGCTCGTCCCGAGGAGCTCCACCTGCTCTGGCTCGATGAGGGTGACGTCGGCGAGGACGCCGCCGCGGTTCGGATCGCGACGGCGGTTGCCGGCCTCGGGACCGCGGCGCGGCCGCCGGTGGAGTCGCAGGCGCGGTTGGTGGCGGCGTGGCGCGGCATGGTCGAGGTGGACGTCAGAGCGCTTGCGGCCGTCAACGCGATCGACGGCGTCACCGTCTTTACGGTGCCCGACGGTTTGCACGTGGATGCGGGCAGGACCCTTGCCGGCGTCAAGGTCACCCCGCTCGCCATCGATGAATGGTCCCTAGAACAGGCGGAGCGCGCCGCGCTTTCGGCAGGTGACAGCGCCGGGATCCTCAGGGTGCGCCCGTTTCTCCCGCTTCGTGTGGCGGCAATCGTGCGTCAGCACCTGACAGACGAAGCGCGGGAGCGTTTCGAGCGATCCCTCGGGATGCGCAGCGCGTGGTTCGGCGGCACCATCGAACCAGTCCGGTATATCGACGACAGTGCAGATCAGGTGCAGCAGGCACTGCTCGACGCCGCCCGTGGGGCGGACATGGTCCTTGCCGTCGGCGTCGCGTCGGTCGATCCGCTTGACGTCACCTGGCAGAGCCTGCTCGCCGCGGGGGCGACGTCGATCCGGCGAGGCCTGCCCACGCACCCGGGAAGCAGCTACTGGATCGCCGAACTGCTGGGCACGCCGGTGATCGGGGTCGCGTCATGCGGCATGTTCTCCCGCCGCAGCGCGCTCGACCTGCTCATCGCCCGGCTGCACGCGGGGCTGCCACTCGATCCACCCTACCTCGCGTCGCTCGGCCACGGCGGCCTGCTCGGCAAGGAGGCCGCGTGGCGGATACCGCCCTACGAGGCAGCCCTCGGCGACGATGCCGACGAGGATTGAGCCGCCCCCGCACGCTCGCGGAAGTCGTGGGCGACCAGGCCGTTCTTGATCACCAGCCGGATGTGCTGAGGATCGGCGAGGGAGTTGATATCCGCCAGAGGATCCCCGCTGACGGCGACGACGTCAGCGAGCTTGCCCGGCTCGAGTGACCCCAGATCGGGGCGACGGATGAGCGTCGCGGCCACGCTGGTCGCGGACACGATCGCCTCCATCGGGGTCATGCCACAGCGGACCATCTGACCGAGCTCACGAAGGTTCTTTCCGTGAGGGCCGACCGCCGCGTCCGTCCCCATCGCGATCCTGACCCCGGCCGCGATCGCCGCGGACACCGCGGCGCGATGGAGGCCTCCGATGCGCTCGGCCTTCTCGATCATCTCGGGCGGCAGCCCGCCGCCGCCAACTTTCGCCCCGTCGATCACATCGCCGGGTGCCACAAGCGTCGGCACGAGGTACGCGCCCTTCTCCTTCATCAACGCTATGCCCTCCTCGTCGAGCAGGCACCCGTGCTCGATGCTGGTGACCCCGGCGACGAGCGCGTTGCGAATCCCGGCCGGCGACATCGCGTGCGCCATGACGCGCTTGCCGACAGCGGCGGCTTCCGCAACGGCGACACGGATCTCGTCGACCGAGAACTGCGCGTGCTCGGGGAGGTCGCCGGGGCTGAGCACACCACCGCTCGTGCACAGCTTGATCCAGTCCGCTCCGGCCTGGAGGACCTCGCGCACCTTGCGCCGCATCGCGTCGACACCGTCCACGACGCCGTGGGGCACATCGACGTTCGTGGTGAGTCCAACACGCGCGCCGCAGGGCATGAGGTCGTCGCCGTGCCCTCCGGTCTGGCTCAGCAGGCTCACCGCGAGTTGCATTCTTGGGCCGGGGAAGTGGCCGGCCTCGGTCGCGAGGCGGACGCCGACCGGCGTGTGGCCGGCGTCGCGCACGGTGGTCACACCCGCCGCGAGGGTGCGCGCGCAATTGGGGACAGAGTTGAGCAGCGCGAGCGATGGTGGAGTCATGAGGATGCGAACGAGGTTGGTCCCCGACGCCGCCAGGTGGACGTGCATGTCCATGAAGCCGGGCAGCAGGGTGAGGTCGTCCTCCTCGAGCACCTCCGCATCGGCGGGGATGGTCAGCGATGCACGGGCTCCCGCGGCCGTGATCCGCGCGTGCTCGATGACCACCGCTGCGCGCTCGATCGGGTCCCGCCCCGTGCCGTCGATGAGGCGCTCGGCTACGACGACGAGAGCTGGCAACGCGTCTACCTCCGGGATCGCGAACTGGACCGGACCGAGGCTAGCAGAGCCTCACGCACGGTCAGCGGCGAGCCGCTCGAAGTCCTCGCGCGTGTCGATGTCGATCGGGTGACCGCCGGGCCGCTCGGCGACCACAGCGGCGACGAGCTCAGGGTGTGCCCGGACCAGCGCCCGGCACCCGACATCTCCCTCGAGCGCTGCCACTTCCGCCCAGAGCTCGCGAGCAAGCACCACCGGCGGATGCAGGAGCCCGTCGAAGCTCAGCGCCGCAGCCGGAAGCCCTGAAGCTGCCTGGGTTTCGAGCAGGCGATTCACCACCTCCGCGCTGATGTCCGGCTGATCTCCGAGGATCACGACTGCGCGAATCACACGCCTGCTGAGGCTGGCGATCCCCGCCCGAAGCGACGTGCTCATACCGTCGGCGTACGCGGGGTTGAGGACGACGCGTGCGCGTCCGAGCCGAACGGATCGTCTGATCTCGTCGGCGTGGTCACCGAGGACGACCACAACCTCATCGAGATGCGAGTCGCATGCGGCCGCAAGAGCTGCTTCGAGGAGCGGCCTGCCATGCAACGGCAGCAGCTGTTTCGGCTCACCCATCCGTCGCGACGCACCCGCCGCGAGGATGATCCCCGCCGAGCTGGAGGCGACCATGTTCAGCCGGCGGTGGCGCCGAGGAAGCGTGCGGGGTCGGCGATGAACTGCTCGCGGCAGCCCGAGCAGCAGAAGAAGTACGTCTGATCCTGGTGCATCGCCGAGTGCGTGGCGTCGCCCGTGTCGACGGTCATGCCGCACACCGGGTCGACCGCAAACCCGGTCAGAGCAGCGGCCGCCGGCGCGGGGTTCGCGACCATGCGATCGTGACGCAGCGCCACCACCTCAGCCAGCGCGTGGAGCGCGATCTCCTCCTGAGCACCCGCACGCCGCGCCCCGGCGGGTGCGCGTACCCGTGCGAGCTCCGCATCCGGCACGCCGCGTGCGCGCAGGGTGTCGATCACCGCAGCGGAACGGCGCACGCTCGCGACCAGCGCGACGTCGGCGGAAGCCAGCTTCAAGGCCGCCTCCACCGCGTCATCGTCGTAATGGCCCATCGTGGCAACAACGACCCAGCAGTCCTTCTCCTGGGCGAGCGCGTCGAGGTCGAGGCTGTCGAGCACCCGGTCCGCTCCTGGAAAGTCGGTGGCGTGTGCCCCGGGATGAACACCGCAGGTGCGAAAGCCCACCACCCGGCCGAGCTCGATGAGCGCCCTGGCCGCCGGGCTCTCACCGATGACGGCGAGCAGCGGCTTGGGGAGGTGCGGGTCGATGAAGATGTCGAGCGTCCCGCCGCTCGGGCACGTCGTCGCCACCGTCAGCTCACCTCCGTTGCGTGTCTCCAGCGCCTCCACGTCCGGGCGGATGCGAACGAGCCGCGGCAGTCCGTCACTCATCGCCACCAGCGCCTCACGGCGCACGAGCGCGTCCGAGCAGCTGCCTCCGATCCACCCGTGGAGCTCGCCGTCGTCGGTGATCACCGCCTTGTCGCCCGGGTGCGCCGAGGTCGGCGACTCGGTGCGCACCACGGTGGCGAGCGCGCACGCACGACCCGTCGCGGCGGTCTCGGCAAGCAGGGTCAGGAGCCCGTCGTCTATTCGGTCACCCCCTTGCTGCGCAGCGCCGCCCACACCTTGTCCGAGGTGACCGGCATGTCGATGTTGGTGATGCCCAGGTGGGACAGGGCGTCGATCACCGCATTGACGTACGCGGCCGGCGACCCCACAGTCGCCGACTCACCCACACCCTTGGCCCCGATCGGATGGTGCGGAGACGGCGTGACCGTCTCGCCCAGCTCGAAGCGCGGCGTCTCCCATGCGGTGGGAATCAGGTAGTCCATGAAGTTCGAGCCGATGCAGTTGCCCTCGTCGTCGAACGTGATGAGCTCCATGAACGCGATACCGAAGCCCTCGGTGAGCCCGCCGTGGATCTGGCCCTCGACAATCATCGGGTTGATGCGCACCCCGCAGTCGTCCACGGCAACCATCCGGCGCACCTTGACCTGCCCGGTGCCCTTGTCGATGTCGACCACGACCAGGTAGGTCCCGAACGGGAACGTCATGTTCGGCGGGTCGTAGTAGGTCACGCCTTCGAGACCGGCTTCGATGCCGTCAGGGATGTTGGTGTACGCGGCGAATGCGATGTCCTGGATCGTCTTCACGTTGTCGGGCGACCCCTTGACGCTGTACTTGCCGTTGGCAAACTCGATGTCGGCGACGTCAGCCTCGAAGAGATGCGCTGCGATGATCTTTCCCTTGTCGCGGAGCTTGCGCGCAACCACTGCGGTTGCGGCACCGCCGACCGGGGTCGACCGCGACGCGTAGGTGCCCAGACCGAACGGCGTGTTGTCGGTGTCGCCCTCGCGGACCTCGACGTCGGACGCCGGGATTCCAAGCTCTTCGGCCACGATCTGCGCGAAGGTCGTCTCGTGGCCCTGTCCCTGTGACTTGACGCCAAGCTTGAGGATCGCCTTGCCGGTCGGGTGCACGCGCAGCTCGGCGGAGTTGAACATGCGCAACCCGGCGATGTCGTAGTCCTTACCCTTGCCGGCGCCGACCACCTCGGTGAAGCTGGCCACGCCGATGCCCATCAGCTCGCCCCTGGCACGCTTCTCTGCTTGCTCCTTGCGCAGCTCGTCGTAGCCGAGCATGTCCAGCGCGACCTTCATCGCGCCGGGGTAGTTCCCGCTGTCGTACTCGAAGCCCGACGCGGACTTGTACGGGAATGCCTCGGGCTGGATGAAGTTGTTGAGCCGAGTGGTGACCGGATCCTGACCGAGCTCGACTGCCGCGCTTTCCACCAGGCGCTCGATGAAATACGAGGCCTCGGTGACCCGGAAGGAGCAGCGATACGCCACCCCACCGGGTGCTTTGTTGGTGTACGCGCCGTTCGCCACAATGTGCGCTGCGGGGATGTCGTACGAGCCGGTCACGATGTGAAAGAGGCCGGCCCTGAACTTGCTCGGCTGCGCATCCGCGAAGAACGCCCCGTTGTCGCTGAGGAGGTTGACGCGAAGTCCGATGAACTTCCCGTTCTCATCGATCGCGACAGACCCATCCATGTAGTAGTCGCGGGCGAAACCAGTCGAGATGAGATTGTCGGTTCTGTCCTCGACCCACTTGACGGGCCGCCCGATCAGGAGCGACGCAGCGGTGGCGACAACGTAGCCGGGATAGATCGGCACCTTGTTGCCGAAGCCTCCGCCGAGGTCCGGGGAGATGATGCGGATCTTCTCCTCCGGCAGTCCGGCGACGATCGCGAAGAGCGTGCGATGCGCGTGCGGCGCCTGACTCGTCATGTAGATCGTCGCGTTGCCGGTCACGGGGTCGAGGTCGGCGACGCATCCGCACGTCTCGAGCGGCGCTGGATGACAGCGCGGGTAGAAGGTCTCGAGGCTCACCACCTTGGCGGCACGCGCGAACGCGGCGTCTGTCGCGTCCTTGTCGCCTGCTTCCCAGTGGTAGATCTTGTTGTCGGTCTGGCCTTCCTTCTCGTCGCGGATGACGATCGCACCCGGCTCGATCGCCTGCTGCGGGGTCGTGATCGCCTGCAGCGGCTCATAGTCGACGCTCACCAGTGCTGCGGCGTCCTCGGCGATGTACTTGGTCTCGGCGATGACGCAGGCGACCTCCTGTCCCTGGAAGCGGACCTTGTCGGTCGCGAGCACCGCTTGCGTGTCGCCGGATAGTGTCGGCATCCACGCGAGCTTGTGCTGTGCCAGCAGCTCGCCCGTGACGACCGCGATCACTCCGGGAATCGCCATGGCGGCGCTGGAGTCAATGCCCTTGATGCGTGCGTGTGCATGCGGACTGCGCACGATCACCATGTGGAGCATGCCCGGGAGGACGACGTCATCGACGTAGTGACCCTGGCCGTGAATGAACCTCGCGTCCTCCTTGCGCGCAAGCGAGACACCGATGCCTCCCATCGCCTGACGCGCGGCTTCAGCTGCCGCGGCCGCCTCTGTGGTGTCGACTGCCATCACGCTACTCCTGCGGTATCGGCGGTCTTCGCGGCCGCCGCGTGCTGAATCGCTTTGACGATGTTCATGTAGCCGGTGCACCGGCAGATGTTGCCGCTGATACCCCAGCGAATCTCGTCCTCGGTGGGATGCGGGTTGGCGTCGATGAGCGCCTTCCCGACCAGCATCATCCCGGGTGTGCAGAAGCCGCACTGCAGACCGTGCTCGGCGTGGAAACCCTCCTGGATCGCATCGAGCTTGCCGCCCGTGGCGAGCCCTTCAACGGTGGTGACCTTCCTGCCCTCGAGCATCGGCGCAAGCAGCGTGCAGGATTTGACCGGCCGACCGTCGAGCAGCACCGTGCAGGCGCCGCAGTTGCTGGTGTCGCACCCGATGTGCGTACCGGTCATCCCGAGCTTGGTGCGAATGAGATCAACGACAAGCGTGCGTGGCTCGACGTCAACGCTTTTCTCAGCTCCATTGATGTCGAACGTGACCTTCATGCCGCTGCTCCCTGCGCACGATTGATCGCGGTGTGCAGGCCGCGCTGCACGAAGACCCGTGCAACGTCGCGCTTGTACTCCGCGCTCCCCCTGATGTCTGCTTTTGGTTCGGCCGCCTCGCCGGCGAGCCGCGCCGCCTCCGCGATCACCGAGTCCCCCGGCTCCTGTCCCACGAGCGCCGCTTCCGCGGCGGTGGCCTTGATGCTGTGGGCGCCGACGGCGCAGAGACCGATACCCGCGGTCGCGATTCGCCCGTCGCTGCCGAGCACGACGTGAACAGCAGCCGCGACGCTGGCGAAGTCGCCGACCTTGCGCTCGAGCTTCAAGTAGGTCCCGCCCGACCGTCCTCCACCGACCGGGATCCGGATCTCGGTCATGACCTCGTCCGCGTGCAGACCGGTGGTGAAGGGCCCCTCGAAGAAGCCGGCCGCAGGCAGCACCCGCTCGCCACTCGCCGACTTGACGACGAATTCGGCACCGACGGCCAGCATCACCGCACCCCAGTCACCGGCGGGATCCGCGTGGCAGATCGACCCTCCAACAGTCCCCATGTTGCGGATCAGCGGATCCGAGATGAGCGGCGCCGCGTCGAGCAGCACGTCGAGTGTCCCGCGCAGATCGCTCGCGCCCTCGACGTCGCGATGCCGGGTACGCGCGCCAATTCGCACATGCCCGTTTTCACGGCGGATTCCCTCGAGACCGTCGACTCGTCCTATATCAATAAGGATGACTGGGGTCGCAAATCGTAGTTTCAACAAAGGAATCAGGCTCTGGCCTCCGGCGAGCACCTTGGCGTCATCGCCGTGCTGGTTCAACAGGCTGAGCACCTCGTCCAGCGCCCCCGGCGCGGTGTAGTCGAACGCGGCAGGGAACATGCAAAACCTCCGGGATTCGAGCCCAAGTACTCTCAGTGAGTGTCCGCTGGCGGACCTACTACAGCGTACGCCTGCAAGGGACGCCTCGAAAATGGCCGTCGCGCGCGCCGATGGTCGTCGAAATGCCCACCCGGCAACCGTGACTATGATGGTTGCCGGAATCCCGACCCAGGGTGGAGGTCCAGAAACGCTGACGATGTTGACGCACGCTGTTTCCGCCGACCTCGAGTTAGTCGCCAGCGCGCAGCGGCGCCTGCTCGAGCAGGTCCGCGTGCTCGCGCCCGAGACTGTCGGCCTCGATCTGGCGCTCGGGCGGATTCTCGCCGAGCCGGTCACGTCGCGATCCGATCTTCCAGGCTTTGACAACTCCGCGATGGATGGATACGCGGTCCGCGCGAGCGACATCGCACTCGCGGGGCCGGGCGTGCCGGTCCGTCTTCCGGTCGTCGGGGAATCCCGCGCGGGGGCGGTCCCGTCAGTCCACACGGCCGGGACCGCGATGCGGATCATGACCGGTGCACCGATGCCCGACGGCGCGGACACGGTGGTCCGGCAGGAGGACACGTCGCGCGATGGGACGACGGTGCTCATCGATGTCGCCACGCCGCTCGCCACGAGCGTACGCCCGCGCGGCGCCGACATGCGGACCGGGGACACCGTGATCCTGCCGGGCCAGCAGCTGACGAGCATCGACATCGGTGTCGCCGCAGCCCTGGGACACGACCGACTTCTCGTCGGCCGGCGACCTCGCGTCGCTCTGCTGGCAACCGGCGACGAGCTGGTGCCCGCAGGCACGCCTCCGGGGCCGGCGCAGCTGGTCGAACTCCAACTCCCCGATGCTGACGGCCGCCGTGCGTGAAGCCGGCGGCGCGCCGTCGTTCCTCGGCATCGCCCGCGACTCGAAGCAGTCCGTGCGGGCGATGCTCGAGACGGCCTCCGCTTCGGACCTCGTGGTGAGCAGCGCCGGCGTCAGCGTCGGCGACCACGACTGGGTTCGCGAGGTGGCCGGTGAGCTGGGGACCATCTCGACCTGGCGGGTGGCGATGCGCCCCGGCAAACCGGTGCTGACCGGGCGGCTGGGCCACGCGCTCTTCATCGGGCTCCCGGGCAATCCGGTCAGCAGCTCGGTGACCTTCGAGCTCTTCGCGCGACCGGTCATCCGCATGATGCAGGGAGCGAACGAGCTGCATCGGCGGCGGATTCGTGTCCGGACCGGCGAGCAGCTGTCCAAGCCCGCGGGCCTTGAGACGTACATGCGCGCGGTGCTGAGCTCCGCATCGAACGACGACCTGCCGCACGCGCACAGCTCCGGGGACCAGGGTTCATCGATGCTGCACTCGCTCACACGCGCGGACTGCCTGCTCGTGCTGCCCGCGGACATCGAGGTCGTCGAGCCGGGTGCCATCGTCGAGGCGATCCCGCTGCGATGACGACGGTGTCCGCGCCGCCCGTGGCCATGATCGGCTCCGACAGATTGGGCCGCTCGTTGCGCGACGTCCGCATCTCCGTCACCGATCGCTGCAACTTCCGCTGCCCCTACTGCATGCCGAAAGCGCGGTTCGGTCCTGGATACCGCTTCCTCCCGCGGGCCGAAGCGCTCGACGCGCGAGAGATCGTGCGCCTTGCGGGAGTGTTCGCCTCGCTGGGGGTGACCAAGATCCGCCTCACCGGCGGTGAGCCGCTGCTCCGCCCGGACCTCGTCGAGATCGTTGAGGGCATTGCCAAGCTCGGTGTGCCGGACATCGCGCTGACCACCAACGGCGCGCTGCTCCGGCGCTGGGCGGTGCGCCTGCACGATGCGGGTCTGCAGCGGGTGACCGTCAGCCTCGACTCGCTCGATCCGGCGGTCTTCGCCTCGATGAGTGACTCACGGGTCGAGGTGAGCGAGGTGCTCGACGGTATCGCAGCTGCGCGCGAGGCCGGGCTCGCCCCGATCAAGCTCAATTGCGTGGTGCAGCGAGGTGTCAACGAGCATGGACTGCTCGACCTCGTCGACTTCGCGCGCCGCGAGGGATTGCGCCTTCGCTGCATCGAGTACATGGACGTGGGCGCGACCAACGGGTGGCGGATGGCCGACGTCGTGAGCGGTGAGGAGATCCTCGAGCAGGTGCGACAGGTGTACCCGCTCCTCGAGGAGGCGCCCGACCCGACGGCTGTGGCCCGGACATATCGGTTCGCGGACGGCGAGGGCGACATCGGCGTGATCACGTCGGTGAGCCGCCCCTTCTGCGGCGACTGCACTCGTGCGCGTCTCGGCGTCGACGGCAAGCTGTATACATGCCTGTTCGCGACTGCCGGCGTTGACCTGCGCGAGCCGCTGCGATCGGGCGCCGATGATGCCGCGCTCCGCCGCATCATCGCCGATCGGTGGAAGCGCCGCGACGATCGTTACTCCGAGCTCCGCGGGCTCGGCATCGCCGAGGGCGAGCGCATCGAGATGTCGTACATCGGCGGCTGACCGATGGATGACATCACCGTCCTGGTCTTCGGTCCCCTGCGTGAGCGAGTCGGTGTTGCGGAGATCCACGTCGACGGTGACACCGTGCAGGAGGTGTGGGACGAGCTGGTCCGCCGCCACCCCGCCGCCGCGCTCGATGCCGGGTCGGTGCGCGCAGCGCGCAACCTCGGGTACTGCGAATGGAGCACCGCCGTGACCAGTGGCGACACCATCGCATTCATCCCGCCGGTCGCCGGCGGCGCTGTCGATGAACCGCCGGTGCGGGTGCGGATCACCGATGCGCCGATCGATATCTCCGCGGTGATCGCCGGTGCAGGAACCTCGCGAGACGGGGCCGTGGCGACCTTCATCGGCAGGGTGCGCGATCACAGCGACGGCGTGGCGGTGCACCGGATGGATTACGAGGCGTACGCAGAGATGGCTGAGTCGGAGATGCGCCGGATCGGCGATGAGCTCTACGCTCGCGGCGGCATCAGCACCATCTCCATCGTGCATCGCACCGGGTCGCTGCAGATCGGCGATGCAAGCGTGGTCGTGGTGGTCGCCGCGCCGCACCGGGACACGGCGTTTCCCGCGTGCCAGGAGGCGCTCGAGCTCATCAAGAGCACAGTGCCCGTATGGAAACGCGAGCACAGAACCGACGGCGCGCGCTGGGTCGACGCCCGGCACGGCGCTGCCGGCGAGCCGGCCTCATGACCGAGCGACGCCTCACCCACGTCGATGCGACCGGGCGCGCGCGAATGGTCGACATCAGCGACAAGGCGGTGACCCGGCGGAGCGCGACAGCACGCGGCCGCGTGAACTGCAGCACCGAAGCTGTGCAGCGAATCGCCGGCGACACCATCGCCAAGGGCAGCGTGCTCGACACCGCGAGACTTGCGGGCATCATGGGCGCCAAGCGAACGTCGGAGCTGATTCCCCTCTGTCACCCGCTGGCGCTGCGCCACATCGACGTCGATCTACGCCTCGACACATCGGAGACACCCGGCATCGTGATCGAGGCAACGGCGCGCGTCGAGGGCGCGACCGGGGTCGAGATGGAGGCGCTCACCGCGGTCGCCATCGCCGGACTCACGGTGATCGACATGATCAAGGCCGTCGACCATTGGGCGACGATCACCGACGTGACCCTGATGCACAAGGAGGGTGGCCGGAGCGGGGCGCTCGACCGGCCCGAAACCGCTTAGGTCGCCGGGCTCGCGGCATCGGGGTGCCGCGTGTTCCCCGAAAGCAGCGCGAGTGCGTGTGGCAGTGCCGGCCACACCGCGTCGAGACACTCGGCCACCGCAGCGGGACTTCCGGGCAGCGAGAGCACGAGACAGTTCTCGGTCACCCCGACCACCTGGCGCGAGAGCATCGCGTGCGGCGTCGACTCCATCCCCTGGTGGCGCATCACCTCGGCCATCCCCGGAACCTCGTAATCGAACAGCGGAACCAGCGCCTGCGGCGTCACGTCGCGCGGGCCGAGTCCGGTGCCCCCGGTGAGAATGAGGACGTCGGCGGTTGCCGTGCACTCGCGTACGGCGGCGCGGATGTCCTCGATGTTGTCGGGCACGCTCTTGCGGATCACGACATCCGCAGGAAGCAGTGCGAACCGGGCGACGATCACGTCGCCGCTGCGGTCATCGGCGTCGACTCCGCGGCGGCTGTCACTCACGGTGATCTCCGCTGCACGCCAGCGCCGCTCGTCAGAGGCGTCACTCATTCGCGAATGATCCGCTCGTGGCCGGCGTAGACATTCATCCGCTCGCCTCGAAGGAAGCCGATCAAGGTCATCCCGGAGTCGGCAGCAAGCTCGACGGCGAGGCTCGACGGCGCGGAAACCGCTGCCAGCAAGGGAATTCCGGCCATCAATGCCTTCTGCGTCAGCTCGAAGCTGGCGCGGCCCGAGGCGAGGATCATGTGCGACCGGAGCGGCAGCAATCCCTGGGTTGCAGCCCATCCGATGACCTTGTCGAAGGCGTTATGCCGGCCGACATCCTCGCGCAGGCACAGAAGCGTGCCGTCGGGGTCGAACAGCGCGGCGGCGTGCAGCCCACCGGTGCGCGCGAACTGTCGCTGCGCGGACCGTTGCAACGCCGGCAGGCCCAGCAGCAGCTCGGGTGAGACACGCAGGGGATCCTCGGCGACGTCATATGCCGACGTCGTACGCACCGCCTCGATGCTCGCCTTGCCGCACACCCCGCAGGACGACGTCATGTAGAACGCCCGTGGGGTGAGATCTCGTGATGCAGCGGCAGCGGACAGGCCGACCTCGACGATGTTGAATTCGCCGTTCGCGGCGCTCGCATCAGGACACATGCGCATGGTCGCGATCTCGCCGGCGCCGCGAACGATCCCCTCAGTGATCAGAAACCCGGCGGCCAGGTCGAAGTCATCCCCAGGGGTGCGCATCGTGACCGACAGCGAGACGTCGCCCACCCGGATCTCGAGTGGCTCCTCGGTGCTGACGTCATCGCTCCGCCAGGTCACGGCCCCACCGGCGGCAACCTGCATCACCCGCCGGTGGCGCACGGTCATGCCGACCACGATAGCGACCGGGTATCGACGCGGGCTCCCGAGGCCGCGGGCATCGGGCAAGATGGTCCGCGACGTGATCGAGCAACCTCCGCGCGGCGATGTGCTCAGCGAGCTCGCATCACAGCTGAGCGCGGTCGGTGGCCTCGCCGCCTCGCTGGAGCCGCTCGATCTCGCCGGGCGGGCGAAGCTCCTCCGCATCGCCCGCGATGTCGCGCACGCGACCGAACGGCAGAACGCCCCCCTCGCCGCATTCCTGATCGGCAGGTTCGTCGAGGGCTCGACACACTCGGGCATCTCGCCGGCCGACGCCCTCGACGCGGCGGCGTCAGTCGTCCGGTCCCTCATCGGGGAGGATGCTGACTGACCTCCGCGAGGTCGCTGGGCGAGTTGAGGTTGCGCGTGAAAGTGTCCGTGAAGCCGGCGTCGCGCCATTCGCTCTCCGCAAGCCGGAGTGCGTGTGCTCCCTCGATCAGCCGCCGCAGCGATCTGTCCCGTCCAACGAGGGCGGTCTCCGCGGCTTCGAGGAGTGACGTCGAGTAGACCGCGTGGAGCGGCTGGATGCCCCGGCTCGTCTCGCACACCGCGACGTCGTGCTCGCCGATTCTGGCGGCGAGCATCCTGATGAGCATCGGATCGATCCATGGGAGGTCGACCGCCACGACGGCGAGCAGCCTGTGCGGTGAGGCGCGCAAAGCAGCGACAAGCCCACCGAGCGGTCCCGCTCCTCGGACGGCGTCGGGGATGAAGTGCCGTCCCGCGATCGTCAGGGGTACGTCACCGGCGGCGATGAGCACGGGATCGCACACGGTGTCGAGGCGCGCGAGCGCGCGACCAACCAGAGTCATGCCTTCGAAGGTGAGCGTCGCCTTGTCGACGCCCATCCGCGCGCTCCGACCGCCGCACAGAACGACGCCGGCGAGGGGCGGGCTCGCATGCGCACGGCCGGGCGCAGCCACGTCGTCGTCAGGTTCGGGTTGCGACTCCACTGGGCGCAACCTTACGAGTCGCCACGGTCCCGGAACTCAGACGGAGTAGCGATCTCTGCGCTGGCGCAGGATCGTCGCCACGCTAAGCGTTCAGACCGTTGCTGACGTTCGAGAAGACGTTGTTCGTCTGGTGTCCGACGACACCGACCACGACGATGACGAAGATCGCGATCAGGATGAGGATCAGCCCGTACTCGACGAGCCCCTGACCACGTTCGTCATCGCGCCGCCGGCTGGTGGGAACGGTCATCGACCTCACCAGGGCTACCAACGCTGGGAAAAATGCCGGGATCATGTCCTGCAGCATCGGTCACACAGAGTGGCCACACGTTGTGGTTGGGTGACGAGGTTGTTTCGGTGATCGCCAGCGAAATGGTGCCCGTTACGGCAACGTTACCCCGCCTTCAGCGGGCGAGTTCGGCGCTCTTGGTTGCCGCACCGTAGCCGTCGGGCAGGGGCCGCGGCGGTTGTGGTCCGACGTACAGCGCGGACGGGCGAATCAGCCGGTTGTTGGCGGCCTGCTCCGCGATCGCGGCGGTCCACCCGACGGTGCGGCTCGATGCAAACGTGGGGGTGAACATGTCCGGCGGAATGCCCACGCTGTTCATGACAACACCTGCGTAGAACTCAACGTTGGTGTAGAGGCGGCGGCCTGGTTTGAGCTCGTTGAGCACGCGCAGCGCGGTCCGTTCCACCTGCACGGCGAACTCTGCCTGAGGACCGCCCAGCTCGATTGCCACCTCGCGCAGCAGCGTCGAGCGTGGATCGTCGGTCTTGTAGACGCGGTGACCGAAGCCCATCAGGCGCTCCCCCGAGGAGATCTCGTGGCGGAGGTACTCCTCGGCCTTGTCGGGGGTGCCGATCGCGTCCAGCATCGCGAGCGCACGCGATGGCGCGCCACCGTGGAGCGGACCGGCCAGGGCACCGATCGCCCCGGTCAGTGCCGAACCGATATCGGACCCCGTCGAGGTGATCACCCGTGCGGTGAACGTCGACGAGTTGAACCCGTGGTCCATGGTGAGGATCAGGTACTGCTCCAACGCTCGGATCGCTCGCTCGTGGGGGCGCTCGCCGGTGAGCATCTGGATGTAGGCGCCGACATAGCCGAGGTCGGAGTCCGGCTCCACCGGCTCGAGGCCGAGGTGATGGCGATGGAGCCGCATGAGCAGCACCGGAACCACGGCCGCCATCTTCAGGCACTCCCTGCGGACCTCGTCCGCCGGTATGTCAAGCGTCGGCTTCTGTTCCAGCGCCGCGCCCACGAGGGACACGGCCGAGCGAAGCGCCATCAACGGCGTGTAGCCGGGAAGCGCGGCGATCTGAGGGAGCAAGTCAGCCACCGTGTCGGGGACCGACCGCGCCTCGACGGCAAGCTTCGTGAACGCCTTCAGCTGCGCGTCGTCGGGGAGCTCACCCTCACTCAGCAGGTGCCAGACCTGCTCGAACGAGCAGCGTCGGGCCAGCTCGGTGGCGTTGTAGCCGCGGTAGTGGAAGAACCCTTCCTCGCCTCGAACGTCGCCGACCGCGGTTTCGGCCACGGCGACGCCCTCGAGGCCGCGAGGGGCGAGCCCTGGGGGAGCGGATCCCGCCGGCTGCACCTCTTCGATGTGCGCGACCCGCACGACGTGGCGTATCGAAAGGATGCCGGCGACGTGCTCGCCATCCATCACGGGGAGATGGCGGAAGCGACGCTCACGGAAGACCTCGAGCCCCTTTTCCACGGTGTCGGTCACCGAGACCGTGACCGGGTTCTTGGTCATGACCTCTTCGACCTTGGCCGTGCCGGGATCGACGCCGTGCCCGACCGAGCGGAGCAGGTCGCGCTCGCTGAGCATGCCGCGCAACCGGCCCTGCGGATCGAGCACCGCTGCCGCTCCCACATTCGCGGCGTCCAGGATCACCGAAGCCTCCGCCAGCGTGATGCTCGTCGGCACGACCACCGCCGGCTTGTGCATCACATCGGCGACGGTCAGGGATGCAGTCACGGCCTCAGTCTAGCGCTGTGCGCCCGGGACCTCGGCGGCGCATCGTTTCGATCGGAGAGCGAGTCGGACCACGTGAGCGTCACGATCTGCCGACCACATGACCGAGGACATCGAACCCGGCGCACCACCCACCGGCGACATGGATCCGGAGGCGTACCGGCGGGCCGCGCGCCGCGTGGCCGATTGGACCGCGGACTACCTTCGCGACGTCGAACGCTTCCCGGTACTGAGCCCTGGGCAGCCGGGAACGGTGCGTCGTCGACTTCCACCTGCGCCGCCGGTGGCTGGCGAACCGATCTCCGCAGTGCTCTCCGACATCGAGGAGCTGCTCATCCCGGCGACCACGCACTGGCAGTCCCCCGGGTTCATGGCCTACTTCGCTTCGAGTGGCTCTGGGCCGGGGATGCTGGGCGAGACCCTCGCCGCGGCGCTCAACGTCAACGCGATGCTCTGGCGGACCGCCCCGGCGGCCACGGAGCTGGAGCAGGTGACTCTCGACTGGCTCCGCCAGATGGTGGGGCTGGCGCAGCCGATGTTCGGGGTGATCAACGACACCGCGTCATCGAGCACGCTGTATGCCCTGGCGGCGGCTCGCGAAGCCCAGTCTGATCTGCGCATCCGCGAGCTCGGCATGGCGGGACGCCCCGAGCTGCCCCGACTGCGCTATTACGCGTCGACCGAGGCGCACTCATCCGTAGAGAAGGCCGGCATCGTCCTTGGTATCGGCAGGGACGGCCTGCGCCGGATCCCGGTCGACGAGCGTTTCCGCATGGACCCGGTTGCCCTGCGCCAGGCAATTCACGAGGACGTCGCCGCCGGGATGCGCCCATTCGCGGTTGTCGCCACCGCGGGGACCACCTCGACGACCAGCGTCGACCCCGTCGCGGCCATCGCGGCCCTCTGCGAGCAGCACGGCTTGTGGCTCCATGTCGACGCGGCGTACGGCGGCGCAGCAGCGATCGCGCCGGAGCTGCGCTGGGTGCTCGACGGCGCCGAGCGGGCTGACTCGATCGTCATCAATCCGCACAAGTGGCTCTTCACGCCCATCGACTGCAGCGTGTTGTGGACGCGGCGGCCCGACGTCCTGCGCGGCGCATTCTCGATCGTGCCCGAGTACCTCACCACAACCGACGGCTCGGACGAGGACGCCCCGAACCTCATGGACTACGGGACATCGCTCGGCCGCCGGATGCGCGCGCTCAAACTGTGGATGGTCATCCGCTATTTCGGTACCGACGGGCTCGCACAGCGCATTCGTGAGCATTGCGAGTACGCGTCGATGCTCGCTCGTTGGGTGGATGGTGAGCGGGACTTCGAACTGCTCGCGCCGGCTCCGTTGAGTGTCGTCTGCCTGCGCGCCCACCCACCCGGCCTCGACGATCCCGGAACGCTCGACACACTCAACCGGCGAATCGTCGAGCGGATCAACACCGCTGGACGCTTCTTCGTGAGTCACACGAAATTGCATGACGCGTATGCGATCCGCGTTGCCTTTGGCAACCTCCGACAGGAACAGCGTCACGCGCGCGGTGTGATCGCGGCGCTGCGAGCTGCCATCGACGATGTAGGATGACGCGCAATGTTCCGCGCCCTCGGGGCGAGACTCACCCTCGATTCCAAGGGGGTGGCCGGAGCTGCGGTTTTTGAAGCCGCGGCTCAGAGAACCTGGCTCTGGGCAACGACCGGTCTTAAGACTGCAACGGATTTGTTGACTGAGGGTGAGATTCAGGAAAACGGTCTGAAGGTCACCGTCGTGCGCTGCGACAGCGGCAGTCGATCGCTGTGTCGTGTCGCCGTGCACCGACCCGATCAGTGGGATCCGTCGATACTCTGGCTGACCACCGTCGACGCGGTGCGCACCGGCGACATCGTGGAGATCGGCGTCTCTGTCGAACAGGACATGCGCCACCTGCGCGTGCCGCCGTCGCCGCTCGCGTCACCGCTGGTCGCACTGCTCCACGACTTCGTCGACCAGGGAGCGACCTCCGGGACGCAGCGGCTGCGCGCGACGCCGGACGCGCTGGTCGGTTCCGAGCGGATCGACTCCTTCGTGCAGTCGTGCCTGCTCGACCCCGGTCGGCGCCTCCCGGTTGTGCTCTTCAGCGCTGTGAAGGAGGAGGACGGCGTCTACCCGACCGATGCCGGCGATCCAGCGCTCACGGCGCTCGAGCTCTGCGGGCTCGCACACGTTTTCGTCATGCCACGCGTCGAGGATTCGCACCGTCTCACCAAGCGGCTCGGCATGCTCTCGGTCTACGACGGAGCTGTGCGCATCTACTGGCCGCGACTCCGTCTGAGCGACCCACCGCCACGTCACCCGCTGCATCTGCGGCAGCGGCTCAACACGGCCAGCGGGCCGGCCATCATTCGTCGCGTCATCGAGGCCGGCGCCCGTTCATACCGACCACCCGATGGCACCGCGACCCTGCTTGCAACCCGATGGCGCGAGCATGAGCAGGATCGCATCGAGGCGATCACAACCGACCCCGACCCGGCCCGGCAGGCAGCGCTGCTGCGCGACGAGTTGCTCCGAGTCATCGACGCGAAGGTGGCGCTCGAGCACGAGATCGAGACGCTCCAGCATCAGCTCGTGTTCGCGGCGGAGGGCGGCGGCGCAAAGGAGTCCCGCCTCACCGGTCTTCGCGCCGGTGCCGAAGCGTCGACCGAGCTCACGGGGAAACCGGCGCCGCCATCTCGCCGCGCAGCTGCACCCGAGCCCGGCGATACCGCATCCTGAGTCTGACCAGGCCCGCCGTCAACGGGCTGTTCGCACGGTCCCCCGGGGCGTGCGTCCCGACACGACGCGAGTGACGCCGAGCTCGTCCTTCGTCCAACCGACATCAACGAGCCGTGCGGCTCGAAGCGTCGCCTGCGTCCTGCGCGATAGGTAGGTACCGACCTCAACGAGGAGCACGCCGCTGGGCTTGAGCCAATCGTGCGCCTCACCGGCGAGTCTGCGTACCAAGCCAAGCCCGTCGTCGGAGCCGTCGGTGAGCGACTGAAGGGGCTCGAACTTGCGGATCTCACGGGGCAATTCCTTGAGGTCGGTGCGCAGGACGTAGGGCGGGTGGATGGTGAAGACGTCGACGCTGCCGCGCAGACGGCGCGGCAGGGCATCGAGCAGATCTCCCGCGCGGAAATGCACGTTGCGAAGACCGGCACGCCGCGCGTTGTCCTTGCCGAGCGCCGCGGCGTCCACCGAGATGTCGACACCCCAGACATCCGCGTGACGCACCTCGTTGGCGACGGCCAGCGCCACCGGTCCGGCACCGGTTGCAACGTCAACGGCGACGCGGTGCCCGCGCCGCCGGCGCAGCACTTTGATCGCCTCCTCCGCGAGCAGCTCGCTCGATGCCCGCGGGACGAAAACCCCATCCCTCACGAGCAGATCGAGGTTGCGAAAGGTGTAGTGGCCCTTGATGCGCGGAATCGGCTCGCCGTTGACACGCCGAGCGACCATCGCAGCGAACCGCTTCTTCGACGTGCCGTCGAGCACGCGGTCGAGAACCGTCGGAGTGAGCTTCCTCCCGAGTACCTCGGCCATCAACTCCTCGGCATCGTACCGCCCGAGGTTCCGGTCCCAGTGATCGATCGCCGTCGACTTGTCGATCTTCCGAACTGCTTTTTCGATGTGTTCGGCGACGGTTATGGCGGGCACTCCCGCGCATGGTAGGCGCTCGTGCCGCCGCCACGCGCACCATGTTCTCGTGCAGGTGCCCCGCCCGCCGGATCCCGGACTGTGCGCGTCGTGCGTTCATGCGCGCCTGGTCACCGGAGCGCGATCCACTTTCGTGCGCTGCGGACTTGCCGATTCCGACCCGCGGTTCCCGCGCTATCCCCCGCTTCCCGTGCTCCGCTGCGACGGGTACGTCCGGGTGGCTCCTCAGGCCACGCGCTGCTGACCACGACCCGGCGCCGGCCGCTCGCGGTGGGGCAGGTAGGAACGATCGCCGATCCAGGGCGCCGGCAGGACGCTGAGACCCTTGGTCGTCTGGTTGAGCCATCCGCCGTACTTGCTGCGCTGCAGGCTGAAGGCCTCCCACGCCTTGTCCAGGTTGTGCAGCTGATATCCCGCGCGCTCGAGGCGGCCGCACGCCTCGACGAACTCCTCGCGCTCAACTCCGGCTACCGCCTCGCCCTCGTAGCGGAAATGGTCACGCATGTCAGCAACGAAATGAGCACCGACCTTGTGCATGAGTCGCGCCTGACCGACGGGGCCCCCATCGATGGTGGTCAGCACAAGCGTCGCGGCGTCCATCACTGCTCCGAATGAGTTGGCCCACGCCTCGTTGTCGTGACTCGACCGGAAGTAGAAGAGCAGCGGGTAGGAGAGATGGCTCTCGATGACGTCCACAGTCCACAAACGCCACTCATCGAACGTCGCCGTTAACTGTTCCGGCATCGCGTCCTTGGCGCAGGTCTCGAGCAGTTGCACACCCGAGGGCGGTGCACCTGCCAGCGCGTCGAGTGCAACCACTGCCGTCTCGCGTCGCTGGAATGAGCTGAAGAGCGAGAACAGCAGGCTGATGACCAGCGCGAAGAGACCGAAGCCACTGGCCGCCTCGGTGGCTGCGAAGGTCCGCGTCGCTACGCCTGTCGCCTCGATGCCAGCGACGGGGAACGCGAGCATCCGCCCCGCTGAGAAGTACAGCGTGGTGCCGAAGGAGTCGGGCTGCGGCATCAGACCGTCGTGGAGGCCGCTGAAGATGAGGGCATAGCCGAGGATGAACGACGCACCCCAGAGGATGAGCAGCGCCACCAGCATCATCGGTGCGAACGCGGCGAGCGCCGTCTCGCGAGTCTGCAGCTTCTTCGGACGCTCGGCGACCTTTCGCCAGAGGCGCCACCCGCCCCGGATCAGCGTGAAACTCAAGCGAACTCGGCCCACCGCCGGGCGTGGCATGACCACCGACTGGACCACGTCATAAATGATCACCAGCACGATCAGGGCGCCGGCGCCGATCTGCAGGCCGTCGGTGACGCTCATCTCGCGGGAACCTCAGCTGTCACGATTCGAGCTGGCGACGCATCTCGGTGATCTCCGCCAGTACCTCCTGCAACGCGTCCAGGTCCTCCGAGTCGACCGCAACGCGCCGTAACGCGGCGAGCTCGGCGATCGCCGTATCCATCGTCTCGATGGTATGGGCCGGGTCGTCCCACCGTCGTGAGAGCAGCCGCATACCGAGAGCCCTCGCCTGGTCGGCGACCAGGCTCACGGGCGCCGGATCACGGAGCGCAGTCGCGCTGCTGCCGTGGCCACGCCGCCGATGGTACGGCGGCGTTCATATCCCTCGCGTGGCCAGCACCAGCAGGGTCGAGTAGTGGTACGTCATGGTGCCTCCGAGTGCGTCGACGGCATCGCCGACGGCGTCGAGGAGCACGCGTCGCCGAGCGTCGTGCAAGCGGACGTGATCGCTGTGGGTGGCGATGAGATCGATCCACCCTGCCCGGTCGTACAACGCGGACCACGCGAACGTACGCGCCTCGACGTTGGTGAACGCGCCGTCCCGCTGGAACTCCTCAAACCGGTCTGCCGGCTCATTTCTTGGATTGATCGCGACGTTGGTCTTCGCGATTTCCGGGGCACACCGCGCGTACACGGCCTCAAGCGCGGACTGAGCGTCATGGTCGGGCCAGCCCCGATTCCAGAACACCCCGAGCCGTCCCCCCGGGTACAGCAGCGAAGCCGCTTTCGTCGCGCCAAGCATGGGATCCACCCAGTGCCATGCCTGCCCGGACACGATCAGGTCGTACATCCGACCCTTGGAGTCCCAGCTCTCGAACGTCGCCTCCTCGACGCTGATCCCGTGGCTCCGTGCGATCGCCGCCATGGAAGGATCGGGCTCGACCCCGAGGAGGTCGCATCCGCGCTCGATCAGCAACCGCGCGGCCTTGCCGGTGCCGCAACCAACGTCGAGCACGCGGTGCGGGTCAGGTTCCATGAGCGCGTCGATGAGGGCGCTCGGGTATGACGGTCGGGCCCTGTCGTAGAGCTCTGCCACGCCACCGAACGACAGCGCGCGGCCGCGGTCCTCGTGCAAACGCTCGGACCGATCGTCTGGCATCGAATGCGTCAGCTGAGTCGCGAGGGCTGCTGCGGTGTCATTGCCGCTTCGACGTCGGCGGCGAAGCGCACCGCGTCATCCGGTTCGAGGCGTGCGGTCGTGACCCGAATCGCTCGCGGGCTGGCGATGCGGAACCTGTCTCCGGCAAGCACGCCCCATCCGCGCTCCTGGAGTGCTGCGACGGTCGCATCCTCGTGCGCCACCGGGATCCAGACGTTGAGCCCCGAGCGACCATGCGACTCGATGCCACGGGCTCGGAGCGCGTCACGGAGCGCTTCGCGGCGTCGCGTGTAGGTGGCCGCGACGTCCGCGACACGCGCCGGTTCGCCGGGGTCGGTCCACATACGCACCACGAGCCGCTGCAGGAGGTGTGACACCCATCCGGCAGCGAGCAGGCGACGAGCGTCGACACGCGCGACCGTGGTGGCATCGCCCGTCATGATGGCCAGACGCAGGTCGGGTCCCAGCGACTTCGAAACCGAGCGGATATGAGCCCAGCGTGCGCGCCCCGGCTCACAGAGCGAGTGGCAGCGGCGTTCCGTGATGTCGAAGGCATGATCATCCTCGAGCACCAGGACCGCCGGATGCCGGCTGAGCACCTCCTTGAGCTCTGCCGCGCGCTCCGCGTCGACCGCCGAGCCGAAGGGGTTCTGGGCACGCGGGGTCAGTGCGCAGGCGACGGCGCCGCCACGAAGAGCACGAGCGAGGCCCTCGGGGGTCGGACCGCGATCATCGATCGCCATCGGGAGGACCGTCAGCCCGAGCGCGGATGCGAGGTCGATGATCCCGGGATAGCACGGGTCTTCAACGGCGATCCGATCGCCCGGCCGGACGTGCGCCTGGAGCGCGAGTTGAACGCCGTCGAGCGCGCCACCGACGACTGTGAGGTGGTCGCTCGGCACCCCGTCGCTTTCGAGTCGCGCTGCGGCGAGGGCGAGCAATTCGGCATCAGAGCCACACTCGCCGTAGAGCACCGGCTCGCGTGGCAGCGACACGAACGCCGGTGCGAGGTCGGCAAGCAGCGCCGGGTCGGGGTTGCCGGACAGCAGGTCGACAACGCCGGTGGGCACGATCGGCCTGCCGCGCGGCGAGGGTGGGACACGCGGGGCGATGGTGGTGCCAAGGCGTCCCGCACCTGCGACGAGCCCGCGGCGGCGCAACTCCCGATAGGCGGACGCCACGGTCGCGGTGCTGATCCCGCGATGGGATGCGAGCGAGCGGACGGTCGGCAGGCGGGTCCCCGCCGTGAGCTCGCCCTCGCGGATCCCACGCTCGACGCTCTCGGCGATCTCAGACGCCCGTCGCCCGGTGATGTGATAACGTATCGGTACGTTCATCGCTTTGTATCATAACAAATGAAATCGAACGTGTCCACAGTGCAGATCCCCCGTCCCCAGGCGTCTCGCGCTCAGATCGTGATCGCCTTTGCGGCTGTGTACCTCATCTGGGGCTCGACCTACCTCACGATCCACATCGCGATCGAGACGATCCCGGCGTTGCTCATGTCCGGAGCGCGGTTCATCCTCGCCGGGCTGCTGCTTCTGGCGTTCTCGCACCGCCCGGGCGCGCCACGGGAGCGCCTCACGCTCATCCATTGGCGGTCCGCGATCGTCATCGGCGGCTGCCTGCTGCTCTTCGGTAATGGCGGCGTTGCCTGGGGCGAGCAATACCTGCCGAGCGGGCTGGTGGCCCTGATCATCGCCACCGTCCCGTTGTGGATGGCGCTGTTCGCACCGGCATTCGGCGGCCGCTGGATCAACTGGACAGCGGCGATCGGCATCGCAATCGGGCTCGCCGGCATCGTGCTCCTCGTCCGTCCCGGTGGCGGTGGTGCCGGCCACTGGCAGACGCTCGTGGTCCTGATGTCGCCGCTGCTCTGGGCGCTCGGATCGCTGTACGCGCGCAACGCGCCCGCGCCCCGTCAGCCGCTCACGGCCGTCGGGATGGAGATGGTCGCCGGTGGTGCCCTGCTCTTCATCGCCGGCATGGCCACTGGAGAACTTGGGCACGTGCACCTTGGCGACGTGTCTTTCGCCTCTGTCGCCTCATTCGTCTATCTGATCCTGATCGGCGCGCTTGTCGGCTACGTGGCGTACATCTGGCTGCTCCACCACGTCTCGGTCACGGCCGCATCCACCTACGCGTTCGTGAACCCGGTCGTGGCTGTCGCGCTCGGAGCGCTGGTGCTGGGTGAGCAGGTCACCCTGGTCACGCTGGTCGCGGCCACGCTCATCGTCGGCGCCGTGGTGGTCTTGCTGATCGGCCAGAGCCGCAAGATCGCGACCCGCCGTCGCACCTGAGGTGCCCGTCCGCGACGTGGCCTGAGAGCGTGCTCTCCGGTAACCGGTGACAATGGGTCGGTGGACAGCGAGACCCTGATTGTCGACACCCCGGCGGAGCCGCATCGCCCCCGCCCCGGCATCGGCCTCAAGGACGTGCTCTGCGTCGGACCGATCATCGCGAATGGCATCTATTACTACGCTGGGCTCCCGCTCACGCCATTGCTGCTCGGGCGCAACCCCGTGCTGCTCAGCGCGCTCCGCGGCAGCATCGCCTCGATGGTGACCGCCGGTGCCTTCGCGAGGGTCGGGAAGGTTCCCCTCCTTCTGGCGCTGATCGCCCCGCTCCCGATCTCGATGATCACCGACCCATTCTTCTTCTGGGCCGGGAAACGGTATGGGCGGAGTCTCATCAACCACCTCAGCGCAACCGATCCCCGCTGGCGCAAACGCGCCGCGCGGGGTGAGCGCTTCTTCAAGAAGTACGGTGTGTGGACGATCGTGCTCGCGCCTTTCCTGCCCGCTCCCTCACCGCTCTTCTACATGGCGGCCGGCGAGGCCGGCATGCCGTTCGTCATCTTCATCACCGCCGACGTGATCGGCACGCTGGCCTACATCGGGCTGATCGTCGGTGCCGGATGGGCCATCGGTCAACCTGCCGTGGCAGTCGCGCAGACCATCAGCAATTACGCTCTCTGGGTCATCGTCGCGATGGTGGTGCTCATCGTCGCGTGGTCGATGTGGTCGGGATCTCGCGCATCCCGCGGCGCCGCCAGGCGCTGAGCTAGGGGATCGCGACCTCCTCCTGGTATTGAGGAAGAAGGTTCGCGCCGCTCTCCACGACTTCAGCGATGCGTTCGACGGCGTCCCACACGTCGACGAATCGCGTGTAGAGCGGAGCGAGCCCGAAACGGCACAGGTCCGGCGGCCGGAAGTCGCCGATGACGCCTCGGTCGGCCACCGCGCGCACGATGGCGAGACCATCGGGATGACGCAGCGACACCTGCGCGCCACGCCGTTTGTGTATCTCAGGCGTTGCCACCTCGAAGCCGAGCGCGTCGAGACGAGCATGGGCACGACGGATGAAGACCTCCGTCAGCATCGCAGCCTTCGCTCCCACGGCGCCTGCCCCGGCCTCGAGCTGAATGTCGATCCCGACGGCGAGCGCGCCGATCGCCAGCACCGGAGGTGATCCGCTCATCCAGCCCCGTATCCCCGGTGCTCGGCGATACTCGCCATCGAAGAGAAACGGATTGTCGTGACCCAGCCAGCCCTGGATCGGATTGCGCAACTCCTCCTGCAGCCTGGTCGCGACGTACAGGTACGCGGGTGATCCGGGTCCGCCGTTGAGATACTTGTAGCCGCATCCCACTGCGAGATCCACGCGATGGTGGTTGAGCCGGATCTCGACAGCGCCGGCGGAATGAGAGAGATCCCACAGCACCAGCGCGCCCGCGGCGTGCGCGGCTTCCGTGAGCGCGCCCATGTCGTGACGTTCGCCGGTTCGGAAGTCGACCTCGGTCAGCATGAGCAGCGCCGTGTCGCCGTCGAGCGCGTCGCGGAGACCGGCACGATCGACAGCGCGGACCTCACAGCCGAGCAGGTGGGCGACGCCATCCGCGATGTAGAGATCGGTCGGGAAGTTGCTCTGCTCGGTCACGATGACACGGCGCTGCGGTCGTGCTCGCAACACCGAGGTCATCAATCGGAAGAGCCCCACCGACGTCGTGTCGGCGACCAGCACCTCTCCTGGTGACGCGCCGATCAGCTCGCCGATCCGGTCACCGACTCGCAGTGGCGACTCCATCCATCCGGATTCGGTCCAGCCGCGTACCAGGATCGTTCCCCATTCGTGCTCCGCCATCTCCAGCAAGCGCGACACCGCGTCCTTGGGGAGGCGTCCCATCGAGTTCCCGTCGAGGTAGATCGTCGCTCCATCGTCGAGAAATCGATCACGAAATGCGGCGAGCGGGTCCTGCGCATCCAGGGTCACGCACGAGTTGCGGTCGATGTTGTCGGGAAGCTGGGTGGTCACAACCGGTTGCGCACCTCCCATAGCTCGGGGAAGAATCGCAGGCTGATCGTCGTGTCGAGATAGGCGACCCCGCCGCCCCCCGTGCCGGGGCGCGAGCCGATCAGGCGCGCCGCCATCAGCGCGTGGTGAAAGCGCCAGCGCGAGATGGATTCATCGTGATCGAGGAGAAGCTCGCACACGCGGTGGAGGATGGCTCGCTCGGGTGACGAGTGGTCTCGGTACAGCGACACGAGCGCGTCAATGCGGCGCTCGCGAAGCTCGGTGCCGTCCCCTTCGGGAGCATCGAAACCGTGAGCCCGCAGCGACGCGCACAGCCCGCTGAACAGAGTCGGAGACGTGGCTCGTCGCCGGAGCTCCTCCCGGTCGTGTTCGGAGAGCGGCGACGTTCCGGCCGGGGCCGTCCCGTCAAGACCACCGAGAAGCTCGATGGCGCGAAACTGTCCCGACTGCAGTCCGGATGCGGGCTTGAGTGGATCGCGGAATTCGAGGAACCCCTCCGGCGTCAGGGTCTCGAGCACGCGCAGTTGCCCAATCAGCAGCTCGTCGACGCGGGTGGTGCGGTGCAGCGGCGCCATCGCGGCTTGCGGACGGCCCGCCTCGAGCTCAGCGGCCGCGCGGTCGAGCTCGTGGAGGATCAGCTTGAACCAGAGCTCGAAGGCCTGATGAATGACCACGAAAAGCATCTCGTCGTGCGCGCCCTCGGTGAGCGGGTGCTGCAGGTCGAGAAGCTCGTCGATGCGCAGGTACGAGCTGTAATCAGTACCGGCCATGACCGCGGCGGCACTCTACGCTCATTGACTCATCCCCTGGGCCCGGGAGCGGGGCGTGGCTCATGCACCTCGAGTGACGAGGATGTCGTCCAGCGAGAACTCCTCAGGAGGCGACAGCTGATCGAAGTCGCACGAGCGGGGAGCCTTGTCGGGCCGCCAGCGGAGGAAGCGCGATGCGTGGCGGAAGCGGCCACTCTGGAGGTGGTCGAAGGACACCTCGCACACAAGGTCCGGCCTCACCGATGTCCACGCGCTGTCGGCGGAACGCTGCCATCGACTCGGTCCTCCAGGGGTCCGTCCGTGACCGAAGCTGTCGCCGCCGACGAGCGGCTGCAGTTGCTCAAGGATGGCCCGGCGCTCGGCGGCGTCGAACGACGACGTGTGCCCGACGTGATGGAGCGCGCCGTCGGAGTCGTACAGGCCGAGGAGCAGTGACCCGATACCGCGGCCGTCCTTGGCGATCCGGTAGCCGCCCACCACGCAGTCGACGGTACGCAGGTGCTTCACCTTGATCCAGCGTCGCTCCCCCGGGCGGTACGGGCCCGCGGGGTCCTTCGCCACGACGCCGTCCAGTCCCGCCCCCTCGTAGCGCGTGAACCAGGTGGTCGCCTCCTCTGGGTCCGTGGTCTGCGGAGTCACGCCCACCGTCGGGCTGCTGGTGATCGCCGCCATCAACGCTTTCCGCCGCTGCTCGAGCGGCCGCTCGCGGAGGTCGTCCGCATCGCGTGCCAGCAGGTCGAAAAGGACCACAGAAGCCGGCGTTTTCTCGGAGAGCATCCGCACCCGGGATGCGGCGGGATGAATGCGCTGCTGCAGGGCATCGAAGTCCAGTCCGTGGTCGGTCGCGATGACCACCTCGCCGTCGACGATGGCGCGCTCCGGAAGCGCGTCGCGAAGCGGCTGGATCAGCTCCGGGAAGTACCGCTCGAGCGCGAGCGCGTTCCGGCTCGCGATATGGACGTTTGCCGCGTCGCGAAACACGATTGCCCGAAAGCCGTCCCACTTCGGCTCGAACAGCCAGCTCCCGTCCTTCGGGATCTCCGGAGCAGCACGCGCCAGCATCGGCTCGAGTGGTGGATCAAACGGCAGCGACACGAGCGGAGTGTCGCCGATCGCGAGGTGTGTCGGCTACGCGGTGAGGACCCGGGGTCGCGCATCGCGCATGCGCAGCCGGAGCAGGTTGTCGACGTCGACCACGTCGCCGACTTCTCGGACAGCGGTCTCGAATCGCGTGATGTCGGAGAGCTCATCGACCTCACCGCGCAGCGTGATCACACCCCGGTTTGCGCGGACCTCCAAGCCGGTCGCGAGGTCGCCGAAGCCCATTGAGAGGGTGACTCGCACGCGGTCGGCGAGTGTCTGGTCCCAGCTGGTCGCCGAAGACCGATGCGAGCGCCGGTCGACAGCCGAGCCGACAAGCGACGCGACGCCAACCGTGGCGCGACGAGCGGCGGCCCTGCGGCGCGCTCCCGAGCGCGGATGCAGAAGGAATGCTGCGATTGCGATGACTGCGGCGCCAGTGGCGGCTACCGCCAGCTTGATCCGGGTCACTGGGGGAACCCTCCGGGTGGATTGTGTGCAGGAGCGCTCGTTCAAACGTCCTGCCGAACGGTTGGTTACGCGAATCCCGCTAGGAGGTCGGCGGTGGGAAGTGTCGGACGTCCGTCCATCTGACGCCGTCCCACCAGCGGAGGGTTCCCGACCCCGCCTCCGGGTACCACCCGGGCGGCGGCGGCGGCATGGCGCCGGCGTAGCGGAGCACGTCGTCCCGCTTGGCGAAACGCCACACCAGTGACCCGATGATCCCGCCGATGATGACGATGAGCAGCCACACGATCTTCTCGCTTCCGGCCGCACGGAACTGCGCGTCGGGGATCTTCGCCACCTCCACGATGACCACGATCCAGTA
Source organism: Candidatus Dormiibacterota bacterium (assembly GCA_963756075.1). Lineage (GTDB taxonomy): Bacteria > Chloroflexota > Dormibacteria > Aeolococcales > Aeolococcaceae > Palsa-851. The sequence goes on along the minus strand of CAVWMH010000002.1, from coordinate 776,349 downwards.
CACAAAAGCCGCAATCCAGAACGCGATGAAGAGGAGCGGGATCCAGAGGAACGCGAAGTGGAACATCATCGCTGGCAGTGGCCTCGCATCCGACCAGCTTAGGGCGAATCGAGCCGCCCCGCCGGGGCGTGCCCGTCAACCATCCGCAGCCGCGCGGCCGCTCTTGAATTCGCGCGTTCGGGCAACCGCCGCCGCGGCGACCGTCGCTGCCGCCATGGGCGGAAACGGCCACACCGCGCTGACGTTGATCTCGCACAGGACAAACGTGTCCGCACCGGATGCGGATTTTGGTCCGTACAGAATGTCGGCGTCCCAGATGACCGGAAGCGAATGGCGCTGGATGCCGAGGATATCGGTCATCTGAGGCACCCACTCCCTCTGCATGCGATCCCGCAGCCCGTGGTAGGCCGGGGCATCGGGACCCACCATCGCCGACTTCGCAAGGGCGTTCCCGAGGTGATCGGCACTCAAAAGGCCACGCGGCCACTGATGACAGAACCCCACGACCTGGTCGTGCGAGAGGTAGCAGCGAACCATCCCGTCGGCCAACCGTTCCTGAAACGCCTGGGCCACGAGGCACCCGGACCACGCGAAGTACTCCTCACTTCGGGTCATGAATGCGCCGAGGGTCGTGGTCTCGGTTGACCCGTCCTGTGACCTCGCGTCCTGCACTCGGACCAGCGCGTCATGGTCGGCCGGCGCGTTCGCCTCGAGCAGCTCAACTTTCCAGACGCCGTTACCACCGTTGCCCCTGCCCTGCTTCAGGACGGTCCTGATGCGGTCGTGAAGCCAGGATGGAAAGCCGCTCCTGAACTCCTCGGGGGTGCGGTACAGGTCGGTGTCGGTGCTCCAGCCGACATCGCAAGTGTTGAAGAGCACCTCCTTCGTTCCCAGTTTCCGAAGCACGGCTGGGTGAGCGGAAACCCACACGCCGCGGGACGAGACGTCTAGAAGCAGTGCGTCGAGATTCGCGCGGTTCGCCCCGTCCTGAATCGGATTGACCCAGACGAGCACGCCGTCCAACCCCAGCAACTCGTCTCGAACCTCCTCGCTGGCACCGTCCTCGAACACCACTGCGCGAAGCGTTACCGGAAGCTGCTCGAGCGCCTCATAAAGAGGTGCGAGTCCGTGGCGCGCATCCGGCACGGACGGACGGGCCTTGCGGTCGTCCCGCCAGAGGATGCCGATGCGAAGCTGTTGTAGCTCTTCGGAAGGCATCACCTCCGGCAAGTGTGTCACCCGACCTGGGCGCATCGCGCCGATGGGTCGGAAGGTGGCCGTTGCGTCAAATGCTTGACACGCGCCAGACGAATGGAGTTACATGCGCGTCGATCCAGGAGAGCGGCGAGTAGCAACTCGCTTTTTGGGAGGCGCAGCATGTCTGTCTTCGGACCTACCAAGGTACGGTCCTCCGTCTTCGGCTTCGCGGGGGTCGCATCCCTTGTGGTGCTGGCGGTCTCGGGGACGCAGGCGGGCGCATCGCCCGGGCTCTATGGAGCCGCGGCGAGTGAGAACAATCTCCGCGCTCTGACTGCGAATTCGCATTCAGCGGATGCCCTGAGCATCGAGGAAGCCAGTGCCTACGGCCTGGAGCGCACCGCCCCAGCGCTCACGGTATCCGGCAATGCGCTGGCCACCGCCGAGGCGCAGGCCGCGAAACTGCCGGTGGTCGGCGGTAACTGGACCCAGCTGAGTACCGGTTCCGACAATGCTCAGCCCAACGGGTACACCGACCCTGTCTGGTCGAACGCGGGCGCGGGCTTCCGCAATGTCAGCGGGCGGTCGACCGCCTTGGCGGCTGACGGCAACACGATCTACGCCGGCTTCGCGAACGGCGGCGTGTGGAAGACCAATGATGCCGGCCAGCACTGGAAGCCGATCTTCGACAACGCCCCGACACTGTCGATCGGCTCCCTTGCGGTCAACCCGGCCGATCACTCTCTCTGGGTGGGCACGGGCGAGGCGAATACCAACCAGGATTCGTACGGCGGACAGGGTGTCTTCCGGTCGACAAACGGGGGCAATTCGTGGTCGCTCGTAGGTGGCGGCGAACTCTCGGGGTTCACCAGTTATCGCCTGACGTTCGACGGCCAGGGCAACGTCTACGACGCCTCGAACAACGGCCTCTGGCGCCGGAGCGCCAATGAGGTTCACTCGGCTTGGAAGCTCGTCCTCAAGCCGGATCCGAATCCCACGCACAACCCGTACCAGACATCGTTCATCACCGACGTGGTTGTCGTTCCGGGTAGCGCCGGCGCCTCGGTGCTCGCCGCCGACGGGTGGCGCGGCCAGGGCAATCCCCCTGCAGACACCGCACACAACGGCTTCTACCTTTCCACCAACCACGGGCTGGCAGGAACGTTCTCAGAGCTCACTCTGACGGGCGCCATCAACACCAGCGACCTTGGGCGAACCACCTTCGCGTACTCAAAGACCGGTTCGAAGCTGTACGCGATGATCGAGGCTCCCTCGCACGTCAACCTCCAGGGGATCTTCCTCTCGGCGACTGGCAATCCGAGCGGTCCTTGGACGCTCATCGCCAATTCCACGAAGCTCTGCAACTCCGGATCAGGGGGATGCACGACCGGCGTCCCGCCCGGAGTGCAGGCCTGGTACAACGAGTTCCTGACGGTCGACCCGAGCAATGACGCGCACGTGTTCGCGGGTCTCGAAGAGGTGTATCAGAGCTTCGACGCCGGTGCGACGTGGACGACGATCAGCCCGTACTGGAACTACGCCTTTGCATGCGACGCGACCAACACCTGCCCGCCGGTCACCCATCCCGATCAGCACGCCGTGCTCATCGTCGGTAACAGGGTTTACATCGGCAACGACGGTGGCGTCTATTCGAGAGCCCTCAACAACACGGCGCCGATGGGCGGTTGGAGCGATCTCAACAACACCCTGCATACCCTGCAGTACTACGACGCCGAAGCCGGCGCCACGAGCTCGGGGTTGGCCGAATGGGGTGGTCTGCAGGACAACGGAACGACACTGCTTCGACCCGGCTCGGGACACAGCATCACGCCTGCAGGTGGTGACGGCGGCTTTGTCATCGTCAATCCAGCCAACGCCAGGGACATGGTCGGCGAATACGTGGATTTGAACCCGTACCTCACGACCGACGGCGGTCACACCTTCCGCACGATTTCGCCGGCCTGCGCCAGCGTCATCGGGCCCTTCGATCCCACGTTGTGCGATCCGACGCCGCGCTTCATCGCACCCCTTGCAACCGACGTCAACAATCCGAAGCATTGGGTGGCCGGCGGTGAGTACGTCTGGGACGACACCGCCGCATGGGCGACGGTGTGTCAGCCGCCGACCTCCCCCAACCCACCACCAGGACCATGCAGCTGGGTAAATGTCCATGACACGGGACCTGGTCACTCCATCACCGCGCTTGCGGTCAACGGAGCGGTGACCTATGCGGGCTGGTGCGGCAACTGCAACATCGGTGGGTCGACGCCGTTCGCAGCGGGGATTGACACCAACTACGGCGGAACGTGGCACACGATCTCCGCGCCCAACCTCCCGAATCGCTATGTCGCAGGCCTGACCGTCGACCCGGCGAACGCAGCTCACGTGTATGCCGTCTACAACGGCTACGCGCGGCGCTGGATCCCCGGTGGTGGAACCGGTCACGTGTTCGAATCCACCGACGGCGGCGCTACCTGGACCGACATCTCGGTGCTGCTGCCTGACGTGCCGAGCGACGCGCTCGTGCTCAGCGGCGGCAAGCTCATGCTGGCCACCGACATCGGCGCCTTCGTCGCCAACGCCGGCGGCGGAGTCAACACCGCGTGGTCGCGTCTTGGGACGAACCTGCCGAACACCTCGTTGAACAATCTGCGCCTGGATCCGAACGGGACCACGGTGCTTGCCGCCACCCACGGTCGCGGCCTCTGGAGGATCCGCGTTCCGTAGAGCATGAAACCAGTCGCGGAGGGCGGCCACAGTCGCCCTCCGCGACCACCCGTCAACTCCCGCCGAGCCCGTCATGGGCTGGCTATAATCGCCGCGAGGTCAAGAACTTGGGGGGAACGCGAATGCGTCGTAGTGCGCTGACAGTCGGGATGATCCCGCTCGTGCTTGCTGTGAATGCCATCGCCGGCGGCGCGACGCCGGTCCAAGCAGGCAGCAGCACCGACACGCTGGTGAACGTCGGGAGCCCGTCGACGCAGTTCCCGAGAAACAAACAGAACGAGCCGGCGGTGTCGGTGGCCATCGACCCGTCGCATCCCAACGTGGTCGTGTCCGGCTCCAACGACGAGATCGACAACGCGCCTTGCGCGGCCAGCGATTGCTCATTCACCCCGGGCGTGACCGACAACGGCGTCTACTTCTCGTTCAACGGAGGTCAGAGCTACACGGAGCCGACCTACACGGGCTGGAGCGCACGCACCGGAACGGCTCAGGTTGGACCGATCGGTACCGTGCCGGGGTACTTCGAAAAGGGAATCGTCGGCGATGGTGACCCGGCGCTGGCATTCGGCCCGCGCCCGGGCCCTCACGGGTTCTCGTGGTCGAACGGCTCGCGGCTGTACTACGGAAGCCTCGCATCCAACTTCCCCAACTCCACAACGATCAAGGGCGTGGAGGCCATTGCGGTCGCGCGCACCGACAACGTCGCCGCCGCGGCGGCCGGAGACCAGGACGCGTGGATGGCTCCGGTGATTGCCTCGAAGGACCTCACCCCCATCACCTTCAGCGACAAGGATGCCGTCTGGGCCGACAATGCCGCCAGCAGCCGCTTCTTCGGCAATGCGTACGTCTGCTGGACCTCGTTTGGGGCGACCCACTCGCCAATCGTCGTCGCCCACTCGACCGACGGCGGGAGTTCGTGGTCCGATCCGGTGAAGGTCTTCAACGCGATCCCAACCGCGTTCACAGGCCCGAGCGGCTGCACGCTGCGCACCGATAGCCACGGGACCGTATATGTCTTCTGGTTCCAGGACAACTACCCCAACACCTCGCAGCAGATGTTCGCGCGGTCGTTGGACGGTGGGGTGACCTTCAGCGATCCCCGTACCGTTGCAAGCGTTGTCGACGTCGGCGCGTTGGACCCGGTGCACGTCGCCAACAGCGACCCGCGATTCACCTTCGACGGCATCGCCGGCGCGCGGACGTGGAGCGTGCTCAGTGTTGACATCGCCAACGGCGCCCCTTCGGGCCGTGACGCCACCAACGAGATTGTCATGAGCTGGTCGGACGCGCGGCGCGGACTCAACCACGAGCAGGCACTCCTCGAAACCAGCACGGACGGCGGACGTGATTGGACCAAGCCCGTTGCAATTCAACAGAGTGGCGACCGCCCGGACTTCCCGGCCGTGGCCATCTCGCCGAACGGCAAGGATGTCTACCTGACCTACGACGCCTTCCTTGCACCGTGGCGGAACACCACGGCATCCTCCCGCCCGATGCTCGGCGTTGTCCGGCATGCGGGAGTTGGCGTCAATGGGGTAGTGGGCGACTTCGCCACCCTGCATCGCGGCGCGGTTGGCGACGCTCGCGGCTCATCGGAGAACAACCTGTGCTGTGAGTTCCTCGGTGACTACAACTACGTCTCGGCGACCCGCACGTACGCGGCGGCAAACTGGAACGACGTCCGTGATGCCGCGGTCTGTCCGGTGATGAATGCCTACCGGCAGTCCTTCCTGGACCCGACGCGACTGCCAACCCCGTCGCCGGCAACGGATTGCCCGCCCACCTTCGGAAACAGCGATATCTTCGGGGGCAGGTACTCACCGTAAGGCAGGACGAACTTCAGGCGCCGCCTGTGTCGTGGAATGCCGGCGTGTAGCAGACCGCGACAAGTAGGCCTTCGGGGCTCAGCAGCCGGGCGGTGATCTGACCCCACGGCTCCGTGCGCGCCTCGTGGATGAGCCGGTAACCCTTGAGGGCCTCATAGGGTCAAACGCACCGATCCCACAAAGGGCACCACCGATGGCTAGACTTCGAAGGTATGGACTGGACTCTCATCGTCCAGACGGTTACGGCATCCGCCGTCGTGCTGGTGCTGATCGCGGCCGCGATCGCGATCGTCCTGTGGACACGTCACAGCAGACGGCTGGACGCCGCGATGCAGCGCCTCATGGACGGCAACGCAGCGTTGCTCGAGGCGTCCGCTCAGCAGGCTGAAGGGGCGCGAGCGCTGGCCGAGTTGGCGCATGAAGATCGCGCGTTCGCCAGCCGGCCACTGCTCATCCTGCTCGACGAGCCCCCGCTGGGCATCCGTGACCAGCCATGGGCCGCGGTTCGGGTCCGGAATATCGGCAACGGGCCGGCTCTCAACCTGGTCGTGTGGATGCTTTCCGGCGGCAGCCTCTATCGTTCGGCCGGCGCCGAAGCGAATGGCTTCAGCGGGGCGCTTCATCTGGCGCAGGGCGACGTCTTCGAGCCCGGACCTTTGCAGAACATGCTCTTTGTCGGCAAGTCACACGGATACCTCGACCCCGGCTCGGCGGTGGTGGGCGACCATCCGGCGGCCAACCTCACCGCATACTGCGGCGACCAATTCGGCAACCGCTATCGATTCAACCTGCGCACCGCCGATCCTCCGGACGTCTGGGATCGGGGCGCTGACGCACCGGCGTGGGCTGGTGCATGGGACCCTCGGCTCTCGTCCGAGGAGCCACCGCGGCGCGCGGCGGACATCCGAATGTCCTCTGTGCTGGAACGCGACGTCACCCAGCTGATTTCGACACTACGCGACCTCCGCGACAGGGTCCAGGAAGCCGGCGCCGAGGAAACCGATGTCCGCCTCACCGGCCGCGCGACGCCGCGGCCGCACGACACTGAGCGACGGAGCGACTTCGACCCCCGCGCGTACGACGCTTGATCGAGCCTCCGCGACAGTCGCGTTGGCCCAATCCTGAATATGACAAGAGAGCGGTTGGCGCGCCCAGGAGGATTTGAACCCCCGACCTTCTGATCCGTAGTCAGACGCTCTATCCGGACTGAGCTATAGGCGCGCGTCAGAGCCGTGACTGTACCCCATGCGGCCATGACCAATACCCCACCGCGCCGCATGGGTCGCGCGCGGCATGATTCAAGTTCAGAAGGCTCAACGGAGGTCGATCTCATGGCGGTGACCGGCAGCATCGAGACAGGCACGCTTCCTTCGCTCGATTTCGTGGGTGAGGTCGCTCAACAGATCCGCGTCGACGGAATCCGCGCCAGCACGAAGGCCGGTTCGGGACATCCGACATCGAGCATGTCTGCCGCGGACCTGATCGCGGTCCTCGCTGCCCGCCATCTCCGCTATGACTTTGAGCGCCCCGAGCTGGCCAACAACGACCACCTGATCTTCTCCAAGGGCCACGCGTCGCCCCTCCTCTATGGGCTGTACAAGGCGGTCGGGGCGGTCTCCGACCATGAGTTGATGACCTACCGGACCTTCGGCTCCAGGCTCCAGGGCCACCCCACGCCGATCATCCCCTGGGTTGACGTCGCCACCGGCTCACTCGGCCAGGGGCTGGCGATCGCCGTTGGCGTGGCCCTCGCCGGCAGGTACCTCGACCGTCTCCCCTTCCACGTCTGGGTGCTCTGCGGCGACAGCGAGCTCGCCGAGGGCTCCATCTGGGAGGCGCTCGACAAGGCCGGGCACTACGGCCTCTCCAACCTCACCGCCATCTTCGACGTGAACCGCCTCGGCCAGCGGGGCCCCACGGAGTTCGAGTGGGATCTGGACGTCTACCGGCGCCGCGTCGAAGCCTTCGGGTGCAGGGCCATCGTCATCGACGGCCACGACCTCACTGAGATCGACGAGGCGCTGTCCTCGGCGCGCTCGGACGGGGACCGCCCGAGCGTGGTGATCGCCCGGACCATCAAGGGCAAAGGCTTCAGTGAGATCGAGAACAAGGACGGCTGGCACGGCAAGGCCCTGCCCCCGGAGATGGCCGAGAAGGCCATTGCCGAGCTGGGCGGGGAGCGCGACCTGCGCATCGACGTCCGGCCACCCGAGGCGCTCGAGTCCGCGTCGTCAACGGCCACCGACACGGTGGTGACTTTTCCTTCTTATGGCGTCGGCGACAAGGTCGCGACCCGCAAGGCGTACGGCGACACGCTGCGCGCGCTCGGCGCTCGTCACGACGTTGTGGCCCTCGACGGCGAGGTGAGCAACTCCACCCACGCAGACGAATTCAAGAACGCGTACCCGGACCGGTTCTTCGAGATGTTCATCGCGGAACAGCAGATGGTCGCGAGCGCGGTGGGCCTCTCAGTGCGCGGCTATGTCGCGTTCGCTTCCACGTTCGCGGCCTTCCTCTCCCGCGCCTACGACTTCATCCGGATGGCCGGCGTTTCCCAGGTGAGCGTCCGTCTGTCCGGGTCACACGCGGGCTGTGAGATCGGCGCCGACGGTCCCTCGCAGATGGCGCTCGAGGACATAGCGGCGATGCGCGCGGTACACACCTCGACGGTGCTGTATCCGAGTGACGCGGTGTCGGCGGCAAAACTCGTCGCGCAGATGGCCGACCTCGACGGCATCAGCTACATCCGCACCACGCGCGGCGCGTACCCGGTCCTGTACGGGAATGACGAGGAGTTCCCGGTCGGCGGCTCCAAGGTGGTTCGTCAGTCCACCAACGATGTGGTCACGCTCATCGGCGCCGGAGTGACGCTGCATGCGTGCATCGCCGCGGCGGAACGGCTGTCGAACACCGGCACCTCCTGTCGCGTCATCGATCTCTATTCGGTGAAGCCGATCGACGTCGCGACGTTGCGTGAGGCAAGCGACGCCACCGCCGGACGTCTGGTCGTCGTCGAAGACCACTACCCGGAAGGTGGTCTTGGCGCGGCGGTCATGGAGGCACTCGCGCTCGAGCAGAACCCCCCGCGCGTCGCCCATCTCGCGGTTCGCAGCCTGCCCGGATCCGCAAGCCCGGAGGAGTTGATGGCAGCCGCCGGGATCGATGCCGACGCCATCGTTGCGGCGGTGAACCTCCTCGTGGGCGCCGCGGTGGTGGGGGCCGGCTGAATGACGACCCCCCTGCAGCAGCTCGGAGAACACGGCCAGTCGGTCTGGCTCGACTTCATCAGCCGCGAGCTCGTGACCACCGGTCAGCTGCGTCACCGCGTTGCTGAAGAGAACGTGACGGGGTTGACCAGCAACCCGACGATCTTCCAGAAGGCGATCGCCGAGGGGACCCTGTACGACGACCAGATCCGCGACCTGATCGCGGCCGGGATCGACGATCCCAATGACGTGTTCACCGAGCTCGCGATCAGCGATATCCAGCACGCCGCGGACATCCTCAAGCCCGTCCACGAGCGGACGTCGGGTGCCGATGGGTTTGTGAGCCTCGAGGTGCCGCCGTCGCTCTCGCACGACACCGATGCAACCATCGCGACTGCGCGAACGCTGTGGGAACGCGTCGACCGTCCCAACCTCATGATCAAGATTCCCGCAACACTCGAGGGCATGCCGGCCATCAATCGGACCATCGCAGACGGCCGCAACGTGAACGTCACGCTCATCTTCGCGCTGGCGATGCACGATCGCGTGATTGAGCAGTACATCTCGGCGCTCGAGGCGCGTCACAATGCTGGGCAGACGCTCGACGTGCACTCGGTCGCGTCCTTCTTCGTGAGCCGTGTCGACACGCTCGTCGACAAGCTGCTCGAGAAGAAGCTCGCGGCGGACCCGGGCAACGCGCTCATCGAGGGTTTGCTCGGCAAGGCTGCGATCGCCAACGCGGTGCTCGCCTATGAGCTCTTCGAGCAGCGCTTCGGTGGTGAGCGCTTCGCGCCGCTCCGCGCCGCCGGTGCCCACGTGCAACGCCCACTCTGGGCGAGCACGAGTGCCAAGAACCCGAACTACCGAGACGTCGTCTACGCAGAGGCACTCATCGGACCGGACACGGTGGACACGATGCCCCCCGCGACCATCGAGGCATTCCTGGACCACGGAGTCGTGGCCGGGGACACTGTCAAGGCCGACTATGCGAGCGCCCACCGGGTGATGGATCAGCTCGCCGAGGCCGGGATCGACATGGATGCGGCGACACAGCAGCTGCTCGATGACGGCGTCAAGCAGTTCGCTGACTTGTACGATCAACTGATCCGAGGCATCGCCGAGAAGATCGACGCGATGGGTTCCGGGTATGCGAAACGGCAGCATTTCGATACCGGGCCGGCCGCGGTACCCCTCGATACAACGAGCGCACGTGACATCGCCACGCGCATCTGGCGCCGCGACCCGGACCTCTGGAAGCCCGGCGACAGCGCTCACGCAGCGGTGATCAACAACCGTCTGGGCTGGCTCGATGTCATCGGCGGCATGCGCGAGCGGCTCCCCGAGCTCCAGGCCCTCGCCGTAGAGGTGCGCGAGGCCCGGTGGCGCGACTGCGTGCTGCTCGGGATGGGCGGCTCGAGCCTGTGCCCCGAGGTGTTGCGCACGTCCTTCGGGAGCGCTGACGGACAACCGAGGCTCCACGTGCTCGACACCACCGATCCACTCGCGATCGTCAGACTGACCGGCGCGATCGACCCTGCCAGGACCGGATACATCGTCTCGAGCAAGTCGGGCACCACCGTGGAGACGCTGTCGCACCTCGCGCACTTCTGGGCGCTGACCCAGGCGATCGGCGACGACACCGGCTCACACTTCATCGCGGTCACCGACCCGGGAACACCGCTGGCTGATATCGCACGCGAGCGCGGGTTTCGTCATCTCTTCGAGAACCCTCCTGACATCGGCGGCCGCTACTCCGCGCTGAGCATGTTCGGCCTCGTTCCCGCGGCGATCATCGGCATCGACTGCGCGCTGCTCCTCGAGCGCGCGGGCAACATGCGCAGAACGTGCATGGCAGGCGTTCCGGGAGACGCGAACGGTGGTGTGAGCCTGGGTACGATCATGGGCGCACTCCACGACCAGGGACGTGACAAGGTCACCATCCTCGCGCCAAAGGAGATCGAGGCCTATTCGTTATGGGCGGAGCAGCTCATCGCGGAGAGCACAGGCAAGGAGGGCAAGGGCATCATCCCGATTGGCGATGAGCCGATCGGAGTGCCGGACGTCTACTCGGACGATCGCCTCTTCGTCGCGCTGCGAATCGGCGATGACGCCGGCTTCGACGGCTCCATCGCCGCGCTGAAGGGTGCCGGACACCCGGTGATCACGTTCGATCTCGTCGACAAGTACGACCTCGCCGCCGAGTTCTTCCGCTGGGAGTTCGCGACCGCGGTGGCCGGCGCACATCTCGGCATCGATCCGTTCGACGAGCCGAACGTGAAGGAGTCCAAGGACAACACCCAGGCCGTGCTGCGCCAATACGAGCAGAGCGGCTCACTCCCCGATGAGGCGGCAACCGTCACCGACGGCGCGCTGCGCGTGTACGGCGGTATCTCGGGCAGCAGCGCCTCCGGAGCACTCGCCGCCCACCTCGACACGTCCAACCCCGGCGACTATGTCGCGCTGATGGCCTACGTGACCCCGGACGATGGCAACCACGCGGCGCTGCAACGCTTGCGTGTCGCGATTCGTGACTTGCGCAAGCTCGCGACCACGCTCGGACTCGGCCCCCGGTTCCTGCACAGCACCGGCCAGCTGCACAAGGGCGGCCCGAACACCGGCGTATACATTCAGATCACCGCCGACGACGGCACCGACGTGACGATTCCGGGCGCTCCATACACCTTCTCGATCCTCAAGCGAGCGCAGGCCGCCGGCGACCTGCAGTCACTGCGTTCCCATGGCCGGCGCGTCGTGCGCGTGCACATCGCCGGCGACCTCGATGCCGGGCTCGCCAGCCTCACAAGCGCAGTCAGCGCAATCACGGCAGCTCGCTGAGCGCAGCTGCCACACCGAAGGAATAGCACCATGCAGATCGGCTTTGTCGGGCTCGGCAGAATGGGCGCCAACATGGTGCACCGCCTCCGTCGCGACGGTGACCACACGGTCGTGGCATACGATCCCAACCCGGAGGCGCGAGCGAGCGTGGAGGCGTTCGGAGCGACCACGACGGCAAGCATCGATGAGCTCATCGCAGCCCTCGACAAGCCGCGCGGCGTCTGGATCATGGTGCCCTCCGGCAAGGTGACCGACGACACCGTGGCGGCGCTGCAATCGCTGCTCGAGAAAGGCGACACCATCATCGACGGCGGCAACAGCAACTACCACGATTCGATCGCGCGCGCTGCAAGCAGTGCCGAGCGCGGCATCGGCTTCATCGACGCCGGAACGAGCGGTGGCATCTGGGGATTGCAGGTCGGGTACTGCCTCATGGCCGGCGGCGAGCCGGAGACGATCGATCACTGGCGCCCGATCTTCACGACCCTGGCACCGCGTGACGGTTTCCTTCACGTCGGGCCTCCAGGCGCCGGGCATTTCGTCAAGATGGTGCACAACGGCATCGAATACGGCATGTTGCAGGCATACGCGGAGGGCTTCGCCATCATGCAGGCGAAGCAGGACTTCGGTGAGCTCGACCTGCACGCCATCGCCCACCTCTGGAACCAGGGGAGCGTGGTGCGCTCGTGGCTTCTCGAGCTCGCGGAGCGGGCATTTGAGCGCGATCCGCAGCTCGACCAGCTGCGCGGGTGGGTCGACGACTCCGGCGAGGGACGCTGGACGCTCGAGGAGGCGATGCAGCTTTCGGTGCCGGCCCCCGTGCTCGCGCAGTCGCTCATCGCGCGCTATCAATCCCGATTGCCAGACGGATTCGGCAACAAGGTGATCGCGGCCCTGCGCAACGAGTTCGGCGGGCACGCGGTGAAAGCCGAGGCTCCAGCGGGGACCCCGTCATCACACTGATCGCGGAGCACCCGCTGCACGAGCGACGGCGGCAGCCCCGCACTCCGGTTCCCTTCTGTGTCGTCATCTTCGGCGCCACCGGCGACCTCACCAAGCGCAAGCTCGTTCCGGCCCTCTACGCGCTTGCCGCTGAAGGAAGCGTGCCTGAGGGTTTCACGGTGATCGGCGCGGGACGCAGCGAGCTGACCGACGACGAATTCCGCGCCGACATGCGCGAGGGCGTCGAGAGGTACGGCCGCGTGCGTCTGCGCGAGGATGCGTGGGAGTTGTTCGCCGCGGGGTTGCGCTACGTGGCCTACGACATGGAGGCGATCGGCGGCCTCGAGCATCTCCACCAGGCTCTCGAGGCGGCCGATCGCGAACGTGGCACTGGGGGAAATCGACTCCTCTACTTCAGCACCCCGCCGAACGCCGTCATGCCTCTCGCGGACCGGCTCAACGCCGCAGGCTTGACCGTACAGACGCCCGGGACATCCGTGCGCGTGATCATCGAGAAGCCGTTCGGGCGCGACCTGGCTACCGCCCGTCAGCTCAACGAGCGCCTGCACAGCGCGTTCATCGAAGAGCAGATCTATCGCATCGATCACTACCTCGGCAAGGAGACCGTCCAGAACCTGCTCGTCTTCCGCTTCGCGAACGGCATCTTCGAACCGTTGTGGAACCGGCAGTACATCGACCACGTGCAGATCACCGTCGCCGAGGAGATCGGCGTCGAGGGTCGCGGTTCGTACTACGAGGAGGCGGGGGCGCTCCGCGACATCGTGCAGAACCACATCATGCAGCTGGTCGCGATCATGGGCATGGAGGCGCCGTCGAACTTCCACGCTGAGATGGTTCGCGATGAGAAGGTGAAGCTGCTCCGTGCGGTGCGGCCGGTGCATCCCGATGACGCGCTCTCGCATTCGGTTCGCGGTCAGTATTCCGCGGGCACGATCAACGGTGAACCTGTGGTCGGGTATCGCGAGGAGAAGGGCGTCGCCCCCGACTTGCTCCGCGAGACATTCGTGGCGCTCAAGGTCGATATCGACAACTGGCGCTGGGCGGGAACGCCGTTCTACCTGCGCACGGGCAAGCGAATGCCCAAACGCTCGACGGAGATCGTGATCCAGTTCCGGCGCGTGCCGCACTCGCCGTTCGCGGGCAACGTCCCGCTCGCCGCAGGCGTGGTGCCGGCCGATGGTATCGATCCGAACCTGCTCATCCTGCGAATCCAGCCGGACGAAGGCATCTCGCTCCGCTTCGGCGCGAAGATTCCCGGGCAGGCACTCCGCATCGAGTCGGTGAACATGGACTTCATGTACGGGACCGCATTCCGTCAGCAGTCCCCGGACGCGTACGAACGCCTCCTGCTTGACTGCATGCTCGGCGACCCGACGCTCTTCGCACGCGAGGACGAGGTCGAGGAGGCATGGCGGTTCTGCACGGCGATTCTTGACGGATGGCGCGCGCATCCCCCTGACCGGGCCAACTCGCCGAACTATGAGGCGGGCACGTGGGGTCCCGAGGAGGCGCATGCCTTCATGGCGCGCGACGGACGCGCCTGGCATCGCCCCTGACTTGATGTCCACGCGCTCGTTGGATGATCTCGCCGGCGAACGCGTCGTCAGCGAGACGGCGGAGGAGGTAGCCGACGCCGTTGCGACCTGGATCGCGGCTCAAGCGCGCCGCGCGCACGGTGATCACGGCACCTTCTCGATCGCCCTTTCAGGTGGTAGCACCCCCCGGCGGCTGAATGCGATGCTCGCCGGACCCGAGTGGCGGGGACGCATCGACTGGACATTGTGGAACGTCTATTTCGCCGATGAGCGTGCGTGCCCGCCCGATGATCCGGCGAGCAACTATCACTTCGCCAGAAGCACCCTGCTGAGCCGCGTTCCGATCGACCCGGAGCGCGTGCATCGCATGCCCGCGGAGCGTGCGGATCTCGATGCCGCCGCCGCGGAGTACTCACACCTGCTCGCCACCTCGCTGCCCGTGCGAAACGACGGCGCGCCACGTCTCGACGTGATCCTGCTCGGGCTCGGCGAAAACGGCCATACGGCGTCCCTCTTCCCGGGCACGCCGGCTCTCGAGGTGACCGACCGCTGGGCGACACGCGGCCTGGCGGACTACGAGCCGTTTGATCGAATCACGCTGACGTTCCCCACCATCAACGCGGCCGCCGCCGTCGCCTTCATGGTCACCGGCGCCGCCAAGCACGAGGCGCTCGCCGCGACCGCCCGAGGTGACGTTCCCGCCTCGCGCGTCCGTCCCACCGATGGGACGCTCGCCTGGTTCCTCGACGCCGCTGCAGCAGCAGGGTGACGGCTCGGAGAATTCCGGGAGCCCGTTGACCCGCGTCTGCCAGAATCCGCGGGATGCCGCGATCGACGTGGAAGCCCTGCCGAGACGCCATCCGGATCGCGCCGAGCTTGCTCGCCGCCGACTTCGGACACCTAGCCGAGGCTGCTCACGACCTGGAGGAGAGCGGCGCGGAACGCATCCACGTCGATGTGATGGACGGCGTGTTCGTCCCCAACTTCACGTTCGGCACCGACACGGTGCGCGTGCTGCGACGCGCTACTACGCTGCCTCTGGAATTGCATCTCATGATTGTCAATCCCGACGCGCACCTGGCCACGTTCGCGACAGCGGGTGCCGACGCGATCACCGTGCACTACGAGGTGTGCCCGAACCTTCACCGCACGCTGTCGTCGATTCGTGCGCTCGATTGCCGTTCGGGCGCGGCAATCAATCCCAGCACGCCCGCGCAGCTGCTTGACGACGTGCTCGAGTTCGTGCGACCTCGCGCTCGTGATGACCATCGACCCGGGGTTCGGTGGACAGTCGCTGATACCGCGCATGCTGCACAAGGTCGAACAGCTCCGCCGTGAGGTGGAACGTCAGGGGCTGGAAACCGAGGTTGAGGTCGACGGTGGTGTCGACGAGTCCAACGCGAAAGCGTGTGTGGACGCAGGCGCCGACGTGCTCGTCGCGGGTACTGCGATCTTCAAGCACAAGGACGGTCCCGGTGCCGGCGTGGCCGCGCTCCGGCGGGCGCTGTCCGGGGACGGCACGCGATGACCGAGCTCGCAACTCCAGTGCTCGCCGACGGCAGCGACGACATCGATCGCGCTTCGGCGGATCTCGCGGCCCGCCTGCCGTCACCGCTCGAACCGCTGGCCAGGCTCGCGTACAACTACGCGTGGTCGTGGTGGCCCGGCGGCGACGACGTGTTCCGGATGATCGACCCCGAGCGCTGGGAGGCGAGCAACCACAACCCGATTCGCCTGCTTGACGAGACGTCGTCCGCGACACTCGAGCGGGCCGCCTCCGATGTCAGCCTGCTGCACCGCCTCGCAGAGCTCCTCGGCGCGCTCGACCACGACCTGAGCCGTCCGCCCATGGCAGGGAAGGCCTCGCCGGTGCGTCCGGTTGCGTTTCTCTGTGCCGAATTCGCGGTCCACCGCTCCCTGCCGATCTACGCGGGCGGCCTCGGCGTGCTCGCCGGCGACATTCTCAAGCAGGCGTCCGACATGGCGCTGCCCATGGTTGGAGTCGGGCTCCTCTACCGGCAGGGGTACTTCCAGCAGCGCATGGACCGGTCCGGGTACCAGCTCGAGTACTGGCTTCAGGTCGACCCGGAACGGGTTCCTGCCGCTCTTGTCTACAACGGGGGGAGCCCGCTGACGGTGACCGTGCCACTGCGCGGCCGCGATGTCGTGGTCCAGGTGTGGAGGCTCGACATCGGTCGTACGCCGCTGTACCTCCTTGACGCGCAGCGTCCCGAGAACTCCGCGATCGACCAGTGGATCACCAGCCGTCTCTACGTCGCGGACCGGCCGACGCGCCTCGCCCAGTACGCGCTCCTGGGAATCGGCTCGATGCGTGTCCTCGACGCGATGGGCCTGGACCCGTGCGTCGTGCATCTCAACGAGGGGCACGCCGCGCTCGCACCGCTGGAGATGGCTCGCCGCGAGATGGCCCTCGGACGCTCCCGCCACGAGGCGTTCACCGCAGCGCGTGAGCGAACCGTTTTCACGACCCACACCCCGGTGAGCGCAGGCAACGAGGGGTACGACGTCAGCGAGATCGTCGAGGTCCTCGGTGACTACCCCGAGCAGGCAGGGCTGGACCTCGAGGGCTTCCTGCACCTCGGGCGCACCCGTCCCGACAACCCGCATGAGCAATTCGTGATGACGCCACTCGGCATCAAGATGAGCCGGTCGCGCAACGGTGTGAGCCGCCGTCACGGTGAGGTTGCCCGGCAGATGTGGCAGTCGCTCTTCCCCGAGCGACCTGCAGACACCGTTCCGATCGGGCACATCACCAACGGCGTGCACGTGCCGACGTGGATGGCGCCGCGGATGCGCGACCTGCTCGATCGCTATCTCGGGACGGGATGGGAGGCGCGCGCCGCGGATCCGGAGACCTGGCGCGGGGTGGATGACATCCCCGACGCCGAATTGTGGGAGGTGCGCAACGCGCTCCGCGCAGAGTTCGTGCAGCACGTGCGGGTGCGCAGCGTGGCCAACCGTCTGGCGCGCGACGAACCCCGCTGGTATGTGGAGGCCGCCGAGCACGGCTTCGACGAGCACGCGCTGACCTTTGGCTTCGCACGCCGTCTCGCGGGATACAAGCGCATCCAGCTGCTGACGCTCGACAGGCAGCGCGCCGCGAGCGTGCTCGAGAACAAGGACCGTCCGGCGCAGATGGTGCTTGCGGGCAAGGCGCATCCACAGGACGAGGAGGGCAAGCACGCCGCCCAGGGCCTCTTCACGTTCGAACGCGAGCCTGCGGCGATGAGCCGCCTCGCGTTTCTCGACAATTACAGCCTCGAGACCGCCGACCAGATGGTTGCCGGCTGCGATGTGTGGATCAATGTTCCCCGTCCGCCGCTCGAAGCGAGTGGCACCAGCGGCATGAAGGCTGCGCTCAACGGCGGCCTCAACCTCTCAGTGCTCGACGGGTGGTGGGCCGAGGCTTATAACGGGACCAACGGATGGGCGATTCCGGGTGACATCCTCTTCGACCACGCGATTCAGGATTCACGCGACGCCGCCACGCTCTTCGACATCATCGAGCACGAGGTGGTTCCGCTCTTCTACCAGCGCGATGAGCACGGGATCCCGCGCGGCTGGGTGCAGCGGATGCGCGCCTCACTCCGCACCAACGGGCCCCGATTCTCGGCGGCGCGGATGATGCGCGACTACGCCGGCGACGTCTACAACCTCACCGCGTCGCGCTAGGCGGACGCCGCTTTCAGGGGTGCTTCGTTGGCGTTGGTCTCGGTGACGGCGTGGCGTTCGGCGTCGACTTCTGCGTCGGGCTGGGCGCGATCGTGATCGGCATCGTGTTGGGCGCGACCGTCGGCGTGGGCGTGGGGGCGGCGGTCGGTTTCGCGGTGGCGGTCGCGGCGCCGGCGGTATCGATGCCCGTTGGTAGGCCGGCGTCCGTCGGCCCGGGGGTCGGCGTCGATACGAACAGCGGCCCTGGCGGCGGGGTCGGCGAGACCTGCAGCCCCGGCCCCCCGAGCGCGCGTGCGGCAAAGACCACCATCACGATCAATGCGACCACGGCGGCAGCCGCGACCGACCACACCTTCCAGCCAACGCCGCCCAGCCGCGGCGGCTCTCCTGCGACGTCGATCGCGAAGCCCGGCAGCGGGCCATCGTCCTCGTCGTCAATGAGCTCGACCGCGGCCGGAGCCGGGGCTGGGTCGGCGAGGCGGTCCGTCACGACAACAGCGAGCCATGCACGTCCCTGATCGCGCCACGCCGATCCGAGAAACGCCTTCCCCGCGATCTCGACGTCGCGGCGGAACACCGCCGCGGAGGCAGGCCGGTCACGTGGGTCCTTCGCCAGCCCTCGGATCACCAGCTCTCTCGCGAGCAACGGCACCGCCTCACTCGGCAGGGCTCCCTGGGTGTGCTGGACGCCCAGCCCGGTGAGGTCCGTGCCCAGGTACGGCGGCCGTCCGGTGAGCGAGTTGACGAGCACGCCGGTCGCCGCGTAGATGTCGGTCGCGACCGAGTGCGGCCTGCCGGCCCACAGCTCCGGCGCCATGTACTGCGGCGTCCCGGCGCGCCAGCCGCGGCGCAGCGGCGCCGCCGGGACACCCGCGTCACGCAGGATCCCGGTGCCGTCGGTGTCGAGCAGGATCACGTCCGGGGTCACGTCTCGATGGATGACCCCGGCCGCGTGCAGCGCCTCGAGGGCGGCGAGCGAGTCGTCGAAGACGACCAGCGCGGCCGGCGCGGCGAGGCGACCGGACACGTCGATGAGGTGGCGCAGCGTGATCCCGTCGACCCATTCATAGACGATCGCCGCCTGGCGGTCATCGAAGTTGATGACAGACATGAGGTGCTGGTGGCGCAGGGCGCGGAGCACGCCCATGTCGTGGCGGACCTGACGGCGGAACGCGGAATCGGAGGAGAGCGCCGGGCTGAGCAACCGGATGACCACGCGCGATCCGGTGGTGTTGTCGTGGGCGTCGAAGAGCGCGCCGGCGCGGTCGACGCCGACCCCCCTGTCCAGTGTGTAGCCGGGAACATGTGCCCGCGACCCGGCGACGTCGTGGCCTCCAGCCTGGTCCATTCGCCCTCAGTATGCCGTCACAAAAGCGCGGTGGCGTCGAATTCCGTCACGGAGACCACCGCCATCGGGCACTAGAATGGCCGGGAAGTGGAGTACGTCGAGAGCATCCTCGACCTGGTCGGCAACACCCCGTTGGTCCGGCTGCACAAGGTCACCGAGGGGCTCCGCCCTCTGATCCTGGCCAAGCTCGAGCAGCTCAATCCCGGTGGGAGCGTCAAGGACCGGATCGGCCTCTCCATGCTCGAGGACGCGGAAGGCCGAGGGTTGCTCCGGCCGGGCGGCACGATCGTCGAGCCCACCTCCGGCAACACGGGCCACGGGCTCGCCATGGCCGCGGCGATCAAGGGCTACAAGATGATTTTTGTCATGCCCGACAAGATGTCGGCGGAGAAGATCAGCCTGCTGCGCGCCTATGGCGCCGAGGTGGTCATCTGCCCAACCAACGTCGAGCGCGAGTTGCCGCAGTCGTACTACTCCGTCGCCGACCGGCTCACCCGTGAGGTGCCCGGAGCCTTTCAGCCCAACCAGTACTTCAATCCGAGAAACCCCGAGGCCCACTACCGCACCACCGGCCCCGAGATCTGGCGGCAGACCGACGGTCGCATCACGACCTTCGTCGCAGGGGTCGGCACCGGAGGCACCATCACGGGAGTTGGCAAGTACCTCAAAGAGCAGAATCCGGCCGTTCGCGTGATCGGCGCCGACCCCGAGGGCTCGATCTACAGCGGCGAGATCGCGCCGTACAAGGTTGAAGGCGTCGGCGAGGACTTCTGGCCGGGAACGTTCGACCGGGAGATCGTCGACGAATTCATCCAGGTCACCGATCGAGAGTGTTTCGTCGCCGCGCGCAAGCTCGCCCGCCAGGAGGGGATCCTCGTCGGCGGATCGGCGGGCCTGGCGCTCCACGCGGCGATACAGGTCGCTGTCGATTCCAAGCCGGACGACGTGATCGTGGTGCTCCTTCCCGATACCGGCCGCAACTACCTCACCAAATTCTTCTCCGACGAGTGGATGCGTCAGAACGGCTACCTTCAGCGCCTTGTTCCGGCTCGTGTGCGCGAGGTCATCGATTCGCACACCGACGGTGTCCCCGAGCTGGTGAGCGTCGGCGCCGGCAAATCCGTCGGCGAGGCGATCGACCTCATGCAGCAGTACGGGATCTCGCAGCTGCTCGTGACCGAGAACGGAACCAGCGCCGGCGGCGGCGTGGTGGGCAGCATCCAGGAACGAACCCTGCTGGATCGCATCTATCGTGACCCCACGATGGTCACCACGTCGGTCTCGACGGCGATGGACCCCCCGTTCGCGCGCGTCGCCGCCGGGGCGCCGATCGAGGAGGCGTTCGAGGCGCTGCTCGGTGGCGAGCCCGCGCTGATGATCGTCGAAGGCGAGCTTCCGGTCGGCGTGATCACCAGGAGCGACCTGCTCGAGTTCGTCGCCCGCCGCGGGCGCAGCTGACAGGCGTGCCGCACAAGCCGCACGGCCTGGCGACGCGCGCCCTGCACGTCGGCCAGGGACCCGACCCGGCGACCGGCGCCGTGGTCGTTCCCATGCATCTGGCGACCACGTTCGCGCAGGAATCGCCTGGACGTCACAGGGGATTCGAGTACTCCCGCTCGGGCAATCCGACGCGCGGCAACCTCGAGGAGTGCCTCGCGTCGCTCGAGGGCGCCACCCACGGCCTCGCGTTTGCGTCAGGATTGGCTGCAACGACCGCGGTGATGCTGCTCCTCGATCCCGGGGATCACGTCGTCTTCACCGAGGACGTCTACGGAGGAACCTTCCGGCTCTTCGACAAGGTCTTCCAGCGCTACGGGCTCAGCTTCACCGCGGTGGATCCAACCGATCCCGACACGGTTGCGGGGGCGATGACGGATCGCACGCGCCTGGTATGGCTTGAGTCTCCGACCAACCCGCTCCTCCGCATCGTCGACGTGGACGCGGTGAGCGAGCTGGTGCGCGGTGCCGGCGCGCTGGTCGCGATCGACAGCACGTTCGCGAGCCCGGTACTGCAGCGTCCGCTCGAGCTCGGTGCCGACCTGGTCGTCCACAGCTCCACCAAATACCTCGGCGGGCACAGTGACGTGCTCGGCGGAGCTGTGCTCACGTCGGATGACTCGCTCGCGGAGCGGCTGCGGTTCCATCAGAACGCGGTGGGCGCGGTGCCGTCACCGTTCGACTGCTGGCTGCTGCTCCGGGGACTGAAGACCCTCCAGCTCCGCGTGCACCGTCAGTGCGAGAACGCGCTTGCCATCGCCAGGTGGCTCGAGGGGCAGGACGCCGTGGTCAAGGTGTACTACCCGGGGCTCGAAAGCAACCCCGGCCACGTCCTCGCCCGGCGCCAGATGGGGGGCTATTTCGGAGGCGTGGTCTCGTTCGAGGTCTCCTCGGGCGATGCGGCGCGTTCGTTTCTCGAACGGCTGCGCGTGTTCACGCTCGCCGAGTCACTCGGTGCTGTCGAATCGCTTGCCGAGAGCCCGGCGATGATGACTCACGCATCGATTCCGGAGGAAACCCGAACCCGGGTCGGCGTCAGCGACGGGCTGCTGCGCCTGTCCGTCGGTATTGAGGACGTCGACGACTTGGTGGCCGACCTGGAGCAGGCGCTGGCGTAGTCTCCCGTCGCGGCGCGCCCAGCTTCCACTCACCGGTGGTGAGCAGGAGCGTGCCGTCGATCTCAGGCAGTGCCGGTGCACCGAGGCGGCGAAGCTTTCGCCACTGGTCGCCGTCCTCCTCGCTGAGAAACGTGATCGCCTTGCCCTCGTTGCCGTTGCGCGCGGTGCGGCCGACCCGGTGCGTGAGCCACTGGGGCGTCTCGGGAAGCTCGAAGTTGATCACCAGTCCGACGTTCACAACGTCGATGCCGCGGGCCGCGACGTTGGTCGCGACCAGCACCTCGGTGCGGTTCGCGCGAAACGAATCCAGCGCCCGGTCACGGGCGTTCTGCGACAGGTTGCCCTGCAGCTCGCCGGCGGTGTGACCCATGCGGAGCAGGTCGCGAACGAGCTTCTTGGCCCCGTGCTTCGTGCGATGAAAAACGATTGTCTGGTTCAGCTCGGTTGCCCGCTGGCGGCGCAGGAGCCGTGAGAGGGCTTCGATCTTCTGCGACTTGACGACGGTCATGACCCCGTGCTCGAGCGCCGGGACCTGATCGTGGACGACGCGCACGCGCTCCGGTTCGTGGAGGTGCTTGGTGATCATGCGCTGCACCCAGTCGGGCATGGTGGCCGAGGCGAGCACCGTCTGCCGGCGTGCGCTGCTGCCGAACGTGGGACACATCGCGATGATCTTCTCGACATCCTTCGCAAAGCCCTGGTCGAGCATCTCGTCGGCCTCGTCGAGCACGAGGTACTCGATGTCGCGGAGTTGCGCGAGGCCGTTGCTGGCGAGATCGAGGAGCCGTCCGGGGCACCCGACGATGACGTCAGGTGCGTTGCGCAGGCCGCCCGTCTGCGGACCGTAGCCGACGCCTCCGATGCAGATCACCGTGCGCAGGGCCGGGTCGACCTTGCGGATGACGGCGTTGACCTGGGTCGCGAGTTCACGGGTCGGGGTCACGATCAGCGCCCTGGCGCCATGGCCCTGATGCCCAGCGAGCCGCTCCACCAGCGGAACGACGAAGCCCAGCGTCTTGCCGGACCCGGTCGGGGCTTCGATCACGCAGTCGTGTCGCGCCAGCAGGGGCGGGATCGCCTCCTGCTGGACTGTGTTCGGCTCTGTGAAACCGTGCTCGCGGAGCGCGGCGGACGTGCGCGGACGCACGCCGATGGATTCAAACGTTGGCACCGTGTTACCTCGGGACCCGAGTCATTCTCGCCGTCCCAGAATCCCCTCGCTCGAGTGTCGTGTGCCGGATTCTTGAGACCCGCCGATGAGCGGCGGAGAGAGGGTTCACCAAGAGGCATGGCTCGCCGATTCGCGAGCACTTGCCAAGACAGTACCACAGGTTGGTGCGAAGACCGCCGATCGTGACACAGGCGGTTTTCGGTGCTCGGGTGTATATCCTCGCTTCGAATGACGTTCGACGCCTTCCTCCACCAGCTTCCCGACGCGGATTCCGCGGAGACCGGCGAGTGGCTCGAGTCTCTCGACGCGCTCGTCGCCAGCGAGGGCACGGTGCGTACGCGTTTCGTCATCGGCAAGCTGCTCGAGCGTGCGCGGCGGTTGCAGGTGCCGGTGCCGTCGCTGGTGTCAACTCCCTACATCAACACGATCCCGCCGGACGAGGAACCGTGGTTCCCGGGTGACGAGGAGATGGAGCGGCGCATCCGTCGCATCGTCCGCTGGAATGCCGCGGCCATGGTCACCCGGGCGAACAAGCGCAGCGACGGCATCGGGGGGCACCTGTCGACGTACGCGTCGGCGGCGTCCCTCTACGAGGTCGGCTTCAACCACTTCTTCCGGGGCAAGGACGACGGCACCTCCGGCGACCAGATCTACTACCAGGGGCATGCGGCACCGGGGATGTACTCGCACGCGTACCTGGAGGGCCGGATCACCGAGGCGCAGATGGACAACTTCCGGCAGGAGACGGGGGGCGACGGGCTCAGCTCCTATCCACACCCACGCTTGATGCCGGAGTTCTGGGAGTTTCCAACGGTGTCGATGGGCCTCGGTCCGCTCAACGCGATCTACCAGGCGCGCTTCAATCGTTACCTCTACAACCGGCACATCGTGGACACCAGCGAGAGCCGGGTCTGGTGCTTCCTCGGCGACGGGGAATGCGACGAGCCGGAGACCCTCGGCGCGCTGTCCCTCGCGGCACGCGAGCAGCTCGACAACCTGACCTTCGTGGTCAACTGCAACCTGCAGCGCCTCGATGGACCCGTGCGCGGCAACGGCAAGGTGATCCAGGAGCTGGAGGGAATCTTCCGCGGCGCCGGATGGAACGTCATCAAGGTGATCTGGGCGCGCGAGTGGGATGAGCTGCTCGCCCGCGACGTGTCCGGCGTGCTCGTCGACCAGATGAACCGTGTCCCGGATGGCGAGTTTCAGAAGTACACGACCGAGAGCGGCGCATACATCCGCGAGCATTTCTTCGGACCGGATCCGCGCTTGCGCAAGATGGTCGAGCATCTGTCCGACGACGATCTCCGTCACCTCCGCCGCGGAGGTCACGACTATCGCAAGGTGTACTCGGCATACAAGCTCGCGCTCGAGCAGCGCGGAGCGCCGACGGTGATCCTTGCGCACACCGTCAAGGGATGGACCCTCGGTGTCGGGTTCGAAGGCCGCAACTCGACGCACCAGATCAAGAAGATCGGTGAGGCGGAGTTGCGCGCATTCCGCGACCTGCTCGAGCTGCCGATCAGCGACAAGCAACTCGCCGACGCCAAGCCTCCCTACTACCATCCCGGTGCTGATTCCGACGAGGTCGAGTACCTGCTCATGCGCCGCCGCGCGCTCGGCGGATTGCTGCCCCGAAGGGTGGTGCGTTCCAAGCCGCTCGATCTGCCCGGAGACAAGACGTACGCCGAGTTCCTCAGCGGCAGTGGCACGCGAGCGGCGTCAACGACCATGGTGTTCGCCGGACTGCTGCGCAACCTGCTCCGCGATCCGGGCATCGGCAACCGGGTCGTTCCTATCATCCCTGACGAGGCGCGCACCTTCGGCATGGACGCGCTCTTCAGCGAGGTGAAGATCTACGCGCCGTTCGGGCAGAGCTACGAGCCGGTTGACGCGGGGATGGTGCTCTCGTACCGCGAGGCTGTCGACGGCCAGATTCTCGAGGAGGGCATCACCGAAGCGGGGTCGATGGGAAGCTTCACCGCCGCGGGCACCGCGTACGCCACCCACGGGCAGGCCGTCATCCCGTTCTACATCTACTACTCGATGTTCGGATACCAGCGCGTCGGCGACCTCATCTGGGCGTTCGGCGACTCGCGCGGTCGCGGCTTCATGCTCGGCGGCACCGCTGGGCGCACCACCCTCAACGGCGAGGGCCTGCAGCACGAGGACGGCCATTCGCCTTTGCTCTTCAGCGCGATACCGAACGTGCGCATCTACGATCCCGCATTCGCCTACGAGCTTGCGACGGTGATTCGCGACGGCATGCGGCGCATGTACGTCGACGGCGAGGACATCTTCTACTACATCACGCTCTACAACGAGAACTACCCGATGCCGCCCATGCCCGAGGGCAGCGAGGATGGCATCCTGCGCGGTCTCTACCTGTACAAGGCGGCAGACGGCGAGCGCGCGCACCGGGCTCGCATTCTCGCCAGCGGGAGTGCTGTGCAGGCCGCCGTTGCTGCGCAGGCCATGCTTGCGGAACAGCACGACGTGGCCGCCGAAGTGTGGAGCGCCACAAGCTTCCAGCTGCTGCGCCAGGATGCGCTCGAAGTCGAGCGCTGGAACCGGCTGCATCCCGATGCTGAGCCGCGCCTGTCGTTCGTCGACGAGCAGCTGGGCGGTGACGGCGGACCCATCGTGGCGGTGACCGATTACATGAAGGCTGTTCCCGATCAGATCGGGCGCTTCTTCACGGTCCCGTTCATCCCGCTCGGCACCGACGGCTATGGCCGCAGCGACACACGGGCCGCGTTGCGCCGGCACTTCGAGGTTGACGCCGAGTCGATATCGGTCGCGGTGCTCGACGGGCTGGCCCAGCAGGACCAGCTTCCGCGTCACGTCGTCGCCGCGGCCATCGAGCAGTACGGACTCGACACCGAGCTCCCAGACCCCCGCTGCCGCTGACCTCGGTCAGGGGCCGGCGAACGGCATGGACGAGCGTTCCGTGTAACGCGCACCGCCAGGCGCAGGTCGCGACTCATAGAGCACCAGTCGCGACGCGGTGAAGGCGAAGTTCACCTGGTCTCCCGCGGTCGCTGCGGCCCATGCGACGCGTGCATCGGCGCTCCACGGTTGGCGCGGCCTGCCGAGCGTGCA
Source organism: Candidatus Dormiibacterota bacterium (assembly GCA_963756075.1). Taxonomy (GTDB): domain Bacteria; phylum Chloroflexota; class Dormibacteria; order Aeolococcales; family Aeolococcaceae; genus Palsa-851. The sequence continues at coordinate 750,131 of CAVWMH010000002.1, read as the reverse complement.
GTGCGCGTGATAGCGCCGGTCTTCGACCGCGAAGCCGGCGGTCGCGAGCACGCTCCTGCATTCAAGGGCGAGCGTGGTGAGTGGAGCGACATCACGCGCGGGGCCGAGCCAGAGCACCCGGGGCATCCCCCCTTCGGGGAATGCCGCGAGCCGATCGAGCACAACGTCGAACGCAGCCGTCCGATTGGCGATCGGGGTCACAAGCTCGAGGGCGATGGACGCACGGTCCTCGTCGATCTGTCCGAAGAAATGCACGGTGAGGTGCAGTGTTTCCGGACGCGCCCAGCGAACACCAGGAACCCGCTCACCAAGCTCCGCCTGTAGCCGTTGCGTCACTGCGAGCGCCGGCTCGGCGACGGGAACGGCGAGGAAACCCCTCACCCAGGCGGTTTCGCCGTCGCGGTTGGGAGGGGACTCGGGCTGGCGGGCGATGGGCTCGGGCGTGTCGAGGGGCACGGATTGCCACCCGCATTGGACAGCGACACCTGGATGTCCTTGGCTGCACAGAGCTGATCGACGGCGCTGAACAACGCTTCCTGGAACCAGCCGGGCCGGTCCGTGACGTTGTACGGATTGCCCGCGTAGATCAGGATGTGGCGGACACCCCAGCCCTGCGCTTTTTTCGAATACACCATCACGATGTCGTAGCCGCCCGCGTCGTGGACGGGGGTCCTCGTGTACGCGCCGACGGCGAGCGATTCGACTGCAGCCGCAAACGCGGCGTTGTAGGTCTTGAGCTCCGCGGCGGTCAGGACACCGAGGTCGCCGCCTTTTGACGCCGTCCCGGTCGTCCCGGAGTTGTCCGAATACGTCTTGGCGGTGGCGACGAAACCCGCTCCCCTGGCGAGGATCTGTTCGACCAGGGCGGCACGCTGCTGCGCGAACACGTCCTCGACGCGCTGCTCGTTGAGATTGGCGCTGATCTCATCCTGAAGTTGGGCGATCGACCCACCGGCCCCGGCGAGCTCGGTCTGAAGCGCCCCAGTCCCGCCGGCCTGCTGCGCATCGGCCGCGACCTCCGCCGCAACCTCCTTCGGCGTGGCCTCGAGCCCGAGCCTGGTGGCCTCCTGGCGGATCACCGCGTCGAGGATCAGGCTGCGCAGGACGGCGGCACGCACCTGCGTGACCGCAGCGCCCCCGGAGCAGTCCCCACCGCCCTGCTTGATGCTGGTGCAGGCGCTCTGATACCGGACGTTGAACTGCGCGATCGTGATCGCATCCGAACCGACGCGAGCGATCACCGGCGAGGCCGTCGGATGCGCTGGCGGGCCGGAGCTGCAAGCCGCCAGGAGCACTGCGCACATCGCGGCCACGGCTCCCCCGCCCCTTCGAGACAACATCCTCAGCCCAGTGTATCGGGGGCCGCGGCGGGTCCCGCCGGGCCGATGCTCGGGCCGCTGACTCGAGCCCGGAACGACGGCGTCGCCACCACGAGCACCGTGGTTGCGCCGACCAGCAGCGCGCCGACACCGATTGCGTTGAAGAGGACCGCGCGCGGCATCAGACCGTACGCGACGGTGCCGAGTGGTTGAAGCCCCGCGAAGATCGTCGCGTAGATACCGAGCAGCCGGCCGCGCAGAGCTGGGTCGGTGTCCGTCTGCAGCAGCGTTGTCATCGACGTGCTGATCGCAACGAACGCGAAGCTGATGCCGACCAGCGCCGGAAGCGTCACCTCGAGCACCGCGCCGTGGGCAACCACGAACAGGCTCGCGGCATACACGACGCCTCCAACCAGCATCAGCTGAAGACGACCGGCTCCTCGCCCCATCGATGCGATCGCGAGCCCACCCACGAGGCCGCCGACTCCTCCGACGCTGTACATGATTCCGAGCGCCTGCGGACCGACGTGCAGCTGCGTTCTCGCCAGGACTGGCAGAAAGGGCATGTACGACACGCCGCAGAATGCGAGCACCGAGGCCACGATCACCACGCCACGAACGAGCGGATCGGACCCGGCCACTCGGAGCCCGGCGACCAGCTCGCCCCACGCGGTCGCGCCCGCATGCCTCGGTAGCGGGGCCACGTCGGGGATCACCGTGAGGAGCACGGCGATCGGTGCGAGATATGCGACAGCGAGAAACCCGAAGCACACTGCAGGGCCTGCGAATCCGATCAGGAGCCCCGCCACGGACGGCCCGACGATCCGAGTGGCGCTCATCGCCGCCGCGCCGAGGGCCACCGCGTTGACGACGAGGTGACGATCGACCAGGTCCGCCACCAGCGCCTGGCGCGTGGGCAGGTCCGCGGCATCGGTGGCGCCGAACACGATCGCCACCACCAGGATGGCCGCGAAGCTCGCGTGGTCGGTCGCGACCAGGAGCGCCAGCGATCCGGCGCTCAGTCCGAGGAGCGACTGTGTCACCAGCAGGATCCGCCGCCGCGGAAGGCGGTCGGCGAGCACACCTCCGGCCAGTGAGAGGATCACCGAGGGGATGCCATCCGCCGCGGCCACCGCCGCCACGGCGGTCGTGCTGCCGGTGCGCTGATACACGAGATAGCCGAGGGCGACCACCTGCATCCACGTGCCGAGCAGGGTCGGCCACTGCGCTGCCCAGTACCAGCGGAACGGCCGCACACGCAGCGCCGGCGGCGGCCAGCGGCGTTCGCGGGTCGAGACCGGCCCAGGGGTCACGCGCTCCGTCGCCACATCCACGCCCTCGTCCAGGTCCCGGGTCACCTCCCGGCGCCTACGCGGCGGCGACCACGGCGCCTTCGGCGCGAGGCAGAGGCTGATCGTCGAGGAATGCGGTGATGAGCGCGCGCTGGCGACGCGAGAGCTCGGGGCTCCACGCGTGACCCGCCTGCCTGATGACGTCGAACGACACGTCCGGCGCACCGGCGATCGCCGACTGAAGGCGGCGGACGTTGACGATGCGATCGTGTTCCGCGACCAGGATCAGAGTCGGACGCCCCGACCCACGAATTTGTGCGAGGTCGTCTCGCTGCATAGCGTCGTGCAGCCACTCGCGCGCGGCGCGCGGATCCGCGAGCACCTGGTTGTCGAAGTTGGTCTTGGCGGCGACTGGATCGACGTTCTTGCCTTCGACCATCAGCCGTTTGTAGATATCGCTCATGGTGCGCTGGTGCGCGAGCCAGGTGATCCCCGGGTACACGACCGGCGCCAGCATGAAGCCGACCTGGATGTGGAACGCGCGCCGCACCAGCCATGGTGCCACCAGCGGCGTGTGCAGGATGACGCGCCCCGTCGCAAGCGGGCGGGCGCGTTGCACCGCGAGCGCAACAGGCGTGCCGAGGCAGAGCCCGGCGACGTCGAACTGTTCCGCGCCTGCGTGATCGGCGGCGGCGAGCGCGGCGCGCGCGAGCGCGGGAGCCGTGTGTCCCCCGTCCATCGGCGCAGATCGTCCGAAGCCGGGCAGGTCCGGCGCGACGATGGTGCGGCGTTGCAGCAGCACGTCGAACCAGTCGATGAAATTCTCTGCCGAGCCGATGAACCCGTGGCAGAGCAGGAGCGCCGGCCCGGATCCTCCGGTCAGGTAGCGCAGGCGCTTGCCTTCATATGTCGTGAAACGTTCCTCGAGCCCGTTCACGACAGACGTCACTCGGTGTCGATCTGCGCGCGCTGAAGGCGTCCGCTGTAGTCGATGTACACGGATTTCCACTCGCTGAACTCGTCGAGCACGTGGCCGCCGGCTTCGCGGTGCCCGTTCCCGGTATTCCGAGTTCCGCCGAACGGGAGTTGAATCTCGGCGCCGATGGTCGGCGCGTTGATGTAGACGATCCCCGAGTGCAGCTCGTTGATCGCATGGAAGGCCGTGCGAAGGTCGTTGGTGTACACGCTCAGACTGAGACCATACTGCGTCGAGTTGGCGGCGACGATCGCATCGTCCATCGAATCCACGGGAATGATCACGGTGGTGGGACCGAAGATCTCCTCCTGCGCGATTCGCATCGCCGGTTTCACGTCGCCGAACACCGTGGGACGGTAGAACCAGCCCTTGGCGAGCGCTCCCTCGGTCGCGATCTCGCCACCGAGGAGCAGCGATGCGCCTTCGCCCTTGCCGATCTCGGTGTACGAGTGAATGCGCCGCAGCTGGGTCTCGTTGATCACCGGGCCGACGTCGACCTTCTCGTCGAGCCCGTCTCCGAGGCGGAGGTGGGAGGCGCGCTCGACCAGCCGCGAGGTGAAGCGCTCGAGCGCGCCGTGCTCCACGATCAGTCGCGATGAGGCCGTGCATCGCTGCCCCGCTGTGCCGAACGCGCCCCAGAGCGCGCCGTCCACCGCGAGCTCGACATCGGCGTCGTCGAGCACCACGATGGCGTTCTTGCCGCCGAGCTCGAGCGAGCACTTCTTGAGCATGCGGCCGCACGTTTCCGACACGATCCGCCCGGTGTCGACGCTGCCCGTGAAGTAGATCGCGGCGACGTCGGGGTGCTCGACGAGCGCTGCGCCCGCTTCCTCCCCGAAGCCGAACACCACGTTCACCACGCCGGCGGGAAGCCCCGCGTCCTCGAGCGCTTCAACAAAACGCAGCGCGCACAGCGGTGTGTCCTCGGCCGGCTTGAGCACCACGGCGTTGCCCGCCATGATCGCCGGGAAGATCTTCCATGACGGGATGGCGATCGGGAAGTTCCACGGCGTGATGCAGCCGACGACGCCGAAGGGCTGGCGCATGGTCATCGCCCACTTGTCGCGCAACTCGCTCGGGACCGTCTCGCCGAAGGCGCGGCGACCCTCGCCGGCGATGAACTTGCCCATGTCGATCGCTTCCTGGACGTCGCCCCGAGCCTCGGTGAGCACCTTGCCCATCTCGCGGGTCATGAGCTGCGCCAGGGACTCCTTCCGCTCCTCGAGCAATTCGGAGGCTCGAAGGATGATCGCTGCGCGGGACGGCCAGGGCGTCCGTCTCCAGCCGTCGAACGCCGTGCGCGCTGCGGCGACCGCGGCCTCGACATCCGACGCGTCGCTCCGAGAGAACACACCGACGACGTCGCCGTTCGCGGGGTTGCGTGACTCGAACGTCCGCCTGGACGTGGCCGTTCGGAACGCGCCATTGATGAGGTTCCCGACCTCGACGGCGACGTCGACCACGGTCATCCGGCGGTCTCCTCGCGCAAGGCAGCCTCGAGGATGTCCAGGCCTGCGTCCAGCTCGGATTCGGGGATGGTGAGCGGCGGAATCAACCGGATCACGTTCCCATCGATACCACAGGAGAGCAGCAGGAGGCCACGGGCGAGGGCGTTGGCCGAAATGCGCTCGACCATTTTGGTCGCGGGAGCGCCCGCCTCGACGAATTCAAGCCCGATCATCAGGCCGAGGCCACGCACATCGGCAAGCGCCGGCATGTCCGTCTGCCATCCCCGCGCTCGCTCCATGACACGATGGCCGAGACGTTCGGATCGCTCAGGAATCCGATCCCGGGTCATGGTCTCGATCACCGCCACCGCCGCCGCGCAGGCGACCGCGTTGCCACCGTAGGTCGTGCCGTGCTCGCCTTCGTTAAACGCGCTCATCACCCGGTGGCCGGCGATCATCGCCGCGATGGGCATCCCGTTTCCCAGTGCTTTGGCGAGGCACATGATGTCGGGGTCCACCAGCGTGTGCTCGACCGCGAACATCTTCCCGGTACGGCCGAGTCCTGTCTGTACCTCGTCGGCGACCAGCATGATCCCGTGCTCATCGCACACCCGACGAAGCATGGGCAGGAACGTTGCGGGCGGAACGACATACCCGCCTTCGCCCTGCACGGGCTCGACGACGATCGCCGCGACGGTTTCCGGGGCCGTGGTCGTTGCGAAGAGCAGCTGCAGTTCGCGCTCGACAAGCTCGCACACGTCGTCAGCGGAGTGCGTGCAATAGCGGAAGCAGTACGGGTAGCGGATGTGGTGGATGCCGGGCAGCAGCGGTCCCATCCCTCGGCGGTAGGCCGCCTTGCTCGAGGTGAGCGAGAGGGCACCGTACGTCCGACCGTGGAAGCCCCCGACGAACGCGATGATGTCGCTGCGCCCGGTTGCTCGTCGGGCCAGCTTCATGGCTCCCTCCACCGCCTCCGCGCCAGAGTTGGTCAGGAACACCTGGTCAAGCGACGGCGGCAGGATGGAAACAAGCGCGGCCGCTGCCTCGATCATCTTCGGGTGAAAGGCCGTGACCGACGTGTGCCAGAGACGATCGACCTGTTCGTGAACGGCGGCGACGACCGCCGGATGGCGATGCCCCAGGTTGGTGACCCCGATGCCGCAGCCGAAGTCCAGCACGTCGCGGCCGTCGACCGTATGCAGATGGGCGCCCTCGGCGCTCTCGACAACGAGGTCCGAGTAGCGGTGATATGCGCCGGCAATCAGTTCGGCGTCGCGCTCACGCCACGTCGCCGCATCAGCGGCCGCCAGCATCCCGCTCACGACCCCGATGTTGCTCGTGCAGGCCCAGACGAGGATGGGGCAGCATTCCGCACCCCGACCTTCCCCAGGGCGAGGAAGCCGCCGAACATGATCGCGATTCCCGCAGCCTCGTATGCGCCGAGGATATCGAGGTCGCCGATGCCGACGGTCTTTGCCGCTGTGAATCCCGCCGCAATGACCAGCGCACCCCCGGTAAGCAGCACGTTGCAGATCACCCGGTCGATCCCGGCATGGTCGCGGATGAAGCGATACGCCGACCACGCCGATCCACCGACCAGCACCAGGGTGCCGATGATGTTCAGGAACACCACCCCGATGAAGAGCAGCGACCCATGCTGGATAGCGTCTCCAAGCACCCCCTTGGCGGTGCTGAGCTTGGCGGCATCGACCGGGATCACGGCTGCATCGACGGCGAGAACGACTGTGATCGCCGCAAGCACGATGGCGCACGTCCACGCCACCCGGCGCGGAGCGAGAAGAAAGATGGTGCCGAGCGCCAGATAGATGACCCCGAGCACGCCACCGAGCAGGTAGAAACCTCTGAAGACCGCCGGTGACCAGCCGCCGGTCTCTCCCGCCGCCTGGAACGCCGCCGCACCGGCAAAGATGAGCAACCCGAGAGTCCAGGCCGCGAATGCAGGACGCCGGCTTCGAAGGAACCTGAGGAAGACCACCACAGCAAACGCTGCACTCAGTCCACTCGCAACCGCAGCGAAGACCATAGCCGAAGATCCTAACGGGGTTGAGAGCGTCCTTGGATTCGGCTCGGCTACATGCCCAGGTAGGCGCGCTGCACGTCCGCGGACGTCAACAACTCCTCCGCCGGACCGGAGAGCACGACGTTGCCGGTCTCCAGGACGTAGCCTCTCGATGCCGTCTTCAGCGCCAGCAACGCGTTCTGCTCGATCAAGAGGATCGTCCTGCCCCTTGAGTTGATCTCACGCACCACCTCGAAGATGGCGTCCACCAGGATCGGCGCGAGGCCCAGCGAGGGCTCGTCCAGCAGGAGCACGGTCGGATCGCTCATGAGCGCCCGGCCAATGGCCACCATCTGCTGCTCGCCGCCGCTCAGGCTGCCTGCCAGCTGAGACTGTCGCTCACGCATCCGGGGAAAGAGCGTGAAGACGCGTTCGAAGTCCGTCCGGATGCCGGCACGGTCCCGACGCGAATAGGCGCCCATCTCCAGGTTCTCGCGCACCGTCATGCGCGAGAACAGCCGGCGTCCCTCGGGCGCGTGGCCGATCCCCAGGCGGGCGATCCGTTCTGCGCCGACCTGGTGGATCGGCTTGCCCCGCAGCAGCACCTCGCCACGCGCGGGGCGAACCAACCCACTGATCGTCCGAAGCGTCGTCGTCTTGCCGGCGCCATTGCTGCCGATGAGGGCCACGATCTCACCCTCGCCAACCTCGAGGGACACGTGGTGCAGCGCCTGGACGCGCCCATAGAAGACGTCCACAGCGCGCAATTCGAGGACTGGCGGCGGCTTTACGGCAGCGCCGCTATCCTGCTCAGGCTGGAGTGCGATCTGGCTCATGTCAGTGCGGATCATGGACCGAAGAACGGGAAGTGTTCAACTTCTGCGCGCGCCTACATGAAGCCGTGAGACACCCGCAATCCCCCATTGGGATGATTGACAAACCTCTCAGGAAGTGTGTAAGACACCCTCCAGCGACCACTATAGTGGCCATTCACGTCTGCACAAGCGCGGGAGACACACATGCGGAGACCCTTCTACCTGCTTTCGACCGCGGCCTTGATGGCCATGGTCGGTGCCACTGCCTGCGGCACGAGCACCTCGACGCCGACCACCGGAGCCGGAGGTGGCGGACTGGCGGGCTGCGTCGGCTCGATCACAGTGGCAAGTGACCTGCCGACAAGCGGTGGTGACGCCGCGATCGGCGGTGGCACCGAGCAGGGTGTCCATCTGGCCGTCACGCAAGCGCAGCAGCATGATCTGTTCGGCGGCTGCACGATCACCTACATCCCGAAGAACGACGCCTCGGTCGCCCTCGGCAAGCACGACCCGGCGCAGGGAGCGCAGAACATCACCGAGCTGGCGTCCAACCAGGCGGTGGTGGGCGTCGTGGGACCGTTCAACTCCGGTGTCGCGGTGGCAGAGATGCCGATCAGCAGCGCCGCGGGACTGGTCCAGATCAGCCCGTCGAACACCGACCCCGGCTTGACCATTGTGGGCAGTGACCCTGCCATCGACACGGCATCGCTGCACAAGAACCCGGATGGCAAGAACACCTACTTCAGGGTGATCTCCAACGACACGGTGCAGGCCAAGGTCATGGCCACGTATGCCGTCCAGACACTCGGCCTGAAGAGCTTCTACGACATCAGCGACAACGAGACCTACGGCAAGGACCTCTCCAACTACTTCGACCAGGACGTCAAGCAGCTGGGTGGCACCATCGTCAAGCGCGATGACACCACCGACTACAGCCCCGAGAAGTTTCAGTCGCTTCTGACCGGTGTGGCCAGCCTGAAGCCCGCGGCCGTGTTCTACGGCGGCGTCGCCTCGAATGGCTCGGGCGTCCTCTGGGCGGCCATGCGGACCGTGGGACTCAACGCCACGTTCCTGAGCGGTGACGGCACGGTTGATCCTCAGTTCTTCAAGGACGCAGGCGCCGCGGCTGCCAGCGCTGCGAATACCTACTCCTCCAGCGCCCCGGACACCACGTCGCTGGCGAGTGCCGCGTCCTTCCTCACGGCGTACAAGGCCGCGTACAACCAGCCGGTCGTGGCGTACTCGACGTACGGCTATGACTGCATGAACATCCTCCTGAATGCGATCAAGACTGTGCTGACGCAGAATGGCGGCAAGATCCCGGCGAGTGCGACGGCCTTCCGGGCCGACGTGGTCACTGCCGTTGCGGCAACGAGCTACGACGGCACCATCGGCCACACGCAATTCGACGCACTCGGAGACACGCTGAACCATTCGTTCTCCATCTACGTCCCACAGAGTGGGGCGTGGGTCGGCAAGACGACTCTGAGCGCCTAGGTGTTCCAAGGGGGAGCGTGCATGCCACGCTCCCCCTTTTCTTTTGCTGCCTCATGAGAGAGGTTCACCGAACGCAGTGACGAACTCGCGTCGTTGTGGAAGCGAGCGTGCCGTCGAGCCCTGAGGCCGCCGCCATCGGCATCGCTGCCGACCCGAGCCCGACGCTGGTGGCTCGAATACGCGACGTGGGACGCCTGGCCAACCGTGCGTTCCCGGTCATCATCGTTGCCGTACTCATCTTGATGATCGGCCTCGTTGCCGGCCGCAGCGGTGGAACCACCGCCGCCGCCGAGGTGCGCGAGGGGCTCACCATCGGCGCGGTCTATGCGCTGATCGCGGTGGGATACACGATGGTGTACGGGATCATCGAGCTCATCAACTTCGCGCACGGCGACGTGTTCACGCTGAGCGCGTTCTACGCGATATTCATCGCGGAGTTCCAGCCCTTCGGCTTCAACCTCAACTCGCTGGCCACGAGCGGTCCGCTCGGGTTCTTCGGTGCACTCGCCATCCTCATGCCGCTGACGATGATCGCCGCGGGCGTCACCGGAATGCTGATCGAACGGGTCGCGTACCGAAGGCTCCGGACAGCTCCCCGGCTGGCCCCGCTGATCACTGCGGTCGGCGTGTCCTTCATCATCGAGGGATTCCTGTTCGCGACACAGGGATCAACGAACGTGCGCACCGGCAAGGCCGATTGGCTTCCCGGCCACGCGTTCACTCTGGGCGGCGTCGTGATCAGCTGGCGCGACATCTTCGTCTTCTTCTCCGCCCTGGTGCTGATGTTCCTGCTGCAGGCGTTCGTCCGTCTCACGCGGCTGGGAAAGGCGATGCGCGCCACCGCGCAGGACCGTGACGCCGCCCTGCTCAACGGAGTGAACATCAACCGGACGATCTCAGCGACTTTCTTCATCGGATCCGCTCTCGCCGCTGCCGGCGGGATCATCTACAGCGTCAAGGACGACCTCGTCGTCTGGAACCTCGGTTTCCGCTTCGGCATCATCGCTTTCACGTGCGCCGTCCTCGGCGGTATCGGCAATATCGTCGGCGCCGGTGTGGGTGCATTCCTGATCGGTCTCATCCAGGTGTTCGGTGGTCAGCTCATCGGCTCGGCCTGGGATAACGCGATCATCTTCGCGATGCTGATCATCGTTCTTGTCGTGAGGCCCGTCGGCCTGCTCGGCATGAGGGTGGCCGACCGTGCCTGACCCAACCGGAGACGAGCTTGCCCTCACCGAAACGGCGGGACCCGCCACCGAGGAACCTCGCGAGGACGATGATCTAGCCCCGCCGGATGAGCTGCCCGCCACGGCATCCGAGGCTGCGCGGGAGGAGTTGTCCGGCGGCTTCACGGCCCTGGTGATCGCGGGCCTCGTCTTCATCGTCGCAGGCTGGCTGCTCCCGTGGTTCGTCGAACAGACGAGCAACGGCATCGGTTACAGCGCGCAGGACGCGGTGAGCTCACCGCCAACCGGTGTCGGAACCATCGTCATCTACCTGATCGCGGTGGCCATGGTGGGGCTGGTCGCCTTCGCGCTCTACGACCTCGCACGCGGCATCACGCATCGCGGACGGCCGCTGCGCTGGTGGCGGGGGCGCGCCGCGCTGGCGATCCTGGGGACGGTTGGAACCCTCGTTGTGTGGTTGCTCATCGGCGTGCTGCGCGAGGAGCCGCTCTTCGGGAACCTCTCATCCTTCGCGGTCACCGACAACGCCGTCTGGATGACTCTGACCGGCTTCGTCGTGCTCTCCCTGACGTACGGACTGCGACCGTGGGTGATCACCCACGGTGAGGTCGCGTTCGGTGGCGTGGTGTTCATGATCGGAGCACTGCTGCCGTTCATCTTCAACCAGTCATCAAGCTTCATCGAGTGGGGCGCGAGCGCGGCGGCCATCTACACGCTCCTCGCGCTGGGGCTCAACATCGTTGTCGGGTTTGCCGGATTGCTCGACCTCGGCTACGCGGCGTTCTTTGCGATCGGGGCGTACACGTGCGGCTCACTCGCGTCACCGGTACACGGCTTGCACTTCCCGTTCTGGATCGTGATCTTCATCGGACTCGCGGTGGCGGCGCTCTTCGGTGCGGTGTTGGGCGCCCCGACGCTGCGCCTGCGCGGCGACTATCTGGCGATCGTCACCCTCGGGTTCGGCGAGATCATCCCCGACGCCGCCAACAACAACCTCTTCAACGCGACCGGAGGACCGGAGGGGATCACGGGGATCGACCATCCCAGCCTCTTCGGCTTCAACTTCGGCATCGACGCCAAGTTCTATTTCTGGTCGCTGCTCATCATCATCGCCATCGTTCTCGTCCTGCTGCGCAACATCCAGCTATCGCGATTGGGACGCGCCTGGGCCGCGATCAGAGAGGATGAGGTGGCGGCCGCAGCCACCGGCATCAACCCCGTGACCACGAAATTGCTCGCCTTCTCCATCGGCGCCTCGGTCAGCGGCCTGGCCGGAGCCTTCTTCGGCGCCGAGCTCGGCTCGGTCACCCCGGACTCGTTCCAGTTCGCGGTGTCCGTGACGGTGCTCTCCACGGTTGTTCTTGGCGGTCTTGGCAACAACACCGGGGTCGCGGCCGGCGGCATTCTTGTCAGCTTCATCATCTTCTGGATGCTGGATCACCTGCAGGAGTGGATGGGCACGTTCGGGCTCAAATTCGGCATTCCCGCACTCGGCACGATCGACTACAGCCGGTGGGTCTACATCGTCTACGGCGCAATCCTCGTCGGGATCATGCTGCTCAGGCCGGCCGGGCTCCTGCCCAGTAGAGCGCGCAAGAGTGAGCTCCAGGCCGGCGGTGAGACCGAAGCCCTGGCGGTTGTGCAGGGCCGCGTATGACCGTTGCAGCACCGGCCATGCCGATGGAACCCGTCGAAGCGGAGCGTCCGCCGATCCTGCAACTCGATCGTGTCAGCAAGCGCTTCGGCGGTCTGCTCGCCGTCAACGCCGTCTCCTTTTCGGTCGCGACCGGGGAGATCGTCTCGATGATCGGCCCGAACGGCGCCGGCAAGACGACCGCGTTCAACCTGGTCACCGGGCTCTATCAGCCAACCGCAGGCGTCATCCGTTTCAACGGGCAGCCCATCGTCGGCCTGCCACCGCACCGCATCGCCAAGCTGGGGATCACACGCACGTTCCAGAACATTCGCCTGTTCTCGTTTGTGACCGCTGTCGATAACGTCATGGTCGGCGAGCACTGCAAGATGCACGAGAACATCTTCCAGTCGATGTTCAAGACGCCCCACGCACGGCGCGAGGAACGCGACGTGGAGCTGCGGGCACTGGCATCACTTCGCGAATTTGGACTGGAGCGGTACGCGAACTCGTACGCGCGCAACCTCCCCTACGGCCTGCAGCGACGTCTCGAGATCGCCCGCGCCCTGGCCAGCGGTCCCACGCTCCTGCTCCTCGACGAGCCGGCGGCGGGCTTGAACTCGCAGGAGAAAGTGGAGCTCATGCAGATCATCTCGGACCTGCGCGCGAAGGGACTGACCATCTTCCTGATCGAACACGACATGCGCGTGGTGATGGAGATCAGTGACCGCATCGTCGTTCTCGATCACGGCGAGCTCATCGCCGAAGGACTTCCCGTCGAGGTGCGCAACAACCCCCGGGTCATCGAGGCATACCTGGGCAGTGGTGCCGCGGCGCAGGCCGAACGAGGTCCTCAGGCGACTGCCTGACCGAGCCGGCTAGGGCGGCGACGGTTGCGCGATGTACGTCGCAGGGAGCTTCAACAACGTCCCGTCGTCGAGCGCGATCACCGGCTGAGCGGACGTTGCCGACGCCACCGAGAGACCGAACAGCAAATCGTCAGCGTGCGGCCGGCTGCCAATCGGGGCCAGAAACGCGGGCAGGGACGCCTTCCAGAGGGCCGTTCCAGTGGGGAACGTGTACACGCCGAGCGGGGTCAGCGCGACGCGCCCGGTCCAGGACAGGTCGAGGACCGGCCCGCGCCCGATCCATGACCCTGTCATGGGTATGTCACCGCCTGTTCGGAGGTCGACTGCCAGGACGTTCCCGGTTGCAGCCTCATCCTCGACTGCCACCGTCCCGTCGCCGCTGACCACGACGCTGCCGATCGGGCAGAGGCAGGCGCGGTTCACGGCGAAGCCGTCGCCGCTGAAAACCGTTCGCCCGGTCGAGAGCTGCACCACGCGCAGTGCCTTGACCCCAACTGCTGCGAACGCGATCACCGCCCGATCGGCACTGATGCTGCAACTCAGCAGCGTCCAGGAACCCGAGCCGATTGAGCCGTCGACGGTGACCGATGCGATGGATCGCACATCGCCTGTCGAGACGTTTGTCATCCAGAGAAACGCAGTCGACGCGCCCTGCAAAGCATTTTGGTTGGTGGTGGGCGCGCGGAGCGCGCACAGCCGCGTGCCGTCGTCCGACCACTGAGCGCCGAAACCGTCAACCACCGCGAGCTGTCTTCCGCCCGCGCTGAAGACGCGATCCTGGTCCGGCCCGCGACCGGGGGCCGACTGATCGCCGATGAGCAGGCGTTGCCCGTCGGGCGAAGCGGCGACGCCGCATACAGGGCACGAGACGGCAAGGCTGCCCTCCACCTTCCCGGTCCAGTTGACAGCACGGAGAACGAACCTGGCCTGGACACTTGAGTCCCTGAACCACAGCAGCGACTGGCCTGCCGGCGGCACCTGGATCGGAGTGACCGCGATGTCCGATACCGGTTGCGTGACCGTGGGCTGCTGCCTGGGATACACGATGAGAGACGCCACGGCACCGACTGCAACAGCCGCGAGCACCAGCCCGACGACAACGCGCAGGCTCGCAGAGCGCGGTCGATCTGGGGTGTCCTGCATATGCGTTGGTTCCCGGCGCCGCCGGCCTGCCCTGGGAGGTGGCGGCAGAGAAACCCTACACTTTGGAGTTCCATCGCAGGCGCCGCCGCGCGATGGAGAACCAACTGGGTTTGCAATCTCGCCGGCAGGGAACCGGCTCGCGGTCCCGATCCGTTGAAGGAAGTGATGGCACCGATCAGGGAGACAGCTCCGGCCTCCGGGAGTCCACTCTCGGGCACCCCTGTCCCCGCGCCCGCGGCTCCGTCGAAGGCGCTGCCCCTTGAAGCGCCGACCCGCGATGTCGTGGGGTGGACCGCGCAACCGGAACTGCGCACCAGCCGGCGTCTCTCGGTGGAGGTGACGCGCAAGGTGCTGGCCACAGCCCTCGGGCTCGACACGGAGGTGCTCGCCGGCCTCGACGCGGCCCAACTCCGGTCTGCGCTCGACCGGCTTCGCGCCATGGCCGCATACACGCACAAGTTGGCCGAGGTCGCCGCCACCGACGACCTCACTGGAGCGTTGCGCAGAAGCGCGGGGCTCGCAGCCCTGCAGCGCGAGATCGACAGATTTCGCCGCGTGGGCGGCAAGGGCATCGCGGTGATCTTCCTCGACGTCGACAGCCTCAAGCACGTGAACGACACTCAGGGTCATCCAGCGGGCGACCGCGTGCTTGTGGAGGTGGTCGCCGCCATTCGCAAACGGGTCCGTTCCTACGATCTCGTCATCCGGTACGGAGGTGACGAGTTCCTGTGTGCGCTCGTCGATGTTGCGCCGGAGGACGCCGAGCGAACGCTGGTCGATATTCGCAGTCAATACACAGCGACCACCGGGCACTCGGTCAGCGTCGGCATGACCACCGTCGGCGACGCTGACACCGCCGAATCGGTCATCGCCAGAGCCGACGCCGCCCTCTACGCGGAACGGCGCAAACTCGAAAACCACAGGCCGGAATTCGGCCGCTCAACCGATTACTGAGACCTTGCCGCGTCAGGATTCGGGCCCCGAAAGCGCGGGTACCATCCCTGTCAGTAAGGAGCCTGAACGATGGCCATAGACGTTGTCGGCAAGCTGGCGAGAGTGACGGCCGACATCACACCAGGACACCTCGGTGAGGTGCTCATCGAGGTTCGCGCGGGCACCGAGCGCTTCCTGGCATGCGCGTCGGATAAGGCAGCAACGATCACCAAACATTCCCAGGTCCTTGTGGTGGGTAGCCTGGGCGGTCGCACCGTCGAGGTCGCGCCGACAGACACCATGAGGTTGCCACGATGACAACGCTGGCCTACGTGATCCTGGGAATCATCGTCGGCGGGCTGCTGGTCCTGGTACTGCTGTTCCGGGCGGCATGGCGAGTTGCAGAGCCGGACGAGGCCCTGATCGTCTCGGGCTTCCGGACGAGCCAGCGCCCTGACGGCGTCGGCGAGAGCATGGGATTCCGGATCGTCACCGGGCGTGGATGCCTGGTCGCACCCGGCATCACTCGGGTGCGCCGTCTCTCTCTCGAAGCCCACGAGAGCGAGATCGGTGTTCCGTGCGTTTCACAGCAGAAGATCCGCGTGGATCTGCGCGGCGTGATCGTGTACAAGGTCGGCGACGATTACCGGTCGATTGCCAACGCGGCGCGACGTTTCCTCGACCGGCCGGCGCAGGAGCTCGAGACCAAGGTCCAGAACGTGTTCGTCGGGCATCTGCGCGCCATCGCTGGCTCGATGACCGTCGAGGACATGATCAGCGACCAGGACAAGTTCGCACAGCAGGTGCGCGATCGCTGCTCGCAGGAGATGGAGTCCTTCGGGCTGGTGATCGACAGCTTCCAGATCCAGTCGATCACGAGCCCGTCGAACTACATCGAGAACCTCGCCGCCCCGCACCAGGCCGAGGTCGAGCAGAACGCCCGCATCGCGCGTGCCAACGCCGAGCGCACGGCAGTGAGCCAGGAGCAGATCGCCCTTGCCCAGATGGCCGAGTCAGCGCGCGACACCAATATCAAGAAGGCCGGCTATCAGGCCGAGGTCGACACCGCAACGCAGCTCGCCGCGCAGCAGGGACCGCTGTCCGAGGCCAAGGCCCACCAGGCGGTCGTCTCGGAGCAGACGCACGTGGCGGAGCTGCAGGCGCAGCAGAAGGAGCAGCAGCTTCAGGTGGACGTTCGCCGGCCCGCCGACGCCGAGGCGTACCGGCAGACCACGCTCGCCGCCGCGGGACGTGACGTGCGGATCCACCAGGCCGAAGCGGAGGCCCAGGAGGTTCGAACTCCGCGCCGAGGCCGTCGCCACTCAGACCAAGGTGCAGGCGGAGGCGCAGGCTGCCGCGCTCAAGATGCAGGCGACCGCCCAGGCCGACGCGACCCGGATCACCGGCCAGGCCGAGGCGGATGCGATCAAAGCCAGGGGCCTCGCCGAGGCCGACGCGATCCGCGCCCGTATGGAGGCGGAGGCGTCGGGCATCGAGCGGCGAGCCGCGGCCATGAGCCAGAACCAGGAGGCGGTCATCGCGCAGCAGATCGCCGAGAAGCTCCCGGAGATCGTCGCCGCCGCGGCCGCCCCGTTCGAGCACGTCGACCAGTTCACGGTGCTGAACGGCGCCCAGGGCGTGACCGGCGCACTCGCCGAGATCATCCAGCAGGCCGGAGCGCTCACCGGACTGGCGCGGCAGTCCCTCCTCCCCGCGATCACCAAGGCAGCCTCGTCACCGCCGGAGTCACAGCATCTCAACGGCGTACGCAACGGCGCCGCGTACGCAAACGGTGACCGCAACGGGCGGCGCAAGCGCCAGAACTCCTGTCACGATCACGGACCCGGCCCCTGCCGGAACCGACGTCAGCGAGGAGCATGTGACTCAGTGACGACAGACCTTCCCGAGCTCTCCCTCTCGGCGCCTGAGGCAGCCACGACTGTGGGGCCCGCCGAGGCCGAGCGCGAGGTGACCATCGACCCGGAGACCGCCAAACGAATCGACGCCATGGTGACCACCTTCGTCGGTGGTCTCCGGTCAGTCGATGTCCACGGCGACGACTACCGCAGGCGCGTCGACGATATCGACGGCCTCGCCGACCGTGAGATCAGATCGACCGCCGACATGAGCAACCGCCTGCTCGACCGCCCGACCCGGGCGATGCGGGGGCTCGGCCAGGGCGACGCGCCCATCGCCAAGAGCCTGCTCGATCTGCGCCGCTCGGTCGAGGAACTGAACCCGGCAAGGCACGATCTGACCCAGGGCGGTCCCCGTAAGCTCCTCGGAGTCGTTCCCTTCGGCGACCGGGTGCGCGCCTACTTCGCCAAGTACCAGAGATCGCAGAGCCACATCGAGGGCATCGTCGGCGCCCTTCGCGAGGGTGGCTCTGAGCTCGAGCGGGACAACGCCGCAATCAGCCAGGAGCAGAAGGCGCTCTGGTCGCAGATGGAGACGCTCCGGCAGTACACGTACATGGCCGAGAAGCTCGACTCGGGTCTCGAGGCCCAGATCAACCACCTCGCCATCGGAGACCCCGAGCGCGCCAGGGTCCTCCAGGAGGACATCCTCTATCCCGTTCGGCGCCGCCGTCAGGAGATCCTCACCCAGCTCGCGGTCGCCGTACAGGGATACGCGGCGCTCCGCGTGGTGGAGGTGAACAACCGCGAGCTGATCCGAGCCGTGCGAACGGCCACCACCACCACGGTCGCCGCACTCCGAACCGCGGTCATGGTCGCTCAGGCGCTGACCAACCAGAAGCTCGTCAGCGAACAGGTCAAGGCAGTCAACGAGACGACCAGCGCGATGATCGAGAGCACCTCGTCGGTGCTTCGCGAGCAGACGGCCACGGTGGAAAGTCAGGCGGCCAGCCCGGGCATCGACATGGGCTCACTGCAGCGCGCCTGGGACAATGTGTTTGCGGCCCTCGACCAGATCGACACGTACAAGTTGCGCGCTCTCGAAGCGATGAAGATCACGGTTCGGGATCTTTCGGAGCAGGTCGAGAAGTCGCACGCTCAGGTGGAACGTCTCCACGCCGCCGACGCGACGCCCGTACGATCGGCCCCGGGGCAGAGCCTGCGCATCTCCTGAGAGTTCCGGCGGCGCTCAGAACGGGGTCGGAAATCGAGTGATCTCCGCGGACCGATCGCGGGTCAATAGTCGTTCTTGAACGCGAAGTAGGAACCGCGAATCGTTCCGGCGAGCCTGGACCTCTGCCTTCCGAACTTGAATCGCGAGGCGAGTTCCGCGGGGACTGGCATCCCTTCGGAGAGCTTGAATCCGACCGCGCGTTCCTTGGGGTCATCGACGGTGTACATCACGTTGATCGACAGACCGCTCTCATAGAAGACATACGCGAATCGGATGTTCGCGATCTGAAAGGCCGTAGCCTCGAGAGGACGAGAAGAGATGACGATGTCGCGTTCTTCCTTGAGTATTCGGTGCACCCAGTCGATCGTCGACTTGGCTTCGCTCGCTTGCTCCACCGTGAACACGTGGTCCCATTTGTTCTTGACGAAACGAGCCTCGTTCGCCCGCAGTCCAGCGAACGTGGCCGCGACTGGCGACGACTCCAGACCGACGGTCGAAACAGTTTCAAAATCCACGGTGTATGGCACGACGCAGTCCTTTCAAAGGTGGGCGGCGCTGATCCAGATTACTCCGGCGATCGCGGCGATCACGAATATCGCGTACTCGGCAACCAGGCTTGAACGCCGAAGCGGGCCACCCACGGCACCCGCGACCCCACGAGCGCCGTACCACAGCACGAGCAGGATCGCGGCACGAAGGCCTGCGTGAGCGTTGTTCGTTCCGACCAGCGCGCTGCCGCCGAGCACGATCGCGGCGACGACGAGCGCGAAGAGGATTGTGAGAGGGATCGACAGACGCTCAGTTCGGAGGCTGTCGACGCTCACGAGGAACGCCACCGCAACCACGGCAGCGAGGCGGAGGTGCTGTGGCAGTGTGGGTGACGCGCCGCCGAGCAGCACGGGCGCCAGCACAGCGATCCCCGAGATGTCCCGGGTCAGGCGCGTGAACCACCCCTCCTTGCCCAGCGCGCGGCGGCCGGCGAGGCGAGGCACACCGCCGATCACGACGGCCGCGATCACGCCGCCTGCGATGCGGATCGGGAGGGGGAGGACCGCGATCGCGAGCAGCGTCCCGAACGAAAGGACGGCGGCCATGGGGAGGGCTGTCCCGACCGGCCCCGGCCGTGAGTTCGGAGGGATAGATCAGGAAGTCGTAGGCAACGAGGACGAGGCCGGTGAGGAGGGCAAGGCCCGTGTCGGCCGCGGCGCTTCGATCCAGACCAACGGCCTCGGGCCGCAGCAGCACTTCGGCGGCCGCGATGGCGAGGCCGAAGGCCGTGTGCACCATCGGGAGCGGGATCTCAGCCAGGACCCGGACCTCGCCCGTGATGCCCAGTGCGCTTCGCGCCTGGTCCGCGAGATAGCCGTGACCACGACGGCGAAAACCTGTTCGATTATCCACGCTGGCCTGTGGAAACGGTGGAGAACTCGGCAGACCCCGGCTCAGGAAGCCGAGGTGCCGGCCCGTCCGTAACGGTCCTCGATACGCACCACATCATCGATCTCCGGAGATGACACCTCGATGAGATCCGTGTCCTCCACCGCCACAAAGCGATGCCGCCGGCCGGGGCGGATGTGTGCGCTCATCCCCTCGCTGAGGCGGTGGGTCTCTACCTCTCCGCGGTCGTTCTCGAGCAGAAGATCCATCACCCCGGAGACGACATGGATCGTCTCGTCCTTCTGGACGTGGTACTGGAGGCTCAGCAGGTGTCCCGCCTCGATATGGATGAGCTTGCCGGCGTACCGCTCGTTGGCGGCCCAGCGCAACTCGTATCCCCACGGCTTGTCGACCCTTCCCGAGCCGGCGGCACTGATCGGACCCGAGTCGGCGGCGACCCTCCTCATTCCGATGCGCCCACGGCGATGCGGGCGTTGACGCCGCTCTGGTTCTCGAGCGCTCCGATCAGTTGCTCGACGCGTTCTCGGCTCGTCGCTTCTGCGTAGATCCGCATCAGCGGCTCCGTCCCGCTCATCCGCATCAGCACCCACGAACCGTCGTCGAGGTAGAACTTGTACCCGTCGTCGGTGCGGGTGCGCACGACCTTGCTCCCCGCGAGGCTGTCGGGCTCGTTGTGCCGCATGCGCGCGTAGATCTGCTCCTTGCGCTCCTCGTACCCGTCGCGCGGAAAGCGGATGTCGTGGCGGTCGTACGCATGCGGGCCGACGAGGTCCTCGAGGTGGGCGAGGATCCCGGAGAGCGGCAGACCGTAGTCGACGATCATCGAGGCCGTCATCAGCCCCGACAGAATGCCGTCACGCTCGGGGATGTGACCGCGGAAGGCGTAGCCACCTGATTCCTCGCCGCCCAGTATCGCGTCCGTCTCCATCATCTTGGTACCGATGTACTTGAAGCCGACAGGCATCTCATGCACGGTGACGCCGAATCGCTCGCCGAGCAGGTCGAGCATGCCGGACGTCGTGACCGAACGAACGATATCGCCGCGCAGCCCGCGCTTCTCGAGCAGGTACATGGCGAACAGCGCCATCACCTGAAGTTGGTTGATGTACTTGCCGGTCTCATCGATGATGCCGACACGATCGGCGTCACCGTCGTTGGCGATGCCGAGGTCGAAGCCACCCGACTGCATGCGCTCCATTGCCTCGGGCATGTAGCGATCGATCGGCTCGGGGTGCATGCCGCCGAATCCCGGGTTGCGCTCACCGTGCAGCTCCTCGACGGTAGTGGAGCCGCCGCCGAGCGCCCGAGCGATGAGGCCGGCGCCCGCACCGTACATCGCTTCATGGAGGACGCGAAGCCCGTGGCTGCGAAGGGCATCGAGGTCGACCATCCTGCCGAGCTGGACGAAGAAGTCGGGCAGCGGATCGACGACCTGCAGCCTGCCGGTGGCGGCGGCTTCCTCGTAGGTCATCTCGATGACGCCCGTCTCGAGCGCTGCCTCGGCATGGCGCTCGATCTCGGCGACGATCTCGGGAGGTGCTGATCCACCGAAGTCGGGCTTGTACTTGATGCCGTTGAACTCCGCGGAGTTGTGGCTCGCGGTCACGACAACGCCACCGGCTGCGTGCTGCTGCGTGATCGCCCACGACACCGCAGGGGTCGGGGTCACTCGATCGAGCAGGACCACGTTCAGTCCATTTGCGACCAGAACCCTGGCGACCTCTCGCGCGAAGAGCTCGGCGCAGTATCGAGAGTCGTGGCCGACGACCACCGGGCGGACCTCACTGCCGAGAAAGGTCGCGACGCCCTGGGCCACGGCGCGCACGTTCGCGTAGGTGAAATCATCCGCGACCACGGCTCGCCATCCGTCGGTCCCGAACCTGATCGGGTTCGGCGTCATCGGCACCATTCTAAGCGCACGGGTCGGGGGTGCTCGCCGGACTAGAGGAGCTCGTCTCGCTCGGAGGCGCTGAGCTCATCGACGATCACTTTGACCAGTTGCGCCTGGTCCGCCGGGACGACGAGCACCGCGTCGGGAGTGTCAATCACCACCAGGCCGTCGATGCCGGCGACTGCCACGATCCGCCCGGACCGGGACACGACTGTGCATCCATGCGCCGAGATGGTGATCACGTCCCCTTCCGTCACGTTGCCATCTGCGTCCACGTCGCCATCCGCCGTGCGCGATTGGCCGACATCGAGCCACGAGCCGAGGTCCGACCACCCAAACGAAGCCCGGACGACGGTGAGCCGGTGCGTCCGCTCGAGGATCAGGGGCTCGACGGGCTGCAACGTCAGAGCGGCGTAGAGCCGCGTTGACAGGGCATGGTCACCCCCGAGGCGGGCGTCGATGACCTGGTCGATCGTGACCGCGAGCTCGGGGGCCGCTGCGCTGAGCTCCGCCCGAAAGCGTCGTGCGGTCCAGGCGAACAGCCCGAGGTTCCACAGATGGCGCCCATCCGCGACGTAGCCCTGGGCCACCTCCGCCGAGGGCTTCTCCTTGAAGCCCGCGGCCGCGAACGCCGGCAGCGCGCCGGCCGCAGCCGCGACTGCGGGAGGACTGCCCTCCGGGGACCGCCACGCGTGCGGATCTCGCGCGGCGGCGACCTCGATGTACCCGAAGCTGGTCACCGGGGCTGCGGGGACGAGCCCGACAGTCGCGAGACCGTCAGTCGCTGCCGCCCAGCCCGCGGAGGCGATCACCGCGGCACGGTAGGCTTCGCGATCGCTGACGCGATGGTCGGCGTGCACACTCGCGATCAGCGCGTCGGGGTCCTCGCGCTCGATCAGCCCGACGGCCAGTGCAAGCGCCGGACCTGTGCCGCGCGCCTCCGGCTCCTCGATGATCGCCTCGTCGTCCAACCCCATCCCGAGCAACTCCGAGCGACACCCCGGCGCCTGGTTGGCCGCCGTGACCACGCGCACGCTCTGGCCAAGGCCCGCGACCCGGTCCAGGGTCGACCGGAGCAGGGTCTCGCCGCCCGGAGCGAGCGGAAGCAGGTGCTTCGGGGTCGATCTGCGGCTCAGCGGCCACAGGCGGGTGCCGCTCCCACCCGCAAGCACGAGGATGTGTAAGCCCACGTGCCGCCGCCTCGCCTCGGCGCCGCTAGGCCGTGGCTGCCGCGACGAGGAGCGGCTCGGTGCCTGCGTCCTCGGCCCATTGCTCGGCGAGGGTCGTGCGCTCCCAGGGAAGGTCGAGATCGCTCCGGCCGAAATGGCCGTAGGCGGCGACCTGGCGGTAGATGGGCCGGCGCAGCTCCAGGGCGCTCATGATCCCGAAGGGCGACAGATCGATGTACTCATCTATCAGCGAGGCGATCATGTCGTTCGGGACCTTCTCTGTCCCGAAGGTCTCGACGAGGACCGAAACGGGCTTGGCGACGCCGATCGCATAGGCCACCTGGATCTCGCACTTCGTCGCCATTCCGGCCGCGACCACGTTCTTGGCCGCCCAGCGGGCGCCGTAGGCAGCGCTGCGATCGACCTTCGACGGGTCCTTGCCGCTGAAGGCGCCGCCGCCGTGACGGGCGTATCCGCCATAGGTGTCGACGATGATCTTGCGGCCGGTGAGGCCGGCATCCGCCATCGGACCCCCGATGACGAAGCGTCCGGTGGGATTGACGTACCGCTTGGTGCCGGAGTCGAGCCAGTCGGCGGGGATCACCTTCTCGACGACGTGGTGCTGAACGTCCTCGAAGATCTGCTCCTGGCTGACCTCCTCGCCGTGCTGGACGCTCACGAGGACGGTGTCCACCCGGCGCGGGCGGCCGCCGCCGTCGTATTCGATCGTCACCTGGGTCTTGCCGTCCGGTCGCGCCCACCGCAGCGTCCCATCACGGCGGAGAACGGCAAGCTGCCGGGCGAGCTGGTGGGCCATCTGAATCGGCGCCGGCATCAACTCGGGGGTCTCGTCACAGGCGAATCCGAACATCATTCCCTGGTCGCCGGCGCCGCCATGATTGACGCCCTGGGAGATGTCGGGCGACTGCTCGTCGATGCCGACCAGCACGCCGCACGTCTCCCAGTCGATGCCGTACTTGGCGCGGGTATAGCCGATCTCCTTGATGGTCTGGCGAACGAGGCCGGCGATGTCGACGTAGGCCTCGGTCGTGATCTCGCCGAATACCAGGACGGTTCCTGTGCTCAGCGCGGTCTCGCAGGCCACGCGGCCGAGCGGGTCCTTGCTCAGCACTGCGTCCAGGACCGCGTCGCTGATCTGGTCGGCGACCTTGTCGGGGTGTCCCTCGGTCACCGATTCCGAGGTGAAGAGGCGATGACGGGTGATGGGCACTGGAGCTACCCTCCATCCCTACCGGCAGCCACCGAGCCGCCCTGTGCGTCTCCGGCCTGCTCCTGTCCAGGGATCGCAAGATCGTAACAGCGCAGTGGAAAGCCTGGGCTGTCACGGATTTGTCCCTTTGCGAGGACCCTCTCGACCGTGTACTGTTACCCGGTAACTATCACCAACCCGGGCGCCGTATCACAACGCGCCGGACGGAGGAACAAGGCGCGTGTCGGTAGACCAGAACTCTACGTTGCCGTGATTGCGGCGTCGACTTCATTTGGACTGAGGGCGAGCAGGACTTTTTTGCCTCTCGTGGCCTCACAAACCCCCCTTCTCGCTGCCCGAGCTGCAGGGCGGCTCGTCGTCAGAGCGGCGGCGGTGGTGGCGGCGGCGGTTTCGGCGGTAGTGGCGGTGGCGGCGGTGGCTATCGCAGCAACGGCCCTCGCCAGATGTACGAGGTCCCCTGTGCCGGATGCGGCGGCGTGGCGCGCGTCCCCTTCCAGCCTCGAGGTGACAAGCCCGTTTACTGCAGCGACTGCTTCCGCGCAGCGCCGCGGTGAGTGACGGCGGCCCCATCGCGGTTGGGACGAGGGTCAGCTTTCCCTATGGCGGGAGCCGGCGTACCGGCACCGTCGCTGACGTCTCCATGATCCCCGACCAGTCGGGCGGCCAGTCGCTCGCATACCTGATTGACGTGGGCTCTCGCAAAGTGTTTGTGCAGGGCGAAGGCATCACCCCGGCCACTGGGCCGGGGGCCGCCTTCGATCCGGTCGCAGAAGGTGTCGCCTACGGCCGCAAGCGGCCACGGAATCCGCGCAACCGCTGACCACGTTTCGACGCGGCTCCTGAGGCTCGTCGCTCCGGCGTCACCGCGTGACAACTGCCTGCTGGCTATTCTGTGAGTGATGGCTTCTGATCTCACGGCCGACGGCGCACCGCGCCGGCACGCACGCAGGCCGATCCGTCTCTGGATGGTGCTGCTCGCGATCGGAGTCGCAGCGATCCTCGCCGGCGGTGCCCTGATCGCCGGGCCTCTCATCGGCGTCTTCCAGCGCGGCGCGGTCGATTCGACGGCGCTGAAGCACTGGAAGGGCGGCGCGACCCACTCGGTGGCCCCGGCACCGGCCGCCTCCAAGTCACCGACGTGCGGGACGAGCTCGACAACCGACTACGCGCTGGTCAACTTCGGAGCCCCGGTGCAGTACCACTACGCCGCGGTGGCCGGTAACGGCACGTGGGCGCTGCTGAATTCGCGGTCGATGGTGCACTACGCGGGCACACCCGACCCCGGTCAGCAGGGGAACGTGATCATCGCCTTTCACCGCGAGCCGGACTTTCAGTACATCAACCAGCTCAACGTCGGCGACACCATCACGATCCAGAACCGCACGTGCCAGACGTTCGTGTACAAGGTCACGAGCAAGTGGGATATCGCCCCCAGCCGCGTGACCCAGCTGGTCCCGACCTCCGGTCACGAGCTGACCATGATCACCTGTGATCCGTGGTGGCAGGACTACAACCGCTTTGTATGGCGTGCTGAGCTGGTCTCCGCTCCGGCGCCGAGCTCACCCGGGTCGACCGGCGGATCGGTGACCAACCCCTCCTTCTAACGGTCTGACGAGCTAGCTGTCTGACGAGCCGGTCGGCTCGTCTGGTTTCGGCTTCCCGGCGAATCCCTCGAGCGGACCGGGGAGGGCTTCTTCGGCCACCGCCTCGAGGCGCTTGATGTTCTTTCGCACGAAGAATCCGGCGAGCAGGATCACGACCACCGCGAGCACGGCGAATCCGATCTCGACCGGCGCGTTCAGCCTTGCGATCACGCTGCTCGCCGAGTAGGCGCCAACGCCGTACAGGGTTGCCCAGACGATGCCGCCGGCCGCATTGGCGATGAGGAAGCGCGACCAGTGCATCCGGTTTGTCCCGGCCAGAAACGCCGCGTAGGTGCGAAGCACTGAGACGAACCGGCCGAAGAAGACAACCTTGGCGCCGTGCCGCATGAAGATGTACCGCCCCACCTTCAGCTTGGCCTCGTCGAGGCGGACGTATTTGCCGAAGCGACGCAGGAGCGGATATCCGCCGAACCAGCCGATGCCGAAGCCGATGTTGTCGCCGACCACCGCGCCGATGATCGCCGCCACGATGACTCCCACGATCGACAGGTGTCCCGTCGCGGCGAACACAGCCGCTGTGATGAGCATGGTCTCGCCCGGAAGCGGCACCCCCAGGCTCTCGATGCCGACGAACAGCGCTACCGCAAGGTAGCCGATGCTCTGCAGCCAGCCGTAGAGCCCTGCATTGGCCATCTCGTCGCCGCCCTCGGCTCAGACGGGCGGAACGGGATGGTGGCGCGCCACGTCGGCGCGGCGTCGTGAGCGGTACGCGGCAAACCGGCGGACCAGCTCCGCGCGCAAGTCGGCAGGTGGCACGACCGCGTCGACGATGAGCTCCGAAGCGAGCCGGAAGATGTCGATGTCATCGCGATACGCATCCTGAAGCGCCGTGACGAACGCTGCGCGCTCATCCTTCGGCGTGTCCTGGATCTTGTTGTAGTACACCGCGTTGATCGCCGCCTCCGGACCCATCACCGCGATCTGTGCCGTGGGCAGCGCGAGGGTGCAGTCCGGTTCGAACGCGGGCCCGCTCATCGCGTACAGACCGGCGCCGTACGCCTTGCGCAGGATCACCGAGATCCGCGGAACCTGCGCCTGCGCAAGCGCCGCGATCATTTTGGCGCCGTGCCGGATGATCCCCTGCCGCTCGACGGCGGTGCCGATCATGAAACCGGGAACGTCGGCGAGAAAGAGCAGGGGCACGTTGAAGGCGTCGCAGCACGTGATGAAACGCGTCGCCTTGTCCGCCGAGTCGACGAAGAGCACCCCGCCCTTGAAACGCGGCTGGGACGCGAGTATACCGATCGAGTGGCCGTCGATCCGTGCGAAACCGCAGACGATCTCGCGCGCGAACAGACGCTTGATCTCGAAGAAGGAGCCCTCGTCGATGATCCCGTGAATGAACGCCATCACGTCGTATCCCTTCGATGCCTCATCGGGAATCACGTCGGTGATGTCCTCGCATCCCGCAGCGACGTCGCGTGACGGCGCGACCGGTGGCACGTCGTGCCACGACTGGGGCAGGTATTCGAGGTAGCGTCGCGCCGCGACGATGCCCGCATCCTCGTCCGCAACCAGCACGTCACCGCAGCCGCTGACCGTGCAGTGCATCCGCGCTCCGCCCATCTCCTCGAGGGTCACCTTCTCACCGACGACGACCTCGGCCATGCGCGGCGAGCCAAGGTACATCGAGGCATTCCCCTCCACCATGATCACGATGTCGCAGAACGCGGGGATATAGGCGCCGCCCGCTGCGCTCGGTCCGAAGAGCACGCACACCTGGGGCACCTGACCGGAAAGCCGCACCTGCATATGGAAGATCCGGCCAGCGTGGCGCCGCCCCGGAAACATCGCGACCTGTTCGGTGATGCGCGCACCCGCCGAATCGACGAGGTACACGAGCGGAATCTGCAGACGCTCGGCCGTCTCCTGAATGCGGACGATCTTCTCGACGGTGCGCGGCCCCCAGGACCCCGCCTTCACCGTTGGATCGTTGGCCATCACCGCACACGTCCTGCCGTGCAGCACTCCGATGCCGGTGACCACTCCCTCAGCCGCGAGCTCCGGGTCCTCTGTGCCCGCAAGCAGCCCGTCCTCGACAAACTCGGCGCCCGGGTCCAGGAGACGTGCGATGCGCTCGCGCGGCATCAACTTGTGCTGCCCGGCCAGCTTGTCTCGATGTCGCTGCGGGCCGCCTGCGCGCGCCCTTTCGAGCCGCGCGGATACGGCCTCAGCCAACGCTCGTCTCCGCGGGAGTTTCCTGCGGAAGACGGCTCCAGATTCCGGCGCGGTACAGCTTGCCGGGAAGGTCACGGCGAAGATCGGACGCAAGCATCTCCGCGACCTCGCACATTGCCTGGAGATCGATGCCGGTATGGGCTCCGAGCGCGTGCAGCGCCTGAAGCGCGTCCTCGCTGCAGACGTTGCCGGTGGAGCGCGGCGCGAACGGGCATCCACCAACCCCACCGACCGATCCGTCGAACCGGCGGATACCGGCGGCATATGCGGCGATCACATTGGCAACGCCGAGCCCGCGCGTGTCGTGCACGTGCAGCGACAGCCGATCGATCGGAACCGAGACGGCGACGAGCGCGCACATCGCTCTGACATCAGCGGGTGTCGCCACGCCGATCGTGTCCGCGATCCCCACCTCCTTCACGCCGCGTGCTGCAAGGTCCGCGCACAGCTCGACGACCCGCGCCGGCGAGACTTCCCCCTCGAACGGACAACCGAAGCTCACCGAGACGGCAGCGTCGACGCTGCATGCACGCTCGCCCGCGAGCTCGACGATGTGCGATATCTCGTCAAGCGATTCGTCGACGCTTCGATTCACGTTGCGTCGGTTGAAGGAATCGGTCGCGGCGATGGTGACGAGCACATTCCGAATGCCGTGGGCGAGCGCCAGCTCGAGTCCACGGAGATTGGGGATCAGCACGCGAAGCCGTCCCAGCTCGGGTTGCAGTCCGGCGAGCACTGCGGGCGCGTCCCCGAGCTGTGGCACCCAGATCGGAGAGACGAACGATGTTGCCTCGACGCGCGGTACGCCCGCGTCGAGCAACCCGAGGACCAGCCGGATCTTCGCTTCGGTGCTGATGGTCTCGGCGATGTTCTGGAGGCCGTCACGCGGAGCGACGTCGGTCCAGAGCACCTCGTTCACGCGATATGCCTCCCAGGGATGGACGCTGCCCCGTCACCGTAGCAAACCCGAGGGCTACACTCTCGCCAGCCGATGCCGCGGTTCCGCGTTCCCGACTACATCCGAACCACCTTCGCGGTCAGCGATTGGCGCGCTTTCCGTCTGTGCGGCATGGACGAGGTGGGTCGCGGCGCGTACGCCGGCCCGCTCGTCGCCGCGGCGGTGGTGTTGCCGCAGCGCTTCCGCCACCCTCTGCTCCGCGACAGCAAGCTGCTGACCGCACGACAGCGCGAGCTGGTCGGTGCGGTGCTGCGCGAGCGCGCGGTCGCCTGGGCGGTGGCCGAGGTGAGCGTTGAGGACATCAACCGGCGAGGTCTCGGATGGGCCAACGTCGAGATCTTCCGGAGGCTCGTGGATGCTGTCGACGCCGATGGCTACTGCTGCGATGGGAACCTGCGCATCCCGGTGTCGCGTCCCCTGCATTCACTCGTGGCAGGGGATCGCAAGGTGCCGGCGGTATCGGCTGCGTCGATCATCGCCAAGGTCCACCGCGACGCGCTCATGACACGCATGCACGATGAGGCGCCTCAGTACAACTGGGCGAGCAACAAGGGGTATGGCGCCCCGGAGCACCGCGCGGCGATCAGAGAGCACGGCCCTCATCCGGCACATCGCCGCGTCTTCCTGGCGTCGGTCCTTCAGACGGAGCTGGACTTGACCGGTACCGCGGCTGACCTCGCGGTCGCGATCCCTGCGCTGGGAGCGGGCTGAACCTCGGTCAGTTGGCGCCGCAGCCGCAACTGCCGCCGCAGCAACCGCCGCCACCACCACCGCCGACACTCGGAGCCGCGTCGGACCCCGATCCGGCGTGGACTGCCACCCGGCTGATCAACGGCATGCTGGCCCGGCTCTCGCAGCTCGGACAGACGGCGGCGACTTCCCGATCGGCCATGGGGCGGAGCAGCTCGAACACGGCCGAGCAGTCGTTGCAGCGGTATTCGTACAGAGGCATCAACCGCAAGCGTACGCACGATCGGGTCGATTTGACAAGTCGAACATCCGTTCGGTAAACTCAGTCCATGGCCATCCGCACCATCGAGCTCCAGCTCCCGCTCGACGCCGATGAGGCGGGTTCCCTGGCCCGGCGTCGCGTGAGCCATCTCGCAGCGGTTGACGGTCTCGAGCCCGCCGCCTACGTGAAGCTGATCCGCGCCTTCCCGTCGCTGCGGGCGATCTACAGCGCATCGGAGCCCGAGCTGGCCCGGCTCGTCGGTCCGGTCGCCGCAGCGCGCATCAGATGGTTCCTCGACGCGCCGCTGGATACCGCGCTCGCTCGGGAGGCGTCACCGATCAGTCTCCGCGGTCTCTCGCCCCCGCTTTCCTCCGCCGCCTGATCGAAGTCCGCGCTGCGCGCATGGAGCGTTGAAGCGTGCAACCAACGTA
Organism: Candidatus Dormiibacterota bacterium; assembly: GCA_963756075.1. Lineage (GTDB taxonomy): Bacteria > Chloroflexota > Dormibacteria > Aeolococcales > Aeolococcaceae > Palsa-851. Next base: position 720,037 of record CAVWMH010000002.1, on the reverse strand, counting down.
GAATCAATCTTTTGGTGCCGGTTCATTCATTTGGCGCCATGGATGGCAGGTGAGAACGGAGGTTTGTTGCAGCATGCGGAGTCGACGTTCCAGAGCTGCCGTGCTTGACCGCGGTCGGGCAGCCGATACGATCAGTGACCTTGCCGATCACGCCGTCACGCTCGCGCGCGGTGCCGGCAGCGCTGCCATGCCGACGGTGCAACGCGGCGCTGAAGGTTTGAGCCAGGTATTGCAGAGTGCCGCCGGGACGCTGGCGGACACAGCCGAACACCTTGCGAGCGACAGTAGAGTCACGGCCGCCGGCAACGCGGCACGCGAGCGGATCGCCGACGCTTCGGACAAGCTCAGCACGGCGATCCGTCCAAAGAAGCAGACCCATCGTGTGCGCAATCTCTTGATTGGCGCGGCGGTTGTCGGCGGTGTCTTCGCGCTGATCCAGTCGCCGCTCCGGACCAAGATCCAGGAGCGCCTGTTCGGCCCGGCGCCGTCTGATGACGACGACCTCCCACAGATCACCCTGCCCGATGACGATCGCCATGTCGAGATAACCGATCTCACCAAGGCGTCGCAGGCTCAGGCCGAGCCCGACCCGGCGGCGGATGTCGTCGGTACCCCCGTGGCCGCCGAGCCCACGCCGCGCGGCAGCCGGAGCCACGGTCACAACCACGACGAACCCGCAGACACCCAGGAGACCAATGCCTGACGACCGCCCCTATCAGGGACGCCCCTCTTCGGACCGTCCCTCGTTCTCCGGCCCCCGGCAGTTCTCCGGCCCCCGGCCCAACTACAACAACAACGACTCGCGGCCGCCCTTCCGCCCCGCGCCCCGGGTGGAGGTTCCCGCCGCGCCGATGTCGCACTCGCTGCGCCTCCGTGACGGCGATCGCGAGATCGAGGTAAGCGGCTCGGCGGCGTTCGTGCGTCAGGTCCTCGATGATCTTCCCGCCATGTGGACGCGTCTCCACGGCGAGGGCTCGACGCGGCCGGCCCGCATCGACCTGCCGGCACGCAGCGAAGCTCCGGTGGCCGAGCAGCCGCATCGTGTGCCCGAGAGCGCGCCCGAGCCCACCAGGACGGCGGCACCGGTTGCCATCTCGAACGGCAAGCACACCTCCACACGGAGCACACCCGACGACAAGGTGCTGGCGGTGCTCAAGGAATCCACTCGACCCCTGGCGGTTGCGGCGATCCGGAAGCGCCTCGGCGGCAGCTTCACGCCCCAGCAGGTGCGCCGTATCCTCGAGCGCAACGCTCCGAAGGTATCGGTCACCGACGAGCGGCCGGCTACCTACCGTCTGCGCTGACTTCTCGGGCGGCTGAGCGGCGCGGCGTACCGTCCCTCGCGCTGTGGTTTGGCGGCAGGGGGGTGGGGACACTCCGCTCAGCTTGTCCGCTCCCTCGTTCGCGCAAGCAGATTGTCGCGCTCGCTCGGTCGCTTCCAAATTCGCTGAGTGCCCCCACCCCCCTGCCGCCCTACACCCATTGAGGCAGTCCCCTTGCTGAATCCTGTTCCGCTGGCGCTGCGCATAATTGGGCGGGCAGGGAACTGAACCGATGCGACGTCCACTCCTCGTCCTCCTGACCGCTGTGCTCGTCTGCATGACCGCATGCAGATCGGCGGCAGCCGATGGCACCTCGGGTACACCTGCGCCAACTCCGTATCCGACGCCTTCGGGCGGTCTCGGCCATCGACCGCCGACGCCCGTGAAGATCACGCTCGTCGCTCCCAGCAGCGGCGAGGTCGTGCATGGCACAACCCTGGTGGTCAGAGTGTCGATCACCGGAGGGGTGGTCACACAGGTGACGACCGCCGACATCACACCCACCAAGGGGCACGTGCACCTGTACCTCAACAATCAGCTGATCTTCATGAGCTACACGCTGTCGCAGCCGATTACGGTGAAACCCGGGCTCGAGTACTCGATGTACGCCGAGTTCGTTGCGCAGGATCACTTTCCCTTCGCACCTCGCGATGTCACGCCGACGGTCTTCTTCACCGTCGCGCCGGCCTGACCGAGGTCAAGAGTGATCGCGCACATCGTCAGCGGGCTCCCACTGCCGTTGCAGTGGGGACTTGCGCTGCTGATCTTCGGTGGCGGGCTCCTGGTTTTTGCAGTGCGCAGGAGTGCGCTGCGCATCGCTGGCGGTGCCGCGGCCGTCTGTGGCGCTGGTGCCCTGGCAGCGAGCTGGATCCTCAGCCCGGCGCTGATCGTGGGGCCACCGTACGCTGTTCGCATCGTGTCGCCTGCACCCGGAGCCGACGTGGGCGCGCCGCTGACGCTCACGGTGTGCGGCGTCCCGGCGTCGGGCGGTCTGGTTCCGGCGACGTCTTCGCAGTACTACCTGGCCGTGATCCTCGACGGCGTTCAGGCATCCACCGTCGACGTCTGGCACGTGCCGGTGGACCTCCCCGCCGGCCGCCACGCGGTCGAGGTCGAGCTCGTGTCCCCAAACCACCAATCGTTCAATCCTCCCGCGACGTTCAAGGAGACGATCAACGTGGTGCAGGGCGCGACTCCGGCCGGTCCGGGATCATGTTGACGGACGAACGCGCCGCGCACATCCTCGTCGTCGAGGACGACGCGGCGCTCCGCGAGGTTCTTGCTGGAGCGCTCACCTCGGCGGGCTATGAGACGTCGCTCGCGACCCACGGCATCACCGCGTCGCAGATGCTTCGTGGTGGTGGCGCGATCGACATCGTCCTGCTCGACATCGGGCTTCCGTTTGTCGACGGATGGCAGATCCTCGAGCAGATGGACAACCACCACCGGGCGGCGGTGATCGTGATCAGCGCCAGAGGCGAGGAGACCGACAAGGTTCGCGCCCTCGACCTCGGGGCCGACGACTACCTCGCCAAGCCGTTTGGCGCAGACGAACTGCTTGCCCGGGTTCGGGCCGTGCTGCGCCGCATCCGTCCGCCGGCTAGCGCAGGCGGGATCGTTGTGCAGGGCCGTGTTCGGGTCGACCTTGGCGCGCGTGCGGTGACCCGCGACGGCACCGAGGTGCGGCTTTCGCCGACCGAGTGGCTGCTCCTGGCGGAGCTTGCCCGGAATGCCGGCGTGACGCTCGACCATCGCACCCTGCTCCAGCGCGTCTGGGGGCCGCAGTATGCGGACGAGCGCAACTATCTCAGGACGTTCGCCCAGCGCCTGCGGGTCAAGCTCGAGGACGATCCAACCCATCCCATTGTGGTGGTGACAGTCGGTCGCCAGGGCTATCGATTCGGCCCTGCTCGTTGACGCTTTGTTGACGGTCCGGGTGAGACCGTTGGTTCCTGATGGCACCGGAAGTCGCGCCGATCCCATTGCCTGGAACCTCGAGACCCGCGGATGAGACCGCCTGGGCTCGCACCCTGGCGATCGCCTCGCGGAGCCAGCCGATCGCGTTGGTGGCCGTTGCCGTTGCTGCACCTGTTGCCCTTGCCCTGAGCCTTCTGCCACTGCGCGCTCAGATTCCATCCGCGACGGTCGCGCTCGGGCTGGCGGTGCTGGTATCGGCGGTGGCGGCAATCGGGAGCCGCCTGCCGGCGGCGATCGCCGCAGTGTCCGCTGCGCTGAGCTTCGACGGCTTCTACACCCAACCGTATGGCTCGGTGTCCATCTCGAATGCGGGCGACATCGAGACGACGGTCCTGCTTCTCGTCGGCGGCCTGATCGTCGGACAGCTCTCGGCTCGCAACCGCGAGCACCGCCGGCGCGTCTCGCAATCAGGCGACAACCTCTCGCGAATCCAGGCGATCGCAGAGATGCTCGCGTCCGGCGTACCCGCGAACGACGTCGTTGCGGCAATCGCAACAGAGCTGCAGGACATGCTGGGACTGCGGAGCTGCTGGTTCGACGCGTCATTTCCGGACGCGGTCGGCCCGATGATCGAGCGCAACGGCGACGTGAGCTGGGGAAGGATCTGGTGGGGATTCGACACACTGGGGCTTCCCGGCAAGGAGATCAGCCTCGGCGTCGAGAACCAACACCACCGGTTGGGACGCTTCGTGCTGGTCGCGGATCCCGGCACGAGAGTGTCGCAGCAGCAACTCCTTGCCGCGGTGACGCTCGCCGATCAGGCGGGAACCGCGCTGGGTCTCGAGGCTGTGCCGGCGTGAGGTGTCAGGCGGCGCAACGACTGGATTGCGTTGACGCTTCGTTGACGGCCTCACTGCGAAGCTCGTAGTCAGATGGCACTTGACCTCCTCGTGCTGCTGTGCTTCGCGGGGATGCTCGTCGCGGCTTTCCTGATGATCGCCGGTCTCCGGACAATCTGAGATGGGTGAGCTCACCGGTTATGTCGTCTCTGCGGTTATCGCGCTGTTGGCCGCGATCTATCTGATCATCGCCCTGGTCGCGCCGGAGCGCTTCTGATGGCTCTCGATCTCATCGCAGTGCTGATCACGTACGTCGCGGTCGGCGTGGGCGCGTGGTTCCTCGGCGGCTATATGGTCAAGGTCTACAAGGGAGAGCCGGTCTGGCTCAGCCGCGTGCTTCGTCCAGTCGAACGTGTCACGTACAGGATCATCGGCGTCGACGAGGAATACGAGCAGGGCTGGATCGGCTACCTGGTCTCGATTCTTGCGGTCACCGTTGTGGGCACGGCGTTCACGTACCTGATACTGCGCTTCCAAGATCACCTGCCGCTGAACCCCCAGAACCTCCCCGGCGTGCCAGCACCGCTGGCGTTCAACACGGCGTTGAGCTTCGCCACCAACACCAACTGGCAGAACTACAGCGGCGAGACCACGATGAGCTACTTCTCCCAAATAGTAGCGCTCGTACTGCACAACTTCCTCAGTGCAGCCATGGGCATGGCGATCGCCATCGTTGTGATCAGAGCCATCGCTCGTCGCACGATGACCACGCTCGGCAACTTCTGGGTCGACACGGTGCGCGGGACGCTCTACGTACTCCTGCCGATCAGCTTCGTGATCGCCCTGATTCTGGTCGCCAACGGCGCCATCGAGAACATGAGCGGCTACTCGATGGTGCACACGCTCGCGAACGGAGTGCAAACGATCGCCCAAGGCCCGGTGGCGTCCCAGGAGGCCATCAAGGATCTGGGGACCAACGGCGGCGGGTTCTTCAACGCAAACGCTGCGCACCCCTTCGAGAATCCCAACGGCCTCACCAACGCGTTGGAGATCTTCGCGTGTCTGGTGATCCCCTTCAGCCTCGTGATCACGTTTGGGAAATGGGTAGGCAACGTCAAGCAGGGGATCGCGCTCGGTGCGGTCATGGGGATCATCCTGATCGGGGCTTTTGGCGTCGCCGCCTGGCAGGAGCAGCAGGGCAACCCAGCGCTGGTTGGGACCGGCGCCACGCAGGTAGCGTCGGCGCAGTCGGCCGGCGGGAACATGGAAGGCAAGGAGGCTCGTTTCGGGCCGATCCAGACAGCGCAGTACAACACGGCCACAACCGGTACGAGCACCGGCTCTGTCGACGGGGCTATGGACAGCTTCACGCCCTTGGGCGGGCTTGTCCCGCTCGTGCTCATCAAACTCGGCGAGATCACCCCCGGGGGTGTTGGTTCAGGCCTCTACGGCATGGTCGTGTTCGCGATCATTGCCGTGTTCATCGCAGGTCTGATGGTCGGTCGAACCCCCGAGTACGTGGGCAAGAAGATCGAGGGTCGTGATGTGAAGTACGCGGCCATTGCGATCCTCGTCCTGCCTGCGTCGATCCTCGGCTTCTCGGCGATCGCCGTCCTCACAGCTGGCGGGCAGGCTGGACCGATCGCCACCCAGGGAACACCGCACATGCTCACTGAGATCCTCTACGCGTTCACGTCCACCACCGGCAACAACGGCAGCGCGTTCGCGGGCCTCACCGGCAACACGGTCTATTACAACCTGATGCTCGCGGGCGCGATGTGGATGGGACGTTTCCTCTTCATCATTCCGGTGATGGCGCTGGCCGGCAGCCTCGTCGAGAAGAAGATCGTCCCCGCCAGCGCGGGAACTTTTCCCACCGACGGGCTGCTCTTTATCGCGCTGCTGATCGGAACCATTCTGGTCGTCGCCGCGCTCACGTTCTTTCCGGTGGTATCGCTGGGACCGATTCTCGAACACTTCAAGCTCATTGCGGCGGTCTGACATGGCTCTCGCATCCGCGCACCACCCCAAGCGTCGCCGCAGCAGCGTCACCGATCCAGCCCTGCTCGCCCCGGCGATTGGTCAGAGCTTCGTGAAGCTCGACCCGCGCACCATGGTGCGCAACCCGGTTATGTTCGTCGTGGAGATCGGCGCGGTCATGACCACGTACGGGTTCTTCGCGAGCGTCGCGGGCAACAGCGTCGACACGAGTTTCATCGGGCAGATCGCTCTGTGGTTGTGGTTCACGGTGCTTTTCGCCAACTTCGCCGAGGCCATCGCCGAGGGACGGGGCAAGGCACAGGCGCAGGCGCTGCGGCGCACGCGCACGGAGACCGTCGCGCGCAAGTTGGATGGTGGCGCCGGGGGCAGGGAAATCGCGATATCCGCGATGAACCTGCGCAGGGGCGACGTCGTGGTGTGTGAGGCCGGCGATGTGATCCCGAGTGACGGCACCATCCTCGAGGGAATTGCAAGCGTCGACGAATCGGCGATCACGGGTGAATCGGCGCCGGTGATTCGCGAGGCCGGAGGTGACCGAAGCGCGGTCACCGGCGGAACGCGCGTCCTGAGCGACAGGATCGTGATCGAGATCACCCAGAACCCCGGCGAGACCTTTCTCGATCGAATGATCTCGCTGGTCGAGAGCGCGTCCCGCCAGAAGACGCCGAACGAGATCGCGCTCAACATCCTGCTTGCCAGCCTCACGCTGATCTTCCTCATCGCGGTGGTCACGTTGCAGCCGTTCGCCATCTACTCCGGGGCGTCGATCTCGGTCCCGGTGCTGATCGCACTCCTGGTCTGCCTCATCCCGACGACGATCGGCGGTCTGCTGAGCGCGATCGGTATCGCCGGCATCGATCGCCTCCTCCAGAAGAACGTGCTCGCCATGTCGGGCCGAGCGGTGGAGGCGGCGGGCGACGTTGACACGCTGCTGCTCGACAAGACCGGGACCATCACGCTCGGCAACCGCCAGGCGACGGAGTTTCTGCCCGCGCCGGGGATCGCGATGGAGAAACTCGTTCGCGCAGCGGACCTGGCAAGCCACGCGGACGAAACACCCGAGGGCCGGTCGATCGTCGCTCTCGCCCGGCGCTTCGGGGCGCCTGAGACGGCCGACGGCGACGACTGGACCTTTGTGCCATTCACAGCAGAAACGCGCATGAGCGGCGTCGACCGCGCCGATGACAGCATTCGCAAGGGCGCGGGCGACTCGGTCGCCAAATGGTGCGGCGACGATTCGGTGTCGACGGCTGTGACCGAGCAGGTCGAGACCATCGCGCGCAGCGGTGGCACCCCACTTCTCGTGGCCGAGAATCGAGCCGTTCTCGGGACCATCCATCTCAAGGACATCGTTAAGCCCGGGATCGCCGAACGGTTCGCGGAACTGCGCAGGATGGGTCTTCGCACGGTGATGATCACCGGGGACAATCCGTTGACCGCAGCAGCGATCGCGGCCGAGGCCGGCGTCGACGACTTCCTGGCACAGGCGACGCCGGAGAACAAGCTCGACCTCATCCGGCAGGAGCAGGCGGGAGGCAAGCTCGTGGCGATGACCGGAGACGGCACCAACGACGCCCCCGCACTCGCGCAGGCCGACGTCGGTGTCGCCATGAACAGCGGGACTCAGGCCGCCAAGGAGGCGGGGAACCTCGTCGACCTAGACAGTGATCCGACCAAGCTCATCGAGATCGTGGAGACCGGTAAGCAGATGCTCATCACCCGCGGCGCTCTGACGACCTTCAGCATCGCCAACGACGTCGCGAAATACTTCGCCATCATCCCCGCGATGTTCACCGCGTACGTGGCGCTCAAACCGCTGTCGGTGCTCAACATCATGGGCTTGCACTCGGCGCACAGCGCGATCTTGAGTGCGGTGATCTTCAACGCGCTGATCATCATCGCGCTGGTCCCGCTCGCGCTGCGAGGCGTGCGCTTCCGCGCCGTCGGCGCGTCCGCACTCCTGCGCCGCAACCTGCTCATCTACGGCGTCGGCGGAATTATCGCGCCGTTCATCGGCATCAAGCTCATCGACATCATCATCACCGCGATACACCTGGTGTAGGCACAGCCATGCGCAGTCTTTCCAAGCAGCTCCTGATCGGACTCCGGCTCACCGTGGCCATCGCCGCGCTCGCACTCATCTACACCTTCGTGATCACCGGCATCTCGCAGGTCGCCTTCAACAGCAATGCCAACGGCAGCCTGGTCACCGTCAACGGCAAGGTCGTCGGATCCACGCTCATCGGCCAGAGTTGCCCTCAGGAGAAGGTCGCGTCGGACGGCAGCCTGCAGATCACCATCGACACGAAGTACTTTCAGGGACGCCTCTCATACACGTCCAACCCGAACACCGCCGCGCTGCAGCCGTGCAACGCCGCAAATTCCGCCGGCAGCAACCTGGGGCCATCCAACCCTTTGCTGAAGGAGACGACCAAGGCAGCCGTGGCCGCCTATGTTGCGGCAGGCGTACCGGCCCCCGTGCCGATCGACCTCGTCACCTCCGACTTCACCGGCTTCGACCCCGGCATCAGTGAGGCGGCGGCGCTTGCCCAGGTGAACATGGTGGCGAGTGCCCGCGGACTCGACCCCACCAAGGTCCGGGCGCTGGTGGAATCCCAGCTGCAGGGCCGGATCCTGGGGGTGTTCGGCGAGCCCGTCGTCAACGTCCTCCAGCTCAACGTCGCGATTGACGCCCAGCAGACGAGCCTCGCCCGCTGATGCGTTTACCGGTCGCCACTCACGAGCATCATTAGAGATATGACCGAAACGATCGCGGTTGGAACGGCGTCGGTCCCGACGGCTCGTGTCGGGCGCGGCCACCTGCGCGTGTTCCTCGGCGCCACGCCGGGAAGCGGCAAGACCTTCGCCATGCTCCGCGAGGCGCACGACCGCCGCTCCCAGGGCGAGGACGTCGTCGTCGGCTTCGTCGAGACGCACGGCCGCAAACTGACCGAGCAGGCAATCGGCAGCCTCGAGGTTGTCCCCCGCCTCGAGGTCGAGTACCACGGCAAGGTCATCGAGGAGATGGATCTCGATGCCGTGCTGGCGCGCCACCCGCAGGTCGCGCTCGTCGACGAGCTCGCCCACACCAACGCGCCCGGCGTCCGCCACACCAAGCGGTACGAGGATGTCGAGGAGCTCCTCGAGGCCGGCATCGATGTGGTGACGACAGTCAACGTGCAGCATCTCGAATCGGTCAAGGACCTCGCCGAGCACATCACCGGCATCCCCGTCCGCGAGACCCTCCCCGATCGCGTTCTGGACAACGCTGACGAGATTCAATTCATCGACATCTCACCCGAGGCGCTGCGCAAGCGCATGCGCCACGGCAACATCTACGCGCCCGACAAGATCGACACAGCGCTGGCCAACTTCTTCCGGCCTGGAAACCTGGCAGCGCTGCGCGAGATAGCGCTTCGTCTGGTGGCGCAGACCGTCGGCCGCGCCCGTGGCGCCGTGCGGCCCGCCCCGCAGTCGGTGCTCGTCGCCGTCAGCGGGCATGAGAGCAGTGGCCCGTTGATCCGGCGCGCGAGCCGTCTGGCGCGGCGATTCGGCGGGTTCTGCACCGTGCTGGTGGTGCTTGGCAAGCACGATGAGGAAACCGACCGAGGCAGGGCCAAGTCGAAGGAGCTCGCCGAGTTGCTCCAGTGCGAATTCATCCAGCGCGAGGGGAAGGTCGCCGACACCGTCATCGCCGTCGCCCAGGAGCTCGTCGCGCAGCACGTTGTCGTCGGTGAGGCGGCCCATCCAGGGATGCGCGGACGCCTGCATCGGGGGCTCGTCGACCGGTTGATTGCCGAGCTCCGGGACGTGAGCGTGCACGTCGTGGCGCGTCCGGCGCCGGCCGGCCGTGACATGTCGCTCGGCGGCGGCAACCAGCGGCCCGACTCAGAGGCATTGCTCCGCGCGCTGCACGCCAGTGCGATCCGCTCCGGGCTGCGCGTCTACCTCGGATACGCGCGCGGGTGCGGCACCACAGTCGCGATGCTCGAGGAGGCGAGCCGGCGCCGGCAGCGCGGCACGGACGTCGTCGTCGCCGCTGTCAAGACCGCCGGGCACAACCGCTGCGAGATCGCTCTCGGCGACCTGGAAGTCCTCGGCGGCCCGAGCTCAACGGCGCTGCAAGGGAGCGTCGATATTGAGGCGCTGCTGCGGCGAAACCCGGAGGTCGCCTGCCTCGATGATCTCGCCGGGGTGGACACGCAGGGACGGCCGATCACCGAGTCGGTGCCTCGACTGCTGCGAGCCGGGATGATGTTGATTGCGACGCTGCACCTGACCGATCTGCGCAGCACTGTCGAAGGCATGGGGGCCATGCTCGGCGCCCGGCCGGAGCACGTCGTCGACGACGAGTTCCTCGACCAGGTCACCGAGCTCGAGATCGTCGACATCACGCCATCGCTGCTCGATGAGCGGCTCCGCCGCGGTGAGATCGTGCCGGCCAGCGAAGCGGCGCAGGCTCGCGCCCGCGCGTTCCGCCCGGAGGTGCTCGCTTCCCTGCGCGAGCTCGCGTTTCGGATGCTCGCCGAGCACACGGATCGCCGCCTGGTCGCATACATGCGCGACCGCGGCATCGAGGCGCCATGGGAGGTCAAGCCGAGGGTCATGCTGTGCGTACCGCCACGGCGCGGCATGGACGATGTCATCGCCGGCACCGCGGCGCTCGCGGCCCGGCTCGACGGCAAGATGACTGCGGTCACCGTCCGGGATCGCAATCGATCCGAGCAGGAGATGCAACTGCTCGGCGCGTACGCCGCCCTCACGCACCAGGCCGACGGCACCTTCGTCACCCTCTACGAGCGCGACCCGGCAACTGCTCTGGCTCATTACGCCCGGAAGATCCTTGCCACCGAGATCGTGGTCACGCGCGGTCGTGGGCGTCGCGGGACTCTGCGAAAGCTCATCGAGGTGCTCACCGACGTGGACGTCCACGTGCTCCCGAACCCGCACGAGGACGCCGCCGACTGACGCCGGAGGCTACGTTGCGGTCACCGGGTCGGTGGCCGCCGGCTCGGGGTGGGCCGGCTCCGGTGGCGCGGCCGGGAGCGTGAAGGCGAAGACCGCCCCGCCGCCGCTGTCCGGGTCGTCGAGCCAGACGCGCCCGGCATGCGCTTCAACGATCCCGCGAACGATAGCCAGGCCGAGACCGGTCCCCTCCGAATCCGCCTGCTCCTCGCGAACAAAACGCTCGAAAATGCGGTCCTTCACGGCCGCGGGGACACCGGGGCCGTGGTCGACCACCCGGGTGACGATCGTTCCTCGAGCCCCGGGGGCTACATGGATTTCGATCGGAGAGGTGGGCGGCGCGTACCGGTCCGCATTGACGAGCAGGTTGTCGAGCACCTGCCCGAGACGATCCCAGTCCGCAACAGCTTCGAGCGAACCCGGCTCGATCTCGACGCGCACGGTGCGCGTGGGGTGGGTCTGTCTCAACCGGGACGACGCCGCCTCGGCCGCCTCGCCCACGTCGGTGGGCTCGAGGCGCAGCTCGAGCGCATGCCCTTCGATACGGGCCAGATCGAGCATGTCGCCCACCAAGCGGTCGAGCCTGCGTGACTGGGTGACGATGCCGGTAAGGCCGTCACGGACCGCGGCCCCAACATCCCTCCGGCCGAGCAGCACCGTTGCGCCGGTGAGGATGCTCGCCAGGGGCGTACGCAACTCGTGACTCACGTTCTGCAGGAGTTCGCGACGGACGCGATCCGCGTCACGAAGCACGGCGACCTGTTGCTGCGTCTGCGCGAGCCGCACCGCAGTGCGTGCTGATGCCGCCTGGTCACGATACAGGCGCTCGAGCTCAGCGTTCGCGTCGGCAAGGGTTCGCGAAAGCGCTCGCGCCTCGACGATCGATCGGCGACGTAGTGCCGCGACCCCCCCGACTGCGCCGGCAGTCGCGAAGAAGATGACCAAGTACACCACGTCGCCTGGGTTGGCGAGGCTGAGGCTACCGAGCGGCAGCAGGAAGAAGTAGTCGGCGAGGAAGGACGACAGTGCGGCCGCCACGAGCGCAGGGACAAGTCCGGTGATCAGGCCCAGGGAGGCGACAATTCCCAGATACAGGAAGACGTACGCGCGCGCCTCCGATGAGGGCAACCGAACGAGCACGAGCGTCAGAAGTGGCGGACTCGCCAGCGCGACCACGATTCCCGCGAGAAGCACGCGATAGGTGCGCAGGACCGTCATGTCAGGATTCGCGCTCGCGCTCGCTCAGCGCGTCGACAAGGCGGCTCGACGCGGCCTGCAGTCCGTGTGCCGCCATCAGGGTGTTGAGGGCCTGCGGGTCTGCCGGGTAGCGATCCCGGCGCCCGGACGGCAGCTCGATGGGCAGATCCGGCACCGGGGGCACCACCCGCAAGGCTCGGGTCAGGTAGTCGTGGTCGTGCTCACTCAGCCGGCGCGCCTCGAGGATGGCCGGGACGCCGCCGTGCTGCCGGATCATCGATGCGGCGGCAACCGCGCCCACGCCTTTCAACCCCGGGAGCCCATCCGACGGATCACCGCGAAGCATGGCGAAATCGGCATAGCGGCGCCCCGGAATCCCGTACCGGCGGGTGACCTCGGCTTCATCGACCAGAGCCAGGCCGCCCTTCTCCGGGTAGAGCACCTTCACCCGTGGGTCCTCGATGAGCGCGAACAGGTCCCGATCCCCGCTGACGATCTCGACGGTGCCGCGTGCTTTCGCAGTCCAGGTAGCGATCACATCCTCAGCCTCGTAGCCGGCGACGCCGAGTTCGTCGATGCCGATCGCTGCGAGGAAGGCGTCGATGACCGGCATCTGCGGGATGAGCGCCGGTGGGATCGGTTCCGCGACGCGCTGGGCCTTGTAGCCTGATATCAGTGCGACACGCCAGTCTGGGCGCCAGTCGGCGTCGCTCGCCACCGCGATGCGATGCGGCTGGCGGGTGCTCACCAATCGCGTCAGCGTCTCGAGGAAGCCACGCGCGGCGTTGATCAGCCTGCCGTCCGGCGACTTGACGGTCTTCGGCACCCCGTAGAAGGCGCGAAAGATGAGGCTCGACCCGTCGACGAACAGCCAGTCGCAGGACACGGATCGGCTACCAGTACCCAGTCATGAGCGCGGCCATCGTACCGTTCGCCCAGGCGCCCCTCGGGCTTCTTCTGCGACGCTGCAGGCATGGCAGCCGACATCCCCGAGTTGATCGTCCCGGACGCCGGCGCCTGGCGCCGCTGGCTCGCCGCACACCACGGCGATGGAGCCGGCGTCTGGCTCGTGCTCGCCAAGAAAGGCACCACCGAGCCCACGAGCCTCACCTATGCCCAGGCCCTCGATGAGGCGCTCTCTCACGGCTGGATCGACGGCCAGACGGCATCGGGCGACGACGCCACCTATCGCCAGCGCTTCACGCCCCGGCGAACCCGGAGCAGATGGTCGGCGCGCAATGTCGGGATCATCAGCCGCCTCCGAGCCGAGGGGCGGATGCACCCGGCGGGCGAGGCCGAGGTCGAGCGCGCGCAGGGTGACGGGCGGTGGGAGGCTGCGTACGGTGGCGCGGCTTTCAGCGAAGTGCCCCCTGATCTCGCCGCCGCCCTAAGCGCACACCCCAGCGCTCACGCGATGTTCGAGATCCTGACCAGCCAGAACCGCTACGCGATCCTCTTTCGGATCAGCGACGCCAAACTGCCTGCGACTCGCGAGCGCCGAGTCAACCAGTTCGTCGCGATGCTCGAACGCGGTGAGACCGTGTACCCGCAGAAGCGAACCCTCTGAGGGTCGTCCCTCCGACGCTGCCAGGTGGTGGCGAGCTGCGGGTTGGCGACATACCTCGTGGTGTGCGACGGAGCGCTCAGCAGCTGGCGCAGGTGCCGGTGCGGCATGGTGACCTGGGCGACGAGTATCGACAGGACGAACACCGACATGTTGGTCGTCGCCGCCCCCGGTCCTGTTGAACCGGTCGCGTGGAAGATCATGGCGATCACAGCGACGAACGCGCCAATGATCGTTTGTCGAGAAAAGAACCTTGCGACGCTATCGGCACGGCGGGCCTGCACACGGCCCTCACCAGACTGACGGACGAGGCCCCCCTCCATGCGGCCAATCGTACCGAAGGCGTCACCAGTATGCAACTGGTTGTCACCCGACCATCGCGCCTCGATCCTTGGCAAGGTTTAGCGAGCCGTTACCGGATGCACAAAACGGCCTTAACGCCGGCCCGATCATCTTGGGGCCTCGAAGACGACAGGGCTTCGTTGAGGAGGAACCATGAGCAGACGGCCATTGATCACGCTGGCGCTGGCTGGGACCGCCACGATCGTCAGTGCGTCGCTCGCCACGGTGACAGGGGTGAGCGCGGCATCGACCGCGAACAGCAGCGCGAAGACGACGTCGCCGATCAAGCACGTCGTCGTTATCTTTCAGGAGAACGTCTCCTTCGATCATTACTTCGGCACCTACCCGAAGGCGACCAACAGCGATGGACAGCCGTTCAAGGCAAAGCCGGGAACACCGACCGTCAACGGCCTGACCACCGCGCTCCTGACCGCCAATCCGAACGGGGTGAACCCCAACCGGCTCGGCGCGGCCAACGTCCTGACCTGCGACCAGAATCACGACTACATGCCGGAGCAGCAAGCGCTGGATGGGGGCTTGATGGACAAGTTCCCCACATACACTCAGGTCGAGAGTTGTCTGGCGCCTGACACGGCTCCGCCAGGGCTGGTCATGGATTACTACGACGGAAACACGGTGACGGCGCTTTGGAACTATGCGCAGCGTTTCGCCATGAGTGACAACAACTTCGACACGACGTTCGGCCCGTCGACCCCCGGTGTGCTCAACCTCGTGTCCGGCCAGACCCACGGCGCCACACCGGCCGTGCTCGCCGGTGTGACCGACAACGGAACGGTGTACGGCGATGCCGATCCGACATTCGACGAGTGCTCGTCAGGCTCGACGATCGCCATGGCGGGGACCAACATCGGCAACGAGCTCAACGCCAGGCACGTCACATGGGGATGGTTCCAGGGCGGCTTTGCTCCGACCAGTCAGGTCAACGGGACAGTCGTCTGCGGTGCGAGCCATACCAACATCGGCGGCGCCGCAGTCACCGACTACAGCGCGCACCATGATCCGTTCCAGTACTACGCGAGCACTGCAAATCCTGCGCACCTCCCGCCCGCGACTGCGGCGGAGGTCGGCCATGCTGGGCAGGCGAACCATCAGTACGACCTGAGCTACTTCTACCAGAGCCTGACCGATGGCAACCTGCCGGCGGTGAGCTTCGTCAAGGCGCCCCGTTATCAGGATGGCCACGCCGGGTACTCGGATCCGATTGACGAGCAGACCTATCTGGTGAACACGATCAACGCGATCGAGCAGTCAAAGTTCTGGAAGTCGACGGCGATCGTCATCGCCTACGACGATTCGGACGGCTGGTACGACCAGGTGATGCCGCCGATCGTCAACGCCTCGACGTCCGTCGAGGATGCGTTGACGGGAACCGGGCACTGCGGCTCCGGCACGCCGGCCGGTGGATTCGAGGATCGCTGCGGCTACGGACAGCGCCTGCCGCTCCTCGTGGTCTCGCCGTACGCGCGCACGAATGCGATCGACCACTCGATCACCGACACGACCTCTATTCTCCGGTTCATCGAGGACAACTGGTCGCTACCGCGCATCGGCGGCGGCTCATTCGATGCGCTCGCCGGCAGCATCAACGCCATGTTCAACTTCAGCGACCGGGATGCGAACCCTTTGATTCTCAATCCGGCAACCGGTGAGCCCGCAGTCTAATCACGCCGCGATTCATCGCCGCTGAGAGCGGGGCGCGTCCGGCGCTCCGCTCTCTCTTCATCGCCCCGGTGGCCAGGATCACTGTGACGGCAGCGCACCGGACACCTGGGGGGTCAGAGATGTCCAGGTCGTGCCGCCCGTTCCGACCGACCACCAGCCGTGCTGCGGATCCACGAAGTCGAGACCGCCCTCACCTGCCAGCACGGTCCTATGAATCGTGAAGCTTCCCTGATTGACCCAGCTTGCGCCGCCGTTTTCTGTTGTCCATGAGTTCCACCGTCGTCTGAGTCACCGCAGAGCCAGCGGACAACAAGCGAGCGCTGTCCGCGCTGATGTATGCGACCGCTGTGACGACCTGGCCCGCGGGCAGCCGCGGCGAAGCAACCTTCCACCACTGAACACCGCGGATGCTATGGAGGAGTGCGCCGTCGTCGAGCCGTTGCGCCCAACCGGTGCTCGTGCTGAACATCCGAAGGTTACCGATGAGGTTCGCCGGCGGTGGGGCGGGCGTTGGGTACGCGGAGGCGGTCGGGAGAGCCGAGACTGTGGGTGCCGATGGCGCCGGGGCGGTGGGTGTCTCCACCGTTGGTCGCGGGGAGTGGTGAGGCGTCGGCGACGCACAGGACGCCACGAAAAAGGCAACAAGACAGAGGCAAGCGGTCAGCACTACCCGCCGAGGCTGCCCGATGGTCACGACGCTCACCGCGTGCCTCCTTTGCGCGTTCCTCCAGCGTGTAACGCGAACGCGGCTTCGAACGCTACGTCCTTCGACATCCGGACCCCGGTGCGTCAGACCGACCGTTGACGATGCGCGCGGCCATGGACTCCGGTAAACGCTGCCTGACCGCGTAGCCCCTTCGTCAGGGTGGCGGGTCGACGACGGCCACTCCGTCAGCGACGCGGATGCGCCGCCCCTGCTCGTGGACCGCGCGGTGGTGCGGCCTGCATAGAGAAACCAGGTTGTCGAGCTCGGTGGGACCGCCGTCCGACCAGTGGATGATGTGGTGGCCATCGGTCCACGCCGGCGGTCGGTCGCACCCCGGGAAACGGCAGCCATCGTCGCGCAGCCGGAGCGCGGTGCGGATGTGTGCCGGGATGATGCGTGTAGCCCGTCCGACCGAAAGCGGCATTGCACTCGTGCTTGGCGCCGTCAAGGCTGCACCGTCAGCAGGCGGCGCAACCGTCACCACCGTCCGCACCGCGTCACAGGCGATGCGACGCGCGGTCTCCGGGTGGATCGGCCCCACCCCACGCAACTCGGCCGGCTCACCATCTGAACCAGCGCGCAGCGTGTCCGCGTGCACCGTCACCGTGAGATGGGGCCGCTGCCCGTGCACGTCGCGGTGCTCACCGCAGCGCAGCTGGAGGGCGGCCAGGTCGACCAGCGCGTCGGCCCGGCGCTGCGACCCGGTCCGGGTCTCGCCACGGCGCATCCCGTGACTGAGCGCATCGATCGCGGTCTTCAGCAGCGCGCCGCCTTCGGCATCGAGCTCGCCACGGAGCACGAACACCCCGCCATAGGTCTGGTCGCACTCGAACCAGCGGCGCTCGTGGGCGTGATTCTCGTCGGCGAGCACGCCGTCGGGATCGAGCCGCAGCCGGGTGGCCTGGGTGAGGGTGCGCATGGCACCGGGCTCGAGCGTCTCCGCGGCGCCCACCAGGATGGACTCGTACGGGGCCAGCTGCTCCACCCCGACGTCCTCGGCGAGGTGGGCGATCATGGTCACGTTGCTCAAGGAGGCGCGCCCGGCCCGGGCGCTGTCGAGCGTCGCCGGCAGCTGACCCAGCGTCCGCGCCAGGTGGACCCGGTAGGCGGCCGCCTTCACGGTCATGCCGCAGCAGGCTCGCACCCAGGACACCGTGCTCACCCCGCCGGCCGCCACCGCTCCATGGGCACGATCAAAGCGGTGCAGGCGCCGGAGGAACTCGGCTTCGAGGCGATCGATCGCCCGCCGGATGTCGACCAGATCCTCGCCGAGCGCGTGCGTCGAGAACTCATCGATGGACTCGCCAACCAGTCCATCGACGGCGTCCTCGAGACGGTCTGGCGCATCCGGGATCGCGAACGCTTCCATTGACAGATTATACCAAACACCTGTTCGCCCATGCCACGGACAATGGGGCCTGTGAGAAGGTTATAGACATTCATGGCAATAACATCCTGCGTGCGCTGCCGCCGGTTGGCGTCCTTGTGCGAACGGAGATCCAGCCCTTCTGACCCACACCGCCCGCTCGGCTCCGTGCGCCAATCCTCTCCCACGAAAGACCCACACCGGACACGGACCGACGCGCGATGATCAACGGCACTGCCGGTATCGCTGCTCTCTCACGCTGATGGCTCATGAGCGTGACTGTGACCCCCATCAGCCGAGGCGCATGCGACCAATCAGCCGATGCTGAAGGGGACGCGTCATCCGAAGCCTGTACGACACATCAGTCCAAGCCGATGGCACACATCCGCCGAAGAACCACGACATATCACCCGAAGCCCTTCAGCGACGCATCAGCCAAACTCACACAAGCAAAAAGTGGGCGGGCCAGGATTCGAACCTGGGACCGTGGGGTTATGAGCCCCCTGCTCTAACCGGCTGAGCTACCCGCCCTGGCGCAACTCTAGCCGCCGGATGGCCGACGGCACGAACTCGTCGATCTCGGCCACCATAGAGGTATGACCCAGATCCCTTCAGTCGTGGCCGACTGCGACCGCGCATTCGCAGCCGTCCAGCGGCTGGTCGACCAAGTTCAACCCGATCAGTGGACGGCACCCACCCCCTGCACCGACTGGGACATTCGCCAGCTGCTGAACCACGTCGCCAACGGCAACGTCGTCTTCGCCGGTGTCGCGGATGGCACCCGTCCGTCCGGCCCGGTGTCACCGGAGGAACGTGCTGTCGATCGTCTCGGGGACGATCCTGCGGCCGGGTTCCGCGCGACCGGTGCACGGATGCACGACGCATTCCTCACGCCCGGGTTCCTCGACGGCACGGTCGACACCCCGATGCTGGGCCAGCAGCCGGGTCCGACCGTCGTGCACATGCGCATCAACGAGCTGCTCATCCATGGGTGGGACCTCGCCCGGGCGATCGGACAGCCGCCCGACCTTCCTGAGGATCTCGCCGAAGGCGCGTTGGTTCTCTGGCAGACGCGTCTCGCGGACCGGCCTCGCGACGGGATGCCCTTCGCACCTCCGGAACCGGTCCCTGACGACGCGCCGGCAATCGATCGGCTCGCAGCCTTTCTGGGACGGAAGCCCTGACAACCCCAGCACCACCAAGGCCCAGCAAGGATCAGTACTTCCTGTTGATCGCGCTCGCCGCGCGCACGCGCGCCGACTGCCTCGGGCGCCGCGTCGGCGCCGTGATCACCCGCGACGCGCGCGTCCTGAGCACCGGGTACAACGGCACGCCCTTCGGTATGCCCAACTGTTCCGAGGGTGGCTGCCATCGATGCTCGCGCCGCGACGACGACGGATTGCGCGGCGGCGCCTACGACATCTGCATCTGCGTGCACGCCGAGCAGAACGCCCTGCTCACCGCGGCACGCTTCGGTCAGCAGACCCTGGGCGCGTCGATGACCACGACCACCCAGCCCTGTTTCGGCTGCCTCAAGGAGATGCTCCAGGCGGGGATCAGCGAGGTGCGGTACCTCCATCCGTGGGACCCGATGGAGGCGTACGACGACAGGGCGCTGGTGCAGCAGTACGCGGCGCTGCGCGCGCGATTCGACGCCTTCTCGCAGGTCGGCGACCCGGCGATGGACACCCCGGAACTCTTCGGAGCGTTTCTCGAGCGGAGCTGATCAGGCTCCGGTCTGATCGACGAGCTGCACGCGGTCGCGCTCGATCGCCGTCGCAAGGTCACGCACGCGCGAAAGCGTGTCGATCTCCGAAGTCGGCTTGTCGTTCCGCCACCGGGCGATGCGTGGAAAGCGGAGCGCGAACCCGGACTTGTGCCGCGCGGAGAATTGCACCGCATCGAACGCGATCTCGAGAACGATTCGCGGCTCGACGGTGCGGTAGTGACCGTGATCGGCCACGGTGATATCGAGCAGCAGCGCGGTCATCTCCGCGATCTCCGCGTCCGTGAGTCCGGTGTACGCCTTGCCGATGGTCGCCAACTCATCGGTGCCGTCGACGCGCACCGCGAAGGTCACGTCGCTGAGCACACCACGCCGCTTGCCATGGCCCCACTCGGCGCCGACAACCACGACATCGAGCGTGTCGAGCGGACGCTTGAGCTTGAGC
This sequence comes from Candidatus Dormiibacterota bacterium, assembly GCA_963756075.1. Taxonomy (GTDB): domain Bacteria; phylum Chloroflexota; class Dormibacteria; order Aeolococcales; family Aeolococcaceae; genus Palsa-851. Next base: position 699,964 of record CAVWMH010000002.1, on the reverse strand, counting down.
CAGTTCAACCCACGGCGTCCAGGCGTGTACGGCGACTCGGGTTGCTTCAACAGCAGCCCTTCATTCAAACGCGCGCGAGCATCGTCAAAGCGGCGATCGATCTCGCCCGCGCCACGGACCCGCTCGAGATGCGCGAGAGCAAGCGGATGAGGCACCGCCAACGCCTCGAGCCGTGCGCGCCGTTCGCGCAGCGGGTGATCGATCAGCACCTCGTCATCCACCATCAGCACGTCCCAGGCGACGTAGATCACAGGCACCGCGGCCATAACCGCCGCATCGGGCGCGACGCGGCCGAGCCGCGTCTGGAGAGCGTGGAACGGCATCACGCGACCGTCGTGGAACGCGAGGATCTCACCATCGAGCATCACGTCGCTGCGGAGATGGATCGCCGCATCGGTGATCTCCGGGAACTGGGCCGAGATGTTCTTCAGGTCGCGGCTGTACAGCGCGACATCGGCGTCGTGCCGGTGGAGCTGGCATCTGATTCCGTCATACTTGTCTTCAACCCAGACGTCCTCGCCAAGGCGCGCCACCGCCTCGGCGGCGTCGGCAACAGGCGTAGCGAGCATTGACCGCAGCGGCACGAACCAGCGCGGCGCCGCATCGTCGAGACGTCCCGCCCTGGCAAGCAGGGCGGCCTCGCCGAGATCACCAGTGAGCATCACGGCGCGGCTCACCGCTGCGGGTTCCGCTCCGAAGGCGACTGCTATGGCCTCCTCCACCAGCCCCTCGCGCAAGCCGATACGCAACTCAGCGGTGATGAGCTTGGCGATGTAGCGAGCCTCGTCCGGGCTCGCACGCTGGAGGAGCGCGGTGAGCAGCGCCGTACGCTCGCGCGCGACGCGGGCGCCGGCGATGGTCGCGAACGCGTGGTCGAGGTCGCGAATCGAGATCGGATCGGTGTCGCGACCTTCGACACGCGAGAGCAGGTCACCGGTGACGTCACCTGTATCCGAGTGACGCCGCCACGCCGCCCGGATGGCGGCGTCGTCGGCCCCGCTCACGTTGCGCAGCACCGTCGAGAATGCCGCACCACCGACCTGGAGGGTGCGCTCGTCACCTGCGGGAAAGACGCCGCCGCCGAAGTACCGCGCTGCCTGCGCCAGCTCGGCCTCCTCAGTCGTGGCGAGGAACTGCGCCAGGAGGCGCACCTTCTCCGACTTCGATGATGTCTTCGCAATCGCGTCGCCGGCACGCGCCAGCTCGGCCAGCGTGGTCACCCGCGGATCATCGCCTCCCGCGGCCGCGATGCGTTGCGGCCGACGCCGTCAGACGACTACGGGGTTGGGGCGTTGAAGACCGGTGGTGGCTCGGCTGCGCAGCCGTCGCAGGCGGCCGACCACCAGAGGCTGCCGCCGCTTCCCTGCCAGAACGCCGCCACGGCGTTGCCACCCCAGCTCACCGCTGAGAGCTGCGAACTCGCCACGACCCGGTTGAGCTGCTGCGGTCCGATCCATCCATTGCCCGGGTTGTAGATCGAGGCTGCGAGGCTGCCGTTGGTGCGCTGCATGACCACCGCCACGGCGCTTTCGGCAGTCCCGGCAGCTGCGGGCCGCCCCATGCTCACCGCCGAGTTGACCTCCACCTCAGCGGGTCCGCCATTCGGCGTCACGACGGCCGCCCAGACCGAGCCGGACACCGTGCGCCAGACGGCGTCGACGGTCCCAGGGCCCGACGCTGCGACAGTCGGGTCGCTCGCGAGCCCTCCCGTGCCGGCCTCGTGCGCGCCGAACCAGCCCGACGCCGATCCGAGGTCGGTCCAGAGGTTGCCCGCGGCGTCGCGCCAGACCAGCGCGACGGTGCCGTTGGCAGTGGCGACCGCGCTCGGGTTACCGGCGACGGGTCCGCTGTTGAGTGGCGTCGGCGCCGACCAGGCGCCGTTGAACAACTCCGACCAGAGCGTGCTGTCGGCGGCCTTCCAGAACACCTCCATCTGTCCGGGCGCCTGGCTCACCGCGGCGGGGGCCGACAAGAGCGCCATCGAACCCACATTCAGCTGCTGCGGCGTCGACCACGTCTCCGCTCCGAAGAAACCGGTCTGCGACTGCACCTGCCAGAGATTGCCCGAGGCGTCCTCCCAGAACGCGTCGATCTGTCCCGGCGTCGGGGAGATCAGCGCCGGAGTTGAGGCCACAGTCGCGCCGCCGCTGATGGCCGACGCGGTGTGCTGCCACGATTGATTGCGGTACGCGAGGTCGTATAGCTTCGAGTCCACCGAGCCGCGCCACACCACGTCCATGTTGCCGGACTGATCCGAGACCGACTGCGGCGTTCCCGCCACGTTGCTCGACGCGAGCTCGATCGGCGTCTGCTCGGTCTGTCGGAGCCAGCCGATGATCGGCGTGTAGCCGTTTGCGGTCACGCGCGAGCCACTGAGCGGGAACCGATCCGTGCCGGACGAGGTTGCGTTCTGCTCAACCATGTCGACATATCCAGGACCGACATCGCGAACGATGGCAACGTGCCCTGAACCGTCCCAGTATTTGCCGAGCCATCCGGGCGCGAAGATCATGAGGTCGCCCTGCATCGGCGGGGTGCCGCTGCCGTTCGGGTACTGCGCGAGCGGGATCGGCAGGTTCGGGGCCGCCTGCCACATCGTCGCCGCCCCGCCGACCGCGCCGTACGGATACCAGTTGGCGGGTTCACCCCACGCGTAGTACGCGTAGCGATCCGCAAGCTCCTCGCACTGGAACTCCGGACCGAAGGCGCACCCGTTCGGCGGGCCGCACCCGACGTTGTTGAATCCAGAGCCGTTGCCGTAGGCGGTGAGGTTCTGGCAGTTGGTCACCCACGTCGCCCACGTGCAGCCGCTGATGAGGGGCGCTCCGTAGTTGCCCGTACCCGCGACCAGCGCGGTGAGCATGCCGTGCGTGACCGTCGCCGCGGCGTGACCGGTCGCCGGCGTTCCCAGGCTCGTTGCCGGCGCCGAATGGGCGGTTGTCGCGGTGCGAGTCGGGAAGCCGGTGAGGTCGACCACCGCGCCGACACTCCGCGCTGCGGCGGGGGCCGGTGTGCTCGCGCCCGAAGCGCCTGCACCGAGCACCGGAGCCACGCTCGCCGATGCGGCGAGCAACGCTGCAAGCGCAAGTCGAGAGAACTTCGGATGCATGCCGGTCCACACTGCCAGAGAGGGTCTGACGTTGCCGTCACACCGTCGCAACGATCGAGTTCGCCGGCCTGTGACGGCGCGGCGATTCGATCAAGCGCGAATGGCTACTGGAACCAGCCCTCGATATCGATTGCCGCGTTGGCGATGCCTGCGGCGTTGAGGAGGTTCATGACGCCGTCGCTGCTGCCTGCCGCCGTGTCGAGCTGCACCACCACCAGGTTGGGCAGAACCTGACCGGGGCTGAGGTTGATGTCCGATGCCCCTGGAGGGCCGGCCAGGCTCGCGGCGTACAGAACCATGTACGTCGCCCGGGTCGGCGCGATGCCGGTCAGGTTGGCGATCACCGCCTGGATGACCGGGTTGCCGGCGCCGGGTGCGGGGACGCCGCCGAAGCCGGCCACGTGGACCGGCCGCGGCACTGTGCTCAGCGCCCCTGCGGTGCACCCTCCCCCAACAGTCCGGGTGTCGCAGATGCGGCTCGGGGCAATGGGCTGGTACTGATAACCAGCCGGTGCGCCGGTTGTCCCGAACCACCCGCTCGCGTCGAGGAGGACGTTGATCTTTCCCACCGCCGCGTAGACACAGATCGCCGAGTTCGCTCCGGCAGGGCCGTTGCCCAGCGCGACCATCACTCGGTTCGCCTGCACTGCGCCTGCGACGATGTTGAGGTTCGAGACTGGGGGCGGATTTCGGCCGTTGTATGGGCACGTCCCGCTGCTCGTGGTCGGGAAGACGCTCACGTAGGTCGTCGCGCTCCCGGCCACGCCGGTCAGGTTGAGGACCACGGCGGCGGCAGTGCCGGTGGGGATGGCGCCGCCGGTGACCGTCACCACCATCGGCGTCCCGGCGATGAGCGCGCCGTGCGCCTTGCACGCGGGTGTCGGCGACGTGCTGCGCGTATCACAGACACGCGACGGAGTCATCGGATGAAACTCTCCGGCGGAGGTCGTGGCTCCCGGCGAGGCGAAGTAGCCTTCCACGTCCGCGACGACGTTCACGGTGCCGAGCGCGTTCAGGATGCTCACCTCGCCCCCCGTCCCGATGGTGACTGTCACGAGGTTCGGTGTCACCGTCCCGGCCCTGAAGTTCAGATTGGATGTCCCGGGCGACGGCGTCCCCGTGGGATAGAGCGACAGGAGGCTCGACGCAGTTCCCAACACCGCTGTGACGTTGAGGACCACCGCGACCGCGTCCGCAGGTATCGGGGGTGTCCCCGCACCGGTGACCTGCAGGATGCGGGTCACACCGGGGCCGAGCGCCGGACCGCTGTTACGCGTGTCGAGTATCCGGAACGGAGCCACGGCGGTGTAGTTGGACAGCGGTATGTACAGGTACGCTGATGCCGTTGACGTTGACGAGCTCGATCCCAGCGAGTCGCTCGCTACGAGGTGCTCGACGCCGGCTGGGGCCGGCGGGGTCGTGAACGTGAACGAGTTCGGCGTGACGTTGCTGATCGCGATGGCATGACCGCCGAGTGTCGCCGTCGTCGGGTTGGCGAAATCCGAACCCGACACGATCACGCTCTGTCCGCCGGCAGCCGGTCCTGAGGCCGGCGTCAGCGCCGAGACCGTCGGCCCGGCGAACGTGTACCGCGCGATGTCCGTGTTCCAGCAGCTGTTTGACGTCGCGCAGCCGGTGCCGGTGTTCCCCTTCGCGTCCGAGGATACGACCCACACGTCGGTGGGATGCGACGCATCCTGCACGGCCCCCGAGTAGCCGCCCCAGTCGCACAGGGTGCATCCGGCGGGGCTGTAGAAGGTCGTGCCGGTGGCCACCGTGGCAAAGGTGCTGCTCCACGTGCTCCCGCCGGTGATGGCCCCGAGCATCATCGATTCCGGAGTTGTGCTCGACAACTCGTCGAAGGTGACCATCACGTCGCCTGCGGTGTCCACCGCGAGCGACGGGTAGTACAGGTAGGAACCACTCGCCCCTTCCGGGGTGAGCTGGCCGCCGCTCGTGACGGCCCCGGCGGAGCTCGCGGTGGCGTGCACCACGTTGAGGCACGCGCCGGTGGCGCAGCCGGTGTTTCCCGCAGCCCACAGCACGTTGTTCTCCCAGACCGCGGAGAGAAACCGATCATCGTGAGTTTGCAAGGTGCTGCTCGTGCCAGCCTGTGGCGCCGCGGGTGGGGTGCTGCTGCCGCTCGAACTCGGCGATCACCCCGGAGCACGCGATGGAAACGTTGTGCGAGTCGGGGGCGCCGCTGATCGTGAAGACGGCAACCGTGCTCGCCTGGACTCCGGTGCAATTCGCATTGTTGGCGATCTCGTACGCAACGGTTGTCAATCCCAGCCCCGTCACCGGCTGGGCGCCGACCGGACCACCGGACTGGAAGGCGACGCTGTTGACGGTCATCGTGCCACTCATGAGGTCGGCGCGCTGGATTTCGTCAGTCTGACTCGCCACCAGGGCACCGAGCGTCCCGGAGTTGCACGACTGGTAGTCACTCGAACTCGACCAGGAGCGTCGACGTCAATGCCAGCGCGACGTCACCGAGGACCCACTTCCCGCTCGGCGGTGGTGCGATCTGCGGATTGATGTTCAGCGTCCCGCGCGATGTCCATGGCAGCGCCGGGTTCGACTGCGACTCCATCATCACAAGCTGGCTGCCACACGAGGCCGCGCTGAATTCGAGCACGATCATGAGAAAGCGACCGGATATCGGGTCGTAGACGACGTGCGGGGAGCGCACCGACCAGCCACTCGAGACGCCGTTGTTGATCATGGTGTTGATGCCGAACACCGTCGGTGTGCCACCGGTCCGCGCATACACGAAGAGCGCACTGTTCACGGCTTCGACAAGATTGCTCGGCCCCGCCGCAATGCTTGGATCCGCGGGCGTGGTCATTGACGTGTTGCCGGAAGAGCCGACTCCGGCGATCGCAGCCAGCTCACTTCCACCAGCGAAGGTGCCGAGCTGCGCGGGCAGTGACCCGAGCGTCGTCGACACCGCACGCGATCCGGCTTGCGGGTGTGTAGTACTCGGTGCGCGCTGCGAGGTCGCTGAGAACGCTGCGTGAATCGGAAGTCCGGCAGCCGCGACGGGTGCCGCTGACCACGCGACGGAGAGTGCCGCGACCAAGAGGGACGTGAGCGTGAAGCTACGGCGCACCGATTCGATTCTAGAAGCGAAACCGCGCAGTGACACGCCACTGTCACAGGATCACCGAGTTGTGACATCCACTAGGCCGTCGCCTGACCACTGTCCCGGCGTCTGGCAGCGGCATGGCGTATAAAATTGGTTGACCGGGACAGCCGGCAGATCGCCCCATGCAGGAGAGCCTCGATGACCGACCTCCACGGCTGGAAACCCGTTTCGCTCGCCGATGATGACGACGAAGAAGAGGGTGACGACGAGGAAGAGGACGAGGACGAGTAGCTCCCTCGGCGCGGCGGAGCGCTTCCGCCAGGTCAATCTCATCGCCGATCCGCTCTATGGCTACATAGAGATCACCAAGGACCGGTTGGGTGAGGCGAGCGAGCGTCAGCTCCTCGACACGGTCTGGCTGCAACGCCTCCGCCGCGTGCACCAACTGCAGTCGGCATGGTGGGTCTTTCCCAGCGCCGAACACTCACGATTCACCCATCTGCTGGGTGCGATGCACCTCGCGAGTCTCTTTGCTCGTCGAGTCGACGATTCCCTGCGTGCGGCGTTCCCCAATGCCCCATCGCCGGCGCTGGTTGAGGAAACCCTCCGGATCGCGGGGCTTCTGCACGATGTCGGTCACGGCCCGTTCGGTCATTTCTTCGACCACGAGGTGCTCGAGCAGTGGCATCTCGATCACGAGGTGATCGGGCGACATCTGGTGACCAACCAGTTGGCGGACATCATTGCTTCGCTGCGCGCGAGCCCCACCGATCGTTTCGCGCCGGGCGAGCAGATCGATCCCATGTGGGTTGCGTGGGTGATGGCCGATGCCGACATCGACGGATACTCGCCGCCATCGTGGCTGCGCGCGTTGAAACCGATTCTCTGCGGCCCCGCGACGGTTGACAACCTCGACTACGTGCCGCGTGACGCGTACATGTGTGGCATCAGCCTCGGCGCGGTGGAGGTGCAGCGGCTCATCCATTACACATTCGTGAGTGGCGACAGCATCGTGCTCCACGCGCACGCCGCGGGTGCACTCGAGATGTTCCTCGCCTCACGCCTCTACATGTATCTGCAGGTGTATCACCACCGAACCGGGCGACGCTTCGACCTGTCGATGCGCGAGATCTTCGCCGACACCATCGCCCAGCTCCTGCACGGCAACCCCCTCGAGCATCTCGACGAGTACGAGCTGCTCAACGACTGGTCGGTGCTGGTTGCGGTGCAGCGCTGGCAGCGGGAGGCTCCGGGCACCGAGCGGCGCCGCCTCGCGGACGCATGGGCGCGCATCGCGGCACGCGACCTTCCCTGGCATCTCGCCTACGAAAGCGTCGTCCACATGGGAACAGATACTTCGATGCTGCAGGAACGTCTCGACGCGGAGCTCGCGTCCAAGGCACTCGGCGTTCGGGTGGAAGTCGATGTCGCCATCGCTCGTATCGCGCCGCAGAACCCGATGACGGATGACGGGATGGTGAGGATCTACGATCCGCTCAACGACACCATCGAGGCGGCTCGCGCCGCCGAACTGGTTGCACGCCTGCCGCAGCACAACCAGGTGATCCGTGTCTTCATCGACGACGTCTCAGCACTGCGAATCGTGCGTGACGCGGTCAAGGCTGTCATCGCCGGCCAGTCCTAGGGGGCGACGGGCAGACGTGGACCGCTCGGCATCACCGGGCCGGCGGTGGCGCTGAAGTTCTCCTGACTGACCTGCGCGGCGATGTGCGATGCGACGTCGCGGAACACCTCGCCGATCGGGCTCGATGGCGCGGCCGCCATGATCGGGCGCCCGTCACCGTCCGCACCACGGATGCGCGGGTCGAGCGGCACCGCGCCGAGGAAGGGCAACTCGTAGCGCGCGGCAAGATCGCGCCCGCCACCGGAGCCGAAGATGTCGGTGCGCTCGTTGCAGTGCGGGCAGATGAATCCACTCATATTCTCGACCACGCCGAGGACCGGCACGTTGAGCTTGCGGAACATCTCGATGCCACGACTTACATCGGCGAGTGACACGTCCTGAGGAGTTGTGCATATGACGGCGCCCGTCATCGGCATGCTCTGCGCGAGACTCAGCTGAACGTCGCCGGTCCCGGGGGGGAGATCGATGACGAGGTAGTCGAGCTCGCCCCACGACACCTCGTAGAGGAACTCGCGCAGGGCCTTGGCAAGCATCGGACCACGCCAGATCACCGGCTGACCGGGATCAAGGATCGTGCCGAATGACACCACCTTGAGCCCGTGTGCCTCCAGCGGCGCCATCTTGCCATCGGGAGCAGCATGGGGACGCTCCCGAATGCCCAGCATGATCGGCACGTTCGGCCCGTAGACGTCAGCGTCAAGCAGGCCGACGCGTGCTCCGGCAAGCCGCAAAGCGATCGCAACGTTGACCGCGACAGTTGTCTTGCCGACGCCGCCCTTACCCGCGCTGATCGCAATGGCATTGCGAACTCCCGCAATCTCCTGGCGTCCCGGCAATCCTCGCGTGGTGCTGACGTCCGCGTCCCAGGCGATCTCGACGCGAGTGATGCCCGGGACCACCCCGATGACCGCGGCGTCGATGTCCTCTCGGATGCGATCCTTGAGCGGGCACGCCGGTGTCGTGAGCACAACCCGAACCGAGGCCACGCCGCCTTCGATCGCCAGGTCGCGCAACATCCCGAGCTGGAGCATCGGCTTGTGCAGTTCGGGATCGATGACGGTGGCAAGCGCACGCTCGAGGGCGTCGAGCGCCCCGGGATCACTCATCTGGATTCGAGTATACCCAGGCTCCCCCGGCCCGAAGCTCAGGAGGGCCGGGCGTGAAACCAGCGTTCGAAGAATCCGATGCCGGTGGTGAGGCCGATTCGGAGCCTCGGAAGCTGCCACATCGCCGTGCTCGTTTCCGTTGCGCTGTCGGTGCGAAGATCCTGGACTCCGCCAAGGTATCCATAGCTCGCGAGCCTCGCGAACATCGATGCCTCCTGCACGGAGCCCTGGGTGCTCATCGGCCACGGCCACACACCGGTGTATGCGATGAACTGGATGGGACCGCCGGTGAGGTTCTGCAGGACGGTCTTGGTGCGATCGGTCAACAGATCGAGCGTGTGCGCGCCCGCAGAGAAGAACTCGGTGCTGTCGTTGATGGTGTGATCCTCGATCGAAAACCCTGTGGTGGCGAGGTTCTTGAGCTCCGACGCGGTCATGTACCTCTGGGGTCCGACCTTTCCCCCGATGAGTCCGGTGCACGGGAAGAACACCGCCGTGAAACCATCGTGGCGCAACACCGGGACCGCGTTCGTCCATGGACTCAGCCGTCCGTCGTCGAAGGTGATCACGAATGGATGGGGCGGTAGCGCGAGCCCGTAGAGCAGTGCATCAGCAAGGTGCTGCAGGGAGATGGAGGTTGCATGGATGCTCACGAGGTATGCCATCTGAGCATCGAAAGCGCTCGGCAACGTGGTGAGTCCGATCTCGAGCTGCCATCCGTAGTTCGATGGCTCGATTGATCGCGGCGGGATCTGGTCGACGAGGTGATACATGAGGATCGGCACGTCGACACTGACCGTTGGGATCGATGCGGGCACGATGATCGGCGCGTCGAGCGATTCCGGGCCTTCACCGAGCATCTCGGCCGCGCCGGATACGGGGTCGATCGCGATCTGCAGCGACGTCATCGAGAAGAGCGCGGCAACCCCGGCGGGACGCAGCGCCGTCGGATCGGCGAAGTTGACCTCGAGCGGGAAGCTCCACACGTGCTCGACCTGCACCGATGGGTTCTCCGCTGCGGTCCAGGTCGACTCGAGTGATGGGGTGCCAACGGTGACGCTCACCACCGCGGCATGCGCGAATTTCCGTGTCAGCATGGCGGAACGCGCAGCCTCTGACGGCCACATGGCCTGTGCCTGTGGCGCGAGCTCGGTCCATTGCACGGCGTAGTCGCCCGAGACGAACTGATCCTCGAAAGCGTTGGCAAGCGCAATCACCTGCGGCGGCGCGGTGACGAGCCGGACCGGCGCGACGATGCTGGTCGCCCGAGGCCGCGCCGGCGGCGAGCTGCACCCACTCAGCACAACGGTCACGAGACAGCCGAGGGCACACGCGAACGCGCCAGGTCGCATGCTCCTATTCAACGCGATTGGTCCCGGATCCGGGCGTTGGTCGGCGCAACGATGTGCAGCGGAATTGATGCGCTCCCTACAATGCGGCGGGCATGCTCGATCGCCGTGTGATTCGCGATCTCGAGGGTCAGGTCGCTCCCTCAAACGTCTACACGCGTCCGGCGGATCTCGCTGCGTATGCGTACGACGCATGGGGTGCGTCCGGCGAGCGACACCTTCCGGACGCCGTCGTGTTCCCGGCATCGACCGAGGAGGCGGCCGGGGTCGTCAGCGTCTGCGCCGTCCACCGCATCCCGATCGTGCCCCGGGGAGCGGGCACCGGCTACGCAGCGGGTGCGTCGCCGTCCCGTGGGGGGGTGATCCTCAGCCTCGCCCGGCTCAACCGGATCCTCGGCCTCGAATCCGAGGCGCTGCGCATCCACGCCCAGGCGGGCGCCATCACGGCCCGGATTCACGCGGAGGCCACGGCGGCCGGTCTGTACTACCCGCCCGATCCCGGCTCATCGACGACGTGCACGATCGGCGGCAACGTCGCCTGCAACGCGGCGGGTCCGCACACGCTTCGCTACGGCGTCACGGCCGATTTCGTCGCCGGCATCACGGCGGTCCTCTCCGATGGGCGAATCGTCCGGCTCGGCGAGGATGGTGACATCTCGGCGTCGGGGCTGCTCAGCCTCATGGTCGGTTCCGAGGGAACGCTCGGCGTGATCACCGAGGTGCTCCTCCGGCTGATTCCCGCCCCCAGGTCGCGGTCGACGCTCGCGGCAACCTTCAGCGGCATGGAGAGGGCCGCCGCCGCGGTTGCTGAGATCAGCGAGGCCGGTATCGTCCCGGCGGCGCTGGAGTTCCTCGACGCCGGGGCGCTCGACGCCGTCCGCAAGGCCGGCGGCGGCAATATCGGCGGGGATTCCGCCGCGCTGCTGATTGTCGAGCTCGAGGGCGACCCAGCCACCGTCGGCGCCGACACCGAGGCCGCATGCACCGCGATCACCCGCTCGGGCGCCTCACAGCTGCAGCGGGCCACGGAGCCCGGTCAGGCGCAGCGGCTCTGGGCCGCGCGCAAGGCGGTGAGCGCCGCAGTCGCCAAGGTGCAGATCGGCAAGGTGAATGAGGACGTGGTCGTCCCCCGCGACCGTGTGGCCGAGCTGGTTGCTCACACCCGCGACCTCGGGATCAAGCACGAGCTCCCTGTGGTGAACTTCGGGCACCTCGGCGACGGCAACGTTCACGCCACCTTCCTGATCGACCCGCGGATCGCCGGCGAACGGGCACGCGCCGACGCAGCGGCCGGTGAGCTCTTTGAAACGGTGCTCGGCATGGGGGGTTCGCTCTCCGGAGAGCACGGTGTCGGCGCCGCAAAGCTGGAGTACGTCGAGCGCCAGCTCGGGCCGGGAACCGTGGAGTTGATGCGCCGCGTCAAGACGGCGCTCGATCCGCACGGCGTGCTCAACCCGGGAAAGAAGATCCCGGAACGTCAGTCGGTGGGGTCGAGCACAGCCAGCAACGAGGCTGCGTAGTCAGTCTCGTCGATGCGTCGCGCGAGCTCGCGCCCATCATCAACCGGCAGCTCCATCGAAGCGTCGTACACGAAGCTGTACACGTTGGTGAGCGTCCAATCGCCAAACCCGAGTGACGCGAGCGCGTCGGGGAGGCGGGGCTCGGTCTGGTCGGCGTTGAATGTGTCCGTGGCCGCCCTGTAGAGGGAGCTGAGATTGCGGTACTCGGTCTCGTACTCCTCGATCAGCGCCGGGTCCGCCTCATCCTCCCGCAGCCGGGCGAGCATCCGGCGCAACGACTGAATCTCCAGCTGATACTCGTCCACCCTGCACCGAGTGTAGAGGACCGATCCGAGCACGCAGGCTCAGGGTCAATCGTGAGGGCGCGGGACCTCATTGGGGTAGATGCGCGCGAAGCGACGGCGCTCGAGCATGAAGAACCCCACGGCACCGGCTCCCATGACCAGCACGCCGAGGAAGAGCCCGAGCCCGAACCAACCGCCCGGAACGCTCTTCAAGAAAGCGTTCCCCGAGTCCCCCGCAATGGGGGTGGTCTGCACGCAGTCGGAGTACGTGAGGAATTTCGCGTAGACCCCATTGATGAAATCGGTCCGATACTCGTCGCTGTTGAGGATCGTCTGTGCCACCTCGCCCTGCCACGAGAAGTCGTGCGGGAGCGGCAGTTTGAGGAAGGTGTTCTCCTCGGCGGCGGTGCCGTTGCGCATGAGCAGCGTGGCGATGGTGCGAGCCACAAAGCCGGCATCGGTCCCGCCGTCGTCGCTGTAGAACTCCTGTGTCTGTGCGATCTCCTCGATCAGGAGCTCGTCCGGTGTCTGCAACGACTTGACGCTACCGCCCAGAATCCCCTGACCCACGTCCACCTCAGACGTCAGAGCAGCTCTGAGCAGCAACTGCTGGTAGTCCAGGGACACGGCGAGGTCCTGATAGACGAGCGACGTCACCATTGCCTGCGCGAAGTCGAGATGCCCGATGGCGTCGTTCGTGTAGCCCGCGAGCGCTGCGGACAGCTCGGTATTGGTGGGGGCACGCCCAATGAGATCCTGGTAGACGCCCCTGATAAGTCCAGCCTGGGTGCTCCCATGGTTCTGGTAGTACTGGGGGCTGCTGAGCACGCCGGCGATGATGTTCTCCTCAGTGGTGCCACTCGCGAGCGACGACAGGCCGTCCGCGAGCTGCGACGCCGTCGGTGTGGCGATCGTGCTGAAGCACTGCTGCGCCTGCAGCTCGCGGCAGGTCGGGTGCATGTAGTTGGCGAAGAACGAGGTGACCTCGTCGAGGCGGAACTCGGCGCCGGAGACAACGTTCTCCGCGGCGGTCAACCGTGCCGCCTGGCTTCCGGCTTGGATCTGGGCCATGAGGGCCGAGTCGGCGGTGAGCTCAGCCTGGGACGGCGGGGCGTTGACCAGATCCTGGTGAAGATTGAGCATGAAGCTCCCCGCCGTGCCTCCGACCAGCTTGTAATACGTGGCGGAGGCCGCGATCTCCTCGACCATGACGTTGGTGGACAGGCCCGGCGTGCCTGGCCCGGAGAGCCGGTTGACCCAGAGCGCAAGATCGGTGCCGCTCGGATAGGTCTTCAGGAGCGCATGGAACGCCTGATCGACCCGGATCGCCCTTGCTTCCGGACTGAAGACGACGTTCTGAACGAGTTGGGTGCGCGCGTCGCCTCCGCCTGCCAGGACGCTCAGCGCCGTCGCAACCTCAACCGGCGTCGGATCGTGCCGGAGCACATCGTCGTAGAGGCGGGTGACGAAGCCGAGGTTGTTGTTGCCGGCGTCATGGTAGTACTCGTCGGTTGCGAGCACCTGGACCTCAAGCACCGTCGGGTCCGCGCCGGGGGCGGCGAGTCCGGCGCTGTCCGACACGAGCTCACTGGATGTCGGGCTGCGTCCGATGCCGGCAGAGCAGTCCGCTCCGCCCTGGGGTGAACCACCGCCCGATCCACCGCCACCGCCACCGATGACGAACGGGGTTGGGGTGGGCAGCGGCGTAGGTGTGGGTTTCGGAGGCTTCGGCGTCGCGGTCGGGACGGGCGTGGCCGTGGGTGGCGGTGTTGGTGGGAGTGTTGGCCGCGGCGTGGGCCGCGGGGTCGGGCGAGGTGTCGGGCGTGGTGTCGGTCTCGGTGTCGGAGTGGGGGTTGGAGGGGTCGGGACGCTGAATGCCGATGAGGCGATCCCCTCACTGTTCGACAACCGCCTGTACTGGTCGTGTCGTCGAACAGCGAAGCCGTGAGCACGTGGTTGTTTCCCCTGGTACAGTATCAGGGGGGACAGTCGCTGTCACGGTGCCAGTACAGTTCGGCCCGGTGGCTGGCGCAGAACCTGCCTGACTGATTTGTCGATACGGGTTGTCCCAGAAGAGCTGGATCTCGAGGCTGTCAGCCGAGAGACGGCGCAGTCGGTTGAGTTCCAGCTGTAGGAGTATGAGACGGGCGTCCCGGGGCCACCGGACTCGGCTCCGCCATTCCAGGTGAGCGTCGCGCTGTGAACGCAGCAGCCGGCCGCGCCCATACCGTCGGTATTGCGATCGCGCAAACCAACGCCAAAACCGCAACCCCTGCCGCTCTTCGCATGGCCCCCACTCTAGATCCGCCTTCCGTTTCCTTCGCGCGATGCGACAGAACTGGATCAGCCTGTTCGCACGTTCACGAGATTGCCGACAAGATGACCGACTCCAAATGCTACGCCTGCTGCGACTGCGGCGAACGCCAGCTGGCGGAGCGCTGAGCGGACCCGGGAGCGGCCGGTGAAGATCGCGACCGTCCAGCCGACCGCGAGCACCGACACGGCTCCGAGCCCGATCGACAGCAGGGTCGCGACGACTCCGCTGACGAAGAACCAGGGAAACAGGGGGATGATCGCCCCGATCGAGAACATGACGAATGAGGAACCCGCCGCCTGCCAGGGGTTCCCCGTCTTGCCGGGCTGCAGCCCCAGCTCCTCGCGAGCGTGAACCTCGAGCGCGACCTCAGGGTCGCTCATGATCGCCTCGGCGACCCGTCGCGCATCCGCCGCATCGACCCCGCGGAGGCGGTACACGGCCGCGAGCTCCCTCGTCTCGTCCTCGGGGTGGCGCTCGAGCTCGCGGCGCTCGATCTCCAGCTCTCGCTGGAGCAGCTCGGACTGAGCCGCCATCGACACGTACTCGCCCGCGGCCATCGAGAACGCACCCGCCACCAGGCCGGCGAGACCGGCGAGCAGGACGACGGAAGGAACAGGGTTCGCGCCGGCGACCCCGAGGATCAGCGAGATGTTGGTGATCAGGCCGTCGCTGATGCCGAAGACTGCGGCGCGCGCGGCTCCACCCTGCAGGTCGCGGTGGTGGGACTTCTCATGCGGCGCCCGTTGATCGCCTGCCTCGTCGACCGGAGCAGCGGTCTGTGCCATGAAGAACAGTATGCCGACGTTGGGAGATCCGATGTTCCGGCCGTTGCCGGCCGCGAAGCTGCGGCCAGTGGGCGTGCGGCTAGTGGACCTGCGGCTAGTAAAAGAGGTGGTGCAGGGCGATCGTGGGGATCGCGAGGATCGCGATGATGTTCATCACCTTGATCATCGGGTTGATCGCGGGACCTGCGGTGTCCTTGCACGGATCACCGACGGTGTCGCCGGTGACCGCGGCCGCGTGGGCCGCGGATCCCTTGCCGCCGTAGTTGCCCTCTTCGATGTACTTCTTGGCGTTGTCCCACGCGCCGCCCCCGGTGGTCATCTGCAGCGCGACGAACACCCCCACGACGATGGTGCCGAGCAGCATCGCGCCGAGAGCCTGGGCGCCAAGCACAAACCCGACGGCGAGCGGAAAGATCACCGGCAGCAGGCCCGGTAGGATCATCTCGCGCTGCGCTGCGGCGGTCACGAGCGCCACGCACGTGCCGTACTCAGGCTTGGCGGTCCCTTCCATGATCCCGGGGATTTCGCGGAACTGCCGGCGCACCTCGGTGACCACTGCGCCGGCGGCGCGTCCCACCGCAAGCATGGCCAGCGAGCCAAAGAGAAACGGCATGATCCCGCCGAGCAGGAGCCCGGCAATGACCGGGGGCGCAGTGAGGTCGAAGTTGATCGGCGGCAGGTGCGCGCCGAGAAGGGTCTTGTTGAGGATGTCCGTGTAGCTCGCGAACAGCACCAACGCCGCGAGGCCGGCGGAACCGATCGCGTAGCCCTTGGTGACCGCCTTGGTGGTGTTGCCGACGGCGTCGAGGGGGTCGGTGACCTGGCGTACGGACTCGGGCAGATCGGCCATCTCGGCGATGCCACCGGCGTTGTCGGTGATCGGGCCGTAGGAGTCGATGGCCACGACGATGCCCGTCATGCTCAGCAGCGCCATCGCGGCGATGCCGATCCCGTACAGGCCACCGAGCGCGGCCGATGCGAGGATGCCGACGGCGATGATGAGCACCGGGATCGCGGTCCCCTCCATGCCGATCGCGAGCCCCGCGATGATGTTGGTGGCGTGCCCAGTCTGCGATGCCCTGGCGATGGTGCGTACCGGCCAGAACTGCGCGCCCGTGAAGAACTCCGTGACCGCGACGATCAGAACGGTGATGACGATCCCGATCACCGCGCACCAGAAGAGGTTGAACACCGGGTGATCGAAATGACTGAGGTAGCCACCGTTGTTCAGCAGCACGGTGATCAGCAGGAAGCCCGCGAGCGCCACCACCGCTGACACGATGAGTCCGCGATAGAGCGCACCCATGATCCAGCGTGCCGCGACCCATGCGGACGAACCACGTGCCGATGATCGACGCGACGATGCTGATGGCACCGAGCATCAACGGGTAGAACACGAACACGAGATCCGGCTTGCCGCCGGCCTGGTAGAGCAGGCTGCCGAGCAGCATCGTGGCCACGGCGGTGACCGCATACGTTTCGAACAGGTCGGCTGCCATCCCGGCGCAATCGCCGACGTTGTCGCCGACGTTGTCCGCGATGACCGCCGGGTTGCGCGGATCGTCTTCCGGAATGCCGGCCTCGAGCTTGCCGACCAGGTCGGCACCGACGTCGGCGGCCTTGGTGTAGATGCCGCCGCCGAGTCGGGCGAAGACCGAGATGAGCGATGCCCCGAAGGCGAAGCCGACCAGGGCGTTGAAGTCCTGGAACACCCCGTACGCGAGGGCGACACCGATGAGCCCGAAGCCGACCACGAAGAACCCGGTGATCGCGCCCCCCTTGAAGGCGAGCTGGAGGGCGGGGTTGATCCCGCCGCGAGCGGCCTCGGCGGTGCGCAGGTTGGAGCGCACCGAGATGTTCATGCCGACGTACCCGGCGGCGCCGCTCAACACCGCGCCGATCAGAAAGAGAACGCCGGTCTTCCACCCGAGCGTGAAGGTGAGGAAGAGGAAGATGACCGCCCCGATCCCGGCGATGATCGTGTACTGCCGGTTGAGGTATGCCTGTGCACCCTCCTGGATCGCCTTGGCGATCTCCTTCATCCGGTCGTTGCCTTCCGGCTGGCGCAGGACCCAGAAGATCAGATAGATGGCATAGAGGAGAGCCAGCAGTCCCGCTGCCGCGATGGGCAGCAGGACGGCGCGGTCGAGGGTCGGCATGCGCTCAGAACTCCTGGGACAGTGAGTAAGTGCCCGGGCGGCTCTGATCCGCGCCACCCCGGGGCCGCCGCATTGTACCCGGCCCGTCCTCCCATTGAGCAACGCCTATGCTGAATCCGTGCCGAAAGCCACCGGCCTGACCGCGATCGTGATGGTCGGCGACGAGATCCTCAGCGGCCATACGCAGGACACCAACTCGAGCCTGCTTGCGCGCCTCGCCTTCAGCGCGGGCCATCCGGTCGCCCACATCGAGGTGGTCGGCGACCAGCCGGCGGCGATCATCGAAGCGATCCGGCGCGCCATTGACGACCCACGGATCACGAGAATCGCTGTCTGCGGCGGCATTGGGCCGACGCCCGACGACCGCACCTTCCAGGCTGTCGCCGACGCGCTCGGCCGGCCGCTCGAGCTCAACCCGATCGCCTACGCCAACATCGAAGCGCTGGCGCGGCGCATGCACGCGGCGGGATGGATCGACAGGCCCGTGGTGTCGGAAGCCAACCGTCGCTGCGCGATGGTGCCCACCGGCTCGACGGTGCTGACCAACAGGCGAGGGATGGCGCCACCCCTGGCGATCGACATCGGTGACGAGCGCTGGCTGTTCGTGCTGCCGGGCATTCCCCGCGAATTCGTGACCATCGTCGAGGAGGAGCTCATCCCCGGATACTTCGGCGGCGGCACCGCGCCGGTGGTACGCGAGGTGCACTACCGGTCGGTGCCGGAGTTGGAGATGTCGCAGCCCATGCTCGTGCTCGAGGCGGAATTCCCCGACGTGACCGTCGGTTCGTATCCGCACGTGGAGCGACGAGAGCTGGTCATCCGTCTTCGAGGGCGCGAAGCCGATCGAGTGGACGCCGCCGTGGCCCGGTTGCGCTCGCTGCGCAGCGACAGCTAAGGGAACAGGTCGCGGGTCACCCCGCGAGGATCAGACCTTCTGCAGGTTGCGCGCGCGCGGGCCCTTGGGCGAGTCGACGATGTCGAACGTCACCTGCTCGCCTTCCTGGAGGGCGTCGAAGTCGACGGTGGTCAGCTCGGTGCGATGAAAGAACACCTCGTTGCCATCGTCTGCACGGACAAATCCAAATCCACGGTCGGGAATAATCTTCTTGATTCTTCCAGCGGTCACAGCATGTCCTCCAGGACTCTCGCCGACACGGACGCCCACCGCGTTCACGACCACTATGGGAGCGTCCCCTGTCAGCAACGGGAACCCGCAAAAGACCGCGATGGAAGCACCGAAGGATGACGATTTCCCGCCGTTCCGGTGCTCATCGCAGCATAGCAGGGTATTCGCTCGAGCCGCGTTCCCATGCCGCGTGGAGTTCATGCAGGCTCTCGGGAAGATTCGCGTAGTAGTCGTCGACGTCGATGCGCTCGGGCCACGGGCTGGGGAGGGAACGCTCGCGCTCGTGACCCGCCTGCTCGACCCAGACGCTGCCGAACGCCGTCTCCGCACCGGAGGCGTCGACGACACCGGCGTCGCGCAGGTGGTGTTGACGGTCGAATGGTGGCACCTCTGCCGCGCGCGGACCGGGGTTGCTCCACATCGCCGCCATCAACCCCGCGCACCCGCAATCGATCAGCGCGTCGACAGCCCCCGCGACGAAACGTCGCGTGCGCGCATCGGTGTTGCCCTCGGCATCATCCCCGTCGGTCGGCGCCGCCGCTGCGCTTGACTGCAGATGCGCGATCAGCGGCGCCGAAGCGCTGAGCGACTCGGACAGAGTTGCGCGAGAAACGCAGCCGCCGATGGGTCGCCCTCACCACCGACCTGCGCGAGCGCGCCGGTGGTGACATCGAGGCCGAGAGCATCGACGAGGCTCGCCACCGCGGCCGGCCGCACGGCGCGAGCTGTGACGACGTCATCAGCGCTCAGGGACAGCATGCAGCGCTGTTCGCGCTCGTGAATGCGGCCGCTGATCAGCGCGACCCAGCTGCGCAGATGGTCGATGCGCTGCGGCCGCACTCCGCCGGCAGGGTCGTGTCCGATGTCCCACATCGTGATTGCGGGATGTCCGGAGAATGCTCCGAGCAACTCGTCGATCCAGCGAACACACACCTCGAGCATCAGCTGGTCGGTGTAGACGTATCGCGGGCCGCCCGGCTGTGTCACCGCGCCGGACACCGCGCGCACGCCGCCGCGGCGCGCATCGACGTCGATCGCGTAGGACGGAAGCATGACGCAGCGACCGAGTGTCTGCACGAAGAGGACGGGAACCACCCGCAGCGACAGCTCGCTCGCAACACTGAGGAAGTGCTCGAGATTGCGCAGTCGCGCAGGCTCCACGCGCGCGGGAGTTGGCATGAACGCGTCCCAGAGCAGATGCGTGCGAACGGTGTGGTGACCGGTGGACTTGATCGTGCGCAACTCCCCCTCGGTACGCGCGGCGTCGTACTCGTGCCACACATACGGACCGACCTCGCGCGACCAGTACGTCACGCCGATGTCCACCGGTTGACGGGTCACGCTCACGGGGCTCGGGTCAGTAGACGAAGAGGTCGATGCCTCCCGCAACGGTGATCACCTGACCGGTGATGTAGCGCGCCTCCGGGGAGGTGAGGAAGACGATCGTGTTCGCGATGTCATCCGGCTCGCCGGCACTGCGCATCGCGGTGCGCAGGACCATGCGGTCGTTCATCTTCGCGTCGCCCATCTTCCATGCCTCGGTGCCGATGACGCCCGGCGCGATGATGTTCGCAGTGATCCCGAAGCGCGCGCCCTCGAGCGCCATCGACTTGCCGAGCCCGATCACCGCCGCCTTCGTCGCTGCGTACGAGGCCTGACCAAACCCGCCGAGCGTCCCCGCAACCGAGGCCATGTAGATGACACGGCCCCAGCCCCGTTCGCGCATGTACGGCCATGCGGCCTTGGTGCAGTTGAATGCACCCGAGAGGTTCACGCGCAGATCGCGGTCCCACAGCTCATCGTTCTGATGCTCGATCTGCGCGATGTGGTCGAGCGTGCCCGCGTTGTTGACCAGGATGTCGAGTGATCCGAAGTCCTGCTTGATGGTGGCGAACACCTCGCGAACCTGGTCGCGATTGGTGATGTCCATCTTGATCGCAGCCGATCGACGGCCCATCTGACGGATCTCGTCGCTGGTCTTCTCGGCGTAGACGACGTGCTGAGAGCTGAACAGCTGCGCGAGTGCGGAGTGCGCCTCCTCCGCGGTCTGCTCGAGGGCCGGATCCGAACTCGATGAGGATGTCGGTGACGACGACGTCAGCGCCGGCGCGGGCGAGCGCAAGACAGTCCGCCCTCCCCAGGCCGCGGGATCCCCCGGTGACGACGGCGACCTTCCCGGTCAGATCGAACATGCAACCCTCCTCGGCAGGCTGGTGATGGCGCGATCGGAGAGCTTAGCGCTCATTCCGAGGCGCAGGCTCCTGCTCCGGTGCGCCGGCGCCGACAGGCTGGGAGCTGGGCGAGGAGCCGGTCAGCTCGCCGCTGCGACGGGCACGGACGGCGTGTCCGTGACGACCCGCGGGCGCGCCGCGGTGGCGGTGCGCTCGCCGAGCACGTAGCGGCTGATCACCAGGCGCTGGATCTCGGCGGTACCTTCCCAGATCTGATAGATCTTCGCGTCGCGCATGAAGCGCTCGACCGGGTAGTCCTTGATGTAGCCGTATCCACCGAGGATCTGGACGGCATCGACGGTGACCCGCATGGCCATATCCCCCGCGAAGAGCTTGGCCATCGAGCCCTCGCCGCGGGCGAGCGGGATGCCATTCATCGCCATCCAACCGGCACGCCAGGTCAGCAGCCGGGCGGCATCGATCTCGGTCGCCATATCGGCGAGCTTGAACGCGATCGCCTCGTGCTTCGCGATCGGCTTGCCGAACGCAACGCGTTGCAGCGAGTAGTCGCGGGCGAACTCAAACGCCGCGCGCGCGATCCCGAGTGCCCCCGCGGCAACAGAGGGCCGCGTCGCCTCGAGCATGATCATCGCGCCGACCCGGCCCGGCCCGGTCTCCTCTCCACTCCTGTTGTAGCCGAGACGCTGATCCTCGGCGATGAAGCAGTCCTCGAAGATGACCTGCGCGGTGTGCGATGCGCGGACGCCGAGCTTGCGTTCCTTGCGCCCCTGGCGCATCCCCGGTGTGCCTTTCTCGATGACGAAGGCCGCGACGCCGGCGGGGCCGAGCGCCTTGTCGGTGGTGGCGAAGGCGACCTGGATGTCCGCGATCCCACCGTTGGTGCAGAACTGCTTGGTGCCGTTGAGCACGTAGCCGCCGTCCACCTTGGTTGCGGTCGTCTCCAGCGCGAGCGAGTCCGAGCCGCTGTTCGGCTCGGTGAGGCCCATCGCCGCGATCTTCAACTCCGGCGCCGTGAGCATGCTGATGTACTTCTGCTTCTGCTCCTCAGTCCCCATCGCGATGATCGCCGTGCCGGCGAGCCCGCTCGCACCGATCGCAACCGCGATCCCGGCGTCACCCCAGGACATCTCCTCTTCCCTGATGAGGTTGGTCACGAGATCGATACCGCCGCCACCGTACTGCTCAGGGAAACCGGCGGTCGCGTCGAGCCCAAGAGCGTGCGCCTTGCGCATGACGTCCCACGGGGTCTCCTCGTTCTCGTCGTAGCGCTCGGCGACCGGGCGCATCTCCTTCTCGGCGAACTCGTGCGCCAGCGCGCGGATCTCCTCCTGTTCGCGGGTGAGCGAGAAGTCGAGTCCCATGTGGGTGGTCCCCTTAGCGTGAGAGCCGGACGGTTGCCCGGCCATTGGTCAAAACCCGGTCGCCGCGATCCGAGGATGCCCCCACCTCGAGGGTGGCGACTCCCGCATCGTCGACGCTGACGACGGTCCCGGTACAGATGATCGTGTCGCCGGGAAGCAACGGCTTGCTGAACCGGCACGAGAGGCTGAGGAGATTGGCGTTCCCGCCCGCCCAGGAAGCGATCGCGTCGGCGAGGATGCCCATCTCAAGCATGCCGTGCGCGATGGTTCCGGGCAGACCGACGGAGCGGGCGAACTCGGGGTCGACATGGATCGGGTTGTGGTCGCCGGACGCGTCCGCGTAGGCGTTGATCTGCTCCTGGGTGACCATCCTCGAGAAGGGCGTGACGCTGTCGCCGATCGCGACCTGGGACGCGACCGGGGCGGTCATGCCGGGGCCCGGACGATCATCAGCGAGGTCGCGCGGCAGACGACGGCGTTATCCGCGGGGCGGGTGGCCTCCATGGCAAGCCGGACGAAGGTCATCCCCCGCCTGGTGTCGATGCTGGTGATCTCGGCCGTGGCGTCGATCACGTCGCCGGGCTGCACCGGCGCCGGCCATTCGAAGGTCTGCTCGCCATGGATCAGCCCGGCGAGATCGATGCCGACCTCCGCATCGCTGAACAGCTGCGCGAGCGTCGGGCCGAGGCAATACACGGCAGCGAACGTGGGAGGCACCGCGTCGACTTCACGGACCGGATCGATGCCTGCGATCGATTGGGCCATGGCACGAGCAGATTCGGGGGCGATCCGCTGACCAGGCGCCGAGTAGCGCCGGCCGACGTGGCTCTGATCAGGCACAGATCTCAACGCTCCTCGGCGAGGCAAACGCCGTACCCGCACCCGCTACCGCAGAAATTGACATCCGTATCAACTATTCCCGAATCGAACCATACACCCGGACCTTACCCCCGTCAAAAGCCCCACTCGATGCGCTCAGGACGGATCTCCCCCACGTCGCGGCCCGCCCAGTTGCGCACGGTCACCCTCGCGAATGGGCGGAGCCGGTCTGGAAGATCGGCATCGAGCAGCCCGAGCTCCTGGAGGATCGCAAGTGCGACGACAGGAATGGCCTCTCCTCCGCCGGCTTCGATCTTGATGGCAACGCCCGGGCCATCCGGCCGCGCGACGGCCGCCCAGACCCCCGCGCCGCCGATCTTGGCGGTGAGCCGGTCGCCCGCAACCTCGAGCAGCGCGGTATCGAATCTATTCGAGCCGGCGACAAGGTATGGGTGCGCTGCCATCGCGTCCTGGGCGCGTCTGAACTCCGGGTCGCTGCTGGCCGCGGCAAAGCTGCGCGCGATCGCGGAGAGCGGAGCCCCGTATGTGGTGAGACCACATCCATCGGTACCACGCCGTGCAAGGTCGAGATCGACGCCGAGCATCGCCTGCAGCGCGGCGCTCACCGCCTGCTGGCACGGATGCCCCGGTTCCATGTAGCCGTCAAGCGGCCATTCCATGACCGCGCAGGTGGCCAGCATCGCCGCGTGCTTTCCGGAGCAGTTGTTGTGGATCGGCCGGGGCACTCCACCTGACGCAAGCAGCCGGCGCGCCGTCGCCTCGTCCGAGGGCAGCTGCGGTCCACACCCCAACGCCTCCTCCGGCACGTGCGCCCTGGCAAGAAGTTCGCGGACAGTCGCAATATGCGCATCCTCTCCCTGGTGCGAGGCGCAAGCGACGGCGATCTCGGCGTCGCCGGCACCTAATCGATCCGCCGCGAGGCGCAGGAACGGGAGTGCCTGCAAGGGCTTGACGCAGCTGCGCAGTGTCGTCTCGGCGTGTGCCGAGCCCGCGGAGCGCAGCACCTTTCCCGAGACATCAACCACGGCTACGTGACCTCGGATCCGAGCCTCGACGACCGTTCCCCTCCAAACCGTTGCGAGGACGGGAGGCGCTGGATCGCTCACCTTGCTCACTTTGACGGGGACAAGCTGGTTTTGGTACGGTCCCGCGGTCAACCGGGGAAAGGGGCACGGTTCACCCCCGGGCACCGCCCGTATCTCTGCAAGGCAGGGGAGCAGCGATCGCGACCCACGTTCACAGGTTTGTACGGCACCTCTCGGTCATCGCCACTGCGGTGGTGCTTGTCGTGCTCGTTGCCCGACCGGTGCAGGTTCCGGCAACGCCCATGCTGCGCAACCTCGCTGCGATACAGATCAATGCTGTCGTCGAGAACTCGGCAGCCGTAACGGCGCTGGCGGTCGAGCCGGTCAAGACCGTCGTCGTTCAGGCGGGCGAGACGCTTGACGCCCTCTCCGCCACATACAGCGTGTCGACGTCGGTGATCCTGTGGGGAAATCAACTCACTCCGTCTTTCGTCCCCAAAGTAGGGTCCACGCTGCTCATCCCCCCGGGACCCGGAGCACTCGTCGAGGTCCTCCCCGGCGAGACCCCGACCGCGTTCGCGGCACGTGTCCACCTTGATCCCGCGGTGATCCTCGATTACAACGCGCTGAAGAGCGACGCGCCGATGCCCGCAGGCTCGTACCTGCAGGTTCCGCTCTCCAGGGCACCCACCGGCGCGCTCATCTCCTCGTTCTTCGCCGACGCCGGGGACGGCACGCCCGCAGTCCCTCCGCAGACCCGGCTCCACGACGGCTTCCCGTACGGCCAGTGCACGTACTACGTCGCGACCCGGCGCGCGGTTGACTGGGCGGGCAACGCCATCAACTGGTGGCGCGCCGCCCGCGGCAAGCGCGCAGAGGGACGCGTCCCCGTGCAGGGAGCGATCGTCGTCTTCAACATCGGATGGGTCGGGCACGTTGCCTACGTCGAGCACGTCAACCTCGACGGCTCCTTCGTCATCTCCGAGATGAACTACCACGCCAACGGCGGAGGATGGGGGCGCGTCGACGACCGCACCATACTTCAATCGGATCCGGCGGTTGTTGGATTCATCTACTGAGGGCTTAGCGGGCGTTATGTGGTCTGGGCGGCAGGGGACAGACGTCCTCTTGCTCAGCTTGTCAGCTCCCTCGTTCGCGCAAGCAGATTGTCGCGCTCTCTCGGGAGCTGCCAAATTCGCCGGAGGCCGTCTGTCCCCTGTCGCCTTACACCTGTTGTGCCATTTCCCTCTTTGCTGAATCCTGCGCAGGCGAGAGGGGGACGATCGGCGATCAGCGAGTTCCGGGTCGCGAGAGAGGAGCGCGACAATGTGCTTGCGCGATCGAGCGAGCGAGCCCGGTGTCTGAGCAGAGCGTCGATCGTTCCCCTCTCGCCTCACCACGCGCGATCGTGACTGGCGTACGGAACCTACCCGGAAAAGCGGTACCCGATCCCCGGCACTGAGTGGATGTACGTCGGCTTCTCCGCGTCGGGCTCGATTTTGCGACGCAGGCGGTAGACGTGTGCGTCCACTGTGCGTGTCTCGATCTCGACCTCGTAGCCCCATACGCGGCGGAGAAGTTCGCCGCGGCTCATCACTTGACCTGGACGTGATGCGAGCAGTGCGAGGAGGTTGAACTCCGTCAGCGTGAGCATCACTTCCTCACCATCGCGAAACACCTGGCGGCGTCCGAGGTCGATGGTGAGTCCGGGAAACTCGAAGCGATCGCGGGGCTGCTCCTGCGCGGAGATCTCACTGCGCCGCAGGTGCGCTCCGATACGTGCCATGAGCTCGCGCACTTCGAATGGCTTGGTGACGTAGTCGTCGGCACCCAACTCGAGACCGACGACCACATCGATGGTGTCGCTCTTCGCGGTCAGCATGATGATCGGCACGCGTGCGCCCTCGGCACGGAGACGACGGCATACGTCGAGCCCGCTCATGCCGGGAAGGTTGACGTCGAGGATGATCAGGTCGGGGTTCTGCTCGCGAGCGAGGTTGAGTCCTTCGACGCCGGTTGCCGCCTCGATGAGCGTGTGGTTTTGCGCGCTGGTCGCGAGGCGCACGACCTCACGGCTCGGCGGGTCGTCCTCGACGATGAGAATGGTCTTGCCGGCCCCGCTCATCAGACAGGCACCTCGATAAACGTGGAGATGCGCTTCACGAAGTTGGCTACCTCAATGGGTTTGGTGATGTAGCCGGAGCAACCGGCTGCGAGTGCTTCCTGTTCATTGCCTTTCATCGCGTTCGCGGTCAGCGCGACCACGGGAACGCCTGCTGTCTTGGGATCCGCCTTGAGCATCCGGGTGAGAGTCAGCCCGTCCATGCCGGGCAGCTCCACGTCCATGAGCACGAGATCGTAGACCTTGGACCGCACCTTGTGGAGACCCTCCTCGCCATCGACCGCGATGTCGACGTCGAAGCCGCTGCCGAGGAGCACCATCTTTGCCAGGTCGCGGTTGCTGGCGTTGTCCTCGACGAGCAGGATCCGGTTGTGGCGGTGACCGTTCAGCACCTCAATTCCTGTCAGAGGTAGCCGGAACGTGAACACCGAGCCGCGACCGGGATCGCTCTCGAGCGAGATGCTCCCGCCGTGGAGCTCGACGAGGCGGCGGGTCAGCGACAGCCCGAGGCCGGTGCCCTCGACCTGACGGGTGGTCGCGTGGTCGAGCTGATAGAACTCGTCGAAGATGCGCTTGTGGTGCTCGGCGGGAATGCCGACCCCGGTGTCGCCGACGTCGACGATCAGATTCTCGCTGTCGGCCCGCGCCGACACCCAGACCTTGCCGCCCTGCGGGGTGAACTTGATGGCGTTGCTCAGCAGGTTGTACAGGACCTGCTTGAACTTGCTCTTGTCCGCGCGGATCTCCAGGTGGACCGGCACGACGTCGATGCTGAGGTCAATATCGCGCCGCTCACTCAGCGAGCGGATGACGTTGTGGACCTCTTTGACCGCATCCTGCACGCCGAAGCGATCGTAGGCGAGCTCCATGCGACCGGCCTCGATCTTGCTGAGATCGAGAACGTCGTTGACGAGCTCCAGCAGGTGCTTGCCCGACGCGTGAATGTTCTGCAGGCACTCCTGGCGCTGCTGCGGCGTCAGATCCACGAGGTTGTCCTTGAGGATTTCACTGAAGCCGAGGATGGCGTTGAGCGGCGTGCGCAGCTCGTGACTCATGTTCGCCAGGAATTCGCTCTTGAGCCGCGAGATCTCAGCGATCTGCGCATTGGCCACCTCGACCTCACGCTTCTGCGTGGCGATCTCGCCGAGCTGCGCGCGCTGCGCGGTGTACAGCCGGGCGTTGTCGATGCTGATGGCTGCCTGGCTGGCGATGATCCGCATCAACGCCTGCTCGATGCTGGTGAACGGCTGCACCTCGCGACGAGCGAGCGTGAGAGCGCCGACAAGACGCTGTGGCGAACTCGAGCGGCATCACCAGGCAGGAGCGAGGCGCATATGCGAGACCCAAGGTCTTGAAGCGCCGGTCCTTGGTCGCATCCGCGACCGAGACGAGCTTGCGGCGTTGCGCTGCCCAGCCCACGATGCCTTCACCGAGCTCGAATCGAGCGACCTGACCGAGGTTGTCGGTGAACGGGTACGTGGCGATAGCTGACAGGGCACGACCGTCCTCATCGAGGAGGAAGACCGTGGCAGCATCGCAGTCGACGAGGTCGGCGGCGGCCTTGAGCATGAAGTCGATCGTCTCCTTCAGCTCCAGGCTCGACGTGAAGAGGTTTCCGACCTGGCCCAGAAGGTCGACAATGACCTTGTCGTCCATCGCAGAGCCGAGTATACCTGCGAATTTCGGCGTCAGCGGACTGTCGGGCAATTGCAATCGATCCAGCGCTGTGCTCATGACCGGCGCCTTTGCAACTCTTCGACGAGCGCCGGGAGCACTTTCAAGGCATCACCCACGACACCCAGGTCGGCGAGTTTGAAGATTGGCGCGTTCTCGTCTCTATTGACCGCAACAATTGCCTTTGCACCCTTCATTCCGACTGTGTGCTGCATCGCCCCGCTGATGCCGAACGCGAGGTAAACGGCAGGTTTGACAGTTTTGCCAGTTTGGCCGACCTGCATCGCATAGGGCACCCAGCCGGCGTCGACGACCGCTCGGCTCGCTCCGACGGCCGCGTTCCCAAGCACGGCCGCGAGCTGGTCGAGCAACTCGAAGTTCTTCGGATCGCCGAGGCCGCGCCCGCCGCTGATGACGATGGGCGCCTCCTCCAGCTTTGGTCCGGCGGCGACGTCGGCGACCCGGTCGGTGACCCGAGCGGCCTTGTGCTTCTCGTCCACCGGGGACGTGACCGGGGTCACCGTGGCGGCGGCGCCCCCGCTCGGCTCAGCCACGAACGACTTCGGCCGGATGATCGCGAGGGCGGGAGCCCCGCCCTCGAAGCGCGTCGCGACGTTGAGGGTCGCTCCGAAGGCCGAGGAGTGCACGGAGATGCCATCACCGTCGCTCACATCGACCCCGTTGGCGATCACGGGCACACCGAGCTTCGCGGCCAGCCGGCCGGCCACGTCGCGGGAGTCATATGTCATACCGAAGAGCACGAGATCGGGTTTGTGCTCCTCGATGAGAGCCGCGAGCGCATCGGCCGCCGGGCCCCCGAGGAGCACCTCGCCCCAAACCGGATCGGTGCCCGCGTAGAGGGTCGTGGCACCGTACGCCCCGAGCTCTGTTGCGGCCTCCGCTGCGTCCGGCGCGAACGCGACCGCCTCAACCGTGCCGGCGAGCGATCGCGCCTTGGTCAGCAGCTCGAGTGCGACCGGCGAGGGTTTCCCGCCCGCGACCTCCACGAAGACCCAGATCTTGCCGAGGGGCATGCTCAGATCACCTTCTTCTCGGCGAGGAAGTCGGCGATCCGCTTGTAGCCTTCGCCGTCGTCCTTGACGATCGACCCCGCCGCACGCTGGGGTGCGGGTTCGACGCCGGTGATGCTCTGCCCCGCCGTGCCGCCGCCGGCGCCGTCGAGACCAAGGTCCCCGCCCGTCAGGCGGTCGAGGGCCTTCGACTTCGCCCCCATGATTCCTTTGAGAGACGGGTAGCGGGGCTCGTTGACCCCGGCGGTCACGCTCACGACCGCGGGCAATCCGGCCTCGACGAGATCGTAGCCCGCCTCGGTCTGCCGCTTGACCTTGAGGGTGGTGCCGTCGACCTCGACGGTCTTCGCGAACGTCACGGCGGGGACGTCCAGGAGCTCCGCGATCATCTGAGGGACGACGCCGGTGTAGCCGTCGGTGGACTCGGTGGCGGTGATCACCAGGTCGAAACCCTCGCGGCGGATCGCCGCGGCCAGAACTCGGGCGGTGGTCAACGCGTCGGAGCCCCGCAGCGCGTCGTCTGAGATCAAAACCCCTTTGGCGGCACCCATGGCGAGGGCCTTGCGAACCGCATCGACGCCGCGCTCCGGACCCATCGAGACCACCGTCACCTCGCCTCCCTGCGCCTCGACGAGCTGCAATCCCGCTTCGACTCCGAACTCGTCTCCGGGATCGAGAACGACCTCGACCCCCTCGCGCTTGAGCAAATGCGTGGTCGGGTCGAGCTGGCCGGTGGTGTTTGGGTCGGGGATCTGCTTGACGCAGACGACGACCTTCATTCGTGCCTCCGTGTTTGTCGCCTCGAGATCGAAACTCTAACCTACCTACGCCCAAATCCCCGGATCGGGCCGGCCGAGGGTGCTCGCCACCGCTCCGAGGTCGACCCGATCGGTCACCGGGATACGCACCGCCTGGGGCTGCGTGGCGTTCAACTGGTCGCCCAGTTCCCCCTCGCTCCATCGGGAATCGGCGAGCGCGACGATCCCGTAGTGGAAGCGGCGGCCCCTGAGCCACGCCTCCCAGGACGGAGCGCCGGTCACCGCCTCGATGCCGGCGTCCCCGAGACCATCCGGCAGCGTGATCGGCACACCGTCGAGCGATGCGACGGTCCACCGAGCGTCGGGCCAACGCCGCGCGGCGGCATCGATCAGCGAGTGGAGACGGCCCTGTTCCGGGGACCCATCCGGGTCGGGCCGGGGTCCGGTCAGCAGCAGGACGCGCTCGCAGGCCATCGCGTCGCGCCCCCCGACGATCGCGCTCGGCTCGACCCGCCAGCTCTCGGGAGGGCGGCGGTCGAGCACCGCCCGCCATCTCGCACGGAGCAGGCGCCGGTTGCGCTCGATCCGCACGCTGTTGACACCGCTGCCGCTCGAGGCCCCGCGCACGTGTTCGACCACCGATCTCGGCTGATACACCACGCGTCCAGGTCCGCCGGCGAGCGCGAGGCAGAGATCCACGTCCTCGCAGTAGACGGGTGCAAACCGAGGATCGAATCCACCCACGGCGACAAATGCGGAGCGGCGCACGAGCAGGCAGGCCGCTGACGCGTAATCGACGGTTCGCCGAAAGTTGTACTCGGGCCGGTTGGGGACATCGCCGTCGCCGTACTGACGGACCCTCGCATCACGCCAGAGGATCGATCCCGCTTCCTGGAGGCGCCCGTCCGGGTAGAGCAGCTTCGGGGCAACGGCCGACACTCCCTCGTCGGCGTCAGCGACGTCGATCAGCGGGCCGAGCCAGTCGGGTCTGACCCACGCGTCGCTGTTGAGCAGCATCAGGTGACGGCCTCGTGCCATGGCGGCCCCCTGGTTGGTGGCCGGGCCGAACCCGAGGTTGCGCGAATTGCGAAGGATCCGGGCGCCGCTCACCTGGGCGAGCTGGTCGACGGTGCCGTCGGTCGACGCGTTGTCGACGATCACGAGCTCGTAGCGCGGCTCGGTGACCTCCGCGAGCAGCCGCAGCGCCTCCTTGGTGAGGTCCCAGCGGTTGTAGGTGACCATCACCACGGTCACGTCCGGCTGGGCAACTTCAGGGAATCGGATCACGTACGGCGCCGCTGCCAGCGTCGGTACCCCTCTCGGATCGGCCGGGCGAGGCGATGCTCCGGTGACGACCGAAGATGATCGAGCTCCGACTGGACACGGGACAGCTCAGCCTGCAGCGCGGTGCGCTCGTCGACGAGCCGCTGCTGGAGGATCGCGAGCGCGGAGCCGGTGCCGTCCGGCTCCAGTGCCGTCCGTGCCGCCACCGCTGAGCGCGGGAGCCGCTGCGCGAGCTCGGCGAAGGCGCCGTCAAGCGTCTGAACCGCCGCCCGGATATCCACCGGGTACTTGCCCCCGACGAGCGCCTGGACGGCGTATGCGATGTCGCCGGCGAGGAGCGGTATCGCCGGGTCGAACCGGTGGCCGGCGCCCGGGGTGATCGCCATGACCGGAACACCCATTGCGGCCGCGAGATTGGCTCCCGCCGGGGACGTGGCGACCGCAGCGACAGATCCGGAAATCGCAGCCGCGATGTCGTCGAGCCCGACCCAGACGGGAAGCGTGTGCACGCGTTCTGCCATGACCCCCGGCACCCGGAAAGGTGCCTCCGTTGGCGGCTGCCCGGTGGGGTCGAGAGTGACGACGACAACCGAGAGTTTCGGGTCGGTCTGCAACGCAGCCACCGCCGCCTCGACGAGATGCTCGGCGGACAAGGCGGGAAGGCCGGATGCGGTCTCGATCACCACCCTGCGCCCCGCGGGAAGTGCGCCGCAGAGGCGCAGCAGATCGGCACGCCGGCGGAGCACGTCGGGTGACAAGACGCGGCCCGCCAGCATCACCGGGTCTCCCGACTGCGCGGCGGTCCCGCCGAGGCGTTCCTGCGTGGCCGGGTCCCGCGCCCACACGTCCTTGCCGTCGAGTTCGAGAGACATCCACCTCACCACCAGCCGCACCCACGGCGAACCAGATGGCCGAGGCGGCGACGTCCTGACCACCCAGCGCGCCGGTGAGCACCAGAGCGCCGACGCCTCGGTCGCTCATCTCCTCGTCGGATACCCCATACCGCGCGGCCCAGTGCCGGTCGTCGCCGAGCACGTCGCCGGCGATGATCAGCGCGTCGAGACCAAGTGCGTCGGCGCCCACGTTGCCAGGAAGCGGCCGCGCTGGACGGCCTTCATCGCCGGGGATCGGATGCTCGGCACCAAACGGGGCCAGAGCGATGACGTCGATGTCCGGACGGAGCCGACCGAGCTCGCGCTCGATGACTCGGCGCAGGGCAATCTCGCCGACCTCACCCGTATCGAACGCCCCGAAGAGCCCGACCACCGGCCTCGCAGCGGCACCGTCCACGTGATGCCTCCGTGTGGCGTCGATAACGGGGGCGACCCTCACGTCTCAGGAGTGGCTCAGGGAACGCGCAGAACTGCCGATGAGAATGAGGACACCGCCCACCATAAACCAAGTCGAAACCTAAACCAAGTCGAAACCAAGGAGCGCCACCGATGTTCAGGAATGTTTTCACCAAGAGGGTCGCGATCAGCGCCGCCGCATTTGCCGTGGTCGCCGTCGCGGGGATCGCAACCGTCTCCATCCTGCCGGCGCTGGCGGCTGGTGTGACGGGCGGCAACGCCAGGACGCTCGCGGCCACTCCCGCGCCGAGCACCGCCAAGCCCGGCTCCGGTGCCAAACAGGTCGCCGCCAGGCGTATCGCCCTCGCCCTCTTCCGCGAATCCGTCAAGGAGACCGGGCTCAGCCGCACCACCATCCTCAAGGACCTCCTCAATGGAGAGACGCTGGCGCAGATCGACGGGTCCAAGGCCCAGGCCGTGGAGAGTGCTGTGATGGCCAAGATCACCACGCGCCTGAACAAGGCGGTCACGGCCGGCAAGATCACCAAGACGCAGGAAGCGTCGCTGAGCAGCGCCGCAACAGCGGGGATCAGCAAGCTGATGAACCTGAACCTCAGCACCCACATCCGCGTTCGCTTCGGCGGCCTCGCAACCACTCCGTCCACGTCGACGCCAACCGCCTCCCCCGCCGCCGTCACCGGGTCGAGCTCGGCGCTCTGATCCGCCCGGCGGTCAGGCAGTCCACCCGGCCACCCCGGGTAGACTGCCTCGATGCCCAAGAAGTACACGGCCGCCGAGCAGGTCATCGATCCTGCGAAGCGCTATAACGCGACCATCACGACCGACCGCGGTGACATCGTCATCGCCCTCGACGCAAAACGCGCGCCGAAGTCGGTCAACAATTTTGTGTTCCTCGCCCGCGACGGCTTCTACGACGGCCTGACGTTCCATCGCATCGTCGACGACTTCGTCATCCAGGGCGGCTGCCCCGAAGGGACGGGACGCGGCGGCCCCGGATACAAATTCGACGACGAGCCCGTCCAGGGGGAGTACGAAGCGGGAGCAGTCGCGATGGCGAACTCCGGGCCGAACACCAACGGCTCGCAGTTCTTCATCTGCACCGTCGACGATCGCCACAAGCTCACCAAGGCCTACAACCTGTTCGGACAGGTCGTCAAAGGTATGGACGTCGTCGGCGCGATCCGCAAGGACGATGTCATGCGGACGGTGACCATCGTCGAGGAGTGATGGCAGCAACAGGGCTCCGTCTCATGGCGGTGCACGCGCACTGTGACGACGAGACGATCACGATGGGCGGCACGCTCGCCACGTACGCCGACCGCGGTGTCAAGACGTGCGTTGTGTGCTGCACCGACGGCAAGCTGGCGACCATCGTCGATCCGAACATGCCGGAGGAGACCACGCGGCCCCACCTCGCCGAGATTCGCGAGGCCGAGTTGCGTGAGGCCTGTCGCATTCTCAAGGTCGACGAGGTCGAATTCCTTCGCTACGGCGACTTGGGGATGGCGGACACCCCCACCAACTTCCTTCCGGACGCATTCTGGATGGCGCCGATCGATAAGGCAGCCGGGAAGATCGTCGCCCAGATCCGCCGCTTTCGACCGCATGTTGTCGTCACGTATGACGGTAACGGCGGCTACGGTCACCCAGACCATATCCAGACACACCGAGCAACTCTCCTCGCCGTCGAGGCCGCGCACCTCTCACCGCTGTACAAGGAAGCTGGCGAACCGTGGCGCGTCGAGAAGCTCTACTACACCGCGTTTCCACGCAAGGAGATGAAGCGGATCTCCGAGATGGCGAAACAGGCCGGCATGGATCCGCCCTTCGGCGTCGAGGATGCCGACGAGCTTCCGTTCCTCACCCCGGACGAATGGGTCACCACCGCGATCGACTGCGTCTCAGTGATCAATCGCAAGCGCGAGGCGCTGCGCGCACATCGCAGTCAGATCTCGGAAGACTGGCCGCAGCTCACGCTTCCCGACGACGTCATGAAACAGTTCGCTGACGAGTTCTTCCAGCTCGTCATCTCCCGCACGCTGCCCGTGCTGCCCGAGGCTGACCTGTTCGCGGGCATCACCGCGTAGTCATTGGTGTGCGCTCCGGTCACAATGTGGCGTGGTCTGAATGGCAGATGCGGGGCAAATCATCGAAGAAGAGTTGACGCTGGGCCAGCCGTTGGCGGGACGGCCCCGCAAGTTGGTCCTCACGAGCATCGTGGGAATTCCGATCGTGATCGGAGCGCTGGTCAGCGTCGTGCTCTACTCGACCCGAGCGACACCGGCGCCGCCGGCGGCGCCGCCTCCACTTCCATCGCCAAGCGCGACGGACACGCTCGTCCGTGACGGCCAGTTGCTGCTCCTCGAGCCCGCGACGTTGGCACCGGTCGCGATGCTGGCGGGGCAAAAGATAGAGATCGTGCTCAACACAGGCGTCGGACAGACCGTTTCCACGTTGGATCCGTCCGGACTCGAAGCAGTTGCCAATCCATCGTGCCACGTGACGCCCATCTGCGGCGTGACGGGCGCACGGTCGTGGACATTTCTGGCACTTCGGCCCGGGACGACGCAACTGCATGTGATCTTCGGCACGGGTAACTGCCCCCAGCGCGCGAGCTGCCCGCGATTGCTCCAGTTGCTGATTCCGATCACCGTGGGGCCAGCTGCCTGACGCTCAGGCCAGGCTGCCAGTCAGGACGTCGACTGGAGCTCTCGGCGCACCCGCGAGAGAAGATCGGCCTGGTCGTCGCCACTGGTCACTCTCGCGCGCTGGAACGCACCGTCGAGCCTCACGTCGACATAGAAGTCGCCGTCGTCCGCGTGGAAGTGAAGGAACGCTCGTGAGCCCCGCGAGAAGGATCCACGTTTGCGCTCTTGTAACCCTGGAAGCTTGCGGAGCTCGTCAAGCAGTGCCTCGACCTGATCAAGGTCCTCCCGCGTCGCATGTCGCACGCGCCAAGCATGACGAGAGACGCGGCGCCTCGATAGGTCGAACGTCGAGGGTCCAGCGGCTTGGGTCATCGACCCGGGGGTGCTAGCCTCCCGAAAATCCGGCGGCGACCACTCTTTCTCTCGCGATGGGGTGCCGAGAGAATCATGGCCATGCCTGGCGAGCTTCGAGCAAGCGTTCCGGCGGATCACGACCTCACTGATCGAGCCAGTGCAGCTGCGGTTCCCGTCCAGGTCGCCGTCGTGTTTGCGGTCCTCGCCGTGGTCCTGGAACTGAGCTCGCTGGTCTTCTACTCTGCCGCAGCCGGCTTCTCCACAAGCCTCAGCGTGCCGCCGACGGTGCTCCTTGCATCGCACTCGAGTGCCGGGCTGATCGAGTGGGGGAGCATCATCGACATGCTCGGCTACCTGTGCATCGCACCCGTGGTGCTGTATCTCCGGGAGCGTCACGCCGGCGCCAGACTCATCAACCTCTACGCTGTCGCCGGCATTTGTCTCATCGTCATCGGTTCCATCGGTGCTGTCGTCATGGCCACCGCCGCCCCATACCTCATCGACCAGTATCACGTGGCCTCATCGGGTGGGAAGCAGAGCATCGACCTGGTGTTCACGGCACTGTACCGAGCTGTCGTCGTCGGAATGTGGCAAACACTCGAAACGATTCCGGGCTCCGTCTGGCTGATCGGCACGGCGATTGCCATACGCGGCAAGGCCTCTTGGGCGGTGTATCTCCCACTGTTGCTGTTCGGCCTCGCAAACGCCGGGATCGCTGCATACCGACTCGCCGGTCTCTAACTGCGCTCGAGCACCGCCGCCGCATAGCGAGCGGGTGGGGCACGGGCTGACCGAGGCGCCGCATCGCGACTCAGTCGTCGAAGACTCTCGCTCTCCGAGTGGTCAGGCTGGACCGCTCCTTACACTGCGGTCGTATGGGAAGCGTCATCACCGAGATCAACATCGACTGCGCGAATACCGAACGCGTCGCGCAGTTCTGGGCGAATGTTCTCGGCTGGCAAGTGCAGCGGAAGGATGACTTCCTGTGGATGTCGGAGTCCGGAGATCCGACAGACGGCGGCCTGATCCTCATATTCGCGAAGGTCCCCGAGCCGAAGACGGTCAAGAACCGCGTGCACATCGACATCAGCCCGTCCGGCTCCGATCAGGCCGAGGAGACGGAGCGGCTCATCGCGCTGGGCGCCAGGCGCATCGATATCGGCCAGGGTGACGTCTCGTGGGTGGTGCTTGCCGATCCGGAGGGCAACGAGTTCTGCCTTCTTGAGCGGCGTCGCGACTGACGGTTCGCAAGGGCGCACAGGCCTCGCCACCAAGAAAGGACGGACTACGCGGCGTCTCGCGACCATGCTGGATCGCGTCCGAACCACCCGGCAAGCCGCTCGTAGACGGGTGCATCCTCCGGCACGGGGACCTCATCGCCGAATGCCTTGCCCTCGTCCTCAGATCCTCGGAATTGCGTGCTGAGGTTCTGCTTTGCCCAGCGCAGCCCGTGTTCCCCGACCTCGGCGTCGAGGTCCTCACTCTGGCCGGTGGCGCGGGCGAGGTCCCATCCGTGCACCGCCAGCTCGGCGATCTGTTGGTCCGCACTGGACACCAGCCGGGCCATCCCGCCACCCATGGTGGGCACCTCGGATTGCAGGTCCGCGCCCGCCCAGGCGGCGTCGAGCAGTTCGCGGCCGGACTCGAACGCTGTGACCCAGTCATCGCCAACCTCGGAGGCCCTGCTCCAATCCGGCTCGGAGCCTGTCACGCGCGCCGAAAAATTCTCGAGGTCGGTGACGAGGTGTCCGATGAGATCGCCCACCGTCCATGACCGGCAGGGTGTCGGCTGTTTCGCTTGTTCGCGACGCGTCCCAGCGATGAGCCCGGAGGTTTGATCAAGCGCACGCCGCAGAAGCGCGAGCCGGTCGTTCTCAGTTGCCACGTGATCCTCCAGCCTGGCTTTCGTGACGCAAACGTATCGGAGAATGCGAGAGCTTTGGGTTCCGTCTGCAAGTGTGCAGGAGGAGTCCCAAACGGAAAACCTCGCACTGGGAGAGGTCCTCCCTCGCAACCCCTATCCCTCGGCCCCATCCGGCAGCGCGACCTAACTGCGCTCGAGCACCATGGCGATACCCTGGCCCCCGCCGATGCAGAGCGCCGCGACGCCGAGGTGCACATCGCGCTTCGACATCTCGTACAGCAAGGTGACGAGGATGCGGGTCCCGCTGGCACCGATGGGGTGGCCGATGGCGATGGCACCACCGTTGACGTTGAGGCGATCCTCGGGAACGGCGAGTTCGCGGCCGACAGCCACGGCTTGCGCAGCGAAGGCTTCGTTGAGCTCGAAGAGATCGATGTCACGCAGCTCGACGCCAGCTTTCTGCAGCGCCAGGCGCACTGCGGGCACCGGTCCCATGCCCATGATGCGGGGCGCGACACCGGCGCTCGAGTAGCCGCGAATTCGGGCCAGAGGAACGCGGTTCTCCGCTTTCGCACGCGAGGCGCTCATGACCACGACGGCGGCGGCGCCGTCGTTGATACCGCTGGCGTTTCCAGCGGTGACGGTGCCGTCCTTGGCGAAGGCGGCACGGAGCAACGCCAGTGTTTCGGCGGTCGTGCCGGGGCGAGGATGCTCGTCGGTATCGATGAGCACGGTCTCCTTCTTGCGCTGCACGGGGACGGGGATGATCTCGTCCTTGAATCGCCCGGACTTGATCGCGGCTTCGGCTTTCTGCTGTGACCCGGCTGCGAACGAGTCCTGGTCATCGCGGCTCACCTCGAATTCGCGGGCGATGTTCTCGGCGGTGCTGCCCATGTGGCAGTCGTCGAACGCGCACCAGAGCCCGTCGCGAATCATCTCGTCGACCAGCTGCCCGTGTCCGAGCCGGTATCCGTAGCGCCCGTTGTCCATCAGATATGGAGCGCGCGACATGTTCTCCATGCCCCCGGCAACAACACATTCGGCGTCGCCGGCGCGGATTGCCTGGGCCGCGAGTGCGACCGTTTTCAAGCCGCTCCCGCACACCTTGTTGATCGTGGTCGATGGAACGCTCTCGGCGAGGCCGGCGCCAATCGCGGACTGCCGCGCGGTGTTCTGCCCCAGGCCTGCCTGGAGCACATTGCCCATGAGCACCTCATCGACAGCATCGACGCCGGCACGACGGAGCGCCTCCTCGACGGCAATCGATCCGAGCCGGGTTGCGGGCACGTCGGTGAAGACGCCGCCAAAGGTGCCGACCGGGGTCCGCACGGCGCTCACGATGACCGCTTCTTCCATGCCGATCAGTCTACGCCCAGCCCTCGGACTGCACCTTCAGGCTGACGCCGAACGCGGACGCATACCGCTCACGGAACGATGCCGCGTCAAAGCGATGGCGCTGCGGTCCGTGCTGCTCGACGACGTACGCGGCGGCGAGCGACCCGATCCGGCCCGCGACGTCCGGCGAAGCGCCCGACCTGAAACCGGCGACAACGCCGGCGATATAGGCATCACCTGCCCCCGTCGGATCGACAGCCTCGCTGACCGGAGCCGCAGGGATCACGGCCACGCCGTCGGGCGAGTGCAGTTCGCTTCCCGCCGATCCACGGGTCACCGCGACCATGCGCGACGCGCGCAGCGCATCGATGGAGAGGCCGGTCCGATCACGGATCATCTCGAACTCGTAATCGTTGCCGCCAATGATCCAGGCCTCCTCGAGGCCGCGGCGCAGCACCGCATCGGGCATCGCGGGGATCTGCTGCGCGGGCACAAAGATGAGGCGGGCGCCCAGCGCTTGCGCCTGCTCGACGTGAAGCGCCATCGCGCCGGCGTCGTCGGCTCCGACCACCACCTCCGAAAGATCGCTGTGACTGGTCAGGTCGACCCCCGCGGCCCGCGCCATCGCACCTGGGTGGAACGCGGTGATCTGGTTGCCGTCCTTGTCGGTTGTGATGAACGCGGTTGCGGTGCTGACGTCATCGCAGGTCACGACCCCTGACATGTCCACACCACCGGCTTCGAGGGCTGCGGCGTAGTCGACGAAATCGCTCCCACCGACGGTCGCGCAGAGCAGCGGCCGCTCGCCGAGCAGTGCCAGCGTGAAGGCGATGTTCGCGGCGGTGCCCCCGCGGCGACGTTCCAGCCGCTCGACGAGAAACGCCACGTTGAGCTCGTTGGTCTTCTCGGGCAGGATGTAGTCGCCAAAGCGGCCGGCGAACTCCATGATCGTGTCGAAAGCAACCGATCCGGTCACGGCGATTCGTCCCACAGCCGGGGCAGGATAGCCAGCCCGATGTGCCCGCTGTACGGAGAGCGGCGACAATGGAGCTGATGGTGCTGCACGAGCTGGGACGCGGGCCTGCCCCGCAACCTCCCCTCTCCGGCCTGTCTCAGGGAGAGCCCGCCTCTGCCGAGGAGACAGCCCTGGTCGATGCTGTCGAGGTCTATCACCGGACCTACACGACCATCCTGCGCAGCAGCGGCGAGACGCAGCTGCGCGTCTTCGAGCACTCGCACAAGGCGATGGGATCGAGCCTGCATCCGCTTGCCGGATCGCTGGAGCTCGACCTCGGAGCGCTCCTCTACGCGATCAGGCGGCTCCCGGACGCGATTTTCCGGGCACGTCTCGTGGTCATGGGTCAGTCCGCCGAGGTGTTCGCGCAGCGAGGGTTCCGGCCGTTCCCCGAATGGATCGAGGTCAGCGCCCCCGGCCGGCGGCGCCGCTGGTACGACGATGGAGACGGAACGCTCGCCGTGCTCATCGCCAGCGCGTCCGATGTCGATGACCTCATCCCGACGATGGTCGCGCTCCAGATCGAGTTGAAGAAGCTCCGCGTCGCGCTGCACGGCGCGGGGATCGAGCGCGTTGAGGAACTCGACGCCGGGAGAGGTCGCCGCCGCCTGCGGCGGCCGCGAAGACGACTGGCTCCAGCTGTACGAGATCTGGGGCGTTGCCTTCGGTGCCCGCCTCGCGAAGATCGCCGAGCACGGGATGTCCCTCCGGGTGCGCATGCTCGGCGGCACGCAGGTCGGCTACGCGCGAGTGACCCGAAGGTGGTGGCAGCAGGTGACCGGACTGATGCGGTCCGAGTCGCTCCTGGACCGGCCGGTGTATTTCGTGAGCAGCAATTCGCATGCGATTGCCAACCTGCTCACCGGGGTGGCGCCACGCCACGCCGACGAGCTGGCGGCGGCCGTCGATCGCGACGGCGATGCCGAGCTTCGCGACGAGCTCCACCGGTTCCGGGACGGGACCGCGCAGGGCCACTGGAACAACTTTCTGTACTACGCGGCGCGGGAGCGCATGCGCCTCCTGCCTGACTCGGAGCGGGCGGCGCTGCGACGGGAGGAGCGCGAGGCAGGCTCGATCGGGGTCACAAGCCGGACTGCCCTGGACATCGCCGCGCAGGTCATCCCCCTCGACCGGGTCAGCCCCGAGCGATGCGACGAAC
The DNA here is from genome assembly GCA_963756075.1 of Candidatus Dormiibacterota bacterium. Taxonomy (GTDB): domain Bacteria; phylum Chloroflexota; class Dormibacteria; order Aeolococcales; family Aeolococcaceae; genus Palsa-851. The sequence goes on along the minus strand of CAVWMH010000002.1, from coordinate 659,504 downwards.
GGGTGCTGCCCATCGATCCGGTCGCGCTCGGCGCGAGCCGGGCGGTGATCGTCAACATCGATTACCCGCTCGGACTCGCCGCCTACAACATCCTTCGCGAAGTCGCCGAGACCGTCGACCTGCGCGGCGTGTACATCCTCGGCAAGGCAGCGACGCTCAACGCCGACGTCGGCGACGTGATGATCAGCAGCGTCGTCCACGACGAGCACAGTCGCTCGACGTACTGGCTCGACAATGCGTTCTCGGTCTCAGATATCGCTCCGTACCTGCGATTCGGCAGCGGTCTCGACAACCAGCGTGCGGTGAGCGTGAAGGGAACCTTCCTGCAGAACCGCGGCTACCTCGACTTCTACTACCGAGAGGCGTTCACCGTGGTCGAGATGGAGGCTGGTCCATACTGCAACGCCGTGTACGAGATGACCCAACCCGTTCGATATCCAACCAGCGAGCCGGTGAGCTTCTCCAAGCTGCCCATCGATTTCGGGGTCATCCATTACGCATCCGACACGCCGTACACGCAGGCTCGCACGCTCGGCGCGCGCGGTCTCTCGTACTTCGGCATGGACTCGACCTACGCCTCGTCGGTCGCCATCGTGCGGCGCATCATCGCCCGCGAGGGTGCGACAGGGCAGTAGCCGCTTGTCCCTGGTGAGCCTCCGCGACGTGGGTGTCGCCTTCGGTGCCGAGAGCATCCTCGAAGGTGTCACGTTCCGCATCGAAACACGCCAGCGCATCGCCGTCGTCGGGGCCAACGGCGCCGGCAAGACCACGCTGCTGACGCTCATCAGCGGCGCACTCGAGCCCACCCAGGGTGAGGTCGAATGGCAGCGCGGGCTGCGCATCGGCTATCTCCCCCAGGATGCCCCCGAACCGGTCGCGGAGACGATCCTCGACGAGGTGATGGCATCACGCGAGGACCTCGCCGCAATGCATCACGAGATGACCACGCTCGAGCCCCTGCTCGCAGACAGCGCGCGACCTGACGCCGAGAAGTTGCTGTTGCGGTACGGCGATGTCCAGCATCGCTACATCGACCAGGGCGGCTACGAGCTCGAGGCGACCGCTCGAGAGGCGCTCGGTGGACTCGGGCTGGATACGGAGACGCAGCAACGCCATCCGTCACAGCTGAGCGGTGGACAGAAACGGCGCCTCGAGCTCGCCAAGCTGCTCGTGCAGGACGCTGACCTGTTGCTCATCGACGAGCCGACCAACCACCTCGACCTCGCGGCCATCGAGTGGCTCGAAGACTTCATGCGCGGAGTGTCGACGGCGTTCGTGCTCGTCTCCCACGACCGGCGATTTCTCGACAACGTCTGCACCGAGGTCATCGAGGTCGCCGGCGGGACCGTCGAGGACTATCCGGGCAACTACACGCAGTACACCAAGCTCCGGGTCGAGCGGCGCGAACGGCGGCGTCGCGAGTTCGCCGCGCAGAAGGCGTACATCGATCACCAGGAGGAGTTCATCCGCAAATACAAGGCCGGTCAGCGTGCACGCGAGGCGCGCGGGCGCCAAACCCGGCTCAACCGTCTCGAACGCGTTGCGCCGCCGACGGTCGACCGCAAGCCGCGCCTCCGCTTCAGCAGCGCGCCGGCGTCCCGGGTGACGCTGAAGGGCGTCGGCCTGATCATCGGGAGGGACGCGCCGCTCCTGCTCGTGCCCCCGCTCACCATCGTGCCCGGCGAGCGCATCGCGGTGATCGGGCCGAACGGCAGTGGCAAGTCGACGTTGCTGCACACGCTCGCGGGCGATCTGCCGCCGCTGGAGGGGACCCTCACGCTCGGCCCTCGGAGCGTCCGCCGGTTGTACCGCCAGGATCTCGGTCAGTCGATCGAGCACGGCGCCGCCGACGTTCCCGCAGGGCAGGACGACCGGACCGTGCTCGCCGATCTTCTGGCCACTCATCCGGTGGGCGAGGAACGCGCCCGGACCCTGCTCGGCTCACTTCTCTTCAGCGGCGACGACACGCTCAAGCTGGTCGGCGATCTCAGCGGCGGCGAGCGGGCGCGCCTGATGATGGGCAAGCTCGCGATCGAGGAGACCAATCTGCTGCTCCTCGACGAGCCGACCAATCACCTCGACATCCCCGCACAGGAGGTGCTCGAGGCCGCGCTGGTGAAGTATCCGGGCGCGATGGTGCTCGTCACTCACGACCGGGCGCTGATCGACGCCGTCGCCACCCGGACATGGGCGATCGAGGATGGCGGAATCCGCGAGGTGCTCGGCGGGTATTCGGCGCTCCAGAAGGCACGGGACCGCGAGCGGCACAGGTGAGCGTGGCGGCCGTGCGGTCGCGCACCCCATCCCCGGGGTGGGCGCTGGTTGCAGCCACCGTCGCCGTCTCCTTCTCGGCGATCCTCATCAAAGCCGCTGACGATGACGCCTCAACCGTCGTCTGGCTCCGAATGGGCATGGCCGCCGTGCTGCTCGCTCCGTGGGTGCTGCGCGACGCCAGACGCGGGGCGCTGCCGCAGGGGCTGACCCAGCTCGGGCTGGTCCTCGTGAGTGGCGTGTTCCTCGCGGGACACTTCCTGCTCTGGACCGCTTCACTCAAATACACCTCGATCGCCGCGAGCGTCTTCCTCGTCTCGCTCCACCCGATCCTCGTCACCCCGCTTGGGAAACGCCTGCTCGGAGAACGGGTTTCCCGCCGGATGCTCGCGGGCGGCGGACTCGCCATCATCGGGATGCTCGTGACCTGCGCGGGCGACCTCCGCGTCGGCGGCAGCGCGTTCGGGGGTGACCTCCTTGCGCTGGCGGGGGGACTCTGTCTCGCCGGATACCTGCTCATCGGGCGCAGCGTCCGCGCGAATCTCGGCGTCGCCGGGTACTCCGCGATCGTCTACGCGGTGGTGTGCGTCATCGCGGCCGGGACGGCAGCGGCCGGCGGGGTCGCCCACATTCCCTCACCCCGGGTCGCGCTGGCATGTCTTGGGCTCGCGGTGGTGTGCACCATCGGCGGGCACACCGTGTACAACTGGGCACTTCGCCATGTTCCAGTGCTCCTCGTCTCCGTCTCGTTTCTTGGAGAGCCGCCGCTCGCCGCGGTGCTGGCTCTGCTCATCCTCGCGTCGGTTCCGTCGTTCGCCACGGTTGCCGGCGGCGTGCTGATCCTCGCTGGACTCGCGCTTGCTCTTGTCGAGCCCGGGGCGCACTCGGGACCCGCCGAGCTCGCGATCGCACAGTGACCGCGCCGACCGCGTGCGGCCACATCGACGCGGAGGCGGAAACGCTCTTCGACGCGAAGGATCCCGCCACCGGGGACACCTTCACGATCGTTCGCTGTCGCCGGTGCCGTCTGGCGCAGACCGCCCCGGCGCCGACCGACGCGGAGCTCGATGGCTACTACCCGCGCGGATACCACAGCACCACCAAGCGCTACCGCGGAGGCATGGACCGCGTCCTCTCTCTGGTCCATCGCAGCCGGATCCGGACCATCGAGCGGCTGGTCGGGGGCACCGGGAGCGTGCTCGACATCGGGTGCGGTCCGGGGGTGCTCATCAACGAGATGCGATCACGCGGGTGGCGGGTGCGCGGCACTGAACGATCCCCGTCCGCGGCGGCGCAGGCGCGCGATGTCTTCCATCTCGACGTCAGCGCGGTGGATGTCGGTGAACTCGTGGCCGCGGGCAACACCTACGACGCGGTGGTCCTGTGGCACGTCGCCGAGCACCTACATGTCCCGGACGCGACGGTACGCGAAATCGCCCGGCTGCTCCGCCCCGGTGGGGTGCTGCTCATCGCAGTGCCGAACTTCGAGTCGCCTGAGGCGAGGATCGGGCGCGCCGGGTGGTTCCACCTCGATGTACCGAGGCACCTGGTCCATTTCACGCCATCGACGCTGATGGCAGTTCTCCGCGACGCGGGGTTCCGACCGGTCAAGGTCACCCGCCTGGTCCCGGAATACGACCTCTTCAGCTTCGTGCAGACGGCCGAGAATCGTCTCGGGCTCCCACCGAATCTTCTCTACGACGTGTTGCGGCGACCGGAGGCACGACTACGCCGCCAGCACACTGGTCGCGTGCTTGCGGCTGTGGCGCTCGGTCTGGCGGTGCCGCTGAGCATCGCGGCGGTCGTGATCGCTCCGATCGCCGCGGCAACGCGGCGCAGCGCGACCATCGCGGTGTATGCGGTGCGACTCCCCGATCAGCGGGAGTAACGGCGCGAGCGCAGCCCGAGGCGGTGGAGCACGTATCGGTTGACGGTCCACACGGTCTTGAGCCCATAGATCAGCGACACGCGGAAATTCACCGATGACGCGTCGTCGAAGTACTTGGTTGTGACTGGGACCTCGGCAACCTTGAACTTGAACGATGCTGCCTGGGTGAGGATCTGGGTGTCGAAGACGAAATCGTTGGAGTTGCGCAGAAACGGCACGGTGGTGAGGAACTTGCGGCTGTACGCGCGATAGCCGGTGTGGTACTCGGTGAGACCAAGCCCCAGCACACCGTTCTCGTAGCGGGTGAGGAAGCGGTTGGCCAGGCGCTTCCACCATGGCATGCCGCCGGCCCGGGCGCCACCAGGGGTGAAAAAGCGTGAGCCGAGCACGACATCGGCTTGCCCCGTCCGGATGACCTCAACCATGTCGGCGAGGATTGCGGGATCGTACTGACCGTCCGGGTGCAGCATGACGATGACGTCCGCGCCGTCGCGCAGCGCCTCGATGTAGCAGGTCTTCTGATTGGCGCCGTAGCCCGCGTTGTGGGGATGCGAGATCACCACGAGGTCAAGTGAAACAGCGAGCGCCGCAGTCCCATCGCGGCTCCCGTCGTCGACGAGGATGATCGTGTCAACGACACCCGGCGGAATCCTCGCGAGCGTCGTCTCCAGTGTCCTGGCCGCGTTGTACGCGGGCATGACGACGACTGTTTTCAACGCCTCGATCGAGCCCCGGCCCGTCGCGAGGCCGGAGCGTTGCTGCTGAGCCGTGTCTGCCACCTGCAGTCATCCCTTGGTGCCGGCACCAGCGCGGTGTTGGCGCGTTTGATCTCTTTCTGCCTTCGATGATAGCGCATCGATCCCACCGCCCAGAAGAGGCTCAGCCGGTCTGCACGGGCTTGTAATTGCGTTGGTAGAACTCCCAGAACTCGCCGGACTTGAGGGGTCGCCACCATTCCTGATGCTCCACAAACCACGCGACAGTCCGCTCCATCCCGACGTCGAACGTCACCGTCGGACGCCATCCGAGGCCTGACAGGCGCGTCGAGTCGAGCGCGTAGCGGCGGTCGTGGCCGAGGCGATCGCGGACGAATTGCTTGAGCGAGCCGGGCTTGCCGAGCAGTCGCAGCACCGTGTCGGCGACGGTGATGCCGTCGGTCTCGCCACCGGCGCCGATGTTGTAGTCCATGCCGGCAATGCCCCGGCGAAGCGCGCAATCGATGCCGCGGGCGTGATCCTCGACAAAGAGGTAGTCACGTACCGCGCCGCCGTCTCCATAGATCGGTAACGGACGGTCGTCGATCGCGTTGGTGATGAACAGCGGAATGATCTTCTCGGGGTACTGATACGGGCCGTACGTGTTGGAGCCGCGCGTGACGATCGCAGGGAACCCGTATGACGTTCGGTACGCCTGCACCTGGAGCTCGCCGCCCGCCTTGCTCGCGCTGTACGGGCTGCGCGGCTGCAGCGGGTCACCCTCGACGCTGAGCCCGCTGTTGACCTCGCCGTACACCTCGTCGGTGCTCACCTGGACGAACCGCTGATGTTCGTGCTCGCGTGCGGCGTCCATGAGGACGAAGGTGCCGTAGACGTCGGTGAGGATGAACTGGCCCGGTGCTTCGAGGGAACGGTCGACATGCAACTCCGCCGCGAAGTTGACGATGACGTCGACATCGGCGGCCAGTGTGCGGACCATGGCCACATCGCAGATATCGCCGCGGACGAAGCGGAATCGCGGGTCGGAGCGAACGCTGTCGAGGTTGCGTTCGTTGCCTGCGTATGTGAGCTTGTCGAGTACGACGACCGAGTCGTCGAGGTGCTCGCGAAGCGTCATGCGGACGAATTCGCTGCCGATGAAGCCCGCTCCACCAGTAACCAGGAGGCGCACGTCAGATGTTCTCGATCGTCCAGTCGAAGCCGATGCGCGGATCGTTCCAAGCGATCCGGCCCTCGTCGGGATCCTCTGCGTTGTATGCCTCCGTCACGTAGTAATTGAGGATCACATCACGCAGGGAGACGCACTGGTACCCGTGTGCGACCAGCGGCGGGATTGCGACCATTCGCGGCGCGTTCTCGCCGAGGATCACGGATTGGATCCGTCCCGCGGTCGGCGAATCGTGGCGAAGATCCACCAGCACCACGCGCGCGTCACCCTGGACGATGTCCCAGTAGTCCCACTGCCGCTTGTGCCAGTGGAAGGCTTTGATCAGCTCCGGCGGATTGCCGCCGCGGGCGTAGGCGAGGCTTCGCGACATCTGAGCGAACGGGTGGTCCGGGAGAAAGGGGCGGCCTTCGTCGTCGAGGTCGCCGCGCTTCAACTGCTCGATGAAGTAGCCGCGCTGGTCAGGCCACTTCTTGAACGTCTTGACCATGACCCCGTCGATGCGGCCGATTCGCTCGGCAGGCGGGCGCGAGGCCATCGTGTTCAGCACCCCTTCCATCTCGGGGAGCAATGCCATCCATGCCACAGCTACTGGAACCAGCCCTCCAAGTCGATGATCGCGTTGACGCTGCCTGCACCGTTGTACAGGTAGACCTCGCCGTCGTGCGGGTCGGCGGCAATTGTGTCGACTTCGACGACTGCCACGTTGGCCAGGACCGCTCCGGCCTCGAGATTGAGGTCGGAGACCGTCGGCGGGCCTGGCTGGTTGGCCGGGTACAGGGTTAGGTAGGTCGCTGCGGTCGGGGCGATCGCGGTCAGATTGGCGATGATCGCCACGACCGGCAGGCTTGCGAAGGCAGGCACGCCCGCGTGCCCGGCGACGGTGATCAAGCGCTGGAGGGTGCCGGCGCCGATGGCTCCCGATGCGCACGACGCCGACGACGACGCGGGTGTCACAGATCCGGGTCGGTTCGAGCGCCTGGTATTGGTACCCGGTGGGGCTTGCGGTCGCCGTCGAGCTCCCGTACCACCCGTTGGCGTCGACGAGCACGTTGATGGTGCCGGCGGCGTTGTACACGCACAGAGCATCGTGCGGCCCGCCGGTGCTCGTCGGCCCGAGCTCGACCATGACGCGGTTCGCCCGCACCACGCCGGGCAGAAGGTTGATCGTCGAGGTCCCGGTGGGCGTGCAGTGGCCGTTGGAGTCGGTCGGGAAGAGGCTGAGATAGGTCGAGGCGTTGCCGGCCACGCCGGTCAGGTTCACCACCGCTGCTTCGGCAGTCCCGTCACTGGGGACGCCGGCGCTCGCCAAGGTCACCACGATTGACTGTCCGGCGCCCACCGCGGCATGTCCCTGGCACGATGTGCGCGTGTCGCACACGCGGACCGGAAGGATCGGATGGAAGAGTCCCTGGAAGTCGCTCGACGGCTGGGGCGTGAAGTACCCCTCGACATCGACGACGACATTCACGCTGCCGAGCGCGTTGTAGATGTTGATCCAGCCCTGTCCGGCATTGGCTCCCAGAGTCACCGTCACCAGGTTGGCGATCACCGTGTGCGCCTGGAAGTTCAGATTCGAGGCGTTCGGTCTGGTGGCTTGAACGGGTACACCGTGAGCAAGCTCGACACACTGCCGTTCACCTCGGTGACGTTGAGCACCGCAGCCGCGGCAGTACTCGGGACCGGCACCTCCGGTGATCTGCAACGCTCGGACCAGGCCCTGCCCGATAGGCGCCGGTGTTGCGCGTGTCGAGGATGCGGAAGGGCGTGACAGGCGAGTAGTTCGCAAGACCGATGTACGTGTACAACGATGCACCGGTCTCGGCACTTGCACCAAGTGCGTCTGTTGCCTGGACCTGCGCCGTCCCTCCGGATGGACCGCTTGGCGGAGTCACCAGCGTGAACGAATTCGGGGATAGTCCGGTGATCGCGATCGACGAACCGTTGAATGTTGCCGTCGTGTCAAGACCGAAGTCGGTTCCATAGACCGTCACAGTCTCGCCGCCGGCGACCGCGCCCGACGCGGCATTCAACGACGTAATCACGGGTGACGCGAGCGTGATCAGCGCCACGTCGCTGCCCCAACAGAGGCTCGCCGGCGTACAGGTACTCGACGTTGCCCCGTCCTCGGCCTCGGATACAACCCAGACGTCCTTGGGATTCGATGGGTCCTGCGCCGCGCCCGAGTAATCACCCCAGCGGCACGAGTTCGTCGAGGCGATCGTTTGGCAAGCACCACTCGGCGGGTCGTAGAACGTCGTGCTAGCGTGCACTGTCTGGAAGGCGCTCAGAGTTCGATCCACCGGAGGGAATGGTCGCGCTGACGATGGTCGGGAACGTAGAGCTCGAGGACTCATCGAAGACGGTGAACAGGTCTCCGGCAGAGTCGACGCTCACAGCTGGGTAGATACAGATAGCTGCCCTTGATGCCGACATTGTTGATCTGCGTGATCGTGCCGTTGACCACCCCAGTGCTGCTTGCAGTGACCTCAACGTAGTTCAGGCACGACCTCGGGACCGAATCGGTCGGCGGCGTGCATTCGGTTCCCCCCGCCGTCCAGATGACTTCCGTTCTTCCCACACCGCGTTGAGGAAACGATCATCGTCAGTATTGATCGTCGTGCTCGTGCCGTTTTGCGGCGCGGGCGGCAGGCCGAAGTATGTGTTGTCCACGGCCGTCGGCGCCATGGCCAGGAAAGACGCGCTCGCCGTGACACCGCCGACCCCCTCCGGGGTCCCCGTAAAGGCATCCACCTCCACAACCGGTTGAGAGCAGACGGTAGGCGCACAGTCGGAGTCGTTTGCTACGACGTACTGCGTTGACGTCGCTCCGAACGACTGCACCGGTTGGGGAGCGAAACTCGTGTCGGTGAACGGAGCGTCGCTATTTACCACCGAGTTGTGCTCCAGATCCGTCTTCTGCAGGATGTCTATTTCGCTTCCCAGGAATCCGTTAGTGCAGTCGTAATCGTTGAAAGTCACCGCGACCGTGTTGCTGGAGATTCCCAGGCCCGGCTGATCGCCTAGGAAGGTGTTGGGGGTCACAAACGGCAACTCGTAGACGAGCCAACTGGAAAAAGGTAGCGGATTCGACGAAGCCGAGACGGCTATCAGCACGGGGGCGGCGAAGTTGCTGCACGAGAAGGGGTTGGCGACTTCGGTTACGGTTAGCCACCATCGCTGTGAGCTCGCGTCATAGACGATTCGTGGATCACTGCTCGAGTGACCGCTCTCAACGTTCAAGAACGTATTGATGTCGTCGGAGCCCAGCTGTGTCCCAGTGCGGCTGAAGACGTCCACCGTGGAATTGACGGTCGTAACTATGTCGGTAGGGCCTGAAGCAATGTCCGTGTCCGGCGGGGCGAGCGCTTGGCCACCGCCGTGAGCGGTGATATCAAGCGCCTGCGACGCCCCGGGGAACGCTGCAATCTGGTCCGTTTGCGTTGCAATGAGCGGCAGAGCGGCGTGGGAGGTCGACTTCTGGCCGCCGCCGAGCGGGTTGGCCTTCCCCGTTGCATGAAACCGCACCGGCTCCTTTGCAGCGCGCCTGAGCGCGTGGGACCTCGATGACGCCGCGCGAGCACTTGATGTCTCCGCAAGGAACGGCTTCACGTGAGTGGATGCCAGCGAAGGCGAATGAGCCCGCATGGGATCGGCGGCTGCAAGGGTCACTGGTCCCATCGGCGGCAACGCAGCAATGATGGTCGCGTAAAAAATTCAGCTACTCAGTCGCTGTCCAGCCTTCACGCCGCGCCTCCATCCCGGTCTCTATTTCTCGGCGCGCACGAGTGTACGCTGGATTTCTCGAAAATCACGGCAGCGACACCTTTCTTCTCAGTCAATCGATACGCAGGCTCAGCGGAGCAGGCCAGAGCACGTTAGCGTTCAGGTAAGGATCGTCGATCACACCGACGCCACCCCATAGCCCCGCAAAGGTCTGTGCATCAGTACCAGTTATTGCGCCGGCACGAGTGGCGTCGCCCCACGTCATCTCAGCGAGCGGAGTGCAGAGGACGCGCCGGCCACGCGCGCGCACGCGCAGGCAATAGTCGACATCCCAGAGTGCGCGAGTAAACCGCTCGTCAATCCCGCCTACCTGCTCGAACACCTCTCGTCTCGTCATCAGGCACGCACCGGAAACTGCGCTCATCTCCTTGATGACGTGCAGATGTTGATCGACGCTCGCGGCGAGCCCCAAGCCGGCCGAGGACTATTCCCTCGTGCGCCACCGTCCCGTCCGGATATCGCAGCCGGATGCCAACCGCGCCGATGTCCGTACGTTGACTCAGTTCGAGCATGGTCTCGAGCCAGTTCGGACGTGATCACACGCGTCGACGCATCGACCAGCACGATGTGGTCGCCACTCAGTTCCGAGACTGCTCTGTTGATTGCGGCCGGTGTTGCACCGGCCACAGTGACGGTAGTGACTCGTCGGTTTGCATACGTTGAGAGTCGCTCGATGCCGGCGGCACATTCGGCCGCATCAGTCCCGCCTCCGCGCGCGACGATCAGCACATCGACCGATGGCGTCCCCGCGAGCGCGTACCGCGGAAGATAGAGACCTGGACTCGGACCGAGGTCGACATGTCCATCGACGCCGCCCCGCCGCTGCAACGCGTCCGCAACCGCTCGCCGCCCAGCGTCCTGGGCGAGTGGCTTGAAGCCGGCGGATACCGCCGTGGAACCGGGAACCATTCGCCACGCGTAGAGCACATCAGCGACGTGTCCGACATACCGCGCCGCCTCGGTGACGCGAAGCATCAGGTCGTGGTCCTGGCTGCCGTCAAAGCCTTCGCGGAAGCCACCAACAGCGCTGACGAGACTCCGGCGCACCAATGTGAAATGGTTGAGGTAGTTCTCGGCGAGCAGGCGATCCGGTGAGAAGTCGGGCTTGAAGGTCGGCGCGCCCAGGCTCCCATCGGGCAGCAGCTTGTCCTCGTCGGAGTAGACGACGTCAGCCTCGGGATGGTCACGCACATGAGCCACCATCGAGTACAACGCGTGCGCACGGAGCACATCGTCGTGGTCGATGAATCCCACAAACTCGCCGCTTGCCACCTCGAGAGCCGAATTCGAAGCGGCGGCGATTCCGCCCCGCTCATCGCGATACACGACACGTACGCGAGGATCGGTGGCCGCGGCCTCGAGCACGGCACGAACGTGAGGACGTGTCGACGCGTCATCGGCAATGCAGAGCTCGAGATGCGGATACGCCTGCTCGAGGACCGATGCGATCGCCGCTTCGAGCCACGATCGCTCGGGGTTGTGCACGGGCATGACGAGGCTGATGACCGGAGCGTCCGCATCCGCCTCGGATACGCGGCGCATCGTCGCGAGGTCAGCAGCGCTTGGCGTATGCAGGGCGAGCCAGCGGTGATACTGGCGCCGGCGCGCCGCGGCCGTGTCGGCGACGCCGATCGCTCTCCGGAGTTCGCGGTCGCGGCGCACCAGTCCGGCCAGCGCTGACGGCCCGTGCTCGACGAGCGTGAGAGCCCTGGAGGCCGCCTTGTGCAGGGCCTGCTGACGGCGTGACTCCGGCGGCACCACCCGCCGGACCTTGCCGACAACGGCCACGGCAATCCGGGCCGAAGCACTGCCTGTGGCCTCGGCAAGCTCTGACCGCGTGGTCTGGAGCTCGGCCTCCAGCTCCGTGATATGTCGCCGCGCGGCGCGCAACTCTTCGCGGAGCCGGCCAATCTCATTGCGAGGCGCGCTCACGGGGCGATCCCCGGCGCCACCGCCGCAGCCATCTTCAGGTGCATGGAACGCAGATGGTAGGTGGGACGCGCGCGATCCGCCGCACCTTAGTATGCTCGAACTCAAGCGGGAGGTCAGCAAACTTGCGATTCGCAGTGGAGATTCCGACATGACCGTCGTCGCGAGGGGAAGCGTATGTCGGGTCACGGGCTCTACGATCCCGTGGTGAAAGACGCGATGGCCGGGTCGTACCTGCGCCGATGGGGCCGGCGATTGCGCTCACAGCGGCTCCCGCCGCGGGACTCCGAGGGCCAACCCGATGCGGCAGTTCGCGAGGAAATCGTGGACCAGTTTCACCGGCTGTACTACAACGATCCCGGGACCTGGCTCGACACCCGCTGGCTGGGTGTGCCCGCGTGGAAGTGTCCACTCGATCTCTGGGTGTATCAAGAGATCCTGCACGAGTTGCGTCCTGCGCTGATCGTCGAATGCGGGACAGCGCACGGAGGCAGTGCGTACTACCTCGCGTCGATCTGCGATCTGCTGGGAACCGGTGAGATCGTCACCATCGATGTCGAGTCGAAGCCCGGGCGACCGGCTCATCCGCGCATCACCTACATTCTCGGCTCGTCGGTTGACGCAGACGTGATCGCGCAGGTGCGCGCCAGGCTTCCGGCAACCGGGAATGTCCTCGTGATCCTTGATTCGGACCACCGCGCAGCGCACGTCCAGCGTGAACTGTCGCTGTACGCCGGGATGGTCACGCCTGGCTCATACCTCATCGTCGAGGACACCAACATCAATAACCACCCTGTGGGGCCTGACTTCGGACCCGGACCGATGGAGGCAGTGTCCGTGTTCCTCACCGACAACCTCCAATTCGTCGTAGACGGAGGGAGAGAGAAGTACCACTTGACCTTCAATCCGCGAGGGTTCCTGCGGCGAGTTCGCACCGTCATGACCGTCGCCGCCCACGACAGCAGCACCCTCGAGGCGATCCCTCGGCCGAGAAGCCTCTTCCAGAGGAATCTCAACCTCGTCCGAGAGCTTTCGATCACCAGTTCAAGCTGAAGTACACGGGTTCAGCGCTGGGGTACGTGTGGTCGCTGATCAAGCCGCTGATCCTCTTCGGGATCATGTACCTCGTCTTCAGTCATTGCTGAGTGCCGGGAAGAACGACCTGGGATTTCCCCGTGCAGCTTCTGGTCGCAATCGTGGCATGGACGTTTTTCACCGAGGCGACGACCACAGCGATGAACGCCATCGCCGGCAACGGGGACCTCATCCGCAAGGCGTACTTCCCACGCTGGATCCTGGTCGCTTCATCGACCACCAGCGCGTTGCTGACCTTCGCCATCAACACCGTCCTCGTGATCATCGTCACCTTTGCCCTGGGGGATCTCGATATCACATGGTTGAGCCTGCTCGCGCCGCTGTACTACCTCGAGCTGATAGTGCTGGTGCTGGGTCTCTCGATGCTCCTGTCGGCATTGTTTGTGTTCTTCAGAGACCTCGGGCACATCTGGGAGATCCTCTCGCTCGTCCTCTTCTACGGCTCCGCCGTCGTGTTTCCCTTTCAAGACCGTTTCCGACTTCTCCAAGAAGCTCGCAGAAATCGCAGGCCTGAACCCAATCGCGCAGATCATCACTGATCTTCGCCACGTGCTGGTCTCGCCCACGAAGCTGCCGTCGATGGCCGCACTTATCGGACCACTCGCGATCGTCCCCATCCTGATCAGCGTTGCCGTCTTCCTCGTGGGATTCTCCGTCTTCCATAAGCTCACGCCACGGTTCGCGGAGTTGCTGTGACGCCAGTCGTCGAAGTCTCCCATCTTCGCAAGCGATTTCGCCTGCCTCTCGACAGGAGCACCACGCTGAAATATCGGGTTACCCATTGGCGTAGCGCATCTCGCTATCGCGACCTCATCGCGCTGCGAGACATCTCATTCGACATTCCCCGCGGTCAGTTCCTGGGCATCGCGGGACCCAACGGTTGCGGAAAGAGCACGTTGCTGAAGATACTCTGCCGAATCTACGAAGCCGATGGAGGATACGCGCGCATCAATGGGGAGTTCTCAGCCTTCCTCGAGCTCGGCGTCGGCTTCAACCCTGAGCTCACCGCGCGCGAGAACATCTTCCTGGGTGGAGCGATGCTCGGCCTCACCCGAGCGCAGCTGCGAGACAAGGTCGATGAGGTGTTCGCATTCGCCGAGCTGGAGGACTTCGCGGAGCAGAAGCTCAAGAACTTCTCCTCCGGGATGCACGTCCGCCTCGCGTTCAGCGTGGCTATCCTCGCGCAGACAGACCTGCTGGTCATGGACGAGGTGCTCGCGGTCGGCGACGCGAGCTTCCAGGAGAAGTGCTTCGATACCTTCAGCAGATACAAGCGCGAGGGAAAGACCATCGTGCTGGTGAGCCACGATCTCGGTTCACTGGAGGAGTACTGCGACAGGGTGATCCTGCTCAATCGCGGAGAGATGATCGCGGACGGCCCCGCGGTCGAGGTCACGTCTGCGTACCATCGGATGATCGCCGAACATGCGCTGGCGGCCGAGCGGGATACGCCTACAGGGCTGGATCGTGGTGATCCAAGCCAGTGGGGATCGCGAGCGATCGAATTCGCCTCCGTCAGTTTGATCGACGCCAACGGCGAGCACAGTCATCGCTTCGATACCGGTGGCCCGATGACTCTCGAGATGCAGATTGCTCGTGCATCGCGACGTCGGCGAGTTCGTCTGCGGGATGGCGATCCGCCGTGCGGATGGTCTGCTGCTGTCAGGCACCAACACCTTCATCGACCACGTCACGTTTCGAGCTGTCTCGCCGGGCGAGGTGATCTCCGTCCGCTACGCCATCGATTCGCTCCCCCTTCTGGCGGGCGGGTACATCGTCCAGGTCGCCGCTCGATGACGTCGACCGGCTCGCACTCCTACGACCATGCGGACCCCGCCGCGAACTTTCACATCAACAACATGGGCGGCCATGTCGGGATGCTGGAGATGCACGGCCGCTGGCAGGTGGGACAGGACGAGGACGTCCCGTCGAACAGCGCCCTGCGCCAGACCACCGGGTAAGCACCAGACATCCGATCAGATCGGCGCGCCGGTCACGAAGAAGAGCAGGTGCGCCGGGACGACCCCCATCACCACGCTGATGATCAGTACGTAGAGCATCGCCGTGGCCGGCTGATTGGCGCGGATCCGCGCGAAGTGTCGCGTCAGGAGGGCAACGCCGGTGGTGAAGACGATCCCCGACCCCACAACCAACAACCAGAACGGCACCGCGTCGCCCGACCACAGCAGCTCGCTTCGAACCGTCGAAGCCGAGGTCAGGATCACCAGCACGATCACGGCAGCCTGGAGCGCCACGGCGATGAACACGATGTCGATCGCGCGGCGAAGTGGACGGAACGACAGGTTGGGTGCCACCAGGTACCAGTGGCCGAGCAGCATCCCCGCAAGTGCGCTGCCGGAGACCAGCGCGGCAGGGACAAAGGCGATGACCGCCGTCCCCACGCCCCCGAGCGAGGGGCCGAACGCGGCAGCGGCCTTCGCGATCGCCATGGCGCCGAACCCGATGGCGATGACTCCGACGCCGCGGCGCGCGACGTCGGTCATCACCGCGCAGAAGAAGGCGTACGCAAGCAGCGCGACGGTGAACGCGATCGACCAGTGGAAGAGCGATGCCTGGGCGCCTGGCGGCAGCGGCGCGCCGAGCAGCGCTGTGCCGGATGGCAACAGCGCCTCGAGCAGGAGATCGAGGGCCATGACACCGGCACAGATGAGCGACGTCGTGCCAACGAACCCGCGTCCCACCTTGCCGACCAGGTCCACCGCATACGCCGCGACGGTGGTTCCGGCTGCCACCTCGAGCAGGACGACAACGGTCGCGATGGGAGCAAGCGCCGGCAACGAGGTGGGGTCGGGCACCGCCCGATCCTACGGTTGTGGTGGCGCCCCGCCGAGGCGGGCACCGGTCAGGACGCCGGCGGACGCCTGGTGAAGCGATCGAGGATTCGGATCGCCGACTGCAGAAAGCGCCGCCTGGACGATCCCGGCGGAGCGGCCTTCACGACGGCACCGTCCACCCGGAGCGCCATGCGCACTGAACGTCGCTCGCTCCAGACCATCCTGCCCTCCAGTGCGTCGAGGCGGGCCTGCTGCTCGGTGAGCTCGCGCATCTGGTCGACGACCACCGCATTGCGCTCCTGCAACTCGTGGAGCATCCGCGAGTACGCGCGGTCGTAGTCGGCGACGACACGGTGGATCGGGGCGGACGAACGCCGGTAGCGCGCGGCCCAGGGCGCGATGTACGCGCCGTCATAGTCCACGTCGCGGATGAACCCGTGGCGCGCGAAACGCTCGGTCCAGTACTCCTGCGGATGGATGTTGGTGTGCGTGGGATCGCGGTAGTGCTCCGGCGTCGACGTGAGGATGATCTCGTCGGTGAAGGAACAGAGATTGGCGATGGCCTGGTCGGCGTCCTCGCGTGGCATGTGCTCGACGACTTCGAAGCAGGTGATGACGTCGTAGCGCTTGGTCAGCGGCTCGGTGATCGATCCGACCGTCAGATACCGGCGGATGTCCTCGCGGGAGTGGTTGATCGCGAATTCGCTGAAGTCGATGCCCTCGGCCTCGACGCCGCGGTCACGCAAGGCTTCGACAAGCAGCCCGATGGCGCACCCCGCGTCGAGCACTGTCTTGGGATGGAAATCCTCGATCAGGCGGTCGGCGATCTTGCGAAAGAAGTCGAGCCAGAACGCGTTTCGTTCGTAGCTGACACCGGCCGCGGCATAGTGACCGTAGTAGTCGGCGCCGTAGTCGGTCGCGACTGTACCCTCGTGCGCGACCGCTGCCTCGCTCCCACCCGGTGTCGATTCGTCGTCGGCCGGATCCGATGCGCTCCTCACCCAGGCGCATGCTAGCACCGGCTCGAACGAGTGGATATCCCGCGGGTGACGGTTTCGCACACCGGGTTCGAATTCGATTTGGCTCTGCTAGTTTGACCCTCGGATGGTCAGCGCACCCTCGGTCTATTGCACTGGCGCTCGAGTGAGCGATGCCTGATCAGCGCTCGCTCCTGCGCGGCCGTCTCGCCAGCGCCATCGACGGCGTTGTCGACGTGGCGGCGCGTCTCGGTCCCCCGGTGACCCAGGCCAAAGCACCCCCGCCACAACCGCCCGCACCCGAATCGATCGGACGTCCGTGGACGCTCGCCGCCGCGATGGAGCCGGTTCTTGCTCCGGTCGTCCCACCGGCGCAGGCGTCGCTCCCCCTGCGACCACCAGAGCCCCCACCCCCGCCGGAACACCATCTCTCGAGAACACCCGTCGCGATCTTCGGATCGAGCCTCGTCGGCCTCGCCCTGATCGCCGCGATCGCGGTCCGTCTCCTCCAGGGTGGCGCTTCAGTACACACGCCGTCACCGGCCAGAGGTGAGATATCCCTCACCGGCGTCCGTCCGGTCGCCTCGGCACCCGCTGCCGGGAGCGCCGCACCGGCCACCCAGGTGTCGTTCCCCGCACGGACGTCAGTGGTCGACATCGAGGTGAACTCGGGTGGGGCAGCCGGCCAGGCTCCGGTCCACGTCGTCGTGGCCCTGGGGCAGACGGCTCAGACCATCATTCAGAACGACTACGTCTTGAGCCCAACGGGTGCGACCGTCATCCCGCTGACTCCCCCCGGAGGCGGCTTCGCACCCGGCAACTACTCCGTGACGATCACCTACAGGGGTGACCTCGTGGGTTCCACGGTATTCGCCGTCCTCTGAGCGCATCGCCGGTGAGGTCAGTAGCGGGTTCCCTCGGGTTCCGGGAGCGCGTCGAGCTCGGCGAGGTCCGCCGCGCTCAGCTCGACGGTCGCCGCGGCGGCGTTGTCCGCCAGGTACCTCGGCGTCTTGGTCCCGGGGATCGGCACCACCTGCGGTCCCTGAGCCAGCACCCACGCCAGCGCCACCTGGGCCGGGCTCGCCCCCGTTCGATCGGCGACCTCGCGCACCCCGCCGACGATGGCCAGGTTGGCGCGCAGCGCGTCCACTTGAAAGCGGGGGAGCTGACGCCGGAAATCGTCCTGAGGCAGGTCGTCGAATGATGAGAACCGCCCCACGAGGAAGCCCCGACCGAGCGGGGAAAACGGGATCAGGGCGATGCCCTGCTCCTTGCAGTAGGGCAGCACCTCCGCCAGCACGTCACGAGTCCACAGCGACAGCTCGGACTGCACCGACGTCACTGGGTGCACCGCCTGCGCTTGTTTGATCTCGGCCACCGATACCTCGGAGAGGCCGATGTGCCGCGCCTTGCCCGCCGCGACGGTTTCCGCCATCGCGCCCCAGGTCTCCTCCAGCGGCACGTTCGGGTCCACCCGGTGGAGCTGGTAGAGGTCGACATACTCGGCGCCAAGCCGTCGCAGGCTGCCGTCGATCAACTCGCGCACGTGCTCGGGGCGGCCGTTGCGACCGGCTCCCGGAGATGCGGTACCCCGTGCCGGATTCGCGCCGATGTCGCCCATGACCAGACCGACTTTGGTGGCCAGCACAGCGCGCTCGCGATAGCCGCCCGCCAGTGCTCGCCCGACCAGCTCCTCGTTGGTGAAAGGCCCGTACGCATCGGCCGTATCGATGAGCGTCATGCCGAGGTCGAGTGCCTGGTGGATCACCGCAATCGAGGTGTCGTCGTCGCGAGGGCTGCTGCAGGTCATACGACGCCGTCATGCCCATGCACCCAAGCCCGATCACGCCGACCGCCGGGCCGTCACGTCCGAGCGTTGTGGTTCGCATGCTGTCGCCGTCAGCCCCGAAGTCAGCGCTCCACGGGGAGGCCGGCCTCCTCCCAGGCTTCGATCCCGCCGGTCAGGTTGTAGGAGTTCGGTCGCCCGAACGTGCGCAGGTAATCGACGGCGCGGGCGCTGCGCCCGCCCATCCGGCAGTGCAGGTAGACGTCGCGGTCGGCGGGGACCTCCGCGAGACGAGCGGGGAGCTCGCCGAGCGGAATCAGCACCGACCCGGGAATGTGGAGCTCGTCGTACTCGGACTTCTCGCGAACGTCGATGAGCAGCGCGTCGCCCGACGCGAGCGCTTCGCTGACTGCCTTCGGGGCGACCTCGGAGTTCTCCGGCATTCGCGGCAGTATAGAGACGACGGTGGCGCGCTCAGCGGCAGCGTCCACGCGCCGGTGAGCCTGCTAGGCTCGTGACCGTGAGCACTCTTGCCGCGCCGGCGGTGGTGGACTCTCCCTGGCTGAACGCACAGCGCCAGTTCGACAACGCCGCCGAGATCCTCAATCTCTCACCGGGGTTGCGCGCTGTGCTGCGTGAGGTTCGACGGGAGCTCGTCGTCCGCTTCCCGGTGAAGATGGACGACGGCAGTGTCCGGATGTTCGAGGGATACCGGGTTCAGCACAACGTGACCCGCGGACCGGCCAAGGGCGGCCTGCGGTTCCATCCGGCGACCGACATCGACGAGGTCAAGGCACTCGCGATGTGGATGACCTGGAAGTGCGCGCTCGCCAACCTGCCCTACGGCGGTGCCAAGGGTGGCGTCGCCGTGGACCCCTCCACCCTCAGCCACCGCGAGCTTGAACGCCTGACCAGGAGGTTCGCCGCCGAGATCAGCGTGCTGGTCGGACCCGAGTCGGACATCCCCGCCCCGGACGTCAACACGAATGCCGAGATCATGGCCTGGATCATGGACACGCTCTCCATGCAGGCCGGCTACTCCGTCCCCGCCTCGGTGACCGGCAAACCGCTGGAGATCGGCGGGAGCGAGGGACGTCCGAGCGCCACCGGGCGCGGCGTGAACATCGTTGCCATCGAGGCGTGCAAACGCCTCGGCATGGAGCCGTCGCAGACCACCGTGGCGGTCCAGGGCTTCGGGAACGTCGGCAGCTGGGCATGCCAGCTCATGCACGAGTTGGGATTCACCATCTGCGCTGTTGCCGACGTGACCGGCGGTGTCTACTCACGTGAGGGACTCGACATTCCAACGCTGCTCGCCTACCGGCAGCAGCACGGCGGCGTCAACGGCTTTCCAGGGTGCGAGCCCGTCACCAATACCCAGCTGCTCGAGCTCGAGGTCGATGTCCTCGTACCCGCGGCGATGGAGAATCAGATCACCGCGCGCAACGCCGGAAGGATCCAGGCGCGGCTGATCGTCGAGGGCGCCAACGGGCCGACGACGCCTGACGCGGACACCATCCTCGAACGTCGCGGCATCACGGTCGTGCCCGACATCCTCGCCAACTCGGGTGGGGTGACCGTGTCGTACTTCGAATGGGTCCAGGACCTCCAGTCACTCTTCTGGGAAGAGGACGAGATCAACGTCCGCCTCAAGAAGATCCTGCAGAAGGCCTTCACCCAGATGTGCGACCAGGCCGATCGCCATCACGTGTCGCTGCGCCTCGGCGCCTACCTCGTCGCTGTCAAACGCGTCGCCGACGCCACGGCGGTGCGGGGCATCTACCCGTAAGCGCGTCCCCCGCCACCGGCCTGGTCATGAAGCTCCTCGATCGGGTGCGCGCGCTGCCGTTGCCGGCGGGCACCATCCCGGTGGCAATCGGCCTCGGGCTCGCCGGGCTGATGCAGTACGGCTTCCTCGTCGTCGCGGCGCGTGCGCTCGGCACCGCTCGCTTCGCGCCGCTGTCGGTGTTCTGGGCATTGCTCTTCGTGTGCGGTCCGGGGTTCTTCCTGCCCCTCGAGCAGGAGACCGGGAGAGCCATCGCCGCACGACGTGTGCGCGGGCAGGGCGGACGCCCGGTCTTCATGCGCGCGGCGATGCTCGGGGGCGTCCTGGCGGTGGTCCTGATCGTGGTCACGCTGGTGTTCGCGAGCCCCCTCGACCAGCGCGTGTTCAAGGGCGACCCCGCGCTGCTGGCCGGACTGGTCGGCGGGTTCGCGGCGTACCTCTGCGAGTTCCTCGCCAGGGGCGCGCTCGCGGGCAACGCGCGCTTCGGCGCCTACGGTGTCCTGCTGGGAGGCGAAGGCGCGCTCCGGGTTGCGTTCGCCGCCTTCCTCGCCGTGATCGGGGTCAAGACCGCCGGTCCCTACGGGATCTCGCTCATCGTCGCGTCGTTCGCCGCGATCGCACTTGCGACCGTCGGCCGGCGCGGGCTGCTGCGTCCCGGTCCTCCGGCGCCCTGGGGCGAGATCACCCACGCGCTCGGATTTCTGCTCATCGCGTCGGTGTTCACGCAGCTGCTGCTCAGCGTGGGCGCCGTGGCCGTCCAGCTGCTCGCCACCCCGGCGGAGCAAACCGCGGCCGGCAGATTCCAGCTGAGCCGCATCGTCGCCTACGTCCCGATCTTCCTCTTCCAGGCAGTCCAGTCAGCGCTCCTGCCCAAGCTCTCCACGCTCGCCACCGGCGGCCGGCATCAGGAGTTTCAGGCCCTGCTGAATCGTCTGCTCCTGCTCATGGCGGGTCTCGGGGCGGTGGCCATCGCCGGGTTCACGTTTCTCGGGCCAACGGTGACCCGCATCCTCTTCGGGCACGGGTTCGAGCTCAGCGACCTCGACTTCGCACTGCTCTCGGCGAGCGCCATCGGCTTCATCTTCACCCAGATCTTCGGCTACGTCCTGATCTCGCTGTCCGGGTACAGCCGGGTCGCATTGGGGTGGACCTCCGGTGCGATCGTCTTCTTTGTCGTGACCGCGATCGGCTCATCGCTTTTCCTTCGCGTCGAGCTCGGGCTCCTCTGCGGCGCCATCGCGTCCTCTGCGGTGATGGCCGCGCTGCTCCTCCCTCTGTTGCGAGCGCGCGGCGCTATCGAAACGGACCTGCGAATTTACGATCTGGGGGGTCCGCCCGGCTGAGACTGCGCCAATGGGTGCTCGTGCCCGCATTGCGCTGGTCGGAGCCGGGGCGATGGGGGCCAACCACGCGCGCGTCATCGCGGAGTCTGAAGGCGCCGACCTCGCGGTCATCATCGACACCGACCCCGAGCGGGTACGACCGCTCGCCGAGCGGCTGGGCTGCACGTTTGCCGAGGATCTCGACGCCGCCACCGGGTGCGACGCGGCGGTCATCGCCACTCCGACGGCGTTCCATGCGGAGGCGGCGCGGGTGCTGCTCGAGCTTGGCAAGCCGATCCTCGTCGAGAAGCCGGTAACGCCGGACCTCGAGACCAGCCGCGCACTCGTCGCCTGTGCGGAGCGCCGAGGCGTGCCCCTGATGTGCGGCTTCGTCGAGCGGTTCAACCCGGTGGTCGCCACCATGCGCAGCCTGCTCGACGAGGAACCGGTGCACATCGTCGGACTCCGTCACTCTCCGGAGACGCCTCGAAGCACCCTGAGTGTCGTCTTCGACCTGCTCATCCATGAGATCGACCTTGCCCTCTGCTACATGGGTGGGGCACGACCCTCTCGCGTGTGTGGGGCGACCAGCAATGCCGGCCGCGATTCCATCCTGGAGGTGGCCGATTGCCTCCTGCAGTTCCCACGTGGTGCGATCGCGACGCTCTCGGCGAGCCGGGCGAGCCAGCGCAAGGTGCGCTCGCAGCTCGTCGCCACGTCGACTGCGCTCTACGACGTCGACCTGCTCCGCCAGGACCTGACCGTCTACCGGCATCGGGCCCACGCGCAGGGCGTCGGCGCCGGCCAGGCGGCGGGGTATCGCGCCGAGACGGTGATCGACATCCCGTTTGTCCGCCACACCGGCGAACCGCTGGCACTGCAGTTCGCGCACTTCCTCGACCTCGTCTCCGGACGCGCCGACGCGTGCACCGAGCGCAATTCGATCCTCCCGGCGCATGAAATCGCGTCGACCATCGAGGCCGCCTCATGACCGAACCGAGCGTCAGCTACGTGATTCCAGTCCACAACCAGATCGCGGAGCTTCGGAGGACGGTGCGGCTGCTGATCGCCCGCCTCGGCCACCTGCCCGGGTCGGAGATCATCCTCGTGGAGAACGGGTCGACTGACGGGTCGGGCCCACTCTGCCTCCAGCTCGGCTGCGACATACGGCAGCGAGGAGGTGGCGCTTCGGGTGACCACCTCGGCCAAGGGCATGGGCTATGCATGGCGCCGGGGCATGGCGCTTGCCCGCGGCGACACGTTCGTCCTCACGGCGGCAGACCTGCCCTTTGGGTTCACGGATCTCGACGGCTACCTCGGACTGAGCCCCCGCCCGCTGCTGGTGATGGGTTCGAAAACGCATCGGGAGTTGCAGATCGAGACGCCGGTGGTCCGGCGCGCAATGTCGTCAGGGTTCGGTCTGCTCCGCGCCGGCCTGATCGGACTGAACATCGACACGCAGGGATCGGTGCTCATCCAGCGCTCGCTGGCGCAGATGCTGCTCCCCCGCCTGCACGCCGGTGACTACCTGATCGGCGCTGAGATCAACCTGTGGGCGGTCCATGCGGGCGTCACACCGGTGGAGGTCCCGGTCGTCTACACCGCGTCGGGGCGATCCACGGTTTCCCCCTTCCGCGATTCAGTGTCCATGGCCGTGGGCCTGCTCGCCCTGCGCCGGCAACTCGCTGACGAGCAGCGTCCCGTCCGCCACGCCGGCGAGGTGAGCGCGTCGTGACGGTCACGCAGGCGCCGGCGCCGCCACGCATCCGCATCTCCGCACCCCAGCTCGGCCTGGACGTCGAGAACCTCGTCCTCTCGGTGCTGCGCAGCGGCCATCTGGCGCAGGGACCTATGGTGGAGCGATTCGAGGCGCTCTGCACGGCGATGGCCGGCACCGCTCATGCGGTGGCGCTTGCCAATGGGACCGTGGCGCTCGATGCGGCACTCGCCGTGCTCGATATCGGCCCCGGCCAGGAGGTGATCACCTCTCCGTTCACCTTCGCGGCGACCATCAACGCAATCCTCCGCAGCGGGGCATCGGTGCGTTTCGCCGACATCCGTGACGACTTCACGATCGATCCCGCGTCAGTCGCGGCGCTCATCGGGCCCGCAACCACGGCGATCATGCCGGTGCACCTGTACGGGCTCCCCTGCGACATGTCCCCGCTCATGTCGCTCGCCGCTGCGCACGGGCTCGCGGTGGTCGAGGACGCGGCACAGGCGCACGCCGCGTCGGTCGACGGCCGCGCCGCGGGGAGCTTTGGTCTCGGGTGCTTCTCGTTCTATGCCACCAAGAACGTCACCAGCGGTGAGGGTGGGTGCGTCACCACTGACGATTCCATGCTCGCCGAGCGACTCCGGGTCATCCGGAACCAGGGAATGCGCTCTCGTTATGATTATGCCATGATCGGCCAGAACTGGCGGATGACCGACGTGGCGGCGGCGATTGCCATTCCCCAGATGGAGCATCTGGACGAGATCATCAGGGCACGGCAGGACAACGCCACGGTGCTGACGTCCCTGCTGCACCCGCACCCCGCGGTCGCCACTCCAACAGTGCCCGCCGGTCGACGCCACGTCTGGCATCAGTACACGGTGCTGCTCGAGCACGGGATTGATCGCGATCGAGTCGCCACGTCGATGTCGTCAGACGGGATCGACACCGGCGTGTACTACCCAGGCCTGGTCTGGGATCACGACGCCTACCGGTCCCACCCCGGCGTGCATCGCGATGACACGCCCGTCGCACGCGATTGCACATCGCGCTGTCTGTCGCTGCCCGTCCACCCGGGACTGAGCCGGGATGATCTCCGGCGCGTCGCCGAAAGCCTCGAGCGCGCGCTGCTCATTTCCTGAAAGAAGCGCGACGTCAGCTGGGCGCGGTCGACTCGATGGCGGAGAGCAGTTCGTCGCCCTGGTCGGACGGTCCGACCAGCGCCATGCGCACGTCACCGATACCGCCGGCGATCAGCTCGGCGACAGACTGCACCTGCTCCGCGGTCACCTGCATGATCGCTTCGGCGCGATCGTCCGGTGTCTCGAGCGGCAATCCGGCGCGCCATCGGCTGCCATAGAAACGCGCGCTTGCAATCGCTGTCTCCGTCGAACGCAGCAAGCGGCCGACCATGGCGGATTTCGCCGCGGCCAGCTCGTCGGCGGCGACGCGCTTCGAGGCCATCTTGCGGAACTCCTTGAAGGCCAGGCTCGTGGCCTTGCGCGCGTCCTTGGGGCGGGTCGCCGTGGCGATCGCGAAAAGCCCGGTATCGTCGAATCCCGCATGGTGCGCGTAGATGCTGTAGCAGAGACCGTTGCGCTCCCGAACCGTCTGGAACAGGCGGGATGACATGCCGCCACCGAGGACGTGGGTCATGACCGAGAGCTGGGTGCGTCGCGGATCGGTCGCCGGGATGCCCGGGACCGCGAACACCATGTGCAGTTGCGGCTCCTCCTGGGCGGTCACCGGCCGCACGTTCGCGGTGTAGCGATCACCCAGGCCCCACCTCGCCTTTGTGCGGGGCCGTGGCTTTCCTTGCGGGATGTCCGCGAGCAGCTCCAGCGCCTGATCCTGGTTGAGCGTCGCGCCTCCGGCGATGACCAGACACATCGACTCCGGCGCGTAGAACGCGCGGTGGTACCCCGTGAGCTGCTCACGCGTCGCCTTCTCGATGACCGCGGGAAATCCCGCCGCAGACCACGACATCGGCTGGTCGCCGCCGAAGGCAACGGTTCCGAGACGGTCCCAGATCCAGCCGTCGGGATCCGCCAGCCGCATGGACAGTTCCTGGAGCACGACGTTGCGCTCGCGCTCGACCTCCTCGGCTGCGAAGAGTGGACGGCTCAGCATGTCGCAGATGACGTCCGCAAGGTCGAGCATCGCGGTCGCCGGCCCCTCCGCGAAATACGCGACCTCCTCGGTGTCGGTGTATGCGTTGGTGTTGGCGCCCAGCCGATCGATCTCGCGCGAGATGATCTTCGTGGTGGGGCGGCGCTCGGTGCCCTTGAAGAACATGTGCTCGAGGTAGTGCGCGAGTCCTGAGGTCTCCGCAGTCTCGTCGCGAGAACCGGCGCGCACGATGAGGAAGACACCGGAGTTGCGGCTGGCCGACGGCGCGTTGAGCAGGCTGACCCCGTTGTCGAGCACCGTGAGCTCGGGGCGGTAGGGGAGGTTCACGGCCACCGTCAGGTGGTCCCCGATTCCCAGGAGGCGAGATACTTCTGCTGTTCGTCGGTGAGCGTGTCGATGCTCACTCCCATCGCCTGCAGCTTGAGTCGCGCGACCTCGCGGTCGATGTCCTGCGGCACGTCGTGGACGGCGAGCGCCAGGTCCTGATGGTGCTTGGCGATGTGCTCCGCGCACAGCGCCTGGTTGGCGAAGCTCATGTCCATGACCGCCGCGGGGTGACCTTCAGCAGCCGCGAGGTTGAGCAGACGGCCTTCTGCCAGCACGTGCACTGTGCGTCCGTCACGAAGCCGGTGGGACTGCACGAAGGTTCGAGGCGCCGTGACCTCGACCGACATGTCGTCGATGGCGGCGAGGTTGATCTCATCGTTGAAATGTCCGCTGTTGGCGATGATCGCGCCGTCCTTGAACCGCTCGATGGCGCCGCGGTCGATCACGTTGATGTCGCCGGTCACGGTGATCACGATGTCGGCGCTGGGAGCCGCCTCAGCGAGGGGCATCACACGATATCCGTCCATCACCGCCTCGAGCGCCCGGGTCGGGTCGACCTCGGTGACGATCACGTGCGCGCCAAGCCCCATCGCGCGGCTCGCGAGGCCGCGTCCGCACCACCCGTAGCCGCACACAACCATCGTCTTGCCGGCGAGGAGCACATTGGTGGCCCGGATCAAGCCGTCGATGGTGCTCTGGCCCGTGCCGTACCGGTTGTCGAAGAGATGCTTCGTGAGCGCTTCGTTCACCGCGATGATCGGAAAGCGCAGCGCGCCGTCGCGCGCCATGGCGCGAAGCCTGATGACTCCGGTGGTGGTCTCCTCGGTTCCCGCGATCACGTGCTCGAGCAGCTCGCGCCGGCCCTTGTGCAGCTCCGCGACGAGGTCTGCGCCGTCGTCCATGGTGACCTGCGGTTGCGCATCGAGAACAGCCTGAATATGCGAGTAGTAGCGAGCGGAGTCCTCGCCCTTGACAGCGAAGGTGGGGATTCCATGCTTGCGGGCGAGCGCCGCCGCAACTGCGTCCTGCGTCGACAGCGGATTGCTCGCGCAGAGGCTGACGTGGGCGCCGCCCGCCTTCAGCGTGATCGCAAGGTTTGCTGTTTCGCTGGTGACGTGAAGACAGGCGCCGAGACGCAGACCCTCGAGTGGCCGCTCACGGGCGAATCGCTCACGGATGATGCCCAGGACGGGCATCTCGCGCGCCGCCCAGTCGATGAGGCGCTGCCCTTCGCCGGCGAGGCCCGGATCGGCGACATCGGACTCAGCCAGTTTCAGCACGTTGGTCACGCGATTCCTCCATCTGTGTTCGTGCGCAGCAGCGCCGTGTATGGGCGCCCGCCGAGCGCGGCCGATCCCCCGAGTGCGCTCAACTCGATCAAAAAGGCGAATCCCACGATGTCGCCACCGAGCCGGTCGACGAGAGCGCCTGCGGCGCCGGCGGTCCCACCCGTTGCGAGCAGGTCATCGACGATCAGCACACGCTCACCCGGCTTGATCGCGTCGGAGTGCATCTCGATGACTGCCTCGCCGTACTCGAGGGTGTATGCCTGCGAGATCCGCGTCGACGGAAGCCTTCCCTCCTTGCGGACCAGCGCGAAACCTGCACCGAGGCGATCGGCCACGGCACCCCCGAGGATGAATCCGCGCGACTCGATACCGGCGACGACATCCACGCCGGCATCGCGATACGGCTCAGCGAGCCCTGACACGGCTGCCGTGAACGCGACGCGATCGCCAAGCAACAACGTGATGTCCTTGAACACGATCCCGGGCCGGGGAAAGTCGGGCACATCGCGGATCAGCGAGCGCAGCCGTTCCATCACGTCCCGCTCTTGAATCGTCACCGGAGCCAGTCTATCCGACAGACTCTGTGGCCGTGCCCTCCCCACCGAGCCCGCCGACATGAGGGTGGTCATGGACGGACGGCCGCTCCAGGGAGCTTCCTCCGTACGCGGGATCGGAAGCTATGAGCGCGGCCTCCTGGCCGGGTTTCGTGAGCTTGCCGACCCGCCCGAGGTCAGTCTGCTGCTCTCCGCGCACCAGGAGCCTCCGGCGGAGGTGAGCTCCGCGCTCCGGCCGGCGCCGCGCCGGATCCGGGTCATCCACCCGACGCTCCAGCCGATCGCCGACACGCTCCTGGTGGCGAACGCGCTGCGCGGTTCGAACGCCGACCTCTATCACGCGATCGAGTTCGGTCAGCCGGTGCGCTCGCGGCTCCCGGTTGTGGTCACGGTCCACGACCTGATTCCGTTCGTGATGCCGCGGGAGTACCCGTGGGTCCGCCGAGCGCGCGTGCTCGGGTTGCGCCTGCTTCGTCGTGCCGATGCTGTGATCACGGTTTCCGAAGCCACGCGGCGCGATGTGCTCCGCTTCTCGAAGACGGATGCGGAGCGGATCGCGGTAATCCCCGAGGGAATATCGCCGATCTTCCAACCCGCCACCGCCGAGGCGGTGCGGCGCCTTCGTGACAAGCTGCGGCTGGACCGACCGTTCCTGCTTGCCGTCGGCACCTTCGACCCTCGCAAGCGCATCGCGCTGCTCGCCGACGTGGTCCGCCGCGTCCGTCGCGACCATGACATCGAAGTGGTGATCGCCGGTGACCAGGGCACGTTTGCCGGAGCAGTGACCGGCGAACTGGCCCGTGCTGGGCTTGCCGAGCACAGTCGCGTGATCGGGCACGTCAGCAGCGACGACCTCATCGCGCTGTACACGGCGGCAACCGTGTTCGTGTTCACGTCCGCATATGAGGGCTTCGGTCTGCCACCGCTGGAGGCGATGGCGTGCGGCACCCCGGCGGTGGTCTTCGACAACTCCTCACTCCGCGAGGTGAGCGGCGGTGCCGCATCGATCGTGCCCGACGGCGACGCGGGCGCGATGGCCGACGCGATCAACAACATCCTCGACGACGCGCCGGCACGCGAGCAGCAGCGATCCGCCGGGCGTGCATGGGCCGCGACGTTCACCTGGCGTCGCGCCGCCGAGATGACCCACGCGATCTATCGATCTGTGCTCGGGCGCTGACCGCGTCGCGCCCTACCCCTTCTCCGTGACGTGATACTCGAGGTACGCGCCGAACATCAGCCGGGTCTGTGCCTCGAGCGCGGGGATAACGCTGAGCGCCAGTCCCACCACCGGGTACGTGAAGAGCTGCAACTCCGCCCAGCGTCTGCGCCACCATGGCCATTCCTTCGGCTTGGGGCAGATCCGGTAGTCGACCTGCACGAGGAGCAGCGTGTTCAGGAGCGTGATCGTGAGAATGCTCGCGCTGAGGCTGCCGAGGAAGGTCGAGGTTGACGAGAGGCTGTAGTCAAGGTCGATGAAGGCCGGAAGTGCGCCTCCGAAGAACAGCAGGATCGGCAGCGTTGCCCAGGTCAGGTGGTTGAAGATGAGATTCGAGAACCGGCGCGCCCGCACCCGCCACGGGATCTCGGGGTGACTCAGCATTCGTGATGTGACATAAGGGATATCGGTCGCTCCCCACGCCCATCGCTTGATCTGGTTGTACTGCGATTTGTGCGTCGCCGTATAGGTTCGCGCGCGTGGTGCGTCGCCGTACACGGGCAGGAAGGCGGGCCTCGTGTTCAGCTTGCCGCCGGTGTGGAAGAAGGCCTTCCAGAAGAATCGCGAGTCCTCGGGAATCACGTCCGAGTCCCAGTAGCCGACGCCGGCGAGCAGGTCGAGGGACATCGAGTACGAGGAGAACATGACCAGGCGGTGCGGGTTCTGGTGCAGAAACATCTGCCACTGGGTTGCGGCAGTCGCCATCACGCGCACGGCGGTGGGAACCCGCCAGATGTTGTTGAGAAACACAGGAACGGGCTGCCAGATCGACACGAGTCGATCCTCGGCCGTGCAGAACTGCAGCGTGATGTATGCGAAGTACTGCGGGTGCAGGCGGAAGTCGGAATCGAGGTCGGTCACCATCGTGCGCGCAGGATCGAGGCCCAGCTCGTCACACGCCGCCTTGAGCACCGGGCCGCCGTAGGCCATTGCAGCCGACTTCCCGACCACGATTCCAGGAAGCAATGGGTCCTTGATGTGCAGGAACAGACGAAACGATGCTGCGAACTCGGTGCGCAGTCTCGCCACGTTCTCGATGCCGCCGGTGTCCGTCTCGCGGGTGATGATCGCGCAGACGCGGAGATGTTCCGGGTAGTTCTGCGCGGCGAGCGCGGCAACGGTCGCGCGCAGCACCTCATACGACTCCGTGTACGTTGGGATGAGCGCGCACTGCACCACCTCGGACGGGGCCGGCGCACCCTCGGGCAGTTCCGCCTCGAACTCCTCGCAGCGTTGCCACCAATCGACAGCCTCGGTCGCATTCAGCGCTTTCAGCGTCCTGCGCACCCCTCGAACGGTCACCGTGGTCCTGACCAGCCAGTAGGCATCCAGGAGAACCGCACCGACGCCGAGGATCCATAGCATCCCGGGATCGTTGAGCCTGATCGCGAACGCGGCGACCACCGGGACGAGCAGAGCGAACCATGTGAGGGCGCCCGGGAGGATTTCAAGGAGCCGCTGCTGGGTATGGTGCGACAGCGGGATCGCTCTGGATCGCGCGATCATCTGCACCCCAGTCTACCGATCCATCACATACGAGCCTGAATGCCCAAAGAGCCAGCCGACCCCACCGTCGACGCCGAGCAGGACGAACCAGAGGCCGCGGTCCCCGAGGTGCTCGAAGCTGACGCCGTCGAACTCGACGACACCGATGAGATCGAGATCGAGATCGGAGTCGTCGTGGAGGTCGACGACGATGACGACGAGGATGACGAGGAGGAGGAGGTCGTTGCGGTCGCGGCTCCAGTCGTCGTCGCGCCGGTGCCCCGTCCCTCGCCGACACCCGGACGGCCACCCGGCGCTCGCGAGGAGCCGCCGCCACCCTTCGGCGTCGGCGAGCGAGTGATCCTCACGTCGAACACCAGGCCTCGCACCGGTACCTCGATCGGCGATTACCCGGTCGGCTCGAGAGGGATTGTCGAGACGGTCCTGAGCCAGACGGCGATCGTGCGATTCGACAGACACTCGGACACCAAGGAAGTGGTGGCCTTCACGTGCCTCGAGACCGCGGAAACGCCGGAGCGCCACGCCGAACTGACCCAGCTCATGGTAGAGCCGGTGCGCGTCGGCGATCGAGGGCCACGGCCGGCGGCCAACGGGGCGGTCGCGCCGGCGGCGGTCGAGCCGGAACCGAAGCCCGCCGCCGTCGCGCCCGCTCCACCCAAGCCGACGGCGACACCGCAAAGCGCGCCGAGCAGCCTGTCGGGGTTCCGGCTCCCGCCCCACAGCGTCCAACCGCCACCAAACCCGCCCCGGTCAAACCGGCACAGGCGAAAACGCCGTCGAGAACGACTACGGTCACCTCCCCTGCTCCGTCGAAATCGAAGCCCGCGGTCAAGGTCGCCGCGGCGCCCAAGGCCAAGCCTGTGACGAAGACCGCGGCAGCGGTCAAGGCCGCGGCCGCGACCAAGGCGAAGCCCGTCGCCAAACCCGCGCCGAAGGCCTCGGTGAAGGCCAAGCCCGCCGTCAAGGCCACCCCGGCCGCCAGGGCCAAGTCCGGAGCGGGCTCCAAGTCCAGCGCGAAGGTGAAGCCTCCGAGCGCCCCCAAGCCGAAATCGGCAGCCAGGACCACCCCGACAAAGAAGACCTCGGCGAGGCCGGCTGCCACGCGACCGACGGCGAAATCGAACGCCAGACCAGTGGCCAAGTCGAGCGGCAAACCCGCCGCGAAGACCAGCGCCAAACCGGTGACGAAATCCGGTGCCAAAGCGGTGGCCAAGTCCAGCGCCAAATCCGCCGCGAAATCCAGCGCGAAGCCGGCGCCCAAGCGTGCCGTGAAGGCGAAGCCCGTGCCCGCAAAGAAGCCTGTCCGCAAGGCTGCGCCGCCCAGACCCGTTCGGCCGGCAGCCGCCAAACGTCCCAGCGCCGGGCCGGCGAAGTCGAATCGCGGCAAGCCCGCCGCGAGCCGCCGAGGACGCTGACCGCCGCTCCGGGCTATCCGACCCGGGGGATCGCCTCCTGCTTGTCGACGGCGGCGTAGACCCCGCGATAGGCGGGGGGAAGGAGTTCGGCGATTCTCGACCCGATGAGATCGGCGACCGCCTGGTCGTCACGCCGCTCCCCGGGCAGTCGCTCCGGCAGCTGAAAGACAGGACCCAGCCTGAGCCGGATGGGTACACGCCGGGGCAGCCTGTGACCCCGAGGAAGCGCCGCCTCGGTGCCCCAGACGCCGACGGGCAGGATCGACGCCCCTGAACGTCGCGCCAGGAAGCCGACCCCGGCTTCGGCGCGTCGCATTCCCGGCGTGGCCGAGCGGGTGCCCTCCAGAAAGATGAGCAGGCGCCCACGGCGCGACAGCACGTCGAGGGCGGTGCGCAGGGCTCGGCGATCGGCGGCGCCGCGGTCGACCGGGAAGCAGTTGCAGCCGGCGAGAATCCACGACACGACCGGGTTGCTGAACAGCTCGCGCTTCGACATGCAGTACAGAGCCCCCGGCGCGAAGCCGCCGAAGATCCACGGGTCGATGTTGCTCAAGTGATTGCACACGACCAGCAATGGCCCCTCGGCGGGAAACTTCGACATCGAATCGAGCTGGAGCCCGCGGCCGAAGAATCCCCGAAGCGAGGCTCGGCAGATGAGCGAGACCGCCTTGTAGCGCCAGCTTCGGAGGCCGTCGTCGCGAACGGGGAAACGCTCGGGGAACCCTGGAATCTCGTCGGTCACAGATGCCGATGGTAGGGCGTGCCGCATGGGCGGCAATACAATCCTGGGTCCGGCCCCCTTAGCTCATCGGTAGAGCAGCCGGCTTTTAACCGGTTGAGGGAGGTTCGATTCCTCCAGGGGGCACTCTCACGCCGCGTCGGGATATGCCGCGCTGACCCACTTACGCAATGTCGAGGCCGAGCTGCGCCTGCGCCTGTCGCAAGGAGGCCTCGACGGCCCCCGGCGTATCGCCACGGGCGAAGACGAAACCGAGATATCGGTCTCCTTCGGGGAGCGGGCGCACCCGCTCGCCGATCGGTATCGAGATGGTCACCCCGGTGATACCCGCGACGGCCTCGGCGCGATCGACCCCCTGGACTCCGCGCAGGATCCCCGCAACGGGTATCGGCAACATGAACACGCCTGACGCGCCGTCGACCATGCGCACCGCGCCCAACGGCATCCCGCACGCCTCGCGCAGGATGACGTTCTCCAGAGACCGAATCTCGCCCGGCGCATCGGAGCAGACAACCTGGATGACCTGCGAGCAGAGGCCACCGATCGAGCGCGCCGCGACCTCGATGACCACAGGGACATCACCGGCGACGCGTACTTCCGCATGGATTGGTCCCTCCCTGAGTCCGAGCGCGGCGACCGCCCTGCGTACCGCTTCGACAACAGCGAGTTGCGTCGCGTCATCGAGGCGCGACGGCGTCACGTAGATGGTCTCCTCGAAGAAGGGACCGGTCAGCGGATCCGGCTTGTCGAACAGAGCGATCACCTCGAGAAAGCCTTGGCGCACAAGGGCTTCGAGCGCGATCTCGACACCGTCGACGTAGCTCTCGACGAGCAGCGGGGGCGTCGATCCATCTGCGCAGACCTCGCGAGTCAGCGTCGCGATCCGCTGCACCGCGGCATGTGCGGCAGCGCGGTTGTCGGCGCGAATCACACCTCGACTCGCAGCGAGATCCACCGGCTTGATCACGCACGGTAGCCCGGTGTGCTCGATCGCCGAATCGAGTGATTGGTCGCCGGCGTCGACGTCGATTGCGGTAAAGCGGGGCTGCGGCAAACCGGCGCCGGCAAGACGGCTGCGCAGCAGCCGTTTGTCGCGCGTCGCCTGGACGGCCTGCACCGGATTCCGCTGTGGCAGGCCGAGGCGTTCCGCGATGGTGGCCGCCGTGATGACGGACCCTTCGTCCACGCCGATCACGGCGTCAACCGGCCACCGTCTTGCGAAGTCAAGCGCACGCTCCGCCGACTCCGCGGGGTGGCGAAGGTCGAGCGTCAACACGCGCCCTTCCATCAGTGCTGCCAGCGTCGGCGCCTCGTTGGACGCGACCACGACCGCCAGGCCGAGCGCCTCGGCGGCTTGCAGAAAAGCCGTTGCCCGATATGTCTCGGTCGGCAGGACGAGCATCACCCGCGGCATTCGATCAGCCTACGCGCGGGATTCACGCGGACGTACCATGGAGAGCGCCGTGAAGGAGCCGAGAATCGCGCTCACTGCGTTTGCTCTGACCCGCATCGAGCAGGTGCGTGCCAATCGCAAACAACCGGATGCAGGTGTGCGTATCGCCATCACCGGCCGGCACGACGGCGCCTTCAGCTATGAGCTGTCGCTGGTGAATGCCGGCGATGAGCGCGATGGCGACCTCGTGGTGTTGGGATCTGACGGCGTCCGGTTCACGATGCCGCTCGCGTCGGCGCCCTACCTCGACGGCATCACCATCGACGCCGATCGATCGCGTGGCGCACTCACCGTCGACAATCCCAACCCGCTCTGGCTCGACGACCTTGCACGCGACGTTCAGCGGCTCCTCGACGATGAGATCAATCCCTCGGTTGCCACCCACGGCGGCTACATTGATCTGCTCGATGTCAGCGACGGCATTGCGTTCATCCACATGGGCGGCGGCTGCCAGGGCTGCGGGATGGCGGAGGTCACCCTCGGCCAGGGGGTTCGCGTGGCGATCCTCGAGCGTTTCCCGCAGATCACCGAGGTACGTGACACCACGGATCACGCGCAGGGCGCGAATCCCTACTACCAGGCCGCCAAGAAATAGGCTTCGCCCGGCTCCGCATGCTCCGGCCCGGATCAGGCGGTTGGTGTGATACCGGTATCGAGCCAGTAGTCGACCCACGTCTCGCGGGTGGCACCGATACGGTCGTAGACGGCCTGCGCGGTCACGTTGTCGACGGCCGTCTGCCAGGTCATGCGTATCGCACCGTGCTCCCGGCAGCGGTCGAGACAGGCGTTGACAAGCGCGGACCCGACACCACGCCCCCTGGAACTCGCGATCACAAACAGGTCGTTCATGATGCCGATCCGGCTCGCTGACGAAGTCTCCCAGCTCCAGAAGATCGTCGCGAATCCGACATCCTGGCCGCCGTCAGTCGCGATCAGCTGCACCCCCTCGCGGGTCGGATCGGCGATCAGCGCG
Source organism: Candidatus Dormiibacterota bacterium (assembly GCA_963756075.1). Lineage (GTDB taxonomy): Bacteria > Chloroflexota > Dormibacteria > Aeolococcales > Aeolococcaceae > Palsa-851. The sequence goes on along the minus strand of CAVWMH010000002.1, from coordinate 624,669 downwards.
CGCGACATGGACAGGAGCGCGGTGTCGGAGGGTCGCACCCGGTAGAAGTCGCAGTAGGCCCGCATCAGGGGGAGAAGCCGCGGCACCTGGGCTTCGGTGGCGATGATGCCAACCTCCACCCGACCATCTACGGGCATCCTTTGCCTCCTCGCGATTGCGGATCCGGCGGGCGGATCAGCCAGTCTTTTTGCGGCCCGAGGTCATTGTCGTTCCACAGACGCAACCGGAATTCAACACGAGATCGGCAAAGCTGCTCCGGTGAGTTCCGCGGCCCCTCGCGAAAGGCGGACCCTCCCGACGTTCCTCAGACCGACCGGCCGCGCCCCGAGGGCGCTGTGGGTCGTGTACGCCGTCATGGGCACGTTGCTCGCCGCCTACATCGTCTCGCTGATGGTGCGTTCCTCCGACGACAGCTGGCCGTGGATTGACGGCTGGGGCGTGGCGGCGTATGAGGTCATCCTCGGCATCCTTCTCGTGGCGCGCGCGTTCAGCGGGCTGCCCGGCAAGGCCGTTCCTCTGGTGTTGGGCAGTGCCGTCCTGGCCTGGGCCTGCGGCGACGTGGTCCTCACCTGGCAGTCCTGGGGTGGCGCCAGCGTCGGCTCCCCATCACTTGCGGATGCCTTCTACGTCTGCTTCTACCCGCTTGCCTATGCCGCGATCGTGCTCATGCTCCGCAAGGAGATCAAACGGCTGCTCCTCGCGACGTGGCTTGATGGCGCCATCGCGGGCCTCGGCGCTGCGGCCGTCTGCGCGGCGTTCGCATTCCACGCCGTCATCCGGTCACTCGGCGGCGATCCGTTTGGGTTTGCTGTCAATCTCGTCTATCCGATCGGCGACGTTCTTCTCCTCGCCCTGGTGGTCGGCGGGACCGCGATACTGCCGGGGCGGCGGCTCCCCTGGCTGCTCTTCGCCACCGCATGCGCGGTGAATGGCGTCGGAGACACGTTCAACCTCTTCGGGACGACCGAACAGGTCGGAGTTGTCTTCAACGGCATCGCGTGGCCGATCGCCATCACCCTGATGTCGATCTCGGTATGGGTGCCCCCGGGTCGTCGCGAGCTGCTCGAGGGGGGCAAGCTCCCGGGCTTCCTCCTGCCGGGGTGCGGCGCCCTCGCGGGTCTGGTGATCCTCTTCCTGGGCGCGCTGCAGCAGCAGGTGATCCTGGTCGCGGTGGCCCTCGCCACAGCCACCCTGGCAGTGGTCGGGCTTCGTCTGGGCCTGTCGGTACGCGGTCTGCGCGCGCTGACCGAGGAACGCCATCGGCAAGCCGTGACCGACGAGCTCACCGGGCTCGGCAACCGCCGCCAGCTGACGGCCATGCTCGACGCGTACTTCGAGGACCTCGCCGATCCGTCGACACCGCCTCGCGGCCTGGCGTTCCTGTTCGTCGACCTGGACCACTTCAAGGAGATCAACGACTCGTTCGGACACTCAGCCGGCGATGAGCTGCTGAGACAGCTCGGCCCTCGGCTCACAAGCTCGCTGCGCTCGACCGACGTTCTCGTTCGCATCGGCGGCGACGAGCTCGGGGCCCTGCTCATCGACAGCGACCCGTCGTACGCCGCCGGGCTCGCCAGACGGCTCACCGCATTGCTCGAGCAGCCGTTCATCCTCAACGGCGTGAGCGTCCGGATCAGCGCGAGCATCGGCATCGCCGCGGCGCCCGCCGACGCGAGGGACAGCGTCGGGCTCATGCGCTGTGCCGACGTCGCGATGTATCGAGCCAAGCTGACTCACCAGTCGTATGAGGTGTACACGCCGTCCATCGATGACGGCGGCAACCGTCTCGCGCTTGTCGAGGAACTGCGCGCCGCCGTCGAAGGTGAGCGTCTCGTCCTGCACTATCAGCCGCAGCTGGACCTGCGCAACGGCGAGACCGTTGCCGCCGAGGCATTGGTGCGCTGGCCGCACCCGCGCCTCGGTCTGATCCCGCCGCTCGAGTTCCTTCCGCTCGCGGAGGAAGCCGGTCTGATGGGACCGCTGACGCGTCTCGTGCTCGACCAGGCACTGTCCCAGTGCGCCGTCTGGCGTGCCGCGGGCAGCCGCATCGCGATGTCGGTGAACGTGTCGTCATCCAACCTGCTGGATCCCGGGTTCATCGATGTCGTCCGTGCGGCGCTGCGCCGCCACCGCGTCCCCGCCTCGGCACTCATCCTGGAGATCACCGAGACCACGATCATTCGCGATTTCGCTGCCTCTCAGAGCGTCATCGAGGAGCTCAGAGGTCTCGGGCTCGGTGTGTCCATCGATGACTTCGGGTCTGGGTTCACGTCACTCGCGTATCTCGGGAGCCTTCCGATCACCGAGCTGAAGCTTGATCGCACCTTCATCAGTGGGCTGAGCGCGAGTGGGCGCGAGCAGGACATGAAGCTGGTGCGCGCCACGATCGACCTCGGCCACGCCCTCGGGTTGCTGGTCGTCGCCGAGGGTATCGAGACGCTGGCGACGCTCGAGTTGCTGGCACTGCTCGGTTGTGATCGCGCACAGGGCTACTTCACCGGAAGACCGGTACCCGCGCAGGAGTTCGAGGCGGCCGCAACCCTTCCGACCCTCCGGGTGGCCACTGCCCCCGCCTACCTCCGCACCGCCGTCTGATCCGAGGTCGTCGCTCGGCGACCTCTGTGCACCTCGACCTGTGACTCGTGCGCGGCGTACAGACCAAGCGCCTCGGATCTGTGCGCGGCGGCCGAAGAACCGCGAGCCCTCCTCTGCGAGAGTTCCGTGCAAGGCGCATGACCTTGTACATGCACATATCGGCAGAGTTAGAGATGAGGTACGCAATGCTGTCGGCCCTGAACGAGGCTCCAACCTGGCTGAACTCCGGCGACACCGCGTGGCAGCTGACGTCGGCGACGCTGGTCGGGATCATGAGCATCCCCGGTCTCGCGATCCTCTACGCGGGGTTGATGAAGCGCAAGTTCGCCGTCAACTCAGCGCTCATGGTTGTCTACGCCTTCGCGATGACGCTGGTCATCTGGATGTTCTTCGCATACGACATGAGCTTCGGCCAGCCGCTGCACGTCGGTGGGGCCGCGACGACGTTCGTCGGCATACCGCACCCTGTCGCCGGGGCGACTGACCTCGAACAGCAGGCGAGTATCCCGCTGCTCAGCGGATTGATCCCCGCGATGCGCTTCCCGATGTCGTCCCTCGTCTACTTCCAGTTCGTCTTCGCGACGATCACGGTCATCATCCTGGGCGGCGCGCTGCTCGGACGCATCAGCTTCAAGGCGTGGGCGCTCTTCGTCCCACTCTGGATCACGTTGGTGTACTCGGTCGGTGCATTCAGCCTCTGGGGCGGTGGCTGGCTCGGCTCCCTCGGCGCCGTCGACTACAGCGGTGGCTACGTCATCCATGTCGCGGCGGCGGTGTCAGCGTTCGTTGCTGCAGCGGTCATCGGTCCGCGCATGCTGAAGGACCGCCAGAACAACACGCCGAGCAACGTCATGATGGCGGTCGCCGGAGGAGGGTTGCTCTGGCTCGGCTGGAGCGGCTTCAACGGCGGTGATCCGTACTTCGCCAACGCCGATGCATCGGCAGCCGTGCTCAACACCCACCTCTGCACGGCCACCGCGCTGCTGGTCTGGATGCTCATGGACATCTTCTTCCTGAAGAAGCCGACCATCATCGGGATGATCAGCGGCATGATCGCCGGCCTGGTCGCGATCACTCCTGGAGCCGGTTACGTGAATGCCTACGCGGCATTCGCCATCGGTGTCGGCGCCGGAGTCCTTCCATGGCTGTCGATGAACGTGCTCGGCAAGACGCGACTCTTCACCGGCAGGGTCGACGACACGCTCGGCGTGTTCCACACCCACGGCGTTGCGGGAGCGTTTGGCGGCCTGATGACCGGTGTGCTCGCCTCTCCGAACATGATCGTGTACGTGGGGACCGCCGGGACGGCGTCGGTCGCGGTCACCGGCCTCGTCTACGGCAACGCGAAGCAGCTGCTGCTCCAGGCGATCGCGCTCGGTTTCATCATCGTGTACGACGCCGTGGCAACGTTCGTCGTGATCAAGCTCGTCGGACTCATCGTGCCGCTGCGCATGACCGATCGCGAGCTCGAGGTTGGCGATCTCCTCCTCCACGGCGAGGTGGCGATCGACATGGAGCCACCCGAAGAAGTGATGTCGCTCAACGGCCACTTGAGTCCGACGCCGGTGGAGGCCGGCTCGCGAGTTTGAGGCGCGCCGTCAATCAGTAGTGGTCAATCCCGGAGACCGTCAAGCACCTGCAGGGCGGTCTCCGGGTTGACGAACGTCGCGGTCCCGATCTGCACCGCGCACGCACCGACGATCAGGAAGTCACGGGCGGACGCCGCATCGACGATGCCGCCCACGCCGATGACCGGGATGTGCACGGCGTCCGCGACGGCGGCGACGGCAGCGAGTGCCAGCGGCTGGATCGCGGGGCCGCTCAGGCCTCCGGTTCCGAGAGGGAGGACCGACCGTCCCGTTGCCCGGTGGATCTTTCTGCCGATGTAAGTGTTCACCGCCGACACCGCGTCGGCGCCGGCGTCCTCGACGGCGCGTGCCACCGCGGCGATGTCGGTGACGTTCGGGCTCAGCTTCACGATCACGCAGCGTTCGGTGACCGCGCGCACCGCCGCCACGAGCCGGGCCGCGGCATCCGGGTCGCGGCCGAAGTCGAGCCCCTGGGCGATGTTCGGACACGAGATGTTGAGCTCGATTGCGGCCACCTCAGCGACCGGTTCAAGGACCCTGACGCACTGCACATAGTCATCGACCGAGCCACCGGCGATGTTGACGATGATCGGGATCGCCCAGCCGCGCCACCGCGGCGCATAGGCGGTGGCCACGACGTCCACTCCCGGGTTCTGAAGGCCGATGCTGTTGAGCATGCCACCGCCGGTTTCGGCGACGCGCGGCGGTGGGTTTCCCTCGCGCGGATGCATGGTCGTGCCCTTCGTGTAGAGCGCGCCCAGCAGGTTGATGTCGATCAGCTGCTCCAGCTCGAATCCGTAGCCGGCGGTTCCGCTCGCGAGGCCGACGCGGTTGGGAAGGGTCAGGCCCCGCCCGAGATCGACGCCGCTGAATCCGTCGTCGCTCACGCGACGTCCGCCCCCGGGAGCGCGGCGAGTGCATCCCAGTCGACGTCGCGCATGGGCATCACGGGACCGTCGGTGCAGCAGAGCCGCCAGACCGGGTCTCCGTCGTCGCCGAGCACCGGCAGCGCGCACCCCAGACACGTCCCGAAGCCGCAGCCCATCGGGGCCTCCAGCGAAGCCTCGAGCGTCGGCGGCAGGTCGGCCCCCGACTCGAGCAGCGTTCGCATCACGGCGCCGACCATCGCGTTCGGTCCGCACGCGTAGAGCGCGGATGGGCGCGAGCCAAGCGCCTGGAGGAGCAGGTCGGTGACCGGCCCGTGGTGGCCGCGAGTGCCATCGTCGGTCGCCTCCGCGACCACCACCGGGGCCGCCGGGCGAGCGAATCGCTCGGCGGGGTAGAGGCGGGTTGCGGTCCGTGCTCCGTTCAAGACAAGAATGTCTTCAACGGCCCGGCGGCGGAGCTCGTTGATGAGCAGTGGGAAGGGAGCGCACCCGAGGCCGCCGGAGACGCAGACCACCGACCCACTGTCTACGACGCTGAAGCCGTGTCCGAGCGGCCCGAGCACGTCGAGCGGATCGCCGGGCTGCAGCTCCGAGAGCAGGCGGGTTCCCGCACCGACCGCCTCGAAGACGAAGCCGCAGGTGTCGTCCAGGGTCCATGCAACGCTGAACGGTCGTCGCAGCAGCGGCGTGGTGGTCTCACCGCATCGCAGTTGCGCAAACGCGCCCGGCGTGGCGGTTGCTGCGAGGTGCGGCAGTCGCGCCACCAGCTCCAGGAGTCCGCCGCCAAGCCGCTCCACCACGAGCACCTCGCCGGTCTCGAGGGCGGCCCTGCTCAGATCCGCGGTCACGACACCGCCTGGACCACACCGTCCCGATACTCGCGCACCGTCGCGACCCTGACGCTCTTTCCCGAGGTGTGGCGGCCGATGGCGTCGACCAGCGCTGCTGCAGTGTCGAGCGACGTGCAGCACGGGATGCGGCGCTGTTCGGCGGCGAGCCGGATGCGGTACCCGTCCTTCACGGTGCGGCCAACCGCCGCAAGTGCGCCGCCGTCCGCCCGGAAATCAAGCTCATCGGTGCCGAAGTTCGAGACGGTGTTGATCACGATGGACACCCGGCCGTCCTCGATCACGTCGATGACGTTGGGACGTCCGTGGCCGATCTTGCCCACCGATACCGCCGAGATGCCCGCGCTCGCCAGCGCCGCGGCCGTGCCGGCGGTCGCGTAGATCGTGAAGCCGAGAGAGCTGAGCTGGGCGATGATCGGCAGCACCTCGGCCTTGTCGACGTCTGCCACGCTGCACAGAGCGCCACCGGTGATGGGAACGTCGCCGAGCGCGGCGACAAACGCCTTCTCGAGCGCGGCCCCGAGGTCCGTGTCGATCCCCATGACCTCTCCCGTGGATTTCATCTCGGGGCCGAGGGCGGTGTCGACGTCGATCAGCTTGACCGTCGAGAACACCGGTGCCTTCACGGCGACCAGCGGCCGCGCGGGAACGAGTCCGGTCGTCCAGCCGAGATCCGCGAGCATCGCGCCACGCATCACGCGGGTCGCGAGCTCGACCATGGGCACGCCGGTCACCTTGCTCAGGAATGGCACGGTGCGCGAGGCGCGCGGGTTGACCTCGAGCACATGGGGAATGCCACGGTGGACGGCGAACTGGATGTTGCACAGCCCGCGCACGTCGAGAGCGCGCGCGACGCGCACAGTCGCGTCGACGATCAGGGCGCGGACGTCGTCGCTGAGAATTCGGGCCGGGTATGCCGCCATCGAGTCGCCGCTGTGAACACCGGCGCGCTCCACGTGCTCCATGAGACCCGGAATGACCACCGTGTCCCCGTCGCTGATGGCATCGACGTCGACCTCGATGCCGAACAGGTACCGATCGATGAGCACCGTCCCGCGGCGATGCCCGTTCTCGGCGGGTAGCGCCGCCATCGCGGCCTCGAGATATCGCAGCAACTGGCTGCGGCTGTGCACGATCTCCATCGCGCGGCCGCCGAGCACGTACGACGGTCGCACGAGGACCGGGAAGCCGATGTCGTCGGCGATGGCGAGCGCCTCGTCGAGATCCGTCGTCGCCGCGCCCTGCGGCTGCGCGATCGACAGCGAGCGCATCAAGCCCTCGAACGCGCGCCGATCCTCGGCGAGGTCGATGCTCGCGATGCTGCTCCCGAGGATCGTGACACCGGCTGTGTCCAGCGGCTCCGCGAGATTGATCGCGGTCTGACCGCCGAACTGCACCACGACGCCGGACGCCTGCTCCTCGTTGATGATCGCGGTGACCGCCTCTTCGTCGAGGGGTTCGAAGTACAGCCGAGTGCTGCAGTCGAAATCGGTGCTGACCGTCTCGGGGTTGCTGTTGACCATCACCGCGTCGACGCCCTGGGCGCGGAGCGCCATGGCGGCGTGAACGCTGCAGTAGTCGAACTCGATGCCCTGGCCGATCCGAATCGGCCCGCTGCCGAGCACCACGACCGTGTTGGGTGCCGGCGCCGTTGCTGCCGGTCCCTCGTCCTCGGCCTCGTAGGTCGAGTAGTAATACGGCGTCGCCGCCTCGAACTCTGCGGCGCACGTGTCGACGCACTTGAACACCGGATGCAGCCCCGCTTCCCTGCGGCGAGCACGAACGTGCTCCGATGCGGCTCCCGTGAGCGCGGCGATGCGTGCGTCGGTCAGGCCGGCGCGCTTTGCGGCGCGGAGCGCGTCGTCGTCGAGACCGTTCCAGCGCAGCCGCTCCTCGCACGCCACGATGGTGCCGAGACGGCGCAGAAACCACGCCGAGATGCCGCTCCGCCGGGTCAGATCCTCGGGCGTCGCGCCGCCCCGAAGCGCCTCCAGCAGGGCCGCCGCGCGCCGATCGTTGGCCACGTCGATGAGCACCGGTTCGTGCAGTACCGCAGGGTCCGGTTGTGGTTGCTCGAGCGAGCGCATGGCCTTGCTGAACGCCGCTTCGAAGGACCGCTCGATCGCCATCACCTCGCCGGTGGACTTCATCTGCGTGCCCAGCCGCCGGTCGGCCTCGGGGAATTTGTCGAACGGCCAGCGCGGGATCTTGACGACGCAGTAGTCGAGTGCCGGCTCGAAGGCGGCGCAGGTCTTGCCGGTCACAGCGTTGGGAATCTCGTCGAGCCGGCGTCCGGCCGCGATCTTCGCGGCAACCCGAGCGATCGGGTACCCGGTGGCCTTGGACGCGAGCGCCGACGAGCGCGACACCCGGGGATTCACCTCGATGACGTGGTACTCGTGCGAATCGGGTGCGAGCGCGAACTGGACGTTGCAACCGCCCTGAATCTCCAGCGCGTTGATGATGCGAAGCGCGGCGCTACGGAGTTGCTGATGCTCGCGATCCGTCAGGGTCTGCGCAGGCGCGACAACCATCGAATCCCCGGTGTGCACGCCCATTGGATCGAGGTTCTCCATGTTGCAGACCGTGATGCACGTCCCCGCCGCATCGCGGATGACCTCGTACTCGATCTCGCGCCAGCCCGCCACCGATCGCTCGATGAGCACCTGGCTGATCGGCGACGCCGCCAGGCCGGCGAGCACCGTCTCCGCGTAGCGCTCCTCCGTCTCACACAACCCCCCGCCGGTTCCACCGAGCGTGAACGCGGGGCGCACCACCAGCGGCAGACCCATGCGATCGCGCAGCGCCCGCGCCTCCGCGAGCGATGACACGGTTGCCAACTCCGGAGCCGGCTCGCCGATCGCGGCGAGCAACTCCTTGAATCGCTCGCGATCCTCGGCGGTCCTGATGGCCCGCAACCCCGTTCCCAACACCCGCACGTTGTGCCGCTCGAGCACCCCTGCATCATCCAGAGCAACCGCAAGATTCAATCCGGTCTGCCCACCCAGCGTCGCCAGCAACCCATCAGGCCGCTCAGCGATGATCACCCGCTCGAGCACCTCCACCGTCAGCGGCTCGACGTACACCGCATCCGCCGACGAATCGTCAGTCATGATCGTCGCCGGATTGCTGTTGACCAGCACGACGCGAATCCCCTCTTCACGAAGCGCGCGACACGCCTGCGTCCCCGCGTAGTCAAACTCCGCCGCCTGCCCGATGATCACCGGCCCCGACCCAATCACGAGCACACACTTCGGAAGCTCCGTTTCCCCCGCCGAGAGCGCCCGCGCCCCGGCGACCGCAGCCGAGGCGGCTTCGGACCCACGCACCGCGCGGGCATGTTCGACCAGTTGATCGACGACAGCAAGGGCGGGCAGGGGGAGGGGATGCGTAGCGAGTTCGCGTAGCGGTTCGACCGAGCGCGATGCTCGCTCGTTGCGCGAGGGCGAACCGCGGAGCGCTGTCTGAGCAAGCGCATCCCCTCCCCCTGCCCGCCTCCCGCTGCACAACCCAAGAAACTCGTCGAAAACACCCGCCCTGTCCTGGGGCCCAGGCGCGCCCTCCGGGTGGTACTGAACGGAAAACGCCGGCAGCTCGCGGTGTCGCAGTCCTTCGACGCTGCCGTCATTGAGATTGCGCTCGCTGACGTACCAGCCTGATCCCGCCGGCAGGGAGGCGCCGTCGACCTGGAACTCATGGTTCTGCGATGTCACATACACGGTCCCAAGCTCGGTGTCGCGAACCGGGTGATTCCCCCCATGATGTCCAAAACCGAGCCGCGACGTGGAGGCGCCCGCGGCCTGGCCGAGGATCTGGTGCCCGAGGCAGATGCCGAGCAACGGCACACGCCGGTCGAGAAGGTCACGGCACAGCTGGACCGCATGGGGAAGACGCGAGGGATCGCCGGGCCCGTTGGAGAGGACAACTCCGTGCGGATGATGCCGCAGCACATCCTCGATGCGCGCATCCTGGCGGACGAGGATCACCTCGGCACCACGGCTGCAGAGCGCGCGGACCTGGTTCAGCTTGACGCCGTAGTCGAGCACCACCACCTTGATCCCGGTAAAGGCGTTCTCGCCGCCGGCGAGCATCACGCCACGGTGCAGGGTTGGATCGAGAGGCTCGCTGAACGCGCTCCACGGCTCGCGGATCGAGACCATGCCGACCAGGTCCTCGTCGCTCACGAACGGCGCTGACCGAGCCGCATCCACCTGCTCGTCCGCCGACATCTCGGAGCATGCGGCGATCACGCCTCGAAGCGTGCCGTGATCGCGGAGATGGCGGGTCAAGGCGCGCGTGTCGACGCCGCGGAGCCCCGGAATCCCATTGCGCTGCAGCTCTGCCTCGAGCGTGCGCTCGCCGCGCGCATGTCCGATGTCCGCCGAGAGCTCACGCACCACCAGCGCGCGGCACTGCACCCGCGAGGACTCGGCGGTGTCGTCACGGCATCCGTAGTTGCCGATGAGCGGGTAGGTCATGACGACCACCTGGCCGGCATACGAAGGGTCGGTGATCACCTCCTGGTATCCGCTCATACAGGTGTTGAAGACCACCTCACCGTTGTGCGCGCGTTGCAGTCGCGCGCCGAACAGGATGCCTTCGTACGTCGCACCCGACTCGAGAGCGAGACGCCCGCGCACGTCAGGCACTCGCCACCTGCTCCGACACGATCGGCACCCGCGCCGGGTCCCGATGGATGACGCGGCCGCCCGCCATGGTGAGCAGCACGGTGCCGCGAAGCGTCGCACCGAGGAGCGGCGTATTGCGGGATCGCGACTGCAGCGGGGTGGCGCCGACGGTCCACTCCGCGGTCGGGTCGAACAGCGTGCACGTTGCCAACTCGCCGATCCTGAGTCGCGGCTCGGGGACGCCCGAACCAGGCCCGAGAATCCTATGTGGCCCAACGGTCATTCGCTCGACGAGTGTCGCCAGCCACTCCCCTCCCATCCCACCGATGGTGATGCAGGTTGCGAGCGCCGTCTCGAGACCGATCATGCCCGGCGCCGCGTCGTCGTACGCGAGTGACTTCTCGGCAGCCGGGTGGGGTGCGTGGTCGGTCGCCACCGCCTCGATGAGTCCTTCGCGCAGCGCGAGCACGAGCGCATTTCGATCCCGCTCCGCGCGCAACGGTGGATTGACCTTGCGCAACGCCTGGGGATCCGGCTCCTCCGCGACCGGCAGCCACATCGAGAGGTGGTGGGGCGTGACCTCCGCGCTCACGGCGAGACCCTGGTGACGCGCTCGCCGCAGCGATGCGACCGAACCCTCGGCAGACAGGTGCTGCAGGTGCAGGTGTCCGGAGCGCGCGTGTGAGAGCGCGCGAATCGCGAGATTCACCGCGCGTGTCTCGGTCTCCACGTGGCGTATCGGGCTGCGCGTCACCGGGCCTTGCGTTGCATTCGCCTGCGCGATCATCTCCTCGTCCTCGGGGTGCACGAACACCGCGCGAGAGAGATGCGCGGTGTCCGCAAGCGCGATCGCGAGCTGGCGCGGCGACACGGCGTTGCGTCCGTCATCGCCGACCGCAACCGCCCCTGCCTCGATGCACTTGCGGATGTCGACGAGCTCGGCGCCCTCGAGTCCTCGAGTGAGCGCGGCAACCTGCAGGATCGACACGGGCAGGTTGCTCGCGGCAAGGCGCGCCTCGGCAACCCGCTCCGGAGTGTCGATCGGCGGCACCGTATTGGCCATCGTCACCACGTGCGTGAATCCCCCCGCCGCGGCTGCACGCGACCCGCTTTCCAGCGTCTCGGCCTCGTCGTCACCCGGCTGACGCAGGTGGGCGTGCAGGTCGATGAACCCCGGGCAGAGCACGCACGGGTCAGCGCCGTTCTGCGGCGTCAGGTCGACCACGGGGACGCCGGCCGCGTCGATGTGGTGATAGATGGCCAGGATCTTCCCGCCGTCGAGCCAGACGTCCTGGCCGGCCGCGTCGAGGCGGCCGAGCGGGTCGATGACGCGGACGCCGCGCAGGATCGCGTTCATGGCGCGCCCCGGTGCAGCCATGCGCCGTCGACGCCGTCCACCTCGCGCAGGCGCACGTGGACACGGTCGCCGGAGGCCGTCGGCACGTTCTTGCCCACGTACGTCGCGCGCAATGGCAGCTCGCGATGGCCGCGATCGATCAGGGTCAGCACCTCGACCGCGGCGGGACGGCCGCAGTCCACGAGGGCGTCGAGCGCCGCCCGGAGCGTCCGGCCCGTGAAGAGCACGTCGTCCACAACGATCACGACCGAGCCGTCAATGCGCCTGGCCGGCCCCCCGTCGATGTCGTGGAGCGCCGGATGCGCCACCGTCGGGCGCGGACGGTCGTCGCGATGGGCGCTCGGGTCGAGTGCCGCCACCGGTGGGGCGGTGTGCCCCAGGCTGGCGAGCTGACGCGCGACCGAACGAGCCAGTGGGACACCGCGGGTCGGAATCCCGACCAGAACGACGCCGTCCAGCATGGGATGGCGCTCGGCGATCTCGTGCGCGAGCCGCAGCGTGATGCGCTGCACCGCTCCCGCGTCGAGCAGCTGCGGGCTGTCGTCGAGTGGTTGCGCGAGGCCGGTCACGTCGTCTCCGTCATGCGAGCAGCATCTCGAGCACCGCCATTCGGATCGCGACGCCGTTCGCCGCCTGTCGGAAGTAGGCGGCCCGCGGATCCGCATCCACTTCGGGCGCGATCTCGTCGACGCGCGGCAGCGGGTGCATCACGATCGCCGTCGCAGGGAGCTGTCGCATGATCGCGCCGTCGATGCGGATCGCCGTTCGCGCCTGCTCGAACTCGAGCGGATCGGTGAAGCGCTCCTTCTGCACACGCGTCTGATATACGACGTCGACGTCGTCGAGCACGTCGGTCAGCTGGTCGGCGAGGCGGCATTCGACACCGCGGGCCTCGAGTTCGGGCGAGGATGTCGCCGCCCACCTGGATCACCGCCGGCGCGACAAACGCCAGGCGCACCCCCGGATACAGAGCGAGAAGCAGCGCCAGCGAACGCGCCGTCCTGCCGAATCGGAGGTCGCCGCAGAAGGCGACGCTCACCCCCTCGACGTGGCCGAGCTCGCGCTCGATCGTGTACAGGTCGAGCAGCGCCTGGGTAGGATGCTCGCCCGGCCCGTCGCCGGCGTTGACCACCGGCACCGACGCGACGCTCGCGGCTCGAGCGGCGGCTCCGGCCTCGTCGTGACGCAGCACGATGAGATCGGCGTACGTCGACACCATGCGAACGGTGTCCTCGAGGGTCTCGCCCTTGATCGCGCTCGAGAACGTGCGCGCGGCCTCGGTCCCGATCACCGCGCCGCCGAGGCGGAGCATCGCCGATTCAAAGCTCAATCGTGTTCGGGTGCTCGGCTCGTAGAACAGGGTCGCCATCACTCGATGCGCGAGCCTGTCGTCGCGCACGTCCGCCAGCGCGGTGGCGCGCAGGAACAGGAGGTCGAGCAACTCGCGATCGAACTGCTCGGCGCTGATCACGTGGCCGAGCGTCCGATTTCGCGCGGTTGTCGCCGTCATGGGGCTTCGCCCTCCAGCCCGGGCGGGTTCGGGCAAGGGCGGCCGCACGGCGGCGCCGCGATCCCTTGCCGGCCTCTCCGGACCTGCTTGAAGTGGATGCGTTTGGCGGACTCTACCTTAGAGTGTCGTCATGGCACTCGGTGACGTCGGCAAGCTGCTGCTGATCGCGGGCGCGGTGATCCTCGTGCTCGGCGGGGTGCTCGTGCTGCTGACCCGGCTGGGCGTCACCCAGCTCCCGGGGAGCATCTCGGTCAGCAACGGGAACTTCTCGTTCTTCTTCCCGGTCGCGTTCTGCATCGTCGCGAGCGTGGTCCTGACGGTGGTCATCAACCTGATCGTCCGCCTGCGCCAGTAGCGGGCGGACTGGTGACCGACGCCGCGACGCGGGAGCAGACGATCACGCCCGATGGGGCGTTCTCCCTGGCGGCAGCGGCCGGCTTCGGATTCGGGCCCAACACCGGGCGCCCCAAGCCCGACGGAGATTCGATGTCGCTGGCGTTCGTTGCGGACGATCTCGCGCATCACGCCGCGGCGTTCATCACGCAGCACGCCGATGCGGCGCTCACCTGCCGGGTCTTCGGTGAGGCGGATCCGGATCGGGTCGCCGCCCAGGTATGCCGGGTGCTGTCACTGGACCAGTCCGGATCGGCCTGGGCCGAAGTCGGTGGCCGCGATCCGGTGATCGGCCGGCTCCAGTCGGAGCTTCCCGGCCTGCGTCCGGTGCTCTTCCATTCGCCCTACGAGGCGGCGGCCTGGTCGATCCTCAGCCAGCGCAGGCATCGGACCCAGGCAACCGCGGTACGCAGGCGGCTTTCCGCGGAGCACGGCCACGTCTTCACCCTGCCCGGTGGCCGAGTCGAGGCCTTCCCGACGCCCGAGCAGCTCCTTCGGGTCGAGGCGTTCCCCAGCCTCGAAGCGCAGCGGATCGACCGGCTGCACGCGGTTGCTCGAGCGGCCCTTGCGGGACGGCTCGACCCGGCACGGCTGCTTGCGATGGCGCCGGAGGAGGCGATGGCCGACCTGCAGCAGCTCCCCGGAATCGGCCCCATGTACGCGGGTTTGATCCTGCTGCGATCGACCGGAGCGACCGACATCCTGACCCTCGGGGAGCCGCGGATGGCGTCGTACGTCCGCCATTTCTACGGGCTCGACCACATGGCGGCTCCCGGCGAGATCTCAAGCCTCGCCGAGGCCTGGCGCCCCTTCCGAACCTGGGCCGGGGTGCTCATCCGCGTCGCCGGCGACCGTGAAGGGGTCGATTGGGGGCCTCAGCCCGGCGGCGGCAGGTAGCGGCCTTTTACGATTCGTCCGCCGGTGATGTCGAAGGCCCAGGTGCCGGCCTTCGCCCACTGCATGCCTCCGGCCATCGGAACGTGGGCGTCGGCCAGGCTCGTGACGATCGACGCCATGATGTCCCCGTGGGTGCACAGCACCGACCCGGCGACGGACGCGAGCTCGGCCATGGCCCACGCCGGATCCGCACCCTCAGCGAGGCGATCATCCTCCTCGACGTGAAGTCCCAGAGCCGCCGCCAGGGGCGCGACGGTCTCGACGCAGCGAACGTACGGGCTTGATATGACCGCACGCGTGCTCGGTCCGAGAAGGCTCGCGAGGGCGACGGCCTGGATCTTTCCCGCCGCGGTCAGCGGGCGGTCGCGATCGGGCGCGGTCCAGCGCTCGCGGGAACCCGCCTTGGCGTGGCGCACCAGGTGGCTGGTGCCCTCAGCGCCAGGCACCGGCCCACGCCTGCTCGACGCGCTTCCAGGCGGCGGGCCACCCGGTTCGAGCCCGTTCGGCCGCATCCCGCTGGAGCGCGACCAGCTCGCCGGCGGCGAACAGCGCGGTCTCGTGGATCCGGGGTGCCGCGGACCGCTCGCGCAGCCAGCCCTCGGCCACCACCGCGTCATGCAGCTCACCGAGCACTTCCTGGAGGGCCGCCACCTCCCGAGCGAATTTCGCCGCATTCTTGCCGGTGGCGGCGGCAGCGGCCTCAGCGGCGTAGCGGCAGCGCTTCGCTCGAATGCGCAGGTCGTGGAGCTGCTCGTCCGGCACGTCGCCACGAGCCGCGACCGCCCCCGACTTGAGTGACCGCCAGGGCTTGCGCACCAAGCCGGGGAGCACGTCTCTCGCCGGCGACGCAGCCAGCTCGGTCAGTGCGGGGCCGCGAGCCGCAGCGACCAGATGATCGATCACCTCGATGTAACGCTCGGTGTCCATGGCGACGAGGAGGTGGCGGCGGGCAGCGCGTACCTGCGCGACCAGCGGGGCGACGACCGCGAGGGCCGAGCGGCGATCGGCCGCCGGCAGGGTCGTGGCCGCCGACCGGAGGCGATCCCGGAGGACCTCCGCATCACGTACCCTTCCGAGCTCGCCGCCGAGCCAGCGGAGGTCGTCGCGCAGCGCTTCGGCCCAGGCCTCGTCGAGGAGAGGACGGAACGTGCGCAGATCGCTGCGCAGGCGGCGGGTGGCGACGCGCGCCTGGTGCACATCCTCGGCGTCGTGGCCGAGCCGGACGCCGGGATCGTGGCGAAGGAGACGGATGACCGAGAGGCTCAGCGCACGGAGCACGACGTCCCCGGCAGTCGCGGCACTCCCGAGCGTGACCGAGCCGATCTCCGGCGGAGGCGTGCCCACCAGCCCGAGAGCCCTCGCCACCAGGGCTCGGGGGAGCGCGGGCTGAGCTCCCGCCGCCAGGTATCGGGTTGCGATCAGATCGAGCAGCGGACCGCTGTCGCTGAAGAGGCCGATCTCGCGAAACCGCTGGGTGATGCGCGGACCCGAATACACCGAGACCGTGTCATCCACGAGACGGGCGAGGGCCGCTCCGCGCTCGTCGAGCAGCACGCTCGTGCCGGTCATGGTGACCAGGCGTGCGACGAGCTCGATCGGCGCGCTGCGCGCGTAGGCCCGGACCAGGTGCAACGCCGCTTCCGGCGGGCGCTCTGGTCCACCGTCGAACCGCAGCTCGGCACCGTCCGGCGCAGCCATGCCCTCGGTCGTCGCAGGCAGCCGCAGCACCCAGCCGGGGTCCGCCGAGAATTCAAGGGCAACGCCCCATCGGGCCAGGCGGAGATCGGCCGTATCCCAGTGGGTGGTGCGCAGCCGGCGGACCGGCTCAGCGATGACAGCCGATGACGGCCTCGATGTCCTCGAGCGGTGCCGGCGAGAAGGTGATCGGCACCTCGAGACGTCGCCCGCGCCCGGGCTCGATCCCCGCCGGGCCGGTCACTGCGCGACGCGCTCGACCGCGAGCCTGTGCAGCTCCTCCTGGGCGTCGAGGCCGCGAATCGTCGGCACCTTATGCCAGCTGCCGTCCGCGTTCAGTTCAGAGGCGAGCACGTCGTCGGCGAGAAGCACCTCGACGATCTCGGCGAGCCGTGCCTGCAGGCGCGGATCAATCACGGGCACCACGGTCTCGATCCTTCCATCGAGGTTGCGTCCCATCAGATCCGCGGATCCGATGTACCAGCGGTCGTCACCGAAGTGATAGATCCGGGAGTGCTCGAGGTAGCGACCCACCAAGGAGCGCACCCAGATGTTCTCGGACATGCCCGCGATCCCGGGGCGCACCCCGCACGAGCTGCGCACGATGAGGTCGATGCGCGCCCCTGCGCAGGACGCCGCGTAGAGCGCCTCGATGACCTCAGGATCGATGAGGTGGTTGCACTTGATGATGATCCGGCCTGTGGCGTGCGTCTGGGTGCGGATGAGCTCGACCACCCCGCTGCGCAGCGTGACGGGCGCGACGAGCAGCCGGCGGTACTGGCGCTGGCGGCTGTAGCCGGTCAGGTAGTTGAAGAGGTCGGTGAGGTCCTCGCCGAGCTCCGCATCGGAAGAGAGCAGGCCGATATCCTCGTAGAGGCGAGCCGTCATCGAGTTGTAGTTCCCGGTGCCCATGTGGCAGTAGCGACGGATCCCATTGCCGGTGCGCCGGACCACGAGCGTCGCCTTGGCGTGCGTCTTGAGACCGACGACGCCGTAGACCACATGGACACCGGCCTTCTCGAGCTCGGCCGCCCACGTGATGTTCGCCTCCTCGTCGAAGCGGGCGGTCAATTCGACGAGTGCGACCACCTGCTTACCGGATTCGGCGGCGCGGATCAGAGAGCGGACG
Organism: Candidatus Dormiibacterota bacterium; assembly: GCA_963756075.1. Classification (GTDB taxonomy): domain Bacteria; phylum Chloroflexota; class Dormibacteria; order Aeolococcales; family Aeolococcaceae; genus Palsa-851. The sequence goes on along the minus strand of CAVWMH010000002.1, from coordinate 607,141 downwards.
ATCGGGCTGTCGGGCCCGGACGTGCGGTAGAGCGTCTGCTTGATGGCGAGCACGTCGGGATCGTCGACCGACTGGTCGATGAACGCTTCGACGCTGCTGGCGAACGACTCGTAGGGGTGCTGGACGAGCACGTCTCCTTCGTCGATCACGCGGAAGATATCGACCTCGCCCTCGTCGCCCGGAGCCTTGGCGAGCGCAGGCGGGATCACCGGGGCGGGAAGCCGCTCCTTGAGATCGGGACGGTTCAGCTCATACAGCCCCCAGAGGCCGCTGAGATCGAGCGGTCCGGCGACGGTGTAGACGTCCTCGCCGGAGAGCTCGAGCTCGCGCATGAGGAGCCGCTTGACCTCCTCCGACATGCTGTCGTCGATCTCGAGGCGCACCACCTGGGGCGACCGGCGGCGGCGCTGGAGGTACTCCTGCACGGCCGTGCGCAGGTCTTCCGCCTCCTCCTCCTCGAGCGCCGGGTCAGCGTTGCGTGTTACCCGGAACGGGTACTGGCCGATGACACGCATGCCAGGGAAGAGGCGGTCGAGGTGCGCGGCGATGACCTGCTCCACGGGGACGAAGCGCTCGCCGTCGGGCATGACCACGAACCGAGGCAGGAGCGGGGGGACCTTCACGCGCGCGATGCGCTGCTCGCTGCCTCGGGGCGCGCCAACCACCACCGCGAGGTTCAACGACAGGTCGCTGATGTACGGGAACGGGTGCGCAGGGTCGACGGCGAGCGGGGTGAGAACTGGAAAGATCCGCTCCTCGAACTCCGAATCGACGTGAGCCCGGTCGTCGTGATCGAGCGAGGCGTAATTCGAGAAGCGAAGTCCCACCTCACCGAGACGCTTCACGATGGCCTGGAACGCGCGCATCTGGCGCGCCGTGAGGTCGATGGCGCGGCGCTGGATCTCGGAGAGCTGCTCGTCCACGGTCATTCCGTCGGGGCTGAGGGCGGCGACACCGGCACGGCGCTGTTCGATCAGGCCGCCCACACGGACCTGGAAGAACTCGTCGAGGTTGCTGCTCGAGATGGCCAGAAACTTGGCCCGCTCGAGCAGGGCGCGCGACGTGTCCTCGGCGAGCTCGAGCACGCGGGTGTCGAAATCGAGCCAGCTCAGGTGGCGATTGATGTAGCGATGCCGGTCTCCGAGGTCTGCGGCGTGATCGCGCGCGCCCGACATCGAAGGCGCTGGGTTGCCGGTCGCCTCCGCCGGCTCGGAGACGGCCATCAGCCGAGCTCTTCGATGGCGCCGGAATCGAGGAACACGAGATCCTCAGCGATGTTGGTCACGCGATCCGCGATGCGCTCGAGATGGTGAGCGATGAACACCAGATTGGTCGCCCGGAAGACGGTGGTGTTGTCCTCGGTCATCACCTGGATCAGGTCGTCGAACAGGCGGTGGTAGATGCGGTCGACCCGGTCATCCCCGGCAGCGATGCGACGCGCCTGCTGGACATCCCGCGAGACCATGGCCGCGAGAATGCTGCGAACCTGGTCGCTGCAGTACGCGGCCATCTTGGGCACGTCGACGTACGTCTCCAGCAGGGGTAGATCCGCGAGGTTGCGCGCCAGCTTCGCAATGCTCACGCAGTGATCGCCCATGCGCTCCAGCTCCGACGACATGTTGAGCAGCCCGATGATCTCGCGAAGCTCGCGCTCCTCCGGGCTCTGATTGACGATGAGCGAGAAGGACAGTTCGCGCAGTTCACGCTGGCGATCGTTGACCAGCGCGTCGTCCGCGATCACGCGCGCGCAGAGGCTGACATCGCGCTCGGCGAGCCCGCTCGTCGCCTGGGTGATGGCCGTGTCGACAAGCTCCCCCATGTCCGCGACGATCCGTCGCAGGTGGGCCAGCTCGTCTCCGAGGGTCGCGTGGTGCGGGTGCAGCAATGGCTCGCTCATCTCAGACAACTCTAGTGTCCCCGAGGAACACCATCACATCGGCCCCGTTCCATAGCCATTTCACAACCGCTTCGAGTCCCGGCTCACCGCATACTCGAAGTCGTGCAGCAGGTCGTATCGGCGGCTCCTGACCGGATCGAAGCGGTCGACGGGCTACGCCGCCAGGTCGCGACCATTGAGGCGCTGATGTTCGCCTGCGAGGCGCCGCCGATTCTGATCACGCTCGTCGAGGACCTCTACCAGTCGATCGACCGTTTGGAGAGTCAGCGCCCTTCACTCTCTCACCCGGCGTCTCTGCGGGACGCAGACTGAGCGTCCTCCCGAGTCGGGTTCGAAATCGGCGGGTGAGATCTTCGGGCTCCCACGCGTAGGGAAGGCCCGTCGAGACGACCACGCGGTTGCGGCGGTCGTCGTAGCGGAAGGTGGGAGGTCCGCCGCCGTCGACCCGGCGGTCGAGCTCGTCGGCGAGCTCGATGATGACGGCCAGCCGGTCGATGCGCTTGATGTCGTCTCGCGTGCAGAGACGTGCGTAGCGAGGCAGGTTGCTCCGCGCCTTGCCGAGGCGGGCGAGCGTGGTCGCGATGAGGGCCACCTCGCGGTGCGTGAAGCCCTGGAGGTCGGCCGACGCCGTCACCCCGGCGGCATGAGTCCAGCGGTCGTAGTAGTTGATGCTCTGACCGACATCCAGGAGCGTGGTCGCGTGGTCGAGCACCTCGCGCATCTCGGCGGTCATGGTCGGGTCGGCCACGCCGAGGATGGCCCTGACCATCTCGACGCGCCGCCGGGCGCGGCGCTCGTCCCACGTCGAGAAACGAGACGCGAGCGCGGCCACCGACCCGCGGCGCACCTCCCAGACCTCCGGGAGTGGCAGATTGAGCTCGGCGAGCGCGATGCCCTCACGGAGACCGTGCCCGGACACCATGAGGGTGTGAGCCCCGAGGGCCTCCATCGCGGCGATCACGACGAGCGCGCCACCGGCGATTGAATCGGCACGATCGGTGGAGAGCCCGGGCACGGTCCGCAGCGAGGAGCGAGTCCGGCCGGTGAGCCGCGCGGTGAGCTCGCGAACCTCGCGCCGCTGCAGGACATACCCGTCGACCCGAGCGATCGGGTGTGCGACCGATCGCATGTGGATCTTGGCGAGGTTCCGCACCGTGCCTCCGGTGCCAACCATGCCGCCGTCGTCGGGGAGGACCGGCACGCCCGCATCAGCGAGGGTCTGAAACACGTGGTCGCGCAGGTCGGCGATCTCAGAGGCCCGCGGCGGGTCGCTGCGCAGGAATCGGTCGGTGGTCACCAGCGCGCCAAGCTCGAAGGTCCACCAGCGGAGCGCGCGCCGGCGTTCGAAGTACGCGAGCTCGAAGCTCCCGCCGCCCACGTCGATCAGGAAACCGGTATCGATGGGGAGACCGTGGACGGCGCCGAGAAACGCGAATCGGGCCTCCTCCTCGCCGTCGATGACCTTGATCGTCAGCCCGGTGTCGGCCTCGAGCTTGGCGAGCACGCTGTCGCGATTGGTCGCGGTGCGGATCGCGGCGGTGGCGACCGCGACCGTCCGCTCAGCGCCGGCCGCAGCCGCGACCGCGCGGAAATCGCGCACAGCTGCGATCGCCTGGGTGACCGCGCTCGCGTCGAGCCGGCCACGCGAGTCGAGGTGACGCGCGAGCTGAAGCGAGGTTCGCGCGTCGGCGATGATGTCGAGCTGGCCGGACGCGTCGAGACGCAGCACTGCGATTCGAGCCGAGTTCGACCCGAGGTCGATCACGGCGAGCGGAGATTCCACAGCGACCCTCTCCCTGGTCCGTGCTCGAGTGGTAGGAGCGGCAAGTATAGGCAGGGCCAACTCCAGCGAAGTCAGCGGCCTTCACCGACCGCGACGTCGGATGCGGCGGAATCGCGTTGCTCGGGGATGCGATCGAGCCGGTAACCGACGCCGTAGACCGTCGTGATCCTGAACGGAAGCGCTTCGAAGGACTCGAACTTCTCCCGAAGCCAGCGCACGTGGACATCGACGGTCTTGCGCTCGCCAAAGAACTTGGGCCCCCACACCCGGCGGATCAGCTGCTCGCGCGAGTGCACCCTTCCGGGGTTCGCCAGCAGGAACGAGAGGAGGTCGAACTCCTTGGGTGACAGGCGGAGCGCCTCCTGCCCCACGCGCACCGACCGCGCGCCGCGATCGAATCGGAAGTCCCCGAGCTCCTCGACCTCCACGACGCCCCGCTCCTCAACAGCGGGCTGCGCGCGTCGCAGCAGCGCCATCACCCGGGCGGTGAGCTCCGCGAGGGAGAACGGCTTGGTCATGTAGTCGTCAGCGCCCACGCGAAGACCGACGATCTTGTCCAGCTCGCTGTCGCGCGCGCTCAGCACCAGCACCGGCGCGGTGGTCTCCTGCCGGAGGATGCGACACACCTCGAGTTCCACCGAGCTCGGGAAGCATCAGATCGAGCACGATCAGGTCGGGCCGAAGCTCGCGCGCCTTGTCGAGCGCCTCGATCCCGTTGGAGGCCTGGCTCACCTGGTATCCCTCGCGCACGAGATTGAAGCGGAGGGTCTCCCGGATCACCTCCTCGTCCTCGACCACCAGGATGTGCTTGGCTCCCACGATGCGGGCTGAGCCTATTCCCCTCCCGCTTATGGAGGGGTTAAGGAAAGGTCAAAAAACGGGTGTCTCCCGGTAGGTACCGAAGACGGCGCGCAGCGCCTCGACGATCTCGCCCTCGGTGGCGCGAGCGCGCACGCAGTCGATGATCGCGGGCATCAGGTTGTCGGTGCCGCGCGCGACCTCCTGCAGGGCGTCGAGCCGGGTTGCGACGCTCGTGTTGTCACGACTCTCGCGGAGGTGCTTGAGGCGAGCCGCCTGTGCAACCTCGACCTCCGGGTCGATCACCAACGTCGGCGGCTGCGTGGTGTCGACGCTCTGCTCGAACGCGTTGATGCCAACAATGACTCTTTCTCCGGTCTCGAGCTGGCTCTGATAGCGGAACGCCGCATCGGCGATCTCTCGCTGCGGGAACCCCTCGGCGACTGCCGCGAGCATCCCGCCTCGGTCTGCGATGGCCGCAAAGTAGTCCTCCGCGGCCTGTTCCATGCGGTTGGTCAGATCCTCGATGAACCAGGAGCCGGCCAGCGGGTCGACGACCGAGGGGACACCCGTTTCGTACGCGAGGATCTGCTGCGTGCGCAGCGCGATCTGCGCGGCCTTCTCCGTGGGGAGCGCGAGCACCTCGTCCATCGAGTTGGTGTGCAGCGAGTTGGTGCCACCGAGCACCGCGGCAAGCGCCTCGAACGCGGTCCTCGCAACGTTGTTCTCGATCTGCTGGGCGGTCAGCGAGCACCCGGCGGTCTGGGTGTGGAAGCGCAGCTTGAGCGAGCGCTCGTCCTTGGCGCCGTACCGTTCGCGCATGTGCCGCGCCCAGATGCGGCGCGCAGCGCGGTACTTGGCGATCTCCTCGAAGAAATCGATGTGGGCGTTGAAGAAGAACGACAGTCTCGGGGCGAATTCGTCGACGTCGAGCCCGCGCTCGATCCCGGCCTCCACGTAGGCGAAACCGTCGGCGAGGGTGAAGGCCAGCTCCTGCGCCGCGGTGCTTCCGGCCTCGCGGATGTGGTACCCGCTGATCGAGATCGGATTCCAGTTCGGCACGTTGCGAGTGCAGAACTCGACGACGTCGGTCACGAACCGCATCGAGGGCCGGATCGGAAAGATGAACTCCTTCTGGGCGATGTATTCCTTGAGGATGTCGTTCTGCAGCGTTCCCCCCAGCTTCGAGTACGGGATGCCCTGCTCATCCGCTGCGGCGAGGTACATCGCGAAGAGGATCGGCGCAGGGGAGTTGATGGTCATCGATGTCGTGACCGCTCCGACATCGATTCCCTTGAAGAGGGTGAGCATGTCCTCCACGGAGTTGACCGCCACACCGCAGCGTCCGACCTCACCGAGCGCCTGCGGCGAGTCGGAGTCGTGGCCCATGAGCGTCGGCATGTCGAAGGCCACCGACAGGCCCATCTGGCCCTGGTCGAGCAGGAATCGATACCGCTCGTTGGTGTCCCTCGCACTCCCGAAGCCGGCGAACTGCCGCATCGTCCAGACCTTGTCGCGGTACATGGTTCGGTGCACGCCACGCGTGTACGGGAAGGACCCCGGCTCGCCCAGGTCGCGCTCGGCGTCGATCGCGGAGTTCTCGGGACCGTACCAGGCCGCCAGGGGCAGGCCGCCAAGGGTGTCCGGGGGGATCGGCGGCGCCGTCCGAGGCTCTGGCGAGTTGGACGAGCCCTGCGGCACTCCCGCCCTGTCGATCGTCTGGGTCATTGCTCCCTGGATTACCTGGTGTGCCCGTTGAGAATGCGTTCGGCCAGGGCGTACGGGTCCACCCGGCTCAGATCGCCGTCGAGCTCTCAACTCATTGTGCCCTCATGCAGCGCAGTTCGCGCGCGCTCCCCCGCTCGCTCGACCACGATCGCCTCGACCTCCGCTCGAAGCCGTGCGATCCGGCGGCGCTCCAGCTCCCCTGAGGCCGCGATGCTGTCGCCGTGGCGGTCGATCGCAGCAACGAGATCGTCGATGCCCTGGCCCGTCTCCGCCACCGTCGTCAGGACCGGTGGCGACCACCCGGTGCGCGTGGTGCCGTGGCGGACGAGCTCCTTGAGGTCTCGAACCACTCGCGAGGCCCCGGGGAGATCGGCCTTGTTGACGACGAAGATGTCGGCGATCTCGAGGATGCCGGCTTTGAGGATCTGAACGGCGTCCCCGGTCGTGGGCGTGGTGACCACGACGGTCGTGTCGGCCGTCTCCATGACCTCGAGCTCGGACTGGCCGACGCCGACCGTCTCGAGCAGGCATCGGTCGCGGCCCGAGGCATCGATGAGACGGATCGCCTCCCGGGCCGCCGCTGCGAGCCCGCCGAGATGACCACGCGCCGCCATGCTCCTGATGAACACGCCGGGATCGAGCGTGTGGCGCACCATCCGGACGCGATCGCCCAGGATCGCCCCCCCGGTGAATGGGCTCGAGGGGTCCACGGCGATGACCCCCACAAGGTGGCCCTGGCCTCTCCAGCGCTCGATGACCTGGTCACAGAGGGTGCTCTTGCCGCTGCCCGGGGGGCCGGTGACGCCGACCACGCGGGCACGGCCGGCCCGCTCCCGCACCTCCCGGAGAAGCTCGGCGATGCCCGGATCGCGATCCTCGACCATGCGGATCGCCCGCGCCAGGGCGCGCGTCTCGCCGGCCATCAGACGTTCGGCGAGCGGGGGTGCGGACATCGCTCGAAGTCTACCGGCGCCCCGAGTTCATCCTGCCCACCGTAACCCTGCCGTCAGCCGAGTTCGTTATAAAGCCTCAGGTGAGACGACAACGCGCCTCTTTGCGCCGGCGCCATCGCGTCAGGCGCAGCCGGGTCTTTCTCGGCTTCCTGATCGCTCTCGGTTTCGTGCTGTCCGGTGCCATCGGCGCGGTGGCGTACTTCATGCCGGCGATCGTGACCGCGTTCCAGGACACCGGCCACGCCATCGACCGCAACTTCCCGACAGCAAAGGCGTCGGCGAGCGCATCGGCATCTGCCGCGGCATCGGCGCCGGCGGTCCAAGCCCCTCCGGGGCAGCCCTTCACGGTGCTCCTGCTCGGCTCCGACAACGACGCCAAATTCGGCGGCACGATTCTCACGCAGTCGATGATCCTGGCACGGGTGAATCCAAAGACCCGGCAGGTCGTGATGGAATCGATCCCCCGCGACCTCTGGGTCCCGCTCTCCAGCGGTGGCAGCGCGAAGATCGATGCGGCATACCTTCATGGTGGAGCCAGTGCGTCGGTGGCCACGGTCGAGGACGATTTCCACATCCATGTCGACCATTACGCGTGGATCGGCCTGCTCGGCCTCGTGAACCTCATCAACCAGGTCGGCGGCATCGATGTGGTTGCCACCAACCCGGTGATGGACGATTTCTATCCGAAAGACCTGACCGGCAAGGACCCATACGCCTACGAGCGAGTCGCAGTCCTACCGGGTCCGCAGCACATGAATGGCATGCAGGCGCTCATGTACGTCCGCTCGCGCCACGGCGACCTGCGCAGCGACTTCGGCCGCTCCCAGCGTCAGCAGCAGGTGCTGCTCGCGCTGCGTGCCAAGGCGAAGTTGCTCGGCATCGCCGACCTACCGGACATCGCCACGGCCATGGCCAGTGATTTCTCGACCGACATGAGCATCGGCGAGATCGCCTCGCTGCTGCCGATCGCGAGCAGCGTGCAGTTGCAGAACGTGCAGCAGGTGATCCTGGCTTCGCCATACAGCACGCCCCTGCTGGTGGGCAACCAGGATGCGCTCCAACCCAACTGGAACCTCATCCTGCCCCTGACGCACAGATACTTCCCAGCGGTGTAGGCGACGACCGTGAGGCGTGCGCTGGCCGTCGTCCTATTGCTCGCGCTCATGGCCGGATTCGGTCTGGGTATCAACCGGTTGATCGCGTCGAGAAAGCACAACATCCCGGCCGAGTCCAGCGTCTTCAAACCCTCGGCGACACGCCCCAGGATCGTGCTCCCCGGCACGCTGTACCTGGCGCAGAACGGGGACATCTACCGTCTCAGCGATGGGTTCTTCACCGATCTGCACCTGTCGACGGCATCGGGATCGTGGATGCAGCCGGCGTACGTCCCCAATTCGCAGGACATCGTCGCGGTGCTGCGCGCGGCCGAGTACTCGAACCTCTACCTGCTCAACAGCCAGGGCTCGATCATCCGCCGGCTCAGCAACAACGCCAACGTGCACCTCGACACCGTGTATCTCAACCACTGGATGTTCTATCCGCACATGGGAGCCGACGGCAAAACCCTCTATTTCAGCTATGACCAGCCGAAGAACTCGAGCACCCTCGCGGTCGACTTGTCGGTCTGGTCGGGGTCGCTCACCGGCAAGCTTGCGGCCCAGCAGTTGACCAACTCCAACCTGTTCACCGGCGGCGACGTGGATCCGACACCGATGGCCGGCGGCGCGATCATCTACTCGAAGTACGCCATCGGCAGTGGTAACGCGTTCTCGCAGATCGCATTGCAGGTCAAGCCCCTGGGGAGAACGATCATCCTCACCACGCCCACGCAGGACTGTGGTCAGCCGGCGCCGTCACCCGACGGCACCAAGGTGGCGATGATCTGCATCGGCGGAACCGGCCTGCAGAGCACGCGCCTCGAGATCGCGAGCCTCAGTGATGGAAAGCTCGGAACACCAGCGACCCTGGTCAACAACTGCCTGTGCTCGGCGCCGGCGTGGGCACCGGATGGGAGCGGGCTCGTCTACTACAACACCGCCGATGCCACCGGGCACTTCGAGCTGTGGTGGATCAAGGGAGCATTGAGCGCGGCGCCGTCGCCACCTCTGCTGGTGACCACCAACCTCGACTTCGACGCGTCGTCGCCGCCGAGCTGGTCGCCGCTCAGCAGCGTCCCCGTGATGGCTCGGTAGCCCGCGAGGGGTCGGCGCTCAGTAGAAGACCTGGGCGAGCTCGTAGAGCTCGCGAGGCACCCGGCGCTGCTCCGCCACGACGTCGGCGATGCTCGAGACGTTGACTGTCCCGTTGGTCACCACCGGCATCTCCCCGAACAGTCCGTCGACAACGAGGTCGTATGCCTTCGCCCCGACACGCGTCGCCCAGATGCGATCGTAGGCTGTCGGGGAGCCACCGCGTTGCACGTGCCCGAGCACGGTGGCGCGAGTTTCATGCCCGGTTCGCTCCTCGATGATGCGCGCGAGATTCTCGCCGACGCCGCGGCGCGAGAGCTGGACATGACCGAACGCGTCCCGGGCGCCTTCTGCCTCGTCCTTGGACCGCAGTCCCTCCATCTCGACGCCCTCGGCCACAACGATGATGCTGAAGTCGCTCCCAGCGCTGCGGCGCACCTCGAGATGCGCAACGACCTCGTCCACGGTGACGCCGAATTCTGGAATGATGATCATGTCGGCACCGCCCGCGAGGCCGCCCATCACGGCGACCCACCCGGTGTCGCGCCCCATCACCTCGCAGACCATCACGCGGTGATGTGACGATGCGGTGGTGTGCAAGCGGTCGAGCGCCTCGGTGACGACGCTCACCGCGCTGTCGAAACCGATGCAGTAGTCGGTGACGCTGAGGTCGTTGTCCATCGTCTTGGGAACACCCACCACACGCGCGCGCTGTCCGGCCAGTCGCGCTGCGACGCTCAGCGTGTCATCGCCGCCGATTGCGACGAGCGCGTCGAGATGCAGACGCTCGAGGTTGCGCAGGACCTGCTCCACGCCACCTTCGAGCTTCATCGGATTCACTCGCGAGCTGCCGAGCATGGTGCCGCCGAGTTGCAGGATGCCGGAAAGCCGGTGTCGCTCCAGGGTGAAGACGTCGCCGTCACCGATCAGCCCGGCCCACCCGTTGCGAATCCCAACTAGCGAGTCACCCGCCGCGAGCGCCCGCCGGCCGATCGCGCGAATCGCGGCGTTGAGACCTGGTGCGTCACCGCCGCCCGTCAGGACGGCAATCCTCTGTCCCACTCTTGGCGTACCTCAGTGCGGAGCTAGTGACCAAACCCGGGGTTACCGAGGAACGACTGCTCTTCGGCGCTGCCGAGTATGACGGTCACCCCGCCGGCGGCGGCGGCAGCCGGTGTCGCCGGCGGTGTCGTGACCGGCGCTGTCGGCGCGGGTTCGGTGGTGACGGTCACGCCGAAGTACGCGGCGAGCCATTGCGCGGTGGCGGCGTCCTTTCCGCCACTGTTGTCGATCACCTGGGTGGCCTCCCGTGCAGGCGCTTTGCCGCCGGCTCTCGTGGAGAAGCCGACCATGTTCATGAGCGATGCCCAGCGAATGGTCGCGTTGCTGTTGCGCCCGCTCGCATTGATGAACGTGACCGGGGCGCCCTCGGCGAGCGCCGTCGGCGTTGGGAAGATGTCCTGGACGAAATGCGAGAGGGACGCGAAGCTCTGGTCGTTGGCGTAGAGGTAGGCGCCGCCGCAGCGCGTTGGATACCCGCAGTCATACAGGAAGTTGGTGTCGTCGATGCTGATGTGTTCGATGCTCGCCGGGTTGACGCCGTTGACCAACCCGTACAGCGACTCGGCGTCGCCAATGGTCAGGTCGGTGAGCACGTTGCTGCCTAGCGCATTGATGACATCCGGCAGCTTGCCGAAGCCACCGATGCTCTCGATCTGCGCCTTGAGGCCGACGATGATCTGCTGCTGGCGGCGGCTGCGCGCAAAGTCCGATCCCTGACCGTTGTTGCCGTGGCGAGAGCGCGCGTAGATGAGCGCGGTCGCGCCGTTCATGTGCTGTATGCCGGCATTGAAGTGCACGGTCTCGTAGGCGCAGTTGCCGAGGTCGCATTCGCCCGCGGGGTACTGATGGTCGGTGAAGGCCGCCGGCACATCGATATTGATGCCGCCCACCGCGTCGACGGCCTGCTTGAAAGCGTTGAAGTCGACGCCAATGAAGTAGTTGATGCCGATCCCGAGGAGATGTGCGACCAGCGGGTCCGCGACGGCCGCTCCCGCATCGACTGCGCTCGCGGGCTGCGGCCCCTCACCGAGCATGCCGGCGGCGTATGCAAAGTTGATCCGCTGCGCTGTCGACTTGCCATTGCGCAGGGGGATGGTCACAAACCAGTCGCGCGGGATCGAGATCTCGGCGATCTGCGGCGGGTGGCCCTGCATCGGCATGATCGAGATCACCATGATCGAGTCGGTGAGGAAGGCGCCGGAATGCTGGCTGCCGCCGTAGCCGTAGAGCACGATGTTGATTCGCTGGTAGTGCTGGCGCTGACGGTCGATCCCGGAGCCTCCGCCGCCCTGAAGCGCGCCGATCGCCGCGCTGATCGGGTTGGTGTGAAAGGTCTTTGCCAGTGCGAACGAGAGACGCACACCGTAAATGCCGCCGGCGACGAGCAGGAGGGAGAACATGACGATCACCGACACGATGGCGCGTTTTCGCGTGACCCAGCTGGGGACGACGCTGTACCGCGACCGGCGTCTGCGCCGGACCGATGAGGTGCTGATAGTTGCCATGGTTGAGGCGTTGCTCTCGACTTTCCGAACGGGTGTACTGACCGCCGCAAGGCTGCGGGGCCGGCGCGCCACGGTGGGCTTCCTGTTGGGGAAACGCTGACATCAACTTCCGGTTACCCGCCGCGGGTGACAAGGGTACCCCACGGTCCGCTCGTCCGGATGCGAACAGTGGCATCATCAGCGGCCACCACTGGGACGGAGGAAACAGGTGCGCGCACAGCAGGTTCAGGGCCTCGAGGGCCCGTCTGGTCTGCATCTGGTCGAGGTCGACGAGCCGGAGGATGCCGGTCGCGTCGTCATCGAAGTTGCGGCCGCCGGCGTGAGCTTTCCCGATCTGCTGCTCACCCGCGGCGAATATCAGATGAAACCGCCGCTGCCGTTCGTGCCCGGTGTCGAGGTCGCGGGACGGGTCCGTTCCGCGCCTCAGGGTTCCGGATTCAAGGAAGGCGACCGGGTGATGGCCTTCACCATGCTGGGCGGTTTTGCGGACGTCGCTGTCGCCGAGCCGTCGCTCACCCTCGCAATCCCGAACGGCCTGAGCATCGAGGCGGCATCCGGGTTCGTCATGAACTACCACACCGCGCATTTCGCCCTGGCGCGCCGGGGACGCGTCCTTCCCGGAGATCGCGTCGCGATCCACGGGGCGGCCGGCGGCGTCGGCACCGCGGCCATACAAGTTGCCCGAGGGCTCGGGGCCGAGGTTATCGCGATCGCGGCCGGTCCCGACAAGATGCACATCGCGGAGCGAGCGGGCGCGCATCGGGTCCTCGATGCCGAGGGCGACTGGGTCGCGGCGCTGCGTGCTCAGAACGATGGTCTCGGGGTCGACGCGATCCTGGATCCCGTCGGCGGCGAGCGATTCGACCAGAGCGTTCGGTGTCTGGCGCCCCAGGGTCGTCTCATCGTCGTCGGGTTCACTGAGGGAAGGATTCCCACGCTGCAGGTGAACCGTGTGCTGTTGCGCAACATCGACGTGGTCGGCGCCGCATGGGGTGCGTTTCTCGGGGTTGAGCCGGCGATCTTCTTCGAGACACAGGTCGCGCTCAACGCGATGATCGACGCCGGCACCGTGGCCCCGATCGTGGGTGCGACCTATCCCCTCGAGCAGGCGCCGGCGGCCCTCAATCTGCTCGGGCAGCGGCAAGCGCGCGGCAAAGTCGTCCTGACGATGTAGCGCCGATCGCTACGCGCGCAGCAGGTCTCGGGCGATCACGACGCGCTGGATCTGGCTGGTTCCCTCGTAGATCTGGGTGATCTTGGCGTCGCGCATCATGCGCTCGACCGGGTATTCGTTCACGTACCCGTAGCCGCCGAGGATCTGCACCGCGTCGGTGGTGACCTTCATCGCCGTGTCCGCGGCGAGCAATTTCGCGATCGCCGCGAAATGGCCGACGTCGGGGCTCTGGTCGTCGATGAGCTGCGACGCCCAGTAGACCATCGCGCGGGCGGCCGCAGTCTGCGCCTCCATGTCCGCGACCATGAACTGGATGCCCTGGAACTCGGCGATCGTCTTGCCGAATTGCTTGCGATCCCTGGCGTATCCGACCGCATAGTCGAGGGCTCCCTGGGCAATGCCCAGGGCCTGTGCAGCAACGCCCGGCCGGGAGCGGTCGAGCACCTTCATCGCGATGCGGAACCCGTCGCCCTCGTCGCCGATACGGTTCGCTGCCGGGATCACCACCTCGTCGAAGTGGAGTTCGGCGGTGTTGCTGCCGCGGATGCCGAGCTTTCCGTGGATCGTGTTCGCCGCGAACCCCTTGAGATGCTGGGCATCCTCGAGCACGAACGCCGACACCCCCTTCGCCCGCTCATCCGGGTCGGTCTTGGCGAAGACGGTGATCGTGTCGGCGATGCCGCCCGCGGTGATCCAGATCTTGCTGCCGGTGATGACGTATTCATCGCCGTGACGCTCTGCGCGCGTCACCATGCCCGCGGGGTCGCTGCCGGCGCCGGGCTCGCTGAGGGCGTAGGCGCTGAGCTTCGCCCCGCTCGCCAGGTCGGGAAGGAGCCGTGCTTTCTGCTCCTCGGTGCCGGCGATCATCAGCGGATATCCACCGAGCGCCTGGACGGCGAGGATGAGCGCGCTCGTGGCGCACACCTTGGCCACCTCCTCGATGGCAACGTTGAGGGTCAGCGCGCTGCCGGAAAGGCCGCCGTACTCCGGGGGGAAGGGCAGCGCGAAGAGATCGTGCTTGCGGAAGAGATCCACCACATCCCAGGGGAATTCGCCGGTGCGATCGATCTCCGCAGCGCGTGGCGCGATGCGGTCGCGAGCGATATCGCGCACCGTCTCGCGGATCATGGCCTGCTCTTCGTTGAGACGGATGTCCATTCGGCTGATGCTACCAAGCCGTCAGAGGCGAGTCCGGTTCAGCCGGTGAGGAGATGACGGGCGATGACCACCCGCTGGATCTGATTGGTCCCCTCGTAGATCTGGCACGCCTTCGCGTCGCGGAAGCGGACCGCGGCGGGATGGTCGTCCGACCCCGACTCGGGCGCGCACAGGTCCACGGCGGACTGCGCCACCGCAACGCACGCATCCGTGGAGTACAGCTTGGCGATCGCAGCGTCGAGGGTTACACGACCGCCTGCGTCAACCAATGCCGCGGCATGTCGGGTCAGCTGGCGAGCCGCGGCCGTCATGACCTCCATGTCCGCTATCGCCGTCATGTCCACGTCCGATCCGATGCTCGCACGCCGGCGCGACGCTTCCAGTGCGGCATCGAGCGACCCCTGCGCGATGCCGACAGCCTGCGCGGAGATTCCGACTTTCCCGCTGTCGAGCGCCGACATCGCCACAGTGAAACCCATACCCTCGTCGCCGAGGCGGTTCGCCGCGGGGACGCGGACACCGTCGAGCACGAGCTCTCCGGTCCAGGAGCCGTGCAGTCCCATCTTGGCGAGCGGCGCGCCGGCGCTCACGCCCGGCAACGACGCCTCGACGAGAAAGGCGCTGATCCCGTGAGCGCCGTCGCCCGTGCGCGCCATGACGATGTAGAGATCGGCGTCTCCTGCACCGGTGATGAACGCCTTGGCCCCGTCGAGAACATAGGTGTCGCCGTCACGCACCGCGCGCGTCCGCATCGCGACCGCGTCACTGCCTCCGCCGGCCTCGGTCAGGGCGAACGCCGCGAGCCATTCGCCGCCGCCGAGCTTGCGCAGATACCGCGACTTCTGGTCATCGTTGCCGAAAACCAGCAATGGCTCGGTGCCGACAGACAGATGGACGTCAAGGATCACCGCGCAGCTGGCATCGGCGCGCGCCACCGACTCGATGAATCGAACGAAGTCGCGATGAGTCCCGCCGGCACCGCCGAACGACGCCGGTGTCAGGATGCCGGCGAGACCGGCTTCGCCTGCAGCCTCAACGATTCTCCGCGGAGACGGACCATCGCCGCGGGCCGTCGCGGGTGCGATCGGCGTGATGACCTCGTCGACAAAGCCCGCAATGCGGCCGGCGAGCCCCGTGCCGTCGATGTCAGTCGACACGGACGAGCGTTGCCTCGCCCTGCGCGATCCCGCTGCAGATCCCGGCGGCGCCGTACCCGCCGCCGCGGCGGCGCAACTCGTAGAGGAGCGTCATGAGTATCCGGGCTCCACTCGCACCGATGGGGTGGCCGACGGCTATCGCACCGCCGTTGACGTTGACCTGCTCCGGATCCACCTCGAGCATCCTGGCGCTCGTGATGGCGACCGCCGCAAAAGCCTCGTTGATCTCCACCAGGTCGAGCATCCCGGCATCCACGTCACCGCGTGTTTTCGCAAGCGCAGCCTCGATGGCGAGCGCCGGCACGGTCGCCAGGTAGGGGTGCTCAGCGGCCGATTCGCCGTACGTGAGCCAGGTGCCGAGCGGGGTCAATCCTTCGGCGCGCGCCCGTTCCGCGCTCATCAGCAGGACGGCGCTGGCGCCATCGTTCATGCCAGGCGCGTTCCCCGCGGTGATCGTCGTGCCATCGCCGAACGCACCTCTCAGCGCCGTGAGCTTTTCGAGCGTCGTGTCCGCGCGCGGTTGTTCATCGCGCGTGACCGCGGCACCGTTGACGCTCACCGGCACGATCTCGTCGGCAAATCGCCCCGCAGCAAGTGCCTCCTGATAGCGCACCTGGGAACGGTACGCCCAGGCATCCTGCTCCTCGCGACTGACGCCGAGCTCGGAAGCCACGTCGCTGCCGTGCACGCCCATGAGCACACCGTCGACGGGGCAGCACAGTCCGTCGCGCATCATGCTGTCGACGGCGACCCGATCCCCGAAGCGGCTGCCGAATCGCTGATCCTCGAGGAGGTACGGCGAACGCGACATCGACTCCATCCCGCCGGCGACGACGACATCAGCCTCGCCTGAGCGTATGAGCAGCGCTCCGAGATTCACTGCCTTGAGGGCGCTGGCGCAGACCTTGTTCACCGTGAACGAGGAAACGCTCGCCGGAAGCCCCGCGCGCAATCCGGCCTGACGCGACGGCACCTGCCCCTGCCCGGCGGCAAGGACCATGCCCATGATCAGCTGATCCACCGACCCCGGATCGGTGCCGGTTCGCTCGAGCACCTCGCGGATGACCCGCGCGCCGAGGTCGACGGCCGGCACTGCCGCGAGCGCGCCACCCAGCTTGCCGAACGGCGTTCGTGCCGCCGCAACGATGACTGGATCAGTTGCCACGGTCGGACTCCAGGACCTCGTAAGGACGCAGCAGGTGTCGCGCGATCAGGATCCGCTGGACTTCGCTCGTTCCCTCACCGATCTCATTGATCTTGACGTCGCGATAGAGGCGGGCGACGGGAGATTCCTCCATGAATCCCATCCCGCCGTGGATCTGGACGGCCTGGTTCGCGCAGGCGGTGGCGACCTCGGACGCGTGCAGCTTCGCCATCGAGGCGTACGGCGCGGGACTCCTCCCTGCATCGATCGCCGCGGCGGCGCGCCAGGTCATCAGCCGGGCCAGCTCGATCTGCGTGCCCATATCGGCGAGCTTGAACTGCGTTGCCTGGAACTTGGCGATCGGCACGCCGAACTGGTGTCGGGCCGCCGAATAGGCGAGCGATGCGTCGAGGCACGCCTGAGCCACGCCGACCGAGAGTGCCGCGATAGCGACACGCCCGCCCTCGAGGATCTGGAGGAACTGAGTCAACCCATCGCCACGCACGCCGACCAGATTGCCGGCTGGAACCCGGCAGTCCTCGAAGATCAGTTCGCGGGTATCGGACGCGTGCCAACCGAGCTTGCGGTACTTGGGAGCCTGCGAGTATCCGGGAGTTCCCCGCTCCACTGCGATCGTGCTGATCTCCTTGTGGCCGTTCTGCGATCCCGTGACCGCGGTGATGGTGACCCCAGCGCTGATGTCGGTCCCGGCATTGGTGATGAACGCCTTGCGGCCGTTGATGACCCAGTGATCACCGTCACGCACAGCGCTGGTCTGCGTGGCTGCAGCGTCCGAGCCCGCATCGGGCTCGGTGAGCCCGAACGCCCAGAGCCGCTCGCCGGCCATGAGCTGTGGGAGCCAGCGTTGCTGCTGTTCGCGGGAGCCGAACCTGGCGATCGGCGAGATCCCCAGGGAGACCGCGGCCTCGAGGGTGATCGCGCAGCTCGCGTCGGCGCGAGCGATCTCCTCCATGGCGAGGCAGTAGGCGATGAAGTCTCCGCCGGCGCCGCCGATCTCCGCGGGAAAAGGGAGTGCAAACAACCCGAGCCTCGCCATGCCCGCGACCAGGTCGTAGGGAAACTCCCCCGTCTCGTCGTAATGGGCGGCTACCGGTGCGATCTCCGCCTGCGCGAAATCCCGTACCACGTTGCGAATGTGACGCTGCTCGTCACTGAGATCGAAGTTCACTCGAACCTAACGGTAGCGCGGCGAGAGGGCGTCGATGCAGGTCGGCATGTAAAGCACACTTGACACTCCCATCCGGTGTCAAGTAAGCTTTACACCATGCGAAACGACGTCCGGGAACTCAGGTCAGCGCGGGGGCTGTCGCAGGGAGATCTCGGTGACGCGCTCGGTGTCTCGCGGCAAACCATCAATGCCATCGAGACTGAGCGCTACACCCCCTCCCTGCCGCTCGCCATCGAGCTGGCCCGGTTCTTCGGCACCAGCGTGGAGGACCTGTTCCATGTCGACGACAACGGGCGGAAGGCGTGACGTGATGCACTCCAAGTGGACCATCCCGGCGTTCAGCGTCGTGATGGGAGTCGTCCTGCTCGGGGCGAACATCGTGGGTCACCAGCCGGTCCTCGGACTCTGGAGCCTCGGAATCATGGTCGTGTTCGGGGCGGCGGTGCTGCTCGGTGGGCGGAGCGAGACCGTTCGCGGCCTGCGGGGCGACGGCCGCGACGAGCGCTTTGCAATGCTCGACCTGCAGGCCACTGCGCTGACTGGACTGGCGCTGATCGTCGCGGTGATCGTCGCCTTCATCGTCGAGGTGGCGCGCGGCCATAGCGGCGAACCCTATGACTGGCTCGGCGCGATCGCCGGCCTCGCATACATCGCCGCGGTGATCGTGCTCCGCGTGCGCGGCTAGCGCACCCGCCCGGGCACGCCTCTCAGCGAGAGTGCGCGCCCAGTCTCGCGGCGGTCAGCCGAACCACGTCTTCGATGGTGTCGGCGATGTCGGCGCCGGCCGCGGTCAGGGCGTCGAGCTTGCTCTGCGCGCTGCCGGTATTGCCACTGATGATGGCGCCGGCGTGGCCCATGCGCTTCCCCGGCGGCGCAGTGCGTCCGGAGATGAACGCCACGACCGGCTTGTCGAAACCGGTATCGCGCACCCACGCTGCTGCGGTCTCCTCGTCGGAACCACCGATCTCGCCGATGAGCACCACAGCGCGAGTCTCAGGATCATCGGCGAAGCGCTGCAGAACGTCGGGGAAGCTCAGGCCCATCACCGGGTCGCCGCCGATCCCTACCGACGTGGTCTGACCCATTCCCGCCTGACCGAGTCCCTGGATCACCTCATAGGTCAGCGTCCCGCTGCGCCCCACGATCCCCACCGGTCCCGGCGTGTTGATGTGGTTCGGGATGATGCCCACCTTGCACTGACCAGGGGTCACGATCCCCGGGCAGTTGGCTCCGAGCAGCTGATGCCCGCTGCGGATGACGAACTCGCGTGCGCGGATCATGTCGTGCACCGGGATGAGCTCGGTGATGCACACGGTCAGCTCGATCCCGGATGCTGCCGATTCCATGATCGCGTCCGCGGCAAATGCAGGCGGGACAAAGATCCCCGACACGTCGGCGCCGGTTGCCGCCACCGCGTCAGCGACCGTGTCGAAGATCGGCACCCCGTCCTGATCACCGCCGCCCTTCCCGGGGGACACGCCCGCAACGATGTTGGTGCCAAAGGCACGCATCTGAGCGGTATGAAAGCTGCCCTCGCGCCCGGTTATGCCCTGGATAAGCACGCGGCTGTCGCGATCGACAAGCACGCTCATGACGCGTCCCAGGCGGGGAGGGCATGAACGGCGGAGGGCCGATCTGCACGCCTTCGCCGCTCCACCCCCGCTCTCGCGCGAGAGTGAGCCCGGGCGCCGAACGGCCTCCTCCGTCCATGCCTTCCGCACCCTGGTGCCCACCGCAGTTCATGCCCTTCCCTCCTGCCGCGCCAGCGCGACGATGCTCATGGCCGCCTCGGTCGCCGTCTTCGCCGGCACAATCCCCGCGTCCTGCAGCAATCGCCGTCCCTCCTCTTCCATGGTGCCGGTCATGCGCACCACAAGAGGCTTGGTGATGTGCAGCTCGTCGCGGGCGGCGATGATCCCCCGCGCGACCTCGTCGCCTCGGGTGATACCGCCGAAGATGTTGATGAACACGCCGCGCACCTTGGGGTCGAGCAGCACCATCTCGAGCGCGTTGCGCACGCGCTCCGCGTTCGCGCCCCCGCCGATATCGAGAAAGTCGGCCGGCTCGCCGCCATGTTGCTTGACGAGGTCGAGCGTGTTCATGGTCAGGCCGGCACCATTGCCGATGCAGCCGATGTCCCCGTCGAGGTGCACGTAGGTGAGGCCGCGTTTGCGCGCCTCCACCTCGAAAGGATCGTCCCCGCTTCGACCGTCATCACCGGTCTCGTCGCGAGCGAGCTCTTCGGCCACGTCCTTGTGGCGGGAGTTGGCGTTCTCGTCAATCTCGAGCTTTCCGTCAGCGGCGACGAGCATTCCGTCGGCCGTGAGCACCAGCGGGTTGATCTCGCAGGTCACGGCATCGAGCGAGGTTGCGACCTCATGGAGGCGAGTGGTCAGCACCACGAGAGCGCTCACAAGCTTCGGCACCCGGTCGCGAAGCTCGGGTGCGTGCGCGAGCCCCGCGAACGCCAGCTGACGGATCTCATACGGCTGCGGGCCGGCGAACGGATCGGGCCACAGCTTCGCGATCCGCTCCGGCGCCTCCAGGGCGACCTGCTCGATCTCCATCCCGCCCGCGGCCGAGAAGATGATCACGAGCCGGCGGCGATCACGATCGAGGGTGATGCCGAGGTACAGCTCAGCGTCGATGCTGAGCCCCGTCTCGCACCAGACGCTTCGCACCGGGTAGCCGCGGATGTCCATCGCCAGGATGCGCGCGGCTTCACGCTGCGCCTCCTCGGGGGTGTCGACCACGGCGATACCGCCCGCCTTGCCCCTCCCGCCGATGGGCACCTGTGCCTTGACGGCGATGCGCCCGAGCTCACGAGCCGCGGCTGCCGCCTCTTCAGGAGTCCTGGCCAGCCGGCCGGGGGGGACCGCGATGCCGGCGGCTGCGAACCGTTGCTTCGCCTGGTACTCGAGCAGCTTCATCGGCGCGGAGCGACCCGGTCGAGTTCCGCCAGGTCTGAGGCGCTCGGACGCCACCGGCCGGCGTGCGCATTTGCCCGCACCTGCTCCGGTGACATCGCGCCGGCAATCACGGAGATCACCTGCGGCTGTGCGGCCAGGCCGCCGATGACGACGTCGAGCAACGAGACGCCACGCGCGCTGGCGAACTCCTCCAACCCTTCAACGATGTCGAAGTTGTGATCGGTGAGCCAGCGATCGGCGTTGGCGCCCGCTGCGGTGGCGAGTCGCGTACCCGGGACGGGCGGCTGGCCACGACGGTGCTTGCCTGTGAGCAGCCCGTTGGCAAGCGGGCTGTATGGAATCACCCCGACGTCGAAGTGAGCGCATGCGGGGATCACCGCTCCCTCGACAGATCGGTCGAGCAGGCTGTACTCGTTCTGCGCCGTCACGAACCTGGTGAGGCCCCGTGTCCGCGCGATCCAGTCTGCGTCCGCAATCTGCCACCCCGGGAGGTTTGACGAACCCGCGCACCGGATCTTCCCCTCACTGACCAGGTCGGTCAGTGCTTCGAGTGTCTCCTCCACAGGGGTCGTAGGGTCGGGGGTATGCAGCTGATACAGGTCGATCCATTCAGTGTCGAGACGGCGAAGACTTGCCTCGACCGCGATGCGGACATACCTGCGCGATCCACCGCTATGCCCCTCGCCACCCGACGAATGGCCGAACTTGGTTGCAATCACGGCCTCTGCACGGCGTCCTGTGAGTGCTGCGCCGAGCATCTCCTCACTCTGTCCGCCGCCGTAGATGTCAGCCGTATCGAAGAATGTGATCCCCTCCTCGAGCGCCGCGCTCACGATGCGCGCCGTGCCCTGTGCGTCCACGCGGCGCCCGAAGTTGTTGCAACCGAGGCCGACGACCGTTGCCTGGAGAACGCCCCCGGCGACAGGACGAGTCTCGAGATCGCTCACGTCGACAGGGTACGCAAAGGATGTCTCTCCACAGCAGCCGGAGGCTGTTAGGCTGACCTGGTTGGCAAGACGCGTCGTCGGGACTCCACCAGACCAAGCTCCGGCGCCTGAGCCGGATCAACCTCGCCCCGGGGCGGCTGCCGACCGCGTCGCGAGAGAGCCACCTCAGTCCTCGCGACGCGAGGGCACGAACGTCGTGTCGGTGCGTACGCTCGTGAGCGCGGCGCTCATCGTGCTCGGCATCGTCGCGCTGGTTGCATTCCTCGCCACCATCATCGGCATCGTCCTGGTCGTGCTGGTCGCGATCGTGTTCGCCGAAGGAATACGGCCGCTCGTGGCAGAGCTACAACGTCGACGAATCCCGCGGCCCGCGGGAATTCTCATCGTCTACATCGCCGTCCTGGCGTTCATCGGGGTGATGGTGCTGCTGCTCGTGCAACCGATCGTCACTGAGGCATCGTCGCTTGCAACGAACTTTCCCACCTACCAGAAGGATTTTCTCCGCTGGTTCACCGGCGTCGAGAACCAGTTCCACTTCAACGTCGATGTCGCCAAGCAGGTCAGCTCGGTCATCGACGCCACCCGGAACATCCTCTTTGCCATCGGTGGAACGATCTTCAGCATCATCGTCGACTTCGTCCTCGTGCTCGTGGTCGGGTTTCTCTGGTTGGTGAGCAGCGACCGTCTCAAGGCATTCACCGTCGATCTGTTCCCTGAAGCCCACCACGACCTGGTCATCGACATCTTCCGGGAGATGGGATACCGCATGGGCGGCTTTCTTCGCGCCGTGGCGATCAACAGCCTCGCGGTCGGGCTCGTGGTCGGAGTCGCCTGCTGGCTCATGGGCCTCCCGGACTCCGTCATCCTCGGCATCTTTGCCGGTCTCACCGCGGCGATTCCGATGGTGGGCGGGATTATCGGTGTGGTGCCGGCGGTGCTGCTCGGCTTCACGATCAGCCCGGCGTATCCGATCCTCGTGCTCGCCGTGCTGCTGGTCATCCAGCTGGTCGATGCCAACACGGTGGTGCCCATGGTCATGAACCGCGTCGTGTCCCTCCCGGCACTGGGAGTTGTGCTCGCGCTGCTTGTCGGCGGGGCGATCCAGGGCTTGATCGGCGCGCTCCTCGCGGTTCCGGTGGCGGCCGCGCTCCAGGTGCTCCTCGTGCGCGCGGCTGTGCCGGCGATCCACCATGCGCAGGGGCGCACCGACCGCGCCTACGCGAAGGCGTACGTGCCGCTCTCGGTCAGCCTGAAGGACTCGGCACCACGGACGGGCGGCCGGCGCATCAATCCGCGCTGAGCGTCAGAGCGGGATGTTGCCGTGCTTGCGTTGCGGCGTCGGCACCTGCTTGTTCCGCGCCATGCGCAGCGCGGCGATCAGGGCGCCGCGCGTCTGTCGCGGCTCGATCACATCGTCGATGTAGCCCCGCTCCGCGGCGAAATACGGATTGGCGAATTGCTCCCGGTATTCCTCGATCAGTTCGTCCGAGCGCTGCTGCGGGTTGGCCGCCTGGGAGATCTCGCGCTTGAAGATGACGCTGACCGCACCCTGCGATCCCATCACCGCGATTTCCGCGGTGGGCCAGGCCACGTTGTAGTCGGCGCGGATATGCTTGGAGCACATGACGTCGTATGCACCGCCGTAGGCCTTCCGCGTGATCACCGTGAGCTTGGGAACCGTCGCCTCGCAGTACGCATAGAGCAGCTTGGCGCCGTGCCGGATGATGCCGCCATATTCCTGTTCGGTGCCCGGGAGGAAGCCGGGGACGTCCACGAACGTGATCAGCGGCACATTGAACGAGTCACAGAAGCGCACGAAGCGCGCCGCCTTGATGGAGGCGGCGATGTCGAGCGCGCCCGCGAGCACGCGCGGTTGATTGCCGACGACGCCGACCGGGTGCCCGTCAAGCCTGGCGAAACCGCAGATGATGTTCTCGGCGTGATACTGCATCACCTCGAGAAACCGGCTGTCGTCGACGACGCGGGTGACGACGTTGCGCATGTCGTACGGCTGATTCGGATTGTCGGGGATGATCGCCTGCAGCTCGGGGTCCTCGCGATGCGCATCGTCAAGGGTCGGCCGGTACGGCGGCTGCTCACGATTGTTGGGCGGAAGATACGAGAGCAACTCGCGCATCTGGGCAAACGCCTCGTCCTCGGTGTCTGCGATGAAGTGGGCGACGCCGCTTCGCTGGTTGTGCACATCGGAGCCGCCGAGCTCCTCGAAGGTCACCTCCTCCCCGGTGGTGACCTTGATGACGTCGGGACCGGTGATGAACATGTACCCGACCTTGCGCACCATGAAGATGAAGTCCGTCATCGCCGGTGAGTACACGGCGCCGCCGGTGCAGGGACCGACGATCAACGAGAGCTGCGGGACGACCCCGCTTGCCTCGACGTTGCGATAGAAGATCTCGGCGTACCCCGCGAGCGAGACGACGCCCTCCTGGATGCGCGCGCCGCCCGAGTCGTTGATGCCGATGCAGGGACATCCCGTTCGGAGCGCGAGGTCCATGATCTTGGTGACCTTCTCCGCGAACACCTCGCCGAGCGAACCGCCGAACACCGACGCGTCGTGGCTGAAGACGAAGATCTGCCGGCCGTCCACCGTCCCCCAGCCCGTGATCACGCCGTCGCCGCGAATTCGCCGCTGGTCCATGTCGAAACTGGTGGTCCGGTGCAGCGCGAACATGTCGAGCTCCGTGAAGGAACCCGGGTCGAGCAGGCGGTCGATGCGCTCGCGCGCGGTGAGCTTGCCCTTGGCATGCTGGGATCGCTCCGCGGCGCCCCCCCGGTGGACCGCGTCGTAGCGGCGCTTGCGCAGCATGTTGATCTTCTTGCCCGTGCCGCCACTGGAGCCACTCGACGACGCGCCGTCGGCGTCGGCGGGCTCGGAGGGAGGTGCGGGCACGAGAGCGTCGCTCGCGCCGGCGGGGGGTACGCCCTTGCGTGCCTGTCTGGTCACCCGCTCAGGCTACCAGGGGATCCGAGCGACCACCGGTTCACACGGAGACCGCCGGACGGTACACGCCGAAGATCTCGCGGAGCGCACCGCACACCTCACCGACGGTTGCCTTCGCCTCGAGCGCGGTGCGCATCAGGGGCAGCAGGTTGTCGGTCCCCTGCGCCCCGGCACGGAGTGCATCGAGCGCCCGGTTCACGGCGGCTGCCGATCGAGCGGCGCGCATCGCCGCGAGCCGCTCGATCTGCGCGGCCTCGAGCGACGCGTCGACGTGAAGGATCGGCACTGCGGGTTGCGACGTCTCGGTGAACCGGTTGACACCGACGATGACCCGTTCGCCCGCTTCGACGAGGCGCTGATGGCGATACGCGGATTCCTGGATCTGCTGCTGGTAGAAGCCCGCCTCGATGGCGGCGACAGCGCCTCCCCGCTCCTCGACGCGATTCATGAGCGCTCGCGATTCGTCCATCAGGTCGTGGGTCAACGCCTCGACGAGGTACGCGCCGCCGAGGGGATCGGTGACGGTGGCAGCGCCGGTCTCGTGCCCGATGACCTGCTGCGTCCGCAGCGCGATCTCCGCCGCCTGCTCGGACGGCAACGCGAGCGCTTCGTCGTAACTGTTGGTATGCAGCGACTGCGCGCCACCGCACACCGCCGCCAGCGCCTGCAGCGACACGCGCACCACGTTGTTGAGGGGCTGCTGTGCCGTGAGCGTCGCGCCGCTCGTCTGCGCGTGAAACCGGAGCTGGAGACTGCGTTCTTCGGTCGCGCCGAAGCGGTCGTGCATCACCTCAGCCCAGAGCGCCCGGGCGGCGCGGAATTTGGCGACCTCCTCGAAGAAGTCGTTGCTGACGTTGAAGAAGAAGCTCAATCGTGGAGCGAAATCCTCGACGCCGAGCCCCGCGTCGATCGCCGCCTGGACGTAGGCCATGCCGTTGCTCAGCGTGAACGCGATCTCCTGCGGCGCCGTCGCGCCAGCCTCGCGGATGTGGTAGCCGCTGATGCTGATGGTGTTCCAGCGCGGGAGGCGCTCCGCGCAATACGCGAACGTGTCGGTGACGAGGCGCATGGAGGGCCGGGGGGAAAGATGTACGTCCCTCGTGCGGCATATTCCTTGAGGATGTCGTTCTGGATCGTCCCGCCGAGTGACGCTGCCGCTATCCCCTTGCGCTCGGCGGTGAGCTCGTAGAGCAGCAGCAGAACGGCCGCGGGTGCGTTGATGGTCATCGACGTCGTCACGCGGTCCTGGGGGATGCCGCGCATGAGCAGCTCCATGTCGTCGAGCGAGTCGATCGCCACGCCGACCTTGCCGACCTCGCCGTGCGCGATCGGGTCGTCGCTGTCGTAGCCCATCTGGGTCGGGAGGTCGAAGGCCACGGACAGACCGCTCTGCCCCGCGCGCAGCAGGTAGTGGAACCGCTCGTTGGTCTGCTCGGCGCTCCCGAATCCCGCGTACTGGCGCATCGTCCAGAGCCGCGAGCGGTACCCCTCCGCGCGAATGCCGCGCGTGTACGGGTACTCGCCCGGAGGCGGTACTCGCTCCGGCCGGTCGACGTAGAACGGTTCGAGCGGGATGCCCGACTCCGTCTCGGGCTGAATGCTCGGCTCGGCGCCGGGGTGATCGCTCACGAGGGCGACCCGGCGTTCTCCTGGTCTGGCTGGCACAGCTCGGTGAGCACCCCGCCCGCCGCCGAAGGATGGAGGAACGCGACCAGCCTGCCGGCAGCTCCCTGTCGCGGACACGTGTCGAGAAGCTGCAGCCCGAGTGCCGCGAAGTGGTCGAGGCTGGCCTGGACGTCGTCGACGCCGTACGCGACGTGGTGCAGACCGCTGCCGCGCCGGGTGAGGAACCCGGCGATCTTCGACTCGGGCCCGGTGCTGCCGAGCAGCTCGATGCGCGATTCGCCCACCTCGAACATGACCGCCTCGATGCCGTCGGAAGCCACCAGCTGGCGGTGGGTCGGCGCGGACCCGGTCAGGCGCTCGTAGGCGGCGACCGCGAGCTCGAGGTCTGCGACGGCGATTCCCACGTGGTCGATACCGGTGAATGCGCTCGCCATCGTCGGCCGAGTATAGGAAGCAATACGGCAACGCGGCGTTCGCTTCCGCGAACTCGATGCTAGCGTCCAGACGCCGTGAGAACCCGTCGCGCGGTCGTCATCGCCACCGCCGTCAGCACCGTCCTTCTCGCGTACTACGCGATCTCCTGGGCCCAGGTGACCCCGCTACGCGAGCGCGGCACCGACTTCTCCGCCTCCTACGTGGCAGCGCTGATGCTGCGCAGCGGCGAGGGAGGCGAGCTGTACGACCAGCGGGCCGAGCACGCCCGTCACCTCACGCTCGTCCCCGCCGGAACGGTCATCAACCTGCCGTTCATCACGCCGCCGACCACAGCACTGCTCGCCCTCCCGCTCACCGTTCTGGACGCCGGCACCGCGTTCCGCGTCTGGTCGCTCGTCGAGCTCATCCTCCTTGGGCTCGCCGTGTGGATCGCCATCCGCGCCGGCCCATGGCCTTCCCGTCTTGGGCGCGCGCCGCGGGCAGCCACGTTCCTCGTCGCCGTGGCCGCGGGAGGAACGTACGCATTCCTCCTCCTCGGTCAGATCGACGGCATCGCCGCCCTGGGGCTCGCCGCCGCGTACGCGGCCTGGCGAACTGACCGGTCAGCCGCCGCCGGCTTCTGGCTGGCACTCGCGCTGGCGACGACGAAGCCCCACCTGGCGATCGGACTCGGCATCTGGCTCATCGCCCGGCGCGACTGGCACGCGCTTGCCGGCGCGGCGGCCGGCTGTGCCCTGGTCGCCGCGGTGTCGCTGGCGCTGGTGGGTCCGGGTGGCATCGCCGGCTTCGTGTCGGCGTTGGCCTTCGCAGTCGGCAACACGCCCGGGGCGAGCACGCTGGGACTCCCAGGGCTGGTTGGTTCCTGGTTGGGCGGTGGCCCTACCCCGATGGTCATCGGCATCGCGGGGTCGCTGATCGCGCTCGCCGGGTGTGGCCTGTTGGGGGCGCGGTCGCGTGGAAGGCCGGGCGCGCTGGAGGCTTCGCTCGCCGGCGCGGCGGCGCTTTCGCTGGTGGCGTCACCTCACCTCCTGCCCCATGACCTCGTCATCCTGGCGCCGGCATTCGCCTGGTGCGCGGCCCGCGCCGCCTGCGCGGAGAGCGGCTCGTGGCCAGGGCTGGTGTCGATTCGGGTGATCGCCGCGTGGGCGGTCCTGAGCGTGCTCACCCTCGTCGACACCGGGAATGCCGCGGCCGCTCCGCCTGGACGGCTCGTCCCTCTGGGACTAATCGGCATCGGCATCGCGGCGCTGATGATCCCTGCGTCGCCGGCTCGCGCGGGAAATCCCCGGCGGGTGGCGCTCGCTCAGTCCGGAGGAGGCAGGGGCGCAGGCGGGTCGACTGCGTAGTCGTAGAAGCCGCGGCCGCTCTTGCGGCCGAGGCGGCCGGCAGCCACCATGCGCTCGAGGATCGCAACCGTCGCGACGTCGCCCGGCGCGCGATCCCGCTCCATCCGGTCCCGCCGAATGGTGAGGACGGTATCGAGACCTGAGAAGTCCGCGAGCTGGAACGGCCCCATCGGCCAGTTGAGACCCTTGCGCACCGCGGTGTCGATGTCCTCCGCCGACGCCACCCCACCTTTGAGGAGCGAGAAGGCTTCACGCGATGCGGCTCCCAGGATGCGATTGACGATGAAGCCGTCGATCTCCTTCTCGACGACGATCGGCGTCCTGCCCATCCGCAGTGACCACGCGACGGCGCGAGCGCACGTCTCGTCGGAGGTCTCGGGGCCGCGTACCACCTCGCAGAGGTCCATGACCAGGACGGGGTGGAAGAAGTGCATGTTGCAGCAGAGCTCCGGTCGCGCCGTCGCATCGGCCAGCCGCGACACCACGATGTTGCTCGAGTTGGTGGCGATGCCCGCGCGCGCCGGAAGGTGAGCGTCCAGCGCTGCGAAGATCTCTCGCTTGACCGATGCCAGCTCGACCACCGCCTCGATCGCCCAGGCCGAACTCCGACGCCGCACTGGCGAGATCGGTCGTCGCGGTCACCCGGCTCGTCGCAGCGTCGGCCTCCGCACGATCGAGCTTGCCCTTCTCAACCCGCCGGTCCAGAAGTTGACGATTCGATGTCATGGCCCGCTGCAGGTGCTCGGCGTCGACGTCCACGAGCGAGACGTCGACCCCGTGAAGGGCTGCCTGCTGGGCGATCTGCGCTCCCATCGTGCCGGCTCCCACAACCACCAGGCGACCCTGGTCGCCGCCAACCGGCACCGATCGAGCCATTGGTCAGGCCTCGTCCGGCCACCTGACCGGTACCCGGGTGGTGCAGTTGGTCAGCTCCTGCGAGGCCTTGGTATAGCGAACGATCGTCGGGAAGTCGCCCTTCAGCTTCAGGCGGCCGAGCATGATCCCCTTGGTGGCGTCGAGCTCCTTCTGGGCCACCTGCTTCCAGCGCGAGTACGCAGCGGTGATCACGAACTTGGCCTGCTGCGCGTCCTCTCGCGTCCCGACCCGGACGTCGCGCGCTTCCCCGTGCCAGAGATCGAGGAAGACGCCACGATCGTCGGGGAAGTTCTTGTCGGGCTCGGCAAGCACGACCAGCCCGACGGTGCCCTCCCACCCCGCCGCCGCCTGCTTGTAGATCGACGACTTGTTGATCTCCGCCTTGAAGGCGTCCGCCCACTCGGGGCTGTACGCGTCGACGACATCGGGGTCTGCCACTGCATTTGCCTCCATGGGACTGGTGCTGCCGGCGCCGCCGGACCACCAAGTGTGCCCCGACCGCTCCTCGGAGCGCCACCAGCGTGAACGTGACATCCTCATCGCATGGCGCAAGACCTGCACGTGCCCGTCGACCCACACTGCGCGCGCTGTGACGGCACACGGGTCATCCCGCTGACATTCGGGGATCGTCAGACCGGGTACGAGCAACCCGGGTTCAAGTGCGCCGACTGCGGCGCGCGCTTTCAAACGCTGCGCAATCAGCGGTTGCCCCGTCCAATCTGAGCGCAGCCGCGTTCCCGGTCCCTACTCCGGAGCTGACCCGGTTGCAGGCTCCTTGAGCGCACGCGCGACGTAGACGGCCACATCGTCGACCGCGAGGGTCGCGCCGATCTGCTTCGCGGAGATGCCTTCGTCGAACATCGCGAGGCAGAAGGGGCACGCGGTCGCGACCTTGGTGGCATGCGTGTCCACTGCCTGCTCGACCCTGCGGTGGTTGACCCGAGGCTGACTCTCCTCCATCCACATCCGGCCGCCCCCGGCGCCGCAGCACATCCCCTCGCTCTTGCTCCGCGCCATCTCGACGACCTTGAGCCCGGGAATGCGTTCGAGGATCTCCCGCGGAGGCGCGAAGATGTCGTTCCAGCGCCCCAGGTAGCACGAGTTGTGGTACGTGATCGTCTCCTCCTGCGCCCGGGCTGCATCGAGGGTGATGCGACCCTCCTTCAGGAGTTGGTCGATCAGCTGGGTGTGATGGATGACCTCGTAGTCGCCACCGAAATCGCCGTACTCGTTGGCGAACGTGTTGAAGCAGTGCGGACACGACGCGATGATCTTGCGAACGTTGTGCCGTCTGAGCACCTCGACGTTCTCCTTCGCGCGCTCCTGGAACAGGTACTCGTTGCCGATCCTTCGCGCCGGATCGCCGGTGCACTTCTCCTCGGTGCCGAGGATGGCGAAATCGACGCCCGCGGCCTGAAGGATTTTGGAGAGGGCCGCTGCGATCGTCCTGGCGCGCTCGTCGAAGGACGCTGCGCAGCCGACCCAGTACAGGTATTCCGCGTCCGGCTTGTCGGCGATGAACGCCACCCCGAGATCCCTCGCCCAGTCCGCTCGTGACTGGTGTGAGAGGCCATATGGGTTGGCCACGTTCTCGATGTTGCGCAGCGCCGATTCAGCCTGCTTCGGCATGCGCGACTTGTCGAGGACGAGATGCCGGCGCATGTCCATGATCTTGGGAACGTGCTCGATCAGCACCGGACACTGATCCATGCACGCACCGCACGTGGTGCAGGACCAGAGTGTCTCCTCGAGGATGGTGCCACCGAGCAGCGGCCGGGCTTCGCCGGCCGGGATGGCTGCCGCAACGTCGTCGGGCGACAGCCATGACGGCTGGAAGTGTCCGGGGAGATCGTGCACCGCTCCTGCGTGATGATCACCGCTCGTCCACATCACCGCGCCACCGCCACCGTCACCGCCCGGCTGCGCGACGTGGGCGTCATGTTTCGTGGCGGCGAATCCACCTGCGAGGTTCTCGTACGCGTGGTCTCGCAGGTCGGTGATCAACGTCTTCGGCGACAGCGGTTTGCCCGTGTTATACGCGGGGCAGTGCGTCTGGCAGCGCCCACATTCCGTGCACGTGTAGAGATCGAGCATGTCCTTCCACGAGAACTGCTCGAGCGCACCGGCGCCGAAGTGCTGATCGGCGGCGTTCTCCGCGTTCATCACGGCGTCGATGTCGAGGGTGCGCAATGCGCCCTTGGGCTGCTCGTTCTTGAAGAAGACGTTGGGGACCGACGTGATGATGTGAAGATGCTTGCTGTAACCGAGGTACACAAGGAATCCGAACACGAGCGTGAGGTGCGCCCAGAAGAAGATGCCGTGGAGGACGATCAGCGTCTCACTTCCCGACCCGAGCGGCCGGAAGATGCTCGCCAGCGCTGACGCGATCGGACGCCACTGGCCGACCGCCTCCGGGGCTCCTTCGGCGATGCGACTGGCGTAGTTGAGCTCCATGCAGATGAGGAGCCCGGCGATCCACGCCAGGATGAGGATGGCGTCGCCCCGGTGGCTTCCGCGAAATCGCGTGGGATTGATGACCAGGCGGTTGAACAGGGCCATGGCGATACCGCAGATGACCACGAAGAAGAACAGGTCCTGGAGGAACGCGATCGCACCGCTACCGGGGAGCAGGTTGAAGCGGAATCCCTGCCAGAGTGCTTCGACGATTCCCTGAGCGATCGCGGTGAGCAGCACGACGAACCCCCAGAAGATGAAGGCGTGCAACACACCGGCGAACGGCCATCTGAGCAACCGGCCCTGGGCGACGACGTACACGAAGAACGCACGCAGTCGGGACCCCGCGTGATCGAGGCGACGCTCATGGCGCGTGCTGCGTCGCATCTCGCCGAGCAGCTTTCGCCAGCGCAACCCACTTGCCACGAGTGCCGTACCGGCGAGCACGACGAGCGCGATCGGGCTGAGGACCGCGGTCACGGCCGCGGACACTACCGTCCCTTCCACTCCGGAGGACGCTTCTGCAGGAACGCCGCGATGCCCTCCTGCGCATCCTCCGTCGAGAACAGCGCCACGAACTCGCGTCGCTCCTCCTTGAGCGCATCCGCGATGGGAAGTTGCGCGCCGGCACGCATCGCCCTCTTGGTCGCGGCGAGCGCCAGTGGCGCTCGCGACGCAAGCAGTTGGGCCCAGCGTCGCGCCGCTGCGGGAAGCTCGTCAGGGTCGACCACCTCGGCGACCAACCCGATCGCGAGAGCGCGTTCCGCATCGATCGGATCACCGGTGAGCAGCAGCTCGGTGGCACGAGCCGCGCCGATCAACCTGGGCAGCCGCTGGGTGCCGCCCCATCCCGGGATGATCCCGAGTTTGATCTCCGGTTGGGCGAAGCGCGCGGTGCGAGCGGCGAGGCGTACATCGCACGCGAGGGTCAACTCGCAGCCGCCCCCGAATGCGATGCCGTTGACCGAGGCGATCACCGCAAGACGCGAGGCTTCAAACAGCAGGGTGAGGTCGGTCGCCTTGCCGATCGCGTCGGCGCCCGCCCCAAACCCCGTGATGTCGGCACCGGCGGAGAAGAACTTGGGTCCGCTGCCGGTGATCACCAGGGCTCTGCAGCCCTCGTCGGCTTCGGCATTCGCAAGCCCCTCGGCAAGGCCGTTGACGACGTCGCCGTTGACCGCGTTCGCCGGAGGGTGGTCGATGGTGAGCGTGACGACCGCGCCCTCGCGCTCGACGCGGATGACGTCATGGAGAACCTGAGCCACGAGCTGTGCCTCCCTCGGAAGCGATGACGGTTGTGTGCGTGATACAGCAAATGGACGCGCGCCCGCCGGGATGCGGCTGCGGGGTGGCGAGTAGAGTGCCGGGGGTGGAACTCCCCCCGCTCGGCGACCGGGTCGAGCCCGACGCCCTGCGCGAGTTGAGTGAGGGCGAGCTTGAAACACTGGGCGCTGAGTTACAGGCGACTGAGCGCGCCACCATCGCCGCAATGGCTCCGTACGAGCAGCATCTCCGCGAGATCCGTACGCGTGCCACCGAACTGGCCACCGAGCGCCGCCGGCGTGAGCGCGCTCAGCAGGTGGCGCAGCGGGCGGGAGTGCGCGAGGCAGCGAAATCGGGCGGCATGCCAAGCCTTGCCGCAGCGCTGGCGACAGGCGAGGACCTGTTTGACGCCGCATCGCCGCTGACCGACGTACCGGCATTTCTCAGCACCGGTGGCGCAGTCGGCTTCGGCTTCGCGACGCGACCTGGGACCATGACCTTCACCGATGGCCGGCAGCAACGCATGGCTCGCACCTGGGGCGAGGCGCGCGAGCTGCACGCGCTGGGGTGGGACCCCGGAGCACCCGGAGTACCCGGCGTGCGTGTCCACCTCGCAGGGAGCCGGGTCGAACGAGTGGTGCCGGCATCGGACGTCGTGCTCAAGTCGCCCGCCGCGTAGCGCGACTTGTCGATCCTCAACCCTGCGCGGGTTTCGCCGGATCAGCCGACCGGGGCGCTCCCGTAGGGGCTCGCTTCGAAGCCGCCGGCGCTCCTCGCGGTCGGCGAGACAGGTGCGGGCGCCGGAAGCCGCTGCACGATGGCGGTGGCTATGTCACGTGACACGACGATTGCCGGACGGGTGGCGTCGATGCGAAGGAAACGGCGCGGTTGTTGCGCCGCCAATTGTTCGAACGCGGCCTCGACGGCAGCGTGGAACGTCTCCGGTGCGACCTCGAACCGGTCGAGCGGCAGCTGCTGGGCGCGCTGTCGCTGTGCCGCGGTCGCCGCCGGGATCGCAAGGTAAAAGGTGAGGTCTGGCCAGACGTCGCCGCACGCGGCCGCGTGCAGCCGCAGCAGGTCGGCGGCCGGGATGCCTCTGCCGCCGCCCTGATAGGCAATCGTCGAGTTCTGCGTAGCGATCGGCGATGACCACACAGCCGCGGCGCAGCGCGGGGAGGATCGTCTCGTGCAGCAGCTGGACGCGCTCGGCGGTGAAGAGCAGCGCCTCGGTCCATGCCTCCAGGGCGGGTCCGCGCTGATGCTGCAGCACAAAGCTGTGCAGGATCGCGCCGAGGGGGGACTCGTCCGGGCGCACGGTGACGACGTCATGTCCCTGCTGGCGCAGCGCGCCGGCCAGAGACGCAACCTGGGTGCTCTTGCCCGCGCCGTCAAGTCCTTCGAACGAGATGAAGAAACCGCGCCACGCGCTCATGTCACTCACTACTCCCCCGTCGCCGGGCCCCTCGCCCGAACGGCTCATTCCGACGATTTCAGTATGACGAGTTTGCGGTTGGGTTCGTCACCGGTGCTGCGCGCGGTGAGTGCATGCTCTTCGACGAGTTGATGCTGCAGCCTGCGCACGTATGCGTTCTGTGGGGTGAGCTCGACGTCGTTACCGGTTCGTTGCATCTGCTCGATCCCCTCGAGCACATCCCGCATCGCGGGCTCGGTGTCCTCGGGCGTGTCCGCGGGCGCGTCGACGCCGTACACACGGGCGAGTGCACCCTTGATCTGCGCAACCGTGTTGCTGCGCAGCACGTGGATCGGAATGCCCGACGACTCGGCGGCGCGAACCGGCGAATCGTGGCGGCGGTAGTAGTTCTTCAGGGTCAGGACGAGGTCGGCATCGTCGACGTGGTGCTGGATGCGGACGGGTAGGCGCATCTCGCGAAGCGACTGCTCGAGATAGCTGCGCGAGACTCCATAAGGGAAGATCGACAGTGGCGGACCCGGTCGTATCGCCGGAGCCGGTGGCTCCCACTCCCGCTCGCGCCGCTGCTGTCCCGCGATGTATTCGTCGACGTCGAAGCGGCGCCGGCGCTCGCGAGTGCGCCGCCCGCCGCGTCCACCGCCGGGAAACGGGGCCGGCTCGAACGGCGACGGCCGGGTTGCGGCGGCGCTCGAGTCGACGCGACTGACGATCGCGCCCGATTCATCCCGAGTCCGCAGCTGCGGCGGGCGAACCCTGCCCCGCAGCGCCTCGTCGACGGTCTCGGCCAGCGGCGCGTGCACGACGACGCGGTCGCGCTCCTGGATTTCGATCAGCACGTCAAAGGTGGGCGGGGACTTGCGCTCGAGCACCGACTTCTGTGTACCGCGACGCCGCGCCTCCTCGTCGGACAGGGTCACGGTCTGAATCCCGCCGAGCAGGTCGTTGAGCGTCGGGTTGACCAGGAGCGAATCGATGTTGGAGCCGTGCGCAGTACCGACCAGTTGCACGCCACGCTCCGCGATGGTCCTCGCCGCGACCGCCTCGAGCTCGGTGCCGATTTCGTCGATCACGATGCACTGGGGCATGTGGTTCTCCACCGCCTCGATCATCACCGCATGCTGCAGCGCGGGTGTCCGAACCTGCATCCTGCGCGAACGTCCGATTCCCGGGTGCGGGATGTCGCCGTCGCCGGCGATTTCGTTCGACGTGTCGACGATGACCACGCGCTTGCCGCATTCATCGCTGAGCACGCGAGCGCATTCGCGCAGCATCGTCGTCTTGCCGATGCCGGGAGGGCCGAGCAGCAGGATCGACTGGCCGCTGATCACCATGTCCTTGATGATGTCGATCGTCCCGGTGACCGCCCGGCCGACCCGGCAGGTCAGGCCGACGATCGCGCCCTTGCGATTGCGGATCGCGCTGATGCGGTGCAGCGTGCGTTCGATGCCCGCTCGGTTGTCGTCACCAAACAGGCCGACGTGCTCGGTCACATAGTCGATCTCGGCGTTGCCGACATTGGCGGAGTTGAGGATTGCCTCACCGTCGGTGAATCTCGCCTCCGGCTCGCGGCCGAGGTCGAGCACCACCTCGAGGAGGTCGCCCCGCCCCTGTGAGAGGCGTTGCGCGGCGGACGCGATGCGGGGCGGGAGCGCTGCGAAGAGCAGGTTGAGCTCCTCTTCCCATGAGGATCCGTAGGGCATCATCTGGACGACGATCTCTGTCTCCTCGTTGTGGTCGTTGACAGGACGCGGAGCGGAACCGACGGTGACGGTGAAGAGACACTGCGCGCGATCCCGGCGTGCACCAGGACCGGCTTCTTGCGGCGCGACGGGGCGTTGATGCGGACCTTCTCGCCAAGCTCGCTGATGAGCAGCAGCTGCGTGCCATAGACGGCAAACCCGCGCACCTGGAGCGCACGGATGAGCTCAGAGTCGTAATGGCGGAGCACGCAGGACGCGGGACCCGACGGCAGCTCCGCCAGGACCGCGTCGATGATCGCATCGCGCAAGGTGGGATCGTGGCCCTCGCACATCATGCTGAGGCTCGCCGGCTGCGCCGCTGTGGGCGGCCTGATCGCCGCCCACGCGACAATCCCTGGACGCTCGACGACGAGATGCCGCACGCTGTCGCGACCGAGGGATGCGATCAGTCCCTGTGCATATCCCGCCTGCCACGTTTTCAACGATGGGCCCTCCACATCGGCGACATGCGAGGGTGTCGTGCGCAGATAGAGCAGATAGATGGCAGCGATGTCATCCCGCCGCGCCTGACGGATGAGCGTCGAGCGCACCGATGGCTCGACGTCGGCTGCAACCTGGTCTCGATACAGGATCTGCTCGGTGGCGAACTGCGTGAACCCGTGCTCGAGGAAGACTGGAAGCAGCGGATGGTCGAGGGGCAGGCGCACGTGCACGCGCTGCACGCCGTGCTCGAGACCGCGGTTGCGCACCCCGTCGA
Source organism: Candidatus Dormiibacterota bacterium (assembly GCA_963756075.1). Lineage (GTDB taxonomy): Bacteria > Chloroflexota > Dormibacteria > Aeolococcales > Aeolococcaceae > Palsa-851. Next base: position 570,676 of record CAVWMH010000002.1, on the reverse strand, counting down.
GCAATTCGGCGCGAGCGAAATGCCCGTGCGCCGTCGTGGAGGTGCACAGGTTGAGGATCTGCCACGACCGCGGGCGAACCGAGAGCGACTGGACCTGCAGGAAGCCGACCACGCCTTCCTTCGCGTCCTCGGCGACGAGCATCTCCTCCGAGACGTCGGTGATCGGGACCAGTGATGACAGGGATTTGGTGAGCGCCTGCCAGAGGCGCAGCAACGTCGCCTGAGGAACCGGGCTGTCGGGGGTCATCTGGGCACCGTGACGCTCGTCCTCGGTGGCCTCCCGATACAGCTGCTCGATGCGCGCGAGATCGCGAAAGGATGCCGAGCGGATGATCACGCCGCGCTGACCTCGAGTGCGGCAGCCGCACGCTCCACGAACAGCTGATGGAGGCGCGAATCGTCGGTCATCTCCGGGTGGAAGCAGAGACCGAGGTGCGGCCCCTGGACCACGGCAACCGGGTTGCCGCCGAAAGTGGCGATAACCTCGGACTCGGGTCCGGCGTGCTCGATAAGCGGCGCCCGGATGAACACGGCGCGAAACGGCGCAACGCCGAGCAGCGAGACCGGAACGTCCGCCTCAAATGACTCCACCTGCCGTCCGTAGCCGTTGCGACGGACGCTCAGGTCGAGGATGCCGAGCGCGATCTGATCCGGCCGGCCGTCGAGCACCTCGCGGCTCATGAGGATCAGTCCGGCGCACGTGGAGAGCGTTGGCATGCCAGCTGCAAGGCGCTCACGGAGGGGCATCTCGAGGCCGAAGACCTGGAGGAGACGGCTCATCGTTGTCGACTCGCCACCCGGGAGGACCAGCGCGTCGACGCTGTCGAGCTCGGCGGGTGTCCGTACCGTGGATGCCTCTGCATCGCTGTTGCTGAGTGCCGAGAGGTGCTCCCGGACGTCGCCCTGGAGGGCGAGGACGCCTACCCGAAGGATGGTCAATTCCCTCTCAGCGGACGCGGGCGCTCCGTCCCTGGCGGGGCAGGCTTCGCGTCATTCGCACATCCCTAGTGTACGCCGCAGGCGCGCCAATGGCAGCGCTACCAACCTCGGGTTGCGAGCAGCTCCCCGGCCGGCATCGACGCGACGTCCAGCCCCGGCATCGCCTTGCCCAGGCCGGCGCTCACCTCGGCGATGACTTCTGGCTTGTCGTAAAAGGTCGTCGCCGCGACGATTGCCTTCGCATACGCCTCGGGATTGGTGCTCTTGAAGATTCCACTGCCCACGAAGTTGCCGTCACACCCAAGCTGCATCATCAGCGCCGCGTCTGCGGGAGTGGCGATGCCACCGGCAGAGAAATTCACGACGGGAAGCTTGCCCGTCCTGTGAATCTCCTGGATGAGATCGAAGGGTGCGCCGAGATGCTTTGCCTCGGCCATCAACTCTTCCGGGCGCATGGAAGCAATCCGGCGGATGCCGCCCTGTACCGCGCGCATATGACGCACCGCCTCAACCACATTGCCCGTGCCCGCCTCGCCCTTGGTGCGGATCATCGCGGCGCCTTCGCCGATGCGCCGCAGCGCTTCGCCCAGGTCACGGGCGCCGCACACGAACGGGACGTCGAACTGCCACTTGTCGATGTGGTGCTCCTCGTCGGCCGGGGTGAGCACCTCGGACTCATCGATGTAGTCGACACCGAGTGACTGCAACACCTGCGCTTCGACAAAATGACCGATACGGGCTTTCGCCATCACCGGGATGGTGACCGCAGCGATGATTTCTTTGATGAGGCTGACGTCGCTCATGCGAGCGACGCCACCATCGCGCCGGATGTCGGAAGGCACGCGCTCGAGCGCCATCACGGCGACTGCGCCGGCGTCCTCGGCTATCTTTGCCTGCTCCGCTGTGACGACGTCCATGATGACGCCGCCCTTCAGCATCTCCGCCAGGCCGCGCTTCACCCGCACGCCGCCGGTGTGTGCCTCGTGTCCGTTGGCCGCAGTCTTGTCGCTTGTCATGTTCTCGCTCCTCGTCCGGCTCGCTCAGCCGGGAACGCTTTCATTCTAAGCGTTTCTTGACGAATTCCTCGCCTTGGATCCTGATTGCGCTGCAGCCTTTGTTGCGGATTTTGTGGTGCTCCGTGGTGACGGCGAGCTCGGCTTTGTTGCAGATTTTGTGGTGGCTTTCGACGCCGGTTTTGGTGCCGGCTTTGGGCCGTTGAGCTTCTCGGTATTGCGCCTCAGTGTCTCGACAGATCGCTGCAGGTTGCTGCGCACGATCGGCTCCGCGGCACGACCCAGCAGCTTTCCGGCAATCCCACCGCCGAACTCGTACTCCATGTCGAAGGTCACCTGCGTTGCGTCGCCTTTCGGCTTGAACACCCACATGCCGATCTGCTTGAAGCCCTCGTTTGAGTGCCAGCCGATCGCCTTGTTCTCGCTCCATGTGGTGATGTCGACGACCGACGTGAGCGTCGTCGGACCTGCTTTCATGCCGACGCCGAACTTCGCGCCCTTCCCGTGAGTCACCTTGCCCGTCGGTTGCCACTTGACCAGATCCTTCATGTACTTGGTCGTGTTGCGGTAGTCGTCCACATATGCGAACACTGTGGTCACCGGAGCGTTGATGGTCATGTCGATGGTGATGCGACCCATATGCCTGGACTCCTTGCGTGGTGGCACCGCGCGATGGCCTCAGTATGCGATGCCGAACGGGTCGATGTGGTGGCCTGCCGGACCCTGCTCAGGCGGGTGGTATCATCCGGGCCGGCGCGCCGGGAAGTAGCTCAGCCAGGTTAGAGTGCACGGTTCGGGACCGTGAGGTCGGGAGTTCGAATCTCCCCTTCCCGACATTTCGGACCGCTGGTTGATCGCGCTCATGACGTGCAGACAGAACGGCTGAGCCAACCACTCGCAAAGGCGTCATTCCCATTTGGGTCGGTACCTGTGCAATAGAGGTCGTCGACCAGAAGCTGGCCGCCCTGAATGACGACAACGAGAGCGAACTTGTCCATGATCGATCCGGGACCGAATCCCAATGTCACCTGGACGATGCCGCCCGTTGCGGAAGGCGTCGCTGTCGCCGTCCGGGTCGCCCACGCAGGATCCTGGCCACCACCGAGCGGGTCCGGCGCGCTTGGCACACCGGCGACATCCTGCTGCAGCTGCGCGACCAGCCTCGACGTCAGCGGACACGACGCGAAGACGTCACTGCCTGACGCACCGGCGGCGCACGTTGTGAACATTGCGTTTCCTGCGCAGGTAGCCGGCGTACACGCCGTGTACACCTTGACTGCCACCGCCGTCAGCTCGTCGACGGTGGCAGCCGCGGTGGTCGCGGGAGTTGGCGTCGGCGTCGCCGCCTGAGACGTTGAAGGTGCCACCGTCGGCGCGCTTGTGGCGCTCGACGTCGGGCTCGGTGGTGAACCACACGACACCAGCAGCATCAACACAGCCATAGGCGCGCCCGCAACGAATCGTGTGCGCCAGATCCTTTGACGTTGTACGCAGTTGGACATGACGGCGAACCGATAGCATAAAGGCAGCGGCCCCGTAGCTCAGTGGATAGAGCAGAGGTTTCCTAAACCTTGTGCGCAGGTTCGATTCCTGCCGGGGCTACCAACGTCGTGTATGCGAGGACGCCTCCGAAACCCATCAAGCCCACACCGGCGACGCCATCAGTGACGCGGAGGGCGCGCTTGCTCACCGATCGACCGGCGAGTGCGACGCCGGTTGCGAGCAGGGTGACCCACGTGAGACTCCCGACCGCCACTCCGGCCACAAGGAGCACCGCGGACTCGCTCGTGTGAACAAGTCCGGCTGTGCTCGCGGCGGCGAAGATCGCGCCCCACGACACGATGGTGGAAGGGTTGGAAGCCGTTCCCCCAAGGGCGGTCAGGAAGGCGCGCCTCGGAGTCGACACTTCAAAGGGACTCTCGCCGCCGATGCGCACCCTGAGCGCGCCGTACAGCGTCCTCGCCCCGAGCCCGATCAGCACGATCGCCCCGACGAGTCCGAGCGCCAGCCGCACCGGATGGAAGGTCAGTAGCGGCGTTGCACCTCCCGCACCGGCAGCCGCGTAGAGACCGTCGACGCAGGCGATGCCGGCCCCGATCGACAGCCCAACGCTCCATCCGCTGCGAAGCGTCGACCTGATGAGGAACAGCGACATCGGACCCAGCTGGAGGGCCACGAAGAACCCGAGCCCGAAGCCGACAATGGCGGCGTTCATCGATCAGAACTCTATGCGACTGGGCACTGAGATCATGTGAGGTCGGGAAGGCGACGGGGTGCGATCCGCTTCCAGAAGATCAGGGTTCCCGTCAAGCCTCCGTGCGGCTTGAACGCATAGTCAGGGATCTCTCCGGTGAGCGTGAACCCCAATCGTGCATACAAGCCCGCGGCCCCGCCGTCGACGGCTGTGTCGAGCACCAACAGGGTTCGCCCCTGCTCGGCAGCGACTGTTTCCACGACACGCATCAATGCTGTCGCGATCCCCCGCCCACGATGGCTCGGGCGGGTCATCAGCTTGGCCACCTCGGCGCGATGCGGCTGGTTGGGCGGCAGAGCAAGGAGGAGCGTGACCGTTCCCACGAGCACGTCGCCATCCCAGGCGCCCAGGATCACCCGTTCCGCGCGGGCGGCGGCGGCCAGGGCGTCATCCCAGTACGCGTCTGCGGCGGCCGAGTCCAGTGGGTGCATGAAGCTCACCGAGCCGCCGTTCGCGACCACTTCGATGAGGATCTCACTCAGCAGTGCGCGCGTCTGCGCCGCGTTGCGCAGAGCCGTGATCTCGATCTCGCTCATGACCGCGGAGTCTGCCCGCCCGCGGCGGAGTCGCGCACTCCGTCGAGCTAGATCACCCCGGCTGTGATGGCCTGCTCGATCCACGGGATGACGTGATCCAGCATCTGATCGAGGGTCGTCGTGGCTTCGAAGCCGAGCACGCGCCGTGCCTTTTCCACCGAGGGAATTCTCCGCTGCACGTCGTACGCGAAGGGAGCATCGCTCACGTAGCGGAAGGGCACGGTATCGCCGTTGATCCGGCGCCAGATCTTCTCCGCCAGGGCCAGGACGGTCGTCGACTCGCTGGTGGAAAGGTTGAAGTCTTCGTTCAGCGCGGCCGGACTCTCCATGGCGGTCACGATTCCCCTGGCGAGGTCACCGGCGTACGTGTAGTGCCGGATCTGCGTGCCGCTTCCAAGGATGTGCAGAGGATTCTGACCCTTGACGACCTTCTGCACCAGGTCGGGGACCACGTGACTCATCGCCAGCCTCACGTTGCCGCTGAGAATTTCGACGTCCCCCAACGCCCGGCCCTCGCCGACTCCAACGCAGTTGAATGGACGGACGATTGTGTACGGAAGCGCGTGCTGGCTGTGCGCGGCCCGGGCGAAGTATTCGACCGCGAGCTTCTGAAAGCCATAGGAGGATTTGGGAGGCGGGATCTCGAGTTCCTGCCCCTCAACCGAGGGCCACGTGGTGGCGGACTCGAAGACCATGGAGGAGCTCAGGTATGTCACCTTGGCCAGCGTGCCGTCGCGATGCGCTCGAATCGCTGCGTCACACGTTGCAGCCAGGATCCGCTCGTTGCTTGCCAGCAGGTCGTAGGCATAGGTATGGAAGTACGAGATGCCGCCGATCATCGCTGCGCCGGCGATCATGTGGTCGCAGCTTGCGAGCGCGGCGGCGATCACGTCTGGGTCGCGCGCGTCACCCTGGATGAACCGGTACGCGGGATGGTTGTCGAAGGAACGTGCGACATGACCGTACTTCGACTCGTTGTCGACACCCACGACTTCGTGGCCACGCCCGAGCAGCTCCTCCACGACGTACCCGCCGATGAAGCCGGCGGACCCCGTGACCAGCACGCGGGTCACGATCCCGCTCTCGGAGGGCGTCGACCGGCGAGACCGAGCGCGTAGAGGTACCAGTGCAGGTACCGCGGTATCCACGCCTTGGCCTTGAAGTTGGAAGTGCCGTCGGCGCGGTCGAGCCAGATCGTCGGCAGCTCAGCCACGGGGAGTCCGAGCCGGCGTGCCTTGGCCACGAGCTCGATCCCCAGCTCGAAGCCCGCGTCGGATTCGATGCCAACGCGCTCGACGAACTTGCGCGAATACGCCTTGAAGGAGTTGGTCGCATCGTGTGTTCCGACGTGCGCCAACAGGTTCAACGAGACACCCGCAAGGCGTGAGATACGTCCCTTGACCCACGGCCCCCCCACCTGCTGACCGCCGCGCATGTACCGCGACGCGCAGGCCACGACCACGCCACGCTCCACGAGGCGGGTGAGTTGATCGATCTGCATCGGATCGTCGCTGCCGTCTGCCATGGTCACCACGACGACGTCGGCTCTCGCCTCCGCGATACCGAAGCGCAGTGCGTTTGCCGGGCCGCGTCCGAGGGTGTTCAGCACCGGCCGCAGACGTTGCTCTCCCTTCGCGTAGGTTTCAAGATATGGAACGGTCGTGTCCCCGTCGGTGTCATACACGACCAGCACTTCCGCCGGCAGCGTGATCGCCTCGAAGATGCGGTCGAGGAAGGGGACGACCGCGGAACCCTCGTTGTATGCGGGGATGACCACGCTGACGCGTGGCTTCACACCCTGACCCCGTTGCCGAGCAGGTTGGTGATGTCGACCACCGGTTTTGCCGTGCGCAGGTCCTGGTATTGCCGGTGCGGCGCGGTGATGATGATCAGATCGGCCTCCGCGACCACCGTCTCGAGGGGCACCAGGTCCGCGTCACCGGCGACGAACGGATCGCTGCACAGCACGCGCGCGGCCCTGCCCGTGAGGATCCGCTTCAGCTTGTAGCTGAGGCTTTGTCGGGGGTCATCCGACTCGGCTTTGAAGGCCATGCCCAGGACACCCACGGTGAGAGCGCTCAGGTCGAACTGCTGCTCGAGCCTACCGAGCACGTAGAGGGGCACTCCCTCGTTGACCATCACCGCAGCCTGGCCGAGCGTGAACCGGTTCTCGGCAAACGCGGTGATCTGCATGGTGTCCTTGAGAAGACACGGTCCTGCGGTGAAGCCGGCTCCCGGCAGGTCGGCGGCGCGCGGATAGTGATAGGTCACCGCGCGGCGAATGCGCTCGTAGTCGAGCCCGTTGTCGTTCGCGATCATGAACATCTGATTGGCGACCGCGAACTTGAGGTACCGCCAGCTGTTGGTGAACAGCTTGGCAAGCTCGGCCTCCTCAGGCTCGAGCTCGACAACCTCCGCAGTGAGACGGCGGAACAGTGCACTGGCGCGCTCGACGGCGCGTGGGGTTGTTCCGGCGACGATCTGCGGCAGGCTGCGCAGCTCGACCAGCGCCTGACCTTCGGCGATGCGCTCCGGACAGAAGCTGACGTCGATGTCGCGACCAACCCTGGCGATGAGCCGGGCAACGCGCTCGGTGACCCCGGGATACACGGTGCTGCGAAGGACGACATGCTGACCATCGACGAGGTGGTCGGTCAGGGGCGAGATGACGCGCGCGACCGCTTCCACATCCGGGCTCAGATAGCGGTCGACAGGAGTGCCGACTACCACGACGACGTGCTCGCTGCGGTCGATCGCCTCGACATCCGTTGTCGCGCCGAGAAGACCCGACGCGAGAACGCGACTGAGCACCTCGGGGGCTCCAGCCTCGATGAAGGGCATCGTTCCGCCGTTGACCATGTCGACGGCGTCCGCGTTGGTGTCATACAGCTTGACGTCGAGCCCGGAGTCGGCGAATGCGAGACCCAGCGGCAGCCCGACATGGCCGCATCCGCCGACGACAACGATGTCGTGGACGAACTGATTCGGTCTTGCCATCTAGATTGCCGCGATCAGCCTGTGCTGCTGACCGGTCACGGCAGTCGTCTCCTGGTTCTCGCCACGACCGTGCACTCTGGCGGACGTCAAAGAACAACCGCAAGTCTCAGGCCTTTACCGGCCGGCGCCACCGGTCACGAGCGCAGCCACAGCTGATACCCGCCGTACACCGCCAGCTGATGGAAGTCGCTCGCGAGGAACGCGGTGAAGCGGGAGTCGGACGGGCCCAGCCCCAGCTCGGACCAGAAGACCTCATTGCCGGGATTGCGGATCAGGCAGACATCGTGCAGCCGAGACAGCGCGCGCTCAGCGGGTTCGAGATAGGGGTCGAGGGTCCACCAGATGCCGTCGACCAGCTCCACGCCCGGCGGCGGGGGCAGCGAGCTCCAGAGATAGAAGCTCAGCATGCCCGGGTAGGTGACCAGCGATCGGCAGCCGCTGCGCTCAGCCGCCGCCACCACCTGTTCGATCGGGTCGCTGTCGCCCGCCGGACGGTGGATCAATGACGCCCCGCGGACCGTCAGCGACGGGGCCCGGCTCCACGCCTGCCAGGAGGCGACGCCGAGTGAGAGCGGCCCTATCAGCAGCAGTACCGCTGCCATCGCGAAGACCTGACCCAGCCGGACCCGCAGCGCGGCGTTCAGGTCTGGTGCAAGGTCGCTCGCAACCACGACCCCGGCCAGCAGAGCGGGAAACAGCGAGAACGAGACCTGGTCCCCGCTGATCGGATAGACCTGCAGCGACTCCAGCACGGTGAGTGTGGCCAGCAGCTGGCGCCCGCGTGTCGCCGCCTCAGTCGGCTCGCCGTTTCGCGGCAGCAGCAGCAGCGGTCCCAGCAGCAGCCCCAACAGCTCCAGGCCGTTGGCGGGGAAGGACGTGGGCTGGAGCAGCAGCACCGCCACGACGCCCGCGATCATCACGCCCGCGAGGCGCAAACCGAGCCGCACCCGGGGCGCGCGCGCCGCCACCAGTGCCGGCAGCATCAGCGCCGCCGTCGCCATCACCAGTGGCAGCCAGGTGAACTGGAAGGCGACCGTGCTCGCCCGGGTCAGGCTGGCGAAGAACGTCCCCCGAATCATCGCGGGCGCCGACTCCCCCCAGACCACCGCGATCGCTCCGATGAGTACGGCGCAACCGCCGCCGGCCACCACCATCGCGATCGGCTCCATGCGGTGCAGCGGCCAGCGCCGTGACGCGGGTACGACCTGTAACGCCACCACGAGCAGCATCACCAGCAGCGCGAACCCGACCACTGAGGGGTCGTCGTGACCGGCCACCAGCAGAATCGCCGGCGGAGCCAGGCCAAGCGCCAGCCCCACAGCCGACAGTGGTGACCGCCGTTTCGCGCTGACGCACAGCAGCGCCATCAGCGCCGCCACGCCGGCGTAAGCGCCGACGTTGATCTTGGTCAGCGCCAGCACCGCGATACAGGCGCCGACCAGCACCCCGCGGCGCACCGGCCCCGAGCTCGGCCCGCTGACCGCGAGCACCGTCAGCGAAAGGAACAGCAGCACCAGAATCGATGGCTCCATGGGTTCGCCGGTCACCGGCATGGCGGCAATCAGCGCCACCACCTGGCCGAGCACCGCGGCGCTCAAGCGGCCCGTCAGGCGGAGGCACACGAGCCCTGCGGCGGCGGTGATGAGCGCCGTCATGATGGCCGTCATCACCCTGCCGCTGTTGTGGTCGATGCTGACACCAAGCAGCGTCAACGGCGCAGCCATGAGCTCGTGATACGCCGGCCCGTACGCCGTGAGCACATGGTCGTACACGCCGCCGTGGTGAGCAAACAGCCGCAGGCTGTAGAGGAAGAAGCCCTCGTCGTCGTGCGGTGCGCGGGCGGTGAGCGCAACCGACATCGCGATCGCCGCCATCAGCAGCGTCAGCGGCGCCAGCGTCAGCGCAACGAGCCGGCGGCTCGGCGCGGCGGGGCCGGCGGCTGCCGCCAGGCCGGGTTGCCGCACGACCGCTCGAAGTCCTTGAAGGGCCATCTCCGCCCGGACCCTACCCCCGAGTGGCGATCGGCACTGGGCACGTTACCGACTAGCTACGAGTTCGGGCGCCCCCAAAACCAGCCACCTGCAATCTCGGCACCTCGCCACGCTCACGATTCCCCCGGGTCGCGATGCATGCAAGCGCAGCTGCGGCGACCAGCGCCCACCCGGCCAGCTGGCCCGGCGGAAAGGTCGCACCGTCGACGAGATCGATGCCGGCCGCTGCGGTGATCAGCGCCCAGGCGCCGAGCACGAGCGTGACCGGAGACGCGAACGTCAGCGCCGAGATCGGACGGGAGCGCCGTGCCGCCGCGGCGACGCCGATCACCAAGGCCGGTGCGAGCATCACGAGGTCGCCGGGGTATGCGTGTGGCGATGCAACCAGGGAGAGCACGGCGGCGCCGACCAGTGCGGTATCCAAACGGCTCGGGTCGCGACGGACGGTCGTGCCGAGCCAGAACGCGGTCACGCAGGCCAGCAGGGAAGCGACGAGGCCGATCAGGTGCGCCCCCAGCCCGTTGCCGAACACGGATCCGACCACCCCGATGAAGCTCACCATGGTCGCGAGGTCCCAGCGCGTCGTGGAAGAGGCCAGGACGCTCACGAATCCCGCAACGCCACCCGGCCCCACCAGGACGATCGAGGCGAGCGTGAGCCCTGCGACACCGGCGATGGCGCCGACGATCACCCGCCGTTCGCGCCAGCCGAGCAGGAACGCCAGCAATCCCAGGGCGAGATGCGGTTTGGCGATTCCGGCCGACACGACCAGCACCGCGGCCCCTGCTGCCAGGTGTCCGCCCCTCCACGACCGGTATGCGAGGACGAGACCGAGGGCAAGAACGGGCGTCCATTGAGCCTGCAGGAACATCGTCCAGGTACCCACTCCGGCAAACGCCGCGGCGCCTGCCGCCGTCTGCCAGATGCGCGGGGTGCCGGGGGGCCATTCCACGCTCCGCACAGCAAGCACGACGGCGAGGAGGAGCACCGCAAGCTCGAGGACCGACCAGACGCGATACGCCGCGTCCAGCGGCAGGAACGTCGCGGGCAGCACGAGCGCCGCCGCGACCGGGGTGTTGACGAACGGCAGGTTGCCCTCAGTATCCGGAGCGATCAATTCGCTGTGCAGCGGTTGCTGTACTGCCGGGCTGTAGAGGTCGGCGGTGTGTCCTTCGCGGAGCAGCGTGCCGCCGACATAGAACGCCGTGAAATCGCTCCGACCCATGTCAAACCTGCTGACCTGGGTCCACGTGACCGCGTATGCGATCAGCAGGGCCGCGGCGATGGCGATGATCACACGGGCAGACCGGAGAGATCCGCTCACTTCAGGCAGCCTATCCGCTGAGATTGCGCGAGCCCCGTGCGTTATCAGCCCGTCACACTGCGAGCGCACGCACCTCGGGCGCCGTTCGCGAGGTGGCGGACCGTCTCGAGGCGTGACGCAGCTCCCTGCTGCGACACTTGAACGGTCCATATAGAGGAGCTCGCCATGCCCCGCGATCCAGGGTGATCACTGCCGCACACGCCGTCCTGTACGCGGATGATCCGGAACGCGCAAGGGCGTTCTTCCGAGATGTGCTCGAGATGCCGAACGTCGACATCCACGGGGGCTGGCTCATCTTCAAGCTCCCGCCGGCCGAGCTCGGCGTCCACCCCGCCGGCGAGGGTTCGCCGGGTGGACATCACGAGCTCTTTCTCATGTGCGACGACATCGAGCGCACCGTCGCCGACCTGACCGCCAGGGGAGCGGAATTCTCACAGCCGATCAGCACCGCACGGTTCGGCCGGCTGTCCCGGATCCGAATCCCGGGAGGCGGAGAGATCGGTCTCTACCAGCCCTCGCACCCCACCGCGTACGACCTGGAGCGCTGAAGCACGTCAGCATCGTTGCGTTCGGGACTGGCTCGGTACCATGAGACGGTGAGTTCCGAACACGCCGGCACCGTCCAGGCGGCCGACGACCTGGGCGAGGCGCGGCGCACCCGGCTCACGCATCGTGAACACCGTATAGTCGCCGCAGCCTTCGAGGACGCGGAGAGGAGATCAAACCCATGACACCTGATGAGGTCAAGCAGAGCATCACCACCTGGTGCTCGTCCGACGATGACCTGGAGATAGCCTCCGACCGCTTCGAGCCCGGCACGGACTTCTCGTTCGGGCTGAAGGCGGGAACGCTGAGCACCGCGCCCGTCGACCTGACGGTGCTCAAGACCGACGGCGCCGATCGCGTCACCATCCGGCGGAGCGTGACGCTCACCGGAGATAACGTCGATGCCGCCAACAAGCTGGTCGCTTCGCGCCCCGGATCCGTCAACGCGGCGGTGGAACGGTCGGGTGCCGACACCACCGTCGTCGTGCAGACGTACGTCTACCTGGACGGCTTGAGCAAGCACACGTTCGTGCAGGCGGTCGCCGAGCTCGCACGCACCAGCACGCTGCTCGACGCCATCGGTGGCGTTGAAACCGCCTCTGTGGTCGACCAGGAAGCAGCAAGCGTCGCGTCGGACGCGGTTGACACGGATTTCGAGCCCGACTCCACGGCGGTGGACGAGGCAGCGGTGACTCCCGCGCCGGCGATCCCTGCCTCCTCCACGTTCCAGCAGCCCGCGTTCCCGCAGCCAAGCTCGATCCCAACCGGCACCCCGGTGGGGCAGCCGCTGCCGACCCCGAGCTTCACGCCGCAGCCGTATCAGCCCGCGCAGGCACAACCCGTGCAGCCGGCCTACTCGCCGCAGCCCGCTCAGGCGTACCAGGCACAGCCCGTTCAAGCCCAGCCGGCGCCGCAGCCTGGGGGTGGGTGGGCGCCGAGTCACTCGGTTCCTCCGCAGGGACTGCGTGCGTGGAGTGCCCCTGACCCGTCCGGACCCGTCGTGGCAAACCTCGCCCCCGGCTTGCCGATTCAGGTCGCCGAGGTCCGCGGAGCGTGGGCGCGAGTGATCTGCTCAAACGGCTGGACCGGCTGGATCGACGGACGCATCATCGGCGTCGCTGCCTGACCTTCGGCGTGCGATGAGCACCGGCTCGGACGACGGGTGACCGAGGCTCGGGACACACCGGGCCTCGACGAGCTCACCGCGGCGCTCGCTGACCGCCGTGCACGCTCCTTGGCGATGGGTGGCCCGGAGCGCATTGCCCAGCAACACGCCAGGCACAAGCTGACCGCGCGCGAGCGGATCGATCTCCTCTTCGACGCGGGGACGTTCGTCGAGTTCGGTCTGCTCGCCCATCAGCACTCGATGACCGGTGCCGTCACCGAGCCGGAGCGCACGCCTGCAGACGGCGTGGTCACCGGCGAGGGGCTCGTCGACGGTCGCCGCGTGTACTGCGCCGCCTACGACTTCACGGTCATGGCGGGATCGATGGGCATGGTCGGAGAGCAGAAGGTCGCGCGACTGCGACGCAAAGCGATGCTCAACCGGCTCCCGATGGTCTGGCTCCTCGATTCCGCCGGAGCCCGCATACAGGAGGCGGCAGGCAGCACGTTCGCAGGCAGCGGTGCGCTCTTCTTCGAGCAGGTGCAGATGAGCGGCGTGGTCCCGCAGGTGGCGGCGATGCTCGGTCCGTGCGCCGCCGGGACGGCCTACATTCCCGGCCTCGCCGATTTCGTGCCGATGGTGAAGGAGACGAGCAGCATGTCGCTCGGCGGTGCGCGCTTGGTCAAGGCGGCGACCGGGGAGGAGACCACCGACCACGACATGGGCGGAAGCCAGGTCCATTGCTACATCAGCGGTGTCGGAGATGTCGAGGTCGACGACGACCCGTCCTGCATCGCCGCCGTCCGCGACTTTCTCTCCTTCCTGCCGTCCAACAACCGCGAGGCACCGCCGCGTCGGGCGACGTTGGATCGACGCGACCGGAGGATCGACGACCTCGCGAAACTCGTACCCACGAACCCGCGCGCTGCGTACGACATGCGCAAGGTGGTCACACGCCTCGCCGATGACGGTCTTGTCTTCGAGGTGAAGCCGACCTTCGCGCGCAACATCATCACAGCGCTGGTGCGCTTCAACGGCCAGAGCGCGGGCGTCGTGGCAAATCAGCCGATGGTCAAGGGCGGAGCGCTCGACATCGACGCGGCCGACAAGGCGGCGCGCTTCATCTGGCTGTGCGACGCGTTCAACATCCCGCTGGTGTTTCTGCAGGACGTCCCGGGGTTCATCGTCGGCACCGAGGTCGAAAAGCAGGGCATCATCCGTCACGGCGCGAAGATGCTGTTCGCGGTGAGCGAAGCGACCGTTCCGAAGGTCACCGTCGTCCTCCGCAAGGCGTACGGAGCCGGCTACTACGTGATGTGTGGTCGCGGTTATGAACCCGACACGCTGGTCGCCTGGCCGGCCGCGGAAATCTCCGTGATGGGCCCGGAGGGCGCCGTCGACATCATCTATACCAAGCAGATCGCCGCAGCCGACGATCCTGCCTCGGCACGGGCGGAATATGCGGCGGCGGTTCGTCAGACCATCGACCCGTTCATCGCCGCGTCGTGGGCGATGGTCGATGACATCATCGATCCCGCGGACACGCGTCGGGTGATCATCGACGCACTCGAGGGCGCTGAGACAAAACGGCAGCGGCGCGCATGGCGCAAGCACGGCGTGCCACCGGTGTGAGGAGGGCAGGGTGACCGAGATCAAGGCCGAACTGGTCGGCAATCTCTGGAAGATCGTCGTCGAGGTGGGGCAGGCCGTCGAGGAGGACGACACGCTCATGATCGTCGAGTCAATGAAGATGGAGATACCGATCACGACCCCCGCCTCGGGCACTGTGACGCAGATCCTGGTCAGCGAGGGCGAGGTGGTCCAGGAAGGTCAGACGGTCGCCATCATCGACTGACACTCGCGAGTCACCGTCACGCGACGATGGTTGCGGGCGGCCGCGGGCGTGCGAGGATGATTCGGTGGAATCGGGTCAGTTCGACACGATCAGCGTCAGGACGTCGGACAACGTCACTCTGGGATACAGCATCGCGGGTCTCGGTAGCCGGCTGGTGGCGCAGATCCTCGACAACCTTCTGGCCGTGCCGCTCACGCTGATCGCGATCCTGCTCTACGGTGCAGTCGCGAACGTGTTCGTCACCAGCACCGAGGGGGCGGGCTTCGCTGCTGCCGGCGCGGGATTCTTCGCCGCCTTCGTGTACTTCGGGTACTTCCTGGTGGCCGAGGCGGTGACCGGTGGCAAGACCCCGGGCAAGAGTGCGATGGGTCTGCGGGTCATCCGCCTGGACGGTTCTGCCGCCGATTTCGGCGCACTCGCCGTGCGCAACGTCATCCGCATCGTGGATGTCGCCGTCGTGCTGATCGGCATCGTGGTGATGTTCTTCCAGCCGCAGACGCGTCGCCTCGGTGACCTCGGCGCCGGCACGATCGTGGTCCGCGACCGTGCGATGGTCACGCTAGCGGCGGCGGTCGCGCCGCCGCCGATCATCCTTCGCACCCCCGATGCGGGACCGCCGATCGACGGGCTCGACCGCATCGGCGGCCTCGAGCGCGACACGCTGCGAGTCTTTCTCGCACGGCAAGGACTCACCCCGAAGCTGCGGGCGGACCTGGCAGCGGACATCGCAAAGCGCCTGTTCGACCGGCTCGCGTTACCGCCAGGCGCTCCCGAGCGGCTCTGGCCACCGGAACTGTTCATCGAGCGCGTCTATCTTCAGCTCGATCAGCGGCATCGATGAGCGTCGACGCGTTCATCGCGGAGCGGCAGGGACGGTGGGCCGCGCTCGAAGCGGCAATCAAGACCGCGAAGCGCGGACGCCTTCGCAACCAGTCCGCGAGCGACATCGAGCGGTTCGGCCTGCTGCTCCGTCAGGCTTCGAGCGACCTCGCGATCGCGCGCCGGGATCACCCGGACGCGCCGATCACGGAATACCTCAACGCACTCTGCGCGCGAGCGCATCCGCTGCTGTACCGCGGCAGACCGTGGCGCATCGGTGCGGTCGGCCCGTTCTTTGCCACCGCGCTCCCCCGCTCCTTCCGGGCGGCATGGCCGTATATCGTCACGAGCCTGGGGCTGATGGCAATCGGCTTCGTCGCCGGCTGGGTCGCGGTGGATGTGCGTCCTGACCTGCGCGCGTCGCTGGTGCCTCCTTCGCTCTTTGACGAGATGGCCCGCGGTCAGATCGGAACCGGCGTGCAGGATGCCCCGTTTGCGGCGGCATTCATCATCCAGAACAACATCCGCGTCGCGCTCATCTGCTTCGCCGGCGGCATGTTGCTCGGCATTCCCACAGCGCTCGTGCTGCTCACCAACGGATGGATGCTCGGGACCGTTGCCGCCGCCGTCCGCCTGGGTGGTTATGACGTGCAGTTCTGGTCACTGATCGTGCCTCACGGCGTGCTCGAGCTGAGCGTGATCGTGATCAGCGGCGGCACCGGGCTGATGCTCGGCGATGCCATCCTCCGCCCCGGCCAGCTCCGCCGCGGGGAAGCACTGGCACGGGTGGCGGTGCGAGCCGTGCTGCTCGTGCTCGGCGCCGCCAGCCTTCTCATCATCGCCGGGACACTCGAGGCGTTCGTATCGCCGAGCACGCTTCCGGACGGGGTCAAGCTCGCGATCGGTGCCTCGGTCGGCGTGCTCCTCTACTCGTGGCTGCTGCTCGCGGGTCGAACCCGGCGACGGCGACGATCGTTCCAGTTCGACCGTCCAGCGGAAACCCCCGCGTAGACTGGAGTTGATGGAAGTCGTCCGGATCACGCCACGTGGCTATTGCCATGGCGTCGTGGAAGCAATACGAATCGCGAAACGAGAAGGCGCGGCGCGCGCGGGCCGCGAGCCGGTCACCATGCTCGGCTATCTGGTGCACAACGAGCATGTGACCCGCGAGCTCGAGGAGTCGGGCGTCGCGCTTGTGGCCGAACCGGATCGCATGAAGGCGCTCGAGCAGGTCACCGAGGGCACCGTCATCTTCACCGCACACGGCATCTCGCCCGCCGTTGTCGAAGCGGCCCGGGCACGGGGTCTCAACCTCGTCGACGCCACGTGCAGCGACGTCACCCGGACGCACGACCTCGTCCGGGAACTGGTGGCGAGCGGCCACCACGTCATCTACATCGGCAAACGGGGCCATCCCGAGCCTGCCGGTGTGCTCGGCATCGCCCCCGAGCACACGACGCTCATTGAGAGCATCGACGAGGTGGACTCGCTCGTCCTGCTCGACGAGCGGCCGCTCGCGGTCACGTGTCAGACGACGTTGAGCATGTGGGACACGCAGTCGATCATCGAGCGTCTCGTGGAGCGTTTTCCAAGCATCGAAGTGCACAACGAGATCTGCCGCGCCACTCAGGAGCGACAGGAGGCAGCGGTGCTCGCGGCCGACGACGTGGATTGCGTCGTTGTCGTCGGCAGCGACCGCAGCAGCAACAGCCAGCGGCTCGTGCAGGTGGTGCAGGAGAAAGGTCATCGCCCTGCGTACCTCGTTGATACCGCCGCGGACCTCGACCCCACGTGGTTTCGCGGTGTGCACCGCGTTGGCGTGACATCAGGCGCTTCGACGCCGACGCAGTTGACGCGCGCAGTGATCGCCGCCGTGGAGGCGATGCCCGAAACCGCGTGACGTGACGTTTCGGCTGCAAAGGTCACAAACCCGGCAGGCCTGCTAGTGTCCTGGCACGATGACCATCGGAGGCCCGCCGCTTCCCCCGCCTCTTGCGCCCGGTCCCCCTCCGCCACCACCGATGTACCCGGTCGCGACCTACTATTCCGGACCCCAGCGGGGCCCGGCGCCGGGTATCGGCTACGCGGGTTTCTGGATACGCGTCGTCGCAACGATCATCGACTCGATCATCGTCGGCGCGCCGTTCCTGATCGTCTTCTTCATCGCTGAAGGACCGGCGATCTCGACGTATGCCAACTGCTTGAACAGCGCCGCCGCAACCGGGGCGCTGCCCACCACGTGCGAAGGCTCGTTCTTCGGCTCGATCGGCTACTTCGAGCTGATCGGGCTCGTCGTCGAGCTCGCGTACTTCGTCATCCTGTGGTCACAGTTCGGCGGGACCCTCGGCCAGCGGATGCTCGGCCTGCACGTCGTGGACGCGGCCACGGGCCGGAACATCGGTATCGGCCGGGCGATCGGCAGGTTTGTCGGCTATGTGATCAGCGGGGTCGCGCTGGACATCGGCTTCATCTGGGTGGCCTTCGACCCGCGGAAGCAGGGCTGGCACGACAAGATCGCAAGCACATTCGTGGTCCGCAAGATCTAGAATCCGGCAACCGACTCGCCGGCCGAGACGGGTTCATTGAGGAGGAGAGCAATCGTGGCAGCACTGCCGCCCCAGCCACCAGGAAGCCTGCCCCCCGAGCCGCCAGGAGTTGCACCGCCCGGTGGGCCGCCGGCAGGCCCGCCGCAGGGTCCGTACTCTCCCGGCGGCGCTTACGCGGGTCAGATGCCTGCCCAGCCGTACGTCTCGCAGCCGATGCCGCAGCCGGTCGTGGTCAAGGTGCACAAGCGGACGTTCTGGCTGACGATCGCGCAGATCATCATCATCGTGAAGGCGATCCTGATCCTCCTGCTGGCAGCGGGCTCGGTCGCGATCGGCGTCTACATCCTCACCGCCGGGCACGCCGCGCTGCACAACATCCCGGGATACGACAACTACGCAAACCAGTTCGGCAACGCATTCGTCAATGCAGCCGGAGCTTTGTTCTTCGCGTTTGCCGTCGTGCCGCTGATCATCGGCATCGTCGATCTGATCCTCGGCATCGTCGTCGGGCGTCCGTCGAACGTCGCGCGGTGGATCATCATCGTGCTCGACGTCATCAGCATCATCTTCGCGCTCACAGATTTCAGCCGCGTGAACACGAGCACCGGGGACCTCGTCCTCATCGTGTACCTCGCGCTTCAGGTGATCGTCCTGTACGCGCTCCTGATCGACCCTGCGACACGAAGAAACTTCGCGGGCACGGCTCGCTAGGCTTCCCGGCGAGCGCGCCCCTCCTTAGAGACGCGCTCGCCGTTTGAGGTCGAGGTAGCGGTTCACCAGCCGGGGCGACAGCGTGCGCGCGTCGGCGTCGATGGTCTCAACGCCCGAGCTTCGCAGCAATCGCAGCGTGTCGTCGCGATCCGCGATGAGCCCGCCGGCCACAGCGCGGGCGTACGCATCGTCGCCCGTGCGCGGAACAGCGTTGGCGGCGTCGTCGAGCGCGGGATCGCGGACCGTGACCACCAGTGGGAGGTGCCGGCGGCGGAGACGGACACACTGCCTGATAAGCGCTTTCCCCTGATCGGGGTCGAGCACGTCGGTGAAGATCACCACCAGCGATCGGCGCGTCTGCCACCTGCTGAAGAACGCCAGGGCGTCGTCGTAGTCGGCCTCGGTCTCGCCGGGCCGGATCGGTCGGGTGGCATCGAGAAACCGCCGCAGCTGCGCGGTCCCGGCGCGTGGGGGAAGCGTGCCGGTGACCGTGTCCGAGAACGCCAGCATCCCGGCGCGATCGCCGCTGCGGAGCGCGACGTGGACGAGGAGCAGCGCCGCGTTGATCGCGTGATCCAGCTTGGTGAGCTCGCCCGCACCGATCCCCATCAGGCGGCCGTGGTCGAGGCAGATCACCAGCGGTTGTGCTCGTTCAGGAATGAGCTCGGTGGCCATCAGGCGCCCGGTGCGCGCGGTGGCGCGCCAGTTGATGGCACGCAGCGGGTCGTCGGGAAACGCTTCGCGCACACGCTCGAACTCGCTGCCCTCGGTGCGCAGGCGCATGGTGCGCAGCCCGAGCTCGGCAAGCTGTCCGCGCCGCGCCAGCGCTTCGTACACGTCGATGGCAGCAAGATTCGGATCGACTTGCGCGGGACGCTGCGAGTCGACAGTGGTTTGACGCCAGCCGAGACCCCACGGGCCGGTGACCCGGACGACAGCGGGCCCGACGGTGACGTCGCCGCGCGCCACCGGGGTGACCGTGTACTCGACGTGGGCGGGCAAGCGCACGTTCCACCGCACCTGCGACGGATGCAGACCGGGCGGGACACGCTCGTGCACGATCGCGGCCGCCCCCGCGGTGCGGGCGCTGATCGACAGAGTCACGCGGTTGGCGACGCCGACCGAGAGCAGGTCGTTGCAGACGCGCTCGACACGGAGGACCGCCTTGCCGGGAGCGCGTCGCGAGTCGACGACGATCGCGACGGCGCACACCAGGAAGAGCGCGAGGCCGACGATCAGCAGCGCAGGCACCGCCGCGCCGATCGCCACGACCGCGACCGGCACCAGGATCAGGCCGGCGCCACGCCACGTCATCGCGGCGCCGTCACCTGGGGACCGGGACCCTGCCCACAGCGCGCTGTACGGCGGCGACCTCCGACACACCCTGGATCTCTGCTTCGGGGCGACGGATCATCCGGTGCCGGAGTGCGGGGATGCAGATGTCCTTGATGTCGTCGGGGACGATGTAGTCGCGTCCCTGGATTGCGGCCATCGCCTTGCCGGCGAGGAGCAGCGCGATCGACCCGCGCGGACTGGCTCCGAGCGACAGGTCCGGGCTTGTCCGGGTTGCGGTGACGATTGCCGAGATGTAGCCGAGCACCTCGTCGGAGACTCGAACCGCCGCAACCTCCGCCCGAACTCTGGCAAGGGCCGCGGCGTCGATGATGGCCGTCACGCCCGCGGCCGTCAGGTCGTGCGCATTGAACCCGCTGTCGACACGGCGCAGCATCACCATCTCGGTCGCGGGTTCGGGGACGTTCACCTCGAGCTTGAAGAAGAACCGATCCAGCTGCGCCTCCGGGAGTGGGTAGGTCCCCTCGTACTCCACGGGGTTCTGCGTGGCAACGACGAGGAAGCGATCACCGAGCGGCCGGCTCTCTCCATCGGACGTGACCTGGCGCTCCTCCATCGCCTCGAGCAGCGCGGACTGGGTCTTTGCCGGCGCGCGATTGATCTCGTCGGCGAGCAGCGTGTCGGTGAAGATCGGTCCCTCGCGGAACTCGAACGTGCCCGAGTCCGGGCGGTAGACGCTGGTCCCGACGATATCGGAGGGCAGCAGGTCAGGTGTGAACTGGATGCGGGTGAAGCGCGCGTCGAGGGCCGCCGCCAGCGTCCGTGCCATCAAGGTCTTGGCAGTGCCGGGGACTCCTTCGAGGAGCACGTGTCCGCCGCAGAGGACCGCGATGTACAGCCCGTCGATGACCTGGATCTGGCCGACCACGGCGCGACCCATCGTCTCGTGCAATGCGGCGCGCAGCGCTGCGGCGTCGCTCCGGGTGGACACGGCAGGCATTGTGCCCTGCGCACCCACGCGATCATCCAACCGGCGCACCTCTCCACTGGCGCTCGCACTCATCAATGTCGCGAGCCAGGCGCAGCAACTCGCTCTCGTCGGGCCGCCCCGATGCCAGCAGGCGCGCGTGCGCGAGCAGTGCCGCGAGCGCAGGCGCCGAGTGCGGGTTGGTCATCGAAATCGCTGCACAGAAGGCTGCGTCGTCGAGATGCGAGTCCACGCCCGTGGCCCCACCGACCCGTCGCTTGAGCTCATCGGCGTAGCGCGCAGCGATCGGTCCGCGTTGCCGGCTGCGCGCGAAGAGCTGCCCCATCGCGGTGACGTACGTGGTGGCGCTCGGCACGGCCGCGCCGCCGCCGTCACGGGAGGGTTTGCCGAGCCGGCGACCGTTCACGGCGATCGCCAGCAGCACAACCAGACCGACGAGCAGCGCCGCCAGGCCGACCGGGCCGCCGAAGATCGCTCCCGTGCCATCGGCGATGGTTCCCTCGCCATGGTGATACTCGTCGAAGCTGACCCGGCCGCCACGAGCACGTTGCAGCAGGCTGAGTGCCAGGAACGACGAGTCCCCGCGCCGGAGGCCGTCGTTGGACAGCGGCGCCGCGTCACCAAGGACGAAAGCGCGGCCGGCGGTTCCCACACGCACCATCCCCGCGACGACCTGGTCGTGCTCGACGAGCATCGGGACCACCGGCGCCTGATCGGAGAACGTCAGCCCGCTCCCGACCGGGACCGAACGGACGCGATCGGTGCTGTCGAACGGCTGCGCGACTGTCGCGATGCCGCTTCCGGCCGACGCGGATGGATTGATCGCGAGCGTGCGGAGCAAGGGAGCCGCCGCGGCGAGGCTGTCAGGGGTGACCACCAGGACCAGGTCCCCGCCCGAACGCAGAAACGTCATGACGGCTCCGACGTCGGCGTCGGTGAGCGCGACGGTGGGGTCGTAGCAGACGACGACGTCGCTCCGAGTGAGATCGAACGTGCCGGTCAGCCGGTCGACGTTGAGACCCAGGTTCGAGAACCACGTGTAGAGCGCCAGCGTGCCCAGGGTGCCGGCGGATCGCGACGACGGGTTGGCCTGGTCGTTGGGCGGGATCGCGGTGGTGATTGCGATGACGGCGAGGATGCCGAGCGCCCCGATCAGCGTCAGCATCGCGGAGATTGGTGGCCGGTTCACGGTTGCAGCGCTCCGGCGGCGCGGCGCGCAACCCGTCGCACGGCCTCGCACCGCCCTCGCGCGATGTCCCAGTCACGGGAGCCGACGGGGACGCCGCCGTACCAGGCTCGGTCGAATGAAGCGGCAGCGGGTGCGACGACGGCCAGCAGCTCGGCGTCCCCCGACAGAGTTGCGAGCATCTCGCGGGTGGTCCAGGCGCGATCGAGGTGCGCCCGCCGATCGGCGACATCGAGCAGCGCGGACCGGAACGCGCGCCGGATCGCCTCGCGATAATCCCCGCGCTGCGCTGACGCGAGTGCGTGCTGCCACTCGCGTTCCGGGTCGTCGCCGGCCGTTGCCGGCTCGGCCGAATCGAGCGCGCGCCGCCCGCCGGCAACGCCGCGCAGCCGGTAGATGACAAACGCGGAGATGGCGCCGAGCACGAGAAGGCCGAGCAGAATCGACCCTCGATTGCCGAGCAATCCGAACAGATGCGAGAGGATCCAGTTGATGACCGCGCCGATCCGCTCGAGGATCGACGGGGATGGGTTCTGGTCGAGGTCGGCAAAAACGGACGACGCGTACACCTGGTGGAGGGCATTCTCGGCAGCCCGGGAATCGACGATGCACGCCGACCCGGACGGCAACGCGAGCGTGGTGACGATCAGGTTGATGCGCTGCATGCTCGCGATGACATCAGGGGGCGATGCGCGCAGCGCGGCAAGGACCGGGGCGAGCTCCGGGCTGGATGACGGCGCGAGGCCCTCGGCCTGGGTGACCGCGGCCAGTGCCGCGGACGTCTGCGCCGGGACGGCCATGAGCGCGGCGTCCGCGCGTCCGAGCAGCGCGAGGTACTCGAGGGTCACGCACGACCCGGCGGCCCGCGCGGGTGCCGCCTCCGCTACGACACCGGCCATCAGCGCGAGGCCGATGACGAATGCGAGGAATGTCCGCCTCACAGCGACCGCGCGAGCATCTCGATATCGAAGCCTTCTTTGCGGATGCGGATGTCGTAATAGAGGAGCGTCACCCCGATGTAGGTGATCGGGCCGACGAAGACCGCCGCGATCGCACTTGCCACCTGATCGAAGACGAACGTGTTGTTGGGCAGGAGTGCCGAACCGGGGAGCTCGAAGACGGCCGCGATCACCGAGGAGATGATTGACGTGATCAGCCCGAGCAGCAGCATCCGCCCGAGCGTCGGCCAGGAACGGCCGCTGATCAAGCCCCAGCTCCGCCGCAGTCCGCCCCAGCCGGACGCGCGCTCCAGGACGATCGCAGGAACCGCAACGACCGTGCGCACGTAGACGACGATCAGCGTCGGCACGATCGCGATGATCGCCAGCACGGCGAGCACGGCTCCAAGGCCGCCGGCACCTGCGGCGCCGAGCAGCAGGGCCAGCGCGAACACCGCGCCGAGGGAACCTGCATACGCTCCGATGAGGATGCAGATCATCACGATCAGCGCCCCGAGGCGGCTCCAGGCTGCACGATATGCCGAGAGCAGCGAGCTGGGGCGGTCGAGGTATCGATCGCTCACCGCCCGCGTCGTTGCGGCCTCCCCGAGCGGAACGATCACGAGGAGGCTGACCAGCACCAGGCCGAGGGTGACCGCGAGCACGCCGAAAAACGAGTTGAGAAGCTGCTGGGCCTGAGCCTGGGTGATTGTCCGCCCAGAGAATGACGCGAACGGCGACCGCACGAATGTGGCGACGCCGGTGATCTCGTAGAGCAGCCAGGTGAGCAGCGCGTAGGGGATCTGTACGACAGCGCTGATCGACGCGATCAATGCGAAGTTGCGCCGATAGAGCGTGAAGGTGGCATCGAGCCACTCGCCGACCGACATCGACCGAAATCGCCCCGATCCGACCTGGGACGGCATGAACCCGGGATTCCATCCGGGCTGCGGGGGTCCCCAGGAACCGGGCGGCGCGCCCCAGCCGGGCGGTGGTGACCCCCATCCCGGAGGCGGTGAGCCCCAGCCGCTCGGTGGTGATCCCCAACCTGGTGGCGAGGCTCCCAGATCAGCTGGTGGCGGGCCGGGTGGCGGCGGCTGATCGGTCATCAGACCCATTGTCAATGCTGCACCACGAGCGTGATCAAACGGTATCCTCACAAGTCGAGGCGATGAGAGAGTCCACAGCCGCGCTTGTTCGCGGCCATATCACCCTTTGGCACGCCCGATGCGGGCGCTAGTCGTCGACCCGACCCTGCTCGACCCCGGCTCGGGCCGCCGCGGTCGTGGCCGTCGCCGCCGCGCCCAGCCGAGTTCATCGCTTCCCGTCGAGGTGCGCGACGTCAGGACCCCGGTCCCGCCCGGGCCGGGATGGGTGCTGATCCGACCGGCGCTGGCCGGCATCTGCGGGACCGATCTCGCCCTCGTCCATCGCGACCCGGTGCCCAACGTCCTCACCGCGTACGCTGCCGCCGGCACGTTCATTCCCGGTCACGAGGTCGTTGGAGTGGTGGAGCGTGCCTCCTCGACGCGATGGGCTCACGAGGGCGACCGCGTCCTGGTCGAGCCGACCTTGCGCTGCGCCCACAAGGGGCTCGCCGAGTGCCGTCGCTGCCGCGCCGGCGAGACCCACCTGTGTGAGAACGCCGACCGGGGCGGGTCGCTCTGCTCAGGCCGCTCGGTCGGTTCGAGTGAGAAGGCGGGCGGCGGCTGGAGCGAGGGCTTCCTCGTTCACGAGGACATGCTCGTCCCCGCCGACGGGATCTCCGACCAGCGAGGCGTCCTCGCCGAGCCCACGGCCACGGCCCTGCACGCCGTCCTCCGCTGGACGCGTCGCGGCGACACCGCCGTCGTGATCGGGACAGGAGCGCTGAGCCGGCTGATCGTGGCGACGCTCCGGCGTATGCACCCCGATCTCGACATCATCGTCCTCCACGACTTCGCGGAGCGTCACCCGGCCGCGTCTCGGCCGGCGCCATCGTGAGAGCGCTCCCCTCAACGGGGATCCGAACGCAGCCTTCATGGCGATCCGATCGATCGGCGCCAATCGTGTCTGGCACGGATCGTCGGAGCAGATGCTTCAGAAGGCCGCCGAGCACACGGAGGCGCGCCTGATGCGACCCGCCGGCGGTGGGCTCCCGGTCCTCGACGGTGGTGTCGACGTGGTGTTCGACTGCCGCGCCTCCGCGCTCAGCATCGACCTCGCTGTGCGCCTGCTCCGTGCCGGTGGCACGCTCGTCCTCTGCGGCCGCTCCGGCCGGCACGAGATCGAGTGGTCGCTCATCTGGGCTCGCGAGCTCACCGTGCGCGGCGCCGCGTCCTACGGCCGCGAGCCGGACGGCAAGCGAACGTTCGGCACGGTTCGCGAGTGGCTGAGCGATTCGAGCTTCCCGGTCGACGGCGTCGTGACCCATCGGTTTCCGCTGGATGAATACACCGCGGCACTGGCGATCGCCCAGGCCGGCACAGCCGCGGGCGCCGTCAAGGTTGTCTTTGAAGGTCCCGCCGCCACGAGTTTGCGACCGTCGGCGGCCGCGGTCGTCGTCCATCAGCCCGACGAGCCCGTGCTCCTCCAGTCGACCGCGGCTCGGGTTCGCGGCGGTCGAGTCAAAGTCTCGTAGGAGCAGCTCGCGGTGGACCCGCGCCGAGAAGGCGCGTGCCCACGTGATCCGAGCAACCCGGCACATGCGTACCAACAGATGCGCAACCCCCGAGCGTGTGTCGGAGCATGAGAGTGCACCTTACTGACGACGACATTGTTCGCTCGATCTCTGCCCACTCGCCTGAGGGGATCGAAGCTTTGTACGACCGATACGGTGGCCTCGCTCACACGGTCGCGCTGCGAATTCTCAGTGACCGTGGTGCGGCTGAGGACGTCGTTCAGGAATCGTTCCTGGCGGTCTGGCGGCGTGGATCGACCTTCCAGGCGGGCCGCGGGTCGTTGCGTGCGTGGATCTGCACGATCGTCCGCAACCGCGCGATCGACCGCCTGCGCGGCGACCGGCACCGCACCCGGCTCGACACGCCCATCGAGGGCGAGTTGATCGAGCCGGCGGTCAGCGACCCCTGGGCGGCCGTCGCACTCGAGCTGAGCGGTCAAGAAGTTCGCAAGGCGCTCGACGAGCTGCCCGCCGAGCAGCGCGAGACCATCGAGCTCGCTTATTACGGCGGGTATTCGCAGTCGGAGATCGCCACCAAGATGGAGGTGCCGCTGGGTACCGTCAAGGGCCGGGTCCGGATCGCCCTGGACAAGTTGCGCGCCAGCCTCGCTGATCGCCTGGAGACGCCATGGACGACCCAATGAGCTGCGAAGAAGCCACTGACCTGCTGGCGCTGGACGCCGTCGGGGCGCTCGAGGCGTCCGACCGCGATCTCATGGAGCGCCACCTCGTCTCATGCGCAGCGTGCAAACACGCTGCAGCCGAGTACGCGGATCTCGCCTCGCTGCTTCCTGCCGCGCTCGAGGTGGTGCCGCCGCCCGCCCGGCTCCGCCGCCGGCTGATGGCGCAGGTCTATGCGGAGTCGACCGCCTCGGCCAGGTCGCCCTGGTGGCGGCGTCTGGTGGCGACAATTCCCGCGAGCCGGACGTTCACCGCTGTCGGAGCCGTCGCCGTCGTCGCGGCGATCGTGCTGGGGATCTATGCGGTTGCAGGGCGAAACACGTCGCCGGCGCCGGTCGCCTACACCGTCTCGGGCACGACGGCCACCGGGACCCTCGCCGTCGACACAGCGAGGGCTGTGGCCGTGCTCACCGTCAAGGGGCTCGCAGCCCTCCCCAGCTCCGAGGCTTACGAGGTCTGGCTGATCCCACCGCAGGGCTCGCCCAAGGGCGTCGCATTCCTCAGCCCTGGTCTTGGCGGTGGGCCATGGACGGCTGTCGTGCGGGGAAGCCTTGCCGGGTACAAGAGCATCGCGGCGACCGTCGAGCCTGCGGGCGGGAGCTCAACTCCCTCGAACACCGAGGTGTTGAGCGGTCAGCTCACCGAGTCCTGAGGGGGTGGCGCCGCCGCTTTCCGGCGCTTCTGCGCAACCGCGGGGAGCACGCGCTTGATCCCGGCGTTGTCGACCACCATGCGACGCTCGCGCTTGCGATCACGCTGGCGGATTCGCTCCCGCTCCGCCTCCGGCAGCTCGGGCTCGCGGTCCATTGCGCCCGACTTAGGCGCCGAGCGGCGCGGGGTCGTGCCGCCTGCCACGTGCGATCGCGACGCGGACTGCCGCGGCTGCGGCCATCGTGACCACCGCACCGCCCGCGATCGCCTGCATCCTGCGGTCGAGCCCCAGCGCGCGGATCCGTCCGCCAACGCCTGACGTGCCGGCCATCGAACGCGCCGACTCATAGATCCGCGCTCGCGTTTCCGGATCCAGGGTCCAGGTCGCGAGCGCTGCGCTCACCTCATCGCCGGTGTCGACCAACCCCGCGACCTCCGGAGATGCGGCGAACGCGACCATATCGCCCGCCAGGGCTCCGTCGAGGCGGTCCTCGAGGTTCACGACCCCGACCTCGAAAGCCGCTCTGCGGGCATCGGCGCGCCCAGGCGGCGCCGCAGCGCGGTCAGGGCTCGGAAGGTCAGCAGCTTGACGGCCCCTTCGCTTCTGCCCATGACCTCGGCGATCTCCCGGTTTCGTAGCTCCCCGCCGAATCGCAGCAGGATCGCCTGACGCTGGTCGGTGGGCAGCACTGCGACCGCGGCTCGCACCTCCTCGGCGCGGTCGTTCTCCTCCGCGTGCCACGCGGGATCGGCGCCGGCGTCGGGCAGCATGCGTGGTTCGAGCTCGATCCATCCAGGACGGCGCCGCTCCCGGGCCACCAGGTTGCCGGCGACGCGATAGAGCCATGCCGAGTACGGAACCCCCCGCCACTCGAAGCGTGGAAGCTCCTCGATCGCTTTGGCGAAGGTGGCTGCGGTCACGTCGTCGGCCTGCTCCATGTTGTTTGTGAGGGTGTAGACGTAGGCATGGATCTGGTCGACGTAGCGCTCGTAGAGCGGCGCGAATGCCGCTCGGTCACGCTGCGCGGCCAGGATTTCCAGCCGCTCCTCCTCGAGCTCCGCTTCCGTGCGATGGGCCATCGCTAGCGGGGCCTTACCCGCGAAGGACGCACCTCGCAGAAGCGTGTCGGTGTCATCGGGTTACGCGTCACGGCGTCCTCCGATCAGTCCGAGACGGGTGCCGACCTCCTCGAAGGCGAGCAGCGCTCGATCCAGCTGCTCGTGGGTGTGGGTCGCGCAGACGATGGTTCGCACTCGGGCCCTTCCCCGGGCGACGGTGGGAAACCCGATGCCCTGGGCGAACACGCCACGCTCGAGCAGCATGTCGGAGAGTTCCATCGCCGCCGCCGCCTCGCCGCACATCACGGGGGTGATCGGGGTCTCGCTCTGGCCGATGTCGAAGCCGAGCTCGCGGAGTCCGCTCTTGAAATGACGCGTGTTGCTCCAGAGCTGCTCCATGAGCTGGGGTTCCTGCTCGAGCACGTCGATGGCGGCAATGCAGGCGGCGACCACCGCCGGCGGGTGGGAGGAGGAGAACAGGAACGGCCGCGACTTGTGGATCAGGTGATCGCGCACGATCTGCGACGAGGCTGCATAGCCGCCGACGACCCCGATCGCCTTGCTGAGGGTGCCGATGTTCAGCGCGACCCGGCCGTGAAGCCCGAAATGATCGGTGGTGCCGCGGCCGTTGGTGCCGAGCACACCGGTCGCGTGCGCATCATCGACCATCACCGCCGCCCCGTACTGCTCCGCTCGCTCCACGAGCGCCGGCAGTGGGGCGATATCGCCGTCCATGCTGAAGACGCCGTCGGTGACCAGCAGGATGCGTCGATATCCCTTGCCACGGGCCTCGCTGAGCGCGCGCTCGGCGTCATCTGCGTCGACGTGTTCGTACAGAATCCGGTCGGCCTTGGTCAGCCGGATGCCGTCGATGATGCTCGCGTGGTTGAGCTTGTCACTGACAACGCAGTCACCCTGGTCGAGCATCGAGCCGATGACACCGACGTTCACCGCGTAGCCGCTCTGAAAGGTGAGCGACGCTTCGGTGCGCTTGAACGCCGCGAGCCGGCGCTCCAGCTCCTCGTGCAGGGTCTGCGTCCCCGCGATGGTGCGCACCGCGCCGGTGCCCGCGCCCCA
Source organism: Candidatus Dormiibacterota bacterium (assembly GCA_963756075.1). Classification (GTDB taxonomy): domain Bacteria; phylum Chloroflexota; class Dormibacteria; order Aeolococcales; family Aeolococcaceae; genus Palsa-851. The sequence goes on along the minus strand of CAVWMH010000002.1, from coordinate 541,508 downwards.
TTCGATTGCTGCGCGGGATGCAGCCTCGACCAGGCGAGGATGCGTGTTGAGTCCGAGGTAGTTGTTGCTGGACAGGCTGATCACCGCTTTGCCTGCGATGTCCACCTCCGGGCCCTGCGCCGATTCGAGCACGCGCAGGGGACGGAACAACCCGTCGCGACGCAGTGCCTCGAGATCCTCGTTCAGCGACGCGTCAAGGGCCTGGACGGCCTTCGACGTGCCCGCGCTCATCACCATGCGACCAACGATACCCCGCGCGTCTACTCGGGCGTGAGGGTCACCTTCCCGCATTGACCTGACTTCATCAGCTCGATCACGGTATCGATGTCGTGCATCGCGAAATGGTGCGTGATCAACGCGCGCACATCGATGACGCCGTCGCGAACGTACGCGGTCACCTGCTCCCAGGTCTCCGGAATGCGCCGGCCCGCGATGCCGTACAGGCTCAGGCCCTTCATGACGACATCGCTGGACAGATCGACGACGTCGGGCCCGTCGCCGATGCCGAGCAGGCTGATCCATCCCCCCGGCCGAACGAGACGTGTCGCCGACGCGACCGCAACCGGTGATCCGCTCATCTCGAGCACGCAGTCGATCGCCGCGCCGGCGGCCCGGCGGACGGCGTCATCCGCGGCGGCATCGGTCGCCTGGACGATCGCGTTCGCACCCATGCGCTCGGCAAGGTCGAGGCGATACGCGTTGCGGTCGACGCCGACGACGCGAGTGGCGCCCCGGGCTCGCGCGACAGCGATCGCCGCGCATCCGATCGGACCGCAGCCGAACACCACCACGGTTCGCCCGCCGAGGTCCCCGTACGAACACGCGTGCACCGCATTGCCGACCGGCTCCATGGCGGCGGCGATCTCCGGGGGAACCGTGTCGCCGACGGGCCACACGTTCGCCGGCGGTAGCGCGAGATGGGTCGCAAACCCCCCATCAACGTCGACACCGAGGATGCGAGTGTTCTCGCAGACGTGGAAGTCGCCGCGACGGCACTCATCGCAATGCCCGCAGACGATGTGTGACTCGACCGCCACGCGGGTCCCGAGCGGCGGATCGTGCACGCCCTCACCCCACGCGACCACCTCGCCGCAGACTTCGTGGCCGACCACGCGTGGGGGATGCACGCGCGCCGCGGCCCAGGGATTCCAGTCGTAGAGGTGCACGTCGGTGCCGCACACCGACGCGGCCAGGACACGGAGGAGGACCTGGCCTGCCGAGGGCGAGGGCACTGGGACGTCGCCGATCTCGAACCCGGGCGCAGGCGTCGGCTTGAGGATTGCGAGCACTCGTCGTGATTATGCGTTCGCGTCCCGCCCGCCCGGGTCACCGTCTGCGAGGTGTCCGCGGACCCCGGAGAGACTGCGGCGTATCGCGGCGATCACTCGCTGCTCAGCGACAGGCGCGGGAGGACACACACATGCTTGATGGCATTGACCGGCCGGCTCCGAGGCCACGCCCTCGCCGGATCCCGGTCGAGGACCTCAGCGTCTACGAGGGTCGGGGCGGGCACACACTGCGCCGCCACGTCGACACCCGCCCCGGCGATGAGATGCGCAGGATCCTTCGCGAGGGCGTCGCCGCTGCGGGGCGATTCATCAGTCGCGCGACCGCGCAGCGCTGCGTCGACATCGCCGTGACACGGCGCAGCTCTGACATCACCAAATGGCTGGGCGGCAGAGACCGGAGCGCGCCCTTCACCTTTGTCGAAGACATGGGCGAGGTGGTCGGTCACGTGCTCACGTACGCGGAGGTCAGCCGGGGCGTGGTGGTTCCCACGCAGGTGACCGCAGTCCGGCTCGTCCTGCGCCGCAACGACGAATTGCCCGGCGGGTTCACGCTCGTGACCGCCTACCCGACCCGTTCTCCCTTTCGGGACAAAAGACACCAGGAGCGCTGACAATGAACGGCACCATCGATATCGACATGGCGATCGACAACGCCGCGACCGACTACCCGGCATTGGCGCAGCTGCTTGCCGGCTACTACCACCAGGATTGGCAGCAGGACCACGGCACACCCGACGCTGCGCTGCACGCGTTCGTGGATGACGCGTCAGCTGACACGGTCATCAAAGCGACGGGCGACATCGACCGTCTCATCGACGAAGGGTTGGACGAGGCCGCGTTGACTCGGATGCTCACCGACGGCTTCGACTGCAACTACGTGCCGGAAGCACATGGCCTGACCTCTCTGGGATGGCTCAGCCACATCCGGGAGGTGCTCGGTACCTCGGTTGCCGATTGACCCGGCCCGTCACCGTGCCCGCGGCGAAGCGGCGACGCGCTGGAAGAGCGCAACGAAATGCAGTAGCGCCGTGGGCACGAGCGTTGGGAGCGCGATGATCAGGGCCACGACGTCGATGGGTCCCCCGAACAGGCGGACCATGTACAGGGCGAAGAGCACGATGCCCGTGAACAGCGTGTTGCGCCGCCCCCATACGGTGTAGACCAGCTCCGGGCGACGGCCGGTGAGGAGAACGATCGGCGTCAGCACCACCGGTCCCGCGTACCGCGCGACGATCAACACCGCCAGCCAGAGCGGGACGATCCCCAGCGCCCAGGAGCCGATGGCTCCGACCACGAAGTAGAGGGCGTCGCCGAACGGGTCCATCGCCTTGCCCAGGACGGTGACCGGCCCATAGCGGCGGGCGATGAAGCCGTCGACCGCGTCCAGCAGGCCGACCGATCCTCCGACGCAGCCCCACAGCGCGAGCCCGAGGCGCCCGGGCAGCGACAGGGTTCCGAGCAGCAGCACCGGAACACACGCGTAACCGCGAATTGCGGTCAGCCCGTTGGGGATGCCGTAGCGATCGACCGGGACGCCCTCCGGGGTTCGGAGCAACGCGGCACCGCCGATCACACCGATCGTGACCACCGCCCACCAGACCGCGGTGGCGATGACCGCGAGGGTCAGCGTGCCGTGGCCGTGCACCAGCGCCACATCAGCGGTCAGCGCTTCGCCGAGTGCGAGCCCGAGCAGAGTCCAGAAGAGCAACGATCTTCGGAGGTGTGCGCTGCCGCGAAGGCGTGCCAGCGCTGCCCGGTAGAGGCCGCCTAATCCACCCAGGCCAGTGCTCCCGACCGGTGCCGCCGCGCGCGGGTCAGACCGCGAGGCACGTGATCGTCTTGACCACGCCGTCGGCGGACTGGATCCGGTCCAGGATGAGACGCCCGATGCCCGGGACGTCCGCTGCCTCGACCTGGGCGATGACGTCGTATTCGCCAGTGATCGCGTCGACCAGGACGATGCCGTCACTGCCTCTGAGGGCATCGGCCACGTGTTGTGCCCTGCCTGCACTCGCTGTCACGAGCACGTATGCACGAATCATCTCGCTGCTCCCACGGTTGAAACGCTCGGCGACTGTAGCATGGGTACATGCCGTGGGCCATTGTCATCAGGCTCCTCGCCCGGCTTGCGGCGAGCTTGTTTTTCTGGCGGATCGCCACCAACCGCCGGCGCGCATTCGCGGGCGGTCAACCCGTTCCCGGCACGACGCCCAAGGCCCGCCTCGACGCTCAAGCCGCGGTCATGGCGGTCAGAGCTTCCATCCTGCTGACCTGGCGCGCGCTGCTCACCGCGACGTTCCTGACTGCAACCGCCGTCCTCGCGGTAGCCGGCGTCACGATCGTCGTCCTGAGCCCACGCTGGCTCGGCGCGATCCTGCTCGCAGCCGCGGTCGGCGCCGGCGCCGCGACGTGGTTCGAGGGACGTGTCCTGGTGGTCGCAATCCGGATGCGAAACCGGCGGCGCCGCGACGAGCGGCTGCGCAAGACAGCCACTTCCTAAACTTGAGCAATGTCTCGGAGCGGGAGGGGTCACCCCCGTCACAGCGAATTTGGCAGCGCCCGAGAGAGCGCGACAATCTGCTTGCGCGAACGAGGGCGCTGACAAGCTGAGCAGGGGCGGGGGTGACCCCTCCCGCTCCGCGTCGCGTGGCGTTCAGCTTAGGTAGGGAGCGACGCCTTCGCCCTGCTCGGCCGCGTCCATCATCAGTTCGCTGACGGTTGGGTGCGCGTGGATGATCGAACCGAGGTCGTCCATTGTGAGGCCGTCACTGATCGCGACACCGACTTCGTGGATGATCTCGACCGCGTGCACGCCCATCACTGTCGCGCCGATCAGTCGGTCGGTTGCCACGTCGGCGTAGAGCTGTGCGAGGCCGTCGGGCTCACCTTCGCCGAGGGCCTTGCCGTTGCCGAGGTAGCGGGCCTGGCCGAGCTTGACGTCGATGCCGGCTGCCTTCGCAGCCTCCGGGTTCAGGCCAACCATGGCAATTTCGGGGTGGGTGTAGATGCACGAGGGGACGACCGTCCGGTCCATCGGCATGACGTCGTGACCGAGGGCGTTTTCGACGGCGCGTCCGCCCTCGGCGCTGCCGAGGTGCGCCAGCTGCAGGCCGCCGATGCAGTCCCCGGCTCCCCAGATCTTCGGGTTGGCCGTTCGCAGGAACTCGTCCACCTCGATGTGGTCGCGATCGTTGATGGCAACGCCAGCCTCCTCCAGGCCGATCCCGCGGGTCTGGGAGCGACGGCCGACCGAGACGAGCAGCAGGTCGGCGTCGATCGCGGTGCCGTCGTCCAGGTGAGCTTTGACCGCGTCCGCGCTGTAGTCCACCGATTCGACACGGCGTCCGGCGAGAAACGTGATGCCCTGCTTCTCGACGATGCGACGCCACTGCTGGACGATCCGCGCATCGACACCCGCAAGGACCTGCGGGAGGACCTCGACGACAGTGATGCGCGACCCCAGCGCCGCAAAGAGGCTCGCAAACTCGCAACCGACGACACCACCGCCGATCACGAGCATGTGGTCGGGAACACGCTCGAGGCGGAGGATGCCATTGGAGGTGACAACGCGGGGATGCTCCATGTCGATGCCGGGCAGGCCGGATGGCTCGGTGCCGACGCAGACGATGAGGTGATCGAACTCGTGGCGTCCCTCGGCGGTGACAACCGCATCGCCGTCGACCACCCCCTGCGCGCGAACGACCTTCACGCCTCGTCGCTTGCACGCCGCCTCGACGCCCTTGCGCATGGTCAGGACGATCTCTTCCTTTCGCTCCATCATCCGTGGGAAATCCACCTCGGCCTCCGGGACGCGAATGCCGAAGGACGCAGCGTCGCGGATCTTGCGGAGCAGGTCGGCGCCGGCGAGCAACGACTTGGTGGGGATACAGCCCCAGTTCAGGCAGGTTCCGCCCAGCTCGGCGCGTTCGATGAGCGTCACCTCGGCGCCCAGCTGCGCGGCGCGGAGCGCGGCGACATCGCCGGCGGGACCGCCGCCAAGCACCACCACGCGCTGGGTCATGCCGAGATGGGCGTGGTGGCTGGGACGGCGGCCACTGCTCCGTTCTGACCGCGTCGTGACGTGGCGAATGCCTCAGTGACGATGCGTTCCTGCTCGAGTTGATGCGAGCCCGCGTATCCCTCCGAGGGACTGGCGCGGCGCGGTCTCCCGATGTAGTCCCACTCGATATTCGATGGGCGCGCCAGCCCGAGCGCACGCTCCAGGCTCCCCCACGCGCCCATGTTCTGCGGCTCCTCCTGCACCCAGTACAGCCGCTCGAGCTTCGGATATGAGGCGACCAGCTCGAGGATGGCGTCGACGGGCAACGGATAGAGCTGTTCGACTCGCGAGATGGCGACATCGTTCGCCTCGACTCGTTGCGGTGCGAGGCTCAGCTCGTAGTAGATCCGCCCCGAACAGAGAAGCAGCGACCGGACCTCGTCGCGGCGTTCCGCCCCCGTGGGGTCGTCGATCACGGGCTGGAACCTGCCGGTGCTGAGGTCGGCGAGCCTGGACGTCGACTCCTTGAGGCGCAGCAGGCTTTTCGGCGTGAAGATGATCAGCGGGCGCGGATCGTTGAGCAGTCCCTGGCTGCGCATCAGGTGAAAGTACTGCGCGGGCGTCGTGCAGTTCGCCAGGCGCATGTTGTCGTTCGCGCAGAGCTGCAGGAAGCGTTCGATTCGCGCGCTCGAATGCTCGGGACCACTTCCCTCGTAGCCGTGGGGCAGCAGCATGGTCAAGCGGGAGTGCTGGCCCCATTTGGCGCGGGCCGACGAGACGAACTGGTCGACGATCATCTCGGCGTTGTTGAAGAAGTCGCCGTACTGCGCCTCCCAGATGACCAGCGTCTCCGGGTCCGCCGCGCTGTAGCCGTACTCGAAGCCGAGACAGCCAACCTCGCTGAGCGGACTGTTGAGGACCTCGAAGGTGGCCTGCGCGTCGGTGAGGTGCTGCATCGGGATGAACACCTCGCCCGTGCGCTCGTCGTGAAATGCAAGGTGACGGTGACTGAATGTGCCGCGCACAGTGTCCTGGCCGGTGAGCCGGATCGGATGAGCCTGGGTGATGAGCGAGGCGAACGCGAGTGCCTCGGCGGTCCCCCAGTCGACGGCGCCCTCGAGCATCGCCGACTTGCGTCGCTCCATCTGGCGGAGGAGCTTGCCGTTCGGCGTGAAATGTTTCGGGAAGGTCAGCAGTTGGTCATTGAGCGCCACCAGCTGACGCCCGGCAACGGCCGTCCGCATGGTCGGATCGTCCGGCTCCTCGATCACCTGCTCGTGAGTCAGATCGTCGAGCTCTGCCGCGAGGTTTTGCTTCACCCGCTTGTGTGCATCGGCGATGCGGCCGTACATCGCTTTGGCCTGCGCCTCGACGTCTTCTGGCCGTAGCAGACCATCCGCGACAAGTTGCGCCGCGAACAACTCGCGGACGGTGGGGTGCTGGCGGATCTTCAGGTACATGAGTGGCTGCGTGTACGCGGGCTCGTCGGCCTCGTTGTGTCCGAACCGCCGGTAGCCGATCAGGTGCACCATGACGTCTCGGCGGTATTTGCGGCGGTAGTCGTACGCGAACGTCATCGCAGCCAGACATGCCTCGACGTCGTCGGCGTTGACGTGGACGATGGGGATGTCAAATCCCTTGGCGAGGTCAGATGCGTAGCGCGTCGACCTCCCCTCCAGCGGATCGGTGGTGAAGCCGACCTGGTTGTCGGCGATGAAATGCACGGTGCCGCCCGTCGTGTAGCCGGGAAGCGACTGCAGGTTGAGCACCTCCTGCACGACTCCCTGCCCCGCAAAGGCTGCGTCGCCGTGGATCAGCACTGGAAGCGCCGCCATCGGATCCAGGTGCAGCGACGTCGCGCGACGCTGCGTCTGCGCCGCACGGCACCACCCCTCCACCACCGGGTCGATCGCCTCCAGGTGGCTGGGATTTGGCAGCAGACGGACCAGGATCACCTTGCCGGATTCGGTGTGATAGGTCCCGGTGGCGCCGACGTGGTATTTCACGTCGCCGGTCGAGTTGACGCGACCGATCGCCCGACGCGCGGACGCGAGTTCGAACGCGTTGAGAATGGACTCGTACGAGTGATTGGCGACGTGCGCGACCACCGCGAGCCGCCCGCGGTGCGGCATGCCCATCACGACCTCTCCGATGCCGTCGTCGGCGACCAGGCTCATGAGCGTCTCGAGCATCGGCACGAGGGCGTCGAGTTCCTCGAGTGAGAACGTCTTCTGACCTAGGAAGGCCGCGCGCTGGTATCGCTCCATCGCATCGACCCTGGTGAGGCGTTCGAGGAGTCGAAGCCGGTCCTCGACGGTCAGCGCCGGGCGGTACCTGCCGGACTCGATGTGCTCGCGCAGCCACACACGCTGTTCGTGGCTCGAGATGTGCTCGATCTCGAAGGCGATCGTGCCGCAGTACGTAGTACGGAGATTCGGGAGCACCTCCGCCAGGTTGCGACCGGGGACGTAGACGCGCAGCAGATCGGCGGGGATCTGCTCCATCAGCTCGGGGGTCAGACCGTACGTCGACGGCTCCATGGCGGGATCCCCGATCGGCGGCGAGCCGAGCGGGTCGAGGTGCGCGCCAAGATGGCCGTGGGTCCGGTGCGCCTTGACCAGCGATGTGGCCGCCTGCATCGCGCCGAGCAGGATGCGATCAGGTGCTCCGCCAACGCCGGTCGAAGGAGGCGGCGCAGCAGGCGCGGGGGCCGGGGCCGTGCGAGCCGGAGCGGTTTCGAGCGGCGGTAGATTCAGGCCAAGGTTGGCGAAAACCGTGTCGTAGAAATTCTCGGCACCGTCGAGCAGGGATGCGATCCGCCCGAGAAACTCCCCCAACTCGGCTCCCTGGATGACGCGATGATCGTAGGTGCTGGTCATGGTCATGACCTTGCCGACGCCGAGGTCTCGGATGCTTGTCTCGGCCACGCTGCGCCACTCGGCGGGGTAGCCGATGGCGCCGACTGCGACGATGGTTCCCTGGCCGGGCATGAGCCGCGGCACCGAGGCGACAGTCCCGATCCCGCCCGGATTGGTCAGCGTGAGTGTCGCGCCCTGGAGCTCGTCGGCGGTGAGCGCATTGGTTCGCGCGCGTTCGATCAGGCGCTCGTACTCGTCGCGGAATTCCTTGAAGGGAAGCTCGGCGGCGTTGCGAATGACCGGGACGACGAGCGAACGTGAACCGTCCTTGCGGACGCTGTCCACCGCAAGACCGAGATGCACGGGCCCGGGCACGCGTGCGGGCTTGCCGTCGTCGGTCCGTGCGAAATGAGCAGTCATGGCTGGGATCGCGCCGGCGGCCCTCGCAACGGCGTATCCGATGAGATGAGTGAACGACACCTTGCCCGCGTTGCCACCGGCTGCGAGCGCGCTGTTGAGCTGCCGGCGCCGGCTGTCGAGCACGTCGACAGCGACGGTTCGGAACGACGTTGCGGTGGGGATGTCGCGGCTGCGCTCCATGTAGTCCACGAGTGCGGCGGCCGGGCCCCTGATCGGCTCGGCGTGTTCTCCGTCGACGACCCGCACGGTGGTGTCGGGTCGCGGTGCTGCGCCGGTCATGGCGCGGAGCACGTCTCCCTTGGTCACGATGCCGCCCGGGCCCGATCCATGAATGGCGTGAAGATCGACGCCGTTCCTGGCCGCGGTCCTGCGAGCCAGAGGCGCCGCGTCGACGTCGGAGCTGTCCGACGCCGCAGTCGGGGCGGGTGTGGCCGGGGCCGCCTCCGGAAGGGGCGGTGGTGCCGGGGACATGGACGGAGACGGAACAACCTCGGCTTTGGGCTCCGGTCCATCGGCGCTCGGCGTAGGAGCGGGGGCCTTGGCCTCAGGCACGGACGCATCGGCGCTCGGCGCGGCGGCCGAGACGGCCACAACCCCGGGGGCGATCACCGCGAGGGTTGCGCCGACGGCGACCGTCTGTCCTTCAGCCGCGACGATCTCGGTCAGCTGCCCTGTTGCGGGTGCGGGGACCTCGACGTCGACCTTGTCGGTCGTCACCTCGACAACGGGCTCGCCCTCCTCGACGCTGTCACCGACTGCTTTGAGCCAGCGGGAGACGATTCCTTCCGAGACCGACTCACCCATCGCCGGGAGGGTCAGCGAAACAGGGTCAGCCACTCTTGAATGGTCTCACCTTCGCTCTTGAGCGGTGCGGACACGCAGCCGGCGGATGGCCGTGCGGATCCACAGTCGGGTGACCGGGATGAACTCCTCCTCGAACAGCGCACAGGCGACGAGCACCACGACCGCGCCGCCCAGACCGATCAACCCGCTCTGCCAGACCGCAAACCGTGGTTGCGTTCCGGCGCACGACCCGGTGCACGACGTTGTGACCTGCCCGGCCGCCAGACCGAGGAGGATGCCGGCGACCGCCCCGACACCGTAGAGCAGCACCGTCCTCGCCGTGTTCATCGCATGAATATAGGGGCCTGACCTGCGCGTCAACGGCTCGCGCACAGGCTGTACCAGCCCAATTCACGCAGCGCCCTCATACACAAATCCGTATACTTTTGAAAGCCGGAGGCGTCCGGCGCGGCCGGATGGGCGACCGTCAAAGCTGGATCTTTGGAGGTAGCCCATGCTTGGTGTTCACCGGTTCCGCATCCTCATTGGTGTGGCCGCTGCGGGAGGGGTGGTGGCCTTCGCCGTCCACGCCGGAGCGCAGGCTCCAACCCCCGGTCGCTACATCAGCTGGGCGCCGCCGGCTGTCGCGACGGCGACGCCTGGGGCTGGGCCTGCCCTCCCGCTCGCAAGTCCGTCCCCGGCTACCGATGCCGGGCCGCTCGGGGGTCTCACCTCCCCGCTGTCGGGGCTGTTCAAGCAGTTGAACGCAAATACCGCCGCCACCGCCATTGGCCAGTACTCGGTGCTCCACGAGCTCGAAACTGCTCTCGCAGCCCATATTCAGCAGTTCCTGAAATGGGTGACCGGCGGGCGATGAACGCAGGGCGGTCAGAATCGAGAGGTGCCACCCCCTCTCGTGCCAGGCGAAAAGCGCCGGGCGGACATTCGCAACGTCGCGATCATCGCGCACGTCGACCATGGCAAGACCACGCTCGTCGATGCCCTGTTGAAGCAGTCGCGTGTCTTCGCGGCCCACGAGCAGGTCGGCGAGCTGATCATGGATTCCAACGATCTCGAGCGCGAGAAGGGGATCACGATCCTCGCCAAGACCACGTCCGTTCGCTACAACGGGGTGAAGCTCAACATCATCGACACCCCGGGCCACGCGGATTTTGGCGGCGAGGTCGAGCGTGTCCTCGGGATGGCGGACGGCTGCCTGCTGCTCGTCGACGCAGCGGAGGGGCCAATGCCGCAGACGCGTGTCGTGCTTCGCCAGGCACTCGCACTCGGCCTGCAGCCGATCATCGTCGTGAACAAGATCGACCGCACCAACGCCCAGCCTGCGGAGACGGTCGAGGCCACCCACGACCTGCTGCTCGAGCTCGCCAAGGAGTCGTGGCAGCTGGACGCGCCCGTCCTCTACACCAACGCGCGTGAGGGAACAGCCACCGCGGACCTCATCCACGCCGGGGTGACCCTGGAGCCCCTGCTCGACGCAATCATCGAGCAGGTGCCGCCGCCGCGCGCGGACCCGGACGGCCCGCTGCAAATGCTCGTGAGCAACCTCGACCACGACAACTGGAGCGGCCGGCTCGCACTGGGGCGCATCCAGCGCGGCACGGTCCACCCCGGACAGAGCGTCGTCTGCTTCACCGCTTCGGGCGCCGGGAAGGTCGAGCGAATCGCGACGGTGCTCACCGTCGAGGCGCTCCAGCGCCTCTCCGTGGAGTCGGCGTCCGCCGGCGAGATCGTCTACCTGTCGGGAATCGCTGCGGTTGCCATCGGGGACACCATCGCCGACGCGGAGTCGCCGGAGGCCTTGCCACGCCTCGAGATCGGCGAGCCGACCCTGCGCATGCAGTTCTCCGTCAACCAGTCTCCACTCGCCGGACGAGAGGCGACCGTCAGCAGCACCTCACGCCAGCTCCGCGCGCGGCTGGAGCGCGAGTTGCTCACCAACGTCGCGCTCCGAGTCGAGGACGGACCCACCGCGGACATCTTCGACGTCAGCGGACGCGGCGAATTGCATCTCGCCATCCTCATCGAGACCATGCGGCGCGAGGGCTACGAGTTCGAGGTGTCGCGACCCGCGGTCATCACCAAGGAGATCGACGGCGAGCGAGTGGAACCGGTCGAGGATTGCGTCATCGACTGCTCCGCAGAAGTCGTCGGCGCCATCACCGATGCGCTCGGAACGCGCGGCGCGAAGATGACCGCGATGCGCACCGACGCAGGCGGCGGCGTGAGGTTGACGTACCACGCACCGACCCGAGCGCTCATCGGGTTGCGCAGCCAGATCCTGACCCTCACGCGCGGCACCGGCGTGATGGCCACGCGTCTGCTGGGCTGGGAACGCACCTGGGCATTGCCGACGACGACACGAAGCGGCGTGCTCACCGCGAGTCAACCCGGAGTGGCCGTCGCCTATGGCCTCGTCACCCTCCAGGAACGAGGCCAGCCGCTCATCGCGCCGGGGACGCCCGTCTACGAAGGCATGATCGTCGGGCTCAACCGTAGGCCCGGCGACATCCACCTCAACGTGACCAAGCAGAAGCAGAAGACCAATATCCGTTCATCCACCGAGGACATGACCATCCGCCTGGTCCCTCCGCGGAAGATGTCGCTCGAGGAGTGCCTCGATTTCATCATCGACGACGAGCTCGTCGAGGTCACCCCTGTGGGCATCCGCATGCGCAAACGCGTGCTCAACGCGGACGAGCGCAACAAGCTCCGGAAGCGCTCGATAGCCGCCGAAGCCGGCTAGCGTCGAGAAGGATCTCTCCGGAGGTCAGCGCTCGGCGGGCGCCTGCGCGGCGGTCTGAGCGGCCGCCTTCTTTGCTGCCTTGGCGATTGCGGCAGCCTTCGGCTTCTTACCCTGTCGCTTGGGCGCTCCCCGGGACTTCTCTCCAGCCACGGCGTCTCTCCTCAACAGTGCTTATGAGCTGAGGTGAGATTAGTACATGTTCTGAAGCGTTGGGCGAGGACCGTGGCCACTGGTTGGGGGTCATCCGTAGCTGAGCGGGACCAAGCGCCGCGATCGTCACGCTACAGGGGTTGGGTTGTGAGACCGCAAGTCGACGGCGGATCGATCCGGTTGACCGGCCACCTCGAAGGTCACCATCGACTGAGGGAGCACCACCCGCGGCACCACAGCGAGGCGCATGGCGACGCGAGCTGCCGTGCATTCGCCGCCATGGCAGGTCTGCACAAGGCCCTCCGCGATCGTGATGGTGTTCGCCGAGCCCCGCCATGCCACGACCGACCCAATCTGGAAACCCGGCGCGACGGGAAGGGCAAGCAGCACGTCGCCCGGCTCAGATTGGATGGTGCCCCAGGGGTTCAAGCCACACCCGCACTGGTGGTACTCCCATCACGTCACGGTACGCGGCGATGCATGACCTGGTTCGGCGCAGCGGGCTGTGCGCTGAGCGTTCAGGCGAAGATGGAATACGCGAACAGCCTCACCCGTGCGTCGCGGTACCGATCCAGGTCCTCGCCGGGATGTCGACCACGTCATCGGGATCCGTCGAGCGCGCCAGGTGTCGCATGACGGTACATGTCATGCGCTCGTAAGTGGCTGCGTCTAGCGCGCGGACGTCCGCCGCAAACGGTGTGCTCACCAGCGCCTGCATCGCTTGCCGCACGCCAGCTTCGAAGTGCATCACGACCGTGTGGTCCGACAGGCGGATCCCCTCGAACCCGACCCCGGTGAGTCCGTCTGCCAGGGCGTCCGCGCCCGGCCAGCTGAAGGGTCGGCGGATCTCCGCGGCACGCTCTTCACCGAATTGCTCTGTAAGCCCCACCTCCAGCGCCGCCCACAAAGGGCACTCCTCGATGCCGAACCACACGGCGATTGCGAGGCGGCCCGTCGGGCGGAGGCAACGCCGCATCTCGGCAAGTGCCGCGTCAGGTTCGGGAAAGAACTGCAGGCCCTGCTGACACGTCACGGCATCAACAGACGCATCGTCGAGGTCGAGCGGAGACGCAGGCGAAACACCGAACGCAACGCTCGCTGACACGGGTGGGAGCGCATGGCTGCGTGCCCGCTCGATCATTGCCGCGTTGATGTCGCGTCCGATGACCCGACCGCTCGGGCCGAGCGCGGGCGCCGCGAGCCGGACCACGATGCCCGTCCCACATGCGACGTCGAGAAGGATTTCGCCGGCTCGGAGCTCAAGGTGCTCGAGGAGAATCGTCGCGCAGGGGGTGAACAGACGCGGCACCAGCACCTCGTCATACGTCTCTGCCGCAAGCGGTGAGGCAAAGGCTGACGTGAAGTCCGCCTTGCTCGACATACCCTTCGATTGAGCCTACGTGAAGAGTGAGCTGTAGCCGTTGAGTGCGGGCTGGCCACCGAGGTGGGCGTAGAGCACCCTCGACGTCGATGCAATTTCCCTGCTGGTGATCATGTCGATCATGCCCGCGAGAGACTTGCCCTCATAGACCGGGTCGGTGATCATCCCCTCCTGGCGCGCCCCGAGCTTGATGGCTTCGACCGTCCGCTCGTCAGCGATTCCGTAGGTTCCGGCATGGTAGCGAGCGTCGAGGATGATCTCGTCGCGGCGCAGATCACGACCGATGTCGATCAGCTCGGCCGTCTGTCGAGCAATCCGCGTGATCTGGTCGAGCGTCTCCTCGGGCTTCGCAGACGCGTCGATGCCGATGACCCGGCGAGGCCGCTCCTGGGAAGCGAAACCGGCGATCATCCCGGCCTGGGTGCTCCCAGTGACCGAGCACACGATGACGGTGTCGAAGAAGATGCCGAGCGCTCGCTCCTGGTCCTCAACCTCCTGTGCCCACCGGGCGAATCCCAGGCCCCCCAAGGGATGATCGGATGCGCCGGCCGGAATCGGGTACGGCTTGCCCCCGGCGCTTCTCACATCGTCAAGCGCCTGCTCCCAGCTCGCTTTGAAACCGATGCCGAAGCCCTCGTGCACCATCCTGATGTCCGCTCCGAGCATGCGGCTGAGCAGGATGTTGCCAACCTTGTCATAGACGGGATCGGACCATTCAACCCAGCTCTCCTGGACCAGCACGCAGCGCATGCCCAAGCGTGCGGCGACCGCGGCAACCTGACGAGTGTGGTTGGACTGGACGCCACCGATCGAGACGAGCGTGTCGCAGCCCTGAGCCAGGGCATCCGCCACCAGATACTCCAGCTTCCTGGTCTTGTTGCCTCCGAACGCAAGGCCGCTGTTGCAGTCCTCACGCTTCGCCCATACTTCGGCGCCCCCCAGCGATCTGCTGAGACGCTCCAGAGGATGCACGGGAGAAGGACCGAACAGCAGCGGCTGACGAGCGAATGCAGCGAGATTCATGAGCCTCCGGAAGGGCAGTGCGGCGGCGAGTTTATCGCTTGACAGACATACACAAATCCGTATAGTCTGCTGACTGTCCGGGTGCTCACCCGGAACGGCCGGAGGGGCGACCGATACCGAATCACGTCCATCGGAGGTCGCCCATCGTGACTCAGCTCAAGGCGCTCATCGACAACTGGATCCTCATCGCGCAAGGCCTGCTCGCGAGCGTCGGCGCGCTCGCATTCCTCATCGCGTTCATGTACAAGATCGTGGCGGTCGATCCGGCGAACGTCGCGCAGGCGAAGAAGTGGATCGGCCGGATTGTCTTCGGCACCATCGGTGTGGAAGTCGCGGGAACCCTAACCCACGCGTTGATCGCCAGTGTCCCAGCGACGATTCACTGAGCCGGCCTGATGCAGTCGTTCCCGGGGATCGTGCAGGGGATCCGCGATCCCCTCGGCACGATCCTCCAGCTGCTGACCGGGGTGCTGTCGCACTTCATCGCGACAGCTCGAACCGACATCAACGCCGAGCTGAGCCGCTACCTCTTCACCACCGTCGACCCGACCGGCGCCGGCATTCGCCCCTTGACGGCAAACCCGGCGATTGCGCACCTGAACGGGGCGCTGGCGCTGGTTGCCGACGTGCTTGTCGGCGCGGTCCTGCTGTATGCGTCGCTCCGGAGCATCTTCGAGCACTCGATCCACGCGCGCTACGCGCTCCATCTGGTGATCCCGCGAGTCATGGCGGCGATCGTCATGGTGCACGGTTCGATCTACTTCATTCAGATGGCGATCGATCTCAACAACGCGATCGGTGGGGTCGTGCAGTCGCTCGGCGGCCCGCTGACCACCGACACACTCCCCTGGTCGGGGTCGATGAGCGCCGCGACCGTGTCCATCATCCAGGGTTCCCAGGACCTGTTCCACGCGGTCTTCGCACTCGGCGTCGTCGTTGCCGTCGTGATCCTGATGCTTTCGTACGTGATCCGAACCGCGATGCTCGACATACTCGTCGTGCTCGCGCCCCTTGCGGCGTTGTGCTCGGCGCTCCCGGACACTCGCCGTTATGCGTTCACGTGGCTGCGTCTCTTCATGGTCGCCGTCTTCATGCAGGCCGTGCAGCTGATCATCCTGAGGGTCGCGACGGCGGTCGGATTCGGCGCAGGGAGCGGCATCGCCGAGAGCCTGTTCGCGCTGGCGATCCTCTGGATCGTCCTCAAGGTTCCGGGAACCCTCCACGCCGCAACGCATGTCGAGACCAACGCACATACGGCGATGCGCCATGTCCGGCGGTCGATGCACAGGGCGCTGGCACCGACACATCACGTGGTGCGCCACCGGACGGCGCCGTGATTCGCACGGCGGCCGCGGTCACAATGCTGCTCGCCCTCGGACTGTGCGGCGGAACAGCGTTCGCCAGCGGTGCCGCGAGGAGCAGCTCCACGGGCGCGCACTTCGCCAAACCGCTGGCGCATTCGTGGATGTCGCAGGGATTCGGGTGCACCAGCTTTGCCTTCGAACCGGTGGATCGCGCATGCCCTGGCGGGCACTGGCACTCCGGGGTCGACCTGGCGTCGTCGCGGGGGACGCCGGTGATGGCGACGCTCCCGGGCGTTGTCACGGTCATCGTGTCGGCCACGGGATACGGCTTGCACGTGGTCATCGACCACGGCGGCGGGCTCAGCAGCTTGTACGGCCACCTCGACACAGTGCTCGTCGCGAGTGGGGACCTTGTGACGGTAGGCGACGTGATCGGCACCGTCGGGTCATCCGGCAACGCAACCGGACCTCACCTGCACTTCGAGATCCGGCGCGATGGCATCGCCGAGGATCCGCGCCTGGACCTCGCGCTTCCGTGATGCGGCTACCCCGTGGGCACGCCCGAAGCGCTGCGGGTCTCCGCCGCGCTGCGCCGCGCCTGCTGCCACACAACCCAGATCCGCTGCACCGCCGTGACGTTGGTCAGGATCGCGAGGATCCAGAGAGCCCAGATGAGCAGCGGCGCGATCACCAGCCCGATGACGGTGATGACGACGCGCTCCGGACGGGCCAGCAGCCCGCCGTCACCGTTGAACCCGAGGGATTGCGCCCGCGCGCGCACGTAGGACACGAGCAGCGACCCCGTCAACGCGAAGACCACGAGCATCGGCTCGAGCGTGTGATGGCCGTGGAAGATGAAGTAGTAGAGGAGCGCGATGGACGTCATCGCCTCCGCGTAGCGGTCGACCGTCGAGTCGAGGAAGGCACCGTAGCTCTGTTCGCGGCCGGTCACCCGAGCGAGCGCGCCATCAAGGATGTCGAACCCACTGGCAAGCAGCAGCAGCACGCCGCCGGGCAGGAGAAACCCGAGAGCGATGAGGATCGCAGAGCCGGCGCAGATGCACAACCCGAGCATGGTCAGGATATTCGGTGTCAGGTGCAGCGCGTGGAGAGCAGGAACGGCGCGTCGCGCGCCGGCCCTAACCCAGTCCTGGAGCCTGGACGTGAACACCGGCTACCACCGTGCTCGCGCCGGCACGCTCACGCGCCACGCGATACACGTCGAGAACTTCGTCGACAACGTGTTCCCAGTCGTACAGCTGCGCTTTGACGAGCCCGCGCTCGCTCATCGCGGCGCGTCGCGCCGGGTCGTCGAGCAGCGCGCCGAGTGCGGCCGCCCATTCCTTGGGATGGCGGGCGGGAACGAGCACGCCGTCCACGTCATGGAGGATCACGCTGCTGAAGCCCGGGATGGAAGACGCCATCACCGGCACACCGCTGGCCATGGCCTCCAGCAACACGATCCCGAAGCTCTCGCCGCCGGTCGCCGGAGCGCAGAAGATGTCGGCCGACGCGTAGTAGCGCGGCAGCAGCTCCGCGGACACCCTGCCCGCGAACTCGACGTCGGGAATGCCCATGGCCGCGACCTGACTCTCGTAGCCCCACCGCATGGGGCCATCCCCCACCACGACGAGGCGTGCATCGTTGCGGAGGCGACGCAGCTGACCGTACGCCTCGAGCAACGTCGGCAGGCCTTTGCGCGAACTCGAGGCGTCCGACAAAGAGGATCGTCGCCTTGCCGCGCGTGCGCAGCTCATCGAGCTGCGAATGGTTGGGATTGAACCGGGAGCAGTCGATGCCGTTGGGGACGACCCGGTACTCGCCTTCGAAATATCGCGCGATGAAATCCCGTGCGGGCACGCTCACGGCGACGTGCACGTGGAGGCGGTTGAAGTATCGCTTGAGAAACGGCCTGCCGTAGTAGTACCCGAGGTTGCGCCGGGCCATCGCGTGGAAGGTGCCGACGTTCGCACCGCTGTGGAATCGCAACACGGTGATCGGCAACGAGGGCACAAGTGGCTCGTGGTAGTGGACGACGTCGAAGTGGTTCTCGTCGAGCAACGCTCGCACGCGCCGCACCAGGTGAAACGACAGTGCGATGCGAGCGACGGAGCCGTTGGTGCGCACCGGGACGCTCCGCCCGATCCGCACGTACCCGGGGATGCCGTGGTCGTCTCCAACCCGGCTCGAGGGCGCGAGCACGGTCACGTCGTGGCCGCGCGCGCGCAGCTTGGCGGAGAGGTGCCGGACGTGCTCGGTGACCCCTCCTGGGTGCATGAAGTCGTACGGGGAGACGAGGCAGATCTTCATGGTGTCCCGGTGGCCGGCCAGATGGGGTCGAGGACATGCCATTGCTCGGGGTGCTCGCGGATCGCCCCCTCGAAGATGCGCAGCAGCATCTGCGCAGTCTTGCGCACCTCAGCGTCCCTGGGCGCATCGGGGGAATACCGGATCTCGGGGTGAACCACCGCATTGACCCGATAGCGGTCGCGGAAGAGCAGGATCGGGACGATGGCCGCGCCGGCCCGGATGGCGATCTCGACTGTCCCGATCGGGATCGGCGCCGGCGTACCGAAGAACTCGAGCGGCTCGCCGTTCCCGATCAGGTCGCGGTCGAGCGCCATGGCCACGACACCGCCGGAGCGGAGCACCTTGAACACCTCGCGCATCGATGCCGCGCCGAGCCGCCGGGCGACCTGCGGGTCGCCTTCGCGCATCGACTGCGTGTCGAGGGGAATGATCTGGACGCCCTGAGCCCGCCGCGCTCCCACCACCCGATCGAAGAGTTGTTTAGGACGGAGCACCTCGGCGAGCAGCGCCATCCTGTGGCCCATCTTGTTCCAGCCCGCCAGGCCGACCTCCCACGACCCGAAATGCATCGACGCGACGACCACGCCGTTGCCCCGGGCGATCGCATCCTCGAAGTGGTAGAGGTCCTGGATATCGATGCGCGACGGCAGGTCGGTCCGTCGCGACGACATCTCCATCACGTCCACCCAGCAGTGCGTGAGGTTGCGGACGTTGCGGCGGACGAGTCGCTTGAGCTGCCGATCGCCGATGGTCGGAATGACGTGGCGAAGGTTGTCGCGAAGGCCGTCGAACCGGCTCGGCACTGTCGTCAGCAGCGCGTCCGCCGCGCGGTCGCCGAGCCAGTACGACACCGATTGCGGGAGCACGCCGACCAGCGCCTCGGCGCCGCGGTATGCGTAGTACGCCAGCATCGGATCCCGCGCAACGGGCTGCGCGGTGCCCGTCTTGACCGCCACGTCGCCGGCCTGCATCAACGCTGTCGGCTCACGATCGCCCGGCGGACTAATTCGTCGCGGGTGTGGCGGGTTCCGCCTCCGCAGCTGCGGGCAGGACGTCGGCGACGCGGCCGTTGCGCCGCCCTCCGACCACCTCGACACCCGCGATGAACTCTTCGGTGGCGCGGTGGGCGTCGTCGTCGGAGACCTGTCGAGGCGGTGACTTCATGAAGTACGACGCCGGACCTTCGAGCGTGCCACTCAGGCCACGGTCGAGTCCGAGCTTGCAGCAGCGAACCGCGTCGATGACGATGCCGGCGCTGTTCGGCGAGTCGTGCACCTCGAGCTTCAACTCGACGTTGAGCGGCACGTCCCCGAAGGACTTGCCTTCAAGGCGGATGAACGCCCACTTGCGATCGTTCAGCCAGGGCACGTAGTCCGACGGGCCGATGTGGATGTGATCCTTCTCCATCGGCGTGGCAAGCTGTGACTGCACGCTGTTGGTCTTGCTGATCTTCTTGCTCATGAGACGCTCGCGTTCGAGCATGTTGAGAAAGTCGGTGTTGCCACCGAAGTTGAGCTGATAGGTGTTCTCGAGCTCGACGCCGCGATCACGAAAAAGGTGCGTCAGCACGCGGTGCACGATCGTTGCCCCGACCTGCGACTTGATGTCGTCGCCGATGATCGGCACGCCCGCCTTGCGGAAGCGCGCCTGCCAGTAGTCCTCTCGGGCGATGAACACCGGCATGCAGTTCACCATGGCGCACGGGGCCTCGAGGATCTGCTCGGTGTACCAACGGGTTGCCGCCTCGCTGCCGACCGGCAAGTAGTTGACCACCACGTCGGTGCCGGTGTCCTTGAGCACCTGGGCGATGTCGACGGTGGACCCGGGTGCCTTGGTGATGACCTCGGACAGGTACTTGCCGAGCCCGTCGTGGGTCATGCCTCGCTGGACGGGAATGTTCAGCTTCGGAACGTCACTGAACTTCACGGTGTTGTTCAGACCGCTGAAGATCGCTTCGGAAACGTCCTTGCCGACCTTCAGGACATCGATATCGAAGGCCGCCGAGATCTCGATGTCGGAGATGTGGTAGCCGCCAAGGTTCACGTGCATGAGCCCGGGCACCGTGTCGTTCTCATCCGCGTGCTTGTAGTACTCGAGTCCCTGGACAAACGACGAGGCGCAGTTGCCCACGCCGATGATCGCGACTCTGACTTTGTTGCTCACGACGCGCCCTCGTGTATCGGTGTTGGTGATGTGATATCGGCCGGCACCCCTGCTGAGGAGATCAGCCGAGCGAAGCTCTTGAAATGAGCGGCGATGGCCTCACGGTCGAGACGGCAGAACACCTCACGACCCTCGCGCCGCGTGCGGATCACCTCCGCTCTGCGGAGGATGCGCAGATGCCAGCTCATGCGCGGCTGGCTCACCTGGCAGAAATCCGCGAGCTCGGAGACGCGCATCTCGGAGGCCGTCGCGAGCCGCTCGACGATGAGCAGTCGCGTCGGGTTGGCGAGACCTTCGAAGTGGACCGAGAGGTCACTCGCCCCGGCGGCGATGCTCCCCGGGAGCGCACGACGCGGCGGCCGCGACGGCGTGTCGGAACCCATAAAGGAATCTTTCATAAAGGATCGCTTATGAATGTTAGGGGTTCGGGGGCGGGAACGCAAGCCCCCTCTGTCATTCCCGCCGGTCTTCGGTTCCCTCGGGCACCCGCGCAGGGCTCGATGGCGCGTCCTCGTCAGGGGAGTCGGGCTCGGGTGAGACCTCACGGGCGTCGCGGTCCTCATAGGAGGGGAGGATGGCCGCGAGCAGCCGGAGGATCACCACGCAGACGAGGATCACCACCACGAATGCGAGCACCGCCAGCCCGATGCCGCCCAGGACCGTTCCGATGTCGAGGAGCATCCGGGAAGGATGGCAGGCACGGCTAGGATCGATTCGATGACCGACCTACCCAACCCCGCCGAGCTCCCGGCTTCGCTGACGATTCGTCGCGGGAGGATCGTGTTCCGGGCACGGCGACCGGTCGCGCTTGTGCTCCCGCTCCTCGCGGTGACCGAGCTCGCCGGGGTCATCTGCCTGCTCATCGGCGCCACCATCGGGTGGTTCATCATCGCCGCGCCGCTGATCGGACTTGCGACCACCACCGTCGTCCTGCGCCCCGCGCTGGAGCTCACCCGCGACGGCCTGGTGCAGCGCCAGTATCCGTACAGCAGCCTCACCCGCTGGGACGTCATCGCCGAGGTCGGCATCGCACGCGCAGGAAACCGCGTGATCCTCGCGTACAAGCTCGTCCCGGGCATCCCGCCACCCCGGCACCAGCCCGCCGCGGACATGCTCAGAGAGGTCAGCGCACCGTTTGACGGGGGATGGTTCGCCGATTCCCTCGCCGGCGGGCCCGACGAGGCACTCAGCGTGGTCACTCGCTACCTGAACGATCCGGGCCTTCGCGACATGCTCCCCGTCACCCGCCGCTGAGGGCGGCACTGCCGTCCTAGCTGCTCCCGCGATGCTCCCGGCGAGGTTTGTGACACACCGCGGCGAGCCCCACCGCTCGGTCCATGTCGACGGCCGGGTCGTCGGCAGGCGCCCAGATGATGTCCGAGGCCAGCCACTCCTGTGGGGGCGGCGGCTCCATCGGTGGCGCAACCGGCGGCGCCGGCTCGATCACGCGCTTGATCCGCTCGACGGCGCCGGGGGCCACCTTTCGAACGAGCGCAGCGGTGGCTCGTATCACCTCCGGGCGGGGGCGTTGCGCCGTTGAGGGTTGCGGGTCAACCGGCGGCAGTGGTTCGTTGCTCATCGCGCCGGCTGGAAAGAGACGCACCATGAGGCTGACCTCGTCGAACACCGTCCGAAGCAACGCGGTCAGGGCTGGGGGTGTGAATTCCATGACGTGGGAGCGGGCAAGCAGATGCCCATCGGTCACGTGCTCGAAGGACCACAGCCGGTTCGGGGTGCCGACAAAGCACACGCCACCGTCATTGAGAACTCTCCGCCATCCCCCGCACGAACGCGAACGGGTCAACGACGTGCTCGAGGACCTCGGAACTGGCGACCAGGTCATACGACCTGGGGATGAGCACGGCCGGCAACGGCTTCACCAGGTCGGCGACAAAGAAACGAACGCGCTGTCCGCCGTAGTTCTCTGTTGCGTAGCTGATGGCTGTCGGCGAGCCGTCGACACCGTCGACCGTCGCTCCGGCGCTGGCCATCATGGCGGCGCCATACCCGGTCCCGCAGCCGAAATCGAGCGCCTTCATCCCTTCCTTGACGAGGTGCTCAACGATCCATTGGTAGACGCCCTCGTGGCCCGCTGAGGTGATGTCTCTCGTCGCAGTCGGAACGTAGCGGTCCTGGCCGTCGGCGGTCGCGAGATCAACTTCGGGCATCGGGTGGGAAGCTTACTGCTGCCGCGCCTGAGGTTCGGACGACCGCGCTGGCTACTATTGGCAGGCTCGGCCCGCTCACGCAGTGGCCGTGTTCGGCTCTCGGACGGCGAGGCACGACCGGGCGTTATGGCTTCCGTCCCAGGGTAGCCAAGTGGTCAAGGCAGCGGTCTGTAAAACCGTGTACCGATGGTTCGAACTCCATCCCCTGGGACACCAAACCGTTGCAGCTAACGGGTCACGTAGCGGTTGTACCGCGCGCGTGACCACACGTAGCCGACGGCCGTCAGGCCCACGCACCAGGCGGCCGCGATCAGCGCGTTGTTGCCGATCGGAGTCCCCGTGAGGAGGCCGCGCAAGGTGTTGATGATCGAGGTGAACGGCTGGTTCTCCGCAAACCAGCGCACCCCGGCCGGCATCGACGCAGTCGGCACAAACGCGCTGCTGATGAAGGGCAGAAACTGCGGAATCAGCGACAGGCTGTTCGCGCCCGCCGGAGTCTTCGCCTGCAGTCCGAAAGCAATCGTCAGCCAGGTGAGCGCGAGCGTCAGCATCGTGAACACGCCGGCAGCCGCAAGCCACTCGAGTGGGGTTGCCGTCGGTCGGAAACCAAGCCCGAGCGCAACCGCGACGACGAGCGCGCCGCTGATCATCGTACGGATCAAGCTGCTGAGCACCTGCCCGATCAACACGGACGTGCGCGTGATCGCCATGGTGCGGAAGCGCGCGATGATGCCTTCGTTCATGTCGATGCAGACGTTGATCGCTGTCGCAGCCGCGCTGGAGCCCGCAGTCATCACGAGGATGCCCGGAGCGAGGTAGTCGATGTAGCGACCGCCCTCCGGCGTTGCGGCCCCAAGGCCGGCGCGCAGGGTGTTGCCGAACACGCCGACGAAGAGGAGCAGCAGGAACACCGGCACCAACAGGCCGCTGATCGCCAGGATCGGATAGCGAAGCGCGTGCCGGATATCGCGCCGCAGCATGGTTGCCGAGTCGCGCATCGCGAGGGTGGATGTGCTCATGCCGATGCCTCCAGCGCGTGATGTGAAGCGCCGGTCAGGGCGAAGAAGACGTCATCGAGGTCGGGCGTCTCAACGGTGACGCTCTCGACGGCGAGCGCACGTTGGTCGAGCTGGTCGAGCAGGCTTCGGAGCGACCGCGGTGTGCCGTCGGTGGGAATGTCGAGGACAAGCGCGTCGTCGTCGAATGACTCCTGGCCGAGTTCGCGCGCGGCGGCGCTCACCGCGGCGGCGTCACGGAAATGGAGCCGGACTCGGCCACCTGGGATGCGTCGCTTGAGCTGATTCGGCGTCCCCTCGGCGACCAACCTCCCCTGGTCGAGGACGGCGAGGCGGTCGGCGAGCTGATCTGCCTCTTCCAGGTTCTGGGTGGTGAGCAGAATCGTCACGCCGCCCGCGACGAGCTCTCGGGTGATCTGCCACATGGTGTGGCGGCTGCGGGGATCGAGACCGGTCGTCGGCTCGTCGAGGAAGATGATCCGCGGTTCGCCGAGGAGAGTCATGGCAAGATCGAGCCGCCGGCGCATGCCCCCCGAGTACTTCATGACCATTTGCGCAGCCCCGTCCACGAGGTCGAATCGTTCGAGGAGCTCGTCGACACGAAGACGACCGGCGCGCCGGCCGAGGTGGTGGAGATCGGCCATGAGCATCAGGTTCTCCCTGCCTGTCAGCAGGTAATCGACCGACGAGAACTGTCCGGTGACACCGATCGCATCGCGAACCGACTGCGGCTCGCGGCTCACGTCGAAGCCGGCAACCTGGATTTCACCGGCGTCAGCGCGGATCAGTGTCGAGAGGATTTGCACAGTGGTCGTCTTGCCGGCTCCGTTGGGTCCGAGCAACGCGAACACGCTCCCCTCGGCGATCTCGAGGTCGATGCCGTCAAGCACCACCTTGTCGCCAAAGGCCTTGCGCAGCCCGACGACGCGCACGGCTGCACGCGCGGTCACAGCGTCGCCGCCACCGTTGTGCTCGGCAGCGAGCGATGGATGGTGATGTCGCCGAACGAGCTGCGCGCGCGCACTTCGACCGTCTGGTTTCCGGGTTCAGGCCGGCCCGCGGCCTCGAGTTCGTTGGACACCTTGCCGAAGTGGGTGTTGAGGTCCAGCCACGCCGGCACCCCTTCACGGATCCCGATCTCCACCTTCCCGAGCGACGTCAGCGCAACGACGGTCCCATCCTCAACCTCGCCGAAGCGCACATCGCCATTCGCCGTCTTGGCAACGGCAGAGGCGTGCGCGTGATCGACGTCGATCGAACCGTTGGCCGCGATCACCCTCACGTCACCCGATACGTCGCCGATCCAGGTGTCGCCATTGGCCCCCTTGACCACGGCGGTGCCGTCAACGGCGCCGATCCGCACCGCACCGGATCCTGTGCTGATCTGGACGTGGCCGGATGCCCGCTCCACCGCAATGTCGCCGATTCCCGTGGTCAGATGCACCGGGCCCGCCTGATCGATCTGGAGATCACCGACGCCGGTGGTGTAGTGGCATTCGCCGAGCGGGCCGGCGGTGTGCAGGGCGGCGACGCCTGCGTCTCCGTGTATTTGCGAGCCTGCCGGAAGCTCGATCTCGACGTCGATCGAGTCGCCGCCACCTCGCGGCGTGTAGCGGCGCCAGCCCTTCGGTGCCTTGATGAGCAGCCTTCCCGCCGAGAACTCGACGCGTGTTTGCTCCGCCGCGGCGACATCGGACTTCTTGCTCGGGTCGGTGGGGCGCACGTCGACGTTCGTGTCCATCCGATCGCTTGCCGCGATGCGGACGTCGCCGACACCGAGCTCCAGGGTGACGAGAATGGGTTTTGGGGTCGCGAAGGTTGGCATGGCTCTCTCCTGTGGACTGATTGGTTACCGGACCCAGCCGGTGTAGCGGCCGGCGCCGCGCGAGGCACGCCCCTCGCGACGACCGCCATGGTCGGCTCGATCCAGCGCAACCGTCGCCGCGCGGACGAGCCACGTATTGACTGAAAGACCTTCGCTGCTTGCGGCCTGATCGACCCTCGCCTTGATGTGGTCGGGCATGCGCAGGTTGATCCGTGATATCCCGCCGTCATCGGTGTCCGCCGATCCCATCGAAACCGGGATCGAGGGTTGGTCGTAGCCCGTTTCAGCCGGGTCGTTGGGAGACGGATCGGCCGGTGGCGGCGTGACAACGAATTCCGGGTTGCGGTCGCGAATGCGCAGCTCGACGGAGCCCGGCGCCAGCTCGACCGTGATCTCTTCCGCGGCGGCCCCGAGTGCGTCCTGAAGCGCGAGTCGGATCGCCGCGTCGAGAGGCGCGGCGAGGCGCTCGGCAAGGGCACGTGCCTCGTCTCCACCGGCTTCAGCCGCATCCGCCAGCTGCAGATGAATGTTCTCGATGTAGGGTCGCAGGTCCATGACGCCACTATGGCACCACCAGTGGTGCCATGTCAAGCCACTTTGAGCCAAAGTGGCATCACCGAGCCATCAGTTCACCCTTTCTAGGGCGTCATCACGACCTTCAGCGCCTCGCGCCGCTCGAACAGCTCGTAGCCGCGCACCCCATCGTCGAGCTTCATCCGATGAGAGATGATCGCGTCCGGCTGGGCCGCGCCACTCGACACCATGGCCATCGCAGCGTCCCAGCGGCCGACGATGTTGGCGGTACCGCAGAACTTGAGGTCGATCGCCTTCACGAACGTGGTGTTGAGGGGGAGCACGAGCTCCTGGTCGCTGTGCACGCCGATCACGCTGATCCGCCCCCCGGCGCGGGCGATGTCGATGCAGTCCAGGAGCGCGGGCACGAGTCCGACGCACTCGAGCACGGCGTCCGCACCGCGGCCGCCGGTGCGATCCTGAACGAAGCTCGGGACGTGGACCTCGTGGGCGTCCACGGGAATGGCACCGAGGCTCTGTGCCATCTCCAGGCGCTGCGACACCGTGTCGACCGCGTAGATCGTCGACGGCTCGTAGCTCAGCGACCCGAGGATCGCCATGAGGCCGACCGGACCGCAGCCGACGACGGCGACCACGTCTCCTTTTTCGATCCGTGCCTCGCTCGCGCAGTCGTACCCAGTGGTGAAGATGTCGCCCACGAACAGGGCCTGCTCATCGCCCATCGAGTCATCGATGCCGTGCAGCACGAGATCGGCGTTCGGGACACGCACGTACTCCGCCTGAGCGCCGGCGACGTCGCCGAAGAACGAGCCGTATCCAAAGACACGCTGGTCGGGGCACCGGCTGAACAGCCGCCGATGGCAGTACCAGCACGCTCCGCACGGGATGGTGAACGAGCCGACCACGCGATCGCCTTCAGCGAAGCGACGCACGCTTCCATCGACGGCTTCGACCACGCCGACGAACTCGTGCCCGAGGACGCCGCCCGGCGTCATCCCGGGAATGCGTCCATGCACCACATGCAGGTCGCTGCCGCAGATCGCGGTCGTGGTGACACGCACCAGGGCGTCACCGGGCTCGGCGATGCGCGGTTTGGGCACGTCGGCGAGCTCGATCGCGTCGAAATCCTTGAAGACCAATGCCCGCATCGTCAGCCTCCCCTGCGAGGGGCGATCAGTGCGCTTCTTCCTCGGCCGCGCGACGCTGGATGACGCGATCGCGCAACTCGTCTTCGAGGTCGCCGGAGGGGATCGCATCGCGCCGCAGCCAGAATGGAATCCGCTCCGGCTCACCTGCGGCGAGGGCCTTCGCCCGAGCGTCGAGGTAGGCGCGCAGCGCGGCGTCCACCGCCGTCGGAAGGTCGGCGCCGCCGGCTATCAGGGGCTGGACGAGATCGCTTGCGACGACCACGCTGTTCAGCGGCGCAGGCGGTGGCTTCGACCCGAAAAGACGCCCGAGCCACGACATGCGCCGAGTGTACGCAGTCTCGGGGCAGTGCTTCAGATCCGGGGCGTCGCGCAGTACCGTACACGCGTGGCACAGCACGCCGCGCCGACCCTGCAACTCCAGTGGACGGGCGACCCCGAGGCGGATCGACTCGTCAGCGAGGATCCGACCGCGCTCCTCATCGGCTTCTGCCTCGATCAACAGGTGCCGATCGAATGGGCGTTCCAGGGCCCGCTGCGGATGCGGGAGCGCCTGGGCACCATCGACCCCGTCGAGGTCGCACGCATGGATCCGGCAGTGGTCGAGAAGGCGTTCCAGACACCGCCCGCGCTGCACCGCTTCCCGGTGAGCATGGCGCAGCGCGTGTACGGGCTCTGCCAGGTCATCGCCAACGAATACGGTGGCGACCCCACCAGGATTTGGACGGAAGCACCGGATGCGAAGGAGCTGCAGCGCCGCTTCGCCGCGCTCCCAGGTTTCGGCGCGGCCAAGGCGCGGATCATGGTCGGCGTCGTCGCGAAGCAACTCGGCGTTCGGACGCCGGGTTGGGAAGCCGTCGCTCCTGATTGGCCGACGCTTGCGGACGTGCGCACGGTTGCAGAACGTGAGCAGTACCAGGCGCAGAAGCGTGCATTCAAGGCAGCGCGGCGTGCCGAGGCTGCCGCGAATGGCGACAGTGGAAAGGCGCCGGCGACGAGGAAGCGGCCTGCCAACACGGTGGCGCGTGGCCGGGCCTGAGATCACGGTCTTCGACGACGGCGGAGTCCGCATCGTCAAGGTTGGCCCGATGGGGCCGTACGGGAACAACGCGTACGTCGTGCGCGACGTCGCTGCCGGGGCGGCCGTGCTTGTCGACATGCCCGCCGATGAAGAACCGTTGCTCGCAGCAATTGCGGCGGAGGGCGGTGTTCAGACGGTCATCGCGACCCACTGGCACCCCGATCACTGGACGACGTACGACGCGGTGCGCGCCGCCACGCACGCACCGGTTCTGGTCGGCAGCAGCGAGATCCGGATCCCCGAAGAGCGGATCGACGGACGCCTCGACGATGGAGCCGAGGTCAAGGTGGGCAGCGCACGGATCGGGGTGATCCATACACCCGGCCACACGCCGGGCAGCATCTCGCTGCGCATCGGTCGGGCCCTGATCAGCGGCGACACGCTGTTCAACGGTGGGCCAGGCAAGACCTCCGCACGCGGCGACCTCGAGACGATCATGGCGAGCATCACCGCCAGGTTGCTGCCATTGCCGGAGGAAACGATCGTGCTTCCGGGCCACGGCACGACCACGACGATCGCCGCCAGCCGCCGGGGGGTGGCCGCGTATCAGCGCCACCCGAAACCCGCGGGCTTCTACGGCGACGTCGAGTGGGGTGATGACTGAAGCGAAATCCCCGGCAGGAGCGAGGAGTTCTGAGGACGGCGGCGGCCTCCATCTGAGCACCGCCCGCGGGAAATGGGTGCTCACCGCCACGGTCCTCGGCAGTGCGATGGCGCAGCTCGACGCCACCGTGGTCGGCATCGCACAGCCGGCCATCGGCAAGGAGTTCCACGCCCAGATCGCAGGCCTGCAATGGGTGTCTGCCGGATACCTCCTCACCGTCGCCGGTCTCATCCTGCTCGCCGGCGCGCTCTGCGACCGTTTCGGACGGCGAAAGATCTTCGTCATCGGCGTGGCGTGGTTCGCCGTCGCATCCCTGATCTGCGCGATCGCACCCAACATCGGACTGCTCATCGCGGCTCGGATGCTGCAGGGCATCGGCGGCGCGCTGCTCACCCCCGGAAGCCTCGCCATCCTCGAGGCCTCGTTCGCCCCGCTGGAGCGCGGGCGCGTCATCGGCGCATGGTCCGGGCTCGGGGGTGTCGCCACGGCATTGGGACCCTTCGTCGGCGGGTTCCTCATCACGGCCGTCTCGTGGCGATTGATCTTCCTGATCAACCTGCCGATCGCTGTCGCCGTCATCTTCATCTCGATCCGCCACGTCCCGGAAACGAAAGACCCCGACGCCACCGGCTACATCGACATCGCCGGAAGCGCGCTGACGGTGCTGGGGCTCGTGGGCATCTCCTACGGCCTCATTCAAGGATCGAGCGGCAACTGGTCGTCTCCAGTCGTACTGGGCGCGCTGGTCATCGGCGTTGTCGCGCTCGTCGTGTTTGTCGTCGTCGAATTGCACGTGCGAGCGCCGATCGTTCCCCTCGACATCTTCAAATCCCGTCAGTTCAGCGCGACCAATGGGGTCACGCTGCTGATCTACGGGATGCTCGGCGGCATGTTCTTCCTGCTGCCGATCGAGCTCCAGCAGGTCTCGCACTACAGCCCCACCGCGGCCGGCGCATCACTGCTGCCGATCACGTTCATGCTCTTCGCGCTCTCGTCACGGTCAGGCGCGCTCTCAGCACGCATCGGCCCGCGCCTGCAGATGTCGGTCGGGCCCATCACCGTTGCCGCCGGGCTGGCACTCTTCGCACGGATCAATGCCGGGGGCAACTATCTCATCGAGGTCCTGCCGGCCGTGCTGGTGTTCGGCTTCGGGCTCGCGATCACCGTGGCACCACTCACGGCGACAGCGATGTCATCGGCTCCGGCCGAGCGCAGCGGCCTTGCGTCGGCCGTGAACAACACCGTGGCACGCACCGGGAGCCTGCTTGCTGTCGCGCTCCTCCCGGCGGTGGCCGGCATCACCGGCGATAGCTATCTGCACCCGCCGGTGTTCGAGACGGGTTTTCAGCATGCGGCGTTCATAGCCGCGGTGATCTGCGCTGCCGGAGGCGTGCTGGCGTTTGCCACCATCCGAAATCCTCGCAGTCCGGCGGCACCCGAGGCGGGCCCGAAACATCCCCGGCTTCGCCCAGTGGATGTGCCACCGGTGAGGGCGCACACGTAGTCCGCGTCGATGGGTGTCAGGGGATCAACACGCGCAGCAGGGTCGTCGACAGCCACTGCTCGTAGCGCTGCGCTGACCAGCCACGATCGTCACGCAGCAGCCGGTTGACGTCCGGGCTGGTGAGCGTCCAGACGATTGCGGCTGCCTCGTCGAGGTCCACATCAGCGCGCAAGGGGCCTCTCGCAGCGAGCAACTCGACGACGTAACGCAGCTTGTTGAACCGGTTCTCCTGCATGCGGGCGCGCAGCTCCGCGATGTCCGGATCGATCGCCGCAGCGCCGCGCATGACGTCGTCGATGGGACGGACACGTTCAATCCGCGCGGCGATGTCAGCGGCGAAGGCAGCGATCATCTGCTCCCGATCCGTCAGCGCCTGGAGAGCGCGAGGGCCGTCGCCGGCGAGGACGTCGGACCCTTCGATGCTGCCCGTGACCCGATGGTCGATGAGTGCGGAGAGCACGGCTCTCTTGGTCCCAAAAACGGCATACACCGTGTCGACCGCGACGCTCGCGCGAGCGGCGATGGCGTCGATGGTGGTCGCGGCGTAGCCACCTTCGGCGAACAGCTCCCCCGCTGCCTCGAGGATTCGCAGCCGCGTCTGGGCGGCCTGCTCGGCACGAAGCCGGGACCGATAGGGACGGCGGCTCTTGACAGATGCCACTGGTTTATCCTAGCATTGCTTTATTCATCCTAGTTTACCTAGGAACAAACTGTCGGGAGGAGCCCACCATGTACGCCTTCACACAGGATCTGCCGATCACAACTGACGTCTACGCACGGATCATGGAAGGAGTTGGGGCCGAGCCGCCTGCCGGATGCCTCGTGCACGCCGTCGTCCGTATCGACGGCGGCCTGCGCTACATCGACATCTGGGAGTTGCGTGCGGCCTGCGATCTGTTCCTCGAGGAGCGCGTGCACCCGGTGCTTCAGGCTGCGTTCAGCGCCGCCGGGGCGACGCTTCCGCCGGAGCCGGACCGAGACGAGTTGGAGCTGGTCGACTGCAACCTCTTCGCTCGGACGCCGGTGAGCGCGGGCTGAAGACCGCATCGGGGCGTCCGCGTGCTCACCGGAGCGCGCGGAAGAACGCCCGGATATCGCCGACGAGCAGGTCGGGCGCCTCCATTGCGGCGAAATGCCCACCCCGGTCGAAGTCGGTCCAGTGGGTGATGTTGTTGGAGCGTTCGCCGTAGCGCCGGATCGCGACGTCTTCGGCGAATGCGGCGACGCCAACCGGGGTCGGTGACGGCTGCCGACCCCAGGCCGCGGGACCGTGCATGTTCTCGTAGTACATGCGGGCGGCCGAGGTCGCCGTCCTGGTCGTCCAGTACAGCATCACGTTGGTGAGGATCTGTTCAGGCGTGAGCGCCTCGGCGATCGGACCGTGCGTCCAGTCGGCCATTCGGTCAAGCGCCCAGGTGAGCTGTCCGACCGGTGAGTCGGTGAGCGCGTAGCCGATCATCTGAGGCCGGTTGGCGTGAACCTGAAAGTAGGCGCTGCCGGCCGGGGAAAGAAAGCGCGTGATGCGCTCGAGGCGCTGCCGCTCAACATCCGTGAGAGTCGCGAGCTCATTCGCGTCGACCTCGCCAAAGGGGATGAATCCGACAGTCGCGGCGTTGAGATGGATACCGGTGACGTGGTCGGCGTCGATGTGCCCGAGCTCCGGCGCCACGAGCGCCCCGAGATCTCCCCCTTGCGCTCCGTAGCGGTCATAACCGAGCCGGCGCATCAGCTCGGCAAACGCCGCCGCCGTGCGCGAGCTGCTCCAACCCCTGTCGGTGGTCGGCCCGGAGAAGCCGAACCCGGGCAGCGCGGGGACGACGAGGTGAAACGCATCCGAGGGGTCGCCGCCATGCGCCGCGGGGTCGGTGAGCGGACCGATGACGTCCATGAACTCGGCGACCGAGCCAGGCCAGCCGTGGATCATCACGAGCGGAAGCGCGCTCGCCTCGGGCGAGCGGACGTGCAGAAAATGCAGCCGCTGACCGTCGATCGTGGTCCGGTGCTGCTCGAACGCGTTGAGACGGGCCTCCTGCTCGCGCCAGTTGTAGCCGGTGCGCCAGTGGTCGACGAGCTCGCGCACGTAGTCGAGCGGAACTCCGTAGTCCCACCCGGTCCCGGGGAGCTCGTCCGGCCAGCGCGTGTGCTCGAGCCGCGAACGCAGGTCCTCGAGCTCGGCCTCAGGAACGTCGATCCGGAACGTTTCGATGGGGGCAGTGCCGTCACCGGCACCGGCGGGGGTTGCCTCTGTCATCGGGGCCTCCTTCTCATCCGCGCTTGCGAACTTGTGGCATCTTTGACATCATGATGTCGAAATGAGTGTAGCAACTTGACACCGTGATGTCAACTGAAGGCAAGTTCGAACCCCGGACACCAGCGGGCGATGCGTTCACGTCGTTCGTGGTGGAGGTCGCGAGCCTGGGGCACTTCCTCACAGCGGCCGGCGAGGCGCTTGCCCGAGAGGGTGATCAATCGCTCGCGCGCTGGGTCGTGCTCGAGGCGGTCGCCGCCGCGCCGGCCACTGTGTCCGAGATCGCCCGCAGGAGAGGGATGGCACGCCAGCCGGTGCAACGCATCGCCGACGTGCTCGTCAGCGACGGTCTCGCCTCCTACCGATCCAATCCCAACCACCGCCGCGCACAGTTGCTCTGCCTCACTCCCGAGGGAGAGGCGGTCCTTGTCAGGATCATCACCAAGCAGAGGGCCTGGGCCGACGCCCACGGCGCAGCAATTGGCACCGAAGCGCTCGACCGAGCGCGGGAGCTGGTCGCGTCCATCCGGCCGCTCGTGTCGATGCCCGCCTCATCCGATCGCGATTGACGTCTCAATCCTGCGACCGCGGAGGTGGATGCCTCCGCTCACAGAGACCGACGTCTCCGTTTCCGACCCACGACCATCGACCCGGCACCGACAACGATCAGCAGCAGCCCCGGAGCGAGCACGAGCAGGAGCCCGGCGCCGGTGCCCGGATCCGGCACACCCGCGGTGACGATCGCTTCGACCGATCCCACCTCAGCGGGGGCCCCGCTGTCGGCGGGTCCGCTCACGGTCGCGACGTTGAGAATGTGCGCGCCCGCTGCCGCGGTGACCCTGACCGAGACCGCGATCACCGACGTGGCGCCCACCGCGAGTGCTGCGGTGCTGTCGGTGCAGGTGACGCTCGATCCCAAAAGACCACACAGCCACGTGCCCGGGACGGCGCCGGCAACATGCTCGAATGCGAGGCCGTCGGGCAGCCTGTCGACCACGATCAGCGGCAGCAACGAATCGGACGGGCCGCTGTTCTTGACGGTGATCGTGTAGGTCGCCACGCCCCCTGAAACCAACCCGCCGGCCAGCGTCTTGGTCAGCGACAGGTTGTAGTCGCGAGCCACGGTCGCGCTGTCCGAGGAGCTGTTGTTGGCGAGGTTCGGATCTGGATTGGATGCCGTCACCGTGGCGGTGTTGACGATGCTCGATCCAACCGAGGGAGCCACGAAGACGGTGAGATCGATGACCGGGGCGGTCGCACCGTTGGTCAATATCTGCGCGTACGTGCACGTCACCACCTGACCGGCGGCGCCGCACGTCCAGCCGAGCCCACCGTAGGTCACGTAGGTCTCACCGGCGGGCAGGGTATCGGTGACCGCGATGCCGGCACTCTCATCCGACGGCCCCGCGTTCGTGACCGCGAGGAAATACGTCGCATCCGCGCCGGCGACGAACCCGACGCCACCATGACTCTTGATGATCTGGAGATCGGACTCGAGGCTGAGCACCACACTTGCGCTCCCGGTGTTGTTCGCCGCG
This sequence comes from Candidatus Dormiibacterota bacterium, assembly GCA_963756075.1. Lineage (GTDB taxonomy): Bacteria > Chloroflexota > Dormibacteria > Aeolococcales > Aeolococcaceae > Palsa-851. The sequence continues at coordinate 507,400 of CAVWMH010000002.1, read as the reverse complement.
TTCGGGTCGACGGTCGGCGACGCGACGTGTGCGCTGTTGACCAGCGTCCCGGTATCCGACGAGGCGAGGGCCACCACGACGGTCAGCAGCGGCGCGGTTTGCGTGTTGGGCAATCCGCTGGCCTGCAGGCAGGTGACGTCCTGGCCCGCGAATGAGCACGTCCAGCCCGTCCCCGTTCCCGAGACGAAGCTCTCCCCTGCAGGAAGGGTGTCCGTAACGGTCAACGGAGCGGCGGCATCGCCTGGGCCGTTGTTGACGACGGTGATGACGTAGTTGGCGTTGTCCCCGGCGATGAATGGACCGGATGTGTCCTTGGTGAGCGACAGGTCGGCCTCAGCGACAATCCGGGTGGGATCGGTGCTCGAGTTGTTGGCGAAGTTCGGGTCCGAGGTCGTCGGCGTTATCACCGAGGTGTTGTCGACCACCTGGTCGAGCTCGCTCGCGCCGATACCGACCACCACGCTGATCGGAGTTGCGTCGGTTCCGGCGGCGAGTGGGCTCGTGGCGTCGCACGTGACCGTGTTCGCGGCGGTGCTGCAGCTCCACGCACTGCCGCCGCCGGCAGAGAGCAGGTTCTCCGGTACGGGCACGGTGTCGGTGACCACCAGGGGCAACTGCGAGTTGCTTGGCCCCAGGTTCGTGACCTGCAGCGTGTAGGTGTTGCCGGTGGTTCCGGCGTCAAAGTTCCCCGAATGACTCTTGACGATCCGCACGTCGGCGGATTGCGTCACCGTGCTGTTGTCCGTCGACGTGTTGTTGGCGACCGCCGGGTCGAACGTGCCGCTGCTCACCGTGGCGGTGTTGGAGATGGATCCACCCACGAACGACGGCGATATCGCGATCGTGAGGATGAGAAGAGGTTCGCTCTGTCCTGCAGGCAGCACACCGGACTGCGTACAGGTCACCTGCTGTCCTGACACGGAACAACTCCATCCGGCGCCGCCGTCGGCGATGAAGTGCTCGCCGCTCGGGAGGTCGTCGATGACGGTGATCGGCGCTGCTGCATCACTTGGTCCAAGATTGTTGACGGCGACGCTGTACGTCGAGTTCTGCCCCGAGACGAACGCGCCGCTGTCAGTCTTGACGATGCGAAGATCGGCCTGCGTCCCCGAACTATTGCTCGTCGACGACGTGTTGTTCGCGCTGTTCGGGTCGGGTGTCGCGCTGCTCACCGAGGCGGTGTTGACGATCGTCTGTGCCACCACGTCGTCGGCAAGCGAGACGGTCAGCGTGATCGGGTTCGCCGACGCTGCTGCCGGGAGCGCCGCCGCCCGCGTGCACGTCACCACGCCGCTCACGAAGCTGCACACCCATCCCGTTCCCGTCGCTGAGACGAAGCCTTCGTTGCCAGGCAGCGCATCCACAACAGACAGCGGCGCGGCCGCGTCGCTCGGCCCGGCGTTGGCGACGCGCAGCGAGTACGTCGCGTTCTGGCCGGCGACCAGCGTGCTGGTGAGCGTTTTGACGATGGACACGTCCGCGGACTGCGTCGTCCCGGCCACGTCGGTGCTCACGTTGTTGCCCGGGTTCGGATCCGTGGTCGGGCTGCTCACCGTCGCGGTGTTCGTCAGGGTGGCAACCGTGACGCCGGACCCGATCGCGACCGTCATCGACAGCGTGCGGGTGGCGCCGTTCGCCAATCCGGCGGGATCGGTGCACACCTCGCTCCCGGCGATCAGGTTGCACGACCATCCCGCGGAGATGCTCACGAACGTCTCACCTGCCGGCAGCGGATCCGTCAGCGTCAACGGCCCGGCAGCATCGCTGGGGCCGTTGTTGGTGATGCTGAAGTTGTAGATGCCATTGGTCCCCGCCTCGAACGTGCCCGCGTGCACTTTGGTGAGGATCAGATCCGCGGCGGTCTGCACCGACGTGGAGTCATTGCTTGTGTTGTTGGCAGGGTTCGGGTCGGTTGTCGGGCCGTTGATCGTGGCGGTGTTCGTGATCCTTCCGGCCGCCTGTGAGGCCGCGACGTCGACAACGACGGTGATCGGCGACGCGAACGCGCCGGGCGTCAACGTGGTGCTGTCGGTGCAGGTGAACTGGGTCCCCACCTGCGCACCGCACAACCAGCCGCTGCCGGTCGCGGTCACGAGCGTCTCGTTGGCCGGGAGCGTGTCCACCATGGTGAGCGGCGGCTGCGAGTCACTTGGCCCATGGTTCTGGACGCTGATGGTGTACGTCCCCGAGCCGCCCGCGGTGAAGCTGCCCACGTGGCTCTTGGTCACCTGAAGGTCCGCACTGGCCAGGATCGTCGTGGGATCCGTGCTGCTGTTGTTGGCGAGGTTGTTGTCGTACGTGGGCGAGGTCACCGACGCCGTGTTGGCGATCACCGTCCCGTCGGGCGTGTTCGCCGGCGTCGACACCACGAGAACGATCGGGTTTGCGGTCGCCCCGCTGGCGAGGCCGCTCCCATACGTGCACGTCACCGTCCCCGACGCGAAGAGGCAGGTCCAGCTCGTGCCCGTGGCTGAAACGTAGGACTCACCCGCCGGGATGACGTCGGTAACCACGATCGGGCTCGCCGCGGTCGATGGGCCACTGTTCGCGACACTCAGCGAATAGCTGCCGTTCGCGCCGGCATTGAACGTTCCGGCGTGGCTCTTGGTGATCTGCAGGTCGGCTCGCCCGATGAACGCCTGCGCGGTCGCGTTCGCGCTCGTGTATGGACCGGTCAGCGTGCCGCCTGCGCCCGAGTCATCGGTCCAGGTCGAGAACACTGTGTTCGTGTGCGGATTCGACGGACCGGTGCCGGGCACGGTTTGCGCGGCCAGGCTCGGGGTCGCATCGTACGTGATGGTCACGCTCTGTCCCGGGGTCAGCACGCCAAGGCCACTCCAGTGCAGCACGTCGCCACCCGCGTTGGGCGTGACGATCGGATCGGCATGACCGTTGGGGCCGGTTGGGAAGATGATGGTTGCGGTGCCGGGATCGTAGGCCCAGTTCGGCGGCAGCGTGTCAGTCGCGTCCACCGTGTCCGCATTCGCAAATCCATTGGTGTTGGTCGCCGTGAAGCTCCATGCGAACGGCGCGTTGGCGTATGCCGTTGACCCGTTCGGGGTCGACTTCGTGTCCACCACGCTAGGGGAACTGCATGGTCACGTTCTTCGTCGAGGTGATCGGACCGTAGGTCCTCGCGCCCGCCGGATCGCCACCGATGTTGTCCCACGATGTCAGCGTTGCGGTGTTGGCGATCACCTGCCCGACTGACAGCAACGAGGACGCCTCAGGCACCACCTGAAAGGTCACCGTGTCCGTCTGGTTCGCATTCAGCGGTCCGGGGATCGTCCAGGTGACGTCGGTCCCATTGAAGCCGACGGTGCCCGCTGCGGGGCCACCGAGCGACACGCTCCCCGCGACGTAGATCACACCGGCCGGAATGGGATCATGACCGGCGAGGTCGAACGCCGGGCTCACCGCTGTGGTGTTGATGTTGGTCAGCGCGATCGAGTAGGTCAGCGTGCCGTTCGGCGAGAGCGTCGTCGACGACGCGCTCTTCGTGATCGACATGTCCGGTTCCACGATCAGCGTGCGCAGCGCAGGGTTCGAGCTGGTGATCAGCTGGCCGATCGAGCCGTGATTCGTCAGTGTCGCCACGTTGGTGATGTTGGTGTTGCGCTTGTTCGCCGCGATGTCCGCGACCGTCACCGAGAAGGAGACCAGGAACACCTCGTCGCTGGCCGTCGCATTCGCGTAGACGGCAGGAAAGCTGAAGCCCACCGTGTTGGTCCCAGAGGTGTACGTGTACGCGAAACCACCCGGGATGGGCGTGCCTTCCGGATACGTCGCGCCGCCGGGCAGGGTGACCAGGCCGCTGCCGGCCACGTAGGTCTGCGCCGCCCCGAGGGGATCCGAGAGCGACGCGTTGTAGAACGTCGTGTTGTGCGGCACCACCACCTGGACGGTGTACGCGATCGTTTCGCCGATCGTGGCTTGCGCGTTGGTGTTGCCGGTGTTGGTGATCGAGGTCGTCGCCGACTTCGTCACCGCGCCGACCGCGGTGATGACGTTGGCGGCACCGTTCGCCGCGGGGGCGTTCTCCGCGCCAACGGTGACGGTGGGATCGATGTTCGAGAGCGGAAAGTACGTGTTGTCCGGTTGCCCCGAGGCATTGTGCTCGCCGACGTAGCTGCGCACGCCGGCAGTGTTGGTGAAGGTCTCGCCCGCCGCCGCGTCCGGCCGGATCTGCAGCACGTAGGAGAGTGTCGTGTTGGCCCCGACGCCGATCTGCGCTATCGCGCTCGACGGCCACTCGATCGCGTTGGCTCCCCCAACGCAGGTCCCACTCGCCGGGAGGATCGTGCTCACCTCGGCGCAGTGCTCCTGCGCCGGCAGGACATCCCATACCTCGACGTTGTACGCGGGAACGAGCCCCGTGTTGGTGACCGTGAGCGTCCAGCCCACCTGGTCGTTCCCGTGCACCGTGTCGCCGGTGGATGTCGGCGCCGCGGCTCCATTGATCGTGGAGACCTTCTTGGTCAGAGTCAGAATCGGCTCGGCGAGTTCATAGGTCGCGAGGCTGCGCGCCGCGAACGTGGTTCCTCCGGTGTTCGTGGTCACCACCTTGGCCAGGTTCTGCGTCAGCGTGAACGTCGCGCCGACGCCGAGAGTCGGATCGGCGTTCGCGATCACCGCAAACTGCACCTCGAACAGTGCCCCCGGCGTCTGATACAGATTGCCGTCCGTCCCAGGCGTTCCCATCGTCCACTGCAGCTCGCCGGCAGCCGGCTGGGTCACGGTCACCGCCGATGCGGTGTTCGCTGCCGTGACAGTCGCCGACCCCGCGACGTACGTCGCGTTGGGCGGAAGGAAGTCGCTGACCGTTGGATTCTTGAAGTCGACGCCAGGCGCAAAGGCGACATCGATCTGGAAGCAGATCTGGTCACCCTTCTGGTAGAGGGGCGGATACCCAGCCGAGCCGACCGTCAGATACGTGGCGCTCGCGCAGTCCAACGGACTGCCCGCTGCGACATTCTGGGAGACGTACTTGGTGATCGTCGGCCCCGGGGCATTCTGGGTCGCGGTCGCGGTTGCGTTCAGCCCGTCAACCGTCACGGGTCCGTCGTGGGAGATGGGCGTGCCCCCGGCGACGCAATTGGGGTTGCTCGCGTCGCAGCGAACCGAGAGATTGCCGGCGGCAGTCTCGGTATTGGTCAGCGTGTCGAAGCCGACTGTGGGAACCGTGTTGCTGTTGTTGGCCTGGTAATCGATGCGGTCGACTGCCGGGAACGACACCGTGGCCGTTCCGTCTGGATTGACGTGCCCGAGGTTCCACACCACGGTGAAGGTGCCGTCGGCGTTCTCAACCACTGACGCGTACGCGGGATTCGGCAGCGCGCCATTGGGGTCGCACTGCGCATCCGCATGGCCGTCGTAGTTGACCGAACCGATCGGGCACAGCCCTGACGGCAGTGTGTCGGTGACCATGGTCGAGTTGGAGTACCGATACTCGGAGACGTCGACGGTGATCGTATACGTGACAGCCTGCCCCTGAAGAAACGTCGGCTTGTCGATGGTTTTCGCAGTGGTGATGTCCCGGGCGGTGATGGCGTCGTACGCGCTCGCCTGGACTGGGTTGACGCCGCCACCGAGCGTTCCGGAGTACGTTCCAGTCGCAACGCCGTAGCTGGTGAGCACGGTGCCGTCCTGGGTTTCGGACCCGCTGTTGTTGTCGAGGTTCGCCGCCTGGCCACCTGAAGCCGCGGTCGGCATTGTCCCGGTCCACGTCATGGTGTTGGCCCGGATCGGGATCCCCACCACGAAACGGATGGTCGTGCTAGCGCCGGCTGCGAGGCTGCCGATTCCGCTCCACTGCACCGCCGTGTAGACGGCAGCCGGCAGGGGACCGGCGCCGTCGGGGTCGAGGTTGACCGTGGTCACCGACGTCGGGGCGACGCAGTTGGCGGGAATGCCCGTGTGCCCGGAGAGCGGGCCGCTGCCCGGATATTCCTGGGTGCTGCCCGGGTTGGTCGGCGCCCCGGTCGTGTTGTCCGTCTGACCGCAGAGCAGATCCTCGAGGCCGGCCGGCAGATAGACCGTCGCCCCAATGCCGTTGGTGGCATGCACCGGGTTGTTGGTGATCGTGACCGAGTACACCGCCTGGTGGTCATGGACACCGCGGAGAAGCACCCCGCCTGGAGACAGGCTGATCTGCAAGGCAGCGAGCGCAGTCGTTCCCGAAGCGGATGCCGAGCCGGTGGAATTGCTCGCCGTGCCGTTGGCGCTGAATTGGGGAACCTGACGCGGATCGGTGTTGACGTACGCGGACGAGTTGTCCGTGTAGGTGTTGTTGGCGAGCAGGAATGGGGCGGGACCCGTATCGGTCGCCGCGATCACCTTGAACGTGAGCGTCGCAACCGAGCCTGGCGACAGATCGGAGACGTTGCTCCAGATGAGCGTCGTCTTGTTCGCCGAGGGTTGGTTGCTGAGAATCGCGGGGTTGCCCAGGCTCGCGCTCCCGGCCACGTACGAGACGCCGGAGGGGAGCACGTCCTCGTAGCTCAAGTTGTAGGCCCAGGAACCGCCCGCGGGGTTGGTGACAGTCAGGGTGACCGTCGAGCTCGCCCCATACAGGACAGTCCCGGGAGCCAACTCGGCCAGCGAGATGTTCGGTGAGCCGGCCGCCAGCGCGACGGAGCGTGGGCCCGACGTCGTGTAGCAGCCGAGCGCAATCAGCGCCGCGCACAATCCGACGACCAGCTGCCGCCCAAGCCGATTCATTGAAGCCTCAAAGGATGGTTGCCGGGCTCCCGGTCACCGGCCCGCCGATCGTGGCAGTCGCACGGGTCGGCAGAAACAGGTGCGACCGTCTCGTTGTCCCGACGTAACAGGTCGCGGCGATTCACGTGCACCCGTCGCGTCCCGGCGTCGTGGTGCGGCGCCACGTACCCGCACGGGGAGTCGAACCCCGGTTACCACCTTGAAAGGGTGGTGTCCTGACCGCTAGACGATGCGGGCGCGACCGCCAATCTTAGGTTCGCGCGGCGACGTCGAGGTCGGCCACAAAGCAAACTGAGCGCGCCGGTATACTCGCGGCATGCCAGTCAGAGAGATCGCCGGCAAGACCCTGGGCTTTGGCCTGGTGGCCCTCGCGCTGATCGTCGGCGGCATCCTCGACCTGCTCGGAGGCCACGTCTACAACGATTATCTGAACACCGCGCTCGGCATCATCCTGATCGCCATGGGCGTGGCCACAGGTGGGCTCGGTACGTTCCTGATCGTCGGCATCCTCTACGAGGACAAGCTGCGCCGTCAGGACGAGGAGGTGCACATCACGCCGCGTGGAACGCCGCCGGCGCCGCCGCCGCCCTGGGGGATGGCCGATGTCGGCAAGCCACCTGGGGTTGTCCGCGTCGGTGATGCGGCCACCTCGTCGGGTGGCGGAGGGTCTCCGCGGGTGATGGCCGTTGTGGTCTCGAACCTCGATGCGCCGATGCTCATTGCCGGGTTGCTCGCATGGACGATCCTGACCCTCGTGCTCTTCGCGCCTCACTGAGTTTGTTCTAGTGCCCGACGCGCGGGTTCGCACCCGGTTCGCGCCGTCCCCCACCGGCGCGTTGCACTTCGGCTCCGTTCGCACCGCCCTCTTCGCGTGGCTCGCGGCGCGCCATGCTGGCGGCGACTTCATCCTCCGCATCGAGGACACGGATCAGGAGCGCTACATCCCCGGCACCGAGGCGCTCATCCTCGAGACCCTGAGCTGGCTCGGACTCGACTGGAACGAGGGACCCGAGGTGGGCGGTCCGCATGATCCGTATATCCAGTCATTGCGGATTCCGACCTACCGCGAGCACGCGGATCGGCTCGTCGCCTCCGGCAGCGCGTACTGGTGCACCTGCACCCCGGCACGTCTTGCGGCGATGCGCGAAGCGCAGCGAGCACGCTCCGAGCCGACGCGGTACGACCGGCGCTGTCTGACCCGCCAGCCCGAGGTGGCCGAGGAGCGAGCGAGCGGGATGGCGGCGGTGGTGCGGCTGCGGATGCCGGATGGCGTGAGCGAATGGGACGACGTGGTCCGTGGTCACGTGAGCTTTGCCAACGCCGACATCGATGACCAGGTCCTGCTCAAGTCCGACGGGTTTCCCACGTACCACCTCGCGGTCGTCGTCGACGATCACCTCATGGAGATCAGCGATGTGATCCGATCCGACGAGTGGATCCCGTCGACGCCGAAACACCTGGCGCTCTATGCGGCATTCGGCTGGATTGCGCCGCGATTCGCGCACGTGCCGGCGGTCCTGGGGCCGGATCATCAGAAGCTCAGCAAGCGCCGGGGCGCGCGCAACGTGCTCGAGTATGGCGAGCTCGGCTATCTCCCGTCGGCAATCGTCAACGCCATCGCGCTGCTGGGATGGTCATCCGGCGACGAGCAGGAGGTGTTCACCCCGGAGGAACTCTGCGAGCGGTTCACCCTCGAGCGTGTCAATGCCGCGGCGGCGATCTTCGATCCCAAGCGACTCGATGATCTGAACGGTATCCACATCCGGCGCATGAGCACCGATGACCTCGTCGAGGCGCTCGAGTACCACCTGCCCGGCACCAGCAAGGAGACGCGCCGGCTGTTGATCCCGATGCTCCGAGAGCGGATGGTCACCCTGGCCGATGCGACGCGCCTCTGCGCACCGCTGCTCGGCGACGTCAGGCTCGATCCGGACGTTGAGTTCCCGCCAAAGAAGGTCGATCAGGCGACTGCGGTCGCCATGATCGACGCCTGCATCGCCGCGGTCGAGGACGGCGGCCTCGCGGACCACGACGCGCTCCTCGAACGGATCCGCGCCGTGGCGGACGGCGCGGGCGTGAAATCGCGAGATGCGTTTCGCGTCCTCTACGTCGCCATCCTCGGCGTGCCCGCCGGCCTGCCGGTGATCGAGGCAATGGAGTTCCTCGGCAAGGAGAAATCGCTGCAGCGGCTCCGCGAGGCGCGCGCCAGGCTCGGCTGACATCGCGCCGGGTTCAGAGTCCGGTGCCGTCGATCCCCGAGCCCACGTGACGCTCCGCACGACGCTCCGGCGTCGCCGGCCGGTGCGCCCGGGCGGGTCGATGTGGAGCCGGGGCGTGCACATGAGGGTCTGGCCGGCGCGCCGCGGGTGTGGCGGGCGCGTGCGCTTCGCGTCGAGGTGCTGAAGGGGCGGGCGCGGAGGGCTGCGGCGATGCCGGCGCCGGTGGCGCGGGCGCCGGCTCGCCATGGGCCCGATGGTGCGCGGACGCGCTGACGCGATCGGCGAGGCGCTTCGCCAGGTGCAGGGCTGCGCGGTCCAGACCGGTTGCGTGGCCGGCCACGGCGACGCCGACCACCACCGCGCTCAACGGCCAGAGCGCCGAGAAGAGCGATAGCCCGGAGAGCACGCCGAAAGCGGCGAGGATGGGATGCCGGCGCACGTACGACGGGGGCGCGGGGGCAGGCGTGGGGGTCGAGGAACGATCGTCTGTGATGGTCATGTCACGAGGCTATGCGAGCGCGCAGGACAGGTCGCGGACCAACGCCAATTCAGGTCAGACATTGCTGTTCCGGTCTCGTTACCACGCTGTGACGCTCCCGTGGACAGTCGCCGATGGGGGTCGCGACACAATCGGAACGCCGGGTCGCGGGGGCTGACCGTGGACGTGACAGGAGGTCGTTTCGGTGTTCAGGGGACAGCTGCGTCGTGACGTGACATGAGTGAGATGACGGTGGCGCGTCCACCCCTCCTTGTGGCCCGAGCTCGCGACCGGATCGGCCGCTGGAGCGGTCCCCAGCGCCTCGCGGTGTTCTCGATCGGCCTCGGCCTCATCGGGATCGCGCTGTGGCTGCTGCCACTCCATGACGTCCAGCGAATCACGCTGATGGGCGCGATTCCGTGGTGGGCCGAGCTCGCCGCCGTCTACGCGACCAGCCTGCTGTTCGTCCAGGTGCGCGTCCATCGCGAGGTGTCGACGCTCTCCCTGACGGAGATCCCGGTCGCCATGGGCCTGTTCCTCATCGACCCGCATCAGCTGCTCGGCTGCTACGTCGCCGGCGTGCTCCTTGCCAGCTGGACGCGGCAGCGGCGCATCCGCTGGGTCAAGGACTTCGCCAACGCGACGCTCGATGTCGTGTACATCGGCGTCGCCGTCCTCGTCTTCAATGCGGTTGGGCCGGTTGCGAGCGATCCGCTTGCGGTGCGCAGCATCGTGGCGTTCGCCGCGGCGATGATCGTCTCGGGCTGGTTCGTCTACCCGATCGCACTCAACGCCGGCACCATGCTCGCCCAGGGCCGGCTTGACATCGGCGACGTGGCGCGCGCCTATCTGTTCCAGGTGATCGCCACGACCACCAACGCGTCGCTCGGAATCGTGGCACTGGTGATCCTGACAACGCGCCCGGTGCTCGCCATCGCCCTGGTCCCGCCGGCGGTGCTCGTGCTCGCCGGGCAGATTGCCGCCAGCGAAAGCCAGCGGCGCGCCGATCGCAACGAGTTCCTCTACCGCACCACTGAGATCCTCCACTCGACGCGACGGGTCGGTGAGCGCGCGGGCGAGCTCCTGAACGGCATCACCACGATGTTCGGCGTCGAGCGTGCCGAGCTCGTGGTCATCCCGGAGGTGCGCGGCCCTGCCGTGCGTTTCAGCTCCACAGGCGACGACGACCACGCGGAGGCCACCACCTCGGAGCTGACCTTTGCGGAGCAGGAGGTGCTCAACGAGCTGCGGACCACGGCGATCCTCACCGGTTCGGTGACGACCGATCAAACCCTCGGGCTGGCGCTTGCGGAACGTTCGGCGAGTGCCGGGACGGTGGTCGTCCTCCGCGGGCTCGAGGGTCCGCAGGGGATGTTGCTCCTTCTCAACCCGACGCACGGGAGCAGGCTCGGCGCCCACGAGCAGAGCCTGCTCAGCACGGTCGCCGGGCTCATCAGCGTGGCTCTCGAGAACGGCCAGCTTGCCGAGGCCATCAAGGCGATGTCGGTCGAAAAGGCTGAGCTCGCGCACCGTGCGTTCTATGACCCGCTCACGAAGATCGCCAACCGGTCGCTCTTCATCGAGACGGTGGCGACGTCGCTGGCACAGATGCCCGGCTCGCAGCGTCCGGTCGCGGTGATGTTCATCGATCTCGACGGGTTCAAGGAGATCAACGACACCTTCGGACACGCCATGGGCGACCGGGTGCTCAGCGAGGTTGCCGCGCGCCTGCGCGTGCAGGTCCGCAAACTCGACCTCGCGGCGCGTATCGGCGGTGACGAGTTCGGCATGCTCCTCGACGGCATGCGCCACTACAGCGACGCCGCGGTGGTCGCTGATCGGATCATCGAGACGCTGCGGCGACCGATTCAGCTCGGCGACGCCGTGATCAGCATCGGCGCGAGCGTCGGGGTTGCGGTCGTCGAGGATGACGCCGAGGTCCCGGAACCCGAGGAGCTGATGCGCCGCGCGGACATGGCGATGTACCTCGCCAAACGCCAGGGCAAGAACCGTTTCGTGGTGTTCGACGAGACGGCGCGGACGCCGGTCATCGCCAGGATCCCCGAACCCACCCGGCAGGCCGCCCGCTGAGAACGGGGCCGGCTCGATCTACGATGGGCGGGTGACACCGCCGCGCTGCCTGTCCATCGCCACGTCGGATTCCGGTGGTGGCGCTGGGATTCAGGCGGACCTCAAGGCGTTTGCCGCCGCCGGCTGCCACGGGATGACGGCGATCGCCGGAGTCACGGCGCAGAACACCACGGCGATCCTGGCGACCTACCCGCTACCCGTCTGGGTCATCACCGCGCAACTCGAGGCCGTCTACGACGACATCGGCGTCGACGCCGCCAAGACGGGTGCCCTACTGTCGGCGGACATCATCGTCGCGGTCGCGGACTTCCTCTCGCGCCACCCAACCCCGCTCGTCGTCGACCCGGTGCTGCGTGCGAGCACCGGCGCGCCACTGCTCGATCCCGATGCCCTCGCGGTGATGATCACGTTGCTGCTCCCGCTCGCGACGGTGGTGACACCAAACCTCGCCGAGGCTCGTGTCCTCGCCGGCGGCGATGGAGACCGGCGATCACTTGCAGAGCTCATCGTCGCCCGAGGTGCTCGCGCGGTGCTGATCACGGGTGGTGAGGGCGAAGGATCGGACCTGCTCTTCGACGGCGCCGAATTCCTGGAGATCCCGGTGGCCTGGGTGGAAGGGTCGGCAACCCACGGTACCGGGTGCACGCATTCGGCGACGCTCGCCGCGTCGCTCGCGCTGGGCATGCCACTCGCCGGCGCTGCTCGCCACGCGGCCGAGGTCACGGCGGCCGCCGTCGAGCACGGGCTCGTCGGGATCGGCGAGGGTGCGGGACCCGTGGCTGTCGGTCAGTCCTCGTGGGCGAGCCAGCGGGTGCGAACCAGGTAGAAGAGCGTCCCGATCCCGATCAGGTCGATGAGGAGCAGGATCGGGCCGAGGTTCAGGCCATTGCCGAACTCCAGACCGCTCAGCGGCGTGAGCGCTTCCACGGGTGGGATCCTGGCCGCGTCGAGACTCTGGCCTGAGGTCACCGCGGTGACGGTGGTCGAGAGCGGAGCGAACGGGGTCGGGTCAACCGGCGTCTGAGAGTGAGCGGACTGGATGCCCCCGGCAGCGCCGCTGCCCCCCGAGTGACCACCGCCCGATCCTCCAGAGGACACGACCGGCTTGGGGGTCGGGGCCGGCGTCTTGGTCGGCGCCGGCGTGGGCCTGGCAGTCGGCGTTGGGGTGGGACCGCCCCCGCCACCAGTACCCTGCCTGCCGCCGCCGGTCGGGGTCGGCGTCGGCGTTGCGGTGGGGGTGGGCGTTGGCGACGGCGTGGTGGTGCACGGATTGCGTCTGGGGCAGCAGGTGCCATCCGGCCGGGTACCGTGGTGGCAGATCCTCGGAGTCGGTGTGGGTGCCGGCGTGGCTGTCGGCGAGGGGGTGGGGCTGGGGGCGGCGGCAGCCCCGGAGGCCCCGGCGAGCATGAGCGCGAAGACGCCAGGAAGCAGCGCGACGACCGCGCGACCTCTCGGCCGCCCACGGGGCGTCAGCTTGCCGAATACGTTTGCACTCATTGACGTGTTCCAACTGTGGTCTTAATACCTCCGCGTCGAGATGAAAGTCGGCGCCTCGTCACGGCGCTGCGAGGCCCCGTTCACAGAGTTCACAGCGGCGTTGAGCGGCGCCCTAGGATTCAGCCGGTGTGCACGATCCTCCTGGCCTGGAAATCCCACCCGGGGACCCCGGTGGTGCTGGCGGCCAATCGAGATGAGCTGATCGCCCGGCCGAGCGCGCCTCCCGGCATCCTGCGGAACAGCCCGCTGATCGTCGGGGGTCGCGACCTCGTGGCCGGAGGGACGTGGCTCGCCGTCGCAGCGGACGGCAGGATTTGCGCCGTAACCAACCGCCATCGCGGCGAGGGGCCACCGCTGCCACCGGATCCGTCGCGCCGATCGCGGGGTGAGATCCCGGTCGCGCTGCTCACCACCGATCCGGCGGACGTCCCGGCCTGCCTCGCTGCCCTTGGCCCGGGACGATACAACCCGGTCAACGTTCTCTGGCTGAGCGCGGACCGAGCGCTGGTGGCCCATGTCGACGATTCGGGCCCTGTGCGCGTGGTCGACCTCGGACCCGGAGCGCACGTGCTGACCACACAGGACGTCGACGACGACCGCAGTCCCAAGGTCGCGATGCTGCTTGCCGGCCTTGGCCGGGCACTGTCCGCGACGGGTGATGCGGACACAACGCTCGCGGGCATGCGCGAGATGCTCGCCGATCACACTTCGGCAAGCGACTCACCGGTCGATGCCGCGTGCATCCACGGCGATATCTACGGAACGGTGTCCGCATCGACGGTGATCGCGGGACCCGGCCGCCTGACCTATGAACACGCACCGGGACGCCCCTGCGTGACCCCGTTCGCACCGGTGCCGATGACCGTTTAGTGGCCGCCGTGGGATGCCAGGATCGTTTTGATCAGCAGGCTCACCATCGCGACGATCGCGTAACCACGCACCGCGCACAGCGCGATGAGGCGTCCGCGGGACTTCACGGGCTGGGTGAGCAAGGCGAGTGACGGCATCCGCCAGGTCTCACGGTCCTCATCCATTCGCGGATCAGGCGGGAGCGCACTCCGTGCGCGAATGTTGATCGCGATCGCGATCACGAGTTCGACCACCATGACTGCGGCGAGCAGCAGGAACAGCCGCGCGACGTCGATGTTCGGGAAGATCGTCGAGACCACGAGGATGACCGAGAGGACCAGAAGCACGCCGAGGATCAGCGACGCGAGCAGGTTGAACCACGGCCGGTTGACCCATGGACCGAGCACGTCTCGGTCGTTGCACAGGAACAACAGGAAGAGGCAGGCGCTCGGCAACATGACGCCGGCAAGTGCCTGCACCGCGGTGGTGACCAGACCGAGTGGCACACCGGGGACGAGCACGAACACTGCCGCGAGTATCACGATTCCCGTGAACATCGCGTAAAAGGACTTCGCCTCTCGCCACGACCGGTGCAGCGAGTTGCGGATGCCAAATGTGTCACCGAATGCGTATGACGTGCAGAGCGTCACGGCACTCGCGCCCACAACCGAGGCGTCGATCAACAGGATCGAGAAGATCGCGCCCACGGCCGGACCGACATGCTTCTTCAGACTGTTGGCGAGGTCGTACGCATTGGTGAAGGCATTCGGATTACCGGTTCCGCCACCTGTACGGCTGAAGGCGAACGCCGTACCCACCATGATGGCAGTCGCGCCGATGACCACGACCAGGGCGCCGATTACGGTGTCCGCGCGTTCGTAAGGGATCCAGCGCGGTGTGATGCGCTTGTCGACCACGTTCGATTGCTGGAAGAACAGCTGCCAGGGCGTGACTGTGGTTCCAACGATGGCGACGATGAGGAGAACGCCGTCAGACTTGAAACCACCCTCAACCCCGGGGATGACGAAGTGCTGCACGACGGGGCCGAGCGTTGGGTGGCAGAGAAACATCAGCGGGATACACAGCAGGTTGCCGAAGAGGAGAACGAACATCAGCCGCTCCCAGGTCTCGAAACGACCGGTGACCGTGATGCCGACGAGGACGACGCCCGCGAGCGGAACCGCCACCCACGCGGGAACCCCAAAGTACTGAGCGCCGAGCGAGATGCCGATGAACTCTGTGGCGATCGTGAGGAAGTTGAGAACGAAAAGGTCGCTGACCGCGAAACGGCCCCAGATCTTGCCAAAGCGCTCGAAGATGAGCCGTCCATGCCCGACGCCGGAAACCGCACCGAGGCGTGCCACCATCTCCTGATTGACGATGAGCACTGGGATGAGCAGCAGCAGCGTCCAGAGGAGGCTTGTTCCGTAGTTCTGTCCGGCCGCGGCATACGTCGAAACACCACCGGCGTCGTTGTCCCCCACCATCACGATGAGACCGGGACCGATGATCACCGCAAGCGCGAGGAGCCTGCGACGCCAGGAGCGCGCACTGGACTGCTCGTGCTCTCCAAGAGTGCCGAAGGCGCCGCGAATGTCGCCGCGATGTGCAGCGTCATGGACTCCCGCGTTGCCGCGCGCCACCTTGGCGTCCGCCCTGCGAGCCTTCTCCTGCGCCAATTCGGACCTCCCACCGTCGATGACGGCAAGACTGAGCGAGCCTGTCCGCTCAGGAGGTCACGAGTGCTTCGCTACCTCGATGCGGGCCGGCCCGTGAGTTGCCGGGACTGGGGACTGTCGCCGCCGTCCATGTGTTAGTGCATGCACCCCAAGAAATTCGGTTGCCGTACGAAATTCGGTTGCCGTACATGGAGTGTACAACCCGAACGCGAGCCGGAGCCCAGCGGGGTCAGTCCCCGTCTGCCTCCGCGCGACGCCGCCACGAGTTCGGGCAGCATGGCCTCGAGCACATCGTCGACGGTGATGACGCCGATGACCCGATCATCGTCCTCGAGGACCGCGACAACGGTGAGGTTGAAGTCTGCCATCCGTCGCGCCACCTCGGGAAAGTCATCGTCGACGTGCACCGATGCGTTGCTGTGCTCGACGAGGTCCGATATCCGCATGCCCCCATCGGCGCGCAGGAGTTCGATGAGCGGCACCGAACCTGCGAGATGTCCGTCGTCGAGCAGGAACACGTCGGCGACGACCTGGGGCAGCACGTCGGCAGCGCGGACCGCGGCCAGCGCGTCGGCCACGGTTGCATCGGGCGCGACGGACACGAAGTCGGGACTCATGAGTCCGCCTGCACTGCTCTGTCCATAGCTCAGCAGCGCGCGAACCTTCGCCTGCTGTGATGGCGGGAGGAGCGAAAGAATCGGAGCACGTCGGGGCTGATCGAGCTCGGTGACCAGGTCGGCCGCATCGTCCGGACCCATCTCGGCCAGCACCGCTGCTGCCTCGGCGTCGGATTTGTCGCGGAGAAACTCAACCTGGTGCTCCGTATTCAGCTCCTCGAACACATCGGCCTCGAGCTCGGGGTCGCCGTGCACCGCCGAGATGATCTCCTCACCCTCGTCGTGCGATGCCGCTTCGACGAGGTCGGCAATCTGCGCCGGGTGAAGCCGCCGGAGACGCCGCAGCGGCATGAGCAGTCGCGAGCTTGGCACGTGCCCGACGAAGGGCTCGACCGCTGCCCAGTCCACGAATCCCGGCTTCTCGCCTCCACCGCCGAAAAGCCGGCCGCGCAAACCGCGGGGTCGGGTGTCGACGCCTGCGACGACCCATCTCGAATCCTCGTAGCGCAGCTCAATGTCGTGAGCGACGACGAGCCTCCCGGCGTCGACGCTGATGAGCCGGCGGCCGAGGACATCGTCACCGAGCAACACCTCCCCCTGCCGGCGCTCGAAGTGAGCGAGGTTGAGGTCCTCACCGGCGAGCTGGACACTGCCGGGTTTCATCGCGGCAATCCGGTCACGGGGGATGAACAGCTTCCGCCCCGCGATGCGTCCGACCAGGCCGGTGACCGGCGGATAGCCGCCCTCGGCGAATCGGGCGATGACATCGTCCACCCGGCCGAGCCGGCCTCCTGCTCGGTCAACGAGAGGGCTGTGCAGGATCCCGGAAAGTGCCAGCCGGACCGCTTCGGCGGCTGGCTCCCCGGCGTCTGAGGTAGACATACCGCCGTCAGTCTGCCACGTCGCGAGCAGTCGTGTCTGTCCGCGCGGTGTCCGGGCCGGCGACCGATGGTTACGGGGTGTCCGTGTCCGCCTGGCTGGCCCACCGTACCCCCTGCACCATCCCTACACTGGCTGAGGCCGGCCGCGGGCACGGACTTCTCCGTTCGCTCGCGAGGTTCGGCGGGGAGGGATATCTCGTGGGGATCACCGACGCTCCGTGGATGCTCGGCGTGCGCGCACCGGATCGCAGCCGGGCCATCCTTGTGGTGACTGTCGACGGCGAACTCGCCGTCGCGGTCCGGGATGCTGTGCCTCGGAGGATGGCCGTCATTCGCGACGCACGCTCCGACGATGCCGGAGAGATCGCCGGCGCCTGCCTGCCGTGGCCGTGGATGGTCGTCGGCTGTGATGTGTCGCTGACTCCCGCACTCGCCCGAATCCTGCGGGAACGGCCGGTGCTCACCTTCTGGCTCGGTGCCGCGCCGGACGGGCTTCCCGGACACGCTCGCGTCTTCGACCGGCCCGCCCCGCTGCTCGATGCCATCCGCGACAGGTGCGAGGCGACCGTGGGAGGGATGCGTCTCGCGCCCGGAAGTGGGGTCGAGCTCGGCAACGGCACATTGATCACGGGTGCGACGCTCGAGTCGCTGGTGGCCGCCTACCCGGGCGGATTCGCCCTCCCCGCACGCAACTTCCGGGCAGTCTCGGAGGCGCTCGCCAGGCACAACGCGGGATGGAAGGCGCAGCGTGACGGCGGAGCATGCGTCACGCTGGTCCCCTCGGCTCCGGTGACCGAGTGAGAGCGAACCCGGAAGTCCTCATCCTCGAGGACGACGCAGAGACCCTCGACGAGCTGCAGGGTCACTTCGTGCGCAAGCGGTTCCACCCGCTCGGCGCCCGCAGCGCCGCGCGCGCTCTGTCGCTCCTGGAACACAACAGATACTCGAGCAGGCCGGTGCTCGCGATCATCGACTGGGATCTCGGCAAGGCGCCCGACCGGACCGCGAGCAGCGGCGACGTGCTGTCGCGACTCGCCCGCGAGCTTCGCGAATGCCCAGTGATCGTCTACTCGCAGAACATCGACGCCTTCAACGTCCGCAGCCAGATCCAGCGCTCGCATCCGCGGGCCCTGCTTCATGACAAGCGCGACGGCGATGCGTCGCTGCTCGAACGCATCGACAGAATGCTCGACCGTACAGTCGGCGACCTGCGCATTCACGACGGGACTGTCGTGGTGCATCTGCCGACGCTGGATCAGCACCATCATCGCGAGGCGATCCGTCTGGTGGTGCACCACCCCGACATCGTCACCTTCCATTCGGACACCGCGACCAAGGCGGTCCGCCGGTTCGGGGACTGGCTGCACAGCCACGATTCCGCGGTGCAACTCGTGAGTCACGGCAACCGCAAGTACCGGCTCACGGTGACGGTGACTGACGGGGCCACTTCCGATATCGAGGCGTGAATCTCACCCTTGCCGAGATCGCGGAGCTCCCCCTCCGCGCGGCTCTGATCGACGCCGGCGGAGAGGTGATCGCGCGCACTCCCGAGTGGGATGGAACCGGTCCGGGCGCCGTCTCCTACCCGGTGCGCAGCGTGCGCCTGGTGGTTCGCACCCTCCCCGCATCCGAGCAATGCGATGCAATCCTCAGCCGGCTGCTCCAGGCGATCGATACCGCGGCACTGGGGCTGAGTGGCGCCCAGGCGCAGCGCGTCCGCATGCTCGGTGGATCGCTGCGATTGGTCGCGGGCCGCGAGCCTGGCGGATGGGGCACCACCGACGACGTCATCGACCTGGCTCGCGCCGGCATCACGGCGCGCACCGGGCTCACCGTCGATGCAGTCACCGGACCGGCTCGTCCGGTGCTGGGTCCCGAGGGAGCAGCGCTCGTCCTCGTCCAGTTCGCCGTCAACGCGGAGCGTCATGACGCGGCGAGTGCTGTCCGTCTCGAGGTCGACCGCACGACATTTCGCGTCGTGTGGCGCCACACCGGGCCGACGCCGCGGATTGCGACGGCGCGCCGGCGTGCCGAACGCGACAGGTGGGGACTCGGATTCGCTCGGATCGCTGCCGACGCCATCGGCGGCACTGTGTATCCACCTCGAGCCATCGGCGATGGGATGCTCGCCGCGACTCTCGAGCTCGGCATCCGGCGCCTCGCGCTCCCGCTCGCCGCAGTGCGCGACGGTCGCGTCTGCCGGGCAACCCGCTCCTGGGATGAAGAGACGGGTCTGGCCCCGGGGACCGCGTCTGGAGCGGGGTCGAAGCTGGAGACCATCGAGGCGGCGGCCGCCTCTGCGCCCGGCCGTGTCGTCGCCGACGCGGGATTCAGTGCGCGGGCCGGGCTGCAGTTCCTTTGGGTGGCCGTACCCCCCGACGACTCAGCAGTGCGCGCTCGCGATGTGGTGAGCGGTCTCATCCACGAGCGGTCGCTCTCGGACCACGTCGAGGAACCGGCGCGGTCGACGATCGGCGGCCTGGCCCTGTTGCTGTCGACGCTGCTGGGCGACCCCATGCCGCGCGTCCCGATCGGGGCGTGGCGAAGGCGGATGCTCGAGGTGGGTCCGGCGTTCGGAATCGCCGGCGGGATCCCCGACTTCGATGGCGTCGGGGCGATCGACCCTCAGGTCGTGGCCGTGCTCGGACCGTCGGGCGATCGGTTCGAGGTCGAGGGTGAGCGGCTCTGGCTGCGGATCCGCGAGGAATGTCGCGACGATGCCGCCGTCCGGGTGCTGCTCAGGCCAGGCGAGGATCGGATCCCGCTGGGCTGATCATCGGTGTGGCCGGGGATCGCAGCAGGAGTGACGTGATCGCGGCGAGGAGCGGATGGGCCGCGCGCTCTGCGGCGCCGGCGCCTGCCTCCTCGAGGGCGGCGTCGAGCCTGAGGAGATCGGCCGCGAGGACGCGCACGGCCGCATGGATGATCTCCGCCGGATCGCCTGCGTCAGCGGGCTCCCAGCCGTTGTCATCAGTTGGCAGGGGCACCTCCGTCGCGTACTCGATCCCATCGCGCGCTCCCATGAGGTATGCAGTCGCCCACACGTCATGCCCGAGCGCCTCCTGGTGGCGGATGCGCCCGGCGAGCCGGCGCAGCGGATCAGGCTCCCCACCGAGCAGCGCCGCCTGCTCGATCAACCGAAGGACGAGCAGCTTCTCGTACCGGGCCACCCAGTATCGCGACACGCCTGCGGTGAGGAGTTTCGAGAGCCGCACCTGCCCGATGCTCACCCGGGTCAGCGCGGTGCCACCTCCATCGGGGATCAGCACCTCGACATCACGACCCACGTCCCAGACGCCACCCAGGAGGCGGACGATCGACGTTGGGCGCCACACCTCGGCGGCCCTATCCCAGCAGTCGACCGGGACATCGCTGAACGAGCGCTCGCATCGGCTCGTCAGGAGCGCTTGATGCAACTCCTCACGGGGACGCGCCGCGAGGAGCGTCCAGCCGTCGGGAAGTGCGTATGTGGCCATCGAAATCTGTGCTGGGATGTGGAGAGAACGGATGCTGTGAATCGGCGCCGTGCCGTGACCTGGCGTGCAGTATGCCCTGGATCTTTCGGAAACGGTGTACTGCGGGCGACATAAGGCCGCGGATGGACGGAAGCGCTGCATCCAAGGGGCAGGGGCGGTGACGCCGATCACCCGGGACGCAGCGAATTTGGCAGCGACCGAGAGAGCGCGACAATCTGCTTGCGCGAACGAGGGAGCTGACAAGCTGAGCGGCGGCCCGGGTGATCGGCGGCGCCGCCCCTGCCGCTGCCCGCCATCGGCGGGCAGCACTTAGATCTTCGGAGCTGCCGCCCCCGGCGTCCACCAGGGGTCGACGTCGCCGGACCATGTTGCGTCGCGATGGTGCGCGCGGACAACAGTTTTGATGTTGCCGCGGACGTTGAAGTCTCCGACCACCTCGCAGTACCGAGGTTCGAGGAGTGTCACCAGGTCGCCGAGAACGCCGTTGACGACGTCCTCGTGGTAGACGTTCCGATCGCGGTAGCCGTTGATGTAGAGCTTCAACGATTTCAATTCGACGCAGCGCGGGCCTGGAACGTAGCGGACGTGCAGGGTTGCGAAGTCGGGGAACCCCGAAATCGGGCAGAGGCACGTGAATTCGGGGATGGTGAACTGGATGGTGTAATCGCGATCCGGGGTGCGGTTGTCGAAAGCCTCGAGCTTCGCCTCGCGGATGGCGCGCGTCCCGTACAGCTCTTCGCTCATTGCTCAGCGCCTCGGAGGCGCGCGCGCAGCGAGGCGAGCGGGATCGGTGCGAACGTCGTGTCGTGGTCGTACGTGTCCACACCCTCGATCCGCTTGAGGACGGTGACCAGCGCGTAGGTGATCGGTGTTGCGAGCACCTCGTACAGCACCTTGACGACCCACACGTCACGAATGATGACGATCAGCACCGACCAGGGCTGGACGCCGGCAAACGCGATCGAGATGAACACCGCGCTGTCGACCCCCTGGCCGACCAGCGTCGACCCGATGGTTCGTATCCAGAGAAATCGCCCGCTGGTCGCGATCTTCAAACGCGCCAGGATGAAGGCGTTGAGGAATTCTCCGAGCAGATACGCGGTCAGCGACGCCAGCACCAGGCGTGGGCTCTCGCCGAGCACGCGCGCATACGCGCTCTGGTCGGTGTAATGCGGATCGGCGGGAATGGCGATCGCCACCGCGATGAACAGCACCACGATGATGTTCGCGAGGAACCCTGTCCAGATCACCGTGCGCGCGACGCGATATCCCCACACCTCGGTGAGGACATCGCCAAAGAGATATGCGAGCGGAAAGATGACGATCGCGGCGGGTACCGAGAACGGGCCGACGGCCGCGATCTTCACCGCGAGAATGTTGGATGCCACGAGGGTCGCGACAAACAGCGATGAGACAGCGAGCAGGAGGGGGCTCGGGACACGGGTGGAAGCGGGCTGAGTCATGAGGGGTGGCACAGCGTAGAAGATCTCGCCGTGAGCAGACGCGGCCTGGCGCTCTTCGTGGCGATGTGCGTGATCTGGGGGATCCCCTACCTGCTGATCAAGGTGTCGCTGGAGGGCCTTGGTCCGGTCGACCTCGTGTTCGTCCGGTTTGCCCTCGGGGCCGTGCTGCTCGTCCCGATTGCGCTCACGCGCGTCGAGGTCCGTCCGATCCTGCGGCGGTGGGGGTGGATCATCGCGTACACGATCATCGAGATGGGGATCCCGTGGGTGCTCCTCTCCGACGCTGAGCTGCGCATCTCGAGCTCACTCTCTGGGTTGCTGGTTTCGACGGTGCCGCTCATCGGCGTTGTGATCGGACTGTTGACGCGCAGCGGCGAGCGCCATGGATGGCGAAGGATCCTCGGCCTGATGGTCGGGCTCGTTGGAGTTGGGGTGCTCGTCGGCTTCGACGTCTCGTCATCCAACTTCGGAGCGATCGCCGAGGTCATCGTGGTGGCGATCTGTTATGCGACAGGCCCGTACATCATCAACAGGAAGTTGAGCGATCTCCCGTCACTCGGGGTGATCGCGAGCTCCCTGCTGCTGGCGGCGCTCGCCTACGCCCCCGCCGCGGCCATTCAGCTCCCTCACGCCTGGCCGACGGGACGGGTGATCGCCGCGGTGCTCACGCTCGGTGTGGTCTGCACCGCGCTTGCGTTCCTGCTCTTCTTCGCGCTCATCCGCGAGATCGGCCCGGTTCGCGCAACCGTGATCACGTACGTGAACCCAGCTGTCGCCGTCGCGCTCGGGGTGCTCCTGCTCAACGAGCGGCTCACCGGCGCGATCGCCGTCGGCTTCGCGCTCATCCTCGCCGGTTCGGTGCTCGCCGCGAGGGCTGCCCCGGCGCGGACCTGACGGACGTCAGACGCCCGCTGCCTCGGCGAGAGCGTCGGCCGGCGTCGGCTCCCCGCGAGCGATCGTGATCTGGCCATCACTGGCGTCAACGTCGATGCTGTCGCCTTCGTGGAACCTTCCTTCGAGGATCGCCATCGCGATCGGGTCCTGCAGGCGGCGCTGGATCACCCGCTTGAGCGGTCGGGCACCGTACGTCGGGTCGTAGCCCTCGGCGGCGAGAGCGTCGATGGCCCTCTCGCTCACGTGGAGCCTGAGCTTGCGAGCCGCGAGCCTGTCGCGGACGCCGCGGAGCTGGATGTCGACGATCTGGCGGAGCTGTGCACGGTCGAGCCGGGAGAAGAGGATCACGTCGTCCACGCGGTTGAGAAACTCGGGGCGGAAGCTCGCGCGCAGCTCGCTGAGGACTCCCTCGCGGATACGCTCCCACACCGACGCGTCTGCATCCGCGGGGACTTCGGCGATGAGCTGCGACCCGATGTTGCTGGTCATGATCACGACGCAGTTGCGAAAGTCGACGGTGCGGCCCTGACCGTCGGTGAGACGGCCGTCCTCGAGCAGCTGCAGGAGCACGTTGAACACGTCCGGGTGCGCCTTCTCGATCTCGTCGAGGAGGAGCACGCTGTACGGCCGACGGCGCACGGCCTCGGTGAGCTGTCCGCCCTCCTCGTAACCCACGTATCCGGGAGGCGCGCCAACCAGCCGCGAGACGGTGTGCTTCTCCATGTACTCGCTCATGTCGAGGCGGATCATCGAGCGCTCATCGTCGAAGAGCAGCTCCGCGAGTGCGCGCGCCAGCTCCGTCTTCCCAACACCGGTGGGTCCCAGGAAGATGAACGATCCGATCGGCCTGTTGGGGTCGGCCAGACCAGCACGTCCACGGCGCACCGCATTGGCGACGGCGCTGATCGCGTCGTCCTGGCCCACCACCCGGCTGTGCAGGTCCTGCTCGATGCGGAGCAGCTTCTGCATCTCACCTTCGAGCATCTTGTCGAGCGGGACGCCGGACCAGCGCGAGACCACCGACGCGACGTCCTCCTCGCCGACCTCTTCCTTGAGGAGCGGACGATCCCCCTGCATCTCCACAAGGCGCGCCTGCTCCTGCTCGAGGGCTCGCTGCAACTCGTTGAGCTGGCCGTAGCGCAGCTCGGCAGCGCGACCGAAGTCACTCATCTGCTCGGCACGATCCGCCTCGTGGCGCACCTGCTCCATGCGCTCCTTGATGTCGCGAATTGCCGAGAGGGCGCCTTTCTCCTGCTCCCAGCGGGTGCGCAGCCCGCGCCCGCGCTCCTGCAGGTCGGCAAGCTCGCGCTCGAGGCGCTCGAGACGTTCCTTGGAAGCCTTGTCCGACTCCTTGCGCAGCGCTTCACGCTCGATCTCGAGCTGACGGATCTCGCGTTCCACCACGTCGAGCTCGGTCGGCAGCGAGTTGATTTCGATGCGCAGCTTCGACGCCGCTTCGTCGATGAGGTCGATTGCCTTGTCCGGAAGGAATCGATCGGTGATGTAGCGATTGCTCAGCACAGCGGCGGCGACGATCGCGCCATCGGTGATGCGCACACCGTGGTGCACCTCGTACTTCTCCTTCAGGCCCCGGAGAATGCTGATGGTGTCCTCGACCGACGGCTGATCGACAACGATGGGCTGAAAGCGCCGTTCGAGCGCGGCGTCCTTCTCGATGTGCTTGCGATATTCGTCGAGCGTGGTCGCGCCGATGCAGCGCAACTCTCCGCGCGCAAGCGCCGGCTTGAGCATGTTGCCCGCATCCATGGCGCCTTCAGCAGCACCTGCGCCGACCAGCGTGTGCAGCTCGTCGATGAAGAGGATCACCGCGCCATCAGACGAGGTGACCTCGCGGAGCACCGCCTTGAGCCGGTCCTCGAACTCACCGCGATACTTGCTGCCCGCGACCATGGCGCCGAGGTCGAGCGCGATCACGCGCTTGTCCTTGAGCCCCTCGGGCACGTCACCGGATGCGATTCGCTGGGCAAGCCCTTCTGCGATGGCGGTCTTGCCCACGCCGGGTTCGCCGATGAGGACGGGGTTGTTCTTGGTCCTGCGCGACAGGACCTGGATCACCCGCCGGATCTCGTCGTCGCGCCCGATCACCGGGTCGAGCTTGCCGCGGCGTGCCGCATCGGTCAGGTCGCGCCCGTACTTCTCGAGCGCCTGGTACTTGGCTTCGGGGTTCGCGTCGGTGACGCGCTGCGAACCGCGAACCGCCTCCAGCGTTGCGTAGACACGGTCGGGCGTGACCCCGGCCTGCTGGAGGAGGCGCCCCGCCTCGCCTTCGGGCTTGGAGCACAGCGCCAGGAGAAGATGCTCGGTCGAGACGTACTCGTCCTTGAGCCGGCTCATCTCGTCGAACGCGGCCATCAACGCCGCTCTCAGGGCATTGCCGACTGCAGGCTCGCTGACCCCGACCTGCTTGGGGCGGTTCTCGAGGCTCGCCTGCAGCCGCGCGGCCATCGGCTCCGGCGCCACCTCGAGGCGGCGGAGGAGCGCCGGCACGAGGCCGTCCTCCTGTTCGAGCAGCGCGAGCAGGAGATGCTCAGGCTCAACTGTCGGATGCTGCAGCTGCTGCGCCGCCTGCTGGGCGGCGGTCAGCGCTTCCTGGGAACGCTCGGTGAATCTATCCAATCGCACGGTGGCTTAATACCACCGTCCGGCGGCGGCTAACCTTGTGCCCGTGCGAATCACCGTTCTCGGCAGCGGCAGCGCGTTCAGCACCTGCGGCTGCAACGCCGGGTATCTCGTCGACGGACGCGTTCTCGTCGACTGCGGCGCGCCGGTTCCCGCGTTGGTGCGCCGAGCCGCCACGTCGGTGCACGCTCTCACCCTGATCCTGCTCACGCACTTCCACGCCGACCACAGCTTCACGCTCCCCACCATTCTCGGTGCCAGGGCCTTCGCCGACCCCCCAGAACCCGGCACGCTGGTCGTCGGCGGTCCCGTGGGGACGCGCGAGTATGTGAACCGACTCCTGAGCGTCGGCTACGGCTCGCATATCCGCCACGAGGTCGGCACCAAAGTTGCGCCAAGGTACGTGGTGCTCCAGGACGGCAGCGACGTTGAGATTGCCGGCTACCGGGTGCGGAGCCACGCTGTGGTGCACAGCACCGGTCCCTCGCTGGCGTATCGACTGACCGACGCCGACGGCGCGTCGGTGGGCTTCTCCGGCGACAGCGAGATGTGTGCCGGCCTACGGCAGTCGATTGCGGGATGCGACCTCTACGTGTGCGAGTGCACCGGATGGGACGGCCCCTCGCCGGGCGGCCATCTGTGGCGCGACGAGGTTGCCAGCCTCATGGCAGCGAATCCGGAGACGCGCTTTCTCCTGAGCCACCTGAGCGAACGCCGGCACATGCCGGGTGCGCTGGTCGCCCACGACATGCTCAGCCTGGAGATTGCCTCGGCAGCACGGTAGCCTCGAAGAGCGCTCGTCGCCAGGTTCGGAGCGCCCGTGCTCGCTCCGGCGCGGAGGCACCGGCCTCGCTGAACTCGGCCCGCGCGGTGACCGTCGCAAGCTCGTTCAGCGCGGACCCGGCCCGGGGTCGCGCCCGGGCAAGCCGCGCCGCAAACGCCCTGTGCGTCTCGGCTTTTCGCCGGTCGACCCCCGAGAGAACGCCAAGCGTCTCAACGCGTTTCCACGCGCCGGCGAGAGACCGCGGCAGCAGCAGCCACAGCAGTGCGGCGAACATTCCGAGGACGATGGCGCCGAGCACGGAGAGCGAGATCACCACCGCCACGGGAACCGAAGCGTGCGCCTTGTGCGTCGGTCCGGTCGTCGGGTCGGTGCCGCCCACGTTGCCCGGCTTGACCGTCGGTCCCGTCCTCGGGGTCGGGAGCGGCGTCTGAGGTCCGGTGACCACGCTCTGGCCGCGTTGGATCGGTTGATAGTTGCCCTGGCTGGACGGCGGCGTCGGCTCGAAAGGAATCCATCCGTAGCCGGGGAAATACGCCTCGACCCAGCTGTGCGCATCGCTGGTGGTCACTTCCATCGTCCGGTCGCCGGAGCGTCCGGTCTGCGTCCGGAGCGTTCCGGGCCCGTACCCACTCACCAGGCGGGTCGGGATCTTGAGACTGCGGAGCATCGATCCCATCGCCGAGGCGAAGTACTGGCAGTACCCCTTGTGGCTGACGGTGAGGAAGAACACGACCGGCCAGGTGTTCGGGTTGCTGTCCGCCGGTGGATTGAGCGTGTACTGGTAGAGGGCCGGATTGCGCAGGTGCTCCTCGATCGCGACCGCCTCGTCGTAGGGGTTGGTCCTCCCGATGGTCCATTGATGCGCCAGGCTTTGAATCGCCTCGACGCCCGAGCTGGTGTCGTCCGGCAGGTCGATGTACTGGCTGGTCCAGCTCGGATAGTTCTTGCCGGCGAGACGCAGCTGCGCCACCGTTGCGGTCGAGGCGTATGCGCTCGTCTGGATTTCCGTGCCCGCGGTGATGAGGTGGCTGAGTTGCACCTCGTCAACCGTGAGCAGCTCTTTTGAACCCTGCGAGGCGACGATGCCGATGGCGACGCCGGGAAGGCTCGCTGCAGCGGGATCTCCTGGGAACGGCGCAAGTGGGGTGAGACCGGTCGCGTCCTTCTGCAACGTGAAGTTTGCGCTGACCGTGGTCTCGTCACTCGCTATCCCCCCGTCCGCTGGATTCGTGTCGCGCGGGAGCGGACCCTTGGAATAGCCGATTTGATCCAACGCGTTGCCGAGAGGGTTGGTGTTTCCGCCCTGCGGGAACCAGCTCCCTCTGTCGAATACGGTGTCGGTGGCAATCCGAAGATAGACGGGGGACGCGGTGCTGGACAGATAGGTGAGAACCGGCTGTGGATGGCTGACCAGCGAGCCGCCGAGCGTCACCGCCGGGCTGAAGCCGATCGTATTGAGACCTGGGCCGGTGCCACCGCCTTTGCCGCTGGTTCCGAAGCCGAGCCCGTGGGGAAAGAGGCGCGCCGAGATGTCTGTTGTCGAAACGGCGGGCAGCAGGAGCGCGAGGATCGTCAGCACCACAGCCACCCCCGCGGCGCTGCTGCCGAACCGCCAGCCGAGGCCGTCGAGCGCGGTGATGCGTGATGCTGCCCAGCGATCTCCGAGTGACCCCATGTACGCCGCGGCGACCACCGCAATCGCGAGCACCGTGGCGATGGTCTCGGGCAGCGCGACCGGATTGGGATCGTGTGCGTTGACGACATTGGTGGCGAGAACTGAGAAGATCGGGATCACGGCCAGCACGCCGCGGTGCTCGCGAAGCACCATCCATCCAAGCCAGTACCCGCAGAGGAAGAGGATCGCGCACAGCCCGACGGTGAAATCCCAGTCCTGCGTCGACGCGAGACCGGTGAACAGCGCGCTGACGTAACGCCCGAGGATGACCGAGGCGGTCTGTCCCGCGGCGGGGGGCATCGCCGCAAGCGTCGTTGGAACGATCGCCGCGAGCCCGAGGAACGGGGCGGCAATAGCTGTGGCGATGCGCGGGGCGCGTGCCTGGGCGAGCAGCGCCGCCTCGATCACTGCCGTGACCGCAACGACGATCGCACCTCCACCGCCGTGCACCCACCCGGCAGCGAGCACTGCCCAGGCCGTCGCGGCGATCAGGGCGACGCATGCGACCGCGGCAACTTCGAAGCTGTAATTACGGCCTCGCCTGGCGGGTGCGGGCGCGACACCGTGGAGGGGAATGGTGCGGTCGACGTAGGCGTCCATGACGTCAGCCGGTCGCCGAGGTCCGTTCGCCCGTTCCGAGCACGTCCCCGCGCCGGACCACCCACCAGTCGAGGGCGAGACGCCATGCCGCAGGAATGCGCAACGCCTGACCCTGGGCTCCGAATGACGTCGGCTCGATGAAGATGCAGAGATGGCGCTGGCCGCGGGTGGCGCTGTCGACGAGTGCTTCGACCCAATCGCTGGAACGATTGGGGGTGATCACCACCATCCCGCCGCGCCCCCGCCAGCCGTCACCGTGCCTGCTGATCGTCTCGGCCAGGCTCCGGACGCCGTCGTCGGTTGCGAGGGCGAGGAAATCGAGGAGCCGGAGGCGTTGCACCTCGCCCCGCCCCGCCCCGAAGCTCGTACCGGCACGGGAGTTGGTGACCAGTCCGACGGCCTGACCTCGTCTGATCGCACCGTGCACCACCGACGCCGTGATCGAGATCGCGTACTCCACTGAGGACTCGATGCCGCTGCCGGCGTGGATGCCGCGCTGCAGATCGAGGACGATGAGGAGGTCAGCGCTCTGACCGGTGTCGAAGGTGCGGCTGATCAAGCGTCCGGTTCGCGCAGTCGACGCCCAGTGGATGCGGCTCAGGCCGTCGGTGGGCGCATAGTCCCTGATCGTCGAAACGTCCGGCGGCACATCCACCGGCTGTCCGCGGCGTGCTTCGGCCACGCCGTTGCCGCTCCACTGCGGCACCCCCTGGAGGAGCGCATGAATCGCCGGGTAGACGATGACCTCGTTCTCCGGCGCCACTCGAATGCATCGCGGGAACAGGCCGAACGGATCGCCGAGGCGTGCCTCGAGGGGCCCGAAGCGATGCACACCGCGAAGCGTGAACATGCCCCGCGCCGTCCAGGTGACGGTGCCGCCGGCAGCGATCGCAAAGGCGCGTCCGGGCGCGTAACCGGGGAGCTTGGTGCCGTCGCGAACCTCGCAGTAGGGAAGCCGCAGTCCGCTCTCGTTCTTGACGGTGAAGGTCTCCTCGAACGGCTCGCCGATCATGAACGACCCCTGCGGCGACTCACGCGTGACGCTGAGCTTTCGAGCCAGCAGCCGCGACCAGACGTAGGCGACTGCCAGAAGCAGGATGAGGACATACGCCAACGTGTACGCAAGACGGACGCCGGTGATCCCGGCGAAGAACGCGAGCACCGCCACGCAGGCGATCAGGGGTACGCGCGCGGTCACGGCGCGCTCCGGGCGCACGCCGCGATGGCGCTCACGCCAGGCGCCGGCCCGTCATCGGCACCGACTCTGTGGCCAGCACCTCCTCCAGCACCGCGGCAGCAGTGAGGCCCCGCAGCTCGGCATTGGGCCGGACCATCACGCGATGTTCGAGCACGTTCGGAGCGATGTCCTTGATGTCGTCAGGGAGAACGAACTCGCGGCCGGCGAGCGCCGCGCGGGCCTGCCCCGCATGGAGCAGACCGAGCGTGCCCCGAGGAGAGGAGCCGAGCGAGACGTCCCGGTGCTCGCGCGTCCGCCGCACGACGCGGACGCAGTACTCCTTGAGTGCGGCGTCGCAGTAGATCTCGCGACACGCCTCCTGGGCGGCCTTGATCTCCGCGGCGTTGGTGACCGGCTCGAGGGTGTTCAGCGGGCTCCCCGACTGGAAGCGATCGAGCATGTCGACCTCCTTGTCAGCGGGGAGATAGCCGAGTCGAAGCTTGAGCAGAAAGCGATCGACCTGCGCCTCGGGGAGCGGGAATGTTCCGCCCAGCTCGATCGGGTTCTGAGTCGCGAGGACCATGAACGGATCCGGGAGGTGGTGGGTGGTGCCATCCACGGTCACCTGCCACTCCTCCATCGCCTCGAGCAGCGCTGACTGGGTCTTGGGGGTTGCCCGGTTGATCTCGTCTGCGAGCAGCACCTGGGCGAAGATCGGTCCTTTCCGGAACTCGAAGGTCTGAGCCTGCGGGTTGTACACGCTCACCCCGGTGACATCACCGGGAAGCAGGTCGGGTGTGAACTGCACTCGTTCAAAGGTGCACCCGCTGCTGCGGGCGAGCGCCTTGGCGAGAAGCGTCTTGCCGGTGCCAGGAACGTCCTCGATGAGAAGGTGGCCGCGGCACAGAAGCCCAACGATGCAGAGCTCGATCTCCGCTTCCTTCCCAACGATGACCGTCCCGAGGCTCTCCTGCAGACGCCGCGCCATTGCCTGGACATCGACGTTCATGGTGATCCTCGCGCCTTTCTCAACCGGGCTGGTGAGTCAGTTGACCTCGCCTGGAGTATACGGTCGCCAGATACGCTGCCAGCATCACCCAGAGGGGTGATCCGCACGACCTCGCCAAAGCGTTGTATAACTGCACCTGGAGATCCGTGCCCGGGTCTCTGCAAGGGTGACGGTCGGAGGAGGAGGAATTGGTAGAGCGCGAGGAAGAAATCCTCACAACTGGCGAGGCGGCGGCACTCTGCGGTGTGTCCCGATCGACGCTACGTCGCGCCGTCGCTCAGGGTCACTTGCGCGCCTGGCACACTCCCGGGAAGCACCTCCGGTTCACGCGCGCCGCGTGCTTGGAGTTTGCCCAATCGCTGGGCCGCGTCGACCTCATCGGCCAGCCCTACCGTGAGGCCCCAATCTCCGGTCAGCCAGCGCAGGCCGGTGCCGGCGTCTAACTGAGGAACGCGGCGAGCGCACATTCGGTGCGCCGCAAGGTGTCAACGGCTCTAGCGTTTCCCGGAAAGCAGGCCGCCCACCGAACCACCGAAGAGCGCCAGCAGGTCGCCGCTGAACAGATTCCCCAGGTTCATGGGCCCGAGATCGATCAGGTGATGGCTGTTGGTGGCGAGCGACGACGCGATGATCGATGACTCCTGGAAGAACGTGTAGATCGCACCGACGGCGATGAAGCCGATCGCGACCACAATCCCCTGGTAGAGACCGAAGCGTCCGGCGAGCTTTGCGGCGAGCCAGCCACCGAAGATCACCGCGATGAGCGTCGACACGCCGACGACTCCGCCGTCGATGCTGCCGGTGGCTCCGAACGCCGCGTTGGTGGCGATGAGCGCGGCGTTGCTGATCACCAGCAGCGCGATCTCACCGACGAGGAGGCCGAGCACGCAGTGACGCCAGGAGATCATGTGCCCGGTGTACACGGCTGCCGGGGTCGGCGCTTGGCGCGAGCTGGTGCTTGCCGACGTCCGCCGGCGCTTCGGAGACCGCGTCTCGGTGGCCATCGCGTGGAGTATACGAATCTGTCGCCAGCCGGCCGCGATCGGTTTTCGCGCAAGTGCCGCCCCTACGCTGCGCTCGCATGGCAACGCTCGTTCAGGCGAACTCCAACCGCCGTCCCACCTCCGGCGCGCTCCCGGTACAAACGCGTGCTGGCGTGGCTTTCGG
This sequence comes from Candidatus Dormiibacterota bacterium, assembly GCA_963756075.1. GTDB lineage: Bacteria > Chloroflexota > Dormibacteria > Aeolococcales > Aeolococcaceae > Palsa-851. The sequence continues at coordinate 475,484 of CAVWMH010000002.1, read as the reverse complement.
AACCACGCCAGGCGTTGCTGGCCGGGGTCATCATCCTCACCGGCGGCGTCGGCCTCGATGCGCTGAGCGACCCGGACGTCTGGTGGCACATCCGGCTCGGCGACTGGATCATCGCTCACCACCAGATCCCCGCCGGCGAGCTGTTCGCGTACACGGCGTTCGGGAATCCGCTGGTTGTGCACGAATGGCTGTCCGAGACCGTCTTCGCCGCCCTCGCCGCAACCGGGGGGCTGTTGCTTGTGACCGTGCTCATGGGCCTGGTTGCATGGAGCGCGCTCCTCGCGACGGTGCTGCGGGGCCGCATGCGCGGTGCCGGGCCGGTGGTGCTCGCACTCGGGCTGGTCCTCGCGGCGCGCGTGGCGGAGCCGGTGCTGGGCACCCGGCCGCAGGTCTTCACCTTCGCGCTGATCTGCTGGACGCTCTGGATCGCCGAGACCTACCTGCGCTCCGGCGGCCGGAGGATCTGGTTGCTGCCTCCGCTCTTCCTGCTGTGGGCGAACCTGCACGCCGGGTTCATCGCGGGCATCGGCCTCTTGCTGATCGTCGTCGTCGCCGAAGCGGTCAAGCACCGATGGTCGATCGGCACCGCCGCCCCCCGACGCCGAATCAGGGGACTCGGGTTTGCGCTCGGCGCATCGGCGCTCGCAGCGTCCGTCAACCCTTACGGGCCGCGGCTCTTCCTCTTCGCAGCGACAACCGGAGGCACCGAGCGTCAGAAGGGCATCATCGAGTGGCAATCGCCGAATTTCGCCGACCCGGCGATGTGGGTGCTCCTCGCGTTGCTGCTCACCTTCGTGACGCTCACCGTCATCGTCCTTGCCCGGCCGTCGCTGCGCCGCCACTTCGACCTTCGCGATTTCGCGCTCGCGCTGGTCGGTGCGGCGCTCGCACTCACGTCAGTCCGCAACACAGCGATCTGTGTCGCGGTGATGATCCCGCCGTGGATGGCGATGGCCGCCGCAGTCGTGCGGTCGAACGAAAACCGCCGCGGCGTGAGGGATCACGCCCGCCCGGCTGGACGCGCCGCGCCGGCCATGGGCATCGTGCTGATCGCAGTGGCCGTGCTCGGGGTCGGCGCGGTCGGCGCAAGGGTCGCGCAGAGCGCCTCTCCCCAGGGGATCGCCGCGGCGTACCCCGCCTGCGCGACAGCGCTGCTCGCTCGGAGCCCGGCGCCACAGCGGGTGTTCACCGCGTATGGGAGCGGTGGGTATGTTGTTTACCGGCTCTGGCCACGCGCGTCGGTCTACGAGTACGGCGAGTTCGATCTCGCTTGGCACGGCCGTCTTTGACGACTACGTTCGCATCGCGGCCGGAGCCACGACAACCCCGACCGCGCTGGAGCTCCTGGCATCGAGCAACACCACCGCGGTGCTGTACTCCAAGGGCGCTCTCACCGATGAGCTCAGCGCGGCGCCCGGTTGGACGCACGTCGCCGACGACCACGGGATGCTCCTGTACCTCCGTGGCGATGCTTCATGGGCAACGGGCGCAACCTGCGCGCCGACCGCTCCACGCTGACTAACGTCCGGTCATGTAGCCGCAGGAGTACGGTCCTTGGCGATGCGGCTGATCGGGGTCACCGGAGGAATCGCGACCGGCAAGACCACTGTGGACCGGATGCTCGCGGCTCACGGTGCGACGGTGATCGATGCGGACGAGCTCGCCCGCGAGGTGGTGCGTCCCGGTGAACCCGCATTGGAAGAGGTGGCGACGCGTTTCGGACCCGATGTGATCCGGCCTGACGGCAGCCTGGATCGCACCCGCCTCGGCAGGCTTGTGTTCGCAGACTCCCAGGCACGCAGCGACCTCGAGGTGATCACCCATCCGCGGATCACCGAGTTGATGAGCGAACGCATTGCCACAGCCCTTGCTGGGCCCGCCCCATTGGTGGCGGTCGACATCCCGCTGCTCTTCGAGAACGCGCGCGAGGCGATGTTCGAGGGCGTGCTCCTCGTCTACGCGCCACCCGAGGTTCAGGTCAGGAGGCTGCGCGAACGCAATGGCCTGGACGAAGCCGCTGCGCTGCAACGGCTCGCCGCGCAGCTCCCGATCGACGAGAAGCGCGGTCGTTCAACGTGGATCATCGACAACAGCGGCTCAGTCGATGCGACGTCGCAGGCGGTCGACCACTGGTGGGAAACGGCTGTCACGTAGTCTGACGTGGCGCCAGGCCATCGAGGAGGACCTCGAGCATCTGCGCCTCGTCGCGAGCGAAGGCTCCGGGGTCGCTGCGACGCAGCGTGCCCATCACGTACCCGCTGAGCAGCATCTCAGCCGCGCCGAAGACCACGTAGCTGGCAAGCTGGGGATCGACGGCGGCGCCGACCTCGCCGCGATCGCGTGCCTTGCGAATGATCTGCTCGATCGCCTCGAAGGCCACCATCACGGTGCCGATGTCGTGTGATTCGAGGAACTCATACGAGCGCGTGACCTCGTTGATCATCACGGTCATCAGATCCGGTTCGCGCCGGTAGACCTCGATCCAGAAGTGCACGAGCTTGCGCATCTGCTCGCGAAAGCCGACGTCCATGTCGCCGACTTCATGAAGATACGTGACGTATTGCGCCCAGCGCTCGGTGAAGATGGCGGCGAGGATGTCCTCCTTGTTGTGGAAGTAGTGGTAGACGAGCCCATAGGCGATCCCCGCCTGCTCCGCGATGTCTGCGACCTTGGCTCCATGAAACCCGGAACGCGCGAACACCTCGGTGGCCGCGGCGATGATCCGTTCGCGGGTCTGCGCGCTGCGCGTGGTACGGGGCGCATGGCGAGGGGTCTGCGCCGCCTCGCTCACGCGATCGCTCCGGCAGCACGCAGTGATGCGACCTCGCCTGCGTCATAGCCGGCTTCGCCGAGCACCTCCTCGGTGTGCTCACCGTACCGTGGCGCGGCACGCCGGTAGGTGGCCGGGGTGTCCCCGAGCCGGATCGGAAAGCCGGTCTGCGCGGTGGGTCTGCCATCACCGGCGTCCAGTCGCATCCCGCGGCTCCGGACCTGAGGATGCTCGAAGGTTTCCCGCACGTCGAGCACCGGCTCCACGCAGACATCGTGGCCGGAGAGCGCCTGATCCCATTGCGCGCGCGTCCGCAGGTGCAACACCGCCTGCACCGCAGCGATGGTCTGGCGTCCCTCCTCGCCGTCTGCGAGACCGCTGCCGGCGAGCTCGGGCAGGCCGAGCAGCTCAACGAATGCGCGCCAGAACTTGGGCTCGAGCGCGCCGACCGCGAGGTATCCGTCGGCACACTCGTACATCCGGTAGCAGGGATACCCGCCCGTGAGCAGCCCGCCGCCCGGAGCGGGTGCGTCGCCGGTCGCGAAGAGCTGCGAAGCGTGCACGCCGGCCCAGCTGATCAGACCGTCGACCATCGAGATGTCGCAGTGCTGACCCACGCCGGTACGCGCCGCGTGATGCAGCGCGATCATGATCGCGAGGGCGGCGTCGAGCGCGCCGCCACCGAGGTCCCCCGCTTGCAAACCCGGCATCGCCGGGGCGCCGCCGGCGCTGCCGCCGAGCAGCAGCACGCCCGCGACTGCCGCGTAGCCGAGGTCGTGACCCGCGCGGTCGCGAAACGGTCCATCCTGACCATAACCGCTGATGCTGCAGAGCACGAGCCGCGAGTTCACCTCCCGGAGCACGTCGAAGCCGATGCCGAGACGGTCCATCACCCCCGGCCGGAAGCTCTCAACGACAACATCGGCGGTGGCCGCCAGGCGGAGAAAGGCCTCACGTCCCAACGGATTCTTGAGGTCGATCGCCAGCGAGCGCTTGTTGCGGTTGAGCGGATGGAACATCGCCGAGTACTCGTCGACGAGCGGCGGCATCCAGCGCATGTAGTCGCCGCCGGCGGTGTCCTCGACCTTGATGACATCGGCGCCGAAATCAGCGAGCAGCACGGTGCAGAACGGCCCCGGAAGCAACCTGGTCAGGTCGAGGACTCGAACGTCGTCGAGTGCCGGCATGGTCGCGCGAGTGTAGCAATCACTCCACGCGCTCTATCCTCGTAATCCCTGTGCTAGGGTCGATCACAGGGTAGACGTGATGAGCAACGTGATCGTCCTGTTGATCGAGGCTCGTTGATGGACGAGCTGGTCATCAAAGTGCCCGCGCCGTTCAGCGGCATCGAGGATCTGGGATTCTCTGCGCGCTACCCGGCACAGGAGCGAAGCGAGCCCCTCCGCGATATCCCCCTCTTCGTCGAAGGGCCTGCCGGTCCGATGCAGCTGCTCATCCAGCGCCTCGCGCTCTTCAGCGACAAGGACCGGATCGTCGGGTCGCACGCCGACGACGACCAGTACGCGTGGACGGCGCCGGTGCAGCTGACCGACGAGGTCTGCGTGCTGGCGTTCCAGGACCGGAGCATGCGCGCCGGGGAGACGCTCCTCGAGCCCGGGGACACCGCACAGGCCGTCCGTGGCTACGTCTGGAACCTGGTCCGGCCCATGGCTTTCACATTCCTTCGAGACTGCGTTCGCATCGGCGGACTGCGCCTCTCTGAGCGGATCGCCGTCGTGATCGACACCGGCCGGCCGCCGTCCGTCGACATCGAGCTGCAGCGTTCGTCAATCACCCCCGAGAACGGCAGCAGGCTGCTCTTCGCCCTCTGAAGCAGGCGGCGTTCAGCGCGATTGTGTGCGCTTTGCTGTTGGCGTCGGCGTCGCCGTCGGCAGCGGGGTTGAGTTGGGCGGGGTCGTGGGGACCGGGGTCGGCGTCGGGGTGACCCTCGGGGTTGGGGTCGCGCCGACCGCCGTGGGGGTCGTCGTGGGTGTCGGCGTCGCCACCGGAGGCGGCGGGAGTGGCGCAGTCGGGCAGCCCTGGAGCTGGGGGTTGAACGGGGTCGGTGTCGCGATCGGCGTCGGCACCGCCGTCGGCGTGGGCGTCGCTGACGGGGTCGCCTTGCCGCTGACGGTGGGCTTGGGCGTCGGCGTGGGCACGGGAGTCGGCGTGACCACGTACGGGGTGTACGACGGGCAGGGCTGCGCCGATTGCGTCGGCGTGCCGTGAGATGCGGACACTCCCAGAGAGATCGCGACCGCTACGGCTCCCACCAGGATCGTGACCACGAACGTGACCGCGCCCCATTCGCGACGCAACGCGTTCACGCCGCGCCCAGCCCGTCGACGTTGGCCACGGCGGTCTGAAACTCGGGGTGGCGGCGTGCCAGACGCATGTTGGTGGCCAGCCAGCCGGATGGCGTCCCGACGTCGAGGAGCTCGCCGTCGAACTCGACGCCCCAGACGTCACCGGTCTCGAGCATGATCCCGATCGCGTCCGTGAGCTGGATCTCGCCGAGGGCGCCCGGCCTGGTCTCGCGGAGCGCGGCAAAGATCGCCGGAGTCAGCACGTACCTGCCCATGACGGCGAGATCGCTCTTTGCCTCGGCGGCGGGCGGCTTCTCGACCAGACCACTCACCCTGTGCAGCTTGCCACGGGACTCGGCGATCTCGGCGCAGCCGTATCTCGAGATCTGATCGTTGGGGACCCGCATGAGCGCGAGGATCGGCGTCCCCATCTGCTCGTGCGCGTCCCAGAGCTGGCGGAGCACCGGTGGCTCCGCGAGCGACAGGTCGTCGGGGAGCATGCAGAGGAAGGTCCGGTCTCCGACAGCGGCCGCGGCACAGAGCACGGCATCGCCGAGACCGCGAGGCGACGCCTGACGGGCGACGGTGACCCGGCACAGGTTGCCGGCCTTGCGCACCGCTTCCAGCTCAGCGGTCTTGCCCCGCTCCTCGAGCAGACGTTCCAGGGGAAGATCGGGACGGAGGTGAGCCGCCACTGCCTCCTTGCCTTCGGCGAGAACGAGGACGATCTCGTCGGCGCCGGAAGCGACAGCCTCCTCGACCGCCCACTGGATCACGGGGCGATCGAGAACCGGGAGCATCTCTTTGGGGAGCTCCTTGGTGGCAGGGAGAAAGCGCGTCCCCAGGCCCGCGGCCGGGATCACGCATGGTCGCGAGTCCACGGCGGCGCATTGTCGCCCGTCGGGACCCGGACCTGCTCCCCGTTACCCTTGCGCGATATGCCTGACACGCGCACGCTGCTCATCGAGGCTGTACGCCGCGCCCTCGACGCTGCCGGCGTGGAGGAGGGGTTCGAGGTGGTCGTCGAGCGCTCGGCCCGCCCGGAGTTCGGCGACTGGTCGACGCCCGCCGCGCTCGGCCTGGCGCGTGTCCTCCGGCGCGCCCCTGCGGCCATCGCGGCGGAGCTGGCGGCCCACCTCGAGGCCGAACGCGTGCCCCGCGTGCGGGCCTGGACCGTGACCCCGCCGGGGTACGTCAACGCGCATCTCGACGATCGCTCCTGGTCCACTGCCGTGCTCGCCGCGGCAACGGATCTCGAGACGACCGGCCGCGTCGACCTCCCGGAAGCGGTGGCCGGAAAGACCCTGGTCGAGCACACCGCAACCAATCCGAACAAGGCGGCGCACATCGGACACCTGCGCAACGCGTGCATCGGTGACACCGTCGCCCGTGTCCTCCGGCGCACCGGCCACGCCGTGGAGGTGAACAACTACATCGACGACACCGGTGTCCAGGTTGCGGACGTCGTGGTGGGCATCCGCGAGCTCGGAATAGATCAGATGCCAGGCGAGCCGTTCGATCAGTACTGCTCACGGGTGTACATCGCCGTGTCCGCGCGCTACGAGAGCGATACCAAGCTCCTCGACCGGCGGCGCGACGTGCTTCGCGAGGTCGAGGAGGGGGGCAACGAAACGGCCGCGTTCGTCAAGGACATCGCGCGGCGGATCGTCAACGCGCACCTTGCGACCATGCGCCGTTTCGACATCGCCTACGACCTGCTCACCTGGGAGTCGGACATCATCGGCCTCGGCTTCTGGCGCCAGGCGTTCGAACTCCTCCGCGAGTCCGGTGCGATCGTGCTCGCCGAGAGCGGCAGGCTCGCCGGCTGCTGGGTGATGCCGGCGGACACGGCCGATGACGACTCCGACGATGACACCAAGGTTCTGGTCAAATCGGACGGTATCGCGACCTACACGGCGAAGGATATCGCTTACCAGCTCTGGAAATTCGGCCTCCTCGGACGCGACTTCAACTATGTCCGCTGGGACGGTGATCCGAGTCTCGCGAGCACCTCGATCGCGGTCCAGCCTGACGCGCCGCCCGCACACTTCGGCCATGCACAGCGAGTGATCAACGTCATCGATGCACGCCAGGCATACCCCCAGCGAGTTCGTACAGCGCGCGCTGCGCAGGTTGCACCACGACCGCGAGGCCGACAACTCGATCCACCTGAGCTACGAGGTGGTCGCGCTCACCCCCGCGGCTGCGGCCGAGCTCGGCGTCGAGATCGAGGAGGGGCGTGACAGCGTTGCCTTGAGCGGACGGCGCGGGATCGAGGTGCGTGCCGACGACCTGCTCGACCGTGCTATCGCGCGGCTCACCGCCAACGCGCGCGACGCCGCGACGGCCACAGTTGTTGCGGCGGGAGCCGTGCGCTACTACCTGCTCAAGTTCTCGCTCAACCAGATCATCGCCTTCGATTTCGACGAGGCGCTGCGGGTCACCGGCGACACGGGCGTGTACCTGCAGTACGCGCATGCTCGTGCCGCCGGCATCCTGCGCAAGGTGAGCGATGCCGGCGAGCCCGTGGCGGTGCCGTCCGAGCTGCACCCCGCCGAGCGTGAGTTGCTGCACGGCATCGAGGCGTACACGCGTGCGCTTGCTGAAACGGCGCAGGCACTCTCGCCGTCGCTGCTCACCACCTACGCCTTCGAACTCGCGTCGGCCTTCAGCGACTTCTACGAGCACACACCGGCGATCGTCCGCGAAGAGGATCAAGCGGTGCGCCAGTTCCGGCGCGGCCTGGTCGCCGCGACCCGGGCGACGCTCGCTGATGCGCTCCACACGCTGGGGATGGGTGCACCAGACCAGGTCTGAGCATCTCGTGCCGATGTAACGGCACAAGCGTGGTCGCCGTCATAACGCAACAGGTCCGTTCGTAGGGTCGTGCAACGACGGTGCAACAGGCCGTCAGATCCACGTTGCACCGATCTGTCGTGCCCAATACGGTGTGGCCTCAAGCGCACACGACAAGTCACTGCACGCCATGCCGTCGAACGGCTTCCGTGCCGCGGTGATTTGCAAGCGCAACAAGAGGACCTCATATGATCCGACGTCTTGCACTGATGATTTCGATCGGCGTGACGATCACACTCTTCGCGACGACATCCCGCGTCTTCCTGACAGGCTCCCCGAGCGCCTCTCAGGCAGTCGCGAACCCCCATGCGCATGTGATGGTCATCGTTGAGGAGAACCACGCGTACTCGTCGATCATCGGAAACACGACCGCCCCCTATATCAACAGCCTGGCCAGCACCTATACGCTGGCTACCAATTCATATGCCGTCACGCACAACTCCCTGGGGAACTATCTGGGGCTGATCAGCGGAAGCACCAACGGCGTCCCGTACGGCACCGATGCGAAGCCCCCATGCTATCCATGCTCGACTCCGACGCTCGCCGACGAGCTCACCCATCAGGGGACCTCGTGGAAGGCGTACATGGAATCGATGCCGGCGACATGTGACACCACTCTCGGCACAGCAGGGAACTATGTGGCTCGCCACAACCCATTCGTCTACTTCTCCGGGGTGACCACGACGCCGGCCGAGTGCAACAGCGTTGTGCCGTTCTCGACCTCACAGGTCGCGACGGATCTCAACAGCACGGCTGCTCCCGACTTCGTATGGATGACCCCGAACCTGGTCGACGACATGCACAGCGGGACCATTCAAAGTGCCGACGCCTGGCTCAAGGCCACCATGACCACCGTGCTGGCCTCCAGCTGGTACCAGAACAACGGCACGGTCATCATCACCTGGGACGAGAGCGTCGACACTGACACGGCTGGACTCAACGGCTCCGGTGGTGGTCATATCGCCACGATCGTTGTCTCGAAGTCGAGCCACGGTCAGTGGACGGCAGGCGTGAACCATTACGGGACGCTTCGCGCCATCGAGGAGACATACGGCGTCGGACTGGTCGGCGCCTCCGCGGATGCCGCCAACGGGGACCTCTCGGGTGCGTTCACGGGTGGCACGCCGCCAACCTCCACGCCGACGTCCACGCCCACCAACACCCCGAAGCCGACCCCGACCCCAACAGCCACAGCCACGCCCACCCCGACAGGCACGCCCCCGACCTCCGGCGTCAAGCCCGAACTGGCAGGGCTGCTGGATCGCCAGCACGCGCCCAAGGTACTGGTGGCGCCTGTTCTGGGCGGTTGGGTGGTCAACGTGACGTGGGCTTCGCTGCAGGCCACGCAGGGCGGTCCGATTGCGGGCAACAACGCCATCGACCAGGCGCTCGCGCTGATCCGAACCAACCCCGCCTACGCGCACATGCATCTTCGGTTGCGTGTCACCGCGGGAGTCGGGGCTCCCGATTGGGTCAAGGCGCTCGGCGGTGCGCCGGTGTACGTCTTCAACGCCACCGACCAGGTGGGCGGGACAGTACCCCGATTCTGGACGACGCCTGTCGAGCAGGCATACGCGAGCCTTCAGGCGAGTCTCGCCGCCAAGTACGACAGCGCTCCGGAAATACAGGACGTCTCCATCACCGGATGCATGACCATCTACGCCGAGCCACTGATTCGCGAGACCGCGAGCGCTCAGACGATTCGCAATCTCCTCGCCGCCGGCTACACGTCAGCAGCTGATGAGCAGTGTCAGCAGGACGAGATCACCGCGCATGCAGTCTGGACGCACACGCACTCCAGCCTTGCCTTCAACCCGTACCAGGTCATCAACGCGAACGGTACGGCCGGCGTCAACGAGGCATTCACGCAGAGCCTCATGGGCTACTGCCGACAGGTGCTCGGCGATCGCTGCACCCTCGGCAACGACTCGATCCGCACCCCGAGCAACCTCGGGCCCAACTACGCGCCGATGTACGCGGCGATACATGCGGCGGGTCCGACGAGCTACTTTCAGACTGCCACAGCGGCGAGGGTCGGCAGCCTTCAGCTCACCATCCTCTGGGCGATCAGCCAGGGCGCGAGTGACGTTGAGCTGCCGAGCGGCTACGCGACGATGCTGTCGTCGGCGCTGATGGCGGCCGACACCGTCGCGCTGGACAGAAACATCACCTGACGTACCGCCGCTGCCGCGGCCTCACGCCGATCAGCCTGGGCCGAGCGATGCGAGTGCATCGCTCGGCCTAGTGCTGTTGTGCACGAATAGGACATGTCAGGGGCGCAACGCCACCAGGTGATAGTCGCTGTCGGTCTCGAAGTTGAACGTGCAGATGTAGACGCGTCCATTGGCGACGACCGGGCTTCCCGTGAACGCACGCTGGAGCGCGGTCCCCACGCTCCCGATCTGCGCGCCAGTGCTGCTGTTGTACATGACCAGGCTGCTGATCTCGGGAAAATCGACATACACGACACCGTTGGCGATGGCCGGCGCAAAGAGTTGACCGAGAGAGTCGGGCTGCGACCACACGGTCTTGCCGGTTGATGCGCTGAGAGCGAAGGTCCCGGAATAGTTGCCCACAGCCGTCACGAAGACCAGTCCGCCGGCAACAGCGGGGGCGCTGATCGAGGAACCGACCTTGCTTGAATGCCACAGCATCGCTCCGCTGGCAGCGGACAGGGCGTACACGGCACAGCCACTCACGAGGAGGCTCGACCCCGAGACGGTCACCGCTGACGTGCCACAGCTGTCGACGAAACGCGTCCAGACCAGCGCGCCGGTCTGAGCATTCAGCTTGTAGACATCACCGGTTGCCGGGGAACCGATGAAGAGCCACTTGCCATCGGTGCTCACGGCCGGAGTGCCAAGCATCGGGCCCCCGGATGGGGCGCAGCCGACACACGTCTGCCAGAGGATCGTGCTGGAGGCGGCCCTGATCGCGACGACGACTCCGTCGGCGCCTCCTGCAAAGACCACGCCGTTGTACGTGGAGGGAGGCGACGTGTAGAGATCGCTTGGGAGACACGCGACCGTGCTGCCACCGCTTGTGATGCCCGCGGTTCCGGGATCGTCGAGACCGACCCAGACCTTTGCCGAGGCGAAGGCAGGAGCAGTGGTCTGTTCTCCCGTGTTGCACGCATTTGCCGTCCAGTCAACAGACCCGCTCACTGCATTGACGGCCTGGACGGTTCCGTCGATGGACGCCGACAGATACACCTCGCCATTGGCCACGATCGGGTCAGGTCCTGTACTGATCGGTGTGTCGAAGGCGCGGACCAAATGGCCGACGTTCGAACGAGCCAGCGTCGTTTCGAAGCGGTTGAAATTCGTGTGCTGCGCGTTGAAGCCTTCCTGACTCCAGTTGACTCCGGACGCCGCGCCCGCAAGCACGCTCCCCGAGAGTGACCCGAAGACTGCCACAAGGGCAGCGAGACTTCCCCACCTGCGACGGTTCATGGTCCCCCTCCGTGACGCTGTCGATCCGCGATCACGTCATCCTACTGGGGTCGGACCTGGTCCCACGGGGTCGTCCGGAGCATCCCGCGCTGACTGCCTGAGCGCAGGTGTTGGGTGCCGCCGCGAATGCTACGCTCCGGTTCTGGCGGGTGAGGCCGCGCACGTCCGTACAGCCATTGCCCCGTTCGTCTAGTGGCCCAGGACACCGCCCTCTCAAGGCGGAGACCATCGGTTCGAATCCGATACGGGGTACGACATCACGGTCCCGGTGCCGCAAGCGAGGGTCGGCGAATTGTGGGACGGACTGTGCCACGGTGGTCACAACGCGCATCCGGCTCGTAACAAGATGCTTGCGCTCGGGGGTCGGCGTGCTCAGGCGACTAGGCTGGGGTCCTGGCATCGCTCCGTGGGTGCTGAGGAGTTAACCAACATTGGACAAGCTGAAGCCATGGCAGCGGCTCTCGAGGAAACAGTCGGGCGACGCCGGGTCGGCTGACGGCGACGGCGATGGTCTGGGTACATGCCTCGACGGTGAGTGCTCAAAGCCGGCAACCTGCCGCTGCACCTATGTCGACCGCCGACAGGTGAAGTGCGGCACAACCTGGTGCGATGAGCACAGCAGGGTGGTGCTGGGCCTCCCCTACTGCCGCCGCCACGCGACGGTCGCGCCCTCGCTTTCGAACGGGTTCTTCACGCACATGCTCCCCGACGTCGAGAACCGCGCCCCCTCGCTCGCCACCTGGGTGGGCGGGGAGCTGGACACCGCGGTGCGCATCGCGCTGACTGCGGATGCCCCCCACAAGGACGCCTACGTCGTCAGCGGTGCCGTCCGCCCGGTGCGAGTTCCGGGCAGCACGATGCCCGTGTGGCTGCGCTCGTGGACCCTCGTCGACAGCACCGGAGTCCTCCAGCACGTGTCCATCGAGGTCGATGAAGAGGACGATCGCGCCGTCGTGGTTCGTGTCGGCGGCGAGCCGATGGGTCGCCACCAGCCGCCTTGGATCGGCCGCCCGCGCAACGAGACGATCGCGCCGGAGCTCGACGCTGCCTCGCGCCAGGCCTTCCGGATCACCGTGATGCACGACATCGAGCTCGGACTGCTCGGCGCTCGCATGGAAGTCGCCTCCTGAGCTGACCCGCCCCTGTCAGGGACACGGATCGTCGCGGCGGTATGCTTGACATCGCATGTTCGCCACGTCCGCGCCCGGCCTCGCGATTGTGATCGGCCTCCCCGTCGCCTTTGTGCTGCTTGCCGCCGGCGCCTGTCTGAGCCTGTTCATTCTCTGGACGCGGGCCCGGTCCTAGCCGGACTCAGGCGCCGGACTCAGGCGAGCGACACCAGCTCGACGTCGACCACAAGGGTGGCGTTCGGCGGGACGTTCGCCGACGAATTTCCGGCGGCGCCGAAGCCGAGGGCCGGCGGAACGACCAACTGCCGGGTCCCGCCGACTCGCATGCCGGGCACGCCGACCCTCCAGAAGGGAAGCGTCGACGGGTTGGAGAGTTGGAGGGAGTTGATCGGCTGGTTCGCACCGCGCGTGGTGATCACCAGGGTTCCGCTCGAGAGCCAGACGGTGAACTGGACGTTCGCGTTGGACGTGGCCTTCGCGACCGCGCCGCAGCCGACGCTGATATCGGCGAACTGCAGACCCGAGGCTCCGGGTTGCAGCGTCAGCGAATTCGAGAACGTGTCGGACGCAGTGACCGGCCGTGGCGTGGCGCAATTGGGCGGCAGAGGCGTGATGTGACTGCTGACAGGCACCAGGCTGCCGCACCCGCCGAGGGCCAGAACCGTCAGCGCCGCGCCGGCCACGATGCCCGCGACGCGCAGGCGAAGGGTGTCGAGAGAGTGGGCCATCCGCGCCGAATCGTACCCTGGCGCCGCGTACAATCGAGGTAGCCCACCCCTCAAGGAGCCCCAGCAGCCATGGCAAACACGATCAAGGAATCCAAGGGTGTCGCATCCCAGCGCGACATCATCACGCACGTTCGCTGCCCGATCTGCAACAACTTCATGCGTCAGAACGAGATTGGTGTCGAGATCGCCTTCCGGCACAGCCGCCGCCCCGGAGAGCCGCGTCGCGAGCGAATCATCAAGCACACCAAGAACTGCAAAGCCGCCTAGTGCGGCGCTGATGCGGGCGCGGACCACTGCTTGATGGCCATCGAAGTCCCGCTCTTTCCCCTTGGCACCGTCCTCTTCCCGCACATGCCCCTGTCGCTGCACATCTTCGAAGAGCGCTACAAGACGATGATGCGCGACTGCCGTCGGGCGTCGACCACCTTCGGCATCGTGGCGATCCGCTCCGGCCAGGAGACGGGAGGCAGCGCCGTCCCGTATGAGGTCGGCACCCTGGCGCAGCTCGATGAGATCGAGGAGCTCGCAGACGGTGGGTACAATCTCGTGGTCGTCGGGGCGTCTCGATTTCACATCGACGCGTTCACGCACGACCGTCCGTATCTCGTGGGGTCCGTCCACTACCTCCAGGATCTCCCTACCCCGGCGGACGACACGGATCGGCTCGCCGCCGCGGTGACCGCGGCGTTTCGCGGCTATGCCGGCCAGCTCCGCGGGATCGGTCAGGAAGACCCCGTCGAGTTCGGGTTGCCGTCCGACCCAGAGCTGCTCTCGTACCTCGTCGCCGCCGCCATGCAGGTCGAGACCGCGCAGCGCCAGCGCCTGCTCGAGATCGACGGCACCGCAGAGCGGCTCGCGGCCTGCCTGCGCCTGCTTCGTCGCGAGGCGGCTCTCCTGGATCGCATGCTGGTCCGGTCGAAGGACCACGCCGGCACCTCCAGCCTCAACTGAGCATGAGCGTCGCCGAACGGTTCTCTCTCGATGGGCGGGTCGCCCTGGTCACGGGTGGGAGTCGCGGGATCGGACTCGCCATCGCGACGGGGCTCGCCGAGGCAGGAGCGACTGTGGCCCTCAACGCCCGTCACGCCGATGCGTGCGAGGCTGGTGCCGCGCAGATCGTCGCACTGGGCGGCACGGCGATTTCGGTCCCCGGGCACGTCGGCGACGCGGCAACCTGCGAGGCGGTTGTGACTGAGGTGATGCGCAGGGCAGGACGGCTCGACATCCTCGTGAACAATGCCGGCACCAACCCGCAGTACGGGCCGATTCTCGACGCCGATGAGGGAGCGATCAACAAGATCTGGGACGTCAACGTGATGGGCCCGATCCGGCTCACGCGCCACGCGGTCGCTGCGTGGATGCGCGACCACGGCGGCAGCGTCATCAACATGGCGTCTGTTGCCGGGATACGCCCGGAGGCGCTCACGGGTGCGTACAACGCGAGCAAAGCCGCGCTCATCACGCTGACGCGCACGCTGTCGCGAGAACTTGGACCACTGGGAATCCGGGTCAACGCGATCGCCCCCGGCCTCGTCGAGACCAGGCTCGCGCGCTACCTTGTGGAGACCACCGAGATCCACGACCACATCCTCGCCCAGACCGCGCTCGGTCGCCACGCCGTCCCGGATGAGATCGCCGGCGCGGCCCTGTTCCTCGCGTCCGATGCTGCGTCGTTCGTGACCGGGTCCGTTCTGGTCGTCGACGGGGGCTGGACCGCCTGAGGCGAAACGACCATCGCTCGCGAATGGGAGAATCGCGACGAGGCGAAGAGAGGCAATCGGAGGGTTCCTGCCATGGCGAATGACCAGGGTCTCGGCTTCACGCTCAGCCGGCGTGCTCAGCTCAACCCGAACAACACGGCGCTCATCTTCCGGGAGGACCGGTGGACATACGCCGAGTTGAATCAGCTCACCAACAAGCTGGCGCACGGGCTCCACGCGCTCGGAGTGAACCCTGGTGATCGAGTCGGGTTCCTTGGTCTCAACCACCCTCGCTTCTTTTTCACGCTGTTCGCCGCGGCAAAGCTCGATGCCATCTTCGTGCCGCTCAATTTCCGGCTGACGGGCCCGGAGCTGAGCTTCATCATTCGCGATGCCGGGCTGCACACGCTCGTGTATGAGGAAGCATTCGCCTCGATCGTCGACTCGATTCGCGGCGACCTGAGCGTGCGCGAGTACGTCTGCGCCGTCGAGCAGACCGGATCACGCGGCTTCAACTCGCTGCTGCACGATCAGCGCGAACTCGGACCTCGACTATCCGGTAGCGATGAGCGATGTCGCACTGATCATGTACACGTCGGGGACGACCGGGCGGCCCAAGGGAGCAATGCTCACTCACGGCAACATCATCTGGAACAACATCAACGCTTTGCTCGCAGACGACGCGACGTCGGAGGAGATCACGCTCGTCGTTGCGCCGCTCTTTCATATCGGCGGGCTCAACGTCACCCCGCTTCTGTCGCTGATGAAGGGTGCGACCGTTGTCATGGAGCAGATGTTTGAGCCTGGCATGGTGCTCGAGAATATCGAGAAGTTCCGGGTGACGTCGATGTTCGGCGTTCCCGCGATGTACCTGTTCATGGCCCAGCATCCGGATTTCGCCACGCGCGACCTGAGCACCATCCGCGTCCTTTCGTGCGGCGGTGCGCCTGTACCCGAGGCGCTGATCAAGATCTACGCGGCGCGCGGCCTGCCGTTCAACCAGGGATACGGCCTCACCGAGACCGCCCCGTTCGCATCGTTCCTTCCCTCATCGATGGCCACCGAGAAGCTCGGATCCGCCGGCATCGCGCCGTTCTTCACCGACGTCAAGATCGTCGACGATGACGGTCACGACGTTCGCGACGGGGAACGTGGCGAAATTGTCGTACGTGGCCCGAACGTGATGAAGGGGTACTGGAATCGGCCCGACGCCACCGCCGAGGTGCTGGTCGACGGCTGGTTCCACACCGGCGACGTGGGAATCCGCGACGCCGACGGTTATTTCTTCATTGTCGATCGCAAGAAGGACATGATCATCAGCGGCGGTGAGAACGTATATCCCGCCGAGGTCGAGGACGCCCTCTACCAGCACCCCGGCATCAAGGAGGTCGCCGTCATCGGCGTGCAGGATCCGCGTTGGGGTGAGACGGTCCGCGCGATCGTCGTGCCGAAGGACGGCGTGTCACTGAGCGAGCAGGACGTGATCGACTTTTCGCAGGACAGGCTCGCCCGATACAAGCAACCGAAGTCGGTTGTCTTCATCGACGTGCTGCCTCGCAATCCCGCGGGGAAGGTGCTCAAGTTCGACCTTCGCGAGAAGCATGGGCAGCCGGTGGCCGACACCGGGTCGCCGGCCCCGTTCGAGGAAGCCAGAACCACCGCGGGGTGATGTCAGCGGCTAGGTGACGTCGATGACCAGGCGGCCGCCGGAGAGGTAATACGCGTCGAAGGGCGCGTTCTTGCTGAGCGTGATCTTGAAGACGAGCCGATCCGTGTTGCGGGCCATCGGCAGCGGCACCACTGAGACGACGATCTTCCCGGGCGGCATCACTGCAACGTTCGAAGCTCCGTCGACGCCTGTGAACTCGACGTACATCGTCGTCGGCCCGTAGTAGCCGATGACGGTGGTCGGACTCCCGGTCACGCTGTTGGGAAACGCCAGGTCGAACACCAGTCGGAAGTCATTCGGGTGCAGGCCGTAGCGCACGTCGGCAACCGAGAACCCGCCGCTCCCGTTGCCCAGCGTCGTGACCTTGGTCAGCTGCGCCGGCGTCGGCGCTGTCGGGATGAGAGCGGTCGGAGCCGGAAGCGGGGTGGCAATCGGAAGGGGTGCGGTCGTGGCGGGAGTCGTGGCTCGAACGCTGGGCGTCGAGCGGGGGTTCGTGGAGGCGACGAGCGGACCGGTCTGCGTGACCTGTCTCCCGACGAGCAGGCCGAGCAGCATCAGGACCACGGTGACGGCGCCGAACAGCCAGAGGCGCCGATCGCGATCGGCAGCCCCGACGGCCGGGCCACCGAGCGGCAGCACGTGCCGTCCCGTTACCGGTCGGGTCGGATTCCATTCGCGCCGGTCTGCCTTCTGGGAGTGGAGGCGCCGGACATGACGCCCCGGTATGGGCGCTGACACGGGCTCGGCCGTCACCCCGAAGTGCACGACGTCGTCTTCTCTGCCTGGCGCGTCGATGCGGGGAGCAATCGCGGGCATGGCGTCGTCCCTGACATGCTCGAAGGCTGGAGCGGCAGTCGGCATGCCGGCGGATGGCGCGGGCGCGGGCGTCGGCGCGGGCGTGGGCGCGGGAACGTCTGCCACCGGGCTCGTGGTGCGCTCGAGCGGCGCCGCGAGGATCGCCACCTCGCTGAGCACGTCGGCAAGCTCGAGTGGCGCCGTGGCTTCAACAGGCTGGTCGGCGTCGTGCGTCGTCCGGTGCAACCGCACCCGCTGGCTCCGTGTCGAGCGCCGCTTCCCTGGCCGGCGGCTCTGCCGCGACCCGGGCCATGAACCGGCTAAGTCGATGCGGCTTGGCCACCGGCGGTGGTGACAGGGGCTCGACAACCGGAGGCGCTGGGGCTGCCACGACGGGCGGGTTGAGGCTGCGGTGGTGGCGGCGTGCGCGCTGGTCCCACGTGGGCGCGCCAGTGCCGCTCACGATCTCGACACCCGGGTCGAAGTTGGCTCCGGCCCCACGTCGAAGCGCGAGGCGAACGGCAACCGCGTCACGAAGACGCTGGAATGCGTTCGGCCCCGCTGCCAGGCGTGGCGCGGTCACGATCGGTGCGGAGGTCGACAAGTCGGGCGGCTGTGGTTCGCTCTGAATGATCTGCGGTGGTTCAGGTTCGATGACCCCGGGGTCGGGCTCGAGATATGCGACCGGCGTTGGCTCGACCTCGGCGACCGGGCCGGGTGCGGTGGCGGCAACGGCCGGGACGGGAGGAGGCGCCGCGACGGTGGTTGCGATCTGATCGATCGTCTCGTCCCAAAGGTACATCTCCGGCGGCTCCGCAATCGCCAGTGTCGGCGAACGTTCACCGACCAGCTCACGCTGCTGCGATTGGTCGTGGCCGGACGGACGTGGCGCCCACGGCAACGCGGCGCCACGTTCCGCCCCGAACCAGGGGGGAGCCTCGAGCGCTGCCGGTCGGTCGCGACGAACAGGTCCTTCGGGCAACTCGTCCTCCTCCGCGATCAAACCCATCTGGCTGAACAGGTCGTGCACCGCGTCGTCGGGCACGTGGACGCGGGCGAGCGCGCCGATGCGCTCCGATTCCTCGCGGAGATGGCCCATCGCCGTCCGGCAGCGCTCGCACGCGACGAGGTGCGCCTGGAGCTCCCCAGCAGGCTCCAGGTCAAGTTCCGTATCGATGTAGCTGCTGAGCGCGAGGAGGCTGCACCTCATAGAGCGATCTCTCGATAGATCGACCCGAACTCGCGGCGCGCCGCCGCGACGAGCCTCGCGGCTGCCTCGGGGGAGCACTCGAGTGCGCGGGACATCTCCTGGTAGTCGAGGCCGCAGAGATCGCGGAGCAGGAGCGCTGCTCTGCGGTCGAACCCAAGCATTGCGAGGGCTCGCTTGACGGTGTTGATTCGACCGGCGCTGAGGTCGTCGACTTCAACGCGGACGGACCCGGTGCTTCGCCGGAACATCCTGCCGATGCCCTGGGGCCGGGGCGGGAATCGCTGACCGTGCCGGCACGCGCGCGTGACCGCCCGATACAGGGCGGCCCGGCCATCCACGCGCAGGCGCGCTGGTGGGTAGCGGCTTGCGTGGTGGATGCCGCCGGCGACGAACGCCACGGCGTCCGCCTGGTGATTGACCAGGTGCGTGGCATACGTGACTAGATCATCGAGCTGCTCGCGTGCGGTTGCGGCAAGCTCGCGCGCCTCGGGAGCGATGTGTGCTGAGACGTTGATCATGACGTTTGCGCTGTCGGCGCGGAGTACGGTCGAAGAATAGCCGGGAATCCGCTCTGCGGTCAAGCAAGGAGATCAGGACGAAGTGTGCACCAACTCCCCGCCGGTCACGCCGGGTGGTCGGAGAAGGCCGGCTTCGACCCAGGCGGTCGCGGGCATGCCGATGTCGGCGACCCATATGTCGCCGGCGTGGGCCGGCGCGTCTCCTCGGCGCAGGCCCCGCTTCATGGCGGTCAGCGTGCAGGTCAGCGCCGCGCGGACGGTCGGGTCGAATGCCTCACCGGTGGTTGCGTCCAGGCCGCTCGGAACGTCGATGCTGAGGATTGGAATCCCCGAACTCGTTGATCGCCCTGATCGCGCGCGCCTGCGGCTCGCGAGGCGCGCTGCGCAGTCCTGTGCCAAGGATCGCATCGACGCCCAACTCAGACTGAGCCAGGACGCCACCCACCAGCCCCGGGTCCTCCCCGACGACGACGTCGACGCGGCACCGACGCGCCGACAGCACGTGGTCGCGCACGACACCGCTCACCCGCGCCTCGCTGCCAAGGACGAGCACCCGCACCGTGCATCCCCAGGTCGCGAGATGTCGCGCGGCGACCAGCCCGTCGCCACCGTTGTTGCCATACCCGGCGACAACACTGACGGGGGCGGGGCCGCCAAGCCGGTGCCATGCACACCTCGCGACCTGCCATCCGGCGACCTCCATGAGCTGGAGCGTGGTCACGCCGAGGTCCGCTGCCGCGGCGTCGAGGCGTGCCACGTCTTCCGAGGTGAGATCGCCCAACGCATCCGCGGGCTCCGGCTTCGTGGTCACTCGAGCTCGACTTCGACTGCGTCGCCCAGACGCGGACCTCCGACCGCCGCCGCGCCGGCGCCGCGGCCGGCGACTTCAAGATGGCCGGCGCTGCCGATGAGCGCACCCGCGCCTGCATCGATGTGCGCGTAGGTGGTCACCAGGCGGCGGCTGCCGCCACCCGGCCACCTCACCGACCGGACCGATGCGCCGGCGAGGTCCGCGGCGCGAATCGTCGTGATCGCATTGCCGAAGTGGTCGACGACCGCAACCCGCCCGGTGACATGGTTCCCGACGCGCTGGGCGAAGGCATCCGGGAGGACGACTGGATCGTCGATGAGATCACCCGCGACGTCGAACGAGTCTTGTGACGAGAGCCTCGCGGCGATGGGCGCGAACAGATCGCGGCCGTGAAATGTCGGAGCCGCGTCGAGGGGAATTTCGAGGCGCACCGCCCGGCGGTCGTCCGGTGCGGTCTCCTCCCAGAGATACGACACCAACCCGTTGTCCGGAGCGACGCATCGGATGTTGCCGACCTGGACGGCGAGTGCGCGCCGTTCGGTGCCGACGCCCGGGTCGACCACGGCGCAGAAGGTCGCTGCGGTGAATGCCTTCGCCAGGGCTTTCAGGTGATACGCCCCCGCGAGCACGTCGCCGGGAGCGACGCCGTGAGTTCCCTCAACACAGACGGCATCGGGGTCAACGCGCCAGGCAGCACCGACCAGCGCCGCCGCATACGCGTCGTCGCGTCCGTAGTCGGTGACGAAGACGATCGGCTGCCGCATGGCGGACTTCGGTACCGTACCAGTGGCATGGAGAATCCGCCGAGCGCGCCGGGGCAGACGCCGGTCTTGGCCGACGGGACCGCATCGGTGCGCCACCGGCCGTTCTGGGGTCTACCGGTTGTCGTGATCGCCGTCGTTGTGATCGTTGCCCTGTTCGTCGTCGGCTTCACGGGGCTGTTCGCCAATCCCGTGAAGTCGGTGAATCCCGATGGGACGACGACACTCGCCGGAACCTTCGAGCCCTATCAGTGCAACCGCACTTCGTGCGACGGGTACATCTCCGCCGGAGCTCGCAGCGTGTTTGTGGTGTTTCCGCGCGGGTGCACACCGCCCGCGCGCGGCGCGGCGATCAGCGTCGCGGGCAAACCCGCACCTGATCTGGGCAACGCCTCCTACCGAGCCGGCGCCTGCTCCTGAGCCGCCCTTGGACGCCGAGCCCCCGGGCTACGCGGCGGCCGCGATCCCCATGAGGCGCCAGCCGCGGTGGGCAACGAGCCACCCGCCGTCGGCGACCTCGTGGTCCTCGTCGTCATGGCTTGTGTCGACAGACGGGTCGCGCTCGAAGGTCCAGTCCTGGGTGACGGATGTGCTGCCGACGATGCCGAAACGGACCACGGCTCGCTCGCGACCGTCCACCACCGAGGCCGTCGTGACCTCAGCCGAGGCGATGTCCGCGTCCAGTGCCGGCGCCCCATCGCTGTGCGCGTCCTGCAGGACGCGAAACGCGTCTCTCGCGATGAGCAGGAAGGCATCGGGGGTGAAGGCGGGGTCGACCTTGGTGAGCGACGCGAGGTCGAGGCCCGGAACGGCCTCCTCGCCGCGCTCATGAAACTCGCGATCGAGGTCGGTGACCATCGTCGCGTCGAGCGAGTTGAGTTGCGCCTCATCCGCTGCGCGTCTGGCAAGCCGGCTCCCGATCCCGGTGACGTGGAGGAATCCGGAGCCGAGTGACTTCGCGATCGAGTGGTCAGGCAGCGCGTCGCTCATCGATGTACCTCTGAATGGTGATACGGATGAATGGTGATACGGAGCTCGAATCTACCCAGCGCCGCCTCGAGCCGATGCCGTTGTCGCCGTGTTGTAGCCGATCGTTGATCGACTCATCGCGAATGTCTGGAGAAAACAAAAGAGCGGTCCGGGAACCCGGACCGCCCTTTCAGGAATCGGATCAGCTGCCGATCAGTACTCCGGCATCGGCGGTCCCGCCGGTGCTCCCTTCTTCTCGGGGATGTCGGTGATCAGCGCCTCGGTGGTGAGCAGCAGCGCGGCGATCGACGCCGCGTTCTGAACCGCCGACCTGGTGACCTTGGTCGGGTCGATGATGCCGGCCTTGACCATATCGACGTACTCGCCCTTGGCGGCGTCAAATCCCTGGCCCTTGGGCAGGGACTTCACCTTGTCGACGACGACGGAGCCTTCCATGCCGGCGTTCTGCGCGATCTGACGGAGGGGCTCCTCGAGCGCGCGGCGGAGGATGTTCACGCCGGTGAGCACGTCGCCCTCGGCCTTGACCTTGTCGAGCGCGGGAATCGCGTTGACGAGCACGACACCGCCACCGGGCACGATGCCCTCTTCGACTGCGGCGCGCGTGGCGGACACGGCGTCCTCCATGCGGTGCTTCTTCTCCTTGAGCTCGGTCTCGGTCGGTGCGCCGACCTTGATCACGGCGACGCCGCCGCTGAGCTTGGCAAGGCGCTCCTGGAGCTTCTCCTTGTCCCAGTCACTGGTGGACTTGTCGATCTCGGCCTTGATCTGCTCGATGCGGCCCTTGATCGCGTCCTTGCTGCCGTTGCCTTCGACGACTGTGGTGTCGTCCTTCGTGATGCTCACGCTGCGCGCGCGACCGAGCGAGCTCAGCTGCGCGGAGTTGAGCTTGAGGCCGACCTCCTCGCTGATCACCTGGCCGCCGGTCAAGATCGCGATGTCCTGAAGCATTGCCTTGCGGCGATCGCCAAAGCCGGGTGCCTTCACGGCGACAGCGTTGAAGGTGCCGCGGAGCTTGTTGACGATGAGGGTGGCCAGCGCCTCGCCCTCGACGTCCTCGGCGATGACCACGAGCGGCTTGCCGCTCTGGACGACCTTCTCCAGGATCGGGAGGAGGTCAGCGATCGCGGAGATCTTCTTGTCGGTGATGAGGATGTACGGGTCCTCGAGCACGGCCTCCATGCGCTGGGCGTTGGTGACCATGTACGCGGAGATGTAGCCCTTGTCGAACTGCATGCCCTCGACGAGCTCGAGTTCGGTCTCGAGGCCCTTCGACTCCTCGACGGTGATGACGCCGTCCTTGCCGACCTTCTCCATGGCGTCGGCGACGGTCTCGCCGATGGTGGGGTCAGCGGCGGAGATCGATGCGACCTGGGCGATCTTCTCGCGCTCGGAGATTGGGATCGACTGCTCCTTGATTGCCTTGACGATCGCCTCAACGCCGAGCTCGATGCCCTTCTTGAGCTGGATCGGGTTGGCGCCGGCGGCCACGTTCTGCAGCCCGGCCGCGATCAGGGCCTGGGCGAGAACCGTGGCGGTGGTGGTCCCGTCACCAGCGATGTCGTTGGTCTTGCTCGCCACTTCCTTGACCAGCTGGGCGCCCATGTTCTCGAAGGGCTCCTCGAGCTCGATCTCCTTGGCGATCGTGACTTCGTCGTTGGTGATGGTCGGCGAGCCGAACTTTTTGTCCAGCACGACGTTGCGGCCCTTGGGGCCGATGGTGATCTTCACGGCGTCAGCCACCCGGTCGACCCCTCGTTTGAGATGGGCACGGGCTTCGACGTCGAACAGCAATTGCTTGGCCATGGTTCCTCCTGGTTTGATCCTCTAGCCTAGGGTTCCAGGCGCTAGTTTAGCACTCGGGATGCCTGACTGCTAGCGGGTGGCAGGGGTGAGTGCTAAGGCGGTGGGGCAGACCATTGGCCCGGCAAACGAACTCCCGTGAGCGGTGGCATAGTTCCGCTCCAATCGAGATGCAACTCGACCTCGACGACGCCGTCCGTGCCGCAGCCTTCGCTTTCCTGGCCGAGCAGGCGCGAATGCGTGGTGAGGGCTGGCCGCCGGTCCTCCCTCGAGCCGTGCTCGCTGACGGATTCACGTTCGGTGACCGTAGGGTCCCACTGGTTGGTCCGCAGGGCATCTTCAAGCCGGCGATCCTACCTTCGATACCAATCAGCATCGCTACGGCACCGCCCGACCCACGAAAGGACGCCCCGTACGAGGACGACTTCGGGTATGGGCGCTTGCTCTACCGCTATCGGGGGACCGACCCAGCGCACCACGAGAACGCGGGACTTCGACTCGCAATGGCTCGGTTGAAACCGCTTGTCTATTTTCACGGCCTCGTTCCTGGCCGTTACCTAGCGATCTGGCCTGCTTTCGTGACTGGGGATGACCCGCGGGATCTCTCATTCCAAGTCGCGTTCGAGCCCGGCGATACCTTGGGGCTCTCGGAACTCATTGTGGAGGACGAGTCACGACGGTCGTATGCGTTTCACATGGTCAAGCAGCGCCTGCATCAGGCCAGTTTTCGCGAACGGGTTCTTGCTGCCTACCGCCGAACCTGCTCGCTTTGCCAGCTTCGTCACGACGAACTGCTCGACGCGGCGCACATTATTCCTGACGGACAGCCGCGTGGCGACCCCGTCATTCCGAATGGCCTCGCCCTATGAAAACTGCATCATGCTGCGTTCGACAGCAATATCGTCGGGATCCGGCCCGACCGGATCGTCGAGATTCGGAAGGACGTCCTTCACGAGGTCTACGGCCCGATGCTGCGTCATGGCTTACAGGGACTGCACGGAACAATCATCACGGTCCCTCACGAAGCAAGACTTCAACCAGCTCCGGATCGACTTGAGGAGCGCTACGAGCGATTCCAACAGGCGAGCTGATGTCGTGCCGGCTTGGTGGGCGACAGTCTCACATCGCATTCGAAGTGCATGAACATGCCCTGATGCGAAACCAGCCGCTGACTGAGGCTAACCGGCTGCGACCCCATCCGGACGCAAAACACCATTGCTCCTCCAGGCGAGGTTGGCTCGCTCGGCCGCGAGCCAACGGCGCAGCCTGGCTCAGATGCTGACCGACGCGATGATCGGTCCGATCCGCCGATCGGGCGGCCCGTCCAGCAAGGGGGCGACGTTGGCAGCCATCCACCCACCGCCCAACTCAGCCGCCATGCGGTCCAGGACCTCGGCAGAGTCGGCGAAGATCACGAGGACGACTTGATCGTCCGATACCTGGACGACACGAAAGCCCTGGAAGCCCTCGATGCTGCGCATCTGGTCAGCCAGATCGTGCTCAGCGCGCATGAATAGGGCTCGGTCGACTGAATCCTGGAAACGCAGCGTGTTGATGACAGCGTGCATGCGCGGAAGGATAGTCGGCGACGATTCGCGTGGACCGCATCCTCGCGACTAGACCGAGGCCGCCCCATCGGGCGCACGGGTCCACGACCGATAGGTGTGCGAAGGCGGAACCGCGAGAACGCGACCATGCTCGGCACGAACGAGCTGCCAGCCGCCCTCGTGCACCGACCAGTGATGGCGGTGGCAGAAGAGCACCAGGTTGTCGAGGTTGGTCTTCCCGCCGTGTCCCCAGTGCACCACGTGGTGGGCGTTGGTCCACGCCGAGGGCCTCTCGCAGCCCGGCCACACGCAGCCCTGGTCCCGAACCCGGAGCGCGGCACGCCCCGCACCGGAGGGCACCCGCAGCGCGCGTCCCACATCGATCACCGCCGAATCCGGGCCGAGCAGCACGCGACGCACGCTCGCATCACAGGCAAGGCGCTGCACCGTCGCCGCCGGGACCGCGCCGGCGAACTCGAGGTCGCCGCCGGGCGCCCCGGGCACGCCCATCAGCGTGTCGACCGACGCGGTGAGTTGAAGGTGGGTGCGCGGGCCGCCCCGGTCGGTGGCGAACCCATGGTCGAGGGCGTGCATGGCGAGCTCGACCAGCCCATCCGCCAGGCGGCGCGCCCGGGGCCGCTCATCGCCGGCGCCCGAGCGGGCGCAGAGCGGTGCCAGCGCAACCCGAAGCGTGGCTCCGCCGACCGGATCGAGAAGCCCGCGCACCACGATCCGACCGTCCTCGCACCGGGTCAGCTCGAGACGCCGGTACTCGACGGCGTTGACCTGCTCGGCAAGGACCCCGGCGGCATCGGCCCGATGGCGTGCGTGCGTGCAGTCGAAGGCGAAGCGGCTCACCGAGTGTTCCGTGGCGAGCCCAAGCAGGGGACGCTCGTCAAACCCGGTTGCTCCGGCGGTACCCTGCAGCGCCCGGGCGGTGCCGGCGAGCAGTGTGAGGTGGGCGAACCCGATCTGGCCCGCCTCGAGCGCGGCCACACTCGCGGGCAGCTGCTCGGCGACCTCCCCGGTGGCGATCGAGCGCGCTGCCGCGTTGGCGGACATCCCGCACTGGTGGCGCACCCAGTCGATCGGCGACGTCGAGCCCTGGGCCACGGCTTCCTCGGTGGCGGCGAATGCGGCGGCATCGCGGGCAAAACGGAGTTCAAGGAGGTCGATGCCGTGGCGCAGCCGGATCAGGTGGTCACCGATCTCGTACGGCGAGCGCTCACCAGCCGGGAGTGCCACGAACTCGTCAACCACCTCGAGGAGCAGCTCCAGCGACGTAGTCCTGTCTTCGCCATCACACATCGCAGTAGTATAGAACAAATGTGTGTAGGCGGCGCCATGTACCCCCGAACCCCCAAGGCTCAGCCCTGGTGAATCCGCCTCCGCAATCGCTCCACCGCCTCGGCCAGATCCCACACCGTCTCGAGCGCAAGGTTGAGTTCGCTCGAGGTCGGGGGCAGCTCGTACACCCGGTGGTGGCACGCGTTGGAGAGCGAATGCCAGGTGAGGGTCGCTCGCCCACCCAACTCTCGGCTGTTGAGCATGTCGCCGACGCAGAGCAGTTGGCAGCGCGTCGAGGTCCGCTCGAGTCCGGGGGCGGTCACCTCCCAGAGGCGCACCATCGCCAGCTCGAGGCCTTGACGTGCGAGCAGAGCCGCCGCTCGAGGCCACAGCCCGGCTGTCGTCGCGTCATCGCCACGGATCAGGTCGCGCGCCGCAGAAACCAGGGCATGCGCATCCTCCGATCCGTTCATGTCCACGTCACCGCTCAGCAGCCATCGTCTTCGTCAGGCGCTCGACACTGCGGATGAACTCACGCACGTCGCCGAACAATCGCCCGCTATGGGCTCCGCGGTTGCATTCCTTGACGGCGTCGACAGCCCACGGATACTGCTTGACAAGGAACCCGGCCACATCGCCGCTGCGTTCAGCATCGTTCAGGAGTGCGAGCGCCAGCCACATGTTCAAGGTTGTCGGCCTCTCGAGTATCGCCTGCACGTCGGCGTATGCCATGCCTTTGTGCAGCAGCCGCCGCGTGGCGGCGAGCGACGAAGCAGCCTCGAGAGCGAGCCTGCAGAAGCCGGGGATCACACGCAGCGCTTCAGCGGGAACGTCCCTGCTCATCGCCACCGCAAACGCATCGTCGATGTAGCGCTGCACAGGATCCTGGATGCGCCGCAGCTCCACAACCGACTGCTCGCGCCGAACAACCTCGATCACCGTCGCCGCAATTTCGAGCGCGCGCATCGCGTCAGCGAGGCGAGTGTCGTGCGTCAGCACGATGACCTGGCGGTCCCTCGCCGCACGCGCCAGCACGGTGGCGAGACCGGCAACCTTCGCCGGATCCATCGCCTGGACAGGATCGTCGATGACAACGAACCGGAATGGCGACTCGGGCATCGAGGCGCGCGGCAGAAACAACGACAGTGCGAGGCAATTCAGCTCGCCCTGGCTCATCACGCCGAGCGCGGATCCATCCTCACCGTCGACCTTCACGTCGAGTGAGAGCCTTCGCTGCGCCGCCGCGCCGCGCAGGCGCAGGTCGCCGAGCGACACGTTGCTGTCCTGTCGCAACTCGGTCCAGTTCTCCTGAACGGCACCGGCGATCGGACGAAACCTGTCATCGCGAATCTCGTCGTGCGCATCCCTGAGCCAGCGCTCCGCATCCTTGAGCCGGGTGATCTCGTTCTCGGCGTCGCGTGCCTGGAGGCCACGTGGCAGCCACGCGAGAATCGCGTCCGCGGCGGGGCGCCATGCCCGTTCCAATCGCTCACGCTCAGCCGTCGCGGCGCGGCGAAGTTCCGCGACCCCGGCGATGAGCAGGGGCCCGCGGCTCTCGAGGTGACTGGCGAGGCTGATTGCGTCATCCTCGACAGAAACGCGTGCCCACGCATCCCAGAGGTCGATAACGGGTGCGACATCAACGCTCGCCCCCGCGGCATCGCGAAGCGCAGGCGGCGCGGCGACGATCAGCTGTCGCGCTCTCCGGATCGTGTCGGCAAGCGCGGACTGCGCGGCGCGCACCGCGTCGGCCTCGGCGAGGAGTTCGCTCGCCTGCTCACGCGCCTTCACGCGCCACTGATACGTGAGCACGCCCTCGGTGCCGCACACCGGGCAGGTCTCCCCGTCCGCATGGCCGTGGACGGCGAGCGCCTGCTGCAGCAATGACGCAAGCTCGTGTGCGCGGCCCGCGTCGGTGCCGCGCAGTTTTTCCGCGGAGGCATGGGCGTCGCGAAGATCGGTGATGGTCGCGTTCAGGCGCTCGCGATCGAGCACCGGCAGCCCCGCAAGGTCGTGCAGCTTGCGAAGCACGCTGCGCTCGTCGCCGGCGGCTGTGCCGTCCACGGTGGCGGCCACCACGTCGAGCTCCCATCGCTTCGACGCCAGTGCCGAACGGACCAGCTCGGCTCGCTCGTCGTCGGTGCGTTCCAGCAGCGCTCGCAACGCCGGAAGTGCATCGTGCGCGGCCTTGGCAGCATGCTCGCGGTCGAGCCGCGCATCGCGCAACACCTGCTGGGCGGCTGCGAGATCGCCCAGCCCGAGGATCCCAGCGAGCGCGTCGTACAACTTGGACTGTTCACGGTCGAGCGCATGCTCCAACTCGTTGTGCGAGAGCAGCGGCGGATACCCGGCGAGGTGCTCGGCCCAGCCGAGCGTTTCGGCGGAAGAGGTCTTGCCGTCGATGGAAAGCGTCGAAGTCTCAATACCTCCGCCGTCGCTCCAGGCGCGGGCCACCTCGAGAGGCACCCGTCTCCCGTCAACCGTGAAGGTTGCGGCGACCCGCGTGTGCCGGTGGTGCAGGTTCTGCCACCCGTCGCGCCAGACCTTGACTCGCTGCTCCCAGCGTTGGTTGGTGCCGAGCAACAGCATTTCCAGCGCCTCGGAGAACGACGACTTGCCCGACCCGTTGCGACCGACCACCAGGGTGAGTCCCGGGCCTGGATCGATCGTCAGCGACGTCGCCGGTCCGATGCCGCGGAAACCCTCGACCTCGATGGCGGTGAGGTACACGGCTGACGTCGATTTCGATCCCGCAGGCGGCACGCCGGCATTCGCGAGCGGTCGGCGGTCGCCGCGCACTACCGAGTTGACCGCCGTCGAACCCTCAAACGCCGCCACGACCAGGTCGGCGGCGCCGGCGGGCGGCGGATGCGCGGCGACCCGATCGACCACCAGGCCGAGCAGCTCCGCGTCAGGCATCAGTGATGACGGGCGTGCTGGTCACACGCTTGAGAACGATCTCGTCGGGGGTCCGTCCGTGGTCGACGAAGTAGGTTGCGCGTGTCCCGTCCTTCTCGAGATGGACGAGGGAGCCGATCTTGAAGGTATCGGCCGGCATCGTCAGGGGTGGAGTTGGCGGCGCTCGAAGAGGACGAGGCGCTGGAGGCGCAGATGCGATCGATACCGCGGGAACAGCCGGCACTGTCGACGCAGCCGCCGCGCGGGCGCGATGCACGTGCTGGCGGTGCACGGTCACCCCAACAGCGATCGCCGTCAGCACCAGCACGGGGATGCTGATGTACCAGTACGCGATGCCGACCGCCAGCACAGCGACCAGGACAACGAACCCCACGCATCCGATGCCGCCGGTTGTGCGTGCGGCCTGCCTGACTGCACGGTGGGGCCGCCGCGCATAGGTCGAGAAGCCCGCCCAGAATCCGCCCGGGAGGCGATGGCCGAGATAGAAGCGCACGCGCCATTCTGGCCCACCGTGCGGGGCTCTTCCTCCTGCGCCCGCATGCACCCACAATGACCGCGTGCCGGAGACGACAGCTGCGCCACCCCTGACCGAACGCTTCGCGGCCGCGTTCACCATGGCCTGGGAGGTACACGGACATCAGCTCCGGAAGAGGACCCGAATCCCCTACATCGCGCACGTCATGGCGGTGTGCTCGCTGGCGCTCGAGCACGGCGCCGACGAGGACGTCGCCATCGCCGCACTGCTGCACGACGCGATCGAGGACTCGGTGGACGGCGCCGCGACCCAACGTCGCATCGATCAGGTCTTCGGGCGGCGCGTCGCCGGGATCGTCACCGCCTGCAGCGACACGATCGCGGTCCCCGGCGTGCCCAAGCCCCCGTGGAAGGAACGCAAGGAGCGCTATATCGACCACCTCGCGCGCGATGCCGACGAGGACGCACTCCTCGTGTCGGCATGCGACAAGGTGCACAACGCCGGCTCGATTCTCGCCGACCTGCGAACCGAGGGCGACCAGGTGTGGCAGCGGTTCACCGTTCCCGACCCGCACGAGCAACTCTGGTACTACAGCAGCGTCACGAGCATCCTGCAACGGCGGCTTCCAGGCCCACTGACCGAGGAACTTGCCCGTCTGGTGCAAGCGATCGGCGCGCACATCGGTTAGCTCTCAAAGCTGGTAATTCAGAACGAAGCAGAGGGCGCCTGCACCAGGGCGCCTATGATGCGCGCCGATGAGCGCCCAACGTCCACTCGACGGCCGCGTTGCGGTGGTGACCGGATCGAGCCGCGGTATCGGCCGCGCGATGGCACTTCGCCTGGCTCGCGAGGGAGCATCGGTGGTCATCACCGGCAAGTCGGAGAGCGGCACCGAGAAGCTCCCCGGGAGCATCCACACCGTCGCCGCCGAGGTCGAGGCCGCCGGGGGTTCAGCGCTGGCGGTTCGGGTCGACGTCCGCAACGAGGACGAGGTCAAGGCGATGGTCGACGCCACCGTCGATCGCTTCGGCCGTCTCGACATCCTCATCAACAACGCGGGGGCGCTCTGGTGGCAGCCCATCCTGCAGACACCGCCGAAGCGCTACGACCTCATGTGGGAGATCAACGTTCGCGCTGCGTACCTCTGCGCCTACTACGCGCTCCCGCACATGGTCGATCGCCATTGGGGCCATGTCATCAACTGCTCCCCACCGATCAGCACCCAGCCAAGCCCGGGCCATGTCGCCTACATGACCACCAAGATGGGGATGACCAGGCTCGCGATCGGCATCGCCGCCGAGCATGCCGGCGACGGCGTTGCGAGCAACTCGCTCTGGCCGGTGACGATCATCGAGAGCCTGGCGAGCATCAACTGGGGGCTCGGCGATCGCAGCCAGTGGCGCTCGCCCGAGATCCTGTGCGACGCGATGATGGAGATCGTCGGCACCGAGCCGCCATCGCTCACGGGGCGGCAGATCCTCGACGAGCCGTTCCTTCGTGAACGAGGCTGGACTGACGAGCGGCTCGACGCCTACTGGCTGGAGGGCAAGCCTCCGGAGCACCCGGTGTACATCGACGGGCGGGCCGGCTCCTCGATGTAGTTTCCGAGCCGTCGGCAGTCCACCCGTATGATCGAACCATGAGTCCTGCCACCCGAGGCGACATGGTCCGCCGGACGCTCGCCGTCGGAGCGGTCGGCGCGGGAGCTGTCCTCTCCGCGCGCGTCCTGCTGCGTCCTCAGCTCCAGACCCCGCGTCGCCTGGTCGACTGGGACAACGTCCGCCGGATCGCCGTGTCTCGCACGGGCGACGCCGGCACGGGCGTGGGCATCAACGTGGAGGCGCTGGAGTCGGCCTACACCGAGATGGCGGCACGGGTGGCGCCGCTGTTGATCGAGGTGTGCCAGGTGCCATTGACCGCCTACCCGCGGTTCATCGCCCTCGACCGCCAGGGCTTCATCGATGCCAACCTCGGGATGGTGCAGCGTCTCCTCGCACCCGTCGAGCGGATCCGGGCGACCATCCCGGAGTCACTGGCGACGGGCATGAGCCGGCGCGTGCTCGACAGGTATGTCGGCGAGCTGTTCGGGTTGATGTCTCGGCGGGTGCTCGGCCAGTACGACCCCGTCCTTGCGCTGGAGGACCTCCCCGGCACCGTGCGCCAGGCGAGCGCGCTCTACCTGGTCGAGCCGAACATCGCCGGGATCGAGCGCGACCTCCGCCTCGCCGGCACCGACCTTCGCCCCTGGCTCATCCTGCA
The DNA here is from genome assembly GCA_963756075.1 of Candidatus Dormiibacterota bacterium. Lineage (GTDB taxonomy): Bacteria > Chloroflexota > Dormibacteria > Aeolococcales > Aeolococcaceae > Palsa-851. The sequence continues at coordinate 443,501 of CAVWMH010000002.1, read as the reverse complement.
CGAGCTCACGCACGCCTGGCAGTTCGAGCTCCATCCGTGGCTGGGCACCCATCTCGAGAGCCTGATGCGCGGGTTGATGCTCGATGCGTTGTCCGCCGACGGCAAGACTCTCCTTCCCTCCCGGCAGATGATCGGCAAGCTTCCGGAGACCCTGCGTGGTCAGGTGCAGACCATCCGTCACGTTCAGGCGGTGATGAGCGTGCTCGAGGGGTACAGCAACTTCGTCATGCACCGTGCCGGGCGCTCGGCGATTCGCGGGTCGGAGCGTCTCGAGGCCGCGATGCAGCAGCGGCGCCGTCAGCGTGGCCCGATCGAGCGGCTCGTCCTCACCATCACCGGACTCGAGCTGAAGATGCGCCAGTACGAGGTCGGCGAGCATTTCGCCGCCGGCGTCGCCGATCGAGCCGGGCTCAGCGCGCTGAATCGCGTCTGGGAGTCAGCGGAGATGATGCCGACGCTCGACGAGCTGCACCATCCCGAGCGCTGGCTTCGGAGGGCCGCCTGAGCCATGCCGGCAGCAGCCCCGACGGTCAAGGACCGTCTTGCCGCCCAGGGCCACCGCCTCACCCTCCAGCGGATGATCGTCGCGAGTGCGCTGGCTCGAGCCCGGCGCACGGTCAGCGCCCAGGAGCTGTACGAGTCGCTCCGGGTCGATCACCCACTCCTCGGGCGCGCAACGGTCTTCCGGACCCTGGACTTCCTCGTCGACAACGGCCTCGCGCAGCGCTTCGAGGCTGAGGGGCACGTCCACGTCTACACCTCGTGCGCGGACAACCACCACCATCACCTCGTCTGCCGCCTCTGCGGTATGACAACGGAGATCGACGACACGGCGGTCAACCAGCTCATCGACGCTGTACGCGGCGCCTACGGCTTCGCCCTCGACCACGACGCCCTGGACTTCTACGGGACCTGCGCGGCATGCGCGGCCTCGATCACGCGGTCCTGAGCGCAGCCGAGGCGCTCGCCGGCTCGGGCGGGGTCAGTAGATCGGGGTCAGCCAGGCAGCGTACTTGGGATTCTGGCCGGTCACGACCTCGTGGTAGGTGTCCTGGACACGGTTCGTGAGCGGTCCGGGCTCGCCATCGCCGATCCGCCGCCGGTCGATCTCGATCACCGGTGCGACCTGCGCTCCCGTGCCCACCAGGAACACCTCGTCGGCGACGTAGAGCTCGGAACGATCGATCGACCGTTCGCGAACGTCGAGTCCAAGCTCCTCTCGAACCAGGTGGATCACCGTCGCGCGGGTGATGCCTTCGAGGATGTTGTCCGAGGGGGGCGGCGTGATGATCTCGCCTTTGCGCACGATGAAGATGTTCTCGGCGCTGCCCTCGCAGACGTGGCCATCCCCGGAGAGCATGATTGCCTCGTCGAAGCCGCTTTGCAGCGCCTCACTTTTCGCCAGCGCCGAGTTCACGTACAACCCCGTGCACTTGGTGCGTACGGGAGCCATGGAGTCATCGATGCGGCGCCACGACGACACCATGCAGCGGATGCCGCTGTTACCCACGTACAGGCCCATCGGCGCGGTCACGATCGCGAAGCTGTCGGCGACATCGTGCAGCTTCACGCCGATGATCTCGGCCGATTTGAACGAGAGCGGCCGGACGTAGGCGTCCTCGCGATACTCGTTGCGGCGCAGCAGGTCGACGGTGATCGCGACCAGATCCTCGACACTCCAGGGAATCGTCATCTGCAGTGCGCGCGTGTTCTGGTGCATGCGCTCGAAATGCTCGGGAAGGCTCAGTGCGAAAAGCTGCTCGCGCTCCGCATTCCAGTACGCGCGGACACCCTCGAAGACGCCGGTTCCGTAGTTGAGGCCGTGGGTGAGCAGGCCGACCTTGGCGTCCGCGTAATGAACGACCTCGCCATTGAAGAACACCCAGGACTTCTCGCGGAGCGACGTTGCCTCTGCAATGGGAACCGGGGCGGTCTGAGTCATCAGCCACAGCCTACAACCATAGGCGTCGGAAACCGTTGCCTCGGTCCATCTCGACGGACCCTTTGCTATGCTCGCGAGGTCCGGAAAGCCCACCTGGAACGACGATCGAGGTCGCGCGGGGGGATCGTGACCCAGGGATATTGGAGAAGTTATGGCCGACGTCATCAAAGCCCGTGCAAGCGGCCTTCCGGCGGCTCGCACGGTCCGCTGGAACCCCTCGCCGGCGGAGCTGCGCGAGTTGACGTCGCGGATGCCCAACGCCCGTCACACGGCTTTCGATAACTACAACGTTCAGACCAAGGTCGTTTCCAGAAGCAAGGGCAGCACGTACGTGGTCACGGACCGCCCCGAGGAGCACTCGGACCAGACGATGAGCCGTGCTGACGGCGCGAAGATCGCCCAGCGTCAGGACGCGTACATCCGTGACCAGGAGATGCTGGTCATCGATGGGTATATCGGCAACGACCCGGACCACCGCGTCGCGGCACGCCTGTACATCGAGGCGGCCAACGCCAACATCGCAGGCATGCAGCACTGGCTGTACTTCGACGCCGAGCAGGCGGGTCCGGATTTCGAGCCCGTCCTCACGGTCATCTACACGCCCAACCTGGTCGCCCCCGGATATCCCAACGACCGGGTGATCGCCGTCGATCTCGAAGCCGGGATCACACGCGTCCTCAACAGCGACTACTTCGGCGAGTTGAAGAAGGGCGGTCTGCGCATGTGGAACAAGCTCACGTACGACCAGGGAGCCCTCTCGTTGCACGCAGGATGCAAGGTCGTGCCCACGAGTCGCGGTGAGCAGGCCCTGCTAATCATCGGCCTGTCGGGTACCGGTAAGACAACCACGACATTTACTCGCCAGAACGACAGCAAGCCGGTGCAGGATGACTTCGTCGCGCTGTATCCGGGCGGCCGAATCGTGGCCACCGAGAATGGCTGCTTCGCCAAGACGTTCGCGCTGGATCCTCGGTTCGAGCCGAGCATCTACGGCGCCGTGTGCAAGCCGGAGGCCTATCTCGAGAACGTTTCCCAGAACGACGCCGGGGTCGTCGACTTCTTCGATACGGGATACACGCCGAACGGACGTGCCGTCTTCCGTATGGACGCGCTGGGCTGGCACAAGGACGCGCGCGAGGTGAAGTCGGTCGACCACTTCCTGATCCTCAATCGCAACGACAATCTCATCCCGGGCGTGGCGCGCCTCGACCGGGAGCAGGCCGCGCTGTACTTCATGCTCGGCGAGACGCGCGGAACATCGGCGGGCGGAAAGGAGGAGGCCGGCAAGTTTCTCCGCGTTCCCGGGACCAACCCCTTCTTCCCGCTTCGCCATGAACAGCAGGGGAATCGCTTCCTCGATCTGATGGACAGCAGCAACTTCCAGGTCTACCTGCTCAACACGGGCCGCGTCGGCGGCACCGACGAGGACGATCGCGGCAAGGACGTGTCCATCCCGTACTCGAGCGCGATTGTCAAGGCGATCTCAGAGGGCACCATCGAGTGGGAGCGGGACCCCGACTTCGGCTACGAGGTGGCGTCCGTGCTCCCCGGCATCGACGACCCGGAGATCCTGCAGCCGCGAAAGCTGTATGAGCGCCAGGGCCGGATGGACGAGTACCGCGCGCTCGTCGACAAGCTCAAGGCGGATCGGCGTGCGTACCTCGCAACGTTCCCGGGCCTGCGCAAGGAGATCGTCGACGCCGTCGCGTGATCCGCTGATCAGCGACCTCGTCACGGCTTCCGATGTCGTGTCGACTCGTGACCGGGTGATCGGGTTCCTCCGGCCACTCCGCGGCCGCGACTGGGACGCACCGGTACCGGACCTGGAATGGAACTGCGAAGAAACCCTGCGGCATGCCATCAATACGCAGCTGTGGTACGCGGCGCACCTCGCAAGCAGGTCGACGCGACGGCTCGCGGTCTGGCGGGATGTCGATCCCGGACTCGACATCGATGGCTTGCTCGACAACCTCGAGGCGCACATATCGATCCTCGCCGCGGTGATTCGCGACGCCCCGTCGGAGACGCGCTCGTGGCACAACTCGGGCATCACAGATCCCGGCGGATACAGCGCCATGGCGTGCGACGAGCTGCTCATCCACACGTGGGACATCGGTCGCGGACTCGATGCCGAGTTCGACATGCCCCGCGATCTCTGCGGGCGTGTGGTCGCGCGTCTGTTTCCGATGTGGCTCCCCATCGACGCCGCCCCACAGGAGGCCTTGCTCTGGTGTAACGGGCGCATCGCCCTGCGCGATCGAGCGCGGCTGTCTCCGGACTGGGGATGGTGGTCGCGACCCCTCGAGGAGTGGGACGGGACCGATACCGACGCCTGACGGCGTCATCCGTCGTGGCAGAAGTGCACCTTCGCGGGCTCGAGTGCCCTGAGGTTGGTGAGCGATCGATGCCACGCATCGATGTCGGCCGCCTGTCCGTCCGGTAGGTTCGCACGATCCGCGTGGTTCCAGACCACGCGGGTATACGCGGCGTCACCGATGAACAGCTCGGTCCCGGCTTGGGTGGTCGCGACCACCGACTGATGCCCGGACGTGTGACCGGGCGTCGTGACGATTCGCAGGTCGCCGGCGAGCTCGGTGTCCCCATCGAGCAGCTCGAATCGCATCCCTGACGCCGCGATCCATTCGGTGACCTCATCTCGGTCGCGAAGGATCCGTTCGTGCTCGGCGCGCTGGACCATCAGCGGTGCGTGCGCGAACGCCGGGTTCTGCCCGCAGTGGTCGAAGTGCAGATGGGTGTTGACGACCAGCTTCACGTCGACGGGCGCAAGCCCGTGATCAGCGAGCGCGTCGGCGACCGCACGGTTCACCACTCTGTAGTATCGAAGGACCTCATCGGGTCCGCCGCACCCGGTGTCGACCAGGACAACGCCGAGTTGCTCGTGCAGGATGACGTAGCCGTGCACCGGCCAGGCGTGCGCCGTGACGTACAGGTGCCCAAGGTCAAGACGCATGATCTCCACGTGGCGCTCCTTATCGGTGGATTGCTTGGTCGATGGGCTCTCGTGTCGAAGGGCGCGCTCAGGCCGCGGCGCGACCCCACATCAGGATCCGTTTGAACGGGTAGAAGTACGGCCGCTCGTCGCCAAGTGCGATGCGGAGCCGATCGCGGTACTGCGCGACGAAATCCTCGTACATCGCCGCCGGCATGCGCGACTCATAGTCCGTCAGAAGCGTGCCGCGAACCCACTCGACAACCGCATCCGGCGACTCGAGCACGTGGCCATACACCTGCAGGCGTACCGACTGCGCCACGAACCCGAGCTCGTGGAGCAACGCCGCGTACGCCTCTGGAGGCAGGACCGGAAAGGTCCGCGTCCACCCCTCCATCGCACCGATGAACGGCTCTTCGCGAGCGATCTCGGACGCGAGCCGGTGGGACACGTGATCGAAGTTTGCGGGTACCTGCACCGCAAGCTCGCCGCCGGGAACGAGCATTGCTGTCAGGCGCGGAAACAGTGCCCGGTGGTCGCCCACCCACTGCAGCGCCGCGTTGGAGAAGACGACATCGACGGGTTCCCGCGGCTGCCACACGGCGATGTCGCCGCGCGCGAACTCCAGCCCGTCGACCTCGAGGGTGTGAGCGCGTTCGAGCATCGCCGCCGATGAATCAACCCCCAATGTCGCCGCCGCATCGAGCTCGCGATGCAGCTCCGCCGTCAGTTGCCCGGTGCCGCAGCCAAGATCGACGACCCGGCCGGCAGGGCGTCGCGTGATCAGCGCGACCAGATCATGAAAGGGTTGCTCGCGCTCGCCGCGAAAACGCTCGTACTGCGTGGGGTTCCAGGTGTCACGTACGGTCATGTGGCGAGCGGCGAAACAGACGGAGCCGTCGTGAACATCGGCCGACAGGATAGCGTTGCCCCGGTGCGATCCAGAGCGTGGGCGGGGCATGCACCGGACCTCCTGTGCCTGAGGGCCTGACCCCTGAGCCGGGGCTTTCCGACCCGGAGCTCATCCCCGAGGGCGGGCTGACCACGGTCCCGGAGCGCCGCCCGATCGCGAGCCGCGCCTTTCGCACCCTCGCTGTGGACGCGAGGTCGCTGCGCGAATCGCGGCCGTTTCGCCGCCTGTGGGCTGGTCAGCTCATCTCGCTGATCGGACGGCAGATCACAACCGTAGCCGTGCCATTCCAGGTGTACTCGCTGACGCGCTCTGCCCTGGACGTTGGATTGCTCGGCATCGTGCAGGCAGTCCCACTGGTGTGCGGCTCGCTCGCCGGTGGTGCGATCGCCGACCGGTTCGACCGCCGGCGCGTGCTCATCGTGACCCAGCTGTGCCTCGCGTCGTGCTCAGCGCTCCTTGCCCTGGGAGCGTTCACGGGTCGCCCACCACTGCTCGCGATCTACGCGGTGGTCGCGCTGGCCGCACTGGTCGGGGCGGTCGACGCTCCAACCCGCACGGCGATCATCCCGAACCTCGTCGGCGTCGATAGGCTCCCCGGTGCGCTCTCCCTCAACATCGTGCTGTTCCAGACCACGCTGGTCGCGGGCCCCGCGATCGGCGGCCTGGTGATCGCTCACCTCGGCCTGCCGGCAGCGTATTCGGTCGACGTCATCACCTTCGGCGCCGCGCTCACGGCGGTGGCACTCCTGCCACCCCAGGGCCGCTCGGCGATCGAGCGTGAGCGCCCGGTGGCGGCGATCCTGCGTGGCCTGAGCTTCGCTCGCCGCCAGCCCGTGATCCTCGGCGGGTTCGCGATGGATCTTGCAGCGATGATCTTCGGCCTCCCGCGAGCGGTGTTTCCGGTGCTCGCCGCCACGACGTTCCACGCCGGCGCGCAGGGTCTCGGGCTGCTCTACGCCGCACCGGGGGTGGGAGCGGTGATCGCGGCGCTCACGAGCGGAGCGGTGGCCCGGTCCAAGCGGCTCGGACGCATCATCGTCGTCGCCATTCTGGTATGGGGCGTGGTGATCATCGCTTTCGGGTTCTCACAGACACTGTGGGTCGCGCTGCTCCTGCTCGCCGTCGCCGGCGGGGCGGACAGCTTCAGCGCCGTGTGCCGGACGACGATCATGCAGCGAATCGCGCCCGACGAATTGCGCGGCCGGCTCACGTCGCTGTACTTCATGGTGGTCGTCGGTGGCCCCAACCTCGGCGACGTCGAGACCGGCGTGGTTGCCAACGCCTTCGGCGCCGAGGTTGCGATCGTCACCGGTGGCGCGCTCTGCCTTGTGGGCCTCGGCGCGGCCGCGGTCGCGTTCCCCTCGGTCTGGCGCTATCGCACCGATTCCTAGCGGTGGCGCGGGCGTCTACCCGGGCCCGACGGCCGTGTATCGTCCGTGGCCGCATGCCCATCGAGGAGCTGACCGAAGTCGGCTCGATGCCGCGCCCTGGTGACATCCCGGCGCGCATGCACGCCCAGCTGATCCGCCCCGAGCGATACGGGGACCCGCAGACCGCGTTCGCGATCGAGACCGTGTCGACGCCGCGGCCGGGACCCGGACAGGCGCTTGTCTACGTCATGGCCGCGGGCGTCAACTACAACAACGTCTGGGCGGCGCTCGGCCGGCCGGTCGATGTCGTTGCGGCGCGACGCAAGGCGGGAGAAGCCGAGAACTTCCACATCGGGGGCAGCGACGCATCGGGCATCGTCTGGGCGGTGGGCGAGGGCGTCGACAGCGTTCGCGTCGGCGACCACGTGGTCGCGCACTGCGGTGTCTGGGACTCCGCCGACCCATGGATCGCCGGCGGCGGCGACCCGATCATCGCGCCGAGCGCACGGATCTGGGGGTACGAGACCAACTGGGGGAGTTTCGCGCAGTACACGCTAGTTCAGGCTCACCAGCTGCTTCCCAAGTCGCCACATCTCAGCTGGGCTGCTGCGGCTGCGTGCACGCTGGTGGGAGCAACTGCGTATCGCATGCTCTGCTCGTGGCACCCGCACACGGTTCGTGAAGGCGACGTCGTCCTGGTCTGGGGCGGCTCCGGCGGCCTCGGCTCGCAGGCGATCCAGATCGCTCGAGCCAGGGGGGCGATCCCGATCGCGGTGACGTCGGGTCCCGAGCGCGGGCAGTACTGCGTGGACCTCGGCGCACGCGGCTACATCGACAGGCGCGACTTCTCGCACTGGGGCGTGATCCCCGACTGGCGAGACGACGCAGCGTTCGCCACGTGGACCGCCGGCGCTCGCGCCTTCGGCAAGGCGTTGTGGGACGTCCTCGGTGAACGCCGGAACCCGCGAATCGTCTTCGAACATCCGGGCGAGGACACCATCCCGACCTCGATCTTCGTCTGCGACAACGGGGGAATGGTGGTCATCTGCGCGGGCACGACCGGGTACCACGCCGCCGTCGATCTGCGCTACCTGTGGATGCGCCAGAAGCGTCTTCAGGGGTCGCACTTCGCGAACGACCAGGAGTGCGCCACCTACAACGCGATGGTGGCGAGCGGCGAGGTCGATCCCTGCCTTTCGAGAACGTTCGCGTTCCATGAGGTGGGGCTCGCGCACCAGTTGATGCTCGAGAACAAACACCCGATGGGCAACATGTCCGTCCTGGTCGGCGCCCGCGACGCTGAGCAGCGCGACTGATCTATCGCTGTGAGGCGAGGTAGACGAGCGCTGCCTTGACGCGACGATGCACGTCGGGCTCCTCGGAGAGGTCGAGCTTGGAGAAGATCGCGTTGATGTGCTTCTCAACTGCTCGCTCGGTGAGAAACAACGCCGCCGCGATGCCTGCGTTGTTCTTCCCCATGGCGACCTGCTGCAGCACGTCGCGTTCGCGAGGCGTGAGCTGGGCGATCGGCGAGTCGCGCACTGCTGTGCGCGCTGCCACGAGCACCTCGACGACCCGAGGGTCGATCACCGAACCACCGCGTGCCACCTCGCGAACAGCACCGACCAGCTGGTCGATGTCCGACACGCGCTCCTTGAGGAGATATGCGCGTCCGCTCGCACCTTTCTCGAGCAGTGCCAGCGCGTACTCCGGCTCCGCGTACTGGCTGAGGACGACAACGCCCACCTCCGGCCGCTCCGCGCGCAGCCGTTCGGCGGCACGCAGGCCTTCGTCGGTCCCGGTCGGTGGCATCCGAATGTCGGTGATGACAACCGAAGGGCTGTGCTCCTCGATCGCCCGCTCCAGCCCCGGGAGGTCGCTGCAGCTCGCGAGCAACTCGATCTCGTCTGAGGTCTCCAGCAATTGCCGGATACCCTCCCTCAGCAGGTAGTTATCCTCGGCGAGGACGACGCGGATCGGCACGCAATGAGGATAGGGGTGAGCGCCTGCCGGGTGCCTGCATCACCTGAAGTGTGGGGCAGATACGCTTGCCAGTCCGCCGGCATCGGGATACCGTTCGAGTTGTTCAAATGAGTGTGCGAGTGTTGATCGTCGATGACCAGGCGCCGTTTCGCGACGTCGCGAGGACGGTCGTCGAGCTCACCGACGGCTTCGAGGTGGTCGGCGAGGTGGAGACCGGCGAGGATTCGGTCACCTCCGCGCGCGATCTTCGGCCCGACCTCGTGCTCATGGATGTGAACCTGCCGGGCATCAGCGGGCTCGACGCCACCCGTCAGATCCTTGCGGGCGTCGAGGAGAGCAGGCCGGTCGTGGTGCTGGTCCTCTCCACCTACGAGGCCGACGAGTACGGGCCTCGCGCCGCAGAAGCCGGAGCCGCCGGGTTCATCTCCAAGTCCGACTTCAGCCCCGATCGTCTCGCGGAGGCGTGGGCTACGGCGACATCGGCGTAGCGCGAGGCTCAAGCGGGAACCGCCTCGCGAACCGTTGCGGGGACGTTTCCGGACACGCGAGTCCCGGAGCCAGGAGCAGACGTCAGGTCGACATTGCCGCCGAGGGCCTCGACTCGATCGACCATGTTGGTGAGCCCCGCCCCTCTCGTCACGGTGGCGGTGTCGAAGCCGGTGCCGTCGTCCTCGATCTCGAACGTCAGCTCGCCCTCCCGACCACGAAGCCGCACATCAACCCGGGACGCCTTCGCGTACTTCTGCACGTTCTGCAGTGCCTCGAGCACGCAGAAGTACACGGTCGCCTCGACGTCCTGTGCGTACCGCTCCACTCCGTCGGCGTCCACGCGGACCTGCATGATCGCCTTGCGACCCTGTGATTCCAGCGCGGCAACCAGACCCTTGTCGGCAAGCAGCGGGGGGTAGATCCCTCGCGCCAAGTCACGCAGGGTTTCGAGTGCCTCATCGGCATCCGCCTTCAGCTGCACCACCGTCAATCGCGCTCTCTCCGGGGACGTGGCGGCGAGCATCTGCGCCAGTCCCAGCTTGACCTTCAGCGCCACGAGGTGTTGCTGGGCGCCATCGTGCAGGTTGCGTTCGAGACGGCGACGTTCTTCGTCCTGAGCGCGCACCAGCCGCTGCCTCGAGCTGCGCAACTCGTCGAGGCGGTTCCGAAGCTCCGCAGCGAGCCCAACGTTTCTCAACACCAACCCCGCCTGGTGGGCGAGGTCATCGATGAGTTTCTGCTCGGTGGGGGTGACCGGGTCACCCCTGCGCTTGACGATGCTCAGCGCGCCGAGCAGGCGACCCTGATGCTCCACGGGAACTGAGCTGGTCGCGCCCGGGATCTCGGGGAGCGAGCCCCCGGACATCGGTAGAGCCAAAGGAGACGACCTCGCTGCATCCGGATGGGTCGCGGCGGGGCGCAAGGTTGCCGGACCCTTGAGCCAGACGGTCGCCGACTGAGCACCGGTCGCCTCCTGGAGCACCCGCGCCATGCGTGGCAAGACCTCATCGGCCGCATATGCCTCCGCAACCTGATCCGAGAACGCGGTGAGCACCTCGTACGGGGTGGCGCGATGCCCGTACACCAGCCGGTTCGCAATCTTCTGGACACGCTCACGAACGGGCTGGAACCCAACTGCAACGATGATCGTCGCGACGATCGACAGCCAGAGATTCGGCTGGCCGCCGCTCCCCACCAGAGTGCCGATGCCGACGGCGATACCGATGTAGACGGCAGTGATGAATGCCGCTAGGACGCCATAGACAAGGGTCCGACTGATGATGACGTCGATGTCGTAGAGGCGGTACTTGAGGACGGCAACGCCGATTGCAGTGGGTACCCCCAGCACGGCAAGTGACACCAGCAGTGCGACGCCCGTGCCCGCCAGTGGACCGGGATCGGAAAAGAACGTGTTGGGAAGGAAGGTCGTGAGAAAGATCGTCCCCACCAGGAACAGCGATGCCGAGGCTACCCATTTGATCTGGTGACGCGTGTCGGAATCGGCCCCACGCAGGCGCGCAAAGACGGCCACGATGGTGGCCGCGCTGAACACATTCGAAAGCACGTTCCAGAGACTGCTCAGTGTGTTCACCAGTGGTGCTGCACCTGGAATGGCCAGGACACTCATCGGAGCGGCGAGGCCAGGTTGGAGAGCGCCAACGCCGAGCGCTCCAGGCGTCGGATTGATGACACACAAGATGAGCCCCGACAGTCCCACTCCCGCCACGGCATACACCAGCCAGCGCAACTTCGGCGATAGCAAATGGCCGTTGGGAAAGACGAGCAACATGATGAGGAACAACACCGTCACGTTCCCACCCGGCGCGTTCCACAACGCCGAGAGCAGCAGGACGTAGCTGCCGAACCCGTTGTGCGCGTTGTAGAGGACCGCCCCGACGAGGCCTGAGAGCGATGCGAGAGCGAGGACAGCCGCTCCGCCCATGCACAACCAGCCCACCGGGTTGGCTGGCCTTCGTGTCGCGATGACGGCGCCGACGATCGCAAACGAGCAGAAGGGGAATACGAACGCAGCGCTCAAGCCACCAGTGGCTCGAAACAACGCCGGCGAAGTAAGCGGAGTATAGAAAACCACTCCGAAGGCCACGAACATCGAAACAATCACGGCAAGGGATACCCATGCCGTTGCCGGCCTCGCGAGCCGCCGCGTGGCTGCAGCCTCGATGTGTGGCGTCGCGCGATCAGACATCAGACAGCCGCCGGCGACGCCATGCCGACGTATAACGTTCCAGCGATTGTGGTTCCCCCGCTCGGGGTTGAGGTCACCGTGAGCGAGCCGCCGAGTGCGTCAAGCCGGTCTGCCATGTTCGTGAGTCCGGCACCCTTCTTCGCGATCGCGGTGTCGAACCCGATGCCGTCGTCACTGACCTCGAAGGCCAGGCCCTCGCCTTGCCCGTGCAGCCGGACGTCGACGTGTGATGCCCGCGCGTATTTCTGCACGTTCTGCAAGGCCTCCAGTACGCAGAAGTACACGGTCGCCTCGACATCCTGCGAGTAACGTCCCACGGCATCAGCGAGCAAACTCACTGGGACGATCGCCTTACGCGCCTGCGATTCCAGCGCCACCACCAGCCCCTTCTCGGCGAGGAGCGGCGGGTAGATCCCGCGCGCCAGGTCACGCAACGTCTCGAGCGCCTCGTCGGCGTCGCCCTTGAGCTGTTGCAGCGTCGCCATGGCCTTCGCGGGGTCGCGATCAAGGAGCATCTCGGCAAGGCCCAGCTTCACTTTGAGCGCGACGAGGTGTTGCTGAGCGCCGTCGTGCAGATTGCGTTCGAGCCGGCGCCGCTCGAGATCCTGCGCCTGCACCAGCCGTTGGCGCGACGCCCGGAGCTCGTCGAGCCGCACCTGGAGGTCCGCACTGAGACCGACGTTCTTGAGCACGAGGCCCGCCTGGTGGGCGAGGTCATCGACAAGCTTCTCCTCGATCGGCGTCAGGCTCTCCCCGCGACGTTTGGTCACGCTCAGCGCCCCGAGCAACTCGCCCTGGTGGCGCACCTCGACCGACCTGGTGACGTCGCCGAGAGCCGGCAGCGCACCATCACTCATCGGCAACGATGATGGGATCGCCATGCTGTTCGGGTACGTCGACGCTGGACGCATCTCGCCGATTCCTCGCAACCACACGGTCGCCGACTCGGCTCCCGTCCCTTCCTGCAGCACGCGGGACATACGGGGCAGCACCTCATCGGCGGCATACGTCTCTGCCACCCGGCCGGAGAACTCACTCAGCACCTCGTAGGGTGTCGCTCGCTTTCCGTACACGAGCCGGTTCGCCACCTTCTGCACGCGCTCGCGCACCGGCTGGAACCCGATCGCAACGATGGCTGTCGCGAGGATCGACAGGGCCAGGTTGGGTTTGCCGCCACTCCCCACCAGCGTCCCGATCCCCACCGCGATGCCCACGTACACCGACGTGATGAACACTGCGAGCGAGCCGTACACCAGGGCGCGGCTGATGAACACGTCGATGTCGTACAGGCCGTAGCCGATGATCGCCACGCCGATGGTGACCGGCAACACCACGAGGAACCCATAGGTCAGCGCGTCGCCGCTCACTGTCGCAATCCACGTGGGCCTGACGTTGCCGAGCAGGTATGCGAAGACGACGATGACGGCGAGCACGCCGGTCATGTATACGAACCACTTCAGCTGCTGGCGTTCGATCCCACTCGCTCGCCTGAGCCGGACGATCAACGCCACCGCCGAAGCCCCGATGGCCAGAGGCATACCCAACCACAGCACCTGCAGTGGACCGCCTCCGGTTCCAGCGTTGAGATTGCTCAGTGGCGCGAGGGCGAACGGCGCCGGAATACTCGGCAAGGTCGGTGCCGGCTGATTCGTGCCTCCGCCGAGGATGCTCATGATCAGAACGACGGCGAAATATGCGACCACGGCGCGACCGACCCAGCGCCACCGCCTGCTTGGCAAGGTTCCATCCGGAAAGAGCAGGGCGACGACGATCAGCATGCACAAACTCAGGAAGGACGTCCAGCCCCCCAGCCAGGCCGGCCATTCGACCCAGCTGGTCGTGGCCGCACCGCTGAGCAGACCTCTGATTGCCGTGAAGGTGGTCACCAGACTGATCGCCTGCACCGCCGCCACCGCAAGGAGCAGCCATCCGATTGCGTGATGGGGACGGCGATTGACAATCAACACTCCGAGCGGCGCCACGACGACCGCGCTCAGGAAGCTCGAGAGGAGCGCCGTGTCGGGTGATGTGATCACGCGCCAGTCGAGCGCGACGAGCACCACGCTGACGCCCACCGCTGCGATGCAGAACGCGCCGATGCCCCACGCAAGCCGCACCAGTGCGCGATCGCTCACGCCGCCACCACTGCAGCCGGCACCGGTATGGTGCCCCGAATCCGTGTGCCGGCACCGGCTCGCGATGTCACCTCCACGGAGCCGGCCAGTGCGTCGACACGGTCACTCATGTTGGTCAGCCCGGCACCCTTCTTCATGGTCGCTGTGTCGAAGCCGATTCCGTCGTCGGTCACCTCGAAGTGCAACGCCCCAGCGCCGACGCGAAGCGTCACCGCGACCACGGTTGCGCTCGCGTATTTCTGCACGTTTTGCAGCGCTTCGAGCACGCAGAAGTACACCGTTGCCTCGATGTCCTGCGGGTAACGCTCGACTCCCTCGGCTTCGACGGTGACGGGTACCGTGGCCTTGCGCGCCTGCGATTGCAGCGCCACGACAAGCCCCTTGTCGGCGAGCAGTGGCGGGTAAATCCCTCGGGCCAGGTCGCGCAATGTCTCCAACGCTTCGTCGGCATCCCCCTTGAGTTGCTCAAGCGTCGCCGCCGCCCTGACCGGGTCCTTCCCGAGAAGCATCTCAGCCAACCCCAGCTTCACCTTCAGCGCAACCAGGTGCTGCTGCGCTCCGTCGTGGAGGTTCCGCTCCAGCCGCCGGCGCTCCAGGTCCTGCGCCTGCACCAACCGCTGCCGCGATGCGCGCAGCTCCTCGAGCCGGGCGAGCAGGTCGGCGCTGAGACCGACGTTCTTGAGCACCAGACCTGCCTGGTGGGCGAGGTCGTCCACGAGCTTCTGCTCGATCGGTGTCAGTGCCTCGCCTCTGCGCTTGGTGACGCTCAATGCACCGAGCAACTCACCCTGATGGCGCACCTCCACTGCCCGGGTTGCGTCGCCCAGCTTCGGCAGACTGCCGTCGATCATCGCGACCACCTCATGCGTAGCCATCGAGTCGGGAAAGGTCGCTGCCGCACGAAGTTCGGCCGTCCCTCGCAACCACACCGTCGCCAACTCGGCGCCGGTGCCCTCCTGGAGGACCCGAGCCATACGCGGCAGCACCTCGTCGGCGGCATATGTGTCAGCAACGCGTCCCGAGAACTGGCTCAAGACCTCATACGGCGTCGCACGTGTGCCGTAGACGAGACGGTTTGCCACCTTCTGCACCCGCTCGCGCACCGGTTGGAAACCGATCGCCACGATCGCCGTGGCCAGGATCGAGAGCGCGAGATTCGGCTTGCCACCGCTCCCTACCAGCGTGCCGATCCCCACGGCGATGCCCACGTACACGGCGGTGATAAACACGGCCAGTGACCCATACACAAGCGCGCGGCTGATGAATACGTCGAGGTCGTACAGGCCGTACCGCATCACCGCCAGGCCGATCGTTGCCGGAATGGCAAGACCAAGCCCCAAGGAGAATCCGCCCCCGCTCAGATCGTTCCCGAGCGACGCGTTGACAGACCCGACCGCATACCCGCCCACAACCACGATGAGCGACGCGACAGCCACGTACCCGAACCACCGTAACTGGCTGCGCTCGATATCCTGCGACTTGCGCAACCGCACCACGATCGCAGTCAACGCAACGACGATGAGCACGAGAGGCGCAATGGTGAAAATGGCCCCGTTGGTCAATCCGTCAAGCGCCGGCACGACGATCGGGTTGGCGATGTTGGGGAGTCGCGGTGACAACTGTGTTGTCGCGGGGGAGATCATCGATCCCGCGGCGAGCACCAGCGAAACCGCAAACGAGGCCCATGCGACCCATCGCCAGCTCGGGGTCGGCAACTTGCCATTCGGGAAGAAGAAGACCAGGAAGACGAGCAGGAACGCGCCGATTCCCCCGGTCTGGCTGTAGAACCACGTGGGCCATTCGACCCAACTCCGTGCGGATGCGCCGGCGAGCAGCCCGTGAATAGCGATGAAGTACGCAAGCACGTTGGTCGCGTTCCCGAGAGCGATTGTCAGCAGCAACCAGCCAATCGGATTCCTGGCGCGACGGGTGACAATCAGGACGCCGAGCGTGCCGACAATGACCGCATTCGCGATCCACGGGGCCTGCGATGTGTACGGCGAGTCGATCGCTTTCCAGTCCAGGACGAGCAGAACCAGGCTGGCAATCACACATGCCGCGGAGAACACGCCGATCGCCAACGCCAGCCGCGAGGCGGCACGCTAACTCATGACGCGAGCGCCCCCAGCCGAGTCGCGCCGGCAGACCCCGGGCGATCCTTGCCCATGGTGGGAACCACGCCGCGAATATGCGTGCCCTCACCCGGTCGAGACGTGACCTCGACCGCACCGCCGAGTGCGTCCAATCGATCGTGCATGTTGACGAGACCTGCGCCCTGCTTCACTGACGACGTGTCGAAGCCGTTGCCGTCGTCGTCGACGTCGAAGGTCAACTCGCGATCATCGCCGTGGATCACCACGACCACGCGTGAGGCTCCCGCGTACTTCTGAACGTTCTGCAACGCCTCGAGCACGCAGAAGTACACCGTCGCCTCGACGTCCTGCGCGTAGCGCTCCACTCCCTCGGCTTCCACGCTCACGGGCATCGTGGACTTGCGCGCCTGCGATTCGAGCGCAACCACCAGCCCCTTGTCGGCAAGGAGCGGCGGGTAGATCCCACGGGCGAGGTCACGCAACGTCTCCAGCGCCTCGTCAGCGTCGTCTTTGAGCTGCGAAACGATCGCCGCGGCCTTGGCCGGGTCGCGCCCGAGGAGCACTTCCGCCAACCCCAGCTTCACCTTGAGCGCCACCAGGTGCTGTTGCGCGCCATCGTGGAGATTCCGTTCCAGGCGCCGGCGTTCCAGATCCTGCGCCTGCACCAGCCGCTGCCGCGAGGCGCGCAACTCGTCGAGCCGCGCCCGCAGGTCGGCGCTCAACCCCACGTTCTTGAGCACCAGTCCCGCCTGGTGGGCGAGATCGTCGACCAACTTCTCCTCGACGGGTGTCAGTGCCTCGCCGCGACGCTTGCTCACGCTCAACGCCCCGAGGAGTTCGCCCTGATGACGCACCTCCACTGCGCGGGTCGCCCCCGACAGGGCCGGCAATGAGCCGTTCTGCATCGGCAGCGACTGCTGCGCAGCCATCCCCTCCGGGAACGTCGCCGCCGGACGTAGATCGGCGGTGCCTCGCAGCCACACTGTTGCGGACGCCGCGCCGGTCCCCTCCTTCAACACTCGGGCCATGCGCGGCAACACCTCGTCGGCCGCGTAGGTGTCCGCGACTCGCCCGGAGAAGTCGCTCAGCACCTCGTACGGAGTCGCGCGCTTGCCGTAGACGAGGCGGTTGGCGACCTTCTGCGTGCGCTCGCGCACCGGCTGGAAGCCGATCGCCACAATCGCGGTGGCCAGGATCGACAGTGCCAGAT
This sequence comes from Candidatus Dormiibacterota bacterium, assembly GCA_963756075.1. Taxonomy (GTDB): domain Bacteria; phylum Chloroflexota; class Dormibacteria; order Aeolococcales; family Aeolococcaceae; genus Palsa-851. Next base: position 426,210 of record CAVWMH010000002.1, on the reverse strand, counting down.
TGGGTTTGCCGCCGCCCCCTACCAAGGCTCCGACCCCGACGGCGATACCCACGTACACCGCAGTGATGAAGACGGCAAGCGCGCCGTAGACGATTGTTCGGCTGATGATGATGTCGATGTCGTACAGGCGGTACTTCAACACGGCGATGCCGATGGCGACTGGGAGCGCAACCGCGAACCCCAGGAGGTTGACGATCAGCCAGCCGGCATTCGTGGCAACCGCGGCCTGGGGTGCCACCAACGACGTCACGGCTACCACCAGGGTCGCCAACACTGTGAATACAACGACATACGCGATCCATTTCAGCTGCTCGCGTTCCTCACCCCGGGCCCGGCGCAGACGGACGAAGGGCGCTGCTGCGGCAATGAGCAGGACCACAAGGGCAAGGGCCCATACATATCCAATCGGCCCCTGCGAGAGCGCCACGAGACTCTTCACGGCGACCGGATTCGGTAGCTGTGGCTGATTGTCGGGTCCCTGCAGCGGTGACGAGCCGAGCGCCCCCAGGAGGGTAAGGACGATCGTGACGATCAGCGCCACCGGAATGACGGCTCGCCATCTGCTGGAGGGGAGCCGTCCGTCGGGAATCAGGAGCAGGGTCATGGTCGCGCCGCCTGCCGGATAGACAAGCTGCTCGGACCAGACCGACCACCAGAGTGCCCACTGCGCCCCCGGCAGACCGGGGTGTGTGATCGCAGCAAGCCTGGAGTATTGGGCTGCCACTCCGCCGGCACCCATCACGATCGCCATGAACAGGAACAGCCATCCAACCGGGTTCCGCGGCCGCTGCGAGGCGATCAGGCCACCGACAAACGCAAATGTCAGTGACATCACGATCTCGAGCGGGTTGGCGGCCTGGAGACTGTGAATCGAAGCGCTGTTCGCGACAGCCAGCGCGGCAGCTCCGACTCCAAGGGTGATCCCGAATGTGGCCAAACCCCATGCCAGTCGCGATCTGGCGTGAGCGGTCATGCCGTCGCCGAGCCCAGCCGATATGCGCCGACCGGCGTCTCGCGTCCCTTGACCAGCGCGGGTTCGATCCGCTCAGCGTCGGGTTTCTCGTCCAGCGCGTCGTACGTCGGCTCACTCAGCACCGTCTGCCCACCCTCGCCCCACTGCTGAAGCCGCTGCGCCAGGTTGACGGCGTCACCGACGAGCGAATACTCCAGCCGCTCTTCCGAACCGAGCAGGGCGGCCGCAACATCGCCTGTCGAAAGACCGATGCCGAGCAGGAACGGTGGGAGGTTTCGTGCCATCCAGCGCTCGTTGACCGCTTCCTGCGCCGCGTGCATCGCGAGCGCCGCCGACAGCGAACGTTGTGCGTGGTCCGGCTGAGGAAAGGGCGCACCGAACACCGCCATCACCGCGTCACCCACAAACTGCATCACCGTTCCGCCTTCCGCGAGCACCGCGTGGTTCATCGCCGCACGATGCTCGTTGAGCTGGCCGGCAAGCACCGACGGGTCGGACTTCTCGGCGATCGTCGAGTACGCACGGATGTCGGACATGAGCACGGTGACCGTGAGCCGCTCGGTCCTGCCCGGCTCGACGCCGTTCTCACGCATCTGCTGCGCGATCCCTCCGGGCAGCATCCTGCTCAGAACTCTCTCCCTGCTCCTCGCGGTCGATGATCACCTTGTGGAGCAGGCGCAATCGCTCGAGCGCGCCCTGCGTGCCGGCGCTCGCCTGCTGCGCGAGTTTGAGAAAGAGCTGCTCGATGTCGTCGGCGACCGACGTTGGTGTCGCGTGAAGTGACGCCGCGATCGCCTTGATGGGCTTGCCTTCGGCAACCATGCGGAGCAACCGCTCCTCGACGCCGTTCAAACCACCCGCGTCGCTCACGGGTCGCGTGAGCGCATCGACGATGCGTGGGTCGAGCATCGACCCTCCGGTGCTCACCTCACGCACCGCCCGAGCCAGCTGGTCGCCCTCAGCGACGCGATCCTTGAGCAGGTACGCGTAGCCGGCCGCCCCTTCGCTGAGCAGGGAGATCGCGTATTCGGGCTCGTCGTACTGGGAGAGGATCACGATCCCGGTGCCCGGATGCTGCTTGCGGACGATGCGCGCGGCGCGGATTCCCTCGTCTGTGAAATCGGGTGGCATCCGGATATCGGTGACCACGACCTGGGGCACGTGCTCGGCCGCGCCGGCGAGGAGCTCGTCGTAGTCTCCGGCCACGCCGACGACGTCGACGTCTCCGGATATGGAGAGCAAGGCGCGCACTCCCTCCCGGACTATCAGGTTGTCGTCCGCCAGCACGACGCGAATCGACTGCTCTGAAGCCATGGGTCAACTCTAGTCAGTGCCGCGAACGTCGAAAGGGGGCTGCCACCACGTTGTGCGGGGGTCATCCTCACCGTCACCTGTGGTCCCGACACCCTCGACCTCGGCCTTCGGGCAGGCCATGATCGGCGCCACGGAGGTACGCAATGCACATCGAGTCGTCAGTCACATCAATCTCGTGGATTCCATCCGAGGCCGTCGAAGGGGCCACCAAGGTCCCGTTCGAGATGGGCCTCGCGCACTACGACGAGCCACCGCCGGATCACATCGATTCGCTGACGGCACTTCAGGAGGCTGATCGCTTTCGATTCGCCAACCAGCTGACAGCGTGGATCGAGGTCGAGGACGGACAGATCGTCGCCCACGGTCAAGGTGGTGGCGGTCATATCGGCTCGACGACGATCAGGCTCGGTGGGCGCGGGATGACCTTCGCGGCAGTCGCCTTCCCCGACAAGCAGTCAGCGCCGGTGACCGGCGACGGCTGGGTGCGCTTTAGCCAGACCGCCGGAGGCAGGACCGGCGTGCCGGCCCCGCGCAGGGTGAATAGACCTCCGTTCGTCCAGCTGGCGGCGCCGCTGGCATGGACCAGCCTGACACTGACGATCTTCTCCGACGGGACCTCGTCCCACGAGCTCACCGGCGCCAGCCCCTTCCCGCGCCACTGGGTCTACGACCGTGACCAGAACCTGGCTCAGAAGTCGGGCTTGGTGGACTTCAAGCGTTGGTATCAGGAGGCGTTCGGGAAACACACCCCATGGGGGGACGAGGATTCACCCGCGCTGGTCACCCAGGTCGAGACGGCACTGGAACGCGAACTCTCGCTGCGCATCATGCGTGGCGGTGCCAAGCCCCGCGTGGAGACCGTCAAGGAGGGCGCGACCCTGGTGGAGCAGGGCGACGCCGGGAGCGACATGTACGTTCTCCTCGACGGCGTGTTCTCAGTCGAGGTCGACGGTGCCTCGGTGGCCCAGGTCGGCCCCGGCGCGGTGCTCGGGGAGCGGGCGTTGCTCGAAGGTGGGCGCCGGACGGCGACGCTGCGGGCGCTCACGCCGTCCAAGGTCGCGGCCGCATCCGGCGATGAGCTGTCCGCCGAGATGCTCAGCGAGCTGGCTGAGGGGCATCGTCGAGAAGGGGCGCAGCCTGGCTGATGGCTGCGCGTACGCGGTCCATCGCGATCTCCGGGGAAAGCGTGGCCAGCTCGACACGCCGGCCGCTGAGGAGCCAGTCGATCTCGTCACGCTCCAGAAGCGCACCGAGGTCGCGAGGCAGGCGCGCCGGGGCTCCCTCGATGACCTGATGCCCCGGCCCGTCGACGTCACGAGGGCGTAGTCCGCCATCAACGACCTCCATCCCCAGGTCGCGGAGGTCCTGGACCAAAGCGCACCCGCGCGGGGACGCGTCGTGGACGACGACGACGCGCGCGCCCGGTGCAGCGGACTGGTCGTCGCCCGCGACGATGACGTGCAGAGCGGACAGCTCCGCACGTTCGGCATTGGCGGCGATCATCGCGGCAGTGTCGTGCGTGTCGGTGACGATCGTTGCCCACGCATCACCGATATCCGTTGCGGCGGAACGGTTGTCGGGGCGAATCAGACCCTCCGGTTGAAGTGATCCGAAGCGACTGAGAAACTCGTCGAACGAGAGTGCCAGCAGCCGCCCGGTCAATCGCGGACGGCGCACTCGCCCCAGGATGCCCGCGAGGATGAGCGCCACGCCGAGTGTGACGAACAACGCGAAGATGACCTTGATGCCGATGAAGATCAATCCGACAAGGATCATCAGGACACCGAGGCCGATCTCGCCGTTGGATGCCGCGTCAGAGGGAGCCGTCTCCGCGCGAGCGCAGGTCGCGTAATACAGCTGCCGCTGCGTGTATCGCCAGCCACCGATCGCAAGCCTGGCCGCGGAGTCCTCGACAAGCGACGTGGTTACCGGAAGCGCCATCGCGGGGAGTGTCGCACAGGTTCTGGACGGCGGTCGACGAGTTCGCGCGCTCGTGACACAGCGATATGCTGCGGCGATGGTCACCGAGCGGGATGATCCCTCGTCCGTCACGGTGGAGGAAGAAGAACCCGACTTCATCGAGGCGCTCCTCGATTGGCAGGACACGATTCTCGAGCCGGCCCGCGCTCGCGGTGAGCGAAAGGATCCTTTCGAGACAGGAGGCGGCATCCCGGTGGCCCCCCTGTACACGCAGGCGGACCTGTCGGCGCACGACCCGTTGCGCGATGAACGCTTTCCTGGGGTGACGCCGTTCACCCGCGGCATCCAGCCGACGATGTACCGGGGCCGCCTGTGGAGCATTCGACAGTACGCGGGCTACGGCACCGCAGGCGACGCCAACGCGCGCTTCCGTTACCTGCTCGCGCAGGGTCAGCCGGGGCTCTCGGTGGCCTTCGACCTCCCGACCCAGATGGGCCTGGACAGTGATGACCCGCGCAGTGCCGGCGAAGTGGGTCAGGTCGGCGTCGCCATCGACTCGGTGCGTGACATGGAGGACCTGTTCCTGGGCATTCCGCTGAGCGCGGTGAGCACCTCGATGACCATCAATGCGCCGGCGCCGGTGCTGGTCGCGATGTATGTCGTCGCCGCCGAGCGTCAGGGACTCGACGCTGCATCGATCATGGGGACGGTCCAGAACGACGTGTTGAAGGAGTACATCGCCCGGGGCACGTACATCTATCCGCCGCGGCCGTCGTTGCGCCTTGCCGCCGACCTGATCGCCTGGTGCACCGTCAACGCGCCGAAATTCAACCCGATCTCGCTGTCCGGATACCACATCCGCGAAGCGGGCAGCACCGCGGCACAGGAGATGGCCTTCGCACTCGCGAACGCGTGCGCCTACGTGCAGGCTTCCATCGATCTCGGTGTCGGTGTTGACGACTTCGCGCCCAAGCTCTCGTGGATCTTCAACACGCACATCGATTTCTTCGAGGAGATCGCAAAGTATCGGGCGCTGCGGCGTATGTGGTCGCGGATCATGGCCCGGCGCTTCGGAGCGTGTGATCCCCGCTCGCTCATGCTTCGCACGCACACGCAGACCGGTGGATCGACGCTGACGGCACAGCAGCCTGAGAACAACATCGTCCGCGCCGCCATCGAGGCGCTCGCCGCGGTGCTCGGCGGCGTCCAGTCACTGGCGCTGTCGTGCTACGACGAGGCGCTCTCCATCCCGACCGAGAAGGCGCAGCGCATCGCCGTGCGCACCCAGCAGATCATCGCCGAGGAAACCGGCGTGACCAATACCGTCGACCCGATGGGTGGCTCGTACTACATCGAATGGCTCACCGACGAGCTCGAACGCGAGGCGCTGCGTCTCCTTGATGAGGTCGAACTCTCTCGGCGGCGCAGTGGCGTGCATCGAGACCGGGTGGATGCAGCAGCACATCCAGGACGAGGCGTATCGCACCGAGCGGGCGATCGCGGTCGGCGACAAGGTGATCGTCGGCGTGAACCGGTACACGGAGACCGAGGAGGCGGACCCACCGCTGCTCTTCCGGCCCGATGAGCGAGCGATGGCCGAACAGACGGCGCGCCTGGCCGGGCATCGTGCGAGGCGTGACGCGGCAGCTGTCGCGGCAGCTGTCGCCGCCGTCAAACAGGCCGCAACGTCCGACCAGACGCTGATGCCGCGCATCCTCGACGCGGTTCGAGCGGAGGCGACCCTCGGGGAGATCTGCGGCGCGCTGCGAAGCGTGTTCGGCGAATATCAGCCGCCGGCCTCGATCTGACGACGGGTGTCCGCAGCCATCAGCCGCTGGTTCAAGGACAACCCGAGAACCGTCTTCGTGATCGCCGCCGCCGTGGTGATCCTCGGTCTCTTCCTTGGAGTTGTCACACCGCTCTTTGCGACGGCCGGACCACCGAAGGCGGATCTCAGTGGGGTGATTCCGAGCACGGCCATCGCTGACAAACGGTTCGAGATCGATGTTTCTGTCGACAACGTCGGTGATCCGATCATCGGTCAGATCTGCGTCGGGGCCCTCGTGCAGGGACCGCTGACGCCGGTCGATGCCATCTTCCAGAACGTCGACAAGGAGCCCTTCATTGACGGCAAGGCGTGCGGCGGCGAGCTCACCAGCCAGTCGAGCGCTCCGGTGCAGCTGTTCTTCGACGCCGGATCGGCCGGGCCCGCGCAGCTGGTGCTGTCGCCGATGAACGGCAGGCAGGTGATCGGCCAGGCGCTCACGGGGTCCCTGTCCATCCACGACGCCTGACCTCTGAGGAAGCGGATACAAGGCTGTCACGCCCATTTTTCGTGGCGCGGCTCCCTCTACGCTCTGCATCGAGAGGGTGTATATGCAACACGAGAGCGCCGCTCGGCGCTGGCTGCCGATCTTTGCGACGCTGGTGCTGCTCGGAATCACGAGCTGGCAGCTGGTCGATTCCTCGCTGCCGCCGAGGGCGATACTCGTTGAGATCGAGGTCGTGGTCGTCGCGGCCGTGATGCTCGAGATCACGATCCGGTTGCGTCGCACGGCTCGAGTTCGGCCGATCGATCGCGACATTGGTGCAGGGACTCACCAGCGTCGGGTTGTGCACGCTGGTCCTCGGTCTTTCCGCTCCGCGCCTGACCCATCCGGTGCCGCTGATCGTGCTCGGGTTTGTTGCGGTGCTGCTGACCGTCGATCCGTCAGCACGTGCGCCGGCGCTCTGGAGCATTCTCGTGGCTTCGTGCGGAGGCGTCGCCCTGGTCTGGTGGTGGGCGGGACTCACGCCGACCTACGGGATCAACCAGCTTCTCCAGGTCGACGCGCTGATGGTGGGTGTCGTGGTGCTTGCGTATTCCAACTGGTCGCTCACCGATCGCCATTACCAGGCTCAGACGCGGCGGCTCCGAGCCGTCGCGGACGTCGCCCAGAGGCTCGGCCTCACCACCAACTCGAGCGAGGTCGCAGCCGCCGTGCTCGGGGGCTGCCACGAGACCTACCCGGATGCGACGTGGGGACGGGTCCTGCTCTTCGATGCGGCGTCCAGCGGTCTCGCAACTCTCCCACTCATCCTCGACGGCCAGGGCGTGTCACCGGCGGCTGGGCCGATGGTGGTCATGGCGCCCGGCGAAGGGGTGATCGGACGGGTGTACTCGACCGGCGATCCCTGCCTGCTCCGGACACCGCGCGATATCAAGCAGGCGTACGCGTCGATGCCGGGTTCACGCATCGACGAGCTGGAGAGTTTCGGCGGAGGCCGGCGTTCGCGAAGCGTGGTCGCCGCACCGCTGCGTGCCGCCGGGGGGCGCGTGATCGGAGTCCTCGTGCTCATCTCCCACGCGCGCCGCGGGGCGTGGGACATCGACGACCTGACCGTCGTGCAGGCGATCGCCGACGAAGCTGCCGTGGCCGTCGCCCGAGCCGGCCTGTTCGAGGAGAAGGCGCTGCACGCCACCACCGACCCGCTGACCAAGGTCGGCAACCGGCGCGCGTTCGAGGAACGCCTCGGCGAGCTCACCGGCGCGACCGCCGTGATCGCCATCGATGTCGACCACCTCAAGCCGATCAATGACGAGTTCGGGCACGAGGCCGGCGACACGCTGCTCATCGAGGTGGCGCGCACCTTGCGCGCCCAGCTGCGCGCGGGCGATCAGCTGCTCCGCATCGGCGGCGACGAGTTTGTGTCAATTATGGATGCAACCATGGAAGCCGAGGCGGTGGCCATCGCCGAGCGGATGCGCACCTCGCTGCACGGTGTCGCGCTCCCGCACGGCAGAGCCCGGATCAGCGCGGGTGTCGCCGCCGGCGCGGGTGGCGTCCACGCCCTCTGGCTGGCCGCCGATGAAGCGCTGTCAAAGGCGAAGAAGGACGGCCGTGACCGGGTCGTCGTGGCGGGCGATCGCTCCCTTCCGGCCCTCGTGCAGGGCGGCGGCGACGCCGGCGCGATGCTCGACGCCATCCTCAGCAAACGTCGGGTCATCCAGGCGGTGTTCCAGCCGATCGTGCTGCTGAGCGACCACACCCCGATCGGTTGGGAGGCGCTCGCGCGCGTCCCCGGCCTCAGAGACCCCGTCGACGGCGTCGAGGATGTGTTCGCCCTGGCGCACCGTCGTGGCGTCACCAAGGAGATCGACTGGATCTGCCGGCGGATCGCGATGTCGGCGGCGTCGGGTTTGCCTGACTCGGATCCGCTCTTCCTCAACGTCTCGGCGGCGATGCTCCTGGATCCGCTCCACCCCGTCGATCACATGCTCCTGCTCGCCCGGTGGGCCGAGCGTGACCCCGAGACCATCGTCCTCGAGATCACCGAGCGCGAGTTGATCGCCGACCAGCAGCGGTTGCGGTTGGTGCTCGCCAGCTACCGCGAGCACGGCTTCCAGTTCGCACTCGACGACATCGGCGAAGGTCACTCCACGCTCGAGCTCCTCGCCGCAGCCGTCCCCGAGTTCGTCAAGGTCGCCAAGAGCATCGCCCAGAATTGCGTGGAGCGCGGAGCCCGAGCGGTCGTCGAGGCGACCGTCGCCTACGCGCGCAGCTCCGGGTCAACGGTCATCGCCGAGGGCATCGAGGACGAGGAGACCGCCGACCGCCTCGCCGCGCTCGGGGTCACCGCCGGTCAGGGATACTGGCTCGGCCGCCCCAGGGAGATGGACCTCGGTGACGTGGCGCAGGGTGAGGCAACCGCCTGACCCACGCTCGCGGTCAGTCGCTCGAGGCTGCGGCGAGATCCCAGGTGGAGCCCGCCGGCGTGTCGTGCACCTCGACACCGGCATCGACCAGCGCGTCGCGCAGCCTGTCGGCGAGCGCGTACTCCCCCGCTCCACGCATCTCCACGCGCAGGTCGAGAATCCGGTCGACCACCGGACCGATCAGGTCGCGCGGGTCGGCGGCGCCGTTGCGGGCGAGGTCGCCGAGGCGCACCACGTAGCGCCGCAGCGTTTCGCGAGCCCGGTCCTGCTCATCGGAGTCCAGCGTGTCGGCCGCCCACTCGTGGATCTGTGCGTCGATCGCCAGCACCGCACCGACGGTGCCGTCGACGTCGCGCGACGCCAGCGCGCTGTCGGCAGCGGCGGACTGCCGGGTGACCTCCTCGAGAAATGGGGACGCCCCTGGAGCAGGGAGTTCGCCGTCGTCATCCCGCGTGGCACTCGTACCGTTTGACGTCGAGGCACGGTCCGCGCTCGACACCAATCCTGTGGCGAGCTCGCTGACGGGCGTGGTCGTGCCGCTCTCGAATCGCTGCGAAGTGCCCTTCCGGCGCCATGTCAGCCCACCGCGACCGCGGACCGACACTGTCCCCAGGTCGATATCGAAGATCGCGGCCGTGTGCTCGTCGACGCCCAGGATGTCGACGCCCTCCGGCAGGAGTTCCTCGAGCATTCGCAGGCGGCGCTCGCCCATGTAGCAGTAGCGAGTGTCATGGGTCCCGCCCTCGGCGTTGTTGTAGTGCGGGATGACCGCGGCGCGCAGGCCGGTGACGCTGAGCAGGTCGAGTCCCTCCAGCCAGCGGGGCGCTTCGCCGACTTTGTACACCTCGTACACCGGTAGCGAGCACACGCCGAGCCCAACCGCGGCGGCGCTCGCGAAGGTCACACACCCACCGTCGCGGAGCTTGGCCGCGAGCAGGTCCGGGACAGCCGTATCGCGCCACTGCCGTAGCGCGTAGCTCGGGCTTCCCGGTCCCGCAAACACGTAGCGCGCTTCGGCAATGCGAGCAAGCATGGTCTCGTACTCGAGCGCCGTCGCCTGCTCTCGATTGCGAAACGAGGCAACGCTGATAGGAAAGCCGACTCGATCGCGAAAGTACGCCACCGTGCGATCGCTGATGTCGGCGGCATTCTCCTGGAAGCCGAACGGCGTGTCGAGCAGCACCGCGGGGACCGGGCGGGGACCGAGCCGTGAGAGCAGGTCGGCATGCACCGAGACCATCGTCGGGGTGGTCTCACCCGACCCCATGATGCAGAGCACGCGCGGCATGTGCGCGGTGCCGGCGGTGGCGTTCATGGCTCGATCGTACGGTGTGCGGCCCGTGCGACCATCAGCGATGGAGGTGCCCCGATCCATGGACATGGCCGAGCTCAAGACGGCGTTGGGCGTGGAGGCCCGCCGTCTCGGATTCTCGGCGTGCGGCATCACCTCGGTGCTCCCGTTCACCGAGGCGGGCGAGCGAGCGCTCGCCGCGATCGACGCCGGACGCATGGACGGCATGGCCTGGTACACGCGCGATCGCGTTGCGGCGTCAGCCGACATCGGCGGTCGATATCCCTGGGCCCGCTCGATCGTGGCGCTGGCCTGGCCGTACCGGCCCGCGTGGGCGCAACCGCGGGGCCCCGGCACGCCGGCTGCGGTCCGGGGGCGGTTCTCCGCTTATGCGTGCACCGAGGACGGCGACGGTCCCGTCGACTATCACGACCTGCTCGCGGGCAGCTGCGACGCGCTCGTGGACTGGCTGGGAGGACAGGTCGAGGGCGCGAGAGCCAAGCGTTTCATCGATCACGGTTGGGCGCTCGATCGCGCCATCGCGGAGCGAGCAGGCATCGGATTCGCCGGGAAGCACGCGTCGGTGATCACGCTGGAGGCCGGCTCGTACGTCCTGCTCGCGAGCATCGCCGTGTCGGTCGAACTCCCCGTCGACTCACCCTCGCAGCGCGGCTGCGGTCGCTGCACCGCGTGCCTGCCATCCTGCCCCACGGGGGCGATCGTCGCGCCCGGTGTCATCGACGCTCGTCGCTGCATCTCCTACCTCACCATCGAACATCGGGGCCCGATTCCGACTGAGTTGCGCCCGCTGATGGGAACGTGGGCGTTCGGGTGCGATCTCTGTCAGGAAGCCTGTCCGATCAACCATCGCCTCGCCCCGCAACCTCTCGACGTCGAGACCGTGACCACCGTTCGCGGTCCGGTGCCGCACCCGGACCTCATCGAGTGCCTCGAACTCACCGACGCCGAGTTCACAGCACGATTTCGGGGAACCGCTGTCGCCCGGACCGGGCGGGCCGGCCTGGCGCGCAACTGTGCGATAGCGCTCGGCAATGCGGGCGATCGTGCAGCGCTGCCGGCACTGCACGCGACCGCCGATCACGACCCGGACGCGGTTGTTCGCGAGGCTGCTCGCTGGGGGATCGCGCAGCTGACCGGCTGAGACCGGCCGGAGGGTCAGCGGAAGAGCAGGACCGCCGCTCCGGCGCCGATCACCAGCGGCGCGCCGACGCACGCCGCGAGCAGCGAGACGGAGTCCGGATCGCGCGGCCACCACGCCGGGGGCAGCGCCCGGTTGATCGGGACCCGAGCCCCGCGCAGACGGGTATTCCCGTCAAACAGCGCAAAACCGGCGACACACGCGAGCGCGATGAGCAGCGCCGTCTCAGCGAGGAGCGCCGACGTTCCGCTGGCACCCGCGGCGTGGAGCCAGGCGCAGATGACGAAGGTGACGATGCCGAGACCCGCGCCACAGGACGCGGCCAGGAAAGTGGTCGGCAGCGAGGTGCGCGGCAGGCTCGGGAGTCGCATGGCTTTCGATCGCAGCGTAGCACTCGGGCGGTCTCGATGAGGGTTCACACGGAGGGGACTCGCCTGTGACGAAACCGTTACGGCGAGGGGCAACGCTTGACGCGCGCGATCTACTGTGCCTACGCTGCATTGGTCGCCAGCGGGCGGCCGGTTCCCACTTCTCACCCAACGTCCCACCACACGAGGAACCAGATGCCGACAAGGTCTCGTCTTGCTGTCGCCGCACTCGGCGTCATTCCATCCGCCGTTTTCGCGAGCTCATACATCGTGCGGCCCGGCGACACGGCGTCGGACATCGCGGTCCGCCACGGCACCACGCTGGCAGCCCTGCTCGACGCCAACCGGATGGCCGCGCCGGAGCTCATCCGGGTCGGTCAGATGCTGACCATCCCCGACGCCTCCCTCACGCTGCCTGCATATGCGCGGGGCGCAGACGACTCCGAGACCTACACCGTCGGCCGCGGCGAGGGCGTCTTCGAGACGGCGCGGCGATTCGGTGTCGACCCGACGGCGCTGGCCAGGACGAACGGCATCGGCGTCAACGCGCCGATCGCCGAGGGTGACGAGCTCGTCGTGCCCGGCCGCCTTTCCCGGATGAACGCACTGGTGAGCTTCGTCGCGGCCGACGTCGGCGTCGACGCGCGTCTGCTGCGCGGCGTCGCCTGGGCGGAATCGCAGTGGCGGCAGGAACGGGTCTCACCCACCGGGGCTGTCGGTGTCATGCAGATCGAGCCCTTCACCGGGGAATGGGTGTCGCGCCACATCGCCGGGACCCACCTCGACATCTGGCGAGCGCAGGACAACGTCGTCGCCGGGGCGATGCTGCTCCGCCACCTGATGACCAAGCACGAGGCCGAAGTTCCCGCGACGCTCGCCGGCTATTACCAGGGAGACGCAAGCGTCACGACCCACGGCGTCTACGACGACACGCGTCGCTACCAGCGCGAGGTCCAGGACCTGATCGCTCAGGACGTCTGAGCGCCGGGAACGGGCCAGCCGCCGACCCGGGTCATCGCACCGGCTCGGTCCACCAGCCGCGCGGGAAGCCCGGCACTCTCGAGCCATGACGCCGCCGCGGGACCCCGAACGATCGCTGCGGTGGCGGCGATATTGGCGTCGACGCACGTTCCCGCGACCACGCTGACGGTCCTCCAGGGTCCCGCCGCGGGGAGCCCGGTTGCGGGGTCGATGATGTGGTGCAACTCCATCCCGCCACGTCGCCAGCGCCGGACCGTGGTGCTCGACGTGGCGACGCCGCCCGCCCGGATGGCGATCGTCTCGCCGTCGGGGGTGATTTCGGCGCGGCTGTTCTCCGCGATCTGAATGTGCCAGCCCTCGTCGGGAGGCTCGCCGGCGACCGAAACATCGCCACCCAGGCTGACCAGGACGCCGCCTCCGTGCATCGCCTCGAGCGCTGCTGCCGCGGCGAGATCCGAGGCGAGCGCTTTCGCAGTCGCGCCAAGGTCGACCTCGACCCCGGCGTCGATCTCGACACGACGGGTGGCGGGAAACAGGCGGATCCGCCGCCATCCGGGCACTGGGGACAACGTCAGGGTGAGCGCTTCCCCGTCGGCGGGAAGCGCGCCGAAATCCACGTTGTAGCCGGCGTTGCGAACCGCCGCGCCGACGGTCGGATCGACGGCGCCGTCTGTGAGCTCCGCCGCGCGCAACGCAGTGGCGAGTGCCCGCGCAAGCAGGGGCGACACGATGCCTTCTCGCGGCCCGTCGCCGGCCCCAAGACGGCTCAGCTCGCTGTCGTCCCGAAAGCGGCTGCACGCCTGATCGATGGCGTCGACCACCGCCTGGGCCGAGACGGTCGCGGCCTCGAGCGTCTCCGGGGCGGTGACGACCACGTGCATCGATGTTCCGAGAGCGGTACCTCGATACGCGGCAAGGGTCATGAGCCTCCGCTGACGGTACTCGCCGATGAGGAGCTACCGGAACTTGCCGACCCGGTGGAGAGCGACGACGACCCCGCGCTGGAGGAGGGCGAGGATGACGACGGGGTCGTCGTGACCGACGTCGTTCCCGTGGAGGACGTCACCGATGAGTTCGACGCATTGCTCGCCGACGTTCCGGCGTGCGTCGCGGCTGACGCGACCGCGAGAGCGGCGACGGCGGCGCCTCCGGCAACCCCGAACGACATCGTGAGCCTGCGGCGCAGGCGCAGTGCGCGGTCCCGCTCCTCCACCGTGATGCGTCGCTTCGGCGCGGGCATCACCGCACCTCCTGCGGATGGGCGTGTTGCGTGTGAGGGCGGAGGCGGGCGCGAGTGGTCGGCGTCGTGCGCAGCAACCGCAGCACACCTCGGAGATCGGTGAGCGCTGTGCGGAGGATGTCCACACGCGAGTCCGGGTCCTCGACCCAGTCGACGGGCACTTCCAGAATGCGCACGCCCGCCCATTGCGCGACGACCAGCAGCTCGGTGTCGAAGAACCATCCCTGGTCGTGAACCAGGGGCACGAGGTCGCGGGCAACCTGCGCGCGCATGGCCTTGAATCCGCACTGCGCATCGCGAAACCCCGTGTGCAGCACGCCACGAAGCAGAAGGTTGTATCCGCGCGAGATGAACTCACGTCGTGCGCTCCTGCTGACCCGCGCTCCCGGGGTGAGCCGGCTGCCGATGGTGATGTCGGTGCTCCCCGAGAGGATGGGCGCAACCAGTGCTGCCAACGACTCCAGCCGTGTCGAGAGGTCGACGTCCATGTACGCGACCACGTGCGCATCACTCGCCAGCCAGGAGCTCCGGAGCGCCCGGCCGCGACCCTTCTCTTCTAGGTGGATGCAGCGCACGCCGTCCAACAGGCTTGCGAGCCGCATGCCGATGAACCGAGTTGCGTCGTCGCTCGCGTTGTCGACGATGGTGATCCGCGTGGCGAATGGAATCTGCTCGTGGACAAATGCGTGCAGCGCGCGCACGCTCTGCTCCAGGACCCGCTCCTCGTTGTAGACGGGGACCGCAATGTCCAGGACCGGGGCGCTTGTCGTGGCTCGCAGATCGTTCATGAGACAAGCCTGGAGCCCCCTCCTTGATACACGCCGCGAGCAAGCTGGGAGGCGGCTGTGAGGTCACGACTCCAGCACGACGTTCGTTTCCCCGCCCGCTCAGCGGCGCGAGGCGAGGACCTGGAGGCGCAGTGCGAGCGTCGGGCAGCCGGAGACCGCCCGCCGAGCGTGCGGAATCACAGACGGCGGGATGGCATCACCGCGGATGATCGGGTACCCCCAGTCGTCGAGCTCGATCATCTCGGGCACGAGGTCGGCACACACACCGTGACCGTCGCACTTGATGCGATCGACGACGAGCGCCACGCGATTACTCACGACGCCGCGGCCACTGCGCCCGCGACGCTGCAGCGCCGCTGGTGCTCATGGAGCGAGAACTCGCCGGCAAAGACGCGCAGCGCCGACGCGAGCAGACCCGCCGCACCGTCTGGATGGCGGCACGCACCCCGCCCCGCGAGCAAGCCCGCCCATCGCTGGATGTGCTCGAGGTCACCCGGCGTCGATGCGAGGCCCGCGACGCGCCCCGCCGCCGCGGAGATTGCGCGCAACCCGAAGGTGCATGGCCCGCATTGGCGGGCGCTCTCGTGCGCGAGGTAGGCAAGGATCCGCGCGGTCTCGACGACTCCGCATCGCCCCGACGGCAGCGGGGCGACCACGCCGCAGCCGAGCGAATAGCCCTGCTTCCGAAGGGAATCGCCGTCCAGTGGCAGCCCCCACGCAGTGGCGGACTCGACCCACCCTCCGAAATATCCACCGAGGAGCACGGCGTCACTGTTCGACGTGAGACCACCCGCCGCGTTCACCGCCTCCGCGAGCGCGATGCCCTGCGGAATCTCGATCAGCACCGACTGGGGAACCGCTCCACCAACGGTGACCAGCGTGGTCCCGGATGCGTTCGCGGTGCTGAGAGAGCGAAACCACTCGTCGCCGAAACGCGCGATCAGCGCGACGTGCGCAAGCGTCTCGACGTTCTGCACCAGCGTCGGACGGCCATCGATGCCGCGTTCGTAGGGACGCGGTGGAATCGATGTGGGCAGCGCGATTCCTGCGTTGACGAAGTGCACGGCCGCCGTCTCTTCACCGGAGACATAGCGAACCGGTGCGCTCAGCAGACGGAGTCGTGCTCGCTCGGACGCCCTGCGTTCATTCATTGCGCGGTTCATCGCCTGGAGCGCGCCGGCGTGGTCGGCGCCGACGTACAGGACGATCTCATCCGCGCCGACGGCCCTCGCAGCGAGGATCGCACCGTCGATGACGAGGTGAGGCCGCTGCTCCATCAGCATGCGGTCCTTCCGGCTGAGCGGCTCTCCCTCGGCCCCGTTGGCCAGCACGACAGGCGTTCCTCCCCGCTGCGATGCGACCGACCGCCACTTGGTGGCGACGGGAAACCCCGCTCCGCCCTTGCCGCGCAGGTTCGCTCGCTCGATGGAATCGATGAGGGCCTGCACCCCCGGCAGATCGCCGAGGCGATGCCGATGCGCCGCAAACCCCTCCATACCGTGAGCGCCCGGCGGCCCCGCCAGCAACGCGATGCTCATCGTCGGGACCCGAATGACGCCCGCTCCGCAGCCACGCGGCGTTCGTCTGAAAGCGGATCCGCCGGAGCGGCGATCAAACGCCAGAGGAGTGCACCACCGACCGCGGCGAGGCAGACGATATCGATCACGACCATCCACAGCGCGGTGTTGTCGGTGCCGGTGCCGATGCCATGCAGCACGGCCACCGGCCAGCTCGCATACGCGAGCCAGTGGATCGCACGCCAGACACGAGCGCCGATGTGGCGGCGGACCAGGCTGGTCGCGACGATCGCGATGAGCAGCTCGAAGGCGATCGCTCCGAGTCCGAGCCACAGCGTCCGGTAGTACGAGCCGAACGGCACCAGCGCGGCGAGTCCGAGGTGCGTGAAGGGATCGACCACCGCAGTGACGATGTGGAGCACGAGGAACACCAGGGTCATCAGCGCGAGGTCGCCGTGCACCGCGGCGCTGAGAAATCGCGGCCAGCCGCGTGAACTCAAAACGCAGGCGCGCAAGCAGGCCGAGGATGACGACCGCACTCAGCAGCACGAGGCTGACTGCGCCCGCGCCGCGAGTGGTGTACCAGAGCAGTTGACTAGACATCGGCCGTGGTTCCCGTGGCCACCGGAAGCTCGATGCGGAAGGTCGCGCCTCCGCCCGGCGTGTCCGCGACGCTGATCCTGCCGCCATGCGCTGACACGACGGCGGTGGCGATGCTCAGGCCCAGCCCGCTGCCGCCCTGGTCGCGACTGCGCAGCGGATCGGCACGATGAAAGCGCTCGAAGATTCGCTCGCGTTGCGCGGCAGGCACGCCGGCCCCGTGGTCGATCACGTCGATCTCTGCGTGTCCGTTCTGCGCTTGCAGCGCAACCTCGACGGGACTGCCGGCGGGGGTGTGCACAAGGGCGTTGCGGACCAGGTTCGCGACCGCCTGGCGCAGCCGAAGGTCATCGCCGGTCACGACCAGTGGCGTCTCGATGCGCGCTATGACCGGGCGCCCGGGGTCGGCGGCGCGGGCGTCAGCCACGGCGTCGTTCACCATCGATGTGAGGTCAACGGGAGCGCTGTCGAGAGGGCGGCCCTGGTCGAGTCGCGCCAGCAGCAACAGGTCGTCGACGAGCAGCCCCATGCGCCGGGTCTCGTCCTCGATCCGCCGGACGGCAAGTAGGACGTCGTCCCGCGTCATGTCGGGGTTGCGCTGCAGCAGCTCTGCGTAGCCGCGCATCGACGTCAGCGGCGTACGCAGCTCGTGCGAGGCGTCGGAGACGAAATGACGCAACTTCTGCTCAGTGACATCACGTTCCGCGAACGCCCGCTCGAGCTGACCAAGCATGGCGTTGAGTGCCAGCCCCAGCCTGCCGACCTCCGTGCGTTCGTCTGACGGTGCCACGCGGCGGCCGAGGCCGCCTGCGGCGATCGAACGCGCTGTGGCGCCCATGCGCTCGAGCGGACGCATCCCGCGACGCACGACCAACCACGTGACCACCAGGACGATGATCGTGATGCCGCTGCTGATGGCGATTTCAAAGAGCAGGAGCGTGCTGAGTGTCGTGTTGACGCCGTCGAGCGGGATGGCGACCACGACTGTGTTCTCCGCATCACCCGGAAACCGCGCCGCCTGCCTGCTGACTAGCACCCTATACGACTCGTACAGGCCCTCCCCAGGAACCGTGATCGCCGAGCCGGCGTACCGGGCAATGTCGGCAGGAAACACTGGGTGCGATGAGGCGCTCGGAGCGACGGTTCCACCGAACGAGGCGTAGCCCGCCTCCGTGGTCACGCCGGCCGCGTCGACAAGCTCGCCGTACGTCCCCGAGGGAAAGGCATCCTGCTGCCCGTATCCGCCGTCCGGTGGTCCTCCACCACCCTGGTTGGTCGACTGCAGCACGTTCTGAACACCGGGCTCGATCACCGCGAGCTGCTTGTCGACACCCTGGAGCAGCGAACTCTGTAGCGCCACATACGTCCCGACGTCGGCGGCGGCGAGTCCGAGGATGAACAGCGGGGCCAGGGCGAGCAGCAGCCGGAGGCGGAGGGACATCTACGGTCCTGAGCACAAGGTCCGCGTGCCGCTCACGCGCGCGCCGACGTGGTGCGTGGGACTCGCATGACGTATCCGACGCCGCGAACCGTGTGAATGAGTGCCGGCTCAACATGGTCGACCTTGCGACGAAGGTAGCTGATGTAGGTCTCGAGCACGCTCGCGTCACCGCCGAAGTCGTAATCCCAGACGTGGTCGAGGATCTGCGAGCGTGAGAGCACACGGCCGGTGTTCATCATCAGATAGCGCAGCAGACGGAACTCGGTGCGCGTCAGCTCGACAGCCGCGCCGCCGCGAAACACCTCGTGGGTCTCGTCGTCGAGCTCGAGGTCGTGGAGGACGAGCTTTCCGGTCGCCGCAGCGCCGTCCGGATTGTGGCGCCGGAGCACCACCCGGATCCTCGCGACCAGCTCCTCGATGCTGAACGGCTTGGTCACGTAGTCATCGCCGCCGATGGTCAGGCCGTGCACCTTCTCCTCGGTGGCATCGCGAGCGGTGAGAAAGATCACCGGGACCTTGATGCCGTCGCTGATCAGGCGTTGCACGAGCGTGAATCCGTCGTCGTCCGGCAGCCCGACGTCGAGGATCATGAGGTTGGGCCGGAAGTCCATGACGGCGTGGCGCGCCTGCTTCGCAGTGCCGGCGGTCTGGACCGAGAAGCCCTCGTATTTGAGCGCCATCGCGACGAGATCGGTGATCGCACGCTCGTCGTCGACGACGAGAACTCGGTTGGGCTCGGTTGCGCTGACTGTGGTCACCGCACCATCTTCGCGCGGAAGTCTGGGAAAAGGCTCAGAGGTTGTTGGATCTATCCTGGGCGTTGCGCGCCGTGTCGCGCTCGTCCGCGGTCGCCGTTACCGAGAGGCAGCGAGAGGCAGCGCACCCCACCGCCGGCCTTCAGGAACTCCCCCATCGGGAGTGCGATCGAGGAGTATCCGGCGGCCTTCAGCGGGGCCTCCATCTGCGTGATGGTCAGCGAGGACAGGACCTGGTCGCCGAGCGGCATCGCGTTACAGGCGAAACCCGCGGCGACCTCTGCCGGCACCTCGATCAGGTTCGGCACCAGCTCGCGAATCAGCCGCATCGAGGCTGGAGCGAAAGCGGCAGGAGCCGCCAGAGCGCTGGTGGCGTCGAGCGGGCAGAAGCAGGTATCCAGGTGATAGAAGCGCGGATCGACAAGCTCCAACGACACCATCTCGACCTCGAGGATGCGCGCCACCAGGTGGTGTGATTCGCGGTCGGTCCGGAATCCGTAGCCACAGAACATCGTGTCACCGAAGAACAGCGCGTCGCCCGCCCCTTCGAAGGACAGCGATCGGGGCAGCTCGTGGACGTCGAAGCCGAGCCGCTCGAGCTCCACGCGCCAGTGCGCCTCCTCACCCTGTCGCTCCGCGTGGTGAAAGTTGCTCAGCACGGCTCTGTCGCCCCACAGCACGGCCGCGTTCGCGGTGAAGACCATGTCGGGAAGACCGTCGACCGGCGCGGCGAGCTCGATCGCGACACCGAGGTCGACGTAGGCGCGATGCAGCGCCTCCCATTGCGACTCTGCCAGCGCGTGATCGACCTCGACCGCGACGTGCATCCACGGATTGATCTCGTACTCGATGCCGAAATGGTCCGGCCGGCACATGAGTACCGCTGGCGTCATCGACCCGCCTGAGGCATGGCGGCCGCATCGCCGAGGGGCAGCGGCATCAGAAGCGTCGGCGAGAACCGCGTTCCAGCCTGCTGCTGCAGCGGACCCGCGACCGCGGATCGCTGCACACACCAGCGAGGATCCACGTCATCGCGGACAGCGAGCAGCGTCGGTCGGAGCAGGGAACCTCCAGGACTCCGGCCGTGGTGCAGGACAGTCGCTGTCAGCGCGGGTCGAAGCCATGTTGCCTTGATCGGCTGCACACCGTCGAGCGGCGTGGCGCTCACGGTCAGGTCGCTCACGTGCCTCGCCAGCCAGCTCTCCACGAGCCGGTCGCGCGGACCGTCGACCTGCCCGGCGAACGTCAGCCGTCCCGCGACATGCTCCCCGAGGATCAGCCTGGTGCCGCCACGTCGCTGCGGGACCAAACCGGCGACCACGCATGTCGTCTGGTTCGAGAGGGCGATGCGCAGCCGATCGGGAGAGGCGACGCCCGGCCGGTAGGGCGCGCTTGCCCGGCGCGCGAGCAGGGCCGCGAGGCCCCTCCCCGCCGCCGCAGCCGCGAGCGCCGCCCCCCGTCCGCGCACGTGGTCGGGGGTCTGGAGCGAGTCGCTGTCTCCCGGCAGCCGGCTCAGCGCGTCGAGGCGCCGATCCAGCGGCCAGCCAAGCGTCGAGTGACCGTCGTGATGGAGTAGGTCGGAGCAGAGGTAGACCGCCGGGAGGTCGGCGGCCGCCGCGGGACCGGCCGCGAGGCGCCGCCCGAAGCCGGCGAGATCGGGACGTCCCTCGCTGTCGAGAACGGCGATGACGCCGTCGAGGACCAGACCACGCCCACCCCGGACAGCGGCGGGCGCGGAGACGTCAGGAAAACGGCGGGCGAGGTCGCCCGGCATCTCTCCCTGGATGCGGACGGCTCCGCCTGGATCCACGAAGAGCAATGCCCTGGCTCCGTCCCAGTCCACGCTGAACAGCCACTCGCGATCGTCGAAGGGTTCCGCGCACGGGACCGACGCCTCGATGGGGATGTACCCGGGGAGCTGGGGCGGCGTTGGGGACCGAAAGGGCAGGGGGTCGGCGAACGCCGCGAGGGCGGTACGTGACAGGCTCGCTCTCCCAGCCACGCGCGGCTCGCGAAGCCTCAGGACGCCCGACGCCGGCGAGCCGGTTCCCGTGACTCGGCGTCGTCGGCCGCGGATTCCTCACCGTCGTCGCTGTCGGCACGGCGAGTTTTCGCCGCCTCGACCGATGCCTTGAGCGCCGCCATGAGGTCGGTCACCTTGCCCGGCTCACGAACCTCGGGGCGCTCGATCGGCTGGTTGTTCAACTTGGACTCCACGACCTGGATCAGGGCCTCGCGGTAATCGTCGTGGTAGCGCGAAGGGTCGAAATGCGCGCTCATGTTCTCGACGAGCATGACCGCCATGTCCAGCTCCTTCTTGGCAACAGCGGGGCTCTCCTCGGGAATTGCCAGCTCCCCCGCCGATCGGATCTCGTCCGGCCAGTGCAGGGTGTTGAGCATCAGTCCCTGGTCATGGAGGGCGAGGCGGCAGAGGTGCTCCCGGTCGCGCAGAGCGATCTTGCCGATGGCGACGGTACCGGTCGTCTCAAGCGCCTGTCGGAGCAGCGCGTATGGCTTGACGCCCACCGCCTCCGGTTCCAGGTAGTACGCGCTTTTCAGGTAGACGCCCGCCTCGATCTCCGAGTCGGGGCAGAACTCCACGATGTCGATGGTGTGGGTCGTGGTCAGGGGCAGGTCGTCGAGATCCGAGTCGGTGACGATGACGTACTCGTCCTTGCCGACCTCGTAGCCGCGGAGCGCCTCGCTCCAGCCGATCTCGCGATCCTCCTCGGGGCACCAGCGCTTGTTGCGAACCGGCGTGTGGTCGTTCGGACAGAGCAGGCGGAACGAAACGCTCTTCGATTCGGTCGCCAGGTAGAGCCGCACCGGAATCGCGACCATCCCGAAGCTGATGGCGCCGCGCCACATGGATCGAGGCATAGCGGTTCGAGTATAGAGGCGCGGGATCGGCGTGGACGCGACGCCCGTCAGGCGGCGGCGAGCAGCCTGTCGTACGCGGCTTTCAGCTCCGGGTAGCGCAGGAAGATGATGTGCGCGTACTCCTGGGTCAGCGGTACGGGCTTGCGTCGAAGCGCCAGCCCGACCTCCTCGGGCCGATGATTCGCCTTGCGCCAGTTGCACTTCCGGCAGGCGATGACGACGTTCTCCCAGCGATCCGGTGCGCCCCCTCGAGACACGGGGATGACGTGGTCGACGGTGAGGTCGGCGGCGTTGCCGAGTTCGACCGCAGTACTGGCAGGTGTGGTCGTCGCGAAGCAGCAGGTTGCGACGGTTTGGCCGGAGCAGCCGGCGCGGGACATGGATCGTGCGCAGCAGACGGACGATCACCACGCCCTCGGGCAGCCTCCGTCCGGCAAGCGCCTCGGCGGCCGCACGCTCGGCCTTTTCGTCAACAAAGGCAACCCGCTCCTTGGTGAGGAGTACGACCAGCCGCCGGTGACTGATCACGTTGAGCGGCTGCAGTGAGGCGTTGAGCAGCAGCACTGCCATGGCGGAATTCTATTGGGAAGCGGGGATCTTCGCGTCGATCAGGGGTAGGGGGCCGGCTTGATCGGGCCGATCTTGATGGCACCGCCGCAGACCATGCTGGATTGGACGTCGGTGACGTCGGTCTGGAACCGTGAGCTCGGCAATGTCACGCGCCAGAATTTCGGCCTCTCTGCCTGCGCCGCCGAGCATGTGGCGTCGGTCCACGAGACGAGGAAGTAGCCGTGTCCCTTGGCTCCCACGGCACCGAGAGGCTCGGTGCCCGCAGGAAGATCGACAGGCCCAGGGGACGCGATCGAGTTGTCGTTGGACCAGGTGGTGCGCAGCAAACCTCCACCCGCTGACAGCATCTGCACCTTGGCATAGCCGTTTTCGGTGCAATCGCTCGTCGACGTGTTGCGAACCTCGAAGGTCGCGTAGATGGTGCCGGCAGCCCCCTGCGTGTTCAGGATGTCGATCTCGAACTGTCCAGGCATACACGCCACCGACGCCGTCGACGTCGCCGTCGCCGTCGGTGTCGGTGTCGATGACGCGGTCGCGGTGACAACCGGTGTCGTGACGACAGGCAGCGTGGTCGGCTCCGTGCTCGTGACGGCGGGAGTCGGCGACCCGCATGCCGCCACAGCGGTTGCGATTGCGAGCAGCACCGTCGGGACCAACACCCGTCGCATCGCGACGCAGCGTACCCGCAATCCGGGCAGCACGCTCGTCAGTGAGCGCTCGGCAGGTCCTGGTCCGCGTTCAGGACCGGTGCGAAGAGATCGCCTTTCGCAGCCACCCGCTGGGCGATGGTCGCGATGTTCCACCGATCCGGTCGCAGGTCTGGGTCATCGAGCTCGTCCCACGCGATGGGCGTCGACACCGGAGCGCCGGGGGCGGGCCGCAGCGAGTACGGCGCTGCCAGCGTCTTGTTGATGATGTTCTGCGTGTAGTCGATACGGATCCGGCCGGTGCGCTTTGCCACCGACCACTCCCAGCTGACTCGTCCCGGCGCAGCCTGGTCGATGGCGCGACCCACCTCCTCGACCCAGTGGCGCACGGCTGAGTACTCAGGTCCGCGACGAACCGGCACGTAGATCTGCAGCCCCGTCTGTCCGCTGGTCTTGACCACGCCGTGCATGCCGTAGTGATCCAGCGCCGCCTTGACGAGCCTGGCTATGTCGACGACCTCCTGGAACGTCGCGGGCTCGAAGGGGTCGAGGTCGAAGACGGCCCAGTCCGGCTCGTTCGGAGCATCGAAACGCGAATGCCAGGGATGCAGATCGATCACACCCGCGTTGGCGACCCACGCCAGTGTCGCCACCTCGTTCACGACGATGTACGTCTTGGTCTTCTCGCCGTGATATGTCCAGGACTCGATCCATGCCGGAGCATGGGCTGGTTTATCCTTACGCCAGAACGATTTCCCCTCGATGCCGTCCGGGAAGACCTGCATCGACAGGGGCCGGTCGCGCAGGTACGGCAACATGTACGGCGCCATCCGGACGTAGTACTCGATCATGTCGCGCTTGGTGATGCCGTCGGCCGGCCAGAGCACCTTGTCCAAGTTGGTGAGCGGGAGTCTGCGGCCGGCTATTTCCCAGTGCGCGTTTTTGTGGAGCGTTTTCAGGGTGTTCAGTGCCGCGCTCTCGTCCGGGTCCTGTCGCCGCGGGGGCCCCTCGCCCCCTGTGGTGGCGCTGCTCCCCGCTGCGCCACCCGGACGGGTTGATGCACTTACCGGCTCGAGAACGCTCCGCTGACGGCGTCGTGGGCGGGGGCCTTTCTCAGCCTCGTCGCTTTTCGGCGGGGGGTTTTTTGGGGGGTCAGTGGCCGTAGGGAGGCGCGCTGGGTCGATTGGGATCTCTCGGGTGCAGTCTTCGGGGCGCTGGTCGGGGCGGAGGGTTCGATAGGCGGGGTGGCGGAGGATGCCGTCGCGGGTCCAGCCCGCGAAGCGGACTTCGCACACGACCTCGGGTTTGACCCATGTCGCGGGTTCGGAGGTCTTGGGGGTGACGTCGAGCGGGCACGTCTTCACCTCGAGGGGGCGGAGGCGGTCTCTCAGGTCGCGAAGGGTCTTCTCGTCGAATCCGGTGCCCACCTGCCCGCAGTGGACGAGGCGGGTGCCGTCGAGCACCGCGAGGATGAGAGCGCCGAGCTGGTTCAACCGGCGCCCGCGACCGGCGGTGTAGCCGACGATGACGCACGACTGGCCGAGCCACGACTTGATCTTCACCCAGTCCGGACTCCTGATCCCGGGGCGGTAGAGCGAATCGGCGCGCTTGCCGACGATGCCCTCGATGCCTGACCCGCGCGCCACCTCGAAGAGCGACGTCCCATCACGCTCGACGTGCGCCGCGAAGAGGATGTGCGGCGAGTCAACGATGGTTTCGCGCAGCGTCTTCTTGCGGATGCGCAGCTCAGTGCTGAGCAGGTCCCGACCTTCGAGCTCGAGCAGGTCAAAGGCGATGAAGGTGACGGGATGTTCGGCCGCGACCCGGCGCACATCGGTCTCGCGCGTGACGTTGATTCGCTGCTGCATGCGCTCGAACGATGGCCGCCCATCGGCGTCGAGCACGGCCAGCTCACCGTCGACGATCGCCTGGCGGGCACGGATTCCGGCACGGATCGCCTGAGCCTCCGGGTAATGCACGGTCTCATCACCCCCACGCCGGCCGGTGATGCGCACCAGGTCATCGGCGACGCTGACCATCGCGCGGATGCCGTCGTACTTCAGCTCGAAGAACCAGCCATCCCGGGAAAAGGGATGGTCCACGGGCGTGGCGAGCATCGGTGGTGGCGCCTGCGCGAGTGCTTGCGGCGCCACGCCGGGCGCGGCGCCGGAGGGGGTTGTTCTGGCGCGTGCGGCCCGGCGCATCTCGCGGGGGTCGCCACCGCCCTCGGCGGCGATCTCTGCCAGGCTTCTGCCGGTCTTGACTGAAACGTCGATGTCGATGGCCTCGAAGCCCTCCACGACCGCGGCATCCCGCTTCTTGATCATCAGCCAGTTCTTGTCGTCATCGCTGCTGCCGCCGTAGCGCCGCCCACGTTCACCGATGTGCACGAGCGCGAACTCGCCGGCGAGCTTGGTTCCCTGCAGGCGGAACTTGATGTCTCCCGCAATCCGAGAACGATCGAAGTCTTCCGCGGACTCCTTCACCCATTCGAATGTGCCGATGTCCCAGAGCATCACGGTGCCCGCGCCGTAACCCGAGGGGATGACTCCCTCGAATTCCCCATAGTCGATGGGGTGATCTTCGGTCTGGACGGCCAGGCGTTTCTTGGCGGGATCCAGGCTCGGGCCTCTCGGAACCGCCCACGAGAGCAGCACGCCGTCGTGCTCGAGCCGGAAGTCGAAATGCATTCGTGTGGCTCGATGTTTCTGGACGCAGAACCTGCTGCCGTGGGGCAGCTGCTCCCACGCGGAGCGCTCTGTGGCGGCTCGCCGGATTGGCTGCCCGCTGGGCTCCGGGGTCTGCTTGAAATCGCGCTTGCGGCGGTACTCTTCAAGAGTGGGCAAAGCCACGTTTATCGACCCTCGCGACAGGGTCGATCGGATGCGGAACGGACAGTGTCGTTCACGCCTCTGATGCTAGTGCAGCGCACCACCCAAAAAGAGCGAAGTGAGGCCGCAGGCTGGTAGAATAGAGGTACTTGGAACGGCCGATTTAGGCGGTCCCCGCTGGACGAATCGAGCGGTTTCACCATTGGCCCCCTCTCCCACACTCACGTCACAACCGGAGCAACACAGATAGCCGACATCGCACGCCCCGAACCCCTCGATGAGGATGTTTCAGAGCCAGATACGACCTATGGCAACGGCAACTCGGATCCGCGTCCCTTAGGCGCCGGCCGGGCGGGCAAGGACACCTACTCAGCCGACCAGATCCAGATCCTCGAGGGTCTCGAACCCGTTCGCAGACGCCCCGGGATGTACATCGGATCCACGGATCTCCGTGGCTTGCACCACCTTGTGGTCGAGCTCGTCGACAACAGCATCGACGAAGCCCTCGCCGGCTGGTGCGACACGATCAAGGTCGTGCTGCACGCGGACAAGTCCGTGTCGGTTCTTGACAACGGTCGCGGAATCCCGGTGGGAATGCATCCGACCGCGAGGAAATCCGCGCTGGAGGTCGTGCTCACCACCCTCCATGCGGGTGGCAAGTTCGGCGGTGGAGGCTACAAGGTCTCGGGTGGCCTGCATGGTGTTGGTCTCTCGGTCGTCAACGCCCTCAGTGAGCGTCTTGTGGTCGAGGTGTACCTCGACGGAGAGACCCATCACCAGGAGTACACACGAGGCGTGCCCGACGGCCCGGTCGGCGTTATCGGGACAACCGATCGCCGCGGCACCTTTGTCCGCTTCTGGCCGGACCCGGAGATCTTCCCGGAGATCGAGTTCTCCTGGGACACGGTGTGCACGTCGCTGCGCAGTTACGCGTTTCTCAACAAGGGCATCACCATCCAGCTCGGCGACGAGCGCGACGGCAAGGCGTACACGTTCCATTTCGAGGGCGGCATTCAGTCGTTCGTCAAGTATCTCAACGCAAACCGCAACGTCATCAACCAGAAGCCGATGTACGTTGAACGAGAGATCGAGGGAAACGTCGTCGAGATCGCGCTCCAGTATCAGAACACGGTCTTCACCGAGCATGTACTCGCTTTCGCGAACAACGTGCACACCGAGGAAGGCGGTGCGCACGTCACCGGGTTCCGCAGCGCGCTGACGGCGACGCTCAACAAGTACGCTCGCAAGGCGGGGATCCTCAAGGAGCAGGACCCCAACCTCAGCGGGGATGACGTGCGCGACGGCTTGACCGCGGTGATCAGCGTCAAGCTGCGCGAGCCGCAGTTCGAGGGGCAGACCAAGACCAAGCTCGGCAACAGCGAAGTCGCCGGCCAGGTCTCGACGGTGCTGAGCGAATCGCTCATGCAGTACCTCGAGGAGAATCCCGCCGACGGTCGCAAGATCATCGACCAGTCGCTGACCGCAGCCCGGGCGCGCCAGGCAGCCGCAAAGGCGCGCGACCTGGTCCAGCGTAAGTCACTGCTCGAGTTGGCCACGCTTCCCGGAAAGCTCGTGGACTGCAGCGAGCGCGACCCGGCGCATTGCGAGATCTTCATCGTCGAGGGGCTGTCGGCAGGCGGCACCGCAAAAGAGGCTCGCGAGCGCCGCAATCAGGCGATCCTTCCCTTGCGGGGCAAGATCCTCAACGTCGAGAAGGCGCGCGCCGACAAGATCCTCGGCAACGAGCAGATCAAGGACCTGATCATGGCGCTCGGCGGCGGGTTCGGCGAGACCTTCAGCATCGACAAGCTGCGGTATCACCGCATCGTGCTCATGGCCGACGCGGACGTCGACGGATCGCATATCCGAACGCTCCTGCTCACCTTCTTCTGGCGTCATCTGCGTCCGCTGGTGGATGGTGGATTTCTCTACCTCGCGCAGCCGCCGCTGTACAAGCTCGAGAAGGGCAAGGGACGGAACAGGCAGACCGAGTACGCCTTCAGCGATGACCAGCGCGACGACAAGGTCAAGTCCATGGGGCGAGACACCGAGGTGTCTCGCTACAAGGGACTCGGCGAGATGATGTCGGAGGAGTTGTGGGCCACCACCATGGATCCGGATCGACGGGTCCTGCTCCAGGTCGGTGTCGCAGACGCACTCAAGGCCGACGACATCTTCGACCGCCTGATGGGATCCGACGTCGAGCCGCGGAAGCGGTTCATCCAGACCCACGCCACGAGCGTGCGTAACCTCGACATCTGATGCCGCTACCGATCGCGGTCGACGCGATGGGCGGCGACCATGCGCCCAGGGAGATCGTGCTCGGCGCGCTCCGTGCCGTCAACGAGCATGGGATCGAGGTCACGCTGGTGGGACGGCGCGATGCGATCGACGCCGAGCTCCGCAGCGCCAACGCCGCCGGCAACGCTCGCGTCAGCGTCGTCGACGCACGTGAAATCATCGAGATGAACGAGCACCCGGCGAATGCGGTCCGTGCCAAACGCGACTCATCGCTTGTGGTCAGCTGCGCGCTCGTCGCCGACGGGCAAGCGCGAGGCGTCGTCAGCGCCGGCAACAGCGGCGCGATGCTCGCCGCGGCCCTGTTCACCATCAAGCGCATCCCCGGCATCGCCCGGCCTGCCATCGGCGCATCGTTTCCCAGCGACGCCGGTCAGACGTTCATTCTTGATGTCGGTGCCAACACGGACTGCAAGCCGGAGTGGCTCGCTCAGTTCGCGCTGATGGGCGACGTGTACGCGCGCACCATGCTCGGTATCGATCGACCCCGGGTGGGCCTGCTCAGCAACGGGGAGGAATCCGAGAAGGGATCCGAGCTGGTCCAGGCCTCGCATCCGCTCATCGCAGCCCTGCCGATCGACTTCGTCGGCAACGTCGAGGGCAAGGATGTCTTCCGCGGCGGCTGCGACGTCGTGGTCACCGACGGCTTCACGGGGAACGTGGTGCTCAAGGTTGCCGAGGGCATCGGCGACTTTCTCTTCGCGAGCATCGCGCGTGAGGCCAGAAAGAGCTTCACCGGCAAGGTCGGTGGCGCCCTGCTCAAGCCGAAGCTGCGCCCGCTGAGAGATCGCGTCGATTACCGCAAGACCGGCGGCGCGCTCCTGCTCGGCGTTGCCGGTGAGGTGGTCATCGCTCACGGCCGGTCGGATGCGGAGGCGACCATGAACGCGATTCGCGTCGCCGCGCGTGCGGCGGAACAGGGTGTCAGCAACGTGATCGCGGGCGCTGTGAGAAGCCCGGCGGAGGTGCCTGCGTAATGGCGGTGTTCGAGCCCGGCCAGATTCATCCCATCGAACTCGAAGCCGAGATGCGCGCGTCCTACATGGATTACGCCATGAGCGTGATCATCAGCCGCGCGCTGCCGGACATCCGCGACGGGCTGAAGCCGGCACAGCGGCGGATCCTCTGGGCGATGCTGGACACGGGGATGACCGCGGGAGCGCGGTACCAGAAGTGCGCAGCGGTCGTCGGTGAGGTCCTCGGCAAGTACCACCCCCACGGTGATTCGGCGGTCTACGACACCCTCGTCCGCCTCGCGCAGCCGTGGGTGATGCGCTATCCGCTCATCGACGGGCAGGGCAACTTCGGTTCCGTCGACGGGGATCCGCCCGCGGCCTACCGCTACACCGAAGCGCGCATGACCGCGGTGGCGATGAGCCTCGTCGACGATATCGAGAAGGATACTGTCGACTTCGGCCCGAACTTCGCGAACGTCCCGGGAGTGCGCGAGCCGTCGGTGATGCCGTCGCTGCTCCCGAACCTGCTCGTCAATGGTGCGAGCGGCATCGCGGTCGGCATGGCCACCAACATCCCTCCGCACAACCTGGGTGAGATCTGTGACGCTGTCGTCCGGCTCATCGATGACCCGGACACCACCACCGAGGATCTGATCCGCATCGTGAAGGGGCCCGACTTCCCAACCGGCGGCATCGTCTACACCCGGGACATCGCCAACGTGTACGGCACCGGCCGTGGGCGGATCGTGATGCGCGCCCAGGTCGACTTCGAGGAGTTGAAGGCAGGGCGTGAACAGATCATCGTCCGCGAGCTCCCCTACCAGGTGAACAAGTCCCGCCTGATGCAGACCATCGCGGAACTGGTCAACGACCGCAAGATCGACGGGATCGCCGATCTGCACGATGAGTCCGGGCGCGAGGAGAAGGTGCGCATCGTCATCGAGCTGAAGGCGAATGCGCGGCCGCACACAGTGCTCAACAACCTCTACAAGCACACGCAGCTCCAGATGACCTTCGGAGCGTTGATGCTCGCCATCGTCGATGGGCGCCCCCAGGTGCTGAGCCTCAAGGCGATGCTCCAGCACTACATCAGCCACCGGCGCAACGTCGTCACGCGGCGCACGCGCCACGAGCTGACGACGGCTCGCGAACGCGCGCATATCCTCGAAGGGCTGACCATCGTCCTCGACAATCTCGACGAGACGATCGCGATCATCCGTGGCGCACAGGACGAGAGATCCGCGCAGACAGCCCTCGAGCAGCGTTTCAGCCTCACCGAGCGGCAGTCGAAAGCGATCGTCGACCTCCGACTTGGACGGCTGACGCGGCTCGAGAGTGGCAAGCTTCGCGAGGAGTACGAGGAGCTGATCAAGAAGATCGCGCAGCTCGAGGATCTGCTCGCCAACCCGCGAACTCATCGACGGCGTCATCAAGGACGAGGTCACCAACCTGCGCAGACGATTCGCCGACCCGCGTCGCAGCGAGATCCGTCATGACGAGCTGGAGATGAACGAAGAAGACCTCATTCCGCAGGAGCAGGTCTTCGTGACGCTGACCCACCGGGGATACATCAAGCGCATGTCGCTCGACAACTATCGCGCGCAGCATCGCGGCGGCAAGGGCGTCGTCGGCGCGCGTCGCTCCACGGATGAGGACTACATCGAGCACTCGACCACCGCGAGCACGCACAGCGACATGCTGTTCTTCACCAACCGTGGCCGCGTGTTCCGCCTGCGAACCCACGAGATTCCCGATGTCAAGCGTCAGGCCAAGGGCATTCCGATCATCAACCTCATCGAGGTCGACCAGGGCGAGAAGGTCACCGCGCTCATCGACATGGAGGTCTTCAGCGACGAGCAGTACCTGGTGATGGTCACCAAGCTCGGGCAGATCAAGAAGACCCCAGCCGCCGCGTACGCGGCGGTACGTCGCAACGGGTTGATCGCCATCAATCTGCAGGACGATGACGAGCTCAACTGGGTGCGCCGCTCCTCGGGCGGCAACGATGTGCTCGTGGTGACGCGCCGGGGCAAGGGCTCGCGATTCACCGAGAAGGAAGTGCGTCCGATGGGCCGCGACACCATGGGCGTGGGTGCCATACGGCTTCGCAAGGGCGACGAGGTCGCCGGCTTCGACATCGTCAACCCCGAGGGTCATGTGCTTGTCATCACCGAGAACGGCTTCGGCAAGCTGACACCGATGAGCGACTACCCCATAAAGAGCCGCAACATCCAGGGCGTCTACACCGTCGATCAGACGGCGATTCCGAAGATCGGCGAGATCGTCGGGATGCGGGTCGTCGAGGATCTGTCCGAGGAGTTGATGGTCATCTCGACGTCGGGGCAGGTCATTCGCATCCCGCTCGAGCAGGTCCGCATCTCCGGTCGTCAGACCCGGGGCGTGATCATCATGCGGCTCGATGACGGTGACCGCGTCGCATCCATCGCCGGCGTCGGCGGGGTGGTCGCACTCGAGGCATGACAGAGGTTTTCGTCCTCGCCGACACGTACGTCGACGAGCTCTGCGTCCTCGACCCGTTCGCGGCCACCTATCTCGGGAGACCCGAGCACAACGATCAAGTGACCGACTACTCACCGGACGGCGTCGATGCGCGCGCAGAGCTCGACCGCCGGACGCTCAGAGCGCTCGATGACACTGTCATCGAAAATGACGCCGATCGCATCGCTGTGGCGGTGATGCGGGACCGCCTGAGCGCGGACCTCGAGGGGTACCAGGCCGGCGCTCCCTGGCGCCAGCTGTCCGCATTCGACAGCCCACTGTCGTTCATCAGGATGGCGTTCGACCTCTCTCCTCGCGAGACCCCCGAAGACTGGGAGCGAATCGCGACCCGCATGAGCCGGGTTCCCGACGCAATCGCCGGATTCACCGAGTTGCTTCGCTACGGACTGGCCACGGGTCGCATCGCCGCGCGGCGTCAGGCCCTTGTCTGCGCCGAGCAGGCGGCGACGCTGGGCGGCCTGGACAGCGGCCAGGCGCCGTACTTCTCGGGCATCGCCGCCGAGGCCGCCCACGACAACGGGCTCAGCGTGCTGCTCCAGGAGGGCGCTCGGGCGGCGACGGATGCGTACGCGGGGATGTCGCGCTTCCTGCTCGAGGAGTACGCCCCGCAGGCGCCGGACGCGGACGCCGTGGGCCGCGAGCTCTATGCCATCGGCATTCGCCGGTGGCTTGGCATGAACCGCGACCCGGAGGGGATCTACGCGTGGGGATGGGACGAGCTGCATCGCATCGAGTCCGAGATGGCCGCGGCCGCCGAGCGGATCGCACCCGGAGCGGGTCTCGACGGCGCGATGCACGTGCTCCGGGAGGACCCCACGCGCAGCATCGAGGGCATCGACAGGCTCCTCGCCCATCTGCAGGAGCTGACCGACCGCACCATCGAGGCCCTCGACGGCACGCATTTCGACATCCCCGGACCACTCCGCCGTCTGGAGTGCCGCGAAGCCCCGCCCGGGACGGCGGCGGCGATGTACTACACGGCGCCGTCAGCCGACTTCAGCCGGCCCGGCCGGACGTGGTACCCGGCCAAGGGCCAGACCCGGTTTCCGCTGTGGACGGAGGTCACCACCGCATACCACGAGGGAGTGCCGGGGCATCACCTCCAGATCGGGCTCTGCATGACGTTCCAGGAGCGCCTGACGACCTTCCAGCGGCAGCTGGGCATGTACGCCGGTCATGCGGAGGGCTGGGCACTCTATGCCGAGCGACTGATGCAGGAGCTCGGGTATCTCGAGAACCCCGACTACCTACTCGGCATGCTCGCGTCCCAGGCGTTCCGCGCCATGCGCGTGATCGTGGACATCGGGCTGCACCTGCAGCTCGCGATCCCTGAGAGCGAGACCTACCATCCCGGCCGCGTCTGGGATTGGGAGACCGCGCTGCCCTTCGTCAGCCGCTACTGCGGCTTCGCCGGACCCGGCTTTGCGCGAAGCGAGCTCGATCGCTACTGCGGGATGCCCGCCCAGGCGATCAGCTACAAGGTTGGCGAGCGCGCCTGGCTCGATATCCGCGCTCAGCTCCGGGCCAGGCAGGGATCGGCGTTCGACCTGAAGCGATTCCACATGGAAGCGCTCAACCTCGGGTCGCTGCCGCTCGACGTGCTCGAGCGGGAGGTGCTCGGACCCGACTGACCCTCGCGCCGTGCGCACACGGATGGGTCAGAGAAGTGGTGTGGGGGCGCGCTGCACCCCGTCACCAGTGCGTGGTTGCCGGCCCGGACACGAATTGCCCGGGCCCGGCGGTCGATCCCTAGGCGGCCTTGCCGATCTTGAAGATCTTGGTTCCGCAGACCGGACAGGTGCCTGTGGTCGCCGGTTTGCCGTTCTTCATCGTGATCGCCTCAGCGCCCTTGATCTCGCGCTGTTCCTTGCATTTGAGGCAATAGCCAGTGGCCATGTGCTCCTCCGGGGGTGGGGGTTGGTTCTGCGACTGCTCGGAGGCAGGTTGCGGGCATTCTAGACACATCGGGCCTGAATTGGAGCCGAATTCAGCCCGGACCCCCGCCGGCGGCGTCAGAAATGCCCCGCCGGGGCCGTCAGGCGGCCCGACAGGCGCGGTCAGACAGGGGCGACGGTGGTGGCGAGATGGGTCCGGAAGAAGGCTCGCGTCCGGTCCCAGGACAGGCGTGCCGCGTCCGGGTCGAAAACCTCTGGACGGGTGTCGTTGAAGAACGCATGGTCGGCACCCGCATACCAGAAGAACTCGACATCGACACCGGCGCTGCGAAGCTCGGCCTCGAGCGCATCGATCTGCTCGCGGGTGTACGCCCCGTCCTTCTCGGCAAAGTGACCGAGGACGGCGCCCTTGATCTTGGTGACATCCGGTCTTGCCGCCGCGGTGACGCCCATGTACGGGTAGAACGGAACGACGGCGGCGAAGACATCGCTGAGCGTCGCCGCGAAGATGGCCAGCGCGCCCCCCATGCAGAACCCGACGATGCCGACGCGATCGCCGGCGGTGCGCTCGCTCTGCGCCAGCCACGTGCCCGCGCCGAGCATGTCGCGCGCTGCCTCAGCAAGGTCGAGTTCCATGAGCAGCTTGCCGGCCTCGTCCGGCTCCTTGGTCTCCTTGCCGTGATACAGGTCGGGAGCGAGCGCAACGAAACCTTCGGCTGCGAAGCGGTCGCAGAGATCGCGGATGTGCCCGTTCAGTCCCCAATACTCCTGGATGACGATCACGCCCGGGCCCCGTCCACTCGGTGGCGTCGCGAGATATCCACCGCACGTGTGCCCGTTGCTGGGAAATTCAACCGTCTCACCCATCGCTGACTCCTTCACTGATTGGTGTTGCACTGATTGGTGTTGCACTGATTGGTGTTGCACCGATTGGTGTTGCACTGATTGGTGTTGCACTGATCAGGTGTCGCACTGATTCGTGTCCATGTCGTCGCTCGAAGCCGTCGAATTCGACGCCGGACCTCATGCTGCCGGATGCTCGTTGGTATGCGCTCCGATGAGCTTCTGCGCCACGTGCGCAGGGACTTCCTCGTAGCTCGAGAACGACATCGAGTAGCGGCCGCGTCCCTGGGTCATGGCGCGCAACTCCGTGGGGAAGGTGTACATCTCCGCCTGGGGCACGTGGGCGCTCACCTCGGCGCGCCCATCGCCGAGCGGGTTGACGCCTCCGACACGGCCGCGCTTCGAATTGAGCAACCCCATGATGTCGCCGGTGAATCGCTCGGGAACGGTGACGCGGACGTCCATGATGGGTTCGAGGATGACGGGGGAGGCCTTCTGCACCGCCTCGCGCATCGCCATCGCTCCTGCGATCTGGAATGCGATGTCCTTCCCGTCAACGCTGTGCGTCGAGCCGTCGACCAGGCGAACCTTGACGTCGACAATCGGATTCCCGGTGACGGCGCCCTGCTCCATGGTCTGGCGCACGCCCTTCTCGACTGACGGCCGGAACTGATGGGGAATCGATCCGCCGAAGATCTTGTCCTCCCACTCGTAGCCGCCGCCGCGCGGGAGTGGCTCGATCTCGATGGTGGCGTCACCGTAAAGCCCCGCGCCACCCGACTGCTTCTTGTACTTGTGGCCGACGCGCGCTGTGCCGGTGATGGTTTCCCGATACGGGATCTTGGGCGGATGCAGCTCGGCATCCACGCCGAACTTTCGCTTCATGCGTTCGAGCGCGACATCGAGGTGGACGTCTCCGAGCCCATGCACGAGGACCTCGTTGGTCACGGGATCGCGATCGGTGCTGAAGGTCGCGTCCTCGTCGCAGAGGCGGGAAAGCGCACTCATGATCTTGTCCTCGTCACCCTTTGAACGAGCGACGATCGCGGCCGAAGCCGTCGCGGCAGGCCACGGCAGCGGGGACATCAGCAGCGGGGCTTCCTTCGCGCACAGCGTGTCGCCCGTCTGGGTGTGGGTCAGCTTGGTCACGACCCCGATGTCGCCCGCGACCACCTCGGTGGCGGTGACGATCGCCTTGCCATTGGGTTGCCCGAGCTGCGCGAATCGCTCCTCCTGGCTCAGGCGCGCGGTGATCGGATGGCTGTCGCCGCGCATCGTTCCACGCAGGACCTTGAAGAACGAGATCTTGCCGAACGTGTCGACAGTGGTCTTGAACACAAAGGCGCACAGCTTGCCGTCCGGGTCGCACTCGACCGCGACCTCATTGCCCTTGGGATCGAGCGCGACCCGCGTGCGCTCGGTCGGTGCCGGCAGATATCGAATGACGCTGTCAAGCACCATCGCGGCGCCCTTCTCCGTCGCGGCGGAGGCGCACACGATCGGCACCAGCGTGCCCCGCGCCGTCGCGGCATGGAGCGCGGTTCGCACCTCCTCATCGGTGAGCTCGGTGCCCTCCAGGTATTTCTCGAGGAGCGCGTCGTCACTCTCGGCGGCGGCGTCGACAAGCGCCGCATGCGCGCGCTCGATCTCCGCGCTCATCTCGTCGGGGACAGCGGTGTCGGTGGCGCGACCGCGCTCGTCGAACGCGTGCGCTCGGTCGTCGACCAGGTCGACGTATCCCACGAATCCGTCGGCCGCCCCGATCGGGACGGCAACCGCGATCGGCTTGCGCGAGAAGGCCTCGCGCAGCGCGTCCACCGTGGCCTCGTAGGCTGCGTTCTCCTTGTCCATACGGTTCACGACGATGAGCGCAGGGACGCCGGCGGCCTGGATCATCTCCCAGGCCATCTCGGCACCCACGGCGACCGTGCCGTTGGCTGCGACGACCAGGACGGCCGCGTCGGCAACTGCCAGCGCTTCGACCACCTCACCCGCGAAATCCTGGAACCCCGGCGCGTCCAGGAGGTTGACGCGGTATCCGTCCCAGTCGCAGTGGGCGACGGACAGACCGATGCTCATCGAGTGACGCTGCTCTTCGGCTTCGAAGTCGAACAGCGAAGTTCCCTGTTCGGTGGACCCCATGCGCTGCGTCGCTCCCGCGGTGTGCAGCAAGGCTTCGCAGAGAGTTCGTCTTACCGTCGTGGCTGTGCCCGACGACGGCGACTGTGCGGATGCGATCAGGTGTGGGCGTCGGCATGGTGAATCAACTCCAGACAGGACTCCCGGACACGAAGGAACGAATGGTAGCCGCTCGCACGATCCCTCCTGAGTTGTATCAGCGTCGCAAGCGGTGTGCGACCACGAGCACCGTTTCCGACAGCCCGTGTGCGGGAGCGCTGGTCCACCCGTCGAACATCGTGACCTCGTCGAGCCCGGCTCGGGTGAAGAGGCGAGGAATCGACGCGAAGGGGCACAACCAGCCGCTGGTCTGCCGCACGGACACGGAGCCGTCGTCAAAGATCGCGACCTCGCGGAGCACGTAGGTGTGGCGCCGCTCGTCGTACACGGCGTCACCGAGCAGCACGTGGCGCCGGTCGGAGAGCAGGGAGTTGGGCACGACATCCCACCAGTCGATGCGGCCAGGCGGCTGATCGGGCCTGAGCCGCATCTCCACGATCAGGGTTCCGTGGGGCCGCAGCGATGTCGCGATGCGAGCCAGGACCTTGGCCTGGTCGGCCCGCGAGAACGCCTCGAGAACGAAGTACACGAGCAGCGCGGCGTCGAAGCCATCCGGAGCGAGGGAAACGTCTCGCAGGTCACCTCTGACGAAGCGAGCCGACCCGAGAAGCTTCGTCTCCCGCGCCAGGGCGCGCGCGTGGCGAAGCGCCGGCTCACTGATGTCGATACCGGTCACCTCGTGGCCGAGCGCGGCCAGCGGTACCGCGTAGAGGCCCGGACCGCATCCTGCGTCGAGGATCCGTGCGGGCGCGAGTGGGAGAAGCCGGCGCAGGCGTCGCACCTGCCCGGTGATCACCGAGCGTCGCCGGCTCGCCCCATCGTGGGTTTGGTCGAGATGCTCCCGAAGCAATCGCCGCGCGTATTCGGGGCGTCCCCAGTCGAGTTCGGCGCCGGTGTCGAACGGCACCGGCCAGGGCGGGATCGCGGTTGGACGAAGCGGGCGGCGCATATTCGCGGCAGCGTAGGCCACAATCCCGGGCGATGGGCGGCGTGATTGGCCAGTGGGTGACCAGCGGGGGCCTCTTCATCGTGCTCGTGCTCATGCTGATCAACAGCTGCGGCGTCCCGATCCCGAGCGAGGTGATCATGCCCGTCGCGGGCCTGCTCGCCGCCGCCGGCCACTTCAACATCGTTGTCGTGATCGTCGTCGGCGTCGCCGGCAACTGGCTCGGCGCGCTCCTCGCCTACGCGCTGGCCCGGCGCTTCGGGCGCCCCTTGCTGCTCGGGCCTGGGCGGCGGATCGGCATCTCACCGCACCATCTCGACATCGCCGACCGATGGATCGACCGCTATGGGCTGGCTGCGGTCTTTTTCGGACGGATGCTTCCGGTGATCCACACGTACATCTCGTTCCCGGCGGGCCTGGCGAAGATGCAGCCGGCCTGGTTCGCCGGGCTCTCGCTGGTCGGGTCCACCGTCTGGGTCACCTTCCTCGCGGTGCTCGGGTACGAGGTGGGAGCGAATTACACGAAGGTGTCGGGTCCGATCGGGACGGCGGCGATCGTGATCGGTGTCCTGGTCGTCATCGTGCTCGTCGTGTGGTACCTCCGCGGGAGGGGACGAGAACTCGCCGACGTCGAGCTCCAGCGCCTAGCGCCGGGTCACGACATATCCGGCCAGGGGCTCGCGGAGTTCTGCTTCTCCGTCGTCGCCCTCGGCCCGCTGGCGGTAGCGGTCGGCAACCATCTTGTACGCCACGGTCTTGGGGAGGCCCAGCTTGACCAGGCTCTTGACCTCGTCGGCCATCACCTTGTCGCGGGCGGTCTCGATCGAAGCAACGAGATCCTCGATGGAAACCGTGGAAGCGCGCTTGGACATCACTTGCAGTCTACCAACGGTTCGGCCGAGCAAACCTCCCGACGGCAATTCCGCCTCTCGGAGGCCGCGGCTCCCGGGCGCCTCGCGTAGCCCGGCATACTTTGAGGATGGCGTATCTCCCCAACTCCGATGCCGAACGTCGCGAGATGCTCGATGCGGTGGGGGCATCGTCGGAAGCGGACCTGTTCACGACGATTCCGGCCGCCCTGCGCAACCCTGACATCGACCTCCCGCCACCGCTCTCCGAGCAGGACCTGGTCGCCGAGCTCGAGGGGCTTGCTTCACGGAACCGATCCCTGAGCGCCTACGACAGCTTCCTCGGCGCCGGTGTGTATCGCCGGTTCAGCCCCGCGATCGTGAGAGGCACGATCTCCCGCCCCGAGTTCTACACCGCGTACACGCCGTACCAGGCCGAGGCGTCGCAGGGAACCCTGCAGACCATCTTCGAGTTCCAGTCCATGATCTGCGCGCTGACCGGTCTCGACGTGGCCAACGCGTCGCTCTACGACGGCGCGACGGCCGCCGCCGAGGCGATGGTGATCGCGGTCCAGGCGACCGGTCGAGTTCGCATCGCGGTCGCTGACACGGTGCACCCCGAAACCATCGCCGTGCTCCGAACTTTCGCGGAGGGACGGCGCATCGCCGTCGACGTCATCGCAACTGTCGAGGGCGTGCTTACGGGCGACGCGGTTCGCTCGACCCTGACCTCGGATCACGCAGCGCTGATCGTGCAAAACCCGAGTTTCGCCGGCACCATCCAGGACCTCGCGCCGCTTGCGGAGGCCGCCCATGACGCCGGCGCGCTTGCCATCTGCGCAACCGACCTGCACGCCTGCGCGTTGCTGACGCCTCCCGGAGAAAGCGGCTTCGACGTTGCCATCGGTGACGGCCAGCCACTGGGCATCCCCGCGTCGTTCGGCGGGCCACATGTCGGGTTCATGGCGGTGGCACAGGCGCAGATGCGTCGAATCCCCGGCCGTCTGGTGGGCATGACCCTGGACCACGACGAGCGCCGCTCGTACACGCTGACCCTCCAGGCGCGCGAGCAGCACATTCGCCGCGAGCACGCCACCTCCAACATCTGCACCAACCACGCGCTGATCGCCCTCGCCGCCACCGTCTACATGGCTCACATGGGCGCGGGCGGGATGCGCGCGGTTGCGGAGGTGAGCGCCCAGCGCGCCCACCACCTCGCGGGTCTCCTCAGCGCGATCGACGGTCTGTCGCTCGCGCATCCGTCGACACCGTTTCTCTGGGAGTTCGTGGTGCGCACGCCGCGCACCGCTGCAGAGTTCGCGACGGCGCTGCGTGAGCGGGGCATCGTGGCGGGGCTGCCACTCGGCCGTGTCGATCGGAACCGCGACGGCGAACTCCTCGTCTGCTGCACCGAGCTCACGACGCCACAGGCGATCGACCGTTATGCGGCCGCCGCCGCTGACGCCGTCGCATCAGAGCGCAGCGTCGCGATGGCGCACGCATGAACGACTCGATTCCCGATGTGACGCGCGATGCCGGGTGGGCGGTGGATGAACCGCTCGTCTTCGAGCTGAGCACCAACTACACAACCGGGCCCGCGGTCACCGCGGCGGGCGTTCCGGCCACCAACGGTGAGACGGCCATTCCCGAGTCGCTGCTGCGACGCACACCGCCGACGGTGCCGGCGGTTCCGGAGTTCGTGCTGGCGCGCCACTTTGGCCGCCTCGCACGGCGCAATCACAACCTCCACGAAGGGATGTATCCGCTCGGGTCCTGCACGATGAAATACAACCCGGTGGTCGACGAGCAGCTCGCGTGGCTCGACGGCTTCGCGCAGCTGCACCCGTACCAGGTCGAGGAGGACACGCAGGGCGCCCTCCAGCTGATGTGGGAGCTCGACCGTCTGCTCGCGTCGATCACGGGGATGGCGCGCATGTCCCTGCAACCTGCGGCGGGCGCGCACGGCGAGTGGACGGGGCTGCGCATGATCCAGGCGTACCACGCCGATCGTGGAGACACCGCACGCACGCGCGTCCTGATTCCCGAACTCGGCGCACGGCACCAACCCGGCGTCCGCTGCGGCGTGCGGACTCGACGTCGTGACGGTGAAGAGCAATCACGACGGCACCGTTGACGTGGACGATTTCTCGAGCCATCTCGACGCCACGGTGGCCGCTGTCATGCTGACCAATCCGAACACGCTCGGCGTCTTCGAGAAGGACATCATGGAGATAGCACGGCTCGCGCACGAAGCCGGCGCCCTCGTGTACTACGACGGCGCAAACCTGAACGCGCTGGTCGGCATGGCGCGTCCCGGTGACATGGGGTTCGACGTCGTTCACCTCAACCTCCACAAGACATTCTCGACACCGCACGGCGGTGGCGGTCCCGGCGCAGGTCCCGTGGGGGTGGGTGAGCGCCTCATCGATTTCCTGCCGAAACCGACCGTGGAACGCGACGGTGATCGCTTCTTTCTCGATGACCAGCGTCCCAAGAGCATCGGCAAAGTGCGCTCGTACTACGGCAATTTCGGCATGCTGGTGCGCGCCTACGCATACATCCGCGCCTACGGCGATCATCTCCCGTGGGTCGCGCGCGACGCCGTGCTCAACGCACGATATCTGCAGTCGAAGCTCAACGGACTCTTCGCGATGGCCGTCGAGACACCATGCATGCATGAGTTCGTCGCCACCACCAAAGGCGGTCGCGTTGAGGGGTTGCGTGCGATGGACGTCGCCAAGCGGTTGCTCGACTACGGCGTCTACGCGCCGACGGTCTACTTCCCGCTCACCGTTCCTGAAGCGTTGATGTTCGAGCCCACTGAAACCGAGTCGAAGCAGAGTCTCGACGCATTCGCCGGTATCTGCGCGGCCATCGTCGATGAGGCGGAACACGATCTCGCCTTCGTCCAGAACGCACCCCACGAAACCCCTGTGAGCCGCGTCGACGAGGTGCGTGCGGCACGCCACCCCATCTTGCGGTGGACGCCGTGACGACCGCGATCGACACCGGGCTGCGCGAGGAACTGCGCGAGCTCGTCGCCGTGCGAGCGTTCAGCTACGGCACCTTCACGCTGACCAGCGGGCGCACCAGCGATTACTACGTCGACGGCAAGCAGGTGACGCTCGACGGACGGGGGCTCTACCTGGTGGCGCGGTTCACGCTCGAGCACTGCCGAGAGCATGGGATCGACGCGGTTGGCGGGCTGACGCTCGGCGCGGATCCGATGGCGGCGGCGACGGCGGCGCTGAGCGGCGACACCGATCATCCGATCACCGCCTTCATCGTCCGCAAGGAGGTGAAAACGCACGGTACCGGCCGCCCAATCGAGGGACCCGACCTTGTGCCGGGGATGCGCGTGCTGCTCGTCGACGACACCATGACCACCGGCGGCACCTTCCTGCAGGCGCAGGCGGCCGTCGTCGCAACTGGCGCGACGATCGTCGGCGCGCTGTGCGTTGTCGACCGCGAGGAGGGCGGACGCGAAGCCCTCGAGGCCGCGGGGATCCCGCTGCACGCGCTCTTTCAGCGCAGCGAGTTCAGCCCCCGAAAATCCCCCGCATGACCCCGCCGGTGACCGCGCCGGCTGCGCCGGCCTCGACGGCCTGACCCGGCGAGAACTCACCAAGCGACTGCGCGAGCTTCTGCAGCGGGAGCGACTGGAGCCACACGCGGCCCGGTCCGGTGAGCAGCGCCAGGAAGATGCCGTCGCCCCCGAAGATCTTGTTCTTGATGCCCTTGATCGTGGTGATGCTGAACTGCACGGTGTCCTGGAACAAGCCCACGTGGGCCGGATGCACGCGGAGACTCTCGCCCGGTTTCAGGTCATACGTGAGGACCTCGCCGCTGAGCTCGCACCATGCCTTCCCCTGACCGCTGATCTTCTCGAGCCGGAATCCATCACCGCCGAACAATCCAGCTCCGAGGGATTGCTGGAATCCGACCGAGAGCTGCACCCCGTGCACGCCGCACACGAATGAATGCCGGTGACCGAGGAACCCCATCCCCGGTTGCGGCGCAACATCGAGCGGGAAGATCATTCCGGGAAGCCGGGCCGCGAACGCGACCATGCCGGGCGCGCCCTGCGCGGAGTACTCGGTCATGAAGATCGAGCTCCCACCGAGCGCGCGTTTGAACACGCCGCCCACGCCGCCTCCGCCGCCCATCTGCGTGGACGTTTGCATGACGATCGACTGCGTCATCCAGGAGAGTTCCCCGGACTCCGAGAAGATTGCCTCGCCCGGGTCGAGCATGATCTCGAGCACGGGCATGGTGGTACCGATGATCCGGTCCTGCATCAAGTGGCCCTCCGAGGTGTCGGTGTCGCGAGGAGTGTATCGGGGCGCAGCGCCACCCGACGTGCCTTGAGAAAGGGCACGATGCCGGCGTGCCAATTCCGCTCATGCTTGCGACCCTGACCGACCGTCGCGACTTCGATGGCAACTGG
Source organism: Candidatus Dormiibacterota bacterium (assembly GCA_963756075.1). GTDB lineage: Bacteria > Chloroflexota > Dormibacteria > Aeolococcales > Aeolococcaceae > Palsa-851. The sequence continues at coordinate 383,248 of CAVWMH010000002.1, read as the reverse complement.
CTGCTCGAGCGCAAGTTCGACGGCGAGCGCTGCGTCGCGCGCAGACGGAGCGGCGACGTGCGGCTGGAGTCGCGCACCGGCAAGGACCTCACCGCCACCTACCCCGAGGTGCGCGCTGCCCTGGTCGCGCAGCGCTCAAGTGAGTTCCTCCTTGACGGTGAGGTGGTCGCCTACCAAGGTGAGCAGACGTCCTTCAGCCGGCTTCAGCAGCGTCTCGGCTCCACCGCGCCCTCCCCGCAGCAGATCGCTGACTACCCGGTGGTCTACTGCGTCTTTGACCTCCTGGAGATCGACGGCGAGGTCGTGACCCACCTGCCGCTTGAAGAGCGTCGCGCCCGACTGACGCGAGCAATCCGGCCGAGCGCGGCCTTGCAACTCTCCACAGCCTGGCGGGACAACTCACAGCGGCGGTTTGACGACGCGTGCCGTTCCGGCTGGGAGGGACTCATCGCCAAGCGTGCCGATGCGCCGTATACCCCCGGGCGATCGAAGGACTGGCTGAAGCTGAAATGCGTCTGGGAACAGGAGTTCGTCATCGGCGGTTACACCGATCCAACCGGCAGCCGGACTGATTTCGGTGCGCTGCTTGTCGGTTATCACGAGGACGGCCGGCTCCGCTACGCCGGGAAGGTCGGCACCGGCTACTCCGCGGCACGGCTCCGCGATCTCGGCGCTCGGCTGCGCTCCCTGGAGACATCGGGACCGCCGTTCATGGACGCAAGACGCATTCCGCGCGGCACGCACTGGACCCGGCCAGAACTTGTCGCGCAGATCGGCTTCGCCGAATGGACGAAAGACGGCCGCCTGCGGCAACCGCGCTTCCTAGGGCTGCGCGACGACAAGCGACCGGCCGAGGTGATTCGGGAGCGCCCCCGATGAAACGGTGTTTCGGCGATGGTGATCCCCTCTACGAGCGGTATCACGACACCGAATGGGGCTTTCCGGTCCCCGATGAGCGTGCGATGTTCGAACTCCTGAGCCTCGAGGCGTTCCAGGCAGGGCTCTCCTGGCGGACCGTTCTTGCCAAGCGCGACGCTTTCCGCCGCGCATTCGCGAATTTCGATGCTGATGCCGTCGCACGCTTCGATCCCGCAGACGTCAAGCGCCTCCTGGACGATGCCGGCATCGTGCGCAATCGGGCGAAGATCGAGGCGACGATTGGCAATGCGCGCGCCATCCTGCAGCTGCGCATCGCCGGCGAGCCGCTGGTCTCACTCCTCCGGCCGGATCCACGGGCATCACGGCGCCGGCCACCGGCGACGTGGAGTGACGTACCGTCGACGACACCCGAGGCGGTAGCCCTTGCGCGCGAACTCAAGGGCCGAGGCTTTCGCTTCCTCGGCCCGACCACGGTGTACGCACTCATGCAGGCATGCGGCGTGGTCGATGACCACCTCGCCGGTTGCCCGGTACGACCCGCCGCCGAGCGCGCACGTCGAGCCGTCGGGTTGATTTGAAGGGGCCCTTCCTCGAGCCCACGGCGAGGGTCGCCCGATCAGCGGATCACAACCCCAGCGCCGTCTTGGCGATGATCTCCTTCATCACCTCGTCGGTGCCGCCGCCGATGCGGATGAGCCGTGAATCGCGGAAGTAGCGGGAGATGCCGGTCTCGGCCATGTACCCCATGCCGCCGTGGAGCTGCAGACACGTGTCTGCGACCTGCGAGGTGACGCGTCCGACCAGGAGCTTCGCCATCGAGATCTCCGTGACCGGGTATTCGTCGCGATCCCATCGCTCGGCGACGCTGTAGACGAAGTTCTTGGCGACCGTGATCTCCGTGTAGAGGTCGACGAGCTTGTGCCGGTTGACCTGGAACTTCGCGATGGGGCGGCCGAATGCCTCGCGCTCCTTGCACCACTTCAGGGTTTCCTCGAATGCGACCTCCGCCCCGGCGATCGAGCCCGCCGAGCCGATCAGGCGCTCGCCCTGAAGCTCCCACATGAGGTTGTAGAAGCCCTGACCGACCTCGCCAAGCACCGCGTCGTCGCCGACCTCCACGTCGTTGAAGGACAGCTCTGCGGTGTCGCTCGAGTGCATGCCGAGCTTCTTCAGCTTGCGCGAGACAGAAAACCCGGGAAGGTTCTTGTCGACAAGGAACAGCGTGATCCCGTGCGCGCCGTCCTCCTGCGAGCCGGTGCGCGCGACCAGCAGGATGAAGTCACAGCGGACCCCGTTGGTGATGTAGAGCTTGCTGCCGTTGATCCGCCAGTGGCCGTCGACGCGCTCCGCCCGCGTGCGAATGCTGGCGACGTCGCTCCCCGTGTCGGGCTCGGTGATGCCGAGGGCGGCGATCTTCTCTCCCCGGATCGCAGGCACGAGGTAACGCTGCTTCTGCTCCTCCGTGCCCCACTTGAGGATGGGTGGCGTCGCCATCTCGGTGTGCACGCTGATCGCCATGCCCACGCCGCCCGAACCGCAGCGCGCCATCTCCTCGGCGAGGATGATCGCGCTGAAGTAGTCGCCTCCCTGGCCGCCGTACCGCTCCGGGTAGCGCAGTCCAAGCAGGCCGAGCTCACCCATCCGCGTGAAGACACTGTCCGGAAAGCCCTCCGCCGCCTCCCAGGCATCGGCGTGGGGACGCAGCTCCTTGGCGACGAAATCACGCACGGTCTCGCGGAGTGCGTCGTGCTCAGCCGAGAAATGCACTGACCGCAGCCTCCTTGGCCGAGCGATTGATCTGAATGTCAATTCTGTCACGCGCCGATTGCGGCTGAAACTCTCCCTAGGATGGGTGACGATGTCGAGGCGCCTCCTTGTCTGGCTTGCGGCTGTGGCCGTGGTCCTGCTGTCGGCGTGCTCCGGGGCGGCCACGCCGACACCGAGCCGTTCGCCGTCGCCATCGGCCACGCCGACCCCCTCAGCCACGCCACTGCCCCCGGACACGATGGCGGTCGGCGTGCTTGGAATCGGCATCGGAACTTTCGACCTTGCTGCCATACCGGTCGCCAGGCTCAAGAACCTGGCGATGTTCCATGGCGCGGCGTCGGTGGTCGTGCACTTCGTGACCCATCGGTCGGGCAGGACCCTCGGCTCGCTCGACTCGGTGGCGGTGAACCTGGGACCGGGCGAGACCCTGGCTGTCACGGCCGACTGCACCGACGCCTGCAACGGCGCGACGAGCGTGGCTGCGACGGTCGCCGTCGGCTCGTGGTCGACCAGCATCGGGCCGATCTTCACCACCGCCCCGGCTCGATACGCGTGCCAACCGTGCCATGCGGCCCACGGCTACGGCGAGGTGCGCGCCATCCTCACGCCCTCGTCCGCGGTCGTCGCCGGCGTAGCGGTGGTCGGCTTCGCGGTGTGCGAGAACAGTGCGGGGGTGATCCTCGGCGGCGGCTCCGAGCAGTTCGTCTGGCAGGACGGATCCACCCTGTCCGCGGACGTCCCGGTTGTGCTCAACGCGGCCCCGACCTCCTGCTCGATCGGGGCGTCCACCGGTTGGTGAGAAGCGTTCGCTCGGTTTGAGCAGGTTGCAGGCGTCGGTACCCGTTGTGGTACGGTCCGGCGCGGCTCAGGTCGCCACGTTGTCGTCGAGACGAGAGTCTCCAGAGGGGCAGGTGGGGTCGAGCCGCTTCAAGCCCGGTCAGGGGAGCGATGACCGGAGCCCGACCAAACAAGGAGTGATCCGCCTTGCATTTACCCAAGCGGGCACGTGGACTGGTTCTCGGCTTCCTCATGTTGGTGGCTGGACCTGCGACCGCGGTGCTCATCACCACGCCGTCCCAGGGGGCTGCCGCATCCGCCTCGCTGGTCCGTTCGTCAGTCGGTGAGATCGACCGCCTCACCAACGTGGTCACGCACCCGGTGATGCTCCGGGTTCGATCGGCCATGCCGATCAGGATTGCGACGCCCGTCCCCAAACCGGCCGCACCGCGCCGCGCGCGGGTGTCCCGGCCGGGCTTCGTCGTCCCGAAAGGGCTCTCGGTCAGTCAGGCGCAGGTGGTTGCCGACATCACGGCAGCCGCAGAGCACTGGGGTGTGAGCGTCTCGTGGATGCTCAGGACCGCCAACTGCGAGTTGCACTTCCACTGGAACTCCGTCAACCGGAGCGGTCCGTACATCGGGGTGTTCCAGTTCCTGATGTCGACCTTCATCGCCAACGGCGGCACGGCGGCAACAATCTGGGACCCCGTGGCACAGGCGAACATCGCCGCCAAGATGTTCGCCCACGGCCAGGCCCACGAGTGGTCCTGCGCCTAAAGCTCCCAGCGGCGTCAAACTCAGCGGGTGAGCGCGCAGGCGGGTTCCAGCGATCCGGGAGCGACGGAGCACCTCCGTGAGACCCGGACGTCGCGGCGGAACATCTACAAGGGGCGGCTGCTGACCTTTTACGAGGACGACGTCCGCCTTGCTGACGGGACTCGCGCGCAGCGCGAGGTTGTTGCCCACCCCGGCGCGGTGGCGATCGTTGCCATCGACGACAGCGAGCGGGTGATCCTGGTCCGGCAGTGGCGCCACGCCGTCGGCCGCGCCCTCTGGGAGCTGCCCGCGGGCACGCGGGACAGCGACGAGACACCCGCACGAACTGCCGCGCGAGAGCTCGCCGAGGAGACGGGTCTGCGGGCCTCCCAGATCAGTCCGCTCGCCACTGCACCGCTCACCCCCGGCTACTCGACCGAGGTGATGCATTTCTTCCTGGCGACCGGTCTCACCGACGGCCCGACCAACCGTGACATCGACGAGCGGATGGACGTCGAGCGATTCGATCGCGAAGGGATCACCGCTCTGATCCGCGCCGGCGAGGTTGACGTGAAGACGATTGCCGGACTGGGTCTTGCCGGCTGGATGGCGTCGGATGTCTGACGGGCCGCTGCAGGACCCGGTTGAGGCGGACCGCCTGATCGCGCGCGCGATCGAATCCGTCCTCGATGCCGTGCCGGAGATCCCGGGCAGCGACATGCTCGGTGCCGAGGCCAGTCCCAAAGCGCAACCATGGGCGGAGACGGCGGCACCGCCGGCGAGCGACAAGCGCCCGCTCGAGGCGGTGGTCGCCGAGTACGAGGCGAGGGTTGCCGCCGCCCCGGGCGCTCGTGCCGGTCATCCCAGCGAGCCTCATCCCGGCGCGGCGTATCTCGAGAAGCTGTCGCCGGCGCCGCGCACCACCGCCAAGCGTCCGAAGCGACGCTGGCAGGGCGGTCGGAAACGACGCGGCGGTCGCGGCGGTCGCGGCGGCGGTGCCGGTGGGGGTGGCGCGCCCGCGTGAGCAGTGCCGGGGGAGGGCGAGCACACCGAATCAGCGGTGTCCTCTTCGACTACGGCGAGACCCTGGTCGAGTTCACCCGGCCCGATGAGGCGCTCCGCGAGGCGGAGCAGCGAATTCTCACCCTGCTGGCGCCACCTGGGCGAGCCGGTCCGGCGCCGGCCACCGTTCGCGCCATCCAGGACCGGGTCGAGCGAGAGGTCGTCGATCACCAACGAAGCGGGGAGTTGGCGGAGATCGACGTCGCGGCGGCGTCCCTGCGCGCCTATGCCGATGCCGGTCTCGACCTCGACCCCGTCCTCCTTGACGAGGTGTTGCGGGCGGAGCAGGAGGCTTGGTGGCACGGGGCGCATCTCGACCCGGAGGCGGTGCCGCTCCTCGACACCCTCCGCGATGAAGGCCTCCGGGTCGGGCTCTGCTCGAACGCGCCATACCGCGTCGAGTCGCTTCGCGCGCAGCTGGCCTATCTCGGCCTCGACACGCACCTCGATGCCGTCACCTTCTCCGCCGAGGTGGGCTGGCGCAAGCCCTCGTCGCGAATCTTCGATGCGGCGCTTCGGTCACTCGGGACCGCGGCGGATCGCACGGTCATGGTGGGTGACAGCGAGAACGTCGACATCGCGGGCGCGCATGGAGCAGGAATGCGTGCTGTGCTCCTCCGCAGGTCTGGCGATCGTGGCTCCAGCGCGGCCGATGCGGTGATTGCGGCGCTTCGTGAATTGCCCGGTGCGCTGCGGAACATGGGCATATACTTGGACTAAGCGTGGAGTTCAAGGAGTACATCAAAGAACGGTGCGCGGAGAGGGGGATTTCCTTGCACCGGCTCGCCCTCCTGTGCGATCTGAATCAGATTTACTTCTATCAGAGCGTCAACAAGAACAAGGACAATCCACCGCCGTGGGTGTTGCGTCGCGCCGCACCGCATCTCGCAGTTCCATATATGGAGCTGATGATTCGCGCAGGCTACGTGCGTGAGGCGGACATCGATGAATGGAGGCAGCACACCGGCAGCTGAATCCGCGTGCCGGTGGGCGCGGACGTGACGCAGCGCGCGATCATCCATCTCGACCTCGACGCCTTCTATGCATCCGTCGAGCAGTTGCGACGTCCCGAGTTGCGTGGGCTCCCCGTCATCGTCGGTGGCGCACCGTCCGGCGATGGGACCGCACAGCTGAGCCGCGGCGTGGTCAGCGCCGCGTCCTACGAGGCACGCGCGTTTGGCGTGCATTCGGCCATGCCGCTGCGCACAGCGCTACGCATGTGCCCACAGGCCGTCGTGGTGCCGGTCGACTTCCGCGCCTACCGAGACGCCTCCAAAGCGGTCTTTGACATCGCTCGCGACTACACGCCCCTCATCGAGCCGCTCTCGCTGGACGAGGCCTTCCTCGAGGTGACCGGTTCGACCCGCCGATTCGGCACGGCGCAGCACATCGCCGAGGAGATCCGCGACCGCATCCTCAGCACCAGCGGGCTGCACGCCTCGTTCGGGGTTGCGACGTGCAAGACGGTGGCCAAGATCGCGTCGGACCTGCGCAAGCCGCGCGGCTTCGTGGTCGTGGAACCCGGCGACGAGGCGGCATTTCTGGCGCCGCTGCCGCTTCGCCGTCTACCCGGGCTCGGACCGGCGGCCGAAAGGGCGTTGAGCGGGTTGGGAATCTCAACGCTCGGGCAGCTCGCGGCCTTGCCGCTTGACACTGTGCAGCGGCGAATCGGCCGGGCGTCCGGCAGCTCGCTGTGGGAACGCGCGCAGGGGATCGACACGGCACCTGTGACCATTCCTGGGGCACCGCGCAGCGTTTCCCGAGAGGAGACCTTCGCCCGTGACGTCGCCCAGCGTGATGCGCTGCACGCGCGCATCGCCGAGCTTGCGAGCGACGTCGGCGCCCGCCTTCGCACCGGAGGCTGGACGGCTCGAACGATCACCCTGAAACTCCGGTACTCCGACTTCACCACGATCACGCGACAGGAGACACTCCCTTCCTCCACGGCGACGGATACCACCGTCCGCGATGCGGCGCTCGCGTTGCTCGACACGGCGTGGTCCGGTGAGGCCGTCCGTCTGCTCGGCGTCGGCGTGACCGGGCTCGCCGATGCGCCCCAGCTCGACCTGTTCGACCGGCCGGTGAACGACCGAATCGACCACACGCTAGACCGGCTGCGGCAGCGTTTCGGCCAGACCGCCATCCGTCGCGGCACCGGTGAGGGGCTGCGCGACCTCGACTGGCGTGGCGACGACCTTCGCCGATGAGTCGAGGGTCGGGCCAACAACGCGTGATCGAGTTCGACGTCGGTCTCCGCCTCCCCGGCGTCGACCCCGGAGGGCCGTTGCTCGCTGCGCCAGGGCTCGGCAACGATTACGTCAACGTCCGCATCGCTTTGCGTTCGCCCGATGACATCGACGACACAGTGGTCGACTGGCTGCGTCAGGCCTACCAGGCCAACGTGTAGCGCCCCGGCGCCTACTCCTCGTCGATGTCGTCGAGATATTCGACGATCTCGCTGTCGTACCGGGCCCTCGCCTCATTGAGGATGGCGCCAACGATCGACACGCGCTCCTCGGGCCAGCCCAGCTCGGCGGCGAGCTCAATGACGGTGGGGCTCCGCCCAAGCTCGTGACGGGTCCGGACCTCCGCGGCCTCGTAGATCTCCGTGTCGCGGACGAACGCCTCGTCGCCGGCGCGCTCGATTGCCGCGAGCTCGATGGTGTCGTCCATGTGCGACGCAACGAGCCTGCCGACAAACCTCTCCAGCCCCTCTGCAGGGCCACCCTGAGCGGCGTACTCCAGGACGGCGACGACACCGGCGATCGTCCCCTCCTGGGTGAGGTCGCTCACCTCGACGCCCTTGCCACGCCGGGCTTCCGCGAGCTCGATGATCCCGGCAAGCTGATGCTCGACCAGCTCGTCGAGCGCAGGCCCTCTGCCGTTGGTGCGCACGTTGCTCAGGAGCGCCGTGGTCGCGGGCTCGCTCAACGCCGGCAGCGACCGCACCTTCGCATCGAGGATCTCGCGGTCGGACACTTCGCTCCTGGTCATGATGCGGCGCTCCTGAGATCATCCTTTCGCCCGAAGCGGGCGGCAAGCTGCTCGCAGGCGCGTGCGGTCTCCCGTCGAGCAGGACCCTGCGAGGCGAGTTCAACCGCGCCCGCAAAGGGACGGCCGGTCACAGAGTACCGAGCCGACATCACCACCTTGCATCCGCCAACCACCTTGCGAATGGTGACCTCGAGCGTCAGATCCAAACCTTCCTCGAGGGTCAGCACCATGCGCGTCGGCGGCGTCAGCTCGGTGCACACGAGCACGCCGCGAAGATGGCGGCCCACGAGCCCCGCCTCGACCTCGTAGCGCGCGCCGACGCCGGAGGACGGGCCGCCGATGTGTCGGAGCCGCCGGATCGCCGGAAGCCAGTCGGCGTGTTCGATATCCGCCACCACCGCGAAGGCTTCCTCGGGCGGGACGGGCAGGGTGACGTCGGCGCGTGTCTCGATCATGGATGCAGCGCTTAGTACATCACTGTGGCGAACACGTCCGCCGGTTTGAATCCCAGCCGGTCGTAGACGCGCTGCGCTATCACGTTGTACTGGTTGACGTAGAGGCTGCAGCGAGGCACCTCGCGGAAGACGTGGGCGCAGATGGCGGCGAGCCCGGCACGTGCGATGCCCCGGCCGCGGTACTTCGGCGCCGTGTACACCCCCTGGATCTGCACCACCTCCGGCGTCCACGCGGAGAGCTCCGCCTTGAACAACACCTCGTGCTCGCGCATCCAGATCCAGCTCCAGCGACGCTCGATGAGGCTGAGCATGCGCATCCGCCACGCGGGCGCATCCACCGCCAGCGGGTCGATGCCCATCTCCTCACGATGCATTCGCGCTGCGGCGACGATCAGCGCATCCAGGTCGCCGCGTGTCGAGAGACGCACGTCCTCGGACGGCGTGCCACGCAGATCGCCGCGATCGAGGACCATCAACGGCTGGGGATCGCGCAGCTCGCGCGCGGGTCGAGCAGGGCGAAACGCGTTGTGCAGAGCCATCACCGACGCCCTTGGACCCACCACCATGCGCGGCTGTGCTCCGGTGATCAACGCCTGCGCGAGCGGCGCTGCCGCTTCGAGGTCGGGGATGTACGGCACCACGAGTGACCATCCCAGCACCACCGCGGTGAGCTCGTCATCTTCGAAGGCGCCCCACCAGTCACCCGCGTCGAACCCGAGCCGCAGCTCGCTACGCAGATAGACGTTGGTCACCGGCTCACGGTCGATGAGCGCGGCAAGCTGGCCGGCGTGTGCCGCCTCCAGGCGCGTGACGTGAAGAGCGGAGCGCGTTGCCATGCGTGGGATTCTCCTCGCATCGATAGCTGCTCAGGCGGGATGGCTCGGCTATCCTCGGTGACGTGACTGTGCCCTCCCTCTCCGCGCGCGCCCTCGCCGCGACCGCGTGCATCGTGACTCTGCTCGTCAGCGCGTGCGGTGCGCCGAGAGTCACGGTGACCCCGAGCTCCAGCACATCATCGTCGTCGGCCCCGAGCGCCGCGCCGAGGCCGTTCGCCGGATCGGGTTTCCGAACCGACATTCCCGCGGGCTGGCAGGATCAGACGAGCAGCCAGAGCGCTGTTGCCTCGCTCAGCGGGAGCGGCACGGTCCTCATGCTCCTCGCCTCGCCCGACCATGGCCTGATCGTCGCGAGGACGACACCGCAGCCGGTTGGGGACGATCAGCTCGCGCAATATCTGACCAGCATCAAGCCGGCGGGGGCGACCGGCGTGACGCCGGCGGAGCCCGTGAGCATCGATGGCGCATCCGGCGTGGTCATCACCTATATGGTCGTGCCCAGCGGCGGCGCCGGGACAGGAGACCGTGGCGATGGTCGTGAACAGGGCCGGCAACACCTACGAGATCGCGCTGACCACGGCGCAGGCCGGCGGCCCGGACGCCAGTGCCCTGCAGGACGTCCTGAACAGCTGGAGGTGGACATGACGCCTGCTTCTCGTAGGATCAGGCGATGCTGGTCCTCATGAACGTGCAGGCGACTCCAGAGCAGATCGCCAACGTCACGAGGCACATCCGCGAGCGCGGTTTCGAGCCGATCGAGCTGCCAGGCGCGGATCGCCTCGCGATCGGCGTGCTCGGCAGCAACCCGGGGTCGATACGCGACGCGATCTGCGATCTCCCCGGCGTGGTCGACGCGATCCCGGTGAGCAAGCCGTACAAGCAGGTCACCAGGGAGTGGCATCCTGAGCCAACCGTGGTCGATGTCTCCGGCGTCCGCTTCGGCGACGGCTCCTTCGTCGTCATCGCCGGACCGTGCGCCGTCGAGAGCCGCGAGCAGGTGCTCGCGACCGCGCGGGATGTGGCGGACGCCGGCGCGAGCATGTTCCGCGGAGGCGCCTTCAAGCCTCGTTCGTCGCCGTACTCGTTCCGCGGGCTCGGCCTGGACGGGCTTCGCCACCTCGCCGAGGCCCGTGAGGCAACCGGGTTGCCGGTGGTCACCGAGGTGCTGACCCCGGCAGACGTGGACCTGGTGTCGGAGTACGCCGACATGCTCCAGGTCGGCACCCGCAACGCCCAGAACTTCGCGCTGCTCGAGGCTGTCGGCGGCGCACGCCGCCCGGTGCTCCTGAAGCGCGGCCTGAGCAACACCATCGAGGAGTGGCTGCTCGCCGCTGAATACGTGGTGGCTCACGGCAACCCGAACGTGGTCCTGTGCGAGCGCGGCATCCGCACGTTCGAGGCGGCGACGCGCAACACCCTCGACCTGAGCGCGGTGCCCGTCGTCAAGTCGCTGTCGCACCTGCCGGTGATCGTCGATCCCTCCCACGCAACGGGCCATCGCCACCTGGTGCCGCCGATGGCGCGGGCCGCCATCGCGGCGGGCGCCGACGGTCTCATGATCGAGGTGCACCCCGACCCGGAGAACGCCCGGAGCGACGGCGCGCAGTCCCTGACGCCGGCTGCGTTCGCGGCGTTGATGGGATCGATTCGCCGCCTCGCCGTCGCACTGGATCGACAGGTCGCAACAGCTCCGTCACCGGTCTGAGCGGCAACCCCGGGGTAGGATCGTCCCCGATGGAGTTCCGCCGATGACCACCGTGTTCCAGCCCAGCCCGCACGACACCAGCAATGGCTCTCTCGTGCCCACCGCGCTGCACTGCTCCCTGCGGGGATGCACGAGCACGAGTGCGCAACTCTGCGCCTACCGCGACCGTCGCGGCCGCCAGTGCCAGGCTTCGTTCTGCCCGGCGCACAGCGTGTCCTTCTCGGGCATCAGCTACTGCCGCCGCCATGCCGGCACCGTGCAGGCCATCGGCGAGCTCGCCAAGGACCCCAATGGGTTTCCGGACCTCAACGATCGCGCACCGTCGCTCGTCAACTGGATTGCTCGTGATCTCGATCAGAGCGTCCGGCGCCTGCTGGGCCGCGCGGCCCGAAGCGGCGAGAGCGTGATCGTCGACGAATCCGTCCGTCTCGCTCACGACCCGGCTCGCAAGGCTCGCTGGGAACGGAGCTGGCGGATCGTCGAGCACACCGGCCTCATTCTCAAAGTGGTCGTGCACGTCGCCGAGGACAACGACTCGCTGGTGCACGTTCGCGTGGGCACCGAGATGGTCGCCGACGGCGTCCCCCCGTGGATCGCTCGTCGCCGCGAGGGCCAGGAGGTGGAGGCCGCCATCGACGTGTCGCAGCGACAGCTCTTCTACAAGTTCCTCGAGGAGAACATCTCCTCCGCCGTGCTGCGTTTCCGGGCTCGCGGCGATCGCGCCCCCTGGGGCCGCTGACAGCTCAAGCCGGAACGGCCTCGGTCTCCGCGCCGAGGACGCCAAGCAGCCGACCGAGCAGCTGCTGACCTTCGGTGCCGGGACCGGCGCTACCGCCCGAGAGCTCCTGCGCGATGGCGTCGAGCTCGTTGAGCGCCCCCGGCGTGTCGAGGTCGTCGTCGAGACGCTCGAAGAATCGCTGCTCGTGGCGATGCGCGGCCTCGTGACTCAGGGTGCCGCCTGCTTGCATCGCCTCTCGATAACGACGGAGCCGAGCCGCCGCAGCGCCCACCTCGGCATCGTCGTACTCCCAGGACTCGCGGTAGTGGTGGGACGCCAGGAGCAGGCGCACGGCGGCGCCCGGAACGCGAGCGATCAGATCACGCACGAAGACGAGGTTGCCGAGTGACTTGCTCATCTTGGTTCCCTGGTGGTTGACCATCGCGACGTGCGTCCAATGCCTGACGTACGGCGCGATCCCGGCGGCCTCGGCCTGGGCGATCTCCGATTCGTGGTGCGGATAGATGAGATCGTCGCCGCCGCCGTGAATGTCGATGGGGTGGCCGAGCGCGCCGGTCGACATCACGGTGCATTCGATGTGCCAGCCGGGACGCCCAAGGCCCCAGGGGCTCGGCCAGCTCGGCTCGCCGGGCGCGGATGACTGCCAGAGCACGAAGTCGAGCGCGTGCCGCTTGCGGGGATCGTCGGGATCGGCCCCGCGCTCACGGCTGAGCTCGATCATGGTCGCGTGGTCGAGCCGGCTCAGCCGTCCGTAGTCCGGGTAGACCCCCGAGTTCGAAGAAGGCCCAGCCGTCGACGGTGTAGGCGTAGCCGCCGTCGATCAACTGCGCGATCAGGCCGACCATCTCGTCCACATGCTCGGTCGCGCGCGGCGCCGCGTCGACCGGGAGGAGTCCGATCTCCGCCATATCGTGGTCGAACATTCGCACCTGCTCCGTGGCCAGCTCTCGGAAATCAACATGGCGCTCGCGCGCAACCCGCAGGATGTCGTCGTCGACATCGGTGACATTGCGCACGCTTCGCACACCGAGCCCCGCGTCGCGAAAACGGCGCTGGAGCACATCGAACACGTGATAGACGAAGGCATGACCGAGGTGCGCCGAGTTATACGGTGTGATGCCGCAGACGTAGATGCCAACCCGTCCGCCCCGCGGCTCGAAGGGCACCACCTCCTGGCGGGCGGTGTCGAACAATTGCATGCGGTTCGATTTTACGGCGCGCTTGACGGCGCCCCTCGCGGCTGCTCGTGCTCCAGCACGCCGCGCGCAGCGTCGAGCACTGCGATGCTGTCCTTGAAGCTGAGACGGGTCTTGGCATCATCGAAGCGGAGCCACGCTGCCTCGGCGATCTCGCTCGGGTCCGGGCGTATCTCCGTGCCCTCCGGTGCCTCGACGATGAAGTGATGGACACGCTTGAAGACCAGCGAGCCCTGGTTCGGCCGCCTGTACACGTACTCGGAAGCAGGCAATGGAGCCCGGAGCACCAGCACGTCGCGATCAATGCCGGTCTCCTCGGAGATCTCGCGGAGCGCGGCCGCCTCAGGTGTTTCGCCTCGCTCAACGATGCCCTTCGGGAAACCCCAGTGGCGGCCGTCGCTGATCAGACACACTTCGTACCCGTCCGGCGATCGCCGCACCACGACTCCCCCGGACGAGATCTCGTTGGGACGCATGGGCCGGCGCGGCATGACTGCACCGTACTCCGGTCCGCCTGGAGCACGGTCGTGCACGTTGGTCCAGTCCGCCCGGAGCCCGATTGCTATGATCGGGTGCTTCGCGGCCCCGTGGTGTAGCCTGGTCTAACACGCCACCCTGTCAAGGTGGAGATCGTCGGTTCAAATCCGATCGGGGTCGCCACGCGAGGCCGGAGCGACCGTGAGGCTACGAGAGAATGCACCTCATGGACCTCCATCCTCCGGACGAGTTGCGCGGCACACTTGTGACGCTGCGTCGTTATCGACGGGAGGACCGCGGCGCCGTCAAGAACGCGATCGCCGCGAGCCTCGACAGCCTCCGAGCGTGGATGCCGTGGGCGCAGTCAGCGCCGACCGACGAGTCGGTGATGAGCTTTCTCGAGCCGTCGATCGAGCACTTCGGCGGGGACGCGGCAGCCAACTACGCCATCACGCTGTGTGACTCCGGCGAGTTCGTCGGCGGATGCGGGTTGATGCCACGCGTCGGGCCGGCTGCGTTGGAGATCGGCTACTGGGTCCACGCGGGATACCACCGTCGCGGCATCGCGACCGAGGCAGCGCGCCTGCTCACCAACGCCGCACTCGCGATGCCGAGTGTTCTCAGCGTCGAAATCCATTGCGATGCAGGCAACATCGCGAGCGCGAGTGTCGCGCGAGCCCTGGGTTTCCGTCTGGACCGTGTCGTGCCGGACTCACTCGATACGCCGGCCAAGACGGGCAACTCGATGGTATGGATCAGCGAACGACCGGTCTGACGGCGCGTCTCAGGTGATGGTGATACCGGCGAGATCGGGTGGATCAGGGTACTTCGGATCCATCTCGGTGAGAGTCTCGATGAGCAGCCGGCTCACCGCCCAGTTACGGAACCACTTGTGATCCGATGGGATGACGTACCACGGCGCATTCTTCGTCGACGTGCGCTCGATCGCCTCTGAGTACGCGGCCTGATACTCCTTCCAGAGCGCGCGATCCTCGATGTCGCCACGCTGGAACTTCCAGCGTTTCTGCGGCTCCTTGAGGCGTTCTTCAAAGCGACGCCGCTGCTCATCCTTGGAGATGAGCAGGCAGCATTTGATGACCGTCATCCCGCCTTGGGTCAGCAACGATTCAAACGCGGTGATGTCGTCGTAACGCTTCTTCCATACCTGCTTGGGGACGAGCTTGCGCACGCGCGCGACCAGCACGTCCTCGTAGTGGGAGCGATTGAAGATGCCAATCTCTCCCGCTCGAGGCGTCGCCCGATGCACCCGCCAGAGAAAGTCGTGCGCCAGCTCTTCTGCGGTCGGTGGCTTGAACGACGTCACCCTCGTGCCCTGCGGGTTGACGCCGCTGAACACGTGCGCGATGGTGCCGTCCTTCCCCGATGCATCGGTGCCCTGGAGGACGAGCAGCACGGAACGCCGGCCCTCCGCCCAGAGCCGCGTCTGCCACTCGACGAGCGTCGGCACATCGCCGACGAGGGCGGCATCGGCAGCCCGACGGCCGCCGCGCAGCGCGCTCGTGTCGGCGGGATCGATGGTTGCGATGTCGACCTTCGCACCGGGTTTGATCAACCACGCTTCGCGCATCGTTGATGAACTCTAGTCCTCGGCTGCCGCGACCGGCTCACCAAGATGAGGCCGCAGCCAGGCGGTCAGATCGCCGAGCACGTCGTCGCGCTCAGGCTCGTTGAAGATCTCGTGCCAGAGGCCCTCGTACATCTTCAGCGTTTTGTCAGGTGATCCCGCGCGATCGTAGACGTGCGGTCCACATCCCGGGTCGACCAGGCCGTCCGCGGTGCCCTGCATCACCAGTAGCGGGGTCCGCAGCGACGGCAATCCGGCCTCGACACGTGCCATCGCATCGAGCATCTCCGCTCCGAGGCGAGCGCGGATCGGCGTGCGAAACACGAGCGGGTCGTTGTTGTAGGCGTCCACGACAGCAGCGTCGCGGCTGATGCGGTTGAGGGGCAGACGCAGGACACCGGTGTTGGGCGCGATCCGTGACAGAGCCCGGCCGACGGCGAGCGTGAATGTCGACACCTCGCGCGGACACGCCGCCGGCGCGGAGAGCACGAGCCCGTCGAGCGAGCTGTTGGGCCGCACAGCTAGGTCGAGCGCGATGAGACCGCCCATGCTGTGACCGAGCAGCACCACACGCAGCGACGGCCAGCGCGCACGTGCCTGCGCGATCACGATCGTGAGATCGTCGACGTAGTCGTCGAAGCGCACGACACTGGTCCGCCTTCCCTCGCTGAGCCCGTGCCCACGATGGTCGGCGGCGCGAACGGCGAAGCCCTCGGCGACAAGGCGCGCGGCCACGGCCGCGTACCGGCCGCCGTGCTCGGCGAATCCGTGGGCGATCACCACGACCCCCGCCGGTGGGCCCGCCGGAAGCCACGTCCTCGTGTGGATCCGGAGCCCACGTACGCCGGTGAAGCCGTCCTCCTGAGCCCGCATCCCGGGTACGTCGCTGGCCACCTTCACATCGCGAGCCTAGCAGTGCGCCACGGATCGCGATGCCACGCGCGCGAGCGCGGTCAGAGCCTTAGATCGTGCGCAGCGCGACCGAATCGTTGACCTCCATGGTGCCGAGCCAGTCCGCTCCCCAGTCAGCTCACCCGCACACGCGGGTCCAGAACAGCGTACAGCGCGTCGACCACGATGTTGGCCACAACTACAAACGTGGAGGCAACAAGCACCACGCCGATGGTCACTGGGAGATTCTGCTGCTGGATCGCCTGCACCACCGTCAGGCCGAGGCCGGGCAGACCGAAAACGCTCTCGGTGATGATTGCGCCGCCGAGCACGGTGGCGAGGTCGATGCCGAACTGCGTGACGATCGGTGTCAGCGCGCTGCGCATGGCGTGCCGGTACACGACGCGGCGCTCACTCAGTCCCTTGGCACGAGCGGTTCTGATGTAGTCCTCGCCGAGGGTCTCGAGCAGTGAGCTGCGCGTCAGCCGGGAGTACGTGGCGGCTGTGATCAGCGCGAGGGTGATCCACGGCAGTATGAGGTCGTGAGCCCACTCCAGTGGGTTCGTCGTAAAGGGTGTCCAGGATCCCGCCTTGGGGAATATCGCGAGGCCGTGGATCGTGAGGACGTAGTAGAAGACGTAGAGCAGCAGCAGGCCGAGGATAAAGGTCGGCATGGAGATGCCGGTGAGCACGAACACTGTGGCGCCCCGGTCCCAAAGGGTACGTGGGCGGCGCGCGGCGAGCACCCCGACGCTGATGCCCAAAGCCATCCAGATAACCGCTGCGCCGACCGCGAGCGAAATGTCGATCGGGACCGCTTCGGCGAGGATCGTGGTCACCGGCAGTCGATCGGTGTTGGACACGCCGAGGTTGAAGTGGCCTGGAATAGGCACCAGGCGGGAAAGGTAGTGCCAATACTGCACGAGGATTGGGTCGTTGAACCCGTACTCCCGGTTGATCTGCGCAATCGCCTGCGCAGTCGCGTGCAGGCCGGCGAGCTGCCGGGCAGGATCGTGCGGGGCGCCGTAGTAGAGGACGAAGACCAGAGTGATGATCACCCAAAGGGTGAACAGGCCCATGACGGAGCGACGGATGAGGAAGCGGGTCATGCAGCCTTTGCCTTCTTCCGCCGCATCGCGAAGATCCGCTCCGTGCGTGGATCGAGGGCATCACGAACCGCGTCCCCGAGCAGGTTGAAGGCCAGCGTTGTCAGGAGCAGGAAGAGCATGGGGAAGATGTAAAACCACCATGCCTGGTATCCGGCGCTCTCCGCATCGGACAGCATGTTCCCCCACGACGGTGTCGGTGGCACCACACCGAGTCCAAGAAACGAGAGCGTGGCCTCGAAGACGATGGCAGCGGGGATCAGCAGCGTGGCCAGCACGATCACCGGGGCCACCAGATTGGGGAGTATGTCGATGAACATGATGCGAAGATTGCCGGCGCCGAGCGACTGCGCCGCCTCCACGTACTCCTTCTCGCGTTGCGACAGCGCCTGGCCGCGCACGATCCTGCCGATGGCCGCGAAGGAAAAGAACGCGATGACGATGATGGTCAGCGGAAGGCTGGGCCCGGCGACCGATACCAGGGCAATGGCGAAGAGCACATACGGGAACGAGAGCACCACGTCCATGAAACGAGCCAGGACGGCGTCGATCCAGCCGCCGAAGTACCCCGCGATCATGCCGACGATCACGCCAACGACCGTGGCAATGGCCGTCGCCAGCACCCCCACTGCCAGCGAGACCCGCGCCCCGTATGCAATGCGCACCAGGATGTCGCGCCCGAGGTTGTCCGTGCCGAGCGGGAACCCATTGGCGCCCGGCGGCAGCGGTTGACCGTTCGCATCGGTGCCGGTGATCAGGTTGGCATCAGTGGGCGAGTGGCCGAGGGCATGCGAGATCAGCGGCGCAATGATGGCGAGCACCGCTATGAGAACGATGGCCACGACGGCGCTGATCGCCACTCGGTCGGTGCGCAGCCGCGCGAAGACCAGTTGCAGCGGGGTCCGACCCGCGATGGCCTTGGCCGCCGGTTCCTCCGCGGAAATCGGGGTGGGCGCGGTTTCGACCGTTGACAGGCTCATGGCGATGCCTCCGCTAGAAATCCTTCAACAGCATGCAGAATCGTGGCCTTCCCACTGGCGAGCTTTTCGCCGTCGGCCACCGGGAAGTGGCACGCCGTCAGATGGCTCGTCGCGTCGCCGACGCCACTCTTCAACTCCGGGTCCTCGGTGGAGCAGATCGCCTGCGCCTTCGGGCAACGCGTGTGGAAGCGGCACCCCGACGGCGGGTTGATCGGAGACGGAACATCGCCGGTGAGGATGATCCGGTCGCGCGAACGCGCCTTGTCGGGATCCGCCACCACCGACGCCGACAGCAACGCGTTCGTGTACGGGTGACGTGGCGTGCTGTACAGGTCCTTCGACTCCGCCACCTCGACAATCTTTCCTAGGTACATCACGGCAACGCGATCGCTGACGTGTTGCACCACGGAAAGGTTGTGCGCGATGAAGATGTAGGTGAGCCCGAACTCGCCTTGCAGATCTTCAAGCAGGTTAATGATCTGGGCCTGGATCGAGACATCTAGGGCTGACACCGGCTCGTCGGCCACGATGAGCTTCGGCCGCAGCGCGAGCGCTCGAGCAACCCCGATACGCTGGCGCTGGCCCCCCGAGAACTCCGCCGGAAATCGGTTGTAGTGCTCCGGATTGAGCCCCACGACCTCCATGAACCCCTGGACCATCTTCTTGCGCGCCTCGCCCTTGGCGATCTTGTGAATCGCCAGGGGGTCACCGATGATCGAACCGACGCGCCGGCGCGAGTTGAGCGAGCCGTATGGGTCCTGAAAGATCATCTGCATCCCGCGGCGGTAGGGACGCATCTGTGACCTCGACAGCGTGCTCAGATCCGCTCCGTCGAACGTCAGGTGACCGGCGGTCAGCGGGAAGAGCCGCGTGATGCAGCGCGCCAGCGTCGACTTTCCGCAGCCGGTTTCGCCAACGAGCCCGAGGGTCTCCCCGCGGCGCACCTCGAGACTGACACCATCGACGGCTTTGACGCTCCCGACCTGGCGCTTGAAGAAGATGCCTTCCTTGATGGGAAAGTGTTTGACGATTCCCTCGGCGCGGACAAGCATGTCGGACGCGGGGGCGGGCGCGGGGACGACGTCAAGCATAGACTACCGACTCGGAGGTGGCCGCGACAACGCCAGGCAGCTTCGCCGTCCGTCCTGTTCGGTGCGTGGCAGCATAGCGTTGACGGGCGGTGTCGGTAGCGATGCCGACGCCCGTCAACTCCGAGGGGAGCCAGCACGCGGATGTGTGATCCGCGCCCGCGGGGATCAGGTTGAGATCGGGCTGCGACTGGACGCACATGTCCATCGCGAAGGGGCACCGCGGGTGGAACCCGCATCCGCTCGGCACGTTGATGAGGCTCGGAGGGGCGCCCACGATGGGCACCAAGCGGCTGCCGACCACCCCGGTCGAGGACGGAACCGACCCGAGCAGGCCTCGCGTGTACGGGTGATGCGGCTGGAAGAAGATGGTGCGCGCGTCCGCGTTCTCCGCGGCGCGGCCCGCGTACATGACCATCACCTCGTCAGCGATCGACGCGATCACACCGAGGTCGTGGGTGATGATGATCATCGCCATCCCGACCTCGCGCTGCATCTGGATCAGCAGTTCCATGAGCTGAGCCTGGACGGTGGCGTCGAGCGCCGTGGTCGGCTCGTCTGCTATCAGCAACTTGGGCTTAAGAGCGAGCGCCATGGCGATCATCACCCGTTGGCGCATCCCGCCGGACATCTCGTGCGGATACGCCTGGACCCGGCGCTCGGGTTGGGGGATGTTCACCAGACGCAGCAGCTCTACGGCCTGGTTCATCGCGTCGTCCTTGCTGGCATCACCATGGGCGCGAATCGCCTCCGCTATCTGCCACCCGACCCGGAAATGTGGGTGGAGGCTCGAGAGCGGGTCCTGAAAGATCATCGCGATCTCGGCCCCACGAATCTTGCGCAGCTCTTCCTGGCTCATGGTGAGCAGCTCTCTGCCTTCGAACTTGGCAGAGCCGGTGGTGTCGCCACCAGGATTGAGCCCGAGCATGGTGAGCGCGCTAACGCTCTTGCCCGACCCCGACTCGCCGACCACCCCGAGCGTTTTGCCGGAGTTCGACCGAGAATGACAAACCACGGACCGCCTGCACCACCCCGTCCGCAGTAGGGAACGAAACGGTGAGATCGTCAACGGTCAGCAGGCTCATCGGTGTGGTGATGGTACTTAGTAGAGATGCCCGCCGCACGGCGGCGGGCATCTCCTAAGCCGGATTAACTCCTAGGGGCTACGACGAGAGCCAGAGCTGAGTGACGTCGTATTGCTCGGCGAAGGGGAAGTAGATTGCGTTGTGCACTCGCGAGGAGTGGAAGAGTGCCAGGAGCTGCGAGTGGACGGGGATGAACGCAGCGTCAGCCATGATCTGCTGGTCGGCCTGATGCCAGAATGCGGCCGACGCTGCCAGCGTCGTCGCTGCCAGGGCCTTGGTGATCAGGGCATCCGTTGCCGGGTCGCAGTAGCCACCCCAGTTGCTGCCGGGGAAGCTGGAGCACTGGAAGAGCGGGGGGAGGATGGAACGGGCGTTGGTTGGACCGAACCAGTCGGGTCCCCATCCTGCTTCGGCGAGGTCCCAGTTGCCCTTCTTCAAGTCGTTGGGGGTCGTGACGCCGATGCCAGATGAGCCGTAGTAGCCGGTGGCGATCGGGGTGCCCACCACGGTGACGCCGCACTTACCGAAGTCGGAGAGGATCTCCTGGTAGAGCGCCGGGTGGTTACCGTTGTTGCGGTAGTACTCCTTCAGAGTGAGACCGTTGGGGTAACCGGCCGCCTTCAACAGCGACTTGCACTTGCCGGGATCGCCCACGTCGTGATTCGCAGGGTAGTCGTTGAACGCGACGTACCCCTCTGCACCCGGCCCGAGGACCTGGTCCAGCGGCTGGTTGATCGACGCGCCACCGTAGATCTTGTTGGCGGCGATCTTGTTAACGGCATACTCAAGCGCCCGACGAACGGCCACTTTGCCCATCGCGCCACCGGCGTTGGGGCTCTGTACGTTGAAGGCTATGTAGTTGTTCGTGCCGCCCGGAGCGGGGAAGGTGCCGAAGTCGGGGTTCCAGGTGGGGGTCTCGAAACCGTTGATATCCTCGGTCGGCACAACCGTATTGAGCGGGAGATCGGCGGTGCCCGCTTCCATATCCTGCTGCACTTCAGTCGAAGCGGCCGAACCGGCGAGATCGAGCTTGACGTGGATCGCAGTCACGTACTGGTGCCGGATCGGATCCGCGCTCTGGCTCCACTCGGGGTTCCGGTCCAGGTCGACCTCATGCCCGACGTTGTAGGTCGTGATCGCGTAGGGGCCGTCGGAGTACAGACTTGTTGCCGGGGGTCAGCGGGACGTAGCTGTTGTACTCGACCGGCGCAGCGGAGGCGAAAGGCAGGGAGTGATGTTGTCGAAGTCGCTGGCCGGCTGGGTCAGCGTGAAGACGATCGTCTGCGGGTCTGGCGTCTGCATCCCGGAGACCTGGGCGCTGTTCAGCGTGGCCGCGCGGGCGGCCGCGCTCTCGGTTGGGCTCTGACCCTCGAATGCCGTGCAGAACTTGCCGAAACCGACGATGGTGGCGATGTAGTACCCCGGGTTGCCGTTGGGATACAGCGTGGGGTCGCAGTTTCGCAGGATGCCCCGGGCGAAGTCCTGCGAGGTGACCGCGCGCGGCGGGCTGGTGTTCCACATGAGTCCGCTGCGCAGCTTGAAGGTGTAGGTCAGACCGTCGGAACTGACCGTGGGCATCGCGGCTGCGGCATCCGGCACGAGCGTGACTGCTTTCTGGAAATCGCTCGAAGGTGGGTACGAGAGGAGCTGCCGGGTGAACGCGCGCTCGATGGTGTACCCCTGCGTCTCGTACTCACCCTGGGGGTCGAGCGCCGAGGAGAAGTCGATGCTGCCCTCGATATTGAGGGTGCCACCCATCTGGGGGGTGCCGCCTGCATTCACGTTCTTGGCGAGCCACGACACGTTGGACGTGTTGAAGTTTGTCGGGTTGAAGAGGTCGACTGCCCCCGAGCCCGAGGCGGTGGGTGAGGTGCTCGTGCTGCCGCAGGCGACCACCGTAAGGGCGGCGACGCCGACGAAGCCGATCCGTTTTGTAATGCCGCGTGGCGATTTTCCGACGCCCCGAGCCAGTACGTTTCCGACAGTCATCAATACCTCCTTGTGGCCCCTGCTCCTCGGGCGTCCATGAACGCGCCAGAGGCCCGGACGGGGGCTGGCACGAGCGCATCATATTCGCCCTGCACTGCAATGTGCCTCCCCCTCAGGGGTGATCTTTTCCTACGACCAACGCCAGTTTTCGGGGTAGATCACCAGCAGCGGGTCGAGGGGACCGGTTCCCTTCAGGGCCTTGTTGATCTCCGCCAGGGCGTAGTCGGGAACGGGAATCCAGAGGACCGGGAGGGATTTGGCAACGTAGGTCTGGTAAGTGTCCATCGCCTGGATCAGGCCGCTGGACTCGGTGGCGCTGATGTCCGCCTCCGCTTGCGGATCGCAGTAACCGCCCACGTTTGAGCCCGCGTAGACCGGACTCGCCGCTGAGCCGGTGCAGGCCCAGAGCTGATCGCCCGACGGGTAGTAGTCGGGCGAATAGATCCAGGGCGTGTCCCAGTAAGCCAGGTCCCAGGTGCATGCCGCACCCGGCGTGCAGGGAATCGCCGAGCCGAGGACGGCGTCGTACGAGGCCTGCGACAGCTTGATCTGGATCCCGGCCAGTGCGAAGTCGGATGCCAGCTGGTTCATCTCCGCGGTGACCCTTGGGGAGCCGCTGACGTATTGCAGGCCGAGCGACGCCGGTTGGCCCTGCTTGACGCCGGCGCCGCAGTCGCCCGTTGCCGTCCCCGGCTTCGCGCAGGTGCTCACGCCGCCCGATTTGACAGTCCAGCCGTTGGCCTGGAGCAGTGCCTGAGCCGCCGTGGGGTTGTAGGGGTATGGATTGCCTTGCTCATAGGCGTCGACGAATTGGGACGCGGGCGCGACCGGCACCGGTCCGTAGGTCGGATTCGCATAGCCGAGGAAGACCCTGTCGATGAGACGGCGCTGATCCACAAGGTCCTGCATCGCCTGCCGGAAATACAGCTGGCCGAACATCGGCCCGCTGGTGGGATTGGTGAAGTTGACCCCGACGTAGTTGATCGACCATGGCGTCCACGGAACGAGGTTGTAGACGCCGCTCAATGATCGTTTCAGCGCAGCCTCGTCGGCGGGAAGGTAGCCGAAGTCCACGGCGGTGCGGGCGACCGAGCTCGCCGATCTGAGCCGGTTGAACTCCACGGTTTCCTGGCTGAACGGGACCTCGTCGAACTCCTTCAGGGTGGGTTTGACCGGTCCGCCGTAGTGCGGGTTCGGCACCATCCTCACGTTCCCCGCGGTGTCCATGGACTTCAGCCTCCACGGCCCGGACACCACCTGCCACAGGGGGTTGGCGTCGTACGTGCCAACGCTCCGCGACTGCGAATCGAGGAACGCGTAGACCGCCTTGGCGCCGGCGGGCGTCTGGTCATAGTTCCCGACCGGTCCGGCCGCCGACTCCTTGTCCCAGACGTGCTGGGGCAGCGGGGTGATCTGGCTGAGCTCGTTGTACGTGAAGAAGTAGCTGCCGTACGCCTGGTCGAGATTGAACGTGATCTGGAGCGGGTTCGCCGCGCTGATCGTCGTGGTCAGGACGTTGTCCGGGTACTCGCCCGGCACGTAGGCCGGCCAGTAGGCCTTGTTCGCGGCGACGAGGTTCTGCCAGAACTGCACGTCGCGGGCGGTGACCGGGAGCCCGTCGGACCAATTCCACCCCTTGAGGGTGACGGTGACGGATTTGCCCCCGTTTGAATAGACGGGCGGGTCAGCGAGGCTCAGGCCGTTGTTGAGCTGCACCTGCCCGTTGGTGCCGAACGAGTAGAGCGGCCGGTACAGCAGGTATTGGAACTGGAACACGTTGGCGGCGCTGTAGAACTGGCCTGGCGTGAGCGGGAAGATGTAATTGGGGATCGCTCCCGGCTGCTCAGCGAACGTTGCCGACCTCTTGGTCACGTGGGTGACCGGCGTCGAGCTGTTGCCGCAGGCTGCGAGGAGCACCGTTCCCAGGATCACCAGCGCGGTCGGGGTCGTGATCCGCCGGCGTGAGCTGGCCATGGTCAAGCCGCGCGCGAGTTGGGCCAGCGTCCCTCCGAACGAGCCAGCGCCAGGTCGTACACCGGTGAGATCCGCAGGCGGCGCGGCAGCGCAGCAGTTGAAAGGCGCATGGAGCGTGTCAGTGCGCTGAACGCGGCAACGTGGGCGGGCGTCCAGGGGAGGCCATAACCGCGACGCAGCTCGGGCGGCAGCAGCCCGGTGGCGATGAACGCGAGCGTGTCCGTACCGGGGCGCATCAGGCGCGACCTGACCGGCGGGTGCAGCACCGTTTCGGCGACCTCCCGCGAGCCGGCGCCAGGAAGGGCCTGGCCGCGCCGCACCTCCTTGTCGACGTACCTTCGCAAGGCTGCGCTATCCGGCCAGCCCTGACTGCGGGACAGCCCCATCAGCCGCGCCACGGCATCCCATTCGCGCACGAATCGATCTCGCTCAGCCGTGCTCAGACCGCCGACGAGCGCGTCGTGCGCCACCAGCATGGTGTCGACGAAGGTCGCGTGGACCCAGCGGAGCAATGAAGGATCGCCGGCCGAGTAGCGGGTTCCTGCGGGAACCCTCGCGGTGGCGTTGGCGTCGGGCAGCGCGCCCGAGACGGGTCGGTGCAGCGCGTTCACGCGCCCGGAGACGCGCTCCGCCTCCTGACCGGTACCAAAGCAGACGATCGTCACCCATCGCACCGTGCGCTCCAGGCGGCCGTACGGGTCCGACTTGTAGGTGCTGTGCTCGATCGCGCCCTGGGCCACCAGTGGATTCGCCGCCTGGAGGAGCAGCGCCCTGCCGGCGGCAAGCAGGAGCCGGGGCTCGCGCATCACCACCCAGGTCACCGAGTCCGGTCCGAAGAGCCCAGGGTCCGGGGTCGGATCGCGAAGCGGAAGCGGGCGAGCTGGAGCCGGACGGCGAAGCAGGCTGAGCGCCGACCGTGGGTCGGGGATCCCGAGCACTCAGCGTTCCGCCGTCTCGCCGTCCGAGTGCGTTGGGTGCTCGAGAGGCATGCACCGAGTGTCGCATGGGGTGGCGGGGCTCCGGCGTCCGCTTTGGCTACCATCCTTGACGTGTCAGATATCGACGGAATCGAACGTGTCCTCGTGGTCGTCGCCCATCCCGACGACTGCGACTTCGGCAATGCGGGGACGACCGCAAAATGGACCGATGCGGGCGTGACGGTCTCCTACTGCATCATCACCGACGGAGATGCGGGCGGATCGGACCGCAGCATCACGCGCGAGCAGATGGCCGGGCTGCGGCGCATCGAACAGACCGCCGCCGCCGCCGAGGTCGGGGTCACCGACCTCACGTTCCTCGGCTACCCGGATGGACGGCTCACCCCGAGCATCGAGCTGCGGCGAGACATTTCGCGAGTGATCCGCGTGAAGCAGCCGCAACGCGTGATCACCCAATCGCCGGTGCGCAACTTCACGCGCATCTTCGCCAGCCATCCGGATCATCTCGCGGCGGGCGAGGCGACGCTCTGCGCGGTGTATCCGGACGCCCGCAACCCGTTCGCGCACCGCGAGCTGCTCGAGGTCGAAGGGCTCGAACCCTACTCGGTGGCTGAGGTCTGGATGAGCGCGGTGCCAGGGGCGAGCCAGGACGTGCGCGTCGTCGACGTCACCGACACCGCGGACCGCAAGCTCGCCGCGCTGCGCTGTCACCGCAGCCAGTACACCGACTGGGACGCGCTGGAGCAGCGCGTGCGCAGCTGGCTCGAGGCCACCGCGAAGACGAACGGGCTGGAGGCCGGACGCCTCGCTGAACAGTTCGTGGTCGTGCCGACGGCATGACCCTGCGTGGCAGGGAGAGCGACACAGCGACGTCCGTCTGGCCATCTCCGATAAGTGCGCAGCTCGCGGCAGCCGGCCGGACGCGGTTGCTCGACGTGCAACTGAGTGACGGCGATGCCTATTGGATCGAGGGCCGTCCGCTGGAGCGGGGCCGCTGCGTCATCGTGCGCGAGCACGACTTGGTCATCACCGACCTGATCGAGATGCCGTACTCCGCGCGCACCAGGGTGCACGAGTACGGAGGAGGCGCGATGCTCGCGCACCGCGGCACGGTGTATTTCTCCAACGCAGACGACGGGCGAGTGCACACGCTCGTACCAGGCGCCATACCGGAGCCGCTGACCCCTGCCGATGCCGGTCTTCGCTACGCGGATTTCGACGTCGACGCGCTGCGAGACCGGCTGGTCTGCATCGTCGAGGATCATCGGGGCGCGTCGGTCGTGAACGATCTTCGGGCGGTCGCGCTTGACGGCGGTGAGCCCATTTCGCTGGTGTCCGGCAACGACTTCTACTCGACGCCGCGAGTCAGTCCCGACGGAACCAGCCTGCTCTGGCTCACCTGGAACCAGCCGAACATGCCGTGGGACGGTTGCGAGCTCTGGGTCGCCCGCCTCGATGACTCCGGGACTCCTCGCGATGCACGGCTGATTGCCGGCGGCGCCGGAGAGTCCATCTTCCAGCCGTCCTGGTCTCCGGAGTCCGTCGTGCACTTCACGTCCGACAGGACGGGGTGGTGGAACCTTTACCGGTGGGACGGTGTGACGGTCGAGGCGCTCGCGCCGATGCGGGCCGAATGTGGCGCCCCGCAATGGGTGTTCGGGTTGTCCACGTATGCGTTCACGGGCGACGGGCGGATCGTGCTGTGGGCTCGCAGCGACGGCGGCTGGGACCTCTTCACACTCGACGCTTCGGGCGAGCTTGCGCGTCTGGATGTTCCGTTTACCGACTTCGCGCTGTACGTCAGCGCGAGTGGCGACGACGTCCTCTTTGATGCCGGCTCCCCGGATACCCCGCACGCTGTCGTGCGCTTCAACCTCGCGACCGGAGCGCACCGCACCGTCCGCTCGGAAAGCGGCGAGACGGCGATCGACGAGTTGGTGATCTCGAGACCGCACCATCTGACATTTCCGGGGTATGGCGGCGAGATGTCGCATGCCTGGTACTACGCACCGCGAAATGACAGCGTCGTGCCGGACCCCGGGCGCAAGCCGCCGTTGCTGCTTCGCGCGCATGGTGGGCCGACGTCGTCAACCGGCTTCGCGCTGGATCCTTCGGTGCAGTTCTGGACCAGCCGCGGATTCGCATACCTCGACGTCGACTACGGTGGCAGCACCGGATACGGGCGCCCCTACCGCGATCGTCTCAACGAGCAGTGGGGCGTGGTCGATGTCGGCGATTGCCTGGCGGGCGCACGGCATCTGGTCGACACCGGCGCTGTCGACCCCAGCCGTCTCTTCATCCACGGCGGGAGCGCCGGCGGATACGTCGTGCTCTGCGCGATGACCTTCCATGACGTCTTCCAGGCGGGCGCGAGCCTCTTCGGCATCGCTGACCTCGAAGCGCTGTTCGCACAGGCAGGACACAAGTTCGAGTTGCGCTACGACTCGCCGCTGCCCAAGGGCCGGGGCATGTACGACCGTTCGCCGGTGCACTTCATCGATCAGGTGCGGGGTGCAGTCCTGCTGCTCCAGGGGCTCGACGACCCGGTCGTCCCGCGCAACCAGGCGGAGATGATGTTCGCGGCCCTCAAGAACGCGGGAGTCCCCTGTGCCTACATCGGATATCCGGGCGAGCAGCACGGATTCCGCGATGCGGCGAACATCGCCCGGACGCTCGAAGCCGAGGTGTACTTCTTCGCCACCGTGACCGGCATGACCCTCGCCGAGAACATCGAGCCGGTCGACATCCTCAACCTCTGACGCGACGCGGCCGGAGCTGCCAGACGGACACGGGGATCACGATGATCATCGTGCCCGCGATGAGCACGGCGGGGAAGAGCAGGTCGGTCGGGTCGGGCGCCACCGGAATCGTCGCGTTGGCGCCGAGATCCGCCGCAGGCGCGCCGAACGACGTGAGCTTGATGACGTTGTCAGCTCCAATCCCGAGGTCGTAGGTGACCTGCGCGCCGGGGGCGTTCAGGGTGAGGTAGGTCAGCCACCCGTGCGCAGGCACCCACGACATGTTCCTGTCGATGGACAGGTCGTGGTGCAGGCTTGCGTTCATCGGCTCGGCACCCGCCAGGCTGAAGCCCTGTGCGCTGTCGAGGGTGCCGTGGGTGAGCCTGGACGTCACCAGCACCCCGCCGTCAGTGCGCAGCGGTTGGTCGGTGAGCAGGAACAGATCGGCGTTGACCGGTGCTCCCGGCGTCGCGAGGATCTCGAGCGGAACCCAGAGGTGGGGGGTGTGCATGGTGATCAACAGCGGTACGCCGTCACCCGCCTGCTGATGGCGCTCCAGTGCCAGTGACGTGTTGTATTTCGCCGCCATGAATATCGGGCTGGAGGTCGCGTAGCGGAGCAGGTGGTCCTTGATCTCGGGCGACACGAGGAATCCGTTGTGCGTGCACCAGTCGATGACCGCCTGACCGCTTCCCTTGAGGACGGTGACGTCGAGTGCCTCGACCTGCACCTGCTCGATGACCGTCGCCGGAGCGCCCGAAGCAGCCGACGCGAAGGCCAGCTGATCTTCGGGAAACACGGGTGCGAACTCGCGCTCGAGACGCTGGAGCGTCCACGCGCCCGCTTCCTTGATCGACGTCGGGACGGCGGGGAGCGGGACGATCCAACCCACATCGGTCACCGCGCCGGTGAACGCGAAGCTCGTGACATAGCGCTCGACGCCGCCCGACCACGCGATGAACGTCGTCGCCTTGGCGAGACGGACGTCACCGTCAGGCGCGACCAACCCGCCGCATGCGAAGACCTGCCCCGCCTGGGCGACGACCGCGGCGGCAACACCCATGCCGGCGAACAGGAACTTGCGCATCTGAGGTCCTCCAATCGGGTTCACATCGTGCGGAGACGGAGACGCCGGGGACCGTCGCCGGGTTCCCGACGGGTGCTGAGCCGGGGTTGCCAGAAAATTAGTTAGGTTATATAATCAATTCAGATCATGACCGCCACCGCCATCCAACCCGTCGACATCGCCAACCAGCTGAGACCGGTGCTGCTCCACCTGAACCGCCATCTGCGCCGCGAGGTGCACACGTCCGGCGTGTCGCCCGGGCAGCTCTCCCTCCTCGGTTTGATCGAGGGGAACCCCGGGATCGGGGTCGCCGAGCTCGCCGCTCGCGAAGGGACATCGATGCCGTCGGTGTGCAGTCACATCGACCGCCTCGAGGCGTCCGGCCTGGTGACGCGCCGCCAGGCCGAACGCGACCGGCGCAGGGTGGACCTCGAAGTCACCCCGGAAGGCCAGCGCGTGCTCAAGGTGATTCGATCCAAGCGAACCGCCTGGCTGTCGGCCCGGCTCAGCCGGCTCGCCGGCACCGACCTCGCCGCGATCGCCGCCGCCATCGCGCCGCTCGCGGCGCTGCTGGATCAGGCGGAATGAGCCTGGGGATCCGCAACGCCACCGCGCGGACCTTCATGAGCCTGCGCCGCCACTACAACTACCGCCTGTATTTCTTCGGACAGGTCGTATCCATCAGCGGCACGTGGATGCAGAGCGTCGCGCAGGCGTGGTTCGTCGTCCAGAACACTCACTCGCCGCTCGCCGTCGGCCTGCTCGCGGTCTGCCAGTTCGGGCCGTACGGATTGTTCGGGCTGTTCGGCGGCGCATTTGCGGACCGCCTCGATCAACGCAAGGTTTTGATCGGCACGCAGGCGGCGTTCATGTTCACGGCCGCGCTTCTCGCCGGACTCACGCTCACCGGACACGCCACGGTCTGGGAGGTGTACGTCATCGCGGGCATCACTGGAATGATCACGGTGCTCGACAATCCGGTTCGGCAGGCGTTCACCATCCAGATGGTCGGGCGCGACGAGCTGCCCAACGCCGTGGCGTTGAACTCCAGTCTCTTCAACGCCTCACGCATCGTCGGGCCCGCAATCGCGGGCGGGCTCATCGCGGTGGCCGGGGTCGGCATCTGCTTCCTCATCAACGCCCTCAGCTATTTCGCCGTCCTGGCCGCACTGTGGCTGATGCGCGTGGACCGGCTGTTTCCAGTTCGCAAGGATCAGCGCAACCAGAACGTGCTGCGTGGCTCGCTCGAAGGGCTGAAGTTCGCGTGGCGCATGCCGGTGATCCGCTCGGTGCTCGTGATGATGCTGGTGATCGCGACGATCAGCATCAACTTCAACGTGCTCCTGCCCGTCCTTGCTTCGCGAACGCTCAACAGCGGGCCGGAGATCTTCGGCATCCTCTCGGCACTCTTCGGCTTTGGAGCGCTGGTTGGCGCCCTGTTCTCCGCATCGCTCGGGCGCGCAAGCCGGCACACGATGCTGATCGGCGCCGCGCTCTTCTCGGTGTCGGAGATCGCGCTTGCTCCACTGCACGTCGTGTGGGCTGCGGGCCTTGCGCTGGTCGTGACCGGCATCGCGTTCACGCTGTACTCGTCGCAGGCGAACGCATCGCTGCAGCTCGCGGTCACCGATCAGATGCGCGGACGCATCCTCGGCATCTACGGGTACGTCTTTTTCGGCACGGCACCTCTGGGAGGTCTGCTCGCCGGCTGGCTCGCCGAGGTGGGCGGCAGCGAGTTGGCCTTCTTCGTCGCCGGTGCCATCGCGCTCGCCGCCACCATCTATGGGTGGGCTGACACCGGTCGTGCGGCGCGGAAATCGACGCCGACGATGATCCAGGTGGCGTAGGCAAGTCCTCTTCGCTCATTCTTCCGTCAGCGGGACAGCTGTGCAGGAGGAATGGGACGTGGAGCAGCGCAGGCTGGGGACCCAGGGGCTGGAGGTCTCCGCGCTGGGGCTCGGCTGCATGGGAATGTCGGATTTCTACGGCACCGCCGAGGAGCGCGACGAGCGCGAGGCGATCGCAACCATCGATCGTGCCGCCGAGCTCGGCGTGACCATGCTCGACACCGCCGACATGTATGGGCCGTTCACCAACGAGCAGCTGATCGGCAAGGCTCTGACCGGGCGGCGTGATCAGTACGTCGTGGCAACGAAGTTCGGGTTCGAGCGACAGGCCGATGGATCGCAGATCATCAACGGGCGCCCGGAACACGTGCACCGGGCGTGCGACGCGTCGCTCCAGCGTCTCGACATCGACGTCATCGACCTCTATTACCAGCACCGGCTCGATCGCTCGGTCCCCATCGAGGAGACCGTCGGCGCGATGGCGGAGCTGGTCGAAGCTGGGAAGGTCAGGTTTCTCGGGTTGAGCGAGGCTGGGCCGGCCACGATGCGCCGCGCCCACGCGGTCCATCCGATCTCCGCCGTGCAATCGGAATATTCGCTGTTCTCGCGCGACGTGGAGGAGTCGGTCCTGCCGGCGATGCGCGAGCTGGGTATCGGCTTTGTCGCGTACAGCCCGCTCGGCAGGGGCATCCTCACCGGCGCGGTGACGTCGAGCACGCTGGCCGAGTCCGACACGCGTCGCAGCCGGTTCCCGCGTTTCGCCGACGGCAACCTCGAGGCCAACGTGGCGATCGCCTCGCGCATCGGCGATATCGCGGCGGAGAAAGGCGTCACCGCGGCGCAGCTGGCGCTTGCGTGGCTGCTGCATCGCGGGCCGGACATCGTCCCGATCCCGGGCACCAAGCGGCGTGCGCGCCTCGAGGAGAACGCCGCGGCGGCCGATATCGCCCTCGAGCCGGCCGACATCGCGCGACTCGAGGCGGTGGCCACTCCCGAGAGCGTGCGCGGAGACCGCCACTGGGACATGGCAGCGATCGACCGCTGACCACGCGCTATGGTCACCGGGCCATGAGCAGCAGCGACTCACGTTTCGCGTGGATGCCGACGGCCGAGCAGGCAGGCGGGTCACGTGTGCGGCACTTCATCGACGCCCTCGGCGCGGTCGATCTCGAGGGCGTCGCGCGGCTCGCGCGCACGGACCCGCAGCGGTTCTGGGCGGCGGTGGTCGATGACATCGGCGTGGAATGGACCCGCCGTTTCGACACCGCCATGGACACCTCCCCAGGATTGCCCTGGACGCGGTTCTGGGCCGGCGGCAAGCTCAATCTCGCGCACAACGCTGTGACGCGCTGGGCGCAGCGCGTGCCCCAGCGCACCGCCGTCGTGTGGGAGGGCGATGACGGCAGCACGCGTGAATGGACGTATGCCGAGCTCCGGCGTCAGGCCGCATATGCGGCGGCGACGCTCTCCAACCTCGGTGTCGGGCTCGGTGACAGCGTCGGCCTGTGCCTGCCGATGATCCCCGAGACGGTCTCGCTCTTCCTCGCGTGCGCATGGCTCGGAGCTGTGGTGGTGCCGCTCTTCAGCGGGTACGGCGCGGGCGCGATCGTGTCGAGGCTGCGCGACTGCGACGCCAAGGTTCTGGTCGTTGTTGACGGATTCAGGCGGCGCGGTGGCGTCGTCGCCATGAAGGCTGTCGCCGATGAAGCCGCAGCGCAGCTGGCGTCGCTCGAGCACATCCTGGTGGTGCCCCAGCTCGGCGACCCGACAGTCGCGATGCACCCGGATCGCGACGTCATCTACCAGCCGCTGCCCGACGGCTGGAGCGGCGGACCGCCGATCGCCGGTACCGACGCCGACTCGACGTTCATGATCATCTACACCAGCGGGACAACGGGCCGGCCGAAGGGCACCGTGCACGTGCACGGCGGCTTCCCCGTCAAGGCGATGCAGGACATGGCCCACTGCTTCGACATCGGCGAGCGCGACCGCCTGCTCTGGTTCACCGACATCGGCTGGATGATGGGCCCGTGGGCCATCTGCGGTGCGCTGAGCATCGGCGCGACGCTCGTGCTGTTCGATGGTGTGCCGGACCATCCCGGTCCTGATCGCCTGTGGTCGGTGGTGGAGCGACACCGCGTGTCGGTGCTGGGGATCGCCCCCACGGTGATTCGAGCGTTGATGCGCCACGGCGACGAGCCGGTCGCCGCCCACGATCTCTCCTCGCTCCGTGTGCTCGGATCCACGGGCGAGCCGTGGAACACCGACCCATGGCTGTGGTACCAGCAGAAGATCGGCGGCGGGACCCTCCCGGTGATCAACTACTCGGGCGGGACAGAGATCTCGGGCGGCATCCTCGCCGGCAACATGCTCACACCGCTGCAACCGTGCTCGTTCGCCGGGCCATGTCCAGGCATGGCCGCGGACGTCGTCGATGAAAACGGTCTCAGCGTTCGCGGACGGGTCGGGGAGCTGGTCATTCGAGCACCCTGGCCGGGGATGACGCGCGGGTTCTGGCACGACCGCGAGCGGTACCTCGACACCTACTGGTCCCGCTGGCCCGATGTGTGGGTGCACGGTGACTGGGTCGAGGTGGACTCCGACGGGCTCTGGTACGTGCGCGGACGCAGCGACGACACCATCAAGGTGGCGGGCAAGCGCCTCGGACCCGCCGAGGTGGAGTCAGCGCTGGTCGCGCATCAGGCCGTCGCCGAGGCCGCGGCGATCGGCGTCCCGGACCCGGTCAAGGGAGAGGCGCTGGTCGTGTTCGTGGTGCTCAAGCCCGGAGTCACCGATTCACCCGAGCTGCGCGTGGCACTCGCCCGCCGCGTCGCCGAGGACCTCGGCAAGGCGCTCGCACCGCATGCGGTCGAGATCGTGTCAGAACTGCCCAAAACCCGCAACGCCAAGGTGCTCCGCCGCGTGGTCCGCTCCGTCTACCTGGGCACGGATCCCGGCGACCTCTCGTCGCTCGAGAACCGCAGCGCCATCGACGCCATCGGGCGGACTCGCAGCACCGTCTGACTGCGGTCCGGAGTCGCATCTGGACGTCCCCGAGATGTCCGAATCGCCCCTGGATGATTGGCGGCTCCGCGTCGGGATGCAGCGCCGCCGCAACGGCGGCGCCCGCCCGATGTCCTCGAGAGGGGGCCGACCATGCCCGACTCCGTTCCGCTGCGCGGCAGCGCCTACCACCCCACCGGCGGGACCCGCCCCGGCCACCGACGTCTCAGGAAGCTCGACGAGGCGGAGTTGCAGGCCGACGCCGGCGTCACACTCATGCTGCGCGAGCGCACGGGTGGGCCCACCACGGCGCAGAGCCTCGCCTGGTTGGAGTCGCTCCCGGACCGGAGCGCGCGCCACATGGACATCAATCAGCTGACCGCGCGTCATGGCTTCGACCCCGCCGACAGGGATCGAGTGGTGCGCTGGGCCGGCGCGGCCGGTCTGCAGGTCACCGGCGAGGACGCCGCCACCCGGCGGGTGTTGCTCCGCGGCAGCGCCGGGCAGCTTTCCCGCGCCTTCGACGTCGACCTGGAGCGATTCGGCTGGCAGTTGCCGGACGGGCGCAACGTCGAGTACCGCGGACATGCAGGCCCGGTGCATCTCCCCGCTCATCTCGATCACGTTGTCGAAGGCGTCTACGGCCTCGATGACAGGCCCCTGGCGCGCTCGCACGTGCGCGGGCTCGATGACGGTCGCTCGGCGGTGTTCGCGTACGACCCGCCGCAGCTCGCGTCGCTCTACGACTTCCCGCGTCTCGCCAACGGCGGCGAGGGTGTCGAGCTGGTTGCGGCCATGATCGAGCTCGGCGGCGTCGTGCATCCCTTCGACCTGGCGGCTTCGTTCGCGCGCCTCGGACTGCCCGCGCCGGACATCACCAACGTCTGGCTGGACGGTGCGACCCCGACCCCGGATCCGAACGGCGCCGACGTCGAGGTGGCGCTCGACTACCAGGTGATCGGCGGCATGGTTGCCGCGATGGCACCCAAGGCACACCTCACCATCGTCAGCTACAACGCACCCAACAGCGAGCGCGGGTTCATCGACGCGG
Organism: Candidatus Dormiibacterota bacterium; assembly: GCA_963756075.1. Taxonomy (GTDB): domain Bacteria; phylum Chloroflexota; class Dormibacteria; order Aeolococcales; family Aeolococcaceae; genus Palsa-851. The sequence continues at coordinate 348,264 of CAVWMH010000002.1, read as the reverse complement.
CCGCGACCGCCGCGAGCGACGCCATGCGACGCCCGGCCGCGGTGTCGATCAGCTGGGGTGCGCCCGAGGATCACTGGTCGCCGCAAGGCATGCGCGGCCTCGATGCGGCCTTCGCGGCGGGGGCCCTCCACGGGGTGACCTTCAGCGCCGCGGCCGGTGACGCCGGGTCGACCAACGCAGAGGTCGACGGATACCAGCACCCTGAGTTCCCGGCGTCGAGCCCGCACGCGTGGGCCTGCGGCGGCACCACCCTGCTCGCTGCCCGCGGACGCATCCGGACCGAGACCGTGTGGAACGAGTTGGCGCGCGGCGCGGGCGCCGCGGGAAGCGGCGTCAGCAGCGTGTTCCCCGTGCCCGCGTATCAAGCGGCGCTCGGGATCCGTCCACGATCGGCCGACGGTGGCACGCTCGGCCGGGGACTCCCCGACGGCGCCGGCAACGCCGACCCACTCACCGGGTGGAACGTCGTCGCGCTGCGACGTCTCCGGGCGACCGGCGGCACCAGCGCGGTTGCCCCCATGTACACGGCACTCTGGACGCTCGTGTCCTCGCAGCTGGGACACAGGATCGGCCTGCCGCATCCGGCGCTCTACGCCAAACGGGGGCGGGGCTTCAACGACGTGACGTCGGGCGATACCGGCGGCCCGTACCGTGCGGGGCGCGGCTGGGACCTCGCCAGCGGGTGGGGCAGCCCCGACGGCCGGCAGATCGCGCGCGACCTCGGCGTCCGTGTGCAGGGGCCCGATGCCCGCCGCCCGCGGATCGAGCCAGGCGAACGAGAGATCGCCTGACCTCAGGTTCCGAGCAGCGCGGCCGAGCCCGTGGCGAGGGCCACGGGCCGGCCGTCGGCGCCGAGCACCTCGGCGGTGCCGACGGTCAGGCTGCGGCCGCGATGCACGACCTTGGCCCGCGCTTCCAGCGTGCTGCCGTCCCCGGCGACGGGGCGAAGGAAGTTCACCTTGATGTCCACCGACGCCATCCCCTCACCCTTGGCGAGGGTGGTCTGGGTCGCGAGGGCCAGCGCGAGATCAGCGAGCAGCACGATGAAGCCGCCCTGCGGCCAGCCGAACGGCGTCGCGAGCCAGCCGCTCAGCGGCATCGCGCACGTCGCAGCCCCGAGCGTGGCCTCGGTCGGGGTGATGCCGAGCAGGTGATGCATCGGAGGAAGCGGCAGGTCGCCGCGAATCTGTGCGTGGATGATCTCAACCCCACTGCGCGCAAGGAATTCGCGCTCGTCGATGCGTTCGCCTGCCACGGGTCGGAGATACGGGTCGGGACCGTCGTCGAGGCTGGGTGTCCGGTTTGGACGCGGTGGCGGCGCCGCCGTCCCGCCCCGCGAAGGAGCACCTGAGGCAGCCTCGCGAAAGATGCGCATCCGCGATGTCGCGTACGCGATCAGCCTGCCATCTGCGTCGACGACCTCGCCCACCGAGAGCCCCAGCGTTCGACCCGTGTGCAGCTCTCGCGCGTGCGCCGCGGCCGTCGTGCCGATCTGCGCGGGACGCACGTACGTGAGCGACATCTCGGCAGTCGTGTACTGGGTGTGCGCCGGGAGCCGCGATTGGAGCGCGCACCCGAGAGCGGCATCCGCCGAAAGCGCGAGCACGCCTCCGGGCACGCCGCCGTGCGACCACTCGAACCAGCGCGACACCGGCAAGCTGAATGCGGCCGTGCCCTCGTCGGCGCCGTCGAACGTCAGTCCCGTCAGCCGGCCCATCGGCGGTTGCGCACGAACCGTGCGCAGCGCTTCAAGACCGGTGAGCTCGCGCGCCGACGCATCGAGGATGTCTCCGCGCACCGGAATGTCCCGCCACAGGGCCGGTTCACGAACGAGCATCGTCCGAGCTTAGCGACGTCATGACGTGGAGACGCTCAGCGCGGCGGGGGCGCGGGTACCCAGGCGATCCCGGTGCACGTTGACGTCGCGACGTTCGTGCCGGCGACCGGCGCCGCGTAGCCGGTGCCGCGCACCGTGATCGTCGCGGGAAATCCCGGAAACGGTATCGGAAGGTGCACCACGCGCGAGATCTCCGCGTACACATGGCATCCGTCGCTGGCGCACCACGTGCCGTCCGGCACCTGCGGGTCGTCCGCCGTCTTCAGCACGAGCGGGTTGGCGGCGTCGACCGGCACCTGCGCCGACTGGTCGGCGGCCTCGATGCATGCGCGTCTGAAATGCATAGAGCGCGCCGCTGCGATCCTGCGCGCTGACGTCCACGATCGGCACGGCGCACGCGCCTGGCGCTCCGTGCGGGCATGCGGCGGTCGCGTTGTACAGATACCTCGGATCGACCGCGTCCGCACCCGATTGCGCGCCAAGCTGCGCGGCGGTTTGCACGCGGCCCGACCACACGTAGAGGGCGGCGGCGTCAGCGACCAGGCACGTGAGGCTGAACAGGAAGAGGGTGAAACCAAGCGCGAAGATGATCAGGGTCTGGCCACGCTGGTGCGCGCCCCGCACCACGCGAAAGCGCCGCAACGTCACTGACGGAACGGAGGCGGGAGCGCCTCGGCCTGCGCGTGCAGCGTCGGAGTCCAGAACACACCCCAGGCCAGTGGCGTGTTCGCGAAGTCAAGAGAAGCCGAGGCGCTGCACGTCACGACGTCGAGACCGGCGGGCGGGTTGAGCGACCGGTCCACGTACCCGGGAATCACAGTGCCGCCGGACTTGATGGAGCCGATGTCGCACGACACCTCCGCGTTCGACGGCGATCCCGCGTATGCCACCGGTTGCGCCGGAGGATTGGCGGCGTTCCCGCTGTCGCCGCCGGACGTGCAGAGGGTCGCCTGCTGCCAGTGAAGCAGTCCGGTGTACGTCGTCATGGTTCCGTAAAAGGTCTCGGCGGCGTACCGGCAACCGGTGGGCAAGCCGGCGGTGGCAAGAGCAGTTCCATGTGCGCCGCAGCAGCGTGTGCCCGCCGGATCGATCGCATTCTCAGGAGCCTGGAACCGCGATTGCGCCGCGAGTGCGGTGGCCGAATTGAGCTGCTCCTGCACCGTGACCTGCACCATCACCGCGATGAAATTGCAGACGAGAAACAGCAGGATGGGGATGACCAGCGCGGTCTCGAGGACGGCCTGAGCGTTGGTGCCGCGCCGCCTGCGGCGCGTCACGGAGCGAATCGGAGCGTGTGAGTCGTTGCCGAGATGTTCGCCGGGAGCTCGAAGCCCGTCGCCCCCGGACCGAAGCCCGGCGGCACGAATGACGCGACGAAACCGACGACGCGCACGGTGATCATCGGCGAGTCCTCGCAGCCGGGCGGATACGGCGCAACCTGTCCGGGCGGCGGGGTTGTGCACGCCGGGCGGGTCGGCCTCGCTCACGCACACGACGACCACTCGTGGACCGTCCACGTCCTGCACCTCCGCGGGCGTCGCCGGGCACCGCTGCGTGGCATCCGGCGCGCAATCGCCGCTGGTGTTGGTCGCGCACCAGCTCTTGATCGTTGTACCGAAGAGCGCGCTGCGGAGCCGGCTCGAGATGGACGCCAGGACCGCGCGAGCATCGGGTGCGGTCTCCGAGGTGGGGCTGGCGCCCGCCGACGACGCGACCATCGCGGCCTGCTCCACGGCTGAGACCTCGGCCGATGTCTGCACCGCCCAGAGACCCGCATCGAGAGCACCGATCAGGCAGAACAGGAACAGCGGGAGCACGACCGCGAATTCGACGAGCGCCTGGCCGCTTCGGGTTCGGGGCAAACGTCGAGGACGCACTACTCCCTCGAACTCCCCTCCCATCTCCTGGACATCGTACCCGGCTGGATGGTCCCTACGGGGAGAGCACCACGAACGTCAGGTCAAAGGGGACCAGTGCGGTCACCGATACCGGGTTGGCGGGCAGATTCGTGCTGGGGTTGATGAGCGTGGTCCAGTTGCCGTTCGAGAGCACCTCGAGCACGTACTTTCCGATCGGCACGCTGCTGAAGGTGAAATCCCCTGCGCTGTCGGCGGTCGTGTAGTAGAAGGGCGCGCTTGTCTGGTACGTCCCGCCGGGCTCGGGTTTGTAGTTGGAGCTGAGCCGAACCCGCGCGGAGATGGGGGCGCCGCTGTGCATGACCAGCGTGCCGGACACGACCTGGGGCGCGTGGAGCATCGCCCCCGCCTCCACCGCCTCGGGGGTGCTCGGGAAGCTGTTCACGAGCTGCTGAAGCGTCTGCACGGCCTCCTGATAGGAGTCATGCGCCAGGTCCTGCTGTCCGGCGGCGAGCAGCGCCGCGGGGAGCAGGCTCATGGCGGTCCTGCTTGCATCCGCCGAGGCCTCTGTCAGCACGGTCTGCAGGAGCGCCACCGCGTCCGCCGCCCGCCCGGCGGTCACCAGCGCTCCCGCCTCGCCCGCCTGGTCGACCGGGAGCTGTCGCTTGGCCTGCGCGCCCGCGGGCGTCGCCGGGGCGATCGCCGCGATCTCGGTGAGCCTCTGGATCGCGCTCGGGTACTGCCCCTGGCGGGCGTCGGCGGTGGCGGTCGCGAGGAGCAGTGCAGCCAGTGCGTCGAGCGCCCGCCTGCGCAACGACGGGGCGGTCACCGACCGGTAGAGCGAGACGGCCACATCCACCCTGCCCGTCCTGCCCAGCGCCGCGGCCCAGGCCATCAGCGTCTGCTGAGCGGCCGATCGAGCGGCCCCGGCCGCGCCCGGGTTCAGCGCGGCAAGCGGGCCGCCTCGTCCGGCGATCGCCTCATCGATGGCGATCGCCTTGGCGTACTGGCCGTCCGCCGCGAGGCTGGAGGCGGTGGACGACGACGATGAGGTGCTGGTGGTGGCCCCAAGCGTGATCCCGCCGGCAGCCGCGAGGATGACGCAGGCGGCGAGCACCACGACCGGCCAGCGGCGAGCCGGGTACGCCACTGGCTCCGGCCAGGCGGGAGGCGCCGCCGGCAACGCCGGCCACGCGGCGGACGCGGTCAGAGGCGGGGGTTCCGGCTGCGGATCCACGTCCGCATAACGTACGTGCGCGGGCTATCGGTTCGCGGATCCGCCTCGCCGCCTCGGGTCACGAGGCACGGCTCCATGGTCGAGTAGGCTGCTCGCCGAATGATCACTGTCGACGGCGGCGCATTGAGCATCGATGCGGTGGTGCGCGCCGCCCGGGAGCGCGAGGCCGTGGCCCTCGATCCAGGGGTGCGGGCGCGGATGCGCCCGGCGCGTGAGGTCGTCGATCGTCTCGACCGCGAGGGCGAGGTCGTCTACGGCGTCACCACCGGGTTCGGGGCCCTGGCGGACCGCGCCGTCGACCCGGCGGATCGCGCCCTGCTCCAGCGCTCCGTCGTGCTCAGCCACGCCGCGGGATCGGGTCCTCGCCTCGACGACGAGGTGGTCCGCGGGATGATCCTGCTGCGCGCACGCACGCTTGCCGCGGGGCTCTCCGGCGTCCGGGTCGAGCTGGTCGAAGCTCTGCTGGGAATCCTGGAGGCGGGCATCATCCCCTGGGTTCCGGAGCACGGCTCGCTCGGGGCGTCCGGAGACCTGGCGCCGCTCGCCGCGGTCGCCACCGTGCTCCTCGGGCAGGGATGGACCGCCGGTCCAGGCGGCGATCGTGTCGCCGGCGCCGACGCGATGCGCGCCCACGGGCTGACCCCGATCGATGTCGAGCCCAAGGAAGGGCTCGCGCTCATCAACGGGACCGACGCGATGACGAGCCTGCTCGCGCTGGCGGTGCACGACATCGAGGACCTGCTCCGCCTCGCCGACGTCGCGTGCGCGCTGGCCGTCGAGGCGTTATTGGGGACGACGGTCGCCTACGACGAGCGCGTGGTGGCGCTGCGTCCTGCGCAGGGGCAGGCGGACTCGGCCGCGAACCTGCGCGCGTTGCTCCAGGGGAGTCCGATCGTCGCGTCGCACCGCCCCTCGCGCCACGCCGTCCAGGATGCGTATTCGCTTCGCTGCGCGCCCCAGGTGCACGGCGCCGCGCGCGACGTCGCTGCCTTCTGCCGTGCGACCGTCGAGCATGAATTAGCCAGTGTTGTCGACAACCCGGTGATCCTCGGCGCCGACGTGGTGAGCGCCGGCAACTTCCACGGACAGGCGCTCGCCTACGCGGCCGACATGCTCGCGTCGATCTGCGCCGACGTTGCCGCGATCAGCGAACGCCGCGTCGACAGGCTGCTCGACCCGGCGCGCTCGCGAGGCCTGCCCGCGTTTCTCAGTCCTGAGCCGGGGCTGAACAGCGGTCTGATGATCACCCAGTACACGGCCGCGGCCATGGTCGCGTCGCTCCGCCACGCGGCGACGCCGTTCGCGGTGCAGAGCGCGGCCACCAGCGCGGGCCAGGAGGACCATGTCTCGATGGGGTACGAGGCGGCGCTGCGCACTCGCCGTTCGGTGCGGCTGCTCCGCGCAGTGCTCGCCATCGAGGTGCTGGCCGCGTCTCAGGCGATCGAGATGCGACATCCACTCCGCCCCGCGGCGGCGACCGGTGCCGTCATCGCCGCCCTGCGCACGCGCGCCCCGTCGCTCGCAGCCGACCGCATCCTGAGTGGTGATCTCGAAGCCGCCGAGGCGTGGGCGCATGACGGCGGATGGCGGGTCGCGCTGGCCGGCGCCGGGGTGACCTTGCGATGACCGCCGGCGCCCGGCCGGTTCGCGCACCCCACGGGAGCGCGTTGAGCTGCGGCAGCTGGCAGACCGAAGCGCCACTGCGCTGCCTCATGAACAACCTCGACCCGGCGGTCGCCGAGGACCCCGACTTGCTGGTCGTCTACGGCGGCACCGGCCGCGCTGCGCGTTCCTGGGAGTGCTTCGACGCCATCGTCGCGACGCTTCGCTCGCTGCGAGACGACGAGACGCTGCTGGTGCAGTCGGGCAAGCCGGTTGGCGTCGCCAGAACCCACGAGCTGGCGCCCCGGGTGCTGATCGCGAACTCGCTCCTCGTGCCGCGCTGGGCCACGTGGGAGGAGTTCTGGCGGCTGGAGAGCATGGGGCTGACCATGTACGGGCAGATGACCGCGGGATCGTGGATCTACATCGGCACCCAGGGCATCCTGCAGGGGACGTTCGAGACCTTCCAGGCGGTGGCGAGGAAGCGGTTCGGCGGGAGCTTGCGCGGCCGCCTGATCGTGACCTCGGGGCTCGGCGGGATGGGCGGCGCCCAGCCGCTCGCGGTGACCATGAGTGGCGGGGTCGCGCTCTGCATCGACGTCGACCCTGCCCGCATACAGCGACGCATCGACACCGGCTACGTTGACGAGGTCGCTGAGACCCTCGACGCCGCGGTCAGGCGGTGCGACGTCGCGCGCGAGGAGGGACGTGCGCTCTCGGTGGCCGTCTGCGCGAACGCGGCCGAGGCCCTGCCGGCACTGCTCGAGTCCTCGCTGGCGATCGACGTCGTCACCGACCAGACCAGTGCCCACGATCCGCTCAATGGCTACATCCCCGCCGGCCTCAGCCTGGAGGACGCTGCGAGCCTGCGCGCGAGCGACCCCGACGCGTACATGCGCCGGTCTCGCGAATCGATGGCGCGTCACTGCGAGGCGATGGTCGAGTACCAGCGTCGCGGTTCGGAGGTATTCGACTACGGCAACTCACTCCGCGACCAGGCGCGAATCGGTGGCTTTGCCGGCGCGTTCGCCTACCCGGGGTTCGTGCCCGCATACATTCGCGACCAGTTCTGCGAGGGGCGTGGACCGTTTCGGTGGGTCGCGTTGAGCGGAGACCCCGAGGACATCGCGCGAACCGACGCGGCGATGCTCGAGCTCTTCCCGGATCACGACGGCCTGCATCGCTGGCTCAGCCTCGCGAAGGAGCGGGTGCAGTTTCAAGGCCTTCCCGCGCGGATCTGCTGGCTCGGCGCCGGCGAGCGCCACCGTGCCGGGCTCCGATTCAACGACATGGTGCGCAGCGGCGAGCTGTCGGCGCCGGTGGTGATCGGGCGTGATCACCTCGACAGCGGCTCGGTCGCATCGCCACTGCGCGAGACCGAGGCGATGCGCGACGGCAGCGACGCGATCGCGGACTGGCCGGTGCTGAACGCGCTGCTCAACACCGCCAGCGGCGCGACGTGGGTCGCCGTGCATCACGGCGGCGGTGTCGGTATGGGGCTGTCGATTCACGCCGGTGCCCAGGTGTGCGTCGACGGCAGCGAGCTCTCCGCGCGACGCTGCGAGCTCGTGCTCACCAACGACCCGTCCACCGGCGTCATGCGCCACGCGGACGCGGGCTACCCGGAAGCGCGCGAGGCGGCTCGCGCACGCGGGGTGCGCGTCCCGATGCTCGACGCGGAGGATCCAGCCGGCGGATGAACGCTCGCGAGTGGATCGCCGAGGACGCAACCGCACCCGATCTCGTGCTCCTCGGCGCGCCGATCTCGAAGGCCTCGATCACCCCGGTGCAATCGTGGGCGACGCCCCCGGCGTTCCGCGAGGCGCTGCAGCGCTTCCCCACCTGGGACGCCGAGCGGTTCGTCGACGTCGCGACGTTGCATGTGCGAGACCTCGGCGATGTTCAGGGCGATCGTGACGACACCGACGCGCGCGCAGCCCACGACCGCATTCAGGCCGCAGCGGCCGACGCTGCTCGCATGGCGGAGTATGTTGTGGTCGTGGGTGGCGACAACTCACTGACACGCCCGGCTCTGGAGGGGCTGATGAGCGCCGTGCCCGCAGCCTGGGGGTTGCTGACGCTCGATGCGCACCACGACTGCCGGCCGGCGACCGACGGGTCACGCAATGGCACGCCGGTGCGTGAGCTCATCGAGGCAGGGCTGCCGGGCGAACGGGTGGCTCAGATCGGGATCCACCCTCTCGGCAACGCGCGCGAGCACGCGGAGTGGGCGCGCGCGCATGGAATTCACATCGTCCCGCTGCACTCGGTGCGGCGGGACGGCATGGACGCGGTCATCGCGACCGCGATGTCGCTGCTCGTCGCGCGCGGGGTTGAGCGTGTGTACGTGGACTTCGACATCGACGTCGTCGATCGCGCGTTCGCACCGGCATGCCCGGCGAGTCTTCCGGGTGGAATGCATCCGGAGGATCTCTTCCGCGCGGCGCATCTCCTCGGCGCCGACTCGCACGTGGTCGCAGCTGACTTCTGCGAGGTGGATGCGACCGCCGACGTCAACGCCATGACACTTCGCCTGATGGCCGCAACGTTTCTCAAATTCTGCAGCGGGCTCGCCACGCGAGCACGAAGCGCGCACGAGGCATGAGCGCGGTCGTCGTCCACGGCATCGGTGCACTGTGCACGTGTGATCCGCTGGTCGGTGATGCTCCAGGTGTCGTCCGTGACGCGGCATTGGTGGCGCGCGACGGAGTGATCGTGTACGCCGGACCCGAGTCGCGGCTGGACCGATCGAGCGTCCCGCGCGATGCGCTCGAGATCCATGCTCGGGGCGCTGCCGTCCTGCCCGGCTTCGTCGACGCGCACACGCACCTCGTCTGGCTCGGAGATCGCGGCGACGAGTACGCGCAGCGTGCGGCCGGCGCCACGTATGAGGAGATCGCGGCGGCAGGGGGTGGGATCCGGGCGACGGTTCGTGCCACCGCCGCGGGCAGTGTCGAGGAGCTGGCGGCGGCAGGTCGCGAGCGAGCGCGTCGCATGCTCGCCGGCGGCACGACGACCATCGAGGTCAAGAGCGGGTACGGGCTCGAGCATGAGGCCGAGATGCGGCAGCTCGACGCCGCGGATCGCCTCCGTCAGTGGGTGGACCTGCCCGACGTGGTGGCGACGTATCTTCCGCTGCATGCGGTCCCGGATGGACCGCGCGACGCGTACATCGACGACGCGTGCACGCGGGGCGTGGCCGGGGCGGCGAAGCGCGCCCGGTTTGTCGACGCGTTCTGCGAAACCGGCGCGTACACCGTGGCCGAATGCGAGCGCCTGTTCACCGCGGGTCGTGCCCATGGGCTGCGCCCGAAGATCCACGCCGAGCAGCGCTCGCGCAGCGGCGGAGCCTTGCTCGCGGCCCAGGCGGGCGCGGTGAGCGCCGACCACCTCGAGCACGCCGCCAACACGGACCTCGAGGCCATGAGCAGCGCAGGCGTCGTCGGCGTGATCCTGCCCGGCGCTTCGCTGGTGCTCGGCGGACCTCCGCCACCAGGCCGGCGGCTCCTCGAAGCCGGTTGCACCGTGGCGGTGGCCACCGACTGCAACCCGGGCACCTGCTACAGCGAATCGATGCCGCTGATGATCTCGCTGGCCGTCGCACTCGGCGGGCTCACGCCGGCGCAGGCGCTGGTGGCGGCCACCGGAGGCGGATCGGCCGCACTCGGGCTTGCCGACCGCGGCATGCTGCGCCCGGGCCTGCGCTGCGACGCGGTGATCCTGAACACCCCCAACTGGATCGACGTCGCCTATCACCTCGGTGGCGAGATCGTTGCGAACGTGATCCTCGGGGGCCGGCTGGCAGTACCCTCGAAGGCCTGATGCTCACAGAATCCACGCCACGGGGCCGGCCCGGCCGGCATGCGTCGGGCGTCAGCCTTCCCCGCCTCGTCGGTGCGGACCTCGAGGTGCAGCTGGCGGGCGGTGAGACCCGCACCTACGTGAACCTCGACATGGCCGCGAGCACCCCCGCCATGGAGGCGGTCGCAGACGCCGTGATCGAGTTCCTCCCCTGGTACTCCAGCGTGCACCGGGGAGCCGGCTTCGCGTCGCAGGTGTCGACGCGTGCGTACGAGGCGGCGCGGTCCGCGGTGGCCACCTTCGCCGGCGCCCGCACATCCGATTCCGTCATCTTTGTCAGAAACACCACCGAGGCCATCAACCTCTTGACCCACTGCCTGGTCCTGCGACCGGGTCATGCGGTGCTCAGCACGATCGTCGAACACCACGCGAACATGCTGCCGTGGAGGCGCCTCGCGCGCGTCGAACTGCTCGACCCGCCGGAGTCGCCGGAGCAGTTGCTCGCCGATCTGCGACGCGCTCTGGAGGATCGCCATCGCCCCATCGGCATCGTCGCGATCACGGGAGCGAGCAACGTCACCGGGGAGGTCTTCCCGGTCGCCGAGATCGGACGCCTCGTGCACGAGTACGGGGCGTTGCTCGCCGTCGATGCGGCGCAGCTGGCACCGCACCGATCCATCGACATGGTCGCGATGGGCATCGATTTCCTTGCGCTGTCGGGCCACAAGATGTACGCGCCATTCGGCGGTGGCGTGCTCATCGGGCCGTCGGCGGTGCTCGCCGATGCCGAGCCCATGCTCGCCGGCGGCGGTGCCGTCACCTACGTCACCACGGATGACGTCCAGTGGGCGCCCCTGCCCGACCGGCACGAGGCCGGGAGCCCGAACGTCGTGGGCGCCATCGCGCTCGGCGCGGCGTGCACGGTTCTCGAGCACACCGGCATGGCGCACATCGGCGCGCACGAGAAACGCCTGCTCGCGTATCTCGACGAACAGATCGACGACGTCCCGAAGCTCCACAGGCTCCGGCTGTGGGACGGGCCGGACGTCGACCGGCTCGGAGTGAGCACGTTCACCGTCGACGGCATGCATCACGCCCTGGTTGCGTCGGTGCTCAGCGCCGAGCACGCCATCGGCGTTCGCCACGGCTGCTTCTGCGCGCACCCGTACATCACCCATCTGCTCGGCGTGGGAATCTCGGACGCGCACACCATTCGCGAACGACTCCGCCGCGGCGAGCACCACGAGATCCCCGGCGCGATCCGCGCGTCGTTCGGCATCGGGACGACCGTCGAGCACATCGATCGCCTGGTCGCGGCACTGCGTGAGATCACGACGCGCGGGCCGAAGCTCGACTACGTCGAGGACCCGCACACCGGCGACTACCTACCCGTCGAGGATCAGCGGCGCCTCCCGGTGTTCGACTTCCTCCCGCCCCTCGAGGCGATGGCGACACCCTCGGGGTGCGGCCAGTTCTGATCCTTCAGTCGCGGGCCGCGAGCTCGCCCGCCAGCTCGGTCGCCCCCGTCATCGGCGCCTGACACACAAAGCCGCGGCAGACATAGGCGGCGGGCGCGCCGTCGACAGGGGCCCGTCCGGTGAGCAGCGGGACGGCATCTGACGGCCCCCACGCGAGGACGCTCAGCGGATCGAATCGCCGCTGCACGACGTCGAGCAGCGCGCGCGTCCGCGTGTCCGCGGGATCCCCGGCGATCGCGATCTCGCGCATCGGTCCGACCGCCAGCTCCATCGCCGCGGCGAGCCCGGCCACCGCGAGCGGCGCTCGCGCGACGACGGTCGCCAGTGGGGCGATGATCTCCATCGCGCGGACGTGCCAGCGCTCCTCGCCGGTAAACGCGTGCATCCTGCAGAAGAGCGCCGCGGCCACCGACTGCCCGGCACTCACCGGGTTGTCATCGATGGTGCGCGGCCGGACGATCAGCGGCTCGGAATCGCCGGCGGTGTCGAAGTAGTTGCCATCCGCATCCCGATGCTGCTCGACGATGCGTTCGCAGAGGCCGAGGGCCGCGCGTGAAATACCGCGACTCACCGGTCGCCTCGTACAGCGTGAGCAGCGCGTCACCGAGGTTGGCGGCGTCATCGAGGAATCCGATGATCCGTCCCTCCCCGCCGTTCCAGATGCGGTGGACCACCCCGTCGCGCACCAGGTGCTCGAGCACGAAATCGGCGCACCCGCGTGCGATCGCAACGTAATCGGGCCGTTCCAGTGCGGGACCCGCCTCGGCAAACGCGCGGATCGCAAGTGCGTTCCACGCGGTGATGACCTTGCCGTCGCGCTCCGGAGCCGGCCGCGAGGCGCGAGCCATCCGGAGCCTGATGCGGAGGTCCTCGACGCGAGCGCGCAACGCCGGCTCGTCGATCGACATCGACCTGGCCACCTGCGCCAACGGGTAGGGCATGGAGAGCACCGTCGTCCCGTGCTCGAAATTGCCGCCGTCGACGACGCCGAACACGCGCGCCGCGAGCGCGCCGTCGTCGACGCCAAGCGCGTCGCGCAGTTGCGGCGGAGTCCACACGAAGAACGCTCCCTCGCCGCCGGGACTGTCGGCATCCTGCGATGCGGCGAACGCGCCGTCGGGGAGGCGCAGCTCGCGCGCCATGTAGTCGAGCGTTCGCGATGCAGACCTCGAGCATGTCCTCGCGCCCGCTCACCTGGTACGCGTGCAGGTACACGGGAGCAAGCAGCGCGTTGTCGTAGAGCATCTTCTCGAAATGCGGGACCGACCAGCGCGCATCGACGCTGTACCGATGGAAGCCACCGCCAACCTGGTCGTGGATGCCGCCGCGTGACATCGCGTCGAGGCTGAGCACTGCGGCATCTCGGATCAATGGGTCGCCGGTCGCCCACGACCTGCGCAACATCAGGTCGAGCGCCTGTGGGTGGGGGAACTTCGGCGCGGCGCCGAACCCGCCGTGCGCACGATCGGTCTCGTTCGCGAGCTTTCGCGCGGCAGCGTCGAGGAGAGCGGCGGTTGGCTCGCTCGCCGCGGGAAGGCTGCGCGGCGCAACCGCATCGCGCACCTTCTCGCCCATCGCTCCGATCTCGTCGCGCTGCTCGCGGTACGCCGCCGCCGCCGCTCGGAGCACGGTCGGGAATCCGCGCAAACCGGGGCGATCGGCCGGCGGGAAGTACGTGCCGCCGAAGAACGGGAGTCCGTGCGGCGTCAGGAAGACGGTGAGCGGCCAGCCACCCGGGACGCCCATCGCCTGGGCGGCGCTCATGTACACGGAGTTGACGTCGGGTCGCTCCTCGCGATCGACCTTGATGCTCACGAAGTGTGCGTTCATGAGGGCCGCGATCTCCGCGTTCTCGAACGACTCGTGGGCCATCACGTGGCACCAGTGACACGCGCTGTACCCGATCGACAGCAGCACCGGGCGGTCGTCGCTCCGCGCGCGCTGGAACGCGGCGTCTCCCCACGGATACCAGTCCACCGGGTTGTCCGCGTGCTGCAGCAGGTACGGGCTGGACTCGGCGGCGAGGCGATTGGCCATGCGGCCACGCTACCGGAAGCGCTCTCCGAGGCGTCCGGGCTTTCAGCCGGAGCGGCGGCGCGGGACCAACCGGGTCATGCCGAGCAGCGCCGCGGCGGAAGCCACCAATGTGATCGCCCCGATCCCGAACCATCGCCACACCAGCGCCGCGTCCTCGTAGGCGGGCGGCGCCGGCAGCGACTGGAGCACATGCTCCCAGAGACCGTCAGATGTGCCCGCATACACCGTCTTGCGCGCGGCATCGGCGGAGAGCGCGTACACGGAGTTGGGAAGCCCTGGACCCGCGCGGATCCAGTCGTCGCCTCCGTCGGTGGTGATCAGGACCGCGTAGCCGTCGGTGCCCAGGTAGATGGCATCGCTGAGCGGCTCGGTGAACGCCGTCACCGAGGTGATCCGCGGGACACCCTGAACGATGCTCGCCGGGAGGAGCAGCAATGCCTGCTTCCAGTCTCCGTCCTGGCCGCGACGCCAGACGGTGCCGTTGGTGCTCACGGCGACCACCACACCGGGGAGCGCCGCGGGCGACGCGATGAGGTCGGCACCGGCGCCGAGGTCGGGTGAGCCGGGGTCAGCTACAGCCACCTGGCTCTGCGCCAGGTTCGACACGTGCACAACCTTGCCGCTGGGGTCGATCTCCCAGGCTTGCGTTCCGACGGTCACCTGCCCCGCCGGTGGGAACGTGAGGTCCGCCGGCGCGGTCGCGAAAGTCCTGCCTCCGTCGGTCGATCGCAGCGTCGCACCCGCGCCGGTGCGCACCAAGATCGTGTCACCTATGGCGGAAACATGCGCGACGGCGACGCCGCGCAGCGCGACCGGGCTCCACCATGGGGCCGTCGCGCGTGCCGGTGCACTGGCGACGACGAGCACGATGAACGCCACGACCGCGGCAGCGCCCAGCCTGATCGCGCGCTTGCGGGGACGATCAGAGCCCATAGAGCCCCTGGACGATGCCGAACTGCAGCGCGATGTCGGCGACCGCGTGGATGATGACCGCGGGCCACAACGAGTTGGTCCTCCGCACCAGCCAGCCAAAGCCGAGTCCCACCAGGAAGGTGATCGGCACGAACGGGGCCTCAGGCCCGCCGTAGCTGATCGCGAGGTGGGCGAGCCCGAACACCGCCGCCTGGCAGACGTTGGCCCACCTCGGGCTCATGGAGCGCTCCAGGGCTCCGAGCAGCAGACCTCGGAACTGCACCTCCTGCGAGAACGCCTGCAGCGCGTTTGCCGGACCGAGGAACGGGAAATCGCGACCGATGGCGACCGGTTGCAAGGCCACCCGGCCGAGCACCCCGGCGGGAAGCGCGAGCCCGATTCCGACGAGGAGGGCGGATCCGAGCACCCCTGCCGCAAGACCGCCCCACCCGAGGCGTCTCATGCGCAGCGACGGGCGCCATTCGGGGGCGACGAGCTTCCATGCCGCGAGCGCGATGACCACCGTGCCGGCGGCCTGAGCGACCGAAGACCAGAACACCTGGGCGTCGAAGCTGCCCGAGCGCGGTCCGAGCAGGTCGAACAGGATCTGCGGGCCGGCTGAGAGCAGCGTGTACGTGGCCGCCACAGCGGCGAGCGCAAGGAGAATCGGGCGCGCCGGCTCGAGACGCCGCACGAACAGCGACGGCAGCGCGATCAGGACCGACGCGACGCTGAGCCGGGCCAGGTACGGATCGACCCCGTTCGGGTCGCTGAAGGTGATCGGCACCAGCAGTGCGGCACCCAGACCCAGTTCGGCGATGACCAGTGTCGACGCAGCCGGCCACCACCCCGATGCGCGATAGCGCCGGAGGCGCGCGACAGCCGCGTCAGCGGCCACTGGTTACAGCGGCGTTCGGCGGCGCCAACCCCGGTCGTATCTGGGCGGCTATCGTCTCGAGCTCCGCCCGGCCGGGTTCGGTGCCATAGCCGGGAGGAAAGCGAAAGCCGAACCCATCGCGAGCGTGGCGCGGGATGAGATGGATGTGCACGTGCGCCACCTCCTGGCCGGCGGCGTCTCCGTCCGCCACGTAGACGCTGACCGCCTCGACCGGGAGCCGGCTCGCCCGCAACGCCCGGTTGAGCTCGGTCGCGACCGACCAGAGGTTCGCGAGGATGTGGTCGTCCAACTCTGGAATGAGCTTGGCGTGGGCGCGCGGCACCACGAGTACATGGCCGGGCTGCACCGGCCGAGTGTCCATGAACGCAACAACGAGCTCGTCCTGGTGCACGAAGGTCGCTGGGGCGTCGCCGCTGACGATCGCGCAGAAGATGCAGTCCGTCGTCTGCGAATCGGGCGGTGCCATTGCTCGGGCATCGTACCGGCGCTGCCGTCCGATCAAGCTCTGACGGGAAACCAACGCGCGGCCGGACCCCGCCTTCTTCGGCGACGACGTCGCCAGGAGGATGTCCGGTACTCCTCCAATGATCCCCGGCCGATGATCAGGCGGCGGCTTGGTCGGCCCGCTGACCCCACCAGCGGAGCAGGGACATCTCTTCCTCATGCGCCGCGGCACCGAGCCACGCGCGCCACTCCTGTTCGAATCCCTCGGGGGCGTGAAACAGCGCGGCCCACTTCCACTCCGGCGGGAGCTGGGCGGTCAACTCGGTCAACGGGCTCTTGTCTGCCATGTTCTCTCTCGTTCCTGCCGGCCACATCCCGGCCCTGAAGAGGTTTTCCCCGCGAGGCCTCCCCTAAACACGCCGCTCGTGTCAGCTCGGTCCAGTACGCTTCGCGCCGCGATGAGCGTCACAGTTCTGGTGGGCGGCCAGTGGGGCGATGAAGGCAAGGGCAAGGTCATCGACCTGCTCGCCGACACCGTCGACATGGTCATCCGCTCGCAGGGCGGCAACAACGCCGGGCACACGGTGGTCACCGGCGGCAAGGAGCACCGCTTCCACCTGATCCCGAGCGGCATCCTCTACCCCAAGACCACCTGCATCATCGGTCACGGCGTGGTCGTCGATCCGAAGGCGTTTCTCCTCGAGCTCGACGAGCTCCAATCGGGTGGCATCCCGGCACAGAACCTGGTCATCAGCGAGCGGGCGCACATGGTGATGCCGTATCACCCGGTGCTCGATCAGCTCGGCGAGGAGATGCGCGGTGACGATCGCCTCGGCACGACCTGGCGCGGCATCGGGCCGGCCTACGAGGACAAGGTGCGGCGCATCGGGTTTCGCATCGGCGATCTGCAGAAGCCGGCATTTCTCGAGAAGAAGCTGCGCTTCGTGCTCCGCCTGAAGAACGAGACTCTCACGCGTCTGTACGGGGCGGAACCGTTCAATGAGCGGGAGATCCTCGACGAGTACCTCGGGTACGCGGAGCGCATCGACCCCTTTATCCGGGACATCTACCCACTCATCCAGGATGCGCTGACCGCCAACCAGCGCATCCTCCTCGAAGGCGCTCAGGGAGTGATGCTCGACATCGACCTCGGCACCTATCCGTATGTGACATCGTCGTCACCAACTGCAGGCGGCGCCTGCACCGGCAGCGGCATCCCCCCGTCGCGAATCACCCGGACGGTCGGCGTGTTCAAGGCGTACACGACGCGGGTCGGGTACGGCCCGTTCCCCACCGAGCTGACCGACCCGCTCGGCGATCAGCTTCGCGAGGTCGGCGCCGAGTACGGCACCACGACCGGGCGCGCCCGCCGGGTCGGGTGGTTCGACGCGGCTGTCTCGCGCTACGCAGTCGCCACCAACGGCATCGACGCGATGGTGCTGACCAAGGTCGACGTCCTCGACGAGTTCGAGACGCTCAAGATCTGCACCGGGTACATGAGCAAGGGCGAGTACTGGGATCACCCCATGGCCAACATCTCCCACCTCAAGCACGTCGAGCCGATCTACGAGGAGTGGGCTGGATGGATGTCCCCGACCCGGGAATGCCGGCGCTTCGAGGACCTCCCGGGCGCGTGCCGCGCCTATATCGATCGGGTGGGCGAGCTGTGTGGCGCGAGCGTCAACGTGGTGTCGGTCGGCCCCGACCGCGAGCACACCCTGGTGCGCACCTCGCTGCTCGACTGAGCGCGAGTCGGCGGCCGTCCGGCTCGGGGGAAAGTGGCAGGGGGCGGAGGGCCACCCCCTGCCGGTCAGGAAGGGATAGGGAGAGTTTCAAAAGACGTGTCGACTTGCCAGCGGCGCTTCCCCCGGCGCCGTTGGGTCGGTGCACCAACCCACCTCTGCAGCGATTATACCAAGGGCCCGGAACGCTCGCCCTCGGTCGCGACCGGGGACCGCGGCGCGGGATGGCGGCGCGGGATGGCGGCGCTGGATGGCGGCGCGGGATGATGGATCGAGCATGACCACCACACTCGGGCGTGTCCGCGCACCGGAGCTCCGGGGTGCCGGGGGTTGGCTCAACACCGACCGTCCGCTGGCGTTGCGAGATCTCCGAGGCCGGGTGGTGGTGCTCGACTTCTGGACGTTCTGCTGCATCAACTGCATTCGCGTCATCGAGGAGTTGCGACCGCTGGAGGAGCGATTCGGCGACCGGCTGGTGGTGATCGGCGTGCACTCCCCGAAATTCCCGCACGAGGCCGACCACACCGCCGTCGCGCGAGCCGTCGCCCGCCATCGGATCGACCACCCGGTGCTGGACGACCCGGAGCTCGAGACATGGCAGCAGTACGGCGTTCGCGCCTGGCCGACGCTCGTGGTGATCGACCCCGACGGCTACGTGGTCGCGATGGCCTCGGGCGAGGGCAATGGACCCGCGCTCGCCGGCGTGATCGCACAACTCCTCGACGGCCGCAACGATCTCGCCATCGGGCCGGCGTTCATGCCGGTTTCCGTTGGAACCGACACCACGCTCGCCTTCCCGGGCAAGGTCGTCTCCGACGGCGGGAACAGCATTGCGATCGCCGACACCGGCAACGATCGAGTGCTCGTCTGCGACCTAAAGGGGAGCGTCCAGCACGAGTTCGGCGGGTTTCACCAGCCACAGGGAGTGCGCTTCGACGCCGACCGCCTGTTGGTCTGCGACACCGTCGCCGGGGAGCTTGTGGCCGTTTCCCTGCCCGACGGTGAGCGCCGCGTGCTCGCCTCAGGCCTGCGGTCTCCGTGGGACGTGCTCGTGCTCGCCGGCGGACGGATCGCGGTCGCGGAGGCGGGCCTGCACCGGATCGTCGCCGTCCCGGGCGAGGGCGGACCGGTCGAGGTCCTGGCCGGCAGCCGCGCGGAGGGCCTGCGCGACGGCCCCGCGCTGCAAGCGCACCTGGCGCAGCCCAGCGGGCTCGCGGCAATCGCCGGCGACGCCATCGCCTTTGCCGATTCGGAAGTGTCCGCACTCCGCGTCCTGCGCGATGGCCGGGTGGAAACGCTGGTAGGCACCGGGTTGTTCGACTGGGGGACTGCCGACGGCGATCGCGCCACCGCCAGGCTTCAGCATCCGCTCGGCGTCGCCGCGCTCCCGGATGGATCGGTCGCCGTGGCGGATACGTTCAACTCACTGCTCCGTGTCTGGAAGGACGGCGTTCTCAGGACGATCCCCCTGCGTGAGCCGCTGGATGAGCCGGGAGGCGTCGACGTGCTCCCCGACGGCCGCCTTGTCGTCGCGGATACGAACAACCACCGGGTGATCACCGTCGACCTCGACACCGGCGCCGTCGCCGAGATCCGTATCGGCGACAGGCAGAAGGGTGCGCAGGCTCCCGGGACCGCGCTCTCTGGACTCGCGGGGGCCCGGCTCGTCGTCACCGCCGACGTCGACCTGGCAGGGTCTGACCTCGACCTCCAGCAGGGGCCGCCGGTTCACGTCAGCGTGAGCGCCGACCCGCAAACGCTGCTTGGAGCGGGGCCGCGGTCCTGGGCGCTCGCCCAGCTTCCTGTCTCTGTCGAGGTGCGCCTGGGCATCCCTGGCAGTGGCGTTCTCAACGTGGACGTCATCGCCTCAACGTGCGAGGGCGACGTCTGCACGATCTCGAGGAGCACTCGCGAGCACCCGCTCACGGTTTTCTAGGGCGACAGCCTCAGGCGGAGGGCGTCTGCTCGGATCGCGCCCAGGCGATGAGTTCCTCGGGCACGGGGCTCGGAAGCCGGACGTCGACGGTGGCGAGAAGGTCACCCGCGCCGCCGCCTTTGAGATGCGGCATCCCGAGGCCCCGAAGCCGCAGACGTGCGCCGTTCTGCGTTCCGGCCGGAATCGACAGCTGAGCGGTCGTCCCACGAAGCGTCGGGACGCCCACGGTGCCGCCGGCCAGGGCCGTGGCCAGGGGCGTCGCCACGCGGACGCTGAGATCGTCGCCGGAACGCGTGAAGCCGCGATGCGGTCGGATGTGGACGCGAATGAAGAGGTCACCTCGCGGCCCGCCTCCTCGACCCGCACCCCCCTGGCCGGAGGCGCGTATCCGGGCGCCCTCATGGATCCCCGCGGGGATCTTCACCTCGACCCGGCGTGGACCATCGGCTGAGCTGAGGTCGACGGTGAGCGTCGACCCCGAGAAGGCATCCTCGAGCTTGATCTCGGCGTCGCCCTCGACATCCTCGCCCCGGCGTACAACCCGGCGCCGGGAGCGACCGCTGCTGAAGCCATCGCGCGCATCTCCGCCGCCGAAGAACTGCTGAAAGAAGTCGCTGAACGGCGCGCTGCTGCCGAACATGCCCTCGAGCTCGTCGGGCGAGACCGTCCGGTATCCGAAATGCTCATCGCTGCCCTGGAACGGGTTCGGACCCGGCTTGCCGGCGCGCTCCCACTGCTCGTACTCCTGCCAGCGCGGCCCGAGCTCGTCGTACTTCTTCCGCTTCTCCGGATCGCCGAGGACCTCGTTGGCCTCGTTGATCTCCTTGAACCGGTCCTCGGCCGCCTTGTCACCCTGGTTCACGTCCGGGTGATGCTTGCGGGCGAGCTTGCGGAAGGCGGTCCGGATCTCCTTCTCAGTGGCCGTCCGGGGAACGCCCAGGATCGCGTAGTAATCCTTGAAGGTCGTTGGCATCTGCATCGCAGATACCGCGACGAGGCGGCCGCGAAACCCGGAACGCGCGCTATTCTGTGGCCGTCTCCCCCGGATCGCGGCGCGAGACCTCGCGGCGCCGTCACTCCCACCTCGACCTACTCAAGCGCCCTGCAGTGAGCATTAACCCCACCCACTTCTATCAGTCCGCCACCGTGCCGGCACGGCGGGGCAGGCGGTCGCTCGGCGCCCTCCTGTTGGCCGCCTCACTGCTGGCAGGGTGGGCAACGCTGAGCGCCCCGGTCTCGGCGGCTCAGGTCGGCTTCACCCAGAGCGGCCCAATTGCCGGGCTTGGATCCGGCCGGATCTGGAGCCTTGCAATCGAGCCGTCGCGCCCAAGCACCATCCTGGCGGGCACCGACCTGGGAATCTACGTCTCGCGAGACACCGGAGCCACCTGGACCCAGACGCTGGCGGGTTTTCGTGTCTGGACGATCGGTTTCGACGCTCGCAACCCGTCTGAGGCGTTCGCCGGGACGGACGGCAAGGGCGTGTACGCCAGCGCCAACTCCGGCACGACCTGGGCCGACGCCTCAACCGGGCTCGGCAACCTGGACGTTCGGGCGCTCGCGTTCGGATTCGACGGCATCGCCGCCGGCACCAACGCGGGGGTGGCCCTGAGCCCGGACGGCCATATCTGGCACGACGGCGGCCTCGACCGGTACTCGATCTCAGCGGTGGCCGTGGCGGCCAACCACCCCCAGTTCAGCGTGATCGCGGGGGCAGATGGGGCGATCAGCGGCACGCTCGCCTCCGGCTACCTCTTCGGCAGCACCGCGGGTGGCGCGTGGGAGGTCCTGCAATCAGGGCTGCCCGCCGGCGCAGTCGTCTCCTCGATCACAGCCGGCCAGATCGACGCCGCCGTTCCAAAGCGGCCGGTGATCGTCACGACCTCCCAGGGCATCTTCCGGAGCGGCGACGGCGGGATCACGTGGACTGCCGGGACCGGGGTCCCCCAGGCGTTGACTCTCACCGTTGTCCAGTTCGGACCGCTTGATCCCAATCTCGCCTACGCGGGCGCCGACGCCGGCGGCAGCACCGGCGGAGACTTCTATCGATCCACCGACGGCGGACTCACGTATCACAAAGCCGACACCGGCCTTCCGAGCGGAAGGAGGAACGTCGAGGCAATCGCCATCGCGAACACCACCCCACCCGAGGTCGTGGTGGCGTTGAACCCTCCGACCGGCGGCAGCCAGATATACATCGAGAGCGACTCGACGGCGCCGGTACCGCCGCCGCTCGTCGCCGAGGCGTCGGGAGTTGCGGTGCCGTCATCGGTGCCCACGCCATTCGCCACGGCGACGCCGGTGCCCCAGGCGGTCAAACCGGCGGCGACGCCACCGGCTTCCAGCGGCATCCAGCGCTTCGCGGAAGCCGCCTTCCACTGGCCGACCCCGCTGGTCTACGAGGTCTTCTTCGTGCTCCTGGCGCTGTACGTCTACATCAGATGGCGGCAGCGCTACTACGTCGAAGGACCGCCCTAGCACTCGCCGACCTACGCTAGCGCGGTGATCGGGGTGTCAGCGGGTCCGTCGATTCCACTCGCGTTTCTCGCGGGCCTCGTGTCGTTCCTGTCGCCCTGCGTGTTCCCGCTCATGCCCGCTTACGCCGCCTACCTGAGCGGCCGCGCCGGCCAGCCGGCGCTCGCGGGTGCGCCGGGAGGGACGGCGACGTTCTTCGCCCGGAGCTCCGCGATGACCACCGGGATCGCCTTCGTCGTCGGCTTCAGCCTGGTGTTCATCGCCGAGTACTACCTGCTCGAGGGGGTGCTCGCGATCACGGTGTTCCAGCGCAACCTCGACCTGGTCAACCGGATCGCCGGCGCGGTCATCATGGTGCTCGCCCTCCAGACGATGGGAGTGTTGCGATTCGGCTGGCTGGAGCGCGAGCGACGGTTCCACCTGCGCCCGTCGAACGGCGCTGCGGGCGGCCTGCTCCTCGGGCTGACCTTTGCCGCGGGCTGGCTGCCCTGCCTGGGGCCGCAGCTCGGCGCGATCCTCACCCTGGCTCAGAACCGCGAGTTCGGCGGGCTGCCGTTCATGGTCCTGTACTGCCTGGGGTTGGCGATCCCGTTCCTGCTCGTCGCCGCGCTGGCCGACCGGCTCCAGGGCGTGCTGCGAAGTATCAACCGCCACCTTCGGGTGATCAGCATCGTTGCCGGCGTGATCCTCTTCGGCTTCGGTCTCCTGATGGCCACGGGGCAGCTGACGGTCCTGAGCGGGCTCTCGTTCCAGTCGCCGTTCAATCTGTAGAGGGCGGGGGCGGCACGGGCGCCAGCGGGAGCCATACGGTTGCCGTCGTGCCCCAGCCCTCGGTGCTCCGGATCGCCGCCTCGCCTCCCTGGGCGCGCGCGAGCCCCTGGACGATGCTGAGGCCCAGCCCGCTGCCGCCCTCCTCGCGCGCCCGCATCTTCGCCCCCCTGTAGAAGCGTTCGAACACGTGAGGCAGGTCGGCTGCGGGGATGCCGGGCCCCTCGTCGCGAAGTTCGAGCTTCGCCCAGCCGCCCTCGGCCGCGGTGCTCCAGTGCTGCGCAGCACCCTGTGCGTACTTGCAGGCGTTGACGAGCAGGTTGCGCACGATGGTGCTCACCGCGCTGCGGTCCGCGCGCACCAGCAGCGGCACCTGAGCGAGGCTGCGGTCCACAACGGCGGGCATCCCCGGGACGCCCTCATCGAGCAGGCCGTTCACTGCGGCGTTGAGGTCGAAGTCCTCGGGGTGGGACTGGCGATGCGCGTCGAGACGGGCCAGCGTGAGCAGATCGAGGACGAGGATGCGCATGCGCTCGGACTCGTTGCTCATCGCCTCCAACGCCGCATCGAGCGCGGCCGGCTCGCGGCCGGCGCCTCGACGCAGCACGTCGATGTAGCCCTTCAGCGCCGTCAGTGGTGTGCGCAGCTCGTGCGACGCATCGGCGATGAAGCGCCGGACCTGCGCCTCGGAATCCTGTTGCGCGGTAAAGGCTTCCTGGATGCGGTCGGCCATGTGATCGAAGCTGCTCGCGAGCTGACCCACCTCGTCGTTGCTCGGTGTGAGCCGGCTCCGCGCGGTGAGATCACCGGTCGCGAGCTGCTCGGCGGTGGCGGTCAGGCGGCGCATGGGGCGGAGGGTTCGCCCGGTGAGCAGTACCCCGAGGACGAGCGCGAGCACCAGGATCACCAGACCGCCCGCGGTGATCAGCAGGATCTCGTCGTGCAGCACGCCCGTGATCGGGTCCATCGACACAGAGAGCTGCGCAACGCCACACGCGCCCGTACCGGCAACGACCGGGAAGCCGACGACGAGCTGATCGCCGCCGCTCGTCGAGATCTGCTGCGCGCTCGACCGCGTTCCTCTGCGCACCACTCCCTGGAGCACGGCGGCATCGAGGATGGGC
This sequence comes from Candidatus Dormiibacterota bacterium, assembly GCA_963756075.1. GTDB lineage: Bacteria > Chloroflexota > Dormibacteria > Aeolococcales > Aeolococcaceae > Palsa-851. The sequence continues at coordinate 324,117 of CAVWMH010000002.1, read as the reverse complement.
GGGCTCGCGCCCGCAGGCATGATCGCCTCCTGGGCGAGGCTGCGGTCATAGACGACCACCTGCACCGTTTGCCCGGTCACCGACGACACCGCGCCGGCGACCGCGGCCCCGACCAGCGCCGGGTGCGTCGCGCAGAGGCGGAGCGTCGCCGTCGTGGTGGCGCCCAACGCGCGCTCCTTGCTTGCGACCAATCGCTTTGCAGAGGTGAAGTCGGCCTGCAGCTCACTCACGCGATTGCTGATGAGGCTCGCGCGCAGCGTCAGGTACTGATACCCGGCCAGCAGCACCAGCAGCGGCACCAGCAGTGCGATGAAGGTGAGTGTCAGCCGCCAGCGCAACGATGCGAGAGCGTGTCCGATGCGACGCACGTCCTACCGCGCCGCGGCGTCGCTCCCATCGAGTGGGTTACGCAGCCGGTAGCCGACGCCGCGCACCGTCTGAATCCGTTCGTGGGTGGTGTCGCCGAGCTTGGTGCGCAGGTAGCGGATGTAGACCTCGATGTTGTTCTCGTCACCGAAGAAGTTGTAGCCCCACACCTCGTCGAGGATGCGCTGACGGGGCAGCACCTGGCCCGCGTTGCTCGCGAGATACAGCAGAAGGTCGTATTCACGCACCGAGAGGTCCACGCAGCGGTCACCGGTGCGGACCTCGCGGGTCGCCGTGTCAATGCTGAGGCTGCCGACCTGGATGACCCGGGTGAGATCCGGGTGACGACGGCGAAGCACGGCGCGAATCCGGGCCAGCAGCTCGGCGAAATCGAACGGCTTGACCAGGTAGTCGTCAGCGCCGAGCTCGAGGCCCTGGATGCGATCACTCGTCTCGTCGCGCGCGCTGAGAATGATGATCCCGCGCGATCGGTCGCCCGACAGCGCGCGGCAGAGCTGCCAGCCGTCGACGCGAGGCATCATGAGGTCGAGAACGACGAGGTGCGGCTTGAACTCGTCGACGACTTGCAGTGCGACGTGTCCGTCGGGCGCGGTGCGCACGTCGAAACCCTCGTGGCGCAAACCGAGCGCGATGAAGTCGGTGATGCTCTGCTCGTCATCGACAACGAGGACGCGGGTCGGCCCACTCATTGCATCGAGTATATGAGTTCGCCTCGCCACAACTCCGCCACGAGATGATCTCAAAGTGCACTTCTCAGCGCACTCTCAGCGGCCCACTACACTGGATCGATGACGCATCGGTCTGATTCCGGCGTGCGCACCGTCGAGGGGCTCGGCATCGCGGAGATCCACGCGCACACACTCGCGAGTGACGGGATGGTCAGCGCCGTGGAGCTGGTGCGCGCGGCGGCTGCGATCGGGCTCGACGTGCTCTGCATCACCGATCACGACACGATCGCCGAGCTCGGTCCGGCGATCGAAGCGGGCTCGGCGCTCGGCGTCGAGGTCGTCAGGGGAGAAGAGGTCACCGCGTCCTTCCCGCCCGGGATCCACATCATCGGCCTCTTCCTGGAGCACCAGATTCGCATGCACATGTCGGTTGAGGACACCGTTGACGCGATCCATGATGCCGGCGGGCTCGCGGTGATCGCCCACCCGTTCATGCCGACATGGTTCGCCTCGATAACCCCCGGCAGGGCACGGACCCTGCTCGAGAGCCACGCTGTCGATGGGATCGAGCTTCGGCATACCGCTCCGGTGCTCCCCAGGACCTGGCGGCTGCTCGACGCGTTCTACTCCGACCACCGCGAACGGCTCGGGGCGGCCCTCGGCGCGGGGGACAGCCACTTCGGCGAGCACGACCTCGGGCGGGTGCTGACGGTGTTTCCGGGGAAAAGCGCGGCAGACCTGCGCCGAGCCATCGAGGGGCAGACGACGACGCCGACCACGGGGTCGGTCTCTCCCTCGCCACCGCCGGTCCGCATGCGGCTCGCGCAGCAGTACCGATCGATGGTGTGGCTCAGCGGAGAACGTCGAGCCGGGCGTGTCGGTGGTGGTGCCGGTCCGATGGGGCGGTGACCCCCGGGTAGAATCGGCCCCCTGGCCCGTTTAGCTCAGTTGGTAGAGCAGGGAACTCTTAATCCCAAGGTCCAGGGTTCGAATCCCTGAGCGGGCATAAATTCGTTATCAACGTTTGGTTGACGCCTGACGACGGTTCCGGTTGATGCTTGACACGACTTCGGTGATGCTTGACGACAACTTCGGGTGACGCTTGACAGAGTCCAAGCAGGTCGAATGCCGCTCATGAGCGAGTGGGTCGCGTGGCACGATGGTTACGCACCAGGTTCGCCGTTGACACGTCGCCTCGCGGTGGTGCAGCGCATGATTCGCGAGGCGCTTGACGCCTGCCCGCCCGGTCCCATCACCGTGATCAGCATGTGCGCCGGCGACGGGCGCGATGTGCTCGGCGTGCTGTCCGGACATCGACGTCGCGACGACGTTCGCGGACGGTTGGTGGAACTTGATCCCGACCTGGCGCAACGCGCTCGCGAGCACGCCGCGCAGGTGTCGCCGAGGATCGACGTGGTCACCGGTGACGCGTCCCTAATGATCAGCTACGCGGGGGTTGTCCCTGCTGACATCGTGCTCGTCTGCGGCGTCTTCGGCAACATCTCCGAGGACGATATCCACAACACCGTGGCCCGCCTGCCGGCGCTCTGCGCACCGAACGCGACGGTGATCTGGACCCGCGGCACCTTCGCGCCCGACGCCACGCCAGTCATTCGCGTCTGGTTCATGGAGGCCGGTTTCTCTGAGCTCGACTTCGTGGCGATCCCGGATACGACCGTCGGCGTCGGCGCCAATCGCATGACGTCTCGTCCACGCGAGTTCGACCCAGACGTTCAGCTCTTCACGTTTCTCCCGAGAGAGCAGCGACCCTCGCAACGGGGGTGTGCTGAATGAAGGTGCCAGCAGCTCACCGGCGCCCGTAAGCTCATCGGGTGTCCGATCAGGAGCATGACCCCGTCCGCCCCGATCTCGCCGAAGTACTCCGTCGCAGGAGCCTGATTCAGGACGACAGCCGCGCCGACGTCGTCCATGCACGTCACGCCGCCGGACGCAGGACTGCCCGCGAGAATCTCGCCGATCTGTGCGACGAGGGCAGCTTCGTCGAGTACGGCGGTCTCGCGATCGCGGCCCAGCGCGGGCGTCGCAGAGTCGACGACCTCGTGCACCGCACACCCGCCGACGGGCTCGTCGCCGGCGTCGCGCGCGTCAACACCGAATTGGTCGGCGAGGAGCGTGCGCACTGCGCCGTGCTCGCCTACGACTACACGGTGCTCGCGGGGACGCAGGGGGTGATGGGGCATCGCAAGAAGGATCGACTGTTCGATGTCATCGAACGCCGGCGTCTGCCGGTCGTGCTGTTCGCCGAGGGCGGCGGCGGCAGGCCGGGCGACACCGACCACGCGATGGTGGCGGGCCTCGACGTCATGGCATTTGCCCTCTGGGCACGGCTGTCCGGCGTCGTCCCGAGGATCGGGATCGCCTCAGGTCGCTGCTTCGCAGGCAATGCGGCTCTCCTCGGCTGCTCGGACGTGATCATCGCCACGCCCGACGCCAGCATCGGAATGGGCGGCCCGGCGATGATCGAGGGAGCCGGGCTCGGCGTGGTGGAGGCCGACCAGGTGGGTCCATTCGACGTGCAGGTGCGCAACGGCGTCATCGACGTCGCCGCGACCGATGAGGCCGATGCGATTCGTCGTGCCCGGCATGCCCTCTCGTTCTTCCAGGGTCCGGTGACCGGCTGGGAAACGCCTGATCAAGCAGCCCTGCGCGACGTCGTCCCCGAGAACCGGCGGCGCGCATATGACGTGCGCCGGGCCATTGCGATCATCGCCGACACTGGCTCATCGCTCGAGCTGCGCCCAGGTTTCGGACGCGGCATGGTGACCACCCTCGCGCGTATCGACGGACACGCGGTCGGCATCGTCGCCAACAATCCGATGCACCTCGCAGGCGCGATCACGAGCGATTGCGCCGACAAGGCGGCTCGCTTCCTCCAGTTGTGTGAGGCGTTCAGGCTGCCGGTGCTGTTCCTGTGCGACACACCCGGGATCATGGTCGGACCCGATGCCGAGGCGACGGCACTCGTTCGCCACGCGAGCCGCCTGTTCCTCGCCGGTGCGGCGCTCACCGTTCCGTTCATGACCGTGGTGCTGCGCAAGGGATACGGGCTCGGCGCGCAGGCGATGGCCGGCGGGAGCGTCCGCGCTCCGCTGATGACCGTCGCATGGCCCACGGGCGAGTTCGGCGGCATGGGGCTCGAGGGGGCTGTGAAACTCGCCTACCGCAAGGAGCTCGAAGCGATCCAGGACGCCGAGGAACGCCAGGCGCGATTCGACGCCATGGTCGCGGAGGCGTACGAGCGAGGGACCGCGCTCAACACCGCAACGTACTTCGAGGTTGATGACGTGGTCGACCCCGCGGCAACCCGAGCCTTGGTGGCTTCGGTCCTCCTGCATCCCGCGGACTCGCCGCCGGGCACGCCACGACGTCGCTACGTCGACTCGTGGTGAGCGTCACCGTGCCCCGTCGAAGAGAACCTGACCGCCGACGCGATCAGATATGCGAGAGCTCGCGGAAGAGTCGCCGAAAGAACGGACCGCCCCAGACACCGATCGAGAGCACGCCGCCGAACAGCACCACAGCGTCAACACTCGCGCGTCCCTGCCTGGTCCAGTAGACGTCCTCGAGGTCGAGCCAGAGTGCGAATTCGTCGAGCGTGAGCGCGGAGGCCCCGCCGTACAGGATTGACGTGAATTTCGCCAGGGCGTCGTCGGTGCCGGTTGCCGCCCCGGTGTCGACCTCGATCAGCCACAGATAGCCCGTGCCAAGGAGACCGGCGATGCCGAGGACGAGGTGATGGAAGTGCCGGCCGCCCACGGTGAGGTTGTGGAACGGCCCGACGCCCGCACGGATCGCGTGCGTGATCGCCCGGGTCGCGGCGAACGTCGTGAAAAAAGACACCGACGACAGAAACAACCGCTCCCGACGCGTGTCGGCGAACTCCTGACGATAGATCTCCGCCGCGCGGTCGGGCGTCAAACGGCGGACCGGGCTCAGGACTTCAGGGACTTCGGGCGCGCGAAGTTCGCCGCGACCACGGCGAGCAGCGTGAGCACGGTGAAGACGATTGCGTGCTTCCAGTGCACTATCGGGCGTCCGGAAGCCAGGAAGTTGGTCTTCGTGGTGAAGTAGAAGATCGCCAGGATGGCGAAGATCACGGCCAGAGCGAGCAGCGCAAGTGCTAGTGGGCGGCTACCCCGCATGAGAGATCCCCCGGTGAGTGCGGTCGTGAGCCCATTGCGAACACGATCCTGAGTTCAACACGTCAGTTCACGACTTTAGTGGATGAAGACGAGGCCTGCGACCCCGAGAGCGGCACAGTAATACGCAAAGGGGTCCAGACGTCCGAGTCGAAGGTATCGGAGGAGGAAGCGGGCGCTTGCGTAGGCGACCAGCCCCGCAACTGCCGCGGCGCCGATGGCCACGAGCAGGGTCGGCGCGTCAGACCCGAGAGTGGGTATCTCGAGCAGCCCCGCCGCCAGGATGATCGGGGTCGCGAGCAGGAACGAAAATCGCGCTGCCTGCTCGTGGCGAAGCCCGGCGACCAGCCCGGCAGCCATGGTGATGCCCGAGCGTGAGATCCCCGGGAGCAGCGCACCGGCCTGGAAGAGACCCACGATCATCGTCGTACGCAGGCTGAGACCCTCAACGCTCTCGTACGCGGGGTCGTCCTCCTCATGGGACAGCACCTGGGCACCGCCGGTGGCTCGGCGCCGCTCGTCGCGACGCCGGAACATCTCTGCGGCAAAGAGGATTCCGCCGTTGACGATGAGGAACACGGATGCGGCGCGCGGATCGCCGAACAGCGATTTCAAGGGATCCTGGAGGAGGAAGCCGATGATCCCGGTCGGGACGGTTCCGACGATCAGCATGATCGCCAGGCGTTCGTCAGGATCGCTGATCCGGCCCCGCGCCGCCGCCCGGAAGAACCCGCCGATGATCCGCGCCCAGTCGCGCCGGTACAGAAAGAGCAGGGCCGCCGCGGTCCCGAGGTGGAGGATTGCGAGCACCGGCACGAAGGCCGGACTCGTCTCCCGAAAGTTGAGCCCGATGAGCGGTGGGACCACCACCGCGTGCCCGAGCGAGGACACGGGAAAGAGCTCTGTGACTCCCTGGAGCGCGGCCAGGAAGAGGATCAGTCCGGCGCTCAACATTGGCGAGAGCCTACCAGCCCCTCGCGCGTACTCTGATGCGATGAGTTCGACACGCGACCAAGCCGGCGGCGCCGTCAACCGCCAGTGGCGCCTTGCCGCGCGACCCAGGGGACTTCCGGTGGCGGCCGACTGGGCGTTCCAGACAGACCCCGTTCCCGAACCGGCCGACGGTCAGTTCCTGGTACGAGTCCTGCACATCTCGCTCGACCCTGCGATGCGCGGCTGGATGAACGATCGGCGCTCGTACGTACCTCCGGTCGGCATCGGCGAAGTGATGCGGGCGGGCGGCGTGGGACGGGTGGTCGCATCTCGACATGGCGACTTCAAAGAAGGCGACCACGTCAGTGGAATGTTCGGCGTGCAGGACTACTCACTCAGTGACGGCAGGGCCGTCACGACGGTGCCGGTGGAAACGGCGCCGTTGACGAAATACCTCAGCGTTCTCGGCATGCCGGGGATGACCGCGTACTTCGGGCTGCTCGATATCGGACGGCCCGTCGCCGGCGAGACCGTGGTGGTCTCCGCCGCCGCCGGTGCTGTGGGCCAGGTCGTCGGCCAGATCGCCAAGATCAAGGGCTGTCGCGTCGTTGGCATCGCCGGCGGGGCGAAGAAGTGCCGCTTCATCGTCGACGAGCTCGGCTTCGATGCCGCCGTCGATTACAAGAACGAGGATGTCCGCACGGCGCTCCGCGAGCTGTGTCCGGACCGCGTGGACGTCTACTTCGACAACGTCGGCGGCGACATCCTCGACACCGTGCTCACCAGGCTGGCTCGCCACGCGCGCATCGTGATCTGCGGCTCGATCTCGCAGTACAACACCGAGGGGCCGGCGCGCGGTCCCGCGAACTACATGGCGCTGCTCGTCGATCGGGCCCGCATGGAGGGGTTCCTGGTCTTCGACTACGCCAAGCGCTACGCCGAGGCCGGCAAGGAGCTGGCAGGCTGGATCGCGGAGGGACGCCTGAAATCCGTCGAGCACGTGGTCAGCGGGATGGAGCGATTCCCCGAGACGCTGCTCACGCTCTACCGCGGGGAAAATTTCGGCAAGCTGATCCTCAGCGTGGCCGACGAGGCGACCTAGGCGGCCACCCTCGCCGAGACCCTGCCCGGGCCGCTCTGGAACAGGCGGGCAATGTCGCTCGGCGAGACGATCCCGACGAGCGTACCGCCGTCGTAGACCATCGCCCGGCCGTCGGACGCCGTCCCGATTCGCTTGAGCAGGTCGGTGACGGGCTCGTCCTGACGGGCGATGGGTACCTGGTCGGCTGGGATCGCGATGTCGATGGCTCGGCGGTTGCCGCGTTGCTGGGGCGGGATCTGCTTGATGCCGCGCATCGTCACCAGCCCGTCGATGCGCCCGTCGATGCTGTGGGTGGGAAACGACGTGAAATCGTGCCCCATCACGTACTGCTCGACGAGCAGCTCGACGGTGATCCACGAGGGGACGATCACAGGGTTCTTCGACATGACATCGCCGACGAGCACGCCCTCGAGCGCGTGACGAGCCTGCTCGCCGGTCGCCTCGCCTCGCGCGGCGCTGGCGAGGAACCATCCGATGAGCACCAGCCAGAGCCCGCCGACAGGATTGAGGAAGAAGAGGTCGAGGACGCCGAGGCCGACGACGACCATCGCGAAGAAGCGCCCGGCGCGGGCCGCAGCCACGGTCGCGGTCATTCGATTCTTCGTCCGGGTCCAGAGGAAACCGCGCAGGATCCGTCCACCGTCGAGCGGGAATGCCGGGATGAGGTTGAACAGGAGCAGCGCCAGGTTCACTGCCGCGAGCCAATCGCTGACCACAATGACCAACGGGGGCGCGCCGACCTGCACCAGTAGCCACGAGGATCCGAAGAAGGCGCCGGCGAGCATGCAGGTGATCACCGGCCCGATCACGGCAACGAGCATCTCCGTGCTGCCGGTCATGAGGTCGCCGCTCATCTGGGCGACACCCCCGAAGAGCCAGAGCTTGATCCCCTCGACCGCGACGCCGCGCCGGCGCGCAAGCAGCGCATGGCCCAGCTCGTGAGCCACCAGCGAGGCGATCAGCAGCGCGGCCGCGATGACGCCTGCGATCCAGGCGAGCCAGAGCGGGGTTCCGGGAACCTCGAGCGGCACGGCGCCGCCGGCCACGCCCCAGGCAAGGAGCGCGCCGATGAGCAGGACGCTCCAGTCCGCCGAGATCCTGATCCCGGCGACACGGGCGATGGGGAGGCCGTCTCTGCTCATGGTGCCGTTCTCATGGTGCTCCCAGGGCCTTTCATCTGTATGAACGTACCCATGACAGCCTGGATCAACTCGGGTTTCTATGCAACGACCGAGCGCGGTTGGCGCCGACGGCCGGCGCGTTCCGGACGGGCTGCGCCGGCGACCAGCGCGCACCAGGCGGCGGCGGTGAGCAGCAGCACCCACGGCGTCGCTCTCCCGGGGAAGCCGACGCTGTTCTGGGACAGGTCGCCGAGGCTCGCGAAGGACAGCAGCACCCAGGCGGCAAGCACGCCGAGTGTGGCGACACCCGGCCAGTGACGCTCGCCTGGTCGGCCGGCCAGCCAGGCAAGCCCGGCGACGAGGACCGGCGCCAGCAGCGTCAGGTCGTGTCCGAGCAGATGCGGCGACGCGAACAGCGACAGCGCCACGGCAGCGCAGAGCGACGGCTCGAAGAGATCGGGGCGGCGATGGGCAGCGGTGCCGAGCCAACCCGCCGCGGCCGTGGCAACCATCCCGCCGCCGACCGCCAGGAGAAATACCCCCGGGGCGTGACCCAGCAACGAGCCGAACAGCCCACTGATCCCCTGCATCTGCGCCGTCGGCGAGTTGCTTGGTGTGGCGATCGCGCTGACGAAGGCGCCAAACGCGCGAGGTCCCGCGCCGAGGAGCCCGATCACCGCCGTCGTCGCTCCGCCGGCGAGGGCACCGCCAACGGCGCGCCAGTCGCGCCGGCCGATCATGTAGGCCGCGATACCGATCACCAGCTGGGGTTTCGCGATGGCAGCCGTGAATCCGAGCGCGAACCCCGCTGCGCCTGGACGATCTCTTCGCCAGAGCGCGTACGCAGAGGCGAGGCCGAGGACGGAGACACCGTCCCACTGGCCCTCGACGAAGAGCAGGCCCGTCCCGAAACCCGCCAGAGCGACCAGCACGATTGCCACACGAGGCAGTCTCGGGAACCCGGCGGGCCACGGCGCCGCGCGGGTCACCAGGAGAAGCGAGAGTGCCAGGAACGCGAGTTGGAGCAGCGACCAGGCGCGCCAGGCAGCCCCCGCTGGGAGCAGCGTGAATGGCAGGGCGATCACCGCGGCCGCGGGCGGGTTCTCGAAGGGGATGTTGTCGTGGCTTGCCGGAGCGCCGCTCCTCACCAGCGTCCGGCGCTCGGACGCGGGGTCGTAGATCTGCTCGGCGTGACCCGAGCCGATCAGCGTCGACGCGACATACGTCCCGGCGAAGTCGCTCGTGGGTGCCAGCGATGCTGGCACCACCGTCCATACCTGTGCGTAGTGGGCAAGGACGATCGAGGCGACAGCGATGAGAGCGGCGGCGAACCACCGCGGACGTTCGGACACGGCGCTGCCCACTCTATGGCCGTGCCCCCCACGCCACCGTCAAGCGGGCGTCACAGGGCCCTCGCAAAGACCTCGAGATCGGCATCGGAGAAAAGAGCGAACGTGATCTCGCGGAGCGTCGTGCCTGCGCGCGAGAGCGCCTCATCAGCCGCGCCGACAGCGATCGGTGCCGCGAGCACGATCGGGAAACCGTAGATCCCCGTGCTGATCGAGGGCGCCGCAACCGTGACACAGGAATGCTCCGACGCCAGGGCAAACGCGGTCCGGTAGGCGGATGCGAGCAGCGCGGGCTCGTCGTGATCTCCGTCGCGCCACCGCGGACCGACCGCATGGATGACGTAACGCGCCGGCAGGCGGCCAGAGCCCGTGATCACGGCTGATCCGGTTGGGCATCCGTGATAACGCTCGTGCAGCTCGTGCATGAGATCGGGTCCGGCTGCGCGGTGCATCGCACCGTCAACGCCGCCCCCGCCCGCCAGGGAGGCGTTCGCCGCGTTGACGACCGCATCGACTGCAAGGGTCGTGATGTCAGCGCGGCGGAGTGTGATCCGGCCGTCGCCGACGCTGCGGGTGACCTGCTCAGGCTCCATCCGGACGCGCCAGCGCCAGGCACACGTTGTGACCACCAAACCCGTACGACGTGCTGAGCGCGAAGTCGATGCGAGCGTCACGGCCCTGGTTGGGGACGTAGTCGAGGTCGCACTCCGGGTCCGGCTCGTCGAGGTTGATCGTGGGCGGCACGAACTGGTCACGAATGGCCAGAACAGTGATCACCGCCTCGACGGCGCCGGCCGCGCCGAGCAGGTGCCCGTGCATCGACTTCGTCGATGACATGGGAATGGTGCTCGCCTGCGGGCCGAAAGCGGCTTTCACCGCACGGGTTTCGGCGGCATCGTTCATCTGCGTGGACGTCCCGTGCGCGTTGATGTAGTCGACCTCGTCGGGCTCCCGGCCGGCCCGCTTGAGGGAACGCAGGATGCAGCGGCGCGCGCCGTCGCCCTGCTCGTCCGGTTGGGTGATGTGGAAGGCGTCGGCGGTGGCTCCGTAGCCCGCAACCTCGCCGTAGATGTGAGCGCCGCGCGCGACGGCGTGTCCCCATTCCTCGACCACGAACATCCCCGCGCCCTCTCCCATCACGAACCCGTCGCGGTCCTTGTCGAAAGGACGCGACGCGCGCTCGGGCTCGTCGTTGCGCGTCGAGAGTGCCTGCATGGCGTCGAACGCGGCGATGCTGATGTTGGTGATCGACGCCTCGGTGCCACCGGTGATGATCGCCGTCGCCTCACCGCGCCGGATCCATTCCGCTGCCTCGCCGATCGCGTGTCCCGACGACGAGCACGCGCTGACGATCGCGTAGTTGACGCCCTTGGCCCCGCAGTCGATGGCGATGGCTCCCGCCGGCATGTCGATGATCATCGAGGGCACCGTGAACGGCGATACGCGGCGCGGGCCCTGGTTGTACAGAGCGAGGACGTTGCGCTCGATCACCTCGATACCGCCGACCCCGGAGGCGACGAGCACCCCGACGTCCTCGGCGATCGGCCTGATGTCCAGCCCCGAGTCCTCGATCGCCTGACGCGCGGCGAAAAGCGCGAGCTGCGTGCACCGGCTGGTCCGGCGTGCTTCCTTCTTCCCGAGCACGACCTCGGGATCGAACCCCTTCACCTCCCCGGCGATGTGGGTGGTGAGGTGCGAGGCGTCGAAGGCCGTGATCGGCGCGATGCCGCCGTGTCCACGGCGGCACGACTGCCAGGTTGACTCCGCGTCCAGTCCCAGCGGGGTCACCGCGCCGATGCCGGTGATCGCCACGCGCGCGCTGCCGTTGCTGCCGCTCATGCCTTCGTCTCCGCGGTCTCGATTGCCGGTGCACCCTGGGAGTGGTAACCACCGTCGACGTGAATCATCTCGCCGGTGATGGCGCGGGAGAGGTCGCTGAGCAGGAACGCTGCCGTGTCGGCGACCGGTCCGCTGTCAGAACTGTCCCACCCGAGCGGCGAGTGCAATCCCCATGACGCCTTGAGGGTCTCGAACCCGGGGATCGAGCGCGCAGCAATGGTCTCGAGAGGACCGGCCGAGATGGTGTTCACGCGGATCCCTCGAGGGCCGAGCTCGCGGGCGAGGTACCGGACGATGGCTTCGAGCGCGGCCTTGGCCGGCCCCATCCAGTCATAGACCGGCCATGCGACCCGCGCGTCGAACGTGAGCGTCACGATCGATCCCCCGCTCTCCGGCATCAGCGGCGCGAACGCCGCCGCGAGCGTCTGCAGCGAGTAGCTGCTGACCTGGAATGCTGTGCTCACCGAGCTCCAGGGCGCCTCGAGGAAGCCGCCTCCCAGGCAGTCGGCGGGAGCGAACCCGATGGCGTGGACCAAGCCGTCGACGCCGCCCCAGGCTCCGCGCACGTGCTCGGCGACCGCCTGCACCTGGGCGACGTCGGTGACATCCATCTCGAGCACGTCGGGCGCGGGGCTCAGGCGCTGCGCGCTCTTCCGGGTCAGGCTCATCGCCCTCCCGAACGAGGTCAGCAGCACCTCGGCGCCCGCCGCCTGGGCCGCGGCGGCGATCGCAAACGCGATGCTCCTCGGGGTCAGGACGCCGGTGACGACGATTCGTCTGCCACGCAGCAGGTCTCGTGCCGGGGTCGATGGATTCTGGGTGCTCACTGGCGACGTACCTTATAAGGCGCGGACGGGCATGCGCAGTTACGCAGCAACGATATCCAGCATGGCCTCGTGCCACGCCGGAGTGCCGGCCAGGATGTCGCCGCTGACGAAGACCGCATCGGGATCGCCGGCCCAGTCCGTCACCACCCCGCCTGCTTCGCGAACCAGCAGCGCGCCCGCGGCGATGTCCCACAGGCCCAGGCCGAGCTCGAAGAATCCGTCGAAGGCGCCGGCGCCCACGTAGGCGAGGTCGAGGCTTGCGGCGCCGGCGCGACGGAGGTCCTCGAACCGTTGCAGCGCCGCGCTCATCACCGGCAGATACCGGGGCAGCCGCTCCTTACGGCGAAACGGGAACCCGGTGGCGACGACGCCCGAACCCGGGTGTGTCGACACCGAGAGGCGGCGTCCGCCGGCGTCCACGGCACCCTGGCCCAGGGCCGCGCTCCAGGCCGCGCCGATCAGCGGCGCGATCACCGCACCGACGACCGGTCGCCCCTCCTCCATGAGCGCGACGCTGACGCCGACGACTGGAAAGCCGCGCACGAAATTGGTGGTCCCGTCCAACGGGTCGATCACCCACATGCGCTCCTGGCGAGTGCCGCCGGATTCCTCGGCGAGGATGGCGATCTCGGGCGCGCCATCGTGGAGCACCCGAATCGCCGCCCGCTCAGCGGCGCGATCGACCTCGGTGACGTAGTCGCCGGCGCTCTTGATCTCTGCGGTCAGCGTTCCGGGACGGCCGTGTGCTTCAGCGACCAGCGCTCCGGCGGCCGAGGCGGCGGCAACGGCGAGTTCACGCAGAGTTTCGCGCTGGCGCACCCGTCGAGGGTACGCGTCGCGAGCGAGACGGCTTGCGCTTTGCAGGCGCCCGCGGCGCCGGAACCGTGCCGGCGAAGGTCCCCGGGTCGAGGCCTCCCTTGCTGAGCAGCGCCTCCATGGCATCCGCCTCGCACGGGCGCGCGAGGTGGAATCCCTGAGCCATGCCACAGCCGAGCTCGTTCAGCCTCGTGACCTGGAGCGGCACTTCGACACCTTCGGCGACCAGTGCGAGGCGCAGCGCCTCCCCGTGGCGGACGACGGTTCGTGCCAGCTCACCGCTCGAATTCGGATCGCCCAGCTCGGCGACGAGCGGCGGCGCGATCTTCAGGATGTCCAACGGCAGGCGCCGAAGGTACGCGAGCGAGGTGTAACCGGTGCCGACGTCGTCGACGGCCACGTGGACGCCCGCTCGCTGCAGGGCGTCGAAGGTGGCGATCGCAGCGTGGAGATTCTCGAGCACCGCGTTCTCGGCGACCTCGAGGATCAGGCAGGCCGGATCGACGTCGGCCCTCGCCAGACACCTGGTGACACGATCGACGAGGGTTCCGCGAGCTGAGCTCTCCGGCGGCCACGTTGACCGACATCGCCAGCTCCGGGGTGGCCGGGAACGCGACCTGCCAGCGCCGCAACTGCTCGCAGGCGGTGCGCATCACGTACTCATCGATACGTTCCATGAGGCCGCATTCCACCGCCACCGGCAGAAAGTGCACGGGTGCGATCAATCCGCGGACAGGGTGCTGCCAGCGGACCAGGGCCTCAGCGCCAAGGATCTTGCCGGTTCGCAATTCGACGATCGGCTGGTAGTGGAGGACGAGCTCGCCCTTGCTCAGCGCCGACTCGAGCTCCTCCGCCACGTCCGTGTCGGCTGAGCCGGCGGGCGACCCACCGTCGAGGCGATAGGTCGCCGAGCCCGCATCGCGCGCTTCCTGTGCGGCCCTGGTCGCATGCCGGAGCAGCGACGACGCGGAGTTGTCCTCGGGGCGGGCGCAGGCGAGCCCGACCGAGGCCCTGACCGACACTGTCACACCATCGGTGGCGATCGGGACGGCGAGTGCCTCGACCACGCGCTGCGCGATGAGCTCGGCCTCGCGAGCCTCGAGCACCTCGGGGAGGAGGAGTGCGAATTCATGGCCACCGAGACGAGCGGCGGTGTCGGTGCGGCGCAGGCACTCGTCCAGGCGTCTGGCGACCTCGATGAGGACGGCATCGCCGGTCGCGTGTCCGTGCTCGGTGTTGATCCCCCGGATGTCCTCGAGGTCGACCGAGATGACGGTCACCGCGTGTCGCTGCGGGTCACGCTCGACGAGTGCTCGCTCGATGCGATCGACGAAAAGCACGCGGTTGGCGAGCTTGGTGAGCGGGTCGTGAAACGCGCGATCGGCAAGCTCGCTCTGGAGAGCGGCGAGCCTGAGGAGCCCGTCATGCAGGCGGCTTCGCTCGATCGTCACTGCGACGATCGTCGCCAGCTCCTGGAGATGCTGATCGTCGCCGCGTGACTCGCGGCGCTCGGAGGCGCGCATCCCCAGCGCCAGGTAGCCGACGGTTCGAGATCCGTGGCGAAGGGTCACCGCGAGGCCCCGCGAAACCCCGAGACGGCTGCACAGTCGCGCGACCCAGGGGTCGTCGATCGCCTGCGCAATGCGCACGACGCCGAAGATCGGTGGCGTCAAGGCGCCGTCCTCGTCGTCCTCGAGGTCGGTTGAGCGCATGACGCCGACCGCATCGCCGCCGCGCATGGTCGTTCGGAACGCCGCGGCGGTGCCCGTCTCCGGGATCAGGGTCAGCTCGGCGCAAACGGCACCGAAGCGTGCGCTCGCGCGCCGGAGCACCTCGACCGACGCGACGTTGAGGTCCCGGGATTCAAGGAGCGCCAGCGAGGTCGCGTGCAGGAACCCGAGCCGTGCCTTCTCACGACGGACGGCCGCCCACGAGACCCCTGCAGCCGCGAGAGCAACGACCGAGAGCGCCAGTACAACGATCCAGGACATGCCGGCTAGCCCAGCAACCGCAGGGGCACGGGGTGCGCCGGCGGACCGGACGCGGCTTCGAGCCGGGCACGATCGATCCCACCATGGCGGAGCAGCTGCTCGATCTCGACGGCGGGCAGCGGGTGGCAGAGGTGATAGCCCTGACCGGCGAGACAGCCGAGGCTGAGCAACCGGGTCACCTGCGATGCCGCCTCGATCCCCTCGGCGATCACGTGCAGCTGGAGCGCATCCGCGATCGTGACGATGGCGCGCGTGAAGTCCTCCTCCGCGCCGTTGGCCAGGTCGTCGACGAACGGTTTGGCGATCTTCAGGATGTCGACGGGGAGCCGGCGCAGATAGCTCAACGACGAGTAGCCCGTGCCGAAATCGTCGATGGCGACGCGAATCCCCGCGGTGCGAAGCGCCTCGAGCTTTGCGGTCACGATCGCCGTGTCCTCGACGAACATCGACTCGGTCAGCTCGAGGATCAGCGTGTCAGGTGCGAGCCCGGTCTCCTCCACGATGGCAAGCACGTCCTCGACGAAGGTCGGAGCGTTCAATTGCACCACCGACACGTTCACGCACACCGCAAGCGGGGTCGACTGCAGGCGCTGCAACTGGAGCGTCGTCGCACAGGCGGTGCGCAGCACAAATTCTCCAAGCTGCATGATCAGACCGCTCTCCTCGGCGACCGCGATGAACTCTCCCGGAGGCGACGATCCCGCGCAGCGGATGATGCCAGCGCACCAGGGCTTCGACGGCGGTGATCTCTCCGGTGATCAAGTTGACAACCGGCTGGTAGTGGAGGATGAACTGGTGCAACTCCATGGCATGCTCGAGCTCGCCACGCAGCTTGCGCCGGCGCACGACGTCGTTCTCCATACCGGGCGCGAAGAGCACGTAACGGTTCCTCCCCGCTCCCTTGGCGACATACATGGCGACGTCGGCCTGGCGCATGAGGCTGGTCGCGTTCGCGTCATCCTTGTCTGCAACAGCGATGCCCAGCGACGCGCGCACGATCACCGACGTGCCTGACACCGTGAACGGGTCGCGGAGAACGTCGAGGACACGCCGCGCGACGTGCTCGGCCTCGAGCGCACTGTCAACGCCCTCGATGAGCAGCGCGAACTCATCGCCGCCGAGGCGGGCGGCGGTGTCCGGACGGCGGAGGCACGCGCGGATGCGCGCCGCGACCTCGACCAGGAGCGCATCGCCCGCGGCATGTCCGAGGGTGTCGTTGACCCCCTTGAAGTCGTCGATGTCGAGGAAGATCACCGCAACACTGGAGGTGCCTTCCGCGCTGCGCCGCAGTGCCTGGTCGATGTGCTGCCCGAAGAGCGAGCGGTTGGCGAGGTCGGTCAGCGAATCGTGATACGCCTGATGCGTCAACTGCTCCTGCAGCTCGGTGAGCCGCGCGATCGACCGCTCCATCCGGCTGTTCTCGAGGATGGCCGTCGTCCGGGTGGCAAGGGTCCGGAAGAGGCGAAGGTCGCGCGTGTCGAAGGTGCGTGCATCCAGATGACCGCCCACCATCAGGCTGCCGATCATCCGCGATTCGCCGCGCAGCAGCGCCACCATCGCCTCGCCGACGCCTCGATTGGCCAGCATCTGCGAGCTGGGATCGTCCGCGATCCCCGCGCGCACGATGACCCCGGCGGTCTCGGCCTCGAGCACGTCGTCGAGCTCGCCGAGACCGAGGGACACCATCACCTGGTCTGGTTGGCCGTGACGGACGATGGTGCGATACGCCTTTTCGGACGGCTGCGACGGAAAGACCGTGAGCTGTGCCATCTCGGCGTGGAAGATGTCGCGCGCGCGATTGAGGAGCTGCACGATCGACGGCTCGAGCTGCCGCCCGGCCAGGGCGTCGACGGCGCCGATCAGGAACTGGGCAGCCTCGTGGTCGTAGCGTTCGCGTACCCATGCGCGGTGGGTCAGGAACACCGCCATGGTGACCACGGTGAGCGGTACCAGCGCGAGACGATCGACGGGAATCAGGCGCACCGCGATGAGCCCGATGCACATCGCCGCCGCGGCGGCCACGTATGCTGCGCGCAGGTGGTTCGCGACATCGATCCACGAATCCCTTTCGCGGGGACGGAGCACGACGCTCTCGGAGATGGCGCGCCGCAGCACGATGATCGCGGTTGCAACGATGGCGGCAACCGCACTGTGCCACACGCGAAGATTTGGCGCTCCCGCGATCGTGCGAAAGGCCCAGATCCCAATCGCCGCGAAGACGGCGAATCGGAGGATGTCAAAGATCGTCTGCGCCACGGCGCGCGGCCGCCTGGTCACCGCCGCGAGCGCGACGCCCACCGCATAGCCGAGCAGCAGGTTGACCGGGGTGGCGTGGAAGAGACCGACCACGAACGGCGCGGCGGCGAGGGTGATCGCCTGCACACCGCGGCGAGGGCTGTCGATGGACGCCAGACGTGAGGTTGCGAAGAAGCCGAGCGCGAATGCCCACCAGGGCAGATCCGGCGCCGCGAACACGGTCAGCGAGCCGGCGTAACCGACCCAGAGCCCCACCGCCACCGCGAGCATGACGGCGCCGAGGATCCAGAGTCGCGGATCGATGCGCGACCGCCGGTTCCACCCGGCGCTGAGATGACGCAGCACGGGCGTCATCGCTGCTCGGAAAACTCCGCCTTACTCTCCACCGCCGGGATCGTATGGCCAGTGGGCGTGCCGATCTCGTCAGCTTCGGTGACAGCTTCGTTACTGTTTGCACATATGGGCGCACCGATTGCGGTCGGGACCTGCAATTGGGCCGACCACACCGACTTCTATCCTCCCGAGCTGGAGCATGGGAGCCGCCAGAAGGACAAGCTGTCCTTCTATGCGCAGTACTTCCCCCTCGTCGAGATCGACACGACGTTCTATGGCATCCCGCGACCGCCGGTGGTGGAGTCGTGGGTGGAGCGAACCCCCGAGAAGTTCCGCTTCAACATCAAGGCGTATCGGAGCCTGACCGGACACGAGCGCGAGGACAGGATTCCACGCAAGCCCACGGCTGAAGAGGAGCGGGACTTCATGGCCGCGCTCGCTCCGCTGCGATCGAGCGGCAAGCTCGTCGCGGTGCACTATCAGTTCCCGCCATGGTTGACCAACCGCCCCGAGGCGCGCGAGTGGCTGCTCGCAGCGCGCGACCGCCACCCGGATGACCTGCTCGCCATCGAGTTCCGGCACCGATCATGGTTCGACCACGATGCCTGGCCGGCGACCGAGGATCTGCTCCGGGAGCTCGAGTGCGTGTACGTGGGCGTCGATGCGCCCGCAGATCGGCAGCGGCACAGCCCCGCCGCTCCTTGCCATCACCTCGCCACGACTGTGCATCGCGAGGTTTCACGGTCGCAATCGGGACACCTGGTACTCGGGCGGACCAACCAGCGGGGATCGATTCAACTACCTGTACACGCCCGCCGAGCTGGCGGAATGGGTCCCGGCAATGCGCGCGGCGAGCGATTCAGGGGTACCGCTCCACGTCCTGCTGAACAACAACAGGAGCAACTACGCCGTGGTCAACGCCTTCGATTTCGGAGCGATGCTCGGGCTCGGGCTGCCCCGGCCGCCCGAGGCGGTCATCCACACCCTCGCGGAACGCGACGGACGGGTCCCGGATTGGGTGGACGCGTCAACGCCGGTGGCGCCGCCGGCGATTCACGAGCCCGCCGGCGGGCGGGTCGAGCGGGAAAGCGGGAACCAGCTGACCCTCTCGCTCTGAGGCCCCCATTTGGGGGACAATGGTGAGGGCGGCGAGGCGTATGCCCGCCGGGATGAATTGGAGGTCTTTGCGATGGCTATGGCGTCCTCTCGACGCAACGACCGTGGGCGCCGTCCGGCGGCCAGCGGTGTTGTCATGCGCAACGAAGCCGCCACCCATGAGGTGGAGGTCTCCCGGGCTCTCAACCAGTGGGCGGTCACGGTGACCTCACTGGCGGACAATCGGATGATCACCCAGGACTTCTTCTCGCGCCGGTGGGAAGCTGTCGCGAGAGCCGAGGACTTCGTCCGGCTGCTCAACAGGTCCGAGCCCCCTCCCGGCTGGTAACCGTCTCAGCCGGCTTCCAGGTCGAGCAGCCACCGCTTGCGGGGCAAGCCGCCCCCATAGCCGCCGAGTGCGCCGCCCGTGCGAACCACCCTGTGGCACGGCACCACGACCGGGATCGGATTGGATCCAAGCGCATTCCCCACCGCGCGGTAGCCGCGTGGCGTGCCGACGCCCATGGCGACCTCACCGTAGCTCGCCACCGAGCCGTACGGAATACGCGCCGTGCGGCGGAGCACCCTGCGAGCGAACGTGCCCGCGAGCGACCAGTCGAGGGCTACGTCGAAATCGCGGAGCTTGCCGTCGAAGTACCTGTCGAGCTCGCGACGGACCGGGTCGAGACGCCGCGGTGCATCGAGGATGCGGGGCGACACGCGTTCGGCCACCTCGCCGAGGACCTCGTCACGGTTCTCCGTCTCAAAGGCGATGCGAACGAGGCCCTTCGGGGTGGCCATTAGCAGCAGGGTGCCGATGGGACTGTCCATCGTCGCCACCGCCACGTCGACCAGTCCTTTGGCCTCGGCGCGTTCGAGAAATCGCTCGGTCAGCGCCTGGTCGACTGTCATCGGAGCTCCCTCCTGAGCTTCTTCAATCCCTCGTGCACGCTCTGGCGCGCCGAGTCCTGCGTGGTCGACATCGCCGCGGCGATCTCCGGATAGCTCCGATCGCCGGCAAAACGGAGCACCACCGCCTTGCGCTGCTTGCTCGGGAGGCTGCGGACGTGGTCCCAGAGGCCTTCGTCGACATCGGGGCGTGCGTCGAATGCGGGTCCCGGATCAGGGTCGGCGACCGGCATCGGACGGCGCGCTCGCCCGCGATGTGCGTCGATCGCCTTGCGCCGCGCGATGGTGAACAGCCAGCCGCGCAGGTTGGACGCGTCCCCGAGTCGCGGATACGCCCTCAGCGCGCTGAGCATCGTCTCCTGGAAGCAGTCCTCGGCCTCCGAGATGCCCACCGCGCCGACCAGAAAGGTCAGCACCGCCTGCGCGTGCTCGTCGAAGACGCGTTGGAAGGGGGGCAGCGCTCTCGAACTCATGATGGTCACTGCTTACCAAACGGCGGTATCCGCGCGAGTGTGAGCAGCTGGCACCGATCAGGCCGGAGGCGCTTCCTCAGCCGGAACCTCAATGGGCGCCTCGGCGGGAAACGCGACCGCGACCTCGGAGATGTCGCCCTCGCGCCAGATGGTGAGGAGCATGGTGTCGCCCGGCTGGCGCAACGACACCGCCCGGCGAAACTGGTCGGCGCCGCCATTGACGGTGTACGGACCGATGCCCGTGATGACGTCGCCCGGAAGGATGCCGGCCGCCTCCGCCGGCGATCCCGGCTTGACCTGCCCGACCTCGACCCCGTAGGTCGCGGGCAGCTGCTTCGCGCTTGCGATCTCGCCTGTGACGGTCCGGACGGACGCCCCGAACGACACGTGCTGCTCCTGACTGTCCTCACGAGGCAGGAAGCGCGCGAGCTGCACGGGGTCGTGGCCGACCAGCAGCCGCTCGCCCACCTGGACGACCGGGACCACGACCCTGCCCAGCCGGCCGAAGAGGATCGCCGTCGCCGACGGGTCGGAGAGAACGTCCCGCTTGGTGTAGGTGATCCCGCGCTGATCAAGGTAGCGAAGCGTCGCGTCCGAGGCCGGATCCCCCGGGCGGACAAAGACCGTGACCGTGTCGCTCACGCCCGTCAGGCCTCCGGAGCATCCCCGGTCGCGATCGGCGCGATGGTCGGTTGCTCATCCAAGGGCACGGGTGAGGACGCGGGCACTCCCACATTCTCCCCGCCTGTGCCGGCCTGCTGCGCCGCGCCCGCACCATGTCCACGGCCGCGCCGGCGGCGTCTCCGGCGGCGCCGCTGCCCGCCCTCCTGGGACTGCCCCTCGCCGGTGGGTGGCGCTGCCGCGCCCGTCGTGTCCGACCCGGTCTCGCTCGAGGCGTTCACAGGCACCGGACCACCACGCCGCCCGCGACGCCGGCGGCGCCGACGTTTCGCCGCGCGCTCGGGATCGATCTCCTCGCCCCCCTCTCCGCCGGAAGCCTGGCCAGGCGGACGCTGCTCACCGCGCCTCGGCTTGGGCTGCGAGACGAGTTCGAGGGCGCTCAGCCATCCACCGGTGGAGCGCGACGCCTCGACCAGCATCCCGTACATCGACTCATCGCCGCTCCGAAGCGTCGCGCTGTCGCCGATGCAGGCCACCAGGCGTTTCGCCCGCGAGATGGCGACGTTGAGGCGGTTGGGGACTCTGAGGAATCCGATGCGCCCGCGTTCGTTCGAGCGCACCAGCGAGATGACCACGATGTCCTCCTCTCGCCCTTCGAACGAGTTGACGGTATCGATCTTCACCGTGCGCTTGAACCGCCGGCGTCCGAGCGCCTGGCGAAGGCGTTCCACCTGCTCGGCGTACATGGCGATGACCGCCATGCTGAGCTCACGAGGAGCACGCTCGTCGAGCAGCCGAACGACCTGTGCGGCGACCCGCACCTCGGCCTCGTTGCGCAGCGCCCCGCCAGGACCGCGGCGCTCGCGTCCACCGCGCATTCCCTCGGTGTCGACAAAATGCAGCGCGACCGGGAACGGCTTGCGGGTGATGTAGTCGTATGCCTCGACCTCGGGAGCGTTCTCCAGCTGGCTGTCGTAGGACGCAGCCGAGACGTACGCCGCGATGTCCGGGTGCATGCGGTGCTGGATGGTCAGCAGGCACTGAGCCTCGGGCGGCAGCCCGCCATCCCAGCACTGTTCGAACAGGCTGCGGTTGACCAGGTCTTCCAGCGCCGGATCGATCTCGACGATGCCGTAGAGCGCGTCGTCCTCCACCGGTGGCAGCTGCTTGTGGTCGCCCACCAGCGCGAGGCTCCGGCCGAGACGCAGCGCCGGGAGTGCCTCGTCGGCGCGGGCCTTGTTCGCCTCGTCGAGGATGACGATGTCGAAGTTCATGTCGGTGATCCCCGACGTGGCCGCGGTCGCGCAGGTCGCGAAGTAGCAGTTGGCCTCGAGCAGGCGGGGATCGTCCTCGTCGTCGCACCGGAACTTGTCGACTGAGGGATGCACGCGCTCGGCGCGAGCCACCCGAACGGCGCGCATCCCCGGGGTCCCGGCGAGGCGCTCGAGCGCGTTGTCGACCGCGAGGTTGCTGTGCGACGTGACCAGGATGCGCTCGTCGGGATTGGCGGCCAGCCGGCGCTTGACCGCCTCGACGATGACCGTGGTTTTGCCCGTGCCGGGAGGTCCCTGAATGAAGACCGCCTGACCTGCGCTGAGGCGGCTGAGCAACCCCACGGCGCGGTTCTGGGGTTGGTTCGGGCGCATCCCGGTGGTCAACCACGAGGATTCGGCGTCCGATTCGTCCCTGGGCGCGACGATCGTTTCCGGGCTCACGAGCAACTGCGCGAGCAGCCCGACGCCGAAGTCCTTGGTGGCGATTGCCGCGAGCACCGATCGCTTGGCCTGGTACAGCGCCTTGTTGAAGGAGGGAGCGATATACCCCTCGCTGCCCGAGTGCTCGAAGGTGCGCGTGACGATCTCGACGACGTGACGCTGGTGGTCGATGCGGGCTACGCGCCCGACGAAGTTGGTCTCGTCGTCGGGCTCGATGAGCACCGCGGCGTCAGGCGTGAGGTTGATGGGCTCACCGGCGGGGATCTGGAACTCGACCTTGCCGACCTCTGGGGACTTGCGGTCCGCCTCGGTGAACTCGCGACCGCACGAGGGGCAGCGCTCCTGGCTTTCAGGGCGCCAGAGCGCCCGGCAGGTGCGGCAGCGCCAGAACTCCCGGGCGCCACTGAATCGCGTGCGCTGCGACTGCGCCCGTTGCTTCTCCGCTCGCTCGAGGCTGTCGACCAGCTTCAGCGTGGCGTAGAGCTGCTCGGAACGAGCCGCGTGCTGGGTCGAGATCCGCCAGTCGAGAAGGCGGAAGGTGTCGCTCACCACGCCGTTTGCCCCGGTGACAATCGGCTCGCGAGTTGTGATGGTCAGGAGCTTCGAGCCCTCGGGCTGGCCGCCGGCGGGACGGATCGACAGAACCCGCAGGCCGAGGTGTTCACGAGTTCCGTCCGGACCGGCCTGTGCAACGCACTGGAGGACGAGGTCGGGAAGGTCGAGGCGCAGCTGGATCGGATCCTCATCACCGAATGACACCGAGACGTGGCCGACCTCACCGATGCGCTCGGCAAAGCTGATGCGCGGATCGGCGCCGGGGTGCGAGCCGTTCGCCCATGCTTCCAGGACGACCATGGCATCGCTGCCGTCGGGCACGATGAGGTGCAGACGATCGAGCGCGAGGTCTGGGGCTATCAGCGGACTGTCAACCTCGGATGCGCGGTGGCCCTGTCCACCGGCGCAATTACTGGACTTCGGGACGGCCTCGGGCGGAGCTCTTTGACGCGGGGCGACGATCCAATCGACGTCAACCGCGGGGATGCGCGAGGCCTCCCGTCTGCGAATGACTATACCCGATCCCGCAGCGGATGCAACCTTCGCGGTGTGAACCCGTATGTCAACTACGATCACATCATGGGCGACGCTTCTCAACCCGGAGTTGACCTGAGTGGAATTCACTCGGAGCTCGACAAGCTCAAGTCCCGACTGTGCCGGTGCCAGCATCAGGGCACGTGCATGGCCTGCAAGGGCTTCGAGGTCATCCGCCAGCAGGTCCAGGTGGTTGCGGCAGCAGCCTCACAACCGGTGCTGATGCAGGTGGCGCAGGAGGTGCAGATGGAGCAGCTCATGAGTCAGCTGGGCGGACTTCAGGAGAAGCTCTCCGAGGATCCGCAGCTCCAGGAGATGATGGCGCGGATGTTCGAGCGGGTCCAGGACGACCTCGGTGGACCCGAGCAGTTCCAGCAGATGCTGGGTGGGCTGTTCGGCGGGATGGGCGGCCTCGGGGGCATGACGCCGGAGGGAACGGACATCCCCCCGGACGATCGTCCGATCCCTCCAGACGACCGCAAGACCCCGCCGAAGGACGTGCCGGCGCCACCCGACGATCGGCCCACCCCTCCGACGGACTAGTCGACCCGTGGCCACGGCCCGACTTCGCCGGTCAGTTCTTGCCGTTCCTGGCAGCAACCCGCGGATGATGGAGAAGGCCGCGGCGAGCGCGGCCGACGAGGTGTTCCTGGACCTCGAGGACGCGTGTGCCCCACTGGAGAAGCCCGCGGCGCGGGGCAAGGTGGTCGAGGCGCTGCGGACCCATGACTGGCACGGCAAGACGCGGGTGGTGCGCATCAACCAGGTGACCAGCCTGTACGCCTTCGACGACCTGCGCGAGGTCGTCAGCGGCGCGGGCGATGTCCTCGACTGCATCATGGTCCCGAAGGTGCGCAACGCGGGTGACATCGCGTTCGTCGACCGAGCGCTGTTGCAGCTCGAGCAGGCGCTGGGGTACCAGGTTGGACACATCGGCATCGAGGCGCAGATCGAGGACGCCGAGGGGCTGATGCGCGCTGACGAGATAGCGTTTTCCAGCAGCCGCCTGGAGACGCTCACCTTCGGGCCGGCAGACTTCTCCGCGTCGATGCAGCTGCCGTCGCTCTCGGTGCGGAACGACTCAAGCTACCCGGGCGACATCTTTCACTACGTCCTCTTCAAACTCGCGGTGGCGGCGCGAGCCGCGGGGATCCAGGTCATCGACGGGCCGTACCTGGCCATCCATGACGTGGAGGGGTACCGCGCGGCCGCAGCGCGCGCAGCCGCACTCGGGTACGACGGGAAATGGGTGCTGCACCCTGTGCAAATCGAGCCGGCCAATGAGACGTTCACTCCCGCGCAGGCTGACTTCGACAAGGCTGCTCGCATACTCGAGGCATATCGCCAGGCCACCGAAGTCGATCGCCAGGGCGCGGTCATGCTCGGTGACGAGATGATCGATGAGGCGTCGCGGAAGATCGCCGTGCAGTTCTATGCGCGCGGTGTCGCCGCCGGGCTGACGCCGTCGCCCGCCCACGAAGAGAAGTCCGGCGAGGAGTTCCCTGCGGGCTGACATGGGCGCCCTCGACGACGGACGCCTCATCGCCTTTGTACCGACGACCGACCTGCCGCGTGCTCGTGCCTTTTACGCGGAGATACTCGGGTTGCGCGTGGCCGACGAAAGTCCCTTTGCCTGCGTGTTCGACGCCAACGGAACGATGCTCCGGCTGACGCCGGTTCGCAAGCTTTCTCGGGTCCGGTACACGGTGCTCGGCTGGGGCGTCGACGACATCGCGTCGACGGTCGACGCGCTTGCAGCCGCGGGCGTCACGTTCGTGCGCTACCGGGGCATGGAGGTCGACGATGCGGGCATCTGGACGGCGCCGGGAGGCGATCGGGTCGCCTGGTTTGAGGATCCCGACGGGAACCTCCTCTCGGTGACCCAGTTCGCGTCCTGAGGACTCAGATGATAGCATGACTATCACATTTAGCTGACGCACATTCAGCATTTGCAGGGATGCCGCATGTCCAGCCGCCAGCCCGCGCCTCCGCCGGCCCTCGAGCCCGGCCCACCTTCCACAGCGCCCGACGTCGCGACGGGCGTCGACGCTTCATCCACGGTCCCCTGGCCCTGGAGGTTGTACGCGGGACTGACGGCCTACCTCGGGCTGCCGGTCATCGCGGCATGGATCGCGGTGACCATCGCCGCCGCTGCGTTGCTCCCCGACTTCGGTGCGGCATCCGGGTTCGGGCTCGTGCAGCTGGTGCCGAACAACACGCCGGCCACTCACGCGCAGGCGGTTGAACAGCGGCTGTTCGGGTCGTCTCTCGCGGACAGCCAGGCGCTGGTCGTCGAGCACGCCACGGGCAGCCTCTCCCCGGCAACGCTCGCCACCATCGCGCAGCAGGCGCGGGCTGTCGACAGCCCAGGGCGGGCCTCGGGGTCGCCGCAACAGCCCGACTTCGCCCTGCCACTTGTGAATGTCCCGGGTCTTCTCTCGGCCACGCGGAGCCCGGCGACCACCGCGGTCACCTTTCTGTTCTTCCCGTCGAGCGCCCAGTCCGGTGATATCAACGCCGGCGCGCAGCGGTACGCGAATGCCGCGCCAAAGCCTCCGGGGGCATCCCTGGGGGTCACTGGACCGGTTCCTGCCCAGCTCAACGAGGGCGACGTCATCGAGAACGCGTTGCTGCTCGTTGAGCTTGTGACGGTGGCGGTGATCGCCGTCCTGGTCGGAGTCGTCTTCCGTTCACCGGTTGCGCCGGTGGTGCCACTCGCCGGCGCCGGGATCGCCTACCTCATCGCCCGGCACGTCCTTGGCTGGGGAGCGCAGGCACTCGGCGTGCGGATCCCGTCGCAGCTCGCGCCGATCGTGATCGTGCTGATCCTCGGTGTGGTGACCGACTACTCCGTCTTCACCCTGACGGGCATGCGCGCCAGGCTCGCTGCGGGTGAGCGGCGCACGAGCGCGCTGCGCAACGCCGCGTCCCGGGTGGTTCCGTTGGTGATCGCGGCAGCGCTCACCGTCGCCGCGGGGACGGTTGCGCTGGTAGGGGCCAATCTTGACTTTTTCCATGTAGTGGGTCCGGGCATGGCCGTCGCCGTGGTGATCGCCGGCGTGGTGTCGATCTCATTCGTCCCGGCGGTCGTTGGAGTCCTTGGCCGTGTCGCCTTCTGGCCAAGCCTCCCCCCAGGAGCGACGAAGGCGCCTGGCCGGAGGATGGATGAGGGTGTCGCGCGGCAGATCGTCGCCCGGATGATCAGCAGGCGCGCGGCCGCCATCGTCGTTGTCGTGGGCAGCGCGGCCGCGCTGCTCCTGGCGGCAAGCGGTCTTGTTCATGCCCGTCTTGGCACAAACGTGGTGAGCGGACTGCCGGCCGGCAGTCGCGCCCCGTCAGGCGGCCGACGCGGCGACCGCCGGTTTCGGGGCCGGGATCGTCGGCCCCACAACGCTGATCCTGCAGGCTCCGGGGATTGCCAGGGAGACCGCGGCGCTGGCTCGCGTCGAACAGGTGATCACGAGCAGCCCGGGCGTGGATGCGGCGATCGGCCCGCGCCGGTTGCCACTGAACATCGGCGCGTCGCTCTTCGCGACCCCCAACCAGGCCGCCGTCCGCTTCTTCGTGGTGTTTCGCGATGACCCGTACGATGCGGCCGCGATCGAGGCATTCACAGCGCTCGAGCATCGCCTGGCTGTGGCGCTGCCGAATATGGGACTGAACGGTGCGATCGTTGCGTGGTCGGGCGCCACGCCCACCGCCGCGGATGCCGTCGCCGCGACCGACGCCGACGTCTGGCGAGTCGCGCTCCTCGCCGCGCTGCTCATGAGCCTGGTACTGATGCTGTATTTCCGCGCGGTGCTCGCCCCACTGCTGCTCATCGCATCGAGCGCTCTGGGCCTGGCCGCATCCCTCGGTGTGTTCGTCGATGTGTTCCAGGGACCGCTCGGCTATCCCGACATCACGTTCTTCGTTCCGGTGACGGCCGGAGTTCTGCTGGTGTCGCTCGGCGCCGACTACAGCGTTTTCGTGATGGGCCGGATCTGGGAGGAGGCTCGGGGTCGCGACATGGCCGCCGCGGTGCAGGCCGCGCTTCCTCGGGCATCGCGGGCCGTTTCGATCGCCGCCGTGACCCTGGCAGCGAGCTTTGCGGTGCTGGCACTGGTACCGGTCCAGCCGTTCAGGGAGTTCGCGTTCATCATGGGCGTGGGTGTGGTGATCGACGCCTTCCTCGTGCGCTCGTTCCTGCTCCCAGCCCTGCTCGTGCTCGCAGGGCGCGGCGCCTTCTGGCCTCACCGGACCGGCCGGGTTCGCTCCAGTGACACGCCGCGCGTTGGTGAGCAAGGGCGACGAGCTGGCCTCGCCTAGCGAGACGGTTCGAGCGGGTCGTGCCCCGTCGCGACGAATGTCGCAAGCCGGTCCTCGGCGATGTCGACAGCGCGCGCATCGATGTCCGCGCCGATGAAATCGCAACCACCGATCAAGGCGGCTATTCCCGAGGATGCACTCCCGCAGAACGGATCGCACACCAGAAAGCCGGGCTCGGCACTTGCTTGCACCATGAGCTCGAAGAGTTGCACGGGCTTCTGCGTCGGGTATGCCGCGCGGTGAATGCGCGGCACCGCCCAGACGTCTGGCAGGTCTCGCCGCGACAGTTTTCGACGTCCTTTGCTGGCGAACAGGATCTGCTCGTGACGGCGCCGGAAGTAGTGGCCCATACCGAGGCGCACCTTGTCCCACACCACGACGCCCTTGACATCGAAGAACTCCCGCACCAGCGCGCCCAGCGAAAGCATCGAGAAGCTGTCGAACATGATGTACACATGGCGGTCCTGACGGAGCACGCGCCGGCACTCACCGAGAAAGACCGCGTACGACTCCGGGTCGTCCGAGAATTCGTGAAACCAGCGCGTGTTGCCGGGATTGCCGTAGTGGCCGACGATGCGTCCGTGCCCGAGGCGCAGGTGCCGGTTCATGCCTGAGTACGCCGGGTCGGTGACGATCAGGTCCACCGATTCGCTCGGGAGCCCTCTGAGGAAATCGATGCAGTCCTGCGTGCGGATGTCGAAGCTGCCCATCGCGCGTGCTGAGAACGCCGCGGGCGAGGCGATGGAGCCATTCCCGGCAGTGCGGGCGATCATCGCTCGAACGGCCGTTCGTCCATCGCGGCAACTGTAGCAGCGCTACCGGCGGCACGACCGCCGATTACACTGCCGCCCGCATGGCAGGAGGCTTCGAGCGGCAGGTTCGCGCCCGCAAGGAGTATCAACGTCGCAATCCCTCCTGGGTCGACAGCGTGAGCCTGTATCGGGCGATGATCGGGGCGGTCTCGTCGCCAGGACTGCGAATCCTCGACCTCGGTTGCGGGCGAAACGGCCTGCATGGCGACGATCTCTCGTGCGCACCGGAAGCGAGGGTGTTCGGCGTCGATCCGGATCCCGACGCGCTCGCCGAGAACCGCGTGCTCTCGTCCTGCGTGGTGGGTACCGGTGAGGAGCTGCCCTTCGCCACAGGCACATTCGACGTCGTCGCCACAGCATGGGTTCTCGAGCACCTCGACCATCCGGGGCTTGTCTTCTCCGAGGTGCACCGCGTGCTCGTCGCCGGCGGCGCCTTCGTGTTCCTCACGCCGAATGCGTGGAACTACAACGCCTGGATGATCAGGGCGATCCCGCACCGGTGGCACGCCGGCCTGACCCGGCGACTCTACGGACGTGGGGAACGCGACGCCTATCCCGTGCGGTACCGCGCCAACACCAGCTCCCGCCTGCACCGTCTGCTCAACGCCGCGGGCTTCGGACGCACCGACCTGACCTTCAACGGCGACCCGTCGTACATCGCCTTCAACCGACCATTGCTCGAGGTGTCGTTCGGGGTCGAGCGCGTCCTCGCCGCGCCCCGGCTGCGCGGCACGCAGGTGCACATTCTCGGCATCGCTCGGGCCTGACGCCGGACCGCGGCGACTACACTCGGCTCGTGTCCATCGACATGACCACCGAGCAGCGCGAGATCGTCGGCATGGTCCGCGACTTCGTGGAGCGGGAGATCATTCCCGTGGCTCACGACCTGGACCACGACGACACCTACCCCGAAGGCATCGTCGCGCAGATGAAGCAGCTCGGATTCTTCGGCTTCGCCATCCCCGAGGCGTACGGCGGCACCGGCCTCGATTACGCAACCTACGCGATGGTGTGCGAGGAGATCGCCCGCGGATGGATGTCGATCACGGGGATCATCAACACCCACTTCATCGTCAGCTTCCTCATCGACAACTTCGGGACGGAGGAGCAGAAGCAGCGCTTCCTGCCCCGGATGGCCACGGGCGAATTCCACGGTGGCTTCTCGATGAGCGAGCCCAACTGCGGTTCTGATGTCCAGGCGATCCAGACGCGTGCGCTACGCGACAACGGCGAGTACGTCATCAACGGCACCAAGATGTGGGCGACCAACGGCGAGCATGCGACCGTCGTGGCGACGCTTGTCAAGACCGATCCCGACGCCTCGCCACCGCACCGCGGCATGTCGTGCATCCTCGCGGAGAAGCAGTACCCCGGGTTCACGTCATCGCGTCATATCGAGAAGCTCGGTTACAAGGGCGTGGAGACGACCGAGCTCGTCTTCGCGGACAACCGGCAGCCCGCGTCGAACCTGCTCGGCGAGATCGAGGGACAGGGATTCAAACAGATGATGGCCGCCATCGAGGTCGGTCGCGTCAACGTCGCAGCTCGGGGCGTCGGCGTCGCGCAGCGCGCGTTCGAACTCTCGATCGCATACGCGCAGCAGCGACACGCCTTCGGCGTGCCGATCGCGCAGCACGAGGCCATCCAGTTCAAGCTCGCCGACATGGCCACCAAGATCCAGGCCGCGAGGCTGCTCACCAACTTCGCCGCCCGCAAGAAGGACGCCGGTGAACGTGCCGACATCGAGTGCGGCATGGCCAAGCTGTTCGCCAGTGAAACGTGCTTCGAAGTCGTCAGTGAAGCGCTCCGCGTCCACGGTGGCTACGGGTTCTCGAAGGAGTACGACGTCGAGCGTCTCTACCGCGACGCGCCGCTACTCATCATCGGCGAGGGCACCAATGAGATTCAGCGACTGATCATCGCCAAGGGGCTGCTGGAGCGACACCGCCTCACCGGTTGATCACGCGCAGCCCGGGCACGCCGGCGAGGCGGTTACGCATCACCTCCACCGCCGCTGCTTCATCGTCGACGAGCAGGAACCGCCGGCCCAGTTCCGCGGCCGCCGCCCCGGTGGTGCCGCTCCCCGCGCACCAGTCGACCACGAGGTCGCCGCGACGCGATGACGCCGCCACGATCCGGCGGGCGATCTCGAGCGGTTTCTGGGTCGGATAGCCGGTGCGTTCGCGCGATGACGTCGGCACGATGGTGTGCCACCACACGTCGGTCGGCAGCTTGCCGCGCGCGGCGCGCTCCGGCGTCTGGAGGCGCGGTGCCATGTAGGGCACGCGCGTCACCTCGGATGCATCGAAGTGGTACGCGCGCGGATCCTTCACGTACACGAGAATCACGTCGTGCTTCGCCGACCACCGGCGCGCCGACCGCGCGCCGTAGTCGTACGCCCACACCACCTCGTTGAGGAAGCACGCACGACCGAACAGGTCGTCGAGCAGCACTTTGCAGTAGTGCGACTCGCGCGGGTCGATGTGGAAATACAGGCTCCCGTGCGGCGCGAGGATGCGACGCGTCTCCTCGAGCCTGGGGCGGAGCCAGCCGAGGTAATCATCGAAACGGTCGGCATATCGGGGGCCTGTCTGCTGCTCGACGCGATAGCGCCGCCCGGCAAACCCGAGGCGCGACGCGGTCGTGTCGGCGATGGCGGTGGTTTTCAGGCCGGTGCGTGCGCCGCCGGTGTTGAAGGGCGGATCGACGTAGACGAGCCCCGCGCATCCGTCGGGCAAGGTGCGCAGCACCTCGAGTGCCTCGCCGTGGATGACCGTGGCGGTGACGATCGACGCGTCGGGACGGGATCGCTTTAGCGGCCACGTACAGTAGGTTGCACCATGGACACACGCGCGCTCGGGATCGGGGCCTGACCGGATGCAATTCGGCCGTTACTACGAGGAATTCGACGTCGGAGCCACGTACAAGCACTGGCCGGGCAAGACCATCACCGAGGCCGACGATCACCTGTTCTGCCTGCTGACGATGAACCACCATCCGCTGCACACCGACGCGCACTACGCGGAGACGAAGACGGAGTTCAAGCGCAACGTCGTGGTCGGCAACCTGGTGTACAGCCTCGCACTCGGGATGAGCGTCGCCGACATCAGCGGCAAGGCGATCGCCAACCTCGAGGTCGCCTCCCTCAAGCACGAGAACCCGACCTTTCACGGCGACACCATCTACGCGGAGACCACCGTGCTCGACAAGCGCGAGTTGTCGAGCAAGCCGGACCGCGGCATCGTCACTGTCGAGACCCGCGCCTTCAATCAGCGAGGCGAGCGTGTATGCATCTTCACGCGCCGGGTGATGGTGCCCAAGCGCGCGGCCGGGGAGTTGCAACCGGCGGACATCCCGGCCGGCGGGAGTTGACGTGGGCGCGGGGAGCGCCGGGACAGCCGCTCGCTACAGCGTGCGCTCGCTGCTACCCGGTCCGGCGGACGCGCTGCGCGATACCGTGCTCCGCCTCGGTCTGCTCCCCGAGAAGCTCACCGCCTTGGCCCGGCACGGGGCGGTGGAGGCGCTTGCGCTCCGCGGTCTGAGCACGGATCAGGTCCGCGTGCTCGAGCGGCTTGTGGCTGATGGCGGCGGTGAGGTGCTGAGCAGCCCCGACGGCGATCGAGCCGTGCTCCTGATGCCGCTGATGACAGCGGGCTCGCTCCCCATGGAGCTCGCCGCCTGGAGTGAGAACGCCGCGGAAGTTGGCGCGGCGATCGGATCGGTGCTGATGGCTCGAGGCGGACCCCCACCGCCACTTTCGGTCCCCGGTCACCGGCTGGAGTTCGGGAAGCGGACCCTGGTGATGGGCATCCTCAACGTCACCCCCGACTCCTTCTCCGGGGACGGGGTTGGAGACGACATTCCCGCGGCGGTCGCGCGAGCGCAGTCGCTGGCCGAAGCGGGCGCCGACGTCGTCGACGTCGGGGGCGAGAGCACGAGGCCGTCCAGGACCCGCGATGAGGTGACGGCGGAGGTCGAGATGGCGCGCGTGCTGCCGGTGATTCGCGAGCTGGCGGGACGCCTGCCTGTACCGATCAGCGTTGACACGCGCAAGGCCGCTGTGGCGTCCGCGGCGCTGGACGCCGGAGCGGTGATCGTCAACGACGTCTGGGGACTTCGCGGCGATCCGGACATGGCCGCGGTGATCGCGGCGCATCCCGGGGCAGGGGTAGTCGCCATGCACAACCAGCACGGCACCGAGTACGGAGACCTGCTCGAGGATGTGTGCCTCGGTCTGCGCGAGAGCCTTGCCGTCGCCGACGGGGCAGGCATCCCGTCGTCGCAGGTGATCATCGATCCAGGTTTCGGCTTTGCGAAAACGCCCGCGCACAACCTCGAATTGGTGCGCCGCCTGGGCGAGCTGATGGGCATGGGCCATGCGGTGCTGATCGGCCCTTCCCGGAAGTCGACCACAGGCATGCTGATCGGCGAGGCCGATCAGGCTCACCGGCTCGAGCCGAGCCTCGCGCTGGCGGTCCTCTCCGTGCAGGCCGGAGCCCACATGGTTCGCGTCCACGACGTGGCTGAGACCGTGCGCGCGCTGCGGGCGGCCGATGCGGTCGTGCGCGGGACGCCCGAGGCGCTCCATGACCTCCCGATTCCCGGCCCGACGGGATGACCAAAGACCCGGTCGCCACCGACACCGCGTGGGTGGGACTGGGGAGCAACCTCGGCCATCGTGGTCGGAACCTCGCTCGCCTGCGAGGCGCGCTCACTGAAAGCAACGTGAAGCTCGTCGCGGTCTCGCCGGAGATCCTCACCCGACCGGTCGGTGTCACCCGGCAGGGCGACTTTCACAACCAGGTCGTCCGGCTGCGAAGCCCGGCGCCGTGGGCCCCGCGCAGCTGGCTGGCTCACTGCAGGGCGGCGGAGGTCACCGCAGGCCGGCGCACCACCTACCGATGGGGTCCGCGCGTGGCCGACGCCGACATCCTGCTGCTGGGCGAGCACGGCGAGATCCAGATCCAGGAACCCGGCTTGACCGTGCCGCATCCGGAGCTCCCCAACCGCCCCTTCGAGCGTCAGTTGCTCGACGCGGCCGGTTTCATGCCCGAGTAGGCACGGAGCACAGCCTCAGATCGGGAGGCGGTCCGCAAGCTGCGGCACCAGCTTGAGCGCGGTGTCGATCTGCTTTGCGAGCGTCGTCAGGTCGGGCTGCTTCTCGAAGTCGAGGAACCAGGAGTGCTCGGCGGTGAACTTCTCGACGAGCGTCGTGGTGCCGAGCACCGCGATGCCCACGTGCACGCTGGGCTTGTCGTCCTCCGAAAACGCCTTGCCCAGCAAGGTCTGAACGGTTTCGACCCACCCGCCGACCTCGTCGAGGTCGTGCAACTCATAGCCACCATCACCCAGCACGAATTCGGCTTCGACGTCGACGAACGCCTGCGGGGTGATCTGCTGATGCGGGCAGTCCTGCGCCTCGTCGTCATCGTGGTACAGCTCGCAATCAGCCCCCGGGCCATACGCGGAGATGAACGTCAGCAACGCGTCCCACGTGTAGCTCACGTGCACGTGGTAGCGAGGTGGCGGATCGCCCGTGAGGCGGACGGTGCACTCGAAACGGCGTTCCCCCAGCCCGGGCTCGAGATGGTGGCGAACGTCCTCGATGCTGAGCCCGGCAGCGTCAACGGCCTCGAGGAGGTCCGACGCGAACTCCTCGTACGACGGAAACGTCGGTCGGTCGGCTCCTGCCGGCTCCGACCCCGCAGGGCCGGCGCCGGGATGCTCGGTCATCGGTCAGCGCCCCGGGCGCAGGTTGCGCACCGCGAGCCGGAGGAGATTGGCACCGAGCATGACGACGAACAACAGCACGATGGCGATGACGAGGGGCAACTCCACGTTCGGAGTTCGAATACGTGTACGTCGCCAGGATCGCCACCACGAAGAGCCCCGCCGCAATGACCGACAGAGCTCCGACGGTGATCGCCGAGAGGGGATCTGTCTGTCGCCTCTGGACGGTCGGCTCGCGGGGGTCGAGCATGGGAGGAGTGCGCACCATGCCGAGTGTACTTTGCCGAAACCTCACGCCCGCGAGGCTCGTCAGCGCCGGACCCCGGCGAAGCGGTACCCGATGCCCGGGACGGCGAGGATATGGCGCGGCTGTGCCGGGTCGGGCTCGATCTTGCGCCGGAGATTGCGCACGTGCACGTCGATGACCCTCGTCTCGATCGGGTGCTCGTAGCCCCAGACGGCGCTGAGGATCCGCTCCCGCGAGAGCACCTTGCCGGCGTTCGACGCCAGGTAGGAGAGGAGATCGAACTCGGTGTGCGTGAGCACGATGTCCCGATCGGAACGGGTCACCCGTCGCTCCGCCGTGTCGATGACCAGGTCGCGAAAGACCAGGCGCCCGTCGGCCGGCTTGTCCTCGCCGCGCTGCTCCTTTGCCCGGCGCAGATGCGCTCCGATCCGGGCCACCAGCTCTCGCGGCCGGAACGGTTTGGCGATGTAGTCGTCGGCTCCGATCTCCAGTCCGAGGACGACGTCGATCTCGTCGTGCTTTGCGCTGAGGATGATCACCGGCATCCGATGGCCCGACCTGCGGATCTCGCGGCACACGTCAAACCCCGAGAGATCCGGCAGCACGAGATCGAGCACGACCACGTCGGGGTGAAAGACCTCGAGGCGGGCTAACCCCTCGCTGGCGCGTTCAGCCTCCTGGACCGTGTAGCCCTCGCTCTCGCAGGTGAGACGCACGGCTCGACGGACGAGCGCGTCATCATCGACCACGAGCACCCGCACCTGCTGTCCATCCACACCAATTCCTCGAAGTGAGCCCGCGTCATTCTGGAGTATCGAACCTCGTTCGGAACGGTGAAGGGTTGCTACTATACGGGCCGACTCCAATTCGGGCCGCCTCCCTCGGGACGGTCCTCCCTCACAAAACTGGAGACCGGCACCCGTGCAGACCCAGGGTTCCCTTCGTGACGGCGGGCTCGCAACGCTCCTTCAATCGATGCAGGCAGAGCGAGCAACCGGCACGCTGACCATCGACAACGGTGGCGACAGCTGTTCGCTGTACTTCCTGTTCGGACACCTGTTCCACGCCAACGGCCCGGGCGGACAGGGCGAGGAGGTCGTCATCGACGCGCTCGGCTGGGATGACGGCTCCTACCAGTTCGATCCCCGCGCCAAGCTCCCGGCCGAGGAGACGATCAAGGCTTCTCCGGCCGAGCTCATCGCCGCCTCGGAGAGCCGTGCCCCCGCGGCCGCGGCGTCCTCCGGCGCCTCCACGTGGCCCGAGCCGGCCCCCGCGTACTCGTCGTCCGATGTGTATGCCCCAGCTGCAGCGCCAAGCCTCCCCGAGCCGATCGAGGAGCCCGCATACGCGGTTGCGGGAAACGCACAGGCCCCGGAGCCTGCGCCGGACACGTACAGCCCAGCGCCGGCCGAGCCCGCACCGATGCCGGAATTCCAACCACTGCCGGAGCCTGTCGCCTACGAGCCCGCCCCGGAACCGGTTTCCTATCAGCCCGCATCGGCTGCGCCGGCACCCACGGCACCCGCAGCGTCGCCGGACCGCCCGCTGGCAGGCGCACCCGGAGGGTCATCGTCGGGAGCGCCCGGCGTGCGGGTCTATCCGCTCCCCTCAGGGCGAGCGCACTACGAGGGCCTGAAGAGCGCGTTCGTCGACTTTCCGCGGCTGCTGCGCACTCTCCGTTCGGATCGCCACACGGGCTACGTGAACTTGAGCGGCAGTGGCTACAGCGGGGTCATCCTGCTCAACGAGGGCCAGGCGCTGCAGGCGCTCTCGAGCAACGGCACCGCCGTCCAGGGCGAGGCGGCATTCCTCCAGATTCGCAGGCACATGGACGCCGGCGACGGTGTCATCGACGTCATCGAGCTCGAGGCCGACACGGTGACCGCGCTGGCTCAGCTGTTCACCTCGCCGTACCTGTACAGCGGGTTGCTCGGCCGCTTTGTGAACCTCGAGGCCCTGCTCGAATATCTCGCCGAGGAGCACGTGAGCGGGTCGGTCGTGGTGCAGACGCCGAGCGAGGCGGGGATCATCCTGCTTCGCGATGGCGACATCCTCGGCACGTACACCGAATCCCAGCGATCCCTCGACAAGGCGACCACCGCGGTGGCCTCGCTTGCCACCGACCGGCAGTCGGTCATCGAGGTCAAGGGCGGCGACAGCGCCATCGCGGCCATCGACGTCGACGCCGCGCTCAACCGCGCGTACTAGCCGGCCCGGGCGCCCCAGTCTCGCCTCCGGCGCGCGCCGGACCGCACTCTGGGCCGCCGCGGGGCTGATGTGCGCCTCGCTGTCAGGGTGTTTCAGCAGCCCGCCGCAGATCATCCAGCTGGTCCCGAACCGCGGAGCCGTGGGGGTGGCGGCCGACGCCCCGGTCACCGTGGAGTTCGATCGCCCGGTTGCGACCGCGTCGGTCAGGGGTCGGTTCTCGGTGAGCCGGCCGATCCAGTCCTGCGACCTCGAAGCTGCGTTCGATGCCGGTCCACTCGCACCCTGCCGGATCGTCTGGCTCTCCGGTGACACGGGCTTCACACTGCTCCACCCGAGGGCGATCTTCGCGCCGAGCGCGTCGTACACCTTCACCCTCACCGGCGGCATCCGCGATCCGAGCGGAGTGGTGAACTCGGTCGACCACCACTGGACGATCACCACCGGCGCCGCACCGGTGATCCGCGTGCTGCAGCCGGCGGACGGAGCCCATGGCGTACCCGTCGACGCGCCCATCTCGGTGACCTTCTCGACGGCGATGGCGGCGGACACGACCCAGCCGGCGATCAGCCTGAGCCCGCCGGTGCCGGGCACGCGGGTGGTTCGCAACCTTCACGACCCGAGCCGCTTCGTGGTGCTGCCGGGAGCAACCCTGCAAGCCGGCGTCACGTACAGCCTGACGGTGGCGGCGACAGCGACCGACGCCGACCATCAACCCTTGGTGGCTGGGGAAACGTCGACCTTCACGACAGCAGGCATGTCGCCCGGTGCCCATGTGGTCGTCCTCGCGGGGGCCCGGGGAGGGGGGGCGACCACCGTGCTGCTGTCGCCGCTGGCTCCCGCCGCACCAGGGGAACCGATTGCGACCGAGGCGGTGCTGGCCGCCCCGGAGTGCCCGCGCAGGACGGGCTGCGGCGCAGCGTCCTTCGGAGCTCCGCTCTACACGTATGCCTCGGCTGCACTGTCGCCGGGGGGGCGCTGGCTGGCCGTCGTCGAGGTCGACGCCACCGTCGGCGGGTCGGGCCCGGTGCTGCTCGTGCTTGACCC
Organism: Candidatus Dormiibacterota bacterium; assembly: GCA_963756075.1. Lineage (GTDB taxonomy): Bacteria > Chloroflexota > Dormibacteria > Aeolococcales > Aeolococcaceae > Palsa-851. The sequence continues at coordinate 286,084 of CAVWMH010000002.1, read as the reverse complement.
GGCGACCGGAACGGTGGTCACCAGCTTCGACAATTCGTCGCTGCCGTCCTGGTCGCCTGATGGATCGACGCTGGCGTTTTCCAGGGCGGGAAGGTTGTCGTTCTTCAACCCGACCTCGGGCACGCTCACGAATCTTCCGGCAGGGGATCCGCTGGTGACGCCCGCGGTCTGGAGTTCCACTCGGCGAGCAGCTCGTTCTCGATGTTGCCGGTGCGTCCGACGGCGAGCACATCGAGCTCGCCGATTCGGTGGTGCTCGCCCGATACCAGGTGCCCGGTGTGACGGGCGCGTCGAGCAACCCCGTGATCTCTCCGGACGGTTCGCAGCTCGCCTTCTCTCGCTCGGCGCCGGGTGCTCAAGGAGCATGGATCACCGGCATCGGTGCCTCCTCGGCCGCCCCACGATTGCTGGATCCATTCGTCCAGCCCGTGGGCTTCACGGCCAACGGCACGTTGCTCGGCATCAACCGGCCGACGGTCGGCACCGCCACCCTCGTGCTCGTCAGTGTTGCGGGTGATGAACAGATCCCGATCGCGTCGGGTCCGGCGCTCGGCTCGCTGGGCACCGTGGTGGTCGCGCCCTCGAGACGGCAGCTCGTGTACCTCAACGCCGATGCGGGCGGCACCGTCCAGGCGTACGTCGAGAATGCCGACGGGAGCAACGTGCAGGTCATCACCGACTTCGCACCGCGAACGCTCGTGGCGATCTCGGTGGCGGTGAGCGGATGAGGCGCCTGCTGTTTCTCATCGCGGACACCGGCGGCGGCCATCGCGCAGCAGCGACCGCCGTCGAGCGCCAGATGCTCGAGTCGTGGCCAGGCGAGTTCGAGATCACGATTCTCGACCCGTTCGCGAGCGCCAAGCCGCGAGTCATCGGCGGAACCGCGGGCCTGTACGGCCCGATCACCAGACACGCACGCTGGCTCTGGGGCGGGCTCTATCACTCGACCAACAGCCGGACGGCAGTTGCCCTCCTCGAGCGGACGGTGCTCCGATCCGTCACCAGCGCCGTGACCGAGGCGATCCTGGACATCGCGCCTGACTGCGTCGTGTCCTTTCACCCGCTGCTGAACCATGCCGGCGTCCGGGCGGTGCGCAGTCAGGCGAGGACGATCCCGGTGATCACGGTGATCACCGACCTCGTGGACATCCATGTCGCGTGGGCGTGCCGCGACGTCGACGCTGTGGTGGTGCCGTCTCCCGGAGGGCTCGACCACTGCCGGCGCGCCGGCATTCCCGCGTCGCGCTGTTACGACTTCGGCCTCGCCGTCGATCGCCGGTTCACCGAGGTCCCCAGCGATCCGGCCGGCATCGCCGCGCTTCGGCAGCGGCTGGGTCTGCGCGCGGACCGGTTCGTCGTGCTCGTCTGCGGCGGCGCCGACGGCTCGGGTGGCCTCGTCAAGCATGCGCGCGCGATCGCATCGGGGTCGCTCGACCTCGACCTGGTGGTCGTCTGCGGACGAAACGAGCGGGCGCGGTCGGCCCTTGCGGGGCTGCACACCGCCGCGGGGCACCCGGTGCGGGTGCTGGGCTATGTGAACAACATGGCCGAGTGGATGCGCGCCGGCGACGTCGTCGTCTCCAAAGCGGGTCCGGGAACCATCGCCGAGGCGCTCTGCTGCGGCGTGCCGCTCCTGCTCGTGTGGTATCTCCCCGGTCAGGAGCGGGGTAACGTGGAGTGGGTGGTCGACATAGGTGCGGGCAGATATGTGCCCCGCGACGAACAGCTCGTGGACACCGTCGCGGAGCTCGCCGCACCCGGATCGGAGGCGCTCGCGACCATGCGCTCCGCGGTTCGGGCCGCAGCCCGCCCGGAGGCAACCCGCCGCATCGCAGGGTTGATCGCGTCCATGGCCGGGCGGGCCGCGTGAGCGTCGACGCTCCGTCGGTCGATGCGGTATCCGAGCCGGCCGACAGCGGAGCGCCGCGCTGCGCGATCGTCCGGCTCCGAGTGCACTGCTTCCGCAACTATGCCGAGGCCACGGTGAGATTCGGCCCAGGACTCAATGTCATTCATGGCCAAAACGCGCAGGGCAAGACCAACCTGCTCGAGGCCATCGCCACGCTCGCGCTGACCCGCTCGCCGCGGACCACGACCAGCAGCGATCTGCTGCTCTGGAACGCGGATGCGGCGCTCGCCGAAGCCGACGTGGCTCGTCCGCCTGCCGACGTCACGCTGTCGGTCCGTTTTCAACGGGACAGTGCCGACCGCTCGGGTGTCGCGGGTCACCGCGGTCGACGGCAAGCCACGCCCGGCGCGGGCGATGCTCGGTGTGTGCCCGATCGTCCTCTTCTGGCCGGAGGACCTCGCTCTCGTGCGCGGCGGACCCGATGGACGCCGGCGGTTCCTCGATGTCATCCTCGCTCAGACCGACCAGCAGGCGGGCGAGCACATGTCGAGATACCGCCGCGTGCTCGAACAGCGAAACGCTCTCCTCCACCAGGTTCGCCAGGGTGGTGGCGCCCGTGACTCGTTGAACAGCTTCACCGGCGAGCTCGCGCATCACGGTGCGTGGCTGGGGCTCGCTCGTTCGCGCCTCGTCGCTGCGCTGGCTCCGCTGGCGGCGGAGTCGCTGCATGACCTGAGCGGACGGCTCGAGCGCATCTCGCTGCGCTACGCACCGGCGCACGTCGCATCGATTCCCGACAGCGTCGATGCCGCTGAGCGGGTGCTCCTCGAGACGCTGCGGGACCACTCGGCGGAGGAGGTCGCTCGCGGCGTCACCCTGGCGGGACCTCATCGCGACGACGTCGCGTTCGACCTCGACGGCCGTGCCGCGCGCGGGACAGCGTCGCAGGGTCAGCAGCGCAGCATCGTCCTGGCATGCAAGCTCGCCGAGGTGCGCTACCTGCAGGACACGGCGGGCGTCGCTCCGGTCATCCTTCTCGATGACGTGCTCAGTGAACTCGATCCCGAGCGCCGCGGGCGTCTCCTTACCCTGCTCGCAGCGGGGTCGCACCAGGTGCTGGTCACCACGACGGAGCCGCTCACCGAGGTCGCCGAGTTTGACGACGTGCTTCACTTCACGGTGCGCGGTGGCGTCGTGACCCAGGACGAGCGCGCGTGACCGAACAGCGCCTTTCGGATCTCATCGATCCGGCGCTACGCGGATTGGGCGTCCGCGTGCAGGTTCGCGAGGAGCGTCTGCGTCTCGCGCTCGCCGATGTCGTCGGCGATGGACTGGCCGAGCTCTGCCGCGCCGAGCGGCTCGATCGAGGTGTGCTCGTCATCGCAACGGCCAACAGCGCCCTCGCGCATCAGCTGCAGATGGACGCTCCGCGAGTCATCGACGCGCTGAACCGGCGCGTCGGGCAGGATCTGGTACGCCGCATCCGCTTCAAGGCGATGTAGCGTCAGGCGACTCGCACCGGCATAATGATGCAGAGGTAGTCGTCCTTCCCGACGGGTCGAATGACACCCGGCTGCAGCGACCCGTTGAACGAGAGCTGGACCTCGTCGGAGTTGAGCGCCGAAAGAGCGTCGAGCATGTAGCGTGCGTTGAAGGCGATCTGCACGTCGTCGCCCTGCACGTTCGCCGTGAGAGGAGCCTCATCGTCGCCGACTTCCGCGGTTTGCGCCAGGAGTGTGAGCGTTCCGTCGCCGATGCGCAGACGGACCGGGTTCGCAGCGTCACGTGCAAGCACCGCGGCGGTCTTGGCTTCGCGCAACAGCGACGCCGTGGACAGGCTCACCGTCGTCGTCGACTCGCCGGGAATCACCTGGTTGTAATTGGGGTATGTCCCCTCAATAAGACGTGAGGAAATCTCCACGTCCTTGAGCGTGAAGAAGACCTGATTGCGCGCATGAGCGAAGGCGATGCCGACCGTCGGACGGTTCAGGTTGACGGCGCGCGCGACCTCCGAAAGATGCCGTGACGGAACGATCACCGACGTGACCGGCGGTGTTCCGTGCACGGTGACGTCGATGGTCTTCACCGCAAGACGGTGGCGATCGGTCGCCGCGAGCGTGAGCCGGTTTCCTTCCACCTGGAGCAGCACGCCCGTGAGCACCGGTGCCGTCTCGTCGGAGCTCGCCGCCATCACCGTCTGGGTGATCGCGTTCTGCAACGTGATGGAGTCGACCTCGATGGACGTCTCGGTGTCGCGCGCGGGGAGCGGCGGAAATTCAACTGCGTCGATGCCGTGCACGTTGGCCCGGTGGACGCCACCCGTGAGCTTCAACACCTGCGTCGTCGGTTCCAGCTCCATGGTGCATGGGGCGTCGCCGAGCGACGCGACGAACTCACCGAGCAGACGCGCCGGCACCGTGATCCGCCCCTCCTCAAGGACCGTCGCCGGCACGACGACCGAGATGGTGAGATCGAGATTCGTGGCGGTGACACGAAGCCCATCGCTGCCCGTGTCAAGGAGCACGTTGCTCAGCACAGGGAGCGTCGATCTGGGTGATACCGCGCGGGACACGAGCCCGAGAGCACCACTGAGTGTCGAGGACGAGACGGTCGCTTTCATGAACGATTCCTCTCTGGAGGCTGCGTTATCACCAAACTCAATGAGTATGACCTGCAGAGTCTAGATATCAGTAGACGATGTAGTGGTGGGGAGATGGGGGACAACCCCGAAAGTGATCTCACCGCCGCTCCGGAAGCGCCGCCGGCCTGTGCGCAAGTGGCACGTGTTGTCCACCAGCAGCGCACCGGGAGCCGGGTTGCGCACTTTGTCCACATGCTGTCCCGGGGTCCACGAACAGGGTTGTCAACGGTTGTGCAGCTGCTCGCGGATCGCGCGCACCTCACCCTGGAGTCGAACGTCCTCGCGCATCAGCTCGGTGATCTTCTCGATCGCGTGCAGGGCGGTGGTGTGATCCCGGCCTCCGAAGGCGCTGCCGATGACCGGGAGGGACAACTCGGTCTCCTCGCGGATGAGGTACATCGCCACCTGCCGCGGGAACACGATGTTCTTGTCGCGACGCTTGCCCTTCATCTCCTCGACCGAGATGGCGTAATGCGCGGCGACCGCGAGCTGGATGGTCTCGATGCTCACCGGGGTCGAGTCCTGGACGGGGATGACGTCGCGCAGGATTTGCTGAGCGGTCTCGAGCGTGATCTGCTGGCCGTTGATCGATGCGTGAGCGAGCACGCGGATGAGCGCGCCCTCGAGCTCGCGGATGTTCTTCTGGATCCGGTGCGCGATGAACGAGCACACCTCGTCGGGCACGAGCTTGCTGTACGGCCCGAGCTTGGTGTTGAGAATCGCAAGCCGGGTCTCAAAATCCGGAGGCTGGATGTCCGCCATCAGGCCGCCCTCGAAGCGGCTGCGCAGCCGGTCCTCGAGGGTGGGGATGTCCTTGGGCGGCCGGTCGCTGCTCACCACGATCTGCTTCTGGAATTCCTGCAGCGCGTTGAACGTGTGGAAGAACTCCTCCCTCGTGTGGTCCTTGCCGGCGAGGAACTGGATGTCGTCGATGAGCAGGACATCGACTCCCCGATAGCGCATGCGGAATTCCGCCGGCCGGTTCTCGACGATCGAGGCGACCATCTCGTTCATGAACTTCTCGGAGGTGACATAGGCGACCTTCGCGTTGCGATGCGTCTCTCGAACCGCATGCCCGATCGCATGCATGAGGTGGGTCTTGCCGAGACCCACGCCGCCGTAGAGGAAGAGCGGGTTGTACGCCTTGCCGGGCGCCTCGGCGACGGCGCGGCATGCGGCGTGGGCGAAACGACTGGAGTTCCCGACCACGAAGGTGCTGAACGTGAATGCGGGGTTGAGCCGCGAATCATTGGCGCCATCCTCGGGCTCGCCGACGTACGCATACGTCGGATCCGGGACGTGAGGCGGCGCCTCCGGGAGTGGCGACCTCTCCGGGTCGACGGTGATGATCACCTCGCAATCCCTTCCGAGCACGCCCGAGAGGGTCTCGCGTATCAGCGGGACGTAACGCTCGCTGACCCAGTCACGCGCGAACATGGTTGGAACGCCGACAGTGAAGGTGTGCCCATCGGAGTCCACGAGAACTGCGTTGGCAAGCCATGCTTCGTAACCAGGTCGCACCACCTGGAATCGCAGTTCCTCCTGGGCGACCTGCCAGAGCTGCTGCGGATCCATGCTCGCGGTCGAGTTCCCACTCTCGATGATGGGCTCGACGCGCGGAGTCTGATCACCGACTGCGCTGACACCGACTGTTCGATCCACTCGTTCCTCTCGCCTTGGCCCGCCGATCACAGCGCAGTTATCCACAGCTTGTGCACATCAGTGGACAAATGCATGGCCGCTGGTGGCCGGGGGGCTTGGTGAGACGAATGGAAGGGCTTCCCGCTCCCGCTGCAGCCTGCGGAGTCTAGCAATGCGCAGCCCCGGTCACAAGCGGAGCGAGCGCACCACCACGCAGTGATCTCGTGGCGGCAACTGGAGGGGAACTCCTCGGGAACTCCTCAGGAGCTCTTGGGCAACTCGCCGGCAACTCAGCAGACGGGAGGGTGGTCGACCGCTGCCTTGGTATACTCGCGACGCAACCCCGTCGGGCTCAGCGGCGCCCAGAGCGCCCCCGACGCGATCAGTGTCTCGGAGAGACGGCCATCAAGCGGACGTACCAACCCAAGAAGCGCTACCGGCGTAAGACGCACGGCTTTCGCATACGCATGGCGACGCCGGGCGGACGCCAGGTGCTCAAGGCACGCCGTCGCAAAGGCCGCAAGCGCCTGACTCCGGCTCCGACACGATGAACCGGCGGCATCGCCTTCCCGGGCGACGCCGGATTGCGGCGGTGCGGGAAACCGGGAGCGAGGCACGCTCCGGCGCCATTCGTGTCCGCGCGCTTCCCGGCGAAAGTGCCGTGTCGCGGGTGGCGTTCGCTGTGCCCGGCGCCACCGGATCCGTGTGCCGCAACCGCGCGCGGCGGCGGCTGCGCGCAGCGATGGCCCCCGTCCTGATAGAGCATCCTGGACTCGACTTGGTCGTCAGCCTGCCGGGGCGCGCCACCGAGATCCCGTTCGCGAGCCTCCGGACCGACCTGGCCGCGGCGCTCACCGCCGCCTCGCGTTTGGCACAACTCAGGGCCAGAACATGAGGCGCGCGAGCCTGATATTGATCCGCATCTACCAGGTGACCATCGGCCCCCTCTTCGGAATGATGAGCTCGTGCCGCTACGAGCCCACCTGCTCGCATTACGGCTACGAGGCGATTCAGCGCTTCGGCGCCCGGCGCGGGTGGTGGCTTGCTGTGCGCCGGGTCGCGCGCTGTCACCCATGGCACGAGGGCGGGATCGACCCGGTGCCGGAGACGTACGTCAGCTGGCGCGCCGCACGGCGCGTACACCATGACGCGGCCCAGCCCGGGAGCGCCGCGTGATCGGTGCCGCAGCCCCGGCCTCCTCCGGCGGCTTCAACCCGCTCTCGATCTTCTCGCTCCTCGAGACCCCGTTCCAGTGGGTGCTCCAGCAGCTCACCAATTTCTTCCACACCGTCGGCCCGCTGAACGCGATCGGCGCCTTTGGGCTGAGCGTCATCGTGCTCACGATCGGCATCCGCGCGGTGCTCTTCCCAGTCTTCGGATGGCAGCTCCGAACATCACGCCGAATCCAGGCTGAACAGCGGCTGGTTGCACCCCAACTCCAGGAGCTGCGCAAGAAGTACAAGAAGGAACCGCAGCGTCTGAGCCAGGAGATGAACGCGCTCTACAAGGAGCACGGCATCAGCCCATTCTCCAGCCTCACCGGCTGTATCCCGGCACTGGTGCAGATGCCCGTGCTCATCGGTCTCTACCAGTCGATCCGTGCCTTCACCGGATCCGGGTCGGGGACCATACCCCCTGGGAGCAAGGGATTCCTGTGGATCTCCGACGTGACCAAGACGGCTCAGGAGGCCTGCTGCAGCGCTGCGCAGCACGGACTTTTGGGCGTTCTCGCGCAACCGCAGCTCCTCATCCTCCCGCTCCTCGCCGGCGCCTTCACCTTCGCGCAGTCGCGGATGATGATGCCGCCACCGCGTCCCGACATGACCGATCAGGAACGCTCCATGCAGGGTGTCACCAAGCAGATGTCGTTCATCTTCCCGGTCATGATCTTCGCGTTCAGCTTCCTGTTCCCCCAGGGGCTCGCGATCTACTGGGTGACCGGCACCATGTTCATGGTCGCGCAGCAGTACCACCTCCTCGGGTGGAACGGACTCAAGGTTCCCTCCTGGTTCCCTGGCGCCAACCGCGTGACGGCGCTGACGATTCCGCGGACGCCCGTCAAGACCGGAGCGGGCGCGGGGAGAGCGGCCGCTGTTGTTGCCACCAGCGGCAAGAACGGCACTCGCAACGCCACACGCGCCGCCGGCCCCAATGGCACCAAGCCCAAATCAGGGGCCGTCACAGACGAAGAACCGCCGGTTCGATCACAGAGCGCGACGGCGCGCTCACTGGCGCGACCCAACAGACCGAACAGACGGAGGCGGCGCCGCTGAGCGCGGCGTTGAGGGAGAAGTGGTGAGCGAGAGCAGGGTGACATCGGTCGAAGCAGAGACCGAGGATGGGGTCGAGGCGCGCGGGGCGACCATCGAGGAGGCTGTCAGCAACGCGCTCAGCCAGCTCGGGGCGAACCGTGAGCAGGTCGAGGTGCAGGTCCTTTCGTCGGAGAGCAGGGCGCTGCCCGGCGAGCGGCTGTCCACCGGAGAACGCCGGGTGCGCGTGTACCGGATCGACGAGCACGCCGCGAATGCGCGGGCGCTCCTCGAGGAGCTGCTGACGCGCATGGAGGTGCCCTGCCGGGTGAGCGTCCGTCGCGGGACGGGGACGGTCGGCTCGTCATCCGGAGGGCCGGTGATCCTCGACATCGCCGGCGACGACCTCGGTCTGCTCATCGGCTGGCGGGGCGAGACCCTGCGCTCACTGCAGACGGCGCTGAACCTGATGCTCGGCGAGGAGGGCGTTGAGACCCGCCGGGTCATCCTTGATGTGGAGCGCTACCGGGCCCGCCGCGAGGACCAGGTCCGCGAGCTCGCCGAGCGCCTCGCGCTCCGCGTCAAGCGGACCGGCGAGCCCTACACGCTCGACCCGATGCACGCCTATGAGCGCCGGGTGATTCACATGACCCTCGCCGACGATCCCGGCGTGACCACGGAGAGCACCGGCAAGGAGCCGGCGCGGCGTGTGGTCATCAATCCGACCGGTCCAGCGCAGGGCGGCCCTCCGGAGCGCTTCGAAGGAGCCCGTCAGGGCCGGCCAGCCGGGCGGTCGTACTGACCGAATTCGCCGTCGAGTCCCTGTCCGGGGGAACCAGGCTGACGGCAGTCCCACTCCCCGGCCGCGCGTCGGTTGCGATCGCGTTCATGGTCGGCGTCGGTTCGCGCTACGAGACGGAGGCAGAGAGCGGCATCAGCCATTTCGTCGAGCACATGGTGTTCAAAGGTGGCAAGCGCTACCCGACCGCGCGCGCCGTCAGCGAGGCGATCGAAGGCGTCGGCGGTGTGCTCAACGCCGCCACCGATCGCGAGGCGACGATCTTCTGGACGCGGGTGCCCACGGCGAAGCTGGGTCTGGCCGTGTCGGTGCTCGCCGACATGCTTCTGAGCCCCGCGCTGGACGCCGCCGAGGTCGCGAAGGAACGCCAGGTGGTCATCGAAGAGTTGCGCATGTACCAGGACAACCCCCAGGACTACGTGCAGATCGCGTTCGATGCGCTGATGTGGCCCGATCATCCGCTGGGCTGGGATGTTGCCGGGCGCGAGGAGACCGTGCTCTCGTTCACGGCCGACGACTGCCGCAGCCATCTCGAGAAACACATGCTGCCCGCAACGCTCGTTGTGAGCATCGCCGGGGGCTTCGAGACGGCGGACGCCGTCGGGATGATCGACGAAGCCATCGGCTCCTGGGCCGCGAAGACCCACGCGAAGCCAGGGCCCGCACTGCCCGCCACACCGCCGTCGGGACCGCCGCTCACAGTGATCCGGCGAAGCGCCGAGCAGGCGAACATCCTCGTCGGTGCGAGAGCGCCGTCGTACAACGATCCCGACCGTCACATCGCCGAGATCCTCAACGTGATCCTCGGCGAGGGCATGTCGAGCCGCCTCTTTCTCGAGCTTCGCGAGCACCGTGCACTCGTCTACGACGTGCACTCGTTCATGAGCCGGATGTCGGACACCGGAGTGCTCGGAATCGGCCTGGCGTGCGAACCGCGCCAGGCTGCGACGGCACTCGAAGCAGCGGTCGTCGAGCTGCGCAAGCTCGCCGAGAAGCCGGTGGAGGATGCGGAGATCATCAAGGCACGCGAATATGCCAAGGGCCGGCTGCTGCTGCAGCTCGAGAGCACGTCGGCGCTCTGCGAATACTCCGGGCAGCAGATGCTGCTCCAGGGGAAGATCGTGGAGCCCGAGGAGCTCGTTGCGCGGTTGGAGTCGGTCGAGGCCACCCAGGTGAGCGAGCTTGCTGCACGCGTGCTCACAGGTGGGCTTCGCGCCGCGGTGGTCGGGCCGTTCCGCAGCGAATCCCGATTCGAGAAGGCGATCGCGGTCTGATGTCCGCATGTCAGACTTGCGCGCGGTGAGCGTCGAACGAACCCTGGTTCTGGTCAAGCCCGACGGCGTACAGCGACGTCTGGTTGGCGAGGTGATCACGCGGTTCGAGCAACGCGGGCTCCATCTCGTGGCCCTGAAGTTGCTGCGCATCGACCGTGACCTGGCGGAACGGCACTACGCGGAGCATCGCGGCAAGCCCTTCTTCGCCGGCGTCATAGAGTTCATCACGTCGGCGCCGGTCGTGGCCATGGTGTGGGAGGGCGACGACGCGGTCGCGCAGGTGCGCACGATGATGGGCGCGACGAATCCCTCGTCGGCGGAGCCGGGGAGCATCCGCGGCGACCTTGCTGTCAGCATTGGCAATAACGTCGTGCACGGCAGCGACTCGCCGGGGCGCGCCGCGGAGGAGGTGGCACTGTACTTCCAACCTGCCGAGCTGCTCGAGTGGAGTGGCGCCGACGCCTCGTGGGTGAACGGCTGAGTCGCTAGTCGAAAGGGTTGGGTGCCGCTGGCGCGCTTCGCGCGCACACCGGTCGGCGCAGCCGCCGGCGCCGCCAGCGCCACGCCTCGAGGGCCGCGATCCCGAGTGCTGGAATCGCGAGTGCGGTGCTGGTCACCGGCTCGACTGTCGGTCCGGCGCCGAGGCCGCCGAAATGGTCGAGCGGCCAGATACGCAGGATTGCCTTGGCCAGGATGTTCTTGCGCGGCACGAGCCCGAAGACGCGCGAATCGCTCGAGAAATTGCGGTTGTCCCCCATGACGAAGTAATCGCCTGAGGGGACGGTCAGCGGTTGCGGTTCCGTCGTGGCGATCCCGGATGGGGCGCAGCAGTACTTGAGGGTGGTCCACGCCTGCGGGAGATAGGGCTCGTTCAGCACCTGGAACGCGCCCTTGCCGCCGGGCTTGATCAGCACCTGGGTGGGGTTGTGACCGCCGTCGATCTCGATGACATCGCCGGGCACGGCGATCACACGCTTGATGAAGTCCTGCGCCGGGTTCCCCGGCGGGATGAGGATCACGATGTCGCCGCGTTGCGGATTGCCACCGAAGTCGTACGAGATCTTGCTTGCGAGCAGAAGGTCCTGGTTCTGCAGCGTTCCCACCATGCTCTCGCCGTCGACCCGCACCGTCTGCAGCGCGAAGGCGATTGCGATGTACAGGATCACCGCGATCAGCAGCACCTCGACCGTGTCGCGGACCCACGATCCTCGCCACCACGGACTTGGCACGGTCGTTGCTTCCGGGGGCGGGAGTACCTGAGCCACTCGGCCCGATTATGAGGGGAACCGCCAGGAGCACCACGTCTGTGGCCGCGACGCGCTGCTCCATCATGGGAACGTGACAACGGGGGTTCGCCGATCCGTCCCGGTGCTCGTCGCAATCCTCGTCGCGATCCTGGCGGCCCTGGTCATCCCCGTCGCCGCCTCAGCTCACGCGCTCCTGAGCGCCTCATCGCCCCCAGGGGGCGCTCATCTCGGTACCGCCCCCGGGGTGGTGACGCTCGATTTCTCCCAGCCCCTGACCCCCGCACTCTCGCACGCAACGGTGGTGGATCCGACGGGGCACGTCTGGACCGGCAGGGTGGCCAGCGCGGTTGAGATCCGGATTCCCATGGCCACCAACGCCTTTGGGGTCTACACCGTCGACTGGACGTCGGTGAGCACTTTCGACGGCCACCTCATCAGCGGGAGCTTCACCTTTGACGTCGGGATCGCCGGTCCCGGTTCGCCGGTGCTTGCGGCCAACGCCGTCCCCGGCCCGCAGCTTTCCGACGTCGCGATCGGGGCCGTCAAGTGGGTCGAGGCCATAGCGCTTTTGTTCCTCGCCGGCCAGGTGCTCATCAGTACGCTCGCCCGGCAATCGCCGCCGCTCGAATGGGTGAGCCCGATGTTCCGCGCCGCGAGCATCGCGCTGTCCGCGGGGCTCGTGACCGTCTGGTCGGAGGCGACCGTCGGCTCTGGGGGGCACAGCCTCACGAACTACCTTGCGTACTTCAACGGATTCTCCGGGGCGGCGTTGATCGCCCGGCTCGGCTTCGAAACCCTGATGGTGGTCGCGGTCGTCCGTGGCTGGCGAACCCTTCCGGTCTGGCTCGGTGGTGCGCTGGTCATGCTCGCCGCGTCGGGCCACGCCGCCGGTGTCTCCCCCGCCTGGTACGGCATCGGCCTCGACGCGGTGCATCTGCTCGCCGCCGGACTGTGGGCCGGAGGTATCGCGGCGCTGGCCGTGCTGCGTCCTCCAGGAGGCTGGCGATCGGCCGAGGCGCGCGTCCTGCTGGCGCGGTTCACGCCGATCGCGCTCGGGGCGTTCGCGGCAACCGTGGTAGCCGGCGGCTTGGAAGCCATCACCCAGCTCGGGTCGATCCAGGCGCTGGTCGGGACCGCGTACGGGCGTGTGCTGCTGGTCAAGATGGCGCTGGTCGCGTTGATGCTGCCGCTCTCTGCGATGGCGTGGCGGCTCAAGCGGCCGCACGTTCGCGTCGAGGCCGCGCTTGCGGCCGGCGTCGTGGCAGCGGCCGCGCTGCTCTCCTCGTTCCCCACTCCGCCGACGACCGCCGCGCGGCAGGCCGCCGAGGAGGCCGCAGCCACCCCGACAGCCGGGCTTCCCAGCGGTGACGAGCTGACCATGGCAGGCGCCGCGGGCAGCGACCTGGTTGGCCTCAGCCTCTCACCGGGGTTGCCCGGTCCCAACGTCGCCACCGTGTACCTGCTCCCGATCTACGGGAGTGCTGCGGCTCAGGGGCTCGCCGCCAACATCATCGTCAATGGCGTGTACAAAGCGCTGCTCCCCTGCGGTGACACCTGCCGCCGGGCCACCATCGACATCAAGCCTGGCGACTCAGTATCGGTCGAGGTGCTGAACAGCGGTGGGGGCAGTGCCGCATTCACGATCCCCTCGCTGCCCGCGCCATCCGGCGACACGCTGCTGGCGAAGCTCGAGACCGCGATGAAAGCCCTGACCGCGTATCAGTACAACGAGGTCCTCAACCCCAGCACTGAGAACATCCGCGGAAGCTACTCGTCGGTTGCGCCTGACAGGACGACCTGGACGGTGAAGAACGCGGGCACGATCATCCAGATCGGCACGACCCGATACGTGCAAAACGGGCCGGGCCAGCCGTGGGACCGGCAGTCCTCGCCCGCCGCGACCGTGCCGTCATTCACCTGGGACTACTTCAGACCGCTGACCAACGCCCATGTGATCGGCCGGGAGATGCTCGACGGCGCGCCGACGACGATGGTGGCCACCTTCGGCAACCTGCAGTCGACCCCGATCTGGTTCACCTTCTGGATCGACGACGCCACCGGGCGGGTGCGCCAGGTCGACATGGACGCGCCCGGACACTTCATGACCGACACATATACGAGCTACGACAAAGCGGTGGATATCGTCGCCCCGACCGGGTGATTCCGCCCTGCGGAACGCGGTCCCACGCTGCCAGAATGGGTCGAACCACCACTCGGATCGGCTGACAACACGAGGCAGAAGATGGCCCTCCTGACCCAGACCCCATACAAAGCCAGGACCTTCGATCTCTCTGGACTGACCGGTATCTCCGACAACACGCTCGAGGTGCATTTCGGACTTTATGCCGGTTATGTCAAAAACACGAACCTGTTGAATGAGCAGCTCGTGACGATGCAGGCTGCGGGCCAGGGCCTGTCATCCAATCCGTCATACGCGGAGATCACCCGTCGACTCGGCTTTGAGTACAACGGAATGGTTCTCCACGAGTGGTATTTCGGAAACCTCACAAAGGCGAGCGGCGGGGGCATCTCCTCGTCGTCCGCCCTCGGACGCGCGCTCGGCGAGTTGTTCGGCGACATCGACACGTGGCGCAAGGATTTCACCGCGATCGGCGGCATGCGAGGGGTTGGCTGGGCGGTCACGTACCTGGACACCGCGACGGGCAGGCTGAGCAACCACTGGATCACGCTCCACGAGGACGGCAACATCGCGGGCTTCAAGCCCATCGTCGTCATGGACGTGTGGGAGCACGCTTTCCTGCTCGACTACAAGCCGGCCGATCGTCCGAAGTACATCGAGGCCTTCCTCGCAAACTTCGACGCCGATGCTGCCGAAGCGCGCCTGACCGGAGCTGCGGACCGGCCGGTCGGCTGAGCCACCCCGCAGGCGTCTACAGCGGCGGGCCCCCGAGCTTTCCATACAGGGCGTCGAGGTCGGAGTCCTCGGCCCAGTCGATCACGATCCTGCCGCCGCCGCCCTTGCGGCGCTGCAGGCGGACTGGGACCCCGAGCGCGAGCTCGAGACCTCGGCGCAGCGCGACATCGTCGGGCGCGTCCGCCGCGACGTGGCTGGACGTTGTGCGCGTCCGAGCGCGCGTGGCAGCCCCTGTCAGCCGATCCTGGACAGCGCGCTCAGTTTCACGGACATTGAGGCCGCCGGCGATTGCCAGGGCCGCCAGGGCCTCCTGGTCCGCCGCCAGAGGAAGCACCAGCAGCGCCCGTGCGTGGCTTGCGGTCAGCCGGGCGTCGGCGACGGCCTCCTGGACCGGCGCTGGAAGATCGAGGAGGCGTATGGCATTGGAGACGCCGGAGCGGCTGCGCCCCAGGCGAAGTGCGATCGCCTCGTGTGTCAGGCCGAAGGCGTCGGAGAGCCGGGCGTACGCGGCCGCCTCTTCCATGGGGTTGAGATCGGTCCGCAGCAGGTTCTCGGTGAGCGCCATCTCGAGCTGGTGGCGGCTGGACTCCGCGGCCGGCCGGACGATCGCGGGGATGCTCGAGACACCGGCAACCTGAGCGGCTCTCAGGCGTCGCTCGCCCGCCACAAGGATGTACCCGTCACCCTCGCGCTGGACCACGATCGGATGGAGCAGGCCGTACAGGCGGATTGAATCGCCCAGCGCGGCGAGCGCCTCGGGTTCAAACGCCCGGCGCGGCTGCTCGGGGTTCGGTGCTACCGCATGCGGGTCAACGCTGATGAGCGGCGATCCCTCCTCTGCGTCCTCCTCGCTGGTCAACAGCGCATCAAGGCCTCGGCCGAGACCGCGGCGCCGGAATGCGCGGGGCGGGGCCGAATCGCTCACGCCTGTCCTGGGATGCCCGACGCGGCGAGAAGCGCGCCCCCGCGGATTCGGGCGTCGAGGTTGACGCTGAGCTCTCGGTACGCGATCGCACCGCGGCAGGTCGGGTCGTACAGGGTGATCGGCATGCCGTGGCTCGGGGCCTCGCTGAGGCGGACGTTGCGAGGGATGAGCGGGGTCAGCAGCTGATCGGCGAACCGGGCGCGCACCTCATCGACGACCTGGTGGGCAAGGGCAAGGCGCGCGTCGAAGAGGGTCATGACGATGCCGGCAATGGTGAGGGTCGGGTTGAGCTCCTTGCGGAGCAGCGCCAGCGTGTGCATGAGCATCCCGAGCCCCTCCAGCGCGTAGAACTCGCACTGGATGGGAATGAGCAGCGCCTCCGCCGCGACCACTGCGTTGATGGCCAGCAATCCGAGGCTGGGTGGCGAGTCGATGAGCACGTAGTCGTCGTCGGATTCGAGGGCTTCCAGAGCGTACTGGAGGCGGCGCTCGCGGCGAGCCATGTCGACTAGCTCGATCTCAGACCCGGCCAGAGCGATAGCGGACGGCACGATGTCGAGACCGGGCACAGCGGTTGCAATGCGGGCCTCGGTAAGCGGCCTGCCCATGACGATGACGTCGTAGATGCTCGCCTGGACTCTGCTCCGATCAACGCCCAGGCCGGATGTGGCGTTGGCCTGGGGATCGATGTCGATCAAGAGCACCTTCCGGCCCATCTCCGCCAGCGCTGCGCCGACGCTCACGGCCGTGGTGGTCTTTCCGACACCGCCCTTCTGGTTGGCGACCGCGAGAATTCTAGGAGGCACGGTTAGCGGCTGATTATGGCCGGATCCCCATGTCCGTCAGCGAGACACCGAGTTTTCCCGTTTTTCCCCAGGCAACTTGCCCGCTCTCGGCCCTGTTGGCGAGTTGGGAACGCCACGCAACTGCCCCAAGCTGTGCAAAACCCAGGTGCCTCGAACTCAGGCTTCCCAGCCTTGTTTCCTACACAACTTGACGGTGAAACAAGATCCGCACTATCGTGCAGCGTTGTGGTTCCCGATTCGAGGCCAGGCAGAGATGCCGCCGTCGATCCCAGGCCGCCGGATCGTGACGATCTCTCCGTCGGCTTCCTTCTAGGCCTCCTGGTCGGCGAGGGCCACTTCGGGGGCGACGGCCTCCAGCCTCAGGTGACCCTGCGCATGCACGTCCGCCACGAGGAGACCTTCAACTGGCTGCGCCGGACATACGCGGGCAGCGCGCTCTACGGCCCCTACCATCACGGCGGCCGTTCCTACTACCAATGGTCGGCCCGGGGACGGTATCTCCGCGAGGAGATCGTTCCGCTGGTCCAGCGCCACCGAGCACTGCTCGACGAGTACACGGCGGCCCGCTTCGACACCATGTGCGAGCGCTACTCCATTCCCCGCGAGAGCCCCGGCGCCTCGCCGGACGCCTGAGCGCGCCCCGCTACAATCCGGGGGCGATGCTGGCTCCCTCCGCGCAGACCTGGCGCCTGCTGACCGCCGCCCCTCCACGGGAGGTCTTCGCGGTTATGGAGCAGATGATCGGGACAACTCCCTACCGGTACGAGGTCGTGGGGGAGAGTGAAGCCCGGATCGTCGAGCATCGCCGCCGCGGCCTGTTCGGACAGTGGAGTCGCCCCAGGATCCGTATTCGCTGGGTCCGATGCCGTGCCATCGCCGCTACCGAGGGGACGCTGGTCGAGGTCGAGGCGAGTTCGGGCGGTGGCCTCATCTTCAAGGCCATGGGCAAGGCTGATCGCGGCCCCACCACGCGAGCACTCCAGGTGATCCGTCTCCTCGCCGCCGGCGCGACGAACTCGCGGACCGTCTACCGGGACCGCCGCATCCCTCCGGGCCCAGTCACGCTGGTCGCGTCGTGGGCCGGCACGCCCTACCGCCTCTTCGTCGAGCCCCGCCACGACGCGCCCCGCGGCCGCGAGATCCTCACCGCCAGCGAGGTCGAGGCGCTCGCTGAGCGCAGTGGGCAGTTCGTGAAGGTGCGCGTCGCCGGCGCGGACGAGGGCTGGGTCGAGAGCGATCAGATCGTCCCCTCGCCGGCCGTCTCGACCCGCGCGGCGCAGATCGAGACGGCGCGTTTCACCTGACAAAGCCGGCGATTGGCTCGAGCCGCGGTTTTGCCGCGGTTAGCGCAAATGCGTGGAGAGACCGCCGAGTGCGACGGTTTGCGCCTCTCTCCGAGTGGTGACCTGGCTCCCTGCGGTCAGCTCTCCACCACTGCGCTGGTCGGGAAGGAGGTGGTACTCGAAGAATCTGTCATGGGCTAGGTTCCTCCTTTTGCCTGAGTGCCACGGCACCGCGTCCGCATGCGTCGTGTTGGAGGCGGGGCGGGTCCGGGCCGAGAGACGCCCCCAAAGTGTATCCCGGTTTGGGCGTCAGGCGTGACCGACCTGCGGACAGACGCCTGAGCGGCGATCACAGCGGCAGGCGACCTCGGAACCCGGTGTCGCGGGGATGCCAGTAGCCGATTCGCTCTTCACCGAGCCGCCAGCAGAGGTAGATCGGCTCGTCCTCGCGGACCGCCGCGAAGTCGACGAGCCCGGTGTCGGGATCCCGCAGGATGACGCCAAGCCGATCGATCTCGGCGGTCAGCCGCTGCGCCTCGGTGAACGGGCCCGAGGCTCTCATTGCCGCGGCGGCTGAGCCGTTCGACGCCACCGGATGGTGATCCAGCTCGGCCAACTCGCCAAGCGATGCGCTGTGGGCGTCGCGGAGTGCCGTCAGCAACTCGGTGAGCCTGGGCAACAGTGCGGAAGCCTCGGCGTGCGTGAAGACGCGCTCCATTCGGCACACCATGCCAGACCGGCCGGGCCGGCGTCGAGATCAGTAGATGCCGAGCTCGAGCTGGGCCTCGTCGGACGCCATGGTGCGCGGGTCCCACGGCGGCGACCACACCAGGTTGATGTGCACATCGCGGACGCCTGGGAGCGGCGCGCAGACGGCATGTGCCTGGGTCTCGATGATCGGACCCATCGGGCAGTACGGCGTGGTGAGCGTCATCTCGATGGTCAGCAACCCGTCATCGTCGATGTTCGTGCCGTAGATCAAGCCGAGCGACACGATGTCGATGCCGATCTCCGGGTCGTACACCTCGCTGAGCGCGGCACGGATCAGAGCATCCGATGCCTTCGCCTCCGGCTGCGCAGAGGGTTCGGTGGTCGAAGTGGGTTCCGCGGTGCTCATCGCTCGATCCTCGTGAGTACGGCCGGCGTGTCGGCGGGGGCGGAGAGTCCCTCGAGGAGCGCGTTCCAGACGAGCGTGGCGCACTTGACCCGAACCGGGTACGCGCGCACGCCTCGAAGCGCTTCGAGGTCGCCGATGTCGTCACCGCCGCCGGCCGGCGCGCCGTCCCCCGTCAGCATTGTCCGGAACCGCTCCGCGAGCGATGCAGCGCTGTCCACGCTCATCCCGGTGACGGCCTCACAGAGCATGCTCGCCGACGCCTGGCTGATCGAGCAGCCCCGGCCCGTGAAGCCGATGGCGGCGACGGTCCCGTTGTCGAGCCGGTAGCTCAGGTCGATCTCGTCGCCGCAGAGCGGGTTGTTCGCCTCGATGACGCGATCAGCGGGGACGACCGCATGGTGGTGACGGGGGTTGCGATAGTGGTCGAGGATGATCTCGCGATAGAGATCGTCGTCGACGGGCGTGTAGCCGACAGCCATAGCACCATCGTAGTCCAACGGTTCGCGCCCAAAACCTGAGAATGGGGACATGGCCGGCATCGACGTCCTCGCGCGGGCTGGAAAGCGGAGGGCCGATCCAGCGTTCTGGCTGCTGATCGGCCAGCTCATCATGTTCACCGGCGTCGCAGCCGTCTTCCCGATCGCTCCGCTCTACGTGGCCCACCGCGGCGGCAATTCCATTGCCGTGGCCATCTTCATCGCTGGGCCGCTGGTTGCCAACACGCTCGTCCAGGTCCCCGCGGGACGCCTCTGCGATCGATGGGGGCGAAAGCCGTTCCTGATCGGTCCCCGGCTCGTCTACGCGTTCCTGTCGTTGTTCCTGTTCTTCAACATCGGATCGCTGGCCGTGCTCACGGCCATCCGGATCCTCATGGGGGCGTGCGCCGGCGCCTACGTTCCGGCTCTGCGGGCGGCGCTCACGGATCTGAGCGCGCCGGAGCAGCGGGCGCAACGGTTTTCCCAGCTGCAGGCATACGAGATGGTCGGGCTGCTCGTCGGCCCGCTCATCGGCGGTGCGGCCGCGCTCTGGCGTGACTCGGCGGTATTCGGGATCACCGGGCTGTCCATGTTCATCGGCCTTGGCTCGATGCTTCGGGTTCCTGAGACGCGCGCACACCGCGCCGGCGCGGTGGTGAGAAGCGAACGCTTTCGGTGGTGGCGGATCCGCGGCATCGTCGTGCCGATCGCAGCGCTCTTCGCGGTCGGCACCATCTGGTCGATGTATGACGTGGTCTGGCCGCAGTACCTGGCCGCACGTGGCTACGGCCCGCTCATCATCGGGATCTCCGTGAGCCTGTTCGCGCTTCCCATCCTGGTCCTAGCCCGCTCCGGCGGCCGGCTGGCGGACCGCGCCGACCGGCGCAAGCTCGTGACCGCCGGCCTCGTGGTCGTCGCCGCCTGCGCCGCCACCTACCCGCTCCTCCAGATCCTCGCGGTGATCCTGACGGTCGGTACGATCGAGGCTGTGGCCACGGTGATCCTCGAGCCGAGCCTCTTCGCCGTGATCGGCGACAGCACCCCGGATGGCGTCCGCGGCCGCGCCATGGGTCTCGGCGGCCTGTATCAGTTCGGCGGCATGGCTTTCGGCGCCGCCGTGCTCGGATCGCTCTACGGCGTGAATACGGGGCTCCCCTTCTGGTGCGGCTGCGGCATCCTGCTCGGTGGCGCCCTGGTGTGTGCGGCCTGGCTCCCCGGACGGCCGCCCACGTCATCGCACCGGCCCCAGCCGTCGGCATTCCAGATCCTCGAACGTGAGCAAGCGTAAGGCGACGGCGGCGTCAGGGCCGCGCGTGGTGCTCGGTCACGGTGCGTCGGGTACCGCGGCCTCGATGCGTCCATGGGTGACCGAGCTCGCGCTCCACGGCGTGCGAGCCGTGGCGATCGACCTACCGCGGTCGAATGCCGACAGGGCCGTGGGCGTCTTCCGGACTGCGCTTGAGCACGAGCCGGGGGCGGCCATCGGCGGGCACTCATTCGGCGGCCGGATGGCGAGCCTGCTCGCCGCCGACCAGCCGGTGAAAGCGTTGGTGCTGCTCAGCTATCCACTGCACCGACCGGGACATCCCGACGACCTGCGCACGGATCACTGGCCGCGGATCGACTGCCCCGTGCTGCTGCTCTCGGGCGATCGCGATCCCTTCGCGAAGGTCGACCTGCTGCGCGGTGAGGTGCGCCGGCTCCGCACCGCCGAACTGGTCGTCTACCCGGGTCTCGGCCACGGACTGCTCGCGGTTCGCAAGGAGGCCGCCGCGCGGATCGCCGCGTTCCTGAACGGCGCAGCCTAGACCCGCAGCTTAGACCCGAAAGACCCGGCGCACCTCGCCCAGCCCTTCGCCGAGCGCGTCGATCTCCTCGTGGGTCGTGTACAGGTACACGGACGCGCGCGCCATCGAGGGCACGTCGTAGCGCGCCATCAGCGGCTGCGCGCAGTGGTGTCCGGCGCGGACTGCGATGCCGCGCCGGTCGAGGATGGTGCCCACGTCGTGCGCGTGCACGTCGGCGAGGTTGAAGCTCACGACGCCGCCGCGGGCATCGAGATCGCGCGGGCCGAATATCGTGATATCGCCAACTTCGTCCAAAACGTCGAGGAGGTGACGGGTCAGCGACATCTCGTGGGCGTGGATGCGATCACGGCCGACGCCGTCGATGTAGTCGCACGCGGCCGCGAGGCCGACCGCGCCGGCGACGTCCGGCGTGCCCGCCTCGAACTTGTGGGGCACCGTGTTCCACGTGCTGCGCTCGAGCGTGACCCGGCTGATCATGCTCCCGCCGCCGAGAAACGGTGGCATCCTCTCGAGCAGCTCGGGGCGAGCCCAGAGCACGCCGATGCCCATGGGGCCGCACATCTTGTGGCCGCTGAACGCGATGAAGTCGCAGTCGAGGTCGCGGGCGGACACATCCATATGCGGGACCGATTGGGCCGCGTCGACGCACACGAGCGCGCCGGCCGCGTGCGCGCGATCGGTGATGGCTCGTATGTCGTTGACGGTGCCGAGCACGTTGGACTGATGCCCGATCGCCACCAGTCGCGTCGGCGGCGCCAGCAGAGCGTCGAGGTTGCTCAGGTCGAGCCGGCCGTCATCGTCGATGTCGATCGCCGCGAGCTGCAGGCCGCGACGTTCCGCGGCCAGCTGCCACGGAACGAGATTGCTGTGATGCTCCATGACGGTGACGACGATGCGGTCTCCGGGATCGAGCAGCTGGGTGGCGTACGACGACGCGACGAGGTTGATCCCCTCGGTGGTGTTGCGAACAAAGACGAGCCCTTCTGGCGGCGCATCGAGAAACGTCGCGACTCGCAGGCGGGCCTTTTCGAAGGAGTCGGTGGCCTCGTTGCCGAGCGTGTGGACTCCTCTGTGGACGTTCGCATTGCTGGTGGCGTAGTACGCATCGACGGCGTCGACGACGACGCGCGGCTTCTGCGACGTGGCGGCCGAGTCGAGGTAGACGAGCGGATTGGACCCGATCGTGCGCTGCAGGATCGGAAAGTCGGCCCGAATCCGCGCGACGTCGAGCCCTGGTTGGGTGGCAACGTGTGCCGTCACTGCGCCACCACCTCTGCGGCGAGGGCGACCCGGATCACACCATCGCCGGTCGTCTCGATGCGATGCGCGCGGACCGGTTCGACGGCGGGCAGCGACAACGGCTCTCCGGTGCGGAGATCAAAGCTCGATCCATGGAGCGGGCATTCGATGGCACAGCGGTCGATATCGAGGTCGCCCTCGCTGAGTGAAGCCTCGGCATGGCTGCACGTGTCATCGAGTGCGTAGAAGGTCCCGTCGACGTTGAAGATCGCCACCGGGGTCTCGTCGATCTCGACGCGTGCGGCGCATCCCGGGGGGATGTCGCCGACCAGGGCCACGTCGACCCAGCCGTCGCTCATTGCGCGTCCGCCGTGACCCCGGCCACCGACCCGCCGGCGATCTCGGCGTCGAGAAGCGCTCCGGCGAGCTCCGCGAAGCCGCGATGCGGGACACGGTCGAGCACGTCGTCCATGAAGCCGCGCACGATCAACGAGCTCGCCTCTTCGGGCGGCACGCCCCGGGCCATGAGATAGAAGCGCTGGTCGGAGTCGATGTGGCCGGCGGTGGCTCCGTGACCGCACTTCACGTCGTTGGCACGAATCTCGAGCCGCGGGATCGAGTCGGCCTTGGCACCCTGGCTGAGCAGGAGGTTGCGGTTGGCCACGTACCCGTCAGCGTGGACCGCCGTGGGTGCGACATCGATCATGCCGCCGTAGACCGACCGCGCACGATCGCGGACGGCGACCTTGAGCAGGAGGTTGCTGCGCGTCTCGGGACCACGATGCGCCTGGAGCGACTGATGATCGAAATGCTGGGTGCCGTCGCCGAAGCAGATACCGAGGACGTCTGCCTCGCTGCCGATGCCGTCGAGCATCACCTCCCACCACACCTTCTGCAGGCGGGCGCCGAGGGTAACCCCCATGAAGCGGAGCTTCGCGTTCGCGTCGAGCACGGTGCGCTGCAGAGCGACGTGCCAGACGCCTTCGCCCCACTGCTGCACGGTGTCGTAGTCGAGACGCGCGTCGCGACCCGCCGAAAGGATCACCATGGCGTCGCTGAAGAGCGCCGCGGGGCCTGTCGTCGACGCATAGGCATCGATGACGGTCAGCGCAGCCCCCTCATCGAGGACGACGACCGTGGACGGAAAGACGGCGCGATCCTGGCCGCTCGCCGGATGGGCGATCCACACAGGGACGAGGGCTTCGACGCCCCGTGGGACGTACACGAAGACGCCGCCCCGCCACAGAACGTTCCAGAGCGCGACGAACTTCAACTCGTCGACGCGAACCGCCGCGAACGCGCGCTGCACGAGCTCGGGGTGGACCACCGCAGCCTTGTCGAGCGTGGTGACGATGATTCCCTGGGCGTGGAGCGTGTCCGCTCCCTCGATCGCGGCGCCGGTGGGCAAGTCGATCACGAACGCGGCCTTCGGTGCTGCACCGTTTCGCTGCTCGCGCATCGCTTCGACGACCGCCGGGTCGACATCGTCCATAGGTGTGAACCGTTCGGGATGCAGCGACGAGATATCGGTGCGCCGCCAGTCCTCATCCCGTTGCGACGAGGGCATCGGGATCGCCTCGTAGGCGTCCCAGGCGATTCGACGGCGCGCCGCGAGCCACGCCGGGGATGCGTCAGCCCGCGCCGCCGCGACCTCTTGCCCGAGCGCCGCTGCGGGCGAATCGGCCAGCGGGCTCGTCACCCGATCGCGCCCTCCATGGAGAGCGCGAGCAGACGGTTGAGCTCGACCGCGTACTCCATCGGCAGCTCCTTGACGAACGGCTCGAAGAATCCGTTGACGATCAGGGCGGTCGCGTCCTGTTCGGGAATGCCGCGCGACGTCAGGTAGAAGATCTGATCCTCGCCGACCTTGCTCACGCTCGCCTCGTGTCCGATGGTCACGTCCGGGTTGTCGATGTCCATGTAGGGGTAGGTGTCGCTGCGCAACTCCTCGTCGAGCAGCAGCGCGTCGCAGCGGACGCTGACCTTGACGTTGTGCGCCTTGGGAAGGACCTTGATGTGGCCGCGGTACGACGTGCGCCCGCTCCCCTTGCTGATCGACCGCGACACGATGTTGCTCGTGGTGTTCGGTGCCACGTGGATTGCCTTGCTGCCCGCATCCTGGTGCTGGCCGCTGCCGGCGAACGCGGCGCTCATGACTTCGGCGTGAGCGCCCTCACCCATCAGATACACCGATGGGTACTTCATGGTGACCTTCGAGCCGAGGTTGCCGTCGATCCATTCGACGGTCGCGTTCTCGTTGGCGATGGCGCGCTTGGTGACCAGGTTGTAGACGTTGTCCGACCAGTTCTGGATCGTCGTGTAGCGGATCTTCGCGCCCTTGTGCGCGATCAGCTCCACCACGGCGCTGTGCAGCGAATCGCTCGAGTAGTTGGGCGCGGTGCAGCCCTCGATGTAATGAACCGACGAGCCCTCGTCGGCGATGATCAGCGTCCGCTCGAACTGACCCATGTTGTCGCTGTTGATCCGGAAGTAGGCCTGGAGCGGGATGTCCACCTTGACGCCCTTGGGGACGTAGACGAACGACCCTCCCGACCACACCGCGCTGTTGAGAGCGGCGAACTTGTTGTCGTTGGGGGGGATGACCGTGCCGAAATACTTGCGGAAGAGCTCCTCGTGCTCGCGCAGGCCGGTGTCGCAGTCGCTGAAGAGCACGCCCTGCTTCTCGAGATCCTCGCGGATGCTGTGGTAGACGACCTCGGAGTCGTACTGCGCGCTCACTCCGGCCAGGAACTTGCGCTCAGCCTGCGGAATACCGAGGCGGTCGAAGGTCTGCTTGATGAAGTCGGGGACGTCGTCCCACGAGCGGCTCATCTCCTCGACGGGCTTGACGTAGTAGTAGATGTTCTCGAAGTCGAGACCCGAAAGATCCGCGCCCCACGTCGGCATCGGCCGCTTGCGGAAGTGGTCGAGCGCCTTGAGACGGAACTTGAGCATCCACTCGGGCTCGTCCTTGTGCTGCGAGATCGACGCCACGACTTCCGGCGACAACCCTTTCGCGGTGCGGAATACCGAGACGTCGATATCCGAGAAACCGTACTGGTAATCCTTGGTCAGCTCTCGTGCTTGAATCGCCATCGCGAGCCTCCTACGCGGTGGCGGCCGCGGCCGTCCCGAGAATTGGTTCGTAGCCCTCGCGCTCGATCTCGCGCGCCAGGTCCGGCCCGCCGGAGGTGACCACGCGCCCGTCATGGAGGACGTGCACGCGATCCGGGTGAAGGTGTTCGAGGATACGGGGGTAATGGGTGATCACGAGGACCCCCATGTCCGGACCGCAGAGGCGCATCACGCCCTCCGCAACTGTCCGCAGCGCGTCGACGTCGAGGCCCGAGTCCGTCTCATCGAGGATCGCGAGCTTGGGACGCAGCATGGCGAGCTGGAGTATTTCCGAGCGCTTCTTCTCGCCGCCTGAGAAACCGTCGTTGATATAGCGGGCCCGGAAGCTCTCGTCGATCTTGAGCTCCTGCATCTCGGCGCCGAGACGGTTCAGGAACTCGCGCGCCGGCATCTCCTTCCCCTGCGCTCGCAGCGCGGCGCGAAGGAAGTTCACGGTGCTGACGCCAGGAATCGCCGTCGGGTACTGGAAGCAGAGAAAGAGGCCGAGACGCGCACGCGCGTCCGCAGTCAGAGGGAGCAGATCCTGACCATCGAACGTCGCGGAACCGCCGGTGACGACGTACTTCGGATGCCCCATGAGTGTGTAGGCGAGGGTGCTCTTGCCCGAGCCGTTCGGTCCCATGAGCGCATGGATCTCGCCCTGTGCCACCTCGAGATCGACGCCTTTCAGGATCTCCTTGCCCTCGACGGTTGCGCGCAGCCCGGAGATCGAAAGCACAGCGCGACTCATCGGGTTGTCTCGGCAGGAGCCATGGCGTCGATCAGCGACTGATCGGCCACCAGCTCTGCGAGCGTGGTCTGGCTGAGCACTGCGTCGATGCTCTGCTTCAAGCGCATCCAGAGCCCGCGCGATGCGCACTCGCCCTCACGCTGGCATGTGCCGGTCACATATCCGTGGGCGACGCACTCCACCGGAGACACCTCGCCCTCGATCACGGTCACGACGTCGAGAACGCTGATCTGATCCGCCGGCCGGGCAAGCGAATACCCGCCGTGCACGCCGCGCGTGCTTTCGACGAGGCCGCCGCGGCGAAGCTGGGAGGCGAGTTGCTCGAGATAGGCGAGCGGCAGGTGCTCAACTCGCGCCACCTCGGTGATGCTCAGCGGCCCGGCGCCGTATGCCTTGGCGAACTCGGTCATCATGCGCAGGCCGTAGTGCGCCTTGGAACTCACCCGCATCGAGAACGACGCGGCCGGCGGTGCGCTGGGATCGGATGTATGCCTGTGAGAGGCGCCCCGCGCCGAACTCGAGAGAATCCCGACTGTCATGGTCAGAATTATACCCGACCGGCTCGGCCGCCGAGAAGGAGGCGGCCATCGCTGAGATATTCTCGGCGAGCTCCGATGCCCTTCCCACGCGCGCGCTCCACCCTGCTTCTCGCACCTGCTGCCCTGCTTGCGGCGTGCGGCGGATCGACGAGCGCGAGCTCACCCACGCCCACCCCGCTCACGCCGGCGCAGATCCAGGCGCGCTACGCCGCGGCCGCCAGCCGCTACAACCAGGGCGCTGCCCAGCTCGCGCTGACCGAGGACGCGTCATGCGAGGCCGCCAGCGCGAGCGTCGCGCTCGTGACCTGCCAGACGGCGCTCAGCGGGCAACGTCAGCTGACCATCGCCTACGACAACGCGCTCCGCGCGATCCCGTTCAGCGCCGGCGCGGCAACCGACGCCGCCCATCTGCTGGGTGACGACGCCGCGATCGAGAGCCTGCTCGAGCAGGCGGCGACCTCGCCGGCGATCGCGGTGATCGCGACCCTGCAGCAGCAGGTCATCGCGCTGCTTGCCACCGCCGCGACCGATGCCGCCGCCCTGCGCGCGGCGATCGGGCTGCCCGCACCCGCCTGACCGGCGAGATCATCTACGGGGAGCGGCGGAACCGACGGCCGCCCCCACCCGGATCCTTGCCACGGCGGTCGCGATCACCGAGGCGGCCGTGTCAATGTCCTCCGCGCTGGTCGAGCGCCCCGTCGTGCAACGCAGTGCCCCGGTGGCGAGATCGTCCGCGTAGCCCATCGCTCTGAGCACGTGCGAGGGCAGGGGCGCCCCGCTCCCGCAGGCTGATCCCGCGGACGCCTCGACGCCCTCCATGTCGAGAGCGGCGAGCAGGACGTCGCTCCGGACACCGGGAAGCGCGAAGGTCGCGAACCCGGCTCCCTTCACTGCCCCGGCTGCCGTCTCGATGGCGTCCGGTACCTGGGCCAGGACGGCGTCGACCAGTCGCCGGCACAGGGCCGCCTGACGATGGCTCTCCTCGACGCGCACCCGCTCGGCGAGCTCGGCAGCGGCGCCGAAGCCGGCGATTCCCGCGACGTTCTCGGTCGCACTGCGCCGGCTGCGCTCCTGGCCACCTCCGGTGCTCTGGGCTGCGAGCGCGACCCCGTGCCGCACCCAGAGGGCGCCGGTGCCCTTGGGCCCGTAGAGCTTGTGCGCAGACAGCGAGAGCAGGTCGACACCGAGCGCGCCGGGGTCCACCGGGATCCGCCCGAATGCCTGGACCGCGTCGGTGTGCACCAGGGTCCTCGGATTGCGTCGATGCACCGCCTCGGTGATCCCCGCGACATCCTGAACGGCGCCGGTCTCGTTGTTGACGAGCATGACTGAAACAAGCACGGTGTCAGGTGTCACAGCTGCCGCGACCGACTCAGGCGTGACGCGGCATTCGCGATCACAGCCGGCGATCGTGAGCGTGGCCACGCCCGCGCTCTCCAGGTGATTCGCGGTCTCGAGGATGGCGTCATGCTCGATCGCGCTCACCACCAGGTGTCGGCCTCGCTCCGTTCCCCAGCGCTCGAGTACGCCCCGAATCGCCAGGTTGTCGGCCTCGGTGCCCGATCCGGTGAAGACGATTTCGCGCTGCGCGCAGCCCAGCACAGCGGCGATCCTGTCCCGGGCGTCGTCGACTGCCGCGCGGGCTGCGCGTCCTGATCCGTGCACCGATGACGGGTTGCCCTGAGTTGTCGTCAAATATGGCAACATCGACTCGAGCACCTGGGGAGCGACGGAAGTCGTCGCCGCGTGGTCGAGGTGGATGACGGTCATGCCGAGGAAGCAGGCGCCGCCGCCACGCCGGCTCGGACCCGCTGGATCACAGAGTCGGTGAAGGCGCTCGTCGAGGCCTGGCCGCCGAGGTCGGAGGTGGAAGTTCCCGCCCGAACGGTGTCGAACACCGCGTCGCGAATCGCACTCCCCGCGAGCTTGCAGCGCCGGTCGGCGGCAAACCCGAGGAGGGCGGCGGCAGCCAGGATCATTGCCATCGGGTTGGCCACGTTCTTCCCCTCGAGGCTCGGGGCGGTGCCGTGGGGCGCCTCCGCCATGACCACCGACGGGACAAGCGAATCGTCGCCGAATCCCAGCAGCAGCGACTCGGCGCCGGCGATGCTGCCGAAGAGCGGCAGCACCAGGTCGCTCAGGCAGTCGCCGTCGCGGTTCAGCGCGGGGATGACCAGTGGGTCGCCGGCGCGGCTGAAGAGCAGCGCGTATGTGGCGTCGATCAGCTGGGGCTCGTAGTCGACCTCGGGATGCCGCCCGGCGGCGGCGTCGAGCTCCTCCTTGAACATGCCTTCGTAGATCCTGGACACGGTGAACTTGGGGCCGCCGAACACCCGGGCGTGAGTCCGGGCCGCGTGTACGAAAGCAAACTCGGCGACGGCCCGGCACGTGGCGCGCGAGATGTGCTCGGTTCGATACGCGACCTCGTCGCCGTCCTGGCCCTGTTCGCGCCATTCGCGGGCGTTGTACGCGCCGTCGACCGCCATGCGCACGATGCTGATCGGCGCGCTCACGCCCGCGATCCCCGCGACGCCCGGAATGCGCTGACCGGTGCGCAGGATCACTCGCCCGCCGACACGCTCACGGAGCAGCGCATTCGGACTGCCGACGTCGGAGCGGTCGGTCGGCGTGACCGTCGCCGCTTTCAACCCGTACCCCGCTGCGCGCATCGCGTCCGCCGCCTCCACGACCACGGCGTTGGCCGTTTCGCGGCGATGTTCCAGGGAGAGATCGAACGTCTGCAGCTCGAGCTCCACACCGATCACATCCGGGTGGATCACGCGGAGCGCCTCTTCGAGCAGCTCCTGGCCGGTCTGGTCTCCACGCAGGACAGCGATGGTTGTCACCGCGACAGCGTACGTCGGCGCCCGGATGCGGCGACCGGCCGGCGCGATGGCATCATCGCCGGGTGCCGAACTCGGTGACATCGCGAGACGACGAGCAGGAACGCCGCCCGGGCGCCGTGCTCTTCGTGTACACGTGGGATCTCGCGCTTGCGATCCTGGCCCTCTTCGGAGCCCTCGCATCGTTCGCGGGCGGCGTGGCGACGAGCACCGGCCGGATCGCGAGCGTGCCGCTGGCCGTGCAGGTGATTGCGGCCATCTCAGCGGCGTGCTATGCGGCGACGCTGATCATCATCGCGTCACTGCTGACACGGAAACGAGCCTGGGTACGCCAGACTCAGATCGGCACGCTCGGGACCGCGATTGCTCTCGCCGCAATCTCGGTGGTGGTCGGCGCGATCGTCGGCAACGGCGTCGATGGGCCGCGTCTGATCGTCACGCTGATCTTCGTGCTGCTGGACGCGCTCGCCATCGTGATCATGACCGAGCGAAGGGTGGTCAGCTTCTACGATGAGCCGGCGAGCGTTCCGGCCTACCTGTGGGCGACGCTCGCACTCTGGATCGGCGGCCAGGTGATGATCATCATCGTCGCCGCCATCGCGCGCTGACCGAGCAGGCGGTCCGCCGGCTCAGATGTACGTCAGCAGGTCCTCGACGATCTCGACGAGCTCGTCGCCACGGACTGGCTTCATCATCACTGCGGCCGCGCCCAGCTGTTGGGCCCGCTCCCGAGCGCCGATGTCGCCGGCGGCAGTGAGGATCACGACGCCCGCCCGCGGGTGCTCCGGCGCGAAACGAAGCGCCTGGAACAGCTCGAGGCCGTCGGTGTCGAGCGTCGCGTCGAGGATCAGCACGTCCGGCTCGAAGATGGGGAGCTCAGCACGCACCTCGCGAACCGCCCGCGCCCAGTGCACGTCGTGGCCCCGTAGGGTGAATCGATTGATGACCTGCTGAGCAACCGCGGCCTCATCCTCGGCGATCAGGATGCGGGCGGGGGCTTGCGGCATCACCGCGCATCCTAGGGAAACGACTCACCGGTGCGTCTGCCCTCATCGTCCCGATCCGGCCGCGTACACTTGCGCACGGCGATGCCGCTGCCACCCCACGTCCTGCTCGGCACAGAGCGACCCCGGCGCCGGCGTTTCGACGGGAGCCGCTTCACTCGCTGGCTGCACCGTCCAGATCGCCGTCCCGCCGCTCCCGCCAACGAGCCACCTGCGCCGCAGGCTACTCAGGTCGACGCTGGAACGAGGGCGTTCTGGGCGGGCAGTGAAACGGCAAATGTCACCTCGCGACGTGCCGCGGCGCTTGTCGACGCGCACGAGCGCGGACGCCCGCCGATCGGCGCCAGGCCCCCGGGCAACCCGGCCTTCAGCGAGGCCCTTTTCGTGGAGCTGATGCGCGCGAACCAGTACCGGCGCGCCTTCTCGCTGCTGAGCGAGGACTGCCAGCTCAGCTGGGGCTCTCCCGAGGCATTCGCCGAGGCGCAGGGCGCTTCAGCCATGCGCCGGCTGCGTGGGGTAAGTGTCAAAGAGGTCCGCTACCTGCCGGAGTGGACCGAGACGTCCAGGGGAAAGACGTATCGCGACGTTGCCGAGCTCGACGTCGAGTACGAGGTCGGCGACCCGGAACCGGTGGCCAGAGTCCGCCGGGTGGTGCACCTCGTTCCCGGCGGTGGGCGCTGGCGATCGATCTGCTACCCCGTGTAACAGCAGTTCACCGAACTTCGCACCCTCAGCCGGGCGTGGGACAATCCGGTGATGCCCGCCGCCGCCACGCGCTCGCAGCCCGGTCCGATGGAGCGGACCTGTCTGGAAATCGCTCGCGTGGAGCGCGAGGCAGCCTTCCGCCGTGAGCGCATCTCGCGAACCCGGCTGCGCGTCCGCGAAGCCGACGTGCTCATCGACCTCATCGAGGAATGCCGCCTCCGGTCGTTCCGTTTGATACCGGCGGCGCTCTGGAGCGCGGTGGTCCGCGCGGTCGGCGCGGTGGACCCGGGGTTGCGCGACCGGCTTGGCATCGACCGCGACCCGGACCATGTCGCCGACATCCTGTTCGAGGCGCAGGAGGTGCTGCTGATGCGCGCGCTCGAGTCCCGGCGACCGAGGCTCGCACCAATCATTCCGCTCTTCGGCGAGCGGAACAGAACCGCGGCCGCGGGCTGACGCCCCTCCCGACGTGACCTGGGAGGTCGCGGTCGCCGGAACGCTCCACAGCGACGATGTGACCACCCCGGCCGGCAGGCGAGATGTGCTCGGCGGCTCGGCCGTCTACTTCTCGCTCGCGGCCGCGCGCTATGCCCCGGTTCACCTCAACGGCATCGTCGGCTCGGACACCGCACCCGAGTACCGCCGCATCCTCGCCCATCCGAACATCGACCTCGAAGGGTTGGTGGTCAGCGAATCCCCCACGTTTCGATGGCACGCGGTGCATGACTTCGATCGCTGGGTCACATCCCACGAATCATTCGAACCCGGATGCGACCCGGAATGGAAGCCCCTGCTCCCGGAGCGGTCGCGCCGTGCCCACGTGTTCTTCGTGGGGAGCATGGACCCGAGCCTGCAGCGCGTGGTGATCGATCAGACCGAGGCGGGATTGATCGGTGCCGATTCCATGACCGTCTTCATCGACAGCGGTCAGGGCGATGTCGGATCCCTCGTCGAGCGGGTGGATGTCCTCTTCCTCACCGCAACCGAGCTCGCCGCGCTCACCGGAGATCACGACTGGCGGCGGGCGGCGCCGGCCCTCTGCGGGACCGGCCGTCTCCGCGCAGTCGTCGTCAAACGCGGGCCACTCGGCGCCGCATGCGTCACACGGAGCGGCGTCTCCGAGCAGCCCGCGGCCCCAGCCGCGAACGTCGTCGATCCGACCGGCGCGGGCGATGCCCTTGCCGGCGGGTTCCTCGGACACCTTGCCCAGCTCGAACGGGCCGACGACGCAGCGTTCGCGACGGCGCTCGGCGCGGGGCTGCGCTGCGCGGCCGACGCGATCGTCGAATTCGGGACCGCTGGGCTCCGCGGGACCCGCGCCGTATGATCGCGGGCGAATGGCAACGCGGCCGCGCGACCTGGGGACACCCATCGACCGCAACCTTGCGCTCGAGCTGGTCCGGGTCACCGAGGGCGCCGCGATGGCCGCCGCCAGGCACATGGGGCGCAATCAGAAAGAGATGGCGGACCAGGCCGCCGTCGATTCGATGCGACGGAGCCTCGGATTCGTCGACATGGACGGTCTCGTGGTCATCGGCGAGGGCGAGAAGGACGAGGCGCCGATGCTCTACATCGGCGAGCAGGTCGGGAACGGCAACCCCCCGGCGGTCGATGTTGCCGTAGACCCGATCGACGGCACGCGCCTCGTGGCTCGCGGCATCCCCGGCGGCATCGCCACCGTTGCCCTCGCCGAGCGAGGCTCGATGTTCCACACCCACCTCCACTACATGGAGAAGCTGATCGTCGGACCGGCGGCGGCGAAGGTGATCGACATCACCGCCCCCGTCGCCCAGAACCTCAAGCGGATCGCCAGGGCGGAGGACCGCCGCGTGGAGGACCTGACCGTGGTGGTGCTCGATCGCGACCGCCACGAGACGCTCCTCGAGGAGATCAGGTCGGCGGGTGCGAGGGTGAAGCTGATCATGGACGGCGACGTCGCGGCCGGGCTCATGGCCGCGATGGAGCATCGCACCGGAATCGACGTGCTCATGGGCATCGGGGGCGCTCCTGAGGCGGTGCTCGCCGCCTGCGGTATCAAGTGCATCGGTGGGGGCATGCAGGCACGCATCTGGGTCGGCGAGGGGGAGCGCAAGGTGCAGGAGCAGGAGGGCAAGCACGCCGGAGACGTGCTCGAGCTGGACGACCTCGTGTCCGGCGACAACGTGTTCTTCGCGGCCACCGGGATCACCAGCGGCGAGCTCCTCGAGGGCGTCCGCTTCCTCGGCGAGGACCGGTGCCACACCCAGAGCCTGGTCATGCGGTCGTACTCCGGGACTGCACGCTACATCGACGCGGAGCACAACCTGGCGAAGCTCCGCCGGCGCCGCGACCCGGTCGAGCTGGCGTCCAAGGGCGAGCTTCGCCCGGCTCCAGGAGGCTGATCGCCGACCGGAATTCGGGCACGCTGGAGCCGAAGTGCCAGAATCGGGACGCGGTATGAAGGTACGAATCCGCCCGAGCGCGAACCTGATGCGCTGGTTCACGCCGGGGCTCCACGTCAAGCGCTGGTTGCTCCTCCTGTTCCTGGCGATCGTGATGATCAGCCTCGCGGCGGGCTACATCCTGCGAGACCTCTACAGCGCGTCCATCATTTTCCCGTCGTGGGTCGGCGACGTCACGCTCCAGTTCCTGCCCCGGCTGGTGCGAGCACTCCTCTTCGCGCTCGTCGGAGTCGGGCTCATCGTGCTCTGCTTCTACAAGCTCGGGCGATCGATCCTCGGCCCGTTCCTGCCCGGTCGGGGAAGCTCCGATCGCGGTCTCGCCGAGCAGCTCTACAAGTTCCGGCTCCTCGCCAAGGGCCCGCGGCT
This sequence comes from Candidatus Dormiibacterota bacterium, assembly GCA_963756075.1. Classification (GTDB taxonomy): domain Bacteria; phylum Chloroflexota; class Dormibacteria; order Aeolococcales; family Aeolococcaceae; genus Palsa-851. The sequence continues at coordinate 252,092 of CAVWMH010000002.1, read as the reverse complement.
GGTCGCCATCGGCGGCGGCACCGGGCTCTCGGCGCTGCTCCGAGGCGTGAAGAAGTACACCGGCAACATCGTCGCGATCGTCACCGTGGCCGACGACGGCGGCTCGAGCGGGCGGCTCCGCGAGGAATACCGAGTACTCCCGCCCGGGGACATCCGCCAGTGCCTCACCGCGCTCGCCGAGACCGAGCCGCTGATGACCGAGCTCTTCCAGTACCGCTTCGGCGGCGAGGGTGCGCTCTCCGGCCACTCGTTCGGCAACCTCTTCATCACCGCCATGGCGGAGATCACCGGTGACTTCGAGCACGCCATCCGCGAATCCGGCCGGGTACTCGCGGTGCGCGGCCAGATCGTCCCGGCGACGCTGCGCGACGTTGTCCTCTGCGCCACCGCGGGAAGCGAGGTCAGGGTCGGCGAGTTGAAGGTCCCGCACGGCATCGACCACATCGACCGCGTGTTTCTCGAACCAGCTGACGCGGAGATCAATCCGGAAGCGGAGGCAGCCATCCTGGCGGCTGAGTTGATCATCGTCGGGCCCGGCTCGCTGTACACCTCGATTCTCCCGAACCTTCTGATCGAGGGAATGGTGGAGGCGCTGCGCGCGAGCCCGGCGGTGAAGGTGTACGTCTGCAACATCGCCGGGCAGCCCGGCGAAACGATGGGGTTCTCGGTGAGCGAACATCTCAAAACCATCGAGGACCACGTGGGCGTCAGCCTCTTCGACTACGTGATCGTCAACAGCAATGTGGGGCTGCCGCTGCCGCCGTCGGCGGTCGAAGCAGGTGTGACCCGAGTCGGGTTTGACCGGGACCAGGCGACGCTGCAGCCGGTGAACTACATCCTCGCCGACGTGGCGTCGACCCAGATCTCCACCCACCATGATCCCGAGAAGCTGTCCAAGGTGATCATGAAGAGGATCTGGCGCTAGAACTCGGTCAATAGAGCAGGTCGTGCCGGACGCGGTACGCCCACTGGTGCGCGGCGCGCTCGGCAAGCGCATTCCATGCCGCGTACCGACGGCGCCGGATGGCGAGATCCCACGTCCCGACATACTCGGTGATGCGATCGCTGAACCCCGACTTGAAGCGATACAGGCCGAACAGGGGATGGGCCGGGTTCAGCTCAGCCGCGGGCGGAACCGCGACCAGGTCGTACGCTTCGACCCCGCGTGATCTGAGCCAGCGCATCACCTCCCACTGGAGGAGATACGGCGCCATCACCGCGGCATGCTCCTTGGTGGACCCGCCATCCTTGTACCAGGCCTTCCTGCCGATGTACGTGGCGAAAACCCCGGCGAGCACCGCACCGTCGAGTGACGCGAAGAAGAGCTGGCCCTGACCCGCCGCGGCGTGGAGGTGCCAGTACTGCGAGAAATACTCCTTGCTGCGCAGCGTGAAACCCGCTCGATCGCGGGTGCTGGTCATCAGCGAGTACATGGTGTCGACGCTCGCGTCGTCGAGCGCCACCGGTGCAACCGTCACACCCCGCCGCTCGGCGAGCCTGATGTTGTAGCGACATTTCGGCTTGAACGAAGCGATCAGGGCATCTTCATCGGGGCGGAGGTCCACGATGATCGTCGCTCTGCTGATCTGCACGTCGTGCCGCGACTTCTCGAGGCCCATGGCGCGCAGCGCGGAGATGGCAGCGGGCGTCTCTTCGATCTCCGGTTCAACCTTGATGGCGAATGCCGAGCCCGCCGTGGCGCGCAGCCCTCCGAGCAACCCGGGCAATTCGGCGAGGCCTGCAACACCCGGCCCTTTCGGGACATATCCGAGCACGCCGAGGCCGGGAACCGAATGTCGCAATACGAGTATCGCGACCGGCGGCTCGGTCTCGGACACGAGATACTGCGGCGCCCAGCGATGCGCGCGCTTGAATTCCCCCCATGCGCGCGTCTGCAGGATCTGGCCTCCGTCGGGGTTATCGGCGACGAGCTCGTCCCAGCGTCCGAGCTCCCGCGGGCTTGCCGGCCTCATCGGCGGAAGCGGACCGCAGCTCGATACAGGCTGTGGCGCAGTGACCGCACCCCCAGGTCCCACGTACCGGTGCGCTCAATCGCGGTGCCGCCGAAGGACCGCTTGAACTGCGAGAACCCGTCCCAGGGATGTGGAGGTGCACCGGGAGCAGGCTGATTCACAGGCGACACACCCCAGAAATCGAATCGCCGCGCACCCGCCTCGCGTGCGTCGAGGATCATCCGCCACACCAGCGGCGCCGCCGCCTGAAGCTTGCGTCCCGTCTCGGGATCCGACACCGCGTGCGCGTAGTAGCGGGTGCCGGAGAAGTCGAAGCAGAGCGCTGCGGCCACCGGTGATCCGCCGGCTTCTGCGACGTAGAGCACGGCAGCACGCTCGGGCATGAGCGTGCGCGCCACGGCACGGTGATACGACTGCCCCTGTCCACGAAATCGCCCGGCGGCAGCGGTGCGCTCCTGGAGGCGAAGAAAGACCTCGATGTCATCCGGATCGCTGCTTGCTCGAAATGTGAGCCCGCGCCGTGCGGCTGCGTTGATGGCCCCGCGATGTCCCGCGCTCAGCCCGCGGCGCAGGGTGGCCTCGTCCGCATCGAGATCGAGGACCCACGTCCAGCGTGGCTGAATCGCGCGACTCGGACGAGCACCTGCCGCAGCCAGCGCGGGAAGCGCAGCGTCGCCGGCCGGTTCGGTGCGAACGAAATCGAGCGAACGGGTGCGAGCGGCGTTCACCGCGTCCTGGAGCGCGCTGATCATGCCGTCACGCGACGCCGCTGTGGGACCGTGGGGAAGGTACGCGTAGCGGGGAAAGTGGCCCGCGCGAATCGCGCCGGCCCACATCCAGTCCTCATCTCGGGACCAGATAACGTCGTGGCCGAGCGCGGCCTGGACGCGCTGCCACAGGGTGCTCTGCAGAAAATGGCCGCCCATGCGCTGCAGCGCGGAGTCCCACTCCGCATCTGCGACGCCGGCGTGCGCCGCCGACACGTGTTGCGACGCTAGCACAGCGACGGATACGATGGATGTTGAGAAAGCACCACGGTTTTCCTTACAATCGCGCCCGTTTCCCCGTCAGACTTCTGGAGAAAACACATGGCCACAGTCGTGACACGCGATGTGCTCGCGAAGCAACTCGCAGATCGTGCAGAAATCACCGTCACCGCGGCACGCGATGAGGTGCGCTGGTTCTTCGACACCATCGCGCAGTCCCTGGAAAAGGGCGACGAGGTTCGCATCCACGGTTTTGGAAATTTCAAGACCGCGCAGCGCGCAGCCCGGCTCGGCCGCAACCCGCGTACCGGCGAGGCGGTCAAGGTTCCTGCCCGCCGGGTGGTGCGTTTCTCGGCGAGCACCTCGCTCTCGAGCGCGGTGAAGGGCGCCCGAGGCACGCGCCGCGCCAAGGCCTGACCCGTCCGGCGGCATGACGTGATGCCGCCGCTGGCACGACATCGACGTAGGTAGGCACGCACGCATGCTACGGGTAGACCGGCGCCTGCACGCCTGATGGCTCCGGCGCGGCGTACGCGGTGGGTGTGGATCGTGTTCATCGCTGTGATCGGCGCAATGCTGATCACAGCGGCGACGTTGGCGACCGTCAGACTGACGGCACCCGCGCCTCCGGCGACCGTCAGCATCCAGGCCCCCGCCGGCGTGCTGCTCGACGGGGCCGCGCCGCCCACCATACCCACGCCCGCGGCAGGGAGCTTCGCGCTCGCGACCAGCATGAGCGGGACTGTTGCGAACTCGAGCTCCCGCAGCGGTGCGGCCGATCGGCTCCGTCGCCAAGGCCATGACCGCACTCGTCGTTCTCGCCGTGCATCCCGTGGCACCCGGCGCACCCGGACCGTCGATCGTGATGACCAATGCGGACGTGCTCCTGTACCGGGAGGCGCTCGCCGCCGGTGGGTCGAACCTCCCGGTGCATGCCGGCGAGATCCTCACCGAGCGCGACCTACTGCTGGCGCTCCTGTTGCCGTCGGCCGACAACATCGCCGACACCCTCGCGGTGTGGGTCTCGGGCGACCGTTCGAGATTCATCACACGCCTCAACGCCACAGCGACGGCGATGGGCATGGATCACACCCACTTCGCCGATCCGAGCGGTTTGAGTGTCAGAACGGTGTCCACGGCTCAGGATCTGGTCGTGCTCGCGCGTGCGGTCATGGCCGACGCGGCGCTTGCCAGTCTCGTCGGCACCTCGCGCGCGGCCCTGTCCAACGGCACCGTCCTCAACAACCTCGACGTCCTGCTCAAGTCTCAAACAGGGTGGTTGGGCATCAAAACCGGGTGGACTGGATCCGCGGGCGGATGCCTGCTCTTTGCAGCCCAGATGACGTTTGTAACCGGACAGCGTGTCACCGTGTGGGGCGCAATTCTCGGCCAGCCGCCATCGGCCACAGGGGATCCCGCACACCCGGAGCTCGGCCAGGCGTTCGCGTCTGCGCAAAGCGCGGTCGCGGCTGCGCTCGGTGCGTATCAGGTCGTTGATCTCTCGGGATTCCTCCGTCAGATTTCAGGCTCGATCTCGACGCGTTGGGGAGACAGTTCCTCCGTGACCCTTTCCCAGCCGGCGTCTGTCTATCAATTGGTCCGCGCCGGCGCCCTGCTTCGCTTTCATGTGTCCGTCGTGCCGTCACGCGTCCCGATCGCTGCCGGCACGACCGTCGCAGAGGTCACCGGTACGTTGAATCAACAGCCGTCGATCACCTGGGATGTCAGGAACACCAGCGCCATCGCCGGTCCCTCGTCGTGGTGGAAGCTCTTCTCAAGCTGAGCTTCGCCGCGTCACCAGGCGGAGTTGGTCCGCTCCGCAGCGTTGAGGAGGGCGCTGAGAACCTCCGCGTCGTGTCCCGCCAGGTCAGGTGCGACCCGCAGGCTCTCGACGCGCTCCTTCGCGGTGATCATCTCGAGCTCGTGGAGTCCGAGGTTGGTCTTGGTGGACAGATGCCCCTTGTATGCGGCGAGCGGAGCGCGCCACTTCTGGCGCAGCGCATGGGGCGAGAGCTCACCGGCCTTGACCGTGAGCCCGGCGCCGCCACGAGCGGGAAAGAGCCGGAAGCGGAAGGCGTTGCGCCCGGCCTTGGCACACTGCTCGCAGCGGCCGTAGCGCTCATCGGGGATCTCCGGTCGTTTCATGCAGACGCGGCACATGCAGCGAGGATAACGCGAGCCTCATGGCGGACGGGAATACGTTTTTGACTCCGCGGCGCCCAACCCCTACCATGTGCGCTCGTTCGTGGATTCGCGCAGAGGAGCGCCGTTTGTGATGGGAATCAGCTGCATCGGGATCGGGCTCACCCGGCATAAGGGTGGAGTCCGCACGTCCGGGGTCGCACCTTGAGTTGTTGAGCATCGGTTAGCTCCGCTCACAGGATCGTGCGGCACCGGCCGTCATGGTCCTTTTGTTTGTCCAGAAACGAACAGCAACGTGAGCAGGAGAAATCGGTGTCCAGGGTAGGTGACGGCGGCGTCGCCGTCGAAGTGACCAAGCTGGTGAAGTCGTTCCGTCGCGAGCGACGCGGACGTCCGTGGAGGCGCGGTGCGCCCCCGCGGGAATCCAAACGCGCCGTCGACTCGGTCGATCTCCGTGTGCGTGACGGCGAGATGGTCGCGATCGTCGGGCTGAACGGCAGCGGCAAGTCAACGCTGCTTCGCGTGCTCGCGACCCTGACCATCCCCGACGAGGGAAGTGCCTGTGTCTTCGGCCACGACGTGGTCTCGGACAGCCGCGAAGTGCGCCGCCATGTGAATCGCGTCTCCGTCGAGGCCAGCTTCTTCAAGGAGATGAGCCCGTGGGAGAACCTGTCGTACGCGACCCGTCTCTACGGGCGCGGTGGTCGCGGCACCCGCGAGGCGGCACTCGCCGCGCTCATCCGCCTCGGATTGCCGCGGGACACGCTGGACAGGCCGATGAAGCAGCTGTCGCGCGGACAGCAGCAGAAGGTCGCGATCGCCCGCAGCCTGCTGACCAGCCCGTCGCTGCTGCTCATGGACGAGCCGACGACCGGGCTCGACCCGCGCTCCAAGCGCGAGGTGCAGGGATTCGTGCGCGATATCCGGCTGCAATCGGGCGTGACGGTGCTGCTCAGCACCCACGACCTCGAGGAGGCGGAACGGCTCTGCGATCGCGTGGTGATTCTCGATCGCGGCCGGATCCTCGCGGAAGGCACGCCGGCAGCGCTGCGCAGGGAGTACGGCATCTCCGGCGATGGCTCGTCACTGGAGGACGTCTTCCTCCGGCTGACCGGAAAGAGCTTTGACGACGACAGTGAAGTCCAGGACGAAGAGGAGGAATCGTGATGAGTGCCGCCCTTCAGGACGCTGACCTGCGCTCACATGGCATGCGTCTCGAGGCCAACGCGTTCCTGGGGTTCTTCGAACGTCAGCGCAATCTCTACCGCCGGTACTGGGTGTGGGAGGTGGTCTGGCTTGTGTACAGCGTCGTCAGCACGCTGAGCATCGGGTACCTGGCATCAGGTCTCGACGCGTTCGGCGGCTCCGGGGCGCATGTGAACGTCGCGCAGGCGCAGCTGTACCTGCTGATCGGGTCGCTGCTCTGGAGCTACCTGTCGTTGATGTTCTTCGACGTGTCATTCGCGATTGCCTGGGAGCGGTGGGAAGGAACCATCGAGTACACGTTCATGGCACCGGTGCGGCGCGTGACGCACCTGCTCGGCATCTGCTCGTTCGCGATCGTCTACGCGATGCTTCGCAGCGTCATCATCCTGGCCGCGATCGCGCTGGCGTTCCACCTCGACCTCTCCCACGCCGACATCGGCGCAGCGCTCCTGGTGCTTGCCGCGGCCACGTTCCCGGTGCTCGGCCTCGGCATCTTCACGTCGGTCCTGCCATTGCTCTCGCCGGAGAAGGGCGAGCAGATGACCGTCGCGGTGCAGGGCGTCCTGCTCCTGGTCTCAGGGGTGTACTACCCGTTGACGGTGCTGCCGGCGGTCCTTCGCATCATGGGTGATGCATCGCCGCTCACCTACACCCTCACCGGGATGCGCGCCGCATTGCTCGATCACGCCGGCGCGGGCGCTCTGCTCGGCACGATCCTGTTGCTGCTCGCCATGGGTGCTGTGCTGATCCCATGCGGGATCCTGGTCTTTGCAAAGGCCGAGCGGCGCGCGAAACGGCTCGGGCTGCTCAAGCGCAACGGCTAGAGGTCGAGGTGATGACGGTACGCGGGGAAGACGGCGACGCTTCCACCGGTCATCCCGCCCTCGAGCTCGCCCTCTCGCGTGAACCCGAGCCGCTCGGCGACGGCGAGGCTGCGCCGATTCTCCATACCGGCGTGGAGGGCGATGCGGCGCGCTCCGAGCGTCTCGCGAGCCCACTCCAGCAGCGCGTGGCCGGCCTCGGTGACGTAGCCCTGACCGGTGCGATCCGTCACGAGCCAGTAGTGCAGCTCGTATTCCGAGCCGCTGCGGCGCAGGCCGATCACGCCGATGGCGGTGCCGAGCTCGGTGATCGCGAACACTGGAGAACCCGACTCCCACTCGGAAACGGCCCGGTCGGTGAAGGCGCTCTGCGCGTCCATGGACAGGTCGAGAGCCCACGGCATCCAGGGCACGAGTTCGGCTCGGGAAGCCAGCGACGCCTCGAAGAGATCGCTGTCGTGGGCGTGGGAGATCGGTTCCAGGACCAGGCGGGCCGTTCGCAACGGCGCTCGAGGTGGCGTGCGCACAGCCCAGTCTCTAGCAGATGACAGGGCTCGCGAGTCTCGTTGCGTTGACGAACACACTCACAGGTGGGTATATTTGTCCGTGTGAATGTCGAGGTGAGGGCCGTCGGTCTGCGGGCGATGCGTGACAAGCATCACCTGACCCAGCGTGAGCTCGCGCGCCGGCTCGGGGTCACCCAGAACTACATCCCCGCGCTCGAAGCGGGGACGCGCAACCCGGGACCGAAGCTGCGTCAGTCGTTGATGCAGCTCTTCGGGTGTGATTTCGAGGACCTGTTCCAGGTGGTGATGGTCAACCCGGTCGACCACCACGAACAGGTGTTGCGACCCGAGGGCAGCGTTCGCGGAGTCTGAGGCTGAGCCTCAGCGACCGGACCCAGGCACATCCCCGGCCGTTGGACACGGCACGCCTCCGTACAATCGCGCCGTGCCAGGCTCGCCAGATCTCCTCGTTCTCGAGGGCATGTCGTTCTACGGGTTCCACGGGGAGACCCAGGCCGAGCGCACGCTCGGCAATCGGTTTCACGTCGACGTCGAGATCCGCACGGATCTCTCCATCGCGGGCCGCACCGATGACATCTCGGACACGCTGGACTATGCGCACGCCTTCGGGCTGGTGCGCACGATCGTCGAGGACCATCAATACCGCCTGCTCGAGGCGATCGCCGCACGGATCGCCGAAACCCTGCTCGCCGAACCGGGAGTCGCGAGCGTGAAAGTACGGGTCGGCAAGCAGCCACCGTTTGCAGGGTCGATCGATCGCTGCTCGGTGATCATCGAGCGATTCGCGATCCAGGCCGGAGCTCACCGGTGAGCGCGGTCATCGTCGACGGCAAGGCCGTCGCCGCTGAACTTCGTGAGGAGCTCGCCAGGGAGATCGTCTCCATGACCGCCGACGGCAGCCCCCCGCCGTCGCTTGCCGTCGTTCTCTGCGGCGACGACCCGGCGTCAGCGATCTACGTGCGCAACAAGGGTCGCGCCGCCGAGCGCGCGGGCATTCAGTTCGCCCTCCACAGGCCGCCTGCCGAGAGCACCACCGCCGAGCTCGTCGACCTGGTCACGCGGCTCGACGCCGACGACAGCGTCGACGGGATCCTCGTGCAGCTGCCCCTGCCCGCACACATCGATGCGCAGGCCGTGACCGAGCGCATCTCTCAAACCAAGGACGCCGACGGCTTCCATCCGTACAACTTCGGCCGCCTCGCCGAGGGCCACCCCGGGCTCGTGGCTCCGTGCACACCACTGGGATGCATGGAACTGCTCCGCCGCAGCGACCTGGAGATTCGCGGCCGGCGCGCGGTGGTCATCGGGCGCAGCACGATCGTCGGCCGTCCGATCGCCTTGCTCCTCACCAACGCCGACGCCACTGTGACGATCTGCCACTCGCGGACCCGGGATCTGCCGGCGGTCTGCCGCGAGGCTGACATCCTGGTGGCGGCGATCGGCCGGCCGGGAATGGTCGACTCGTCCTACGTCAAGCCGGGAGCTTTCGTCATCGATGTCGGGACGACCCCGGTGGACGGCAAGCTGATGGGCGACGTGGATCGGGCCAGTGTCGAACCGGTCGCCGGCTGGCTGACCCCGGTCCCTGGCGGCGTGGGACCGATGACCATCGCGATGCTCCTGCGCAACACGGTCTCGCTCGCGAAGGCCAGGCGGGGCGCCGTGGCGAGGGTGAGCTGATGCCGTCGATCAGGGTTCGCTGGAGCGAGCAGGAGGCGCGCAAGCCCTACGCGCGCCCCTTCATGGTCACGTTCAGCGGCGATGACGGCGTCGACGTCGGCAGCGTGGCACTCAATGGCGCCGACCTCCTCTACTACACCCAGTTCCAGACCGCGGTGCTGTCGCTCGCGGGAGAGCTCTTCGTCGACACGGCGGTCGAGGCGTCGGCCGATCCGCAGCGCGCGTGGCTGGACCGCGTCGCAGGGCTGATTCCCGAGATCGGCGCGATCACCATCACCCCTCGTTCGACATTCGACGACAACCAGGGTCGAGTGTTCCGGCTTGTCATCAGCACCGATGGCGGCTCGGCGGCGATCGTCGACGCCTCAGGTCTCCTGGAATACCAGGAGCTGCAGGCGGTCATCGCCCATCAGACGGGTGGCCTCTATCGCGACCTGGCGATCGAGGGCATCGACGACGCCGCCGATCGGCGCCGCGCCTGGATGGGGGCGCTGCGCCTTCTCATCAGGCGCCCCGATCCCGGCGAGGCGATGAGCGAGGCCTGGCACTGGGCGTGAGCATGACGACCTACGCCCGAGCGGTGGCGGCTCTCAACTCGGTCGCGTGGCGCGGCATCATGCCGGGTCTCGAACGCACGCGGGCCCTGCTTGCCGCGCTCGGCAACCCCCAGGTCGGGCTTCGCGGGGCGCTGGTGGCCGGCACCAACGGCAAAGGCTCCGTCTGCGCGACGGTCGACGCCGTGTGTCGCGCTGCCGGGTATCGATCCGTGCTCCTCACCAGCCCGCACCTTGTCTCGTACTGCGAGCGGATCGTGCGCGACGGCGCGCCGCTCACCGACGGCGAGTTCGGAGCGCTGGTAGCGCGTGTCTGGGAGGCCGCCGAGGCATTGCCCGAAGAACTCCAGCCGACCGGTTTCGAGGTGCTCACCGCCGCGGGGATTCTTGTGGCGCACGAGGCGGATGCCGACGTGCTGGTGTGCGAGGTCGGCCTCGGTGGTCGTCTCGACAGCACCAACGTGCTCGACCTCGGGGTCGCCGCCGCCACCAACGTTGCGCTCGACCACCAGGATCTGCTCGGCGACACTATCCCTGAGATCGCGCGCGAAAAGGCGGCGATCATCAAGCGGGGCAACCGGGCTGTGACCGGCGCAACCGAACCGGCGCTCGCCGAGATTCAGGCGCGTGCTGCCGAAGTCGGCGCGTCTCTCACCGTGGTCGGCACCGACGTGCCGTTCAGCGGGCGCTCGATGGGGATGCGCGGGGTCGCGGTCGACACTGTTTTCGACGGGCAGCCCGTCTCGGTGGAGGCGCCGCTTCGGGGCGGATTTCAGGTGGCCAACATCGCCACAGCGGTGGCGGTCTGCGACGCGCTCCGGGCGACCGGCATCGCCATCGACACCCGCGCGGTGATGCGTGGGTGCGAGACCGTCCGCTGGCCGGGGCGAATGGACTGGATTGAGGGCGAGCCGCCGCTCCTCATCGACGGCGCCCACAACCCGGCCGGCATGGCGGCGATGGTGACGTCCGCTCGCGAACTGGTGGCTGGACGGCGATGTGTCGCGGTCTTCGCGGCGATGCGCAACAAGGACGTGGAATCGATGGCCGCGGGACTGCGCGAGCTCACCCGCGCGATCATCGTCACCGCACCGGCAGTCGAGCGGGCGACGCCCCCTGCCGAGCTTGCTCGACTGTTCGATCCCCCGGCTGAGATCGCTGCCGGCGTGACGACCGCGCTCAGCCGCGCGCGCCAGCTCGCCGGACGCGACGGCGTTGTCGTGGTGTGCGGATCCCTCTACCTCGCCGGCGAGGTGATCGGGCTACTCGGAGTCTGAGCGGTTCAGGCGGCGAGGACGGCGAGGAGCTTGGCCTCGAGCGACTGCTTCGGCTGGTAGCCGACGATGCGCTCCTCAGCCTTGCCGCCGCGGAAGATCATCAGCGTCGGAATGCTCATGATTCCGAACATCCCAGGGGTGATCGGGTTGGCGTCGACGTCAACCTTGGCGACCTTCACCTGGCCGTCGTACTGGGTGGCGAACTCTTCGACAATCGGGGCGATCATCTTGCACGGGGTGCACCACGAGGCCCAGAAGTCCACCAGAACGGGCAGCTCCGAGTCCAGCACCTCTTCCTTGAAGGTGGTGTCGGTAACGGTGACGGGGTGGGACATGTGGGTCTCCTGGTTATCGGGCCGCCGCTGGTCCATCGTACTCAACTGGCGGTGTCAGTCGAGGCGGCTTTCTTGACGGGGGTTGACGCGGGTTCGGATGTCGTGGACTTCGTTTCGGACTTGTCGGACTTGGTGGTGTCGGGCTTTGTGCCGTTGGTCGAGCTCTTCAACTCGCCACCGTCCGACGTGATCGAGGATGAGGAGGCGCTGCGGCTGTCGGTCTTGTAGAAGCCCGAGCCCTTGAAGACGATTCCCGCTGGAAAGAACTGCCGCGCTGCGGCTGCGCCGCACTTCGGGCAGGGCGCACCGGGATCGTCGCGCATGGACTGCCAGACCTCGAACTCGGTCGAGCACTTCGGGCAGCGGTATCCGTAGGTGGGCAATCAAAGGTTCCCTGTTCGCGGTTGAACGCTCCAACTGTACCCGCTGGCGACGTCGCGCCAAACACGGGGCGGTGACAGCGCCTTCGTCAGACCTCGAAAAGCACCAGCCCCGTCGGCACTTTCGGGTAGAAGTATGTCGACTTCTGGGGCATCGTCTCCCCCGCGTCCGCGACCGCGATCACCTCATCCACGCTCACCGGCGACACGCCGAACGCGAGGATGGCGTCGCCGCGTTGCACCGCGGAGTCGAGTCCGTCCGCATCGCGGGTGTACGTCAGCGCGCCCGCATTGATCATGTCGGGCGACACCCCGGCCGGGCCGAGCACCTCGGTTTCAAGCACCGCGACATCGAGGCGTTCGCGCGGCGACCCACCGACACGTCGGGGACGGCGGAGCACCGCGGCTCCATCGTGCGCGACCACGGCGAATGCGTGGTGGGTTGCCTGCATCGCCGACGCGGTTGCGAGCGCCGCGCGCCCATCGGCTGCCGGCACGGTCTCGAATGCGTCGTCGAGCCGTGCCCACAGGTCGTCGAGGCTGAACGCGATGCCGTGGCCAGGCCGCACGAGGCGATGCGTCGGCAGGATCGTGACGCCGGGATCGTCGGCGGCCGCGAGGTACACCAGGCAGCTTTCGAAGGGCGCGCCGCGCGGAGCGTCCGGGTCCGCGGACCGGCGCTCCGCGGCGTACGCCGCCGCGGTCTCGTAGCGATGATGACCGTCGGCGACGTAGAGCTTTGCGCTGCGCAGGGCATCGGCAATCGCGGCAACCTGCTCCGGATGGGCAACGCGCCGGAGCAGCAGCTTCTCCGATGCGACCTCTCCGTCGATGCGACCTCCGAGCAGTGCGTGACCTGTCGCAACGCCGTCGAGCCTTTCGACGATGCCGGCTGCGTCCGTCCACATCGCGAAGACCGGGCTCGTCTGCGCGCGGGTGGCGCGCATCAGCGCGAGCCGGTCTGCCTTCGGGCCGCGCAACGTTCGCTCGTGCGGGCGCAGATCCGACGATTCCCACGTCGTCGCTGCGACCGTGGCGAGCACTCCTCGCCGGGTGCGTGTGCTGCCGTCCGGATGCTGGAAGGAATGATCGACGACGTAGAAGCCATCTTCGTGATCGCGCACCAGCACGTCCAGGTCGTGCCAGGACTCCAGAAAGGAGGCAGCGCGTGTGTAGCGGTCGTCGACCCCCTCGACGTCGTCGGGAAATGTTGCGCCGTAATCGATGCGCACGATGTTGCGAAGGTCGCGCCCGTACAGCTCGTCGCGCTTCGCGTCACTGATCACGTCGTACGGCGGGGCGAGCACGCCACCGAGCTTCACGTGGTCGGGGTTGTAGTGCGTGCCGGCGAAAGGCTGAACGGTGGCCATGCGTCTGCTTCCGTCACGGACGGAACGTCAGGCCTTCAGAGCCGCACCTGGCGGAGCTGATCGAGCATGGCGGTTTCGCGCACCTCCTCCAGAAGGTCCGCGCCGACGGGATCGTCGATCTCCATCAGCATCACCGCGTGGCCGCGCGGCCGGTCCCGCCCCAGCTCGATGCCGGCGATGTTGATGTCGTTGCGTGCGAGCAGCGTGGAGATTGCGGCGATCACCCCCGGACGGTCCTGGTGGGTGACCACGAGATAGGTGCCGGCCGGTTCAATGTCCACGCGGAAGTCGTTGATGCGCGTGATCCTTGGGCCGTCGTCGAACTGGGTTCCGGCGATGCGCAGCGTCTGCTCGCCCCGCACCTCCACCAGCAGCGATCCTTCCGGGTCGACGCTGCGCGTCGTGTGGCGCTCGTCGACATCGACGCCCATCGACGTGGCCACGACCTTGGCGTTGACCGGGTTCACGCGGGTCTCGGTGAAATGCGCGAAGAGCCCGCGCAGCACGTGCGCGGTGATGATCGATGTATCGATGCCCGCGAGCTCGCCCGAATAGCTGCAGACGACGTGGCGCAGCTTGCGTCCGTCGAGTTGCGCCGCGAGCGACCCGATCTTCTCCGCCAGGTGAAGATATGGCTGCAACCTCGCCAGCTCTTCGGGAAGGATCGTCGGCGCGTTGACCGCGTAGCGCGGGGTTCCGCCCGCGAGGTATTCCACGATCTGGTCCGCGACATCGAAGGCGACGTTCACCTGCGCCTCTCGGGTGCTGGCACCGAGGTGCGGGGTCACCACCACCTTCTCGAGCTGGAGCAGCGGATTCGCGGGATCCGGAGGCTCGCTGGTGAACACGTCGACAGCGGCCCCGGCGATGTGTCCGTCACGGATCGCGTCGGCGAGCGCCTGCTCGTCGATGATGCCGCCTCGAGCGACGTTGATCAGGCGTGCCCCCTTGCGCATCCTCTTGAGCTCGGCAGCGCCGATCACGCCTCGGGTCGCGTCCGTCAGCGGGACGTGGACGGTGAGAACGTCAGTTTCAGTCAGCAACGTCTCAAAGTCGCAGAGCTCCACGCCCAGTTGCTGCGCGCGCTCGGCAGTCACGAGCGGATCGTGGGCAAGCACCCGCATGCGCAGCCCCTCGCGCGCGATGCGTGCCACCTCGGATCCGATCTTCCCGAGACCGAGGACGCCGAGCGTCTTCTCGCGCAGCTCGATGCCCGTGAACTTCGAGCGCTCCCAGAGGCCGGCACGAAGGGAGCGATCGGCGGCGGGGAGGTTGCGCGCGAGCGCGAGCATCATCGCGATGGCGTGTTCGGTGGCCGCAATCGTGTTGCCGGTGGGTGCGTTGAGGACGAGCACCCCGTGTCGCGTCGCGGCGTCGATATCGATGTTGTCGACGCCGACACCGGCGCGTCCGACCACCCGCAGTCGCGGCGCGGCAGCGAACACCTCTGCAGTGACCTTGGTCTCACTCCGGACCACGAGCGCGTCGTAATCGCCGATGCGCTCGCGGAGCGCGCTCGGCTCGAGCCCGGTCATGACGTCAACCTCGCCCGCGGCGCGCAGGCGTGTGACGCCGTCCTCGGCGATCGGGTCCGCAACGAGAATGCGAGTCACCGTGCCGGCTGCAGCGCGCGGCTCCGCGGTGACGGTCACCCGACGCTGACGGGTTCCGCTCGAGCGACTGTCCCGCGTGCCTCCGCCTGTGCCGCGGCAATGGCGAGTCCACCACGGGTGCGCAGTCCGGTGTCGATGAGGCCTGCCTCGAGGAGCGCGAGGATCGTGTAGGCGTCGGCGTCATCGATGAAGCCGAGGTGGCCGATGCGAAAGATCTTGCCCTGCAGGGATTCCTGCCCGCCTGCGAGGACCAGGCCGTGCGCGGTGCGCAACGTGGTGAGCAGGTTCTTCAGCGCCTCAGGACTGTCTGCCGGGCTGTGCACCGCGGTGACCGTGTCGCTGCGATGACCCGGGGCGGCGAGCAACTTCATCCCCATCGCCTCAACACCGGCGCGGATCATGCGGCCGACGCGCGCGTGACGGGCCCAGACGTTCTCCAGTCCCTCCTCGCGCAGCATTGCGAGGCCTTCCTGGAGCGCGAACATCACCGAGATCGCCGGTGTGGTGGCTGTCTGGTTCTTGTCCTGATACTTCTTCTCGCGGCTGAAATCGAGGTAGAAGCGGGGGTTGCTAGCGGCCTCGGCGCGCTCGAATGCCGCCGCGCTGACGGCGATCATCGCGATGCCGGGAGGGGCCATCCATCCCTTCTGCGAACCGGTGACCAGGACATCGATGCCCAGGGCGTCGGTATCCAACGGCAGGCAGCCGGCGCCGCTCACGCTGTCGACTGCGAGCATCTTGCCCCGGCTCTTGACGACACCGGCGATGGCCGCGAGATCGTTGGTCAAGCCCGTCGACGTCTCGTTGTGCGTCACGAACACCGTGGTGATGCCGGGATGCTCGGCGAGCGTGCGCTCGACGTCCTCGGGATCGATCGGCTCACCCGGTGGGACGCTGAGGCGGACCACGTCGGCGCCGTAGGTCTCACCGATCTTCGCCCAGCGCTCACCGAACGAGCCCATGACGCAGAACAACGCCTGCTCGCCGGGGCTGAGCAGATTCGCGACCGCGGCTTCGAGGCCACCGGTGCCACTGCAGGGGTAGAGAAGGATGTCGTTGTCGGTGCGCAGCGCCCAGCGCAGGCCACCGACAACGTCGTCGAGCATCGCGGCGAACTCCGGGCCGCGGTGGTTGATCATGGGACGGCTCGCGGAGCGGACCACGCGAGCGGGGAGCGGGGTCGGACCGGGAACGCGAAGTTGTGGTTCACCCATGGGCCGAAGTCTACCGAAGGCCGGGACGGAAGCCGCCCGGGTCAGGAGGGGGCGTGGAGGGTGCGTGCGAGGGGCGGCTGGGGGTTTGTGGTGGCGCGCCGAGCCTACACATATTTGTGCTATACATACAATTATGTGTAACGGCGAAGACAATGGCGAAGCTCTGGAATCGCTCCTCTCTGCAGTTGAGCGCTTCGTGGGTGCCCCAGCCGCGGAGCGCACTCCATTCGAGGTCGGGGAGCGGCTGATCCGGCTGAGGCACGGCATCGACCTCCTCGAACTCGGCTTCGCCCGAGAGGCGGCGGCCTTCGCCGCCACCGATGAAGCGCTGGCGCAGGGGTCGACCTCCCCGATCGACTGGGTGCGCCATCACTGCGCGATGTCGGTGAACGCGGCCGCGCGAGCGGTCGCCACCGGCGAGGAGGCTCCCCTGCTTCCTGCCAGTGTCGCGGCGCTTGAGGCGGGGAGGATCGGGTTCGCTCACCTCGCGTTGCTGGCCGGCACTGCGCGCGCGGTCAGAGGTTCGACCGGTGATGCCGGATTTGACGAGCGTCCCCTGCTCGACCTCGCCATGGAACACTCGGTGAGCCGCTTCGCGTTCGATTGCACGCACGCGCGCCACGTGGCGGACGCTGCCAAGGTGCTCGCGGAGCATGTCACCGCGGTTGAGTACCGGCGTCTCGAGCTCACCACGTGTGAGGACGGCCGGATTGCGATACGTGGGCTCCTCGATCCAGTGGGCGGTGCAACGTTGCGCGTTGCGCTTGCACCCCTCTGCAAGCCCATTGGCGCAGGTGACGACCGGCCTCGCGCTCGCCGAAACGCAGACGCACTGGTTGAGCTCGCGACCCACGCGCTCGACCATGGCTTTACCACTGAGAACCGCGCATATCGCACCCACCTCCAGCTCACGGCATCGCTCGAAACCGTGGCGGGACTCAAAGGTGCGCCCGGCGGCGACCTCGAGTTCGCCGGTGCGGTGCCTGCCGCCACGGTGCAACGTCTCGCGTGTGACGCGACCATCCGTCGCGTGCTGATTGGACAGGATTCTGCGGTGATCGATGTCGGACGCGCGCTGCGCGTGCCCTCAGGCGCTGCTCGCAGCGCGTTGCGCGTCCGTGATGGTGGGTGCGTCTGGCCGGGTTGCGACCGGCCGACGTCCTGGACGAACGCGCACCACGTGTTGCACTGGGGACATGGCGGCGCGACCAATCTCGACAACATGGTGCTCCTGTGCCATCGCCATCACTGGTTGGTGCACGAGGGTGGGTGGCAGCTCGTGACCGCGGATAAACGTCGCGTGCTCGCTATCCCGCCCACGTTTACGCATCGCTCGTGGACGCGGGCGCCCGACGGCGTTGCCTTGGTCTAGATCGGGGGTTGCACGACGGATCCGGGATGCTAACGCGAGCTTCTGCTCTCGGGTCCGCATGCAAGAGGCGACGCCTCGGAACGGCGCGTCACAACGGGATGTCGTCGTAGACCGAGTTGCTTCGATGAGGCTCCCGCTCCTGGAATGCGGAAGCCGATAGTGACCTCGGCGTGCGCCGTCGCCGGCGCTGGCGCCGAATCGCTGCTCGTCCGAACCACATCACCGCGCCGATCAGACGAACGACCAGCGCGATGACCACAACGAGAATGCGTGCAACCGTATCGCGGAACAGCAGCACCAGTGACACCAGGCCGATGCCGACCAGCCACGCGATCAGCGCGCCAAACTGAAACCCGCTGGTCCCCGATATCGCCGCCGAAGCGGGGGCGAGGCCTCCGGGCAGAATCGCCTCGGCGTGGGTGCTGCGCCACGCGCGGATGGCATCGCGCCGGGCGATGATCGCGGGCATGTACGCCTCGACGCCATCGCGAACGCCGATCGCAACGTCCTGGCGGAATCGCGCAGTGGCCATCAGCGACGCGTCGCTGCGGTTGCTGAGATACCCCATCTCGACAGTCGCCACCGGCGCCGGGCTGCGGGTCCACGCAGCGTCGCCGAGAGCGACACCCGCGTTGGACGCACCGTCAGCGGTGATCTGGGCGGTGAGTGCATCGCTGACGGTCTGCGCGAACACGGCGCTCGCGCCTGTCGGGTAGAGCACCAGCGAGCCTGATGTCCCGGGATTGGACGAGGCACCTGCGTGGACGCTCACCACGAGCGCCGCATGGTGGGTGATCGACAACGTCTCGCGGTGTGCCGCGGAGACGTACGCGTCGGTGCTTCGGGTCATGACAACGTCGACGAGGTCGGCACGCAGCAATGCCGCCAACCGCCGGCCCACATCGAGGTCGACGTTTTTCTCAACGAGACCGTTGATCCCAATTGCACCTGGGTCCGATGGGATGTTCGGGTGCGACGTGGAGGGCGCGCCTCCGTGGCCGGGGTCGACCGTCACTACAATCGGCGACGGCGCACTGGATGCCGCGGCGAGGGCGTAGAGCGCCGGGCCGAGGACACCCGCGAAGATCGCGGCGACCGGGGCAATGGCAAGGATGTGGAGAGGACGAGCCCGGTGATGGCGCATGCGCCTGCGGCCAGTATAGGTGCGGCGTGTCAGCAAAACCGCCTAGAGAAGCGTCTGGATGGGTGTGATTGCATCGGCGACCGTGCTGCCGGCGGGCAAGTCCCTGCCCGAGCGCACGTTCGACGAAGTCGTCGTTCCGGACGCCAGGCGGCTCTACTCGCTCGCGCTCTCGATCCTTCGAGATACCGGCGAGGCTGAGGATGCGGTTCAGGAGACGCAGCTCAAGGCCTGGCGGTCCTGGAACTCGGTGGCGCGGATGGAGCGACCGGCCTCATGGCTCACCCGCGTCTGCGTCAACCACTGCATCAGCCGCCGTCGCCATCTGCGCTCGAGGGGCTGGCCGCCACTGGCACCGAACGACGAGTTGTCGCCTGAACGCGGCCCAGAAGCCGGAGCCGATCTGGTCGATGTCGATCGCGCCTACCGGCGCCTTTCGCTCAAGCAGCGCGCCGCGATCACGCTCAACTACCGGCACGGCTACTCGGTCGAGGAATGCGCGGTCTTCATGGGGTGCCGGCCCGGCACCGTCCGCACGCACGTCGCGCGCGGCCTTGCGACGTTGCGAAAGGAGCTTGGCGATGATTGATGTCGATCCCGGACTGGACGCGAAGCTTCATGCGTTCTTCGAGGACATCGAGGCGTCGATTCCGCCGGCCGGCCTGACCGACATCGACACCAGGGTGGTTGCTCGCACGGGCAGGTCGTTCAACCTCTTTGCCGGGCTGGCGGCCGCAACGGTCATTGCCGGAAGCGTTGCCGTGTTCGCTCTCGAGCTGAGAAGTCACAACACTCCGGGTCCCGGTCCCGCAGCCACATCCGCATCACCCTCGGCGCGACCCTCAGCTTCCCCGTCGGCCCTCAAGAAGATGCCGCTTCTGGGCAACGCTGGCATCCCGGCGTCAGCGCACGAGGCAATGCCGCTGACGCGCGGTCAGGGATCGGTGGTGCTGCAGACCTTTGTCCCGCAGGGGACGCTGTACATCCAGTTCGACTGCGCCGGTCCGGGTCCGTTCAAGTTCCTCTCGACAGATCATGTGATCGGCAACGGCCAGCTGCAGTGCTCGAGCGACATCGGCGTCACCACGATCACCGTGGGGAGCCCGAAGGTTTACGACGACAAGCCGCTCACCCTGCAGGTCACAGCCGACGGGTCGATGACATGGGAGATGTACATCGCGGAGAGCAGGCCTCCGCTTCCCGAGTTGATCGTGGAGCCCGATCAGCGAGTGCTGGTGCCCGTGACCTACGGCACCGGCTCGATCACGCTGCCGACCTTCAGTGTTGGGCCGGACGAGTGGCTCGACGTCCGTGAGGCGTGCAACTCTGGGAGCTCCGCGGATGCGATCGAGCTGGTGGGCAACACCTATTTCGGCCACAGCGGGCAGTACGGGTGCTCAGGTGCGGACGGGTCGTTCGGCGGAGGCGGCTCCGGGCCTCCGGGACCCGGCGGCAGTGGGCCGATCAGCGTGAAGGTCATTACCTCTCCGGCGATCAGCTGGGAGATCCTGATCACCGAGGGTCCGACGGCGCTCGTACTACCGTCTTCTGGCGACGTAGGGGTGGCTCCTGTGGCGTACGGCATGGGTGCGTCCGACTTGCCTACATTCACTTCCGCCGAGCCCTGGTCGATCGCCGTCGTCTGCTCGGGAGCCGGCACGCTGACCATCCGGTCGGCCAGCGGCACGCATACATTCACGCCAAGCTGCCTGGGCTGGACCACATATTTCACGCCCACCGGCGAGGTTCCCGATCAGCCGGTGACACTGTCCGTCGACGCGCCATCCGGGATGGGCTGGGAGATTTTCATCTACCGGGTGGGCCCGCCAACCAGCCCTGCGGCATGCACCGCATTTCATCCCGCTGCGTCCACCCCGACTCCCTGCGTCCAGACGGGCGGCTAGCGGATCTCCGCGAACGGCAGCAGCGCGATGTGCCGCGCGCGCTTGAGCGCAACCGTCAGCGAGCGCTGATGCCGCGCGCACGTCCCGGTCATGCGCCGCGGCAGGATCTTGCCCCGCTCCGAGAGGTAGCGACGCAGGCGCGTGACCTCCTTGTAGTCGATGAAGTCGATGTGCTCGAGGCAGAAGCTGCACACCTTGCGGCGGCGGCGGTCGAAATCAGGCATAGCTCTCCGGGAAACTAGAAGGGCAAACGCTAAAACGGAATGTCATCAGGATCGACGTCGCCGCCGGCAGGAACCGTGACCGGCACTGCGCCGCCCGAATCGCCGGAAGGCGCACCTTCCTGACGGCCGGCGCTGTCGAGGAACTGCACGTCGTTGGCGTTGACCTCGGTCTTGTAGCGCTTCTGACCGCTCTGGGCGTCGTCCCAGGAGCGGGTCTGCAAGCGGCCCTCGACGTAGACGAGCCGGCCCTTCTGCAAATACTGCGCGGTGGTCTCGGCGAGCTTGCGCGTGCCCTGGTTCCAGACGACGACGTCGTGATAGTCGGTGAACTCCTTGCGCTCACCGGTTGCCGGATCGCTCCCATATCGATTGGTCGCGATCGCGAGGTTGCACACCGCGGTGCCGCTCGGCGTGTATCGGAGCTCGGGGTCGCGGGTCAGCCTGCCGATGAGCATCACGCGATTGAGGGAACCCGCCATCACAAATCTCCTTCGTCGTCATCGATTGCCGAGGGCACGTCGTCTGACTCCAGATCGTCGTCCCCACCCACGGACCCTGCATCGACAGTATCCGCGTCTGCGTCGGCGATTTCAGCTTCGGGCTCGATCGGACCCTGCACCTCCTCGATCTCGGCTTCCGGATCGGGCATCGGACCCTCGTGGACGACGATCAGGTGGCGGAAGACCGTGTCGTGGATCCTCAGCGCGCGCTCGATCTCGGCAACCTTGCCGCCGTCGAGGTGGAACACGACGAGGACGTAATGACCCTCGCGGAGCCGTTTGACCTCGTACGCCAGCCGGCGCTTGCCCCACAGCGTCGTCTTGACAACTTCGCCGCCCTGGGACTCGATCAGCGCTCGCACTGATTTCACGGCGACGCGCACCGCGTCGTCCTCCAGCTCCGGCCGGACGATGTACATCAGCTCGTAGTCGCGCACCATGCGGCACCTCCTTTCCTCTGGGCTTGCGGCGCCCGGGGTGCTGCGGCTGCCGAGGTGGTCAGGCAGTCGCGATCCGGGCGCAGGAAAGCGTTATGTGGAAACGCTCCTCAGGGAGAAGCGCTCGCAGTGTAGCAGGCGCCGCTCTGAGGACCGGCGCCGAGCGCCTCAGTCCAGTCGGAACGTCTTGGGCAGGGTCGTGAGATTGCGACAGCCCGTCTCCGTGACCACGACCAGGTCCTCGATGCGGATGCCGCCGAAGTTGGGGTCGTACAGGCCGGGTTCCACGGTGATCACGTCGCCGACCTCGAGGACGACATCTGCCTCGCTGACCCGGGGAAACTCGTGGATCTCCAGGCCGAGCCCGTGCCCGGTCCCGTGGATGAAGCGCGCGTCGCTCTTGATATCCCTGTATGGCTTGGCGAGTGAGCCGTAGCCGTGCTTCTTGAACACTTCGCAGCACGCGTAGTGGACGTCACGGCCGTTCACGCCCGGCCGCACCGTGTCGAGGCCCGCCTGCTGCGCCTCGAGCACGGCCTCCCACATGCCCATCACCTCCGGCGGCGGTGTCCCTCGCACGACCGTGCGTGTCATGTCGCCCCAGTAACGCGTGCGCTTGTCGAACGGGAAGATGTCGAGCACGATCGGCAGTCCCGCGCGGATGCCATCGCTCATCGTCCGGTGCGGATCGGCTGACTCGGGGCCACCGCAGCAGATCGAATCCTCGGTGCCGCAGCCGTTCTCGAGCAGGTGGCTTTCGACCGCGAACACGAGGTCTGCGCTCGAGAGTTTGCGACCCTCGTGAAAGAGCAGCCCGTCGCGGATCTCGGAGGCAGCGATGATGTCGATCGCCTTCTGGAGCCCGGCCATGCCGGCGTTCTCCGTGGCGGTGATCCACTCCACCTCCTGGGCGGTCTTGATCCGGCGGCGCTGCTGGTAGATGTCACTGCGGGACCGGACGTCGACGTCGTTGTGGCGCAGATGGTCGGCGAGCATGGTGGGAAAGTCGGCGTCGACGTCGACGCCGTTGAGCCCGTGCTCCCGGCACACGGCTGTCACCAGGGCTGCCCACCCCGCGTACTCGTTGCCACCCGCGCGGGGTGCCGGGATGTCCAGCTCCAGCGTGCTTCGCACCTCGCCCACCGACGCTTCCTTGCGGGCGCGGCCCTCCTCGAGCGGGCTCGCCCACAGCACCGTGTCGCTGCCCCCACGGTCGACCACGACAACCGGATCGGGGACGAGAAAGCCGGTGCGATAGAGGATGTTGGGATGGTGAAACGTCTCACCGAAGAGCAGTACGGGGCGGTCGTCACTCATATGGCGGAGCGTAGCAGCCGGGTGTCACGCTCCCGGCCATGATGGTGGTGCCGGAGCGGCGCAGCCGCGCCGATGGAATCGCGTGGTTCGCGGCCGGCTTCGCGGGCGTTGCGGGGTTCCTCGCCCTCGAGGCCTCGACTCGCCAGCGCGGTGCGGCGTCCAGTCTCACCTCGTCGCGAGACGATCGCGGGACAACGCGAATGATCGTCGCCGCATATGTGACGGCGGGAGCGGTGGCACCAGTGGTACGGCTCATCACGCCGCCACAGCTACCGCGCGCGGCGGGTCCGGTGGGCGTCGGTCTCGAGGCGGCCGGGCTCGGATTGCGTGCATGGTCGATGCGCACCCTCGGGCGTTCCTACACACGCACGCTTCGTGTCGAGAGGGCGCAGCACCTCGTCGAGAAGGGCCCGTATCGATTCGTGCGCCATCCGGGGTACGCCGGGTCGCTGCTGATCTGGACAGGGTTTGCACTAACGTCGCGGAGCCTTCCGGTGGTGGTGGTCGTCTGCGGACTGCTCGGGCTCGCGTATCACCGGCGGGTCGCGGCTGAAGAGGCGCTGTTGCGTCGCGATCTTCGCGGGTATGCGGCGTACGGCCGGCGGACGAAGCGACTCATCCCATTCGTGTGGTAATCGGTCGCCGCGACACTCTCGAAAAACGAATGGTGGTCAGCGGGGGACTCGAACCCTCGACCTCGCGGATGTGAACCGCGCGCTCTAACCAGCTGAGCTAGCTGACCCCGCCCCGAAGTCTAGGTCAGGCGCCGACCAGCTTCGTGTACCCGGCCTCGTCGAGCAGATCTGCGCCGTCGGCACTTGCGCTGTCGAGACGGAGCATCCAGCCTTCGCCGTAAGGATCCGAGTTCACCAGCTCAGGACGCTCGGTCAGGGCGGCGTTCACCTCGGCAACGGTGCCGGCCACCGGGGCGTAGAGATCGGACGCCGCCTTGACCGATTCGATGGCCCCGAACTTCGCGCCCGCCTTCACCTCGGTGCCCACGGCAGGAAGCTCGAGGAAGATCACGTCGCCGAGCTGCGCCTGCGCGTGATCACTGATTCCCACCGTCGCCGTCGAGCCCTCGATGCGGACCCACTCGTGGCTGGCGGTGAACCGGTAGTTGGAGAGGTCGGCCACGTTCAGGCTCCCTTGGGGCGGCGATAGAAGGGCAGCGGCACCACCGTAGCCGCGGCGGCGGTGCCTCTGATGTCAACGGAGAGGTCGGCGTCCACCGGAACCTCACCGTCCAATGACGCGGTGGCGATCGAATGGTCGAGCGTGAAGCTGTAGGTCCCGCTGGTGACCTCGCCGGCGGGCTCTCCCCCAACCAATACCGGCTGACCGTGGCGGGCGATCGCCCTCCCCTGGAGCTCGATCCCGACGAATCGCCGCGGGGGATGCTTGGGGTCCAGCCTGGCCAGGGCGGCGCTGCCGATGAAGTCGCCCTTCTGGAGCTTGACCGTCCAGCCGAGCGCGCAGCTGTATGGATCGGTGTTGTCGTCCATGTCCTGACCGTAGAGGCGCAGCCCCGCCTCGAGTCGCAGCGTGTCGCGGGCGCCGAGGCCGCACGGGATCAGGCCGTCTGCCGCCCCTGCGTCGAGGAGCGTGTCCCAGAGTCCCGGGGCATCGGCAGAGTCGACGTAGAGCTCGAAGCCGTCCTCACCCGTGTAGCCGGTTCTCGACACCGTGGCCTGAACGCCTCCGACTGTGGTGTCGATGGAGTGAAACGGGCGAACGTCGGCGACGTCGGCTGCGGCGAGGCGACCGACCAGTCCCACGGCACGCGGCCCCTGCACCGCCAGGAGCGCGACGGAATCGCCGACGTCCTCGAAGGTGCACTCGCCGCTGTGACCGCCCATCCAGGCGACGTCCTTCGGCCGGCAGGCGGCGTTGATCACCACCATGTACCCGCCTGCCTCGCGATACACCACCACGTCGTCCACGATCCCGCCCGCCTCATTGCACATCACGCCGTAGAGGGCCCCCCCGACCTCGAGGCGGGCGACGTCGTTGGTGACCAGTCGCTGGACGACTTCGAGCGCGCGGTCGCCGCTGAAGCGCACCTCCCCCATGTGCGAGAGGTCGAAGAGACCGCAGCGGGTCCGGACGGCGACGTGCTCCTCGCGGATGGTCGAGTACTGCAGCGGCATGTCGAAGCCGCCGAACTCGACCATGCGTGCCCCCGCGGCGACGTGACGATCGTGGAGCGGAGTTCGCAAGGCCATGGGCTCGCGAGTGTAGTACGTTCCCAGACCGCTTCAAATGATCATTGCCCTCATCGCCGTGGCGGCCCTGGTGGTCGTCCTCTGCATCGCTCTGCTGGTCGCGCGCCATCGCACCTTCGGTGTGTCCCTGCCCCGGGTTCGGGGCAGGCTCGGGGTCGCCGGGCTGGGCGCTGACGTCACCGTGGGCCGGGATCGGTGGGGTGTTCCTCACGTCAACGCCACGTCGATGGAGGACGCCGCCTTTGCGGTGGGCGTTGTTCATGCCCAGGATCGGCTGTGGCAGATGGAGGTGACGCGTCGCGTTGCGACGGGACGGATCAGCGAGCTGATCGGCTCAGACGGCGTGAACATCGATCGC
Organism: Candidatus Dormiibacterota bacterium; assembly: GCA_963756075.1. GTDB lineage: Bacteria > Chloroflexota > Dormibacteria > Aeolococcales > Aeolococcaceae > Palsa-851. Next base: position 226,536 of record CAVWMH010000002.1, on the reverse strand, counting down.
TTCATCCGCCGGGTCGGGCTGCACCGCGTCGCACGCGAGGAGGAGCTTCGCCTTACGCCTGAGGCGCGGCGCATGCTCAAGTCGTACGCCGCCGGGGTCAACGCGATCGCGCACTCCGGGCGGGCGCTGCCGCTCGAGTACCGGCTCCTCGGCGTGACCCCGGAGCCCTGGGAGCCGATGCACAGCCTCGCGGCGCTCAAGCTCCTCGCTCTCGGCTTGAGCATGAACTGGGACGCCGAGCTGCAGCGCCTCGAGCTGCTTCGCGCCATCGGCCCCGAGCACGCCGCCCGGCTCGACATCGTCTATCCCGACGCCAACCCGACCGTGCTGGCCGGGACCCTTCGCGCGGCGGGCGGTGGCGACACTCGCTCGCAGTTGCTGTTGATGTTTCGCGAGGCGGCTCGCTGGATCCCGACAGCCGGTGGGATGAGCAACTCCTGGGTCGTCTCCGGGGAGCGAACGCCTTCGGGCAGGCCGATCCTCTGCAACGACCCGCACCTGGTCCCGGGGATGCCGTCGATCTGGTACGCGGCCCACGTCCAGGCCGGAGAGGATTTCGAATCGACCGGCGTGACCATGCCGGGCATGCCCTTCGTGATCATCGGCCACAACAAGCGCGTCGCCTGGGGGTTCACGAACTCCTTCGCCGACTGCCAGGACCTGGTGATCGAGGAGTTCGATTCCCCCGCCGGCGATCGATTCAGGACGGAGCGGGGATTCGAGCCGACCCGAAGGCTCCGCGAGATCATCCACGTCAAGGGATCGTCCGACGTGCTCGAGGAGGTGGTCGTCACCCGGCACGGCCCAGTCGTCGAGAGAATCGAGGACCCCGAGCGGTCCATCTGGCGCGGGCTCGCATTGCAGTGGACGGCGCTGCAACCGGGCGGAGCCGCCGACGGGCTGCTCCGCCTCCAGCGCGCAGGCGACTGGAAGAGCTTCAAGGAAGCGTTCGCGCCCTTCGACGCCCCCTCCCAGAACGTCGTGTATGCGGACGTCGACGGCCACATCGGCTATCTCCTCTCGGGGCGCATTCCCGTGCGCAGGGCGAGGCCCAGCGGGCTGCCGATCCAGGGCTGGACGGGGGACGCGGTGTGGAGGAGGTATCTGACCCCGGACGAGGTGCCGCAGATGTTCGACCCGCCGGAACACCAGATCATCACCGCGAACAACCGCATCGTCGGCGACAAGTTCCCGTTCTACATCGGGACCGATTACATGTCGGGGTACCGCGCCCTGAGGATCGGCGAGCTGCTCTCCGAGCGGGTGGTCGACCTGGCGTACATGGCGCGGGCTCAGATGGACCTGGTCTGCCCGCCGGCACGCGAGGTGGTCCGGCTGCTGGGCTCGATGCACTGCGCACATCCGGCCGCCGAGGCGGTGCGCAACCGCCTCGCGAGGTGGGACGCCGTCATGGACCCTCACCGTGTCGAGCCGACCATCTATGAGGCGTTCATGGCCCGTCTGGCCGAGCACTCGCTGAGCCCGATCTGCGGCAACGCCTGGCGCATCCTGGCGGGCGTCGACCTCGCTCACCCGGTCTTCCAGTATCCGGGGAATCTCGTCGGCCGGCTCACGCCGTCGCTGATCGAGCGCTGGGAGCTCGGCGACGACGGGCTGTTCGAGGGCCTGACAACCTGGGCGGAGGTGGTGTCCCGTTCCCTCGAGGACGCGATGAGCGACGTCCGAGGACGTTTTGGGCGCAACTCCCGCCGCTGGAGGTGGGGGCGCGTCCACCGCCTCGAGCTCATCCACGCGTTCGGCCGCCGTCGCGGCCTCGCCTGGTTCTTCAACGCGCCGTCGATCAAGGTGGGTGGCAACACCGACACCGTCCTCGCCACGTCGCAAGTGCCGGGGGAGCCCTTCGAGACCAGGCTTTCCGCTCCTTCCTGGCGCCAGGTCATCGATGTCGGCAAATGGGATGCGAGCGGCGGCATCCACGTTCCCGGGCAGTCAGGACAGCCAGGGTCGCGTCACTACCGCGACCTCTCCCGTCGCTGGCGCACCAACCGCCAGTTCCCCCTGTACTGGAGCCCGCTTGAGGTGCGCAGGCACGCTCGTACGCGGCTGGTGCTCCATCCCGTGCCGGGAACGCACGCTGCCGAGCCGGGCGGGCGAACATAGGGGGCGTGAAGTCCTCTGACCAGCGCGGGATCGTGCGTGGCTGCTGCCTCGGGGTGGTCGTGTTGCTCATCCTGGTGGGCGGTTCGGTCTTCCTCGCCGACCGTGCTCTTGCCGCCCCCGATCTGGGCGCACCACCGGCCGGTCCGTCTCACGGCGCCAACGAGGAGCTGATCGCGGTGGCGCTCGGCGCGGAGATGGCCGGGCAGCTCATCCAGGGCCCGCACGGCGTCGTGGTGCTGAGCGAGCAGGACCTCACCGTGCTTGCCGTGGCCAACAATCCCCATCCCAGCGAGCTCAAGGACCTTCAGGTGCGCGTTCGGGACGGTCTCGTCGTCGTGTCGGCCCGGGTATCGGCCGGTCCGTTCACGCCCACGGCCGTCGCGCACATCAAGCTCTCGCTCCGGCCGGGCGCAGGAGGGCCGGTGATCGCCGCGCAGGTCCCGGAGGTCGACATCGGGATGCTCGGTCTGCCTGGATTCGCGGGGTCCACCCTGGCGTCGCAGATCGACGCGGCACTGTCGCTCGACCGGCTGTTCGCGATTGCACCAAAGCTCAGAGCCCTGCGCACCGACATCGAGTGCGTCGCCGTCGCGCCGGGGGGAGTGATGGTCGGGGTGCACGATCCCGGCGTGGCGTCGGTCGCGTCGTCGTGCGGCTGATCTAGGAGGAGCCCTTGGGGTCGGCGACCGCGAGCGCGAACGCGGCGTGGCTCTGCACCTGCGGGTAGTTGCCGAGCGGGGTGTGTTTGTCCGGATCGGCGACCTCGCCGAAGAGCCCCAGGGGTCCCCTGGTGGCGAGTGCCGCCTCGAGCCAGCGTGAGCCGTCGCGGCCGGTTGCGGCGAGCGCCCCGGCCAGCCAGAAGGTTGGAAAGACAAAGGGCGCACACGGGTCGGCGATCATGTCCGGCTGGCCCTCGTACCGATCGACGAGCCCGCCGTGGTCGAGTCGCTCCGCGATCAGGTCGAGTGTCGCATCCACCCGGTGGGCGATGGGCTCGAGCCCGCCGAGGAGAGCCACCTGGGTGAGCGCGGCATCGGCACCTCCGCCGTCGATGCGGAGCTCCAGCGGGCCGGTCGTGCCGAGGTCGGCCGCCGCGGCCGCGGCCGCCTGCCGCCATGCGTCGGCATCGCCGAAGACGGACCGCTGGTCGGCGAGCGCCGCCGCGCCCCGGAGACCGCTCACCGCCGTGACCAGGGAGTGCGTGTAGCGTCTCGGCTCGCCGCGAACCTCCCAGATCCCGTTGTCGGGCTCGCGCCAGTGATCGACGAGCCATCCCGCGAGGATCGGCACCGCTGACGCGAGCTCGTCGGGCAGCGCGGATGCCCGCGCCAGCGAGGTTGCGAGCTCGATCACCTCGCCGGGCACGTCGAGCTGCGCCTGGGCGGCGGCTGCGTTGCCGATCCGGACGGGACGAGCGCCACCGTATCCGGTGAGGTCGGGGATCTCGGTCTCGTCGGGGGGCGTGCTGCCGTCGAGCCGGACGAGCGGGACCGGTCCGGAGTTCATGACGACATTGCCCAGAAAGGCACCGAGCGAACGCGCCTCGTCGGTGAGTCCCAGGCGGAGCATGGCGAGCGCGGCCAGCGATGAGTTGCGAAGCCAGCAGTACCGGTAGTCCCACGTTCGCGCCGACCCGGGCCATTGCGGAAGTGACGAGGTGGGCGCGGCGACGATGCCACCATTGCTGCGCCGCAGTCCCACGAGCACTGCGGCCGTGGTGCCGAGAAGATCGCGCGTGTCCGAGGACGTGTTGTTGTGCGCGGAGGATTCGGGGATCCTTCGCCGCCACTCGGTGAGCGCCGGCTCGATGGAGACGCATGCGTGGCTTGGTGTTCACCGTCGCGAGCGTGACGGTCTGTGCAGTCCCCGGATCCACTGTGAACTCGCAGGTAGCCCCGTCGGGTCGCGCCTCCCACCGTGACGGTGCGTGGACAACGACCCGGCTCACGCCATCGAGCTCGAGCGCGTGATCGATGATGCGCAAGGACGCTGTGGTGCCGGGCCACGCGGGCGCCGAGACTGTCGCCGTCACGTCGACTGCATCGCCCTGAGCGCGCACGCTGCGCACCAGGAGCGGGCCCTCCCCGAGGTCGAGTGCCTCGTCCACGATCAGCCGCGCCGGGCCGACTTCCCAGACCGTCTCGAGCACCAGCGATCGCGGATGGTAGCGACGTGAGAGCACGCGAGCCTCCCGCAGCGCCGGTCGCAGCGAGAAGGTGCCGCCGCGGTCGGCATCGAGGATCGAGAAGAGCAACGGCGTCGCATCGACCCACGGCCAGCAGAGCCACGCCACGTTGCCGTCGGGATCGACGAGCGCGGCGGTCCTCGAGTCAGCGAGCAGGGCGTGCTCGCCGATCGGATGCTGCATGGGGCCAGCCTATCCGACGGCGTGTGTACGGAATGGGTCTCCGTCCCCTACCCGATCGACGCCGCTCAGGGAACGGCGAGCGGCGGAATCGTGTCGGCGATGCTGGCGATCTTCTCCGCCCAGTTCGGGTCACTCGCGTAGTCGACGTTCATTCCACGCAGCGTTGGGCCGTGATAGAACTGCCCGCCCACGGTCAGGTAGTTGGTCGCGATGAACTGCGCGACGTACTGGATGCAGGCGTCGAAGCTCGGGAATGTCGCCGCGTCGACGTAGGGATTGGCATCGTCGGCGCCGAAGCCGAAGAGGTTGTGCTTGTACTGCGCGATCGCGCTGGTGCCCCATCCGGATTCGAGGATCGCGTGGGCGACGAAGTAGCGCGCGCTCACGTGGTACGTCGTCTCGGCCTGCATGAAGCTCGCACCCAGCCCGGCAAGCGCCGATCCATTCAGGAACTGATTGAGGCTCGCGGCGGTCTCACCACTGGGCAGGGTGAGGTTGGTATCGACGGTGAACAACGGGCCGGGGACCGCCTGGTAGATGGCGTTGCGAGCGCGCGCGGCGGCAAGGGACGCCACCGCCTGAGCGAGCGCCTTCTGCGCCTGGGACACGTGCGCATGGGCAGTGATGTCTGCGAGGAGCAGGTTCTGGGTCTGCACCTTGATGATCGCCTGCTCGGTCCGCGACTGCTCCTGCTCGGCGGCGAGCTGCGCGAGGTCGGCGGTGTGCTGGGCGAGCGTCGTGCTCGCCTTCTGCTCCTCGGCTGCGATGCGCGCGACCAGCTGCTGGCTTGCCGACGAGATCTGGCTGACCTGCACCTCGCGCTGGATCGCCGCAGCGATGGTGTTCGCCGAGATGATGTACGCGAGCATCGCCTGGGAGCCGCCACTCTCGTACGACTGACGGATGTACGCGGCGAGGTGTCCGCGGTCGGCAGCGAGCTCGGTGTTGACCGTGCGCAGGATCGCGCTGTCTGCGGCGATGGTTGCGTTGAGCGCGCCGATCTGTGTGTTCAGGACGGCAAGATGGGCGTTCGCGGCTGCCAGCGCCGCCCGTGCAAGCGAGAGGGCGGTGTCAGCGTTGTTGGCGGCGTCCTTCGCGTTCTGCGCATCCTTCGCGGCCGCCGCGGCTGCCTGCTGGGCTGCAGTGAGCGGCGGAGGCGTTGGCCCCGCGGCTGCCGGCGCGGCGACCAGGGCAAGCGCCAGGGCGACCGGCACAGCCAGGGCGAGCCGGTGATGGGCGAACGAAAAACGGGGGAGACGCATCGCAGCCAGTCTCCCATCGGGTAGAGCGCTGGCTTCCCCACGTCATCGCGCCGTCACCCGCCGTAACGGCGGCGTGACACGGCCGAAGTCGGAATGTGCGAGCAGCACCCGGATCGATCGGGCAATCTGGCGCCCGACCGGGCGACTAGGAGGCCTTGCGCTCCAGCAACCGGCGGCGGATCTCGTCAGCGGCGACCAGCTCCACGGCGGTCCGCGGTCCACAGCCGGGACAGATCCGGTGGCCGCCAACCGACTCACCATCGGCGCCGTAGTACAGCACCGAGAGCATTTCACCCTTGCACACAGGGCACCGGTCGGACGTTTCCGGGTTCGTGTCCATCTCTCCATTGCATGATCGCACGGAGAGGGGCGCTCGGGGAGGCTATCGAGCCACCGTCACCGAGCCGCCACGCTCGACGACGAGCGCTAGGCTCGGCGCCATGGGACCGGTTCCCCCCGAGGACAAGCAGGCGACTCTCGATGCCTATCTCGACGAGCTCGATCCGCTGGTCGACGCGTGTCAACCTGACCTCGATCCCACGTGACCTGATGTGGGAGCGCAACGTCGTCGAGGTCGAGGAATTGCTGCGCGTGGCTGCTCCACCACCGCAGTCGAAGGTGGTCGACATCGGCTCAGGCGGCGGCGTGCCCGGCGTTGTCATCGCGATTCTCCGGCCCGACCTTTCGGTGACCCTCATCGACTCCGACCGGCGCAAGACCGGATTTCTCATCCACGTCGCCGGTTTGCTGAGGCTGCCCGGCGTGACCGTGGAGACACTCCGCGCCGAGGACGCCGGGCACAGGGACGGCATGCGCGAGAGGTTCGACCTGGCGACGTCACGAGCGACCGCGCCACCGCCGGTGCTGTGCGAGCTCGCGTTGCCGCTGGTTCGTGTCGGCGGCACCCTGTGTGCACTGGTTGCAGACTCCGCGGCGGCATCCTTCACCTGCACCGCCGCAGCCTTGGCGTGCGGTGGGGATGCTCCCGAAGCGCCTGCGAACGGAGTGCTGCGCGTGTCCAAGGTCGCACCCACACCTGACGCTTATCCGCGCCGGCCCGGGACTCCGAACCGCCACCCGATCACGTGAGCCGGCGGCGGATCGCTGCGGTCGCGATCGCCCGCTCGTCCCAGGGAATCTCGCCGGTCGCGGTCTCGAGCGTCTTCTCGTGCCCCTTCCCCGCGCAGAGCACCGTGTCCCCCGGCAAAGCGTTCGACACCGCGAATCCGATCGCCTCCTCGCGATCAGGGATGACGAACAGGTTGTCGCCGCGCACGCCGCCGGCATCGACGGCTCCGGCAGCGATCTGTTCGAGGATGCGCTGGCGGTCCTCGCCGCGCGGATCCTCATCGGTGATGACGCTGATGTCGGCGAGACGCGCGGCCACGGATCCCATCGCCGGCCGCTTCTCGAGGTCGCGCTCACCCGCGGAGCCGAAGACGGCCCAGAGGCGCCCGGAGGTGGTGGGTCGCAACTCGCTGAGCACGGTTTCGAGCGCGTCGGTGGTGTGCGCATAGTCGACCACAACCGTGAAGGCCTGGCCGAGATCCAGGCGCTCCATGCGGCCCGTAACCGCCTCGGCGGCTTCGAGGCCCTGGACGGCACGGCCGAGCTCCGCACCGGTGGCGCATGCCGACGCCAGGGCCGCGAGCGCGTTGCGCACGTTGAACCGGCCCGTCAGCCGTAGGCGGACGGAGCTATCCCCCCAGGGCGTCCGTGCCATGAAGCCGACACCGGTCTGCTCGGCGACGACGTTCTCGGCACGCAGGTCCGCGTCGATGTCCGCCAGGTCGGTGTACGTGAGCCGCGTGGCCACCGGGATCGCCGTGAGGCGTGGGAACGCGAAGGAGTCGCCCGCGTCAAGAATGGCGATGCCGTCGGGTCGCGTCGACACGTGCTCGAGCAGGCGGGCTTTGGCAGCAAGGTATCGCTCGCGGCTGCCGTGCAGCTCGAGGTGCTCGGTGGTGATCCGCGTGAAGACCGCCGCGCGAAACTCGACGCCGTCGGTACGGTGCATCTCGAGCGCGTGCGACGAGGTCTCGAGCGCAACGTGCGTGCAGCCCGCGTCGCGGATGCGAGCAAGTTCCGCGTGCAGCTCCGGTGCCTCGGGGGTGGTCTGCCGCGATGGGTTGGCGATCACCCGGTCCCCGGTCCGGCGGTCGACGGTGGTGATCGACGCGGCGGCGATCCCCGCCGCACGCCACGCGCCCCAGAGGAGCGTCGCCGTTGTGGTCTTGCCGTCGGTTCCCGTGATCCCGACGACGCAGAGGCTCCGGCTCGGGTGGTCGTGGAACGCGGCGGCGAGATCGGAGACGGCCAGCCTCGCGTTGGCGACAATGACGACGGGTATCGAGTTGTCCAGGGGCGGGTCCGGGATGCGCTCGGCCACGACAGCGACCGCGCCGCGCGCGACCGCTTCAGCAATGAATTGATGGCCATCAGCCTGGCGCCCCGATACCGCAACAAAGAGGCTTCCCGGGCCCACGGAACGCGAGTCGGAGTTGATCGCGGTGATGGCGATGCCCGCCAAAATCGGAGGGAGCGCCGCGTCGATCCCGGCTGCGCCGAGCAGAGCCGCGAGTGGGCGCGCTGTGTGCGTCGGATCCACCGTCGCAGTCTATGGTAGGGTCGCTGCGACCATGGCCGGAAAGAAGCAGAAGCGGAGTGGTGGAGCGCGGCTTTCGCTCGCTGACGCGCTGACCGCGACACGCGCCGCGCGGAGCCGCGTCCTGGCGCTGGCGGCCCGGCTGGAAGAGACAGAACGGACGATCCTCGCGGCGATGGCCCCCGCCCCGTCTCCGGCTCCGGCATCGACAGCGCCGGCGAAGCGCCCCGTCGGGCGGCCGCCAAAGACGGCAGCCGGAGCGCCCGCCAAACGCCCGGTCGGCAGGCCGAGGAAGGGCCCGACCGCCGGCACCGCAGCGGCGACCCGCGGAGTCAGCGGACGCAAGCCGGCCGGCCGTCCCCGCAAGGGCTGAGCCGAATCCAGACCCACTAGGTCAGGTTTCTCTCTCTTTTGGGTAGACTGCCTGAATGGCCAAGTCCTCTCGCGACCTCCTCGACGAGGCACGCAGCACCGTTCCGGAGGTTTCCCCGCAGCAGGTTCGCGCATCGGCGGGATCGCGCACCCTCATCGACGTCCGCGAACGCAGTGAGTTCGACGAGGGCTACATCCCCGGGGCGATGCACCTCAGCAAGGGGTTCATCGAGACCCGGATCGAGGACACGGTTCCGAGGCACGACACACCGATCACGCTGTACTGCGCCGGCGGGACACGTTCGCTGCTGGCAGCTCGAGCCCTGCAGGAGCTCGGATACACCGACGTCCAGTCGCTGGCGGGTGGCTACGGCGCCTGGAAGCAGGCAGGGTTCGACTTCATCGTCCCCCGGGTGCTGACTGGTCAGCAGCAGCAGCGCTACAGCCGGCATCTCCTCATCCCGGAGATCGGCGTCGAGGGCCAGGCGAAACTCCTCGACGCGCGCGTCCTGCTCATCGGGGCGGGCGGTCTTGGCAGCCCTGCCGGTCTCTATCTCGCCGCGGCAGGCGTCGGCACGATCGGCTTCGTCGACTTCGACACCGTGGATCGAAGCAACCTGCAGCGGCAGATCCTGCACACCGAGGATCGCATCGGGATGCTGAAGACCGCGTCCGCTCGCATCGCGCTGACCGCGCTCAACAGTGATGTCCGCGTCGTCGAGCACAACGTCGTGCTCAGTGGCGAGAACGCACGCGAGATCTTCGACCAGTACGACATCATCGTCAACGGCTGCGACAACTTTCCGACCCGGTATCTCGCCAATGATGTGGCCATCTTTGGCAAAAAGCCGATGGTCGACGGCGGCATCTTCCGCTTCGAGGGACAGGTCACCACCGTGGTCCCGTTCCAGTCACCGTGCTACCGCTGCCGCTACCCGTCTCCGCCGCCGCCTGAGGAAGCTCCGTCGTGCGCCGAGGCCGGCGTGCTCGGGGTCCTCCCTGGGATCGTCGGAGTCCTGCAGGCGACCGAGGTCATCAAGCTGATCACGGGCACGGGTGACCTGCTCACGGGCCGGCTGCTGCACATCGATGCGCTGGCGATGAAATTCCGCGAGTTTCGGGTCCCGCGTGACCCGCAGTGCCCGGTGTGCGGGGAGAACCCCACGATCACCGAGCCGATCGACTACGAAGGCTTCTGCGCCGCCCCCTCGTCGGTTGCGACCGAGGCGGTCGGCGTCGCAGTCTGATCCGGCTTAGCTGACGCCCGGGTCCGTGCCCTCGGGTCCGACAGGGTCGGGTCCGAGATGCTCGGCTTCGTGGATGAGCATCACGGGGATGCCGTTGTCGACGCGGTAGCGCAGCATGCAGGCGTCGCAACGCAGCGACGCCGGTTCGACCGCGAGCGGCCCCCGGCAGCGAGGGCAGGCGAGGATGTCGAGGAGATCCTTCGGCAGCTGACTCATGACGCCATTCTCGCCGGTACGAGGAACTCCGCGAGCTGCTGATTGACGGCACGGGGACGCTCGAGATTGCTCAGGTGGCCGCAGTCGAGCTCTGCGTACCGGGCGCCCGGGATGGCGTCAGCCATGGCAAGAACTTCGTGCGTCGGGATGATCGCGTCCTGGCTGGCGGCGATGACCAGGCTGGGCACGGAGATGGACGCGAGCAGCTCGGTGCTGTCGGGTCGAGCGGCCATGGCGCGCTGCGCAAACGCGATCCCCGCCGGCGTGCAGCGCCGGATCCTTCCGCGCACCGGGTCGACGATGTGCGCCTCGGCCTGCGCGTGCGGACTCAACATCCGCACGACCATCGGCTCCACGATCGACTCCACCGACCGCTCGCGCTCCACCTGCTCTGCCATCGCCAGGCGGTCAGCGCGCGCTCCGGCGGCGTCGGCAGTGGCGCGCGTGTTGCAGAGCGCGAGCGCGCGGATGCGCTCCGGTGCCAGCCGCCACAACGCGAAGGCGAGGTATCCGCCCATCGAGAGCCCCACAACGGCGACGCGTTCGATGTGCAGCGAATCGAGGGCGGCGAGCACAGCTGAGGCGAAACCCTCGAGCGTCGCTTCGCCATCGGGAGGTGGGGGCGACGAGCCGCAGCCCCACAGGTCGATGCGAACGCAGCGCACATCACCTGACAGTGCGGCGACCTGGTGGTCCCATTGCGACGCGTCGAGCGTGAACGCGTGCAGGAACAGCACCGCTGCGCCAGTTCCCGTGTCGTGGATCGCCGGCAGCATGTGTCCGCGCCGCCTCAGGCTTGGGCGCTGACCACGGTCGCGGGGAAGTCCTCGTCGAGCGTCGCGGGCTCGATGTGCGTGCGCGCGTGCTTCTCCACGTCGCGAAGCTTGAGGATCTCGCTGGGGGTGATCAGCGTGACAGCGACACCCGCGCGGCCGGCACGACCGGTCCTGCCGACGCGATGCAGATACTCGTCAGGCGTAAGGGGCACGTCGTAGTTGATCACGTGCGAGATGTCATCAATGTCGAGCCCGCGGGCGGCGACATTGGTCGCGATCAGGTACTTGATGTGCGTGGCGCGGAACTGCTGCATGGCGCGATCGCGCTCGCGCTGGGTGAGGTCGCCGTGGAGCAGGCCGACCTGGTACCCGCGTCCGCCGAGCTGAGCCTGGAGGACGTCTGCGGTTCGCTTCGTCTCCACGAAGATCAGCGCCATGACGACGTCCGGTTGATCGAGGATCTGCGCAAGCGCATCGGTCTTGTCGGCCCAGGTCGTCTGAACATAGAGCTGTCGCACTTCCGAAGGAATCTCCGGCCGGGTACTGATCTCCACGGTCTCGGGGTCGTGCATGTGACGCAGGGCGAGCCTGCGTACCCACTCGGGCATGGTGGCGCTGAAGAGCAGCGTCTGGCGCTGCGGCGGACACTGCCGGAGAATGCGTTCGACGTCCGGTGCGAACCCCATGTCGAGCATGCGGTCGGCTTCGTCGAGCACGCAGACGCGAACGTTCGCGAGAGTCAGCGAACGCCGCTGGATGTGGTCGCCGAGCCTGCCCGGAGTCGCCACGACGATGTGCGCACCGTGGCGCAGCTCCTCCATCTGACGTCCGATGGAGTCGCCGCCGTAGATGGCGACGCTGCGCAGCTCGTGCCGCTTGCCGAGCCTGGTCAGCTCGTCGTGCACCTGGACGGCGAGCTCCCGCGTCGGGCAGAGCACCAGCGCCTGCACCGGCCCGTCGCGTGGGTCGAGCCGCTCGATGATCGGAATGCCGAATGCCGCGGTCTTCCCGCTCCCGGTCTGTGCCTGGCCGATGACGTCGCGTCCCGCCATTGCAAACGGAAGCGACCCGGCCTGGATCGGCGTGGCCATGGTGTATCCGAGCTCCGCCACCGTGTTCCGCATCGCGACGCTCAAAGCAAGCTCGTCGAAGCTGACCGGTTCGGGAATGATGGTGCTCAAGGCCTCATCGACCGGCGCCGAAGCCGCGGGACGGGGCCTTGCGGCGAGCGGTCTACCAAACCGCGCGCGAGAAGACGAACGCAAGACAATGTCAGTCTACCCCGGATTGGCGCGTTTACGCCTGGGTAAGATCCACCGATGCCGTGCAACCGCGTCAGCGCGCTCGGGCTCCGGTGAGTCCGCTCACCGACATCCGCGACCCGGATCCACCGACTGCCGCGTTCGTCCCCCGCGTCCTGGTTTTCGACCTCGACGGCACCACCATCGATTACCGCCAGCAGCTCCATCCGCGCATCCGCGATGCCGTCCGAGCCGTCGCGGCGCGGATGCCCGTGATCATCGCCACCGGGCGCATGTACCGGTCCGCGCTTCCCTGGGCGAACGAGCTTGGGGCGCTGCAGCCGCTCGTCTGCTATCAGGGTGGGTTGGTCCGCGAAATGCCTCCGGGGGACGGCTCGCCCGGTCTGACGATCTTCGAGCAGCCGCTCAAGGCCGCACCGGCGCGACGGGCACTGCACATCGCCCGCGAACAGGACTGGCACTTCCAGGCCTACCAGCACGATGAGCTGCTCTGCGAGCAGGACCGTCCTGAGGCGTGGCTGTACTCGCGGATCAGCGGGGTGCCATTCCGCCTGGTGCCGGACCTCGAGCCCTTGCTCGCGGCGGGCACGACCAAAGCCGCCTGCGTGATCGACGACCTCGTGGAGGTGGATCGCGCGATAGCGCTGATGACCCGGGAGCTCGCGGCGACCGCGCGCGTCACCAGGTCGAACCCGGAGTTCGTGGAGCTTCTCGACCCGGACGTGAGCAAGGCCGTCGGCTGCGAGATCGTCTGCGAGCGATTGGGTTATTCCCTCGCAGACGCGGTTGCGTTCGGTGACGCGCCCAACGATGTCGAGCTGCTCAACGCCGCCGGCTACGCGGTCGCCGTCTCCACGTCGCGCCCCGAGGTCATCGCAGCCGCGGACGCCACGTGTGCGCCACCGGAGGATGGCGGTGTGGCCGACATGCTGGAGGCACTCGGGCTGCTCTGAAAGCATCGCAGCGCCGGCGAGCCGGGAGTAGGCTGCGCGCGTGAACCGCGCTAGAGCAGTCGCCGTCTTCAGGCTCTTCTTCGCGGGACTCGCATTGGTGGCAATCGCAACGCAGCTGATCAGCCTCGCCGCGAAGGGAACCCTCAATCCGGTCAACTATTTCAGCTATTTCACGATCGACAGCAACCTGATCGCCACGGGCGTGCTGATCGCCTGCGCGCTGAGCTGGCGCTCCACCACAACGCCGCGGCTCGACCTGGTTCGTGGCGGAGCCGTCGTGTACATGAGCATCACCGGGATCGTGTTCACCCTCTTGCTGTCGAACACGGACGTCGACACCGCGATTCCGTGGGTGAACTCCGTCGTGCACGAGCTCATGCCCCTGGTGATGCTTGCGGACTGGTTGGTGACGCCGCCGGCTCGGCGATTGCGGCTGCGCCAAGGCATGCTCTGGCTCAGCTTCCCGCTGGTCTGGATCGTCTACACGATCATTCGCGGTGCCATCGTCAACAAATACCCGTATCCGTTCCTCGACCCCGTGAGCGGCGGCTACGCGAGCGTCGCCGTGTACTGCGTGGCGATTCTCGTCACCATGATGGTGGTCAGTGCCCTCGTGGTCGTGCTGGCCAATGCGACGGGGAGCGGGCGGCGTCGCGTCGACTCTGTCTGACCCCCCTCAGCCGGCGCATTCACGACGGGCGCGTGAAGCCTCCGGAAGTGACCGCCCCTCAGCCGGCGGCGGGCCCGGCGTCGCGCCCGGGGCGTGTCATCGCCTCGGCGTCGAGCAGTCGCGTCAACTCCGCCTCGTCGAGGCCGCTGCGCTCGCGTGCGACCTCGCGCACCGTGCGTCCGGTGGCGTATGCCTCCTTCGCGATCGCTGCTGCGGCGTCGTATCCGATGCGCGGCGCGAGCGCGGTGCCGAGCATGAGTTCCCGCTCGATCATGGCGGGGCCGTTGCCGGTGGCCGTGATCCCGTCGACGCACTGGGTCGCGAGGTTGCGGGCGGAAGCCGCCAGCAGCGACGCCGACTGGAGGAGGTCGTAGGCGGCCACCGGCATCATCACGTTGAGCTCGAGAATCGACCCGGCGGCGCCGCAGAAGGCAACGGTCGCGTCGTTGCCGATCACCTGCGCTGCGACCATGGTCACCGATTCGCAGATGACCGGGTTCACCTTGGCCGGCATGATCGACGATCCCGGCTGCACCTCCGGAATCGCGATCTCGGCGATCCCGGCGCGGGGACCGCAGCCGAGCAGGCGGATGTCGTTGGCGATCTTGTACAGGGAGATCGCCACGGCGCGCATGGCGCCGCTCGCGGCGACGACGGCATCGAGCGTCGACTGCGCACAGAAGTGGTTGTCGGTCTCCCGAAACGGGATGCCGGCATCCGCCGCCAGCAGCGCGATCACCTTTGGTGGGAACTCGGGGTCAGTGCCGACGCCGGTGCCGACCGCCGTCCCCCCGAGCGGGAGCTCGGCAAGGGAGGCGATTGCCTCCTCGCAGCGGAGGCGGGCTCGCTCCACCTGGCCGGCGTAGCCGAGGAACTCCTGCCCGAGCCGTATCGGCGTCGCGTCCTGGAGATGGGTGCGACCTGTCTTGATCACGGGCCACAACTCCTCGGACTTGCGCCGCAGCGATGCCTCGAGCACGGCCAGGCCGGGGACCGTGTCCTCGCGGATCGCGACGGCGGCCGCGACCTGGATCGCCGTCGGGATCACGTCATTGCTCGACTGACCGAGGTTGACGTGGTCGTTGGGGTGCACGGGAGCGCGTGATCCCCGGACACCGCCGAGCAGCTCGATCGCCCGGTTGGCGATCACCTCGTTGGCGTTCATGTTGGTCGAGGTGCCGCTGCCCGTCTGGAACACGTCGACGATGAACTCAGCGTCGAGAGCGCCGTCGATGACGTCCTGCGCGGCGCGGATGATCGCTCCCGCGATGTCCTCATTGAGCAGCCCGAGCTCGCGGTTGACGAGCGCGGACTGCTGCTTGATCAGCCCGATCGCTCGTATGAAGCCGCGCGGCAGGCGCAGATCGCTGATCGGGAAGTTGACCTTTGCGCGCATCGTGTTGGCGCCGTAGTAGGCGTCCGCCGGCACCTCGAACTCACCCATTGAGTTCGCGCTCCTTCCTGGTCGCCGTGGTGGTCACGCTGTCGCCTCCTCTCGGTGCAATGGGATCGTCATGTCGAATTCGGCGCCGCTTCCGGGGACGCTCCTCGCGGCCACGGTCCCCCCATGGCGCTCGGCGACCGTGCGCACGATGTACAGACCGAGACCGCTTCCCGGCACCTTGCGCTGCCGCTCGGCCACCGAGCGGAAGTACTTGTCGAAGAGGTGGCCGGTGTCCGCGACCGGAAACCCGGCGCCGTGGTCGCGAACGGTGAAGCGCACCGAGTTGCCCTCGCGGACAGCCAGGACCTCGATCGGCGACCCCGTGGGCCCGTGCTTGACGGCGTTGCCGAGCAGGTTGGTGAGCGCGAGGATGAGACGGCGCCGGTCGCCCTTCAGCTTCAGCCCGTGCTCGCTCTCGCTGGTGATCGTCGATTCGCGAAGCTTGGCCTCCATGGCCACGTGCTCGATCGCTTCGGCGACCACCTCCTCGGCGTCCATGAGCTCGAGCGCGAGGTGATCGTCGGGATCCTCGAGGCGCGCCAGCTCGGCGAGAGCGTTGACCATCCGGACCATCATCTCGGTGCTTGCGGTGATGCCCTCGATGGCCACCATCGCCGTCTCCGGGAGAGCCCCGAGCATCCCGGCGCTGAGCAACTGCCCGTAGCTGTTGAGGATCGTCAGCGGGCGGCGGAGCTCGTGCATGGTGATCG
The DNA here is from genome assembly GCA_963756075.1 of Candidatus Dormiibacterota bacterium. Lineage (GTDB taxonomy): Bacteria > Chloroflexota > Dormibacteria > Aeolococcales > Aeolococcaceae > Palsa-851. The sequence goes on along the minus strand of CAVWMH010000002.1, from coordinate 210,530 downwards.
ACAGCGAGGTGCCCCGGGCCGACGACTCGGAGGTCGCGCTCGAGAGGCGGTGCTCGAGGGTCGCGACGCACGATGCGGCGAGGTGCTGACCCACCGCCTCGATGTCGTCGGATGTGGTGGCGGCGAGCTCGATGGTCTCCTCGGCGTCGAGTCGCTCCTCGCGCACCGCCTCGGATGTCGCCTGGCGGAGCGCTGTGAGGTTGGCGAGGGCCTGCTGGAGCCGGCGCTCGACGCCCGTGCCGGCGTCGAGATGGTGGTAGGCGACGAGCGGCCGGAAGTCGTCTGCGGTCAGGGCGACGAGCACGGCGTTGACGAACTGCCGGGGTCCGCGGGCGCGATCGAGGGGTGCACCGGGGTCAGCCGGTGATGTCTGCCTCTCCCACAAATCGGCGATGCGCGCCGCGTGGGCCGCCAGGAAGTCGCTGAACTGCCGGGTCACGCCGCTGAAGTCTAGGCGCAGCAGACGTCAACTCCGCGAGCGCGACATCCTCGATGCGGGCGGCCTCAACCGCGATCTGCGCCGGAGTCCGGCTGCTCCGCCGGTGGCGCGACCAGAGGACTGCGCCAAGCAAGGCGAACGGAATCATCTGCAGGTCGATGAGCACGGAGATCGCGCCGGCGTGTGCCACCGAGACGCCACTGTGCGACAGCAACGCAACCAGGACGCCCTCGCGAAGTCCGAGGCCGTTGATGCTGAACGGAGCGAGCGCGACCAGCAGCGTGATCGGGATGCAGACGGCGAGCACCGTCCAGCTGAGATCGACGCCGATCGCACGGGCGGCAACGCTCAGGGCCAGGAGATTGAATCCCCAGCCGGCGGCGCCGACCAGGAGCGACTGCGCCACGGCGTGAGGGTGATTGCGGTAGCCGGCGAACGCATCGCTGAACGAACGCACGCCCCGGCTCATGGCACCGGACAGGCGAGCGAGCAGGCGGTGGGGGACGATGCGATCGGCGCTGAGCGCCACCAGCCAGATCACCACGACCGCCGCGGCGAGTCCGGCGATGACGATCACCACGCCGGTGCCGAGCAGAGCGCGCAGCAGGATGGCTGCGGCGATCCCCCAGCAGGTCATGCCCAGCATCCCGGCTAGGCGGCTGCCGGCGAGGGAGGCGAGCACGCGTCCGTGGCCGATCTGGCGACCCATCTCGACGGTGCGCATCGCGTCACCGCCGACGCCGGCGGGGAGCATCTGCGTGAAGAACACGCCCTGGAGGTAGGTGGAGCTCAAGCGGCGCCAGCTGAGCAGCGACCCAGGCCCGGCGCCCGCCGGCGCATTCGCGGTGCGGAGCAGAACACCCCATTCGACGACGCTCGCCGCGACCGCGAGCATGGTGAGCCCGAGAGCGGCGGCGATCCAAAGCGGATCGGCGTGCGCCAGGCTCGCGACGGCCTGAGGCACGTTGATCGAGTGGGCGAGGATGGCCAGACCGACGACCGTTCCGCTGACGCGCGTCCATGGCGAACCGATCACGGCGCGGGCGGTTTGCACGGCTCGTCTCATCGGTCTCATTGAACCAGGGTGGCACACCTCGCTTCCCGGCGTTGGCAGGTCCGTGACACGCCGACTGCTCCTCGCGACGCGTTACGCAGGCAGCCTGTCACTCGGCCGCGAGGTAGGGCTCCCGGAACGCGGTCTGCTCGGCGATGAACACCAGGGGAAGATCGTCGACAGGCCCGTTGCGGTTCTTGGCAACGATGAGATCAGTCTTGCCCCGGTCGACCTCGCGGTTGTGCATCCCCTCGCGGTAGAGAAACAGGACGACGTCGGCATCCTGCTCGATCGAACCGCTGTCGCGGAGGTCGCTCAGCTGAGGGCGCTTGTTCTCGCGTTGCTCGGCGGCCCGGGAGAGCTGGGACAGCGCGAGCACCGGGACGTCGAGCTCCTTCGCGATCGCCTTCAGCCCTGACGAGATGTCGGACACCTCCTGCACACGGGAGTCGCGCCTGCCGCCCTGCATCAGCTGGAGGTAGTCGATGACGATCAGCTCGATCTTGTGCTGTGCCTTCATCCGCCGGGCGCGAGCTCGCAGCGTGTTGATGGCGAGACCCGGTGAGTCGTCGATCCACAGGTCTGCATGCGTGAGCGTGTCCATCGCCTTGGCAATCTTCTGGAACGCCATCGAATCCGCCTGGCCGGTGCGGAGCATGTACGAGTCGACGTGCGCCTCACTGCAGATGAGCCGCTGCACCAGCGACTGGCGCGACATCTCGAGCGAGAACACCACGACCGGCCGGCCCGCGAGCACCGCTGCGTTGCGAGCGATGTTGAGGGCGAACGACGTCTTGCCCACCGCGGGACGCGCCGCCAGGATGATCAGCTCGCCGGGCTGCAAACCCTGCGTGAGCATGTCGAGCTTCGAGAAGTTCGTCGGCACGCCGGTGACCAGCTGCTTGTTCTCGATGCGCTTCTCCAGGATGTCCCACCACTCGCGCACCACCGGCGCGATGTTGCGCATCTCCGACCCGCGGCTCTCCTGGCCGATCTTGAAGACCTCCTGCTCGGCCTGGTCGATGGCCTCCATCACCGGGGTCGTGTTGTCGAACCCCAGCCGGCTGACCCTCCCGCCGGCCTCGATGAGACGGCGCCGGAGGGCGTGCGCGACGACGATGTCCGCGTAGTGCTTGACGCTCGCCGAGCTCGGGACCACCAGCGTGAGCTCGGCGATGTAGTCCATCCCACCCGCTCGGCCGATGCCCGGACCGCGCTCGAGCTGGTCGCGCAGCGTCACCGCGTCGATCGCTTCGCCGCGATCGTCGAGCGCGAGCGCCGCGCGATAGAGCACCGCGTGACGCTCGGCGTAGAAATCCTCCGGCACCAGCACGTCACGCACGATCGACAGCGCCTCACGGTCGATGAGAATGCCGCCGAGCACTGACTGCTCCGCCTCGTTGTCGTGCGGCGGGACGCGCATCGGACCCGCCCCCGAAGCGGTCCCGCGTCCCACGAGCTCGGCCTGCGGGAGAGAGGTCATTGGGCCGCGACGACGACCTTGAGTGTCTCCGTGACCTCCGGATGGAGCTCGATGGTGGCCTCATGGGGACCGAGCGAACGGATCGGTGGATCGATCTCGATCTTCCGCTTGTCGATGTCGATGCCCGCCTCGCGCTTCAGTTGCTTGGCGACGTCGGCGGTGGTGACGGTGCCGAAGAGACGGCCCGCCTCACCGGCCTTGGCGTACACGGTGACGGTCAGCTTGCGCAATCGCTGCGCGGTTTCCCGGGCGTCGATGAGCGCCTTCTCGACACGCCGCCGGGTCGCCTCCTCACGGCGGCGGATCTGGTCCACGGTGTTCTGGTCGGCCACCACCGCGAGGTGCTGCGGAAACAGGAAGTTGCGCGCATACCCCGCGGAGACCTCGCGCACGTCGCCTGGTTTGGCCGTTCCTGCCACTTCCTTCAAAAACAGGACCTTCACGACACCGCCTCCCGCTCTTCGGGGCGCAGGCGCCGGTAGATCATCAGCGCGATCCGCTCTCCCTTGCGAACGTCGTCGTCGAAGCGACTGCGCCGCTGGGTGATCAACTCCTCCTGCTCCGCAACGATGTGACGCGGACACGCGGCGATGAACGCACGGGTTGCGAGCAGGCTGAGCGCGAGCACATCCAGCTCACCGATGACGGGCAGGGACTCGGGAAGATCGACAACAGGTAGCGCGATCAATGCGAGTCCACCGCCGAATGCCAGCTTCATGTAACCGGGCACGCGCGCGTCGAACATCAGGCAGTACGCGAGCCGCAGCATGCGCGGCAGGTCGACGAAAAGGCGTTTGGCGCTGCGGAGCTTGCTCAACATCTCGGACCGCGCATTCTACTTTGTTGCCGTTCGACGGGATCGGGCAGCGCCGGCGCAGCAACCCGCACGCACGGGTGTGCGCTCATTCGCCGCGCAGGATCGCATCGTGCGTCTCGACCCATGCGCGTGCACGCGCGGGGTCGCCGGTTGGAATCGCCCCCTCGATCATCGCCTCGCGGATCGCGGCCTTCGCTCGTCCCACCCACGGACCCGGGCCGCGCCCCGCCATGGTCATGAGCTCATCGCCGCTCAGCGGGTCTTCCATGTCTGATACAGCGCCTCCTGCGTCGAGCCGGGCCATCCGTTCCTCCAGCTCGTCGATCTCCTCGAGGGTCGGGAAGGCGGAGGCTCTGGTGTCCGCCCGGGCGAGGTCGAGCATCCGGCCGCGCAACGGCCCGGCATCCCTGATCAGCCGGCGCACAGCGGCATCCCCGAACAACTCACGGTCGTACTGGATCGGGCGGAGGTGCAGGCGTACCAGCTGGCTCACGTCGTTGATCTCGTCGTTGCTGAACCGCCAGCGGGTGAGTATCGACGCGGCCATCTGGGCGCCGATCTGCGGATGGTCGTAGAAGGTGTGGCGGCCGTCGGGAGCGACGACGTGGGTTGGAGGCTTGGCGATGTCGTGAAGCAGCGCGGCTGTGCGCGTCACCAGGTCAGGCGGTGCGTGGTCGACGGTCGCGACGGTGTGCCCGTACACGTCGTGGGTGTGGTAGCCGCCCTGGTCGACGCCGATCGCCGCGACCAGCTCGGGGAGGACGAGCTCGAGCAACCCCGCCTCCCGCAGCACGGCGATCCCGGCACCCGGGTGAGGTGCCACCAGCATGCGGCGGATCTCGTCGCTGACCCGCTCGACGGAGAGGATCGACGTTCTCCCCGCCTGCGCTCGCATCGCTTCGATGGTCCCCGGTGCGAGCGCGAAGCCGAGCCGGGCGACAAATCGAGCTGCTCGGTACATGCGCAGCGGGTCCTCGGCAAACGTCTCGGCCGGATCCAGCGGCGTCCGAAGCACCCCGGCGACGAGGTCGGCGAGCCCCTGGCCGGTGATGTCGATAACCTCCCCATCGAGGCTCTGGCACAGCGCGTTGACAGTGAAATCCCGTCGCCACACATCCTCGGCAAGGGTGCCCGGCCGGACGTCGGGGCGACGGGTGGAGGGGTCGTAGCTCTCGGCCCTGGCGCGGACCCCTTCAACGATCCAGGCCCCTCCGCGGATCTGCGCGGTGCCGAAGCGCTCGAAACGCTCAGGGGCGTGCCAGCCGAAGCCGGATGCGACCGCGGCGAGCAGCAGCATCGGGTCCATGCCCACCGAGACGAGGTCGATGTCCTTGCCCTGGGCTCCACCCAGCAGGCGGTCCCGGACGAACCCGCCGACGAGGTAGACCTCCGCATCGAGTGCCCGCGCTGCGGCCGCGATCGATTCGAGGACGTCCTCGAGCTCTGGCGATTCCGGAGTGACCTCGCGGACGGTGGCGGTCACGGGATGGCCGGCACCAGCCGCTCGGGACGCCCGCGAAGCAGCACCGCCGCGAGGATTGCGGCAATGGCGGCGCAGATCGAGGCGCCGAGGAACACCGCGCGCAGCTCGGTCACGATCGCGGAGGTGACGTCGCGTTCGTACGCGGGACAGTTGAGTGGTGACTGCGGGCACAACACCTGGGCAGGCGGGAACCCCGACGCCGTCGTGTAGAAGATGTGCAGGCTGACGGCGGTGAGGATGGAGATGCCCACGAGCATGCCGATCATGCGCGCCACGACCACGAGCGCAGAGGCCAGCCCGTGGAGCTGCTCGCGTACCGATGCGAGCATCGACGCGTTGACGGGCGCGATCGCCAGTCCGAACCCGAGACCGCAGGCGAAGAGCACCGGGTCGCTCGGGTGCAGCCATCCCGGTCCGAATGGATCCGCGAGGGTGGTCGCCGTCCAGGAGGTCATCGCCAGGAACGCTGCCGCGGTGATCCCCATGCCGGCCCCCGCGACGAGACGGTTGCCGATGCGCTGTGACAGCCAGCCGCCGGCGACGGCGCCGATCGGCACCCCGACGAGAAGGCGGAGAAGCACCAGGGCGGCGCCCAGCTGCGAATTCGGGTCCACGGTCGCCCGGGCAAGCACGGGGATGTCGAGCAGGGCCGCCATCAGCGCTGCCCCGACGGCGAGGTTGGTCAGCAGGGCTCCGTAAGCGCCCCGCGACCGGAGCTCTGCCGCTGCGATGAGCGGGTGCGCCGCCCGCCGCTCCCTGATCACGAAGCAGCCCGCCGAGAGCGCGCCGAGTGGCAGCAGCCAGAGCGCCGCAGGAGAGATCGCCCCCGTGGTCGGATCCTCCGCCGAGAAGCTGACGATGACCGTCGAGAGTGCGATGCCGAGCAGGACCGCGCCGGGCCAGTCCACCACCGCCGCCACCGCGGGGAGGCGCCGGATGGCGATCAGCCCCCGGGTGGTGTCGTGGCCCCGCAGCTCCCAGGCGATGAGCGCGATGGCAGCGCCGGCGGCGAGGAGCGCGATCGGCGTCAGCGACACCACGCCACCCAGCGCGCTATACGCCACCCCGAGCGTGTCGCTGTCGCGGATCGGACCCGGCGCTGCGATCGCCAGGCATCCGGCGATCAGCGCGACCCCAGCCAGCACCAGCGACACTCGGTCGAGCCGCGCCCGAGGGATCGCCGCGCTCGCGGCAGCTGCGCCGGGCCGGCCGGAGGCGACCAGCCCGAGCGCGAGGACGCCTGCGATGGGCAGGTTGAGCCAGAAGATCGTCTGCCACGACGAGATCGTGAGGATCAGCCCTCCGTAAAGCGGGCCGAGGACACTTCCGATCTCCTGGACGCCGCCGATGACCCCGAGTGGCAGGCCGCGCACGTCCGCCGGCCAGAGATCCGCGACCAGCGCGAGCGTCACCGGGACAAGACCGCCGCCCCCGAGGCCCTGGAGCGCCCGGCCCGCCACGACCGAACCAAGGTCGGTCGCCGAAGCGGTGACCAGTGACCCCGCCGCGAACACGGCGAGACAGAGGAGCAGCAGCGGCCTGCGGCCGTAGATGTCGGAGAGCCGGCCGAGCAGCGGCATCACAACCACGTAGCCGAGCAGGAACCCGCTGACGATCGGCGTCGCCGCCTGGAGCTGGTCGACCCCGATGCCGACGTCGGCCATGATCGCGGGCAGCGCGAGGACGATCACGTACGTGTCCATGGCCGCGACCAGCACCGACACAGCGGCGATGGCGAGGATCCAGCGCCGGCGCGTGTTCACCCGCTGGCGGGCGGCGGCGTCACAGACACGTTCTCGCCATAGTTGGTAAGAACGAGGGTGTAGGTGGTGTCGGTGCCCTTGCTGATGAAGGGGCCCGTGAGCACGACGCGCCGGAGCTGAGTGGTGCTCGTGTCGATGCCGAAGGTGGCGGCAACACTCTTCGACGGATCAGCGCTGGTGAGCAGTGCGGCGACTGCACTCCCAGGTAGCGAGCAGCCGATCTCGTGCAGGGCCTCGCCGTTGTAGCGATCGTCGCTCTCGACCTGTGGCGACTGGCACTTGAGCAGGAGCGAGGAGAGGCCGCTATTGGGGTCGATGAGCTTGGCGGGGTCGGCGAAGCCGTAGTCGGCCGGGTTTGCCGAGGTGAAGCTCGAGCTGGTCGGCAGCTTCACCGAGAACGTTCCGCCGACCGAGACGACCGGCACGCTCAGCGCGAGGCCGAAGATCGACACCTGGAGGACGCCGGACATGCTGTCCGGCCGCTTCATGTCTCCACGACCGCCGGTGAGCTGTGCGCCGGATCCGCTCACGTTGGCGCTGGTGAGCACGAAATGAAACGAGGCCGTGCCGTCAAGCACGCTCTTGGTCGTCTTCAGCACGGACGACGCGTTGAGCGACGGACCGCCACACGCGCTGAGCAGCATCACTGCTGCCGTGACCACGGTGAGGCGGCGCAAGCCCGCGATGACGTTCCCTCCGAGCGGGGCAGGTATCGCGGGCGAGTATAGGTGTGCCGATACACTGCGACGCGTGAGTGGAGACGGTGGGAGCTTCGCCGGGCTCCCCGCGACCGGGTCGGTTGAGCGTCCGAATTCAGTGGCCGCGTGAACTCTGCCGCTCTGGCCGGCGAACCCGGTGCGCGCCGGGCGAGCCCGTTCCTGTTGCTGCTGGTCATCCTGACGTTCTTCCTCGCGTTCGCCGGGGTGTCGTGCAACACCACCGCGACCCGGTCGGCCATCCAGTCGATCGACGCATCCCAGGGTGTCAGCGCGGCGCAGGCCGCCCAGGTCAGTGCGTGCATCAACGCACTCGATGGGATCAACATCCTCACGTACAGCGGCTGGCAACTCGCCTTCGGCAAGGATCCCGTGATCGGGTCGGTCCCGGCGCCCTGCAACCAGGGCAACGCCGCGGGCGCGGACACGTCGTCGGCGAATATCGGGCCGCAACTCCTGGCCGTCCTCGCGCTCGTCAGCATCGGGCTCGCGCTGCTTGTCGCGCTCGCGGGCGGGATCGGCCTGCTGTCAGGAAGAAGCCGCGCGTTCGCCACCGCAGTGTTCGCGGCCGGGGCCGGCGCACTGCTTTTGCTTGATCAGCTGCACGTCCACGACGTGCTCCTCGCGAAGATCTCCTCCAGCCAGGGTTCGAGCGTTCCCGGACTTGACGCCGCGTCGCTCTTCAACGTCACGCCGGGACCGGGGCTTCTCGTGGCGCTCGTCATCCTCGGGCTGGTCGTGCTCTACAACGTCTCGGCGTTCATCGTCGGCGCCGGCCCTGCTCCCGCCGTGCGTCCGGAACCGCCGGATCCACCACCTCTGCTCTCACCCCCTCCGTAGCGTTCAGCTCAGGTGGTGCCACCGAGAAACGGAATTCCGTAGGTCTCGAGCTCGGACCCGACCGAGGTCGACCACACCTCCGCGATGGCGTCGGCGGTCCACCCGCCGTCACGGAAGGCGACCGAGATCTCCTTCGGATGTGCCCAGAGCGTGAGCTTGTCGCCCCCGAGTCCGATGCACTGACCGGTGATGCCGGCAGCCTCATCGGAGCTGAGGAATACGAGCAACGGCGCCACGTCGTCGGGTGTCCCCATGCCCATCTGCTTGCGCACCGTCGCCGGGAGTGGCTCGCCCCTCTCCGCCGCTTCGACCAGTGAGGCCATGCCCGGAATCGTCGAGATCATCCGGGTGATCGCGTTGGGGACGATCGCATTCACGGTGATGTTGTGCTTGGCGCACTCCATCGCCCAGGTGCGCGCATAGGCGGCGATACCCGCTTTTGCCGCGGCGTAGTTGGTCTGCCCGAAGTTGCCGCGCTGCCCGGCGATCGACGAGACCACCACGATGCGTCCGCCAGAGCCCTGTTCGCGCATCCGGCGCACGGCGGCCCGCGCGCACGTGAAGGTGCCGCGCAGGTGGGTCTCGATCACGACGTCGAAATCGTCGTCGCTCATGTTCCAGAGGACCCGGTCTCGAAGGATGCCGGCGTTGGTGCACATGATGTCCAGATGCCCGAAGGCCTTGACCGCGCCGGAGACGAGTTGCTCCGCCGACTCTGCGGATCCAACAGCGCATACCTCGGCGACGACCCGGCCCCCGGCAGCCGAAATCTCGTCAGCTGTTGCCTCGGCGACGTCGCCGTCGACGTCGTTGACGACCACCGCACAGCCTGCCTGAGCAAGCGCGAGCGCATAGGCGCGGCCGATGCCGCGGCCACTTCCGGTGACGACGGCGACCTTTCCTTCGAGATTCATGGCGCCGACTCTAGTGACCTCGCTCGGCGCTGCGCTGGGCGAACTCGATCTCCACATGCTCGCCGCGCGGCTGATATCCCGCCTGCCGGTATATCGAGTTAGAGACAGGGTTGGCTGCATCTGTGAAGAGCATGGCGTGCAGGACATCGGGGCGCTGCAACGCGAGCGCGGTCACCTCGTAGGTGAGCCGGCGCGCGTAGCCGTGGTTGCGATGCTCCGGCGGCGTGTAGACGGGACCGACGCGCAGGACGCCGGCGGCGTCCCGATGTCCGACCATGCAGACGATCTGCTCATCCACGATCCAGACGTCGAGGTGGCCGCTCTGAACCATGTGGCCGGCGATCGCGAGCGCGTTGGTCGGGACCGCATGCTCGATCTCGGCGCTGAAGGTCTCGAGCCACTCGGCGACCAGGGGCACGTCCTCAGCGCGCCCGCGTCGGCGAGCGCCCGGCGGCACCGGTACCTCGACGAGCGACACGAGCTCGTTCAGCAGGATCGGCCGGTCGCGTTCGATGCCGTCGCCGGTGGCGGCGGTCAATGCCGCGGCGACTGCCCGAGCTGAGTCCGCGGGACCGGAGACGCCACGCAGCCGGAGGCCGAGCGCGGTCGCACGATGGATGGCGGAGGTTGCAAGGTCGCCGGCCGCTTCCGGCAGGAGCGACGAAACCAGCAGGTTGTACGGCGGTGTCCAGCTCGCAGCGCCGACGATCGCGTCCGAGTCGGTGATCCACCAGAAGCTCGGGGCCACGGGGTAGGTCGCGGGCGCCGTGCGCACCAGGTCCATGACGGTCAGCAGGACATTGCGCGCGCAGGGATCGTCCTTCAGAAACGCTTCCACCGCGGCGGCATACTCCTCGACGTTGCCGGTGGTGTGCACACGCATGACTGCGCGATTGTGGCGGTCTCAGACAGCCAGGCGCCCGCCGGTCGCGACCTCTGCGACGACGTAGGCGACCCACGGCACGATCGCAAGGATCAGCAGGGAGCCTCGTGCCGGGCCTTTCCAGAGGAGTGCCAGGAGGAACGCGGCGGTCAGCAGGGTCAGCGTTGCGCTGATGAGCCCCGCCGCGCCCGGGTGCCAGGTGGTGAAGACGACACCGATCGCGGCGAGGACGCACGATTGAAACGTGGCCGACCCGGCGACGTTGCCGAAGGCGAGCATGTCGTCGTTGGTGCGCACCCAGAGCACGCTGTTCAGCGTCTCGGGCAGCTCGGTCGCCACCGGCACGATCACCAGCGCAAGCACGAGCGCCGGGATCTGCAGCGCCGACGCGGTCTGGTCGAGCGCGGTCACGAAGAGCTGCGAGCCGACCACGAGGAGGCCCACCGCGATGACGAGCTGCAGGGTGACGAGCACGGGGTGCGGATCGCCCCGCCGCCAGCGCACGATGTGCAGCGGTTCCGGGCTCTCGCCCGCAGCCTCACTGCCGCGGAGTGTCGCGGCCACGTATGCGGCATACGTGAGCAGCAGCAGCGCTCCGACGGCGATGCGCGCGCCGGCCGGGAGCACGCTCGAGACCAGAGCGACGCTGAATGCTCCGAGAAACACCCCGAGGTCCCGCCGCGCCTGGCGGGGGTCGAGCACCAGCCGGCGCGCACCCCCGCGAAGCACCACGGCGATGCCGGTCGCGCCGGCACCCAACGTCAGCAGCAGAAACGGCGAACCGAGGATCGCACCGGTGGCGACGGAGTCGGCCGCCGGCGAGTGGGTCGCGAGCGCGACGACCGGGACGACCGTTTCCGGCAGGGAGGTGCCCAGCGCGGCGAGCAGGCTGCCGGTCGCGCCTGTGCCGAGATTGAGGAGGTAACCCGCCCACTCGACCGCGTTGGTGAACAACTCCGCCGCCACGACGACGAGGAGCAGGCTCGCCACGAAGAGCAGAGCGGTGATCATCGACGCCGAAGCAACCGATCGATCGGCGTGTGCAGCCACGCTGTCGCAAAGCCGAGCACGTGGCGGATCGTCACCGGTTGCAGGCGATGCACCGCAGCCGCACCGTCGGCGACCTCGACAGCGTCGCGCACTCGCTCACGTATCCACGGAAACACAGTTCGCGGCAGGGCGTCGGGTGCCGTCATGCGGAGTGCCCACGCTTCGAGACTGCGTCGGGGGGCACCACCGATGACCTCGCCGAGGTACACAACGTCACCTGCTGATCGGAGCCCCCGCCACGAGTACACGCCGACGATGCCCGCGATGCGCACGCGGTAGCCGGTCTCCTCCTCGGTCTCGCGCGCGGCGGTCACCGCGGGGTCCTCACCGGGCTTGCAATGACCACCGGGAAGCTCCCATCCAGGCGGCCACGGCCGGAACTGCAGCAGCACGCGGCCACGCTCCACGATCGCCACCTGCGCACCTTCAACGGTCCATTCAACGCCGTTGATCATCACGACGCTCATGACAGGAGGTGAAACAGGTTCGGCAGCCCGATGAAGATCGGATCCACACCGGGCACGATCAGATGGTCGAAGGTGAGCGACGCCGTGCCGACGGTCATGGCCGCGACCAGGTCGACACTGCCATGGGTCAGCGGCGGAGGCAGCAGCACTGCCAGCGCGGCGAGCGCGTAGAGCACGTAGCGGTAATGCTCAACGTAGAGGAACACACGCGGCGCCACCCTGAACAGGAGGCTGCGCACCACGGCGTAGCCGTCCAGCCCCGGGATGGGGAGCGCATTGAACACGAAGAGCGCGATGTTGACCAGAAAGCCCTGCAGCAGCACCCCGAGGATCACGCCCTGAACGGTGAGCTGTGCGAGCGTGTCGAATCCGCTCACGTCGAGCCCCGATCCGAGCAGTTCCACACGCAGGGCTCCCGCAAAGATCGCGGCCACCACGAGGTGCGCCAGCGGTCCGGCCGCCGCCACCGCCGCTCGCTGTCGTCCCTCGCGGAGGTACAGCGGGTCGAGCGGGACCGGGCGCCCCCAGCCGACGCCCGCGACGAGCAGCGCGAGGCAGCCGAGCGGGTCGATGTTGCGTCGCGGGTCGAGGGTCATGCGGCCGGCACGGCGAGGTGTCGGATCGCCGCATCGCACCGCGATCGCCGCGTGGCTGAGCTCGTGGATCACCGAGCCGAAGAGGAAACCCGGCACCGTGTAGAGGACGATCGCGAGGTAGGTACCGGGGCCTGTCACCCGGTGCCGGCTACTCGAGCTCGACCCGCGACGGCCGCCGCGAGCGAGTTGTTCCGCTTCGTGAACGCTTCCGGCCACCGGCCGCGGGCGCGGTGGCTTCCTCTGGTCGCTGCGTGTGGTGCTCGATCATCGCCGCCAGGGCGAGGAGCAGCTCCCGCTGGGCGATGAGCAGGTGTCGCTGTGCTTCGGGAGGGACGATGTCGCTGAACGAAGTCCCGAGGATCCGCGAGGCCTCGTCGACAAGCCGCGTCGGACAGGCACGGCACGCCTCGGTCACGGCTTGCGCTCCGAAAAGGTGACCACGAGCATTCCCTCCTCGAGACGCCCCCTGGTGACGCGCTTGCCGTTGAGCACTCGGGGCAGTGAGATCTCGCGCTTGTACGGCCCGACGCTGACGAAGAGCTCACCCTCGCGATGCTTGATGTCCACGTCCTCCTTGCCGACGAACGGAAGGTGGAGCTGCAGCTCGTAGGTGTTGCCGACCTTGCGTATGCGCTGCGGCACCGAGTGATAGAAGATCTGCGACGGATCGCGGTCGCCATAGATTGACTCACCCATCTCCGCGAGCGAGTTCGAGCCCGACGATCTCGTGGTCGAACAGCTTGGTCTGCAATGTCGGTATCGGCGAGAAGGCGGTCTCCACCATCAGGGCGTAGCGCTGTTGCGCTTCGCGCCACGAGTTGAAATATGTGTCGGTGACCTCGGGCGGCAGGACTCGGTTCACCACCACCAGGTCGGTCAGGTAGTCGTAGAGGCTCAGGTAGGTGAAGGCGCGCTGCGCTTCCTTGACCACCATCTTCTCGAGGTTGAGGACGATCCGCGTCGTGCACACCTTGGGATCGCCGAGGATCTTCTTCATCCCCTCAAGGTCGAGCAGGAGATCCTTGACGTTGCCGAAGATCTCGTCGCTCGGCAGCGGGATGCTGATGAACGGCTGCATGACGGGGCGCGCGACCTTGTTCATCATCCGGTGAATCGGGAAGATGCGATCGAGATACCACTTGGCAACGTCGGGAAACGCGAGCAGCTGCAATGTCTCCCCGGTCGGCGCGCAGTCGACGATGAGCACGTCGAACTTGGCCTCGCGCTTGTGCTTCTTGATCCACATGAGGCTCGCGACCTCCTCCATGCCCGGAGGTGAGGCCATCTCCTCGGCGACGATGTCGTCGACGCCCTGCGACGCGAACAGGGACGTGAGGTAGATGTGGATGCGATCCCAGTGCTCCTCGAGCTCGTGGAGCGCGTTGACCTCCTGTCCCCAGAGGTTGGGGGCAAGCTCGGTCGGGTGGTCACCGATCTCCTGATCGACGCTGTCACCGAGGCTGTGTGCGGCGTCGGTGCTGATCACCAGGGTCTTGTAGCCCATGCTCGCGCACTTCACAGCCGTTGCCGCCGCCACAGTCGTCTTCCCGACGCCGCCCTTGCCTGTGTAGAGGATCACTCGCACGCGGGTGTCTCGCTGCTCACGGATTGATGCGCGTCACCACGAACGCCGCGATGAGGATGAGCAGGATCATCAGCGCGGCCATGATTGCAACTCGACGGAGATCGCGAGGTACGTAGGGAACGCGGTCGAAGGGGATGGCCGCCTCCTCGCTGTCGAGCGGCTGGAACAGCGCGGCAGCGCTCGCCTGTCCCCGGACTGGGCGTGGCTGGGCTGCCGGGTTGACACGCTGGACGCGGCGTCGCGACGAGGCGTCGGCGGCCGCGATCGCGACCTCGTCGCCAGGTTCCTCATCGAGCGGCTCCGACTCGATTTCAAGCGGGGTGCCGGGCAGCGGCAGGATGCTCTCGGGCAGCTCTCGAGGAGTTAATAGACGCGGGGTCACCGGGGCGGGAGCCGTCGGCTCGCGTGTGGTGGCGGCCGGCGCCGCCCTTGCCGGTGCTCCCGGGCGCCTCGTGGCTGCCCGTTGCTTCTGCTTTCGCGTCTTCTTGGCCATGAACTCATCGAAGCGTATCAGGGGGTGTGAGCCCGACCCGAGGTCGAATCCTCGGCGCGTTGCGCCGCATATGGGTACAGGGCAGGCAGCGGGCCTCCGGATGAGAGGGCCACGATTGGAGCCATGGCCTGAGCGGTGAGAGAACCGGCGCCCGCTGCCCGACGAGCCGAAAACGTAAGGGGTGCAGCCCTACATCTTGTGGCCTGGGCGGAAGGCTAGCACATCATGCAGGGGTAATCAAGATGGGCGGAGAGGGTCGACCAGCGTGGACTCGGAGCACTACGCGACTGGGTTGGGAACGGTGAAGTAGAGCTGTTCCGTCGCACTGGTCACGGCGTCGGTCACGAAGGCCGAGTTGGCGGAAGCCGGTACGGGCAGTGCGACGCGCGGCGTTGCGAAGCCCGTGACGATTCGCATCGCCGAGAGTTGCCGCTGCCGATCAAGACGGCGCCCGGAGATTCCCTCGAGGTCCGGCCTCCTATCCCCTGACGGCGACGTCGGGACCTCGGATCCAGGAGCGATGAGTCCGCGAGGGTGGGATCGCGAGCAACCGTCCGCGCTCGACACGGGCCAATTGCCAGCCGCCCTCGTGGATCAACCAGTGGTGGCGGTAGCAGAGCAGGACCAGGTTGATCAATACCCTCTGCCGGGTCTAGATGCCTCCCTTGTCGCGGAGCGCCTGCAGCGCCTTCAACGCAGCCAGTCGGCTTCGGAATTGGGCTTCATCCGAACGAGAACGTCTCGAGCACGGAGGCAGTAACCGCACGTCGCACACTTCGAGCTCGGGCGGGCTGCAGGTAGATCACGTATCCCGACGCCGGACTTCTGATATGTGAGCGGAACGAGTTCGGGTCGAATGACATCGCGGACATAGCAGCAAGGTTCCGTGGAGCATGCAGGATTCCGCGGTAGCGAGCGGTTTGGCCGCTTTCGGTCGAGAATGGAGGCGGTATTAGTAGATGTGGGCGGTCCGGACCATCCTCACCAAGTCCGCGAGCCGTGAATCGACTGCAACTCTCGTTGCACGACCCGCCAAGTCGCTGAGTTCACGATCAATGTGATCGAGAATCGCGCTCACTTCGTCGTCGTTGAGCGAGAAGCCGACCACCGCGGCGGCGGCATCGACGTCCTCACTTCCGATGATGACCGGGATCCGCACCTCGCGGGTCGTGGCAGTGCTAACCATGGCGAGCATCGGTGTCCTCCAGGGCGGGGTGGGAGGTGTAGTGGGCTGTGTACGCCCGCTCCGTCTAGGCATCCATCGTTTCCGAACGAGCGCCGATGCACAAGAGCAGAAGGTCCCGTTGGCAGAACGGGAGGAGGGCCGATTGTCACATCGGAAACTGTCCGAACGACGACAAGGGGCGTGCTGGCTGATCCCCCTATCGATGAGAACCGTCACCGCACCTGCTGAGAAGTCACGCAGCCTTGCGTTAGCGTTGGCGGTGCCCCTCGCCGTGGACGTCGGCTTGGCCGGAGGCGTTGACATGGTAAGAGTTGTCGGCGCCGATTGTGCCGGTGGTAGCAGACCCGCAGGCAGCGAGGATAGTCAGACTAAAGGTTCCGCCCAAGATCACCAGGTTCCTGTCATCTGTCCGTGCTCCGCGGTCATCGCCGCCTATCCCGTTACTCCTGAGTGGGTCACGAACGTCAATACGAGCGACAGTTACGGATTTCGTGAAACGAAAAGCGGCGCCGCTACATTCCGCCGTCAGGTCCCGTAACTCCGATCCGTACACCGAGCGTTTCGGAGCGGTCGGCTCCTTACGGTTCGCCCGTCGTCTCGGTACCCTTCTCGTGATGGTCGATCCTCTTCCTAAATCCGAGAGCGCCACCCAAGTGATCACGTGGAATGTGATTCCCGGCCGGGAGGCTGCCTTCGAGAACTGGGCACATGACATGACAACCCTCGCAACGCGCCAGGAGGGTCACATGGGTGCCGCGTGGTTGCGTCCGGAGGCTCCCGGTGGGGCCTATCACGTGGTCTTCCGGTTCACCACAACCGCGCTACTGCAACGGTGGATGGGCTCGGATGAACGGGCCGCAATGGTTGCGAAACTCGAAGGAATCGCAACCCAACAAGGCCGCCAACAGACGGGCTTGGAGACCTGGTTCAGCCTCCCTGGTCAGACCAACTTGCCGCCTCCCAAGTGGAAAATGGCACTCGTGACCTTCGGTGCGGTGTATCCGCTCAGCATCGTGTTCAACTGGCTCGTGGTGCCCTCGGTGCAAAGCTGGTCCATCGTCTGGCGCGCCGCGTTATTCCCCCTCGCTCTCGTTCCTCTGTTGACGTTCGTGATCATGCCGCGACTGAGTGGGCTACTCAGACACTGGCTGTACGGAACAAAGTGATGTTGAGACGGGCCGGGGACGATTCGTTTATCAGCCCGAGGGACTGCCCATACGGGTCAGTACGAGAAGCCACTCGCTTCGACAGCGCGACACCGAGCGATAGACGCGCTCTGTCGTCATTGATGTTGTCGCTTGCCACTACGAAGTCGTAGGAAGGAGCGAGCATGGAATCCAGGGCGATCAACCCGATCGACTTCCGTGAGGCACAGAACAAGCACTGGGACTCTGCTGCAGTCGGATGGATGGTGTGGAGCGAGTTCAATGACAGCGCCGACAGGCACATCAGTGAGCGGCTGGTGGAACTCGCCAATGTGCGGCCGGGAAGTCGGGTGCTGGACGTCGCCGCCGGCTATGGCGAGCCGGCACTCACCGCAGCGCGTAGGGCAGGCCCGGATGGCATCGTTGTCGCCACGGACATCTCCGCCGAGATGCTCGCGTTCGCGCGTGTACGCGCGGCCAAAGCCGGATTGGATAACGTCGAGTTTTTGCAGGCGGACGCCTACAGCCTCGATTTTCCGGACGCAAGCTTCGACGCTGCCGTTTCGCGCTGGGGGATCATCTTCGAGCCCGACGCGGAGGCCGCTGCGCGGCACATCCGAGGCTTCCTCAAGCCGGGCGCACGGATGGCGATCAGCTCTTGGGGCGAGCCCGCTCGGGTCCCCTTTCTCTCGATTCCCTTGAGGACCACGATGCAGCGGCTGGGCGTGCCCACGCCCCCGGCCGGCACGCCTGGGCCTCTCTCCCGGCCCACCCCGGCTGCCATCGGTGGGTTGCTCGCAGGAGGTGGGTTCTCGAAGGTCGCCGTGGAGCAGGACGAGGTCACCTTCGAGTTCGACTCCCCGGAGCACTTCACCGCCTACATCAGGGCGATCTCAGCGCCGATCCGGGCGATGATCGAGCAGTACGCGGGAGAGGCCCAGGAAGAGGCTTGGGACGCGATCACGCAGGCCGCCGCCGATGTGGGGGGTGGCTCGAACCCGCTTCGCTTCACGAACGTGGTGCTGCTGGCCTCGGCAACCGCATAGCGTCGGCCCCGCGCAAGGAACCGCCTCGGGAATCCGGGAGACTCAGGGGTGGCATCGTTGAGGGCGGGGTGGCATGGCGGGGTTCAGGTACGCCGTCGGGGCGTCAGGTGACGAGCCCGTGCCTCAGCCGTGGCTGATCTCACTCGGTGGGCTCCGCCAGGGGATGTATTGAGGATTGACGAGGTTGTCCACGTCGGTCGCACCGCCGTGGCCGCAGTGCACCAGGTGGTGGGCGTTGGTGAACGCCACCGGGCGATCGCACCCGGGCCACTCGCAGCCGCACGAGCGAGCTCGAAGCACCGCCCGGGCGGCGGCACTGGGCAGGCGGAGCGCCCGGCCGACGTCGATCACCGCGGAGTTGGGCCCGAGGAGGACGCGACGGACCCGCGCATCACAGGCGAGGCGCTGCACGGTGGCCGCAGGGACCGCGCCGGCGAACTCGAGGTCGCCCCCGGGCGCTCCGTCCAGGCCCATCACCGTCTCCACCGAAGCGGTGAGCTGGAGGTGGGTGCTCGCCCCGCCCGTGGTGGGAATGGCACCGAGGTCCAGGGCATGATGAGCGACCTCGACGAGTGCGTCGGCGAGGCGGCGAGGGAGCGGGCGGTCGTCGCTGGCGCCGGTCGGCCTGGCCAGAGGGAGCACCGCGGTCTTGAGCGTCGCTGCGGCGACGGGGTCGAAGTACCCGCGGATGGCCAGGAAGCCACCCTCGCAGGCAATGAACTCGCAGCGGGTGCGCTCAGCGGCGCTGACCTGCTCCTCGAGGACCGCGGCCGCGTCATGTGCGTGGCGGGCGTGAGTGCAGTCGATGCCGAAGCGGCTGACCGAGTGCTCGCGGGCCAGTGCCAGGAGGGGGCGCTCGTCGAACCGAGTGAGGGTCGGCAGCTCGCCCGGGTCGGAGCCGGCATCCCCGGACACGTCGCCGGACACGTCCCCGGACATGCCGGCATCGACGGCGCCGCTCCCAGGCGTCGCGCTGACGGCGCGGCAACCCCCGCCAGCAGGGAGAAGTGGGCGAAGCCGAATGAGCGTGTCCAGCGGGGTCGCCTCGGCCACTGCCATACACATTCCTGTAGTATAGAACATACGTTCGTGCAAGGCGCCGAGCAGCACCACACCCCGTCCGGGCTCGAACACGGGATCGAGAATCGACCTCCTACGGAGAGGCCTCGAGAAAACGCCTGAACCCCGCCGCGAGCGCGTCGACCAGCTCTTCGCGGCTCACCTCGCGACCGAGCAGCTCGCGAATCCCGACACCACCTCGAGTCGGCGCAGCATCGCCGCGCAGGTAGCCGGCCGCGCGTGGTGACTCGAGCAGCACCGATCCGTGTTGCAGTAGCGCTCCCGCACGCCTCGCCTGGGCACTGCCGACCAGCTTTCGGCCGCTGTCGTCGAGCAGCTCGTGAGCCGCGGGGCGGGCGAAGCAATCAGCGACAGCCGCACCCTCGCGGGCGTCGCGCCGGAGATTGGCCGGCAAGGCGCGAGGCGTCGTGTGCACACCGAGTGTCGCCAGCCCGGCCCCGACAGCCTCGTGGATGCGCGCGCACGATTCGAGCACCCGGCCCCCGAAGACCGCATCGGTCGACCGGCACACCACCGAGTACGTGACCTCCTGGTCATGGAGCACGGCCCGGCCCCCACTCGGCCGGCGGACCACGTCGACGCCGTCACGAGAGCACGCCTCGAGGTTCACGTCGTCGAGCGGCTGCATACGCCCGAGACTCAGACACGCGGGAACGAACCCGTAAAGACGGACTGCGCCTGGGATCTCTCCGCGAGCGCATGCATCGAGCAGCGAAAGGTCGCGACGCATGTTCTCGTCGCCGGGCGCGGGCGCATCGATGATCAGCTCGAGGCGCTGGGTGGTGGCGATGGCAGGGCCGTCAGACATTGAAGCGCACGTGGATCACGTCACCGTCCCGCATCACGTAGTCGCGGCCCTCGAGCCGCTGCTTGCCGCGCTCGCGCAGCACCGCGTAGGAACCGGCGTCGAGCAATTCCTCGGCGCCGGTCACCTCGGCGCGGATGAAACCGCGCGCGATGTCGGTGTGGACGCTCGCCGCAGCGTCGAGCGCGGTCTCGCCCTCGCGGAGATTCCACGCGCGCACCTCCGTGTCGCCCGCGGTGAAGAACGTGATGAGCCGGAGCAGCCGGTATGCGCTGCGAGCGACCCGATACAGGCCGGGCTCCTCGAGGCCGAGGTCGTGCAGGAATGCCGCACGGTCGGCGGTATCGAGCTCGGCGATGTCGTTCTCGATGCGCGCCGAGACGGCGATTGCATCGCCACCCGCGAGTCGCGCGCGATTCACGACCTCCTCGGGCACCGGCGCCCCCGCCGCGGATTCCGCGACGTTGACGACGACCATGAGCGGCTTCGCGGTGAGCAGCCAGAACTCCCGCAACATCGACTGCTCCTCCGGATTGAGCGCCATCGTCCGCACCGATTTCCCCTGGTCGAGATGCTCCTGGACGCGACGCAGGAGCGCGATCATCTCCGGCTCCTTTTCCTTCTGGAGGCGCGATGTCTTCTCGGTGCGCTCGAGTCGCTTGGTGATCGTCTCGAGGTCCGCAAGCTGCAACTCGAGCTCGAGCACGTCGATGTCACGAACCGGGTCGACACCACCCTCGACATGGGTGACGTCGGGATCATCGAATGCGCGAACCACCAGTGCCGTCGCGTCGGCTTCGCGAATGTGGCCGAGAAATCGGTTGCCGAGTCCCTCACCGCGACTCGCGCCCCGCACCAGGCCCGCGATGTCGGTGAACGTAACCGTCGCCGGGATCACCTTGGGCGGCTGAAACAGGGCAGCGAGCCTGTCGAGTTGCGAATCGGGAACCGGCACGACGCCCGTGTTGGGTTCGATGGTGGTGAAGGGATAGTTGCCCACCGCCGCGCCGGCCTGGGTCATCGCGTTGAAGAGCGTCGACTTGCCGGCGTTTGGCAGCCCCACGATGCCCACGCTGAGGCTCAAATCCTTTCCAATTCGAACGCGGTGTGCAGTGCGCGGACCGCCTCGCGGACGCGTGGACGATCGATGATGCAGGTCACGGCGATCTCGCTCGTTGCGATCATCTGGATGTTGATGCCCGAGTCGGCGAGCGCCTGGAAGATCTTGGCGTACAGGCCAGGTGTCCCCTTCAGCCCACTCCCGATGACGGTGACCTTAGCGATGCGCGCCGTCGCCGTGTATCCCTGAGCCTGCACCCTCTTGGTGACCGACGGGAGCATCCGGCGGGCCTTGGGCAGGTGGGATTCGGCGATGGTGAAGCTCAGATCCGTGGTGCCGTCGTGGCTGACGTTCTGGAGCACGATGTCGATGTCGATCCCCGCATCACCGAAGGGGCCGAAGATCGACGCCGCCACTCCCGGCTTGTCCGGGACGCGCAGGATCGTCACCTTGGCGACGTCGGTCTCGTGCGCGATGGCGCGCACCTTCTGGCGTATCTCCATCCGGCTCTGCTTCGCGATGATTGTCCCCGGTTCGTTGTCGAACGTGGATCGAACCCGAATCTCCATCGAATACGCTTCGCCGATCTCGACCGCTCGCGGGTGCATCACCCGCGCTCCCGCGGAGGCGAGCTCGAGCATCTCGTCGTAGTCGATCGATTCGATCACCCGCGCACCGGGGACGAGCCGCGGATCGGCGGTGTGCACGCCGGAGACGTCGGTGAAGATCTCGCAGTGGTCGGCGCGGATCGCCACCGCGAGCGCGACCGCCGTCGTGTCGGATCCTCCCCGGCCGAGGGTGGTGACGTCCATGTCCTCGGTCGCACCCTGGAACCCGGCCACCACCACGACGTTGCCGCGCTCGAGCTCATCGAGAACTCGCTGCGGGATGATGTCGACGATGCGCGCGATGCGGTGCGCGCGGCTGGTCCGGATGCCCGCCTGCGCGCCGGTCAGCGAAATCGCCGGGGTACCGCCGGCGTACAGCGCCATCGCAAGCAGCGGCGCGGTGATCGTCTCGCCGCTGCTCAGCAGCATGTCCATCTCACGCGAGGGCGGGTCGGCGGTGACGCGGTGAGCGAGTGCGATGAGCTCGTCAGTGGTGTCGCCCATGGCGCTCACCACCACGACTACCTGGCTCCCCGCGTCCACGGACTCGCGAATGCGGCGCGCGACTCGGCGCAACTTCATCGGCGTTGCGACGCTCGACCCACCGTATTTCTGTACGACGCGGGTCACGGCGACACGTCCACCCTGGTGCCGTAGTTGCGCGGGGCAAGGATCATCGTCCGGCCGGCAACACCGGCGCCCGCCGCCGCGGCCGCCATCGCCGCGACGATCGACTCCGGGTTCAGCGGTGTCAGGGCGATGACCGACGGACCCGCACCGGCGAGTGCCGCGCCCGACGCGCCGGCCTCGTTGGCCGCATCCACGATCTCCCGCGCTCCTGTCATGAGGGCGAAGCGTGCGTCCTGGTGCCAGCGATCCTGCATGGCAACGCGGAGTCCCGCATGATCGCCCACCGCAAGCGCTCGGACGAGCAGCGCGCAGCGGCTTGCGTTGAAGATCGCATCCGCGCGGCTGAAGGTCGCCGGCACGACCTGGCGCGACTCGGTGGTCTTGAACGCCACGTCGGGGATGAACAGCACCGCACGGAGCTCGTCGGAGACTGCCAGCTGGACCGCCGCGGCACCCGGTGCGCAGATGGCGAGGCCGCCGAGCAATGCCGCGGCTGCGTTGTCGCCATGGCCCTCGAGGTCGGCGACGCGCTCGAGCACATCGTCCTCGTCCCAGGGAGCGTGGTGCAGCGCGGTGGCCACGAGCACGCCGGCGAGCGCCGCGGCCGCGCTCGACCCCATCCCCCGCCCGATCGGGATCCGCTGCACACACGTGAAATGGACACCGTCGGCGGGAACTCCGAGCGCTTCACACGACTGCGCGTAGGCGATCGTGACCAGGTTGCGATCCGGATCGTTGAGCTCCAGCGAAGCTTCGGGACCCGCGTCGATGGTCAACGGTCCTGGACGCTGCTCCGCGCGGATGTCGTTCTGCAGTTGAAGCGCCATGGCGAGGATGTCGAACCCCGGACCGAGGTTGGCGACGCTGGCGGGAACCGCGATACGGACACGCACCCGGCGTCAGACCTCGATGGCGCGCGCGAGGGCGCTCGCGTCGGCGGGGACCTCGAGGATCGGCGTGAACGCTGCCTCGACGGCGCCCGGATCCTTCAAGCCGTTGCCGGTCAGCACGCACACCGCGTGCGTCCCCGGCGCCACCGCCCCATCACCAATGGCCCGCTCGAGGACGGCGAGTGCCGCGGCGGACGCCGGTTCGCAGAAGATTCCCTCGAGGCTGGCCAGGCGCCGCTGGGCGTCGAGGATGGCTTCGTCGGTGATCGACGCGATCAGTCCCTCCGATTGGTCGCGGGCGTCGATCGCTCCCTGCCAGGACGCCGGATTGCCGATGCGGATCGCCGTCGCCACGGTGTGCGGGTCATCAACGGGACGCCCCAGGACGAGTGGCGCCGCCCCCGCTGCCTGACCGCCGAACATGCGCGGCAGCCGGCTCGCTCTCCCATCGCGGTGATCCTCACGAAAGCCGCGCCAGTACGCGGTGATGTTGCCCGCGTTGCCGACGGGCAGTGCGAGCACGTCGGGAGCGTCGCCGAGCTCGTCCACGATCTCGAAGGCGGCGGTCTTCTGGCCCTCGATGCGGTTCGGGTTCACGCTGTTGACGAGCGTGACGGGGTGGCGTTCGCAGAGCTCGCGCACGATCCGGAGCGCGATGTCGAACCCCCCCTTGACGCTCACGACGGTCGCGCCGTGGACCCGTGCCTGGACCAGCTTGCCCGACGCGATGTGCCCTTGGGGCACGACCACCACGGTGCGCAGCCCGAAGCGCGCGCCATACGCGGCTGCAGACGCGCTGGTGTTCCCCGTCGACGCGCAGATGATCGCCCGGCTGCCCTCATGGAGCGCGGCGGCGACGGCGACAACCATCCCGCGGTCCTTGAAGGAGCCCGTCGGATTCAGCCCCTCGAGCTTGAAATGCAGCGACGCAAGGCCCAGCGCGGGGCCGATCGTCAGTGATTCGACGCAGGGCGTGTCTCCCTCCCCAAGGCTGATATGCGGCGCGGCCGCCGGGAGGGCAAGGCGATCAGCCCAGCGGGCGAGGACGCCCTGCGTTCTGGTGGTCATGCGGAGCTGCCTACGCCTCGACCCGGTCGAGCGCGCCGAGAATCTGATCGACCGATGTCAGGGTGTCGAGCGTCTCGAGGGCACGGTCATGGACGGCGCGGGGCGCGGTGCCGGTGAGCACGATCAGCTCCGAGCCGGGCGCGTCGACCGCTGCGTCCACGGCGAGGCCGCGGTCCTCGAGTGCCTGGAGCACGAGCGCGCGAGCATCGGCCTCGGCCGAGAGGCGAACGCGAAGGTAGCCGGCGACCTCGATGTCTTCATCGCTGAGCAGAGCCACACCGGTGCGCGCGGGTGCCCGGGGCGGCTTCGGCGCGCCGCGTTCCCGCACCGCGGTGACCAGGTCGCTCACCACGGCGCTCGCGGTCGATGCGCCTCCGGCGCCCAGGCCTCGCAGCATCACCGTGCCCGCGAGATCACTCGAGATGATGACAGCGTTGTCAGCATCATCGACATCGTGGAGGAGCTGACCCCTGCCGACCGCGGTTGGGCGGACGCGCAGGTGGAGTGCCCCACCGCGTGCGCGCTCGGCGTGGGCGAGGAGGCGGACGCGGTAGCCGAGCTCGGCGAGCGCGCCGACATCGGCGCCGGCGACGTCGCGAATCCCCACACGGTCGACGGCATCCGGTGCGATGTGGCTATCGAGTGCGAGCCAGGCGAGGATCACCAGCTTGTGCACGGCATCCCAGCCATCGACGTCGAGTGACGGGTCCGCTTCGGCGAACCCCCGACGCTGGGCATCTGCAAGCGCGGCGCCAAAGCTCGTCCCCGGCGTGCGCATCGCGGTGAGGATGACGTTGGTCGTGCCGTTGATCACGCAGTCGAGCGCGGAGACGCGATCGCCGAGCAGGCTTCCGCGGAGGAGCGCGACGATGGGCAGTCCCGCGCCGACACTTGCTTCGAAATACAGACGCGCACCGTGCTCCGCGGCGAGGGCGCTGAGACGAGGCCCGGATGCAGCAATGACGGCCTTGTTCGCTGTGACCACCGTCTTGCCGGCGCGGAGAGACGATTCAATCAGCGCGGTCGCCGGGTCGGTGCCACCCATCACCTCGACCACGATCGCAACCGCAGGGTCGGCGACCACAGCCCCGGGCTCCGCGACGAGCCTGACGTTCTTCAGATCGACGCCCCGCGTCCGCGACAGGTCACGCACGGCGACACATCGCAACACCGGTGTCGCCCCGGCTCGCTCGCCGAGCAGTTCCCATTCGTCGATGAGGCGCCTGGCGACAGCGGTCCCCACCGTGCCGAGCCCGAGCAGACCGACGCCCAGCGATTCCATTGCCGGGACAGTCTATTGGGGGCTTAGATGATGTGGCGTCTCCATGCCAGGAGCACCGCAGCCGCACGGTCCTTGCAACCGAGCTTCTCGAGGATGTTGCTGACGTGCGTCTTCACCGTGTTCTCGCTGAGGAACAGGAGCACCGCGATCTCCGCGTTGTTCTTGCCGTCGGCCATGAGGCGCAGTACGTCGCGCTCGCGCCGGGTGATCGACGGCATGTGTTCGGCCGCGGCGCTGACCAGCTGCGGATCGAGCAGGGACTCGCCATTGGCGACCGCCCGGATGGCGCCGGCGAGCTCCTCGCGGGTCGCGTCCTTGAGCAGGTAGCCGAGCGCTCCCGCCTTGAGCGACGGGAAGATGTAGTCCTCGTTACGGTACGTGGTGAGGACGATGACCCGAGCCTCGGGGTCGCGGGCGCGAATCTTCCGGAGGGCTTCGATGCCGTCCATCACCGGCATCTGGACGTCGAGCAGGATGACATCGGGGTGAGTCCGGCGCGCCTGCTCCACGGCCTCGGCACCGTCGGCTGCCCTGCCCACGACCTTGATGTCGGCCTCGAGCTCGAGCATCGTGCACAGACCGTCACGGACCACCGGATGGTCGTCGGCAACGAGCACGCTGATCATGCGCTGACCGCCTGCGCCACGACCTCCGTGAACGGAAGCCTCGTGGTGACGGTCGTCCCGTTTCCCGGAGCGCTCACCACGGTGAGTGTGCCGCCGGCATTGCGTGCCCGCTCGGCCATCCCGTCGAGGCCGAAACAGTCCTCGCGCGGCGCGCTCGCCGAGGGATCGAAGCCGACGCCGTCGTCGTGGATCGAGAGCACGAGCTCCTGGGCGTGGGCGCGGAGCTCGACATCGACGTGCTCGGGCTTGCCGTGGCGGGCCGCGTTGGAGAGCGCCTCCTGACCGATGCGCAGGAGCGCGACCTCGGCCGTCGGCGAGAGCGGTGGATGCTCCGGTACGGCGCGAGCCCGAAACCGCGCCGGGATGCCGGTTCGCTCTTCCCACGCTTCCACTTCGTGCCCGATCGCGGCCACCAGGCCCGAGTCCGAGAGCGGCGCCGGGCGAAGATTCCAGACCGAACGGCGTGCTTCCTGGAGTGCGCCGCGAGCGAGCTCACGAGCCTTTTCCACAGACGACTTCGCTCGCCGCTCCGATCCGCGATTCAGCAGCGTGTCGGCTGCCTCGAGCTCCAGCACGATGCCGGTCAACTGCTGGGCGAGGGTGTCGTGGATCTCGCGGGCGAGCCGGGTGCGCTCCTCGAGCACGGCGTGGTCGGTGAGCGCCTGCACCGGGAGGTACATGCGGCGCGAGAGCAGCGTCGTGGCGATGAACGCGAGGCCGACCAGCAGGATGAGCACCGGCAGCACGGTCACGGGGAAGAGACGGTGGACGCTGTCGTTGACGCCGAGCGTGAGCGCGCTCAGGTTTGGCTCGAGTGCGCTCAGCGGCACGGGGTTGAGGATGACCCAGTGGCCGCTGTAGACGGGAGCGGTGAAGACGTCCGAACTCACCTTGTCGAGGGTCGCTGTCACCGGCGTCTGTGGCATCGAGCCGGTGATTTCCATGTGCGCGAGCGAGCGCATGAAGCGTGGCTGGTTCACGGTGAACACCGAACCGGTGGCTGCGCCCGGAAAGTCCGTCACGGACTGCGGCGAGGCGTAGACCACGATCCCCGACGCGCTCACTATCAGCGGGTCGACGGTGCTGGACGCCGATCCGACCGCCGGCTCGATCAGCTTCGTCACCGAGACATCGACTCCCACCTGAATGGACGACGCGGCCGGATACCACGCGCTCACGCCGATCTGCGCGTCCTCGATGAGCGGGTAGGGATCGGTCCAGAACGGTCCGCCGGCACTGAGCGCCGGCGCACCCGACTGCCATTGGTCCGGCTGGCTGGCAGCCCCAACACCCCCCTCGGAGCTGGCGAGCACCCTTTGGCCACTGCGCAGCTCCGGCTGGGAGACGTCGTAGCCATTCGATACGAGCACCCCGGGATTGTCGACCGCTGGGAAGACGCGAATCGCGCCCGTCTTCTGATCCTCGAACCACACCGCGTTGATCGACGGATTGTTCTTCAGTACCAGGGTGACCTCCTGGACAACCTCGGTTGCGGCGGTCGCGCCCGCGAACTTCGAGTCAGGGGCGACGTGTGGCGGCGGCGGCAAATACGTGCCGGGTCCCTCAGCCGGTGGTGCCGGGGCCTGCGTCGCCGTGAGCGCTTTCACGAGGGCGCCGGTGAGCCCATCCTGCACGTCAACGTTGATGGCGCTCATGGTCCTGTCGAGGGATGCGGCACGGCTGTCCAACGCCGAGTTGGCTATCGCCTGCTGCCGCTGAAGGATCGCGGACTCGGTCGCGTTGGCTGTGCTCTTGGCGACAGTATCCAACTCAAATACCGCGAGGACAGCGAACGTGACGAGCGGGAGCAGCGCAACTCCCACCATGCCCACCAGGAGACGATTGCGAAATCGCCGCCTCGGGTCCCGTCTGCGTGGCAGTCCCCGGCCGATCCTCATGGCATGTCTCCAGGTCCCGCCCTGGACGCGAACATCCCCATCAGCCCAACTACCACTCCGGTTCCACTATACGAGCGGGGCACAATGCACGCTCGTGTTTGCAGCGGCCCCCCGACGCATTCCCTCGTCCCACCTGCGGTGGCGGTCGGTGGCGGCGCCCGCGACAGCACTGGCAGTCGTCCTCGCCGGGTGCACATCGTCACCCCCAGCGACGTCACACAGCCGTGCTCCCAACGGCACGGCGGCCCAGGGCGGGACGGTGACGATCGGCGTGTGGCAGGCACCGACGACGCTGCTCGACGACGGGATCGTCGGCAACCTGCCCTTCGCCGATGTGATCGCGGCGCCCGTCGAAGAAGGATTGCTCTGGTACCGGTCGACTGCCGCGACCGCAACCTCGACCTCGGAGGGGGACTACTGGAGCCCCGATCTGGCGACGTCCGTGCCGACCGTGGCGGACGGCGGAGTCCTGACGAGCGGATGCGCCGACTCCGGGGCGGCGATGTGCGTGACCTGGCACCTCAGGCAGGGCGTGCGCTGGGACGACGGGAGCGACCTCACGTCGCACGATGTGTGCGACACCTTCGAGTTTCACTGGCTCGCGTACGGTGCGCAGGGCAAGGCGAGTCCGACCCCGCTCGCGTCAACCACCGGCTGGAACCAGGTCACGAAGTGCACCGAGCTCGACCGGTACACGGCAGTCGTCGACTTCAAGTCGCAGTACGGGCCGTATCTCGCCCTCGGCAGCGGTGTCGACGGGATCCTGCCCGCGGCAGTGCTCGATCCGCTCCTGGCAACCGGCGGCAACCTCCAGTCGAGCGCGGCCAGCATCGATCTGACCAAGGGATCGGGCAACGCCGCCGCGTTCAAGGGCACCGCTTCGTTGGGCACCGTGCTCGACGGCACCGGACCGTTCGTGATGTCACGCGACTCCCCGGGATCTCAGGTGGTGCTCGTGCGCAATCCCAACTACTGGAACCAGGCGGCCCTCGCCCACCTCGACAAGATCATCTTCAGGATCGAGCCCGACCTCGCCACAGAGAAGAAGGACGTCAGCTCAGGCGCCGTGCAGGTCGGCCTGAATCTCGGACTCGCGGCGCTTCCGGCCCTAGACGCAGCGGTGCGCGCCCACACGGCGCCGCTGACCGTCGACCCCGTGGCGGGTTCGGGAGCCGAGGTGCTGATGTTCAACCTCTGCGCGGCGGACGGCGGGTTATGCGACAACCCCGCAGCCCAGGAGAACTCGGACACCGCGAACGCCACCATTCGCTCGGCCATCCTCCTCGGCATCGACCGTCAGGCGATCGTCAAGGCCGTCGCGCCCAGCATCACGACGGTGCCGCCCAACTCGTGGATGAACCTTGGAGCGAGCTATCTCGATGGTGCTGCCGTCCCGACCACCGCCACTGACTCGGCGGCGGCAAACTCGATGCTCGACTCCGCCGGCGACACTCGCAATGCCAAATGCGGCAGTGCACCTGACGGGCAGGACTTCCGCGCCGCCAAGGATGGCACCTGCCTGGTCATCAATCTTGGAACCACCAGCGATGACCCCGTGCGCGTCACCGAGGAGTCGATGATCCGCGCTGATCTGGCCAAGATCGGCATCAACGTCCCGGCGGCGTTCGCCCCGAACCTCCCTGCGGCACAGTTCTTCGCCTCGTTCATCGATGGTGGCCCGCTGGCGACGCACGCGTTCGACGCGGCGCTCTACAGCGTCGGGCTCGGTCTTCCCGGCGAACCCGATACGTTGTCATCGAGCTGGCACGGTGACTGCGGTGGAGCGTGTCTGAACGCCTCCGCCATTCCGTCCAGCGCGAATCTCGGCGTCGGCATGAACTTCAGCGGGGTCAACGATACCCAGCTTGATTCGGACCTCGATCTCGCTCGCAACACCGCCGATCTCAGCGCGCGCGCGCACGACTACACGCTCGCCGACCAGCGGCTCGCCACCTTGCTGCCGGCCATTCCGCTGTATCAGCAGGTCATCGTCAACACCTATTCGTCGAGCATGTACGGCGTCGTGCAAAATGACCTCGTTCCCGATTTCAACACCGCCGCGTGGTACTGCGGCGGCGGAAACTGCGCCGGTTAGGACGCACGTCCGCCGGCACGACGGCCCGTATACTCCGCCCTCGTGCGTCATCTCAGCGAACGAGCGCTCGATGCGGCCTCCGTTGCCGGTGCCTCATACGCCGATTGCAGGGTGATCAATCGAACCGTTCAACGGCTGACGGTCAAGAACGGCGTGGTCGCTTCGGTGGAACTCTTCGAGGATGAAGGCATCGGCATCCGCGTGATCGCGGGCGGGGCCTGGGGGTTCGCGAGCATCGACGATCTCAGCGCGTCGAGCGTTGAGGAAACCGCCCGCCAGGCGGTCCGGATCGCGAAGGCGTCGGCGCGGATCAACCGCGTGCCGGTACGGCTCGCCCCCGCCCCCGCACTCGTCGGAGAGTACCGGACGCCGGTGCTTCGCGACCCCTTCGAGATCTCCCTCGACGACAAGGTCGGCGTCCTGATGCGAACCGACGAGGCCATGTCACACCTCCCCCAGATCCGGGTGAGGGAATGCTCGCTCGAGTTCGTGCGTGAGGTTCGACACTTCGCGAGCAGCGAGGGCGCAGTTCTCGACCAGACCATCATCGAGTCCGGGGGCGGCCTCGACGCGACCGCGACCAGCGACGACGAGGTGCAGACGCGCAGCTTCCCGAACAGCTTCGGGCGGCACCAGGTCTGCGCAGGGTGGGAGGCCGTCGAGGCATTCGACCTCCCCGGGAACGCCGGCAGGGTGGCCGAGGAGGCGGTGGCGCTGCTCACCGCACCGGAGTGCCCCGCCGGGACCATGACCGTGATCCTTGACGCCACCCAGGCGGCGCTCCAGGTCCACGAGTTCGTGCGGTCACCCCACCGAACTGGACCGCGTGCTCGGCCACGAGGCCGCATATGCCGGAACCTCCTTCCTCACCCCGGATCTGCTCAGGACCTTCCGCTACGGGAGCGAGCACGTGACCCTGACCGCCGATTCCACACGAGCGCCGGGACTCGGCACCTTCGGCTGGGACGACGAGGGTGTGCCCGCTCAGCGATCGGTGCTCGTGGACCAGGGCATCTTCACCGGGTACCTCTCCTCGCGTGAGACCGCCGAAGCGATCGGCCAGGTCAGCAATGGCGCCATGCGAGCCGACGGCTGGTCGCGGCTGCCGATCATCCGGATGACCAATGTCAACCTCGAGGCGGGAACGTCGAGCCTTGACGAGATGATCGCCACCACGGAGCACGGGGTCTACCTTGAGACCAACCGCTCCTGGAGCATCGACGACCGGCGCCTCAACTTTCAGTTCGGCACGCAGAACGGGTGGGAGATCGTCGACGGGAAGCGGACCCGCCTGGTCCGCAACCCCATCTACAGCGGGCAGACGCCCGAGTTCTGGGGGTCGTGCGACGCGGTTGCGGGGCCGGCGGAATGGCAGATGTTCGGCGTTGTCAACTGCGGCAAGGGACAGCCGTCGCAGCTGATGCACGTCGGCCACGGCGCCGCTCCCTGCCGCTTCCGCGATGTCCGCGTGGAGCCCGCCCGATGAATGCCGACGACACGTTGCTCGCCGCCGGGGACCGCGCACTCGCATCGCTGGAGCACGGGGAGGCCGAGGTGATCATCTCGGGCTCGCGAAGCGAGCTGACGCGCTTCGCAGGCAACGAGATTCATCAGAGTGTCGCCGAGCAGTACCGCCACATCAGGGTCCGGCTCATCAACGATGGGCGCATCGGCGTCGGCGAGGTGCGCGGGCACGGCGACCGTGCTGTGCGTCTCGCGTTCGCCGCCGCCGAGGAGAGCCGTCGGGTCACCACGTCGCCCGACGTGTCACCGCTGCCGCTCCCGACAGACGACGCCGGCGATCACCCCGCGGCGTTCGCCGAGGCGACGGCGGCAGCCACGCCGCAGGAGCGCGCGGAACTGGTCGCGGTCATCACCGGCGCCGCCGGGGCTCACGGACTCAACTCCTACGGAGCGCTGAGCACGACGACAACCACGACGGCGATCGTGACGAGCGCCGGGCTTCGCAAGTCCGCGACCTCGACCCAGGCAAGCCTGGTGACGGTGGCCCGGGGCGATGACGGCGGGGGATATGCATCGCGTCACTCCGCCGACATCGGCGCACTCGACGTCAGCGGACTCGCGGCCGAGGTCGTCGACACCTGCGAGCGGAACCAGGGGGCGAGCGTCATCGGCCCCGGTGACTACGAGGTCATCCTCTCGCCGTACGCCGTGACCGACCTGCTCGAACACCTCAGCTGGGTGGGATTCAGCGCGCTCGCGGTGCAGGAGCACCGCAGTTTCATGCGCATCGGCGAGCGCCTGATGAGCGACACGATCACCATCCGCGACGACGCGCAGACACCCGACATCTTTCCCTTCCCCTTCGACGACGAGGGGGTGTCGACGCGACCGGTCACGATGATCGACCGCGGCGTGTGCGCGGCAGTCGTCTACGACACCCCGACGGCGTTGCACGACGGCGTCGAGTTCGACCGGTCATTCGCTGCCGCAGCCGAACACCTGGGGACCGCTCCCCCGTCACGTCGCCATGGATGCGGGCGACACGCCCTGGCGGGAGATGGTCGCGTCGGTGTCGCGGGGGCTGTACATCACCCGGCTCTGGTACGTGCGCGACGTCCATCCGCTTCGGACCGTGATCACCGGGATGACCCGCGAGGGAACGTTCCTCATCGAGAACGGCACCATCACCCGACCCGTCAAGGACCTGCGCTTCACGCAGAGCATCGTCGAGGCGCTCGCCAACGTGCTGCACGTGAGCCGCGAGCGGCGACTCGAGCTCGGCGAAGGGGAATCCGGGGTACTGTCACCCTGGCTGCACATCGGGCGTTTCAGCTTCACGTCCTAGCCCTACCGGGAAAGCCCTGCCATGACACATTCGCCGTTGATCGGCATCACGCTGCGGGTTCTGCACGAAAAGGGACTCCCCGCGGATCTCGCACGCAATCGCGCGTATTTCGATGCGCTCGAGGGCGCGGGTGGGACTCCGCTCGGGATCAGCTCATCGCTCGCCGAACCTCGGCTGCGCGAGCTCTTCGATCTCTGCGACGCGCTCTGCCTCCCGGGCGGTCCGGACGTCGAGCCGACGCGGTACGGGGAAGCGACGCGGGCGGACTGCGCCGTTGAGGTCGACGAAGATCTCGATCGTGCGGAGATGCTGCTGGCGGGCTGGGCGCTCGAGGCCGACAAGCCGGTGCTCGCCATCTGCCGCGGCGCGCAGGTGCTCAACGTCGCGCTTGGCGGGACCCTCTGGCAGGACGTCGGCACCCAGGGCGCGACGGAGCACAACCACTCGCAGGACGGGTCGCGCCAGGAGCTCACGCACAACATCGACGTGCTCCCCAACTCACGGCTGCGTACCATCGCCGCCGCGAGTCAGGTCGACGTGAACAGCATGCATCACCAGGCGTTGCGCGAGCTGGGCCGCGACCTTGTGGTCACGGCTCGCGCCCACGACGGGCTGGTGGAGGCAGTGGAGCACCCCGGGCGACGCTTCGTGGTCGGAGTGCAGTGCCACCCCGAAGAGCTGTACCTCGACCGTGACTGGGCCCGCCGGCTGTTCGCCGACTTTGTCGCCGCTGCGCGTGCGTGAAGGCTGAGCCGGCGGCAGATAGGTCGCAGGGCCGCCTCTGGGTCGGCGCCATCGCCGTCCTCGCCGCCCTCGTCGTCGTCCGTAACGTCGTCGACCTTTCAGGGTCCCCGCCCGGCAACTACGTGGATGAGGCGTCGATCGGCTACAACGCCTGGACGATCGCCCACTTCGGCGTCGATGAGCATGGGATCCGCTTTCCCCTCTTCTTCGAGGCCTTTGGCGAATACAAGAACCCCATCTATGTCTATGGAGTCGCCGCGCTGGTCCGATTCCTGCCGCTGACGATCACGGTCGAGCGCTTGCCGGCGGCGCTCTTCGGCTGCGCGGTGGTCGGGTTCCTCACGGCGGCGGCATGGCGACTCACCGGGTCGCGGATGATCACGCTCGGCACCCTCGCCCTGACCGCCCTCACCCCCTGGGTGGTGATCGAGAGCCGCGTCGGCTTCGAGACGATCTCAATGGTGGCGCTGCTGTCCGGAGCGCTGTGGGCTCTCTCCGGCCGGCCCCCGACTGCGCGCCAGTTTGGGATCGCGGGCGTGCTGCTCGCCTTTGCCATCTACGCCTACACCACGGCGAGGCTCGAGGTCCTCCTGATCGCCATCGCACTCGCCCTCACCTGGGGGCTGGCGAAGGTTCCCGGCTGGTGGCGCGCGCTCGTCCCTGTCGCCGCCGGCTATCTCGTGCTCGGCATCTACGCGCTGCTCAACCCCGGCGCGCTCACCGGCCGCTTCGGATTGATCAGCATCTGGTCCGACGGCGCGCCCCTGGGTGTCGTCGCGGACCGGTTTCTCACCAATTACTTCTCGTATTTCAGCCCGAGCTTCCTCTTCCTCCAGGGGGACGCCAACCCGCGTCAGAACACGGAGATCGGCGGGATGCTGCTGTGGGTGATGGCGCCACTGCTGATCGCCGGGCTGGTTGTCTGCTGGCAGCGGCGCCGGGATCCGCTGGTGCGATTCCTCGTCGCGGGCATTCTCCTGGCACCGATCGCAGCGGCACTCACCAACAATGGGACCCCCCATGCGCTGCGATCGTCGGGGATGCTGCCGTTCCTCATCGTCCTCGCCGTGCTGGGGGCGGACGGGTTCCGCACCGCGCTGGCCGGACGCGTCGGGGCGACCAGGGTCATCGCCGGGGTGCTCGGCGCAATGCTGCTGGTACAGGCGGCCTACTTCACCGTCGACCTCTACGCGGTCTACCCAAACCGCGCGGCCCCGTTTTTCGACACCGGCGAGGCCGCCGCGATCACCACAGCGCGCAGCGTCGCGGGAACGCACCGGATCTACCTGTCAGACACCCTCGACCAGCCGTACATCGAGGCCTTCTTCGCGTACCTCCCGCCCCCGCCGGCGCACCCGGAGACCGACGACGCGGCACGGGCTGACCGCGCTGGGCATGGAGGTGGTGGCTCCTGACTTCGTCTACGCGAGCCGCCCCACCACCGGCGATGTGCTCGTGCTGAGCCAGTTCGACGCGGCGCCTCCGAGCGGCTGGATGCTCGTCGCCGGCGAGCGCGGTCCGGCAAACCTGCTCGACGCCTCGGCGCCGAGGCCGGTCATCGAGAGCGTCTATCGCTTCGGCGGCTGACGCCGCTCCCGCTGCTAACGTTGGCGGCCCGACCAGGCAACAGGTGGAGACCATGACTGACGTCGTGATCGTCGAAGCGGTGCGAACCCCGATGGGCCGCGGCAATCAGCGCAACGGCGATCTTCGCGACGTGCACCCGGTGATCCTCGCCGCGCACGTGCTTCGCGAGGTGACCGGCCGCGCGGGGATCGACCCCGCCATGGTCGACGACGTGGTCTTCGGATGCGTCATGCAGACCGGCGAGCAGGCGGTGAACATCGGTCGCCAGGCCGTGCTCGCCGCCGGGTTTCCGATCGAGGTCCCGGCGACCACGGTGGACCGCCAATGCGGTTCGTCGCAGCAGGCGATTCACTTCGCCGCGAACCTGATCCAGTCGGGGGTCTGCGATATCACCATCGCCGCCGGGGTCGAGAGCATGAGCCGGGTGCCGATGGGCGCAACCGTGGTCCAGGGTCCGGGAACACCGTTCCCGCCCGAGCTGCTCGAGGCATACGACCTCGTACCCCAGGGACTCTCCGCCGAGATGATCGCGGAGATCTGGCACATCACTCGCGAGCAGGCCGACGAGTTCGCGGCGCGATCGCAGCGCCGTGCCGGCGACGCCCAGGCAAACGGCAGGTTCGATCGCGAGATCGCCCCCGTCGTGGTCGGCGCCAACGGTGACGGACGGGTGATCAGCCAGGACCAGGGCATCCGGCCGGATACCACTCCCGAATCGCTCGCGTCCCTGCAGCCGGCGTTCAAGCCGGACGGCATCCTGCACGCGGGCAACAGCTCCCAGATCACCGATGGCGGCGCGGCCGTGCTCCTGATGTCCCTCGAACGGGCCACCGCGCTCGGGATCACGCCACGCGCCCGCATCGCCGCGCAGACAGTGGTCGGCGTCGACCCGGTGACGATGCTGACCGGTCCGATCCCGGCCACGACCCGGCTCCTGGAGCGGTCCGGTCTCAAGATCGACGACATCGATCTGTTCGAGGTCAACGAGGCCTTCGCACCGGTCGTGCTGGCGTGGGAGCACGAGCACCACCCGGACATGAACCGGGTGAACGTCAACGGCGGTGCGATCGCGCTCGGGCACCCGCTCGGCGCCAGCGGAGCACGGCTCATGACCACGCTGCTGCACGAGCTCGAGCGGCGCGACGGCCGCTTCGGGTTGCAGGCGATGTGCTGTGGCGGCGGTCTTGGCACCGGGACGCTGATCGACCGCTCGATCTGATCGTCACCGCCCCGAGTGGCGCCCGTGTGGCGGGGGTGCGCTGCGGGGTGACGGGTTGGTCACACCCGATCGGGACCGCCGAAATGCCCGTGCTATATTCGGCCGGATCCCCCCATGAGCCCAGCGACGAGTACCGCCATGAAGAAAGTCCTGATCATCGAGGACTACTACGCGCTCGCCGACATCGAATCTCTGCTCTGCACGATGGAGGGCTACGAGGTGAAGGTGGCGAAGAGCGGCGACGAGGGCCTCGCGGCATTCGTGGACTTCCAGCCAGACCTGGTCCTGCTGGACCTGATGCTGCCTGGCGACCTCTCCGGAACCCAGGTCCTCGAGCGCATCCGATCCGATCATGGGAGCGACCCCAAGGTGCTTGTCGTGAGCGCGCTGGTGAACGCCTCGACCGCCCCGAAGCTCGAGGCGTACGGCAACGTTCAAACGCTTGCCAAGCCCTTCAAGATCAAGGAACTCGCCTCGCGCATCCAGTCGATGCTCGCGCCCGTAGGGAGTTCTACACTCGGGGGGTCGATGCGAGCAGAACCACCACCGCCACCTCGCGGCCGGCCCGAGCCGCAGCGCCAGTCGGCGCCGTCTCGACCCCGTGGCCGCCGCTGCCCGTACCTCGAGCAGATCATCAAGGAACGCGCGGGACCGTTTGGCCTGCTCACTCGTTACAAGGCCGACTGCCACGTCGACCGGCGGACCCACAGGTTCACTGGCCGGCACCCCGTGCCGCCGTGCATCTCCGAGCCCGAGTTGTGCGTGTTCTACCAGAGCGAGCACGGTGAGGAAGACGACCGCATCCGTCGCTACGCGGAGTAGGCGACACCGGGTTCAATCCGACCGGGAACCCACCGTCAATGGCGTCTGTGGTTGTGCGACGCCAACGGGGATGGAGTGACGGCCCCGCGGCAGGGCAATGTCGTCGTCAGCCGCAAAGCGACGGTTGCCATCGATTGCAATCGCCGCCATCAGCAGCACCGCCGCAACCGAGTAGTAGTTCATGAACGCTTGGTGTCCCAAGATCAGGTAGGCGATGGTGAGCGCGGCGCCTGCGAGGAGGAGGTCGACCGAATCGCGCGGGCGATGGCGCAGGATCAGTACCCCCACCACGAGAGTCGCGGCGGCGATCACCCCACTGGGCAGATAGGGAAGACCGTATGTGTGGACGACGGCTCCGATGGTGATTGCATCGGCGCGGTTCATCAGGAACACGGGACCGAGCCACAGTTCGACCGTCGAGTGCAGGAAGTTGCCGATGCCGTCCCAGAGCGCAAACGGAATCACGATGGCTGCCGCGACGCCCAACCCCCACCAGATATCGCGGCGGGCCGCGCGCGACCACACGAGCATCACGAGGAGCGCGGCGAGGACGGTTGGCTTGGTGGTGAGTGCGACCCCCAGCGCGAGGCGAGCCCACCGAGGGTGCCGTTGACGTCCCAGAAACCAGAGGAGCAGGCAGGCGACTCCAGTGGCGTCATTGAAAGCGTGTTCAGCCAGGTCGACACCGAAGGGCGACAGCAGGACGAGCGCAATCGCACCCACCGCAACGGCGATGGGTTGGCGGCGTCCCACGAATGCGATGACAACCGCGATCGCGATCCAGATGGCAGCCTGGGAAAGTCGCACGTCACCGAGCAGTCGACCCGGGAGGCCCAGCACCAGAATGCCGGGTCCATACCCAAAGTGCTCAGGCGTCAGGACTGCGCCGTGTTCGCTGACAGGAATCAAGGTCTGCACCGTCGGCCCATAAGGATTCAGACCACGCGCCAGCGCGCCGGTCGCCACCTGCATCTCGCGAAAAACGTCGAAGGCGAGCTGTCCCCACTGCAGCCGCATGACTTCTGCGACGACGACGATGGTGGTGGCGACTGCAACCAGGGCGATGCCGAGACGAAATTCTCGTGCCAGCACCCCGACAGTCGCGACAACGAGGACGACCACGGTCAATGCGGGCGCGAGTGGATGGTCGATGAGCAGGAGCGCGGATGCCGCCACGGCTCCCGCGATGGCCTGTGGACTCGGCGCACCGGGGGCGGCGTGCAGCGCGAGCCAGATACACACGGCCGCGGCGGCGGTCAGGACGACTCCGGCCGGAAGCGCTCCGGCCCAGAAGGTTGCGAGGGAGTTACCGCAGGTCAGCAGTGCGAGCGCAGCTACCGAATAGTCGCCTCGAGTTCGCATGGATGTGGCGCGTGGTACCACGCCCCGATCGTGGTGGCCGCCTGAGGATCGAACCGACACAGGTCCGTCACGCCTCGTCGATCCGAAACTCCCCCTGATACCGGAGCGAACCGGTCAGATGCGCCGCCTGAGGCTTATCCGCTCACCGTGCTGAGCACGGGTTCCGGCGCGCCAGGAGTGTCCTCCTCGACCGGCGACCCTCCGTACACCGCGAAGTAGCGCGCCTCGGGATGGTGCATGACGATCGCGCCGGTCGACTGCTCGGGCACGAACTGGTAGCCCTCGGTGAGCGTGACCCCGATCTCGGCCGCGGGGACGATCCTCATGAGGATCTCGTGGTCCTCCAGGTCGGGGCACGACGGGTAGCCCCACGAGTAGCGGCGTCCCTGATCCTCGCCGAGGCGCAGCTCGCGGCGGATGCGATGGTGGACGTACTCCGCCGTCGCCTCCGCCATCTGGGTGGCGAAGCCGTGGATGCGGAGCATGTCGTCGTAGGAGCCGTCGACCTGGAGGCGGTTGGAGAGCGCCGAGGCGCCCGGCCCGGTGGTCACGAGCTGGAGCGCGATGACGTCCCGCTCACCGTCGGCGGCATCCTCGACCGGGCGCACGTAGTCCGCGAGGCAGAGGCGGTGCTGCTCGGACTGGCGTGGGAACGTGAACCTTCCCAGCTCGGCGTCGATGTCGCCGGGGTCGTACACGATCACCGTGTCACCGTCGGCGAGTGCCGGCCAGTAGCCGTAGACAGCCTCGAGCTTCAGCCAGCCGTCGCGTACCGCCTCCTCCATGGAACGTTGCAGACGTGGCTCGAGCTCGCTGTGCAGCAACTCCTCCCACTTGTCCGGGTCGCGAACACCGCGGAACTGCCAGCTCATCTTGTAGAGGGAGTTGCGGTCGATGAACGGGTAGACGTCCCAGATGGGAATATCACGCAGCACCCGCGCGCCCCAGAACGGCACCGTGGGGATCGGGGCATTGCGCGCGACGGTGCTCCGCGCGGGCAGGACCGCGACACCGGCCGCGGCGGCATTGCGGCGCTCGAGCTTCTCGTGCTCCCGTACGCGGTGCACGCGCGCCTCCTCGAGGACGCGCGTCAACAGCGCGTCGTGCCGATCGGGATCGAGGAGCTGGTCAACGGTCTCCAGCCCTTCGAATGCGTCCTTGCAGTAGAAGACTCCAGGCGCGTAGGCGCGCTCCTGATCGAGGTACAGGATCCGCCTGCCGAAGCCGCGGTTGATCGCCGCACCGCCGATGATCAGCGGGTAGCTCAGCCCGCGCTCGTCGAGCTCCTTCACGCATGCGGGCATCTGCTTGCTCGTGCTCACGAGCAACGCTGATAGGCCGATGGCGTCTGCTTCGACCTCGAGCGCCTTGTCGATGATCGTGTTGAGCGGCACCTGTTTGCCGAGGTCGAACACCGTGTACCCGTTGTTGGACAGGATGGTGTTGACGAGGTTCTTCCCGATGTCGTGCACGTCGCCGTACACGGTGGCGAGCACCACCTTGCCCTTGGTGTATCCCTCGCGCTTCTCCAGATACTGCTCGAGGTGCGCGACCGCACGCTTCATCACCTCTGCGCTCTGCAGCACAAACGGCAGGATGAGCTCGCCGGAACCGAACCGGTCGCCGACATCCTTCATGGCGGGCAGGAGCACGGTGTTCAGCACGGTGACCGCGTCGAGCTCACGCAGCGCCAGGTCGATCTGTTCCTCGATGCCGTCCTTGCGCCGGTGGAGGATCTGCGCGTGGATGCGCTCGACGGTGGACATCCCCTCGTAGGGATCGGCCGTTTCGGGGAGGCCCGCGCCGCCGGTCGACGCACCATCGTCGAAGTGGGCGATGAACCGGGTGAGCGCGTCCGGCGCGCTGTTGAACACCAGTTCCTCGGCGAGGCGGCGAGCCTGCGGGTCGATCTCTCCGTAGGGCACGACGTGCGTCGGATTGATGATCGCCGCATCAAGTCCGGCTTCGACACAGTGGTGCAGGAAGACGCTGTTGAGCACCGGTCGCGTATGCGGCGCGAGCCCGAAGGAAACGTTGGACACGCCGAGCACGGTGAGCACGCCAGGCAGCTCGCGTTTGATCGCGCGGATGCCGTCGATGGTTTCGTGCGCCGAATCGATCCACTCGGCCTCACCGGTGGCGAGCGTGAAGGTGAGCGCATCGAAGATCAGCTGATCGGGAGCGAGACCGAACTCATCACGGGCGAGATCGTGGATGCGGCGAGCGATCTCGAGCTTGCGGTCGGCGCTGCGCGCCATGCCCTGCTCATCGATGGTCAGCGCGATGACGCATGCACCGTGGTCGCGCACCGACGGCAGCACTGCGTCGCAGCGCACGCGTCCGTTCTCGAGGTTGACGCTGTTGACGATGCCCCGGCCCGGGTACACCTCGAGCGCGGCTCTGATCACGTCGGCGTCGGTGCTGTCGATGACCAGCGGCGCGTCGATGCTCATCTGCAGCGTCTTGACAACTGTCTGCATCTGCTCCGCCTCGTCGCTTCGCTCGGTGACTGCGACGCACAGGTCGAGGGCGTGCGCGCCGCCTTCGACCTGGGTCCTCGCGATGCCGAGGATGCCGTCGTAGTCGTCGGCCAGGAGGAGGCGCTTGATCGCGCGTGATCCCTGAGCGTTGACGCGCTCGCCGATCAGCAACGGCGCCGGCTGTTGACGCAGCTCGATGGCGTGCATGCTGCTTGCCAGGCGCGGCTCGACGTCCGGCGTCACGTGTGCGCGCGCCGACGCGCCGACATGCTCCACCAGCTCGCGGATGTGCTCGTTGGTCGATCCACAGCACCCGCCGACGATGCTGACCCCATATTCACTGACGAAGCTCGCAAGCTCGGTCGCCATCGGCACCGGTTCGAGCGGATAGTGCGCGCGCCCCTCGACATTGATCGGGAGGCCCGCGTTGGGGATGCACGCGACCGGCAACGAAGTGTGCGAAGTGATGTAGCGGATCGGTTCGCGCATGTGCTCGGGACCAGTCGAGCAGTTGAACCCGACGATATCGACATGCAGCGACTCCAGGATGGCGAGCACCGCGGCGGCGTCGGTGCCGAGCAGCATCCGCCCGGTGACGTCGAGCGAGACCGTGGTCATGATCGCGACAGGGCGACCGGCGGCGGCTGCCGCGGCGCGTGCGCCGAAGACGGCGGCCTTCGTCTCCAGGATGTCCTGCTGCGTCTCGATGATCAGCACGTCGACGCCGCCTTCGATGAGGGATGCGGCCTGCTCGCGATACACGGGGACGAGGTCGGAGAACCCGAGGCGGCTCATCGCCGGGTCGCTCGATGCGGGCAGGAACCCGGTCGGACCCATGCTGCCGGCGACAAAGCGCGGGCGCCCGTCGGCGGCATATTCGTCGGCGATCCGCCGGGCGAGTCGAGCGGCGGAGATATTGAGGTCGGTGGTCACGCCTCCCTGGCCCCACTCCTCGAGGCGGGGACGCGTTGCCTGGAAGGTGCAGGTTTCGATGACGTCGCACCCGGCCTCGAGGAAACCCCGGTGCACGCGCTCGACGACCTGAGGCGCGTGGATGGCGAGACCGTCCATCCATCCTTCCAGGGAGGCGCCACCGAAATCGTCGACGCTGGGGTTCTCCGCCTGCAGGCTGGTCCCCATCGCGCCGTCGAAAACGAGCACACGCTCGCGCAGCGCGTCGAGGAACGGAGATCGATCGTGGGCCGCCATCGAGATCACGTTACCAGGGAACGGCTCCGTGATACGCTCGCAAACCGCCCGATCAGCTTCGAGGAGACCCTGTTTGGCACGACGCCCACCCCGTCCTGGTAGCACCCGCCGCCGCGGCCCCGTCCGCAGGCGGGACGTCACCGACGGCACCGCGCAGGTCGAGGTCAAGGAAGAGACGATCGAGATGGACGCGACGGTTGTCGAGCCGCTGCCCAACGCGATGTTCAAGGTGCGCTTGCAGACGGGGCAGGACGTGCTCGCCTACACCTCCGGGAAGATGCGCAAGTTCTACATCCGCATCCTGATCGGCGACCGCGTGCGCGTCGAGCTCAGCCCGTACGACCTGTCGCGCGGGCGAATCACCTTCCGCTACAAGTAACCGGCGGAGACTGGCTGCAACGGCGATCTATGTCATCGCCGCGCTGGCGGTGGTGCTCTTTCTGATCGGGGCCTACCGGATGATGGGATCAGGCGCGAGCGTCGACGACGACCCGCGCGCTGTGCTCGTGGCTGTGCTCGGCACCGCGACAGACGCTGCGAATGAGCTCAACGGGACCGCCGGCGACGACGCGAGCGTCCCGCACGCGATCAGACGGCGCCTGGACGGTTGCGCGCAGGCATTGGAGCGCATTGCCGGATTACCCGTCGACGCGAACCTCGATGAGGCACGGGCCGCGCTCGAGCATGCGGTCGACGAGCTGGCGTGGTCAGCGCGACTGGCCGAAGCGCCCGCCTACGCACGGGATGACGCGCTGCGTGATGCTGGAACAACGCTGCGCAGTCGCGGATCGATGAACCTCGAACGTGCCCGGTCGCAGCTCGACGGGTAGCTAGCCCGCGGTCCTGAAGTATTCGACGGTCGATCGCGCGCCGTCGTCGAACCCGATGGCCGCGCTCCAACCGAGCCGCCGAAGAGTACCGGCGGGGTCGAGACACGAACGTCGCTGCTCACCCGGTTTGGCCGGGCCGTGCTCGGCAGTCGCGGTGACCCCGGCTGCGGCGGCGAGCATCCGGTAGAGCGTGTTGACGTCGGTCTCCACGCCGGTACCGATGTTGTAGACGCCGGCGGGGCCGTCGATCGACGCGAGGTTGGCGCGCACCACGTCGTGGACATGGACGTAGTCGCGAGTTCTGGGTGCCGTCGCCGTTGATCACCACCGGTTCTCCGTGCACGAGCCGCGTGGCGAAGATGGCGACGACCCCGGCCTCGCCGTGCGGATCCTGGCGAGGTCCATACACGTTGGCGTAGCGGAGGGCGACGAACTCGAGGCCCGCCTGCCGGCTGAACGTCCCTCCGTACGCTTCCGCGCAGAGCTTCGCAGTCCCGTATGGAGAGGCGGGCAGGCACGGGTGCTCCTCGGGCGTCGGGATCACGTCGGTGTCGCCGTAGATCGCGCCGCCGCTCGACGCGAACACGATGCGGCGCGTCCCCGCGTCGACCGCTGCGCGAAGGACGTTCACGGTCCCGACCACGTTGACGTCGGCATCGTGCAACGGGTCGCGCACCGACTCCCGGACGTCGATCTGCGCAGCCGCGTGAAACACCACCTCCGGGTTCGCCTCGGCGAATGCGGCGGCCACCTCTGGCGACGTGATGTCGAGCTCCACGAAACGCGCGGCTGCGTTGACCTGCGCGCGGCTGCCCCGTGAGAGGTCGTCGATCACCGTCACCGTGTGTCCGGAGTTGACCAATGCGTCGGTGATGTGCGAGCCGATGAAGCCGGCCCCGCCGGTGACGAGAGCTCTCACCCCTGGGTGACGACGCGGTGAGCTTTGGGCACGTGCACGTGGGTGAGGACAAAGATCACGAATCCGACCACGATCAGGCTGGCGTAGCTGATGCTCCGGTCGAGCAGCGTGATCGATACCGCCGCGGAGTTG
Organism: Candidatus Dormiibacterota bacterium; assembly: GCA_963756075.1. Taxonomy (GTDB): domain Bacteria; phylum Chloroflexota; class Dormibacteria; order Aeolococcales; family Aeolococcaceae; genus Palsa-851. The sequence goes on along the minus strand of CAVWMH010000002.1, from coordinate 166,415 downwards.
GCGACGCCACCGACGGTGATGAGCACGCCGATCATGCCCGCCTCAACGAGTTCGAGGCCCCCCGGGAGGAAGGGGACTGTGGTGAGCAACGCCGCCACCAGTGCGATGAGCAGGAATTGCGACGGCCCAAGGTGGACGCCTGCCAGGTGCAGGGAGAACACCACGAAGCCGAGACGTGCACCCTCCGCCGCCCACACCATCGCGGTGAGAACGAGCAGGGTGGGCAGCCGCGCAAATGAGTTCACGGTGCCCAGGCGAAGGCTCTCGTAGCGCTGAAACACCGCTTCCGGGAGGAGCCGCAGGATCCGCTGGCCGCGACCCGCGCGCATCACGAGGATCACACCGACGCCGGCGAGACAGACGAGCACACCGATCACGACGTACGGGATGAGGATCGCGGGCGCCTTGGTGCGAAATACCACAGCTCCCGCAGCAAGCAGCAGCGACATCAGCACGATGAGGTCGATGAGCCGCTCGGCGATGATGGTGCCGAGCGCCTTGCTCACCGGGACGTCGAGCTTCTGCTTGGCGAGATACCCACGGTAGATGTCGCCCATCTTCGCCGGCACCACGCAATTGACGAAGAACGAGGTGATCATGATGCCCACCAGGGAGCGGGACGGGCGATGCTCTCCGGCGTTGCCGAGGAGCACGTGCCACCGGATCGATCGCACCACGAACGAGGCGTAATAGACGGCCAGCGCGCCGAGGTAGAGGAATGGGTTCGCGTGACGGATGTTGTCCCACGCCGCGCCCCAGTTGATCTGCGCACGCCACAGTCCCACGCCGACGATGACGACGGCGATGCCGAGGGACGCGATCGTTTTGGGGGTGAGGAGGCGGCTCGTCAGCGACGGCGGAGCGTCAGTGACTTCGGTCTCGCCACGCACCAGCGTGGTCGTCACAGCGCGGACGGTACCACGCGGTCCAAAGGCGTTCTGGGCTGTCGACAGACGCGCGACAGGTCCGAGATCAGACCGAATCCGGCGGGCGGCGCATCCGCGACAGCAGCGGCCGCGGAGTTGGCACGGTGCCACCCCCGGCGATGGTGCGCTCGCGCTCGGCAAGCACGCGAGCGAGCTGATCCAATTCGGCGTGCTCGTCGCGCTCGCCGGCCGGCCGGCTGTCCCACTGACGGATGTGGTAGACGCCCTTGAGCGCGGCGTAGGGGATGGCGACGGTGCGTAGTTCGAAAGCACCGGGCTCGACGATCCGCCACACCCCGCCGTAACGACCGAGATGGGCGTCGGCGCGTATGGATGCACGCAGCACCGGCCCGTCGATGAAGTGGAACGCGGCCCGGTCCCAGGATGCCACCTCGGCCTCGGGTGGGGCCGGTTCCGGATCGCCGACAAGGATCTGTCGAATGGCGCTCAGGGGAAAGAGCGCCCGCTCGCTGTTCTGGTTGATCGATCGGAGCTCGGCGTCGAGGATCGCGAGATCGAAGGTGATCTCTGAGGTCTCGGCGAGAACGACCTCACCGTCGATGAAATTGATGACGACAACGGGCACCCGAAAAGTGTCACATTTCGGTCACAAGTCCCACCGAGGGCGGCCGTAGCATCGACGCGGAGGTGACTTGCTGATCAGACGCGCACTCATGATGCTCGCCGGCGCGTCGCTGTTTCTCGTGCTCTGCTGGCAGTCGGACGTGCCGGCAGCCGCAGCCGAGACGTCACCACACAACCGCGCGTCGGCGTCTCGCGAGGACTCGCACCGGCCCCGTGACCGGGACGATCATTGCCATCACCGGCAGTCTGACGAGCACCACGACGATGACCGTTGCCGCGAGCGGTCGCCAACGCCGACGCCGACCGCAACGCCGACGCCGAAGCCGACAGCAACGCCGGCGCCGGCAGCGAGCCCAGCACCCGTGCCGGCACCCACGTCGAGGGTCACCATCGCCCTCCCGCGCTCGACCGTGCCGGCGTCCTCGCCGTCACCTGAATCGTCCCCACCGACGACGTCGATGTCTCCACAGGCACCGCGGCCGCCCGTGCCGGCGCCACCTGCACTGACGGTTCCTTCGGTTGGTCCGGTCAGCACGGGCGGCCAGGTCCGAGGCGCCGTCTCCGTCATCGCTGTCTCGACGGTGCTCGTGGCAGCGACCATTGCGCTCGTCTCGCTCGTGCTGATTCGACGGTCCAGCTGAGCGCAGGCGAATGCGAGGGGTGCGGTGGTTCAGGGGCATCTGGGCGGATGCATCCTTCTCGCTGAAGTTCGCTGCGGTGATCCTGGTCGCCGGCGCGGCCATCGCGGTCGTGCCACTCATGCTCGCCGAGGCGAGTGCCCGTGCCCAGGCTGAGAGCGGCGCGGCCGACAGGGTGTCGATCGCCGCGAGTCTCATCGACGGCCAGCGCGCGTCCCTGGCTGATTTTCATCGCGGGTGTCGGCCGGCAGCTCGTGGCCGATCACGACGTTGACTCCGCGTCCGCCGTGCAGGCGACCCTTGCCCAGGACGGTTCGGTCATCGGCACGGGTGACGTGCTCGGTGTGGTCCGGACCGATGGCGCAATCACTGCCGTGCAGGGAGCGAGTCCGACCACGGGTGCGCTGACCGACGCCATCGCGAGCGCGGCCACCGCCGGCATCAACACCGCCGCGACCTCCGATGGTCGCGCATGGCTCATTGCCACGTCGCACATCCCCGGAACGACCGTGTTGGCGTTCGTGGCCCGACCGCTGGGGGCGGAGCTCATCAGCGCCCTGGCGCACAACATCGGGACCACCGCGGATCCGGTCGGCATCCTCCTCGTCCGCGCTGACCGGACGCACGCTTCGGCAAGCAGCGTTGGATCGTTGCGAGCAGTCTTGACCCCCTCCATATCGACCCCTAGGCCGGCGATCGTGTGGCTCGGCGCTCATCAGTTTGCGGTCGCCTCGACGTCGATCGGCGCCGGCTTCACCCTGGCGGTGGCGACGCCGTTCTCCGGTCCGCCGGTGGGATGGCCGTCGATCCTGCTGCTGCTCGCCGTGATCCTCGTCGCGATGCTGTTCATCGTGGTTGTCGTGCAGATCGATCTCCGCTTGCCGTTGCAGCGGCTGGACAGCGCCGTCGCGGCGCTGGGGAGTGGCGATTTCGACCGCCCCGTCCACACCGAATCGGTGGATGAGATCGGACGGCTCGGCGCCAGCTTTGAGGCAATGCGCACCCAGGTGCGCTCGACGATGCGCACCACCGCGACGCGAGCCACCGTTGCGACTGAGCTGGGCCTCGCGCAGCCGCTGGACGCAGCGCTCGCCAACGTCTGTGCCGCGCTGCGCCGATCCATGGACGTCGACGTTGCGATGATCGTTGTGAACGGTTCGGAGATGAGCGATCCCTTCGCTGTCGCCGACGGCAGGCGGCATATCGCCTTCGACGGCCTTCTTGAAGGCAACGGACCACTCGGCGAGGGATATCGCCACGGTGGTCTCGGGGCCATCATCCTCGGCGCCACGGCTGCCGCGCCGGAGGCGAGGCTCGACGTACGCGAGTTCTGCGTCGCGCCGCTCCGTCTCGGCGCGCACGTCCACGGCGTCCTCGCCGTCGCCGCGCAGCAGATCGCGTTCACGCCTGGCGATACGGACCTGGTCGCATCCACGGCGGAGCAGATCTCGCTCGCGCTCGAGCGCTACCGGTTCCTCGCCGTCGTGCAGCGACAGGCGACGGTCGACGACCTCACCGGCCTCTACAACCATCGCTTCCTCGTCGACTCACTCGGGCAGCAGGTTGCACTCGCACAGCGGTTGGGTGCACCCCTGGCGATCCTGATGCTCGACATCGACCACTTCAAGGAGCTGAACGACGGCCACGGTCATCAAGCCGGCGACGTCGCGCTCTCAGCCTTCGCCAAGATCGTTCTTGGCAACGTCCGGCGCGCGGACCTGACCGCACGTTACGGCGGCGAGGAGTTCGTTGTGCTGATGCCGAACACGTCAGCAAGCGAGGCGTTCATCGTCGCAGAGAAGATCCGCGTCGCCGTCGCCGCAACGGACGTCGAGCTGCCTGATCAGGCGCCGGTGCGACTGACGGTGAGTGTCGGGGTGGCGGCATACCCGGAGGACACGGACATGGCGGCCGGGCTGTTCGGCCTCGCCGACGACGCGCTCTACGAGGCCAAACGGCTGGGACGGGATCGGACGTGCTTGGCGGGAGCGTTGCGGGCATCACGTGCGCACGCGAGACGTGCAATCGGGCAGCATGCACGCGTGACCCAGCGGGACAGCAATGCCGGCGCTTGACCGCGTCGATCTCCGGAGCGACACGCTGACAGTTCCCGATGCGGGAATGCGAGCGGCGATGGCGAGCGCCGAGGTTGGAGACGATGTGTGGGGCGAGGATCCGACGGTACGCCGTCTCGAGGAGGAGATGGCACGACTGCTCGGCAAGGAGGCTGCCGTCTTCGTGCCGAGCGGCACCATGGGCAACCTCGCGTGCGTGGCCGCGCAGACCCGGCCAGGCGACGAGGTCATCGCCGACGCGCAAGCGCACCTGGTCACGTACGAGGTCGGTGGTACGGCGATTGTCGCGGGTGTCCAACTGCGCGCCCTCGACTGCGTCGACGGCATCCCGGATGCCGGGTCTATCGAAGCGGCGGTCCGCGAGCCGGACATCCATCAGCCGGTGACCACACTCCTCTCCATCGAGAACACCCACAACCGCAGAGGTGGCGCCGCCATCGACGCGCAGCGGATCGCTGGAGCGGCGCTCGCGGCGCACAACCGCGGACTCCGCGTTCACTGCGACGGAGCGCGGCTGTTCAACGCCGCCGTCGCGCTGGGGGTCACGCCCGGCCACGCTGGTTGCCGAGTGCGACACGGTCACCGTCTGCGTCAGCAAGGGCCTCGGTGCTCCGGTGGGATCCGTGGTGGCTGGCGACACCGGGACGATCGCGTCGGTGCGCCGGTGGCGCAAGCGGCTCGGCGGCGGGATGCGTCAGGTAGGCGTGATCGCAGCGGCGGGTCTGTATGCGCTCGAACACAATGTCGCGAGGCTCGCCGAGGACCACGCCAATGCGAGGCTCATCGCCGACGAGCTCGCCGGATGCCCGGGAGTGACGCTGCGGCGTCCGGCTGTGGCCACCAACATCGTCATGTTCGACACGCTCGCGCCCGCAGCGGAGCTGGCGGCCCGGATGAGCGAGCAGAACGTGCTGGTGAGCACCATGGGGCCACGTACGCTCCGGTGCGTGACTCACCTGGACGTGAGCGCTGCGGGCGCTCAACGCGCCGCCGGTGTGGTCGCACGCGTGCTAAGCGCCTGAAGACCGAGGCGGTCGCCGCAACGTCTCGCGGCTGCATGACATGAAGAAGACCCCCGGCACCGGCCGGAGGCCTTCTGAACTACCAAAGGCTGATGTGCTGGGGTAGTTGTGCCCTAGCTCGGTGTGGTGGTCGCGGGCGCCGCTGCGGGCGGTGCAGCGACGGGCTTGCGCACCGCGCGACGCCGGGTCACCGGCTTACGCGCAGTGGTCTTCCGAGCGGCAGCCGGCTTACGAGCCGTGGTCTTGCGCGCGGTGGTCTTCCGAGCGGCGGCCGGCTTGCGAGCCGTGGTCTTACGAGCCGTCGTCTTGCGCGCAGTGGTCTTGCGGGCCGTGGTCTTGCGGGCCGTGGTCTTGCGCGCGCGCTTACGAGCGGCCGGCTTACGAGCCGTGGTCTTGCGCGCCGTGGTCTTGCGCGCCGTGGTCTTACGTGCCGTCGTCTTCTTGGCGCCGGCGCGCTTTGCTGTCGCCCGCTTCGCAGTCGCCCGCTTGGCGGTTGTCCGCTTGGCGCCGGCGCGCTTCGCGGTTGCTCGCTTCGCAGTGGCCCGCTTGGCGGTAGCGCGCTTTGCGGTCGCCCGCTTGGCGGTTGCTCGCTTCGCAGTCGCCCGCTTGGCGGTCGCCCGCTTCGCGGTCGTGCGTTTGGCAGTCGCGCGTTTGGCAGTTGAGCGCTTGCTGCCGCGGACCGCGGTGCTCGCGCGCTTGGCTGCACCACGCAGGCTCGTTTCGAGCCGCGCGACAGTCTTCTCAAGGCCCGCAAGTCGCTTTTCCAACTCGCCGACGGGCAACGCCTTCACGAGGTTCTGCACCGCCTTCACGAGATCGCCACCAGCGGCGGGTGCGCGACGGCGAGCTGTCGTCCCTACGCGCCTCACGGTGCGTTTGACGGCCTTCTCGACGCCGCCTCTCCTACGTCTGGTCCTGGCCATATCCTATGGGCCTCCTTGTTGTTTGTGACAGGGGATGTCCAAAACCTCCTGTCGTTCCGGCATAGCATGCTGGTTGGGATCACGATTGTCAATGATTGTGCATCGCGTTGCTGCCAGGGCAGGCAACTACACGTCGCGTCGGCGTGCTAATCCGGGGTGTCCCGCCCGACCTAAACCACTGGCTTGTTGCGTATAGTGCGGCCTGCGCATGTCCGGGACCAATGAGCGCTCCGCCCTGAGCATTGCTCAGCGGCAGTTCGACGCAACCGCCGACGCCATCGGGCTGGACGACTCGCTTCGAGCAGTGCTGCGCGAGGTCAAACGCGAGCTGGTCGTGCATTTCCCGGTCGAGATGGACGACGGCTCATTCCGAGTGTTCACCGGATTTCGCGTGCAGCACAACATCGCCCGTGGGCCCGCCAAAGGCGGACTGCGCTATCACCCCGCGATGACGCTGGACGACGCGCGAGCCCTGGCGATGTACATGACGTGGAAGACGGCGGTCGTCGACGTCCCGTTTGGTGGGTCAAAGGGCGGCGTGATCTGCGATCCGCGCGAGCTCAACCTCACCGAGCTCGAGCGGCTGACCAGACGATTCACCACCGAGATATCGCTCATCGTCGGCCCGGACCGCGACATTCCCGCGCCCGGACCTCGGTACCGGTCCGCAGGTGATGGCGTGGATCATGGACACGCTGTCGATGCACGCGGGCTTCTCGGTCCCCGCGTCGGTGACGGGGAAACCGCAGTCGATCGGTGGCTCCGAAGGTCGCTACACCGGACCCGGACGTGGCCTGACCATGGTCACGATGCTCGCGATGCGCGACGCGGCGATGGATCCGTCCGCCGCGCGGGTGGCGATTCAGGGATTCGGCAAGGTCGGCGGCGTGTGTGCAGAACTGCTGTCGGCCGAGGGGATGACGGTTGTCGCCGTCTCGGACAGCACGTGCGGCCTGTACCGCGCTGAAGGACTCGATTTGATGGCACTGCGCCACCTCAAGGAAGAGGGTGGGCACTTCACCGACTATGGAGGTGCGGAGCAGATCGACCGCGAGGAACTGCTGACCCTCGATGTCGACGTGCTCGTCCCCGCAGCTCTCGAGGCACAGATCACCGAGCGCAATGCCGACCGTGTGCTGGCGAAGGTGATCGCCGAGGGCGCGAACGCTCCGCTGACCACGGGGGCCGACGCATTGCTGAGCGCGCGCGGGGTGATCATCCTCCCCGACATCCTCGCCAATGCCGGCGGCGTCGTCGTTTCCTACTTCGAGTGGGTGCAGGACAACCAGGCGTACTTCTGGGGCTCGGGCGACGTGAACTCGCGTCTCCGCGAGGTCATGACCCGCAGCTATCAACAGGTCAGGGCTGAGTCGCAGTCGCACGGGATCACGCTGCGCGACGCCGCGTTCCGTATCGCGGTCACCAAGGTGGCCGAGGCCACGCGAGTGAGAGGAATCTACCCCTGATTCTCCGCGGTCGCCGCTGGGTGTACCACCAGATGTGGTGGGTGGGCAAGCCGGTGTCCACAAGATGGTGGGATCCCAAGGCCGGACACCCAGGGCTCTCCTGTAGAATCTCCAGATGGAGTTCGAGTTGGGCAGAGGCAAGCGGGCCCGGCGCGCGTATGGGTTCGACGAGGTTGCCCTGGTCCCCGGTCGTGTGACGGTCAACCCGGCGGAAATCGACGTCTCGTTCTCGGTCAACGGGACCACGCTGGAGATCCCGTTCCTCGCGGCCGCGATGGATGGGGTGGTGGACACCCGGTTCGCAACGGAGATGGGACACCTGGGTGGACTCGCCGTCCTCAACCTTGACGGCGTGCAGACGCGCTACGAGGACCCCGCCGACGTGCTGTCGGCGATCGCAGAGTCCCCGGCCGACCAGATCAACACGCTCCTGCAGAAGATCTACACCGCGCCCGTGCAGGACGGGCTCATCGGTCAGCGAATCGAGGAGATCACCCGCGCCGGCGTCGCATGCGCCGTGTCCACGATCCCCGCCCACGCCGAGCGCCGCGCTCCGATCGTTCAGGAAGCCGGCGCGCACATGCTCGTTGTGCAGGGGACCGTGCTCACGGCCCGCCACGTCAGCAAGTCGTACAAACACCTCTCGTTCTCCGAGCTCACCCACTCCGTCGACATCCCGGTGGTCGCCGGCAATTGCGTCGACTATGCGACCGCCCTGGAGCTGATGGACACCGGCATCAAGGGATTGCTTGTCGGTGTCGGACCGGGCGCGGCATGCACAACCCGTGCGGTGCTCGGAGTCGGCGTTCCCCAGGTCACCGCCACCAGCGACTGCGCAGCCGCTCGTGACGATCACTTCCGGCGGAGCGGCGAGCGCGTCGCGATCATCACCGACGGCGGCATGCGCCTCGGCGGCGACGTCGCAAAGGCATTCGCGAGCGGGGCCGACGGCGTGATGATCGGCTCGATCTTCGCGTCGGCCGCGGAAGCAGCCGGGCATGGCAACCACTGGGGGATGGCCACACCCGACCCGAACCTTCCTCGGGGCACGCGCATCCGCACCGGGATCAAGGGCACGCTGCGCGAGATCCTCTTCGGTCCGGCGCACGTCGACGACGGGAGCATGAACCTCGTCGGCGCCCTGAAAACGGCGATGGGCGTGTGTGGCGCGAGGACGATCGCCGAGTTCCAGGAGACCGAGATGGTCATCGCTCCGTCGATCAAGACCGAGGGCAAGGTGCAGCAGCGCGAGCAGCGTGTCGGCATGGGGGTCTGAGGAGCGGTGAGAGGAAGGTGATGACCGTCGCGACTGACGCAGGCGCGGTGGCGCGCATGCCTGCGCAGGTCGCCCAGGACACGATCCTCGTCCTCGATTTCGGCAGCCAGTACAGCCAGTTGATCGCGCGCCGCGTGCGCGAGGCCAAGGTGTACTGCGAGCTCGTCCCCGGGACGATCAGCGCCGACGAGATCCGTCGCCGCAATCCGCGCGGCCTGATCTTCAGCGGAGGCCCGGCATCGGTGTTCGAAACCGGGGCACCTCACCCGGACCCCGCGGTGTACGCGCTCGACATTCCGATTCTCGGCATCTGTTACGGCATGGACCTGCTCGCGGTGGACCTCGGAGGGGATGTCGCTCCGGCGGAGCGCCGCGAGTACGGACACGCGTCAGTGACCGTGGACGATGCCGCCGGACTCTTTGAGAAGCTGCCCGCGGAACTCGCCGTCTGGATGTCGCACGGCGACGTCGTCACCGGATTGCCGCCAGGGTTCCGTGCCATCGCGCACTCGCTCAACTCGGCGTGTGCGGCCTTCGTCGGCCCCGGGAAGCGGTACGGCATCCAGTTCCACCCCGAGGTCGCGCACACGCCGCTGGGGCGCGACATCCTGCGCAACTTCCTCTTCGACGTCTGCGCATGCGCCGGCACGTGGGAGGCCGCGTCGTTCATCGAGATGACGATCAGCGCGCTGCGTCACCAGATCGGTGATGGGAAGGTGATCTGCGCGCTCAGCGGCGGTGTGGACTCGGCGGTCGCTGCGACGCTGGTGCATCGCGCGGTCGGCGATCAGCTGACCTGCGTCTTCGTTGACAACGGCCTGCTCCGTCGAGGCGAGGGCGACCGGGTCATCGACGTGATGCGCACCCAGCGCCACATTCACCTCGTCCACGTTGACGCCACCAGCCAGTTCCTCGACGCGCTCGCCGGCGTGGTCGACCCCGAAGAGAAACGCCGCCGCATCGGCGCGACGTTCATCCGCGTCTTCGAGGAGCAGGCGGCTCGATTGGGATCGATCGATTTCCTCGCCCAGGGGACGCTCTACCCCGACGTCATCGAGTCCACGTCACACGACACCCACAACGCGACCAAGATCAAGACCCATCACAACGTCGGCGGACTGCCCGAGAACCTCCGGTTCGAGCTCGTCGAGCCATTGCGGTATCTCTTCAAGGACGAGGTTCGCAACGTTGGGCTCGCGCTCGGGCTCCCGGAGGACATGGTGTTCCGCCAGCCCTTCCCGGGCCCGGGGCTCGCCATCCGGATCATCGGCGCGGTGACGCGCGAGCGCCTTGAAACCCTGCGCGCCGCCGACTGGGTCGTCATCGACGAGATCAAACGCAGCGGTCTGTATCGAAAGGTCTGGCAGTCGTTCGCGATCCTGACCCCGATTTCGTCGGTGGGGGTCATGGGCGACTTTCGGACATATGGGAACGTCGTGGCGGTGCGTATCGTCGAGAGCGAGGACGGCATGACCGCTGACTGGGCCAGGGTCCCGTACGACGTGCTCGGCTTGATCAGCCGTCGCATCGTCAACGAGGTGCCCGGAGTCAACCGCGTGGTGTACGACATCTCGAGTAAACCGCCGTCGACGATCGAATGGGAATAGAACGGGTACTCATCGTCGGATCCGGGGGTCGCGAGCACGCGCTCGCGTGGGCGTGCAGGCGCGACGCACCTGAGGTTGCCATCATCGTGGCGCCGGGCAACGCCGGCACCGCCGGCATCGCGGAGAACGTGCCGATCGATGTGACCGACGCGGTGGAGGTCGCCAGGCTCGCCTCCGAGCGTGCGGTGGGTCTGGTGATCATCGGCCCCGACGCAGCCGCCGCCGCGGGCGTGGCCGATGCCTGCCACGCGCGAGGCATCCTCGTCTTCGGTCCGACGGCCGCCGCTGCGCGCATCGAGTTCGTCGAAGACGTTCGCGAAGCAGGTGATGGACGCGGCCGGTATCCCAACCGCGCGGTGGATTCATGGCGACGTCACCGATCGCGGACGCCTCAGTGCCTTTGTCGCCGAGCTCGGCGGGGCGTGCGTGGTCAAAGCGGACGGGCTGGCACTGGGCAAGGGCGTCGTGGTCTGCGGCACCGTCGATGAGGCGGAGCGCGCGCTGGAGGACTGTCTCAGCGACGAGCGTTTCGGCGCCGCGGGTCGTCAGGTCGTCGTCGAGGAATTGCTCAACGGTCCCGAGGTGAGCGTGTTCGGGCTGAGCGATGGACACAACGTGCGTCTGCTCGTCCCCGCACGAGACTACAAGCGCATCTTCGACGGCGACAGCGGTGCCAACACCGGCGGGATGGGCGCGATCGCCCCGCCTCCTGATGCGGGGTCGGAGGACTTTCTTGAGGATGTCGCGCGTAGCGTGCTCGAACCCTGCATCCAAGCACTCAGCGAGCAGGGGACTCCATTTGTCGGCTGCCTCTACGCGGGTTTGATGCTCACTCCTCACGGACTGCGGGTGCTCGAGTTCAACGCCCGTTTCGGCGATCCGGAGACCCAGGTGGTGTTGCCGCTGCTCGGTGAGTCGCTCCTCGACGTGCTCACCGCGTGCGCCCAGGGCGAAGTTGTGGCCGGGACCGCGCCGGTCACTCATGGGGCCGCCGTCGGCGTGGTGGCGGCCGCCGCCGGGTACCCCGGCGACGTGCGTCGCGGCGACCCGATCACCGGGATCGATGCGCTCGACGACGACGTGGTCTGTTTTCACGCGGGAACCAGGCGGGACGTTGACGGTACGTTGCGAACCGCGGGCGGCCGCGTGCTCTGCGTCACCGCGATCGCGGCCGATGTCGAAGCCGCGCGGGCACGCGCGTATGGCAATCTGGCGCGCGTGCATTTCGACGGCATGCAGTCGCGCAGCGATATCGGCCGGCCGGCCGCAGCAGGCGTGCCCTCATGAGCGAAGGGGTACGGGTCGGCATCGTCGTGGGGAGCGAGTCGGATCTCCCCGTGATGAACACGTGCGGTGAGGTGCTCGACGGCTACGCAATCGGATGGGAGATCGGCGTCATGTCGGCGCACCGCGCCGGCGACGTCGTGCGCGCCTATGCGCTGGCCGCGCCCGAACGCGGGCTCCAGGTGCTGATCGCCGGCGCTGGAGCAGCCGCACACCTTCCGGGCGTGCTCGCGTCACTGACGACGCTGCCGGTGATCGGCGTGCCGCTCGCTGCGACCCCGCTCGCCGGTTTCGATTCGTTGCTCTCCATCGTGCAGATGCCCCCGGGCATTCCGGTGGCGACCGTCGCCGTGGGCCCGATGGGCGCGCGAAACGCCGGCCACCTCGCCGCCGAGATCATCGGGTTGTTCGACCCCGAAGTCGCCGCGAGAATCAAGGAGGAGCGCGCGCGAATGCGCTCGAAGGTGCAACTGCCCGAGGGATTCGACTTCGCCTAGGCGGCCAGCCGCCCTGGCTCTGGCTAGAATGGCCCGGCATGCCCCGCCTCGAGTTGGTGGAGACGTCGCTCCGCCATGGGCAGCAGTCGCTCATGGTCAGCAGGCTGCGCCTCCGCCACGCTCTGCCGGTCGCCGAGACCCTCGATCACTGCGGATTTGCCGCTCTCGACGTGTTCGGCGGTTCGACGTTCGAGGCGTCGCTTCGATTTCTCGCTGAGGATCCGTTCGAGCGGCTTCGCGCCATCCGCGCCGCCGCGCCGATCACCCCGCTGCTGGCGGTGATCGGCGGCCAGTCGTTGGTCGGCCACCGGCAGGTACCCGACGACCTCGTCGACGCGTTCATCGAGACCTCCGCGGCGGCAGGGGTCGACATCTTCCGCTGCTACGACCCGCTCAACGATGTCCGGAACCTCGAACGATGCGCGACCGCGATCGCCGCGACCGGCAAGCAGGCAGAGGGAGTCATCGTCTACAACGAGGTGCCGGGGCGCGGCCCCGACGGGCTTGGGGACGTCGCGCGCAGGCTCGTCGACGCCGGCTACCCGACGATCTGTCTTCACGATCCCCTCGGCGTTCTCGGCGCGGCGGCCGCGGCGAGGGCGGTCAAGGTGATCCGGGAAGCCGCGGGCGTCCCCGTGGCGGTGTCGATCTCCGCGCAGACAGGGATGGCCGCGCTTGCGTGTCACTCCGCCGCCCTCGCGGGAGCGTATCGCGCCGATTGCGCGCTGTCTCCGCTTGCGGGCGGTGCGTCGATGCCCGGCGCCGAGGCGCTGGTCGCGGGGTTTGCCGGAACCGAGGTCGACTGCGGGCTCGATCTCGAGCGCATCGCCGCCGCGGCGCTGGTCCTCGAGCAGGAGCTCGTGCACTACGCGGAGGTCATCGATCCGCTCGCGGCCCGTCTGGATACGTCCGCTCTGCGCGGACTGCTCCCGCCATCCGCGATGGGCCACGCCATGGCCGAGCTGCGCGAGCGCAGCTCGCTGGCACGGCTTGCCGAGGTGGAGGCCGACGTTGTCCAGGTCCGCGCCGAGCTCGGGTATCCGCCGCTGATCACGCCCCTCACCGAGATCATGGCAACGCAGGCCGTCTACAACGTGGTCGAGGGCGACCGTTACGCGACCGTCAGCCAGGAGATCAAGGACTACTGCCTCGGTCTCTACGGCGAGCCGCCCGAACCGGTCGACCGCGAAGTACGGCGGCTGGTCAACGGCCGCGAAGAGCCGATCACCTGCCGTCCGGCGGATCTGCTCGAACCGGTCATGGAGTCCACCCGACGTGAGCTCATTCGCGAGGGCCATGCAACGCCGGATCTCTCGGCCATGGTGACCTATGCGCTCTTTCCGAACGCGTACCTGAATCTGGTCCGCGGCGACGCGGTCGCTGAACGCCTGGGGGATGATCCGGATGTCGAGCCGGCCGCAAGTACCTTCGAGTCCCCGCCGGCCGGGGACCTGGATGCGGGCGAGCCGCAGGGAGACGAACCACCAGCGCCGGCAGTTCGTGAGCTCACCGTCGAGGTCGACGGACAGAGCTACGCCGTGCGCATCATCGGCGGCGGTGTGGAGTCCGGGGGAGCCACGGTCGAATCGCCTGCCGCACCGGACATCACTGTCCGCGAGGGGACGGTTGTGTCCCCGATGCAGGGCCTGCTGCTCAAGGTCAGCGTCAAGGTCGGCGACCGCGTCGCGCTGGGTGACGTCGTCTGCGTCCTCGAGGCGATGAAGATGCAGAACGACATCACCGCAACACGTGCGGGGACAGTCACCGAGGTGTACGTGACCGAGGGCGTCGTGGTCAGCCCGCGAACGCCGCTCATCCAGATCGGCGCGTGACCAGAGGCTGAGCGGGCGCCATGTTCGACAAAGTCCTCATCGCAAACCGTGGCGAGATCGCTTTGCGCATCATCCGTGGATGCCGTGACCTGGGCGTTCGTACCGTTGCGGTGCACAGCGAGGTCGATCGCACCGCCGCGTTTGTGCTGCTCGCTGATGAAGCTGTGGAGATCGGCCCCGCTCCGGCGGCGCAGTCCTACCTGGTGATCGACCGCATCATCGATGCGGCGCGCTCGACCGGCGCGCAGGCGATTCATCCTGGCTATGGGTTTCTCAGCGAGAACCAGCAGCTCGCACGGGCGTGCGCCGAGCAGGGCATCGTCTTCGTCGGACCGCCGCCTGACGCCATGGCGGCCATGGGTGAGAAGGTCCCCGCTCGCGAGCGCATGCGCAACTCGGGAGTCCCGATTGTCCCAGGGACGGATGCGCTCGGCGACATCGAGGAAACCGTCAGCGCCGCGGCGCGCATCGGCTACCCGGTGCTGATCAAGGCGAGCGCGGGTGGCGGCGGCATCGGGATGCGCGTCGCCAGCGACGAGGACGAACTGCGCTCCGCATTCGACACCGCCAGAAGCACGGCGCAGCGCGCCTTCGGCAATGACACGATCTTCCTCGAACGGTATCTCGAAGAGCCGCGTCACATCGAAATTCAGGTGCTGGCGGATACGCACGGCAATGTCATCCACCTGGGCGAGCGCGAGTGCTCGGTGCAACGACGCCACCAGAAGATTGTCGAGGAAGCGCCATCGCCGGCCATCGACGCAGCCACTCGAGCGCTCATGGGGGAGGCGGCGGTGACAGCGGCGAGAGCAGTGGGATACGTCAATGCCGGCACCGTCGAGTTCATCTATCGCAACGGCGAGTTCTACTTCCTCGAGATGAACACGCGTCTGCAGGTCGAGCACCCGGTGACGGAGCTCGTCTACGGCATCGATCTCGTTGCGGAGCAACTGCGCATCGCTGCCGGCGAGCGATTGACACTCACCCAGGAGCAGGTCATTCCACGCGGGCACGCAGTCGAGTGCCGGATCAATGCGGAGAACTACGCGCGCGGCTTCCTTCCGTCACCGGGGCAGGTCACCGGGTACCACGAACCCGCTGGTCCAGGTGTTCGCGTCGACAGCTCGCTGGTGAGCCCGGGCATGGTCTCTCCCAACTACGACCCGATGATCGCCAAGTTGATCACCTATGCGCCGACGCGCGACATGGCGCTCGACCGGATGCGGCGCGCGCTGCTGGAGTACATCATCACGGGGATACACACCAACATCGCGTACCACCTCGCCGTGATCGACGCGCCGGACTTTCGAGCTGGGCACTACAGCACCGCCTTCATCGAGCAGCACCCGGAGCTGGTCGCCGCGGCTGACGAGTGGGCGAGACGCCAGGAGCCATTGCGCCGAGTTGTGCGCGATCCGGCGCGCGCCGCGGCGATCGCAGCGGCAATCGCCGTCTCCGGGTAGCGAGCATGGAGCCGCGATTCGGGCGGCTGTACATGCGCGCCGTGCTTCGACCGCTTGCCGAGCAGGTGGTCGACATCCTCGGAGTGCGGCCGGGAGAGACTGCGTGCGACCTCATCTGCGACGGCGCGACGCTGGGCTCGGCGCTGGGCGCCGCCGTCGGCAACCGTGGCACGGTCGTGCTCATCGACACCGACCCCGGTCTGCTCGAGGCTGCGGAGCACGACGTCGCCGAGACCGGATGCACTGTCTCGACGCGGTTGGCGATCGGCGCGGTGAAGCCGCTGGTGGACTCGTCGTGTGACCGAGTCGCGTCGCTGTGCACGCTCGGCTTCTGGGCCGGCGACCTGCTGTATGACGTCGCCGAGCGCGTCACCCGTCCCACCGGATGTGCGGCAATCGTCACCTGGGATGCGGCGCGTCCTCCGCTGCACGAAGTCGCGCTCATCGAGGCGCTGCGCGATGTCGCAGGCATCCGGTCGAGGTTCCTGGAGCGCTGCCTGGCGACCACCGAACCGGCGCCTGCAGCCGGCTGGGAGCGCCAGACGCTGCACGACGTGGTGCGCTTCGACGGCATCGGCAGCTATTGGGCGGCCATGGTCGTTTCGCGCCCGGTGGCGGCTGAGCTCGCCGGGCAGCCCGAGGACGTGCTCACTGCAATGCGCGGCGAATGCCAGCGTGCGCTGGAAGCGTGCACGGCCGCTGATGGGACCATGCGCATCCCGGTGCGAGCAACCCTGTACCAGCTGGGGTCGAGGATGCGCCGTTAGGAGCTCGCCTGGACCTTTGTTGTGAAGCTGCTCGCCAGATTCTGCCCTTCGAAATCCGCGAGGGTGGTCGCGATATCGAGCGTCAACGTGCCCGCGGGAGCGTTGGCGATGGTCACCGTGGCGGTCCGCGTGTCGGGGTTGTAGGTGGCCGTCGACGGCAGCGTCGCTCCCGACGTCGAGAGGACCGAGATCGCCGCGGCGATGCTGTTCGAGTTGAGGTCGCTGTCGAAGCGCACCTGCAGGGTGGTGACGCCCCCGACCGTGCTCGAGCTCACCTGGACCACATGCGGACCCGCGGATTCGTCGCTGAGCTGCGACGTCAGCGCCGCCGAGGTGACCACGTAATCGCCGGCGGCATCGCGCGCGAGGAGGAGCGTCTCGCTCGCGACCCTCGCTGTGGCGTGCCCCACGTTCGGATCGACGATCAGCTCAACGCTCGCCGCGACGCCCCCCTGAGCGAGGTACGTGCTGAGGATGTACGCACGGCTCAGATCCTGCGGCGTGAACGCTGCGGCATTCACGTCAGGCGCGCTCAGGCCGGCCAGGGCGACGACGTCGGGCTGACCGTCGTGACCGACCTGCGCCTGGACAAAGTGCTGGAGAGTCGCGTTGGCGGCGGCCGGAATCGACTGCCCGCTGCTTTTCGTCGTGGTGCCGGGGACAGCGGCCTGTTCGATGCTGGCTCCGCCCGAGTTGTTCGAGATGAAGGCGATCTGATCGCCGGCGGGAGACAGGCTCAGCTGGGACGCGTTGGATGGTGATTCGATCGCAAGTGGCGTGCCGCTCGGCAGCTGCGCAACCACCAGCTTGCTCACGCCGCTCGAGTCGGTGCTGAGGTAGGCCACCTCGTCACCCTTCAGGTCGAGCGAGACGCCGTTGGGGCTCGCCGTCGCGCCGGGCGTGGAAACCACCGCCGGCGCGCCCTGACCCACGGCCTCGGTGAGCAATCGGGCCGGCTGCGCTGACTGGTCGATCCATGCGACTGACGTTCCGTCGCCGCTGAACGCGACGTCGCTCGCGGCGCCCTGGAGCACCTGGTCGGTTTTTGTCGTCACGTTGAGCAGGGCACCACCGGTGCCGCTGGCCGGTGCGACATAGGCGTAGGCGCCACCGGGTGCCAACGCGGTGATGGTCCCCGAGCCCGAAGGCAGCGTGTAGAGCGCGTTCTTCCCGTTGGAGACGCCGACCGAATCGATGCTCGTGCCGTCGGTGTAGATGATTTGGTCGCTGGTCGCCCAGGTCAGCGCGGTGATCGGCGTCGGCGAGTTGATGCGCCGCACCCGCTGCGTTCCGTCGCTCCGCAACGTGATGATCCGCGAGCCGCCGTTGCCGTCATCCACCGCCAGCGCCAGATACCTGCCGTTGGGCGAGAAAGCCGCCGCGGTCGGGGACGACGCCTCGATCTGCCACGGGGTCCCCGCACGCGGGAATTCGACGAGCCCACCCGGAACCTCGGGCGCCTGGGTGATCACTCCCTCAGGGGTCGGCGTCGGGCTGGCCGACGGCGTTGACGCGGCCACCGTGGCCGAAGCCGATGGCGAGCTCGTGGCCGATTGCGGCAACAGGCCCGCAGTGCTGAGCAGGGAACCGTCCGGCGAGTAGAACAGCGAGCCACCGGTGCCATTCGACCCCAGCACCACGGGATTGAGCGTTGCCGGCGCCACGGGCGTGGGTGGCGGGGTCGGCGCCGTCCCGAAGGTGATGTTGATCGGCGCAGCCGCGGATGCGCCCGACGAGGCTTTGAGCGCTATCTGGTCGATGTGAACGGTGTACGGCGTGTTCGCTGAGAGGTGGTGCGCGGGCGAGATCACGAGGTTGTTGTTCTTCCAGGCGAACGTCACCACGATCGCCGGCCGGATGTGGACGCCCGCCTCGACAGCCTGCTCGTTCATCGGTTGGTTGAACGCGACGGTGATCACCTGGTTCGGACTCACCGAATGCTGCGCGGTGAGCTGCGAGTAGGCCGTGACCGACTGATCGACCGTGTGGTTCGAGACGAAGGTGAGCACGGTTGCAGTGATCAGTGCCGCCCCGACGAAGGCTCCGCCCCAGGCGAAGTGCGCTGGCCCGAGACGCCACCAGCGGCGCACGCCACGCACGCTGTGCCCACGCGAAGCCTCGGCGACGAGCTGAGCGCGGAGGCGGTTCTGGAATCGTGGGTCTGGCTCCACTCGGGGACGCGCTGCCCGCACCGTCTTGGCGGTCTCGAGCAGCTCGGGCTCGTCGTGGAACAGATCCTCCAGTTCGGGATCGAACCATCCGCCCATCCAGGCCATCAGCTCTGCTCCTCGATAGCGACGACGACACCGAGGCGGAGCCGGACACCGATCATCCCGCGATGGATCAGCAGCTTCACCGCTCCCTCACTCTTCCCCAGGATCTCCCCGATCTGGGCGAGCTTGAGATCCTCACCGAGCTTCAGGGTCATCGCGGCCCTCTGCTGCGGGGGGAGGTCGTCGATCGCCGCCCACACGCGCGCAGCCTCGGCACTGTCAACGACCCGGTCGTCGACAGGGCGAGCCGGGTCGGCGACAGCGATGGCGCTGTCGAGGCTCGAGGTCGGTTTACGGCTGCGGTAATGATCATTTATGGCGTTGACGCTGATCTGATAGAGCCAGGCGCTGAAGGGGTGGCCTGACGGTTTGTATCGCCCGATTGCACGGAGTGCCTTGAAAAAGACCTCTGAGGTAACGTCCTCCGCTGCCTCCTGGTCTCGCAGGCGACTGAAGACGAACCGGTAGATCTGCCCGAAGTAGTGGTCGTACAGTTCCCCAAAGGCGTCGGCGTCCTGTTTGGCACGCTCGACAAGCTGGTCCTCATACGCCCGAGGTAGCGTCATCTCGGGATCGCCGGGCGCACTCGATCAGTCAACGTGGCCCGAGTTGGTCCGGTTACGTCCGCTGGCATGAAATCGCCCTGCTCCCCGCGTGCCGGCACCCAATCGGGTCCGCCCCACTTCCCGACTGACCCCGGATTGCAGCTCGCGGCGAGTCTCGACCGCGAGCCCTGGCAGGTCAGTGATTATCCCCGCCACTCGACCGTCTGCGAGGTAGGCGCGCAGCCGCTGAGGACCGTCAACCGTCCACACCATCATGGGAAACCCACGCGCCTGTGCCTCCGCAAGGAGGCCGGTGCCGGGAACCCGCCGGCTCCGGCCGCGCAGCGGCGCAAGCCACTGATGGACGGCCAGGAGATCGGCGCCACACCGCTCGGCGAGATCGAAGGGCAGCCCTTCATAGCGCTGCGTGCGGCTTCTCAGCCGTCCCGGCCCGAGCAGCAGCCCGCACCGCGCACTCGGATCCAGGTGCTTGATCGTGCTGATAACCGCCTCCTCGAACGACGTGTACAGCAGCCGGTCGCGCGGAAAACGCCTCGACGCCGCATCGATCACCTCGGTTTCGAAGCCAACTTCCTTGACCTCGATGTCGACGGCGATCCTGCCGGCGCAGAGATCCAGGACCGTTTCGAGCCGTGGCGGCTCGTGGCGGCTCAGACGTACGAGAGCCGAGTAGGTCAGCAACGTGAGTGGCACTCCCCGGCGGGATGCGTTGTGATGCACCACGAGAACGCCGTCGGCAGTCCGGCGCACGTCGAGCTCGACGGCGTCCGCACCGAGCGCGATCGCCGCCTCGAACGCCGCGGGTGTGTTTGCCGGAGCGTCGCGGGAGGCGCCACGGTGCGCGATCACGAGAGGAAGGGAGGAGACAGCGGTCACCCCGATAGAATGAACGTACGTGATCCCCCGGTACGCCCCGCAGCAGATCGCGAAGATCTTCAGTGACGCATCGCGGCTGCAACGCTGGCTGGATGTCGAGTTGCTCGCGTGCGAGGGTTGGGCGGAGATCGGGCGCATCCCGGTTGAGGCGCTGACCGCCCTTCAGGGCGCGACCATCGATGCCGATCGCATCGCGGAGCTCGAGGCCGAGCAGGGACACGACATTGCCGCGTTCGTGGCGGCGGTGCAGGAGACCGTCGGGGACGCCGGACGCTACTTCCACCTCGGGCTGACCTCGTCCGACGTGGTCGACACCGCCCTGGCGACCCAGCTTCGCGACGCCGCCGGTGTCATCGACGCCGACGTCGATTCCCTGATCGGGGCACTCATCGAACAGGCCGAGCGTCACCGCCTCACGGTGATGATGGGCCGCACCCACGGCGTGCACGCGGAGCCCCTGACCCTCGGGGTGAAGCTCGCCAACTTCGTCGACGAGGTCCGTCGCTCCCGCATCCGGCTCGCCGCCGCGACCGCCGAGATCGCGGTCGGACAGATCACCGGCGCGGTCGGCACGCACGCGAGCGTTCCACCGGAGGTCGAGGAACACGTCTGCCAGGGACTGGAGCTCGCCACCGCGCCGGTTTCGACTCAGGTGCTCGCGCGCGACCGCCACGCGTCCTTCATCACCGCGCTCGCACTGCTCGGCGCCGTGCTCGAGCGGCTGGCGACCACGATACGGCTGCTCCAGATCACCGAGGTCGACGAGGTCGAGGAGCCCTTCGGACAGCGGCAGAAGGGTTCGTCCTCCATGCCCCACAAGCGCAATCCCGTGCTCTGTGAGCGCATATGCGGGCTCGCGCGGGTGCTCAGGGGATACGCGTCGACAGCGATGGAGGACGTTGCACTCTGGCATGAGCGGGACATCTCCCACTCGTCGGCGGAGCGCGTGATCCTTCCCGACGCGTGCGCGCTCAGCGACTACATCGTGCGTCTCTCCACGCGAATCGTCGAGGGGCTCCGCGTCAAGCCCGAGAACATGATGGCGAACATCGAGCTGCATGGCGGCATCGTCTTCTCGCAACAGGTGCTCACCGCGCTGATCGTCGAGGCCGAATGGCCACGTGAGCGCGCCTATCGTGCCGTGCAGCGGCTGGCCACGCGTGCACGCGATGACGATGGCTCATTCCGCGACCTCGTGGCACTCGACCCCGACATCTCCGGCGCCCTTTCGGAGTTGATGATCGCGCACTGTTTCGACATCGAGCCGTACCTCGCCAATATTGATGTGACGTACCGGCGTCTCGGTCTGTCGACGACTGATCAGCGCGCCGCAACGGATGCTTCGGCACCTGAGCTCGCGATAGAGGCCGGTCTTGCCGGCGGGAGGATGAGTTGATGCAAGTGATGAACGCTGCCGAGGTCGGTGACCTGAACCTGTTCCGCCGCGGCAAGGTGCGTGACACCTTCCAGCTCGCTGACGGCACGCTGCTGATGATCGCGACTGACCGCTTGAGTGTTTTCGACGTCGTCCTGCCGACGGCGATTCCTGGAAAGGGCACCGTGCTGACGCAGATGTCGCGCTGGTGGTTCGCGGAGACCGCCGGCATCATGCCCAATCACCTGCTTCCCGACATGGAGGAGGCGATCCCCGAGTTGGTGCGCAGTGACTGGCTGCCACGCTCGATGCACGTCGCTCGCGCCCAGCGCATCGATGTCGAATGCGTGGTGCGCGGATTCATCAGCGGATCGGGGTGGAAGGAGTACCGCGACAAGGGCACGCTCGCAGGCGAGCCGTTGCACGAAGGGCTGCGCGATTCCTCACGGCTCCCGTCGCCGCGATTCACGCCGGCGATCAAGAAGGATGACGGTCACGACGTCAACATCTCGCGCCTCGAGCTGCGCGGTCTCGTCGGGCAGTCGCTCGCGGATCAGCTGGAGTCGGCATCGCTGCGGCTCTTCGATTTCGCCACCGCGCGCTGCGAGAGCGTCGGGATCTACCTCGCCGACACCAAGTTCGAATTCGGATTCATCAACGGCAAGCTCACGCTCATCGATGAGATCTTCACTCCCGACTCCTCGCGCTTCTGGGAGATATCCGAGTGGCGCGAGGGCGAGCCCGCTGTCTCGTTCGACAAGCAATTCGTGCGTGACTACGTCGAAACCCTCGGTTGGGACAAGACCGATCCCGGCCCCGCGCTTCCCGACGAGGTGGTGCGCGGGACGACACAGCGCTACGTTGAAGCAGCGAAGCGCATCTGCGGCATCGAGATCGAAGGGGTTGTCGCCGAATGACCTTTGCGGTCGAGGTCGTGGTCGCGCTGAAGCCGGTCGTCAATGATCCGCAGGGGCTAGTCGTGCGCGACGGCCTACACCGGCTCGGATTCTCCGGGGTGCGTGCGGTGCGCGTGGGAAAACACCTGGAGCTCGAGGTCGACGGCGAGGATGAGGCGTCCGTGCGAGCACTTGTAGAGGCCATGTGCGAGCAGCTGCTGCGCAATACCGTGATCGAGGACTCGCGCATCGGATCGATTCAAGTGATGTCCGACCGTCCTTCATGAGAGTCTCGCGTGGAGGTGGGGAGGACATGAGCGGAGGAGGGCCGTCTCGGAGCCCGGGCTACCCCCCCGGGCGAGAGCGAGGGGCGGAACGGCGAAGGCGTTCCGACCCCGTGCCCTCCGCAGCTCGTGTCCTCCCCACCGTGCGGCGCGCAGGGCACTGATGCGCTTTGGAATCGCGGTGTTTCCGGGAACTTGGTCGGATCGCGATTGCCGGCATGCCGTTGAGCTGTCGGGACATGAGGCCGTGATGCTTTGGCACAAGGATCGCGATCTGCAGCGTGCGGACTGTGTGATCCTCCCTGGCGGGTTCGCGTATGGCGACTACCTGCGCGCGGGGGCGGTCGCTCGGTTCGCTCCTTTGATGGAATCCGTCGCGGAATTCGCGAACGCGGGCGGGCTCGTGTGGGGGATCTGCAATGGGTTTCAGATTCTGTGCGAGGCGCATCTGCTCCCGGGGGCGCTGACGCGGAACAGCTCGCTGGAGTATCGGTGCGTGCCGACGTGGTTGCGCGTGGAGACGGTGGATACCGTATTCACAGCGGCGTGTGCGGCTGGTGCTGTGCTTGAGATTCCCGTGTCGCACGGTGAGGGGCGGTATGTGGCTGACGAGCCGACACTGGAGATGCTGGAGCGGGATCAGCGGGTTGCGTTTCGGTACGTGAGGAGGGACGGAACGGGCGCCGGCGATGAGTTGCCCAACGGGTCGATGCACGACATCGCTGGAATCGTCAACGAGCGCCGCAACGTGCTGGGGATGATGCCGCACCCGGAGCGCGCATGCGAGCCGCTGCTGGGCTCGGCGGATGGGATGCAGCTGTTCGACAGCGTCGCGAAGTCGATCAGCGGCAGCGGTGCGATGCCCGTTGGGTCCGCCTTGTGACCAGCGTTCAGCTGGCGGGGGCGAGCGACGCGGACCTGGCGGAGGTTGCGCTCACGCGCGCCGAGTACGTGCACCTGGTGGAATCGCTTGGGCGTGAACCGAATCGCCTGGAGCTCGGCATCGTTGGGGCGCTCTGGAGCGAGCACTGCAGCTACAAGACGAGCAAGCCGCTCCTTGGGACGCTGCCAACCAAGGGTCCGCGGGTGTTGCAGGGACCTGGAGAGAACGCCGGCGCAGTTGACATCGGCAACGGCCTGGCGTGCGTATTCAAGATCGAATCGCACAATCACCCGAGCGCGATCGAGCCGTACCAGGGGGCAGCTACCGGCGTCGGCGGCATCCTGCGTGACGTCTTCACGATGGGGGCGCGACCGGTTGCTCTCCTCGATTCGCTCCGATTCGGACCGCTCGACGAGCCGCATCAGCGCCACCTGTTCGACGGAGTTGTGGCCGGCATCGGCGGATACGGCAACTGCATCGGTGTCCCAACCGTCGGCGGAGAGCTGTACTTCGACGAGTCCTACCGGACCAACTGTCTCGTCAACGCGATGTGTGTCGGCATCGTGGAGCAGGGCAGGCTGACGCGCGCGACCGCGAGCGGTCCCGGCAATCTCGTGCTCCTTGTGGGGGCCGACACCGGCCGTGACGGCATCCACGGAGCGAGCTTTGCGTCGGTCGTGCTCGACGCGGGGAGCGCGGCCCGCCGGCCCGCCGTGCAGGTGGGCAACCCGTTTCTCGAAAAGTGCCTCATGGAGGCGTGCCTCGAGCTCGCCGGCGATCCGCGCGTGATCGCGATGCAGGATCTCGGAGCGGCAGGGTTGTGCGGCAGCACCGCTGAGCTCGCGCATCGAGGCGGTTGCGGCATCGAGGTGGATGTCTCGCGCGCCTCGCGTCGCGAAACCGGCATGACGCCGTACGAGGTGATGCTCAGCGAGTTGCAGGAGCGGATGCTGATCGTCGCCCGGCCCTCGGACGTGCGCTCGCTGCAGGAGGTCTTCGAACGCTGGGATCTGCACTCCGATGTGGTCGCGGTGATCCTTCCCGAAGAGCGCTTCGTGGTCCGCGACGGTGCTGATCACGTCTGCGACCTCCCCCTCGACCTGCTGGTCGATGGAGCGCCACTCCGGGGCGCACCCGGTCCTCGACCGCATCGCCCCGCGCCGCTGGACGCCACCGACATCCGGCGCAGGTCATGGACGCCTGATGAAGCGCTCCTCCAGCTCCTCGGGAGCCCCAACCTCGGGAGCCGCACACCCGTCTACCGGCGCTACGACCAGCAGGTCGGCGACTCGACGGTGATCCTTCCTGGCGGCGATGCTGCGTTGGTTCGTGTCGAGGGAACCTCGCTCGGGCTGAGCCTGGCAACCGACGGCAACTCGCGATATGCCGCACTCGACGCGCGCCAGGGCGCGATGATCGCAGTCTGTGAGGCGGCGCGGAACGTCGTCGCCACAGGTGCTAAACCGGCCGCGGTCACCAACTGCCTCAATTTCGCCAATCCGGAACACGCGCTCGTGTGGTGGGATCTGCACGACGCGATCGAGGGCATCGGTGACGCCTGCAGGGCGCTCGACATCCCGGTCGTGAGCGGCAACGTGAGCCTGTACAACGACACCGGTGGCACCGGGATCGATCCGACAGTGGTCATCGGCATGGTGGGAGTCATCGATGACGTGAAAGGGCGCTGCACCGCCGGATTTCGCGATGAGGGCGACCTGGTAGCGCTGATCGGGCCGGTCGATTCCGAGCTTGGTGGCAGCGAGTACCAGCGGGTGGCTCACGGGGTCAATGCGGGCGTCCCGCCCCGTCTCGATATCGATCTCGAGCGCCGAGTGCAGGGCTTCATCCTCAACGCAATTGCGGCGGGTCTGCTGCACTCCGCGCACGACTGCGCGGAGGGTGGCATTGCGATCGCAATCGCCGAGTCATGTCTGCTGGGCGACATAGGCGCCTCGGTGGCCATCGACGAACTGGAACAGGGTGAAGGGTTGATTAACGGGCAGGCCGGTATACTCTTCGGTGAGAGTCAATCTCGATTCGTCATCAGCTTCGCCAGGGAGGCACTTGTGCGATTGCACGAGCTGGCAGCGCGACACTCGGTCCCTCTCCGTGGGCTCGGCTCCGTCGGAGGCGAGCGGTTCTGTGTGACCGGGTGCATCGACGTGTCACTCGCCGACGTGCGACGGGTGCACGAAGGAGCGTTGATCGAGCGTGAGTGATCAGGCCCGAATGGACGCCCTCGATGACGATCACCTCCACGAGGAGTGTGGCGTTTTCGGGGTGTTCCACCCGGGTGAGGACGTCGCCAACCTGACGTACTTCGGCCTGTACTCGTTGCAGCATCGCGGACAGGAGTCCGCCGGTATCGCGGTCAGCGATGGTCGCGAGATTCGCATCCGCAAGGAGATGGGCCTGGTATCGCAGGTGTTCGACCAGGAGACCATTGACGGGCTCAAGGGCAACATCGCGATCGGGCACACGCGATACAGCACCACCGGCAGTGCGCGACTGCTGAACGCGCAACCGATATCGGTCGAACACCCGACGATCGGTCCCGTCGTCATCGCGCACAACGGCAACCTCGTCAACGCCACGAAGCTGCGTGACGAGCTCACCGCCAGGGGGTTCGACTTCGAGACCACGAGCGACACCGAGGTGCTCGGCGCGCTGATCGCGCAGACGGCGGCCGGTACGCTGGAACAGGCGCTTGCGGAGGCGCTGCCGCGCGTCGAGGGCGCGTACTGCCTCATGTTCCTGACCAAGGACTCGCTGGTGGCCGCGCGCGACCCGCTCGGGATCCGCCCGCTGTGTCTCGGTCGCTTCGGCGACATCGACGCGCCTGGCGGCACCGGGTACGTCATGGCGAGCGAGACCTGCGCACTCGATGTCGTCGGCGCGACGTTCATCTGCGAGATCGAGCCCGGCGAGATCGTGACCGTCGATGCCACCGGGATGCGCAGCACGAAGATCCAGCGCACCTCCGCGCACCGCGCGATGTGCTCCTTCGAGTTCATCTATTTCGCGAGGCCCGACAGCGTGATGATGGGACAGTCGCTGTACGAGTCGCGGCGGCACATGGGCCGCGAGCTTGCTCGCGAGGCACCCGCGGACGCGGATATCGTGATCACGCTGCCCGACAGCGGTACCCCTGCTGCAATCGGCTACGCCGAGGAGGCGGGCCTGCCCTTCGCGGAGGGCATGATCAAGTCGCGCTACATCACGCGCACGTTCATCCAGCCGACACAACGGTTGCGTGAGGCAGGAATCCGGTTGAAGTTCAACCCGATGCGCCACGTGCTCGAGGGACGGCGTGTCGTGCTTGTTGACGATTCGATCGTCCGTGGGACCACGTCACGCCGCATCATCGACGAACTCCGGCGCGCCGGTGCAAGCGAGGTTCACATGCGGATCGCGTCGCCGCCGATCGCGTGGCCATGCTTCATGGGTATCGATATCGCGTCGCGCCGCGAGCTGATCGCAGCTGGTCACACCGAGCGCGAGATCGGCGCCATGCTCGGTGCGGATTCGCTGCGATACCTGAGTCTTGCGGGCCTGCGCCGCGCCATGGGGCAACCCGACGGCAACGGCTTCTGCTTCGCATGCTTCACCGGCTCCTACCCGGTCGACGTTCCCGCGCAACTGGAGATGGACAAGCTGGCGCTGGAGATTCCCGTAGCCGTCTCCTCCTGATCCCCTGTGGGACTCGAACTCGCGGGTCGCTGAGCACCTCGCGGAGATCCGACATGCGGCCGTCCGCATCGCACCTCATGTTCGCCGGACGCCGCTGCTGCGGGCGGACATCTCGGCAGGGCTGATGGTGAAGCCGGAGTCACTGCAGCGCACAGGCTCCTTCAAGGCGCGGGGCGCATTCAACGCCGTGCTGAGCCTCCTCGAGCGCGAGCCGGACGTCGCCGGCGTGGTGACGCACAGCTCGGGGAACCATGGGCAGGCCGTTGCCTGCGCGGCCCAGGTTGCCGGGCTTCGCGCGACGATCGTGGTCCCCGAAGGCGTGACCCCGGCTAAGGTCGCGGGCATCCGGTCCTTCGGAGCCACGCTGGTGTCCGACGGCGTCACCTACGACAACCGCGAGGAGATCGCCGAGGAGATCGCGAGATCCGAGGGGTTGCACCTGATCCACCCGTATGACGACTGGGACGTGGTGCACGGCGCCGGCACGGTCGGTCTCGAAATCCTCGAGGACGCGCGGGCCCCCGGAGCTGTCGTCGTCCCGGTCGGCGGCGGCGGTCAGATCTCCGGGATCGCGCTTGCGATCACCCCGTCGTCGCCGGCCACGGCGATCATCGGTGTCGAGCCGGAGGCTGCCGATGATGCGGCTCGGAGTCTGCGCAGCGGGGTCCTGCAAACCCTCGCTGCCGATCCGGCGACGCTCGCCGAGGGGGTGAAATCCAAGTCGATCGGCAACCGCAATTTCGAGGTGATCGTGGGCGATGCGCTGGTGCGCGACATCGTCACGGTCTCAGAGGACGACCTCGAAAACGCGCTCAGGGTGTGCTGGACGCGCCTGAAGCTCGCGATCGAACCGACGGCCGCCCTGGCACTGGCGGCGTATCTCACCGGGCGAGTTCCTGCCGGCAGCGACGAGCATCCGACCGTGATTGTTCTCAGCGGCGGCAACTTTGACCCCGCCACGGTGGCGGCGCTGCTGTCCGCGTAGAGAACCGGCCGCCGGCTCAGGGCTGCTCGAGCACCGCGATCACGTTCCCGGCCGGATCGGTGAACCACGCGATGAGCCGTTCGCCGTCCTTGTGGATGCCACGTTCGTCCTGCTTCATGCCGTCATAACGCTCGAACTTCACGCCGCGTGCGGTGAGGTCATCGACGGTCGTCTCGATGTCGTCCACTTCGAAGTTGAGAATGGTGTACGTGGCCGGCACGAAGTCCGGCTTCGGATAGATCAGCGTGTCGCGATCACCGGCGAGATGCAGTGTCAAGAGGTCGTTGGCCTCCGATACGTTCAGGCCGAGCGTCTCGGAGTAGAACTCGCGAGCCTGCTGGAGGTCGTTCACAGCGAAGCCGCTGAATGCCCTGGTGTACGTGAGGGTCATGAGGCGTTCTCCCTTGTCTCTGATCAGGCAGCGGTCTGGGCTGCGGGATGATACGTGTTGACGACGACACCGGTCGGGAACCTCAGCGTCTCGACGAGCGTGAGGGTGCGCCGCGGGACGCCGTTGAAGAGGCGCTTGGTCCCGTCGCCGAGGATGAGCGGGTAGACCATCATTCGATATTCGTCGATGAGGTCGTGCGCCGTGAGGTAGTCGATGAGCTGGCCGCTCCCACCGATCAGCAGGTCACCCCCATCCTCTGCTTTGAGCTCGCGAACCTTCTCGGCGACGTCGCCCTTGATGATGGTCGCGTTCCACGAGGCGGTGTCCAGTGTGCGTGAGGCCACGTACTTGGGCATGCTGTTCATCTTCTCGCCGAACTCGCCGGTGCCTTCCATGGTGGGCCAGGCCGCGGCGAACCCCTCGTAGGTCAGGCGGCCGAGCAGCTGAGCGTCACTCGCGAACAGCTCCTGCGCCTTGAACCGCGATGCCTCCTCGGACCAGAAGGGGAAGGACCACTTCCCGGGTTCGTCGATGTAACCGTCGAGGGTGATGTAGGTGCTGGCGACGACCTTTCGTGGCATTGGGATGCTCCTCGTGAAAGCGATTGCGCTCTATGCCCGTTCTGACGGAGCGGGCGATGAGAAGTCATCGGTTCCCGCTCCGATGATTTCCGACCGCGGCGAATGTCCTACTGGATAGCGGTGACCGAGCAGACCACGATCAGGTTCGCTGTCCGAGGCCCGATCGCGCGTTCTGATCTCCCCGGATTGTGCGACCGCGTCCGCGATCTCATCGCCGCGCACGGCGCCACCAGGGCTGTGTGTGATGTGGGTGGTCTCGACCCGGATGCGGTGGCTGTCGATGCGCTGGCACGGCTGCGTCTGGAGGCGCGACAGCAGGGCTGCGCGTTGCGACTGGATGGCTGCTCGAAAGATCTCAGCGATCTGATGGCGTTCCTGGGACTACGGGGATTGCTGCTGCGGTGACCGGCGACGGCGACGGCTACGCGTCGAGGCGCGGTGGGAGACCGTACAGCGGGAACAGGCGCGCGGTATCCAGGAAGAATGTGAAGTCGACGATCTCGCCGTTCCAGAACTCGAGCACCTGCAGCGACCACGGGTCGAGGCCGCTCCCAGACGCGCTCGGCTTGTACTGACCAAACGCGACGGTGCCGTTGGTCGTCGCGACGGGAATGAGCCGCGAGCCCCGGCAGCCGATCCCCGGGCCGTACCACCAGGCGAGGATGTCGTCACGGCCGGACAGCCACATGTCGAAGGGCGGCATGGATTGCCTCGCGTCCTTCTGGATCAGCGCGGTGAGCGCGCTCAGGTCGTACTGCTCAAAGGCCGCGACGTAGCGCTCGAGGAGCTGGCGCTGCGACGTGTCCGTGATGGGCGTCGTGTCCTCCGGGCTGATATCGCTGCTCGCCAGCGTCGCTCGCGCGCGCTGCAGCGCGCTGTTCACCGACGCGACGCTCGTGTCGAGGAGTTGCCCAACCTCGCTCGCCTGCCAGCGCAGGACCTCGCACAGGATCAGGACCGCCCGCTGCCGCGGTGGCAGATGCTGGAGGGCGGCCACGAACGCGAGCCGGATCGTCTCGTGGGCCACAGCGATCTCCGCGGGATCAGCCTCGCCCGCGATCGCGCTGTCCATGATCGGTTCGATCCACGTCACCTCGGGGCGCGTGTGCAGATTCGCCTCGATCGGTTCACCGGCCGGGCCGAAGTCCATCGGCGTCGCGCGCCGCTCGCGACCTTTCAGCATGTCGAGGCACACATTGGTGGCGATCCGGAACAGCCACGAACGCAACGCCGATCTGCCCTCGAACTGGTCGAAGCTACGCCAGGCCCTCAGCAGTGTCTCCTGCACCGCGTCCTCGGCTTCGAACGGCGAGCCGAGCATGCGATAGCAATATCCGGTGAGCGCCTTGCGCTGTCCCTCGAGCTGCTGCTCGAGTTCCCCGGACGCGTCGGCGACGGAGGCCTCCTGCACGTGGCGCATGCTACCGCAGCCCCCCCGACCTCCTGCCAGGCGCGTGGCGAGTGGCGGGTGATCCCGCCGACCGCGACGCGATCACCCGCATTTCACCCACGCACCTCCGGTGTCAGCTGCCGAGGCTCACCGCGCAGGCTCCCTGCCCGGCCGCAGCCGCGTTGCTCCAGAGCGGCTGCACCGCATAGACCTGTCCTCGCAGGGCGATGTTCTGGAGGCCGGTCCACGCGCACTTGTCGCCGTTCTCGTTGGTCTGGGCATCGTTCCATCCGTCCTGGGTCCCGTTGTAGTTGTCCGGGTCGGTCACCGCCTCCGCGAACTCGTGTCCGGCGACGATGCTGTAGCTGTCGTAGTAGCCGTGGCCGAACGCGTCGTTCTGGTTCACGGAATCGACGCCGCAGCCGGCGCCCTGCTCGGGGACGTAGGGCATGAAGGCGTAACGGACACCGCGAGCGCCGAGCGCGTGACCGGTTTCACTGTGGTAGGCGCAGTAGACGGTGCCGTACGCCGTCGCGACGGTGCCCGGTTGGGCCAGGATGAAATAGGTCGCGTTGACGCTGTAGCCAAAGTGCTGCGATGCCCGAAGTGCCTCCGTCGCCACGGGATCGTTGGTGGTGTTCTCCACAAGGGCCGTCGTGACGATCGGCGACGGAACAGCGCTCGGGTCGACCCAGGCGCCCTTCAACATGCTCGATGGGTTCTGCACGAACTGCGCTCCGAGGGCTCCGTTGCAACTGACGCCGCCGATCGCCGCCCCCTGGCAGTACTGGGTCTGCACTCCCGCCCACGGGCTGCCGCCCACGCTGCCGAAGAAGTCGCGCAGGTAGGTCTCGGCGGTCTTGTTCGTATATGTAAAGGAGCCGACGGTGAACGAGAACCCCTTGGACCATTCGGGACCCCAGAAGATCAGGTACACGGCAGGCTTCGTCTCGACGGCGCCCCCGTGATACAGGAGCTGGTTCGGATCGGTCTGTGCGTCCGATGTGTACTGGCCCTTGGTCCAGAGGACGTGGGCAGACCCGACGTTCGGCGAGAGATTGGGCGTGACCGTCGCTGAGGCGATCAGCGGCGTCACGAGAGCCGTCGCCGCCGCCAAGATCCCGATCAGCAGGCGAATGGTGTGGCCGCGCGTACCGTGCATGGATCCAAGTCCTCCGTTGCAGACCTGTCCGATGGCGCCCTCCATGTGGAGCGGCCTCTGCCGCCGGCGCCTGATCCAGCGAATATAGCCAAATGTACCGCTGGCGTCCACAGATCATCCTGAAGCACCACTTGCTGAATACGTGACAGGGTCACTACAAGGTTCGGATGAGGCACCGAGCGCTCCACCATGAGAAGTCGGGCGCCGTGGGCGTTACGGGCGTGCGGCGAAGCGTCCTCTCGGGAACCGCTCGCGTAGCATTGCGCAGAGATGCGCGCATGGCCGATCGTCGCGTTGGGTGTCAGCCTTGGGCTGACGGCCACGGCATCGGCGGTGACCGTCATGGCCGGCACCCGACAGGCCTCGTTCGCCCGCAACGCCGCCACCCTCGAGCAGCGATGGAAGCATGACGTGACGGCTGGCGAGCCGGCAGCCAGCCTCGTTCCGCTCCGGAGTCAGCTCGCCGCGTCGCCATATCGGACCGCGCCGTCGTGGTCTCCCGAGTGGTGGTTCGGTACCGGGCAGAGCCTGCTCGACAGCCTCGAGAAGCGGACGGCGCAGGATTGGACGGCGGCGATGGACGCAGCGCGCGCTCAGGCGGCGCCGGTCTTCACCAGCTGGGATCAGCTGGCCGCACAGCTGTCGACGTACATCCCCGCGACTGCACTGACCGCCGAGCGCGAGTGGAACCAGGAGCTGGCCGACGCCCCGACGCCGATCGCCGTCGGGCAGCTCATCAGCCAGTGGACCGGCGACATCACCAGCGCGCACAACGCGGCGCTTCTGGGGCAGCTCAACGCGGAAGTGGCTGTGTACGGCGGCATGAACGGCCTTGTGTCTCAGGCGACCTCGGCGGTGGCGAAGGCGCGTCGCGACAAGCTCGACCCCGGGCAGGTCCCGGCTCTGACCACGACGCTGCGAGCAGAGGTGTCAGCCCACGCCGACGCGACGAGCACGCTGCGCGCGTTGGTCGCGGCGGTGCAGGGGCTCCATGCGCTGCTCGGTCTGAATCACAACGTTTCGGCAGGTTTGCCTCCGCTCCTGTACAGCGTCGATCAGGCCGCTGCGGAAGGGACCCCGAACGCCGCTACGTTCCTGGCGCGCTACAACACCATCGCCCTGGCGTTCCGCAACGCACGCGAAACGTCGCAGTTGAACACCGTCGCCGTGCAGATCGTCGCGCTGCAGACAGCGGTGACGGGCGTGCTCGCTGCCGATCAATGCGGCCATGCCGTGCCGTCGGGCAAGGCGATCACGCTCAACCTCACGCTCCAGGAAGCGGTGTTCTACAACAACGGTTGCGTCGTGCGGGCCACGCCGATCACCACCGGCCGCCCCTTGCTACGCACGCCCACCGGTGACTTTCATGTGTTCTACAAGGCGTCGCCCTTCACGATGGTATCGCCGTGGCCGCACGGCTCCCCGTTCTGGTATCCGACCGGGACGGTGACCTGGGTGATGGAGTTCGACGTCGGCGGCTACTTCCTGCACGACGCGTCGTGGGAGCCTTCGTCGATGTACGGCCCGGGCAGCGAGAACAGTTACGTGGCCAGCCATGGATGCGTGCACATCCCGAGACCCGTGATGCAGTGGGCCTACTCGTGGACCCCGATCGGGACGCCCGTGATCATCACCCAGTGACGGGACCCTCACCCCTTCGGCGCCGGCGCTCGACCGCCCCATAGACTTCGATCGCGGCAAACGTTACCCTAGTGGTAGGGGAAAAGTTTGGGGGAATGAGGGGATGAAGGTACGGCTTTCACCGGAAGACCAGAACCGCGCCCGGCAGTGGCTCGCCGACGTGAACGAGGATCTCGAGCTGGCTCGGTATCCGACCAGCGTCGAGCTGTGGCGAGCGGTGGATGAAGCGGCTCGGCGGGCGGAAAGTCTTGCTCGCCTGGAACACGCACTTC
This sequence comes from Candidatus Dormiibacterota bacterium, assembly GCA_963756075.1. Lineage (GTDB taxonomy): Bacteria > Chloroflexota > Dormibacteria > Aeolococcales > Aeolococcaceae > Palsa-851. Next base: position 132,789 of record CAVWMH010000002.1, on the reverse strand, counting down.
GGTGCATGCCTCTCCGCTGAAGAGGGCCGGGCAGGACTGACGGCAGCCGGCGCTCGCGCGACCCGAACAGATCGCGGTGCCTGTCCGGCAATTCGAGGCCCTCGCAACGTGGAAGCCATGATCGGCGGCCTTCGCCAGCGAGGCCCCACGTCCGCCAGATGCTTGGCGACAGTCCACTGCAGGACCTACCGGAAGCCGACCCCCGCCAGCGCGGCCGAACCCGGACAGAGCTGCTCGTACGGCACTTGGATGAGCGGCTTCTCGGTCGTATTGCCGAGCTCGTGCAGGTCTGACGACTCCTCGTCGACGTAGAGCAAACCCGTGACGATCTCCCCGCGCCCGCGAGCCGACATCAGGTGTTCCATCACGGCGATGCGGTCCGTGGGGTCATAGCCCTCGGGAACGCTCCGGAAGCGAAGCGTTGCACCGTCGTGCATCGGGATGCTCACCACGCCCTCGGTGGGAATCGTCGCGGAGATCTCCTCGGCCGGAGGCACGAAGTCGGTCACGGTCATCTGCACGTCGTGCTGGCGCGTGAACAGGTAGCTCTTGGTCGAGCCCTCGTGGTCGTTGAACGTGACGCACGGGGAGATCACGTCGATGATGGCGAGACCGCGGTGAGCCATCGCAGCGCGGAAGATCGGCACCAGCTGGCGCTTGTCGCCGGAGAAACCGCGCGCCAAGAACGTCGCACCGACCGACAGCCCGAGGAAGATCGGATCGATCGGCTGGAGATGATTGGCCTCGCCGCGCTTGGTGGTCGAACCGACATCCGCCGACGCGGAGAACTGGCCCTTGGTCAGTCCGTACACGCCGTTGTTCTCGATCACGTACACCATGCGCACGTTGCGCCGCACCAGGTGCGCGAGGTGTCCGAGACCGATCGACAGCGAATCACCGTCACCGGAGATGCCGATGCACAGCAGGTCGCGGTTCGCCGCGCTCGCCCCCGTGGCAATCGGTGGCATGCGTCCGTGGCAGCCGTTGAACCCGTGCGCTCCACGTGCGAAATAGGCGGCTGTCTTCGCCGAACAGCCGATGCCGCTCAGCTTGGCGATCATGTGCGGCGGCGTATCGCTCTCCCACAGCGCATGCGTGATGGCGGCCGTGACCGAGTCATGTCCGCAGCCTGCGCACAGCGTCGACATCCCACCCTCGTAATCGCGGATGGTGAGCCCGAGCGCGTTGCGCTCCAGGCCAGGATGGGTCACCACCGGTTTGACGATCGACGGCACCGCTCAGCCCCCCAGGATCTTGGTGACGCCGTCGACGACGTCCTCGGCGCTCAGCGGATAGCCGCCGTAGGCAAGCACGGACTCAAGCTTCTCTTTCGATACAGCGGTCTCGAGCGTGAACAACGTGCGCAGCTGTGCATCGCGGTTCTGCTCGACGACCACGATTCTGTCGTGAGCTTCGAGGAACGCGCGCACACCCGCGCCGAAGGGAAATCCCCGGACGCGCATGTAGTCGGCGGCTATGCCTCGCTCCGCGAGGAGCTCGATTGCCTCCAGGACCGCGAGCTCGCAGCTGCCCAGGGTCACGATCGCGAGCGACGAGTTGGCGCGCTGATCCACAAGCGGAGCCGGCGTGTGCTCCGCGGCCGCAGTGTGCTTGCGCGCGAGACGATCCAGCACTGCCTGGTATTCCTCGGGATATTCCGTGTACGCGCCTTCGATGGTGTGCCCCGACCCGCGCGTGAAATACGCGCCGAGCTCGCTCACGCCGGGGAGCGTTCGCGCCGCCACCGACTCGGAGTTGGCGGGCTCGTAGCGGTGGTACACCTCCAGCTCGCGCAACTCTCCGGCGTCGAGCACGCGGCCGCGATCGGGCACGTAGGAGTCATCCCATTCCAGCGCCGGGCTCACCCAGTCGTTCATGCCGATGTCGAGGTCGGAGAGCACGAAGACCGGCGTCTGGAAACGCTCTGCGAGGTCAAACGCGTTGGCAGCCATCTCGAAGCACTCGGCGGGATTGGCAGGGAAGAGCAGCACGTGCTTGGTGTCACCGTGCGACGCATACGCGCAGGCGAGAATGTCGGCCTGCTGCACGCGCGTCGGCATCCCCGTCGACGGCCCCACGCGCTGCACGTCGAAGATGACCGCGGGAACCTCGGCGTAGTAGCCCATGCCGAGCAGTTCCTGCATCAAGGAGATACCCGGGCCCGACGTCGAGGTGAATGCTCGCGCTCCCGCCCACGAGGCGCCGAGGACCATGCCGATCGCGGCCAGCTCGTCCTCGGCCTGAAGCACCAGGTAATTGTTGCGCCCCGTCTCGGGATCGATCCGGAACTTGGCGCAGTACTTGGCGAATGCGTCCATGAGGGAGGTCGACGGTGTGATCGGATACCAGGCCGCCACGGTCGCTCCCGCGTACACACAGCCGAGCGCCGCCGCCGTGTTGCCGTCGATGAGGATCGAGCCGCGGGTCGCGTCCATCGTCTCGACGCGGCAGGGCAGCGGGTAGTCGAAATGCGAGGTTGCGAAATCGTGACCGAGCCGGAGTGCTTTCTGATTCGACTCGCGCAGTCGATCCTTGCCGGCGAACTGCTCGGTGAGCAGTTGCGCGATCACGTCCATGTCAATGCCGAGCATCGCTACGAGCGCTCCGGCGCAGGCGATGTTCTTCATCAGGATACGCTCGCGCGGCCCACGGAACTCGTCGTTGCACATCTCCGCGAGGGGCACGCCGAGGTAGGTCACGTCCTCGCGGATGAGGTCGCGGTCGAGCGGCCACGAGGAGTTGTACATCGTGAAACCACCGCTGGCCACCTCGGCAATGTCGCGCGCGTACGTCTGCCCGTTCATCGCCACCATCAGGTCGTACGTGCGCGCGCGGGCGACGTGACCATCCTTGTTGACGCGGATCTCGTACCACGTCGGCAGGCCCTGGATGTTCGACGGGAAGAGGTTCTTGCCCGAGACGGGCACGCCCATGCGGAAGATCGAGCGCATCAGGAGGTTGTTGGCGCTCGAGGATCCGGTGCCGTTGACGTTGGCGAGCTTGAGCGCGAAGTCGTTCACCTTCGAGCGGGGCTGGGGGAAATGTTGCGCTGACATCTCAGGTTGCCACCGGAACCGGTGTCGAAACCGCCAGCGGGATGAGCAGCTCGAACTTCTGCATGTCCCACGCGGCGGTCGGGCAGCGCTCGGCGCAGAGACCGCAGTGCACGCAGAGGTCCTCGTCCTTGACCATGACGCGCCCAGTCTGCGGCAGCGCTGCGGACACGTAGAGCGCCTGGTCGAGGTTCCTCGCAGGCGCAGACAGGCGGGTGCGCAGGTCGGCCTCGTCGCCGTTCTCGGTGATGGTCAGGCACTGAACCGGGCAGATGTCGATGCACGCGTCGCACTCGATGCACAGCGGTGCGGAGAAGACTGTCTGGATGTCGCAGTTGAGGCAGCGTTGCACCTCGCGCGCAGTCTGCTCAGCCGAGAACCCGACCTCCACCTCGGTGCCGATGCTCTGGAACCGTCGCGTCAGCTCGACGTGCTGCATGCGCTGGCGGGTCGAGGGGTTGTAGTCGTTGTGGTAGCTCCACTCGGTGAGGCCCATCTTCTGACTCACCAGGTTGATCCCCTGCGGCGGTCGCGAGGTGACCGAGGTGCCTTCACAGTGGTTGTGTATCGAGATCGCGGCCTGGTGCCCGTGCTCCACCGCCCAGATGATGTTCTTGGGACCCATCGCGGAGTCACCGCCGAAGAAGACGCCGGGCAGCGACGACTGAAACGTGACCGGGTCGACCACCGGCATGTCCCATTCGCCGAGCTCGAGGCCGAGGTCGCGCTCGATCCAGGGAAACGCGTTCTCCTGGCCGATCGCAAGGATGACGTCGTCGCAGGGGACCACCACGGTGTCGATGACGGTCGAGTGGCGCGCCTGCTCATCCCATTCGAGGCGCTGAAACTCCATCCCCACGAGCACGCCGTCCTCGATGACAAATCGAGTCGGAGCATGGTTGACCATGATCTCGACGCCCTCCTCCTCGGCATCCTCGAGCTCCCACGAAGAGGCCTTGAAGAACGACCGCGGGCGGCGCGCCATCACCTTGATGTCGGTACCCCCGAGGCGCAGCGACGACCGGCAGCAGTCCATCGCCGTGTTGCCGACTCCGATGATCAGCACGCGCTCGCCGATCTTCTCGGTGTGACCGAACGCGACGGACTCCAGCCAGTCGATCCCGATGTGGATGCGATCGCTCTCGCGCCGCCCCGGAATATCCAGGTCCTTGCCACGGGGTGCCCCGGTGCCGATGAAGACGGCGTCGAAGTCCTGCTCGAGCAGGGATCGGAGACTCGACACCGGCGTGTTCAGCCGGAGGTCGACGCCCATGTCGATGATGGTCGCGATCTCCTCGTCGAGGACCTCCGCCGGGAGCCGGAATGCCGGGATGTTGGAACGCATCAGCCCGCCCGGCTCGTCGAGTTGCTCGAGGATCACCACCTCATAGCCAAGTGGGATCAGGTCGTTGGCCACCGTCAACGACGCCGGCCCCGCGCCGACGCAGACGACGCGCCGCCCGGTCTTGGTCGTGGGGATGACCGGAAGGCGGTCGGCGATGTCGCCGCGCAGGTCCGAGGCGACGCGTTTGAGGCGGCAGATCGCCACCGGAGAGCCGTCGATCCTGGTGCGCCGGCACGCGGGCTCGCAGGGGCGGTCGCAGGTACGCCCGAGGATCCCCGGGAACACGTTGGACTCGCGGTTGGACATGTACGCGTCGGTGTACCGACCCTGCGCGATCAGGCGGATGTATTCCGGGACGTTGGTGTGGGCCGGGCACGCCCACTGGCAGTCGACGACCCGATGGAAATAGTTCGGGTCCGACGTGTCGGTTGGGTTCACGAGTTGACCTGGAATCCTGGACTTGGACCGTGTTCCCGTACATGGTGACACCGCCGCGCCGAAGTGCGATGTTCGTCGCCATTCCGCGTCCCGTGTGAGACCGCCGATACACTCTTCGCAGATGGGTGATCTTCGTTACGCGGACGCCGGCGTCGACATCGATGAGGGCAACCGCGCCGTCAGCCTGATCCGGCGCACCATCGCGTCGACCCACTCCTCCCGGGTTCTCGGCGGGATCGGCGCGTTCAGCGGCCTGTTCGCGCTCGACCCGGGGTCGCCGAACGGACGGGTGCTCGCTTCGAGCACTGACTCCGTCGGCACCAAGGTCAAGGTCGCGATTGCGACGGGGCGCCATCGCGGCATCGGCGTCGACCTCGTCAACCACTGTGTCAACGACATCCTCTGCTGCGGCGCCGAGCCTCTCTTCTTCCTCGACTACTACGCCACCGGCAAGCTCGTCCCGGAACAGCTCGCCGAGCTCATCGAGGGCATCGCGGACGCCTGCCGGGAGGCGGGGTGCGCGCTGATCGGCGGTGAGACGGCCGAGATGCCGGGCGTGTACGCCCTCGGTGACTACGACATCGCGGGATTCATCGTCGGCTCTGTCGAGGCCTCGGCGATCATCGACGGGAGCCGCGTGCGGGCGGGGGACGTGCTCCTCGCGTTGCCGAGCAGCGGCCTGCACACCAACGGCTATTCGCTGGTGCGCCATATCGTCGCGGAGCACGAGCTTCAGTGGGCCGACGTCCTGCCCGGCACCGACAAGCCGCTCGTCGACCTCCTGCTCGAGCCACACCGTTGCTACCTCCCGGCGATCCGGGAGCTGCGCACGCTGACCGATATCCGGGCGATGGCGCACATCACCGGCGGCGGTGTGATCGACAACGTCCCGCGGGTGCTCCCGGAGGGCCTCGCCGCCACCATCGAACGCTCCAGCTGGAGCGTTCCGCCGCTCTTCGGTGCGATCCAACGGGCGGGCGGCGTGCACCTCGAGGAGATGTGGCGCACCTTCAACATGGGTGTCGGGATGGTGGTGATCGTTCCCCCAGACGTCCCGCCGGTCGCCACCGCCGCCGGGATCCCGGTGTGGCGCATCGGCGAGGTGGTTCCCCAGTCGGACACGCGGCGGGTCATCCTCAGGTGAGCGAACGTACCCCCGTCGGGGTGCTGGTGTCCGGCGCAGGGACCAACCTCGACGCGCTTCTCAACGCATGCAGGGCTCCGGACTTCCCGGCCCGAGTCGCACTCGTCATCTCGAACCGCCGCAGCGCCCGCGCGCTTGACGTCGCGCTCACGGCGGGCGTGCCCGCGGTCGCGCTGCCGCAATCCGATTTCGGCGGCGATGCGGCCGCGAGGGACCGGGAGATCCACGCGCGCTTCCAGGCGGCCGGTGTGCGTCTGGTGGTGTGCGCCGGCTACGACCGCATCCTCAGCGACGAGTTCCTCGACGCCTACCCCGACGCCATCCTCAACGTCCACCCGTCGTTGCTGCCCGCCTTTGCGGGTGGCATGGACGCGGTCGAGCGGGCGCTGGAGCGGGGCGTGCGGGTGACCGGATGCACCGTCCAGCTGCTCGAGCGTGGCGAGGCCGACGGCGGACCGATCGTCCTCCAGGCGGCGGTGCCGGTGGAGATGGACGACGACGCTTCGGTGCTGCGCCGCCGGATCCACGAACGCGAGTGGGAGCTGCTGCCATGCGCGGTAGCGCTCTGGTCCACCGACCGGCTGCGGCGCGAGGGCAGGCGCGTCCGGATCCTCCCCACGCCCGCGCCGGCGTCGGTCTGAGCATGCGAGCCCTGCTGTCTGTCAGCGACAAGACCGGCTTGGTCGAGTTTGCGCGCGGACTGATCGAGCATGGCTACGACCTGATCGCGACCAGCAGTACCAGCCAGGCGCTCGCTGAAGCGGGCATCGAGGTGCAGCCGGTCGCCGACGTTACCGGCTTCCCGGAGATGCTCGATGGGCGCGTCCGGACGCTGCACCCGGCCATCCACGCGGGGATCCTTGCCCGCCGCGACAACCCCGAGCACATGCGCCAGCTCGCCGAGAGTCGCTACGACCCGATCGACCTGGTCGTCGTCTCGCTGTATCCATTCGCGGAGACGCTCGCCGGCGGCGCTGATGACGACACCATCGTCGAGAACATCGACATCGGCGGCCCCACGATGATCCGCGCCGCGGCCAAGAATCGTGATTCGGTCGCCGTGATTGTCTCGCCGGCACAGTACGAGGCGGTCCTCGGTGAGCTGCGCGAGCACCGCTCGGTCTCGCGAGCGACGCGCCACCGGCTGGCCACCGAGGCCTTCGCGCACGTCGCCGCCTACGACACGCAGGTGGCCGCGTGGTTGCGCGGCGGCGCGCTCGGCGAGACGCTTCCCGCCGAGCTCACTGTCGGCGGCCCGCGCCTGCACGAGCTCCGCTACGGCGAGAACCCACACCAGCGAGGCGCCCTGTACGCGGTTCCCGGACGGCCAGGCGGGATGGCGCACGCGCGCCAGGTGCAGGGCGCGGCGCTGTCATTCACCAACTGGCTCGACGTCGACGCCGCGCGGGGGCTGGTCGCGGAATTCGACGAACCGGCTGCGTGCGTGATCAAGCACACCAACCCGTGCGGCTTCGCGGTCGGCGTGGCGGCTGAGGGCGCGTACCGGAGCGCCTACGACTGCGATCCGCGATCCGCGTACGGGGGCATCGTCGGTGTCAACCGTCCGATCGACCTGGCGACCGCGATCGCTCTCACTGAGACGTTCCTCGAAGCCGTCGTGTGCCCGGGCGTGGATGACGAAGCTGCCGCCCATCTCGCCACCAAGCCGCGGATCCGCGTGCTGATCGTGGATCGGCCGTCAGGCGCCGAGCCGCTGGACGTGCGCAGCATCGACGGCGGCCTGCTCGTCCAGACGCGAGATCGCGTGATCATGGACCGCTCGACCATGACGGTCGCGAGCGCCCGTCAGCCTGACGACGCCGAGTGGCGAGACCTGCTGATCGCGTGGCGGGTCTGCAGGCACGTCAAGTCCAACGCGGTGGTGATCGTGAAAGACGGCATGGCGGTGGGCGTCGGCGCGGGCCAGATGTCCCGCGTTGAGTCCTCGGAGCTCGCCGTGGCTCGAGCCGGCGAGCGCTCAGCCGGAGCGGTCTCGGCGTCGGACGCGTTCTTCCCGATGCCCGACGGCCTCGAGACCCTGGGCAAGGCGGGGGTGCGGTCGGTCATCCACCCGGGCGGAAGCAAGAACGACTCCAAGGTCACCGAAGCCGCCGATGCGCTGGGGATGGCGGTGGTGCTCACCGGGGAGCGCCACTTCCGCCACTGATTGAATGGCTAGCGCCCGTTGCGCCGCCCGTTCCGATCGTGCTTTGCCTGGTCCTCGATGCAGTACCTCGCCGTCGGGATCGCCTCCAGGCGAGCCTCGCTGATGGGCTTGCCGCACGCCTCGCAATTTCCGTAGGAGCCGGTGTCGACGCGCTTGACCGCGGCTTCGAGCTCCAGGAACTCGAGTTCTGCGTGCTGGAGGACGCTGTGGTCGATCTCCAGGCCGATCGTCTCGCTGGCGAGCTCTGCGGGATGCTGCTCGGCCGAGGACAGCTCGCGCTCCGTCGCCTCCTGGGCGTCCGCCGTGAGGCGGTTTGCCGCCATTCGAAGCTCTTGGATACGTGCCCGCTCGGTCAACAGCCGGGTGCGGACTTCGTCGCTGTTCATGGTCGTGGGGTACCCCGTGTCTGCTAGAGCGGTCTCGCCCGGGCGCAACGCGCCCGCGATGGGATCACATTCCTGATCCATCGCGGCTCGTCCACTCTCGGCCCGCAGGTGCACTCATTCTCACGAATGGGCCCGGGTTAAGCAATGGGCTAGCTGACGGGAGGCGCGAGCCAGAGCACTCCCAGCGGCGGCAGCGTAAGCCGCGCCGAGTACGAATACGCGTGCATGGGCTCGGCGTCGGCTTCGACGGCCCCCAGGTTGCCGATGCCACTGCCGCCGTAATGGGTGGAATCGGTGTTGAGCACCTCTGTCCAGTGGCCGGGCAGCGGCAGGCCCACCCGGAAGTCGTACCGGACGACGGGCGCGAAGTTGGCGATGCAGGCGATGCCGGGATTCCCATGAGCATCGCGCCGGACGAAGCTGAGGATGTTCTGATCCGCGTTGCCGGCATCGATCCATTCGAATCCCTTGGGGCTCTCGTCGAGCTCCCAGAGCGACGGCGACCGGGCGTAGAGCGCACCCAGATCGACCATGAGCCGGTACACGCCGGCGTGCGCCGGGTCCTCGAGCACTCTCCAGTCGAGCTCGAACTCGTGCGCCCACTCGCGCTCCTCGGCGAGCTCGCCGCCCATGAAGAGGAGCTTCTTCCCCGGGTGTGCCCACATCCACGCGAAGAGGGCGCGCAGGTTGGCGAAGCGCCTCCACGGATCGCCCGACATCTTGCCGAGCAGCGACCCTTTGAGATGCACGACCTCGTCGTGCGACAGCGGCAGGATGAAGCGTTCCGACCATGCGTACATGAGCCCGAAGGTCATCTGGTGATGCGCGTACCTGCGATAGACCGGGTCCTTGTGCAGGTAGTCGAGGGTGTCGTGCATCCAGCCCATGTTCCATTTGAAGTCGAAGCCGAGGCCGCCGCTCGCGGTTGTCCGGGTCACCCCCGGCCAGGTGGTTGAACTCCTCGGCGATGGTCAGGATTCCCGACTTGCGCGCGTGGAGCGAGTCGTTGACCTCGCGGAGCAGGGCGATCGCCTCGAGATTCTCCTTGCCGCCGTAGATGTTCGGCACCCAGGCACCCGGCTGCCGGGAGTAGTCGAGGTACAGCATCGACGCGACGGCATCGACGCGAAGTCCGTCGACGTGGAACTCCTCCGCCCAGTAGTGCGCGTTGGCGACGAGAAAGTTGCGCACCTCGTTGCGGCCGTAGTTGAAGACGTACGTTCCCCAGTCGGGGTGCTCACCCCGGCGCGGGTCGGCATGTTCGTACAGCGGCGTCCCGTCGAACCTCGCGAGCGCCCAGCCGTCGCGTGGAAAGTGGGCCGGCACCCAGTCGAGGATCACGCCGATGCCGTTCCGATGCATGACCTCGACGAAGCGTCGAAAGTCGTCCGGAGAGCCATGCCGCGCGGTCGGTGCGTAGTACCCGGTGACCTGATACCCCCAGGACCCACCGAAAGGGTGCTCCATGATCGGCAGCAGCTCCACGTGCGTGAATCCCATGGCCAGGCAGTGAGCCGCGAGTGGCTCGGCGATCTCCCGATAGTTGAGGACGCGGCCGTCGGGGCCACGCCGCCAGGAACCGAGGTGCACCTCGTAAGCCGCGAACGGTGCCTGGCTGATCGATGAGCGCCCGCGCGTGCGCATCCACGGCCCATCCCGCCAGCGGTGCCGGCTCTGCTCGACGATGCTGGCGGTGCCGGGCGGGTGGTCCGACGCCCGGGCCAGCGGATCGGCCTTGAAGATGCGCATGCCGTCGCCGCGGGTGACCAGGAACTTGTAGCGGACGCCTGCGCCGACTCCGGGGCAGAACAGCTCCCACACCCCCGACGTACCGAGTATCCGCATGGGCCACGTGCGCGCATCCCAGAAGTTGGCGTCGCTCACGACGCTCACACCCAGCGCGTTCGGCGCCCACACGCTGAAGGCGGTGCCGAAGACGCCCTCGTGCTCGGTAACGCGCGCACCGAGAACGCGCCAGAGCTGCGAGTGGGTGCCCTCGCCGATCAGGTGGATGTCGAGCTCGCCGAGGGTCGGCGAGAACCGGTACGGATCCTCCTGTTCCCACTCGCGCTCGTCGTTGCGAAAGCGAATCCGATAGCCCGGGTCGCCTGCCCGAACCGTGACCTCGAACAATCCAGAGGCGTTCAGCCGGCGCATCGGTGTGACACCCTCCTGCCGGGCGACGTCTCGCGGCGCTCGCCTCCGGGTGAAACGCGCGGATCCGCATCGAGTCACCGGTGACGCGAGGTCCGAGGAGCGCGTGTGGGTCGTGCAGGCGACCGGCGAGCATCTGCTCCACGGCCACCTCGAGCTCCGATGCAGGCCGATCGTTTGGGCTCACTGGTTGGTGCCGCGGAGCAGGAAGCTCAGCGGGATGGGCACCCAGCTCGGCCGATGACCCAGCTCGTATCCGATCTCGTACACGGCCTTCTGCACCTCGAACGCGCGCCGCAGCACAAGCGAGGGTCCAGGGGCGGGCAGCACCGGCCGCGACCCGATCGCCTCGAGGTATGCCACTCCAGAACGCGTCGCGGTTGGCGTCGGCCCACGCCTCACCGTACCCGCGCAGCACGTCGGCTTCCGCGCTGTCGAACGCGGTCCGCTCGACGATCGCGGCTGCGGCCGCATAGTCGAACGACCGGAGCATCGCGGCGACGTCGCGAAGCGGCGTGCTCAGCGCGCGGCGTTCGGCAGGGGTCCGGTCCGGCTCGCCCTCGAAGTCGAGGATCGCCCACCCGGTGTCGATGCGCAGCAGCTGCCCGAGATGCAGGTCACCGTGGATGCGGGTCAGCAGGCCACCTGGAGACAGCCCGCGAAGCTGGTCGAACCTGGCCACGACATCCTGCCGCACGTCGCGGAGCGGATCGAGCGACGGCTCGTCGCGGGCGAGGAGCTCATCGAGCTCGCGGGTCATCGCGTTCGCCCAGCCGTTGAGGGCCTCCTCGGTCAGCGGCGCCGGCGCCATGTCCGTGCCCGGCGCGCCCGCCGCAAGCGCGAGATGCATCTCAGCGATCACCTTGCCGAGCCGCGCCGACTCCGCGATGAACGCTGCGTCCTGGTCGTCCACGAGGGCGCGACGCTCCGCAGGGTCGGGGTGACCGCCGACCAACTCGGCGTTGGCGTACAGATCGCGAAGCGAGGTGAGCGCGAGCGCCCAGCCCTCGGTGCTGTTGTGCAGGAATCGCTGCACGAGCACCATGGGAGAGGGTGGCTCACCGCCCGATTCCCACACCACGCGCCCAAGCATCGGCGCGAGATGCGTGAACCCCGCTGCCTCGAGCGCATCGGACATCTCGAGCTCCTGCGAAGGCCCCGTTTCCACGCGGCGCAGATGCTTGAGGAAGATCGCGTCGCCGACCTCGACCGACGTGTTGCTCTGCTCGACTCTGAGGTGGCGCACCGAGGAGATGCTGCCGGTGTCGAGGGCCGCCGGATCAGGGCACGAGAACCGCAATGTCGCGCTCGACGTCTGGAGGACGCGCTGGCCGCGAATGGAGTCGAGGAGCCACTCGATGTACATCGAATCGCCGACCGCGTCGTAGAGCGCGATCGGATCGGGAGCCTCCGGCCACGGGATCATGAACTCGGGGGCGCGCTCGGTAATCGCGTCGCCCACCGGGCGGACGCCGAGTGGGAGCGCGTAGCGCGTGGTCCCGCCGTCGGCGAACGTGACCGCGGTGAGCGTGTGCAGCAGGAGAGGCGAACGCTCGTTGATCACCGCCGCATCGACGATTGTCGTGGTGCGGATGGTGCGGCTCTGCGCGCCCGCCCAACGCTGCCGGGCGATGTAGGCGGCAAGTGCTCCCTCGCAGCCTTCGAGGCGATGGTCGCGCAGGATGTCCGCGACGCTGCCGCCGTCTGCGTTCATGATGCCGGGGCTTCCAGCGTGAACCAGTAGAAGCCGTGCGGGCCCATCGTCAACAGGTATGGCAGCTCACCGATGCTCGGAAAGTGCACCCGTCCGAGCATCTCGACCGGCGACATCCCAACGTACTTGCGCAGGTCGAGCTCCACGGGTTGCGCGAATCGCGAGAGATTGTTGACGCAGAGCACCGTCTGCCCATTCAGCGTGCGCAGGAACGCGAACACCGATGGATTGGCTGCGTCGAGAGCCTCGAACGCTCCTTCGCCGAACACGGGAAATCGCTTGCGCACGGCGATGAATCTGCGCAGCCAGTGCAGCATGGACGACTCGTTGCGGCGCTGCGCGCTGACGTTGCACGCCTGGTACCCGTAGACCGGGTCCATGAGCGGCGGCAGATACAACTGCGCGAAATCCGCGTGGCTGAAACCACCGTTGCTGTCGGCGGTCCACTGCATCGGGGTGCGAACGCCGTCGCGATCTCCCAGGTACACGTTGTCGCCCATGCCGATCTCGTCGCCGTAGTAGAGGATCGGGCTGCCCGGCAGCGACAGGATGAGCCCGTGGAACAACTCCATCTGCCGCCGCCCGTTGTTGAGCAGCGGGGCGAGCCGGCGCCGGATGCCGAGATTGAGCTTGGCGCGGGGATCCTTGGCGTACTCACCCCACATGTAGTCGCGCTCCTCGTCGGTCACCATCTCGAGCGTCAACTCGTCGTGATTGCGCAGGAAGATGCCCCACTGGCTGTTGGGCGGCAGCGCGGGGGTGCGATCCAGGATCTCGGTGATCGGATATCGCTGTTCGCGGCGCAGACCCATGAACATCCGAGGCATCAGGGGGAAGTTGAAGCACATGTGGCACTCGGGCCGCTCGGGCGAGCCGAAATAATCGACAACGTCCTCGGGCCACTGATTCGCCTCCGCAAGGAGCACCTTTCCCGGGTACTCGGCATCGATCGCGGCGCGCAGGTCCGCCAGGAAGGCGTGCGTCTCGGGCAGGTTCTCGCAGTTGGTTCCCTCTCGCTTGAAGAGGTACGGCACGGCGTCAAGCCGGAAGCCATCCATACCGAGGTCGAGCCAGAACCTGCAGACGTCGATGATCTCCGCGCGGACGCGCGGGTTGTCGTAGTTGAGATCCGGCTGATGGCTGAAGAAGCGGTGAAAGTAGTAGGCGCCCGAGACGTCGTCCCATGTCCAGTTCGACGTCTCGGTGTCGACAAAGATGATCCGCGCTTCGGTGAATCGATTCTTTGTGGTCGACCACATGTACCAGTCGCGATGCTCGCTGTCGGGTGACGAGCGGGCGTCCTGGAACCAGGGATGCTGGTCGCTGGTGTGGTTGATGACCAGGTCCATGATCACGCGGATGCCGCGACGGTGTGCCTCCTTGACGAGCAGGGCGACATCCTCGACGGCGCCGTAGTCGGGCAGCACCGTCCGGTAGTCGGAGATGTCGTAGCCGCCATCCCGCAGCGGGCTCTGCTGGAACGGCAGCAGCCAGATGCAGTCAACGCCGAGCCACTCGAGGTATTCGAGCTTGGCGACCAGCCCGGCGAAGTCGCCGATGCCGTCGTTGTTCCCGTCGTAGAAGGCGCGCACCGACAGTTCGTAGAACACTGCCTTCTGGAACCAGAGGTGGTCCTCGACGAGCCGGGTGCGCGCGCTCATCGCTGCGGGCGCACGTGCAGCACGTGTGCCGGTTGCGAGGCCGGGTCAAGCCGAACGTAGTTCACCGCGCCGTACCACGTGTAGGTCTCTCCTCCCAGCTCATCATGAACGTCGAACGGCCGGTCCGACGCGACGCCGAGGGCGCCGAGGTCCAGCCACGTGTTCGCCTCCCGCGGCCGGTGTGGATCCAGGTTGACCACCATGATGATCACGTCGTCCTTCTCGGGTGTCGACCGCGAGACGCACAGCATCGAGTCGTCGGTCATGTGGTGCAGGCGAAGCGTGCCCAACTGCGCGATGGCGTCGCGGTGGCGGTTGCGGATCTCATTCAGCCGCGCGATCAGCGGCGCGATCGACCCGGGCTGCGACCAATCGCGCGGTCGCAGCTGGTACTTCTCGGAATCGAGGTACTCCTCGCTGCCCTCCCGCACCGCCGCGTTCTCGCAGAGCTCGTATCCGCTGTACATCCCCCAGGAGGGGCACGTGATCGCGGCGAGCACGGCGCGCAGTCCGAAGGCGTGCGGGCCTCCGTGCTGGAGCGTCGCATGCAGGATATCGGGCGTGTTCACCCAGAAGTTCGGCCGGAACCAGTCCACCAGCTCAGTCTGAGACAACTCTGTCAGATACTGGCTCAGCTCCCACGCGGTGTTGCGCCACGTGAAGTACGTGTACGACTGCGAGAAGCCGATCTTGGCGAGTCGCTGCATCACGGCGGGGCGGACGAACGCCTCGGCGAGCATGACCACGTCCGGATGCTCGCGACGGATCTCCGCGATGAGCCACTCCCAGAACGGGAATGCCTTGGTGTGCGGATTGTCGACGCGGAAGACGCGCACGCCATGGCCGATCCAGAAGCGCATCACGTCGCGGAGCGCGATCCAGAGCCCGGCCGCGTCGTCGCTGTCGAAGTCGAGTGGGTAAATGTCCTGGTACTGCTTGGGCGGATTCTCCGCGTAGCGGATCGATCCATCGGAGCGGTGCCGGAACCACTCCGGGTGCTCGGTGACCCAGGGATGATCGGGGCTGCACTGCAGGGCGTAGTCGAGCGCCACCTCGAGGTCCGATCGCCTGGGCCGCGGCGACGAAGTTGTCGAAGTCGGCGATGGTGCCCAGCTCCGGGTGCACGGCCGTGTGACCACCGGACGCCGCACCGATCGCCCATGGGCTCCCGGGGTCGCCCGGGCGAGCAGTCGGCGACGTTGTTCGGCCCCTTGCGATGGGTGATCCCGATCGGGTGAATCGGCGGCAGGTAGAGCACCGAGAAGCCCATCGCCGCGATCGCCGGGAGCCGACGCTGAGCGAGCTTGAACGTGCCGCTCCGGGGCGGCACGGCACCCTCCGACCGGGGGAACATCTCGTACCAGGCCGAGTAGCCGGCCACCTCACGCTCGACCCACATCGGATACGGGCCGGCGATGGTGGCGTGGCTGAGGTCGGCAGTGCGGCGCATCAACCCCATGGTGGCTTCGCGGGTGGCGAGCTCGACCCTCGTCTCGGTTGCGGTGGCCGCGCCGAGCTTGGCGGCGAGGCTGGTGAGCGCCCGGCGATCGGACTTGGAGATGACGGGCAGATCCGCCCGCGCGGTGGCCAGGGCGGCGCCGTCGGCGAGATCCAGCTCGACGTCGACACCCGCCTGGAACCGGATCGACAGGTCGCGGGCCCAGCCTCCCCAGACGTCGAGGATCCCCACCACGGCGAAGCTCCAGGCTCCCAGCCGCCGCGGCTTGATCCACGCGAAGTACGAGTCCTGCGGCTCGGCTTCCATGGGCACCTCGACCATCCCGGACGGCGGGGCGTCGCGCGCCAGCGGGCGGGCGCCCGGCCAGTGCCAGACCCAGGCGAGCAGGGGATCATGCCCGTCGGCAAACGCGCGCGCCGACACGCGAACCGGCAGTCCGCGGGTGGCCTTGGCAGGGAACTCGCCGCCGTCGACGGTTGGCCTGACGTGTTCGACGACCACTCGCCTCCGATCGCCGAGCATCCGGTCGGGGACGGGGTTGCTCATCGGATTCATGTGCGACCGAAGGTCGCGTCACAAGCTAGCAGACGGGACAAGGTTCGTAATGGTCCCTCAAGACAGAGCCCGTAGAGTGCTGGTGAACCAACGTGAACCGATACCGCACCGCCCTCGTAACCGTCGCCCTGGTGATCGCCGCGGCGGTGCTCTTCACCGTGGTGAGCAACCCTGCTCCGGCGACCTCCTCGTCGAATGCCGGCGGACAGGTCTTTCCCGTCAGCGAGCGCTCCCCGGCCCCGGGCTTCACGGGCATCGACGGGTGGCTGAACACCACGCCGCTGACGCTGGCGGACCTGCGCGGCAAGGTCGTGCTCATCGACTTCTGGACCTTCTCCTGCGTCAACTGCGTACGCACGCTCCCTCACCTCAAGGTGCTCTACGACGCGTACAAGGACCACGGGCTGGTGATCGTCGGTGTGCACTCCCCCGAGTTCGACTTCGAGAAGGTGCCGGCCAACGTCTCGGCAGCCGTCCAGCGCCTCGGGATCACGTGGCCGGTGGCCATCGACAGCGAGATGGCCACGTGGAACGCCTACCGGAACCAGTACTGGCCGGCGGAGTACCTCCTGGATCAGCAGGGCCGGGTTGCCTACTGGAACTTCGGTGAGGGCGACTACGCGAAGACCGCCGCGGCTGTTGCGCAGCTGCTCAACGTGCACGCTGCAGCGCTGCCGTCGTCGACGCCGATCCCCAGCAACACGACGCCCGAGCTGTATGCGGGCAGCGACAACGGGCGCGGGCAGCTCGCCGACAACGAGAGCTATGGCTCGATCGGGAGCCGCAACCCGCTACGCGGATCACGGTCCGCCTCAGCAGCAGGACGCGATTCAGGTCACCGGCACCTGGACGGACGAGGGCCAGTACCTCCAGGCGGACGGAACCGGCCACGTGCGCCTCAACTTCACCGCCGACACCGTGTACATCGTCGCCGGGACGCCCGGGGCAGCGCTCCCGGTTGCGGTCAAACTTGACGGAAAGCCCGTGGCCGTCGGCAGCAGTGGCGCTGCCCTGTTGGGCTCCGCGTTTACCGTGACCCGCCAGGACCTCTTCCAGCTGCTGTACCGGCATCTCGCCCGGATACCATCTCATCGATCTGACCGTGCCCGCGGGCTTCCGTATCTACACCTTCACGTTCGGCTGATGCTCTCGATTGCCACGGTGCTCGCGACCTTCGTCGCCGGGCTCGGATCCTTTCTCGCACCGTGCACGGTCCCGCTGCTGCCCGCCTACCTCGCGTGCGTTTCCGGGGTCAGCGCCGCCGAGCTCAGCAGCCCGGAACGGCACAGCTTCCGGCTCCGCCTCCTGGCGGGATCGCTGCTCTACGTCGCCGGATTCACGGTCGTGTTCGTCCTCCTCGGCCTCTCCGCGGGTGGGATCGCGCGCGTCGCCAACGGGGCGGTGAGCGGACGGATCGTCGAGATCGTCGGCGGTGTCGCGGTGATCCTCTTCGGCCTGGCCATCATCGGTGTGGTCAGGGTCGGCCTGCTCGAACGCACCCAGGGCTTTCAGCTCCCCGAACGGCTGCGGCGACGCGGCGTGCTGGGCGCATTTCTTGTCGGCGTGGTCTTCGGTCTCGGCTGGACACCGTGCGTCGGGCCGTACCTGGCGGCGGCACTCACCCTGGCCGCGCTCAGCTCGCACGCGCTCACCGGTGCGCTGCTGCTGGTCGTCTATTCGCTGGGGCTCGGCCTTCCCTTCATCGGGGTCGCGCTGCTCTGGGCGTCACTGCCCGAACTCCCCCGCCGCCTCAACCGGTTCGTACGACCGCTGACGCTCGCCGGCGGAGTGATCACCGTTGTGCTCGGCGTGCTCCTGGCAACCGGCGCCTACACCCACCTGACCTCGTACCTGGCGCAGCTCTCGACCCCGAGCTGATCAGTCGAATCTGCGGCACACCACGACGTCGAGGGTCACGTTGCGCTGAATGTGACGGGCAAGCCTGAGGTAGACCCTGAAATCGCGGTAGTGCTGGTCGCCGACCATCTCCCTGAGCTGGTCGGAATGCTTGTGCATGTTGGCCAGCCAGTGGTCGATGGTCGTCTCGTAGTGCCGCCGCTCGATGTGATGCACGCGCTCGATGTCGAAACCGGCCTCGTTGGCGAGCCGGGTCTCCTCGGCAAGCGTGCGGTAGTTCCCGGTGTCCCCATAGATCTGGCTCACGAACTCGCCGCCGCGCTCGAGCTTGGCGTGACGCGGATGCTTGAGGTGCAATTCCTTGTTGATCATCACGCCGCCGGGTTTGAGCCAGTCGTGGCACTTGGTGAAGAACCCCGCGAGGTTGAAAAAGTGGACGATCACCTCGTCGGTGTAGATCGCGTCGACCTGCTCAGGCGGGGTGTAGTCCTCCCAGTGGCTGAGCACGATCGTCGCGTCGGTGCCCCGGCGAGCGATCCGGCTCTCCGCGTAGCCCTTCTGGGTCGGCGACAGGGTCAGCCCAGTCCCGGTAAGACCGTACGTGTCGCACAGGTACGTGAGCGGACCAGCCCAACCGCACCCGACGTCGATGAGGCGCATGCCCTTCTCGAGACCCGCGAGCCGCGCGATGAGGTCGAGCTTGGCTGCCTGTGAGGCCGTGTCGTCCTCGGTGCCCGGGTCCCAGAGGTTTGCCGAGTAGACGTTCCACTCGCCGCCGGTGATGAGCAGGAAGAATTCCGGCGGCTGCTCGTAGTGGACGTTGGTCCGAGCCTGGTCGACCTCGGTCGTGTACTCGTGGTAGAGCTGGTGCTCCGGACGTACGTCGGTTCTCTGGCTGCTTGCCACGACTAACTCCCCTGCATTGCGTCGTCAGGTGAGAAGGATAGCCGCGGCGCACGCGCAATTGCGGTCAATCCGACTGTTTCGCGTGAAACCAGCGGCGCTCGACGCCTCGCGTAGCCTCGTGTGACACCGGCCGCACTGAACCACGTGCCTCCCGCCTCGCGCCATCATCCGGTGCGAAGATGGATCGGTGATGGCTGCTCCTGATCCCTTCGGCACCAGGGCGGAACTGGTACCGGGGGTTTCCTACCACCGCCTCAGCGCGCTCGCCGATCGGGGAATCGGAGACGTCTCCCGTTTGCCGGTCACGCTGAAGATCCTGCTCGAGAACAGCGTGCGCAATGCCGCGGCCCCGTCGGTCCGCGAGGGTGACGTCGAGGCGATCGCGAGCTGGGACGGCACCGGGGCTGGTGCCGACCGCGAGCGAGCCTTCATGCCGGCCCGGGTGCTGCTCCAGGACTTCACGGGAGTCCCGGCAGTCGTCGACCTCGCGGCGATGCGGTCGGCGGTCGCTCGCGCGGGTGGCGATCCGATGCGCATCGACCCGCTCGTCCCGGTCGATCTCGTGGTCGATCACTCCGTGCAGGTCGACGCTTTCGGCAATCGCGAGGCGTACGAACGCAACATCGTCCGCGAGTACGAGCGCAACCGCGAGCGCTACTCACTGTTGCGCTGGGCCCAGCAGGCGTTTCAGGGCTTCCGGGTGGTGCCGCCGGGGATGGGAATCGTGCACCAGATCAACCTCGAGTACCTGGCGCAGGTGGTCCAGGTGCGCGACATCGACGGCGTGCGCACGGCACTGCCGGATACGCTCGTCGGCACCGATTCGCACACGCCCATGGTCAATGGCGTCGGCGTGCTGGGCTGGGGCGTCGGCGGCATCGAGGCTGAGGCCTGCATGCTCGGCCAGCCGCTGTTCCTGCTCGCCCCGGTCGTGGTCGGCGTGCGTTTCCACAACGCGCTCCCCACGGGAACGACCGCCACCGACCTCGTCCTCACGCTGACCGAGTTGCTCCGCAAGCACGGCGTCGTCAACAAGTTCGTGGAATTCTGCGGCAGCGGCCTGAGCTCGATGTCGGTGCCCGACCGCGCAACGCTCTCCAACATGTCGCCCGAGTTCGGCGCCACTGCCTCGCTGTTTCCCGTCGACGTGCGAACGCTCGAGTATCTCCGCGGTTCGGGGCGGGATCCGGGGCACATCGACCTGGTCGAGCGCTACGCGAAGGAACAGGGGATGTTCCGAACCGACGAATCCGAGATCCCGATATTCAGCGAGATGGTCGAGCTGGACCTCGCGAGCGTGGTGCCGAGCGTCGCCGGGCCCAAGCGGCCGCAGGACCGGGTCGCGCTCCCCGGCGTGTGGGAGTCCTTCACCAACGTCTGGGCGCAGCGCGCGGACGCGGGCTCGAGCGAGGTGACCGCCGAGGGCGAGGAGTCTCGGCTCGAGGAGGAGGGTGGCATCGACCCCGACGCCGTGGCCGAGGAGCCGGTACCCAACGGCACCCCGGACGTCGACCTCGTCCGCGACGGTTCGGTGGTCATCGCGGCCATCACGTCGTGCACGAACACGTCGAACCCGACGGTGATGGTCGCCGCTGGTCTGCTCGCGCGCAACGCCGTGGCCCGCGGGCTGATGCCTCCCGAGTACGTCAAGACGTCGCTCGCACCGGGTTCACGCGTCGTCACGGACTACCTGGAGCGGGCGGGATTGCTCGGGTCCCTCGAGCAGCTCCGCTTCAACCTGGTGGGCTACGGATGCACAACGTGCATCGGCAACAGCGGACCGCTGCCGGAGCAGGTCGCGGAGCGCATCGACGCCGAGGACCTCACCGTGGCCGCGGTGCTGAGCGGCAACCGCAACTTCGAGGGCCGGATCCATCCCCAGGTGCGCGCCGCATACCTCGCATCGCCACCGCTCGTGGTTGCGTACGCGCTCGCGGGACGCCTCGACATCGATCTCACCACCAACTCTCTCGGGACCGGGCGTGACGGGAACCCCGTGTTCCTCAGCGACATCTGGCCGAGCGCCGACGAGGTGACCGATACCGTGCGCGCGGCCATCGGGAGCGACATGTACACGCGAGAGTACGAGCGGATCTTCGACGGCGACGAGCACTGGCGGGAGCTGCCGTCGCCGACCGGCGCGCTGTTCGACTGGGACGCGGACTCGACGTACGTCCGCGAGCCACCGTACTTCGTCGGCATGTCACCGGAGCCGCAGGCACCCACCGACATCATCGATGCGCGCGTGCTCGCACTCCTCGGTGACTCGATCACCACCGACCATATCTCGCCGGCGGGCAGCATCTCGGGAGTGAGCCCCGCTGCGGCGTACCTTCGCGAGCACGGCGTCGAAGCGCGTGACTTCAACACCTATGGCGCGCGGCGGGGCAACCACGACGTGATGGTTCGGGGCACCTTCGCGAACATCCGGCTGCACAACCAGCTCGCCGACGGCAAGGAGGGCGGGTGGACCGCGCATCTTCCGGACGGCGCTGTCATGACCATCTACGACGCGTCTGCGCTGTACCAGCAGGAAGGCGTTCCGCTCATCGTCATCGCGGGGCGCGAGTACGGCTCCGGGTCGTCACGGGACTGGGCCGCAAAAGGGCCGCTGCTCCAGGGTGTTCGCGCCGTGATCGCCGAGTCCTACGAGCGCATCCACCGCAGCAACCTGGTGGGCATGGGCATCCTGCCGCTGCAGTTCCGCGCGAACGAGAGCGCAGCGACGCTCAACCTCGATGGGACCGAGCTGTACACGATTCGTGGCGTGGCCGGCGCGTCGCCCGGCTCGACAGTGCACGTGAGCGCGCGCCGCGCCGGACAACCGGACATCGAGTTCGACACCCTGTGCCGCCTCGACAGCGAGACCGATGTCGACTACCTGCGCAACGGCGGGATCCTGCCGCTCGTGCTGCGTCAACTGATGGGCGCCTGAGCGCGGCGCGCGGACATGGCCCAGACGCCGGATCGCTGAATGGCTCTCTTCGTCCTCTTCTTCATCGTTGTGGTCGTTGTCGGGTTCGTGTCGTACTTCGTCGGTCAGCAGCGGATCCGCGACATCGCTGCCTTTGCGGCGGCGCACGGCCTGACGGTGATCGGCAACGACTGGGACCTCGGCGACTGTGGGTTCCCGCTCTTCGACGCCGGGAACCGGCGGTACTGGCACAACGTGCTACGCGGCGCGTGGAACGGTCTTCCCGTGACGTACTGCGACTACTCGTACGTCGTTTCGGACGGGAAGAACCAGAACACGGTCTCGTTTTCCAACGTGATCGCGACGCTCGGCGTGCAGATGCCGCAGGTCACGGTTTCGCCGCGCAGCGCGATCGGTGAGTTCGCGGAGAAATCGATCGGCGCCCCGGGGATCCATTTCGAGTCGATCGACTTCAACGACCGATTCGATGTCAAGTCGAGCGACGATGCGTTCGCGGTCGAGCTCATCGACGCGCGGATGATCGAGACGTTGCTCGGGCTCGACCACAGCTACCACGTGGTGTTCGGACCGCTCTACCTCATGGTGTACGCGCACCGCAAGCCGGTCGCGGAGATCGGGTCCATCCTCGACGCTGCCGCTGTGATCATGCAGCGTATTCCCGCGCTGGCGCGCGTGCCCGGAACGCCGCCCGATCTCCCCAGCGGCGTTTGATCGCCGCTTGCAGCGCGGTACCCTAGAACCCACATTCGATTCCCCGCTCCTGAGGAGACGTCCGTGATACCCCTGATCATCGTCCTCGTCATCATCGTGGTCATCGCGCTCGGCGTCGTGGCTTCGTACAACCGGTTCGTCTCCCAACGCAACGCGGTGCAGAACGCGTGGGCTGACATCGATACCGAGCTCAAACGCCGCTACGACCTCATCCCCAACCTCGTGTCGACGGTGCAGGGCTACGCCGCCCATGAGCGCGGTGTCTTCGAAGAGGTGGCCCAGGCGCGATCGGTCGGGTTGCAGGCGCAGGGTCCGGCTGCCGCATCGGCCGCCGAAGGTCCTTTCCAGATGGCTCTCGGTCACCTCTTCGCAGTTGCGGAGAACTACCCCGAGCTCAAGGCCAATCAGAACTTCCTGCAGCTCCAGGCGACGCTGTCCGACACCGAGGATCGCATCCAGTCCTCGAGGCAGATCTACAACTCCAACGTTCAGCAGTTCAACACGCGCATCCAGGCGTTCCCGTCGAACGTCATCGCCAACATGTTCCATTTCCAGGCCGCCGAGTTCTTCCAGATTGACGCCGCGCAGCGCGCGGTGGTCGGCGAGGCGCCGAAGGTCGACTTCAGCGCCATCACCAACGCGACCTACGGTCAGGCTCCCGGGACCGCAGCACCCGCGCCGGCACCCGCGCCGGCACCGGGAACACCGCCGGCACCTCCCGTCTCGGGCGCCTGAGGCTCGCCGATGCAGCCGGCGCCGCGTCGCTGGCGGCTGAGCGACGCCGAACCGCTGCCCGGGCTCCATCCTGTCGTCGGGCAGGTGCTCGCCGCGCGGGGCTTCGACCTGGCCACAGCCTCCGCGTTTCTGGATACCAGTGGTGGCTACCACGATCCCTTCGGGTTGCCGGCGATGGAGGAGGCTGTCGCCGCAATCAGCGCGACAATCGATGAAGGCGGCACGATCGCGGTCTACGGTGACTACGACGCCGACGGCGTGACAGCCTGCGCCATGCTGGCGCGCTGCCTGCGCGCAGCGGGTGCCACGGTGATCCCTTACATCCCCAATCGCATGACCGAAGGGTACGGGCTGCACGCGGCCGCGCTCACCGAGCTTGCCGTCCGCGGTGTGCGCTGCGTCATCACCGTGGACTGCGGCACCAGCAGTGTCGATGTTGCGCTCGGCCGGCCCGCCACCATGCGCCTGGTGGTCACCGACCACCACCTGGCGCTCGCCCCCGGTGGGTCGCCCCCGCAGCTTGCACCAGCCGACGCCCTGGTCAACCCCAAGCTCCCCGGCTCGACGTATGAGTTCGATGGGCTCGCCGGTGCCGGCGTCGCCTTCAAGCTCGTCCAGGCACTGGAGTCGCGCGGTGTCGTCCCTGCCGGCAGCGCTGACGCGTCGCTTGGGCTGGCCGCGCTCGGGACGATCGCCGACATGATGCCGCTGCGCGGCGAGAACCGCGTGATCGTCCGTGACGGCCTGCCCAGAGTCGCCGATCTGCCAGGGCTTCGCGCGCTCTGCGAGGTCGCCGGCATCGCGCCACCGCCGCGAGGGACCGACATCGCGTTCGCGGTCGGTCCGCGCATCAATGCCGCGGGGCGGATGGAGGATGCCCGACTGGCCCTCGAACTCTGCCTTTGCGACGATCCCGATGACGCGATGCGCCTCGCCGTCGACCTCGACACCCAGAACCGATTGCGCCAGCAGGCCGTCGCGATCGCGCTCGCGGAGGCCGAGGAGCAGGTCGCGCTGGTCGATGACGACGCCCCGGCGATCGTGCTCGGCGCTCCGGGGTGGCCGATGGGCATCGTCGGGCTCGTCGCCGGACGGATCGCCGAACGCTACGCCCGGCCGACGTTCATCGCCTGCCTCGATCCTGTCGAGGCAAAGGGTTCTGCGCGATCAGCGGGCGGGGTCCACATCGTGAAGGCGCTCGATGGTGCGGCCGCTTCCCTGCTTCGCTACGGTGGGCACGCCGCGGCGGCCGGGTTCAGCCTCGACGTCGCGCGCTTCGACGAGTTTCGTGAGCTGGTCACGGCCTCGGTCGGCGAGCAGAATGCCGGCCTCGAGCGACGGCGCGACTTCGCCATCGACTGCGAGATCTCGGGAATCGACGTCACCCCAGAGCTGTGCCGTGCGCTGGATCAGCTCGAGCCGAGCGGCCAGGGCAATCCCGCCCCGCTCCTGGCCGTCCGTGGCGCACGCGTCCTCGGCACGACCACCTTCGGATCGGAGGGCCAGCACGTCAGGGTTGCGCTCGCCACCGGGTCCGGCATCGTCGAGGCAATCGCCTTCAACAAGCCGAACCTCGCCGACCATCTCCCCAGGAACAGGCTTGTTGACGCGTGCTTCGGGCTCGAGGTGGACAGCTTTCAGGGCTTGCAGCGCGTACGCGCCCGGCTGCGCGACTTGCGTCCTGCGCGAGCGGTGACGCTGAGCGGCCAGCCGGTTGCCTCAGCGGCGACGCTGCCTGCCGGATAGATTCGCCGCGGGCCATTGCCCGCGGCGTGCTAGATCCGCCCGGTCAGGGTCGGGAGGCCGTCGCCGGACAGGTCTGCAAGGCCTGCCTTGCGTCCCGTGAGGGCCAGGATGATCGAGGCGAGCGGTCCCCGGACCTCGGGCCCGGTGCCTCGAGTCCAGTCCACGTCGGTGGCCACCAGCGTCAGCCCGGTCGCCCGGCGCTTGCCGCCGAGCAGCAGGTTGCCGCGGATGACGAAATCACCGACCAGGGTGAGCGCTTCGGGCTGGTAGGTGTGTGCAATCCCGAGCGGGCGGCGGATGTCCTGGCCGTGGATCACGACCTCGCCGACCATCGCATCGAGCGGCCCCGGAGGCGCGGTGGTGCGATCGAGTTGAGCCTTGAAGCCGGCGAGCGTGTCGGCGGGCGTCGCTCCAAGCTCCTCCTTGACGCCTTTCTGGTTCATCGCGTTGAACTGAAACCCGGTGCCGGCGAACCTGCCGAAGAACCGGCCGGGCGTCATCTTCGCCGTGGTGGTCATGTGCGCAAGCACGTCACGGACGGTCCACGCGGAGCACAGCGACTGCGTCGACCACTGCGCGTCGGACAGGTTCTCGAGATCCCCGATCAGCGCCACCCGCTCAGCACGGATGAGCGGCCATTGATTTCCAGCCACCTCGTTCCTCCACACGTCCCGCTGCCGCCCGCCGTGCCCGTCCGGCGGTGCCTGCGACTGTACAGCGGCGCGCAAAGCAAGTACGGACGGCCGTTACGACGTACGGATCGTCGTTCACGACGATGGACGTGCCGCAGCGAAAGCGCAGGTCCTTCCACTGCCGCTACTCGGCCTTATCCCCCGACGGCGACATCGGGGCCTCGGATCCAGGAGCGATGGGTCTGCGAGGGCGGGATCGCGAGCAACCGTCCGCGCTCGACACGCGCCAATTGCCAGCCGCCCTCATGGATCAACCAGTGGTGGCGGTAGCAGAGCAGGACCAGGTTGTCCACGTCGGTCGCACCGCCGTGGCCCCAGTGCACCAGGTGGTGGGCGTTGGTGAACGCCACCGGGCGATCGCACCCGGGCCACTCGCAGCCGCCGGAGCGAGTTCGCAGCACCGCCCGGGCGGCGGCGCTGGGCAGGCGGAGCGCCCGGCCGACGTCGATCACCGCGGAGTTGGGACCGAGGAGGACGCGACGGACCCGCGCATCACAGGCGAGGCGCTGCACGGTGGCCGCGGGCACCGCGCCGGCGAACTCGAGGTCGCCGCCGGGCGCTCCGTCCAGGCCCATCACCGTCTCCACCGAGGCGGTGAGCTGAAGGTGGGTGCTCGCCCCGCCCGTGGTGGGAATGGCACCGAGGTCCAGGGCATGATGGGCGACCTCGACGAGTGCGTCGGCGAGGCGGCGGGGGAGCGGGCGGTCGTCGCCGGCGCCGGTCGGCCTGGCCAGAGGGAGCACCGCGGTCTTGAGCGTCGCCGCGGCGACGGGGTCGAAGTACCCGCGGATGGCCAGGAAGCCTCCCTCGCAGGCAATGAACTCGCAGCGGGTGCGTTCGGCGGCGCTGACCTGCTCCTCGAGGACCGCAGCCGCGTCATGTGCGTGGCGGGCGTGAGTGCAGTCGATGCCGAAGCGGCTGACCGAATGCTCGCGGGCCAGTGCCAGGAGGGGGCGCTCGTCGAACCGGGTGGGGGTCGCGGGATCAGCGGGGTCGGAGTCCCGGCAGTCCCCGGACACGTCCCCGGGCGCGACGGCATCGACGGTGCCGCTCCCCGGGGTCGCGCTGACGGCGCGGGCAACCCCCGCCAGCAGCGAGAAGTGGGCGAAGCCGATCTCCCCCGCATCGAGCGCCGCCACCGTGGCCGGCAGACGGCCGAGCTGCTCGCCGGCCGCGACCGACCTGGCAGCGGCGTGGGCGGACATGCGGCAGTGATGGCGGATCCAGTCGATCGGCGTGACCGAGCCCTGGGCCTCGTACTCGTCGGTGGTCGCGAAGGTGGCCGCCCCGGTCGCAAAGCCGAGCTCGAGCAGGTCGATGCCATGCCGCAGCCGGACCAGGAAGTCCCCGAGCTCGGTGGCGGTGAGCTCGAGGGTGGGCACCTGGACGAAGCGCTCGATCGCCCCGATCAGCGCGTCCAGCGGGGTGGTCTCGGCCACTGCCATACACATTCCTGTAGTATAGAACATATGTTCGCAACAGCGAAACCCGAGCGAGATTGCACCGCTGGAACGCCTCGACGCGCTCTGCCCAATGCCACCGAAACCTCGCCCAGGACCGGCGCGCCCTCGACCACGCGTCGTTACAACTTCGAACTTGCTCCCGCCGCCACCCGGTGCTAGCGTCGAGTGCGCGAGCGCGACGATCGCCGCCGAGCCCGCCGACGAGAGAGAGCAAGCCCAGGACCTGCCCACGCTCATGGGTCCGACGGGCAGCACAGTCGGAGGCACCTCATGCTCGAGGAGGTCGGGATTCCTCGGCTCGTGGTTGGCGGCCTGGGCTCGGGTTCCGGGAAGACCTCGATCAGCCTCGGCCTCACCGCCGCGCTGCGCGCTCGCGGCCGCACCGTCCAGACCTTCAAGGTGGGCGCCGATTTCATCGACACCGCCTACCTGGCACACGCGAGTCGCAGGCCCTGTCGCAACCTCGATTCGTGGCTGCTCGGCCCGGAGGGAGTGCGGCGCTCGCTGGCACACGGCGCGATCGGCGCGGACTGCGTCATCGTCGAGGGTGGGATGGGCGTGCTCGACGGTCACGGTATGGCCGCGGACACCCCACCGTCGAAAGCTCGCGAATTCCCCGGAAGCACGCTCGACGTCGCGCGCATCATCTCCGCCCCGGTCGTGCTGGTGGTGGACGCGTGGGCGATGGGCGAGACCGCCGCCGCCGCCGCGCTCGGCATCAAGCAACTGGACAGTGCCGGCAGCGTGATCGGCGTCATTCTCAACAACGTCCCCAACGACTACCGGCGCCGCGTCATCGAGGACGCCATCTGGTCGCTGGCCATGATGCCGGTGCTCGGCGCACTCCCGCACATCCCATCGGTGCGCATCCCGGAGCTGCGCACGGGGCTGCTGCCACTGCTCCAGAACCCGCACGTCGATGAGGCGATCATCGAGCTCGGCGACGCGGTGGCCAAGGATTGCGACCTCGACCTCGTCGAACGCCTGATGGAAGCCGCGCATCCCGTGCAGCCGACGCCTCGCCATCGCGCGCCGACTCCAAACACGGGCGAGGAGCCGGTCCGCATCGGTGTCGCCTTCGACGATGCGTTCTGCTTCTACTACCCCGAGAACCTCGAGCTGCTCGAGGACGCCGGCGCGGAGATCGTCACGTTCTCGCCCCTCGAGGATCACACACTGCCGCGCGACCTCGGCCTGATCTACCTCGGCGGCGGCATCTCGGAGGCGTACGTGCCGCGGCTCGCCGGCAATCAGTCGTTCCTCGAGTCCTTCCGGCGCGCGCACGCCCACGGCGTTCCCGTCTATGCGGAGGGCTGCGGGCTCCAGTACTCGGCGCGAACCCTGCGCACCAGCGACGGCGCAACGCACCAGATGGCGGGCCTCATCCCTATCGACATCGCGCTGGAGGCGGGCACGCTGCACAGCGGATATCGCGACCTCAGCATCGCGACAGCATCGATGCTCGGCCCCGAGGGCACGCGTCTTCGCGGCCACGAGTTCCACTTCAGCCGCGTGCTGTCGGGGGCCGACTGCCTCAACCCCGCGTACACGATGCACGACGGCGACGGCGAGCCACTCGGCTGTGAGGGCTGGACCGATCCGCTCATGCTCGCGTCGTTCATCCACCTGCATTTCGGCCAGGAGCAGGAGCTTGCCGGCCGCCTCGTCGCCGCAGCACGTGAGTCCCTCGACCAGAGGACGCACGCCACGCTGGCGGGGCGCGGCAGTCGATCCACCGCCCCGGTGTAGGCTTTGGGATGCGATGTCCCAGGCCCCGTCCACGATCGGTGAGTTGCGTCGCGCGGAATACCGCGTCCTGCCGGTCAGGACCGAGCTTCGACGCAACCTGATCCGCAAGCTCAGCACCCACGAGGAGCTGTTCGACGGCATCCGCGGGTACGACGACTCGGTGATCCCGCAGATCGAGAACGCGATCCTTGCCGGCCAGGACATGGTCCTGCTCGGTGAGCGCGGGCAGGCGAAATCGCGACTCATCCGTGCCCTGATCACGCTCCTCGACGACGCCGTGCCGGCGATTGCGGGCTGCGAGATCAACGACGATCCATACGCACCGATCTGCCGGCGCTGCCGCGATCTCGTCGCCGAGCACGGCGACGCGACCAAGCTCGCGTGGCTCACACCCGACCAGCGCTACTCGGAGAAGCTCGCGACTCCCGACACGTCGATCGCCGACCTGATCGGTGAGGTCGATCCCATCCGCGTCGCCGAGGGTCGCTACCTGAGCGACGAGCTCACCATTCATTACGGACTCATCCCGCGCACCAACCGGGGCATCTTCGCGATCAACGAGCTCCCCGACCTCGCGGAGCGCATCCAGGTCGGGCTGCTCAACATCATCGAAGAGCGCGACGTGCAGATTCGCGGCTACCGGCTGCGCCTGCCCCTCGATGTGTACGTCGTGGCGACGGCGAACCCCGAGGACTACACGAATCGCGGTCGCATCATCACGCCGCTCAAGGACCGGTTCGGCGCGCAGGTCCGCACCCACTACCCGCGTTCGCTGGACGACGAGATCGCCATCGCCGAGCAGGAACGCACGACCTTCGACGACATGCCGGTCCCCGTCACGGTTCCCGGGTTCATGCAGGAGATCGTCGCCGAGCTCTCGCACGTCGCACGGCGTCATCCGCAGGTGAATCAGCGAAGCGGTGTGTCGGTCCGGCTCACCACCGCGAATTACGAGAACCTCGCGGCCGGCGCCCTGCGCCGTGCGCTGCGCACCGGTGAGCGCGAGGCCGTCGCACGCATCAGCGATCTGCCCGCACTGACATCGTCCACGGCCGGAAAGATCGAGCTCGAGACGTGGGAGGACGGCGACGACGGCGCGGTGCTCGAGAAGCTGATGCGCACCGCATGCAACAACGTGTTCCGCCGCCACTTCACCGTCCAGGAGTTCAGTGACCTGGTGCAGCGTTTCGATCGCGGCGGGTTCACCGTCGAGGTCGGTGATCAGCACACGGTTGCGCACTACGCGCAGGCGCTCACCGAGCTCGGTGGCGTCGAGCGAGCGCGCCAGCGACTCGGCGAGCCCGACACGGATGCGATGCGGGTTGCGGTGCTCGAGTTCGTCCTCGAGGGCCTGCATCTCGGCAAGCGCCTCAACAAGACCGCACTCGACGGAAGCGCGGTCTATGGAGGATGAACCGCTCACGGAGCCGAGGCGAAACGCGCGCCAGCATCGCTTCAGCGTCTGGGATGGCACCCAGGATCCACTCGGCGGTGACGCCGACGCGCTCTTCGACCGGCTGAGCGAGGACGTCTTTCACGGCTGGGACTTCGAGACGGCGCTGCGCCGTCTGCTCAGCCAGGGATGGAGAGATCGCGACGGACGCAAGTTCGCCGGCCTCGAGGAGTTGATGGAGCGTTTGCGTAAGCAGCGCCAGAAGCAACTCGAGCGCTACAGCCTCGACAACGTCTTCAAGGACATCGAGGAAAAGCTCGACAACGTCCTGCGACTCGAGCGGGAGGGGATCGACGAGCGGCTCAAGACCGCCACCGACGGGAGCGCGCAACGGATCCTCGAGCGCGTGGCCAAGAAGCGCCGCGAGCACCTCGACAACCTGCCCGCGGAACCGGGCGGGGCGATCCGCGAGCTGCAGGGCTACGAATTCATGGACCAGCGGGCGGAACAGGCCTTTCACAAACTGCTCGACGAGATCAAGCAGAACGTGGTCAACACGTACTTCAAGCAGATGGCCGAGCAGATGGGCCAGATGTCACAGCAGGACATCAGCGCGCTCCGCGAGATGGCCCGCGACCTCAATGCGCTGGTGCGTCAAAAGCTCGAGGGTGTGCCTGACGCGCAGCTGCAGCACAACTACGAGGATTTCCTGAAGAAGTGGGGCTCGATGTTCCCCGAGGCGCCCGCGACGTTCGATGAGTTCCTCGCGCAGCTCGCGGCTCAGATGGCGCGCATGGACTCGCTCATGCAGTCGCTGTCGCCGGAGATGCGCCACCAGCTCGAGGAGATGATCTCCGCGACCTTCGGCGATCCGGACCTGCAGGCGCAGCTCGCCGAGCTGATGGGCGGCCTCGAATTGCTCTCGGATCGCCGCCACCTCGGTCAGCG
Source organism: Candidatus Dormiibacterota bacterium (assembly GCA_963756075.1). Taxonomy (GTDB): domain Bacteria; phylum Chloroflexota; class Dormibacteria; order Aeolococcales; family Aeolococcaceae; genus Palsa-851. Next base: position 101,578 of record CAVWMH010000002.1, on the reverse strand, counting down.
ATATTCGTTCTTCGGCAACGAGCAGCTCCCGTTCGATGAGGCGATGGGCGTCATGGATCGGCTGCAGTCGATCGAGGAGCTGGAACGCGGCTTGCGCGGGATGTACCGTGGTGAGCCGCTCGACGACGCCACCGAAGAAGCCTTGCGCGACGTCCTCGGTGACAACGCCGCGCGCGACCTCTCGCGCCTGCAACGCATGACCGATCAGCTCGAACAGCGCGGGCTCATCGAGCGCGATGAGGAAGGCATGCGTCTCACGGCACGCGGACTCCGGCGCATCGGGCAGAAGGCGCTCGGTGATCTCTTCGCGCGGCTGCGCCGCGATCGCTTTGGAGATCATCCGGTGTCGCGGTATGGGCAGGGTGGAGAGCGCGAGGAGGACACCAAGCCGTACGAGTTCGGGGACGTGTTCGATCTCGACGTCCGCGAAACGCTCATGAACGCGGTACGGCGGGACGCCGATGACGCGAGTCGTGACTTGCGGGCGGAGGGGACATCGGCTCCGGCGCCTCCCCTGGCTATGTCGCCTACGCCGATGTCCCCTCCGCCCCATGCTCAGCGTAGTGAGCGGCGCGCCGTGCCTCGACTCTCGCCGGAAGATTTTGTTGTGCATCGGTCCGATACGCTCACTCGGTCGGCTACGGTGTTGATGCTCGATATGAGCCGGTCGATGCCGCTTCGCGGGTATTTCTACGCAGCCAAGAAAGTGGCGTTGGCGTTGGATTCATTGATTCGCAGTGCGTATCCGCGGGACACGTTGCACATCATCGGGTTCAGTGACCTGGCGCGAGAGATCAAGCCGGCGGCGTTGCCGCATCTGTCGGTGAATGAGTACGTCTACGGGACGAACATGCAGCATGGGTTGATGCTGGCGCGGCGGTTGCTGGCGCGCGATCCCGGCGAGAACAAGCAGATCATCATCGTCAGTGATGGCGAGCCCACGGCGCACATCGAGAATGGGCGGCCGGTGTTCTTCTATCCCCCGCTGCCGGAGACGTTTCACAAGACGTTGCTGGAGGTGAAGCGGTGCACGCGGGAGAACATCGTCATCAACACGTTCATGCTCGAGTCCAACCACCACCTCGTCCAGTTCGTGAATCAGATGACCCGGCTCAACCGCGGTCGAGCGTTCTTCATCAGCCCGGACCGGCTTGGTGATTACGTGCTCGTCGACTATGTGAGCTCGAAGCGGGGAGCAGCGTAGGCGGGTGGAGGCCAGGGGGCCCTTCGCGGAACGGATCCGCGTGCAACTGATCTCGCGGTATCACGGGGCGAATGTCGAGGTGGATCACGCGCGCTTCGCGTTGCATGTCACCGGCTCCGGGCTCGACCTGATGCTGCCTCTCGCGCCGCTGTACCACGCGTGCGAGCGCCGGCCGGACAGGGTGCCGGCGTTGATCGGCGAATACGTCACCTCGGTGGAGCAGCAGCTCACGCCGCAGCCCGCGATAGCGTTGTCGACATCGCGCTTGCTCTGGTGCGTGCGCAACGACCGCTTCCTCGGCACTCACGGTCGTGTGGGCGACCTGCTGCGCGCGCCGATCGGCGCCGACATGTCGGCCTTCGTCGCCGAGGATCTTCCCGGGTCGATCATGCGCGGCGTGCCGAGAGACGAATGGGCGTCGCAGGGGTTGAGCGATGTGGACGTGCAGCGCGCGGCGACGGTCAACACCGCGGAGCGTTTCGAGCCGCTCGTAGCGCGCATCGCGCGCACGGACCGCATCCCTGCCGACGGATGGCGGGTCGCGTCGGATTCACTCTTTCAGGGCAGTCTGCTGATGGCACCGCGCGTCCTCGCGGCGTTCGCCGAACGTGCCGGTGGTGAGGTGCTGCTCGGCCTGCCGGATCGAGGCGTGGTGCTCGCACTCCCCGCCTCGCTGCCATCGGCGGACCGATTTCAGCGACGTGTGGTCAGGGAATGGCGCGAGACCATGAATCCGTGCTCTCGTGAGCTGCTGATCACCGACGGGCAGGGGCTCCGCGCGGTCTCGCGACGGTCGCGGACGTCAGCGCCGGTGGTCCTGCCCTGGCTCGCGGAGTAGCAGGCGAGCGCCACCCTCGAGCCGGCTCGCCTCCTGGCGTGCGGCGAACGCGCTCGCGGCTCCGATCGCTACCGCGGCGGCCACGCCGGCCAGGGTCCGGACCGCCACTCGTGTCGCCCGGCCGCGCACCGAGATGCCCGACAGCCCCGGGCCTTCCCCGAACCACATGGTCAGCGCTGTCTGGTCGGCGACCAGTCCGGCGTCGCCATGCACCCGGCTCCGCTCGATGCGAACGGCTGCGGGCCTCGCGCCGCGCCAGCGGGTCTGGTCGAGGAGCCCAGGGGCGGCGCGAAGCGCGCCACTGCTGGCGATCGCACGCACAACGGCCACGGCGCGTTCCGACGTCGGCATCGCGGGAAAGGATAGCGTTCTGCTGGTGACGCTGATCGACGATCTCCCGGGCCGGATCGAGGCGAGCTTCATCGGCGCTCTCGCAGGTGAGCATGCTGCTGGAACCGCCGCGGGAACGGCGGACCTGGTGGGCGTCGCCGAGTCGGCAGCAGCCTGCGGGGGGTTTGACGACGCCGATCTCCGCCAGCGTGGCCTCGAGCGCCCGTCGCGCGCCGGAGCCGCAGGCCTGCTGCTCAGGGCGCTGCCATTCGGGTTGCTCAGCCCGCTCGACCGGCCGCGGTTGCGGCGCGACGCCTACCGATGCGTGGCCATGGCGGGCGCCGACGAGGGCACGGCGGTGACCGCTGTCGCAGCAGCACTCCTGATCGCCGACCTCCTGCGCTTCGACCTCGAGACGTCGCTGGTGAGGGTCCGCCAGTCGCTGCTCGAGGACGCGCCGATGGCGCTGCTCGATCGTCTCCGTGTCAGCGCGGCCGGCCCGGCAATGGACGTCTCCGACCCCGACCCCGGCCTCACGCTGCAGCGCGCGATCAGCGCCCTGGCCACTGCCAATCCTTTTGACGACGTGCTGGCGGACGCGGCATCGGGTACGGCAGTCGCAGCCAGCCTTGCGGGCGCTCTTGTCGGAGCTCGGGACGGCGTTGCCGCTGTCGCCGGGGTCGATCGCGACCATCTTCCCCACGCTGACCGGGCGCTGAGCGTTGCGCATCGACTCGCTGAGGTGGCCGTCACGGGGCTCCCTGAGCCGTCGGGAGCCCAGTCGGCCGGCTGATCCTGCCGGGAGTGATCGGCGCAGGCTCTAACATCAGGAGGTCATGGAAGCCACCGCGGCGCCGCCGACCGGGCGCAAGATCCGCATCCTCACGGCCAAGGTCGGCCTGGACGGGCACGATCGAGGAGTCAAGGTGATCTCCAGGGCACTCCGGGACGCCGGCGTCGAGGTGATCTACACGGGACTCCACCAGACCCCGGCGATGGTCGTCGAAGCCGCCATCCAGGAGGATGTCGACGGGATCGGCATCAGCCTCCTGAGCGGCGCCCACATGACCCTCTTCCCCGAGATCATCCGTCTCCTCAAGGAGCGCGACGCCTCGGACATCGTGGTGTTCGGCGGCGGGATCATTCCCGATGCGGACGTCACGGCCCTCGAGCAGCTCGGCGTCGACAAGGTGTTCACCCCCGGCACCTCGCTCGACGAGGCAGTGTCCTACGTGAAGGAGCGGTTCGGCGCAGGAGCCGCGGTCTGACTCCCGCGCTGCTCTGTCTCTCCGTGGCGGCTGCGCGGGCGGGACGGTTCGTCAATGACCCGGCGGACGCGAGGGCGCGAATGGCGCCTCGACACCCGGCGTTCGCGGCCTTCCGCAAGATGTCGTACGTCTGGGTCGACGGCCAGGCCTTCGAACCGATCGGCGACAACCTCGACCACTGGCTCACCTACCTCGGTGGCAACAATGCTCGGCAGGCGTGGCTCGATGTCTCCGGCGGGGAGGAGGTCTGCCGCGTGATCAGGAGCGACGGCGACGAGACGTGGAGGATCGTCTGGAACGGCGGCATCTTCATGCTTCACGGCTCAGAGGAGACCGGGCCACCCCGCCGGCGGGAGACCGATGTGCCCGCGATGGGACTGCAGCTTCACGACGCAGTGCACGCGGAGCTGGACGCGGGTGCCACCGACGTCCGCCGCACCGCCCTGGAGCGCGCCCTGGAGATCCTCGCCTCACCGGGCGATGGCGAGGAGGTCTCGGACGTGGCGTGGCCCTATTTCGTGCTGCCGGACGGGAGTTCGGCGGCGTCGCGCCGGCTCATCGCCGCCGCGTCTGCGGCATGGCCGGAGACCCCAGCGGCTGCCGACCCGGATGCGAAGACGCCTCGCGGCGAGGGCTGCGTCGATGCCGCTCTCGATGCGATCGCGGCCGCCGTCAACTCGGCGGCGACGCCGGAGCCGGTAGAGTAGCCGGGCAGAGATGGCTACCTCCCTCGAACTCAGCGCGTCCATCCGGTCCGAAACCGGGCGCCACGTGCACGCTGTCAGACGTCGCGGCCAGGTGCCGGCGGTCCTGTACGGACACAACGTCGAGCCGCAGGCGCTCTCGATCGAAGCGCGCAGCCTGCAGCGCGTCTGGCATCACGCCGGCCACAGCCACCTGGTCGACCTCGCGCTCGACGGCGGACGCGCTCGCAAGGTGCTGATCCGCGAGCTGCAGGTCAACCCTCGGACCACCCAGCTGATGCACGTCGATCTCTTCGCGGTCAACCTTCGCGAGAAGCTGACGGTGGAGATCCCGCTCATTCCCGATCGGCGAGTCGCCCGCCGTCAGCGAGCTCAAGCTCGGCGTCCTCCAGCAGATCATCACCGCGGTCAAGGTGGAATGCATGCCGGGCGACATCCCAGCGCTCCTCAACGTCGACATTTCGGGCCTCGTCGAGATCGACCAGGGCATCCGCCTCGGCGAGGTGCCACTCCCCGAGCGAGTCGCGCTCGCAACCGGCGTCGATCCTGATGAACTCGTGCTGAAGGTTGCGCAGGTGCGCGTTGCCGTCGAGGCCGAGGAGGTCGAAGCCGTCCCCGCCGAGGGCGAGGGCGAGGTCGAAGAGACCGCGGCCGACGACGACTCCGGGTCGTCCTAGCCGCGCCGCCGCGGATTCTGCCCGCGTTTGCCGTCTGCCGCTGATACTGGGCGACCATGATCGCCAGCACCCAATACTGCGACTCGGGCAACTGGTTCGACGTCGTCTGCCGATCGATTCAGCACGATCAGAGCGGGCTGGTCGGACCGCTCGTGGAGCACCTGCTCGGTGCGATCGGGATCTTCATCGTCCTGTACCTCGTCGGCCGCTTGGTCCGCGCGCTCGTGCTCTGGGCGATGCGCCGAGGCAAGGCCGACCGCCAGGTCGGGACGCTCGTCCGCAACCTCATCACGGTCACGACCTACGTCGTCGCGCTGATCAGCGCGCTCGTCGTCTACGGCGTCAACGTCGCCGTGATCCTCACGGCCGCCGGCGTCGGCACGGTCGCGATCGGCCTTGCATTCCAGGACCTGCTGCGCAACGTGCTCGCCGGCATCTGGCTGCTGCTCGAACAGCCGTTCAAGCTCGGCGACACGATCACCGTCCTGGATCAGACGGGCGCGGTGCAGAACATCACCTTGCGCACCACCACCCTGCGCACCGGGGTCGGCGAGCTGGCGATCCTGCCCAACCTCACCGTCTTCACCGGCATCGTGATCAACACGACCCACTACGACACGCGCCGCCTCACCGTGGGTGTGCGGATTCCCGCTGAGACCGACCTGGCGGACCTCATGCGCAGGGCTCGCACAGCCGTCACTGAAGTTCCGGGCGTCGAGGCGAAGCCCGCGATCGTGTTCGAGCCGACGCTGGACCGAGAGGTGCCCCTGCTTCGCTGCCACTTCTGGGTGGATCGGCGCGAGCAGGACCCGGATGCGTTGACCGCCGCTGTTGCAGAACGGCTGTGGGACCTGGTCGAGGCCAAACCCGAGGTGAGCCCGGAGCCCCCAAGCCCGCGGCGTAGAGTCGCGCGCCGTGGAGACCCATAGCCCCAACACGTCGCAACGGATCGTCGTGGTGCGCCACGGTGAGACTGAGTGGAGCCGCGAGAAGCGTCACACCGGTCGGAGCGACCTGGCGCTCACCGCAGCGGGTCGCGAGCAGGCACTCGCGCTTGCTCCACAACTCGCGCATCTCCGATTCGCGGCGGTATTCGTGAGTCCCCTGCGTCGTGCGCGCGAGACCTGCGAGCTCGCCGGTTACGCGGCTCGCGCCGTCGTCGATCCCGACCTCATCGAGTGGGACTACGGCGAGTACGAGGGACTGACCAGCGCCGAGATACAGCAGGGCAGACCCGGATGGTCGCTGTTCGCCGATGGGGTCATCGGTGGCGAGACGATCGACGACGTCGCGGCGCGCGCGAACCGTGTGGTCACGCGCGTGCGTTCAGTAGAGGGGGATGTGCTGCTGTTTGGGCACGGCCATCAGCTCCGCATCCTCACGGCGCTGTGGCTCGATTTTCCTCCGCGCGCCGCGCAGCATCTGCAGCTCGCGACGGCTTCACCGTCGACGCTCGGATTCGAGCACGATTGGACCGCGCTGCTCAGCTGGAACGGCTTGTCTCAGATGGGGTGAGGTGCGGCCTGATCAGCCAGATCTGTCAGGGCCCTGCAGTGCCTTGACGCGGCCACGCCAGTACACGAGGCGCCGCTCGAAACGCAGCGCCTCCGCGTGGAGAGCCCTGAGATCAGTCCGCTGCACCTCAGCGCTGGCGTCCGGCTCCATGGTGCCGACGTGTTTTTCCGTGGTCGCGAGCACTGCGCGCTTGAACTCGAGCAACTCCACGTAGACCTTGACCCAGTGCTCGGCGTCGTCGAGATGCTCGGTGTGCTCATCCTCGCCCTCCAGCAACCGGTCGGGCTCGACCTGCTCGAGCGCCGCCTTCTCGTCGCCGTTTTTCGGCGGTCCGGACACGCCCGCCGCGTCCGCGCGATCCGATGGGTGTGATGTCATGGTTGCGACGAGCCTGCATCCATCCCTCTGCGACGGTTAGAGGCGGACGTGCTCCAGGTCAACGTCGGCGAGTCCCGCGGGTCGGGCGATGCCGTGCGCGTCCAGAAGTTGGAGACACTTGATCACGTAGCGCGCCCCGGCGATGTTGAGCCCGTGCTGTCGCGTCAAACGTTGTATGGCGCTGAGCGTGAGGATGTCGCGCTGCGTGTACCGACGTCTGTTGGTCGCCGTTCGCGCGGGGACGCCGAGGCCCATCGTCTCGTACATCATCAGGGTGCGTGGATGCGAGGCGAGAATCTCTGCCGCCACGCTGATCGTGTACAGCGGCTTGTCGAGGTCGAGCATCCGCTCTGACATCGGAGCCATCGCCTCAACAGGCACGCGCGACTCCGTATGCGCTGCCGCGTCGATCGAGAGCACGCTCTGCAATTCGCACGATGTTCATGTTTTCGATTCTAGTCGCGTGCACCGTAAATGGGGCATCCAACAGTGCTATTGCGCAGCCTGGGCCCGGTCGAAAACACGCTTGACTCCAATCCGCCAAGAGTTATAGGATGACTATCACCTTTACCGACAGCCATGAGGTCAAGTCCATGGGTATCGCCAACGCGATCTACGAGGGGAGTATCGCCCGGGCCGGGGCCCTCAGCCTCGAGCAGGAACGACGGGATCGCCTTCGCCAGCTGCAGAGCTTTGAGGATCTCCTGGAGGCCGTCGAGGCTCAGAACCTTCGGACCGCGCGAGACATGCCGGCGAGCGTGATGGTTGAGATCGCCGAGCTGGCGAAAACCCTCCCGGTGCCGGCTCCCAAGGCGGTGCTGGCGGCCAAATCGGGGGCGAGGCTGCACGACGCCATGCTCTCGTGGCAGGGAGCACTGCTCGATGCGCTCCGGCCTCATCGACTCACCTACGGCGACCGTTTCGACTGACGGCTGCTCAGCGATACCAGCGAACACGCAGGAGGTTGTGTCGATGGCTACGAAACGGCAGAAAGCGGCGGCCCGCACCAACATCACGTCCGCGCAACGCGCGAGCCACCGTGGGGCGGCGCCGAAGCGAGGCAACGAGCTCCGCGGGCGCGATCGCACCAAGCTGAGCGCCGATCGTTTTGCCTTCCCGGCCGAGCGCAAGGAACCGCTCACCGATGCGTCGCACGTGCGCAACGCCATCGCGCGGTTTGACCAGGTCGAGGGGGTGAGCGACGCTGAGCGCGACAGAGCCTGGCGAAGGATTCGGGCGGCGGCGAAGCGCCACGGGGTGGAGATCGAGGTCAGAGGCTGGCGCCAGCTCATGGCCAGCCGGAAGTCCTGACCACCGCAGTCTGAGAGTAAGCGGCCCGGTTCGCACTGGCCGCGTGCTGCCGATCGGTCGCGGGCCGAGGTGCCGGTGTCACCGTGTTGCGGCGACACACCGTACGATCGCTTGCAATGCGAACCCTTTTCACCGCCGACGGCCACAGCCGTGAGGTTGATCCGAGCACCGTGCAGCGGTTGCTTACGGCACCGCACCAGGTGTTCTGGCTCGACATCCAGGCACCGGACGATGACGATTACCGGCTGCTGAGCGACACGTTCAAGTTCCATCAACTCACCATCGAGGATGTCAAGCATCAGAACCAGCGGCCGAAGCTCGACGGATACGACGGCTACGTCTTCGCTGTGGTGTTCGTCATCGCGCTGGACGGTGAGGACGTCTCATTCCGGGAGCACCACCTCTACATCGCACCTGACTACCTGGTCAGCGTCCATTTGGAACCCGAGCCCTCATTTGACACGCTGAACGAGCGGATCGCGGAGTCGCCGGAGAGCACCTGCCGCAAGTCGTCGTTCCTGACCTACCTCGTCATGGACTCGCTCGTGGACACGACCTTTGCGGCGCTGGAGACGCTCGACGAGTCGGTTGACAAGCTGCAGGACGAGGTCCTCCAGAACGCCAACAATGCCCAGCTGGCGCTTCTCCAGGACATGAAGCACTCGGCGGTCGAGATGCGCCGCGTCCTCGGCGCGCAGCGCGACATGTTCCAGCGGCTCGTGACGCTGTCACTCGAGGCGGATCGTGAGACGACCGCGTACTACCGCGATGTCTACGACCACATCATCCGCCAGTACGAGACGGTGGACTCGCTGCGCGACCTGCTGACCGGCGCGATGGATGTCTACCTCTCCACCGTCTCGAACCGGCTCAACATGACCGTGAAGGCGCTCACCGTCGTGGCGAGCCTCTTTCTCCCGCTGACGTTTCTCACCGGGTTCTTCGGCATGAACTTCGGCTGGCTCGTCTCGCGAATCGGCACCCTCTATGCCTTCATGATCGGTCTTTCGCTGATGGCGATCTCGATCATCACCCAGCTGGTGTTCTTCCGCCGTCGCGGCTGGATTTGACCGCTCGCGAGTGACTGCACGAAGGGTGTTCGAACTCTGCTACGCCCCGTCGCACTGCGACGGGGTGCGGATTCCAGCCAGGAGTCCGAGCGTCGCCCCATAGATCAGGTGACCCGCCAGCATCGCCACTTGACGGTCGGCGCGATCGCGATGTGCCGGCGCCATGATGCCCAGGGCGGGAACCCACCCGAGGTAACTCACGCCCCAGATCGCCGCCCCATAGGCCATCCCCGCAGGCACGCGAACCACGTACGCGCCGGGGTGCCACGACACCAAAACCGGCGCCGGCGGCCGCTCCAAACCCGAAGTGGAGCAACGTTGTGAGCGCATCCTGCTGCGCTGCACTGCGGCGAACGCCGGCGCGGTTGAGAAGCTTGGCGGTGATCTTCTCGGGTGGCATGCCACCCATCAGCCCGAGTTTCTTGGCGCCCAGCATGATCACGCTCATGAACGCTGTCGCGAGCGTTCCTGCACCTGCTCCTCGGAGCAGTCGTTTCATGCGCGTTGCCCGCGTCGGCGCGTCAGCGCGCCCGCCAGAAGTAGCCGCCCCCTCCGAGCAGGAGCACCACGAGAAGGATGATCAGGATCAACGTGAGCACAGCTTCGACCTCCGAATACCAGCGTACAACTATCGCATTATATGATAGTTGTCCTGTAAAAAGCGAGGGCCGGACGAGAGGGCGGCGAGGTCCTTCGATCGCGGAGAATCCCACGATCGTGCGGACTCCCTCGCGAGCAGCGTTGTGATCGCCGACCGGCGGGTGGTCGCGGTGGTATCCGGCGGCCTGGACTCCACGACCATGGCGTACTCATTGCGAGCTCAGGGGTATGAGGTCATCGCGATCTCGTTCGACTACGGTCAGCGTCATCGCAAGGAACTGGCGTTCGCCGAACAGATGGCAGCCGATCTCGGCGCGTCCTGGACACTGATCGATCTCCACGCCGCAGGGCTGACGAGCATCCTGAGCGGCTCGGCACTGACTGACGAGGCTGTGACAGTTCCCGATGGTCATTACGCCGATGACAGCATGAAGATCACGGTGGTGCCGAATCGCAACGCGATCATGCTCAGCGTCGCATGCGCACTGGCGGTCACGCGCGAAGCCGGAGCAGTTGCCTTCGGTGCACATACGGGCGACCACTTCATCTACCCGGACTGCCGTCCCGAATTCGTGCGTGCATTCGAAAGGATGGTCAACGTCGCTGTCGAGGGGCTCGCGAGCATCGAGATCCTCGCACCGTTTCTTGGCGATGACCAAGGCTGACATCGTGAAGCTTGGCGACGAATTGCATGTGCCCTTCGAGCGAACCTGGTCCTGTTACAAAGGCGGGGCGTTACACTGCGGAACATGTGGGACGTGCTTCGAACGACGTGAGGCATTCGCACGTGCGCACGTGATCGATCCGACGCAATATGAGATCGCGTCAGCTCGCGTGGGGTAACGGATCTCGACTCTGAGCAAGATCCCAGAAACCTCAGACGAACTTCAAAGCCGACGTCGTTAGCGTCGTCAGTGTCGAATCACAAACGCTGATAAAGGAGCGCTGACATGACGACAGGAACAATTCTCATGAATGTCGACCTCGCGGTCGGGACCTCCGCAGTGGTGGCACTCGCGATGTTGGCAGTGCCGAACGCCGATCGTCTCCGCGCGTTCCGGCGCCTGCTCACCCGGCGTCCGGTGCGGCGCGGTCGCGAGCAGCGTCTCGTTGCGGGCGGCCTGAACCGGTCCTGACCGCCCGGCCTGCTCGCGGGCCGGTACCTTCCCCACCACGGGGCCGCCTTCACGGGTTCTGGAGGCGGCCCCGGCCGGTCGGATCTCCAGGCACGCCTGACTGAGTCTTCTCGCGAACGCGAAGCGCGAGTGCAATCGGGCGCCGACAACCACTGTGATGTAAGGATCCTGTTACCGAAGGGCAACCGATCGTGGCACGAGTATCTGAGGTCCACACCTAACCTCTGGACGTGTCCGCATCGCATCTTCGCGTTCGAGCAGCGACCATTGCCGCGCGCGCAGGTGCGCCACCACGCGGTGTGCGCGCTGCCTATGGGGTGCTGGCGGTCCTGCTCGTCGCCTACCTGATCTCGCTGATTGTCAGAACGCCCGATCAATCCGTGCCGCTGGTCGACGGGTGGGGCGTCGCCGCATTCGAAGTCGTGGCCAGCGCACTGTGCCTCGTTCGAGCAATCGGCGCCCGCCGCCGCACCGTTCCACTGATGCTCGGCTTGGGAATACTCTCCTGGAGTCTCGGAGACACGATCCTTGCGGCTGAATCGTCGGGCGGGGCCTCCCCTCCCGTTCCCTCACTCTCAGATCTCTTCTGGCTCGGGTTCTACCCGTTGGTCTACGTCGCGCTCGTGCTCCTGCTCCGCAAGCACGTCAACCGAATGGGGATCACGACGTGGCTGGACGGTGCGGTCGCCGGGTTGGGCGCAGCGGCGCTGTGCGCGTCGTTTGCGTTCAACACGATCTTGCATTCGGTCGGCGGCAACGCTGCGACGGTGGCGACGGACCTCGCATACCCGATCGGTGACGTGCTGCTGCTCATCCTCGCGGTCGGAGCAACGGCCATCCTTCCCGGCAAGAAGAATTCGCAGTGGCTGCTGATCGCGTGCGCCATCGGCATCACCGCCATCGGCGACACGTTCAATCTGTTCGCCAGTGCCGGCACGACCTCGCACGTCGGTGCGATCCTCAACGGGATCGCGTGGCCGATCGCAATCCTGCTCATCTCGATGGCCGTCTGGGTCCCGCTCCGTCAAACGAGCCCGCTAGCGCCGAGAGCGACAGCTGGTTTTCTCCTCCCGGGCCTCGGCGCGTGTGCCGGCCTGTCGATTCTGCTGGTCGACACGCTGCACCAGGTCACACCGGTCGCAATTGGGCTTGCCACCGCAACGTTGATCACCGTAGGTGTGCGGCTCGCGCTGTCAGTTCGCGGGCTGCGATTCCTGACCGAGTTGCGCCACCGTCAAGCAATCACCGACGACCTGACGGGGCTGGGCAACCGCAGGCAGCTCTTCAACCTTCTCGACGCGTTCTTTGCCGACAGCGCCGATCCCGATACGGTTGAACGCCACCTGTCACTCCTGTACGTGGACCTCGATCACTTCAAGGAGATCAATGATTCGTTCGGTCACTCCGCAGGCGACGACGTCCTCAGACAATTGGGTCCGCGCCTGACGCGTCGCCTTCGCGATACCGACGTTCTCGTGCGCGTGGGCGGTGACGAACTCGCCGTGCTCATCATGGACGCCACGTCGGAATATGCGGTTGCCGTCGCCGACCGTCTCATCGCCGAGCTCGAGGAGCCATTCGTTCTCGACGCAGTGAGCGTCCGTGTGGGCGCCAGCATCGGCATCGCCAGCGCGCCCGTCGACGCAACCGATGGCATCGGCCTCCTGCGCTGCGCGGATCTCGCGATGTATCGCGCAAAGGTCGGCCCGTCGCCGTGCGAGACCTACCGGCACGACATCGACGATGACGGCAACCGGCTGCGCCTGGTTGATGAGTTGCGTGATGCCATTGACAATGGTCACCTCGAAGTCCACTACCAACCGCAGGTCGATCTCGCCACGGGCGAGATCACAGCGATGGAGGCGCTGCTGCGCTGGACTTCATCCGCGACTCGGGCTGATCCCACCGCTGGACTTCGTTCCACTCGCCGAGGAGGCCGGGCTGATGCGCCCCCTGACCGCTCTCGTCCTCGAGCGAGCGGTGACGCAATGCGCTGCCTGGCACGCCGAGGGTCGGCGCTTGACGGTGTCGGTGAATGTCTCGGCGACGAACCTCCTCGACCCCGGATTCAGCAAGTCCGTGTTGGGCGCGCTCGCGCGCCACAACCTGAGCCCCTCGGCGCTGATCCTCGAGATCACCGAGACGACCATCATCAGGGAGTTCGAGCGTTGCAAGCTCGTGATCACACAGCTTCGGAATCTCGGACTGGGCGTGTCCATTGACGACTTTGGTGCCGGCGTGACGTCGCTCGCGTATCTCGGCAGCCTCGCCGTCAGCGAACTGAAGCTTGACCGCAGCTTCCTGACGCGCCTGGCCACCGGAGACACCGACCGCAACCTCGCCCTGGTTCGAGCGACCATCGCGCTGGGCCACAAATTGAACATGCGTGTTGTGGCGGAGGGGATCGAGGATCTGGTCGCGCTCGACCTCCTCACCGCCATCGGCTGCGACATGGCCCAGGGTTATTTCATCAGCGAGCCGATGTCTGCGAGCGACCTTGCGCTACCCGCTCCGCAGTTTGCGGCTCTTCCAGACCCCGAGAACGGGCAACTCCACTCGGCCCGAGCGTCGTAGTCAGCAGCATCCCTTCCGTTGGGTCTCGGCGGGGCGCTCGATGAGACGGATAGGATTCGCGGACCCGTGACGTACCGCAAGGATCCTCGCGTCGATACGTACATCAACAAGCTCCCGGCCTGGCAGCAGAGGGTCTGTCATGAAGTGCGCGATCTCGTCCATTCGGTCGACGCCGATGTCGCCGAGACCATCAAACGCAGCGCGCAACCGTACTTCGTCCTGCAGGGCAACATCTGCGCTCTGTTGGCAGCCAAGGACCACGTCAACGTCTTTCTTTATGACGGCGGCATCGTGCCCGATCCCCACGGAATCATCACCGCAGGCCATGACAACAAGACCGCGCGCACCGTGGCGGTCCGTGAGGGCGAGACCCTCAACGCCCGCGCGCTGGCAGCAATGTTCAAGGGGATCATCGCCAACAACCGAGCGGGTGGCTGGCGAAAGCTCAAGCGCTGACCTGAGGCGTTGCTCGCGTAACGCAACGAACAGATCCCCGTTTACCCTTGCGCCAGCTCAACAATGACTGCGCGAGGGTCCGAGAGAACTCGAGAGATGAAGAGCCCCAGTGGCGCCTGTGCTTTCGTCCGCACAGGAATCCTGTTCGTTCTCGGAGCCGGTGTGGTGGCCTGTGGCACGAGCACCTCATCCGGATCCTCCGCTGCCGCAACCCCAACGGTCTCTCCATCGATATCCGCCACCCCGTCTCCTACCGCCGCCACCCCAGACCCAACGGCAGGTTGGCTGGACTTCAGCAGCGCATCGGGGAGGCTATCGTTCCGCTATGACCCAACGTGGATGCCGGTCGAATGCCCTCCGGACGACTCCCCGCTTATTGTTCTGGGTCACAACACCTGCGGCCAGATTGAGCCATCGTTCGGAATCGATTCGGTGCCGTCTGCGCGAGCGCCTGCGGCAACTGACCTGAGATGCGATCCAGGCCAGCCGTCAGCCATTTCATCGAGCATGACAGTCGACGGCGTTACCGGTACGAAGGAGTACGTCGACTACACTGCTGCTGCTTACAACAACTGCCGACGCCCGATCATGCATGCGGTGACCTACTTGTTCTACACAGCTGGACGGGCATACACGATCGAGTACCTGTACCTTCAGAGTGAAGGCGTCGATCAAACGAGCAACGTTGACCAGATGGTTCGGACGCTGAAGTTTTCAGCGTAGCTGTCCCAGCTGCCGAGATCGCGACAACGGCCGCTACCCGTCGACGGCCAATCCCTTCAAGGGTCCGAGCAAGCGCGCGGATCGTCGTGAGACAGCAGGGAGGGGTCGCAGTGGCTGGCGATGGGGAGGCGAAGCGCTGAGGACGCGGCGCCACTCTGACTCGATGACCTCGAGTGGATCCCGGCCGCTGCAGTCAAATGCCAGGTGCTCACTCCACAGCTGTTCGCGAACGCTGCGCGCGAGTGTCGCGTCGTCGGTGACGACATTGACCTCCGTGTCGTTGAAGAGCGAGTGCTCATTGAGATTCGCAGACCCAACGGTGAGCCACTCGTCATCGATGATTCCGACCTTCGCATGGACATAGACGCCGGGCCGATCCCGCCCTGGTGTCCCCATGGTGCCAAACAGCAGTCGGTGCTGACGGTCCGCCGCTTCGAGAATAGCGAGCTGGCCGCGCGTATCGTCGTTTCCATTGTTTGGCCGTCGCGGCAATACGAGAATTAGCCGGAACACTTCGGTCGGAGGCCGCAGCAATTTCTGGCGCAGCAGCGCCACGACCTCAGGGCTCCAGAGGAACTGATTCTCCAGATAGATGAGTCGCCTCGCGCGCCGGATCGCGCCCATGTAGGCCTCGAGAATGCTGAAGTCGCCCTTGGGAAGATCCGCATACGTCTTCTCCGGGACCGTCCGCACCACCTCCACCCGGCTTGAACCCGTCGGAGCGGGAACGATCGACGCCGGCAATGACTCGCCCGTGGTCGCGCGCCACCGCATCGAGAAGTGCTCCGCGACGTCTGCAACCGCCGGCCCAGTGAGCGACACGGCGGCGTCGTGCCATCCCAGCTGGGTCGTCTTGTCATGCGGCGGTCCGTCCAACCGGTCACCGGCAAGATCGGTCAGATCGATGCCTCCAACGAATGCCAGGATCCCATCGACGATGATCAGCTTCTCGTGATGGCAGTGCATCGGACGGTTGCGCTTGTCCAGTGCGCCCCGAATGTGCGTGCCCTGCACCAACCTGTCGATGAGCTGCCGCGCCTCGGCGCGCGTCGGGTGCATGACCGGGACGGGCGCACCCGCCCACACGAGCACCCTGACGTCGATGCGACGGGCAGTTTCGGACAGGAGCTCTCGAAGCGTCACAGGCTTTGGAGTCCGTTCCACGACAAAGGCCGGGTTCACCGTCCATCCCGCCACGTGCACGAACGAGCGCGCGCCGCGCACCGCGGCAACGATTGCCGGGAGCGCCGATGTGCCATCGATGTGCACTTCGAGTTGATTCCCGTCACGTGGGATGGTTCCACTGCCCCACCCTTTGCCGTCGCCGCGAAGTGCGCGGTCCCAGCCCAGCCGTGTCAAACGACGGATGTGGTGGCGCCGGTTGGCCTTCTCGATCGCCTCGCCGAGCTGTTCGTCGGCGCGGGCAAGCATGTCAGCGATCACGTGGCACCGGTCGCGCTGACGCGAATATCGGTCTCGTGAGCCGGCCAAGTGACAGGCTCAAGCAGGTCCACGCAACGCCGACAAGGAGGCCGCCAACCACATCGCTCGGCCAGTGAGCGCCCACGTAGATGCGGCTGAGCGCCGCGGCCGCCACGAGCACCACGGCGAGACACCAACACGCGATGTAGAGCGGTCGGGGGAGCTTGCGAGCGAGCAAGACCATGGCCAGCACGCTCAACCACACAAAGAAGCCGACGTGCCCGCTGGGATAGCTGTACCCGATGAGCTTTGAGGTCGTGTGTGCAACACCGGTGGGGCGGGGCCGGCTCACGATGATGTTCACGATGTTGTAGACGGCAGCGTAGATCGCCGAGAACGCGACAAACAGCGTGGCAGGGCGCCGTACGAGGAATGTGATCGCGATGACCCCAGCGCCGACGCCGAGTCCGACGAACCCCGAGAATGCGGAAACGAAGGCGTTGAACCAGTCAAAAGGTCCTGCATTGACGGACTGCACCGCCACCTCAATCGGTCGGTCGAAGAAGAACGGCGCAGGGTGCATCACCACCAGCACGGAGAGCACGGCAAAGAGGAGCCCCGCCACGACAGCCACGGTCATGAGGGTTCCGTCGATATCACCCGTGAGCCGGCGAGGCCACGAGGATTCCCGCGCGGAGCGCGCGAGGCTTGAGGAGGTAGCGTCACGAGCCATCACGAAATATTATACCGTTGATATCATGTTGAGCAATCGAATGAGGTGCCGGGAGTGAGCATGGACGGGGTTGAGTCCACTCTCGAGGATGGATCGCGCGCAGCCGGCGAGATCCTGGCGGGGGAGCCGGGGCGGTCAGCGCGTCGGTGGCTTGGGCCGCTGTCCCTGATCTCGTTCCTGCTGTTCGTTGCGGTGACGATCCTGGTCGTGAAGGGGGTGACCCGCTCGGGTTTCGATCTCCCCATCGAGCGCGCAATCCAGCACGTGCCCTGGGGTCCCCTCACCTACTGGATGACGCTGACCAACGTCACCGGGGGGCTGATCCAGGACCTGTTCGGCGCCGCTGTTGTGGTGGGGCTCTTTCTCTGGGATCGGCGGGCCGGCTGGTTGATGGCACTCGGTGCGATCGGCAGCCTGCTCGCCCAGATCGTCAAGGTGTCGGTTGCCCGCCATCGACCCACCGCCGACCTCGTCACGATTCTCAACCCGTCGAGCGGTTACAGCTATCCCAGCGGCCACGCCCTGTTCTTCACGTGGCTGGCGGTCATGCTCGCTGTCGCGATATCGCCACACGTCGGCCCGCGGTGGCGAGTGATCACATGGGTCGTCGCAGGACTCGTGATCCTGTTCGCGTGCATCGGGCGCATCTGGGCCGGTGCGCACTGGCCGACCGATGTCATCGGAGGGTTCTTTCTTGGCGTGGCCTGGTCAGCGTTCATCCTCTGGCTGCCCGAGCGCTGGCTGCCGACGCCGAGCGGCCGCTGGCTTCCCACGAGGTGGGTCGCATCGCGGCGGTCGCACGCATGACCGTCGACGGGCGCGTGACTCGCCTGCTCATCGTCAGCCGCGATGCGAAGCGTGTGACGCCGGCGGCACAGCACAAGCTGGACACTGCGTTCGGTCGCTACGAGCAGGTCGATTTCGATCCGCGTCACGACTTCCGCCGCTCTCTGAGCAGCCGTGCAACCGTCGTGGTCGCGGGTGGCGATGGCACCGTCGGCTTCGTGGCGCGCGCCCTGGCGGGCAGCAGGCGCCGGCTCGGCATCATCCCGCTCGGCACCTACAACAACTTTGCGCACAGCCTGTCGATCCCTGCAAGCCTCGACCGCGCGATCGCGGTGATCCGAGCGGGCGCGACCCGCCCGGTGACGCTGGGACGCATCAATGGCCGCTATTTTCTGGAGACGGCTGCGATCGGCTTCTTTGGCCACGCGATCGTGCTCGGTGAAAAAACCAAGGACCGAGCATTCGGCGAGCTCTCCAAAGAACTTGATGCGGTGGTCAAGGCAGAGTCGTTCGCCTTCACGACGCGAGGCGCGTTCATCGCCCACGGGCGCAGCCGCTCGCTGGTGTTCACGAACACGCCGGCCACCGGCTCGCGATTGCCTGTAGGCAGCACCGACCCGACGGATCCATTTCTCGAACTCAGCGTCAGCGTCGGCGCCACACGGTCGGACATCGTGAGCCGGGTTGTCGCATCAGCAGTGGGTAAGCATGCGGACGATGACGGCGCGAGCTTTCAGTTCCACTCTCTGACAATCACCACGAAGCCGAGGGCCGCGGTGGTCGCCGACAACGAGCGCATCGGTCGGACACCCGTGACCGTCGAGTCGGTGCCTGGTGCGCTTCGCGTGATCGTGCCCGCATGAGCAACAAGGCTGTGGTGCCCGCACGCCGACGCGGTCGCCGGCGCAAGGCCGCCGCACATCCCACCGCCCACGTGGTAGAGCGTCACGCCAAGAAGGTCGTCACCAATCCATGGTCGGAGCGCGCAGCGCGTCTCGGATACATCGTCCGGGGATTCATCTACGGCGCCATGGGCATCCTCGCGTTTGGGCTGGCGGTTGGCCTCGATGCCGGCAGCACCGATCAGCGCGGAGCACTCGCGCCTCTCGGTGAGAACGCGGTCGGAAGACTCTTCCTGGTCGTTGTCATTGCCTCGCTTCTCGCATACGCCGGATGGGGCCTGATCCGTGCCATCTACGATCCCCTCAACCGCGGTGATGATCCGCCGGGCATCGCGTCGCGCATCGGCTTCGCCTGGAGCGGACTCAACTACGCAGCACTTGCGGTGTTTGCTGCGGGGCTGTTCCTCGGTGGATCGAAGCGTGCCAGCGGCGACGGGGTGCAGCAGATCGTGGCGTGGGCCCTCCAGCTTCCTGCTGGAGGAGTGATCGTCACGGTCGCCGGCGTCATCGGCATTCTCGGAGGAGTGGGGCAGTTCGCGGACGCGTACAAGGCCGGATTTCGCGGCGATCTCAAACGCAACCAGATGACTCGAGCGCAGCGCATCACCGTCGACGGGCTTGGGCGCTTTGGCATGGTGGCGCGAGGAGTCATCTTCAGCGTGGTCGGTATTTTCATCCTGGTCGCCGGACTCCACCATCAGGCGAACGACGCGCACAGCTTTGGGCCCGCATTCGCTGCCGTCGCGCACGAACCGCTTGGTCGCGTCCTGCTGGCGGTGGTTGCCCTGGGCTTCGTCGCGCTCGGACTGCACTCATGGGCGAACGCGCGGTGGGTGCGGATGCCCAAAGGCTAGGTTGTCGTGTGCTCTCCTTCCGCGGCGCGCCTCGCAGTGGGATCTCCACCTCGACCACGCAGCAACAGCGCAAAGAAGACCGCGATGAGTGCGCCGGCCACCGGGCCAACTACATAGATCCAGGTGTGCGTGAGGTCGCCTCGGATAAGGTCCGGGGCGAACGACCGGACCGGGTTCATCGACGCTCCGCTGAGCGGGCTCGACCACAATCCTGCCAGCGCGATATACGCGCCCACCGCAACGGCGGACAGCGCTCCCACGTTCTGCGCACTGGATGCCGTGCCGAGAATGACACTGACCAAACCCATGGTGAGGACTGCCTCGATCAGCATCGCTCGTAGGTCGCCAACTCCGGGCGCCGGAACGGTTGCGCTGAGCATGCTGGGGCGGCCGACGACGGCCCAGAGGAAGAGGCAAGCGAGCACCCCGCCCACGATTTGGGCGACCACGTACGCGGGCACCCGGCGCCACGGGAATTCTGAACGTAGCGCGAACGCCAGACTGACGACGGGGTTGAGGTGAGCGCCGCCGATCTTGCCCATGAAGAGGATGACCGCCATCACCGTGAGGCCGGGTGCCGTGACAGCGGCAGCTCGAGAAATGGGAACGCCTGTCACGGATTCGGCGACCCCCGATCCCACCGCGGCGAGGACGAGGAGGAAGGTCCCGAGCACCTCGGAGAAGAGCCGGCGCCACTCGCGTGCGGGGTCGTCGAACTCCAGCACCCACTCCTGCTCGTGGCCGCCGGCGGAGCCGCTGGACCATGCTCCTCGCGCCGACGACTGCAAGGCTGGATCAGTCCCGCTCATGTCCCGCGAGTATGACTTGGAGGCCAAAACGTGAACGCTCCGATGGCAATACTGCCTCAGCATCGAGCCCTCATGGCAGCGACGGTCTGCCATCGGACAGACGCCGACCGATCACTCGGCGCAGGCTTCGGTCGGGGACAGGGATTCACGACAAGGGCGTACGCAATGACCACAGACCTTCCTTCTCTTCCTGCTCTCCGATGCGTCGGCTGTGGGGGCAGCCGGTTCATACCGCTGACCTTTCCGCGACTCCGAAAGGCAGACTGGATCGATCCAGTGCTTCGCCCCACCGCGAAGTGCGTGACGTGCGGACAGTGCTACTTCGGCGCACTCAACCTACCAACCGGCCCGAGTGCTTCGGCTCACACCCGCGACGAAGATGACGCGGTATCACTCCGCGGGCGGCCGACGATCCGGGTCGCTGGGCCGATCGGCCCGCGCTGAGGACCTAGACGGGGTCGACGAGGAGCTGGCGCGTGTGTCCGATCGATGCCACGGTGGCGAGAAACCGACGAAACGTACCGCCGGGCGGATTCTGGTGTGCCGTGCAGTACAGCCAGATCTGGCCGTTCCGAGCCATCGCTGCCATGGGCTCACCGCAGTCGCAGAAGGGGGTGTCGCGTTCAGCGCGCTCGATGAGCGCCACAATGCGGGTGTCGTCTGTCGTCGTCATTCTTGATCTCCAAAACATCGATACGATGCGTTTCGTATTATAGCATCTGATGCGAATTCAGCGACCCTCACATATGGCATCGAGTCCAGCACCCACCGTCCCGGCCCGCAGCGGCCGGCCAAGAAGCGAGCGCGCCCACCAGGCCATCCTCACCGCGGCACGCGAACTGCTGATCGAGAAGGGCTTCGCTGCCATGCGCCTCGAGCATGTCGCCGCCCGAGCCGGCGTTGGCAAAGCGACGATCTACCGCCGCTGGGCATCCAAGGAAGCGCTCGCCCAGGATTTGCTCGCCCACCTGGCCGCGCCGCACATCGCGGTCGCTGCCAGGGGAAACACCCGCGATGAGTTGCTCGCAGCGGTCGTCAACCCGATGCGAGCCGTCAACGAGACGGACTTCGGACCGGTGATCAGGGCGCTGCTGTCACAGATCGCGAGCAACCCGTCGATCGGTGACCCGTTTCGAGCGAGCGTTGTCGAGGCGCGTCGCGCGGAGATAGCCAAGGTGATCGAACGGGGGATCGCACGGGGCGATCTCCGCCCGGATGCCGACGTCGGCGTCGCGACTGAGCTGCTGGTCGGACCCGTGTACTTTCGGCTGATGTTCGGGGGTGTCCTCGACCTCGACTTCGCCGAGCGCGTCGTCGACAGCGTCCTGCGCGGTTACTCCGTCTAAATGGGCGTGCGTGGCTCGCGCCGGCTCGGACTCGGCGATCAGCACCTTCACCATCCTGCAAGGCTGGCCCGCTTAGCCTGCCAGCCATGTCGAGCGTGAGCCGTCTGGCGATGCTTCAGGGCCGAGTTCGTGTCAGCTGCCGGCGGTGGCCGGCGCACGCTTGAAGCTGGGAAGGGCGACCACGGCGGGCAAGGTGTTCGCGGCCCTCATCGTCGGTGTGCTGGCTGCCGCTTGCGGTGGTACTGGCAGCCGAACCCAGAGGGCCGGTCCCACACCTGCACCAAGTTCGACTGCCTGGTACAGCTTGGCTCCCACCCAGTTCCCGACACCAACACCGGCTCGTGTGACGCCTCACCCCACTCCGAGGCCGACGGGCACGCTGCCTCGCAAGGGCGCGCCACCTTCGGGGGCGCGGCACGTCCTGGTGATCATGGAGGAGAACAAGGGATACAAGGCGACCCTGGGCTCTTGCGGCGCCGACCCCTACTTCTGCTCGCTGGCAGCAACGTACACCACCTTCACGAACTCGCACGGTGTCAGCCACCCGTCCATGCCCAACTACTATGCGTTCATCTCCGGGGCAACTCAGGGCTGCACCAATGACGGCTGCGCTCCTTTCGCCGCCCCCAGCCTCGGAAGCCAACTCGACGCCGCGGGCGTGCCGTGGACCGCATACATGGAGTCGATGCCGTCCGCGTGTGACAGGAACAACGCCGGGGGCTACGTCGTCAAGCACGACCCGTTCGTGCAGAGCACAGCAATCGCGGGCTGCGCCTCTCATGTGCTGCCCTATCCGGGCTCGAGCGGCCTGCTGGCAGCGCTCGACCGCGGCTCTGCAGGTGACTTCGTCTTCATCACTCCGAACCTCACCGACGATATGCACGACGGCTCTGTTCAGCAGGGTGACGCCTGGCTCAAGGCCAATGTTGCGTCGGTGCTCACGTCGCCGTGGTTCCTGCGCTACAACTCAACGGTGATTGTCACCATGGACGAAGGTGATGCTGGTTCGACCAACCAGGTCCCCACGGTCGTCGTCAGCAGTGATGCAGTAGGGATCGGCGGCGTCAGCACCTCGATCAACCACTACGCCGTACTCCGTGCGATCGAGCGCGTCTATGGGCTCGGCTACCTTGGCAACGCCGCGTCAGCACCGGACATCTCGAACTTCTTCAGCTAGATGCCCGGACCCTGATCAGGCTTACCGCGCTCCTTGCGCTGCCCAGTAGTCCGGCGAGGTCTTGCTTGCGGCCAGTTCCTCCGCGGTACGGAACCCCGGCGCCATCGACGCGTCCGTGCCGCCGAGGTACTCGTGGTGGTCGATGCCAAGCAGACGGATCCAGCTTTGCTGGCCAAGGGTCAGTGCGATGAAGCAGCCGAGTTCGACGAGCTCCGCCTCAGAGAACTCCTGGTGCAGCCGCTCCCAGAGGTCGTCGCTTGGCTCCAATCGCCAGCTGATGGCCTCCGCGTACGCGAGCGCGGCTTTCTGCCGTCGGTCGTACTCGTCAGACGTCTCGAAATTGAGCACGCTGTCGTATTGCTGCGCGGCGAGCCCGGCAGCCGTCGCCTTTGTCGAGCGCTGGTTGCCACAGTACTCGCACTTCACCGTTCTCGAGACGTATACGCGACACAGCTCCTTGATCGCGTGATCACAGATGCCACTCTGGAACAGGGCCTGCCATGAGTTGGCGAAGGCCCAGAAGGCGTTGGGAGCGTGGGCTCGCACCGCGGAACTCTCGGGACGCGGCGTTCCCTCGCGTGCGCACCGGTACATCTCCGCCTGCATTCGTTCATCCATGTCCTCAAGCGGGACGTAGCTGATGCGGTTGGTGCCCATGTCGCGCCTCCTGTGGGTGAGTTTGCAAGCGTATAGCCTCGGACCAACCCGCGGCTGACAGATCGGACCCGGCCGCTTCAGACGGTTGTCGCGGGAGTGTGACGAGCGCCCCTGGCAACTGCGAACGCCGAGGCGAACTATGACGGTGTTGGGCGCGCGTCACGCACGGTCGCTCAGGGGTCACGAAAGTTCAAACGCTGCGAAACCTGGCACCTCGAGGCTGCCCGCCGGCGAGATCCTGTCATCAATCAGATGAACTCGAGATCTAGAGGGAACTCGCAGATGACTCCCGTACGCGCCGCCTCGACCCTGAAACCAGGAGGTGGTTCGCGGGAGTTGACCCGTTGCTTCGCGCATGTCTCGACGTTGCGCATCCACGACAAGTCGACTGCGCTGCAGGTCGCCTGAACCGGACGCAGGGCTATGAAGGGGAGAGTCGAGCTGGGATTGACCGCATCGCGCGGAAGTCGCGTGAGATCCGTGGGTGCGTCGGGCAGTCGCGGCACGCGGGTCGTTCGCCAGGTCGGCGCCGCTCTCACCGCCGGGGCGCTGTCGCTGTTCTCGGGCGGGATCATCGGCCACGCGCTGTCGGCCTCGACCACGACCCTGACATCGGCCACCAATCCCTCCGTCTGGGGGCAGCCGGTCGTCTTCACCGCGACAATCACTCCGGTTGCGCCTGCGCCAACTGGGACCGTCACCTTCCAGGACGGCGGGGTCAACATTGCCGGCTGCGCCAACAGGCCGGTCGCGGCCCGGGTTGCCACGTGCACAACCACCGCCCTCGCGGTCGGATCGCACACCGTGACCGCGGTGTACAGCGGCAACGCGACGTACGCGACCAGCACGTCGGCCGCTGTGACACAGGTGGTCAGCATGGGATCCACCACAACGGGCGTGGCCGCGTCGGTCAACCCATCGGTGAGCGGTCAGACAGTGACGTACACGGCCACGGTCAGCGCGGTCGCGCCCGCCGCCGGGACGCGCACTGGCACGGTGGCATTCCAGGATGGCGGGGTCGTCATCGCCAGCTGCGGTGCCAAGGCAGTCGCGGTCGCCGGCACGGCCACGTGCGCAGTCGCCTACGCAGGGCCTGGGACGCACACCATCACCGCGATCTACAGCGGTGACGCGAACTTCGCGGCATCGACAGCGTCAGCCCTGGCTCAGACGGTCGACCTCGGTGCCACGTCCGTCGCGCTGAGCTCGTCGGCCAACCCCTCGAGCACCGGCGCAAACGTGACGCTCACCGCCAATGTCACGCCAACGGCTCCTGCCTCTGGGACGCGGACCGGGTTCGTGGACTTCCAGGTTGGCGGCGTCAACGTTACGGGCTGCAGCGCGCAGGTCGTGCCCGTCTCGGGGAAGGCCACGTGCGTCACCAACGCGCTGGCCATCGGCGCGAACACGATCACCGCCATCTACGGCGGGGATGCCAACTTCGCGGCGAGCACGTCGCTGCCGTTCACGCAGACGGTCAACCAGGGCGCGACCACAACCAAAGTCGTGTCGTCGCTGAATCCTTCGAGCACCGGTGTCACCGTGACATTCACAGCTACCGTAACAGCGGTCGCTCCGGCAGCCGGGACGCGCACCGGTACGGTCGCGTTCGAGGATGGCGGCGTCGCCATTGCCGGCTGCTCCGCTCAGATCGTCGGTGGCGCAGGGACCGCCACCTGCGCCACCAACGCGCTCGCGGCCGCCGCGCACACCATCACTGCCGTGTACAGCGGCGACGGCAACTTCACCACGAGCACGTCACCGGCGCTCACACAGACGGTCGTCAGCGCGACGACGACGACAGTCACCTCCAGCGCGAACCCCTCGGTGTTCGGTGAGAGCATTCAGTACACGGCGACGGTCGCCGGCGGTCCAACCGTGACCGGCACGATCACCTTCCGCGACGGGGGCTCCAACGTCGCCGGTTGCGTCGCGGTGGTGATCACTGCCGGCTCGGCGTCGTGCACCGTGTCGCCGACGGTGACCTCACACAAGATCACCGCGGTCTACAGCGGTGACCCGAGCAACGCGGCGAGTACCTCTCTCGTGATGACCCAGGTCGTGACCGCCGATCCAACCACCACGCTGGTGACGGCGACCGTGAACCCGACGGTGTTCGGCGAGTCGGTGACCTTCACCGCAACCGTGACCGCCAACGCTCCCGGATCGGGCACGCCGACCGGGAAGGTGGCATTCCTCAACGGCGCAGGTGCCATCGCGGGCTGCGGTGGGGTCACGTTGGCCGCCGGTGTCGCAACGTGCACCACAGCCACGCTGACCGTGGGTGTGCACTCGATCACCGGTGTCTACAACGGCAGTGCGAACTACGTGACCAGCACATCACCCGTCCTGACGCAGACCGTGAACCTGGGTTCGACGACAACGTTGGTCGGGTCGTCCGTGAATCCGTCGGTGTCGGGTCAGCCGGTGACCTACACGGCGACGGTCACAGTTGTGTCGCCCGCGGCCGGCATACCCACCGGCACCGTCAGCTTCGATGATGGCGGGCTGACGATCGCGGGGTGCGGCGCGAGGGCCTTGACCGCTGCGGGTACCGCCACCTGCTCATTCACGTATCCCGGAGCCGGGACACACTCGGTCACGGCGATCTATGCCGGCGACCCTCATTTCGCAGGCTCCGCATCACCTGTGATGTCGCAGGATGTCAACCAGGCGTCGACGTCCACTGTGCTCGCGTCGTCGGTGAACCCATCGCTGGTCGGCCAGTTCGTGACCATCACCGCAGCGGTGAGTGTGATCGCGCCGGGAAGCGGGGCGACAACCGGGAGCGTGATGTTCGAGGATGGCGGTGTCACGATAACGGCGTGCGCCGCGCAGGCAGTGTCGGCGTGGGGCACCGCCACGTGTGCTGCGGCGTTCGCAACGGCCGGTGGGCACCCGATCACCGCTGTATACACCGGCAACTCCAACTTCACCGGCTCGACGTCGCCGATCCTCATCGAGACGGTCAACCAGGGAACGACCACGACGATGCGTCACGTCGTCGGTGGATCCCTCCGTGTCCGGGCAGACAGTGATGTACACCGCGATTGTCACCGCCACGGCGCCGGCTGCCGGGACTCCGACCGGGACGGTGACGTTCTCGGACGCAGGCACCACCATCGGCGGATGCATCGCGCAACCGTCGGTGGGCGGCGTTGCCATTTGCACCGCCATGTACCCCGGAGTGGGAGGGCACGCCATCACCGCCGTCTACAACGGTGATGCCAACTTCACGAGCTCGACGTCTCCCATCTTCACGCAAACCGTCAACCAGGGCGCGACCTCCACCGTCGTGACCTCGTCAGTCGACCCCTCCGTATCCGGTCAGAACGTCACGTACACAGCGACCGTCGCCGCACTCGCCCCCGCGAGCGGCACACCCTCGGGCACGGTCGCGTTCATGGACGGTGCCACCACTCTCAGCGGCTGCGTCGCGCAGCCGCTGGTCGGTGGGGCTGCGGCGTGCAGCATCGCCTATCCCGGCGTTGGCAGCCACGCGATCACCGCCGTCTACAGCGGTGAACTCAACTTCATCGCCTCAACGTCGTCGATCCTCACCCAGACCGTCAGCCCCGCCACGACATCCACAGCAGTCGCGTCATCGGTGAATCCTTCGGTCACCGGGCAGTCTGTCACCGTCACCGCCACCGTGAGCATCGTGGCCCCTGGCTCCGGAGCAGCTACCGGCACCGTCGCGTTCCTGGACAACGGCTCGACCATCGCCGGATGCGCTGCGCAGGTAGTCTCCGGTACTGGTACTGCAACGTGCGACGACACATTCGTCAGCGCAGGCGCCGAGATCATCACGGCCGTGTACAGCGGTGACGCCGACTTCCTCAACTCGACGAGTGCGGCTCTGACTCAGACAATCAATCCGGGCGCAACTGCGACAGCGCTCACCTCCTCGGACAATCCATCGGTATCGGGTGAGTCCGTGTCCTACACCGCTATCGTGACCGCCGTCGCGCCCGCCGCCGGCACTCCGACAGGCAACCTCGCATTCTTCGACGGCGCCTCCGCAATCGCTGGATGCGGCGCGCAGCCGCTGGTGGGTGGGGTCGCGTCGTGCGATGTTGTGTACGCCGGCGTTGGTAGTCACGCGATCACGGCGGTCTACAGCGGTGATGCCAACTTCGCCGCCTCGACATCGCCGGTACTGACCCAGACCATCGGCCCGGCCACGACATCGACGTCGCTCGCGTCGTCATTGAACCCGTCGGTCACCGGGCAACCGGTCGCCATCACCGCGGCGGTGAACGTGACCGCCCCCGGTTCCGGCATCCCCACCGGAACTGTCACCTTCATGGACGGCGGCGTGCCGATCGCCACGTGTGCTGCTGCGACGGTGACCGGCGCGGGAATGGCTACATGCCCAGCGTCATTCGACACGGCGGGTGCGCACGCCATCACCGCCGCGTACAGCGGTGACTCCCACTTCACCGCCTCGACGTCGTCCGCGGTCACGCAGACAACCAGCCCGGGGGCGACGGCGGCGATGATCGTATCGTCGTCGGATCCGTCGGTGGCGGGCCAGGCCGTCTCGTACGTCGCCACCGTGTCCGCCGTTGCACCCGCCAGCGGGATCCCCACCGGGACAGTCGCGTTCCTGGACGGTGCATCCACCGTCACCGCGTGCGCGACACAGGCACTGGTCGCCGGGATGGCGTCGTGCACGGTGACCTATTCCATCGCCGGCAGCCATCTCATCACCGCCGTCTACAGCGGTGACACCAACTTTGCCGGCTCCACATCGGCGCCACTCAACCAGGACGTGGCGCTGGTTGAATCGGTGACGACAGTGGCGTCGCCGGCCAGCACTTGGGGAATAGGTCAAGTCGAGAGCTTCACGGCGACGGTGGCTCCGGCGTCGCGGGCGCAGTTCACCCCGACCGGGACCGCCGCCTTCATGGACGCCGGTGCGCCAGTCCCCGGATGTGCTGCACAACCGGTCGTCTCCGGCACCGCATCGTGCCAAGTCGCATTCACCGGTACCGGCACCTACCCGATCACCGCCGTCTACAGCGGTGACGCCGCTCTGACCGCCTCCACGTCACCGACGTTCATGCTGTCCGTGTACGACGATCCGCCCGCACCCGGCGCCGGAGCACATTCGGCGCTGTCGACGTCCTGGGGGTATTTCGCCATCCTGGGCAGCGTTTTCCTGGTGTTCCTCGCCGGCTATGCGCGCCTCCGACGCAAGGACATATAGCAGTACTTGACTCAGTCGCTTGCGAGAATGTCGCCGCGTTCACGGTGTTTCTGACCATCCTCATCCGCAAACAGGTAGCCGGAACGGGGGCGCAGGCCGCTCAGCGCCGCCCGGTCGGTGAGCAGCGCCGCGACGTCTTCGAGCTCTGACGCCATCGTTGGCTTCCCGAGACCAAATCCCTGCCCAAGTCCGACGCCCACAGCCTTCATCACGTCGGCTGCATACTCGTTTTCCACGCCTTCCGCGATGACGACCGCTCCGCTGGCGCGAGCGAATGTCATGGTCGCGTCTATCACAGCGCGCGAGCCCGCGCGGCTGGAGGTCATGGTGATGCTGCGCCCCAACTTGACGTACTCGCTACTTGAGGCAGCGATGAGTTCGACGGTGGAGTGACCTTCTCCGACATCATCGAGCGCAAAGCGAATGCCCTCTGCCCGGTACGCTGCCAGCACCCGGCCAAGGACCTCGTAGTCACGGATATGCTCGTGCTCGGTGATGTCCAAAACGACAGTCTGCGGGCTGCGCTTCGCTGCTCGGAGCAGATCGAGCAACTGATCGAGACCATGGATGGGGTCGAGAAGGCTCGTCGCGCTGATGTTCAAGAACAGCGTCGCGCCTGACGGGAGTTGTCGTGCGTCGTCAACTGCCTGACGCCGGCACACCCAATCGAGATCGCGAATGTGCCCGCTGGTTCGGGCAGCCTCAAACACCTCTTCCACCGAGTTCGACCGCTGCGAAACCCTCCGGTCGTGCCAAGGCCTCGTAGCCTGACACCGAACCATCAAAGAGATTGACCACGGGCTGGAACACGGTCGCGAGCCCGCCGCCCTCGAGGACTCGCGTGATCACATCCGTATACGAGCGTTCGGCGATATCTCCAGCCTCGCCTCTCTCATAAGAGGAACCGATGACCCGGTCCCCACCAGCGCGCTTGGCCAGGTAGAGTGCCTCGTCAGCTCGCTGCCACACCGAGACGGGATCTGCCCCGGCCGGCGCCGCGCTCCAGCCCACGGTGATTCGCACCGGGCCGGTGGGAAGCAGCAAGGTGTGCATGGCCACCCGCATGCGCTCAGCGACCAGGTTCGCCCCAAAGACGCCAACTTCGGGAAGCAGCGCGGCGAACTCATCGCCTCCGACGCGGGCCATGACATCCCAGCCGCGCACGAGGAGACCGAGCGTGTGCCCGACCATACGCAGCAAGGCATCCCCGGCCGCATGGCCTTCACTGTCATTGATCGCCTTCAGGCCATCGACATCCAAGGAGAGGACGGCGAACGGCTGGCGCGGAATGGTACGCAGCGCCCGATCAAACTCACGCCTGTTCTTCAGACCGGTCAGCACATCAGTGGACGCGAGTTCTGAAAGTTCCATCGCTGTGTCGTGGAGGGCGCGCTCGGCCTCGATGCGGTCAAGGAAGCGGCCGATGTGATGGCAGGCGTCGTGCACTGCCGCGATCAGACCCTTGCCGGGACGCTCCATCGGTTGGTGGAAGACGACGAGCACTCCGATGACGCCATTCGCCGCGCGGATTGGAAAGGTCAAGACGCAGTGGATCCCGGCGGCGGCCGTTTCCTCTGCGCGGTCCCCAGCACCGCCAACGGATTTTGGCGGAGCCATGGAGTCGCGACCGGTCTTGATGGCTCGGCCGACGAGCGTCGGCCCCGGACCGATTCCGAGAGCCCTTCCGGCCGCCTCGAATGCCTCCATACCAGGAGATCCGTCTGAGGCGGAGTATTGCAACTCGACGTCCTGAGTTGCTCCGCCGCGCAACCAGATCTCACCGATACGGCAGTGCAGCGATGAGATCACCAGGTCAAGGCTCTGTTGGAGGGCCTTGTGAACGTCGCTCGAGTCGCTGAGCAGCGCGAGTACTCCAACGAGCAGCGCGTCATGGCTGACCTGATGAAGATCCGCGGCTTGTGCCGTTGCCGTCAACGTGACCGGCAGATCGCGAGCGTCGACGATAGACCGAGAATTGCCAGGCGCACGCGGAGCCGGCACTGCTACAGGCGCTTCTGACGTTCTTGATCCATTGGTACGCTGTGCTGAGATGGTGTACAACCTCGATGGGTGACTAGTTGGGCTCCAACGAAGACCACCATGGCGCTCTCGGTTTTGTATCGTCTGTGCGGCAGCGCACGCAGCACGGAGTTGCGACAAGATCGGGACATCACTTTGTCGAATCGACTTCGTATCGTTGGCCGGACGAGCGTCATCCGAACCACTCGCAGCTCATACAACGAGCCGAGAGGCGTCCGAAGCTGCGCCTTCGGTGATACAGACGAAGTTGGCGGCAAACGGGCCGCTAGAGCAGCGAGCCCCACGAGCGCGACGGCTCGATCATGGCGCCCATCGGTAGTGGGCCGGGACGTCCAAGGTAGTAGCCCTGCGCCCATTCAACGCCGAGATCGACGAGCACGCGAAGCTCTTCCGCGGTCTCGACGCCTTCGGCGATGACCTTGCCGCCGATCTGCGATGCCACACCGAGCATCCCGGCAACCACGGCTCTCTTGACCGGGTCTTCGTGGATATCTCGAACGAGGAAAAGATCGAGCTTGATGAACTCGGGAAGCAGCCTGACGATGTGCTTGAGACTCGCAAAGCCGGCGCCGGCGTCGTCGATCGCGAGACGCACCCCGTGCCGGCGCAGCTGATCGATCGCCTGTTGCAACGGCTCGTAGTCCTCAACCGCCGCATGCTCCGTCACCTCGACGACCAGGCTCTCACCGTGCAGCCCGCCAACCAGTTCGCTGAACTCGTGACGCAGAAGTGTCTCCGGGGACGCATTCACGGAGAGGAAGGCTTTGGTCGGGAGCTGATACGCGTGCGAGACGGCCTTGCGGATCGCGTGAATCTCGAGCTCGGGCGCCAGTCCCGCTGCCCCGGCAGCGTCGAACCACTGTTCGGGCGTGCCTCCTGAGGACGCATCGAATCGCGACAGCGCCTCATAGCCACCGACCTCCAGCGTGGCGAGATTCACGATTGGCTGAAAGACGGGTCGCACCGCGTCCTCGGCGATCACGGCGAGGATGCGCAGACGCATTTCTTCAGAGCGGATCTTTCCGGTGGCCTCGGCTCGCACCTCATGCGTCACATCGCGCGCAGTGGCATAGATCGTGCCGTCCGCCAGCGCCGGGGCCGCCGACCACGCGAGCCACTTGTACGTGCCGTTCCTGCACCGATAGCGATTCCGGAAGTGGATGAGCTTGCTGCCGCCGGCCACGCTCGCCGTGGCTTCGATCGTCGCCTGACGGTCGTCGGGATGGACAAAGCTGAGGAACGGCTGGCTCAGCAGCTCCCCATCCTGGTATCCGAGCGTCTCAGCCCACGCTTGGTTCAAAACCTTGAAGTAGCCGTCGACGCCGGCCAGGCAGAGCATGTCCACGGAAAGATCGAAGAACCTCTCCGTTGGCGAGCCCGACGATCCCAGTGGGCTCCCGTCAAACGCCGAATTGAGCCACGACGGATTCACACCTGTGCGCATGGACCATTCTTGTTCCCATGGCTCGCCGCGAAGGTGGCGTGTCGAGCGATTCGTCACCCCACTATCTGACCCTCCGTGGGCGCGCCGTCATATCCAGGGGTGCGGATCGGATGCCTGGCGCGACGCTCAGTTGGAGAGGTAGGCTCGGTGGCGGCGAGCCGAATTGCGGCGATGGGGCCGCCGGTCCGCTGAGGTGTCCAGGTGAATGCGATCGCAACCATGCCTGTAACAACTGCGCCCACGGAAAATCCGTGGCACAACGCCCAGCGGCAGTTCGATCAAGCCGCGGAGTTGATCAACCTCGGGTCGGGTCTTCGAGCGGTCCTCCGCGAGGTGAAGCGCCAGCTCATCGTCAGCTTCCCGGTGAAGATGGACGACGGCTCGGTGCGCGTCTTCGAGGGCTACCGCGTCCAGCACAACATGGCCCGGGGGCCGGCCAAGGGCGGCATCCGCTTTCACCAAGGCGTGACGCTTGACGAGGTCAAGGCCCTGGCGATGTGGATGACGTGGAAATGCGCCATCGCCGGATTGCCGTTCGGCGGCGCCAAGGGCGGCATCGTCGTCGATCCCAAGCGGCTCAGTGAGGGCGAGCTGGAGCGGATGACTCGTCGCTACGCCACCGAGATCAGCGTCATCATCGGTCCCGAATACGACATCCCGGCTCCCGACGTGAACACGTCGCCGAAGATCATGGCCTGGATCATGGACACGATCTCGATGGAGCATGGGTTCTCCACTCCCGCGGTGGTCACCGGCAAACCGCTCTCGGTTGGGGGCAGTCAAGGGCGCAACGCGGCGACGGGCCGGGGCGTGATGTTCGTCGCGCTCGAGGTGTGCAAGCGCCTTGGGATCGACCCCAGGAGCTCCACCGTCGCGATCCAGGGATTCGGCAATGCGGGATCGGTCGCGGCGCGTCTCATGGCCGCGCAGGGCTTCACGATCGTGGCGGTTTCTGACAGCACTGGCGCAATCCACAATCCCGCGGGACTCGACGTCGACGCCGTGATCGCGCACAAACAGTCCACGGGCACCGTCACCGGCTTCCCGGACGCCACCGCCATCATGGACAGCGAAGTCCTCGAGGTGCCATGCGACGTCCTCGTGCCCGCCGCACTCGAGAACCAGGTCACCGGCGAGAACGCCGCGCGCGTTCAGGCCCGACTCATTCTCGAGGCAGCCAACGGCCCGATCTCTCCGGACGCGGACGTCCTGCTCGAGCAGCGCGGCGTCACGGTGGTGCCTGACGTCCTTGCCAACGCCGGCGGTGTGACCGTCTCGTACTTCGAGTGGGTCCAGGATCTGCAGTCGTTCTTCTGGGACGAGGATGAGATCAACGCTCGCCTCGAGAAGGTGATGCACCGCGCGTTCACCGAGGTGTGGGACATGTCGCAGCAGCATGGGGTTTCGCTGCGCCAGGGCGCCTACTTTCTCGCCATCGAGCGGGTCGCTGAAGCGACGACTGACCGCGGCATCTATCCCTGACGGCAACCCGGCCGGAAGCGTAGACTCTCTGGCGATTGGCCCAGGCGAGAGGCGGGCGCTTGCCGGTGCCAAGGAGGATGGCGGTGACACTCAGGCGACGCACCGGGTATGCGCTGCGCGCGGCGGCGTTTGTCGTTTTCGCGGGGATCGTTCTGCTGATCCAGAGCAGCTTCCTCGGTCATTTCCCGAACCTGACCAGCGCGTCGATCAGCGAGTCAGGCACGTTCGGCGCGTTCAACACGACGGCCGGGAGCTCGCTCGCCGCGTCCCCGACGTCGGCGACGACCGCGGGCGACACCCTCGTAGCCACCATCCGGCTGCGCAACACCACCACCAAGCCGGCGGTGACCGGCGTGGGCGATTCGAACGGCGACGTGTGGCTCAAGGTGGCCGGGGTGACCTCGGGCTCGCAGGCTGACGGCGAGATCTGGTACTTCCCGAACGCCGCGTCGATCCCAACAACCGGGAGCGTCACGGTGACGGTCAACGCGGCGTCGTCGATCGCATTCACGGTCCTAGATCTGTCGGGCGCGTCCACCACTCCCCTGGACGTGCAGGCGACCGGTGCCGGCACCGGCACCGCGGCGTCCACCGGGACGACACCGACGACCAGCCAGATCAACGAGATCGCGGTCGCCGACGTCGGATGGAACGGCACCGCCACCCCGAGCGGGCAGAGCTCCGGCTATACGACCACCAGCATCGAGCAGTCGAGTGTGAGTGGCGTTGGAGAGGGCGAGCAGGCGGCCTGGCAATTGCTCAGCGCAACCGGCCCGCAGAGCTACGGCGCGACACTGAGCGCGTCGGTGGCGTGGACCGGGGCGATCGCGACCTTTGAGACCAGCTCGGTGCCGACGCCGACGCCCACGCCGACCGGCACGCCGACGTCGACGCCGACCGGAACACCCACGCCAACGCCCACGCCAACACCGACCTCAACCCCACCGCCAAACGCCCCGCACATCATGGTGATCGTCGAGGAAAACAAGTCCTACAGCAAGGCTCAAGGCTCGCCGTACATCATCGGGAACGCGAGCGCCCCATACATCAAGAGCCTGATCAACAAGTACAGGTCGGCGACCCATTGGTTCGCCAACCAGCATGTCAGCGCAAACGACTATCTCGATCTGATCTCGGGCTCGAACCAGGGTCTAAGCCAGGGGATCAGGCCGCCATATTCCAGCCCCACGTTGGTGGACGAGTTGAACGCGAACTATATCAGTTGGAAGGCCTACATGGAGGGCATGCCGTCCTCCTGCTTTACGGGCACAACCTCGGGGTTGTACGAGTCCGACCACAACCCGTTCAGCTACTTCAGCGACTACGCCTCGTTGTGCGCCGGCGGCAACGGCGTCGTCGCCTACTCGCAATCACACTTGTCGACGGATCTGAACAGCGCGAGCCCACCCGATTTCGTCTGGATCAGCCCGAATAAGTGTCATGACATGCATGACGGTCTTCCATCGTGTGGTAGGGACGAAGTTGCGAATGGCGACAAGTGGTTGAGTACCAACCTCCCGACCGTGCTGTCGTCGAAGTGGTACGCGAGCGGCGGCATCATCATCATCACCTGGGACGAGAACCCGAGTGATAGCTCCGGCGGTTCGTACGGGAATGGCGGCCAGATCGCCACCCTGGTGATCGCCGCCAACGCCCACGGTGCCTTCACGGCATCGGGCGATCACTACGCGACCCTTCGAGGCATCGAGGAGGCGTACGGCGTCACCCTCCTCGGCAACAGCGCCAACAGCTCGTTCGGAGACCTCGGTCCGGCGTTCTAGGCGATAGGCGCCCGGCAGAGTATCGACTCCGCCGAGCGCCCCGGCGACCTCAGGTGCTTACGCGGTCGTGCGCGCTTGTGCCGACCGGCCGGTCACATCAACGCCGGCAAGCGTCTCCGAGTCGAAGATCTCGGTGAGCCCCGGAATGGGCTGGCTGAAATCGATGAACGGCGGATAGATCTTGCTGAGATTCTCCTTGAACCACATGTCGAACTCGGACGTCGACGCCGCGAACTGAGCATTGCCCCGCACCGGATCCTCGCCCTCGACGTACACAGCGGTGACCGGACCCTGGGGAGTCTGCATG
The DNA here is from genome assembly GCA_963756075.1 of Candidatus Dormiibacterota bacterium. GTDB lineage: Bacteria > Chloroflexota > Dormibacteria > Aeolococcales > Aeolococcaceae > Palsa-851. The sequence goes on along the minus strand of CAVWMH010000002.1, from coordinate 65,842 downwards.
AGGGTCACGATCTCGATGTTCTGCTTGAGCGCGCGGCGGGATTCCGTCATCCCGTCGCGGCTGAATGCGTCGGCAGCCCAGGTTCTCGCAAATGACTCCATCTCGGGGATGATCGGCGCCATAAATGCGAGCCCCTTGCCGCGCGTCGTCACCTGAGGATCGGACCATTCGGCCACGATCTCGGGCGGGGGGCCTTCCGGCGGCTGGGTGATGTCGATCCCGTGAACGTCCTTCACCGTCTCGGCGAAGAACCTGCCCATGGGGGTCGTGTCCTGCGCAGCCGAGCCGAACGCCTCGCCCAGAGACCCTTTGGTGGACTCGATATACGCGACCACGAAATCGCCCATCGGCGTCTGCTGCCAGTACACGCGTTCGAGCGTGGTCCCCAAGGATCGCCTGGATTCCCAATAGGCTTCGGGATCTTCCTTGAACCGCTCGGCGATGCGTCTGACGTCCGCTTCGCCCTTTCCGGGAAGAACCGGGAACGCGAGTGCTCCACGTGCCATGCCTCAACCTCCACGTCCGGGCCGCGGTGCGGCCACTCTCTGGGGCCATGCTAGTCGTTAGTGGGAGCAGCATCAACGCCTGACGACTCCGGAGTCGCGCAGCCGTCTGCCGCGGTTCGGGCGTCGTTCGCCGCCACCATCGCCGGCCTCGACCTGGCCCAGATCGGCCCCGTGGCAGAGGCCCTATCGCAACGGCTCGGCGGCGATGGCCTGGTGTACGTCGTGGGGTGCGGACACTCGCAGCTGCTGGCCCTCGAAGGCTTCTACCGGGCGGGGGCTCCGGCGTGGGTGGCGCCGCTCGTCGACGATCGCGTGAGTCCAGTGCGCGGTGCGGCAGCCATTGCCGCCGAACGTCAACTCGGCCTTGGCCGTGAGCTGGTGGGCCGGCTGCAGGCGCCCGGCAGCAAGGCGAGAGCTCTCATCGTCGTCTCCTCGAGTGGGCGCACTCCGGTGGCTATCGAAGCTGCCGTCGAAGCACGCGAGATGGGGCTGCTCACCATCGGCGTCACCAGTGACAGCAGGGGCAATCTGCTCACGGCGCACCTCGACCACGCACTGCTGACCGGGGTTTCACGCGGTGACGCGTCAGTGAGAATCGGCGATCAGATGATGAGCCCGCAGAGCACCGTCGCCGGGGTGGTCCTGCTCCACTGCCTGTTCGCTGAGACCGAGGCACTGCGGACCCAGAGTGGAGTGCTCGTCTCGGTCAACCTCGACGATGGCGAGGCCCGCAACCGAGCGCTCATCGAGCGTTATCCGCACCTCGCTCCCGAGTAGCCTCAGCCAAGATCCCGCGATCTCGGAGTCCGGCCGTCGGCGCCAGCGAAGCCCAGACCGACGTGGAGCTGGTAGCGGTCGCCTCGATACGTCGAGACGGTGAACTCGACCGGCCGTCCACCGGCGAACGACCGCCGCTGCAAGAGCAGCACCGGGCTCCCCGGCCGCAGCTTGAGCAGTGCTCCATCGGCGGCATCGACGATCCCGGCTTCGATGGTCTGCTCGCCACGCTCGAGGGTGATGCCGAACTCGTCCGCTAAGACCTGGTAGAGCGATCGATCGGATAACGGCACCTCGTCGAGACCGGGGGCAAGGTTCACCGGGATGTGCGAGCGCTCGATCGCCATCGGCTCGGAGTTGGCGGTACGCAGCCGTGCGATGACGTGAACCAGCTCGCCGGGGTTCAGGTTGAGGCCACGGACGAGGTGGGCGTTGGCGGGAATGACGCGCCGCTCGAGGTCACGTGACCCGGGTTCGAGGCCCCGGGCGCGCATGTCTTCGGTGAACGAGGCGAGGCGAAGCGGCATCTCGATCTTGGGCCGAGCCACGAACGTGCCCTTGCCGACCAGGCGGTAGAGGCGCCCGTCGGCGACCAGTTGGTTGATCGCCTGGCGGACTGTCATCCGCGAAAGCCCGTAACGGTCGACCAGCTCGCGCTCCGACGGGATCATCTCGTTGTAGGTGAGCTCTGTCTCGATGAGGTCGAGCAGGATCTCCTGGAGCTGGAAGTACTTCGGAACCGGGCTCTCCGGGTCGATCGTTATCGCGGTCATGGTCGAGCTCCCACTCTCGGCCCTCAGCCTTCGCCCAATCGACATCGGGTGCGCGATGGAAGTTGACACCCATGCTCTCCCAGCGCACCGCGTGTGCGGCGAGCCGGCGGCGGTACGCGTCCCAGCTGTGCGCGGAGGGCGGCGACCAACCGATCTCGGCGATTCCGGCCAGCCGGGGAAAGGCCATGTATTCGATATCCGCCATGGTGCGCAGCGTCTCAGTCCAGAGCGCCGCCTCGACGCCCAGGATTTGGCGCTCGGGCACGCCGAATCACCCGGGTCCCAGTCGTAGGCAGCACGGACGCTGACCGGGCCCGCCCAGATCAGTCCCAGTTGCGTGGTGGCGTCGTACTTCAGGTCGAGGTAGCAGCGGTTCGCAGGCGACAGGATCACGTCGATTCCCTGCGCGGCGGCCGACTGCGCGCTCCGCCCTGCGTCGTTCACGTCCCAATACTGAGCCACAACATCCGGAGACAGCGGTGCCTTGCTGATCTCTGCCCAGCCGATCGGAATCTTGCCGTGGGCCCTCACGATCTTCGTCAGTTTTGCCACGAAGTCGACGTAGTCCGCGGGCTGCGTGCTCCGCGCCTCGTCGCCGCCGATGTGGATGTAGTCGCCGGGAGTGAGCGCGGCGAGCTCACCGATGACCTCGTCGAGAAACGTGTCGGTGATCGGCTTGTCGGGGCACAGCGTGCTGAAGCCCACCTCGATGCCGGTGTACGGCGACGGCGCGGCGCCGTCGCAGCTCAACTCAGGGTAGGCGGCGAGGGCGGCGTTGACGTGACCGGGTGCATCGATCTCAGGCACGATGGTGATGCAGCGGCTCGCGGCGTATGACACGATGTCGCGGTACTCAGTGGCGCTGTAGTAACCGCCAGGATCGCCATTAACTGCGGTGCTGCCGCCCACGGTCGCGAGCCGCGGCCAGGACTCGATCGCGATGCGCCAACCCTGGTCGTCGGTCAGGTGCAGGTGGAGCACGTTGCACTTGTACAGGGCCAGCAAGTCGATGTAGCGCTTGACATCGGCGACGCTGAAGAAATGGCGGGCGACGTCGAGCATTGCCCCGCGCCATCGATAGCGGGGATGGTCGGTGATCTCCCCGCCCGGGACGGCCCACTGGACCGGACCATGGCTTTGAGCTGAACTCGATCTCCGGTGGGAGGAGCTGGCGCAGGGATTGCGCGCCGCGGAACAGGCCGGTGTCAGTGTTCGCGTGGATCCGTACGTCGGTGGCCGACACGGTGAGGTGGTATCCCTCGTCGCCGAGCGTTGCGCCGGCGTCGCCGAGCGCGAGCGTTGATGGACGATTGCGATCCGTCCGCGGATGACACGATCGGGATAACGTAGCCGGTGCCTCGGCGCAGCATGTCCGCGAGCCACGTCGCCGCGGGCAGGGTCGCAGCTGCACCGCTCACTGTGATGACCGATGACGGCGACACCACGAAGTCGTCGCCGGTGACCGGGTGGATGGACACAGGTGCCGGGATGATGTCGCTCATCGAGATCACCGTGTCTTCACCTCAGGCCGCGTAGACGTCGACGCCACCGACCAGCGTGCGGCGCACCTCCAGGCTGTCGTCGAGGATCGCGATGTCCGCACGACCGCCAACCTGCAGCTCGCCGAGATCGTCCCGGCGCAGCAGCCGCGCCGGGTTCCTGCTTGCGGCAGCCAGCGCGAACTCCACGCTGGCGCCGAGCGAGACCAGGTTGCGCACCGCCTGATCCATCGAGAGGACGCTGCCTGCCAGGGTGCCGTCGGCGAGCCGAGCCTCCGCCCCGCGGACGTGCACGGCACGATCTCCGAGGCGGTAGACGCCGTCACCCAGACCGGCGGCCTCGATGGCATCGGTGATCAGCACCAGCCGATCGCCGGCCGCCGCGATCAGGAGACGCCCGGTCTCGGGCGCGAAGTGGATATTGTCAACGATGGCGGTAACAAAGACATCGGAGCGGGACAGAGCCACACCGGCGAGTCCGGGGTCGCGCGGCGCCCACCTGCGCATTGCGTTGAAGATGTGGGTGACCGCCCGGGCGCCGCGGTCGAACGCGGCGATGGCGGTATCGCCGTCGGCGTCGCTATGACCGAGGGAGACGATGAGACCTCGGGCAGCAAGGTGATCGATCAGCTCCAGGCCGCAGTCGATCTCCGGAGCCACGGTGACGTAGCCCACCGGACCGGCGGCGCACAGGGCGTCAGCCAGGCCGGTGTCCCCGCGCAACATGTATTCGGGGTTGTGGGCGCCGTGGTGCACCGGGGAGAGAAAGGGCCCCTCCAGGTGCGCCGGCAGCACCCGTGGCCCAATGGCTGAGCCGTTGAGGGCGCCCAGCGTGGTGATCGCGGCGACGCACGCGGGAACGGGGCAGCTGATGAACGTCGGCTGGTAGGCGACGACCCCGGTTCCGGCCAGCGCCACCCCCGCACGGGCGTAGCCGGCAGCGTCGGCGGCCACGAAGTCGACTCCCGCGAAACCGTTGACCTGGACGTCGACAAACCCTGGCGCCGCAAGCCCAGAAGCACCGGCTGGTGCGAGCCCCACGTCGGTGACCCGTCCATCGTCGACGGACACGTCGCCGGACAGGATGCTGCCCGCCACCAGAGCGGCGGAGACGCCAAGGCGCATGTGGCTACCTCTTTCGGTACTGTTCCGAACCCTACTGGTCTAGACCATTGTGCTTGCGTCCGCAGAAGAAGGCAACCCCGGATACCGGTCGGAACGCGCTCATCGCCGCGGTGTGCACGCCCTCATCCCAATGGGCCATTGACATGGGTGCCTCATGTGTGGCAGTCTGCCCGGTGTCTGGTGGTATAGACCACCGACCGCCCATCTGAGGGTCGCAAGCCGGCGCATGTCATCTGGAGGAGCCGTGGTGAATCGTCGTCAACTATCCACCGCAGCGGTGGCGGCAGCCACCGTGGGACTGGCTGCGTGCGGAAGCTCGCCGTCCCCGGCCGCCTCCGGGCCGAAGACCCTCGAAGTGTGGCTGATGGCGGGGAGCGCGCCGCCCTCGCTGGTGACCGCGTGGAACCAGGAATTCCAGCAGGCTCACCCCGGGGTCACCGTCCACGTCGACCTCCAGCAGTGGACCAACATCGTCACCAAGGTCGACACGTCCCTCTCCACCACCGCTCCGCCTGACGTGCTCGAGATGGGCAACACCGACGTCGCGGGCTTCGCGGCGACCGGCGGATTGGCCAACCTCAGCGGTGTCAACTTCCAGAATCGCGGCAGCTGGCTCGAGAGCCTCAAGGAAGCAGGGACGTACAACGGCAAGCTTTATGGCGTGCCGTACTACGCCGGCGATCGCATCGTCATCTACCGCAAGTCGATGTTCGCCAAGGCGGGGATCACGACCCCGCCAACGACCACGGCCCAACTGATCAGCGATGCCCAGGCGCTCAACACCGCCGAGTTCGAGCGTGTCCCATTTCTCGCCGATCTACGTGGCCGGCAAGTACTGGTACGGGATCTTCTCGTGGATCTTTGATGCGGGCGGCGGCATAGCGCAGCAGGTCAACGGAAAGTGGCAGGGTCAGTTCTCGACGCCGGCTGACCAGACGGCGCTGACCTGGGTGCACAGCCTCTTCACGCAAGGGCTGGACAAGGCGCCCGGCGACGCTGACGAGACCAACGATGACAAGGTGTTCGAGGCCGGGAAGGCAGCAATGATCATCGAGCCCGGCTGGGACTACGGCGTCGTCAAGGGCGACTTCACCAAGGCGAACAATGCAGCGGCGGCCAACGACCTCGGCGTCTTCGTGATCCCTGGCCAAAATGGGCCGGCGCCGGTCTTCCTCGGTGGCTCGAACCTCGGTGTGGCTTCGAAGAGCCCGAACCAGCAGCTCGCCACCGAGTACCTCAAGCTGGTGTCCAACAATGACTACGAGGCGCAGATGGCAACCATCGGCGGCGTGATCCCCAACAGCACGACGCTGCTTGGTCTGGACGCCAACGACCCGGTGCTCTCCGTGGCCAATGCGGCCGCGGCCAAGAGCTGGTTCGTTCCGAATACGCCCAAGGAGAGCGAGCTCGAGTCCCAGAACGTCTACACGAGCATGCTCGCCGAGATCATGAGCGGGCAGCAGAGCGTCGCACAGGCAACGGCAGCAGCCGACCAGCAAGTCGCCACCATCCTGAACGGCTGATCTAGCCCCACAGTCGTCAGCCAATATGAGCGCCGTCGAGGGACCCGTACGAGCGGCCCCTCGGCGGCGCTTCGGCGGGTCTGCGCGGCGCGACGACGTAACGCCCTCGGGTACGCCGAGAGGCAGGCGGCGCCTGGTACCGACCTGGGTCCCGTACGCCCTCGTGAGCCCGTCGATGCTCGTGCTCCTGCTCATCATCGGCTTTCCGCTGATCTTCGCCCTGGTCATCTCATTTCAAGACTTCAACGCCTTCCAGCTGGTGAGCGGCGGGCCGATCCAGTGGGTGGGCTTCCAGAACTACCAGCGGGCGATCAGCACCGACCTCCTCCCTGTTTTGGTCCGCACTGTCTTATTCACAGTGGCCAACGTCGGCCTCACCATGGGCATCGGCTTTGCCCTGGCCCTGCTGATGCGCCGCGCAGGCAAGTGGCCGCGGATCTTCCTATCGGTGTCGCTGGTGGTCGTCTGGGCGATCCCCCAGGTCACCGCCACCGAGATCTTCCAATGGCTTTTCGATTACGCGTTCGGGGTGGTCAACTGGGTGCTCACCCAGCTCCATCTGGGCGGCTTCCAGTACCACGACTGGTGGAGCAATCCGGTGTCGCTGCTCGGCATTGCCACCCTCATCGTCGTCTGGGGAGCGGTGCCCTTCGTCGCGCTCACGCTCTTTGCCGGGCTGTTGCAGATTCCTGATGACCTCTATGAAGCCGCTCGGGTCGACGGCGCCGGGTTCTGGTCGCAGCTGCGCGCCATCACCGTGCCGCTACTGATGCCGATCCTGCTGCTGCTGACGACGCTCTCGGTCCTGTGGGACTCCCGAGTCTTCACCCAGATCTACTTCCTGCAGCAGCAGGGCGGCATCCCCAGCGACACCAACCTTTTCGGGCTCTGGGCCTACGAAACCTCGTTCGCCGGTCAGGAGTACGGCAAGGGGGCGGCGATATCGATGCTCAGCGCCGCGATCCTGCTCATCGTGACCGCCGTGGCCGTACGCCAGATGGTCAAGAGCGCGGCGACAGCATGAGGTTGTGTCGGTGAGCGCGATCGTCCCAGTGGGTGGTCAGGTCGGCGTTGACGTCGGCCCGATCAACCGTGCGGCAACCAAGTGGGGTCGCGGCCGCCGCCGAACCAACCGAGCCGCGAGCATCGCCGCGATCGCCATCGCGCTGCTCTGGCTCTTCCCCGTGTACTGGATGGTCATCTCCGCGTTCAAGAACGAGGTCGACCTGGAGACCACTCCGCCCCAGTTCTTTCCGACTCGATTCACCTTCTCGGAATTCACCAGCGCCTTTCACGACGGGTTCTTCAACGCGCTCTGGGTGAGCATCCTGGTGAGCCTCACGGTGGTCGCATTCTCGATCGTGCTGGCGCTCTTCGCGTCGCTGGCGGTGGCACGCTTCCGCTTCCGTGGCCGCGCGTTCCTGCTCGTGCTGCTGCTCGTCTTTCAGATGGTCCCCTTCGAGGCGCTGCTCATTCCCATCTTCATCGAGCTCAACAAGGCAGGGCTTGTCTTCACCATCCCCGCGCTGATCATCGCCTACATCGCGCCGACGCTTCCCTTCACCATCTGGACGCTGCGCGGCTTCGTCGCCGGTGTACCCACTGAGATCGAGGAGGCAGCGTGGACCGACGGCTGCTCGCGCACCGCTGCCTTTTGGAAGGTGCTCTTTCCGCTCATCGCGCCCGGCCTGGTGGCGACGTCGATCTTCGCGTACATCCTCGCCTGGAACGAGTTCGCGTATGCCAACGTCCTCACCAATAACGCGGACGCCACCCTGCCCGTGTGGCTGGAGGCCTTCATCAATCCGAGCAGACCCATTCCATGGGGTGAGCTGATGGCCGGCTCGGTACTGTTCACCATCCCGGTGATGGTCTTCTTCCTCATCATCCAGCGCCGGCTGTCGGCCGGGATGACCGCGGGCGCGGTGAAGGGATGAGCCGTTTCCACCGCTCGAATCCGCCGATGGCGCGAGGAGACTAGGTCGTATGGCAACCGTCGAGTATCAGCACGCAACCTGCGTCTATCCCGGGATGGCGTCGCCTGCCGTCGACGACCTCGACCTGCGCATCGAGGACGGCGAGCTGATGGTGCTCGTGGGTCCTTCGGGCTCCGGCAAGTCGACTGCACTGCGCATGCTCGCCGGTCTCGAGGTGGTCCACAGTGGCGAGATCACGATCGGCGGCCGCGTGGTGACGTCGGCGGCGCCGAAGGCGCGAGATATTGCCATGGTTTTCCAAAGCTATGCGCTCTACCCCCACCTGACGGTGGCGGAGAACATGGCCTTCCCACTCAAGCAGAAGCGGGTGCCGGCCGCGGAGCGGCAGCAGCGGGTGCTGGAGGCAGCGCGGCTGCTCGAGCTCGAGCCGTTCCTGGATCGACGGCCGCGACAGCTCTCCGGAGGTCAGCGTCAGCGCGTCGCCATGGGCCGGGCGATTGTCCGGCAGCCCCAGGCCTTCCTCATGGATGAGCCGCTCTCCAACCTCGACGCCAAGCTGCGCGTGCAGACCAGGGCCGAGATCGCGGGGCTGCAGCAACGACTTGGCGTGACCACGATCTACGTCACCCACGACCAGGTGGAAGCCATGACGCTGGGCCATCGGGTTGCGGTGCTCAAGGACGGCAGGCTGCAGCAGTGCGATACCCCGCGCAATCTCTACGAACACCCGCGCAACGTGTTCGTCGCCGGGTTCGTGGGATCCCCCGCGATGAACCTTGACCGCCTTCCCTTTGACGGCACGGCGGTGCGCATCGGGGATACGCCGATCCCGCTGCCGGGCGCGGCTGCGGCCGCCGCCCGCCAGGCCGGGCTCTCCGAAGTCGTGCTTGGCCTCCGCCCCGACTCGCTGACACTCGTCGTCGGCGCAGCGACCCCGAACGCGATGTCCCCCAACGGGACACCAAGCCTGAGCGGCCGCGTCCACCTCGTGGAGGACACCGGATCCGACGCATGGGTCCATCTCGACGCTCCCGGTGAGCCATCGGCGCTCCGGCTGGTGGCCAGAGCCGATGCGCGCCACCTTCCCGTCGTCGGCGACCAGGTCAAGGTGTCGGTTGCGGTGAACGACGCCCACGTCTTTGATCCCGGAAGCGGAGAGCGCCTCGGTGACTGAGCTACCGACGCCACGCAACGGGAGCCCTGTCGTCGTCGCGATCGACATCGGCGGCAGCTGGATCAAGGGAGCGCTGGTCGGCGCTGATGCCAGGCCGATGGCCGGCGAACGCGTGGCCACGCCTGACGCGAGCGAGGCCGAACTCGTCGACGCGGTGGCGGCGCTCACCCTACGCCTGGCTGAGCAGGCACAGCGTCGAGGGACGCCCGCCGTTGCGGTGGGCGTCGCCACTGCCGGCGTCATCGACGAGAGCTCGGGGACCGCTCGCCGGAGCGCCAACCTGCGCTGGCGCAACACCGAGCTGGGGCGTCACCTCGAGGAGCGGACGGGGCTCCGCGCGACCCTGCTTCAGGACGCTCGCGCCGCCGCCCAGGCCGAGGCCGTCCTGGGCGCCGGGCGCGACGCGGACAACTTCCTCATGGTCGTCCTCGGCACCGGGGTCGGCGGCGCTGTCGTCAGCGATGGCCGGCCGCTGCTGGGCTCGCATGGCCTGGCCGGGGAGATCGGACATCTCCAGCTCGATCCCGACGGGCCAGTCTGCGGCTGCGGCGGGCGCGGCTGCCTCGAGATGGTGGCCTCGGGTACCGCGCTCTCTCGTCGCTATGCGGAAGCAACAGGCAGGCTGCTCCCCGCCGAGGCGGTGCTGGAGCTGGTGATCGAGGGCGATCCCATCGCGAACGGCCTCTGGTCCGACGCGGTATCGGCGCTCGCGACGGCGCTGGCTGCTGCGGTCGCGGTGCTGGACATCGAGCTGGTGATCTTCGGAGGCGGCATGGCCGCAGCCGGTCCACTGTTGCTGGATCCGCTCGCAAAGGCGCTGGGTGCGCGCGTGGTCCTGGCGCCGCCGCCACGCCTGACCGTCGCCGCCCTGGGCAACGACGCCGGGTTGCTCGGGGCGGCTGCCGCGGCGCTGCGATCTGTCGGGCACGACCGTCTGGTTCGCTCCTGGCAGTCCCAGCCACCTTCGGTTGCCGAGCCCGCCGCATCCACCGCCTGACCCTCAGTCGCTGAGGGCGAGGCGCACCTCGAAGACGTGATCGCGGGCCGCTTCGAGGGCCCATGCCACCGCGCCGAGCAGGATCGCCTCGTCACCCAGCTCGCTGGCGACGATCCGCGGACGGAATGGTGTCAGCTGGTGGAGCCGCTGGACGAGCGGGGCGCGGAGAAGCTCCAGGTTGCTGCCGATGCCGCCGCCCAGGACCACGAGCTCGGGATCGAGCACGGCGCTGATGGCCGCGATGACCAGAGCCAGGCGCTCGCCCTCCCGATCCACCGCGCCTCGTGCCGCCGCGTCGCCGCGGCGCGCGGCGTCGAAGATGCGTCGCGCCGAGAGCCGGGGAGACATGCCCAGCTCGACCGCGTCCTGGATCACGCCCTGCGCTGAGGCCACCTCCTCGAAGGACCCCCACCTGCTGCCCTGACCGTTTGACGACACCGAGGTCTCATCGCCGAAGGGAAGGTAGGCGACCTCGCCGGCGGCGCCGCGAGCGCCCACATGCAGCTTGCCGTCGATGACGATGCCCATGCCCACGCCGGTGCCCACCAGCAGATAGATGAACGTGCCGACCCCGATCCCGCAGCCGAACCAGCGCTCGCCGACGGCGGCAAGGTTTGCGTCGTTGGCCACAGCGGTCCGATCGCCCAGCTCCTCGCGGAGCGCGTCGAGCAGCCCGGGGCGGCCCCAGCGCCGGATGCGCGATGCCAGCAGCAGGGTGCCGTCGCCAGGATCGAAGACGCCGGGGCTGCCCACCACCGTCTGCACCACCTGGGACCACGGGATGCCTGCATCCTCGACCACCTGGTGGGCGAGGCGGCTCACCGACGTCACCAGCGACGGGACGGTGCGCGAGGTGTTGCGGATGTCGAGTCGCCCGACGATGTCCCCGGCGAGGTCGGCCACCGCGCAGCGCACCCAACTCTGACCGACGTCGACACCGACCACGTAGCCGGCGGTGGGGTCGTGCTCGAAGAGCGTCGCCGACGGGTTGCGCCCCTGCGCGGTGTCTCCTGCCGGGCGGACCAGTCCAGCCCGCTCGAGCGTATGCAGGGCAGCGTCGACGGCGGATTTGGAGAGCCCCGTCCTGTTCGCGAGCTGCAGGGAAGAAGCCGGTCCGTCCCGACGCAGCTCCGCGAGGATCGCCTGCACGCTGCGCGGGCGCAGCCACGATTGCTTCGGGCGGGGACGTGAGTCCGGCTTCGGACGTTTCGGGGCGCTCACTGCGGTCTGATTCTGACTGGCAGGCCGGGCTGGAATCTTCCTTAAGGCAACCCTAAGACAACCCTCAGCCGCCTCACTAACCTCGCCGGCCATGGGACCCGTGGAACCACCTCATCCGCCATCTCTGCCGGAGCCGCCGCAACTGCCGCCGCAGGCGGAGACATTGGCTGCCCGGCCGAGCCGCAGGCGGGTCGCGATCGCGGGGGCAACGATCGCGGCCCTTGTGGTGGCCGCCGTTGTGGCAGTAGTTGTCGTCAACCGGCACAGCGGAACGTCGACCTCGACAGGCACCACCCGCACGTCGGGATCGGCGACGAGCGGCATCGCCAGAGAGGACCAGCTGCTCAACGCCATCCGTACACAGGGCTGGACGCCGCTGCGCGCTGAGCAACTCTTCGCGCTGGACGTCGGGCCGCTGCCCGGCGTCTCCGTGAAAGGGATCACGTCGAGCGGCGGCTTCGACGCGTCGATGGCGGTGACCGGCCTCTACGGTCAGTGGGACCATCTCACGAAAGCGCAGCAGAACGTTGCCACCAAGTACCTCACCGCGTCGAACACGCAAGCACAACGCAGCACAGCGCCGGCTGCGCACGGTGCATCGGCAGTGCTGCTCGGAAGCACGACGACGCCGGCGTTCGATTACCAGGCGCTCGCAGACGACGCCAACCATGACGAGGCGCTCAACACGGGCACCTCGACGGTCGAGCTGACCGTCTCGGTGACATATACGCCGCCAAAGAACCCCACGACCTACGCGGAGACGTGGCTCTTCGTGCGAAACGGCACCGGGCCCTGGGTGTCCAATCCGGACGGCTGCCACACCCTTGTCTACAACACGAGGTTCGTGGGTCTCGATGCCGTCAGCGCGGCGGCGATCCTGGCGCACGAGGTCTTTCATTGCTATGAATACCGCCAGGAGGGCTCGGGAGCGAACTGGGAGACCGTCGGTCCATGGATCCATGAGGGCGAGGCCGACTGGGTGATGGACAAGCTCCACCCGGGAGCGGCGGTGGAGGCGAAGGCGTGGGACCTGTACACGAACACACCGAGCACGCCGTACTCGCAGCGTGACTACGACGGAGTTGGGATTTTCGGCCACGAGGGTGACATCGCCGGCGACCAGACGACCGTATGGACGCAGCTCTTACCCGTGGTCACTGCCGACATCGGCCATCACGACCAAGCCGCGCTGACCCTGCTGATGAGCAGCGGCAGCAACCATTACTACAGCGCGTGGGCGTCGAGCTACTACGAAAACCAGCCGCACAGCGACTGGCACATGGCAGGACCAGGCACGCCACCAACCACGGGTCCCGCGCCGGACAACCAGACCATCAACGCCGGCGACATCAAGGACCTCGCGAGCGACGCAGCGTACAAGGCCCATCCGGTCACCATCAGCGGCAGCGCGGACATCCTGCTCATCGTGCTCGCGTCCGGTTACGGCGATGCGCACGACCAGGACTTCGCCATGGAGAAGACGCTCTCCACCTCCGCACCACTGGCGCTCTGCCAGAAGTCGGGCGGGTGCAAGTGCCCGGACGGCAGTCCGGGCGCGTCCGAGCACACGATTCCCTCCCAAGGTCTCGTGTCGCTGGGTCTGGAGGGCGGTGACACTGGCATCGCCGCCTACGCGGCCGGCGACTCGCTCGACAAGTACTGCAAGCAGCCGGACCCCGGCCCGCCGCCGCCCGGCCCGCCCGGTGGTGGCGGAGGAGGCGGCGGCGGTGGTGGCAGCGATGACCAGCCACCTCCGCCTCCCGGGGTATCGCAGGGTGACCCCCACCTCCTGACATTCGACGGTCGCCCGTTCGACCTGCAGGCTGCCGGCGAGTTCACGCTGGCGAAGTCAACCACCGACGACCTTCTCGTGCAGGTTCGCCAGGTGCCGCTCCCCGGGGCATTCCCGGTTGCGGTGAACGTGGCCGTCGCTGCCAGGTTGGGCGGTCATCGCGTGACGCTGACCTTGGAGAACGGCGTGCTGGTTGCGCGCGTCGCTGGAGTTGCCGACAACAGCGGCGGACTCACCAACGTCGGCTCGGGGACTTTGGAGCGCCTCGGGACCGACGCAGGCACAGGATTCCTGCTCGAGTGGCCGGACGGTACGAGAGTACAGGTGGGTCAGATGGGGCTGGTGGGCCTCAACGTCAGCGTTGCGCCTGCAGCGGCACGCGCGGGAAAGCTGGTCGGGTTGCTCGGCAACGACAACGGCCAACCCGGCGATGACTTCACCACAAGTGGTGGGGTCACGCTCACCGCACCGACTGCCCAATTGGTGTATGGGCAGTTCGCCGAGTCATGGCGCATCACGCAGGCGCAATCCCTCTTCGACTACAAGCCCGGTCAAACGACGGCGACCTTCACGAACCGTTCATTCCCGCCCAAATTCGTCGACGCCGGTAACGTTCCCGGTGCGGCCACGGCGACTCAGGAATGCCAGGCCGACGGCGTCACCGACCAGTATCTCCTCGCCGACTGCGTTGTCGACGCATCGGCGGTCAAGGACCCGGCGGTGGTCAGCCACTATGCACAGGCGCAGGTTGTGCAGACCGTGCAGTCCAACCTGGCGCACCATCTGCCGGCGTTCTCGTCGCCGTCGACTCCCGGTGGTGGTCCGACCCCGGCGCCCGGCGCGACATCGCCGACACCGAATCTCCAGGGCGTCCTTATCGACAGCGGAAGGGTGAACAGCCCCGCCGAGCCGCAGGTGTTCACGTTCTCGGCACAGGCGGGCGACATCCTCTGGTTCGGTCAACCCAGTTGCGACGACGGGCAGTTGACGTTCGCCGTCATCGACCCCCAGGGGCGGACGCTGAACGGCGATCAGGTCAGCCTCGGACTGTTCGGCTGTCAGATCGGCCGGATCAGCGCGACCACATCCGGCACGTACCAACTCGTCGCCAACGCCAACAAGCAGAGGTCGGGCGGCTACGCGATACCAATCCGCTTCGACCGTCACGACGTGGTCAGCCAGGCCAGCTACGGGCAGACGATCTCCGGGTCAATTCCCGATCAGGCCACGCACGACGTCTATCAGTTCACGGGGCAGGCCGGTGATGCCGTTCACGTCTTCGGCAGCGGGTGCACCCTCGGCCCGGCCAACTCGATCATCGGTTTCGCTGACGCTGCGGGGAAGCCGGTGGGTCCCGCATTGGATTGCACCGCAAACTCGGGGTACATCCTCCAGCAGTCAGGTACGTACGAGCTCATTGTGAACTTCTCCGACGTCGGACCCTTCACGTATCAGTTCGTCCTTCAGAAGTAGCGCCTGCCAACCGCCGATCGAGCTGTCACACCAGCACCCATCGCGGCGGCAAGGTCCGTCAGGGACCACGGAATCTTCCTTGAGTGCCCGCCTCAGTCGTCGTCGCAGAATGCGTGCGCGTGCGAGACGGTCTGCAACTCGTCGAAGATCCGTCCCACGACGGCCGAATGCGTCGCTGCAGCCGCCAGGGTGGTGAGCTCCCCGTCGATGGCCGCCAGAATGCCGTCCACCTCCTCGCCACTCACGATCACGTCCATGGATTCAGCTGCCCGCTCGACGTCAGTGACGCCATACGCCACGCGCACGGTGACGCGCCGCGTCTGTGAGGGGGCGTCTGCCGCTCGTCTGGTCATGCCGCAATCCTCACCTCCTCGGGGTCGCGCCACCAGTGCCGTTGGTCCCAAGAAATGCACTTCCAGGCCCGCCGTCCGGCCCGGGCGTGGCCCACGGATTGGTGACCTTCGACCCTGGTTGGCATGGATGTCTCGCGCGATGATCGTCACGCCACCCGCGCCAGGACGGGCGGTCGGGGAGCCTCCCGGAAGCTCGCGTCGCAGCACCCAACTTGTAAAGAAGTACGACGAGTTGCAGAGCCGGGAGACCCCCGCACCGTTTCCGCTAAAACCGTACCCGCCCGCGTGGCGACCTAAGTCCCGGGTGGCAGACTGAGCCCTACCATGCCTGACACCCTCACCGTCACCGACAATCGCACCGGCGCTACCTACGAGGTCCCCATCGAGCAGGGCGCCATCCGCGCGACCACCTTCGAGCAGATGCGCGCCACGGGTGATGACCATGGACTCCTGGTGTACGACCCGGCGTTCATGAACACCGCGTCGTGCATCAGTCGCGTCACCTATATCGACGGCGATCGCGGCATCCTCATGTATCGGGGCTATCCCATCGAGGAGCTCGCGGAGCACAGCACGTACCTGGAGACCGCATACCTGCTCGTCCACGGCGACCTGCCCACGCGCCAGCAGTCGGAGGCATGGGTACATGACATCACCATGCACACGCTGGTGCATGAGAACGTCAAGAAGTTCATCGATGGTTTTCATCACGACGCGCATCCCATGGGCATTCTGGTGTCAACGGTTGGCGCGCTGTCGACGTTCTATCCCGACGCGACACGAATTTACGACGAAGAGCAGCGGCGCATCTCCATTTACCGTCTCATCGCCAAGATGCCGACACTTGCCGCGTTGGCCTATCGCCACTCGCTCGGCCTCCCATACAACTACCCGGACAACGATCTGTCGTTCGCGGCCAACTACCTGAGCATGATGTTCAAGATGGTGGAGCCACGATACATGGCCGTGCCGGAGATCGAGCATGCCCTCGACGTGCTCTTCATCCTGCACGCCGACCACGAGCAGAACTGCTCGACGAGCGCGATGCGGACGGTGGGATCCTCGCACCCCGACCCCTACTCGGCGACAGCCGCTGCGGTCGCGGCGCTCTATGGTCCACTGCATGGCGGCGCCAATGAGGCGGTGGTGAGGATGATCGAACGCATCGGCTCGATGGACCGCATTCCCGACTTCGTCGCCGGAGTCAAGGCTGGAAAGGAACGGCTCATGGGATTCGGCCACCGCATCTATAAGAACTACGATCCGCGAGCGAAGGTCATCAAGCGCATGGCGGACGAGGTGCTTGGTGTGACCGGCTCATCGCCGCTGCTCGACGTTGCATCCGAGCTCGAGAAGATCGCACTCGAGGATGAGTATTTCGTGAGCCGGAAGCTGTATCCCAATGTCGACTTCTACAGCGGCTTCATCTACCGCGCGCTCGGAATCCCCGTCGAGATGTTCCCCGTGCTGTTTGCCGTCGCCCGGACTGCTGGGTGGCTCTCGCAGTGGGAGGAGTCGCTGCTCGACCCGGAGCAGAAGATCACACGCCCGCGGCAGATCTACGCAGGCAGTCCCCGACGTTCCTACGTGCCGGTGGATCAACGTCACTGACCGCTCTCACCTCGATAAACGCCGCACGGGATCGCGCTTCGTGGGTATCGGTCGGAGGTCCCGCAATATCGATGACCTTCGGCACTGGGCGACCTGCCTGGCACGCGACATGCTGCGCCGATGGAACACGATCGTAGGTTCCTCACGGTCCACCCGGCGACGGTTCAACAGTGACGCCGCCGCCCGATCGCACCCTGCCCCATCCGCTGTTCTGCACGCCCTGTCCGGCGGCTCCCGATCGCATGGTGGAATGCCCCGGGTTCCAGCCGGCGACGTCAGGCGATTCGTACCGTCAGCTCGTCCGCTGCCGGTACTTCATTGTCGAGGTGACCGACGCGGGCCCCATTCCGGGTTGCATCAGGCCGCACGCGGCGGCCGGATCACGGCGTAGCACAGGAAAGCCAATCGGCAGCGACACGGCGTCTCCTCGCCGCTCTGAATCCTGACGCTTCGTGTCGCAGCAGACGGACGCCCCAACCCTGGACTACGATGGTCCAATCATGGCTGTCGTCGATCCGGCCGCTGGCGAACCGGAGGCGCAGCGCCTCTTCGCCGGAAAGGTGGCCGTCGTCACCGGGGGCACGCGCGGCATCGGCGCCGCGATCACCAGGGAGCTCGTCCGCCACGGGGCGCATGTGGCTGCCGGGTTCAACCGCGACGCCGAGTCCGCTGCAGCCTTGCGCGACGAGCTCACCGCTCGAGGTGGCTCGATCTCCGTACACCAGGGTAACGTCGGAATCACGTCGGACTGCACCCGCGTCGCCACCGAGGTCTTGACCGAGTACGGTCAGGTCGATTTCCTGGTCAACAACGCCGGTATCACGGTCGACAAGACCGTTCGCAAGATGTCGTTTGAGGACTGGCACGCGGTGATGCGGATCAACATCTCGGGCGCCTTCTACATGATGAAGGCCGTGCTTGACCACATGCTCGAACGAGGCAGCGGGCGGATCGTCAACGTGAGCTCGGTCATCGGCCAGACCGGGAACATCGGGCAGGCCAACTACGCTGCCTCAAAGGCAGCGCTTTACGGACTCACGCAGAGCCTCGCGCTGGAAACGGCTCGCAAAGGGATCACCGTCAATTGCGTGGCTCCGGGATTCATCGAAACCGAGATGGTTGCCAAGATTCCTCAGCCGATCCTCGACGGCATCATCGAGAAGGTACCCATGCGGCGGCTTGGCCGGCCAGACGAGGTGGCTCGCGTGGTCCGCTTCCTCCTCGAGGATGAGTCGGCCTATATCACGGGTGCGATGTACGCCGTGAATGGCGGCCTGTTCATGTGATCGGCTCGTGAGCAACGATGCCAGCGAGGACACCGCCTATGAGGCGCTGCTCGCCAAGGTGGACCAGAGCGATTTCGGAGGAGCATTGCGCAGCGTGTTCCTCGACGACGCGATACGTCACCCTTTGCACTTCGCGAAGGCCGGTCTGGATCTCTCGGTCGGACAGGCGGCGGTAGCGGCGCGTGCGGCCCAGCGCGCATTTGGCCGGGGAACGGGTGACGCGGTTGGTCCGGGCGACAACCGCTTTGCGGACCGGACATGGCAAGCGAACCCCGCCTTTCGGACCCTGGCTGATAGTTATCTGAGCACGGTGCATTGGGCGCAGCAGCTGGTCGATACCTCACACGCTCGCGCCGTCCAGCGCGAGAAGGCGCGGTTCGCACTCAACCTCATGCTTGATGCGCTGGCTCCGACGAATGTGCCATGGATGAACCCCGCCGTCTTGAAAGAGACATTCGAAACGGGTGGTCAGAGCCTCGTCGCGGGCGCCAGCAACTTCATCGACGACCTGCTGCACAACGGGGGGCGGCCACGTCAGGTCGACACGGCATCATTCAGCCTCGGCAAGAACCTCGCAGCAACACCTGGCCGCGTGGTCATGCGCAACTCGCTGATGGAACTGCTGATGTACGAGCCGCAAACCGACCTGGTCCATGCGCAGCCGATCCTGTGCAGCCCACCATGGATCAACAAGTACTACATCATGGATCTCGCACCCGGCCGATCTTTCATCGAATACGCCGTGCAGCACGGTTTCACCGTGTTCTGTATCAGCTATCGCAACCCCGATGCGTCGATGCGCGACGTGAGTTGGGACGACTATCTGCAGCTCGGGCTGATGGCGGCGCTCGACCAGGTCAGGGAGCTCACCGGCTCACCGGTCGTGAACATCGTCGGGCTGTGTCTCGGGGGAACGATGTCGACGATCGGCCTGGCCCACCTTGCCGCGAAGGGCGAGGCCGAGCGCGTGGGTTGGATGACCGTCACCAACACGCTGGTCGACTTCAGCATCCCTGGCAATCTCGGAGTCTTTGCCGACCGCAAGAGCGTGACGCGTCTCGAACAGAACATGAAGCAGCGCGGCTATCTGGAGGCGTCCGCGATGGCGCAGACGTTCGACTGGCTGCGTGGTAACGACCTGGTCTGGAATTACGTCATCAACAACTGGTACATGGGCAAGACGCCGCCGGCGTTCGACCTCCTTGCCTGGAATGGGGACAGCACGAACATGCCGGCGGCGATGCACACGCAATACCTGCGGGCCTGCTATGTCGACAACCTGCTGATTCGCCCCAGTGCGTTTCGGATTGCCGGCACCCCCATCGATCTCAGGAAAATCAAGCAGCCGATGTACGTGCTCGGCGCTGAGAACGACCACATCGCCCCGTGGAAGGGATCGTATCTGACCACCCAGCACGTCGGCGGCGAGGTCCGCTATACGCTGACGTCGAGCGGGCATGTTGCCGGCATCGTCAATCCCCCAGGCAACCCGAAGGCGGCGTTCTGGACTCGCCCGCACGCGGGTCGCGGTGTCGATGCCGAGGCGTGGCGTGCTGGAGCAGAACGTGTGAGCGGGAGTTGGTGGGACGACTGGGTTGCATGGGCGGCGGAACGGTCCGGGGAGCTCGTTGCCCCCCCACGCGTTCCGCCCGGCGATCCGGCGCCTGGAAGCTACGCCAAGGGCGAGGAGGCTCGACTCTTCAAAGCTCGATCCTCGGCGCGCCGGACCCAGCGTCCTCGAACTCGCACACCAGCTACGAGTTCCTGACTGACGATCCTCAGCGAGCCTTCGGCTTCGCTTTGGCCGACGCCGCTTTTGCCGGCACAGTTTTGGCGGCCGTCTTTCGCGCGGGGCGCGACGGTGTCGAGCGATCCGTTGACGGCTGCTGAGTGGCGATCAAGCCTCGGTAGACCTGGATCAACGCCTGTTTGGCTTCCTGAGTGAGCCGACCGTCTACCCGGATGGCGTCCTCGACAGTCAAGATGGGGCGTTCCACCGAGTCATCGAGGAGGCCGGCCTCCCGGTAGAGGGTCTCGGCCGACATGTCGAGCGCGTCCGCGATGCCCTTGAGCACTTGGGCTGACGGCGTGTACACACCGCGTTCGATCTGGCTGAGGTACGGATTCGACACTTTGGCCAGCCCCGCGAGCTGGCGCATCGAGAGTGACATCAGCTCACGCTGCGTGCGGATGAAGTCTCCGACTGACTTGAACGGTGGGGCGGGCTCGGGCACGAGCCCATCCTAGCGCTTGGGAAGCCAAGCTGGTGGAGGGTTGACATAAACAGCGTCTGCTTGGTATACTTAGCGCAATACAGCAGCCTCGATGGCAAAGGAGATCAGCCATGACCGACTACCAGACCTACGTGACCGACCTGCAGAAGCAGTTCCTGACCGCCATCCAGAAGGTTGGCGAGGTTCAGGCGAAGCTCTTCGAGGCAGTTCGCGATATGCCGGCAACTCTCGAGAGTGGCCAGGTGACCCCCGCCGAGATGGTGGAGAAGTCGTTCGACTTCGCGACCCAGGTGCTCGACACCCAGCGCGACATGACCCTTCGGCTCATCAACGCCGTTGGTGGAACACCGACCAAGACCCGGACGGCCAAGCAAGCCGCGTAACCCCTCGATACGGGTCGGGGCAACCCGACCCGTATCGGATCCAGCGCTCACAAGGACAAACACCATGACCCAACACGCCGACTTCCGCACCACAACAGCCGCTATCGCGGAGGGCCTTGACCGGTCCACTGAGATCGCGCTGGCGACGACCGAGGTCGTCAAGAGCATCACCTCCGTTCTCGTTCCTCTCAGCGTCTTCATGCTGCCCAACTCTGAGACGCTGATTCCCGCCATCGACAAGGTGGTTGATCGCAACTTCGGCATCGTGCTCAAAGTCGTCGAGTGGCAGCACGACCTTGCGAAAGCAGCTCTCGGTCGTCTGGATTCCGCCGCTTCGAACTAATCCCGGCGACGCGCGCGAGCGACGGGGAGCGTGGTCGCTCCCCGTCGCTCGCGCGGAGCTGATGGCTCGACACGCTAGCGTGCGGATTCAGCCCGTGGCGCCCTGAGCCGCCAAGATCGGTGTGGGTTCTAACCGCCTGGGGTCTCGCGTTATTCGACGCTTCCGAAAGCCTTGATCTCCTCAAGTTCTTGCGGCGAGAGTTCGCGCGGTTGATCGTTGTTCGCCACCTTCGCGGTCTGGACCTGGTGGCGGATGCTCTCCACGATCTCTGGATTTGCCAGCGTGGTCACATCCCCAACATCGGTGAAGTTGGAGATCGACGCGATCACCCGGCGCATGATCTTTCCTGACCTGGTCTTCGGCATGTCGGGAACGATCCAGACATTGTGCGGACGCGCGATCTTCCCGATCTCACGGTCGATCGCTTCGACGATCTTCTTCTTGATGTCATCGCTCGGTTGCACACCCGGCTTCAGTGCCACATACATTTCCACGGCGCGACCGCGGAGGTCGTCGATCACCGGGACTGCCGCCGCCTCGGCGATCTCATCGACCGTCAGGCATGCCGACTCAAGCTCCTTGGTTCCCAATCGGTGCCCGGCCACGTTGATCACGTCGTCGACACGGCCGAGAATCCGGATGTAGCCATCCGGTGCCTGGACGGCGCCGTCGCCCGCGAGGTACGGCCAGTCGTGCCAGTCCTTGCTCTGCGGGTCCCGGTTGTATTTCTTGAAGTAGGTATCCACGAACCGCTCGGGCTGCCCCCAGATGGTCTGAAAGATGCCCGGCCAGGGGTTGCGGATGCAGATGTTTCCTGCTCGACCGCTGCCCGGCTCGATGACGTTGCGATCCTCGTCGTAGATCACCGGATAGATGCCGAGGACGCCCGGGCCGCAACTGCCCGGTTTCATCTGGTCGAGTGCGGGGAGCGTGCTGCCAAGGAATCCGCCGTTCTCCGTCTGCCACCACGTGTCGACGATGACCGCTTCGCCTTTGCCCACAACCCGGTGGTACCAGCGCCACACCTCCGGTTCAATGGGCTCCCCAACCGTCGTCATGTGCTTGAAGTGGTAGTCGTATTTCGCCGGCTCGTCCGGGCCGAACTTGCGGAGCATTCGGATTGTGGTTGGCGCAGTGTGGAAGATGTTCACGCCAAGGCGCTCAGCGATCCTCCACGGCCGGCCGGCATCCGGATAGAGCGGCACTCCCTCGTACATCACGCTCGTCGTCCCGAGCGACAGCGGGCCGTACACGATGTAAGAGTGCCCGGTGATCCATCCGATGTCAGCGAAACACCAGTACGTGTCTTCGGGATGGATGTCCTGATAGAACTTTGACGTCCCAGCGACGTAGGAGAGGTAGCCACCCGTGCTGTGCACACAGCCCTTCGGACGTCCGGTGGTACCGCTGGTGTACATCATGAAGAGCGGCGCTTCGGCGGGCATCGACACCGGCTCCACCGTCTTGCCCGCGTAGTCCTTCATCACCTCATCGACGAAGAAGTCACGGCCTTCGACCATCGGGGTCTTGGAGCTGTACTGCCCGGGGTGACGTCGCCACACCAGAACCTTGTCAACCTCGAGCCCCTGCTCGCGAGCCACGGCGATCGCCTCATCGGCCTTGGCCTTATGGTCAATGAGCTCGCCATTGCGGTAGTACCCATCCATGGTCACCAGGATGCGGCTCCCCAAGTCGGCCATCCGGCCTCCGCAGGCTGTCCCACTGAACCCGCCGAACACCTGGTTATGGATGACGCCGAGGCGGGCGCAGGCGAGCATCGACACCGGGAGATCCGGAACCATCGGCAGGTGAAACGTGACGCGGTCACCGACGCTCAACACCGCCGAAACCGCGCAGGAGCGCAGCAAACTCGTTAACCCGTTTGTAGAGCTCCTGGTAGGTGATCGCCTCGGTCTCCTCAGCTTCCGGCTCTGGGACCCAGATGAGCGCTGCCTTGTTGCGGCTCTTGGGAAGGTGACGATCGACACAGTTGACGCTCGCGTTCAGCCGGCCACCGACGAACCACTTCCAAAACGGCGCATTGCTGGTGTCCAGGGTGGTGTGCCAGTACTTATCCCAGGTGAGCAGGTCCGCGTACTCTTTGAAGCACTCGGGAAAGTTCTCCTCGCGGAACCGCTCGCGGATGCTGGGGTCGCTGGCATTCGCCTGTCCGATGAACTTCGGTGGCGGGGCGAAGTAGTCCTCCTCGCGCCAGTGCACCGCAATCTCTGATTCAGTGACCTGCACTTCCACTGCCATTAGCCGACCTCCGACTTACCGCTGGACCGCGTTGCTCCATTCCAGGATGAACGCCCCAACTCTAGCCTTCCGCCAGCAGCCTTGCAGAGACAGCGAACTCTCGAAGTTCAGCAGCCATCGTCGCCTGAGAGGTCAGAGCCTGGAGGTCACCTCGAGCAAGGGAGTCCCGGCAGAGCCCGCGGATCAGATACAGCGCCTCCAGGGCCATGTTGGGCAGCGATTCAAAAGGCGCTGTCTCAGCTCGTACCCGGAGCCTGGCAAACTCGAGGGCGGACTCCTCGGTCGGTGCGGCGGCCTCCAGCTGCACCAACCGAACGGACAACTCCCCGATGATGTACTGCTCGGTCATCGCCAACTTGCGGCTTCTGCGTGAGCGTATTCCGACGTCCTGACCACGGGCGTCGCTCCATCTTGCTCCGGCCCGTTGGGATGGTCAAGTTGGCCCGGTCACGCCAGGCGGTCGAGGCAAGCGCGTCGCCCAACCCGACAGTATTGTCGAATGACTGCCAGGCTCCGCCGCCCGAGCGCCGAGGAGTACGCGCGGTGGTCAGACGCGGCACTCGACGCCTACGTCGACGAGATCGTTGGATCCGGGAGCATGAGCCGCGAAGCAGCCGTGGAGAAGGCTCGCCGCGACTGGCCGGAACTTCTTCCTGAAGGGCTCGCCACCCCAGGTCAACTGATATTCAGGGTGGAAGTGGATGAGCAACCCGTGGGATGGCTTTGGCTGGCGCTGCGAAATCCACGCTCGGAGCCCGGCGTGGGCTACATCTATGACATCGCGATCGACGAGGCGCTCCGAGGCCGCGGCTACGGGCGAGCGGCGATGAGGCTCGCTGAGGAGGAGGCGCGACGCAACGGCCTCCACGCCCTGGCGCTCAACGTCTTCGGGCAGAACGCGATCGCTCGAGCGCTGTACTCGAGCCTCGGTTACCGGGATACGTCCGTGCAGATGCGAAAAGAGCTTTGAAGGGAGGCCGGCCGACCCGTCGCGCCGCAGGCTGTCAGCCGCTCGTTGCATCGACCGCGCGACGGATAGCGTCTACAGACCGGCTCACGTCCGTCGGATCTGTCGCCCAGTTGCTCACCGAAATGCGCAATACATCCTAGTTTCGCCAACGAGAGCCTGACATCCACACGGTTCCGTCTGCCAGGAGACGCGCGGTGACGGCGCCTGGTGCCCGGGCGCCTGGAGCGACGAACGCGGCGCTCGCGAATCAAGCAGGATCAATTCCGTTGGCCCGAGGCGTCCCCGGGGCCTTCGAGTCCGCTCACGAGCGCTCTCAGCAGATCGTCGAGTGCGTGCCGCTCGGCTCGCGTGAGCAGACTGAGGAGCTGCTCCTCATTCGCCACATGAGTGGCGACCGCCTGGTCGATGACGGCCTTGCCGCGCCGGGTCAACCTCACGAGAGTGCCCCGCCGATCATTGGGGTCGGGATTGCGCTCGAGGAGGTCTGCTTCGACGAGGCGGTCAAGCCGCTTCGTCATCCCGCCGGATGACAGCATGGTTGCGCGCATCAGCTGCGTGGGGTTGAGCTCATACGGCCGGCCGGCGCGGCGCAGCGCAGCGAGGAGGTCGAACCAGCCGCGCTGCAGACCGTACTGAGTGAGGCCATCTGACAGGATGCCGTCGGCGAGCTGTGCGGCTCGAAGGATTCGACCGATGAGCCCCATCGGACCGACGTCCAGGTCGGGTCGTTCGCGGTGCCATTGCGCGAGGATGAGATCGATGTGATCGGGAGCTCTCCGGATTGCTACGTGGGGCGGTGTTGGCATGCTATAACCTCTCTAGAAAGATACTTTCCAACAAGATATCATAGGGAAGAAGCCATGAGCGAATCGAATGTCGCCGAGAAACCCGACACGATGCTGGCGATCCGCTTGCACGCACCGGGAGGGCCCGAGGAACTGGTGCCCGAGCGGATCCCGGCTCCGCGTCTGCGTGAGGGAGAAGTGCTCGTCCGCGTTCACGCGGCGGCAATCACGCGCGATGAGCTGGAGTGGCCGACGGATCGCCTCCCCGCTATCCCATCGTACGAAGTCTCCGGGGTGGTCGTTGCGGTAGCGCCGGGCGTGGAGGAGGTCGGCATCGGCGAGGCCGTCTATGCGCTGACTCGATTTGATCGCGACGGCGCCGCTGCCGAGTACATCGCCATCACGGCGAACGAGCTCGCCCCAAAGCCGAACGCGCTCGACCACGTTCAAAGCGCCGCAATACCGATGACTGGGTTGAGCGCGTGGCAGGGGCTCTTCGATCACGGCAAGCTCGAGGCCGGTCAGCGGGTGCTGATCCACGGGGCGGCGGGCGGTGTCGGCCACATCGCGGTGCAGCTCGCGAGGCTTCACGATGCCTACGTGATCGGTACTGTCTCTCAGCGTGACGCCGTTGGCGCTCGGACCTCGGGTGCCAACGAGGTTCTCGACGCGGACGCCCATTTCGAGGCCACGCTCGAGCCCGTGGATCTGGTCTTCGACACAGCTGGCGGGGCACGGCTGGCTCGGTCTGGGTTGGTCGTTCGCCCCGGCGGCAGGTTGGTGTCGATCGCCGAAGAGCCACCCGGGGCGTTACCGGGGAGCACGATTACCGCCTCGTATTTTGTGGTAGCGCCGAATCGCGATCAGCTCGTGGAGCTCGCGCGGCTAGCTGACCGCGGAGACTTGCGTCCTGCGATCGATTCTGTGTTTCCACTCGCAGAGGCTCGCGCTGCGTTCGCTCGAAGCATGGCATCGGGCAAACAGGGAAAGGTAGTGTTGCGCGTTCATGAATAGGCAGGCGCGCAAGGCAGCCGACTTTGAAGCGCTGCACGCTGAGGGAGCGTTCGTCATCCCGAACCCGTGGGACGCAGGCTCGGCGCGAGTCCTGGCGGCGCTCGGATTCAAGGCCCTCGCGACGACCAGCTCCGGGTTCGCGTTCACGCTGGGGCGCCGGGACGGACGCGCCACGCTTGAGGAAGTGATCGAGCACGCAGCGGCGCTCGACCGCGTGACCGATCTACCGCTGTCGGTCGACCTGGAGAACGGCTACGGCCCCGGCCCCGATGACGCAGCGGAGGCGATCCAACGCATCGCCGAGGTCGGCGCGGTGGGCGGCTCCATTGAAGACTACGACCCCTCCGGCCGGATCTACGATCTACCGCACGCCGTGGAGAGAGTCGCTGCGGCGTCCGAGGCCGCACGTGGCTTGGGGTTTCCGTTCATGCTGACGGCGCGGGCGGAGAATCACATCCGCGGCAACCCGGATCTGGAAAATACGATCACCAGATTGCAGGCATACGTTGAGGCCGGGGCCGACGTCGTGTATGCACCCGGGCTCAAAACGACTGACGAGATCCGCGCTGTCTGTGACGCGGTTTCCACACCGGTGAACGTGCTCGCAATTCCGAGCCTGTCGTTCGCTGAGATGGCTGACGCGGGCGCTCGGCGCGTGAGCGTGGGCGGGAGCCTGACGTGGGTCGCCGTCAAAGCCATGGCCGACGCAGCGGAGTCGGTTCTTGCCGATGGCGACTTCTCAGCGCTCGCTGCGAGGCTTCCACTGGAGGAATGGTTTCGCGGGTGATGGACACGATCCACGCCCGAGCGCGCAGCGACCAATACCGCGCCGACCAATAGACGGCCCTCAGCCCTGCGATGCTCCGGACAGTGACGAGCGCGCAGTTGGAGTGAGGCGGAGCCTTTGCGGCGAGTCTTGGAGACCAGGAGCGCCAGCTCCCCATGGCTCGAGAGCAGGGTGATCCGCACTCCATTGCAGTGCGGCTGCCGCATCAGCAAAGCCTGTGAGCCACACCAACACGTTCTCGTTCTCGCGAATTGGAAGCGCCGGAAAATTGTTCGGGCTCCCATCGGTCACGAAGAACGCGAGAAGCGTAGCGCCCGCGGCGATGAGCGCCGGCCTGACCATCCGCGAGAGGTGGTCGACAACGTCGTTCCCCGCGGGAGCGTGTAGCGGGTAGATGGTTGCGATCACGAGCCCTCTTCCGTCGCCGCTAGTGCCGGTCGGCG
Source organism: Candidatus Dormiibacterota bacterium (assembly GCA_963756075.1). Classification (GTDB taxonomy): domain Bacteria; phylum Chloroflexota; class Dormibacteria; order Aeolococcales; family Aeolococcaceae; genus Palsa-851. The sequence continues at coordinate 38,577 of CAVWMH010000002.1, read as the reverse complement.
AGCGGGGCTGCCGCGGTGGCATGAATCCAGTCTCCGGCCCCGCCGGACGGAGGAGCAGGACGTTGTCCGAGTCGATCATCGTGGCGTTCGCAACGTCGCGATGCCGGCGCCAGACCGGTCCACCGTAGAAGGCGCTCAGCCCGTTCGCGCGGGCGGACATGTCGCGAAATCCTCGCAGCCACACGAATCGATCCGGGTCATCAACATCACGGAATTGGCCGAGCACCGTCATCCCGAGCTTCTCCTGGCTCTCGATGAACTCCCGATCAAAGAGATCGATGAGCACATCGCGCTTGCCTGGGTGCAGCGTGTATTGACGCAGTTCGACGATCGGCGGCCAGCTCACGAAGGAATTATCGAGGAACTCGGACTGTAGTTACCGGCCTCCCCGCGCGCGGCGCTTGCCCTCATGCATGGCTTGGACGCGAGCGACAGGGATGGATCTGCCCTCCTCGAGCAACTCGGAGCCCAGCCGCTGCGGCTGCGGCATCCGGGTCGCCCATCGGTCGCCATCGCCGAGGCGACTTATGGCGGTGAGCACCGTGAAGTCAGCAGGCGAAACGTCATCCAATTCGTCCCAGTCCAGCGGAAACGACACGGGAGCGCCTGGGCGCACGCGCGGGCTGTATGCGGCGACGACCGTCGCCCCGCCGACGCGCGTCGAATCGAGAAACACCTTGCCTGCGCGGTCATCCTTCATGAAGGCGGTGGTGAGGGTGTCGGGATCCAGTCCCTCGGCTCGTGCGGCGATCGCCCGGGTGGCGGCGGCCGCTTCCTCCATGGATACGCTGCTATCGATGGGTATGAAGATGTGCAGACCCTTCGCTCCGCTCGTCTTGATGACAGCGTCGAGTCCTTCATCAACCAGGACTTGCCGGACAACGCGCGCGGCTCGCACCGCGGCGGGAAAGGCATCTCCGTGCGGGGGATCGATATCGAGCACCAGATGAGTCATGTGCTCGGGGCTGTCGAGACGCACTAACGCCGGGTGATACTCGACGGCGCGCTGGTTCCCGAACCACAGCAGCGTCCGACGGTCATTGCAGAGCGCGTAGGTCACCTCGCGCTTCGACGACTCCGCCCACATCGTCACCCGCTGTACCCATGAAGGCGTATACGACGGCAGGTTCTTCCGCATGAAGGCTTCCTGACCGCGATGCACACGGATCACCGAGAGTGGGCGATCCGCAAGCTCCGGAATGATCCGGTCGGCCACGCTGTCGAGATAGTTGATGAGGTCTCGCTTTGTTGCCCCGGCCCCGTCAAACAGCGGCTCGTCGAGGTTGGTCAGCGACACGCCAAGCGATGCAGCGTCTTCAGGCCCAAACGGCGAGGTCGTCTGAGCATCCTTCATGACCGTCTCCTCTTTGACCATGGCGACAATACGCGATAGTTGCGGCTTGATTGCGGGACGATCACGATCGCCAGACGTGGGTAATCTCGCCTCATGGCGTCGGCGCCAGGCACAACCGTGACCCAAGTCACCAGATTCGAGTCTTAGGTTACCCGCGAGTGGAGTTCGATGTGTCGGGGCGGTCACAGTGTGATCACGACGTCCGCGCCGGGTATCAGGAGGCTCACACCGCCCCCCTATACAGGTGCGTGGGATAGGTCGCGCGCGAGGCACCCCGCAAGGCTGGATCGGGCGTTGAGCCCAGTGTGGCCTTCAACACATCCGGATCGTGAACAAGCGCGAACCAACAGCAGGAAGGCGAACAGGAGCGGCGATGAAGAAGCGGCAGAGTGCGCGTGGCGACCCGCTGGCGGTAGCATCCGCTCCTCGCACCGGCACGCGCACCCGCCTGGCACGCCGTCTCGACGCGGCCCGCGAGGCAGGCCGTCAGGAAGGCCTCCGTCTGTATAGGAGCATGTTCGAGCGCGGATCGCTGGGGCAGTTGATCGTCGACTTCACCGAGTTTCGCATTCACGTCGCGAACCAGGCGCTGTGCACCATGACGGGATACAGCGCTAACGAACTCGTCGGCGCGCCAGTCGCGACGATCTTCCCCGCCGACCAAAATCCCACGCCCGATGCAATTGCGCGTCTGGCCGGTGGCCATGTCGACGGCTACTCCGTCGAGCGAGTGCTGCAGCACAAGGACGGCCACATCTTCCCGATACTGTCGACGGTCTCCGCGGTTCGCGATGAGGCGGGGGCCCCAGTGCAGGCTTTGGTGCTCATGCAGGATTTGACGCAGCAGCACCAGGTCAAAGCGGCACAAGCGCGTAGCCAGGCCGTGATTGATGCAGCGGTCGGCGTGCTCCCCGTCGTCTTCACAACGTACGACACCAGCCTACGTTTGACCTTCGCAGCCGGGGCGCGCGAGCTCGCGGGCATACGCCTCAAAGACTACGTTGGCAAGCACGTTTCGGAGATCGTGACTGATGCGAGCGCACTGCTCGCACTTGAACAAGCGCTGGCCGGGTTGGAATCGACGTCCAGGGCGCCGTTCAACGGCAGCACGTATCTCACGCTCAACGCCCCGATGCGCGATGACGCGGGTGCAATCGTCGGTGTGATTGCGGTATCCAGCAACATCACCGCCGAGGTGTCGGCTGAGGAGGAGCGCCGACGGGCCGACGAGTTGCGGCTGTTTGCTGTGCGACACGATGGCTTGACCGGCCTTCTCGGACGCTCCGGTCTCGTGGAGCACCTCAATGACCTCGCGGCAGCCGGCCAGCTGACCGGCGCCCTGCTCCTCCTCGATCTCGATGACTTCAGTCTCATCAACGACAGCCTCGGCCACGAGGTCGGCGACGCCGTATTGCGTGAGATCGCAGAACGGATTTCGACGATCTTTCCCGACTCCGTGGTTGCCAGGTATGGGGCTGACGAGTTTGCGGTGGTGGCACCATCTGTGAACAATCGGCTCGAAGCAGCCGACGCCGCAACCCGCATCTTCGCAACGCTCGAAGACGATGTTCAGGTCCACGGACATCCCCTCCGAGTGACCGCGAGTCTTGGCATCGGCCTGCAGAAGATGCCGCGTCGCCACTCCGCACCGACGCTGATTCGCAATGCGGCCTCGGCGTTGACGCGCGCCAGGGCCGCTGGTTCGGGACAGTATCGACTCTACGATGCAGCGATGCGACGACAGGTGCGGCATCAGCTCGAAATCCAGGATGGGCTGCGGCGAGCGATGAGCGCTGGGCAGCTGCACATAGCGTATCAGCCGATCGTCAACCTCCTCGATCAGAGCGTGATCGGTGCCGAGGCGTTGCTGCGGTGGAGGCATCCTGAGCAAGGGTCCATTCCGCCCAGTGACTTCATCCCGATCGCCGAGAAGAGCGGTCTCATCGTGCCGATTGGCCAGTGGGTGATGTCCACGGCGTGCTCGAACGTCCTCACTCTGCAAAGACACTATGGCGTCCACATCGCGGTCAACGTTTCGGTGCGCCAATTGGCCGGCGACCTCTCCGCTGAATGGGTCGAGGACGTGCTGAGCCGCACTGGGCTGCCCCCCAATGCACTCGTGGTCGAGGTCACAGAGAGCGCACTCATGGACGACATCGGAGTGGTCCGACGAGCCTTTGAGCGGCTTCGGTCTCAACGCGTCAAGGTTGCAATCGACGACTTCGGCACGGGATATTCGTCCCTGGCGCGGTTGCAGCGTATCCCCGTCGACGTGATCAAGCTCGACCGCGCATTCGTAACCGATGTCGACAAGCGAGCCCCGGCACGATCGATGGCCGCGGCGATTCTACAGGTGAGTGCAGCGATCGGAGCACAGATCGTCGCTGAGGGCATCGAGACCGAGGCGGAGGCTGCCACACTGGTCGAGCTTGGGTACACCATCGGTCAGGGCTACCTCTTCGGGAAGCCGATGCCCATCGAGGAACTGCAGGCACATTTGAGGGCAATTCAACTTCTCCATCACCGAACCAACCGCATCATCCCTCCAATCCCACGCTCACCAGCCAGGGTTCACGAGTAATGGGGCTAGCTACGCCGCTCGAGTTGCAATGCCGAGGCGGCAGCGATGGTGCTGCGGCTGTACGGCTTCGTCAACCAGCGTTTGCCCTAACTGCCCAAGGTCCACCTCCCCCGACCCCGCAGGCAAGTATTCTTCCGCGACCATGCGGTCTCCGGTCAAATGGGGGACGATTGTCGGGGGGCAGACCACCAGCCAATCCAACGACGATGCGGAATAGCTCAGGTAGGCCGCTTTGTGCCATTGGCCGATGGCACGAAACCGTTCCGGATACTGCGGGCCATCGCTGCGGAATCCGCCTGTCGACGATGGTAGAACGCCCGCCGCGGCAACGACGACGACGCGCTCCACGCCAACGCGCTCTGCCGCGGCAACAATGGCAGTTGCGCTCGCCGCAATGGTCTCGCCCGCGAGAGATACGATGAGTGCCTTCACGCCGTCCAAACCGGCCGCCACAGCATCGAGATCGCGCGCATCAGGGATCAGGACGGCCTCCGCAAAGTCGGGGTTGGCGCGCCGGATCAAGGCACGAAACGGCACGGCGGCGCTCGTCGCATACTGTGCCGCAGCACCACCGACTCGTCCGTTTGCGCCCAGGATTGCCAGCATACCCGCTCGATTGTAGGGCTTCGCCAGAGCAGGTCTACCACCTCACAGCTGCGGAGCTAATGCGCTGCCATGCCAGTCCCGCACACACGACCTAACCTGGGCTGGTCATCAACTCCGCAACGTGGTCAGGTACGTAGGTGTAGGTGTCGCGCGACGGTCGCACGTACCCCTCGTCGGACTGGCGCGGCGGCAGCGTCAGAGGGGTCTGGATGACGTCCTTGTAGGGCACCTTCGACAGCAGATGTGCGAAACAGTTTAGGCGAGCGCGTTGCTTGTCATCGGCCTCGACCACGTACCACGGCGATTCAGGCGTATCCGTGTGGACGAACATGATGTCCTTGGCACGCGAATACTCCACCCACCGGAGGCGCGACTCGAGGTCGATCTGACTCAGCTTCCACTGTTTGAGCGGATCGGTAAGGCGGATGTGGAAGCGCCGCTCCTGCTCTTGATCGCTGACCGAGAACCAGTACTTGATGAGGACAAGCCCTGATTCGATGAGCAGGTTCTCGAAAATCGGGCACTGGCGGAGGAACAGACGATGCTCTTCGTGAGTGCAGTAGCCCATCACGTATTCGACGCCGGCGCGGTTGTACCAGGACCGGTCGAACAGGACGATCTCGCCTGCTGAGGGCAGACGATCGACGTACCGCTGGAAGTACCACTGCGCACGTTCGCGATCCGATGGCGCGGGCAAAGCCGCCACCTTCACGACCCGGGGATTGAGGTATTGCGTGATGCGGCTGATGGTGCCACCCTTGCCGGCACCATCGCGGCCCTCGAAGATCACGGCGACGCGGGCGCCACTCGAGCGGACCCATTCCTGCAGCTTGACCAGCTCCACCTGGAGCCGTCGCAACTCCTTCTGGCACCGCTTGTCGGTCAGATATGTCTCGTGTCCGCGCTTGGACGCTGTCTTCTTTGCCACGACTCTCTATTGTCGCTCCCGAGTGGCGAAGCCGCATGGTCTCCCCGGTACCGCGCTCGGAGTCCGATCAAGGATTCGCGGCCGGCCTTGAGTGGGCTGGCGGTGCACATCGGCGAGATAATAGGGGCAGTCGTTGCGACGACCCGGTCTTTGGCGGAGCCGAGAACGGAGCTCCGAGCGAAGATGGCCGGCACCGAGGTCCGCGTCTTCACGCCCTACCAATCGATGTTGACAGATAGAAAAGGAATCGATGCCATGATCGCAGGCATCCTTGGTGGCTCTGGCAACCACGTCGTCCAAATCATCATTGGCATCGTGGTGGCGGCTGCGCTCATCGGCTATTTCATGCTGCGCGTCGGGGGTCGAGTTGGCGGCGGTGACGTCGGTGCTGACGCATCGGCTGTCAGCCAACATGACCGCGACGTAGACCTCCCACGCGATGGAGCCGTGAGCGACGCGACAGTTCGGTTGGCTCGGACGTGGAGTGGGATCGGTTTCGGCGCGCAGAGTGAGCAGTGGGACATCGCGATCGACGGCACCGTGGTGGGGTCAATCGCCAACAAGGAGACAGTCGAGGTAGCCGTGGAGCCTGGGCACCACACTTTGCGTCTCGGCTCCGGCAGGCACCGCAGTGTGGAGCGCTCCTTCGACCTCGCCCCGGATGAGGCCGCCGGATTCAGGTGCTACGGTCCGAGGTTCTGGCCACAGCTCCTGGCGGCACTCGTCAAGCCCGATCTCTGGATCACGCTGCACCGAGCGTGAGCTCGGAGTCCTCCGTTGACGCCCCTATGCGCTGTGTTCGCGGCGGCGTGCCGTCGCGGCGGCGGCATCAGGCACGTTCATACGCGTGTTGCCACTGCGTCGCAGGCAACAGCGTGTGCTCCCGCGACATTCTCGCCGGCGTCCACCGGCGCGGGATGTCGCATCTCGTCAAGGCGCACGAGTGCGATCCCCGCCACGACGAGAGCCCCTCCCGCGAGCTGCGGCGCATCAAGTCGTTGCTCCAGGAGCAGCCATGCGAAGACGACCGCGAACAGCACCTCAGCGAGGCCGACGAACGAGGCTAGTCTTGAACCGAGGAGACGCACGGCGGCGATGCCGGCGACATATGCAACCACGGCGGCGATCAGCGCCAGTCCCAGCACGGGAAGAATCCACGACACCTGCCGGCCGAGTAGCGTGACGGCAGTGAACGTGGCGTGCAGGGGCAGGAGCCCGGATAGGCCTGCGACTGCAAGGACAATGCCACCCACGACGAGACCGCCCCACGCCATCACGAGAGGTGGAACGCTCTCGTCCCTCTCGGCAGAAAGGATGAAATAGGCCGCCAGTCCCACCGCAGCTCCGAGTCCCCAGAGCGCCCCCACAGCGTCGAGACGGTGTGCGCCGGCCAGGTCGAGAACGAGCACGAGCCCTGCGATGGCAGCACCCCCACCCACCACTGTGAGCCTTGCGGGCCGATGGCCATGGCGCAGCCAGCCCCATGCGACCACAAGCAGGATCCCGGAGTACTCGAGCAGCAGCGCAACACCGACCGACAGATGGGCCACCGCGTTGAAGTAGCAGAGCTGTGCGCCTGCGACCGCGATCGCTCCATACACGCTTATCGTGCGTACGGATGCCCAGTTCGCATGCCCGGATCGCACGTGAAGGAGTGCCGGAACGGTCAGCACGAGAGCGGCGATCACCACACGGGCTGTCACCGCGGCGCCCGGTGTCCAGCCAGCGGCGATCAGGCTCGCGGCGAATGAGCCGGAGGTGCCAAACGTGGCCGCGGAGAGGAGGCCCATTGCCATACCCACGTTCAGTGACCGGCGCACGATTTCGGCCTCCCGGTTACTGCGGGCCAGTAATGACCCAATAACACTACAACCATTACAGCTTACAGGGTGAAGTGTAAGATGTCAATGTGCTCTTCGCTCATGACACGGAGGTTGCGCTGCGCGCCGCGGCAGCACTGGTGAACACCGAGGAGCAGGCCGGGGACCGTCTCAGTTCTGTGGAGGACTTGGACCGGTTCGTCGCGAAGTGGGGATGGACCGGCAGTCGTCGGCGGGATGCCGGCGAGCTCGAGGAGGTTCGTGCGATGCGCGCACGGCTGCGCGGCCTCTGGGAGCTGGATGCGGACGGGGTCGTGACCGAGGTGAACGCGATCCTTCGTCACTCGCATGCGATGCCGCAACTCGTTCGACACGACGAATGGGACTACCACCTGCACGCGACTCCGCCCGAGGCATCGCTCGCCGATCGGATAGTCGTCGAGGCCGCGATGGCATTCGTGGATGTCGTTCGGCAGGGAGAGCTCGACCGGCTGCGCGTCTGCGACGCCGACGACTGCGACGACGTCGTCGTCGACCTCTCAAAAAACAGGTCGCGCCGCTACTGCAGCGCCACCTGCTCGAGCCGCGTCAACGTCGCCGCGTTCCGCGCGCGTCAACGCTGACCGCGACGTGCAGGCCCCGGATCGTATCTCTGGATTGCTCGAATGTCGACGAGTCAGCACGCTCGACGCATCCCTTTTAGGCATGCGTACCCGTCCGCCAGTAGATGCCCCACGAAAACGGCGATCAATCACAATCCCAAGACCGACACTGGAGTGTGGGTCGCGACGCACCGTTCGCAATCAGCGACCGAGTGCGCGCGCGATCTCCTCGGCGTAGAACGCCTCCCATCCTCCCTCACGCGGTTCGGCCGTGAACGCTTTGTCGAGCTTCACCAGTAGGTACACGAGCTCGCTGCGCACCGGAGTCGAACCCAGGACGGTTGGCAGTTCGGACAAGTTGATGAGCCAGTCGGTGTACCACGAGGCCCAATCCGGATCATTTCCATCCACGATCCGGTAGACGCGATGGTGCGTCTCTGATGCCTCGGTCAGGAGGGCTTGAATCGCCGCGGTGTCCACCTGCTTGTCCACCTGACGAACGATATCGCACGACGGTCAGCTCGGACCGGGGTAGAGCCCGGCCGTCCACGTGGGCGTCGCGTAAGCCCATTACGCGCTCGTGACGGCCTCCACGGATCGGATCGTTTGCACGGGATCGGGAAGTGGCGACGGATCAGGCTCGCACGCTCGGAGCGGCAGCTCGAACCACACGGTCACGCCGTCGCGCTCACTCTCGGCGCCAACGTTGCCACCGTGCGCGGCCACCAACTCCTTGACGATTGCCAAGCCAATGCCTGCGCCTCCGCTGCCGCGACCGCGACTCGGGTCCGCGCGATAGAAGCGTTCGAAAATGTGCGGCAGCGAGTCGGCTGCGATCGTTTCGCCGACGTCGTGCACCGCGACGCGTGCCAAGGAGTTCTGCCGGGTCAGCGTGACGGTGATCACGGAGCCCGGAGCGGCGAAACGGGCGGCGTTGTCCAAGATGTTGCCGAGGACCTGTGCAAGGCGCCCGGCGTCGCCATCGACAGTGAGTTCTCCCTGCGGCGCCACGATCTGGCAGGTGAGTCGGTGGGTCTGCAGGCTGGTCTCGAATCCGAGGGCAACGTCGCGCACCAGCTCCTCCAGTTGCAAGGGCTCGCGTACCATGCGATCACGTGCCAGCTGGGCGTCAGCGAGCCCGCGCAAATCCTCGACCAGCGCAATCAGTCGACCCAGCTCGTTGTGCGCCTGTTGGAGCCGGGCCGGCGTCGCCGGCATGACGCCGTCGCGCATGCCCTCGATCAGCCCGAGGAGATTGTGCAGCGGCGTGCGCAGCTCGTGCGCGGCGTCGTTGGTCACCTGCCTGCGCAACTCCTCGAGACGCTGCAATGACTGCGCGAGCTCGTTGACGGAGTCCGCCACGCCGCCGATCTCATCGCGACGATTGGTCGCCACCGGGATTGGTGCATCGCCACGCGCCATCCGCCGCGTTGCCTCGCGCACCGCGGTCAGCGGACGAAGTGCAAAGGTCACTGCTGCGAAGCTGAGTGCGACCGCGATGATCGCGGCAACTGCAATCGTCGGGTAGATCTGCGCCTCGACGGCCGCATCGTAGGCCCGCTGACCCGCGGCCGGGTCGACCGGCTGTCCGGCGGCATGCATGATGACCATGAACTGCTGCTGCGCAATGTTGTGCATCAACACGATGATCAGGACCACGGTCACCGCGATGACGGCGACATTGAGGACGACGAGCTGCCAGCGCAGCCCGAGCAAGCCCCATCGGCGGCGCAGGAAGCTCCAGACGCGGTCCGGGATGTCCGCCATCGTCCTCATGCCCCCGTGGCGGCGATCTTGTATCCGACCCCGCGGATGGTCACGATGACGGCGTTCGCGTGTGCGGCGTGCAGCTTTTCACGAAGCCGAAAGACATGGACATCGACGCTACGTTCCAGCACCGGAGTGCGGTCGCCGACGTACAGCTGATCGACGAGCTGGCTGCGCGTCAGGACCCAGCCGGGTCGTTCCAGCATCGCGGCAAGCAATCCAAACTCCACCTTGGTCAGCGCGACACGCCGCCCGTCGATAACGACGTCGCGTCCGGTTGGCGAGAGCTCGACGTTGCCGAGCCGCATGACTGACGGGGGTTGTGGACCGATCTCCGCGCGGCGCAGGAGCGCGTCGACGCGCGCCAGGAGTTCGCGGGGGCTGAACGGTTTCACCAGGTAGTCGTCGGCCCCGACGCGGAGCCCATCGACCCGGTCAGGCTCATCGGCCCGCGCGCTGAGGAACAGGATCGGCACGATCGATCCGGAGCGCCGGATCTCCGTGCAGATCTCGAAGCCGTCCTTCCCCGGCAGCATGACGTCCAAGATCAGGCACCGTGGCTGGGTCTGGCGGACAACGCCCAGTGCCTCGGTGCCCGAACGGCAGATGACGACTCGATACCCGGCGCTTTCGAGGTATGCGCGAACGACATCGCACGTGGTCTGGTCGTCCTCCACGACCAGGATCGGAGCTGCCAATGACGGCGCTCGGTCGCGGCTGGGTCGTGGCGGTTCTCGGCCCGATCGGCGTCACCAGCGGGCCGGATGTGTTGATGGTCACGTGATCCCCATTCTGCGAAAGTCGCCGACAAGCCGGGCGGCGCGGTGCCGCCCGGCTGCGAACGACCACCGATGGTGCGGTGCATCGACGCGGAGGCTTAGCCGATCGCGAGACCCGTGGCCGCGGCCGGCAGTCCACTGGCTGCTGATCTCGTTGACCACGCCCAGATCGCCGGACGAAGTCACCGCTGCCGAGGCGATCTCGGTGGTGGTCAGGACGAAGAACCAGCCACCCCCGATGACCTCGTCGATCGGATGCCCACCCACGGTGGCGGCAATGTCGGACCGCAGGGTGAGCCGCCCGCTTGGCCCGATGTTGTACGAGGAGATCGTGCCGGAGCCGGCATTCGCGACGTATGCGCGCGTTCCGGCGCCGTTGACCACCAGCCAGCACGCCGCCGCCTGGGATTCACCAACCTCGCTGACGGGATGCAGCACCCCCGCCTCGCCAACCCGATAGGAGGTCGCCGCACTGGGGCCTCCCGCACCGCCGCCGGCGTCGGAGACGATTGCCTGGCCGCCGGCGCCGAACCCGAAGCCGTACGGGGCGGTTCCCGTCGAGACGGTGTGGCGCAGCCCGGTCAGTCGGCCGTCCGAGCTCACGTTGAAGGTGTCAATGCTGCTGCTCACCTTCTCAGTGACGATGACGTGCGCTCCTGAAGGAGTGAAGCCGATCTGCTCGGGTGTGGCGGCCTCTGATGACAACGCGACCGGCGCGTGCGAGGACGGAACCAGCGCGTGGTCGGTCAGCACAAGCGAGCCAACCGTGTTGCTGCCCTGGTTCAGCACGACGACCCATCTCCCGTGCGCGTCGACGCTCACGGGGTCGGAGCCGCCAGACGGTGCCGCGTCGACGAGCCGGAGCGTCCCATTGGAGAGGATCCGGAAGTACGAGACGGTATTGGACGCGGCGTTGACGACGAGCAGCGCACGCCCAGCGTCAGCGATCGTCACAGCGCCTTGAGATCCGAGTCCCGCGCCGGTGCCGTCGCCGCCGGACGGAAAGCTTCCGATCGAAGCGAGGGTACCGCCGCTGGTCGTCCAGAACGCGAGCACCGAATTGCCGCCGCCGCCGGCGGTCTGGTTGCTCTCCGTATAGACATATGAGCCCCCCGAGCTTGCTGGCGAGGCGGCACTTGCGCCGGCCCCCGTCGCGGCGGCCACCGAGATGGCCCCCGCGAGCAGCGAACTCGCCAGCCCGACGCCGAAGTTCTTGATGGAACGGTCTGCCATGGATACGCGCCTCCTGGTGCATGGCTCGATGTGAGCCATCTGTGGACACTCGCACCAGGGTTGGGCACGAACATTTCGCTTGCGTTTCGACCCGACGGTCTCCAGCGATCCGGCGATGTGAGGGAGTTGTCAAGAGTCAACCGAAACCGGTGTCAAGCATCAACCGAAGCCATGTCAAGCATCAGCCGAACCCGTCTCGTCAGGGGGTCAACCGGATCAACACAGCGGGGTGGCTGGGGAGGGAGGATTCGAACCTCCGATTGGCTGATGCCAAATCAGTCGCCCGATTCTCGGCATGGCATCGCGGCCTTCGAACGCAAACGTATCGGCTGATCCGGCGACTCCGATGCTCAGCAGCGACTGACTGATTCGCATGCGGGTAAGTAGCAACGATCGGCGTTGGCATCGGAGCAACCGGCACTCATGCTTTTACCTGGAACCAGCCGTCGACATCGAGGACCGCTTTGGTGCCACCCATCGTGTGACCAAAGGCACTGCGCATCCCGTCACTAAACGCAATGACGCACATTGCCGCCGTATCAGGACTCAATGTTGCTCGAGTTCACTGCGCGCAGCGGTGATGAAGTCTCCGCATCACTCGTGTTGTGCCTGTTGCCCACACCGACCGTGAATGACAAAGGACCCCTTAGCTAGAGTAATAGGGCCTCACACAAGGGGCTCATCGATAACCATTGGGCATTGTCGATCTATGTCCGCGACGCGTGGCCGGCGTTTCCTCGCGAGCCGGGACATCGCACTACTTCTCCACCCTTCCCGGCGAATTCCGTAACCGCTCGTTCGGCGCTGATGATGCGATGAGCGCAGCGTCAAGAGCGTGCTCGTCCATTGCCGCCGACCAACCACAAGATTCTTAATCGCCCTTGGACTCGGCGTCAGCATCGGAACTGTCGGCCTCGCGGGATCATCACTCCAGGCGATCGCCGGGATCACCTTTACCAGACCGTTGAATCTGGATCCGTCCCTGGTCGTCCAAGACAAGAACCTTGACTGTGAGGCGGCCGCACTCGCCGCAGCGTTCCTGGCGAGAACGGTGGCAATCAACACCGGGAACTCAAATCTTCAGAACTGGATCTTCAATCAACTCCCCGTCGATCACCGAAACGCCGTCGCCACGGGGGGCAATATCACCTGGGGTGACCCCTACCTGGACTTCGTCGGCAACGTCAACGGCCAGGAAGGCTTCGCCCCCGGCGACGGATATGGCGTCTACTATCAACCCATTGCAAACGTTGTCACCAAGGTGGGCCACGTCGAAGCCGCAGGCACCGGATGGACCACGACGAGTATCGAAGCGGAGATTGAAGCGGGGAATCCGGTCGTCGTCTGGATCGATTTTCGGAGCCTCTTCAGTCACACTGGATATTCGACCAGTACGTGGACCGCGTTTGACGGACGAACGATCCCGTACACTCTCCACGAACACGCAGTGACCGTGCTCGGTACATATCCAGGACATTCGATCACGCTCCTCGACGTGTACTCGGGCCACCAGTACACCTACTCGGAGTTGCAGTTCACCGCCATGCTCTCGACGTTCGGCGGCATGGGCGTTGCTGTCGGTCCTCCCGTCGTGGTCGCTCCACCCTACCCTGTGGTCGCATCGCTGTCGCCAGCTGCAGGCCCAGCGGTCGGTGGCCAGGCGGTGGTAGTCGATGGAACGGGATTCGCATCGTCGATGACCGTTACCCTGGGTGACGTAGCGGTCGCCGCCACGGGGATCACGAGCACAACATTCACGATCACTACAGCGACTCACGCGGCGGGGTACGCTCAATTGACCGTCACGACTTCGAAAGGATCGAGCGCCGTCAATGCTAAATCGGGGTACGTCTTCACCCCATTGGCGAGTTATGTCGCCCTCACGCCATTTCGAATACTCGACACACGCGCGAGCACCTGCCTGCAATGCGGCGCCGGTCGACTCGCGGCGAATCAAACCAGGACTTTGCAGATCACGGGAGTGACCGGGCTCAAGAGTGGTGCTGATCAAGTCCCTGCCGAAGCGACCGCGGTCGTTATGAACGTGACCGCCGTGTCCAGCAGTACGGGCGGCCTGCTGACAATCTATCCGACCGGTACCGCGCTTCCTCGAGCCTCGAACTTGAATTTCAGCGCGGGAACAGCCACTCCCAACTTGGTGACCGTCACCTTAGGACGAATAAGCGCCGCTTCTCCAAGCGGGGACGTCAACATCTACAATCCGGTTGGCTCTGTCAACGTCGTCGCTGATGTTGAGGGATACTTTGCTCCGACTGTGAGTAGCGATCCGGCCGGGGAGTTCCACTCGATGTCGCCGTTGCGGGTCTGCGACACCAGGGCTGGGCAAGTCGCCAATGTCTGCAACCAAGGAGCCGGCACTGGCCATCGGCTAGCGCCGGACTCGGTGGTCAAAGTGAACGTTTCTGGTATCCCGGCCGGCGTCTCCGGCACGCCGCCGAGCATCCCGGGTGACGGCACAGCCCAGGCCGTCGTCCTCAACCTCACCGCGATTGGGGGGACACGGCCCACATACCTCAGCGTGTTCCCTTCCCTCGCAGACGGCTCGTGTCCAACCTCATCGACCACCTCAACCATCAATCTCAACGCGGGTGCAGCGCAGGCGAATCGCGTCCTTGTGAGTTTGGGACCCGATGCAAGTGGTGGGCCCACAACCGATGTCTGCGTCTACAATGCTGTCGGTTCCATCGACTTTGTCCTCGATGCGAACGGTTGGTTCGGATCCAGTTTGGCTTCGACGCCACTCGGCGCGCAGTTCCAAGCCATCGGTCCGACGCGGGTCTGTGACACTCGCGCTGGCTCCGGCGCACCGTGCTCCGGCCACGCCATCGGTGCGGGCGCAACCCTTGCCATCGTCATTGCTGGTGTCGGGGGCGTGCCCACAGACGATCCGGTCGCCGTCATTGCCAATCTCACGGCGGTCTCCCCGTCCTCGACCACATACCTCACCGCGTATCCAGCGGACGTCACTCCCCGCCCGAACGCCTCTGACCTCAACACTGCGGGGCCGGTACTCCCCAACCTGATCGTGGTCGGCCTCTCGCATGTCGCTCCTGCGGGGAATATCCGCCTCTTCAACGCCAGCGGCAACGTGAATGCCGTCCTGGATGTGGAGGGTTGGTTCCAGTAACTCGTCAAGTAATCCCCGGTCGCATCCGTATGTAGGGATCATCGTCCATCAAGTTCCTCGCGATGGAGACCCTCTCAACCCGCCGTTAGGCGTGGTCATGTAGGGGCCATCCCAGCGCGCTCTCACCTGAGACTTCTCCGCAGACCCCGACGATCACAACACTGTTAGGGTCAAACAACAAACCAAGGCCTCGGATCCTGGCCTTCCGTCACGCCCCTCCGGATCGGCTAATGCCAGATCATGAGTTCTTCTTCATGATGCTGACCGCCGCATACGCGAACTCAAGAGCTGCGCCTACGCCCTAAGTCTAGTCCCGTTGATCGACTAACCGGGTCACGCCTACGCTGGCTGGTCGGCGACGAGTTGACAGTATTTCTCTCAGCCGGGCCAGACCATCCCGTGTAGAACCCGCAGTCACAGAGCTCACAGGCGACAACGAAGCCGGGCAGAGGAGTATCACGTTGGTTGGGTGCGTTTGCTGCCCATCCGACCCTTCGCGCCTCAGCAGGCCGGAGGTCAGCGGGCGTAGGATCGGTGCACTGTCCAGCACTACCGCTTGGGACACCCACCGAGGAGTTAGCGTGCCCACCATCATCGGCCACCACGATGTGAAGGATCAGAAGCACTGGCTTGCCTCGCCGAAGCGCCAAGAAGTCTTCGGCCCTCTCGGTGTCACCAATATTCGGACGTTCATCGATCCGCAGAACCCGAAGCGGGTGGCGGTGCTCATGGACGTTGCCGACATGGACGCGCTCATGGCGGCGATGCAGAAACCCGAGATGGCGGACGCGATGGAATATGACGGTGTGGTGCCCGAGAGCCTAGTGATCCTCGTCGAGGCATAGCTACCCTTCGCGAAAGGCCGAGCAGATCGAAGGATGATCGCCTCTAGCTGACCATAGCAGGGTCTAAAATTGGCGACTGGCTCCGGGGGCGTATCCGTGATGGACGAGGTTGTGGAGTTGGTAGCGCAGCGCCCTGGAGGCGGTAGCCATCAATCACAAAGGCGGGTGCGGCTGGAGTGAGGTGGCGAGGTCCTGCCGGGCTAAAGCGTACTAACGAGCCGCGCGGGATCGAGCCGAAATGCAACGCGTGAGCCACGTCGGACCGCTCTTATGAATGTGCGGAGCTTGTCGCGGCTTCTGAGTTGTCCGCGCGCCCAACCCGGCTCTCCGGTGCGGCAGCAGCATGCCGTGGGATGGTGGTAGACAAAAGCGGCTTGCTCTCCGAGCCGGCGCTGCCAGATAACTGTGTCCAGCCCTGCGAGGCCTTCCGGGCTCTCCTCAGCGGAGACCAACAGCGCCTGCGCTCGGGTCGCGTCCACGGACGCAGAGGCTAGCGCGGATTGCGATGCTAGAGTGCTTCCTCAACGTTGGCCAGGCAGCTGGCCGCCGGACACGCTCGCGCCAGCGCACCGCGCCTTTCCGTGACCTTACAGGCAACGGGTAGTCGACAATACTTCGGAGGGAGGATACGATGGGATGGAATAACGTCGTGACCGCACACGTCGACGCGGTTACCTGGGAGCACGACGACGAGACGGGTGGCCTCGTTCACATGCTTCATTCGGACGACGCTGTTGAGGTTGGTCTCTGGAGACCTGGCGCGACAGCGAACACCACCATCGAGGTGACCTTGCAAGCCCGCGAGACACTCCTTGTACTCTCCGGCAACGCGCGCCTGCAGGTAAACGGCGACCCGCCCTGTGACCTTCGACCGGGCAACATCGTCACCCTCCCACGAGGCGCACGCACACGATGGGTTGTCGACGATGCTTTCAGCGAGCTCTGGATCTACAGTGACCCAGTTGATCACAAATAAGAGCCACTTGGTCAGTTGGTCGGGGGCGCGGAAGATAGTGTCTTGGTGGAGTCGTCGATAACGCAGCACAGCATGCGAAGTGCTGCCGGAACGCAGTGCACAGTCACATCAGACCCCGGCGGTATATCGACGGTCTCGCCGTCTAACTGCGCAGCACCTCCCTCCTCCCAATAGAACGTCATCCTCGCGCTGTGCGGATGCCTAGGCGGCCACACCAAGGCCCGAAGCCCGAACCAGCTCATCCGTAGTGCTGCCGGCCACCGCCGATGCGGTATCAGGATGATTTCCATCAGCCCGTCGGCGCGTCGGGAGTTTGCACTAGCGCGAAACACCTTCGCCATCGTGGGGACGATGTGCCAGCTGAGGCTGTCGACGCGGGCTAGCTCGCCGCCGATCACCACCGGTACCGGCCGCATTCGCAGCAACGTCTGAGGGATGAGGGTAAGGTTGGCGCTCATCCCTCGCGGGCGACCGTTGACCACGGAAGCACCCGTGGCCAACGCACCGATCGCTGCGTATGACAATGCATGCCGCCGCGTGGCTTGCTTGTGATTCCCGGTGGTATATGCCACCTCGAGGACATCCACCGAAACTGGCTCCGCCGACAGCACGTCCTCGAGCCGGATTCGTTGCGTGGGTGCCCAGCTCCGGTACTGATCATTGGCATTACCGCCGCCGCACGCAACCAGAACAACGCGGCTACCGAATGCGGCCGTCGCCGCGAGTATGCCGCCACCGATCTCGTTGAGGGTTCCATCCCCGCCGATTCCGATGATCCTTCCATGGAGATGCTCGCAAGCCCACGTTTCCGCCACCTCGCGAGCGTGCCCAGCGTATTCAGTGGTTACGAGCTCAACATGGATGTCGGAGGACAGCGTCAGCCGCCGAAGCGCAGTCTGCGCCATGCGGCCGGCTCGCCGAGAGAGAGGATTGCCGTTGGCAATGATGAGCACCGGATCTCTCGTCGGCAGCCGATGACTTCGATGTCCCTAAAGCAGCCATCGTATTAGCCTGAGGACTCCCGGAGCGGACAGCAAGCCCCAGATCGACTCTGACCGGCTCCTTCACGGCTCTCACGACAGCCACCCGGTCTCCGAGGCTGCCACCCGAGTGCTCGATTAGCGTACGGACCACCCACAGTGGTCGGATCCAGAACTTCACTGTGTCATTGTTAGTTACTGGCAGTGATTGAGTTGGCGATTCCGACGCTGATGATCGAGGCCTGAATGGGCAGAGGTAACCGACATCATCTGTTGCGCGTCGAGCGACTGGTTGATATCGCCTAATGCCAAATTACTCGTCTAACACGCACCCTCCACATTTCGCGTTGTTGATCTCGAGACCAGTGGTTGATCCGGCACTCCCGATGATGATCATCGACTACCTCCGTGGCCTGCAGATCTCTCGAAATCGCTTGTACTCCAGGGTGGGATGATATGAAATTGCGCGTTGCTCCGTGCGCCCGATCGGGCGAGTTCTGCAAGCGTTTCGAGTCTGGAACATCGCCAGATGTCGCTGACGATTTCGTGTCCGGATTCCCGTCGCGGTGCCGCCAAGCGAGCGTCACGCATCGCGGAGGTCGGCAGGCGTGGGTAGTGTTGTGACCGATGCGACTCCGCCAAACAGTTCGCAAGTAGTCTCCCGCTGCTCAAAGACGACACCGACGACGAACACCGAAGCCTGAAGGTGTCGTCGCCACGATCCGGCGACTTGCATGCGCCGATCGGCGCAACCTCAGAGCACTCGCTGCATTCGACCGCGGCGTGTGTTCAGGCCCATGCGCCGGTGAAGTACTCACAGTTGCGTACCGCGCTGCGGGCACCATGGTGATAACCCGCCGATTGGAGCGGTGGTGTCACGTATTCGCGATGCTCGCGATCCGAGGACGGCGCGAAGCCTCTTCCCCTCAGAGTTTCATGCGCTCTGGCGCAGAGTCGGAGTGGTGCCGCCTCTCCAGACGGACCGGTCGCAGCCCGGAGGAGCGGAGAATGAATCCACGACTGATGTTCGGAGCTGCCAGAGCGGTTTTCTTGGTCGTTGGCTTCAGCGGTTCGGATGCGGCCGCGCCGACCAAGCCGACCGGAGAATCGGATTGAGCGTCACGGTCGCGCCTGATTCCGAGGCACACCGGCACATCGATGCGGTGGCCCCCCGTTACCGGACGTTCGCGCTCATCGCCCATCTGCGCGAAGCCCACGGCATGACCGAAGTGGCCCCGGAGCGGGCCACCATCGCGCACTCCCTGTTCACACGGCACGACATGGCGCTGGCGAGACCCATCGCTTCACATCGGCGTGCACTCAGGCGCCCAAGGCCTCGGCGACGACGGACGACGACCGGCTCCCCGGGTGCAGGCGCGATGTCACGTGCCGACCAGGAATGAGTCCACGGTGAGATCCGTACGCGGATTCGCAGTGTCCGAAACAGTCCGTTAGAGCAACGCTAAGCCCGGGCGTGGGATCGCCGGATCCGCTGCCAAAAAGTCGATCGTCTGGACGTAGCGCACGGGTGCGGTGCACCGCGAATACAACCCCTCCTGTTCGAGGTCATACGAGCCAGATGTCGACGGGTCTGAGCGCGAGTGTTGTTGACGGCGACGGAGTGTTGGCTAGCGAGTCCCAGCGTTTCAGCGGTGAGGACGGGAGTCCGCCGGCTGCTGCTGCAACATCGTGCCGGTCGTGTGGTGCAGTTGACGAGGGCTGAACGACAAAGTCTGCAACCTGCGGGCGACGGCAACGCTGACGGATCGACCGCCGGTCGGCGTGAGACGTGCGGTTATCGCACCCTGACCGAGCCGGCTGCGGCCCGATGACTGGTGCGGTGGACCGGACCAAACCAGCCTGAACTCGAACCCGCCTTTGCGGAGGGCCCAGACCCCAAGGTGAGGATTGAAGTCACAGCCTACGCCTTACCAAGGTGCTATCCCCGACGACGCCCCCTCCTGAACTCGATGGAGGAATCCTTGGGCCGATATGGACAATGCCTTCGCGTTGAGAGACGCCGATGGAGCACGATGGAACGTCGGAGAGAAACTGTACGGCGCGCAGAGACGGGACGTCAACCGGTGCCATCGCGGTGAATGCTCACCCAGACGGCGTTAGCAGCCGCTCGATACCATGTTACGCGTATACCGCCTTTCCAGAAAGCGGACGTAACCCGACAGGCGCAGTCTGGGACCAACTCCTGAAGACAAACGGCACGGTCATGCCGTCAGGATCTGACTGGTTGCGACTCCCGATTGGCATCGGCGTTGGCATCGGACGGACTGGCAATCGTCGTCACTGGAACCAGCCGTCGACGTCGAGCACGGCGTTGATGGAGCCCATCGCGTTGAAGAGGTTGACGTCACCGACATGCGCGCCTGAGGCCAGGCCCACCACCACCAGGTTGGGCAAGGCGATGCCCGGGTTGCACGTTGAGGTCCGAGGCGTTCGGCTTCGGGCTCACGTCGGCCGGATACACGGTGAGATAGGTCGGCTGGCTGCCGCCCACCGCGGTGAGATTGGCGATGATCGCCACCGGCCCGCTCCCCGGGATCCCGCCCACGCCGGCAACCGCCACGAGCAGGGTGCCGCCCGAGGTCAGCTGGTGCCCCGAGCACAGGGTGCCGGTCCCGCTCCGCGTGTCGCAGATCCGGGTCGGCCCGATCGCCTGATACTGCGCGCCGGTCGGCGGACTGCCCGTCGTCGATCCGAACCAGCCGCTCGCATCCAGGACCACGTTGATGGTCCCGGCCGCGTTGTACACGCACACGTCGGTGCTCGGCCCACCGCTGTGGCTGGGGCCGAGCGGCACCATCACCCGGTTGGCCTGGACCCCGCCCGCCGACACGTTGATGGTCGACGAGCCGGGTTGGCTGGTCGGACAGGTGCCGTTGCTCTGGGTCGGGAAGACACTCAGCCAGGTGGCTTGCGTGCCCGCCACCGCGGTCAGGTTGAGCACCGCCGCCCCGGCGCTGCCATCGGCTGGGGATGCTCGCCGGCGAGCCGCCCACCCCGCTCGGGATGCCACTGACATTCACCTTGAGCACCTGCCCGGGACCGATCGTGTTGTCGGTGCTGTGCCCGAGGTTGCAGCCGTTGGCCGGCTGCTTGGCACGGGTGTCGCAGACCCGCAGCGGCGCGATCGCATGGAACTCCCCCGCCGGGTTGCTCGATGCCTGGGGCACGAAATACCCCTCGACATCCGCGACCACGTTGACCGTCCCGAGGGCGTTGTAGATGTTGACCTCACGCTGGCTGTCGGACGCGCCGTTCTGGCCGAGCGCGACCGTGACCAGGTTGGCGATGTTCACGTGGGCGCTGAAGTTGAGGTTCGAGGCCAGTGGTCGTCCGGTCCCGTTCGGATAGACGGTGAGCAGGCTCGACGCTGAGCCGTTCACGGCGACCACGTTGAGCACCACCGCGGTCGCGTTGGCGGGCACCGACTCGCCGGTGCGCGCATCCGTGTACCCGGTGATCTGGAGGGTGAGCGTCTGGCCCGCCCCGAGCGCGCCACACGTGTGGATCCCGCAGAGCCCGGAGCGCGTGTCCAGGATCCGGAACGGCGTCACCGGGACGAAGCTGCCCAGCCCGCTGTAGATGTATCCGGCGGCCGACGTGAGCGCGCTCGCCCCCGCAAGGTTGGTCACCTGGACCTGGTCGTACCCGGCGGTCGCCGCCGGGGTCGTGAAGCTGAATGAGCTCGCCGTGATGCTCGACGGCGTCACCGCGGTACCGCCGAATGGTCGCGGTCATGCCGGCGACGAACCCGCTGCCCGTCACCGTGACCACCTGGCCGCCCGTCACCGGACCCGCCGATGGGGTCACCGCGCTGATCACCGGCAGACCGCTCATACGTGTATGTCGTCCGCCGCACTGAGCGCACTTGCACCGATCAGGGTGGTCACCTGGACCTGCACCACCCCTGCCGGCTCAGGCGGGGTCGATGAATGTGAACGAGGTGGCAGAAACTCCCGTGGGCGTCACCGCGATGCCGCCGATGGTCGCGGTCATGCCGGCGGTGAATCCGCTCCCGGTCACCGTGACCGTCTGGCCACCGCTGACCATGCCGCCAGCCGGGGTCACCGAGCTGATCACCGGCAGAGCTCCCGTACGTGTACTCGTCCGCCGCCGTGAGCGCGCTCGGACCGAATGACGTCGTCACCTGGATGTCGACGAGCCCTGGCCCTCTGTCGGGGTGATGAAGGTGAACGAGGTCGGCGTCACGCCCGTCGGCGTCACCGCGACTCCGCCGATGGTCACTGTCATCCCCGCCTCGAACCCACTCCCGGTCACCGTCACCGTTTGGCCGCCGGTCACTGAGGCCGACATCCGGGGTCACCGTGCTGATCGTCGCTGTCTCCAACAGCTGCAGCGCCTGCTGCCAGGTGAACACCACGTCCGTCGGGGTAGCCCCACACGCTCCAACAAAGATCTCTGCAAACGAAGTGCCATAGGTTGCAGCGCCCATGTAATCCTGGACCTCAGGAAGCCCCCATGAGCTACAAATGCTGGCAGTCGCATAGCCGCCGAGGATGTTGTCGCGATGCCCCCAGAGCGGTGAGGCCGCCGTCGTCGTACATCCAGACTAGTTGGCTCCAAGGGGATTGACCCGTCCCCCCGCCCAGTTAGCGCCGCCGCTGACCAACACCGCTCCACCCGTAAGTCCTGCGGCGGGGAACGATGGATCATCATTGTATTGGCTCCCGCCTGTGCGAGCGTGTTGAGCTGGGTCGTCAGCCCGGCGATCGGGGGAATGCCTCGGGCCAGGCGCTCGACATTCGCAATCACGAAGAGCTGCTCCGGTAGCGTCATCGCCTCATATGGGGTCAGGCTCAAGGAGAGTGCGGCAAGGCTTTCAAGTTCGTCCGAGCATTGTTGGTCGCTTGCACTACGTCCTGATTGCAGGCGTCACTGTTATCGAACACAGCGAATCCGCACGTCCCATCGGCTATGAAGTCGGGATTCGGCCATAGGCTTTCAGAAGGATTGCTGACAGCCAGTTCAGGAGTGCGCGAAGGCGCTCGAGAAATGGTCGATGCCACACCCAGCCGCAACGCGCGAACGCCAACGCCTGCCATGGACTGGGCACTTGCCGACGTTGACGTAAACCCTGCACAGGCGATGGCCGTCAGTATCGCGATCGCATTTGGACTCTTCATGAGACCACGATCTCAATCGGTGTCCGACGCAAGGGACTGGCGATTTTCGTCATGCCTAGCTGCCAGGACGAACGGTACGAAGTCTTTCTCGGCGAGACCACCGAACGGCCGCATGCGACATGTCATCACCCTCAATCCCTGGTATAAGGACCAATGATCGGCAGCCGTTGTGACCGGGGGACTGATGATCCGGTTACTAAAGACGGCAAAGCTCAGACAAGAGCCAGTCAGCATCGCCATGAGCGGGTGGCATCCTTGATGAGATGTCAGGCCTGCTTCGGAGTTGCGCGCAGCACCGTCGTGCCACTGTGACCAAAGACCATGCTCGTAGGTCGGAGAGCCGACGACAACTGTTTCTGCGACGGGCCCTGCGCACAGTTGTTTCGCCGCTGTAGGTTGAAGCGCGACATGACGCAGCCACATTGAGGTTCTGCGCAATGGCTACACCACCGGCGACATCACAGCATTGGGGCAAACGCGCCGCTACCTCTGAATCCCCAAGAATGGGACGTCGCAGGCATGTGACACGATGAAGCCTTCGCTTAAACTCCCAACACCAGTCTCAACCGATGGCCACCACCGGTGGCGGCGGCTCAGTGTCGCGATTATCGGCGTGGTAATCGTCTCGGGAGGTGCGTCTCTTGTCTTGCTCTCCCGGCCGTCGGACGCACCATCAGCGATCGTCGATAGGACGTCGACGGGCTCCGTGCAGCAATCGTCAGCGCCTGTGATCACGCCATCCCCCGATCCGAGCATCTACACGACGCCACCTCCAAATGTCCCAGTACCTACTTCGCAAGCCGCGATATCGTCCAACTCCACTGGAACGCCCACGCCGACGCCGAGAGGAGTGTCGACGCCCGCGCGGTCGGACACGATCAACGTAACTGCGTTACGTTTCTCCGTTGCAACCTGTGCAGTTGGACCCCACTGCCTTTTATACACCAGAAGCGTCGCAGCGCCGGCAACCACCCGGAACTCCCCGTACCTCTCGCAAGCGGGCTATCCAGGTTGCCCGAACGATCCAGCCATCGCAATCGAGCTTGCGTTCACCTTCGCTCAGTACCCAAACGGCGCGGCGCCTGTCAATGCCTACCTGAACTCGTCACTCAATGGCGGCCCCTTTGATCGTGACCCATACCGACTGGGCACTATGGCCGGAACGGGTGTCATGCAGCGGTTCACATGGGATTTTTATTACGACGACGGGGGGCAAAGCCGTCGAATAGCCCACAGAATCCGCTGTCCTTGGCCTTTGACATCCGTTGGACCGATAGCAGCGGCCGGCATCGCGTGCTGTCGTCGACCTTCTTTTTCTATTGGCACTGCTAGGATTCGATTTCCACGGTGTGCCTGTGCGACCTCGGATTGTCGAGCACTCTGCCCACAGCTCACCTGGAAGGTACCGGCCCTGTCTGGAGCTAATCACCGCCATCCATGCGCGCAGCCGGCAGACTTACGGAGCCCCGCGCGTGCACGCCGAGCTGCGCATCTGCGGCAAACGCCACAGTCGCAAGCGCATCGCCGGGCTGATGCGCCGAGCCGGCATCGCGGGAGGGGTGCCGAATCGAGGCCGAGGTCAGTTCGATTGATCGGAATTACTCGTTCCTCGGTGCACCTCCTCAAGTCGATGTCACGGCTGGGAAATCGCCGTCGCACCAGGCACTTCGCCTTGCAGTGCAACGACTGATCGATTTTTGGATGAACTAACCACGTGCTCCGAACGACCGTGAAACCACTCGAAAACGAAGTAGGGATGATACCGAGTTAATCGTCGCTACGCGGGGTGCGGCGGCGAATAGAAGCGACCGCCGTTCGCGCCGTCACGCTGCGACGGGATGTCTGGCTTGGCGTTCTTCGGATCCAAACTCCGCGACGCTCAGACGGCTGGGTGGCGAGAAAACGTCGCGACGCGCCCGCTCTTCTGGTAATAGCGAAGCAGGAGTTCATGTTTCGCGCACATCCCGCGAACCTGCTGGGGTCGTTCGCAGCCCTCGACGGCACAGCGCTCGAGGTCGGCGGTCGAGGACAACCATTGCTGGTAATGCTGCGTGCAGAAGCCGAGCTGGAACTTCCGCTCCTCGCATCCAGGCTCCTTGCAGGGGTTGGGTTTGCGCAGGCTCGGGTCGGCCGCCTGAGCAGCCAGTCCCAGGGTGCGACGCGCCTGGTAGCGGGCCTGGTTGTAGTGGCGCCGGCAAATGCTGCGCTCGACCTCTCCGGGGCGTTCGCACCCGGCCACGCGGCAGCGTCGCTCATCGGCGGTCAGCACAAGCCAGCGAGCGTAGTGATCTGGGCACCAGCCCATCTCACGGGAGACCAGCGCACATCCTGTGGCCTTGCAGGGCCGGCCGAGATGCCAATGATTGGCGGCGGGCCGCGCCGCGCCGACGCTCCCGGCCTTCTGCCAGCGTGCGTAGTGCATCTGGCACAGGCCGCGGCTCTTCCGAAGTTCCTTGCAACCGCGTACGCCACATTTCTTAGGAGGCGGCGCGTGCAACCAGCGCGGACTTCGGAAATGGACCGTCCCCTCGCCAACGCACGAGCACGCGAGCAGGATCGTACCGTCGCTGCCCGACGACCGCTGGCTTAACGATGATGGTGTCGATAAGACCGCGCATCAGGGTGCGCCGCCGCGGACACGTCCATGTCCGGCCACAGTTCGGTCAAATGCAGTGGCTGGCCGATGAACTCCGCGATGCCAGCGTCGTAGCGATCCTGCATGAGGATGGCGGTCGACTTCTCGATTCGGCCAGCGATCTGCGGACGCATCAGCAACCACTCGCGGCGGGTGATGCGACCCTCCCCGAGGTCGGTTGCCAGGGCATCCATGAGATGCTGGGAACGGGTGAGTTCGGCTTCGGCCTTGACCCAGCGGCGGTCACGAACGCTGGCACGCTGTGGGTGAGCCTGGACCTCGAGGGACGCCACCCGGCTCACGATGGCTTCGTAGGCTGAGGCCTCGACGTGCAACGCGCCGACACTGAGGCGGCCGCACTTGCGCCCGGGCATCTTTGGGCAGTGTAGCGGCGACGCTCGGTGGCCGGGACTCACGCAGGTCGCCACCATCTTGGCGCCACATCGACCGCACACGAGGAGGCCCGCTGAGGATGTTGGGCGAGGACTCGCTATGGTTTTGCTTGTCTCGATTGCCGAAGTGTTCGCGCAGGCGGGCGCTGTCGGCCGGCCGGATGATGGCGGGCCACGCGCCCTTGCCGACGATGGCGCCGCGATAGACGGTGAGGCCCGCGAAGCGCGGATTGCACAGAAGACCACGAAGATGGGTCGGTGTCCATCGCTCTACCGGTCGTACTGCCGATCTTTCGGCGATTTAGATCGATCGTTACGGAGCGAAGTGACTCACCGCGCAAGATTCGTTTGCTGAGCTCGCGGAACATCCGCGCCTCGCCCGCATTGATGGTCTTCAGATCGGCGTTGTATCCGTACATGCGCCGGGTCCAGCAGTCCTTCCCCTTGCGGGCGCGCTCGAGAACGCGCGCTTCAGGCGTTCACTCTTGACCTCGCTTTCATGGGCTGCGAACGCACCCCAGGCACGGGCGAGGAGGCGGCCTTGCGTGGTGGCGAGGTTCACGTCTCCGGTGCACGTCGCCAGGGCCACCTGATGCTTGTCTGTGATGACGATGAACTCTTCGAGCTCTCGTGGTTGGCGGTGGAGGCGGTCGAGGCGCCAGATCAAGACTCCATCCACGGCGTCGTCCTGAATATCGCGGAGCAGGCGTTGGTACTCCGGCCGCGGTTTGCGGGTATTGAATGCACTGCGGTCGTCATCCACGTAGACGCCGGTTACGTGCCAATGGCGGCGGGCGGCCTCGGCACGACAATCGTCTTCCTGGCGCTGCACTCCGAGGCGCTCGCCCGAGGGGTCATGGGAGATACGGCAGTAGATCGCGGCCGCTTGAGGTATTTGGGTTCGCATGCCTGGAGTATTCGGCCGATCGGAAATGAGCGCCTATCCCGCGCGCATCGAGATTTGCGAAGCCGCATGCTGGCGCCGACCAGTGGTCAGTCGAATGCGCTCTGATAATCCCGGGCGCTCAATCGAGACCCAGCGGCTGTAACGATTCGGGATTCACGAGCAGCGGCTCGAGGAATGAGATCTTACGCACCCTGCCTTCCTCGCCGGCGGGACCGGGTCTCGCGCAGCCCGGCGAGATCAGTCTCGCCCAGGCGAGCATCCGCGAATGTGCCCAGAGGAACGAATGATGCCCGTCAATCCACAACTGTATGTTGAGATTGGAGAAGTGCTGCACAGGATGGTATGCAGAGGTGTGGTCCCGGGAGCGGAAGCCACCCAGCTAGAGAAAGCTTGGGATCGCCGCTCCTGATCTCGGCGGGCAGCTGACCGCGGCCGGAATCCCCTGGCGTGCAGACATCGAGTCGATGCCGTCTCCGTGCTACAGCGGATCGACATATGGGCCGTACGCACGCAAGCACAACCCGTTCGCCTACTACGCCGACGATGCGAGCAGCTATCACGACATCCCCTACCCGGGCAGCGCCGGACTGATTGCCACTCTGAACAGCACCACCTCACCGGACTTCGTGTGGATCACTCCAAACCTCAACAACGACATGCACAGCGGCTCGGTGCAACAGGGCGACGCGTGGCTCAAGGCAAATCTTACGCCGGTGCTCGTCTCAGCGTGGTTCACGGGTGGGAACGCCACCGTCATCGTCTCCATGGACGAGAACATTCAGCAGTCGACCCCGGGCGGCGGTCAGGTCCCGCTCATCGTCATTTCGAGCGACGCGAGAGGCGGCGGTGCCGTGGCCATCCACGGCAATCACTACGGAACCTTGCGATCGATCGAAGAGGCGTATGGCTTATCACTGCTGGCCGGAGCGCAATCCGCCGGCAACGGGGACGTCGTCAAGTACTTCGACTGAGCCTTAGGCAGACGGCGCCTGGTCGCGACCAGCTGGGTCACACGCTTCGATTTCGGTACTCCCTTCAGCGCCACAGGTTCGAGGTCGAAGTCCTCGGCCGGCACGGGCCGACCCATGAGGTAGCCCTGCGCGGCGTCGCAGCCGAGGTCGTCCACCAGGGCCAGCGCGTCGAGGTTTTCGATGCCCTCGGCGACGATGCGCAGGCCGAGCGAATGGGCGAGGTCGACCGTGGAGCGAATGACCGACACGGCGCGCTTGTCCCGCGGCGCGCCGGTCAGAAACGTGCGATCGAGCTTGAGCTCGCTGACCGGAAGCCGGCGCATGTATGTGAGCGATGAGAACCCGGTGCCGAAGTCATCGATCGACAGTTCCACGCCGAGGGCACGCAGCCGGTCCAGGACGAGCATCGCCTGCTCCGGGTCGGCGATGAAGCAGTCCTCGGTGATCTCCAGCGTGATGCGGGCCGGATTGACACCGCGCAGTCGACATGAGCGCGGCGATCTTGTCGGGCAGATTCGTCGTCGCGAAGGCTGGCGGCTGAGATGTTGACCGAGACGCCGAGGTCGTATCCCTGCTCGGACCACTTCGTCTGCTGGACGAACGCCTGATCCAGCACAGCCATGGTGAAGGGGTCCATGAGCCCGGCGTCCGCGACCAGGCCGAGGAACATGGCCGGCGCCAGGACTCCGCGTGACGGGTGCCGCCAGCGCGCCAGTGCCTCGGCGCCTGTGACGCTGCCCGTGGACAGGTCGAGGATCGGCTGGTAGTACAGCACGATCTCGCGCGCGGCGGACGCGTCGCGCAGGTCCTCCATGAGCTCGAGCCGATCCAGAGCGTTCTGGTCGTGCTCCGACGAGTAGATCTGCCAGGGAGCATGCGCGCGTTTGGCGGCGAACATCGCGACATCCGCTTTTTGCAGGACGCTCTCGGGAGTCGTGCCGTGGTCGGGCGCGAGCGCAATGCCGATGCTGGCGTCGACACGAAGACTCATGCCCTCGAGCTGGAACGGCTCCCGCAGGGCCTCGCGAACACGTTCCGCCACGTCGGTTGCCGCCGCTGAATCGACGAGCGGCGACGAGCACCAGGCCAAACTCGTCGCCGCCCAGGCGCGCGACCGTCCCTGTGTTTCCGACTGCCGCGGTGAGACGCGGGCCGAGCTGGCGCAGGACGTCATCGCCGACGTGATGGCCGAGGCTGTCGTTGATCTCCTTGAAGCGATCCAGGTCGATCATGAGCACGGCAAGCCGGTGCGGGCTGGGCGTGGCTCGAAGCACGCGGCCAGTCGCTCGAAGAACAGCCTGCGGTTTGGCAGGCCGGTCAGCTCGTCGGTGCGCGCCTCTCGCTTGCTGTCGGCGAGCGCGCGCAGCTGCCGAAATGCATAGGCGGACCGGGCGATGGCGATGAGGAGCGTATGCGGTGGCGAGAATGACTCCCGAGCGTCGATTGCCGATGCTCCGCGCCGCATACACGACGATTCCGAGCGAGCTCAGGAGGAACAGCACCGGAACGACGTTCGGTGCGTCGAATTACCGGCGAGTCCTTGGCATCTGCTCGCCCATGCCCTGCCAGGCAGCGATGCCATCAGAATGCGGCCGATGAGCCACAGGCTGTCCAGCGGCGTCCCCGTGACGTATGTGCCCGATGTCACCCGCAGGACATAGACGCTGTCGGCCGCCGGCAAACAGACGAGGCCGGCACCGAGCGTCCACCAGAGCGGCCCGGGCCGCCACCCCGCACGGCAAAGACCGCGACGACCATGGTGACCAGGACCAGGTCGCCGATCGGATACGCGATGTTCGTGGCGACGGCTACGAAGTTGCCAGCGCTCGCCTTGATGATCGGACCGATGACCAGGTGGCCTCGAGGGCCGCGACACCGAGGGCGGCGATCAGCCGTCCACCCATATGGTCTTCGACGTGTTCGGGACGGTCTCGCGCACCAGGAGGCCAATCCCGAGGAACGCACACGAAAAGACGGCCAGGAAGCAGAAGTCCGATATCGAGGGATAGGGACTGGGGGTGAAGTACTGAACCCAAGTGGTCCACAGCACCGATCCGGCTGTGAAGAGCAGAGGCCGCCGCGAGGCCCCCCATCCCCATCGGCCGCGTCGTCGGGCGATTGCCCGCCAGGCGCACAGCGTCGCGCACCCGACGTATCCCGAATTGGCGACCCAGACGTCGAAGAAGTAGTCGGACGTCCCGGGCTCGCGAAGAATCGTCGAAGCCAGGTAGAGCAGCGACGAGCGCGCCGGTAACCACCTGGAGGAGCAGCACGCCCCGAGGCGACCGTATTCTCTTGGTATCGGATTCCCGCGGCCGTGTGGGCGCAAGGCTGAGCCCTCCGGCAGTACGTGCACGTGCACTGCCTGGTGTGATCCTCACGATGGCGCGAGCCGCCGCATGGCCGTGGATTCAGCCTATCGGACCATTCACCGACAGTTCCGATGGGTCGGGTTACGGAATCGAAAGGTGGTGTGCCGATCCCCACCTGCTGGTGACCGGGATCACAGGATCACCAGGCGAGTCGGATCTCATCACGCGCAGACTAGTGCCTTGACGTTACCCAACCACCGTCGTATTGGGCGCGCGCGTCCGCGACCGATACGTGTGCGAGGGCGGGATGGCGAGCACCCGCTGTCCCTCGGCACGGACCAGTTGCCAGCCACCCCGTGCACCGACCGGTGATGGCGATGGCACAGGAGCACCAGGTTGAAGGGGCGCCCTCCGGGGCGCTCTTTTCATTCCCGGACGGCGGTGCCCTGACGCTGCGACGCTGATGGAACGCTGGCAGGCCGAAGTTTAGGGCCGCCGCTTGGCTGCTCCGAAGATAAGACGCATTGCGCACCCCGGTGTGTCAACTGCACCCCGGAAGGCGTTGCTTACGGATCCCGCTCTTTGTATGGTCCCGCCATCGTGGCAGTACACAGGAGGGCATAGGCGTGACGATCATCAACACCAGGGGTATGGCCTTCTTCGGACCAGGCTCCGAGTGGTTCTGGGCTGCGCTCCAGTTCACGGCCCTCGCCATCACATTCGCCGCGATCTATCGCCAGCTTCGCATCGCGCGGAGCGCCCGCGCAGTCGAGCAGGTGCAGGGGTTCAGCCGTCGGTTTGGCGACGAGCGGTTGGCTCGCTATCGACTTGAAGTCCTTCTCGCTCTCCGCGATGGCAAAGAGTTCCCCCTTGGCGTTGGAATCACCCTGGCGGATCAGTTTGAAGATGCGGCCACCCTCGGCCGATTCGGTCACATCGATGTCAAGCTTCTCTGGGACTCCCTCAGCATCGACTTCGAGATCTGGTGGATTGTCCTCCAGCCGGTGGTCACGCGAGGCCGTGTGGTCGATGGCGCACTGGCCTACTCGAACTGGGAGTGGCTCGTCCGGGAGTTTCGGGGGAGAGATCGCCGAGCAGGGGCGTGGGTCCCCATCGATGCCGACTACGTCGCCAACTGGCGCGCGGGAGGCGTTGTCGAGCGCATCCAGGAGCGCATCCGAGTCGAGCAGGCACTCCGCAGCATCATCCTCGCATCGCCTGACGCTCACGAGACCGTGCACCCAGCAACCGCCGTGCCTGCCCAGCCTTCACCTCCCAGCCCGGCGGCTGAAAGCGATCCGGGGCACCAGTCCGACTGACCGTACCCTGACTGTCGCTCAAGCGAGGAACCGCTCGTACACCCCAGCGTGCTCTTACCTGAGCCGTAAATAGCTATCGCCGACGCGACGTCGCAAGTCTGACATCCGCCCGGAGCAACCGCTGCGGACCTTAGATTCTGACCGACGAGCGTCGGGATCAGCTGATGTCACATTATCCGCTTCCTATGTGCAGTCCACGTAGCGCGCTCTTGAATTCACGAGCATTTATGCGCCTCCCCTTCCCAATCCGCACCATCGGCTAACTCGGTGACTCGAGTTCGGGTTCAGGGAACAGGCGCCTCCTTGCTGACGCAAGTTGCCCCGTCGCTTCCGCACTCCGCCCGCGCAAGCGGCGCACACCCCACCGCCGCCAGCACCATGGTCCGAGCAGGAGTAGCACCACCGTCAACCCGCCGATGCCGAGCAACGGCGCATAGGTGGCGTACGGGACATACTGAAACACAACTGCGTGTGCGCCCGGCGCCACGGTGACAGCTACAAAGCCGGGGACCACCATATAGGTGCTCGCGATCCTCCCATCCACCTTGACGCGCCAGCGCGGATCGTATGTCGCTTTGAGCACCACCGACGCCGTGCGCGTCGTGTTGACATAGCCGGCGAAAAACCCATCCTGGATCTGGACCAGGGCATCCGTGCTCGTGCCCGCGGGAAGGGCCGGGAGGGCGGTAATTGGCAGGGTCGGGCTTGCGGGACTGCCGCCGTCAAATGCCACGATTGCGAGCTGCCCTTGATGGAAGGATGGCGATTGTAAGAATGGCTGCATCTGCCGAGCCATGTCGGTGCGGTCGGCGACGATGATGCCGGCGGTGTCAACGACCTCGAGATAACCAGACGTCTGGACATTCCAGAGTTGATGCCGTCCGCTGACAGCCAGGAGCGTCGACGGCACCGGTGGCTGCATGCCAGTCGGCATCAAGAGATAGCGGATCCCGTAGAGCTGGTATTGCGCCGGGTCGTTCTGGTCGAATGCTGCTTCGTTGTCGCCCGCCAGCGCAACGCTGCGCAGCAGGAAGCCCACCTCGTCAACATCGAATCCGGCGAGGTACTCGTAGACGGGTACGTCTCCCACGTCGTACCGCGCGCCCCAGTTACTGGGCAGCCCGGCGTAGGTGCGCCCGTCGCCGCGAGCCTTGATGTCCGCAATCAGCACGTCGAGCGCGGCGCCATCGCTGTGGTCGCTGGCGGCTTGGCTAGCGATGGCGGTGGCGTCCGACTCTGCGTAGGCAGCGCGATTCAGCCACGCCGGTAACGTGAGCAGCAGCGCGGCCGCCACGAGGCCGGCAGTCGTGGGCAGTAGACCCAGGCGGGGCATGCGAACTGAGTTCTTGCGGAGGACGACCCCACCCGCCCACGCAAGACCAACACCGGCAAGCAGATCACCCGCAAGATGCACGCCCATTATGAATCGCTGAAAGGGGAGATCGGCGCTGCCCGGCAGGGCGTTGAGTATCCAGCCGAAGGTGGCGCGTCCGGAGAAGAGGAGGAGGCTCAATATCATGAGGCTGAGAAGTGCACGAGCACGCGCGTCTCGCCGGAAGCGGGTGATGCAGACGACCGCTCCCATCGCGACGAGCAGGCTGACGATCGGAAATCGCCCGTCGTCGAATATTTGCCCGGTAAAGAGCCAGTCGAGCACCTGGGGCGCGCCGTAGGAGTTCAACCAGGTGGTGTTCTGCTCGTAGGCGCTCAAATTCGAAAGACTTGCGTCGGTGAGCAGCGGGACCACCACCCAACTCGCGATGGCGAGTGCACCGCCAAACACGAGCAGCGCGCGGGCCAGGCGCTTGTCGATCCGGTGCCAGCCGACGATCACGAAGACGCCGATCGATAAGAGCGCGAGATAGCCGGTGATGAAGTGCGTAGCGATCGTCATGGCAAGCGTCAGTGCGGCCAGCGCATAGGCGGCCCTGCCGGCGCCATGGACAGCGCGCCAAGCGAGGCCCCACGCGAGCGGGAGCAGGTACATCCCCCACTCTTGTGACCACAGACCGTTACCGAGCCAGGTATAGCTGTCGGCCTCATACCCATAGCCGGTGGCGCTGACCAGAAGCGGCGTTACGAGAGCAGCGGAGGCTGATACCCACGGCGACCAACCAAGCAGGCGCGTGCCGGCATAGACGCTCAGAGGAAAGAGCGCGAAGAGAAGGTAACCGGCCCAGCGCAGCGTGGTGTCGACCCCGAAGGGGAGAGAGAGGAACGCGGTGATGAGATGCGGAAGACTCTGATAATGATGGAATTGCGCGAGACCAAGGTTGAGATACGGAAACCAACCATCGAGGGGCACGCCGTTTCCCTCGCGGATCTGCTGCGCTGCCCATCGCACCATTTCGAGATGCAAGCTCTGGTCATTGATCGGGGCAACGACGGTTAACTCTCCCGCCAGGGTCACCAACCCGAATGTGCACGCGGCAGCGACCAGGGCCCAAGGCGCCAGGCGCCACCACCGAGCTGGCCGCGGTCGTTGGCTCGAACTCAGATTCGAGGACTGGTCCCGGACGGTTCTTGTCCGGCACCGCAGGTCTGATCGCGACGAGCGCACCACGCATGGCCACGCTCAGTGCGACGCCTTCAGATTACGCTCAGATCGCTGCCAGGACGCAGACGGGAGCACGGCAGTCGTCACGCCGTTAGCGAGACTACTTTGGGGTCGGCGATGGCTTGGGGCTACTCGCAGGAGTCGGCGTTGGGGCCGTCTTGGGTAGGCGACTTGCCAAAGATGGATCAAGCAAGATCGCCTTCCCCCAGTCGGTTTGTGCTGCGCTGGTCTTGCCCTGAGCAACCAACGCAAAGCCAAGGTTCAACCACGCAGCGGCAAACTTCGGCTGCAGCGTGACCACCTTGGTGTATAGCAACTCAGCACTTGGTGGACTGGTGCCTGCTGTGTCGACAGCTAGATTGAAGAGTGCGTTGGTGAAGTTGGGAGCGATGACTAGGGCCAGCCGATACTCCTCCTCGGCCAGCACGGTGCTCCTCTGTTGATCGTAGACGGTACCGAGGTCGAAATGCGCGATGTCGTTATTCGGGCTGAGGTGTATCGCTTGAAGGTAGTCGCTCTTGGCAGTCGACGCGTCCCCAGACAGTTGCGCTTTCAGTCCCTGGGTAATCAGGCTCGTGGCGCTCACCTTAGCTGCCCCTGGAGCGCCGCAGGCCACCAACAGAACTGCGAACGTCGAGGTGGCAAGTACCGAGCGGTATCCCATGCGAATTCTCCCGCGGTGAACCCGTAAGCGATGCGCGCCGCCGCCGCCGATCCGACCGGAGTCGGATGGCGGGGCGAGCACCGAAGAAATCCAGGTGTGGCTGATGATCGAAACTCAGTTGCCGATGCAGATGAAGCGCACGCCGTCAGTCAAGCCTGCCGGTGACGTGGGAGTGAACGAGGAGGCGGAGTTGTAGGTGAAGGTCACCTCCGCAGTCGCATGCACATTGTCGGAGCCGTAGCAGGTATATGACGCTGCTGACGTGAACTGCGCCAGGGAGCTGAGGTCCACCAGGTTACCGGTTGTGCCCGTGCCCTCGACAGCGTGCATCGTGGGCTGGACGGTGCCGCTCGTGTCGTAGAGGGGACCCGCGCCCGTTGGCCCGGTTGCCCCCGTGGCACCGTCGGCACCCGTAGGACCACTGGGGCCCGCAGGGCCGGTGGCGCCGTCGGCACCGGTTGGGCCCGCTGGTCCAGATGCACCGGTCGATCCATCAGCTCCTGTCGAACCAGTAGCGCCACTCGCACCGGTAGCGCCTGTGGCACCGTCGGCGCCGGTTGGGCCAGTGGATCCGATGGGGCCAGTGGAGCCTGTCGGTCCGGTGCTGCCATCAGCACCGGTGGCACCCGATGCGCCAGTTGGACCCGCAGCGCCGTCAGCACCTACTGGACCGCTTGGGCCATCCGCACCTGTGGGGCCGGTAGCGCCGGTAGCACCGTCAGCACCGGTGAAGTCCGATGGGGCCAGTCGCGCCGCTCGGGCCGGTAGCGCCGTCAGCACCTGTGGGGCCAGGCGCGCCGTCAGCTCCGGTTGGACCGCTGAGGCCGATCGGGCCACTCGGGCCGTCCGCACCTGTGGGGCCGGCAGCTCCGGTAGCACCGTCAGCACCGGTGAGTCCGATGGGGCCAGTCGCGCCGCTCGGGCCGGTAGCGCCGTCAGCACCTGTGGGGCCAGACGCGCCGTCAGCTCCGGTTGGGCCGCTGAGGCCGATCGGGCCACTCGGACCGTCAGCACCTGTGGGGCCGGTAGCACCGTCAGCACCGGTTGGGCCGATGAGGCCAATCGGGCCACTCGGGCCATCAGCACCGGTCGGGCCGGTAGCACCAGTAGCGCCATCAGCTCCGGTTGGACCGCTGGGTCCCGTAGCACCGTCAGGACCAACAGGTCCAGTCGGTCCGGCGGCCCCCGTAGGACCGCTAGATCCCGTTGCACCGGTTGCGCCAGTCGCTCCAGGAGCTCCTGCGGCACCCGCTGCGCCGGCAGCACCGGCCGTGCCAGCTACGCCGGTCGGGCCTACGGGGCCAGTGGCGCCAGTACTTCCGGTTGGACCGCTAGGTCCAGTTGATCCGGTCGGTCCTGTTGCTCCTGTTGCTCCAGGGGCACCGGCAGCACCAGCAGCTCCCGCTGCACCGGCCGTGCCGGTTGGCCCCACCGGGCCCGTAGCGCCAGTATTGCCCGGTGCACCCGCGGCGCCCGCTGCACCGGCAGCACCAGTGGATCCGGTCGGACCCATCGGGCCGGTCGATCCTGTAAGACCTGTCGCACCGCTGGCTCCGGTGGCGCCTCCGGCCGGTGGCACCAGTCGCGCCGATTGCTCCACTAGCGCCCGTTGGCCCGCTGGCACCGGTTGCTCCGCTGGACCGCCAGCGCCGGTCAGCCCGATGGGCCAGCTGGACCCGTCGGACCAGTGGCGCCATCAGCACCTGTGCTCCCGTCGCGCCATCAGCACCTGTAGCGCCCGTCGCGCCGTCAGCACCTGTGGCTCCTGGTGGTCCAGGAGGACCTGTGGGGCCTGCGGGGCCCGTCGCGCCGGCCGCGACGGGAGCGTAATACCCGAAGTAGTCGATGATGATGTCGACACTCCCGAGGCCGTTGAGAATGTTGATGGCGCCGCCACTTCCGAGTCCAACATCGACGATGGCCTCCGAAGCGTGCCCGGCTGTGGGATTGACATTCGATGTACCCGAATACGACCCGCCCGCGGGAAAAACGGCCAGGAACGTCGAGGTCGACACGTTGGTGACCGTGAGGTTGAACACCACGCCGGTCGCGTTTGCCGGGATACCGTTGAGACCAGCGACGGTCCAGGTATCAGTCTCGTGCGATGGCGACAAGTGGTACGCCGGGGTCAGACGGCTATCAAGAACGCGCACGGGCGTGATAGGCGTAAACGCATTTTGGACAGGCCCCGGCCCTGCATGGACGGACCACGGTTGTGACATCGCGAGGGCAAGCGGAAGACAAAAAATGAATCCGACGGTCAACCGCCGACGCCTTACAACTACGTTTCGCTCGCGCCGATTTGGCACTGGGGGCCTCCACGCAACAGGTCGAGATCCCTCTGGCGGCAGATACTACATGCACGTGTTGCGTCGTCGTCCGTACGGTGGCGCACCTTCACCCGTTGTTGTTGCACGGTCATGGGATGACACTTCCGACGATGATGTCAAATGCTCCGTTCAAAAGCCGGTACGGGTCAGCAGTCGTGCAGCGTGATCGAAAATTTCCGCGTTCGGGCTTGTAACATCCGTCATACCGAGTAGGTGCGGCGGAATGCAGCGGAGCTCGCAGATGGGTCACGCGCGATGGATAAGAACGTTGCCTCTTCAACGCAACCTTGGGATTCATCGCGCGCGGTCATCACCGCACCTAGCCCAAGCCAGGCGACGACATCAAATGGTCTCGCAGGGGCATACCTGATGGAGCTGGACGACCTGCTGACCTCGACGCTGTGTGCGGCAACGTACCGATTGTGTGGCCACAACTTAGAAGCTGCTATGAATATCCGCGGCGATTCGCTGCTACGAAAGCGCAGCATCCACAGCGAACCGCTGGGTCGCTTATCTCACCAAGCACCGGCGCCGGAGGCGACCGCCAGGCGCAGGATCTCCGGTCAGTACGATGAGCCAACCGCAAGCTTCCGCAGAGGCCCGTCCCTCGACGCCCGTCGAGATGAACGAGCCATGTCCAGGCACGTATCTGGCGATGAAAAGGAAGGGGCGTCGAACCGCGTGGAAGCAGTTCCCAACGGTTGCACTGCGAAATGCTGAGATGCTCCGCCGCTACGCGGCCGGCGAAACGTTGGCCGGTATCGGGGCGACCCTTGGCTACACAAGGGAACGGGTTCGACAGATTGTCAAATTTGCCGGCGCGGTGATGCCGAGAGGGCTCAAATGCGCTGTCACGGAGTGCGAACGGTCGACGCGTGCTCCAAGGCTCTATTGCCGTGTTCATCAGCACCAATTCGATCCCCAGGGCACGCCGAGCCGCGCGCAACTCAGCTAGGGTCAAGAAAGGTCAGCTCGGCGGCCAGCGGGTATTCACTGCATCGACGCGAAACCAGGTACGACGGCTCCGAGAACAAGGCCACGCCTATGAGACCGTGGCTCGCCTCCTGAACGAGGCGGGGGTCTGTGCACCACGTGGTGGAGCATGGTGCGCATCGTCGGTTCGACGCACGTGCGTAAGGTGAGTGGCATCTCACGAGGAGTTCGCGCTAAACCGACCCGCTACTATGCCGCACTGGTTGCAGCCCGCTGGTTGCCACTCCGAGGGTCTCGTTCTGGTCTTCGAGGATCTTCCTTCCGAACAGGCACCTAACTGCGGTTGTGGAGGTCACCATCGCGCCGCGCTGATCACCGCTGAGGCCAACCCTGCGCAGAGCCCGAATCGACTGATGGCAACATATCCCTCCTACGAGGCTCCTCCAGGTCTCGCGCTTGTGGATTCAAGAGCATAGATTGATCCAGCACTCCGGATGATGATCATCGACTAATTCGGTAGCGTGCGACTATGCATCGTTCCCTACGGAGCACGAGCTGTGCACGGGATTTGGTCATCGTCGGCCCGACGGTAGTCACGGTGTTCTCGTGCGACAAGGCGGCGTCGCTGTCACGAGCTGCGACGTGACTGGGGTTCGTCCAGCCAATCCTGCTTCGCGCCTGCGGCCCCGACGACTACGTCTTTCCAGGGCACGCAGCGACGGCCTTGCCATGACGAGCTCATTGAAGGAACGGCGCGCATAGGACTTATTCCAATC
>CAVWMH010000001.1:0-8466 GCA_963756075.1 Candidatus Dormiibacterota bacterium | reverse complement strand
CCGGCGTATCCGCATGTTGTGAATCCTTTTCGGCATCGTCACCTGAAGAGGTCGTGGATCCCCGGTGGACCGTCTTCCAGAGGTCGTAGAGGAGATTCGTCCGTTCTCTCGGAGGTCTTGGGGAAGACCTGCTCCTTCGAGGAATCCATGTAGGAATCCACGCCACCCCCAGCGAACGCCTGTTCAAATCCAGGGATGTGTATTGCCGGCGGCGAGACCACACCCTTGGCGGTGATCCTCCGGGCCATCCATCGCTTCGTCGCGGTGCCGGATCCGCAGCTTGACTCCGGCAGAACTCGGGGAGCAGCGGCCGGGGTGCGATCGCCCGGTGGTCTTCACCAACGCCCATCACCTGGTGCACTGGGGCCACGGTGGCGGCACCGACGTCGACAACCTCGTGCATCGTAATAATACACCCCCATCGGGAGCCACCCATTTAGCTCATCGACGGAATCCGAAGGTGCTCAGACCATGCCTTGTTGCACTTCCTGGCCGAGATCGCCGTCGGCGTCTTCGGATGTTCGTTGAGTTCGTCGCGGATCAGGGTGTCGAGTCGTTGCCAGGCGGGCGACGAGGCGTTGACGGCGCCTTGGATCAGCTGTGGGATTGCCGAGCCGGTCGCTTGTCCGGGGAGATCACCGGTTCCGTATCGCCGTGTGGTCGCGTCGATGATGCGTCGGGCGAGGTCGGCAACGATGGGGTCCTCCGGGTCGAGGTCGTGGGCGCGGTCGTAGTCGAGGTAGAGCTGTCGGAGGGTGGGGTCGGTTATTGCCTGGGCCTGGTCTCGGAAGAGTTCGTCAGCTATGTCCGGGTGCGTGGCGAAGACGAGGATCCACAGGTCGCTTTCCAACGCGACCCATCGCTCGCTGAATCCGAGCTCGCCGAGCCGCTGGAGGTGGTGGTCGACCTCCGCAGGAAGCAGACGGGTGTGGCCGGAGGCGAGTTCCCGCAGTCGCCGTTGGGTGGCGCGCAGGCTTCGGATACGCGCGGTGAGGTCGTCGCTCGATCTCGGTGACCGCGCGCTGGAACGCTGCGTCCGGTGCCGCCTTGAGGGCTCGGATCCGCGCGAGCGGGACTCCTGCTTCGGCCAGGGTGCGGATCTTGATCAGGTCGATGGCGTCCTGGGCGTTGTAACGCCGGTAGCCGGAGGCGTCACGACCGGGCTCAGCCAGGAGGCCTTTGTCGTGATAGACCCGGATGGTCTTGGTCGACACGCCCGCATACCGGGCGAGTTGACCGATGGTGATCACGCCCTATGGTCCCGCACTTGACCTTGCCCTTAGGGCAAGGTCGCACCATGTGAGGCATGACGAACATCAACGCCGATCGAGACACCCTGCGAGCGCTCGCCGACGACGGCAACGAGTTGGCCCTTGGACCGGCTCGCCGACCTCGCGGATCAACGCGGGGACCTCGAGGAGCTGAACGACCTGCTGGACGAAGGCTGCCTGCGTGCGGGGCACCTACTGACCGCTCGCGCGGTGACCAGCGGTGACCTGCTCGAGCTGCAACGGCTCTCCGACGCCGGGATGCGACGAGGCCGGCAACGAACTCGACCGGCTGCTCGCCGGCCCCACCACACCGGCCGATCATTGAGCGCTCGACTGCCCGACCACGTCGGGAACGAGGGTCGACCGTACCGCGCTAGGCGTTTAGAGACGGGCGGTGATCGAGGGTCACAACATCAATGGGCAAACCAATTACGAACCGACCGATCTCAGTAACCTCGTCAATCGTTAATACCATCCCTCCGCAGCGTCGCCGCAGGAGGTTGCCTCGGCGATCGGTATTCTGGCGGAGCTGCCAGGGCAGGGATGGTGCTCGCTAGCGGCAGACGGCATCGAGAAACGCCCTCGCCTCCCGCCGCGAACGGAGCACGTGCACCGTCGTGTGAGACCCGTGCCGCAAGATCTCGGAGCGTGCGTACTCAGGTTCTGAACGGCGGTTGCGCCAAATCCTCCCTACGCCGCCCCACTCGTCGCGCAAGCGTCGGTTGACCGAGTCCTCGCAGCCCTCGGGCATCTCGCCAACGGGCTTGCGAAGCCCCCGCACGAACGCGCGACTCGCGCACAACCACCAAGGAGTATCGAGAAAGACGACGGTTTCCGCGCGTTCGAGCCGGAGGGCAAGCGTCTCGTTGTAGTTGCCGTCGATGATCCAAGCCTCGCCAGCGAGCAGCGCGCGTTGCCGTTCTCGCCACTCGTCGTCCGACGGTCGCACCCAGCCCGGCTTCCAGTAGTGGACGTCGAGGTGAATCACCGGCAAACCAGTCCTTGCCGCGAGCGCACGTGCGAACGTGCTCTTCCCGGACCCCATCATCCCGTCGACGAGGACGCGGTGGCCGATCATCCGAGACGCACCGTTCATGGCGCAGAGTATTCCAAAGGCGCGGAGCCAGCTAGCCCGCTCGGCGCTCTTTATCGCTTGAGCCATTCGGACGCTTCTCCATCGAACACCGAGGGCGGGCAGACGGGATCGAACAACCTCGTACTTCGTTAAGACATCCCCATCCCGACGGAAGCGATGATGGGCCCGGACCGAAGTCGTCGGCACTTGGGCGCCCCCAGGGAGCGCCGCCGGGTGCGCATGCCTCTCGCACCACGAACCAGCGCCCCGGTCCGCTAGCCGTTTGTTATGGGACCGCGCTCGAGGGCCAGTCGCTCAAGTAACCTCACGGTGGTCGCCGGCCCGGATTGGGCAGCGATTTCGGCCTGGATTTCTTGCGCTGCGTGTCTGTAACTTGGATCGGCGAGCATCAAGTCGACGCTATCACGGACGTCGTCTGGCGTCAGTCGCACTGGGTTCAAACTGACACCGAGGCCGAGTGCAGAACAACGCAAAGCGTTGTAGGGCTGATCGGCGCCGATAGCACAGATCAACATCGGTAGGCCGTGTGCCAAGGCTTCGATCAGGGTGCCCGAACCACCGTGGAAAACCACCAACTGGCAGTGCGACAGGATCTCTCCTTGCGGAAGATATCGTTCGACGCGGACGTGGGCAGGCTGCTCGCCGAGTTCTGCGGGATCGATCTGGCGCCCAACGGTGACGAGAACGTTGACTGGTAACTGACGCAAACCGGCTAACAGTCGCGTGAACAGATCACCGGACTCCACGTTGAACTCGGTTCCTAGGGTGACGTAGATATTGGGTGCACCGGTAAGGTATTGCGGCAACGAGGCAGGTCCAACGCTGGCGCGGCTTACCTCAACTGACCGAAACATATGGGCGGTGGCAGGAAGCGGGAAGGCAGGGTCGCGTAGCCTCGGCGGAAACGGGGAGAGAACCAAATAGCGACTGCGGGCGGCGAGATCAGGGTCGGAGGGAAGCCCAAACTCATTCCGGACGCGGTCCAGGGTGTCCGCCACCACGTTGGGGCGCACGAGGTTTCCGGCGGCGATGACCAGGACGGTGGCATATGGCACATCGAGCATCTCCGCGGCCAGCATGCTGCCGAAGTCCACCTCGTCCGCCACGATGACGTCGGATCGCCACGCGCGGGCGAGCGTCCGCACACCCTCCGCCCTCACCCGCGCGGCCGCGTTGGCGAAACGCTCACGCAAGTCACGCTCCTCCCGAGCTGTATCCACCTCCTTCAAGGGCATTCGCCGCGGCGGTTGAGCTGGCGGCAAAGGACCGATTCCGAAGGCGGCGAATCCTCCCGCCTCGACGATGGGCACCAGCGAGGGCCCGCATGCCACCCCCACGGTATGGCCCGCCGCCTCGGCGGCCCGAGCGATTGGAACCATGGGCTCAAAGTGCCCAACCCCGCCGACGAAGCAGAAGAGGATCCTCATGCCGCCATCGTCGATGTATTCGCGCCGGCACGTCGCTCGCAAACGACGGCCAGGGTCGGGCGAACTTGTCGCGGTGACCGGGCGCTCACCAGTTTGGAGAACCTCGTGCTTCGTTAGTACAACCCCCTCGAGCGCCGGTGAGATGAGAGTGGGGCCACGTCAGGCCGGGTTAGCCTGGCGGCGTAGTGACGACCGTGAACCTCGGTCTGACGGATTTCACGGCTGATGGCGGCCCGCCCGATGGTTTGCAAGACGCAGCGGGATGGCCAACCTGATTCATCGCTAATACGACCCCCGACAGCCGACGTGGGCAAAAGCCTGCACGCGCCTCCGGAGGACGACGATCCCGCACCTCCGCCTGAGAGGTCCAACCGCGCGACGGGCACGCGAACTCGTTGCTGTTAGCTTCACTGCTCGAGATGACTACCCGTCAGCTGATGCGCCGAGGGCTCGCTCTTGAATACATAACGCTCAGCTGGAACACGGTGGGGGTCGTGATCCTCGCTTTCGCGGCGCTCGC
This sequence comes from Candidatus Dormiibacterota bacterium, assembly GCA_963756075.1. Lineage (GTDB taxonomy): Bacteria > Chloroflexota > Dormibacteria > Aeolococcales > Aeolococcaceae > Palsa-851. The sequence goes on along the minus strand of CAVWMH010000001.1, from coordinate 4,152 downwards.
TGCCCGTTCGGTTGCCCTTGCTGGCTTTGGTCTCGACTCGCTGGCGGAAATCGGGGCATCAGTCGTGGTCGTCTGGGAACTGACGGGCGCCGGCGGTTCCGTCCGCCAAGGACGCGCATTGCGCTTGATCGGCGCGGCTTTCTTCGCGCTCGCCGTCTATATCGCGGCTCAGGGCGCGTACGTCCTTGTGACCGGAGCCCGCCCGGCGCACTCGCCGCTCGGCATCGCATGGACGGCAGTGACCTGCACGGCAATGCTCGCGCTCGCCTATGGAAAGGCCCTGACCGGCCGAGCGCTGGGCAATCCTGTCCTGACCACCGAAGGGCGTGTGACACTCGTCGATGCCTATCTAGCCGGTGCGGTCCTGACCGGGCTCGTCCTCAACGCCGCCTTCGGCTGGTGGTGGGCGGACCCGGTCGCGGGGTTCGTGATCGTCTTTTATGGAATCAGGGAGGGCCGCGCCGCCTGGCGCGGACATTGATCGGAGCGCTGTACCAGGTCGCCGACACTGGCTGCGAGCCGGGTTGGCAGCCAGGCCCCAAGACGGGCGACGTCACAGCGTGGCGCGAGATTCCTCTCCGTGTCCGCAAAAGGAAGGTTGTGCGCGTTGGGAATAGCGTGATCGCATCAGCCGGTCTGGTGGCGTCGGGTGACGGCGCGCCCGAACGGGCTTTCGAGGCCGTCGTCACGGCTGACGTCCGACGCCTGTACTCGCTGGCGCCCTCCATCCTCGATGACGCCGGCGAAGCCGAGGATGCAGTTCAGGAGACGCTGCTCAAGGCATGGAAGGCCAGGGACGCGCTGTCCCAGATGGATCGTCAGGCGGCCTGGTTGAACGCGTCTGCGTCAACCACTGCATCAGTGGTCGCCGGATGCTTCGATCGCGTGGCTGGCCGTTAGCCGGTCTGATCGATCGCGCCGGACCGTCGCCGAGTGGGGAGCAGGACGCCGAGCGCATCGACATGGATCGCGCCTACCGACGGCTGTCCACCAAGCAGCGCGCAGCGATCGCGCTCAACTACAAGCACGGGTACTCCGTGGACGAGTGCGCCGCGTTCATGGGGTGCCGTCCTGGGACGGTGCGAACCCATCTGGAGCGGGGCCTCGCCACCCTTCGAAAGGAGCTGAAAGTTGATTGACATCGGTCCCCGGCTGGACAGCAGGCTCCGGGACAGGTTTGCTCGTATTGACGCCGAAGCCCCGCCGCAGCGTCTCGTGAGCTTCCAACCGCACGCGACCCGCCGTCGCCACAGTTCGCTGAATGTCATGGTCGGTGTGGCCGCGATCGCAGTGGTCGCGGCAGCGGCGGTTGCCTTCGCATTGGAACTCGGCGGTCACCCTCATCCGACTCCTCCGCCGCCGTCGTCGGCGCAGGGTGGTCCGCTCCCGAATATTCCGGCCTATAGCGCGGCCCCTCCGAGCCCGCACAGCATCGCCCCGGCGCCGATGCCCGTCTACGGCACGGGCTTTCCGAGGTCATGGCACATCGTGATCCCGGTCACCAAGCACACCGGATCGGCGGTGCTGCCCGCATTCCTCCCAGAGGGCTGGGTGTATGTGCAGTACGCATGCGTCGGTACCGGGCACCTCCAGATCGTGACGACAGATGGCTCGGTCAACGAGAGCTTCAAGCTGTGCTCGAGCTCGTCTGGGCCGGTCAACGCCCAGATCTCCGGTGCCTACGGCCCGCTGAAAGGCGCTCCTGTGAGCTTGAAGGTGGTGACCAACTCGTCAGTGCGTTGGGAGATCGTCGTTGCCGAGACCGCGACGCCGATGGTTCTACCGACATTGCCGCCGCTGCCCGCGAACGCGAAGGTGCTGGTTCCGGTGACCTATGGACAGGGAATCGGCGCGCTTCCAAGCTTCCCTCCCCACGGTTTCATCCAGATCGATTGGTGGTGTTCAGGCCCGGGAGGCATCCAGGTCTTCGTCTCGAATGGCTACGAAAGCGAAGGCGCCTCAGTATGCGGTGTCGGCGGAGCCGGCGGAACGAACGACTACACGGGGACGCGGGAGACGCTCGTTGTCGTTGTCACCCCACATACCGAGTGGGAGGTCCGGGTCTCCTGGCAGCCCAACGCGTCCGGCTCGTAGCGCTCACACGGGTGGTGAGAGCCGGCCGCGCCTGAAGGAAACACATCATTGAATACCACCGCATGATGTGCTAGCGTTCCGCATAGGCCACAAGATGTAGGGCTGCACCCCTTACGTTTTCGGCTCGTCGGGCAGCGGGCGCCGGGCTCTCACACCGCTCAGGCCATGGCTCCAATCGTGGCCTCCCTCATCCGGAGGCCCGCTGCCTGCCCTGTCTTCACACTCCCAGTCCAACGCATCATCGCGACAGCGGGTCCGCGCGCACCCCCCTGATACGCTTCGGTGAGTTCATGGCCAAGAAAACGCGCAAGCAGAAGCAGCGGGCAGCCCCGAGGCGCCCGGGCACACCCGCCCCGGCAGCGCCGCGCGTCGCCACACGCCAGGGCGCCGCCCCGGTGCAAATCACCCCGCGAGCCGCGCAGATACTTCCGGAATCGGTATTGCCATTGCCCGGCACCGAGCTCGAGATCGAGTCCGAGCCGGATGACGAGCCCGCCGATGATGTCGCCGCGGCGAACGAAGGCCCGGCGCGCCGGCGGGTCGAGCGTGTCAACCCCGCGGCTCAGCCGCGCCCACTGAGAGGCCAGCAGAGTGCGGCAGCGATGTTCCTGCCGCTCGACAGCGATGACGCGGCGATCCCGTTCGACCGAGTGCCATATGTCCCGCGTGATCTGCGTCGCGTGGCGATCATGGCGTCGCTCATGATCGTGCTCATCCTGATCGCGGCATTTGTGGTGACGCGCGTCAATCTGTGAGCAGCGAGTAGCGCGCGTGCGAGTGATCCTCTACACAGGCAAGGGCGGCGTCGGCAAGACGACGGTTGCAGCTGCCACCGCAGTCAAATGCGCGAGCCTCGGCTACAAGACGCTGGTGATCAGCACCGACGCCGCGCACAGCCTGGGCGACAGCGTCGACCGGGAGATCGGCGATCATCCGACCGAGCTCGCCCCGAACCTGTGGGGCCAGGAGGTCAACGCGCTCCACGAGCTCGAGGAACACTGGGATCGCATCCACATCTACCTGACCTCGCTCTTCGCGTCGCAGGGCGTCGACGACATCGTCGCCGAGGAGATGGCCTCGCCTCCCGGCATGGAGGAGGTCGCGAGCCTCATGTGGATCAAGAAGCACAAGGCGAGGGCAAGTTCGACGTGCTCATCGTGGATTGCGCCCCTACCGGCGAGACTCTGCAGCTACTCGCGTTCCCGGACGTCGCCAAGTGGTATCTCGATCGCATCTTCCCGATCCACCGGATGATGAACAAGGTCGCGCGCCCGGTCATGCAGCCGTTCATCAGCATCCCGCTGCCGAGTGACGAAATCTTCAGCAACGTCAAGGATCTGCTCCTCGACCTCGAGGGGATGAAGAAGATCCTCGGCGATCCAAGGTGTGCACGACGCGGATCGTGCTCAACCTCGAGAAGATGGTGGTCAAGGAGGCACAGCGAGCCTTCACCTACCTGAGCCTGTACGACTACCTCACCGACCTCGTCGTGGTGAACCGAGTGCTGCCACCCGAGGTCACCGACAGCTACTTCGATTCGTGGCGCGAGGCGCAGCAGCGCTACGCGGCGATGGTCGAGACGGCGTTCTCACCGATTCCGACCTTGAGCACCAAGCTGTTCGACCGCGAGATCGTCGGGCTCGACTCCCTCGCCGAGATGGGTGAATCGATCTACGGTGACCAGGATCCGTCGCAGATCTTCTATCACTCCGTTCCGCAGCGCATTCGCAAGGTCGGCAACACCTACGAGCTCCAGCTGCACCTGCCGTTCGTCGGCAAGGAGGACGTCGACATCAAGCATCGCGAGGGCGAGCTCTTCGTCAGTGTCGGTCCGTATAAACGCGAGATCTCGTTGCCCCGCGTGCTCAATGGCAAGCGCGTCACCAAGGGTAAGCTCGAGGATGGAATGCTCTCAGTGACATCTCAGATCGCAAGCCATGACCGACGCGGTGTGGCACGGCCAGACGCGTCTCGTCGACGAGGCCTCGAAGATGCTCGGCACGTCCTTGAAGGACATCGTCCCACCGGAGGCGCAGCGCCATCTGCTGATCGCTCAGC